>NZ_LT707026.1 GCF_900155735.1 Intestinibacillus massiliensis
CGGCTCCGGGACTCCAGTCCCTTAACCTCGCTACGTACATTAACTCGCCGGACCGTTCTACAAAAAGTACCCGATCACACATTAACGTGCTCTCGGTGCTTGTAGGCACAAGGTTTCAGGTTCTTTTTCACTCCCCTCCCGGGGTCCTTTTCACCTTTCCCTCACGGTACTGCTTCTCTATCGGTCACTGAGTAGTATTTAGGCTTGGAGGATGGTCCCCCCATATTCCCACAGGGTTTCACGTGTCCTGTGGTACTCTGGATCCGGCTAGCGTAAAACCCTTTTCGCTTACGGGGCTATCACCCTGTATCGCCACTCTTCCCAAAGTGTTCAGCTAAAGGTTCTTACTGCATGTTGCCGTCCTAACCCCAAGGAGATTGCTCCCCCTGGTTTGGCCTCTTCCGCGTTCGCTCGCCACTACTAGCGGAATCTCGGTTGATTTCTTTTCCTCGCCCTACTTAGATGTTTCAGTTCAGGCGGTTCCCCACGTACACCTATGTATTCAGTGCACGCTGACAGAGTATTGCCCTGCCGGGTTTCCCCATTCGGAAATCTCCGGATCAAAGCCCATTTGCGGCTCCCCGAAGCTTATCGCAGCTTGTCGCGTCCTTCATCGGCTCTCAGTGCCAAGGCATTCCCCTTGCGCCCTTTACAGCTTGACCAGCTGTAAGACCACTCCACGGTCGTAGAGTGGAATTTATTTAGCGGATAAGGTTTCCCTTATCTCGAATTATTGAGTTATCTCGGTTATTTTTTAGCTATTTTGTAGTATGATCTTTCAATCATATCCCAACAATTTTCAGAAAAACCATTTATTTTTT
>NZ_LT707027.1 GCF_900155735.1 Intestinibacillus massiliensis
ATTCACCACCCTTGAACGACACTGATTTGAAGCAATAATGGCGAGCCGGATACATCGAGAGGTGTACGTCCGGTTCTGGGAGGGGTTTGGGCAAACCTACGGCAGTAATGCCGCAAGGCGGCTCATTCCTACTCTACGAGGGAGAAAAAAGCGCGGAGGATTTTTGGGTAAAGGCAGAACGGCTTTTGTATTGCGCGTTGGTGGGCTACATCTGGTACGAAGCCCCCGCCGAGGAAATGAACTTTATTACCCTGTTGGAACTTATCAACGCCAGCGAAGCCCGCGAGGACGACGAGGAATATCAAAGCCCCGTCGATTTGCTGTTTGCCGACTTGGAAGAACGCGACCCCGACCATTTCGCGGTGAAGCAGTACCGAAAATATAAATTGGCGGCGGGCAAAACCGCAAAATCAATCCTCATTTCTTGCGGTGCGAGGCTCGCTCCTTTTGATATAAAGGAATTGCGCGATCTTATGTCCTACGACGAATTAGAACTTGACACGTTAGGCGACAGAAAAACAGCTTTGTTTTTGATTATGAGCGATACGGACAGCACGTTTAATTTTGTTATCGCTATGCTGCAATCGCAGTTATTTAATCTCTTGTGCGACAAGGCCGACGACGAATACGGCGGCAAGCTGCCGGTTCATGTTCGCTGCCTGTTAGACGAGTTTGCAAACATTGGACAAATCCCGCAGTTTGAAAAATTGATTGCCACAATCCGCAGCCGGGAAATCTCGGCTTCTATCATTCTGCAATCGCAGAGCCAGCTAAAAGCCATTTACAAGGACGCGGCAGAAATCATACTTGACAATGCCGACAGCACCTTGTTTTTGGGAGGGCGCGGGAAAAATGCAAAGGATATTTCGGAGAACTTGGGACGTGAAACAATCGACAGTTTCAACACTTCCGAAAATCGCGGCACGCAGGTTTCTCATGGCCTCAATTATCAGAAATTGGGAAAGGAGTTGATGACACAGGACGAAATCGCAGTTATGGACGGAGGAAAATGTATTTTGCAGTTGCGCGGCGTGCGCCCCTTTTTCAGCGATAAGTACGATATAACGCAGCACCCGAACTACAAATACCTTTCCGACTTCGACAAGAAAAACGCTTTTGACGTTGAACGGTATATGTCCACCCGTCCGGCAATCGTAAAGCCCGACGAACCCTTTGACATATACGAAATAGATTTGTCCGACGAGGACGCAGCCGCCGAATAAAAACGGCGGCATTTTTATTTCCAACAACATTTTTTGAGCCGTTTTAGCGGCAGAAAGCGAGGTTTATATGGATTTTTTCAACAGCGCAGTTGACGTATTGCAGACTTTGGTAATCGCGCTTGGCGCAGGACTTGGCATTTGGGGCGGCATTAACCTCATGGAGGGGTACGGCAACGATAACCCCGGCGCGAATGCTCATGTACGGTAAGGAAGCAAGCAACCGAAAACAAGAGATAGACCGCCAGCACTACACTATTCCGAACCAAAGACCAAAAGATAAGCATTGTGGGAAAATCTAAACTTTTGGATTTTCCTACAATGCCGACTACGGCGGAATCCTTCCCACTCCTTATATCTTTATTTCCGTATACATTGAATTTGTATTTAGTAAATGCTATAATGTCCCTATTCAAATTATAAATGTGTTGAATTAGTTACATGTACATATTTTTTGTGCCGCATAAATACCCTGTTGAGGTTGTCGTTCTTTGTCCAGATGTGGAAACAATAAAAGGAAGGGAACGATACAGGGAGAAAACAGGCTATTCCGGCTTTACGGTTGAAACCTTATACGATACATTTATGCAGACAACACCACGGATCGGCTTTTGGCTGGACAATTCCAACCAAACACCACAGCAGACAGCAGAAACCATTCTGAACGCCAGAAAGTCGGTATGATTGTTACATATAAGGGGAAGAAAAATTTCTTTTAGGTACTTTCTTTCCTAAAACTAATGTGATATAATAGCATCATTCCAAAAAAGGAGTAAAAAATATGCGGCAAGGTATTCTTAAATAAAACTATAATCAAATAGTGGGAACAAAGGATTATGATAGTCCCTTTTGTGGGGGCTTGGTTTTTTGTACCCAATTTAAAAATACTTTTGCCTTATCAATTTTGACATATCCGAAAAACAGCAATCACAAACAGGTGTATGCTGTATATGTGTATGTCCGCAAATTATAATCCCCAGTGGTAAAAGTATTTTACTGCTGGGGATTTTTATGCCCTTTTGGGGCTGTAAAAGGAGGACAATCACATGAAAATAATCAATATTGGAATTCTCGCCCATGTAGACGCAGGAAAAACAACATTGACGGAAAGCCTGCTGTACACCAGTGGAGCGATTGCGGAACAAGGAAACGTGGATAAAGGAACTACAAGAACAGACACTATGATTTTGGAACGGCAGCGCGGAATTACCATTCAGACAGCGGTTACTTCTTTTTGCTGGAATGATTATAAAATCAATATCGTGGACACTCCCGGTCATATGGATTTTTTAACCGAAGCATACCGCTCTTTATCTGTCCTTGACGGAGCTGTTTTAGTCATTTCGGCAAAAGACGGCGTACAGGCACAAACCCGTATATTATTCCATGCGCTTCAGAAAATGGACATTCCGACAATTATCTTTATAAATAAGATAGACCAAAATGGGATCGACCTGCGGCGTGTTTACCAAAGCATTAAAGATAAACTTACCAGTGATATGATTGTCATGCAGGAGGTTTCCCTGTCGCCAAAGATAACCATGACCGATATTTCTGATTTGGACAAATGGGATATGATTATTTCCGGAAGCGATGAACTATTAGAACGATATGTTGCAGAGGATTCTTTGGATATACAGGAATTACAATATGAAAAGTGCAAAAGAACCAGATGCTGCTCTTTGTTTCCTGTTTATCATGGGAGTGCAAAAGACAATTTAGGAACAGAAAAACTGATTGAAGCGATTACAGAAACTTTCATTACAGAAACAGACGATATTCAGTCTGAATTATGTGGATATGTTTTTAAGGTTGAGTATACAGAGCGGAAAAAACGGCTTTCTTATTTACGCCTGTATCATGGGACGCTCCATTTACGGGATACCCTGCTGCTGTCAAAAAAGGAAAAAATAAAGATTACAGAAATGTGTATTCCGTCAAATGGTGAAATCGTCCCGGTTGACCATGCCTGTCCGGGAGAAATTGTTATTTTAGCTGATGATACTTTGAAACTGAACGACATTCTGGGAAATGAAAAACTCCTGCCTCACAAAACACGGATTGATAATCCCATGCCATTACTTCGGACAACGGTAGAGCCGCAAAAGCCGGAGCAAAGGGAAGCCCTGTTAAATGCCCTCACAGAGATTGCTGATACAGACCCTCTTTTGCATTTTGACATTGATACTGTTACACATGAGATTATATTATCTTTTTTGGGAAAAGTACAGTTAGAAGTTATTTGTTCGCTATTAGAAGAAAAATATCATGTGGGCGTGGCTATGAAAGAGCCTTCGGTTATTTATCTGGAAAGACCGCAAAAAAAAGCGAGCTACACGATTCATATTGAAGTGCCGCCGAATCCGTTTTGGGCATCTATTGGTTTGACTGTAACACCGCTTCCTGTTGGAAGCGGAACACAATATAAAAGCGAGGTATCTCTCGGCTATTTAAACCAAAGTTTTCAAAATGCCGTCATGGAGGGTGTGCGTTATGGAATGGAGCAGGGCTTATATGGCTGGGGAGTGACAGACTGCCAAATTTGTTTTGATTATGGAGTTTATTACAGCCCGGTCAGCACCCCCGCTGATTTTCGTTTTCTTGCGCCTGTCGTGTTGGAGCAGGCATTGAAAAAAGCAGGAACACAACTGTTGGAACCATACCTTTCCTTTACCCTTTTTGCACCGCAGGAATATCTTTCACGGGCTTATAATGACGCACCAAAGTATTGCGCAATCATTGAATCAACCAGACTTGAAAAAGATGAAGTTATTTTTAAGGGGGAAATCCCTGCCCGTTGTATTGGTGAATATAGAAATGATTTGAATTTTTATACAAATGGAAGAAGTGTCTGCATTACAGAATTAAAAGGGTATCAGGAAACTTCCGGCGAGCCTGTGTTTCAGCCACGCCGCCCGAACAGCCGTTTAGACAAGATCCGGCATATGTTTCAGAAGATAATGTAACATCTTGCGCAATGCAAACGTTCATTGCTGGCTATTGCGAAATATCATTGATAAAATCAGCATCAGAGAGGAGGAACCATTTTGAACCAGAAACAGACGGATATTACAACAGGAAAGCAAATACGTCATCTGCGAACACAATCGGGAATGACACAGGAAGAACTGGCTGGGAAATTGAATGTTACCCGGCAGGCGCTATCGAATTGGGAGAGAGATGTTAATGAACCCGATTTAAATACGTTGAAAAAAATTTGTTTTCTTTTTGGAGTCCACATGGACGATTTTGCGAAGGAGGTAATAACAAAAATGGAAACATGTGAAAAAAAGAGAAACGACAATTTAATAAGTATGATATGGCAATTGGACTTTTTTATGGTGTCGGGATATTTCTTGGCATTGGTATTTTCTTTGTTGGCGGTTTTATGACAATGTCGGGTGCAGGGTGGGGAGCATCACTATTTGGCGGTGGCTGTTTTTCTCTTGTATTTGGCTTGATATGCCATGCAGTTATTACATTGAGAAGAAATGACAAATGATGACATATCCTGCTTTCTAGTCTTTTCGGTCATATCGCGTAAAAAAGCCGCTGCTTTTGGCTTTCCAATAGCGGCGGCAAAGGGAAATATCCTTTGAATACCTTACAGAAGAAAAGTTTTGCAGCATTATAAAAATAAAAGCCTATACCATTTTGGAAAGAAAAGATACATAATAGTCAAGACGGCAACAATCAGAAGTTATGGAGGGTAACAATGGAATATAGTAAGGAAGATTTAATGGAAGCAAAAAGGCAAATTTTGGGAGTGGGAGAGAACATGGGAACAGAGGAAAGCAAAAAGATCTGGGAGAAAAACGCACAATTTTGGGATGATGCAATGGGTGACGAATCCAATGAATTTCACAGAGAGGTAGTACGTCCCAAAGTAACGGAACTTCTCTCTCCTGATCCTTCGGATTACATTTTGGATATTGCGTGCGGCAATGGAAATTATTCTTCGTATCTTGCACAGAGAGGCGCTTCGGTCGTCGCTTTTGATTACAGCAAAAAAATGATAGAATTGGCTAAAAGACGGCGATCACAATATGCAAAACAAATTGAGTTTTGCGTAGCGGATGCGACCAATAGAGAAAGCTTATTAGGATTAAAAAGAAATCGAGCCTTTACGAAAGCAGTTTCTAATATGGCAATTATGGATATTACGGATATTGAACCGCTTTTTATGGCTGTTTATGAACTATTGGAGGAAAACGGGATTTTTGTCTTTGCAACGCAGCACCCTTGTTTTATCACATTGACTGAAAAATATATGACACCGCACAGTTACTATGATATAGCGATCGAAGGGCAGCCGGAGGAGCAGATTTATTATCATCGTTCCATACAAGATATTTTTAACCTTTGTTTCAGAGCTGGATTTGTCATTGATGGATTTTATGAAGAATGTTTCAAAAACAATAAAGAAATTCCTATGGTAATGATAGTAAGGCTTAAAAAGGTAAAACGTGATAGCTTAAAATAAATTCAAGTTTGCCGGATAAATAGCAAACCCGGCCGAGCCAGTCAACGGTCAAGATGAACGGGCTTCGCCCGCCGTTGACAGCCCCGCCCGGTTTTGCAGTTAGGCAGTCAAGGAGCGACAGCCTAAAGTGCTGCCGCCCCTTACTATCATAAAAAGCAACTACTAACCAGCCACAGCCCTTTTGGGAGGAAAGGGGGATTTTCCATGACCTGTACAGAAGAATATCGGGAACATATCGAGTACACTTTCCATGCCTTTTGCAAAGTCGTTATCCGAAATGCAACGATCAACGCAGCGAGGACACGGAGCAGGAAGCACAAAAGAGAAATATCCCTTGAATACCTCACAGACGAAAAGCACTACCCTTTAGGCACGACAGATGAATATTTCCAAGCCCCGGAGCCGGACGAGGAATACATACTTACCCTTTGCGGCGATACGGTCATTTTCAGCAGCGGTTTACTTGCGGAAGCCCTGTCACGGCTGGACGAACGGGAGCGGGAAATGATTTACCTGTCCTTTTTCAAGCGTATTCCACAGCACGAAATTGGCAGACAGTACGGGCGCAGCCGCAGCACAGCGGGCTACCATATCCGAAAAGCCCTACGGCAGCTCCAAGCGGAAATGGAGGGAATGGCATATGAGAAATAATAGGCTTCTCCCCTATGAAACAATCGTCCAAGCCGCCAGCGGGGAGCCGGAAGCGGTGGGAACTGTATTGCAGTATTACCGCCGCCGCATACAATGTGCCGCCCGTGTGAATGGACGGGTAGACCAAGATACAGAGGACTACATCACCCAGACGCTTCTCACAGCTATTTTCAAGTTCCGCTTTGGGAGATAGCCCTACCGCCTACAACTGAATAACCGCCGCTTCGCCGGCAACCAGAAAGCAGTAAATCTATTCAACAGATTTGCTGCTTTTTTTCGTTCCTGTTTGGCATTTTTGAAAATCCCCAGTATGAAAAAACAAAAGGGAAAATAGCCGCCGCAGTTGGCAAAATCCCTTACTTATCCGTAGAGGGTATCAAAGAAAAAAATACTGCCATTGTCCGCCTATTCCGGCTTGCGTGGTGTTGTAGGGAATAGAGGGGAAATTCTAAAAATCTCCGTCCATTTTGCTTTGCGTGGTGTTGTAGGTAGTGAAAGGAAAATTTTCAAGATAAGCCGGAATAGCGGGTAGCAAAGCCCTTTTGAAACGTTTTGTTAGCGGAAAGGACGGGAGCCGGGGAACGCCGGAGTTTTTCAGAGCAAGATTCTACCGAGGTGCCAAAATTCGCTCTCCGCTTATTTTTGCCCCTGCGGGAATCTTGTTGGGGAGTGCCTTCCCCAAACCCTGCTATGCGCCCTGTCGGGCGAGAAAGGAGGTCACAGACCATGCGAAAGAAATACAATACGCCCCACCGCCGTCATGTGGTAAAGACCCGCATGACCGATGAAGAATACGCCGACTTCACCGGGCGGCTGGCGGCTTATGAAATCAGCCAGTCCGAGTTTATCCGGCAAGCCATACGGAAAGCGACCATACGCCCCATTGTCACCGTTTCCCCGGTCAATGACGGGCTGCTTGCCGCCCTCTCCAAGCTCACGGCAGAGTACGGGAAAATCGGCGGCAACTTAAACCAGATTGCCCGGAGCCTGAACGAATACGGAAGCCCCTACCGGGGGCTGGAAAAGGAAGTGCGGGGAGCCGCCGCCGACCTTGCCGCCTTGAAGTTTGAAGTCTTGCAGAAAGTAGGTGAAGCCGTTGGCGATACTCAAACATATCAGCTCTAAAAATGCCAACTACGGGGACGCTGAAAAATACCTCACATTCGAGCATGACGAGTTTACCATGAAGCCCACCCTTGACGCAGACGGGCGGCTCATACCGAGGGTAGACTACCGCATATCCTCTCTGAATTGTGGCGGGGAGGATTTTGCCGTTGCCTGTATGCGCTCCAATCTCCGCTACGGCAAGAACCAGAAACGGGAGGACGTAAAGAGCCACCACTACATCATCAGCTTTGACCCACGGGACGGCCCGGACAACGGCTTGACCGTTGATCGGGCGCAGGAGCTGGGCGAGAAGTTCTGCGCCGAGCATTTCCCCGGACACCAGGCCCTTGTCTGCACCCACCCGGACGGACACAGCCACACCGAAAATATCCATGTGCATATCGTCATTAACAGTCTGCGGATTGCGGAGGTTCCCATGCTGCCCCACATGGACAGGCCAGCGGACAGGAAAGCAGGCTGCAAGCACCGCTGTACGGACGCAGCTATGAACTATCTGAAAGCCGAAGTCATGGAGATGTGCCACAGCGAGGGGCTTTACCAGATAGACCTTTTGAACGGCAGCAAAGAACGCATTACCGAGCGTGAGTATTGGGCGCAGAAGAAAGGACAGGCTGCCCTTGACAGAGCCAACGCCCCTATTGCTGCGGACGGTATCGCGCCCCGGCAGACCAAGTTTGAAACGGATAAGGCGAAGCTGCGCCGGACTATCCGGGAAGCCCTTGCCGCTGCTTCCGGCTTTGATGAGTTTGCCGCCCTGCTTCTCCGGCATGGTGTGACCGTCAAGGAGAGCCGGGGGCGGCTAAGTTACCTCACGCCGGACAGGACGAAGCCAATTACCGCCCGGAAGCTGGGGGACGATTTTGACCGGGCTGCTGTCCTCTCCGTTTTGGAGCAGAACGCCGCCAGAGCCGCCGAAAAACCCGCAGCCATAGCGGAATACCCCGGCAGTATCAAAGACCGCTTACGGACGAAAAAAGAAGCGAAAAACGCCCCGAACAATGACGCTGTACAGCGCATGGTAGACATAGCCGCCAAGCGAGCCGAGGGGAAAGGACGGGGCTATGAGAAGTGGGCGACCATGCACAACCTCAAACAGATGTCGGCTACCCTCATGCTCTACCAGCAGTATGGCTTTTCTTCCCCGGACGAGCTGGACGCTGCCATTTCCGCAGCCAACACCGCCACGCAGGAGAGCCTTGCCGGACTGAAAGGGCTGGAAGCCGCTATCCGGGAGAAAAAGGAATTGCAGCGCAACCTTTTGGGCTATATCGGCACGAAGCCCGCCCGTGACGGTCTGAAAGCGCAGAAATCGGAGAAAGCCCGGAGAGCCTACCGGGAACAGCACGAAAGCGATTTTATCATAGCGGACACAGCCGCCCGTTATTTCCGGGAGCATGGAATAACCAAGCTGCCAGCCAGCAAAGCCCTGCAAAGGGAGATTGAGCAGCTTACCGTCCAGAAGAACGCCGGATATAACGACTACCGGGAGAAACGCCAGCGGGCGCAGGAGCTTCAGACAGTCAGACGCAATATCGACCAGATTTTAAGGGGCGCACCGAGCCAGCAGAAAAAGCGTGAACAGGAGCGTTAAAGACCGCCCCGAAATGATACCGAAACCCTACAAAAATACAGGTATGATATGAACCCTTACCGCAATACTCCCCGACTTCCAAACGGGGCTTACAGGGCAGAAAAAGCCCGAAAATGATACCGAGAACATACAGAAAATGCCCCCTATCCCGCTACACCGATAGGAACGGCAGAAAGGAGCTTACCATTGCCGAGAATGAGCAAGAAGCGGCGGCTGGAATGGTCTTTCTTCCTCAACCACCGCAACCGTATCACTTACAACGACCTATGCCGGGGCTGCACCCGTGACTGCAAACAGAGCTTCCGGGCGGTTATCATACTATGCCCTCGCTATTATTCCAAACGCTGGAAAAAGGAGGACGCAGCCTATGGCAGATAACCGCAAATATTACTACCTCAAGCTGAAAGAGAGCTATTTTGACGATGATGCAATCGTTCTGCTGGAAAGTATGCAGGACGGCGTTATCTATTCCAACATTCTCTTGAAGCTGTACTTGAAATCGCTGAAAAACGGCGGGAAATTGCAGCTTGACGAGAATATCCCCTACACCGCCCAGATGATTGCGACCATTACCCGCCAGCAGGTAGGTACCGTAGAGAGAGCTTTGAAAATCTTTATGAAGCTGGGGCTTGTGGAGCCTTTGCCAAGCGGCGCACTCTACATGAGCAACATTGAGCTTTTAATCGGCCAGTCCTCTACCGAGGGGGAGCGCAAGCGCAGGGCGCGGCTGGCTTTGCAGGAACAAAAAGCCCTGCCGCAGACAGGGGCGGACAAATGTCCACCATATCGAGCGGACATTTGTCCACCAGAGATAGAGATAGAGAAAGAGATAGATATAGAAATAGAAAAAGAGAGAGAGTTAGAAACGGGACACCCCGCCCCCGCCGCCTATGGCAGATACCACAATGTCATTCTTTCCGATACGGAGCTTGACGGGCTGAAAACAGAGCTTCCCGGCAAGTGGGAGTATTACATTGACCGCCTATCCTGCCATATCGCTTCCAGCGGGAGGAAATACAAGAGCCATGCAGCCACGATTTTCAAGTGGGCGCAGGAGGACGCAGCCAAGAAAGCCCCGAAAAAGGGCATACCCGATTATACCTGTAAGGAGGGCGAGAGCTTATGACGAATGGATTTGATGAAATGATTTTGAATATGACCGACACCACGCCGGAGCCGGAGGACTACACCGGCGAGGACGGGCTTTTATACTGCGGGAAGTGCCACAAGCCCAAAGAGGGCTATTTCCCCAAAGAAACCGCCGCATGGCTGGGGCGTGACCGCCACCCGGCAGAATGTGACTGCCAGCGGGCAGAGCGTGAGGAACGGGAAGCCGCAGAGAAACAGCGCAGTCACCTTGAAACTGTCGAGCGGTTGAAGCGGCGGGGCTTTACAGACCCGGCTATGCAGGGCTGGACGTTTGAGAACGACAACGGCAAGTGCCCGCAAATGGAACACGCCCATTTCTATGTGGAGAACTGGGAAACCATGAAAGAGCGCAACATTGGCTATCTGCTATGGGGCGGCGTTGGCACAGGCAAGAGCTATTTTGCGGGCTGTATCGCAAATGCCCTTATGGAGCGTGAAATCCCCGTGTGCATGACAAACTTTGCATTGATATTGGGTGACCTTGCCGCCAGCTTTGAGGGCAGGAATGAATATATCTCCCGACTTTGCAGCTTCCCGCTGCTTATCCTTGACGATTTTGGAATGGAACGGGGAACGGAATACGGCTTAGAGCAGGTCTACAACGTGATTGACAGCCGTTACCGCAGCGGCAGGCCGCTGATCGTCACGACTAATCTCACGCTGGAGGACTTGCAGCACCCGGAGGACACCGCCCACGCCCGCATTTATGACCGTCTGATTGAAATGTGTTCTCCTGTCCGCTTTACCGGGAGCAACTTCCGAAAAGCCACGGCGCAGGAGAAAATGGGACAACTGAAAAAGCTGATGAACAGAAAGGAGAGCCGCCTATGACCAACACCCCAAAGAATGACCGCAGCACCCGCCGCCCGGATTGCGTGACGGAAATCCGCATAGGTAATTCTGTCCTTGTCGTTTCCGGCTATTTCAAGCAGGACACCACCGCCACCGCCGCCGATAAAATGCTGAAAGTGCTGGAAGCGGAAGCTGCTACACAAAAATCGGCAATTTGACGGGACGTAAAGAAGCAGAAAGGACTGTACAGCCAGCCCCGGCGTGTGGTATGATAGTCATACGGAATAGTGGGGCTGGCTGTCGGAAATGGAGGACACTATGTTAAGACAGACCACCCGAAACCTTATTACCGCCCTTTATCCGAGATTATCCCACGAGGACGAGCTGCAAGGTGAGAGCAATTCTATTTCAAACCAGAAGCGTATTCTTGAAACCTATGCGAAGCAGAACGGCTTTTCCAATCTGCAATGGTACACAGATGACGGTTATTCTGGGGCGAACTTCCAAAGACCCGGTTTTCAAGCCATGCTTGCGGACATTGAAGCCGGAAAAGTCGGCACCGTTATCGTCAAGGATATGTCACGGTTAGGGCGAAACTATCTGCAAGTGGGAATGTATACGGAAATGATTTTCCCACAGAAAGGCGTCCGCTTTATCGCTATCAATGACGGAGTGGACAGCGCACAGGGCGACAATGATTTTGCCCCTCTGCGGAACATTTTTAACGAATGGCTGGTGAGAGATACGAGCAAGAAAATCAAAGCAGTAAAACGGTCTAAGGGTATGAGCGGGAAGCCCGTCACGAGCAAACCCGTATACGGCTACTTTATGGACGAGGACGAAAATTTTATCATTGACGGGGAAGCCGCCCCTGTTGTGCGGCAGATTTACAGCTTGTGCCTTGCCGGGAACGGGCCGACCAAGATAGCCCGTATGCTCACAGAGCAGGAGATCCCCACGCCGGGAACGCTGGAATACCGTCGGACGGGAAGCACCCGCCGCTACCACCCCGGCTATGAGTGCAAGTGGGCGACCAATACCGTGGTACATATCCTTGAAAACAGGGAGTACACGGGCTGTCTGGTAAACTTCAAGACGGAGAAGCCGTCCTACAAGACCAAGCACAGCGTAGAGAACCCCATTGAGAAACAGGCGATTTTCGAGAACCACCATGAGCCTATCATTGACACCCAGATGTGGGAGCGTGTGCAGGAGTTACGCAAGCAGCGCAAACGCCCGAACCGCTATGATGAAGTGGGCTTATTCTCCGGCATACTCTTTTGTGCCGACTGCGGCAGCGTCCTTTACCAGCAGCGTTACCAGAACGCCACCCGCAAGCAGGATTGTTATATCTGCGGGAGCTACAAGAAGCGTACCCGTGACTGTACGGCGCACTTTATCCGCACCGACCTGTTGACCGCCGGAGTGACCGACAATCTGCGGAAAGTCACCAGCTATGCAGCGAAGCACGAAGCCCGGTTTATGAAGCTGCTGATCGAGCAGAACGAGGACGGGGGCAAGCGCAGGAACGCCGCAAGGAAAAAGGAGCTGGAAGCCGCCGAGAAGCGTATCAGCGAGTTATCCGCTATCTTCAAGCGGCTGTATGAGGACAGCGTGACCGGGCGCATTTCAGACGAGCGTTTCACGGAGCTGTCGGCAGACTATGAAGCCGAGCAGAAAGAACTGAAAGAGAGAGCCGCCGCTATCCGGGCAGAGCTTTCCAAAGCGCAGGAAGCCACGGTAAACGCAGAAAAGTTTATGAATGTTGTCCGCAAGTACACCAGCTTTGAAGAACTTACCCCTACCCTTTTGCGTGAGTTTGTGGAGAAAATCGTTGTGCATGAGTGCAGCTATGACGAGAACGGCACACGCAGACAGGACATTGATATTTATTACTCTTTCGTTGGCAAGGTAGACCTGCCCGAATGACCGCCCGACCTATCCGGCGCAATGCGCAAACGCCGGATAGGAACGGCAAAATTTTTTACACTTCTACTACTTCTTTATCACACATCAGCAAAGTCGCAGGGCATGAAACAGTTGATGGCGGGCGGCGGCGTTGCCCTTATCGGCCTTACCCTTGTCCCGCTGCTCTCCGGCCTGTTTGGATAATGCCACAAACTAACACTACCCGCCGCGCTCTCCCGCTTCACGCGGGAGGGCGCGGGAAAGGAGGGATTAGCTTTTGATATGGCAGATGATTGAAGATTGGTTTCGCGGCATTTTGACAGACGGAATACTCTCTAATCTCTCCGGGCTGTTCGACAGCGTAAATACAGAGGTTGGAGAAATCGCAACGCAAGTCGGCACAACCCCCGCCGGGTGGAACGCGGGCATATTCAATATGATACGCAGCCTATCGGAAAACGTCATTGTGCCGATTGCGGGCGTTATCATTACCTTTGTCATGTGCTACGAACTAATCCAGCTTGTAATTGAGAAAAACAATCTGCACGATCTCGACACTTGGATTTTCTTCAAGTGGATTTTCAAAACCTTTGTTGCGGTGCTGCTGGTAACAAATACTTGGAACATCGTCATGGGCGTATTTGACATTACACAGAGCGTCGTCAACGACAGCGCGGGCGTTATCATATCCGACACAAGCATAGATATTGCAACCGTTATCACCGATATAGAAGCAAAGCTGGACGCTATGAGCGTCGGCGGGCTTTTGGGGCTATGGTTTCAATCACTCTTTGTGGGGCTTACCATGAAAGCGTTGTCTATCTGTATCATGCTGGTGGTGTACGGGCGCATGATTGAAATATACCTTGTAACGAGTATCGCCCCTATCCCCGTTGCGACAATGGTAAATCGTGAATGGGGCGGCATGGGACAGAACTACTTAAAATCCTTGCTTGCCCTCGGTTTTCAGGCTTTTCTAATTCTTGTGTGCGTCGGTATTTATGCGGTTTTGATACAGACAATCGCAGCAACCGATGACATATCCGGCGCGATCTGGTCTTGCATGGGCTATACCGTCCTCTTGTGTTTTACGCTTTTCAAAACGGGAAGCCTTGCAAAATCCGTATTCAGCGCGCATTAAGGGGGTGCAGATGAAGAAATACAAAATCATTTACGCCGATCCCCCTTGGAGATACGCGAGAAGCAAGGTACAGGGCGCAGCGGAAAAGCACTATCCCACTATGAGTATTGAGGAACTTTGCGCTTTACCCGTCAAAGAAATTGCGGATAAGGACTGTATTTTATTCCTATGGGCGACGTTCCCGCAGCTTAAAGAAGCGTTGCAGTTAATCAAGGCTTGGGGATTTACCTATAAATCCGTTGCCTTTGTATGGTTAAAGCAAAATCGGAAATCGCCCACTTGGTTTTATGGCTTGGGCTTTTGGACGCGAGGAAATGCGGAAATCTGCTTGCTTGCTACCAAAGGACACCCGAAGCGACAATCAAACAAGGTACATCAATTTATTATTTCCCCTGTTGAGCAGCACAGCAAAAAGCCGGATATAACGCGGGAAAAGATACTTGCCCTTATGGGCGACCTACCGCGTATTGAACTGTTTGCAAGGCAGCATACCCCTGGTTGGGACGTATGGGGAAATGAAATCAAAAGCGACATACGGTTTGCCGGAAAGGAGGTTTGAAATGGCGTATGTAACCGTCCCAAAGGATTTAACCAAAATCAAGAGCAAGGTAATGTTCAACCTTACCAAAAGACAATTACTCTGTTTCGGCGCGGCGGTGGCTATCGGGCTACCGCTATTCTTTTTGACAAAGGACAGCGCGGGAACGACAACGGCGGCTTTGTGCATGGTGCTTGCCATGCTGCCCATGTTCCTACTCGCTATGTACGAGAAGAACGGGCAACCGCTGGAAGTGATTATACGGCAATTTGTGGAAGTGAAGTTTCTTCGCCCCAAAGAGCGACCTTATCAGACCAACAATTTTTATACCGCCCTTGCGCGGCAGGAGCGATTAGATAAGGAGGTACGGGCGATTGTCAAAGGAAAAGGGAAAGACCCAAAACAAAAAGCGTAAACTTACGCGGCAGGAAAAGAAACAGATCGACGCGCTTATCCGGCAGTCAAAGGGCGACGGGAAGCCCCATACGGCGCAGGACAGCATACCGTTTGAACGAATGTATAAGGACGGGATTTGCCGCCTTGCAAACGGGCGGTATTCCAAGTGCATTGAGTTTGAAGATATTAACTATCAGCTTGCGCAGCCGGACGACAAGACCGCCATTTTTGAAGCCCTTTGCGATATGTATAACTCTTTTGACGCTTCTATCAGTGTGCAGCTTTCCTTAATCAGCCGCCATGCGAACAAGGAGGATTTCAAGAGCAGTATCACGATTGCCCCACAGAATGACGACTTTGACAGTATCAGAGCCGAATACACCGAAATGCTGCAAACACAGCTTGAACGCGGCAACAACGGGCTTATCAAGACAAAGTTTCTCACCTTTACCATTGAAGCAAAAGATATTAAATCGGCGCGGGCGCGGCTTGCCCGTATCGAAACGGACACCCTCAACCATTTTAAGGTGATCGGCGCGGCGGCGCGGGTATTGGACGGGAAGCAGCGGCTTGAAGTGCTGCATGGGCTTTTCCACCCGGACGGGGAACGCTTCAACTTTGCGTGGGAATGGCTACCCGTAAGCGGCCTTTCCGTCAAAGACTTTATTGCCCCGTCCTCTTTCCGTTTTGGCGACGGGCGAATGTTTCAAATGGGCGGGAAGTTTGGCGCGGTTTCCTTTTTGCAGATTGCCGCGCCGGAACTTTCAGACCGTATGCTTGCCGACTTCATGGAAGCGGAAAACGGGATTGTCGTCAATCTGCACATTCAGAGTATCGACCACAACGAAGCGATCAAGACGATCAAGCGGAAAATCACCGACCTTGACCGTATGAAAATCGAGGAACAGAAAAAGGCAATCCGCAGCGGCTACGATATGGATATAATTCCGTCCGACCTTGCCACCTACGGCGGCGAAGCGAAAAACCTTTTGCGGGATTTGCAGAGCCGGAACGAGCGAATGTTTTTGCTTACGCTGTTAGTTTTGAATGTGGCAGACACAAAGCAGAAATTGGACAACGACGTATTTCAGGCCGCAAGTATCGCACAGAAATACAACTGTATGCTCACCCGCCTTGACTACCGGCAGGAACAGGGGCTTATGTCCTCTATCCCATTGGGCGAAAACCTAATCCAAATCCAGCGGGGCTTGACGACTTCCAGCACCGCCATTTTCGTCCCCTTTACGGTACAAGAGCTGTTCCAAAGCGGCGAAGCGTTGTATTACGGCTTAAACGCATTATCGAATAACATGATTTTGTGCGACAGGAAAAGGCTGAAGAACCCTAACGGCTTGATACTCGGCACACCCGGCAGCGGCAAGAGTTTTTCGGCAAAGCGCGAGATCACCAACGCTTTTCTCATTACCGCAGACGATATTATCATTTGCGACCCGGAAGCGGAATATTACCCCCTTGTGGAACGGCTGAAAGGGCAGGTTATCAAGGTTTCGCAGAACAGCACGCAGTACATTAACCCGATGGATATAAACCTCAATTACAGCGAGGGCGACACGCCCATAGCCTTAAAGAGCGATTTTATCCTTTCCTTTTGCGAGTTGATTATGGGCGGCAAAAACGGGCTGGAAGCGGTTGAAAAGACTTTGATTGACCGCGCCGTTATCAGCGTGTACCGCAGCTACCTTGCAGACCCGAAGCCGGAGAATATGCCGATTTTGGGCGACCTCTACAATGAAATCAAGAAGCAGCCGGAAAAGGAAGCGCAGCGTATCGCGTCGGCATTGGAACTCTATGTAAATGGCAGTTTGAACGTGTTTAACCACCAAACAAACGTTGACATTCACAACCGCCTTGTCTGCTTTGATATTAAAGAACTCGGCACCCAGCTACGAAAACTCGGTATGCTCATTGTCCAAGATCAAGTTTGGAACAGAGTTACCATAAACCGCAGCGAAGGCAAGGCGACGCGGTACTATATCGACGAGTTTCATTTGCTGCTCAAAGAGGAACAGACCGCAGCGTACAGCGTTGAGATTTGGAAGCGTTTTAGAAAATGGGGCGGTATTCCGACAGGTATCACCCAAAACGTGAAAGATTTGTTATCGTCCCGCGAGGTGGAGAACATTTTTGAAAACAGCGATTTTGTGTATATGCTCAACCAAGCCCAGGGCGACAGGGAAATCCTTGCAAAGCAGCTTAACATTTCGCAGCAGCAAATGACCTATGTAACCCATTCCGACGCGGGCGAGGGGCTTATCTTCTATGGCAACGTGATTTTGCCCTTTATTGACCGTTTCCCGCAAGATACGGAACTCTATCGTGTAATGACGACCAAACCCGGCGAGGTGTCGGCATGAGGATAGAAATGGACAAAATCTATTGCGGCGACAGCTTGCAGGTGCTTCAAACCTTGCCGGAAAATGCAGTTGATTGTTGCGTAACGTCCCCACCCTACTATGCCTTGCGGGACTACGGCGCAGACGGGCAGATCGGACGGGAAGCAACGCCGGAGGAATATGTTTCCCGTATTACGGCGGTATTCCATGAGGTAAAGCGGGTGCTTACGCCGGAGGGTACTTGTTGGCTGAATATCGCGGACACTTATTGCGGCACAGGCAGCAAAGCCGACCACCAAGACCCCAAATACCCCAAAGGCAGGAACGGGCAGCAAGTGGCGTTTAACCACCGCGCCCCCGGCTGCAAGCCCAAAGATTTAATTGGTATTCCGTGGCTTGTAGCCCTCGCCTTGCGGGGCGACGGTTGGTATTTGCGCAGTTCTATCATTTGGCACAAAACAAACCCCATGCCGGAAAGCACGCGGGACAGGCCGACCCGCTGCTATGAATATGTGTTTCTGCTTACCAAGTCAAAGAAGTATTATTACGATTGGCAAGCAGTAGCCGAGCCGATAGCCCCCACAACGGCGGGGCGGCTGAAAAGCGGAGTTAGCAAAGGAAATAAGTATAACGTTACTGTTCCGGGGCAAAACCAACCGCAGAAAATCAACCGCCCCCGCGAAAAGGGCGCATACGCCGACGAGTTGATTTCTCCCGTCCGCAGCCGCCGCAACGTTTGGCAGATTAACAATGTCGGCTATCATGGCGGGCATTTCGCAGCGTTCCCGCCGAAACTTGCGGAAACGTGCATTTTGGCGGGCTGTCCCATCGGCGGGGGTGTGCTTGTCCCCCTTTTTGGGCGCGGGACGGCGGGGGAGGGAGGAAAAAGGCTTTACCGCCCCCATATTGGCACTTGGTTTAAAC
>NZ_LT707028.1 GCF_900155735.1 Intestinibacillus massiliensis
TTTCAGGTTCGTTTTGGTTTGCTTTGCTTTACGTTGTTTAATTTACAAGGTGCAATCTTTTTCAGCCTTTCCGGCGCTTTTCTTCACCGGAGCAGCTTATTTAGTATAGCACTCAGCAGGCCGCTTGTCAAGGGCTTTTTTTCAAGGCCTTTTCCGCTTGCCGGCTGACGCCGCGCCGCCTCACCGAAGCAGCTTGATTAGTATACCACCCGACCCAAGCTTTGTCAACAACTTTTGACCTTATCTTTCAGGTTCCCAGGCGATGCCCCTCCGGGCGTCACTGTTCCCCCTTGCAGGTGGTGTTTTTATATTTTATCCGCTTTCCGCCCGTTTGTCAACCTCTTTTTTCCTTTCTCCTTGCCCCTTTTTCCCTTCTGTGCTATAATAATCGGGCAAATGACACCGATTAAAGGAAGGGGGCTATCCCATTGCCTATTAAAATTGCCAACAGCCTGCCTGCGCGCGCCGTCCTTGAAAGCGAAAATATCTTCGTTATGACCGAATACCGCGCCCTCCACCAGGACATACGGCCGCTGCGCCTTGCCATGCTCAACCTCATGCCCACCAAGATCGTCACCGAGACCCAGATCCTCCGCTGCCTGTCCAACACCCCCCTGCAGATCGAGGTCGACCTCATCCAGACCTCCAGCTACACATCCACCCACACGCCGGAGGACCACCTGCTTACCTTTTATAAGACCTTTGACGAGATCCGGGGCAATAAGTACGACGGCTTCATTATCACCGGCGCGCCGGTCGAAAAGATGGCCTTCGAGGACGTCGACTACTGGGCCGAGCTTTGCAGCATCATGGACTGGACCCGCACCAACGTCCATTCCACCCTGCACATCTGCTGGGGCGCGCAGGCCGCGCTTTACCACCATTACGGCATCCCCAAGTACCTGCTCCCCGAAAAAATCTCCGGCGTATTCAGCCACCGCGTGCTGAAGCCCCGCGAAAACCTGTTCCGCGGCTTTGACGATGTGTTCTGCGCGCCGCATTCCCGCCACACCGAGACCCGCGCCGACGACGTGCGCGCCAACCCCGAACTCACCGTGCTCGCCGAGTCCGACGAGGCTGGCCTTTACATCGCCGAGGCGCGGCAGGGGCGGCAGATCTTCGTCATGGGGCACAGCGAGTATGACGCCGATACCCTCAAATCCGAGTATTTCCGCGACCTGGGCAAGGGCATGGACCCCCATATCCCAAGCCATTACTTTACCGACGACGACCCTATGAAGCCGCCTGTCGTCTCCTGGCGCTCCCATGGCCAGCTGCTTTATACCAATTGGCTTAACCATTACGTGTATCAGACTACACCCTACGACTTGACGCGGATGTAAGTTAAATTAGCCTAGTTTTACGCCATTTCACCTGTTTTATCTGTTTTAATGATCAAAATTATTCCGTTTTTCACATCCTTGATCATCCGGTTGAAAACCTTGTGAAAACCGTATCTTACCGTAATTTACCGCTGCTTATCACAAAAATGGAGTACTAATTGGAGTACGGGCATTTATAATTGGAGTACAGAACGATGGTGCTTTAATGATGCATATTGCGCTCGTGCGTAAGAAAGGGACAGGCTACCGCCTGTCCCTTTTTCATACCTGTAGGTATGGAAAAGCTAACTGCGTTGGGCGTTTTTTCAAAAGGGGCTTGACAGAATTCAATTACAAGTGTAATCTAATGTTAAATTACAAGAGTAATTAAATGAATAGGAGCGACGCAAAATGGATAAATCCGAAAAACGCATCTCCGATACTGAGCTTGAGATCCTGAACCTGCTGTGGCACAGCGACGAGGCGCTGTCCTCAACTGAGGTGTTCGAGCGGCTGGACACCGGATGGAAATACCCGACCGTGACCACGCTGCTCGGCCGATTGGTAGAAAAAGGTGCGGTGCGTTACGAAAAACGCGGCAAGGCATATTATTACTCTCCCGCCATCGACGAAGCCGCCTACAAGGCGAGCGAAACCGCACGTTTTATCAGCAGGATGCACGGTGGCTCGGTGCGCAGCATGATTGCCGCGCTGTGCGATAGCCGCGGCCTGACGGAGCAAGACGCCGAGGCGCTGCGCCGTATCTTCGATCTGACAGACTGACTTTGACGCCATAGAGAGGGAATCGTCTTATGCTGCAAACCATCTTTGCGCGCTATCTCGCCGTTTCCGCTGTCACGGCAGCTGCGGCGCTGCTGATCCGCCTGCTGCGCGTGCCGTTCGGCAAGGTGCTCGGCGTCAAATGGCAGTATTACGGCTGGCTGCCAGTGCTGCTGGTCATGCTGACCGCGCCGCTGCTGCCCGCGCTGCCAAAAAAGGCGCCGTCGCCGCTGCCGCAGGCGGTGCAAGGACTCATTGTGTACGCCGCACCGCCGTCCGTCTCTCCCGTGCGAGCGCCGACTGACTGGGCTGCGCTCTGCGCCGTGCTGTGGCTGACCGTCGCAGCGGTATCACTCATCCGCTTCGGACGCAGTTACCGCGAGGTGCTGCGCGGCGTGAAACGCACCGGCGTTCCGCTGACAGCGGGTCTTGAGCGCGAACAACTCGACCGCTGTATCACGCTCATTGGCGTGCGCTGCCGGGTGCGCCTGTACCGCTCCGCCGCAGTCGACACGGCCATGCTGATCGGCGTGCTCCGCCCGATGATCCTGCTGCCTGATACCGAATTGAGCGAAGACGAACTGGGCTGCGTGTTTGCGCACGAGCTGACGCACTGCAAGCGTCATGACCTTGTCTACAAATGGCTGGCAGTGCTGGTGCGCACAATTCACTGGTTCAACCCCGCCTCCTACCTGATTTTGCGCGACCTGAACACGCTGTGTGAACTTTCATGCGACCATGCGGTCGTCGCCGGATGGGACGAGCCGCGCCGGAAGCAGTACATGAAAACCATCCTGCGCATGCTGGGGACGGCGAACCAAAGCCGCCAATCGGTCACGACCGCGATGAGCGCGGGACGGCGCACAATAGAAAAACGCCTGACGCTGATCCAGCGCCACCGCCATGTGCGGCGCACTGCCCGCGCAGCGGGCGTACTCCTGACGGCTGTTACCGCCGCTGGCATACTTGGCCTCGGCTGCGCGGCGCGCGCTGCGGTACAGCCCACCCCGCTCCCCGCGCCCGCATCCGCGCAGGCATTCGTATCCAAGCCCGTGCCCGCGCCGACCGTTCCCCTGCCGATCACACCGGTGCCACCCACAGAACCGGACATACCGCCGGCCGCCCCAATGGCGGTGGCCCCGCACATCGAGGCACAGTCGCCCGCCGCGTACGCGACTGCCTACACCACCGCACCAGAGACGGCGGCGCCGCCCGCGCAGACTCCCTCAGACGAGCCGCAGACCGACCCTGCTGCGCCGGACACCTCCGCCGTGCCCGCCGTCCAGATTAAGCCGGTCACGGCGGAGGACTTCTTCCTCTATCACCTTGAACCGGGCGTGAATATGGAGACCATCCGCGTCAATGCCGAGCGCAGTGGGCAGACCGAAAGTGACGCTGGCCGAACCGACCTGTCCAGCAGCTACCGAGTAGCCGAATACACGTTGGACAGTGTCTACGGCTCCCAGCAGGTGCTCGCCACCGTCACGCCGGATGCAAACGGCCGCACGACTGTTTTCCTGCAAAGCGGCTACGCCGACCCATACAACGTCCGCGTGATTGATGGGGAAACGCAGGAGACAGCCGGGCAGGTCACGCATTGGTCGCTCGCGGGCAACCACCACAATGCGTTGTCCTTTGCAGGACTGGATGCAGGTAAAACCTACGATGTCGTCGTGGAATGTGCCGGCGATGACAACGACCATACCATCACGGGAACGGCGATTATATACTAACAGGTTGTCAGCTATTATAAGGGAGGAACGAGAGTATGAAATTTTATAAAAAACTGCTGGCGGGCGCGCTAGCGCTGGCCTTTGCCCTGCCGGTGGGCGCGGGCGCGGCGGAAACCAAAAACTATCACGACTTGACGCCGGTCGGCAATGACTTTTACTGGCTGGGCGGCGACCAGCACTGTATCTCCTTCAAGGAAAACGGAAAATACGGCGTCAAAACGCTCTCCGGCACGGTCATCCTGCCCGCAGAATACAGCATGATCGGCGGCTGGGGCAGCACCGAGGAGCGCATGCAGATCGTCAAGAACGGACTGTACGGCATGGCGGATACGGGTGGCCATATCCTGATGGAGCCGAAGTGGAAACATCTAACCATTGGGGAGGACAGCGTAACCCTGCAAACGCAGGACGACAAATTCGGCTTTGCCGATCTGGACGGTCGTATTTTCCTCGAGCCACAGTACGACGACGCGGAGGTTTTCGAGGACGGCCGCGTGCTCGTCGGCAAGGATCTCAAATACACCTATATCGACAAAACAGGCACCCCCCTTGTGCCGTGGCAGGATTACGAACTGTCCACGTGGGATGGCGTGTACTTTTCCGATGGCCGCTACCGCAACGCAACCGACCGTGTAATCGACCGCACGGGCAAGGCCATCATCGAAAACATGTATGACGGCAAAGTCGAGTTTTTCGGCGGCCGTGTCGGCGTTGCGGAGAAAGACGGCAAGGCCGGCCTGATCGACCCGCAGGGCAAGGCAATCTTGCCGTTTGAGTACGATTACATCATTGACCGTCACCGCAACTTTTTACCAGATGGAACCCTTCTAATCGCCAGCAAAAACGGCCGTATTAGCTTTTACGACCTGAATGGTAAACAGATCGGCGGCAGGGATTGGGAAAAAACGGATTCCGGGATTGGAGCAACGATAGGGCGTATGCTCGTTATTCGCGAAAACGGCAAGTACGGCCTGATGGATCTCTCGGGCAATATCGTGCGCGAGCCGCGCTACGACAGCCTTTACAGCGACCCACGCACGGATACCGACTCGTTTTTCGTATTTGACGGTCAACTTGCCGGCCTGATGAGCGCGGACGGCAAGCTGCTGACCGAGCCTTGCTGGCTGTTCGACCAGTATCCAAACCGATGGAGCAACGACGGCTTTTGCTCTGTGCGCTGCAACCGCACGGCGGCGCTGATCAGTAGTAAGGGCGAGCTGGTAATCGCCCCTAGGGAATTTGACGATATCGTCACGCTCGGAGACGGCTATATTCAGGTAGCCAACGAGGAGGAGAACGACGTTTGGCGCTATTATCTCGCCAGAATCAACGATACGATTGTGCCGCTGGACAACGCGCTGCTCAGCGCGGCGGCACATGGGAGCGACCCGAAAGTGCAGTATCTGGTCGACCGCGGCATCCTGCGCGGCGATGAGAACGGCGACCTGAACCTCGGCGGCAGGGTCACGCGCGCCGAGTTCGTTACCCTGCTGTCCCGCGCGGAAAGCTGGAACCTGTCCGGCGTGCAGCCCGGCACGTTTACCGACGTGCCTGAAAAGCACTGGGCGGCGCGGGAGATCGAAAAAGCGGTGGAGTTCGGCGTCGTCAATGGCGTGGGCGGCGGCAAATTCGACCCGGACGGCCCGATCACCAACGAGCAGGCGATGATGATCTTGGTGCGCCGCGCGGGCTACGCCGCCCAGGCCGAAGAGCTGGATAAGCAGTACCCAGATGCGTCGTATCATCGCGGTTACTTCAGCGTTGCGGGTCAAATCGGGTTGCGAGCCAGCGCCGGTGACTTTCATATCACCGAACCCGCACCGCGCGACCTTATCTGCCAATTCCTTTATGACTATCTGCATCTAGACACTGATCTCTCCATCGGTATGTAGACATCTAAGTGCCTACTCATCAAAAACCGCCCCTCTGGACATCACAGGCCGGAGGGGCTTTCTACCTATAGCACATGAGGCAAGACCACGGGTGCTTGTACGTGGAAAATGTTTTCAGTATCTTGTAACAGCGCCTTCATAGGGTGCAGGGTATAGCTTTGATAGACGTACCGGCGGCGGAAAGGTCATATCTCGTCGCCCTGCAAACTGGTATTTCTTATTTTTCTGTCGAAATCATACGTTTTTTAATTTTTACAGCAGTCGCTTCAAAGCTCCTATCAAGAAGCATTTTTATCCTGTCGTCAGATACACTACCATCTAAAGCAACGGTTATCCAGCTATTTTTGTTCATATGATATGCAGGAAAGAAACCTAATTCTGAGCGTAATGAACCTATCATTATGGGATCACATTTGAGATTTACAATATCCAAAAGGCTATCACCCTGTAATCCTAATTTCACTTTGGGCACATCCAAAATTAAGGCAAACCATTTTTGATTGTTGTTATGACGAAAAACCACATAATTAGGATACTTTATCCAAGGGCAGTCTTTCTCTACATTATAAGTTGCTGTGATATACGCTTCTAATTCAGTCCTGTTCATATTATGCTTTCCTCGCAAATCCAGATTTGTCATTTCGTTTTGATTATACGATTTTTGTACACTTATAACAATATAATTTCTCCGCCATTCCCACATTTTAGCAGGTGAAAAATATTTTATACCCACTCCTCAAAAAATGGCTTTCTACCTGTCCGCAGGCCATATTACTCCCCGTTTCCCTACCCCTTAGAAAGTTCCTCTTCACAAAAGCCCTAAAGGCTTGTTTTTTATTTATCCTCATGCCGCATATACTATCCCCAGTGATGCAAATGCGGAAACAAATAGACCCGATGCGTGGAAATGTCTCGAGCGCTTCCCATCCTGCAAGGCCGCAGCCGGTGCCGACCCAGAACGTGCAGATCAAAACCCGTACCGCCAACGGCTTGCAGTTCCCCACGTGATCCTTTTACCGGATGGCAGGAACCGGTTGCCATAAAGGAAGCAAGAAAGGCAAAGGGAATATCGCGCAACCAGTTAGCGGACAGGATGAACATTGCGCCGCGCTATATCACGTCCATTGAGAACAGCGGGCAGCACTCAAGCATGAGCTTGTCACCTTTTTAAATGTGTCGGTAGACCACAAATCCACGCAACGGCGGCATCTTGACAGTCTGCTTGCCGATATGAGCGATAACGGCCTGCGGATTGTGACCTCAACGGCGAAGGAAATAATCGAAGTCGAAAAGACAGAGGACTAACCTATCTATACGAAGATTGCAGCGCAAAGCCGCTGCAATTTTTTTGTGCCAAAATTGGAAAGGAGTAGGTAGCAAGCACATCAAATGAGTACCCATTTGCGAAAAAAATGCTTGTTGGGAGTTTCCCAAACCCTTATAGAGAAAGGCGGCGGCACTATGGCAAACCGAAAGCGCAATATCTAAATGAAGTTTTGGATTTCAGAAGAAGAAAAACGTCTAATTTACGAAAATTGGTATTATTTCAAATGGCGAAAACGCCGCGATGAAGCAATTACCAATCCGGCAGTTTGGCGCATACTTCCGCAAAATGGCGATAGACGGATATATCCTTGTAGTAGACCGTTCGGAAACAAAAGCATATATCTGGGAATTGCAAGCAATCAGCCGCAATATAAACCAGATCTCCAAACGCGCCAACGCATCGGGAACAGTTACCGCCAAGCCAAACAACAAATGAGCGAATACGGCATTATCAAAAAGAATGTAGACAGTATTCTTTACCCGTCCCAAAGCAAGACGAGAAACAAGAACGGTAAGCAAAACCAGGGGGTAGCGAGTGGAAAGTTAGGGGCTGAAAAATTCCCATATAACAGGGCTTTCAGCGCGGGAAAACGGCATAGCCGATACTTTATATTCAAACCGCAAAAAACGGCTTTCTAATTGTCCACGCAAAAACAAAAAAAAGAACGGGGCGCGGTGGCCATAATCGGCAACCGAGCCGCTGTCCTTTTTACTTGATTATTCTTTCCGACTTCTCCATTCGATAAGTAATTGATTTAACGCAACTCCTATCCGTAGACGCTCTTTATAAAAGGCTGTTTTATTTTCGTTTCCTGTGTTGATATAATCGTATCTATCAATTTTTTCAATTCGTTCAGTTACCAAGTTTTGATTTCCCTCTAAATAAACTTCAAATGCTATGCGTTCTTCATCGGAAAAGAAAAACAGTACAACATTTTTAAGGTTATTGCAGGCATGGCGTTCTTCATCATTTTCACGATTATAAAGAAAAGTAAATACACGATACCGCCTACTACCCGCAACATAATACTTGTAACAATATTTGCTTTGATTGTATTTATCATGGCAAATTAAGCCCCATTCAGGCACGGGTACATGAAACCGCCCACTATCTAAAACAGCTGTTTGATAACTGTCAAGTATAGTGTTTTGATACTTTATATTTAATATTTGAAATGATGTTCTTTCATTTGTCATAGCATAGGAATAGAACTCGTCGGCTTCTCTATCATCATCTTCGCTTATAATCTCAATAGTATATTCTGGCTTAAAAATATTATAAAAAGTATATTCGTTATCAGTCCATTCTAATTTATTATGCATACGGTCATAAATATACTCTAATGGCGGTTTTGTTAAGCCTAACCGCTTTCTCCAAAGATTTTCTATATCGAAAATATCAGCATTTCCGTTGTTTGGTGTGTTTTTATCCCCAATTCGTAAGTATATGCACCCCTCGCGCATTTTCCCGTAAGCTTTTTTCAGATATATGGGAGTTTTATCTGTGTTATATATTACCAATACATCGAGAACAACACCCTCATAGTTAATTGTTTCGACAGATATTTTGGGGTAATTATCGCCCGCGAATTGTAGGTGAGATATTGTATCTATGATACTAACCTGTTTTCGTCGTTCTTTTGTCATACCTGTAACTTGCAGATTATCAGAAACGCCAAAAATCAAATAGCAGTTTTCATCATGGACAGTATTAGCAAAGCAAATAATATCTTTAACTAAATCTTCCGTTTGGTCATGCCATTCCTGCTTAAAATCCCAACATTCGCTCTCCTTGCCTTGCTCCAGGAAAAAGCGAATAAGTTTTTCTATTGTATAATATTGAAACTTTGACATAACTATCATCTCTTTTCATTAGCAACTTGATATTAATATTATTATATCATATCATCACATATTTTTCCACAAAAGAACGAGGCGCGGTGGCCATAATCGGCAACCGCGCCTCGTCTTGTTGGTAGGCTATTCTTCTTCGGTCAAGGTAAACTCCAATTCCGAAAACTCGCTATCGTCAATTTTCCATTGCGGGCGGTAGAAACGGCAAGTGCAGCAATCTTCATCACTTCCGGCACAGCCGGATTGATAACGGCAAATCCCGGTTTCTGCTGCATGAGCCTTTCAAACGCGCGCTTTTTGCCATCTGTAAAATACATTCCGTCTGCGCCTCCTTTCCTGCGGGCATAAAAAAACGCCGCAGATTAAAAGTCTGTGGCATGGCAATATGCAAAAAGGAACGCTATCTTGATGATAACGCCCCTTTTGCTCGGTTATTCAGTTGTAACCTGTTTGCCCTCTGTCCTTAAAACGCGATGATTACTGGTTTTTTGCTTGCTTTCTTATCTCACCGCGCTTAACAGGTGGGCTTTTTTTGCATGATTAGTTAAATGCTTATCCAGTGCACGATACCAACATGCTTCAAAGGAAATGGGATCAGTCGCCTCCCACGCACCATTATTTGTCTTCTGATATCAGCTCAAAGTTTGCAATTGCGCCATAATCACTTTTGACTACCGGCGTATATTCCTGCGTTTCAAAATCATAATAGATGATTCCCTCAAAATCATTGAGTGTGCCGAGGAAATAGGCTCCCTTTTTATCGGTTGAAAGACAGCCATCCTCAGGAAAACTGTCGTCCGTCTCTAACAAGGTGTCCATTGTATTCAAATCAATAAGTCGGGTGAAAGTGTGAGTTGTACAGCTTTGTGTCAATGCATCGCCAATTGAATACAACATAAGGTTGTCTGTGGTATAGACTGACCTTATTAATTTATTTTCCTCGCATAATATTTTGCGCTTATCACCTAAATTATAGTCATAGGAATAAATCGTATATGTCGGTGGAACAATGCTGTTTGCTAATATACTCGCATACTCTTCTTCCTCATCATATATAGCTACATATAAACGTTTTTGCACTCTATCAATGCTCAGAAGCCGGGAACTTGTTTCATATGGCTCATCCCAATATTGAATACTGCCGTCTGATAAATCTATTTTCCCCAAGGCTACGCTATGGGAATTTTGTGGCCTTGAAACTAGGACGAAAAGAATATCGTCCACAGGAATAATATCGTTTACAGCAACTAGGTCATCCGTAAGCTTGCGGTCGGATCCAGTTGTTAAGTTATGCACATAAAGCTGATCCCCTCCTGTGTGCTTTCTTTCAAAGGAATGATTGTCATTTTCATTGCAATAATAAACTGAATTTGTCTTTTCATCATAAACGCCTAAGGCATACATTGCACTAATGGGAAACTTAAATCGTTCGGAAACCTCTTTGCTCTGTAAATCATATTTGCAGATAGTCCCCTCGATTTGATTAACGCCTAGTGAGTCATAAACGGTAAAGCTAAGATACTCATTTGTCTTTTGTCCATTGTCCGTATTCAATTTATCATAACATATAACCGACGATGCTAGCACAACAAAACTGAGCAGTATAAATACAATTTTATGCTTCATAAAAACACTCCCTATAGGCAGATAAAGGGGATATTTGACATACCCCCTTTATCTGCCTATATGTAAACGATAATTAAAAAAATAATTTATTAGCTAGTGCAGAGTTTTTCTCGTTTTCAACGAATAAGTTAATATCTGTTATGCATAGCACATAAGGAATGCCAAAAAACACTTATGTTAATTAAGTTTCCCAATAGTTTTTGCTGTTTTCAAATGAAAGGCTTGTACTATATTTATAGCCAAAATACAAGTCATCGGCTCTCTTTGCATCGCCAGTAAACCAGTCAGGACTATCCCATCTCCAAATATCCAGTATGGATTTTGACTTTTCATTCATTATATCTTGTTTTGTCATTGTTTTGTTAAAAGTGCCCTTATCATTTTCGATATGAACGCTAATTTTAGTACCGTTTTTGATACCTACGGAATTTTTTATGGCAACATCGCCTATATGCAATTGGTTTCTATCTGTTCCAATTCTGTCACCGTAAAAACTTTCATCAGTCATACCTTTCGGAGCAGCCGGAACAGGATCTGTATTGCAATTCGGATATTTGCTCTTACTGATTGGAGGCCAATTATCACCAAACGTGGTCATCCTTCCGGATTGGGAAGTTCGAGGTGTAGCACGTGTGCTGTCACTACCAAAACCGCTGCTAATTTGCGAAAATGTTAAATAGGTTCCCACATATGTACCATCGGGCAAAGAACCGTTCACCATATACTGATCCAACGTGCTATGATATTCACAATCACCTCGCACACGAATTAATTGACCGTCTTGATCATATTGCGCAACAGCGCCTTCTTTCGCAATATAATATTCATCATATGTATAGACGGGTAAATTTTGAAACTTTTCTATCATCGCCTGATTTTCCGCCTCAATTTCGGCAGGATCACCAGCAACTTCGAATCCTTCGATTTCATGACCTACTTCCCGCGATTCAGGAGCGGCTTTTTCAATATGGGTTACTTCGTAGCTGCCGTCCGCGTTAAAGGTAATTTCACTACTGGGGGTGAAGGTCACCGGCACATTCCCCTTGACAGCATCCTGATGGTCGTTGTCCAACGCCAACACGGAAAAAGATAAAAGCGTCATCAAAACTGACATTGATAAGATAGTGGACAATACTCTAGACCATATGTTTTTATTCATGTTGTAATCTCCTTTTCTAAATGGCTTTGGTGCGGCCTGTCACTCACACGTGACCTTTAAAAATCACCATCCTTTTCAGTTATTGTAAAAACAATATCATTAATTAATAAAAATATCAATCCATATTTTTCAACAAATTCCCTTACGTAAAGCTGTTATGTTTTTTTTAACCATTTTAGTTGACATTACTCGTTGTGATTGTTATCATTTAATTGAACGTAATTTGAAAGGAGGATAGCGATGGAGTTAACTAAAAGTGAATTAGAGTTAATGGAAGTCTTATGGCAGGCTGGTCAGCCTCTTTCAGGTTCAGAAATTATTTCCAATTCCAAAGAGAAATCATGGAAAAACGGGTCAATCCATGTTTTGCTAAATAGCTTGTTAAACAAACAGGCCATTCAACAAGTAGGAATTGTAAAGAGCGGGAAAGGCTATGCACGGACATTTGAACCCACGATCACGTCAACTGAATATTATTCAGAGTTTTTATCCAAATCTGCGAAACGCGCCTCCGTCCCCTTGATCGTGAGCGCTTTGTTCCGGAAAAACGAAATTACGCCGCAAGAGCTGGACGAGTTAGAGAGACTGTTGGAAGAAAAGCGAAGGGAGCTGACCTGACTTGTGCGTTAGCGCGTATTCGACTGCCATCTCTGTGATTTTTTTCAATCTCTCTGTTATGCCAGTTGCACTTTTGGGCAGAAACACAAAATTCTTGATTAAATATAGTATTCATGTGCTTTTTTTGCTCGCGGTTTTGAGTTCGATCCGACTGATAACTCCACTAGATAATGCTCGTGCTCTTATCATTCACTCTGATTTTATACTGCCCCATTTGATTACGTTTCTCAACACGCCTTTAATTGGCACTTTTACAATTTGTCATCTTATTTTATCCGTATGGCTTACGGGTTCACTTGCCTTCTTGCTCAATTACCTGTTGCAATCCTATCAGGAAATAAAAAGGTTGAACCGCTCTGAGCCAACTATTGATTTGCAAGCAGAAAGCTTACTGCAAAAGCTATATCCTAAGGCGAAGCTAACTGTTTCAGCGAATATCGATGCGCCAAAAGTGAGCGGTATCTGTAAACCACATATCTATCTGCCCGTTCTTAATCTATCTGACGAGGAGTTATCATGGATTTTAAACCATGAGTTGCAACACTTTCGGAACCATGATCTATTGATTAAAGTGTTCCATTTAGTTCTGACTGTAATCTTCTGGTGGAATCCGCTGTTGCACATATATCGAAGAGATTTAGATAATTTACTGGAATTGCGATGTGACGCTTCACTGATGTCTCATGCTAATCAAGAAAACAAATTCTTTTATCTTCATACAATCCTAAAGGTCATGAGGCAAATTAATCAGCAAGATAGGAGGCCATCTCGCTGCACATCTGCGCTACTCAAATGTGAGCCCAAAAGTTTTATATACCAGCGTTTTGATGTTATTATTGAACAAAACATATGTCAACGTGCCTTGCGCATATTTTCTGGCATTGTAATTGCTTTTTTTATCCTGTCTTATTTTGTAATCATTCAGCCTGCCTATCAAGCACCAGATACAGATGATTACGTCGTGTTTACGCCACAAAACTCTTATCTTGTTCCTACTAATAATGGCAAATATGATTTTTACTGCGATGGAGTCTTAGTTGATTCCTTGTCACAAGAAGATTTAAAACATCTTCCCTTATCAACCATACCCATTCGACTTTTGGAGGAATAATTATGAAAAAGGCATTGATTGCGTTTTTAGCAGTTATACTATTCACCTCAATGACACCAGCTTTGGCGGTACAGCTAGCCCCCAGGGGACAAGTTGTAGGCACGTTAAAATCCGCGCGGATAGAAGAAACTGAATGGAAATATCGAATTGTTAATGGTGTTTATCAAAAACGTTTATGGTCGATTACTTATGGTGTCTGGCGGACGGACTGGATAACTTGTCAACCGTAACAAATATACGAAAAGCGAGGTTATGGCCTGGAAACGGGCACATAGGCCTCGCTTTTTCATGTTATAAAACAAACCATAGATCACTTGTGTCTCGCTCAGTTTTCCACCAAACCGCTTCTGTGGTATTAAGACGTAAAAAAAAGCCGCCCCAATTTTGGGGCGGCACAGCTCACACATATCCTTCTCTTAAAATAAGTTCATATCCTCTTTGGAATATGTGCTTCACAGTCTTCATTGTACCCATCACAGGACTTTCCCGCTTTTCCTTCGCGTCAATGATCAAACGTAAAAACGCTTCACACATGTATGGCATCAATTGAAAATAGGCTCGATACATAGTTGTAATAAATCTTACTTTCACCTTTTTATCGATAATAATTTCATGAATTGCGTAACCCGTCCAAATCACAAAACCTACAAGAACAAAAATGGGGGTGATGAAGAAAACCTTTACTAATATGCCCGCTGAAAGCTTTCTTTCATTATTCATAATAGATCCCAGTCCAATGCCGAAATACAAAATACACAGTACCGTAGTTATAAGCACCCAGGCTTTCATAGTAAGACATCCCTCACTCTACTAACTATAATTGAAAATTTTGTTTAGTTTTCTTGATATATCACAGAAAACCCCGTATAATATTGTAAAAACGGATTTGGTGACGAATGAAACGCATTATAATAGCTTTACTATTTGTTTTTATGATAAGCGGAGGAATTATCGGCCTCACGGAGATCTACAATCCTGACAATCTGTCTTCACGCAATCCAACCAGCGCGGAAGGATCATCACAAATGCTTCAGCAGGAATCCACCGAAGGACTGGTAGACGCCGCACTTAATTACAGGCGTGCGCGAGAAATCTGGGTATCCAATACCCGGCAAAGCGGGTTTGAGTCTATCCTACAATATTCAGACGTTTATCAAGAACTCTTTTCCCGGCCTGATGCTGCAGAAGTGTTGATGAACCGCTATTTACAAACGCCTGTCAGCACAACAAGCTATGATTTCGCTATGCCTGACGCGTTGCTCGAAATCATGCTGACGCAAGAGCACCTTCGCAACCAGCTTACGCCCGAACAGCGTGAAGTGCTTGACCAGCAAATCTACCAAAATTATTTACTCCGCTCACAATACCCTGATCTTTACGGGGAGAAGGAAGTAAGCCCAGCCTATAACTGTCAAATGGAAATCATGGAGTCAATGAAGTATGAGGATAACTCCGTGAAGTTTCCATATACCGTAAATGAAAATACAGAATAACTCTCGCCCCCTCGGATAATACAGTCTGAGGGGGCATTATCATGCTTATTTTTACTGATACAGCCCGGCGCGCCAGTTGATCACCAGCCCGCGCAGCATGTAATGCTCCAAATCAAGTTGCCCGTCGCCGTCGCCCTTGAGATACCCCTTGGAAATCAGGTCGTTCACACACTCACGCGCCCAAGCCGGTACGTCCTTAATCGTTTTATATACAGTGTACATATCTTCATCCTCCTCGATTTTCTCTGGTTTTGTAATAACCTGTTTGAATGTTGCCCACAACTTCGGATCGGCCACCATGGGTGCTGGACAATCCTTACCTGTCACGTCGTAATGCCGGAGTACGTGGGTGCTGGTAATCCTGTATTTCGCCATCAGCTCACGGACAAGTTTGGCCGCGTTGTCGATACTCCCCTGCCGCACACGCCCGGCCTTGTCGAGCATGCAGATTTCCACGCCGATGCTATTCGCGTTGCGGCAAGCCTTGTGCACGTACTTTCGTGCGCCGACATGCCAGGCAACGTCTTTATCCGGCACGCTCTGCCAGGCTTCACGCTCGTCCACAAAGTAATGCGCCGAAGCGTTTAACCCTGCCTGACGTGCAAAATAGTCTGCATTATTTTTCGCTGTGTCGCCTTGGTTGCCCGTGTAGTGGATGACGATAAAGCCGATGTTTGCCGCGGTGCGGCTTGCGGCCTTGTAGTTCGATGCGTGGGCGGTCTTGGTGTTGATGGTCATGCTATTGCCCTCCTAAGTACAGATTGATATAGTTGCTTTCGACACGTTGGCGCACTGTCTTCACGCGGCCTGCTCGGGCTGCTCCAACTACCCCCACCTGCTATGCGCTCAAACTCCCATCCTGCCGCGCGCAGGCTTACTCCCGGCTCGCTATCGAGTATGTAGGTAATGATGCGTTCATACCCCAGTTCGCGGGCGCTGCGCCGACACGCCGCATACAGGATGCTACACGCATTGCGCGTGCCGTCTGTGCACATCCGCAAAACCTCGACAGTGTTGTGTTGGTCGATATTGCGCGCTACAGGCCTCCCTACAATCGCCACGCCGCAAAGGCGGTCACTGTTGTCGTAACACGCCAGCGAAAAGCGATGCCCGCGCACAGGCTTATGATGACGGTGATGCTCAGCGACAAATGCATTTGCGTCGGCAAGCTCGATGTGCTTGATGGTCACTTGCCGCCACCGCCCAACTGCTTGGCAATCTGGTTGACACCCGTCGCGGCCAGGCCGCTGACAATACCGATCGCAACCGCCGTAATCGGGTCGCCCGCGCCGTAGTCTGGCATGATGTTCATAGACACCACGCCGAGCAGCGCGCCGACACAGCCGCATACGATCGGCAGCCACTTGTTGTCAAGTTTCGCCGCCTTCACCACATGCGCAACCAGGTAACAGATCACTGTAATCGCCGGGATCGCTGTAAATCCAAAATCTATATATGTAACCTCCTATTTTACCGGCAGTTCGTCTACTGCCGCCATAAGTGTATCAAGGTCGCCGTTCCCGCCCAGGGCGTGGTAAGCATCGTGCATCTTGTGCAGCCTGCGCCGGTCATCAAAGTCCACTTTGTCATCATGGATATAACAGCGGCATAGGTATTGGATGCGGACCCGATGCGTCGTCAAGCTGCCCTCATCCCAAAACGAAATGACGTCGCCGACTTGATAAACATCCTCCCTATGGAGGATAATCAGATCCCCGGCTGAAAAAGTGGGTTCCATGCTGCCGGAAAGGACGGTCAGTTGGGAATCCCCCCCAATATAGGGCAACTTCTGGTGAAAAAGCGCCCGAGCCGTGATCTGCCAGAGATTAAACAGCAGGATGAAGCAAAGTATCGCAATAAGCAGGGCGTGCAGAACCTTAAAAAAACGCCTTATCATATTTCCTCCGCATGGATGGCCATGGAAAGCAGATAAACAAGATCCGCTCCCGTCCCGATCTGTGTATCCAGTGCATCATTGCCGTCAACCGGCCATTCCCAATCCAAGCGATAGGTTACAACGGCGCCTCCGTCAATGGCGGTATCTAAAACAAGGCTGCCGTTTGCAGGCAGGAAACCGGAAACAGCCTGTCCGCCTAATTCCCCCCCATCCGCGCCCAAAGGCGTCAATGTGAAGCGGAGCGGCAAATGAAGCCCATTTTCGGCCAGCGCAATTCTGATATCCAGCCTGGAAGTACGTGTGTTTTGCAGGCGAAATTGATAGTACCCGAAGGTGCCAGGCGCAATTTTTTCCTGTGCGCCGTTGACCCGGTTATAAAACAGGTCGATATCGCTGCTCTGTACCCACTCGGCATAGCCGCCCTCCCGGTTCTCCCCATATACGCGAAGGAAACCGCCGGGCGACGTTGGATTTTCCCCATCGCCCGTTTGTGAACCGCCGCCGGAAGAACCGCCGCCGCTACCGGGCGGCGACGTATTGCCACTGCTGGGCGGGATGTCTCCACTACCGGACGGCGGATGGATACCCCTCGGCGGGATGGTACCTTTATCCGGCGGGGAATCAATACTATCTGGCGGGAAACCGTTGGCTCCGGGCAGGTCACCGACGACGGGTGTTACGGTGCCGCCGCCCACAATGACGCCGCTATCGCCGGGGGGGCTGCCCGATCCCCTCCGGCGTGGCAATCTGGCCGCCAGGTTTGATTCCAGTGCCATCCGGCAGGGTAACCGTTCCGTCTGGCGCAATTGTATAACCGCCACCTTCCATCCTCTTGTCGAGGTAAACCACGGTGTCATCCGGCAAAATGACAGCGGCATTGCTTCCACCGCCGCCCGGGATGACTATCTTACCACGGCAAGTGGAGATTTCCCCGGGCGTAACAACGACGCCGCTGCCGACGGTGGCAGTGCCGCCGGGCATGATCACCCGGCCGCGGTTGTCGGCGTAGGTATATTCACTGGGGAGGATCGTGATTTGGCTATCCTCCAGTTGAATGACAAGCTCCAATATCCTTACATCAACGGCTATGGTAATGGTGCAACCGTCATCCGCCCGGGCAATCGTAACCCCCTGGCTCGCATCGCTTTGCGTGATGGACACTGGCTGTTCCGCTGCCAGGGCGCCATCTGGATAGTAGGCGATAATCCGATGCTCCCCAAACGGGACGTCAGGGAACAGGAAGCGCCCGTCGCTGCTGTCGAAATCGGGTCGCTGTGCAGTTCCAAACGAAGGCCTGCGGCCGGAGAACCGTCCGGATAGAGCACGCACCCGGTCAGGTGCGCCGCTGTTTTGCCCGCCGGCTCTTCCGGGCTGAGCAAGATGGTATCTATAATCTGTCCCAGGGGCGCGGGGCTGGCGCTGCGCCCCAGAACAAAGCCCACGATGCAGGTGGTGACCATCGCCAGGAACAACAGCAGCAAAAGCAGCGGCCAGCCGCGCCGGCTTTTTCTTCCTCCGGGGAAGCACTGTTTGTTTGTCCCATATAGAATCCTCCTTTTAGGAAGTGTGTTCCAGCCATTGGCAAAATGCGCGGGCTTGCGGCGCACTTTGCCGAGGGCTGAAAGCCCCCGAAAGCCCGCCCCGGCACAGGGGGCGGGAATATGCGATTAGGTGGTAGTAGTGTCTTCCTCCGGAGTGGCCTGCTTGCTGGTTACGGTGATATCCAGCACCCATTCTTGATCTTCGTATGTATTGTCGTTGCTGTCTTTTGTATCTTTTTCGCCAAAATCCCACGCCCAGGAAACAGTCAGCGTCTTCTTCATGTTGCTGTCCGTTTCGGAATAGTCGATGGTACCGGTGACTTCGTCCTTGCCAAGCGTATAAACAGTAGCGGTTGCGTTGGTGCCGTTGGCCACCTCAAATTTCAAACCGTCGGGTAGAGTAGTGCCGCTGGCGGCTGCAATCTTCATGGCATAGTCCACGCCCACCTCGCTGCCGGTGCCGTCGATCACGATATCAAAGCTGCCCGTGTTGCCCGGGGCGATCACGCCCTCCTTAATATCCGTGCCCTCATAGGCCGTACGGTTTGTAGTGCTGCCCAGGTCGATGGAAGTAGTTTTTTCTGTGATTGAATTGTTGCCGTTTTTCGCGTCAAACTTCCAGGCCGCCACAGTGGCTTTGGCAGTGCCGGTGACTTCTGTGACATACCGGGCCATAGTTCCGCCCAGCAGGCAGGTGGTGACAAGCGTCAGCGCCAGTGCCAGGGCGCCGAGGCGTGCTGCATTCGATTTTTTCTTCATTGTCATAGCAAATCCTCGCTTTCTACTCACTTTCTAAGTATTGGGAACCATGCAAAAAGGGGTTCGCCTAGGCACGGCTCCCGTGTGCCCGCGGCACTGTATATCCCAGGCACACATGAAAGCGCCCGGTGCTGTATGGCCTCTCCCGTGCTGTGCCCACGGGAGGGGAAACCAATGCATACAATTTTATTATTTGCCCACGGTCTCCTGCCGGGAGTCCTTTTCCCGCTTGAGCACGGCCAGTTCCGCTTCGAGCTGGGCGGTGCGGCTGGCCTCCGCCTTATCCAGCCTGCGCCGGCGCCAGACGTTCCAGGCGAAAAACAGCAACAGCGGGCAGATGATAAAAAGGATCATACCCGTAAGCAACATCGGGCTCGAAAGGATGTTTGAATATGCTTTTAAGATGATAGTTTAGTTTGTAGCAGAATTATTTTAGAAAAGAAGTAACTGGGGTTGCCGATCACGGCAACCCCAGTTATACTAAGGAATAGAAGCCTATGTCAAATTCAAGGAGTTTGGAGGGTGGTACTTGGAGGGCTTCGGGAAGAGAAAAGAGGGTAGCCAAAGAGATACCCACACGCATGGCAGGGGCTTCTATCTGGCTTAAAAATCCTATTGAAATATTGGCCTGATCTGCTCTTTATTCTTGTGTCATACCCCTTTGTCTTCTGTGATAGCCTATCTTTAAGCCAACAGAAGCAAATCCTACTCTGTATCTGGCAATATTATCACTTTTCATACCCATATCTTTCAATATGTATATTGGGCTTGAGAATTCAATTTTTGCATGGTACGATCAAGATATCCTGTGCTTCATACAGTAAAACAGAGGTTCAACAACCGGAAAACTAATTTACGGGGAAAAAGGAGATCCAGGAAATGAAAAAAATCTTATCCAGCATCTTAGCAGTAATAACCCTAATGTCAGCCCTAACAGTTCCAGCTTTTGCAGCTAATTCCCTACCCTTTACGGATGAGGATTATTTGCGTGAGGGGTTTAGCAGTGCTGATTATAAACAGTATTATGTGGGGTCAAAAAATAATAAAGCAGTTGAATGGCCAGAGGGTACTTTGGTTCCAGATAGTTCTTATTACTCAGAAAATGGTTCAAGAGGAAATAATTCTTATTATGATAAGAATGCGACAGATATTAAGTTGCCTAAGAGTACAGTTATTATTTCTCATCTTTTGTTGAATGGCCGTAAAAGCGTAGAAACCATCAATTTCAGTGAGTTGACTGACCTGAAATTCATTGATTGTAATTCCGTAGGGTATACAAAAATCAGTGAACTTGATTTGTCTAATACTCAGGTAGTCAAGATTGGGCATGGTGCATTTAGTAGCTCTTATTCTTTGAAGAAGATAGTTACTCCTCAAACTTTAAAGGTGATTGATTATAATGCTTTTGAGGCTTGTGCCCGAATTAGTGATGTAACTTTAAATGATGGCTTGGAAAGAATCGAGTCTGAGGCTTTTTGTAACTATACCCCTTTCCAACTGTATTTGCCTTCTTCGTTGGTTTATATTGCAGACGATGCTTTTCGAGGGTATGGTAAACAGGGTTCTTACAAGGTAGTGAAAGGCAGCTATGCAGAGGAATGGTGTAAGTCGGGCGATAGAAAATATACCTATGTAGATGGTTCAAGTGGAACTACTCCGGCAGCCCCCTCGACGCCTCCCAACACCCCGCCCACCCCCTCAACAACTACCCCTGCCCCTACAATGGAGCATACTCAAAAAATTGGTGGGGTGACATTTTCCAATGTAGTTAAGTATGAAGAAATTGATACGATTGACTTTAACAATAATAAAATCCATGCTTACTATGTAACTTTAGGTTCAGAGGCTTGCATGCGTTCTGATGTAGACAATACAGACTTTATTTATTATGATGTTCAATGGAACAGCCCTGGTCCTTTAGGTACAGATAAAGACCATTTTGATGGTGTGTATAATAAAACTTTAAGTAATGTAAATGTTGTTCCTTATCCTACTACAAAGAATGCCAACGGCACTTGGAGTGCAGGGCTGACTTGGCAGGTGTTTGATAAGTACAATGAAGATACTCTAAGAAGCAAGTTTATTACCGTAAAACAAGGTGATAAGACTTATAATTATCTTCTGCAAGTAGAGCAGTATCCCGTTTATACAGACCAAAAGCCCACCATTGATACTACAACGCAGGCAGAATCAGCAACAGCCAATCCTAATATGTCAAAGGTAATTGTGGATGGCAAGGTAATCAGTTTTGATTCTTATAATATTAACAATAATAATTTTTTCAAGTTGAGAGATATTGCACAGGTGCTAAAAGGAACAAGCAAGCAGTTTGAAGTGAAGTGGGACGATACAATCAGTTGGATGGACGGCTATGGCAATTGGGGGAAAGGTGCTATTGTCCTGACTTCTAAGACGCCTTATACAACAGTAGGTGGGGAGTTAAAGGCTGGGGATGGTACAGCAAAGCAGTCCACCTTAAACCATAGCCCCATTTACTTGGATAGTGCGTATAATCAGGTGAAGATGGCAGCCTATACCATCAATGGCAACAACTATTTCAAGCTGCGGGATTTGGGGTTCTATTTTGATTTTGATGTAACTTGGGACGCCAATCAAAATGCAGTCGTGGTAGATACGCAACATTCTTATAACCCGAATACCTAATAGATATAAACTGAAAATCAGTTTATATAAAAACAAAAAGAAAAGGGAGAAATAAGATGAAAAAGATTTGGAAAAAGTTCCTGTCAATGGGTATTACCTTAACTTTGTTATTAGGTATGGCAACAACAGCATTTGCAGTTGAAACAAAGACATATAGTATTAAGGAATTTGACGGGACTTCGCTTGGTACGATCTCAATTACCAATGTTGTTTCTGATAACATTAAGGATGGTATTTACGAAAATGCAGAAACCTATACTATCCAAGTTACAAAGGACTCCTTAATCACTTATAATATCCGCACTTCTGGTTTAAGCATTTCTCAAAACGGAGAAGATATCTGGGAACAGGAAAGTGTTGTAAAAGTAAGTAATGCAAAAGTCCTTTCTGAGGATGAGGGCATTATAGACTATGAAGCTGGTTACACCATTCAGTTTATTAAAACAGGTACTTATACAGTTGGTATGGATGGACACATAGGCACAAGGTTGGGTTCTGGATGGTTTCCTATTGTATTTAAAGTAACAGATGGTACATCTTCTACTACTCCCCCTCCTGCAACAGCTCCCATTACTGCTTCCCCTACAAGTTCCAAAGTCCTTGTAAATGGTTCTGTTATTGAATTTGATGCTTATACTATCAATGGGAATAACTATTTTAAACTGAGAGATATTGCGCAGGTGGTATCTGGTTCTGGTAAGCAGTTTGAAGTAACTTGGAATGGTGCTAAAAATGCTATTGAGTTAGTTTCAGGCCAGCCTTATACTGTTGTTGGTGGGGAATTGGCAAAGGGTGATGGAACTGCTAAAAATGCTATTGCAAACACTTCTGCCATTTATAAAGATGGTGTGGTAGTGGAACTGACAGCATACACTATTAATGGGAACAACTATTTTAAGCTGAGGGATTTAGGCCAGTCTTTTGATTTTAATGTTTCTTGGGATGGAATAAATAACTGTATTGTCGTGAATACCTCTGAAGGCTATACTGCTGACTGACTAAGTGAATTTTTAAAGGTGTGCGCCGGAGATCGGCGCACACCTTTGTTTTTGCTTCAAGATGAATATATTTATAAGTGGGCAAAAAGGCATCGAACCTGCAAATTAAGTGTTTCCAAGCCCTAAATTATACATATTGAGGCGCCCAAAAACCATCCCTGCAAGGGTCGGACTGCCCGCTGCCAAAAGGTGCGGCGGATGCAAATTGCCCTTGCCTTTTCCAGTGAACGATAGCGCTAAGGATGCGTCCATTCCTGCTTTAATTGCGCAAGAAACACCTCGGCTACCCTTGAAAACACCTGATATTTTTTCCAGACCAGATACAGATTTGTTTCCAGTGTAGGCATAAGCGGCCGGAAGCAAAGCTCGCTGTCGGCGCCGGTATTAATCAGTTTGTCAAAGGACAGGGCATAGCCCATCCCTTCCCGAACCAATATCCCGGCGTTATAGGCCAAATTAAAGGTAGCCACGATATTGAGCCGATCCATCTTCTCCCCAAACCACTTGGGAAAATCCTCTGTAATCCCCTGCCGGGAGCAGATCAGCGGCAGGCCAAGCAAATCCTCCATTTGGACAGCCTCCTTCCGGGCAAGGGGGCTGTCTTTTCGCATCACAAGCCCCCAACGGTCAGCGTGCGGGATCTCCAGATCATTATATTTCGATAAATCTACCTCTTGGGCGATGACTGCAAAATCCAGCAGGCCCTTATCCAGCCGCTCCGCCACGTCTTCGGTGTTGCCGCTATACAGGTGCAGACGGATGCGGGGGTACTGCCCCTGCAAGGATTTGACGCATCGGGCCAGATATTTGACCCCGTCGGACTCGGCGCAGCCGATGCGGATATCCCCGCCGGTGACCTCCCCCAAAGATTTAAATTCATCGGCGGTCTTATCCACCATATCCAAAATGTCCTCCGCCCGCTTGCGCAGGAGCATCCCCTCGTCAGTCAGCTTGATGCTGTAATTGCTGCGGGCAAAGAGCTTCTTTCCCAGTTCCCCCTCCAAATCCTTAAGCTGCTTGGATAAGGTGGGCTGTGATACATGGAGGCGTTCCGCCGCCCGGGTGATATTCCCCTCGCGGGCTACCTCCAGAAAATAACGCAGGACACGGATTTCCATATAGATCCCTCCTCCTACCAGAATAGCAGCAGCAGTTATTCTTTTCAAGAATAACTTGATATAGAAACCAAGTATTTGATATTTCTAGGCTGCGCCCTTATACTCAAGGTGACAAGGGGGCGGCACTATGGCGGACGCGATAGACATCCAAGGGATGCTCTAGCAGAACCTGGTGGACGCGGGCTGCGGCCAGGAAACGATCCAAATCGGAACGCCCTGCTCGGCGCAATCCACCGGAGCCAAAAACAGATTGACTGCCTGGACCACCTCGTCTATCAAACCGAAAAGGACAGCGTTAGGAGGAATTATGATGATCCAATTTGATTTTAACAATCCCACCCACCTGATTTTTGGCAGCGGCAGCATCGCCATGTTGGGACGGCAAAAGCTGCCGGGTAAAAAGGCCCTGTTGCTGATGTCCAGCGGCAAGTCTGCCCGGGTTAGCGGCGCCTACGGCAAAGTGACCGACCAACTCAGGGACGCGGGCGTAGCGTGGGCCGAGTTCGCCAAGATTATGGAGAACCCTGTGAAAAGCATTATTATGGAGGGCGCGGCCTTCGCCAAAGAGAACCGCTGCGACTTCATCGTGGCCTTAGGCGGCGGTGCGGTGCTGGACGCTTCCGTTGCCATCTCTGCCATGGCGGCCAACCCCGGCGATCTGTGGGACTATGTGCATGGCGGCACCGGCAAGGGGCGTCCCCTGGTGCATCCCGGCCTGCCCATCGTTACCGTC
>NZ_LT707029.1 GCF_900155735.1 Intestinibacillus massiliensis
TTTCAGGTTCGTTTTGGTTTGCTTTGCTTTACGTTGTTTAATTTACAAGGTGCAATCTTTTTCAGCCTTTCCGGCGCTTTTCTTCACCGGAGCAGCTTATTTAGTATAGCACTCAGCAGGCCGCTTGTCAAGGGCTTTTTTTAAGGCCTTTTCTTCGCTTGCCGGCTGGCGCCGCGCCGCTGTCTGAACAGCAACTTGATTATTTTACCACACTGACCATCCCTTGTCAACATCTTTTTTCCAAAGTGTTGCGGGGCGGTTTTGTGCGGCGCCGCCTCACCGAGACAGCTTGATCAGTATACCAACCTTTCCCTCCCTTGTCAACGCTTTTTTCGTTTTTTGTCAAAGTTTTTCAGAGCCCCTGTTTTTTACCTATATTATGTAGATCCCGCGCGGCCAGAACCGGCCTTTGCCGGAATGTGTAACACAGATGACTCTTTACATTATATGTGGGGCATGCTATGATAGGTTGTACCACGAAAAAGGAGGCTGCCATGGCTACAAAGCAAGGCACGAAACAAGTCACCGCCAACAAAAAAGCATGGCATGACTACTTTATCGAGGAGAAATTTGAAGCTGGCATCGAGCTTTTCGGCACGGAAGTCAAATCCATCCGGCAAGGGACGGTCAGCCTCAAGGATTCCTACTGTATTTTCAAAGACGGCGAGCTTTTTGTGAAGGGAATGCATATCAGCCCCTATGAAAAGGGCAATATCTTTAACAAGGATCCCCTTCGCGAGAAAAAACTGCTCATGCATAAGCGTGAGATCATGCAGCTTTTCGGGAAGACCAAGCAGGACGGCTATTCGCTGATCCCGCTCAGCATTTATTTCCGGCGTTCGCTGGTCAAGGTTGAAATCGGCCTTGCCCGCGGCAAAAAGCTTCACGATAAGCGCGACAGCATCGCCGCAAGGGATGCGGCCCGTGAAATGGACCGCGCCATGAAAAGCAGAGGGCGGTATTAATTTACCGGCCCGCGCCCAACGCCTCATATTTATAATATGTATATATGGGGACGTAACGGCTTCGACGGGGGTGCGGAAGCTGGGATAGCGTGCCGTGGCGGGGCGCCACGTTAAAAGCCCCAACTGTTTATAAATTAAACAACAACAATTATTCTTTACAGGCTGCCTAATTAAGGCATAGCCCGTCCTGCCCGGGAGGACCACGGCCTGGGGCCAGGGCGTTGATTAGTGGTGAACGTGTACGGGTTAAGAGTTGCGTCCGTCATGTAAGATGACTCTACTGAAGCAGTAAGCCTGCACACCGGCGTACTGTGAAGGGAATATGAAAAGATGTGCTGCGCACGGAGAAGTCACAGTGGATGTGCTTTCGGACAGGGGTTCAACTCCCCTCGTCTCCACCACGTGAAAACCCAGTAGAATCAATGGTTCTACTGGGTTTTTGTTTTGCAATAAACCCACTTTTTAACCCACTTTTTTTCGAACTATCTACCTCATAATAAAGCCGCCCCATATAGGGCGGCTTATTTACTACCGTTTTACAATCCACCACGGATGCTCTTTCGCGACCTGCTTCCCCTCCATATACTTTCGTGCAGCCTGCTCCGTTGGGAAAGCCTTTGCATACTCCTGCAAGAACACCGCTACTCGGTGATTGTACAGATACTTGCAGCGACCGTCTACCATAATCCTAATGTAATACATAAAGTATCACCTCCAGATATAGTACAAATCCAGAAGTGTTGGTTTGTGTGGATTATGTCGAATATAGGATGTTCTTTTTTGGCTCAGACAACGTTTTATACCTTCTTTATAACATTGGTATACAATTACGCTCCCCCAGACACCTCACGATGTTCAAGCATAATTCCTGTCCGGTCAAGGATCGGCTGCACGCTATCCGGATTTGATAGCCAAGGCTGGATTTCTTCCGGCTGTAGGATCACCGGCATGCGGTTATGGATATCTGAGATTGAGGCGTTTGCCTCTGTGGTCAGGATCACATAGCGGTTTTCACCACGGAAGCAGTTAAAAAGGCCAGCCAGATATAGTGTCTCAACGCCCGGCTTCCGGAACAGGTACTTTTGCTTGCGCCCATCCTGCGACCATTCAAAGAAGCCGGAGGTCGGCACAACACACCGCCCTGTGAGTAGTGGCTTCCGGAACATCGTTTTATCCGCCGCAGTTTCCGACCGGGCGTTGATGATGACGCCGTTCCCTTTGAAATGCGGGAAACCCCAAATATACGCCTCCGGCTTACTCCCCTGCCCTTCGGCCACTAGCACGGGCGCTGTGTTCGTCGGGAATATTTCTCCGGTCTTAAACGCTTTCCCTGCATAGCCCAGATGTTCCGCGATCTCCCGCAACTCCATAGAATCCTGCGTAAATTGATATCTGCCGCACATATCTGCCCCTCCATCACTATATCTGCATTGCTCTTGAGGATAGTATGGCATCCGACACGACAAAATAATTCGAAAGGCTTGTTTTTTATTTGTGATAATGCCGGCACATACTATCCCCGGTGATGTATATGCGGAAAAAGATAGACCCGGCGAGTGGCAACGTATCGAGCGGCAAGGCTTCGCACCCTGCAAGGCCGCAGCCGGTGCCAACCATAGATGTACAGGTCAAGACCCGTACCGTAGACGGCCTGCTGCTCCCCCACGTGATCCTTTTATCGGACGGCAGGGTGTTTACCGTCGAACGCGTATATGGTAGTAGGCGTGACCCTGCACGTGATGATGCGCTACGGTATGCAGTCCGGGTCGGCGGTAGGACGAAATCTATCTGGCGGCGGGAGGACGGGACTTGGTTTGTGGAAGCAGTGAAATAAAACAGCCCCTCTAGCCATCAGGCCAGAGGGGCTTTCCCATGTTTATTTACTGAACAACTTCTTCGGTTTGTGTAATCCTCAATTCTATCAGCCTGTCGCTGGAAAATATATATTTATTATCCATTGACACAGAGTAAAAAGTAGAATATTATATAGATGAGAACAAACGTTCTTGTGTAAAAGTCTGTGGATATTCTGTTAAATTCATTGTTTTTACTTGATTGTGTGGTAAAATAGACTTGACAAGGAGGTGAGCGTATGTATTCAGCGGTACAGGTTGCACAGTATATTGTAGATAGATGTACCAAACTCGGAATGCCTATCAGTAATTTAAAGCTTCAGAAAATACTTTACTTTGCATGGATTGACTATTTTAAATCCGTTCACTCTGCGCTATTTCTGGATAATATCTGCGCTTGGCAACTCGGACCTGTGGTGCCTTCCGTATATTACGAATATTGTTCTTATGCAGGCAATCCAATCCGCGAAACGCATGATCTCACAACCATTACATTACCAGATCAAAGCGAACTCAACAACATTATTGATCGGTACATTGATATCCCTGCCAGTAAGCTTGTTGATATTTCTCATGCAATTGGAAAGCCATGGAACATAATATATCAAAACGGCGCAGGTTTGCGCAATACTATTCCATATGGCCTGATTCAGCGGCTGGAATGCGAGGCATAATATGCTATCATCTGAATCCAGAGTGCGGCAGGAGAAATTAAAGGCCTGTTTGTACCGTTTGGCCTTATATGATTTTGGTGAAGACAAAATCCCGCAAATGGTATCCGAATTAAAGGATCTATACTCCGATGGATTTCGGCATAGCTATGCTGAATTTTTTCCTATTGTGCTAGATATCTCAAAGCCTGAAAATGAATACAATGCAGATGTTCTTGCGGAACATTTAGCCCAGATTAGCCAGTATATTGAGCAGGACTATATTACCGGCGATAAAGAGTTTACTAGGCTATATCTCCCTCTGTTGAAGCTATGTGATCACCTTAATCTCGAAATAGGCCGATTAAACTATTATACAATCACTAATAACCAGGTATTGGATACCCAAAGCAAAGTACGTGAACTAACGGAGGCCGTGGATCAATCACAGTCCACTTTAGAAGATGCCGCAGCCAGAACATCGTCGCTGCAAACTGAAATGCTTACCATTCTGAGTATCTTCTCTGCAGTAGTTCTTGCATTTATTGGCGGTATGTCATTTACAGGGAAAACCCTTGAGAGCATTGGTCAATCATCTATTTATAGAGTATCGTTCATTGCTATTATTTGCGGCTTCGTAGTTTTTAACACTATCTGCGGGCTGATGTATATCATTGCTAAAATTACAGGCCGCAATATCTACACTGCATGCAGCAAACCTGGTTGTTCCTGCACAGAACCAGCCAGTACCTGTTCTCCTATTCACCGATTGAGATTACGTCTGCCGTATGTTTTTTGGGTTAATGTAATTTTGATTAGCCTTCTCTTACTGGTAGTCTTGGCATGGACAATAGATTTTCGTAATGCAGTTGAGTGCTTCCACAATATTTTACCATGGGCAACACATAGTTAGCAGCAAACAAAATAAATAGCAAGCCCCTCAGACCCAAACAGTCTGAGGGGCTTTCCCATGCCTATTTTCACTTATACAGCCCGGCGCGCCAGTTGATCACCAGGCCGCGCAGCATGTAATGCTCCAGGTCTAGCTGGCCGTCGCCGTCGCCCTTGAGGTAGCCCTTAGCGATCAGGTCGCTCACGCACTCCCGCGCCCAGTCCGGCACGTCCTGGATGGTCTTGTAAACCGTGTACATATCGTCTTCCTCCTCGATCTTCTCCGGCTTCATAACAGCCTGTTTGAATGCCGCCCACAGCTTCGGGTCAGCCACCATCGGCGCCGGGCAATCCTTGCCGGTCACGTCGTAATGCCGGAGCACCCGGGCACTGGTGATGCCGTACTTCACCATTAAGCTGCGCACGAGCAAGGCGGCGTTGTCGATGCTGCCCTGCCGCACGCGCCCGGCCTTGTCGAGTATGCAGATTTCCACGCCGATGCTGTTCGCATTGCGGCAGGACTTGTGCACATAGCTGCACGCGCCGACGTGCCAGGCGACGTCTTTATCCGGCACGCTCTGCCAAACCTCACGCTCGTCTACAAAGTAATGCGCCGATGCTTCCAGCCCGGCTTCCCGGGCAAAGTAATCCGCGTTGTTCTTCGCGGTGTCGCCCCGGTTGCCCGTGTAGTGGACGACGATAAAGCCGATGTTTGCCACGCTGCGGCTTGCGGCCTTGTAGTTCGATACGTGGGCGGTCTTGGTTTGGACGGTCATTCCTTACCGCCGTCCTTCCGGGTGAAAAAGTATGTAATGATCGCACCGTAACTCGTGCAGTACAGCGCAAGCGCCTCCTGCGGCACCTCTACGCCGCTGAACAGGATGCCGACCATCGCGCCGGTCAGTACCAGCGTGACGATGCTCTTGACATCGATCAGCTTTGCCAGTTTGTCCTTCATTTAATTTAACCCCCTATTTTACCGGCAGTTCGTCCACTGCCGCCATAAGTGTATCAAGGTCGCCGTTCCCGCCCAGGGCGTGGTAAGCATCGTGCATCTTGTGCAGCCTGCGCCGGTCATCAAAGTCCACTTTGTCATCATGGATATAACAGCGGCATAGGTATTGGATGCGGTCAAGCAGTATCACCCGCTGTCCCTCCTGCAGGGCTTTGAACTTGGCATCACCAGTGTCCTTGCGGTTCAGTTTCCACATGATCACATTGTCCAGCACCTTAATGATCGCCGCCCCGCACGCACCGGTCAGCAGAGGCAATAGTAATTCCTGCATTTCCCTCATCCCCCTTTCTTACGGAGTTATCCTATACACAACAATCCGGGAGGTCGTCCCTGTCAAAGCTCCACTTATAGAAATTCTTAATGTAAAGTTTTGATCGAAAAAACCTGAATATTTGGAATTTCCAAATGATATCGTAAGTCTACCATCACAAGACCCGTCATGATTAAGCAACGTAGTTCCTGCATACGCGCCAATCAAATTCCAACCGCTACTGATATCCCCCGCTATACCCAATTGAACTTGATCACCCTCTTTGGGCAACCAATCACTCGGGATCTGTAATTGGAACCCCGCATCACATTCACCGCTATATAAAAAGTAATCAGACGTATTCTTATTCACGATCATCGGGTTAAAGATCGGCATCAAAGCACCTCCTGCACCGTTACATAGACCGTTAGGTCATCTGCCGGTACTGTATTACACTGAAAAGTTAAACTGTCTGCTGCTTGTCCTATGCACTGTACCCCTGCATCGTTATACCCTACACGACTCGCTGATGCGGCCATCGGTAAGATAAGCTGCTTGCTTTCATCTGCCAATACACCAGAAACCGTAACTGTCTGGGCGTTATCAACCCACCCGGCTGCCGGTAACAGTATCGTAAACATCTTTGGGATTGCATGGAGTTCCAAATATTCTTTTGGCACAAGATCGTGAGGGGTCATAGGGGTGCCATCCGCACAAACCGTGCCTGAAAACCATGCGTTACCCTTCCAGTCCAGCGTATGGATATTGGCACGGCTTCCACTGTAGTCACCCGCACCGACTATGTGTGCATATTTCTTTTCAGTATCCTCAAGATTAAACTTGCCTTGGACATGTTGAGAATCCCCACTTGCAATGGTTCCGTTGCCCTCTGCATGGGAGTATTTACCACTCGCTGTAGTATCAAACCCTTCCGCATGTGATCCGCTACCACTTGCTGTAGTGCTTAGCCCTTCTGCATGAGAGTGAGCCCCACTTGCTGTAGTCCCATTTCCTTCTGCGTGTGAATAATCACCAATTGCGTCTGTTTCACAGCCTTCCGCATGTGAGCAGAATCCGCTTGCTTCATTTTTATGATATGCAAGATAATCTTCGTATAAATTGAATACTTCGGCATATTGAGAACCTTTGACTTGCCTACCTGCAAATGTGGGTATAACCATTACGCCATCTTCAACCTGTACATCACTTCTAATAGGCAGGTATTTTAAATCTATTTTATGTATATCGACACTATAATGCGAGATAGTGATTGAATGGGTTGCACCAGTTAATGTAGTGCCAATCTGAAACATATCTTCTACTATAATGAACAAAAACGGTTCTTTTGTATCTTCAAACCCGGTATGAACGATATGCATATTGCCGATTGCAATCTTGCCTTCCACTGTTTTCGCTATACAGAAATACGCATCCCCATCAAATAAAACAAGATACGTTTCGCCCGTAATGAATGTGTTTTCAACCGACCCTGTCGCGGCAAATACTTGCTCATTCCCTTCTGTCGCTACAAAGCTCAAAGAAGGGTTTGAATACTTTACAACCGACTGTGGAGTATCCGTAAAGAATGGCCTGTTCTTTATAAAAGCAGGATTTGATTCATCATTCATCTCCCAATCCGACTGTGTTGCGATCCAATCCACCCCAACAGCACCCGCATCAACCGGGTTGCCCGATATATTGAGGAGCGGCTTAAACAATGCTGTCTTGCCGCTGCCCGTTATCGCATAAAACCCGTTACCGTAAGGTGTAATTGTCCCTGATGTTGGCATTACTGAAATAGATAATTCGTCCCAGGTCACACCGTCATCAGCGGAGTATTTAACATATCCCGGATTCCCATGGAGCAACAAATAACCCTTTCCGTTGTTTGCTACATCGTAGATAAAATGAGTGTTGGGGATGTCAATCGTTTCCCAGGTGTTGAAAGACGTTGCGCCAGTCGATTTAGTACCGCGTGTCACCTTACCTCGGTTATTGCCATCTAGCAGTATGATCGACATGCCATTGGTAGCAACCTTCGTCTCCATTGAAAATCCTACCGGCGGTGACGGCCAAACCGGGTTAAAATTCGTGACACCGGTATCAGAAAAGTACCCATAATATAGAACGCAGCTTTGCACATCCCCTTGCTTAGCCAAAACATACACTACACCGTTATCAATTGCGACGCCCGCATAACTCGGGTTAACCAACCCATTTATTTGTGATACGTTCCACGTATCTTCAACGCCCATACTTACCATGGCAGCGGGGATAATGTTACCACTAACATCTGTGCCGCCCATGCTGGTGGCCACCATGCACTGTGAATCATAGGCTAAGTCACTCCAATAGCCCTTACATGGGAATGGTTTTTCTGTCCATGTGACACCATTATCTTCTGAGACCGCATAAACCTCTGCGCCGTCTGCGAGTGCAATAAAGCTTGTCTTATGCACCCCCAGTTTAGACCAGTATCGGTCTGATGGTAATTGTGTCCGTGTCCAGCTCAGGCCGCCGTCAGTGGAGTATGCGGCATCCCTGCCGGTTGTATCGGTGATCATACTCCCATCATCCGGGATTAGCGCATACCTTCCACATAATGCGGCGAGTGCTTTGCCATTATCCGCAACACCAACCCAATCATACGCAACAACCATCCCCTGCTCTTGCCGGCCTATATTGGGTAATGTCCGATACTCCTGGGGAGACATACTGATTTGCGCGTACTTCGTATTAACTTCCGTGATTGCCGCCTGTTTGGCCTGGTCAGCCTTTTGCTGCGCCCCATCAGGGGTTTCTTTGGAGTCCAAAGCAGACTTGATTTTCCGCCAAAAGTATGTAAGCCCGTCTTTACTTAAAAAGTTCATACCAAGCCCCCTTAAGAAGCTACAATGGTGTCAATTTCCGCATTCGTGATCGATTCGACTTCAAACGCAGCACCGAGGGCGTCCCAGGCTTCACCCGTCCACGCGTAATTCATACCGGTATCTTCAACGTTCCAAACATCGCCAACCGCATTCCCTTCTGCCGGGAGGGCTGCGTAATTGGCTTTACTGCCCTTGTACTTATACATAGACGTGATATCACTTTTCAAAGCATAGGTATCCGCTGAACCGAAACCTGCAAGTTTTACATAATCCGCCTTGCTCATCAACCCGTCAGCTTCCGAAGTTGCCGCGATGTAGGTCGTATCCGTAAACTTTGCATCAGCAGGTACATTGGCGGCAACCGTATGCCCATTGACTTTCTGTGCATCGTCAACCACGCCATCACCGTCTTTGTCATACACGGCCTTCAGCATGTCGCCACCACCGGCATTTGTCACGCTATCATCTACATATTTTTTTGTTGCGGCATGGAGGTCTGCGGTGGGTTCGCCATCAAGGGTGAGTTTGCCGGCCATCGTGCCGCCCGACTTGTCCAGCTTCCCCGCAAGCGCAGCCTTTTCAGCATCGGTGTAATCGTTTGTGGACAACCCCTTGCCTTCCACCTTTGGCACAAACACCGCCTTGATTTTCGTCCAGACATACAGCAAGCCGTCCGCGTCCAAAAACTTTTTGCTCATCGTAGTATTTCCTCCAGCTCAATATTTGTAATTATCTCAACCGATGCCCCGCCGCTTGCGGGCACACCGGTATTGACCCCGCCGATATACCAATAGCCCTCGCGGATTTCTGGTGTCTCCCCCCGTGCGGGTATGCCGCTATCCGTATACATGTCCCCAGACCAAACCAGCCATGTACCTGTATCCCCAATGCAAGGCGGATGCAGGGCAATCGCTTCTGCCTGCTCCTTGATATTGGTTACCCTTGCTTCTATTTGCTCAAACTCAGTAGGTAACGGATCGGGGAAGGCTTCCGATGCATTGATACTATCCCCTACATATAAACAAAACTGGTTTGAGTGCCTTACCTGCTCCCCGTTTATACCACGCAACTGGCACCGGTATAGGCCATCTGTCGCCAACATAGAGCGGGTAAGGGAGACCGATAGCATATTATTATCCCGTATGAGGTCAATAACATTTTTGGCACCGCCTGTCTCTACATCCAGCTTAAATGACCATCCCGGTTCAACATCTACCCCGATCTCGAGATCCCTAGTCCCATGGTCTTGCTCATACGCAATGGTTTTGTCATCGTCCGGCACATAGACAAACCACTCTTTCATGGTAATCATGCTTTTGCCTCCAGTTCAGCAACACGTGCCTTTAGGGTCTCAAGTTCGGTCTCCAGCGCTGTATATTGCGTGCTGAGGGTGGCCGCATCCGCAAGAACCTGATCCAACGCACGGTCAAAATCCTCACCAGAATATTTACTCGTGTAATATGCCATTGTTTCACCTCACACCACAATCTGTCTCCCGTATTTATCAAGGATCATTTTACCGTTTTTGTCTACCAATGCGCCGGATTCGCTCCCGGGTTTTGGCTGCCGGTAGTACAAAATTACACAGCCTGGCGCGCCTTTGCCGCCATCCCCGCCGAGACCGCCGACCGCAGTATCCCCGCAATATGTCCAACCATTAATGGTATCTACCGCCTTGCCGTATCGTTTTGAAATTAGGGCAAGGCCATGGCCGCTGGCTCCGCCGCCGCCATACCCGCCGCGGCCACCATTACCATATACTGATGCTGGATGTGGAATCTTTGTTGCCGATGCGCCGTTCAGGCCTGAGGTGCCCCTAGCCATAACGCTTAGTGTCCTAGTGCCTTGCCCGGAACCGCTAACAGAGCCAACCGAAGTGCCGTCCGACCCGTTTTGACCCGCAGCTGCACCACTGCCAGTATTATACGATGCCAGCGCAGTGGCATAACCATCTGTCAGGCCTGCTGACCCTCCGCCAGAAACAGATTTCCTAACGCGCGTTATGGTGCCACCATCCATCTTGTTTGTACCAGAGCGCCAAGTAACCCCATCTTCATCGGTAACGGAACCGCCTGATGAGACATTTAGTATGTTATCTTCATTTACTGACGATGACACGCCGCCCGAACCCTTCCCGCCTGCAATCCCCGTTAACCCCTTGCACGCATAAAGGTTCCCCGTAAACAAGTCCACATAGCCTGTATCTGAAAATGTCCCGTCTTTAGATGACAGCTTTCCAAAAGTGGTTTCACCACCATCTCCCCCTTCTTGATTCGAGGTACTATATGGTGCCCCTGCACCGCCTGCCCCAATATTTATAGGGAATACTTGCCCTGCGGATACGTCTAAACTGGCCTGCAAGACACGCCCCCCATGCCCTCCCAGGCCGCCACTACCGCCAGATCCACCTATCCCAATTCCATACCCGCTATATTGTGCCGGTGCCATACCAGAGTCTGTAAACGATGCAGTTACTTTTGTGCTGTCGCCGCCCTTTGTACCACATCGCCCCCCTTGCCCTCCACCGATTAGGACTACCCGCACGCTGGTAACGCCCTCCGGAACCTTCCAATCGCTGGATTGATCGACTATTTCACTTCGGTCATAATATTCCGTTTCTCCAATTGTGACAGGGGAGTATCCTAACAACACTTTTTCAGTTGCCCTTAACCTGCCTGACAAATTAATATCTGCGCTTTTAATACACCCGCTTTTTGTCCCTCCATATGGGTGCGCAATACTAACAACATCACCAGGGGATTCCCATTGAGTTACAACATCGTTACTAATTTGCTCTGCACAGGCGTAATATGCCGCCAATCGCTCTGCTACTGCATTCGCATTTGCTAATGAGACCAATGTAGCAGATTCCACTTTCACAATGTTCTCCGCGTTTGCATCTGACACTTTTTTTATAACCGTGCGTGTGCTATGAACGTATTTTTGTCCCGTAAGCGTCCCATTCCCTGTGCTCACAATGGCGTAATTTGCATTGCTTTCAAGAATTGAGAACCCAGTTGCAGTAAGGGTGTGGCAGGGTTCATCGAAAACGATCCTGTCATTGTCTGATGTAGTCCCGTTGAACAGGGTTACTTCCTCGTTGCCTTCCGTATATTGGTGCTCTGTAACAACAACCTGCGTAACTGGCGTATCATACTGGACAGACCCACCCTCAAACATGTGATTGCTGTCGATAACAGATGACTGGCCATCCCACAACCCTTCTACGCGCAGCACACCATTATAATCTACTTTGACCGTTGCACCAATTGCAAAAAGCACCTGCGATAGATTGTCACGGCGGGATGCTATGGGTAACCACCCATATAGTGCAATGTTTTTTAAACTATTTTTAATATTTACCCTATATGGTGTGCAAATTTCTGTAACAGCCTCTTCAACTGTTTGCCCGCTATAAATCCCCCCGTTATGGTCAGTCTGGTCTAGTAGCCCTATCGTAGATGTACATTCAAATTTATATTTGTTTATGGTAAGGCGGGATATGTTCTGCACATAGTAAGTACCTATCTGTATATCGTTATAAAAATATGTAAGCGGGGCATTGCGGGCAAAATGCGTCAAATCATTATCGCTTTGGATTTCAACTTCAAACGTATCAATTTCCAGTGAGTCAGATAATAAAGAACAAGATCGATATAGGTTCCCATTCTTTATATCGTTATGCTCAAATACATTCCCCTCATAAACGATGCGGTTCCCCACGCTATGGCCTCCTTTCCGGCTCCATTGCGGTAAATTTAATCGTAAGCTCACCCCACAGCTTTTCGGCTCCAGACATGCGCTTTAACACATCGGAAGCATTTGATACATAAGCCTCAAATGTCTTGGTGCCCTGTCCGTATGGCACGGTAATGGTATGGCTATCAACTGGTGCTGTGAGTGTCTCATACAGGGCGTCATAATCCCCCGGGGATAGCTGTGATGTACCGAATTTTGCATCGTAGTTGTAGTAAGTACCTATGATGTCACGCACCATCCTGCCGGAAAGCACGCGCCCAGCATTTTCCCCATCCAGCACGGAAGCGCTGCGTTTGAGTTCAATCAGGCTGATGCCGTATGCGCGCCCATCAATTTCAATTATCGCCATTTAGTAAGCGCCCCCTGTTACCAGCTTAACGCCGCGCCGGCGGCTTTCGTTATCCATCTCTGTTTTAAGCGCCCGCGCAAGTTTGCCGTCCGCAATGATACGGATTGTGATTTCGCCACCGGCACTCCCTCCACGCGCGTCCATTGCCCGGCCTACAGCTTCTTCAATGGTAGATATAGGCGCTTCAATATTTGTGCCGCGTTTCTGGTCGCCAAGGACGGCAAGGAACTCGTTATTGGGTGGGATCACCGCACCCGTAGCAAGGCGGGGGATCGGCGCGGATTTCAGGCTGTATGAACTAGGCACGCTTCTACCAGAAGAGGATGCTGTCCCTTGCGCCCTGCTCGTTGCACGGTTAACTGCCCAAATAGCTGCTGCTGCGCCTGCGACGCCTGCCGCAATCGCTCCCGCTACCATCATGGCTCCACCTGCACCTGTAAGAGCGTGTACCGCCACCGCCACTGTAGCTGCTGCAATTGCTAACAGCCCCAATACTGACACTGCTTTTTCAAGGCTACTCATATCCTTCCATGCATTAGCTACCTTAAGTGCTAAATCAACGAGAAGCACAATACCAGCAACCACTAACATTAGTTCAAGTCTCCATTGCGTAAGTGGACTCAAAGACCCACTTAATGAGCTTGCAACTCTCCCTATCCCTTGTGCTAATTTAAAAAGCGCAGGCAAAACACTGCTGATTTTCCATGCAGCGATAAATAGAACTACTAGTTTAGTGACCGTAGTTAACGCAGAAGCATGCTCAGCTAAAAATGATAATATACCGGCTAGGCTGTTAATAAGGGCGGGCAACCCCGTTTCAATGACCCATCCTAGGAATGGCAGCACAATATTTTTCCATATGTCACTTAGTGCTGTACCAATTGCTGACACAATTGTTGAAATTGGCATTAGAATATTACTAATTGAAGAAAGTAGCGGCTCTAGATCTAATCCGGATGCCCACTCTACAGTTGCTTGCACAAGATCATCAACTGTTTTTAGGACTGCATTAATAATTTGCAGGATTGCAGACATAATCGCCTGACCGTTGCCACCGGCATTCCATGCAACCGTAAACCTCTCTGCAAGGTTCCCGACAACCGTTATAAGCCCCGTTGCAATGGATATTAAATGACCAAGGATTGTTTGCCCAAGGCCGCCTTCATTCCAAGCGATAATAAACGCCTGTCCAATAGAAACCACTAATGTGATAATGTTATTTAGCGCGTCCGCAATTGCCTGTATCAGTTGCGTACCCGCATTGTTTGTAGCCCATGCAACAGTGAAGGCGGCTGCAATGGCACCGATGATGCCAAGTATCGTTTGAAGCAAAAGGTGGATATTGTTCAAAACCGTTAGGCCGGTTCCATTCGTCCAAACCGAAGCAAAACTGCGTCCTATTTGCCCAATAAGCGAGAGTATCCCAGATAAGGTGGTTTTTACTGCATCAATCGTTGTTTGCCCTTGCCCCGTCCACGATTGCTTGAACACAGCGCCAATCTCAGCCGCATAACCTTTCCACTCTTCAAATAATCCCTTGATCTTGTCTGCAATACCTTGCGTTGCCTTATCAATCGGTGCTTCTTGAAACATTTCATCAGGGGAAGGTGCCTGTGCGTCCTCCTTCTTCCCAAAGGATAACTGGTTGATCTGATCAAAGGATGCCATTGCCTTGTCCGTTTTCTTTGCGGCTTTTTCCGTGGCATCCCCAAACTGTGTTGCGGCTTTTGTAGCCTGTGTATAGGTAGTGCCGTTACCGAATAAAGCCGCAGAAAACTGTGCCGCGCTATTTGCAGCTTTGGCAAACCAATCCGCAACATTCTCAATCAATGGTGCCAGCCCCTCCAAAACCGGCTTAAATGCTGCTGTTATCGCATTCCGGACAAAAAGAAACGATGTTGCAAGCCGCGACATCGTCTCTTGAAATGAATCACTATATTTTGCAAGGTCAGCAAACCCTTGCTTTACTGCCTCAATACCTTTCCACAACAGCATATTGAATAGCATGAGTTTTAGCATGTTCGCCAGACGTTTCAGGGATTTTGAGAGCGGGTCTGCTGCCCTGGTATTGTCCTTCATAGCACGCGTATGCTTTCGGGTTTCCTTTGTTGCAGTACCTGTGTTTTGTTTAAGCGTCTTAAGGCGTGTTCCCAAAGAGGCAAAAATTTGTTTGGACTTTTCCGCTGCCCCGCTAAGTTTTTCTTCCGAATTGCTGTGTTCCAAAACGTCCTGCGCGGCTTTTTCATGCGCCGCCCCTAACTCTGACGCATACTGTTTTTGATTGGCAAGCCGCTGCTCCAGCCTCTCAGATGCCTGTGCCATCTTACGGTACGCAGCATCCATTTCTAATGATTTCGTGAGTGCTGCATTGAATGCGCCTTCATCCCACTTTAGGCCGATATCCAATTGCGCGGCTTTATCCGCCTTTAACGCATCCATCCTTGCATCCAAAGCGGCGATCTGCCGTTCTGTATTCCTAATGGATGCTGCCGCCTTATCAAATGCAGATTTGGCTCTCTGTTCGATCTTTTGGAGATCCTTTAATACAGCGTCGCTATCTGATGTGATTTTAATTTTAATAGAGCCAGCTTCGTCCATATGCTGCCTCCTCTCTTGTAGGATATGTAAATTAATGCTATACTTACCTCAAAGGAGGGATAGTAATGTTCTGTACAAATTGCGGCACACAGTTTGAAGGAAATTTTTGTCCAAAGTGCGGGCAAGCAGCTGTAATACCTGCTGAGGGATCAGAGACACCTCATCCGGTTTCTGCCGATAGCCACTTATATTATGATAAGCAGGGAGATTTAATCGACCTTGCCGTCATTCTTGGTGCCTATAAAGAGAGAAATCAAATTATCAGTTTTTTTAAGCGCTGCACCAACTATCCCATTGAGGAAATAGGACAAATCGTTGATTATATGTTTGACAACGTTACTCCGCGTGAGTATGGCGCATTAAAAGCTATCGCCATGCGCGACCAAATTGAATCCGCGTTTAAACGTGCCGATCCAAAAGGATATCTCAAAGAGTTATTGTCTGATGACACTGACCGGAGCCAAACAAATGACGGGCGTCAAACAAAACATAGCCGAATCAAGGAAAATCAAAGAAATGGTATCGCCTGTTGCCCCAAATGCGGTTCCACTTCCCTAACAGCAAATAAAAAAGGGTTCGGTATCGGAAAAGCTGTTGTTGGTGCTGCCGCTGCTGGACCGTTAGGCCTTGTTGCTGGAAATTTAGGCGCAAAAAAAGTTTGGGTCACCTGCCTCAACTGCGGCCATCGCTGGAAGATGTAATTTGTGCAACAAACGCATTTTCCGCTGCACGCTGCTCCGCATCCTTCTCCTCGGGTAGCGACAGGATATCTTCCATCCGGTAATATGTCATGCGTTCCTCTTTGGTGAGTTTGCCATCCTGCTTCCGTCTGCGGAGGTAGAGCATTTGCTGGAAGAAACAGTCCTCCCGCAGGTCAAGGAACAAATAACAGAATTTCCACCAATGCAAATACCCGGTTTCCTCCAGGTCAATCCCATGCGTCTGGCGGATCGCCGAGTAGATATACTTTGCGTCCTTGCCAAAGCTGTACAGCCTCCCGCCTCGAGTATCGTTGGCCTCACCTTCCGGGGATTCCCCACAATTTAAAAATAATACCGCCAGCTCGCACGCTTTGTGCAAGTCTGGCGGTATTTCTTTGTAAAGCAAATGAAGCATTACAAGCTGCTTATCTATACTCGTAAGCCCTGTATCCTCAAATGCCAACATGATCTGTACGCCGACCCGGAAGTCGGTGTTTAATTCATACTCGACCCCATCAATTTCCGCAGTAGTCGGGAACCGGTCTACAAGGGTGTTCATTTTAACGACCTACGTTGCGCACGGTTCGTATACTTCTTAATGCGTTCATTTTGCGCCGCCTCCAGGCTGATGCCAACTTCTTCAAGAAACTCACTAATTGCATCAAAAGAACGGGACTGCCCAAAGACCATCTGGCTTACCCCCGCGCCAAACACTTCGTCGATCTTAACCATAACGTCCTCGCAAATGTCCCTTGCAAGTTTCATGATCTCACGTGCGTTCTTTGGAATGCCATATTCATCAGTCTCTTTATTGGCGTCCAGTGCCGCGCCTCGCGCTTCATATTCCGCCTGCCTGTCTTTGAAATACGAGATAATATCATATACCCGTTCAGCAAACACTACATCGGAAGGGTCTAAGTGCAGTTCCCCAACATGTTCGCCATCCCGTTCTACTGGGATTAAAACACCTGTATTGATTTTCATTGCTTATACCTCCCCGCCCACGGGCTGTGACGTTGCCGCAGTAAATGTTACCTTGCCATCCGTGATTGTGGCCGTGCCATAGGTTCGGCTGCCCGTCCAATGGATGTTGTAGGGGATCGACAAACCCTTGGTATCGCCGCCGTAACTCTGGACTTCAATAATGCAGTCTTGTGCCCACGCGTCATAAGTTGCATCCGCATTTGAAAAGATATTGACGCACAGGAACTTGCGTTCAACATCGGAAAGCGTTTTGCGGTACTTTACAATATCATACAGGATTGCAAACAGCTTGCTTTCCTTGCGGGCGCGGTAAGGTTCGACCGAGGTCTGCTCCTCATATTTGTCGAGCGTCGTAGTGGTTACGCCTGTAATATCCGCCGTTGTTTCCACGTTGGCATTCATTTCAATGGACAGGTCTTCAATTTTGTCGCCCTGTAACTCCCACTCCGGCGCGACAGCCCCCGAAGCGGACACATCCGCAAACAGCTTAAATTCTTCTCTTTTTACATAACCAGTACCAGTAATTTTAGGATCAGGCATATCAATTGCTCCTTTTCGTCAACGTTATTTGTAATTGCACCTGGTATAGCCCCAGGCCGTCATTATCAACATCCATCAGCATCACATTGGACGCCCCTATGGCCTCCGCCTCATAGTCTCCGGGCAGCTCCGGCAAATCACCATTGTCAGACCGCATTTCAATCCATTCCGTAAGGCTTTCAAGGAAATCATAATTCTGTTTCCGGTCTGCTTCATCCTGTATGCACTCCTTTGCCCAAAAAACATAATTGTTTTGATATATACGGGCGCCGGTTACGTCTTTTGCCGTTTTACCGTTGCCCGACGGGGCAATGGCATAGCTGGAGGGTTTCCCCGTGGTATTATCCGTCAAAGGCTGCAGCTGCATGTCCGGGTACTGAGAAAGCCACCCCTGTACCGCCGTAAGTATACTCATCCCGCACCCCCAATCACCTTAGCCATGCTTTGCAGGATATCGTCCTTGTGTTCAACCCACATGCGTTTATCCCAAAACGCCCCTGCTTGCGGGTTTTTAGTTTTGTCATACAGCAGGTCTCGGTTCGTGACACGTTTGGGTTCATCCTTTTTTGCCCACGGGCTGCCGCTCTCTATGCCCACCATAACCTTCCCATAATACAGGAACTTCGCATACGGGCCGCCATACACAATACCATCCGGCACCAAAAAACGGTTCTTCATCTGCAGGCCAGAACGGGCTGGCAAATAGGCGGACATATAGCGGTCGCACTCCTGGACAAAAAACTGCTGTACCTTGCCCCCGTCGTCCAGCCCTTTAAGTTTTAGCACAGCATGTGCATCAATGTTATGTACCATATGGATATCCATACTATTTACCCGTCACCTCCCAGTGCGGAAGGCTTCCAAAATCGAACTTATCCGCAGCGGATACAATTACCGCCCCAACCGCCAACAGGTCTTTTGCCGTCTTTGGTTCGAGGCTTATATTGCCCTTTGCCATAAAGTCTTGAGGCCGCACAACAAAGCTTCCCGGCGTACTTTCAAACGGGATGGTAACAAAAATGCCATTATCCGCCGAAACACCGTTTTTGCGCAACTGCACGCCCCTGCTTTCTTCCCACAGGACGCCATCAATGACTACACGGGTATATGTTTCATCGTCTGCCCTGTTCCATAGCGTGATGGTATGCGGTAGCATCATACATCCACCCCGCTATACAGCAATCCGGTATCCCCTAAATAAGCGTCTACCGCCGCGTACATGCGCTGTGTGGGCGTTTTCGGGCTTGCCGCAAAAGTCCTTGACCATTTGCCTACCGTTTCGCTGACGACCTCACCGCCCGCCTCTTGGCGGTATAACTCATCCACTACCGCACAGCATGCGTCTTTGACCTTGCCGCTCCATGCATCGGCCACTCTGGAAGCCCGGCCAAATGTAACACGGTCTAAATAACCGGAAGCTTTCCTGGATAGGCGGTCAAAATCTGTTTCCGAAATTGCCCCCCGGAAAACAGCCCTGTAATAGCTATAATCCGCATATACCATCACGCCGCCCTCCTGTCAGCCTTCCTTTTTGTCCCCTTCGGGCGGTTTTGCACTGCCCAGCTTCTTGTCCTTTTCCTCGGGAACCTTGCCCGCCGTTTTCTCAGCAGGGAATGTCAAGCCAACGGTCTTTCCCATTCCATCCACCTTCTTACGCCTTGTGGTGCAGGTAAATGCCCGCAACCTTGTTCTGGTAAGCGTCTGCAATACCGACATTGCGGTAACCGAACTTGTAGGCGTCGCCCGACTGGTTCACGCCCGGATCGATAATCTTCGGCGCGACATGCTTCTGGAACTGGATGACGGCGGGCTTGTGGATGACCATAAAATTGATCTCCTTGCCGCCCGTTGCCACCGCATAACCACCGGCTTCCTCGCCGGAGGTCTTGCCATCCTTCTGCTCAATCGCCGTATAGAAACGGGTCTGCGGCACGTCCCGAATCATGGCAAAGCGCTGGAACACCTCGCGGCTCTTGGTCGTGTCCATATCCTGCACCAAGCCGTGCAGCGTGGGTGTAATGTACAGGTACCGCTGGTCAATCGGCACCTCAGCTTCATCCATCTGCGTAATGGCGGTACGCAGGGCTGCAATGACCGCAGCGCCATCCGCAAGCGCGCCGGACGTGCTGGTAATACCGGTTTTCCCTGCGTAACTCGCAAAGCGGAATGCGTCCAGCTCCGGCACAACCTTCGTGCGGATAAACTCGCCGGCCAGCCTGCCGAACGCAATGCCCGCAGTCTCCAGATCGTCCATCGTGTCCACGGTGAACATGCGGCCACGGTCGAAATTGCACTTGACCGTTTCATTCTTGAGGGTGACGTCGCCATCCACGTAACCGCCGTTACGGCTATAGTCGCCAAGCCCCTGCATGTCAAGCATCGGGATCACAAGTTCGTTTGCATTCGCGCCCTGCGTAACCAGCTCGGGCGCACCGTCCAGGTCGGACGTGAGGGATGCAAGCTTATAAACTTCATCAAGCAGCGGCACATAGGCCTTTGCCAGTTCAATTGTATTTGCCATAGGTATTTACTCCTTTTCCGTTGCCGGCAGCCCGAACGCCGCGCGCAGCGCCGCACCGGGGCTTGCCGTATTGCCGCCACTCGTCTTACCAACGACACGCGGGGCGGGTTCGCTGCCGTCTGGTTCAAATGCGTTTGGGTCGTCGGCCTGGTACGCTTTGACAAAATCCTCAAGGCCGAGCAGCTTGCCGTCCTGTACAGGAAGCTTCTTCGCCGTTAGGTCGGCCACAAAAGCCTTGCGTGCGCTCTCGCTGCTGAACTTTAGCCCAGAAGCCGCTTCCTTCACAGAAAAGCCATATTCCTTGGCCGCAAGCTGATCCTTGAGTGTCTGCATGTCGGTGTTGTACTTGCTTTCCCACTCGTTGGCCTTGGCCTTGATACCGTCGATATCCAGCTTTTCAAAGCCCTTGATCGCCTCGTTGGCCTCGCCGAGCTGGGTCTTGAGCGTGTCACGTTCCGTGGTGAGCGCAGAGACCTGGTTGTCAAGTGCCGTCTTGGCCTTGCCGTGCTCCGCCATGATCGCCTCGATCGCTTCCTTTGTCAGCTTCGCGCCGCCGCCAAGATCAAGCCCTTCTAAAAATTCGCGTTTCATCCTATGTCCTTTCCCCCGCTACGCTATTTTTGCCCGGGGTTGCGACCCCCGCGCGGGTGTGCCCGTTGCGCCCGGCACGCGGCGAAAATGGGTATAAAAAAGCACCGTACCTTTCGATACGATGCAGATTTATTGAATTGTTTGGTTTTAACCTGTAAATTGAAGATGAATGGAATCCAACACATCTTCCAACGGCATCCCGTCAATCCGGTATCCTTGCAACAAGGCGGCGGCATCCGGGAACGTAGCGTCGTTATCCACACCTTGTGCGCCTATTGTAATGCCATCATCCGTCCAAGGTAGGATCGTATACATCATGCCATTGTAAGAAAATTCAATATCCGATCCGGCTTCAATTAAGCTAATCAGTTTTTGGCGCATGATAATTCTCCCCTTCCTTGATAATATCTGCGTTTAATTCCAGATCCCTTTTACTCAGGGCTTCCGGCTTGCCGCGAGAGTTCTTTTTTGCATGGTCATATAGATGTTTGTGCGCCCCGGTCGGATGGTACTTCGGTTTCCCGTGGTCATCTGTATCGTAGTCAAGAATAGGCTTGCCGTCATAGCCATACACCCGCCGCTGCTTAACAGTCCCATCCATACGCCTCAGGTCAACAACCGTGTTGATTGCACCTGTTAGCGGCAATGATGAAACCCCTTTCCCAAGGGTAATACTTGTTGCGTTTTCAAGCATCCGCACGTACTGGGCGGATGTATATCCGCTTGTTTTCCCTATTATATCATTTTTGAGTACCGCATTCAAATGCGCTTTGCCCGCTGCAACAACAGCGCTGGCCTGCTCGGGTTTCTTTCTCCCGAACCCGGCAACCTGCGCCCGTTCGCGTTGGGTGCGCAGCCCCGCCGCCTTTGAAAAGCGGCTATATTCTTCATTCAGGCGTGCCAGCCTGATTTGCGCCGTTAAACGGCGGTCTTTATCGCCTGTAGCATCCGCAAGCTGTATACGCCTTTTCTGCGCCCGTATCTCCCGCTCAATCTTGCGCTGTTGCTGTGTGGCCTCGTACATCGAGTAGTGACGGCCTTCGTAGTCAATGCCACTCGCATTATCCTCCTGGAATTGCCGCAGCTGTTGTTCGCTGTACATCGGCTTGCTTACACCCAATATGATCGGAAAAGCCGCATGTCCACAATTCAGCGTCCCGATCCGGCGGGCAAGGCTATTATTGAGGGCTTTATATTGTGCATCCGTATATTGCCTACCCTGTATGGGTTCATGGTCGGGTGCGGACGCTGCGTGTGCGGATATCTCCCATCCATTGGCTCCAAGGCTGTCGTGGTTATGCTGGCTTATCTGCTCCTGCATTAGCCCCATGCCACCCATGATATTCCGCCGGATTGCCGCCTCCATACTGGTATGCGTGCCGCTCTCATAGTCGATTACACGGATACCGTATTTAGCCAGATTAGCAGTTGCCTGGCGGATAGCAGACGTATAATCCGTCGCGCCAGTAAATACCTGTTTGAAAGCAAAGTCTGTAGCGCTGCGGTATACGTCCCGCAACGGCAAAGCCCTTCCGTATGGGTCGACCATGCCAAGGGTTTGCGTCAAGTTCGTTAAATCGTCCTGCGCCAGTTCAACCGCCGTTTGGGCTAGTTGCTGCATTACCGGATTGCGCTCAAATGGTAGCGCCTGTACATACGGGAGGTTGCGTATATCAAAATTATATCCGACCTCAGCCGCCTGTGTAAGCAGCTTGCGGAGTTCCTTGTGCGATACCTTGAGTTGTTGCCGCAAGTGCTTTTTAACGGCTCGTTGGGATATGCCAAGCTGCTGCGCCTGCCACATCTGATAAGCTGCAGTGCTGGTAAGCTGCCCGGCCTCCTGAATGCGCCGCCCTATGTCCTGGATTAAAAAGTCTATGATAGGGGCTACAATTTGTTCCGACTTGTCACGTAAGAAATTGATTTGCTCTGGCAGGAGCATTATTCCCCACCGCCCACTATTGCTTCCATATCCGGCATATACCTTTCCCGTATGGACTGCAGGTCTTCCGGGGTTTCATGTGGAAGGCCGAAATACCATGCTATGACCAGTTCAGGCCGCAATGCGCCAGCGGCACAAAGCTGCATACGCTGTGCGAACTCCTTGTCGCTGTCGGTTACGATGCTGTCATCCCATGTGTACGACGTTTCATATTTGCCCGCCGGTGCCAGCCTTGCGACCGTCGCCCAAACGTCCATTGCATAGGTCAGGTCGTCCAACGCTACCTGCAATGCCGCCTGCAGCGAGGACACCGTGGAATACGACCGCTGTTTGCTGGTCTTGACCTCTTCGGCTGTCTTTTCCACCGTCTGCGGGTCTGATAACGTGCCATAGGCAAGCCCACACTGAAATTCAATGCGCCGTAGGATGTCCTGGAAGCCCTTATACAGCGGGTCTTCGCGGATTTGCGGGGAAAACACATTGTAAAGCGGCTTGTCGTCGCCGCCGATATCCAGCGCCCGGAAAAACCGCCTGTAGCCCTTCGGGATGTCCGGCCTGCCGGTATTAGTGTCTATCCGGAACGCACGGGACGAAACGTCTACTGCAAGTTCTGACGCCCGGAACTCCCAGATTAGCCGCTCCCACTGCTCGTCGGCCTGCTGGAAGAGTGGCACCGCGCGCGCATAGACCGAAACGCCCAGCGGGCTTCCCCGGTCGATGTTGTTCGCCAAAGGCACACGGAAGTAGCCGAACAACGGCTTCTTGATATTCGCAAGCGTTACCTCCTCGTCGAGTTCCGACCATGCGGGTACCGAACCGAGCGGGACAGGCACGCCGAGCGACGCGGGGGTATTGGACATATACGCCGTATTGCGTATCGTGTATATCCCGTCCGTGCCCAGGCTGTGCGTTTCAAAGCGTGTGTAATACTGCTTTCCCCTTGTGAACTGGTCGACGAATACGCCGCCCGTGACATGGCCGGTGCCGTCGAACCCCGTCGGGAAAAAGCGGTCTGCGGGCGTGCAGTCAATCGCCAGCCCTTCCCCGGCGGGATATGGTTTAAACGCCATACCACCTAGCGCACAGCCCTGCTCGACCTTCGCCTGCAGCATCGCGATAAACGGCGCGCGCTGGCTGTCCAGCCAATCCGCACGCGCGCTCCCGCTGACCTGGGTCTTAAGCTCCAGCGTCGTAAGCCGCGCCAGTTCGCCAGCCACCGCAGCCGGCAGCCCAAGGGGGATCACCGTATCGGATTTCCACGGCGGCTCATTGCGGTACAGCTTTTCCCACAAGCCGATTTCGTCCGCCATTTCCGGGCTGACCGCGACGTCAAGCCCCACCGCCTGTTTGATATCCAGCTTTTGCAACACCCTTGTCAACACCTGCCTTATCCAAACCATAAACCTTTGTATCATACTTACCACCTATAGACGCCGCGCAGGATGGACATGCAGAAATACCGCATATCGTCCATTGCATGGTCGTTCTCTTTGATGACTTTATCCTCGCCCGCCTTATCATCCCAGGCGTACGCGCCGAACTCGCGGATAATGTCCGCGCACCCTTCCATCACCTGCACGCGCCCGGAGGCCAGCAAGCGCGCCGTATGGCGGATGCCATCCAGCACGCTGTTATTCGCTTTCTGCACGCGGTACCGGCCATGCCTCCGGACGGTTTCAATGAACGACGCCGCCGAGGGGTCGGCCACGATGTCCTGGATCACCCGGTCACCCGCAAGCTTTTCCAGCGCGGCGTAATATTCCTCGTCGGTCTTCTGCCGCTTTTCCTTGCGCCCATCGTAGTAATATTCGGCCACGCGAACCGCCCGTTCTGGTGTCACACACCACAGCCCCGCCGAAAACGGGTTCATAGTGCCATAGTCCACTGAGATATACCACAGCCCACTGTCCGGCAGCTCGTGGGCAATGTGCTGATCCGCGTTGAATGCCGGATAGACAAGCCCCTCCGCACGCACCCAGCGCCCCTGCACAAAGCGGTCATAGTAGACCGTGCCGCCATAGTCACGCCTGATCTCGGCGGCGACACGCGGGTCGAGGAAAGGGTTGTCGTCCAGCGTGTAACTCTGCCTGTAGATGTCGCTGCCGCCCTTGAGGAAGTCCAGAAACCAGTGTGTGGGCGCATCCGGGTTGCACGTCCCGTCAAAGGTACTGTTCGGATACGACAAACGGCTCTTGAGCATGGAGAATACATCCTCGTGCCAAGTCGTCACCTCATCGCCATAACAATACTCGATGCCCGCGCCCTGGATTTTGGACACCTGATTGACCTTATCCGCACCCAGCACATAGGCCGTCTTGCCGAAAAGCTGCACGGTGTTGTCGCTGATCGTCGAGCCGACAAGGCGCTCCGTCCATATCTCACGCATGGGGTCAAGCAGGTTGCGGCGCAGCGTACCTTGCGTGTTGCCCAGCAGCACGATTAACCCACCGTTATGGCAAGCCCGGATGCGTCGCGGGATCATGTAATAATCCAGGTAGGTCTTGCCCGAACGCGTCGCACCCTCCTTGACATTCCAGCGGTGCGTCGCGTGCGTCCAGTATTCCTTTTGTTTAGGGCTGAGCTGCACGGTCGATACCCTCCAGAATCTTATCCAGCTTTTCCAGCGCGTCATTGTCCGCGCCCTTCTCAAACATGCCTAGATGCTTACCGCACAGTTCCAGCGCTTTCAGCTTGTCACACAGCTTCACTTCACGCTCTATTGCGGTATCGACCACCGGCGCGCCGCTGTCGTCCACGCCCTTATGCGGCACGTACTTGACCCGCATCCCGGCGATCGCGGCGATGTCATCTTCCCCCGCGCCTTCCCTCACCTCAGCTGTCTGGAAGTCTATCACATTCCGCGGGTTTACAAAGGCCAGGCGGCCAAGTTCCCGCAACACCCGGTCTGCATTGATACCTACACGTTTTGACCTTTCAGCCATGGCTTTATCGACGCGCGCGCGGATTTCCGGTTTCTTCATCAGTTCATGGCCGATATTCCCGGCGCTGTCCGGAGAGTACCCCGCCCGGATCGCCGCCTGTGTCATATTTAGGTCAATGAGGTATTCCTCAATAAACCGTAATTGTTTCTTGGTGATATCCCCCACCACCTTTCTGCATAATAAAACCGCCCACGGAATCCGCAGACGGTTAAAAACATTTATAATTTTCTGAACTTTTCCCCGAATGCCCGTTGACACGTACGTGTACAAATGCTATAATAAGAACATAGAAAGGAGGTAAGCGAATGGGACGAAAAAAAGCCCAAAAGCAACGGAAGAAGCGTTTGAAAGAACTCCTCGAATGGTTGGCACTCATTACCGGAATTGTTTCAGCGATCTACACAATGCTTAAGGGCTAAGGGAGCGGGGAGGGAAACCTCCCCTACTCTTAAACAGTATACCCTATTCGCATTCATATGGTCAAGTATATTAAGTCCGTCGCGCTGCTCTGTATCTTTCTATCCAATCTTGCGTTATCCGTAAAAAACGGCTTTAACGCGCTGGCCGTTATTGCAATGTTACTTTCCGTAGTTGTGCTGATATGGGATATTATCGAGGGGGTTCAGTATGGACGGAAAAAGTAAATACGCCCGGCAGGCCGCATACAACCGCAAGACGTATGTCCGCTTCCCCCTTGACCTGAAACCCGATGTGCTGGAAGCATTCAAGGCCAAATGCGCTGCCAACGGCACCACACCTACAACTGAAATCAAGCGATTTATCGCGGAATACTGCAAAGACGAGGCCGGGGAATAATCCCCGGCTTTTTTTATTGCACAAATCCTGCAATCCATCATCCGATTGCACAAATGATGCAAATGAAAAGACAGCCCCTCACGAGACTGCCTAATCGAAAAACATATTCTAACGTACCGCCGGACTACTACCCCGGCTCTGGTGACCAGCGCGGCTCTTGCACCTGCCGCCGGCCATGTACCCCTTTCGGGGTATGCGCAGGTTTACGGCTTACCTGCAAGCCCGTTCCACCCTTCGCCCTCATGCAGGCAACCGGGTGATATCCGCCCCGAAGGGCGGTATAGAAAGGAGGGGATGGATCGGCGTTTGAGTTCACCCCTTCGGGGCTTTGCTCAATATCATAATAGCACATGTCTATGTATTATTTTTTATTCACCTTTACAATCTGCTCAATTGTTCGTAACGCTTTCGGATGCTTTTTTTGCACCGTATCAGAATAGCTATAATGAATCGCCACCGCCACCTGTTCCCACGTCTTGCTGTTGATGTAATACTCGATCAACAGGGTTGCAAGGGTGGAATCCTGTACCCCTCGGATCACATGCAGTATTTCCGCGCGTATCCGGTTCAGCTCGTCGATCTGCCGGTCAATTTCCTCGCACAGCTCTATGTAGGCGGCGTTCTTCTCGTCCGGCGCTGCCTTCCCTCCGGATATTACGCAAACCTCACGCGGGCGCGCTGTGGTCGATACAGCACGGTCATAGGCACGCTGCTTGCTGCCTTGCAGCGCTATGATCCGCTCTTCCTGTTTGCGTGCCCGCATCAGCCATTCTTTCGCGGTCATGTGCCATCCTCCATCCCCAACAGCTTCCGTGCAACCTTTGACCCCCTCAAATCATCTACCCATTCCAGGGCTACCAGGAAGGCCAGGTTGCAAAGCACGTGCCACAGGTGCGGCAGGCCGCTTTCTTCGTCTAGCCGTTCGCCGTCCAGGTATTTCAGCCAGTGTCGGTAACAAGCGTCCCGATAGCGCTGCGGCTCCACCTTGCGCCAGTTTTTCGGGTCGTGATATTTCTGTGCCCCGTATTCACGGACAGCCGTCAGCGCCCAGATAGCTTGCAATGGGATCAGCGTTGGGCGGGGCTTGCCTTGGTCGTTCTTCGCCTGTGCTGGCTTGTGGCTATCCATTATCATCCCTCCCCCGGCTCCTGGCCGGATGTCATATCTTCATTTTGCATTTGCAATTCTCATTGATATACTCGACGACCTCCCGGTATCCAAGCCCGCCCTGCTCCAAGCCCCGCAAAGCGAAATCTATCGTCTGCGGCTCCATCCCCTTAAGGCGCTCCAACCGTTCCGGGTCGAACTGGCACCCAAACAGGCACAGCTTACAGCCTGTCCGCTGCTCACCGCTAAACTTTAGCGTACCGTCCGCTTGCCGCACCAGGTCGCCATACATTGGCGCTGTCGGCAGCTTATACCTGTCGATATACCAAAGCACGTCCTGTTCCAGCCAGAAGCCCATTGGTTTTGATTTCACGTGGTTGCCCTTGAAGGCATTGCAGCCCGTTTTCAAATACGACTGTTTACGCGTCTCGCTGTCGGAAGCCATTTCGGCGATCACAGGGCTGAGGCCGAGTTCACGTTCGATTATTTTGATCGGTGCCTTTTTGAGGATATCGCAGCATTTTTCCGACACCTTGAACGGGGCTGTGATCAGCGGCCTCCACTTTAGCGCCAGCTTGTTGTACGTTGAAACCTTGTTGTCGCTCTTAATCCCCGTCAGGTCGAGTACGATCGTATCCGGCGCGCCCATCGCGCGGAGCATATTGGCCGACTGTATCCCATCTTTCAGGCGGCCTTTGATATCATCCCATTGCACGCCGGATTCCTGCAGCCATGACCGTACCTCGCGCACCTTCCGGGCGGTCTTTTTGCTGGCAACCGGATACCCCTCCGTGCGCAGCACGTCGTAATAGGTCTGCTCTCCACGCACAACATGCAGGTCAATACCGATCCCGTGTTTCTGCCCGATATAGGCGCAATACTGCCGGACGAATACCTCCATGCCGCTAAACTCATTGCTTGTATTGGCGTAGACGACCGTCAGCGGGATATCCCCATGATCCTTACGGTTCTTAGACCAAACCCGCGCCGTGATATCGAGCAGTACAGTGCTGTCCTTCCCGCCCGAAAAGGATACGGCGATTTTATAGCCTGTTTTCAAACACGCCTGGTAGATTTTCGATACCGAAAGATGGTGTTTAAACTCCGGGCTGTATCCCTGCATCTCTTTTAATTTTTCAGCTGTTACCATAGTTCCCTCCCACGTCTGAGAGGCGAGCGCTCATTATACCGGTGCCTCTATGGTTTGTTGGTTCCCCGGATAGCGCCGGGGATTATTTGTCTGCTAAATCCGCTTTTGCCTATGAATGGGTGAGTGCGTTCATAATAGCATTGGCAAGCGCAGCCTCGCCATCTGTCACACCGTAGAAGCCAACCGACGGGTCATGTATCCAGTCCACAAAGCAGCCGTGTAGGAAATCCACCATGCACAGCCCCATATCCGGAAGCGCGGGACAATCTGTGCTGCACGGCCAACCTTTCGCACTATGGGGGCAATCTCCATAATCGATTGGCAACAATTCACAGGCATCGCGATATGCCGGTTTATGCTTCGGTCTGCTCATTCGTCACACCCCATCCCGCAGCATCCGCACGCGGTCTTCCGCAAAGAACAGCCCGTCCCGGGTCAGCCCAAAGCATTCCCGCAGTTGCCGCCCGTCCGTGTGCGTATACTCCACTATGCAGAACCGCCCGCGCGGGTGTATCCACGTGACC
>NZ_LT707030.1 GCF_900155735.1 Intestinibacillus massiliensis
CGTCGGGAGAGTGCGGCAGCTCATTCCCGGCGGAGGGATTGGCCGGGGTTGCAGGTGTGGCCGGGGTAGCAGGCGCGGCGGGAGCGGCAGGAGTAGCAGGGGCAGCCGGAGAGGGCGGCGTCTGCTTGGGCGCGAGGTCCTTATCGTCCAAAATGTCACGCATGGCCTTTTCAGTCAGCTTGCCGCCTTTATCCACCGGCTTCATGCGCTCAATTCGCACCGTTGACAGTTTATAGCCCAGGTCGGACAGGCGCAGCACCGAATCCTGATTTTCCGGCTTCAGGAACGAAATAGCGTAGGCGATGGAAAGCTCCAGCGTTCCGGCGTCATAGCGGGCGCACACGTCCTTGGTGGCTTCAGACAGGCGCAAAAGGCGGTTGAGCTTGCTCACCGTCATGCCCATTTCCTTTGCCAGCGCCTCGTCCGTATTCAGCGCCGGGGCGCCGGGGTCGTTCTTCTTCCGGCGGCCCGCCTTGCGCTTCATGCCGTCCATCTTCATCCTCAATGCGCGTGAGAGGTCATAGCTGCTGATCTTGGGGCGGTGCAGGTTGCTGTCCGCCACCAGGATTTTCGCGTCGTCGTCGTCGATCCGCTGGATAATGGTGGGGACGGGATAATTTAAGATCGTGGCGATGATATGGCGGCGCTGGCCGGAAAGGATCTCAAGGCCGCCGCCCTCCTTGGGACGGGCAAGCACGGGGTCCTTTACGCCGGTCAGCTCAATAGATTTTTGTAACTCCAGGAAGTCCTCGGCCTCCCGGTCCACGGAGAAGTTGTTGAACTCGGATTTTTCCAGATAGCCAGGGTGCAGGGTGATGAAATGGGATTCACCCTCTTTAGGAATGGGCAGGTCGTTGAGCGCCTTATCATCCGGGGGATTCAGGCGGGGGTCGAACACCTGTGTAATGGCCGTGCCGGTAGGACCGCTGGCGGCGGGGCCGGTGGGCGCGGCGGCGGGCTTAGTCTTGGGGAAGTCAACAACTTTCCCATCAGGAGACTTGCCCTTATCCTCCTTGCCGGGAGCAGCAGCGGGGGCCGGAGCCTCGCCGGGCTTCTTGCCCTCGTCGGCGGCCTTGCCCTTATCCTCCTTGCCGGGAGCGGCGGCAGGGGCCGGAGCCTCGCTGGGCTTCTTCCCATCGTCAGCGGCCTTGCCCTTATCCTCCTTGCCGGGAGCAGCGGCAGGTGCCGGGGCCTCGGCGGGCTTCTTGCCCGCGTCGGCGGCCTTGCCCTTATCGTCCTTACCGGGAGCGGCGGCGGGGGTCGGGGCCGCGCCGAGCTTCTTACCCTCGTCAGCGGCCTTGCCCTTATCCTCCTTGCCGGGAGCGGCAGGGGCCGGGACCGCGCCAGGCTTTTTACCCTCGTCGGCAGCCTTGCCCGTATCCTCCTTACTGGGAGCGGCGGCGGGGGCCGGGGCCGCGTCGGGCTTCTTGCCCTCGTCGGCGGCCTTGTCCTTATCCTCCTTGCCGGGAGCGACGGCGGAAGCCGGGGCCTCGCCGGGCTTCTTACCCTCGTCAGCGGCCTTGCTCTTATCGTCCTTACCGGGAGCGGTGGCGGGTGCCGGGGCCGCGCCGGGTTTCTTCCCATCATCGGCGGGCTTGGCCTTATCGTCCTTGACGGGCGCAACGGCAGGGGCCGGGTTCTCGCCGGGCTTCTTGCCGTCAGCGGCGGGCTTGGCCTTATCGTCCTTGGCGGGAGCGGCGGCAGAAGCCGGGACCTCGCCGGGCTTCTTGCCCTCGTCGGCGGCCTTGCCCTTATCCTCCTTACCGGGAGCAGCGGCAGGCACAGGAGCCGGAATGAGCTTGCCGGGAACCGTCTTTTCCGCGTCAGGCTGATTCCTGCGGCGGAAATACTCCACGGCCTCCTTTTCAGTCATGTCATACACCAGCGCCGGAATATCCGTCTTTTTTGCCAATTCACTGGCCCTCCGGCGGCGAAAACCGGCCACGATCTGGTACTCCCCGTCCTCACGCAGACGGAGAATTACCGGGTTCAGCACGCCGCTGGACTGGATACTGCTGACCAGTCCGCCATAGGCGCGGTCCGGCGCGGGGGTCGGATTCACGCCCGGCAGGTTGTGGATTTTTGCCAAAGGGATGATCTGCGCCTGGGTTGCGGTGGGGGCTCTGCTGTTTTCATTTGCCATTTACTTTCCTCCAATTTTTCATATTTGCTAAAAATGCGTCCCACGGTGGGACGCATTTCTAACCGAAGTCATGCCGCACGGCGGCGGAATAGTAAGGGCCTATCGTCACCGGCGCGTTATAAAGCGCCGTGAGAAGATAGGCCCGAATGTTATGGATTTTGGTAGTCGTGTTTTTCAGAGAGTCCATGATGTACTCGATGTGGGTGCGATCCAGCCGCCAGAAGCGGTCTTTCACCGCCTCCGTAGGCAGGGTGTCGCCCCCGATTCGTATGGTGGGGGCCGTGCTGCTCACGATCTCTACCATCAGCTCCAAAAGGCTCTCTACCTCGTCGCAGGGATAATCCTTTCGCAGTAGGTCATAGTCGATTAACTCTTTCAATTCCTCTCTGCACTCGTATCTATCAATCGTCCCCGGCCTGGGAGGCCGTGATGGAGGGATAGATGGATTTGTATAGCTAAAATCAGTTTGATTTATATTATTATAACTTGCGTCGGCTTTTCCGATGTCTGCACCTCGGCTTTTCCGAAGTCTTGAAGTCTGAAAATCCGAAGTCTGGACTTCTGGAAAGTCGAAGTCTGCACCTCTGGGGTAGGGTGGCGGCGGTGGGGCCGGGGTAGGAGCCGGTTCCGGCTGGGGCGGAATAGCGCGGGTGGTAAACCGCTTCACGAAGATTTTCGTCGGCTTGCCCTGGCCCTGCTTGATCCGCTCAATCAGGCCCACGCCCTTTTTCGTGTCAAGCTCTGCCAACATTTTCAGCGCCTTATCATGGCCGCAGCCCATGTCCTCCTGTATCTCGTCCACGGTATAGTAGATGTAGACGCGCCCTTGCTCGTCGTACCACCCGTTCCGGGCGGAGAGGCCCATGCGGTCAAGCAGCATACCGTACAGCAGCTTGGCGTCTGTGCTTACGCGCTTGAATTGCGGGTTCGTTATGAGCTGGCGGGGGATTCTAAAAAAGCTGAATTGGGATGATTCATCCCCGAAGAAATATTCAAAGCCTACACTGTCCGGCATGGCCGCTACCTCCTTGTGGGCATGAAAAAAGCACAATCCGTCGGATTGTGCTTTTTTCGGGGTGTTCAGTTTTGTCAAGTAGATGGACTTCTGCGGTGACTACCTCTAATTATAAGGTTTTTAGTCTCGTTCTTTATCGGTAGCCACCTCAAGGCCGACCGTTTCAGCGGCTGCGGCCAGCGACATCGTTGTCATGGCCAGCCGGACGCGGTACACTAAAGGCATAGCTTACCGTTTATCCGGTTGCCCCCCAGAAAGCTGGGCACGGCCATGAACAGGCAGCCCGGCAGGATTCCTGCTCCCCCCCCACCTTGACAAAGGCAGGTAGGATGGTATAATAACACCATAGAAAACGGGCGCAGCCGGTTGACGGTTACCCCCTAGAGGCGTGAGGCAAATGACCGTTATCATGTAGGAGTGAGGGCGGTCATTTTTTTGCATATCTGAACGGTCAGGCCGGCAAATGCAATGCGTGCAAGCAGGAACTGAAACACATCCCCATATGCAACCCTTTGCACCACCGCCCTTCCATGGGATCGGTGGGAATAACCGCCAACCGCGCGGCATGGCTGCGCCTGTTGGCATGATACCACACCAACAAAACACACCGTTTACTGTACGGCGGTTGGGGACGGGAAAGGGATATCGTTTATGTGTCAAAATATAAGATGCGCTTGGGCGGGGGATCTCCCCATATACATTGATTACCACGACAACGAGTGGGGACGGCCTGTACATGACGACAATAAGCTGTTTGAAATGCTGATTTTAGAAGGGATGCAGGCCGGGCTAAACTGGATTACGGTGCTCAAAAAAAGGGAGGCTTTTCGAGAAGCATTTGACGGCTTTGACCCGGGCAAAGTTGCCCTTTACGGCCCGTCAAAAATAGAAGAGTTATTGTCAAACGAAGGGATTATCCGAAACCGTCTCAAAGTGAACGCCGCCGTGACAAATGCCAAATTGTTTCTAGAGGTCCAAGAGCAGTACGGAAGCTTTGATAAATTCATATGGGCTTATGTGCATTACACCCCGATCCAAAACCACTGGAAGCAGATAGAGGAGATACCAGCGACAACGCCGCTCTCGGATCAAATCAGCAAAGACTTGAAAAAGATGGGGTTTAAGTTTGTCGGCTCAACAATCATCTATGCATTCATGCAAGCTACCGGCATGGTAAATGACCACGTGACCAGTTGCTTTGCCTATCAGCAGATGGGCACGTAAGCCCCTATCCCTATATAGAAAATTTTCAATTCTAATAAACGAATTGTTGCGTCCATAATGCGTCACTTTGATTGCTCCGCTATGGTATTTCATTTTGCCATAAATTTTTCTTGTTTCGCGTGAGGTATAAATATGATATATGAAAAAGGCATTGATCTATCAATATTTGAACCCTATAAGATTAACTGCGAAAGTTGTACCGGATTATGCTGTGTTGCTCTATTTTTTTCAAAATCAGATGGATTTCCTAAAGATAAAAAAGCTGGAATAGCTTGTAAAAACCTTCAACCCGATTATAAATGTAAGCTATATTCACAATTATCGAAACATGGGCTAAAAGGTTGTATGGCTTATGACTGTTTTGGTGCAGGGCAGTATATTACCCGCTATATCAAGGGTTTTCCAAACTGGCGCACTATTTCCCAAAAAGAAGCTGAACAAATATTCAATTCGTTTTTAGTTGTTATGAGAGTACATCAAACGCTTTGGTACCTATCACAATGCTTAATATTACAGTTGCCCCAGCCCGAAAAGGAAAAGGCAAAACTGTTAATTGATGAGGGAAATATGTTGATAGATATATCGTTGGAAAGGCTGGCTGTTTTAGATACCCAACCATTTTGCGAGAAGTCCAACAACTATCTCAAACATATTTGCACAATATTTAAGTCATATTTTTCAAATTCAAGTAAAGTATCCTGTAACAATTATATCGGGAAAAATATGAAACAAAAAAATCTTACAGGAAAAGATTTTAGTATGTCCTTACTGATTGCGGCTAATTTAGAACAAGCAAACCTATATGGAGCAAATTTTTTAGGCTCTGATACACGGGATACAAATATATGCAATACCGATTTAAGCCAATGCTTATTTTTGACGCAAATACAGATAAATAGCGCAAACGGGAATAATAAAACGGTCCTTCCTCCATACTTGCAAAAACCTAAAACATGGGACGTAACCTAAAAAACGTTTTTTTATACCCAAGAAAAACCCCGCCTCAGTGCTGCCAACACCAAGGCGGGGCATTTGGGGCCGATATAAAGATAGGCTCCAAACATCTACCCCTCTTTTACCATGCTTAATTACGGTAAGAAAGGGGTATTTTTATGCCTAGAATGAAAAAAAGGGGCTGACGGCTATTACCGTCTGAACTTCACCTTTGAAGGGAAGCAATACTGCGTCCGCAGCAAGAACCAGCGGCAACTCGCCATCAAGAAGCAAGAGAAGCTGGACGAACTGAGAGCCGGGCACAAGCTGATTAGCCCGGGCACCACAGTAATGGATTGGGGCGCAGAATGGCTCAAGACGTATAACATCGGCCTATCTGCCGGGGCATTGCGTCGGCTCCGGACTAACCTCGCAAAATACATACAGCCTGAGATCGGGTACATGTGCGTAAAGGACGTACGGCCTGTACATTGCCAGCGTATCCTGAACAACATGGAGGGCTTGGCAAAGGATACTGTTAAGAAGGCACGCAGCCAGCTCTACAACATGTTTGAAGCGGCCATGGACAACAGCCTCTGCACGACAAACCCCGCGTCAAAATTAACAATGCCCCAAACAGCGGAACCAGGCACGCACAGGGCGATTACAGAGCGTGAACGCCAAATTATACTTGAGGCCGCGAAAACGCATCCTGCGGGCGCGTGGGTGCTCACGCTGCTCTATACCGGGTTGCGCCCTGAGGAATCCATCGTACTGCGCGGCGCGGATTTACACGCATACCGGTCAGGACATGGTCGAACAAGCAGACCACCTATTGACACAGCTGCACAGTCCCACTGTTAGTCCCAGTTCTGCCACGCAGCGATACGCAGTCAAACGCAGCGTCATGCAAGCGCTGAAAAAAGCACACCTACCGAAAAGCAAAACTATATCAGCCGGTTAAATACAAAAAAGCACTGTCAAACAGGCGATAAACCCATCTAAACAGTGCTTTCCGTTTGGAGCTGTTGACCGGGATTGAACCGGTGACCTCATCCTTACCAAGGATGTACTCTACCGACTGAGCTACAACAGCGAATGTGGCGACTCGGAAGGGACTTGAACCCTCGACCTCCGGCGTGACAGGCCGGCGCTCTAACCAACTGAGCTACCGAGCCACATTTTGTATATCAGAAACGGCCTTGCGCCGTGTCCTTCCTTGGCAGGGGCAGTAGGGATCGAACCCACGGCACGCGGTTTTGGAGACCGCTGCTCTACCAGCTGAGCTATACCCCTATGTCGTTGTATACGCCCTTCCGAACCCCTCCGGCAACCTGCTGCCTGCAAGGGTCGAAATTGGTGGGCCTTCAGGGATTCGAACCCGGGACCGACCGGTTATGAGCCGGTTGCTCTAACCAACTGAGCTAAAGGCCCATATCTTCCGTCTCGCGTCCTTAACCAG
>NZ_LT707031.1 GCF_900155735.1 Intestinibacillus massiliensis
ATTCACCACCCTTGAACGACACTGATTTGAAGCAATAATGGCGAGCCGGATACATCGAGAGGTGTACGTCCGGTTCTGGGAGGGGTTTGGGCAAACCTACGGCAGTAATGCCGCAAGGCGGCTCATTCCTACTCTACGAGGGCGAAAAGAGCGCCGAGGATTTTTGGATCAAATCGGAACGCCTGCTGTATTCGGCCCTCATTGGCTATATCTGGTACGAAGCGCCGGACGATGAAATGAATTTCACTACGCTGCTTGAAATGATAAACGCCAGCGAAGCCCGCGAGGACGACCCAGAATTTCAATCCCCGGTAGACCAGATGTTTGAGCGGCTGGAAGAAAAAGACCCAGAACATTTTGCGGTGCGCCAGTACCGTAAATTCCTGCTGTCGGCGGGCAAGACCCGCAGCTCCATTTTGATAAGCTGCGGAGCCAGATTAGCGCCCTTTGACATCCGGGAGGTGCGGGAGCTGATGGAGGACGACGAACTGGAACTTGACACCATCGGGGACAAAAAAACAGCCCTGTTCCTGATTATGTCGGACACGGACACGACCTTTAATTTCATTCTGGCAATGGTGCAAAGCCAGCTCATAAACCTTTTGTGTGACCGGGCCGATGACAAATACGGCGGGCGGCTGCCCGTCCATGTGCGGCTGATTTTGGACGAGTTTGCCAACATCGGCCAGATTCCAAACTTTGATAAGCTGATCGCCACCATCCGAAGCCGGGAAATCTCGGCTTCTATTATTTTGCAGAGCCAGTCGCAGCTAAAGGCCATTTACAAGGACGCGGCGGAAATCATTTCCGACAACTGCGACTGTACGCTGTTCCTGAGTGGCAGGGGCAAGAACGCCAAGGAGATCGCGGAGGTGCTGGGCAAGGAAACCATTGACAGCTACAACCAGAGCGAGAACCGGGGCGCGCAGACCTCCCACGGACTGAACTACCAAAAACTCGGAAAGGAGCTGATGAGCCAAGACGAAATTGCAACGATGGACGGAGGCAAGTGTATTTTGCAGGTGCGCGGCGTGAGGCCGTTTTTTAGTGAGAAATACGACATTACCCGCCACCCCCGCTATAAATACCTCTCGGACGCCGACAAAAAGAACACCTTTGATGTGGACAGCTACCTGTCGTCCCTGCGCCGGAAAAAGCGGCGCGTGATAACGGAGGACGAACCCTTTGACCTCTACGACATTGAGCTGTCGGATGAAGATTTTGCTGCGGAATAAAGCGGCCATAGAGAAAGGAGCGTGACCGATGGGACACTCGGACGAATGGACATTTGCGGATTATTTCAAGCAGGAGCAGGAAATCTACCGGGCGATCATTTCCGCTGCGGTTCTGTGCCAGTGGATCGCGGAACATGACACCCCGCCTACGGACGGGGAAGCCGAAGAACTTGCAAGGGAAATAGACCGCAGACTGTGTGAAGCATGGGGCGAAATTTTTTCGCTGGCTGTGTTGGAATGGCGGGACGGCCAGTAACTCCGGGCCGTCTGCGGATTGTGAGGCTGCCGCTATGAACGGCGGCTTTTTTTGCACCCAAACACCATCACAATCTGAATTTATGGAGGTAAATTTATGGAATTTTTCAATAGTGCAGTTGATACTTTGCAGACCATCGTTGTGGGCCTCGGCGGCGCGCTTTGCGTATGGGGCGGCGTCAATCTTTTGGAGGGATACGGGGCGGACAACCCGGCAAGCAAGTCACAGGGAATCAAGCAGCTTGTCGCCGGTGGTGGCGTTGCCCTGATCGGCATGACCCTTGTTCCGCTGCTGTCCGGGCTGCTGGGATAACCCCATGTGTGTTAAAAAACCCTCCGCGCCCTCTCTGATCGGGGAGGGCGCGGGAAAGGAGGTGTCCCCACATGATCGGTGATTTAATCGGGGAATGGATCAAAGGAATCCTGATCGACGGTATCATGGGCAACCTGTCCCGCCTGTTTAACACAGTCAATACCAAAGTCGGGGAAATCGCGTCGGATGTGGGCAGTACCCCGCAGGACTGGAACGGCGGCATTTTTTCCATGCTGCAAAACCTGTCCGAAACGGTGATCGTCCCCATTGCGGCGGCCATTCTCGCCCTTGTGATGTGCTATGAGCTGATCGACATGATCGTGGAAAAGAACAATATGCACGACTTCGACAGCTCCATGTTCTTCCGCTGGATTTTCAAAAGCGCCTTTGCCATCCTCATTGTGACGAACACATGGAATATCGTCATGGGCGTATTTGACGCCACCCAGCAAGTCGTCAACCAGAGCGCCGGGGTGATTATCGGGGATACCAGCATTGATTTTGACGCGCTGATCCCTGATCTGGAAAGCCGCCTTGAAGCAATGGACATTGGGCCGCTGCTGGGCCTGTGGTTCCAGACCCTTGTTGTGGGGCTGACGATGAACATTCTTTCCATCTGCATTTTCCTTGTGACCTATGGAAGAATGATTGAAATTTACGCCGTGACCGCATTGGGGCCGATCCCCCTTGCCACGCTGGGCAATGCAGAGTGGCGCGGCATGGGCCAGAACTACTTGAAATCCCTGCTTGCGCTGGG
>NZ_LT707032.1 GCF_900155735.1 Intestinibacillus massiliensis
ACCCCTTTTTCGGCAGCGGCACGACGGGCATGGTAGCAAAACGGCTTAACCGCCGCTATATCGGCATTGAGTTAAACCCCGACTATTGCGAACTTGCAAAACAGCGGATTGGAGGTGATGAAGATTGAGCAAGGAACTGAAAGCCCCCGACAAGGTAACGCAAAAAATGACCCGCGACGGTGCGGTTGCGGAAAACCTCACGACGGGCGAAACGTCCAGTATCAGCGAAAGGCCGCAGGAAGAAAACTATTCAGCCCCCGCAGGGGTGGCAGCGGAAAAGGTTGTGCAGCATATCGGCGCAGAGATTGAGCGACACGCAGCAAAAGGCGCGGAGAAAAAAGCCCTTGACGCGACGCAGCCTAAAACCCATTCTTCCCGCTTGCAGTTTTCCGAAGCGGAACGGGCAACGCCGGAACTTCAAAAAGCGATCAAGAAATCGGATAAGGCGGCAGACTGTTTAGACGCAGCGCGGGCGGCTATCCCCAAGCAGACCAAAATCAAGAAAGAGCGCGTTTTTGACGAAGCGAAAGGCAAGGCAAAGACGCGCCTTTCCTTTGAAAAGACGGATAAGCCCCCAAACGGCAAGTTGCGGCATAACCCCTTATCCCGTCCGGCACAGGAGTTAAACAGTACCGTACATGGGAAAATCTACGAGGTAGAGAAAGAAAACGTCGGTGTGGAAAGCGGGCACCGGGTAGAACTTGCCGGAGAGAAAGCGGGCGGCATGGCGGCGCGGGCAGTTAAGGGCGGCATACGCCGCCATAAGCTGAAACCCTACCGGGCAGCGGCGGCAGCGGAAAAACAAGCGGTAAAGGCAAACGCAGATTTTCTCTATCAAAAGGCGTTGCACGATAACCCCGCGCTTGCGCACTCCAACCCCATTTCCCGTTTTTGGCAGAAGCAGCGCATTAAAAAGCAGTATGCAAAAACGCTGAAAGCGGGCGGCAAAGCGAAAAAAACCGCTGAAGCCACCGCAAAGGCGGCGAAGAAAACCGCGCAGGAAACCAAACGGGCGACGTTCTTTGTTGTCCGGCATTGGAAAGGCTGCTTGATTGTGGGCGGGATTGCCTTTATCGTGCTGCTGCTTTTCGGCGGGCTGTCCTCTTGCTCCCTCTTTGGCGGCAACAGCGGCAGCGGCTTGATTGCGTCGTCCTATCTCTCCGAGGACGCGGATATAACGGGCGCGGAAAGCGCGTATGCCGCTATGGAAGCCGAGTTACAAGATATGCTGGACAATATCGAAAGCGAATACCCCGGCTATGACGAATACCGGGTAAACGCGGACGAGATCGAGCATGACCCCTATGTGCTAATTTCTATCCTTTCCGCGTGGCATGAGGGCGTGTTTACACTCGATGAAGTGCAAAGCACCCTTGAAATGCTCTTTGAGAAACAGTATATCTTGACGGTCGAGGAAGAAGTACAGGTACGCTACCGCACCGAAACAAGGACGGACAGCGAGGGCAACCCCTATACGGTTGAAGTCCCCTATAACTATTACATTCTTCATGTGGATTTGGAAAACTTCAACCTCTCCCATGTCCCCGTTTACATCATGGGCGAAGAACAGCTATCCATGTACGCTATGTATATGTCGTCGCTGGGAAACAGACCCGACCTTTTCCCGCAATCCGGCTATGTGTCTAAATACTATGAAAACCCGCCCGCCGATTATGAAGTACCCGCCGCGCTGCTGGGTTCCGATGAAAAGTTTGCGCGGCTCATGGAGGAAGCAGATAAATACGTCGGTTTTCCCTATGTGTGGGGCGGCAGCACCCCGGAAACCTCTTTTGATTGCAGCGGCTTTGTGAGTTATGTGTTGACGAACAGCGGCCTATACAATACGGGCAGACTTGGGGCGCAAGGGCTTTACAACATCTCAACCCCTGTTTCTAACCCGCAGCCGGGGGATTTGGTGTTCTTTACGGGTACATACGACACCCCCGGCGTTTCCCATGTGGGGATTTATGTGGGCGAGGACGGGGACGGAAGCCCCGTCATGCTGCATTGTGGCGACCCTATCCAGTATTCAAAGCTGGACACCAGCTATTGGCAATCCCACTTTTACGCCTACGGGCGGTTAAATTACAATTAAAAGGAGTTGAAAAATGAATATTGTATCTTTTGGCGGCGGCACGAATAGTGCCGCCTTACTTATTGGCCTATACAAGCACAAAATCCCGATTGACCTTATCACCTTTGCCGATACGGGCGCGGAACACCCGCATACCTATCAATTTATCGAGATAATCAATCAATGGCTTGCGGAACACGGTATGCCGCAGATTACCGTTGTGCAGTATGTTGACCGCTACGGCAACCGCCTATCTCTTGAAACCGAGTGCTTGCGCTCTCATACGCTCCCGTCGATTGCCTACGGGCATAAGCGTTGTTCGCAGAAACACAAAATCGCACCGCAGGAAAAGTTTTGCAACCACTATGCGCCTTGCCGCGAAGTATGGCAGCGCGGCGAGAAAGTCAACCGCTATATCGGCTATGACGCGGGAGAAGTGAAACGGTATGAACATTCCCGCAAGTACAACGAAGCCGACAAAAAATATCATAACCGCTACCCCCTCATTGAAGAATGGGGCTGGAACAGGGACGATTGTATCCGGGAAATCAAAGCGGCAGGATTGCCGCAGCCGGGTAAATCGTCCTGTTTCTTTTGTCCGAGCATGAAGAAACAAGAGATTTTATATCTCAAAGAACACTATCCCGATCTATTTAACCGGGCGGCGACTTTGGAAGAAAACGCTATGCCCTATCTTAAAACCGTTAAGGGATTGGGGCGCAGCTATTCATGGAAAGAACAGTTTGGAAAGGAGTAAATGACTATGGCGAACACGAAACTTGACCGTATCGAAAGGGATATTGAGAAAACGAGGGCAAAAATCCTTGAACAGCAAAAGAAGCTGAAAGACCTTGAAGCGCAGAAAGTCGAGGAAGAAAACGCGCAGATCGTGCAAATGGTAAAGGCGGTACACCTTGACGGGACGCAGCTTGCCGCGTTCCTCTCCGCTTACGCCAGCGGCGAAATCACCTTGCCGCAGCCGGAAGCCACTTACCCCGCCGAACAGGAGGACAACGACAATGAAGAATAAAAAGATAATCCGAAAGTTTACCGTATTGCTTGCCGCACTGGTTATCATGTGCGGCTTTTCTGTTACCGCTTATGCGGGCGGTGGCGATGAAAGCGACGACACGCCTACCCCCGTAACCGAGGAAACCCCCGCGCCGGAAACCGAGCCGGAAGAAACGACGGGCGGCTATGAGCCGCAGCCCCTTACCCCGGACGGGAATATGTCCCTTGTGGACGATATAACGGGTGAAGCGTCCGGCGACAAGCAGTTTATCACCGTCGTTACCAAAAGTGGCAACTATTTTTACATCATCATTGACCGCGCCGAGGACGGGGAAAATACCGTCCATTTCCTTAACCAAGTGGACGAAGCGGATTTAACCGCCCTTATGGAGGACGGGCAGACCGAAGCCCCCGTTTGTAGCTGCACCGATAAATGCGTTGCCGGAAGCGTCAACACCGCTTGCCCGGTTTGCAGCGTCAACATGAGCGAGTGCGCGGGTGTGGAAGCCGAGCCGGAGCCGGAAGAAACCGAGCAGCCGCCGGAAGAAGAAAAAGGCGGCGGCATGGGTATTCTGCTTGTCGTGCTGCTTGTTGCCGCAGCGGGCGGCGGCGCGTTCTACTACTTTAAGATTTTGAAGCCCAAAAAGGACGCGGCGAAAGGCAGCAGCAGCCTTGACGACCTTGATTTTGACGAGGACGACGAGGAAACGGAAGTAGTCGAAACCGAACAGACCGAGCAGGAGGACGATAATCTATGAAACTTGTAATTGCAGAAAAACCGAGCGTCGGGGCGGCGATTGCCGCCGTTATGGGCGCGAATGAAAAGCGCAGCGGATATTTTGAGGGCGGCGGCTACCTTGTGTCGTGGTGTATCGGGCATTTGATTAGCCTTGCAGACGCGGCGACCTACAATGAACAATTCCGTAAATGGAAGTACGACGATCTTCCCATTGTCCCGCAGGAGTGGCAGTTTATTGTTGCCAGCGGCAAGGAGCAGCAGTTTTCCATTCTCAAAGACCTTATGCACCGCAGCGACGTTACCGAGATTATCAATGCTTGCGACAGCGGGCGCGAGGGGGAACTCATTTTCCGCTTTGTCTATGAACAGGCGAATTGCAAAAAGCCCTTTTCCCGCCTTTGGATTAGCAGCATGGAAGCAAGTGCAATCCGCGAGGGCTTTTCAAATCTCAAAGACGGGCGCGGCTATGACAACCTCTATCAATCCGCGCTTTGCAGAGCAAAGGCCGATTGGCTCATTGGCATTAACGCGACCCGCCTTTTCTCTATCCTCTACCATAAAACATTGAATGTCGGCAGAGTGCAAACGCCCACCCTTGCTATGCTGGTAAACCGCGACTATGCAATCAGCAGCTTTAAGAAAGAGAAATATCATGTCGTCCGGCTGGACGTTGGCGGCGTTGCCGCCCTTTCCGAAAGGCAGGACGACGAAGCGGCGGCGCGGCAGATGAAAGCGGCTTGCGAGAAATCGCAGGCCGTTTGTACTTCCCTTAAAAAAGAGAAAAAGACCGCAGCCCCGCCGAAACTGTTTGACCTCACCGCCTTGCAGCGGGAAGCAAACCGTTTGTATGGGTTTACGGCGAAACAGACCCTTGACTATGCGCAAGCCCTTTATGAAAAACGGCTTTTGACCTATCCCCGCACCGACAGCAAATATATCACTTCCGATATGGAGGGCAGCACAAAGGAACTTATCACCGGCCTTTGCGCTGCTCTCCCCTTTATGCAGGGCGTGAAGCTGCAAGCCGACCTTGCGAGGATTTGCGACAACAGCAAAGTAACCGACCATCACGCCATTTTGCCGACAGCGGAGTTTGTGAAAACGGGCTTTTCTTCCCTTGCCGAAAGTGAGAAAAAGCTAATGACCCTTGTGTGCGCAAAACTGCTTTGCGCCGTTGCCGCGCCCTATGAGTATGAAGCGGTTACGGCGGTTTTCACTTGCGGCGGCTATACCTTTACCGCAAAGGGCAGGACGACGCTTTGCGAGGGTTGGCGCGAGATTGAAAGACTATCCCGCGCCGCGTCCGGGGAACAGGACGAGGACGCAGAGCCGGAAGCGGTTTTACCCCCGCTTGCCGAGGGGCAGACCTTTGACAATCCGGCAGCGGAGATCTCCGAACGTTACACGCAGCCCCCAAAGGCATTTACCGAAGATACGTTACTTTCGGCTATGGAGAGTGCGGGAAAGGAGGACACGCCGGAGGACGCGGAGCGCAAAGGGTTAGGCACCACCGCGACGCGGGCGGGTATCATTGAAAAACTCATTAGCGCGGGCTTTGCCGAGCGCAAGGGCAAAAAGCTAATCCCCACAAAGGACGGGTATAACCTTGTCGCTATTCTGCCCGACAGCCTTACGTCCCCGCAGCTTACGGCAGAATGGGAAACGCGCCTTACCGGGATTGCAAAGGGCAGCGACAGCCCCGCCGACTTCATGCGCGGGATTGAGGAAATGACAGCGGGGCTTGTCAAGACCTATTCCGCGATTTCCGAGGATAAAGCGAAGCTGTTTACCCCGCAGCGGGAAGCAATCGGCACTTGCCCCCGTTGCGGCGCGGCGGTTTACGAGGGCAAGAAAAACTTTTACTGCTCCGACAGGGCTTGCAGCTTTGTGATGTGGAAGAATGACCGCTTTTTTGAGCAGCGCAAAAAGGCTTTCACAAAGGCGATTGCCGCCGCCCTTTTGAAAGACGGAAAGGTAAAAATCAAAGGTATGTACTCGACCAAGACGGGAAAGACCTTTGACGGAGTTGTGCTGCTTGCCGACACAGGCGGCAAGTATGTAAACTTCCGCGTCGAGCAGAACCGAAAATGATAAGGCTTGATGAAAAGCAATACCGCGCCGTAAAGAAAATGACCCGCGCCGCTTGTGCAAACAACGATTGCGGGAATTGTCTGCTGCTGGACGACGGGGAAACTTGCGTTTGTGTGCAGAGTATCAGCTATTCGCTGCTATGCCGCTATTTCCGCGAAGCGGTATTACCCGCCGACAGGCAGCTTTGCGAACAGATCACCCGCAGCGGGGAAACCGATTTGAAGCGTTGCGCGGTATGCGGCAGCACGTTTGCGGCGGGCAGCAACCGGGCGAAATACTGCCCCGATTGCGCGGCAAAGATACGCCGCAGACAGAAAGCCCAAAGCGAGAGAAACAGGCGTTTACGGATAAAAACAACTACATAGCAAGCACAGCAAACGAGTACCCGTTTGCTGTGCTTGCTATCTACTCCATACCCCCACCGAAAGGCGGTATTTGTTGCGCGTTCCTTTGATTTTGGACGCAAAAAAAGATTGCAGCCGCCATGCGCTGCAATCTCCCGATTTCTCATATTGTGAGGTTAATCCTCTGCTTTTTCGACTTCCGTTATCTCCCTTGCTGTTGCGGTTACAATCCGTATGCCTTTATCGCTCATACCGTCCAGCAGCGCGTCAAGCTGCCGCCGCCCGGTGGATTTCTCCGCATTGCTGTTCGGGAAGAAAAATTGATCTACCGAAATATGATACCGGGTTACAAGGTCATAGAATACCTGTAAACTCGGCTGTTGTCCCTTGTTCTCGATATTCGCAAGGTAGCGCGGGGAAATATATAACTCGTCGCTTACCTTTTTGCGGCTCTCGCCGTATTCATTTCTCGCGGCTTTTATAGCTGCCCCGAAAGCCTTAAAGTCGTACAATGGTACGGGTCTTTTTGCCATTTTCATTCACCCTGTTACATTTTACAGTTCACCTTTCTTTTTGGATATGTCCACACAATTCATATCATTAGGTTAAATACTTCCTGTTGTGTATTGACAGTAGACTGATTTTCTGATAAAATAAAATTTATGTAAAAGGAGGCGGCGTTTATGTTGCATAGCATGCGTATTAGATAAGCATTGAAAAAAAGGATTTTCCCATTTTCAACATGGGCTTTTTTGTCATGCTTATTTTGCGGATGCTATACAAAAAACTAACGACGTATAGATATAGTATAGACATAGTGCAAGCTATGCCTTAGTTTTGTTGTACTGCTCTGTGCATTATAAATGCAGGTCAATGCTCATGTTGAGGATTGACCTGCATTTTTTTGTGTAAAAAGGACGAGTGAAATATAATGCTTAAAAAATATTGGATAAAATGTCCGATTTGTAACGGAAAGACGAGAGTTCAAGTATTTCATAATACTGTATTAAAAGATTTTCCTCTTTTCTGCCCTAAATGCAAATTGACGCATATCATTGATGTAGAAAAATTAGAGATTGTAATCAAAAATACAGAAAAACAAACTTTTATTATTTAGAAGAAAGGATATAAAAATGAAACGTTTACCTAAATATACGCCTGCGGAAGTACGGAATGATCCATACGGATTTACTTACAAAGAAATGTCGGAAGTTATTGGCGAGAATGAAGCAAAAGCCTTATATGAAGAATTATATAAGCAATTACCACGCAAAAAAAATCTATCAATGTTGGTAAAAAATATTTGCAAAAGCAGTGATACTGAAAAGTATGTTTACGAACTGAAAGACAACAAATACATTGAAACGGTTTTTATCAAGCGGCGAGATGGTGGAACTGTTTGCGTGAGCACACAAGTCGGTTGTCCTGTTGGTTGTATTTTTTGTGAGTCCGGGCGAAATGGCTTTGTTCGTAATCTAACATCGTCAGAAATCGTACAACAGATTATATTGTTGCGTCGAAAAGTAAACCGTATCGTTTTTATGGGTATGGGAGAGCCTTTATTCAATTATGACAACTTGATAAAAGCAATCCATATTCTCCGAGATAGATATGGGCTCAACTTTCCAACCGACGGCATTACCATATCAACAGTTGGTCCGGTCGATCAATTAAAAAAATTGCGCGAGGAACATCTTAAAATTCAGTTGACAATATCTTTACACGCAGCAACACAATCTGCAAGAAATCGTATTATTCCTCACATGCGCATATATGCTATTGAAGATGTTGTTAAGCAAGCCTTATCCTATTCTGAAAGGCATAATCGCAAAATTGTCTTTGCGTATTTGCTTTTACCGGGTATAAATGACCGGCCCTCAGATGTAAGACAACTTGCAAAATGGTTTCGGGGCAAAAAAGTTATGATTAACGTGTTACAATACAACCCAACAAGCAATTCAAGAATTAAAGCACCACAGAAACGGGAAATAGTTGCATTCAAACATCAATTAGAGCAAGCAGGACTTGAAGTTACTATGAGAGTTTCTCATGGCAGAGAGATTAACGCGGCTTGTGGACAGTTAGCTAACACATATAATAAATTCAAAAAAAAATGATTAAAAGTGCCAGACGCATAGACGCAGAGCCGATAACGCATTAGGTCAAAAAACCTATGTGTTATCGGCTTTTTTATTTAATATTGCGCAAAAGCCGCTGTTCCCTATTATAGAATGGATTGCGGGTAGTGTATTAAAGTCGCCCTTTTTTAAGGATACGGCGGTATCGGGGAGGTATCGCCGTGTCCATTTTTATTTACTGTAACCCGCCTAATGCTTTGCGGTCAAAAAAAGCTATGCTCCGCAAGCGGGATATTCCGGCTATGAGTATGAACTGTCAATACATCTAAATACTTCTTACATTTCCTTTGCGCTCGTCCGCGTCTTGCGGACGGGCGCATTTTGCTTTTTTCAACTTTTTTCTGAAAAACGCACTCAAGAGCCATCTCCCGAACGGGTACGGAGCGAAAGGGGCAGAGAGGACAAGCCCTTAACTCCCGTCCTCTACTCCACGCGGGAAGGAGGTGAACTCTATGGAGCTATCTTCTTCCGACAAGGAAAGAATACAACATCAGTACGACGCATTAGCAAAGAAAACTTTGGTTGGCGAAGCGAAAAGCCACCGCCGCACTCTTGCGAAACGCGCAGCACGCGAAGTACCTTTTTCGGATTTGAGCGAAAGCGAACTCGCGCAGCTTTTCACAACGGACGAATACAAAAGCGATTATTTCCGTTTTCAAGTGTCCGGCTTTGATGTACTCGTCAAAAATGAACTGCTTGCCGAAGCCCTTAACGCTTTGCCCGAAAGGAAACGCGACATTATCCTTTTGTCCTACTTCTTGGACATGAGCGACGCGGAAATTGCTGAACTGCTGAATGTTGTACGCACGACGGTTTTCCGGCACAGGAAATCCGCGCTTGCGAAAATCAAACAGTATTTGGAGGGAAAAGCAGATGATGAATACCGTTAGGAAATCTGAAAATCTGTTGCCGTTCCCTGTCATTTCCGCAGCGGCAAACGGCGACACAACCGCCATGTGCGCGATCTTGAAGCATTACGAGGGTTACATAGCGAAACTTTGTACCCGCACGCTGAAAGACGACGCGGGCAATACCTATTCCTATGTGGACGAGGAAATGCGTAACAGGCTGCAAGTGCGCCTTATTACCCGCACCCTTGCTTTTCATGTAGGATAATCTTTTAGCCCATGCGGGGAGCGTGTCCCCTTTCCACGCTTCCCGTTATGGTCTATTTGTCGTTCCGTAACAGCACATCGGAAACGGTGTACTGTTACAGGCCGACAAAGCCTATTGTTCCTTGACAAAGAAAGCGGCCTTTGGTGCGCAGCATAACAGGCAACGGGTACATTCCGTCTGTACCGAGCCGGGCGGCGGGTACGCCATGACCGCTTTTCCCCGTTGGGGAAAAGTCGAGCGAGAACTACCGCGCCGTAAAACAAGTTTAGCAGCTTGTGGGCGACGACATACAAGGCGGCACAATGATACTCCCGCGTTGAACACCCTCAAAGTATTGCGCGGCGCACCCATAAGCATGGGCCGGGGTGAAACTCCCGTGAGGTTGCAGCTAACAACCGCCCGTTTTGCCTTTTGACGAATATAGTTTATCCATACAGGAAAAGGAGGTTTTTCTAATGGATAAAAAACAGACAATTACAACCGAACGCAAAATAGGGAAAATCACCTATCTTGTTCAAGCGTTGCCGAGTGAAAAGGCAACCGATACAATCCATAAAAAGATTGAAAAACTCATTGTAAAGGATTTGCAGAAAAAGCCCGGAAATCCGGGCTTTTTAGCGTCCGAGTAGTGCATTAGGCGGCGGGATATGGTATAATGATAGCAACACATTATACCTGTTTATTCGGCTGTCGGAAAGGAGGACTAATGTTACAGTCGAATAAAATCACCGCCCTTTACTGCCGTTTAAGTCAAGAGGATATGCAGGCCGGAGAAAGCGGAAGCATACAGCACCAAAAAATGATACTTCAACGCTATGCGGACGAACACCATTTTTTGAACACAAAGTTTTTTGTGGACGACGGATTTTCCGGCGTGAGTTTTGAGCGCGAGGGGCTGCAAGCGATGTTGCAGGAAGTGGAAGCCGGACGAGTGGCGACGGTTATTACCAAAGACCTCTCCCGTCTTGGCAGAAACTATCTGAAAACGGGCGAACTCATAGAGATTGTATTTCCCGAAAACGGAGTGCGCTATATCGCGATTAACGACGGAGTTGACACAGCGCGGGAGGATAACGAGTTTACCCCCTTGCGGAACTGGTTTAACGAGTTTTACGCCCGCGATACAAGCAAGAAAATCCGTGCAGTTAAACAGGCACAGGCGCAAAAAGGCGAGCGTGTCAACGGGGAATATCCATACGGCTATATCCCAGACCCGAACAACCGCCACCACCTTATACCCGACCCGGAAACCGCGCCGATTGTCAAACAGGTTTTCGCTATGTTTGTTAGCGGCGTGCGTATGTGCGAAATCCAAAAATGGCTTGCGGAAAACAAAGTCTTGACGATTGGAGCGTTGCGCTATCAGCGCACAGGACAGGCGCGGTATCAGCGGGCAATGATCGCCCCCTATACTTGGCCGGACAAAACGCTCTATGACATATTAGCAAGGCAGGAATATTTAGGGCATACCATAACCGCGAAAACTCACAAGGTATCCTACAAGTCGAAAAAGACCCGGAAGAACGAAGAAGAACAACGCTATTTCTTCCCAAACACCCATGAGCCGCTTGTTGACGAGGAAACCTTTGAACTTGCGCAAAAGCGGATTGCTACCCGCCACCGCCCGACAAAAGCAGCGGAGATTGATATTTTTTCCGGCTTGCTGTTTTGCGCTGGTTGCGGACATAAGATGTATTACCAACAGGGCGTAAATATCGAGCCGCGCAGGTTTTCCTATTCTTGCGGCGCATGGCGCAACAGGGCAAGGACAGGCAGCGAGTGTACCTCTCATTATATCCGCAAAAACGTACTTCTTGATTTAGTGCTGGAAGATATGCGGCGGGTTTTGCAGTATGTTAAGGAACACGAACAGGACTTTATCTGTAAAGCTACCGAGTACGGCGACATGGAAGCGAGAAAGGCATTAGCGCAGCAGCAAAAGGAACTTTCCAAAGCACAGGCGCGTATGACCGAACTTGACACGCTTTTCCGCAAGCTGTACGAGGACAACGCATTAGGCAGACTGACAGATGAACGGTTTGTGTTTCTAACTTCCGGCTACGAGGACGAAAAGAAATCCCTTGCCGCAAGGATAGACGAGTTACAACAGCAGATCGCAACCGTTACCGAGCGAAAAAGGGATATATCAAGGTTTATTCAGATTGTCGGGAAATACAGCGACATACAGGAATTGACCTATGAAAACGTCCATGAGTTTATCGACCGTATTTTGATACATGAATTAGACCGGGAAACCAACACCCGGAAAATCGAAATCCATTACAGCTTTGTCGGACAGGTTGATACCGAGCAGGAGCCGACGCAAGTTGTCAACCATGACCGCCGTAACATGGTAGATGTAAAAAGTATCGCTATCTAACCCCAGCAAAGTTGGTGCCGGAATACCCGTCGTCTTTATAAATCTTGTAGTTGGTGATTCCGTGGGCGGCGGCGTACTTGGTAAGGATTTCGATTTGATGGGCGATACTGTTGCTGTCTCCCTCGTTGTCGTCGTCGCGGGAGAGCCGCACATAAAGGGCAGCCCATTTTTCCACGACGGTTTTTAACATATTCAGGATTGCCGCCATTACGCCCGGCCTCCTTTCGCCATGGAAAGGATGGCCTGTCTCAACTGCAAGGACGTTTCGGGATGATAAATGCCCTCTTGTGTGGTATGGAGCGTGACGCCCAGCATGGGGAGCATTTCATCTATCAGCACTCCGCCGGAAATATAGTCGCGGGTCAGGCGGGAAAGGTTTTTCACAACAAGGTCTGATACCCGCCCGGCCTCGATCTCCCGAAGCATACGCTGAAACTCCGGGCGGTCAAATGTGGTGCCGCTGAAACCCCAGTCGCAGAAAAGCTCTGGATTTTTCAGGCCGTGGTCGGCGGCGTATTGCAAAAGGATTTCCTCTTGCGCTCGGCTGGCCGCTGCGTCTCTATTCTTGCTTTGCTTATCTATACGGCAATAAAGCGCCGTGATTTTTTCTTTGGACTGCCTGTTCATCATAGCCTCCCATCCGGCAGTCACCGCTTCTAAAAGCCATCTCTTGATACTTATATTATACTAAATGTCAAGAAAAGCGTCAAATTTTCGCGCATTTTCACCAATTTTTCTTCTTGGTTTCCTTGTCAAGCAGACGCTTTATTTTTTCAGAAACGGTGACGCCGCTTTCGGCGTAATGGGCGGCTACGATGTAGGTTGTATTGCCTATCTTTATCTCTGTCTCTATCTTCGGCGGCTTTTCGGGGGTACGGCCAGCCATTGAAACACCTCCTATGTACTATGTAGAAATGCGTCCCACGGTGGGACGCATTAAATGACAAAATCCGCACCGTTGGCCGGTGCGGATTTCTTAATTCACATTCCATTTATCAAAGGCAGAACAGACGGCGGCTGGCTGCCGCTCCATAGGATTAACGTGCCTCCCCCCATTCTGATGGCGGGGCGTCCTACGCTGTGACGCATAGCCGACGCAAGTATCATTATGCCCGTATGTGGATCGTGGCCCGCAGCCCTGCCAAAGCTGCTTGCGGCGTTGGTGGTGTTCGCTCGTCCCTCCCGGCTCTCGCCTCCTTTCCCGGTGGGATCTTCCGGCGCACCCGCCGCCCGGCTCGACACATACGGAATGTATCTGATTGCCCTATTCAATTTTCAAAGAGCATGTAGGCATATAGCCGGGGCCGGTTGTCAGCCCGCAGGAGCGCGCCGCCCGCGACGCGCTTCTGCCGAATGACAATATCAGCCGGTGAAGCCGTCGGGCGGCTCCTTGAATTGAAACTTGAAGATGGCGGCGAACAGGGCGATCTCCGCCTGATACCGCAGGTCCTCGTCTACAAAGGAATGGGTACGGCCCAATTCGTCCTCAATGGTGGTCAGGCATTGGCTGGCTATGTATCCCTCAAAATGCTTGCGGATATAGTCCACGGCCTCGGCGTCGCACTCCTTGGCGGCCTTGATGATGGCAAAGGGCGTCTGTTTCATTGTGCGCCTCCTCTGTAAAATCTCCGTAGGGTTTCCACCGCCGACACCCGCCGCCGCTGGACGGCGCTCTTGCTCACGCCCAGCTTGCGGGCGATCTCCGGGTCGCTCATGTTCAGGAAGTAGGACAGCAGAAGTACGTCACGTTTTTGCGGCGGCACGAACGACAGGGCTTGTCCCAATTCAGGGTCGTGTACGATGATCCTGACATCTCGCACCTGAAAGACGGTGGGGCGCTGCATGGCCCTCTGCACGGCTTCCTCCACGGGGTTGTCGTTGGCGCATAGCGTGAACAGCAGCGCGTCGGTCAGGTCGGAGAGGGAAAGCTCCCAGCCCGCCCGGTTGGATTTCTCCATGCGGCCTTTCAGGATGGCGCGGTCAATGCTCACCTTGCAGTAGGATTCAAACGTGATCTCGTTGTAGCGTTCATATTGGGCAGTCATAGGCTTCCTCCTCTTGCCTTTCTGCTCCCTAACATCCTAAAAAATGGCAAACAGCCCGATAAGCGCAAAAGTAGTCAAAAGGTCTGGAAAGGTTATATAAAGCGGCTGATTTCGCAAAATGCGTCCCACGGTGGGATTTATTTTTCTACTTTTTTCGCATATTAAAGCAAAAAGAAGCGGGACGATAGAATACCGTCCCGCCAAAGTCCATGTGAAGTAGTAAGTGTATCTGAAGTTGTATCTAATTCAAATAAATATCTCTGACTTAGAATACAATGTAGCCTTACCGCTTAATATTGTCCGTGTTCCTGTATGGTAGCAGCGTAAAACGCCGCCCCGCGGGGAGGCTTGATAGGCTGTCAGCGTGTCCCGGCCCAATTTTTTTGCCCAAAGGGGAATTACATGGCAGTGTCCTCTGCCACATACCGGGTCTTCGGCCACGCCGCATTTGGGGGCAAATGTGCGGGTCACGCAGTCGTAGTCCGTTCCCTGCGCTGTGATATGTAGCAGAAGTCCCTCCATCTGGCGGATCAATTCTTGGTTTGCGACTACCTTACGCACTTGTTCCTCATTTTCTAAAACGCAAACTAAGTCGTCGCCCATGTACGCCTCCACTGGCTGAATGCCGATGGCAGCGGTCAATTCCGCCGTAACTGGGATGGGAGCAAGGTTGAAGGACGGAAAATCCATGGCCAGTAAATCGTCTGCTTTTTCCACAGTCAATCGGCCGCTTAGCGTATCAAAGCGCACTGTACTTGCATCCGGTTCAACAAATCGGGTAATGATATACGCTGCGGCAAGTGTGGCGTGCCCACATAAATTGATTTCACCACCGGGAGTGAACCAGCGCAAATGATAAGCTTCTCCCTCTTGAACGGCAAATGCTGTTTCTGAAAGATTGTTTTCAAGGGTAATTCCCATCATTAGCTTTTCCGGGAGCCATTCATTTAGAATACAAATAGCAGCCGGATTGCCGTGAAACACCTTGTCTGTAAAGGCGTCCACAACATACTGCTTCAAAGGCTCTTTGTTCATTAGTATCAGTCTCCTATTCTTTTTTCATCAGCTAAAACAGCCCTGCCTATCGTCCATCGAGATGTTTTTAATATCTCGGTGTGTCTTTGATCTCGTCATAATATGCCTTGGGACCAATTTCCGCGATTTTCTGATTGATGGCAACATGCCGCTTATATAGGTCATCGTCGAGGCCCGTATGCTCACAGGGAAAATCCGGGCACTCATAGCAGAAGTCTACCTGTCTTTCCAGTGAGCAGGCCCGTAGCTTACAATTTTTATAGAACTTACATTTTTCTACCCGGCATCCGCCACAGGATGCGTTCGCCAGATAGTTCAGCAAGGCGGCAAATGCAGGGTATTGCTCAAATACAGGGTCAAGCTGCACGGCAAACCGTTTTGCATAAGGTGCAAAATTCCCCAGGTATTTTTGCAGAAGAATTGCAGTATTGTGAATTTCACCCTCGTAGAAGGCAAAGCATTTGCCACAGTGCAGACCACAGGGAGCCAACCGTTCTTTTACATCAGTTTTTGTATCCATAATTTCACACTTTATATTGAGTTTTTCGCTGTATTCTCTATCCAATCAAGCAAATGGGAAAGGCACAGCGTATCGGTGTAGGGGTTCATGAAAGTGGTACGCAGATAAAAGCAATCTTTAATGGTGGTGCCTACCACATAATAGGTTCCTTCTTTTGTGAGTTCGTGCAAAATCCGTTTGTTCACTTCATCCGCATTCCGGTTGTTATTTGGAATATACCGGAAACAGACAATGTTGCAGGAAGGTTCCAAGGCAAGCTCCATATCACTCCGCCGCTCTATCATTTTGGCGAATTGACTACCCAGATCGTAGAGGGTATCTACATTTTGCCGGTAAATCTCATCGCCGTACAGACGCATAATAGCGTATGTATGAAGTATGGTAATAGGTTTGGTGCATTCCAGCGTGTGCTTTGCTGAGTTCCACCATTCCTCTGAAAGCTGGTCCTGCCAAAGATAGGTAGCTTTCGGAGAAAATTCCCGAATTTTTCTCTCTCCGGCATTATAAAGAATTGCCGTAGACAAAGGTGGAGCCATCATCATCTTGTGAAAGTCCACAATCAGTGAATCGGAGCGATGAACGCCATTAAGCAAGTGCTTGTATTTTTCAGAGAAGATGGCCGCGCCGCCATGGGCGCCGTCCACATGGAACCAAATTTGGTGCATTTGAGCAAAATCAGCAATGGCGTTCAAATCATCATGAGCGCCGACAGAGGTAGTACAGGCGCAGCCGATAATACAAAACACAATTTTTTGTTGTGATACAGCATTCTGATAGGCATCCTCCAGTAAATCGGTACGAATGGAGAAATGCTCATTCACTGGGATTTTTAGTATATTTTCACTATGTATCCCCATAATTTTTGCAGCGCGCTCTACGCTGTAATGTGCCTCGGCGGAAACCATAATAGCTAGTTTTGAATAATCCTCTTCACGAATGCCCAAAGAGGTACGAGCTGTCACTAGTGCTGTCAGATTGCCCATCGAACCGCCAGAGACTACAAAGCCTGTGGACTTTTGGTCGTATCCAAATTTTTCGGCTAAATGATTGACTACCACCTTTTCCATAGCATTTCCCGCCATCCCCAATTCGTAGACAGTGGTGCAGTTGTTCAAATATGCACAGATAGCAGAGGTCAGAAAAGTCAGCGGCAGAGTAACAGCCACTTGATGGCCCACATAACCCTTGCTGTGAAAATTGATGGAGTGGGCAATTACCTTTTCCAGTAGTTCCGGCAGGCTTGTTTTCTCCGTGGAATTAAACTCGTTCTGCCAATATGTAAGAGTTTCTTCTGGCGCTTGCCAGTTTATAGTTTGCGGTATTGTCTCCTTCTGGGAAATCAAAAGACTTTCCCCAATCAGAGACATTACCTTTCCAGCCATATTTTGAAATTCTTCAGCAGAATACGCTTTTGCAAGTATATTTTCAGACACTATGTTCCACCACACTCTCTTTTATTGAATATCATTTTTTAATCAGTCCATACCCCTTGCAAAAACAGGACAACCGCAGCACCCAAAAGGCCCACAAGCAGCATCATAAGATTAAATGGTATAGTATTTAAGGGAACCAACTTTACGGCTATCAATTCCACCACGACCATAGCACATAGCAGTCTCCCGCAATACACGGCGCACTTTTTATGTCCAAGCTGCTTCATCCATTTTTTCATGTAAACCACCCCTCCATTCATAATTACTGATTATCTTGTGTGTCTACTGGGATTATTGTTGCCAGTGTTTTTGCAACTAGCTTACCGTTTTCGGCGTCCCGCACCTCTGCCTCTGTGACCACTAGTGATCGGCCAGCCTTGACAACACTTCCGGTGGCAATTATTTTCTTTCCGGTTACAGGCCTTAGCAAGTTGATCTTAAATTCAACTGTCAAAACTTCCTGTCCTTCCGGGATGACGGTCAGCGCCGTATATCCGCAGGCAACATCCGCAATGGTTGCTACAACTCCTCCATGGAGTAGTCCCTGCTGTTGGGTCAGTTCCTCTCGCCGACAGCAGGAGATCGTGACTTGACCGGGCATTGCATCCTCTAGCTGCGCGCCTATCAAGGTCGGAAACTGTTGGCGGCAAAAGCTATCCTGGATACGGCGAAAAGTTTTTACTTGATCCATCATGCGCCGAGTCCCACTTCATTGGCGAACCAGCCTTTACACACATCCACCCAGCCTACGGAATGGGAGTATGTTTCCAGTTCCGGCATTGTGAGGCGGATGGTAGCCATGTCGGTGCCGGCGGCAGTGTAGATTACCGCAAATCTCTTGAGTGAAGCATCCAGATAAACCGGGACTCCCTCGTTGACGGCAAAGGGGCATACCCCTCCGGGAGCATGGCCAATCAGTTCCTCTACTTGCTCATAAGGAATCATGCTGGGTTTTTGGTGGAAAAAGGACTTAAATTTGGAGCTGTTCACTTTAGTATCTCCGGCCATGACGACCATGACAGGTTTACCATCGACGAGAAAGGACAGTGCCTTGGCAATTTCCGCAGGCGTACAGCCAATCGTCTCAGCCGCATGTTCCACGGTGTCGCCAGTTTGATTGTGTTCTGTGATATGGTCGGCAAGGCCCATATCATTTAAGTATGCCTTCACCTGCTGATAAGACATTCTCATTACCTCCCGTAAAATAAAATGCAATTTTGAAGTATTTTTCTGCTAAATAAATTCTGAATTTTCAAATGTCAGGCCCTTGCATTTGATTTGACTTTAGTATATACTCAACATCATGATTAGTAAAACGAAAATATCTAATTCTAATATTAGAGAAAGTGAATCGTCACTATGAACCGCTATCTTGCTTTACAAAAAATTGTAGAACTGGGCAGTTTCTCAAAGGCAGCGGAGGTATTGGGGTATACGCAGTCCGCTATGAGCCAAATGATTGCCTCTTTGGAGGACGAACTAGCCATTAAACTGTTGATTCGCTCCCGCACAGGAGTAAGGCTTACATTGGAAGGCGGGGAGTTATATCCCCAAATTGAACGGCTAGTCTATCAATATTTAGCCGTTCAAGAGAAAGCCGACGAAATTAAAGGGTTGGAAACTGGAGTTATTCGCATGGGGACAATTTCCAGCATTTCAACCCACTGGCTGCCTGGACTGTTAAAAGAGTTTCAAGCAAAATATCCCGGCGTGGAATTTGTGCTTCATCAGGGCGACTATTCTCTGTTTCAGGAATGGATCAAGACAGGGGCTGTGGATTTTGCCTTTGTGAATCCAAGTGCTGTGAGAGGTATCGAAACACTACCTCTGAAAGATGGTGCAATGCTAGCGGTACTTCCGGAAAACCATCCCTTGACGGAATTAAAGGCGATCCCGTTGGAAGCAATGGCGCACGAGCCATTTATTTTGCTGGAAGAGGGCCACTATTCTGAACCGCTTGAGGCGTTTCAGAAACTAGGGGTTTCTCCAAATATTCGCTACACAATCCATGATGACTACGCAATTATGACAATGGTAGAGGCAGGGCTTGGGGTGAGTATCTTGGCGGAACTGGTTCTGCACCGCACAAATTACCACCTTACCCTTCGACCTACGATTCCCCCAATTAAGCGGACACTTGCAATAGGATACAGGGATAAAGATAGCTTGCCGATTGCTAGTAAGCATTTCATTGAATTTTTAAGGAAACATGTAGATGAACTGCCCTGACCATTATTTAATATAAGAAGCAGTACAAATTACTTCTCACCGTGAGACGCATTTGGGGACGGTCAAAAGCCGTTCCAAATGGGGCGGCCCTGGTATGGGAACGTCTGCGCGTCGCGGCAGTCCGTCGGGTCCAGCTCATACAGGCGCTTGTGCTTCTTCGTCAGGTAGAGGGAGCTGGTCAGGGGCGGCACGGCCTCGTTGACTTCCATCAAGTGATCCACATGCCGGGCCTTGTCGTAGCTCTCCGGCTCGTTCTCCCATAGGTAGCGGAAGAAAAAGCAGGTGTGGAATGGGCAGAACACGCAGGAGCTGGCCCAGGTCTCCAGCCCCCAGGTCTCCTTGTTGTAGGTGAAGCACTCGCTGCGGGTCCAGCCCATTTCCACCAGAGGATAGACATTTTTGTAGAGGGTCTGCTTGCTTTTCTTGGCGCGGCGCTTCTCGTCGGCCATGATCCCCATGTGCATCTCGTGGGCGTGAATGTCCCGCTTCTTCGCCCGCTGGCGGTATTTCAGGCCTAGCAGCTTGCGGCGGATGAAGCGGTCGATCACCTTAATTTTGTAGTCACAGGTGCATTGCCGGGGCATTTTGCCTTTCTTCCCGTCCGGGCCTATGGTCCAGGCCGGGATGGAGGAGACGCGGGCCTTGCCAAAATTGCGGGTGAAGTCGCCGTAGAGGTCGGCGTCCAGAACGACGAATGGGATACGCGCCCGCTTGCAGGCGGCGGCGATAAAGTCCGTCTGCCGGTACACCCAGGACGGCTCCGCGTGGAGATCGCAGAAAATGATAAAATCATATACCGGCACCAGAGGGTGAACGGGCTGCCCGGCCAGCTTGTTTTCGCAGGCCATGAGGGCCAGCGTGGTGCTGGGCGTCCCGGCCCCGCAGCTTAGTATTTTGAGCGGTTTCCAGTGTTTCAACATGGCGTTTTCTCCCCCATGTCCATGTTATCAAAACCGCTGGAAAATGCAAAAAATCGCCCTGTACCGACTTCAAAAAAGTCAAGTACAGGGCGATAAAATGCGTCCCACCGTGGGATTTATTTCGACAGGAAATGCGTCTCACCGTGGGATTTATTTTTGCCGCTTAGGATGGGTAGGCCGGGATACCGTAGCCGTAAATCTCATAGTACGCCACGGGGTAGCTGTTCTGGCGCACCTGGTCGCCGGAATTGCCTTCGATGGTATAGACGCGGCCATCCTCCACATGGTCCACGATCCCCACATGGTCGGCCTCGCCGTCCTGCCCGTAATCATCATCCCAGTCAAAGAAGATAATCATGCCTGGGGACGGCTCAATGGTGTTCTCCGCCCATTGGCCCCGCTCCTTGAACCAGTTGGAGCCGGTGATACAGCCCGCGAACTTGGGAATGATCCCCGCGTCGATGTAGCCGCACTCGTTGGCGCACCAGGAAACGAAGCAGGCGCACCATTCCTCCCGGCCCGCAAAGCCGTACCAGGACCAATAGGGCGTGCCGCCCACGTTGCCGATTTGGGAAAAGGCCACGGCCACGATCTCCGTATCGGAGGCGCTGCCGTACAGCACCTTGGCCCAAAACGGGCCGTTGTCTCCGGCAAGCAGCTCATGAAGGGCGGTCCGCTGATCTTCTGTAAAGTTGTATTCGTCGGCCATTTCCTCGGCGGTCTTGGGCGTGATGGTGATATGCAAGATGTATTCCGTCCAGCCCGGATCATCCTCCCCGCTGCCGGGGTGGTGGATGGTCTCCACCGAAGATGTGATCGTGGTCATGTCCCAAAAAACGGCCCGCAAGCGCTCCACCCGGTCGGGGTCAAAGGTGGCCACGTCCACGCCGTCGTCCGTTCCAGCGGTCTTGCAGGCGAACACGGCCAGCACCTCCCGCCAGTTGGGGGGCGCGCCGTGCATTTCGATACTGTCATAGCTCCCGGCTTTCAGCGCCTCCACGCGGGCAAAGTATTCCGTGTTGATCTGTGAAATGGCGGCGTAGGGCGCAATGGCGTCCGGGGCTTTCTGCTCGTCGGAGAAGAAGATCCCAAACGGGGAGGAAACGATGGCGGCCACAAGAATGACGATACACAAGGCCACCACCAGCACGGCCCCGCCCGCGAACGCGGTGACGGCGCTGATAAGGGCCGCGGCCGCCTTGGTGACGGCCACGGCGATTTTCCGGGACAGCTCGGCGGCGGCCTTGGCCGTCTGCTTGGCCTGCTGGATCAGCTTGCGCTGGCCGTGGCGCTCCATCTCCTGCCGGGCCTTGCTGGCCGCCCTGCGGGCGGTGGTCCGGGCCTTGCCGGGGGCTGCGGTCTTGATGGGGTTCGGGGGCGCTTTCGCCGCCGTCCGCTCCACGGCCTGCCGGGTCTTGATGGTGGCCGCGCCGCCCGCCGGTTTCTGCTTGGGGGCGGTGCTGCCTTTGATGTGCTCCTTGATCGCCGTCCGCCCGCCGCCCTGGGGGGCGGCTTGGCCGGACGGGATAGATTGATTGATTGATGGATTTGACGGAGAAAAAGAAGTGTTTTCAAAGGACGGGCCGGGCGTCCGCGCCGGTGGCGCGGGCCTCTCTGATATGGCGGGCGGCTGCTCCTTTGGGTTCCGCCCCCGCTCCCGTCTCCTTTATNGTGGGCGCGGCCTCCGGCCCGGTGGGGGCCTCCGCTGCCGCCCGCTCCGCCTCCTGTTTCTGGCGGGTCTTGATCTCCCGCCGTTTTTGGGCGGTGGTCTTGATTTTCTTTGCGCCGCGCCCCGCCGCGCCGGTCAGCTCGTCCACGGAGCCGGTGACGGTCTGCTCGGCGGTGTCGGCGGCGTATTCGCCGGGGCCGTCCTCGCCCCGTGGCCGCTGGGCCAGGGCCTCCCGGCCCTTTGCGGTGAGCTGACGCCCGGCGGCTTTCGCGGTATAATTCTGCTTTTGATGCTTGGATTCCTCTTTTTTTGTCTTAATTACTTCTTTTGAGTTGCGTTCTATTGTATTAGAAATAAATATAACCTCCTCTGCCAGCAAAATAAAAAACGCCCTTCTTGGGACGTTTTAGAAACTATATTGTCAATTTGCAGTAATTAGTGTACAATAAGAATAGCTTATTAATCAATGTTAGGAGCTAACGAGTATGAAGGATTCTATATGGGAATATATTGATCTTTCAAAAGAAGATAAAGAAACTCTTTGGGACAATGGTATTTTTGTATTTGATGCCAATGTACTATTAAATCTTTATCGGTATTCAAGTAGAACCAGTAGCATCCTTATTGGTGCATTAGAAAAGCTTTCTGAAAGAATTTGGCTTCCCCATCAAGTTGCATATGAATTTATGAAAAATCGATGTGCTGTCATTTTTGATGTATGTAATAAATATGACGCGTTTGAAAAGGAAGCAGCAGATTTCTTGGCTAAGGCAAAGAGTTTATCTAATCTTCAGGATTCCGATGTTGAAATCCAACAATTAAAACGGGCGTTAGATGAATGGATTGCTCAATCCAGATCTCAAAACATACAGGTTAAAAATCCAGGCGATGATTTGATTTTATTAAAAGTTTTGGATCTTTTTAATGGGAGAACCGGAAATCGTTACGATGATAAAAAACTGTCTGAAATAAAAGAGATGGCAGTCCAAAGGTTTGCGGCTAAAATGCCACCTGGTTATGAAGATAGCGATAAACGAAAATCCGATAGCGATGACAACAATGCTTATGGCGATTTTATTGTATGGATGCAAATCATAGATTTTGCAATTGAAAACCACAAAGACATTATCTATGTAACACATGATCAAAAAGAAGATTGGTGGTATAAGGTAAAAGGACGGATAGTTGGGCCACGGGTAGAACTGCGAAAAGAGTTTTTTGAAAAAACTGCTCAACATTTTCATATGTACTCCATGAACAACTTTATTGAGCTTTATTCCCACAAATACCAAGATGTCAATAATGAGCGTGTTATTGAGGAAGTAAAAAGAGTAGAAACTGAAGCAAATAGGAAACGTAAGCCTATTTATTCAGAATCAGAGAAGTTGTCTCGCCGTATTTCCAAGTTGGAAATTAAAATACAACGGAGTCAACGAACAATCGATTCGTTATTGCACAAGTATGCCGATTCGAAGTTTATGCCAACTGATGTTCAAATCCAATTGGACAATACAAGAAGAAATATGGATGTCAAAAAGGATATGTTAGATAAAATGAAACTGGATTATGCTGCACTTGGGTCAGAGGAATAATAACTTTCAGTATTGTCATAAATTCCGCACCTATTTTATAAAATAGGTGCGGAATTTTTAATACGTCCCACGGTGGGACGCATTTCGACAAACGCTTATCCCTCGCCGGGGGTGGTGGTCATGAGCTTGTAAAGGTCACTGTCGCGGGGGATGGTGTTGAAGAACGGCACCAGAGAGCCGCCCATGCGCAGGAGGCCATGCCCGGCCTCGGCGTTTTCAATGTAACTGGTCTGCGTTTCGGAGAGGTGGAGGAGCTTGGCAAGCTCCTGCCGGTCCGTGGCGGCCTGATTGAACAGCAGCAGAAATTCAGAGTTGGCGAACATGAGCCGGGCCGTCTCGGAGCGCAAGCACTCCTCCACATTCTGGGTGGCCGCCGTCAGCGGGGCGGCGTATTTGCGCCAGCGTTTCCAGGCCCGATAAAGCACCTCCGCGGAATAGTGATACTTGAAGTACAGATATACCTCGTCGATAAAAACCCAGGTATATTTACCCTTTTTGCGGTTGGCGGCCACGCGGTTTTGAATGGCCTCCAGCGTAACGACCAGGGCGGTGGGCCGCAGGGCCTCGCCCATCTCGTAGAGGTCCAGCACGACGATCCGGCTGTCCATGTTGACGTTGGTGGGGTGTGCAAAGACGTTCAGGCTGCCCTCGGTGATAAGCTCGGCGGCCAGGGCGATCTCCCGTGCCTCCGGGTCGGTCTGCTTCAGGACCTCGTTGCGCCAGTCGGTCAGGAGGGGCGCAGGCAGCTTGCCCTTGCTCCGCAGATAGGGCCGGTAGACGTTGGCGGTGCAGCGGTCAATGATACTCTTGTGGCTGCCGGTGATGAGGCCCGCGCCCATCTGCTGCTCTAAGACACTGGTGATAACCTCGGATTTGAGCGCAACGGGATTTTCCCCGTCGTCGTAGCCCTCCCCTATATCCATGGGGGAAATGTGGTGGGGGCTGTTGGGAGAGATCACAATGACCTCTCCGCCCAAAGCCCGCGCCAGCGGACCGTATTCCCGTTCGGCGTCGATGATGATAATATCGTCGCTCGTCCCCAGGGCCACGTTGGTAATGGTGCTTTTCATGCCCATGGACTTGCCGCTGCCGCTGACGCCCAGGTAAAAGGCGTGGGGAGAAATGAGCTTCTTGCGGTCACAGAGCAGCAGGTTTTTGGAGACGGCGTTGACGCCGCAAAACAGCCCGCCGGGGTCTTGTATCTCCTGCGCCCGGAACGGCATAAGGACGGCGGTGCTCTCGGTGGTGAGGGTCCGCAGGGCCTTGATCCGGCGCAGGCCGTAGGGCAGCACCGTGTTCAAGCCGTCCTCCTGTTGATACCGCAGGGTTGCGAACTGGCACAAATGCTCCCGCCCAATGGATAGCAGGGTTTCAGTGTCGGCGTCGAGCTGTTCCAGCGTGTCGGCCACATGAACAAGGGTCACGACGGCAAACATCATGCGCTGGTCCCGCACGGTCAGATCGTCCAAAAACTCCTTGGCCTCGGCCCGGAGCTGTTCCAGCTCATAGGGGACGGTGGCCGTGAAGTTTTGCTTACTGTTCTGGCGCTGCTGCCAGCGGGTAATGTCGGATTCAATGCCCAAAATGCGGCTCTGTATCTCTTTCACGGCCTCGTCGGTGGGGACCGGCAAAATATCAATGGAGAGCATGAGATTCCGGGCGAAGTCGGAGAGGTCGGAGATCATTTCATCTTTAATGTAACTGGCATATTCTTTCAAAAAGAGTACGCGCCCGAACTTCCCGCCCATCTCAAAGTGATTCGCCTTGAATTGCAAGCCGTCCGGGCAAATGAGGTCGCGGAAGTCCACGCCCCGGCGCATGGCGGCGGCTTGATCGAACGTGAAAAACTGTTCCTCGCCGGGCCGGAAAAAATCGTGGAGCAGGCGCAGACGGTCATAGTTGGAGATGGCCCGCGCCCCGGAATCCAGCTTGCCGAAGCTCTTGGAGAGGTTGCCGTCCACCCGCCGAAAGTAGGCGCGGGTGTCCTCGATCTTGCGCTGCTGGATGGACAGGGTGATGTACTTCTCTTGCACCAGATTATTGCTCTCGGCGGCCTTGGCGGTCAGGATACGGTTGTATTCGTCCCGGTAATGGTCCAGGCCGTCCCCGCGCTCCGCCATCAGCACCGTGCGCTTGAAGTCCACGGGGTTCAGGCGGCGGTTGATAATGGTGATCTTGGCGGCGGCGTCCGTGGGCAGGGCGTTGAGGGCGCTGCCGTAGGAGAGGAAGATACTGCGCCGGTCCTCGTCGCTGGCGGCGGCATAGTTGACGTCGGCAAAGCGCCACGTCCGGCTGTGCTTGTTGCCCACCAGCCAGATCCCGTCAGAATACACGCGCTTGATGGGAATGGACTGCTGCACGCTCCGCGGGATGGCGAACTGCTCCTTTTCGCTTTTGTTGGCGGCGATCAGGGACTTAATCAAAATCGCAGGCCCCCTTTCGGTCCAGCATGGAGTAGTAGATGTTTTCGGAGACGAACACCCGGCCCCCGGCGCAAAGCAGCTCGGACTTGACAAAGGCCCAGACAAATTGCTCCAGCGTCAGGCCGTTATACCCAAAAAATCCAGCCGCAGCGGCGGGCGCGGCGGCCAGGATACATACCCAGCTCGCCGTCTCCCTGCCGATGAATTGTCCCAGGCCCAGGTAGAGGCCAGCGGCGATCCCCACGGCCAGCAGCGCACACAAAAACTGACGGGCGGAAAGGCCGAAGAAGATAGTCTCCTTGTGCCTGCGTACTTCTTTTGGAATCTTGACTTCGATAATCAATCACCTCGTAATGTTCAATAATTTGACAGGTTTTTAGGGGCATGAGATAATATTAGTAGGAAAACACACCACAAAATCAGACGATTCAAAGGAGGTCTCCCCATGAATATGTGGCAGCAGTTGTTGACCGTTTTTTGTATCCTGGCCGCGCTCCCGCTGGCGGTCAAGGTCCTGTGGAAGCTGTGGCTTTTGCCGCTGGCGCTGTACTTCCTCTCCACGCGCCTGTTCTTCCCAAAGTGGGCGGCGGCGCATGAGACGGCGTGTATCGCCCTGTTCGCGGGCTGCGTCCTGTTCGCCGCGGTGCTGTGGGCGGTGAAGATCATCCGTCGGCGGCGGGAGGAACGGGAGATAGAGGCGGATTTGCTGGCAAGGGCCACGCCGCTGTACGGCGACTGGCGGCCTTAATGAGCGCATGGAAAACGGCGGGCTTCGGCCCGCCGTTTCTCTATGCTCTAAAATGCGTCTCGAATTGAGACGCATTTACAGGCCGAACATCTCCTTTACGATCCGGTCCGCGCCTTTCACAAGGCCGGTGAGCACCAGCATGTTAAAGACGAGCTGCCCCAGGTACTGCCACGCCATGGTGACGGCTGGCAGAGAGGCGTCCGCGGCCGGAGTGGCGCTGGACAAGAACGCGGAGTAAATGAGACAGGCCAGCACGATCACCGCGCCCTCCATGCACACGCCGATATACGATTTGATGAACGCCTTGCCGGTGGCCGCCGTCCCCTCCCCGGCGAAAGAGGAAAGCGGGAGCGGGGCCAGCGCGGTATACATGTAGAGCTTAAAAAAACGCCCGTAGACGGTCAGGATCAGAATGAACGAAAGCACGGTAATGACAAGGCTTGCCAGAAAGGATACCAACCAGAGGGGAATGGATTGTAAAAAGCCGATCTCCTCAATGGCCGTCACCAGCTCCGCCGGTAAGTCCGCGCCCGCGCCGATCATGCCGCCCAGCCCGGACATGACATTGCTGATAATGCCGCCGCAAATACTGAATACGGCGGTCATGATCTCCATGGAGTAGCCCACGGCCACCTTGGCCGCCGCAAAGCGCACGAAATGACGCAGGGCGTATTCCGGCCGCTGTATCTCGCGGAACGACGCGGCGGATTGGAATACACCCATGGCGAAGAACAGCACCAGCAGGCCGTAGCCAATGCCCTGCATGGTGCTGGCAATGCCTGTTATCACATTCCACACGTCGCCGCCCTTGAACGTCTCCGGCGATTGGGAGAGCAGCGCCCAAAGCTCGGCCAGCTTGTCGTTCCAGGTCCCCAGCGCGTTTTCTATGTTTCCTACGATCCAGTTGTCACTGATAAAATGTCACCTCCTGAAATGCGTCCCACCGTGGGACGCATTTTTCGACTTTGTTTCAACCGGGCCGGGGCGGGCGTGACAGCCCGCCCCTCCCGCGCTTTACACCACGCCGATGGTGGTCAAAATCTCCTTGCAGAACGCGATCAGCAGGCCGCCGAACAGGCATAGAAAGCCCTGTGTGCGCTGGCTAGCGTCGTGGGATTGGACGCTCATGCCTACCTGCACCACGCCCCAGCCCAGGATGATGATACCGATAGCCTTGATACAGCTAAAAATGAAGTCGGACAGGTTGTTGACAATGCCCAGCGGGTCGTCGGCGGCCAGGGCCGGGACGGTGAATACACACACGGCCAGCACCAGGGCCGTCCATACCGCCATCAGGCGGCGGCCCTTGGCGCGGGCGCGGAGGTCGTTCTTCTGGTTCAGTTTCTTCATGCGGTTTCCTCCATATCTTCAATAATTTCGATCTCGTCCAGAGAGGTAAAGGAAAAGCTAAGGTCGTCCACGGCATAGAGGCACACGGGGCTGTGAATGTAAGGGGCGGCCCCGCCGTCCTCCGTTAGCTTGATATTGGGGTGCTTCGTCAGCTCGTACTTATCATCCAGCACGGGCCGCTCCCCGCGCAGCAGGACGATGGCAAGGCGGTTGTCCAGCATACGGACTTCATCCGGCGTCATCAGCTCGCGCCCGGCCTGTTGGAAGTTCTGGGAGTAGGAGCCGTTGCGCCCCTTGCTCTGGCTGTGGGTGGCCGTGTCGATGGTCTCCTTGCCCAGCAGCTCGGAAATGTACTTGTGGGTGCTCTGTTCGTTACCGCCTAAATAAACAAAGGCGTCGGCGTTACCGATAATGCCTTCCCACGAATCCTTAAAAAGTTCTTTGAGCTGGCTGATATTTTGCAGAATGATGGTGGACATGACGTTGCGCGATCTCATGGTGGCCTGCAACCGGGCGTACCCGTCAGGCAGGGCGACATTGGCGAACTCATCAAAAAGGAGCCTCACGGGGACGGGCAGGCTGCCGCCGTGCACCCGGTCCGCCTGATAGTACAAGGTCTGGAACGCCTGGGTGTAGAGCATACCCACCAGAAAATTAAGGGAGTTGTCGTTGCTGTCGGGGATCACGCAGAAAATGGCCTGCTTGCGTTCGCCCAGCTTCTCCAGCTCCAGCGTGTCGCCGCCTGTGATGTTCTGGATTTCCGGGAGGGTGAACGCGGACAGGCGCACCGCCGCGCTCACCAAAATGCTCTTGGCGGTTTTTCCGGCGGCTTGCTGGAAAATCTTGTACTGCCGCACGGCGATATGGCCCGGCTGTTCCTCTGCCAGCGCCTCGAACAATAAATCCAGCGGCGATTGATAATCGTCGTCGTCCTCCTTGGCCCCGCCGTATTCGATCATGGTCAAAATCATCTCCATGTTCTGTTCCTGGGGTGGCGCTTCATGGAGCAGGTAGAGCATAAGCGCGGCGTCGAGGGCGGTCTCGGACTTTTCCCAGAATGGATCTGAATTGGAGGCGTTCTTGGGGGTGGTGTTCTTGATGAAGTTATCAATGAGCCGGAACACGTCGGAATCCCTGCGGATGTAGTGGAACGGGTTGTACTGGTCGGAGCGGCTGGGGTCGATCAGGTCGAACACCCGCAGGGTGTATCCCTTTTTCAGCAGCAGCGGCCCGGCGGAGCGCAGCACCTCCCCCTTGGGATCGGTCACGATATAGCTGGTATTTGCAAGGAAAATATTGGGTTTTACCACACCCCGGGTCTTGGAAGCCCCGCTGCCGCCCACTACAATTTGCAGCAGATTGCGCCGGTGCTTCCGGCTGTTCAGCCCCATTTTCAGGTGCTGGGTGAGAATGACGTTTTTCTCTGGGTCCTTGTCCCGGTACTTTTTATCAAGCTGCCGGACGCTGCCCCATTTGGCGGAGCCGTGTTCCTCGCCGGGCCGCCTGTTCTGCCGGGTGGAGCAGTACAGGCCGATGGCGCAGGCGTAGGCGGCCAGCGCCCCCAGCAGGAACTTGGGCGTGTGCGCTGTCCAGCCGATGGCAAAGGGGCGCTCCACCACCAGGTTGAAGCGCCCCATAAACTCGATCAGGTTCATATCGTCCTCATAGGCATAGGCGGCAACTGCGCCCAGCCAGAGGACCACAAAAGAGAACGCCGCCCAGGTGGGGGCGCTCTCCCGGAAAGACTTGCCTTGCCTCACTTACTCCACACCTCGCCGCCGGACTTATCATAGGCCGCGGTGTGGCCGTTGGCGGCCTCCATCACGGCGTAGTAGGCCCAATGGCGGCGGGGTACATCGGGAAAGGTGTTGAGCCTGCGGGGGTAGCCGCTGATATAGTCGGCGTCGGCCTCCCGGCCCAGCAGGCGGTTTACAATGGTGACGACCTCGGCGCGGGTGATGGCCGCGCCGCCCCGGAAGGAGCCGTCGCCGTAGCCGACGATCCAGCCGTTCACGGCGGCGTCATGGATATACTGCGCCGCCCAGTAGCCGTCCGATACGTCGGTAAAGCCCTCGTACCGCTCCATGATCTCCGGGTCGCCGTCGCCGTAGGCGTCGAAGAAGCGCACGGCCATGGCGGTAAACTCGGCGCGGGTGATGGCCTCGTTGGGCGCAAAGGTGGTCCGGCCCCGGCCATAGGTGACGCCGTAGCCGTTCAGATACCGCACATAGCCGGAATACCACGCGCCCGCGGGAATGTCGGAAAACTTGGTGACTGCCGCCGTGGGAATGGTATCGCCGTTCTTCTCCGCCAGCAGGCGGGCGAAGATGGCGGCGGCCTCGCTGCGGGTCATGTTCCGCTCCGGCCCAAAGGTGCCGTCCCCATAGCCCACGATGTAGACGCCGTGGCGCTGGGCCTCCGCCTCCACGGCGGGGACGGTCAGTGAACCGTCTGTATCAGTCTCGCCGGTCTCCTTGCCGCCCAGGTCGGATTTGACGATCACGGTCACGCCCTCCTGGGGATTTTTCTTCTGGTCGGTCACGGTGACGGTGATCCTGTGGTCCTCGTCCATATCCACGCCCTTGGGGAGCGTGACGGTGATGTTGCCGGTCTTGCCCACGGCCACGCCCGCGCCCTGGATGGGGCGGCCCGTCTCGTAGTGCTCCACACGGACAGTCAGGGTGAAGCAGTCCCGGTCGGCGTCCTCATAACCCACGGTGGCCCTGCCGTCGCTGTCTGTGGTGCCGATGGAGCCGGGGACGGTGAGCTTGCCCGCCCGGTCGGTCTTGCCTGCGCAGGAATTGTCGTTTTTATCGGTGACGGCCACGGCCATATCCGCTACTGCCGATTTGTCTTTCACAAGCTGGACGGTGATGGTGGTCTGATCGTTATAATCCAGCAGGCGGCTGTTGGGGAGACGGATGGAGAGGGCGTTATTCTTATCCAGCGCAACGGCGGCCCCGGAGACGGGGTTGCGGGTATCCGTGTCTGTGACGGTGACGAGGTAGCCGCCCACGGTGGCCTCGCCGTGGGTATCGGTGGTGGCCTGGTTGTAAATCTTCTCGATCACGGCGGTTTCCAGCACCACGCCGCAGTTCACGCACTCGGTATGCTTGCTGCCCTCGCTGGTGGTGGTGGCGGCCTTGTCGATGATCCAGCCGCCCGCCTTGTGGCCGGTGGCCTTGGTGTATTCTCCCTTGTGGGTCTCGCCGCATTGGGCGCAGGTAAAGGTGGTGAAGCCCATTTCCGTACAGGTGGCGGCGGTGACGGCCTCCGTGTAGTCGTGGGCGGCCACGTCGGTATAGCCGCCGGTGTAGCTGTCGCCGCACCGGGCGCAGGTAAAGACGGTAAAGCCCATTTCGGTGCAGGTGGCGGGGGTGGTCTCCTCCGTGTAGTCATGGCCCAGGGCCTTAGCAATGACCGCGCCGCATTTGGTGCAGAGCTGGGGTTCGGTGCAGGTGGCCGCCTCGCCGGGGACGTGGCCGCTGGCGGCGTCCCCCTCCAGCCGGTGGAAGCCGCAGCGGGTGCAGCGGTACTCTGTCATACCTTCGCCGGTGCAGGTGGCCCCGGTGACAGGCGTACCGGCGTCCCAGGTGTGGCCCAAAGCGTCTGTATAATCCGTAATGAACGAGCTGCCGCACCCAAAGCAGATGTGCGTCGTGCGGCCGCCCGTCTAGCAGGTGGCCGGGGTGACGGAAGAAACATAGTCATGGGGCAGGGCGGCGGTAATGTCGGTGATGTGGCGGTCGCCGCAGACGGCGCACTCGCTGACAGTGTAGCCGGGGCTGGTGCAGGTGGCGGCCACGGGGTATGTTTCGTACTCATGCTCCCCCCTGGGGGTTTCGGTCACTTTCACTTCACCGCAGCGGTTGCAGATTTCCAGCAGCTTGCCGTCTGTCTCGCAGTCGGCCTCCCGGACTACCACGCCCTGCCACGCATGGCCCAGCGCCGCCTCGTAGTCCCGTTTCTCGATTTTGCCGCAGTCCACACAGAGGTAGCGGTCATAGCCCAGGGTGTAGCAGGTGGGGGCCGTGCTGTCCAGCAGCGTGAAATTGTGGGCGCAGGGCTGATTACAGCAGTTGCCGCCGCAGTTTTTGTCCTGGCAGCCGCAGTCCGGGTCGCCGCAGCCGCACCCGCAGGAGCCGTCCGCCGTCTCCCGGAGCCAGACGTAGGCAGCGCCGTTCTCCGTCATGCGCTCCCCGCCGTAGGAATAGGTGATCTGGTAGTAGACGGTATACTGCCCGGCCTCGGTGTAGTTGGGGGCGGAAGTCATGGTGCAGGATTCCGCACTACCGCCGTAGCGGATGGCGGTGGAGACGCCCCCATCGGACAGGTCGGTGACGGACAGCGTGTGGGGCTGGCCGTCGGCCACGCCGTAGTAGCTGGCAACAACGGATTTCGCCGCCACATACTCCGAACGGGTGTAGCCGCAGTCCGCGCAGGCTTCCACCTCTACAAACCGCTGGTTGGCAAGCTGGGTGAGCACCGTGCCGTCCAGGTCGTGCCTCTCCGTCTCGGTTTTCCTTTCGTGATTGGTGCCGTAGCAGAAGCAGCAGTAGGTGCCGCCTGTGGTGGTCTTGGTGTGGTAGCGGCTGTCCGCGTATTCATAGGTCACGCTTTCGGGCAGGGTCTCGGTGAACTCCGCCGCGCAATCGTATAACCAATAAACATTGCGGCCATAGGCGTACCCGGTGCCGCCCATGTTGGAATTGAGCGTGCCGCAATTCTCGCACACGGCCTTGGTCCAGTGGTAGCCGGTGTAATAGGCGTCCTTGCCGGGGGTGCCGTCGTTGACGTTGCCCACGCTCTCGCCGTCGATACATGTACCGTCTGAATACTTCACATTCCGGTTCAGGGCGGTCCTGCCGTCGCGGGTGTACTCGGGCGTGCGGAAGATCTCAAACGACGTGGGCTTGCCGCAGTCCACGCAGTTGAACGTCTCGCGGGTCACGACGGCATTGGCGTCCAGCTCATTGGTCCGGCCCACGGCGGAGAGCCAATGCTCGGCGGGGTCGTGGTAGCTGTTCACCTGGGCGGCGGAGGCGGCGGGGATCATCCCGGCGCACAACGCCAGCGCCAGCAGCAGGGAAAGAATACGTTTCTTCATGGTCATATAAGGCATTACCTCCAATAATTTTGTGATAGAAGAAATGCGTCCCACGGTGGGACGCATTTAGTGGCGTGGGGTTTTAGGGGTTCCCCCTAACAAGTGTCGTTTGTGTTTAACAAATGACGTACTTGCTCGTACAGCGACGCCTACGGCGCCGCTGTGCGGGGCCGGGTCAGTCCGCGTCGTGGGGGGCCAGGTACTTATCCTCAAATTCAGCGGGTGTGAAGTACCCGGCCCCGGTGCCGGTGAGAAAGTCGCCGGGGCCGATGGGCTTTTCCCCATTCTCCGGCAGCTCCACGGGAACGGGGGTGAGAACCGTGCCGTAGAAGTCCTCCTCCCGGGCCTGCGCCGTCAGGGAGAAGATACGCCGGGGGGAGCCAGCGCGGGCCGCGATCTCATAGCAGGCCAGCCCCGGGTGGAGGGCGGCGCGGTCTACCCGGTGGGGTGTGAACAGCGCGGGAATGGTGAAGATTTCAATTTCTTCCATGCGGGCGGTGTTGGCGTTGATAGTTTCCATACTGTTTTCCTCCTAATGTGAAAGGACGTTTTTACGGTGGTGAACAGCTTCCGGGGCCTCGCGCTCCGGCGGCTGAATGGCGTTTATGATTTGGGAGGCCGCGGTGCGGATGGTGTCGAGCGACGCTTTCAGTTCTTTCAATTCCTTGCCCTTGCTCCATCCGGCGACATACGCGAACGAATAATCCGATGTTTCAATGCCGAAGTGCTGGCACACGACATACGCCACGCTTTCGGCCTCTATCTCCTTATGCCTCCGCTCCTTTCTCTCCTTTGGAAGATTTTTCGGATCGTGAAGCAGGGCATGGGCGATTTCATGCACCAGCGTTTTGACGGTCTGCACCTGGCTCATGCCGGAGCGCAGGACGATCTTCTGTTCCCGTGCGCTGAAATAGCCCTTTGCGACGCCGGGGACCTCGCCCTGTTCCACCGGGACCGGGGAGGTCTTGGCCAGCCGGTCGTAGATTTCAGAAAAGCCGGATACGTCGCCGGTCAGTTCGTCCACGCCCAATGTGGGCAGCTCCCGGCCCTCCGTCTGGCTCACGTCAAAAACCGTTGTCACCCTAAACCGCATGATCTTGACCATGCGCGTGTCTGTCTGCTGTTCGCCGTCCGGGTCGGTCTGCTCCTGCTCCACAAGGCGCTTGTATGGGCAGGGCGCTAAAATATTGATGCCGGTCTCGTACCGTTTGACTTGGCGGCCAAATTCCTTTTTCCACGTCCCGTAACCGGCAACGTGGGTAGCGTGGGGGCATTGCAGGTAGATCAACATGACGTTGCCGATACTGTACTGGTGGAATTTGGACATAACACGGAGGTATTCCGCATACCGCCCGCTGGCGTAAAGCTCCTTGATCCCGTTCTCCAGCTTGTCGGTCAATTCGGCCACCCGTTCGTCCATTGCCTGGGACATGGGCGCTTACCTCTCCGGCGGCTTGGGCGCACGCGGGGGCTGGTCCGGCTGGCTCCGCTGCTTGGGAGACACTTTCATGGTGATTGCCTCGTTGCCCTCGGCTCCTATCAGGATTTCCGCGTGGTGGAATTTTTGCTTGTATCGCTCCATCTGCTCCGGGGTCAGGGAACAAAAATCTTCTTCTCCCAGGCCGCAGACGAAAAAGGTTCCGAACACGCCGCCGTAGCCGCCCTCCATGCTGCGGTTGAACGGCAGGCCCAGCGCGATTCCATCATCATTACAGACAACGGCCACCTGTTCCTCGTAGGGGTAAATGGCCTGGATCGTGCCGCCCACCGTGGCCTGCATTTCATTCAGGCCGTCGATCTCTTTTTCATAGGGGGCATAGTCCGGCTCGACTACTAAAACATTCAATAAATCAGCTCCTTTTCTGAAAATGGGTACAAAAAAAGCGCCCTCTGTGGGGCGCTAACGTGTAGGGGCGGCGGGCGGATGTTCCGGCGGGCGCTCTCTGGCCTTGGCCTGCATGGGATACTGGAACACCCGGTACTCCTGCGGGATATTCAGGGCGTCGTAGACTTTTTGGAACGGGGAGCGGTTGTTGCAGATATATCCCTGCGGCGTCAGCTCTCCGCCCTCGTTGATGGCTGTATCCTCCCCGTAGGCGGCGAAGTCAAAGTAATACTGCGCCTTTGGGGAAAGGTGAAACTCACGGTGGGTATCCACCAGCAGCCGCCCGTAGTCCTCGTAGGTCTTGACCTCGGGGAGCAGGTCATAGCAGTCCAGATTGTACGTCAGGTTGATTAAATCTTGCAGGTTTCCGCCGTACTCCCCATGGCAGACGGCGGCGGCGAACTTCTCCAGTTGGCCCGGCGCTAAAACGCTCATGCGGGCGGCCAGATAGTTCAACTCGTCCAGATGGGCATATTCGCCCAGGGAGGCCGCAAGGCCGGGGACGCCGCTGGAATACTCGGTGATGATGATTTCCTCATACCGCAGGCCGTCCACGCCGATGGAGCGAAGCGCCGCCTGCACCTGCTCCGTGGTGGTGGGAAATACGAGTGCGGCGTCTGTCAGGGTCCCGGCGTTGTATTTGCCCAAATTGGCGATATGGGCGGTGATTTCAGGCGTCACCGGCTCTGCCCGCCCTTATCTCTCTTGAAAATCTCCTCCTTGAGCCTTAGCTTCTCGTCCATCTGGCGGCACCGTTCCAGCTTGCTATAAATGTCCTCCTCGATCTCACGGGGCGTCAGCTCCACATTGGGGTAATACCGGCGCAGACGGTCGCCCGTCAGGATCACCTTGACATTTTCCGGCCGCTCCTGGGGGCCTTTGAAAATATCCTCCTCCGGGGGGTTCTCGCTGGACGCGGCGGCAGGTGCAGGGGGCGGGCCGCCTGCGGGGTTGCTGGGAACAGCGGGAGCAGCGCCAGCGGCGGGGGGGGGGGGCGGGGCCGGGGGGGGGGGGCCTTTTTTACACTCCAGATGGGGTAGAGCGG
>NZ_LT707033.1 GCF_900155735.1 Intestinibacillus massiliensis
GCTGGAAGCTCAACATGGTGTTCGAGGACGCATGCGACTGGGACCGCGCCAAGGCGATGGACAAGATGCAGCAGTTCCTGGGCACCGGCAAAACCTATGACGTCATCATCGCCAACAACGACGACATGGCGCTCGGCGCGCTTGAAGCGCTGACCAGCGCGGGCACGTCGGACTACCCGCCCATCGTCTCCATCGACGCGAACCAGGAGGCGCGCACCGCCATCAAGGACGGCCAGATGGGCGCGAGCGTGTTCCAGGATGCGGACGGCCAGGGCACCGGCTCCCTGCAGTGCGCGGTCGACCTGCTGGACGGCAAGGACGTGGGCGTCTACAACTGGATCCCCTTCCAGCTCGTCACCAAGGACAATGTCGCCGACTTTGACTAAAACAGTTGTTGCTCGCTGTTTTTCAGCCCATACCTCAGGCTCATGTAAATCTCCTCTTTTCATTTGCCGGGATCCCTCAGTCCCGGCCGACAGCGGCAAAGCGCCCGCAACCAAAACTGGTTGCGGGCGCTTTGCCGCTTATTGTGAGGTTTTCCCGGACGGGATACGCGGCAAGGCTGCCCCACCGCGTTAACTTTTGTCCCCGCCGCCTTCCAGCCGACCCGGGGCAAATACCGCGCGCTGCACCTGCTGCAGCGATACGTTTTGTTCCCGTGCAATCCGGGCGAGGTCTTCATATTCCGCTTTTTCCCGCGCAACGCCCCATCCGGAGGCCCGTTTGATGCGGATCTGCCCGAAAGGGCTTTCCGCGACATCCATACTGCGGGCGAGCGTATAGCGACGGCAAACCGTCTCCCGCAGGCCGAGCGTGGTGGTGTGCAGGAACAGCAGGCGGATCATTTCCTCCCGCTGCCCGGCACGGCACATACATGTTAGCAGCACACCGGGGCGGTTCTTTTTCATGCCGACCGGCACGGTATAAACGTCGAGCGCGCCAGCTTCCAACAGCCGTTCCATGGCAAAACCGACCGCCTCGGGCGTCATATCGTCCAAATTGCAGCACAGCTCGATCACGCATTCCTGCCCCCCGTCCGTCTCGCCGAGCATGGCACGGACACAGTTTGCACGCTCAAAATCCTTTTTACCAAAGCCATAGCCGATTTTCTCCACGCACATGACCGGCTGCGCGCCAAACGACTGCACAAAATGCCGGAGCAGTGCCGCGCCGGTCGGGGTACAAAGCTCGCCGCGCACTTCTCCGCCATAAGTGGGGATACCGCGCAGCAGCAAGGCGGTGGCGGGCGCCGGTACCGGTAAAACCCCATGCGCACAGCGCACCTGGCCGCTGCCCACATGGACGGGCGAGGCCAATATGCGCCCTGGCGCAAGTTCATGCATCAGCAGGCAAACCGCCGTCACGTCGGCCACGGCGTCCAGCGCCCCGACTTCATGGAAATGGATCTCTGTAACCGGTTTGCCGTGCACCTGGCTCTCCGCTTCGGCGATCAGGCCGTAAACGGCTAGGACGTCGTCCCGCACAGGCTTTGGCAAATCCAGATGCGAGACAATGTGCGCAATGTCATGCATCCCATGGTGGCCATGCCCCCCATGGTGATGCCCCTGTGCGCGGCCTTCCTCCGCCCCATCCACGAGCACCGCCATTTGGGTGCCGGTAATGCCGCATTTAACGGCCGGGGCTGAGCGGAATTCCACCTTTGGCAGCCCAAGCGCGTTCAGCCGCCGGACAAACCCGGCGGGGTCGGGATGAAGCTCGAGCAGCGCCGCAGTAAGCATATCGCCCGCCGCGCCCATATTACATTCCAGGTAAAGTGTTTTCATTGCCGCCTCCCATATGGTTGATCATGCTTGCCAGGTATCCGGCGCCAAACCCGTTGTCGATATTGACCACGCTGACGCCGCTGGCGCATGAATTGAGCATAGCCAGCAGCGCGGCCAGACCGCCGAACGCCGCCCCGTAACCCACGCTCGTCGGCACGGCGATTACCGGGCAGTCCGCCAGGCCGCCGATCACGCTGGCAAGCGCGCCCTCCATCCCGGCGATCGCGATAATGACCCGCGCGGACATGATGTCCTCGCTGTGCGCAAGCAGCCGGTGCAGCCCGGACACGCCGACGTCGTACAGGCGGGTCACCCGGTTGCCGAAGGCCTCGGCCGTCTGCGCCGCTTCTTCCGCGACGGGCATATCGCTGGTGCCGCCGGTCGCGACGACGATTTTCCCCACACCGTCCGGCTCCGGGAGCGTCCCAGCCACGCCGACGCGGCTCAACGCATCATACCGGAGCGGCACGGCCGCGCCGACATAATCCGCCGCCTGCGCATCCATCCGGGTGATCAGCACCGTGCGCTGGCCGCGCGCGAGCATGGCCGTCGCAATCGTGCAAATCTGTTCCGGCGTCTTGCCCGCGCCGTAGATCACCTCTGCGATCCCCTGGCGCAGCGCCCGGTGATGGTCGGGCTTGGCAAAGCCCAAATCCTCAAACGGCGCCCCCTTGAGCCGCAGCATCGCTTCCTCTATCGGGAGGGCGCCCGCCGCGACCTGTTCCAGCAGGCTGCGGATTTCCTTTTGTTCCATTAAGACGGCCTCCCTTCCAAATCCAGCAGGACGGTTTCAAAATAGGGCTTTAGCGCATCCAGCACGCCCTGCCGGCTATCCAGGGCGCGCCGCATCTGATCCTGCGGCAGTTGCAGGCGCGCCGCGCCATGAAACAGTCGGACGCGGAAATCCGTGAAGCCCAGAAGGGACAGCGCGCGTTCCGCGTGCTCGATACGCGCCAGCTCGTCCGCGGTCAGTGGCTGCCCCGCCGGGACACGGGTAGCCAGGCAGGCATAGGCGGGCTTGTCCCAGGTGAAAAGCCCCGCCTCCCGCGACAGGCGGCGGATTTCCGGCTTGGTCAGGCCGCATTCGCGCAGGGGCGAGTAAACGTCCAGTTCCCGCAGGGCGCGCATCCCGGGGCGGTCGCCCACGTCGTCCGAAGCATTGGTACCGTCCAGCAGCATGCTATAACCGTCTTGCGCCGCACGCGCTTTCAGGCACCCGAACAGCGCCTTTTTGCAATGATAGCACCGGTCTGCCGGGTTTGCAGCGGCTTTTTCACAGGAGAGGATATCGTATTCGATCACCGCCAGCGTGACGCCAAGCTGCGCCGCCAGCCGCCGCGCGTCCGTTAGCTCGAACGCGGGCTGGAATGCCGTTTTGATAAAATACGGCTGCACATCCGCGCCGTACTGCACCGCGGCGTACAATAAATAGGCGGAGTCCACGCCGCCGGAAAAGCCCAGCGCCGCTTTCGGGTGGGCTGTGAAATACTCTTTTAAGTGCATGTACGTTTCCTCCTGTATACGCGCCGACAGTTTCCCGTGCGGCGTACCCGCGCTTCGTATCGGGATGTCACACGCCGAGCGCGGCCGTTACCTTTTCCAGCTCCTGGCGGATCGCAATGTGCTGCGGGCATACCTGCTCGCACTTCCCGCATTTGACGCACTGCGAGGCGCTTTTCCTGCCATGGCCGCCGACAAGCCAGTTTTCCTGCGACAAAGCAATTTCCTTGTTCCCATACAGCGTCAGGTAATTCATGGCGGTAAAAGCGCCGGAAATCCCGATGGCATTGGGGCACACTTTGGCGCAGTAATTGCAAGCCGTGCAGGGGATCAGCGGGATCCGGCTGAGCGCTTCCTGCGCCAGGCGCAACGTTTCGCGCTCCGCATCGGACAGGGATACGAAATCCTTCATATAGGACAGGTTATCCTCCATCTGCTCCAAGTTGCTCATGCCGGAAAGCACGGTGATCACGCCATCCAGGCTGGCCGCAAACCGGACGGCCCAGGATGCATTAGACGCCTTGGGATCGGCCTGGCGGAAGATTTCGCCCACCGCTTCGGGCGGGTTTGCCAGCAGGCCGCCCTTGACCGGCTCCATAATGACGATCGGCTTGCCATGTTTCCTTGCCACTTCATAACAGGCGCGCGACTGCACCGCCGGGTTTTCCCAGTCGGCGTAATTGATCTGCAGCTGCACGAATTCCATTTCCGGATGGCGGCTTAAAATCGCATCCAGCTCCTCCGGCGTGGAATGGAACGAAAAGCCGACATGCCGGATCAGCCCTTCCCGCTTCTTTTCCTGCACCCACGACCACAGGTCAAATTTGTCAAAAACCTCTGTGCGGCTCTCCCCCAGGTTGTGAAGCAGGTAAAAGTCAAAATAGCCCGCCCCGGTCTGCCGCAGCGAGGTATCGAATTGCGCGATGGCCTCCTCGCGGGTCTTGCAGCCGATCCACGCGGCGTTCTTGGTTGCAATCTGGAATCGCTCACGCGGGTAACGCTCGACCAGCGCCTGGCGGATCGCATCCTCGCTGCCTGCATAAGCCCACGCCGTATCAAAGTAGGTAAACCCCGCCGCAAGGAACCGGTCGACCATGGCCTTGACCTGTTCCACGTCGATGGCCTCCCCGTCCTTAGGCAGCCGCATCAGCCCGAAGCCGAGTTTTTTAATCCCTTGTCCCAAATATGTAGTTTCCATTATTGTACCTCATTTTTTCCTGTTCCGATAGTGTGTGATTTGTTTTATGGCCTGGCAAGGGTTTTGTCCAGGCAGGCAAGCGCGTTCCGGGCGCATGGGAAACCGGCTTACGGAAGGCACACCGTCAGCGCGCCCGGCAGGGTATCCTTGCCGGGCACCTGCCGCTCATGTCCCGCAACCTGTGCTATCTCTATCTTGCACCTTGGAGTGCGCTCCATGTCAAGCATTATTTTCACCCGGCTTCCGGGCATACCGCCCCCCTTGGTACGGGTAACGTATTTGGGACAGGCTGCTGCCAATGGGATTACATGGGCAGTACCTTATGATACGCCAGCTTAAGTATGATGTGGCGTATCACGGCGGGGCAAACGGCTACGCGCATTATGTAAACAAAGGCCGCCAGTATTGCACCGGCAGCCTTTATATCCCGGATAATAGGGAAGGCCGGTCAAAGCCTCATGGTTTTGACCGGCCTTCTAGCAATTGCACAGCTTAATTAGCCGCGCGCAGCCAGACCCTGCTCGTAGGATTCAATCATCTTCTTGAACGTGTTACCCGAACGACGTTCGAGTTTCTCCAAGTAACGCGTCGTAGTTTCACCGGAAAAAACCCTGATTTCCAGCCGCAGCGTATCTTCCTCCGGCGTTACAAAGATGCGGTCGATATACTTTTCCACAAAGGCGCGCGTGATCATACCGTTTTCCGCATCCTGGACGGCGGCGCGCATCGTCTCACGAAGCTGCTGCAGATGCGCCTGCAATTCCGCGCGGCTGAGCTGCTGCTGTTCCAGCTCATACAGTTCCTGCTCGGCTTGGCTGATTTCCCGGTCGCACGCGGCGTTCATGGAAAGAAAATCACGGTCGCTGATCTGTCCGGAAGCATTGTAGCCGAGCAGCTTACCCTTCTTCTTTTGGGCAAGCTCTATTTTTTGGTGAAGCGCATCCAACTGCACCACGACGCCGTTATCGTCGTTTTCCAGCGAGCGGTACATCTCCAGATAGCGTTCGATCAACGCCTCCGTATCCGCCCGCGTACCCTGGAATACGCTGAACAACACCGGCTTTAATTCGTCCTCATACAGCGGGACGGAGGGGCAGGAATCCGCGCCGTTTTTGATTTTGCCGGAACAGACCCATTTACTGTTCATATTACCCTGTTTGTCTTTGGAATCGCGGCGGTAATACGCCGTGCCGCAATGGGTACAAAACAGCTTCCCCGTCAGCAGGTTGCTGTGGTTACATTGGTTCTGACGGCGTTTTACATCGGTACTGCGCCGGGAGAGGACGGCGTTTGCTTCGTCCCAAAGCTGTTCGGGCACGATGGCGGGTACGATGTCTCCGGTTTCATCCTTAAACATCACCCACTCCTCCGGCGGGAGGAATTTTTGTTTTTTGGTGAACATATCCACAATGCGCACCTTGTTGCCGACATAATACCCCTTGTACTTCGGATTGGAGATCATACCGGACATCGTTGTATGTGCGATACGCTTGCCGTTGTGGTTGCGGTAGCCCTTTTTCCAGAACAGGTCTTCGATCTGTTTCATACTGTATTCGTCGGTCGCGTACAGCTCAAATAACTTGCGTACCATCGGCGCTTCGTCCTCATCAATCACAAGGCGCTTGTCCTGCTTGCGGTAACCGAAAATACGGCCGTTACCCAAAACCACGCTGTTCTTGATCGCCTGCTGGTGGCCAAATTTTACGCGGGAGGACAGCTTGCGCAGTTCATCCTGCGCAATACCGGACATAATCGTCAGCCGCAGCTCAGAATCTTCGTCAAAGGTATTAATGTTATCGTTCTGAAAAAAAATGCCGACCCCTGCGGCCAGGAGGTCGCGGGTATATTGAATGCTGTCCAGCGTGTTGCGCGCGAAACGTGTGATTTCTTTTGTGATAATCAGGTCAAACAGTCCGGTTCTGCCATCCTCGATCATGCGGTGAAAATTTTCGCGTTTTTTCGTGGTCATGCCGGAAAGGCCCTCGTCGATATAGCCCTCCACGAACGTCCATGCCGCGTTGCGCGCGATCAGATCGCGGTAGTAGCCGATCTGGTTGTCCAGCGAATTGAGCTGTTCATCGCTTTCACTCGAGACGCGCGCATAAAAGGTGACGCGAAGAGGAATATCATATACCGAGCGGGTCTTGAGCTGCTGCCGGATGCTATGGATGTCCATTTTCGTGCCCTCCCCTACAAAAGTCATTGTATCATGTTTATAATATCACAGAATGTCTTTCATGGCAACAGCGGTCTGTTGACAGGAAAAATGAAGAGGTGTAAAATGTACGTAAAATTACATTGTTCCGTGTTTTTTGTTCTTTGTTCTCCAGGATACAGTAAAAAATATGTTTATAGCCGCACCATATTTATAAAATTAATAAGATATCAACATAAAAAGAAAGGCACGATATGGCAAACAAATTGGGGGAAACGACAAGGTGTTGTTTATACCACTGGCGTTATGACGATCTGACAGAGGGCTGTTTTGTCGTGGATGACGAGACAGGCAAAGTAATAAAAAAACGTGTATTTGACAATAGGCATCGGGAATCAAAAAAAGATAGGATAAAGTATCAAAAGAAAGAAAAATCCGATGCCGATAAAAACGGGCGAACTTTTAAAACAAAAAAACTAAAACTCCATGTGGGCATCAATTACATTAAGCATTACCATTGTGAAGCTACACATATTAAGAACGGCTTAGAAGAATTTACAACTATGCTATCTATTTGCGGCAGTGATGAGGTACAAAGGGCACAAGCCATTCAGCTGGTTAGCGGCCTGCTGTCTGCTTACATTGTACGAAAGGCGGCGAATACAGGTGCGCTTGATGATTTTTCCAAACACAAATGGCGTGGGCTGATTTTTTCGTGTCCTTACAGTACGGGTGCATTCGAAACGATTGCCCAAATTGTAGCAACCGTTTCCGTGGATACTATTTATCAAAACAAGGGGGCTGATTTCCTCGTCTCCGCATCTGTGCTTTTACCAGATAGGGCGGTCTCAAAATCCCTGGCAGGCGATGCGGTAATTTATTTTAATGGAGGCACCCAATGTCATAACAAAAAATTTGCGCTTCCCGCACAATATCGGGATACTTGTGTCTTGATAGATGGCCGAGCATATTCTACAGGGGATATCCGAAACTTTGAACGGCGTAATTTGTGGAATACAATCGTCGTATATGGCAAACCTGCATCGGTCTCACTTGTTGATACTATTCCACTGAAAAGTGAGTCCTTTGGAGAAAATCATCTAAAATTTAATTACAAGCCTGTACGCAAGCTATGTCGAGGCTTTGCTGGTTGGATCGGAAACATGAAAAAAAAGAAGTTTTCTAAAACATTGCAAAATGTATGGAACGATCTGCTAACATATAATTGCGCATTCCGCACCGCGCGTATTAAACGCGGCGATTTGTACCACACTTTTTTGCAAGTGTCTGCTCTAACATTATTTTTGAATTACATTTCTATGTTCCTACCGTATTGGATACAAAGAAAAAGCCCTTCTTCGGCACATAAAATACCGAAAAATGGCATAAACCAAGGGCTTTCGAGGTCAATCGCTGACTTCGGAAGCCCTTATTTGCTTTATGGAATTGTGGTATGCCGGCCGGCTGCACGATGCAGTGTCAACCTTGCGGTGTAGTGAAAATCGAATAATTAAAAGGTGAAAAGAGTGGATGTCGAAAACATTTACTCACTCCTCTTTGCCCTTTCCTCCGCGAGGATACGGTGCTTTATCTCTCCATTCAACACCATTCTTGGTGTGATACCTCTGCGAATGCCATGGAACTTCATGTTCACGTGGAGACGATCGTTCTCTGCTGTCCGAGTGAGGCGAGCTGTAGCTATCGTCGTCAACAGCATATGACTTCTTATCATCTGTTGATGAGTCGCTCCTCACATCATCAGGGTGAGGTGTTTCCTTGGAACTATTACCAGAAGATGTTGCTGCATCAATTATTGCAGGAATTGTTGTCACCAAAAACGTGATGACGCCACCAACAATCTCTCCCTTGTGGTCGCGCCACAACTGTTTGGCTGTGTTTCCAACACCAGTAAAAAAATGCTTAACCCCATCGGGCTTCATAGCATTCTTTTTAAGAGGTGGCTGATGGGCTGTACCTGTAGAATCAGAATGCTCAAACTGCCTTGGGGTGCTTTCCTTCACCGGTGGTTCTGCATATAAAGACTCAGCGGACTCAGTGGATTCGGCCGCACAGTCTGTTTCTTCATTCACCCCAACCACCTCTGCAATAGGTTGGCTCTATGTTCCTACCGTATTGGATACAAAGGCAAAGCCCTTATCCGGCACAGAAATACCGAAAAAGGGCATAAAACAAGGGCTTTCGAGGTCAATCGCTGACTTCGGAAGCCCTTGTTTGCTTTATGGAATTGTGGTCTGCCGGTCGGCTGCACGGTGAAATGTCAGCCTTGCGGTGTAGTGCAAAGCGAATAATTAAAAGGTGGAACAGTATCTCATATATACAGCCATCTATTGCCATCCCAGTAAGGTTGTTCTTGATTCCGGGACTCATGCAATTCGTCAAACAAATTAAACGCTACCACCCTTGCCGTGTCGAAGTCGGTAATCTTTCTGCCGTGATACTCCCAACGCTGAGTTCCTTTGAAAATAATACCCCAGCCTGAGCCGTATTTGCTCTTCATGATAGTAATATAGTCGCCCTTGTAGCGTAGTGTAAAGTTGCCGGTTTCGGGCTTACGATACCACTCTTGTTTCATGAAGTTTTTCCTTCGGTTTACACGGTTTTTTAGGTTACGCTCTCGTTCTTGAGGAGTCACATAATCGCATATCATTTTTGAAGCACAATCGCATCCTACTCTTATCTCGCCATCATAGTCGGGGTGTTTAAGCAGATGGACATATCGGATTTTTTCCTTTCCACACATTTCGCATTGCTCATACGGAATAGGTTCATCAGGGTAAACATTCTCCCCCAAATCCTCCATCCCAATATAATCCCACCCCTTATGTGGAATATCTGGTTTATTCCAACGCAACAAAATCACCCCTCGCAATAATCATATTGGTCTCATTTTCCCCTTTTATCGGCTACAAAGTTCAAACTCCAGTACACTCTCTGAGGATTTTGAATGATCCCCTTTTTCTTCAAATCAGTCCTTATCCATCTCATCTGATATGCAAATTCTGTACCAGTGCAATTTGCATCTTCGATTTCCAAGACTTCTTTAGGAATCTTTAGGCGAAATGCAACTTTTGTATTGATATCGGCAGCTTTAAGCATCTCCTGTGTTTCCGAAAGAACCAAAACAGTTGCCTCTGCAAGTAAACTCTTTGATGGTAATACGCCCATGATAACCTCCAGAAAAAATATATGTTTATTCCGTGCCGGTCATCACCGGCAGATTTTTGGATACCAACATATCGTTACATTCGTGAATTGATCCCATGTAAAGGTGGTTAAGAAAGAAATTATACATCAAGTGAGCCTCGTTCTGTGCCAATCGCAATGTAAAGCCAGATCTACTGATAAGTGCATTACTCAACTCTGGCGGCAGATTCATACCAATACACACAGCAACCACACAGTCAACATTTTTGGGGTATGCCGGATTGTTTCGCATACGCTGAACCAACTTTGTGGAAATAAGAGCCTTTTCTGCCAGGGTCTCTTCGGAGATTTCTACCCATTCCATAAGGTAGAGCAAGGCGGCACCAAATTGGGCTGCTAGTTCTTGAAGAACTCGTTGAATCTCCATTTCTCGTGCAAGGATGGCATCTGCTTTTCCCATAACATCAGCGCTGACCTCTTTGGCAAAAGTGGTCTGGAACACAATGCCAGAATCCACATCTCTAAAGAGAACGCACTCTTTATAAAATTCCTCGCCGTATTTATTCGTTGCCTTTACTTTCAGTTTGAAGACCAGGCAACATTCATCAATGTGCAAACGACCATACTCGGTCATCTTCACAGTATTATTTTCGTCCCTGGTGACATACTTCGGATCGTTCAAACACATATGCGAATCCACATATATGTATGAGCCCTTTTGAGATTGAGCAGAAAGGCGCATATCGCTGAAGGCGATGATTTGGGCATCGTCCGCGCTGATACAGTATGTCTGGTCTTTCTGCAAACTGCCTTTTTTGAAGGCGTGTGGTTTTACATAGTGTCCGTCAATATAAGTAAACGCACCGATAGCCTCTTCGTAGCCTGCATCCACCATACGCATTTTTGCTGCATGGCGTGAGACAACAAAAAAGGTAGCGAGGGCATCAATGACAGCCTCCATCACATCCACGATATGTGCTGCATTCATTTCCCGTTGGAATATACGGACAAATTCGGCAGCTTTTGTCTTAAACGCACCTATCGGCATCTGGATGCGAGGTGCCAGCGAGTTTGCCTGCCACTCCATCCAATCAGCGGCGGTACGGTCGGAAGAACCCTTTGACCCGCCAATGACCATGCACTTTATTTGTGTTGCATCGCGGTTATAAAGCCGCTCCAGTTCAAAGGCTTTTCTGTGCTGATCCCAATGGACGCACTCATGTACGATGGTGTTGTTGACAGAACCCAGATTCCTTAAATGGAATGCTTTGGGGGCTACAACGATGGTTTTTGCCGGAAAGTGAGCAGCTTCCACTTTTCCCGTGGCAGAGTTAAATACTTCTGTGGTACAGTCTTGGAAGAAAATCTGTCCAAATACAGAAAAATCCTCCGTCAGTTCCTGGGTAACAACCGAAAGACCGAGCCTATCGGCAAAAACCATAGGGTCAATAGGCATAGGGGTTTGCAGGGCTTCTGGGTAGTATTTTCGCAAAAACTCCGTAGCTATCTTATCGAGGTCGATTTTATAACTAATCGGAACAAGGGAATCTGACAAAGGTTTGTATTGCTTGTTCTTTTGATTGTATTGATCAACTCGAAGGATACGGAGGTCATCCAGATTTTTGGATAAATCAGCCATACAGGAAAGGAATGAACCAAGGGAAACAAGTATCCTCCTCAACATCACGGTGGCGGTGGTGTTCTTTAACATAAACCTCCGCTTCAACAATGACATCAAATGCGATTTCCATACCATCCCTGTCATCTATCCCTACGGACTTAATTGTGAAATCGGAGAGTTCTGCATAATCGGGACTGCTGACCGTGTGGGAACTCAGTTCGATATTATGGCGGTTTTGTATGACATAAGATTTTATGGCGTTGAAGAACTGGTCATAAAATCTGCTGCCGATGTATTCCTTAAACGAACGGTCAGCCACAAAAATCCCTCCTCTTATAGATTCGTTAGTGGTGACATTCCTGACTTTTTCAGGAACTCATTGCACTCATATACTGTGTTGTTGTATGCAGCATCAATAAGGTATTGATACGCTCGTTCTTTTGGGGTCTTACGCAATTGATACCCTGCCGCACCAAGCAGATTCATAATCTGGTGAGGGAACAAATGCAAAGCGATACCAATTGCAACAACATTTTCAAGTGTTGGGCGTTCACCTTCGTCATTTTTGTATCGACGAATTGTGCGGTCAGAAATACCTGTTAATTCAGCTAGACCCTCTTCAGTAACATCTTTCAGTTCCATGAAGAAAGACAACATTCCGCCAAAATTAAAGGGAGGTTCTTGACCACCACCAGATGTGATGTTCCGAAACATTTCTTGAGAAATAGTGTCAATTGATGCGACCTTTTCAGCATGGGCTATCCGCTTACCCTTATATTTTCTGGCAGAATGATATAATTCATTGGGTTTTGGCTTCCTCTCGACAAAGAAATACTCTTCGCACAAGCAAAAAGCCGTCAGTCCATTTTTATCTCCGAAAAGTTTTGGGGAACGAAAAAACGAGTGGACATCAATACTCTGTTCCAACAGGATAATTGCTATCGGACGAAGGACAAAAAGACCATCAATATAAATGTACTTTCCGCTATCAACGGCTCTTCGAAAATCATGATGCCGTTTATAATACGACAGCACCTGCTCTTTCGGTAAGCGAAGGACTCGCTTTTCGGAAAAGACACGTCCGTCTGTATTATCATTTTTCTTTGATGGTGCAGGACGAGCACCAGGAGCCATGTCTTTCCCTCCTTTTACAAGAATAAGGTTTGAATATCGATTTTCGAATTTTCAATGTAGTGCCGATACATCAGTTCTGCAGGCAGTAATCGCACTTGGATGTCCTGCAGTCCTAAATTGCTTAACATAGCAAAAGAAACAGTACCTATTGGAACAATCTCCCTCAAAGCCGTGGGCATAAGGAAACAGTTACGCACCGTGCTAATCTGATGCGCCTCTACAAAGGGCTGATACGCCAACTTGTACAAATACTGCTTAGTTATGGATTCAATACCGGGCTGGCCACGCAGCTTCTTATTGTGTTCCAACTGGATGTTATAATACTTTGCATCGAAAATAACAAACTGATAGTCTTCGTTGATATTGACAAGAGAAACGATGTCTGGGATAAGCGTGTCCTCTGCCAGCTTTGCAAACGGCTCACCGCTCGGTGCAGTTCCAGTCCACTGCGGTTTATCAATCAAATCAATGAGTTTCTTATGCCGCATATCGCAGTATTGCTCTGCTAACGGTACAGGCAGTCGCAGTCCGCCGATTGGCTTATGCAACTGGTTGTCCATTACTTCTGCACAGACCTTTTCCCATACAAGATTGAAGCTATTTGTGCCGAACATACTGAAACAGTCGAGATCGTCCAGTGTACTGCTGTTGGCTATGTAGGCATACAGCGTTTTCAGCAGAAGCTGTTTGCGGGTATTGAACTGGACATTGAGTTCTTTGACAATGCGATCTAGGACATACTCCTTGTCACCAAAGTCTTCGATATGCTCATCAGAAATATCGACACCCATAATATCGAATAAATCTAACAGATCGGCATCTCGTAATTCCTCCGTACAGCGGGTGAGTATACACTCATGCAGGCGCTTGAAGAAATCGAAATCGTCATTCACTCGCTTCATGGTCAACAATTCCGGGTAATACGGCCGGTTGTTGCTTAAAAGTGTGAATGTTTCGTTGATGGTCTTATCCCAAAGAATGTCGCCGGACCCGTTGGACTCGATGATATCCTGCGTGTTGGTATAGGCACCATACTCGAAATAATCCTGGAGGAGGAACAGCATAACAGCCAACATATTAAATGCACTGCTGTCACTCGTATCGTTGTACATACGAATGATTTGTTCCTTGGAATTGTACTTTTCCAAAACCTTCAGCACTTGTTTCAGTTCTGCTTTAGGAGCCGTGGCATCAAGCAGATATTTCGGATAGCATTTCAACACACGACCCTCAATTGTAATAACGCCCACAAAAGTAAACACATACAGATATTCGTTTTCGCCGACCTCAACATCGGCGATTTCTATGTCCTCATCCAACAAATCAGTGAGATCCTTCTGTGTGTCATTTGCTTTTACGGCCTTCAGAACGCCATATTCTTTCAAGCGCTTCAGAATGCGAACAGTCTTTTCCTCGGAGCAACGAAACTCTTTAACCAGGTCTTCCTGGGTATAGCGTTTTTGTTCTTGTAAAAATACTGAAATCATTCTCCATCATCCTCTGGGAAATTATCAATAAACAGACTGCTGATTCCTTCGCAGAAAATATAAACACCCTTGGTGTCAAATTCCCTGCAAATCTTGGAATACTGGTTCTTTGCCTTCTCATCGCAGCCGCCGAACAGCGTAATGCGCTTCTGTTTTGCGGCATCATCAAACAGGTACATAATGACCTTGTTCTTAAAAATACGGGTGAAGACGGCAGGGTCAATCATTTCGCCATCTGGCAGATTCTTCTTGGAAATGAAATACGGACCCATCAGCTTATCCTCGTTCACCTTGTAAGTGAGCAGTTCATTATTGATAGCCTTGCGGAGCGCATTCCATTCCACAATGCGGCGATAATCACTTTGACCGAGGATGACCTTTTTGCCAACGATTCCGGCTTCACTATCATCGATGCCCAAATAGGTGAAATCCCATCTGCGCTTAAACGCCGTATCCATCGGGAATACGCCCTGGTCAGCACTGTTCATGGTGGCCCAGATAAACATATTGTCTGGGATGCGGATTTCAGCGTAATCGTCGGGATTGCCGCCGAGTTCTCCTGCCAGATACTTTTTGATGTCCTCGGATGCCTGAATCGGATATTCGCTGACCTCGTCATCACCACGGTCAAGCAACTGGAATACATCACCGAACACGGCAGCGACATTGGCACGATTGATTTCCTCGATTACAAGCAGGAAAGGTTTGGGGGCATCAGTTCTGCTGTTCAGGAGGGCTTTCACATAAGTACGCATGAACGGACCAGGTACATAGGAATAAGTGATGGCATCCTTGCCATCGCTGTCCTTGCAAGGCACAGGTTTATATGTACCGACAAAATTGGCGTAGGAGTAGTCCGGGTGGAATGTCACACGCTCGTATTCGCCACCATCAGTCAGCAGGATGTCTTTTTCACAGTTCAGAGTAAAACTTTTACCAGTTCCAGGTGCGCCAAAGAGAATGCGGTTACGAGCAAATTCACTCTGATAACCTGTGTTATAATGTATTTCTTGCACAACGCTTCTCTGCTCGACCAAAAAACGTTTATATAGATCCAAGCCAGCAGACAACGAGCCATTACCGCGATTGCGGTTAAATTCCTCAAAACCATCATCTGCCTTAATAGCTGCCTCTGCTCTTTCAAACACTTCAATATCATCGATCTCAAAAATGGACGAGAAGGGGGCGATAGCATCCCCAAAAGTTGTGCTCACCGCTCTCAAGGCGCTAATGTACTGATTCCTGGTATTTTCCGAGTAGTGTTCGCCGTTATCCCTTTCTAGTTCTTCAAACCATGCCTTAAAGGCTGCTTCATTGTCAATAGAAGCGTCAGGCAATGGCTCGTTGTGATTTGCAAGTTCAGTTACGAGAGAACCATGAATCCATTCTGCATTACGAATATAAAAATACATGAACTCTTTGCGAAAAGCGCAGGCATATTCACCAGAGCCTTTATCTTGCTGCACAAATCCCTCTTTCATTGCTTGGGCAATTGTCGCAATTTTGATTTGTTTGGAGATGGGGGTTTCTGCTCCGGCAGTTGAAGATTTCAGCTTCCATGCGCAAAAAATCGTCTGACCGTCACGCCTGTAAACGCCTAATTGAACTGCTAAATGACCGCTTTGCATTTGACCAAAAGCATAGTTGATATATTTGCTTTTTTGCTGAGTGCGCTGTTCATCGTTCAAATTAGAACGACCTCCAGGTGTTGTGCCTTTAGCACAAATGATGACTTTATCTTGTTCAGTCTCTTCAAAAGTGACTTCATATACCTCGGACAAATTATCACTGACTGATTCGCAGTGTACAATATGACCGAACTGCTCAAATGCTGACAAAAGTTCGGTTCGAACTTGTTCAGATGAAAGAGAATCTGTTGCCCGATTATAGTCAGCAGATACAATTTCGCCGTTACCAAGCGCCCATTGATATTCTGGCATAGGTATCCCTCCTTATTCGAAGACTTTTATATGCTTTGCATTCAAAGACTCACGATTGAAAATATCTAATATTTTTGTGGGTTCCTCAATAATTGCATCGATATCCGAACCCTCGACCATTATGATGCATAGGTTCATCGCTCTCATAATCTGATTGGCATACTCTCTAGCAGTTTCGGATACTGTGCCTGTTGTCATTATGACAATGGCATTTGTTCTTAAAACATGAGACAGCCCCACTTCTTTGGCAATCTGATCAAGAGACACTCTGTTTGTGTTTTTGCACTGAACCTGCCATCTGGTATATAACAACCGACTGGAATCAAAGAGGACATCAACCTCTGCGCCTGCTGTTTCGCTTCCTTTGAGGCGTGTCTGAATAAAATCCAGGCCGATTATTCTCATGACTTTTATAGCAAAAGCCTCTAAAGCAAGTCCTTTCAAATGAGTACTGTCAGAATTCATATCCTCTCTGAGTTCAGAAAGGGGCTTTTGAAGGTGTTCTACTATTTCGCTTTCGGTTTTTCCTTCAAGTTGTTGCAGGGTAGGTAAAACAATTTCCCGCATTGTCAATTCCGTCATTTTAATTAACGGAGTTCTAGCGCCATGACCTTCGGTGGTTCTTTGTACTTCAATGAGACCTTTCTGCTGCAATGGCTGAATGACTGCCTGAGAAAAATTACTTTGACCAAAGGCAATACCATATGTAGCTGTTGCCAATCTTCGGATATCCGCCGCCTTTTGGAATTCCAATGTATGGGTGTTACATAATGCACGCAGAAAATAGTATTGCTCCGAGTTCAGCGTTTTTAATAATCTAAACTCTGCCTCGGTTAATTCAGTAAGTTCACTTAACCTGTGTTCGTCAATTCGCCATGCCTGTAAAACCCCTGCTTTGGCTAACCACAACTTCATAACAGGAATATTGTTGGATGTCTGGCTCAGTTCAAATCCATTTGCGTTTAATTTGGCGGCAACAGTTTCCTTGGTTATTTTCTCTCCGTTACGCTTCATACTGCGTAATGTATCGATAAGCACCATACCATTCAAATTTTTCAATATGTGCTTAACTAGGGTTTCGCACTGCTCAGATTCATCTCTGATGCTGTGTAGCCGACGTCCGAATTCTGTGAAATGTACGCCACCGCCAGATTCCATAATTCCGTAAGATACCAAGGAGTTTTTGCAGTTTCCTGCCATAGTACGACGCTCTCGTTCGGCCTTATTGCTAAAAAAAGCAGCTACAATTGCATCGATTAACGGAGCGGTTTCATCTCCTTCGTTTTCAGAAACCAGTTGCAACAATTGAGACAAATCAATTTGATTGGGAGAAAATTGTGTGCCGAAAGGTAATGTATTAGGCATAGTTATCCCTCCTTAAAGTACTGTTCAGCTATTGCAGTTGCGATTTGAGCAACAAGGTGCGGAGGAACAGCGTTACCGATTTGTCGCCATTGATCCTTAAAGTCACCGCAAAATTCGTAATCATCATCAAACGTCTGAATGCGCTTGATTTCATTAATGCGAAGAAAGCGATTTTTCCAATGGAAAGGCCCCATATTGTTAGAGAAACTTGCCTGGATTGTCCACGAAGGTTTTTCAGGAGAAAGTTTCAACAGGAACGACCAATAGCGAGATCTCCACTTGAAAATGGGTTCAGGATAGCCACGTTCTGCAGTGAAATACAGATAATTGTCGCCGGGAGGAACGAGTTTGAGAAGATCTTTATGCTTTGAACCAGCCTGCATATCCTTATCTTCAGGGAGGTCATAGTCCAAATCACCAATAGCATCACCACAGGTAACCCAAGGTTTCTTTCCTAATGCAGCATCGCCACCAGGTTTTTCAGGGTTAAAGTGTGTCTCCTCGGGAAACACGAATGGTTTGCCGATGTCTCGTCTAACGCCAATGCAAATGAAGCGCTCTCTAATCTGAGGAACACCATAATTTGCGGTGTTGATAACCTTAAAGCTTATATCATAACCTAGGGTATCAGCGCGTTCTTTCAGAAGATCAAATGCAGCTTGGTGAGGTTTATAAACAAATCCAAACACATTCTCGAAGAAGAATACCTTGGGGCGAATTTCCTCAAGTGCTCGGAAATACTCATACAGAGTAAAGGAGTTCTCGTCTTCGAGTGCACGTTTCTTGTCAGTTCTGTAAAATCGCGATTTTGAATACGCGGGGCACGGAGGACCTCCCGCTAATACATCGATGTCTTTTACGGTCAATCCGATCTTTGCCAACTCATCAGCATAGTTGACAGTTTGGATGTCAGCACACTTTACTAGTTGACCGACCTTGTTTCTTTCAAGCGTATCACAGGCCGGTTTCCAAAAATCAGTGGAGAAACAGATATCAAACCCAACTCGCTTAAAGCCACAGTCGATTCCACCACCGCCAGAAAAAATACTTAATACTCTCATCCGTCTATGCTCTCTTTCAAAAATTCTATCATCGCCTTGCCCATAAGAGAAGGCACGGCATTACCTATCTGCTTTTGCACGGATCTCCTGTTGCCGTAGAACTTATAGCCTCTGGGAAAGGATTGAATAGCAGCAATTTCAGGCACACGCAGTCTACGATTATCCCAATGGAACGGTCCTACCCATGGGCCAGGTTGAGCAGTAATAGTCCAAGAGGGAACATCTGGAGACAACTTAAGGAGAAAACTCCAAAACCGTTTATCTGCAACAAACTTGGGGTTGGGGTATCCATACCAAGCGGTCAATGCCTTATAATTCATTCCAGGAGGTACCTCACATAGGTCCGCATGGTAAGTGCCGCCCTCTGTCCTTTCTTCGGGTTCGAAGTACTCCGGCCCATCAAAACCAGCGATTACCTCGCCAACTGGAACATATGGCAACAAGCCGGTCCGTACACATTCATCAGGAGGGCAGTGAGTCTTTCTGGGTTCCTCTGTCTTGAACTCACCAGTAGTTCCGATTATAAAAAGTCTTTTTCTTCTTTGCGAAACACCATAATCAAGTGCGTTCGCTTTTACAATTTTATACTTATAGCCGTGCTCAGTAATGATTTCTATAAAGCAATCAACAATCACTTTGTTTGTCGGGTGAAGAAGACTTTCAACATTCTCAAAAACGAAACCGTCAGGGTGCAAGTCTGTAACTACGCGCAAATACTCATCCACAAGAGTTGCTCTGGGATCATTGATACCTCTACGTGTATTATTACCAACCCAATAGCCTGCTTTGGAAAAAGGCTGGCAAGGCGCTCCTCCAATTACGATGAATTTGTCATGAGGGGTTCGATTGACAATATCCATAAACACTTGGCTATCAATTTCATGCAAATCTCCATGGATTACTTCGCTGTCTTTATAAAGGTCATTCATTTTTAATGTTTTGATGCAATCAGCATCAAAGTCTGTGCTAGAAGCAACAGGGACTCCAGCCATGAAACTAGCTACATCCAGTCCACCTGCTCCAGAAAAAAGGCTGATTGCAATAATTTTCTTACTCATATATATCTAACACCTGTTACCTTTCAATTTCTGCAATATCGCTTAATTCACAGTTAAGAACATCACATATCCGTACAAGCACTTCAAGTGAAACATATTCGTTTCGGCTCATTTTTGCAAGTGTACTCGATGCAATATCTGTTTTCTTTCTCAAATCCGTCTTTGTCATATCCTTGTCTATTAGAAGTTTCCAAAGCCGCTTATAGTTAATTCCCATAATACACCTTACCTTTCTTGCAGTTGCTCGTAGCACATCTAATATAATATTATACACCTAAAAGAGCGAGATGTCAATGATTTTTGACGAGTTCTCGAATTTAATGTTGCGACTGTCGTGTAAATAATCTGTGAACTCATTTTGGAATCTATTAACCTTTTTATTTAATAGTATCAAAAACCAAGTCCAATAAACGGGACTGATGTGCTTGAACATTAAGCGATAAAAAAATTTTTGGGGTTGCTGGACATGATTTGTCCAGTCTTGTAGCGGTTCTTTGTTCTCATATGAATAAATTCTCCCTCTCCTGTTGGTTGTAAAACTACCTGGAAAGGGCTTTTCTGTTTATTACCATCGTTTTTAACGGACACGGCGTGTCCGGGTCAAATAGCAGTCTTTCTTCTATAATTAAGGCACAGTCAGACAGAAAACTGTCGACTTCCATCATCCACAGCATCACTTGATCACTGATGGCTCAACTTTGGGCGATGGACAAGTAAATACCACGGCTGCCCATTGAGCGGGTCAGCCGCATTCCGAAACGGAGATAATCCGTCAGGACTGCGGTTCTTTCACTGCGCCCATTTTGCAGCCGACCCGATTCCTCCGTTTCGAGATTTTCGACAAACGGAGGAATTTTTATGAAAATCAACGACAACCAGCCCTACATCTACATCCGCTCTACCCGTGAGCGCATCCCGGTCACCCAGCAGGAGTTCAACGACTACTACCGTGACATCAATACATTTCGGAAAAAGCAACAGCGCCACGGTCGCTGTGTCTGCCCGGAGCGCAAGCGCCTGGACTGTGACATGGATTGCATGACCTGCCCCTTCCATAGAGCCGGTGATGGGCTATCCCTGGATTACACCACCGTTGATGACGAGGGCAACGAGCAGGCTTGGGCTGACACTTTGGCAGACGATTCACCGCTCATGGACGAGATCATCGCTGACAGCTAGCAGTTAGAACAGCTTTTTACCCGGCTCAAGGAACTGATGCCGGAAGCTATTCAAATCGGTGAGCTTCGTCAGGAGGGTCTGTCTGAGGATGCAATCGCAGCCAAAATCGGGACAGGCCGTAAGACATACGCCTATCGGCTGAAAAAGGTCGCCGCTATCCTTGCAGCCGAGTTCCCAGAATTTTTCTAAAAAAGTTTTGCGGATTTTTTCCGAAACGCCTCTCACGTGTCCAGTGGGAAGTGTAAGGAGCAACCCGACACCGCTCCTTCCAAGGAGGTGAACGAGAATGCATGAGTCCGCAAACAAGATGATGACCCCGGAAGAGGAACTGGTTGATATCCTCCTGGATTTCATCATCGTAGCCGCAAACCTGGCGAAGAAAATCAACCAGGCAGTCAATCAGAAGCAAATCAAGGAAGGAGGCACCGTCAATGGGCAAAGTCAGCGAACTGGACATGGCAATCAGCGACCTTCGCAAAGCTGCTGCCGCTATTAACGATGTAGCGGACACCCTGGCTGGGATGTTCAGCGGTGCCGCCACCGAGGAAGCCCCGGAGCCCCCCTCTCACCCTGGAGCAGGTCAGAGCCGTTCTCGCCGAAAAGTCCCGCAACGGACACACCGCTGAGATTCGCGCTCTGCTCCAGAAGTACGGAGCTGCGAAGCTGTCCGGCATCGACCCCGCCCACTACAAGGCTCTGCTTGCAGAAGCGGAGGTGATGACAGATGCCACCTAAAGCACACGCCACCCTCTCCGCATCCTCATCGAAACGCTGGCTTAACTGCCCACCTTCCGCAAGGCTCTGTGAGAACTTCGAGGACCGGGGCAGCGACTATGCTGCTGAAGGCACCGATGCTCACACTCTTTGTGAGTTCCGGCTGAAGCAGGCCCTGGGGATGCCCACCGAAGACCCCATCGAAAATCTATCCTGGTATAACACCGAAATGGAAGAATGCGCCTCCGGCTATGCCGCCTATGTGGTGGAACTGCTGGAAACGGCAAAGCAGACCTGCTCTGACCCTGTGGTCATGATTGAGCAGCGCGTTGACTTCTCCCGCTGGGTGCAGGATGGGTTCGGTACTGCCGACTGTATCGTAATCGCCGATGGCGTTATGAACATCGTGGATTACAAGCACGGCAAAGGGGTCGAGGTTTCCGCAGTGAGCAACCCCCAGATGAGGCTCTACGCTCTGGGCGCTCTGGAGATTTTCGATGGCATTTACGACATCGACCGGGTCTGCATGACTATCTTCCAGCCCCGCAAGAGCAATGTCAGCACCGACTTCATCGAAAAGGATGCTCTGCCTGAATGGGCAGACGGAGACCTTTCCGAAAGAGCAAAGCTGGCCTACGAGGGGCTTGGTGATTTCCACTGTGGTGAAGGTGTCGCTTCTGCAAGGCGAAAGCCGAGTGCAGAGAACGCGCCGCCGCCAACCTGGAACTGGCTCGTTACGAGTTTGAAGCCCCGGCACTCCTTGAGGATGATGAGATCGCTGACATCCTGGGCAAGGTCGATGCACTGACCACCTGGGCCAACGATGTCAAGGAGTACGCTCTCCAGCAGGCTGTCAGCGGCAAGGAATGGGCTGGCTGGAAGCTGGTCGAGGGTCGCTCTAACCGCAAGTACACCAGTGAAGCCGTTGTCGCCGCCACCGTTGAGAGCGCAGGCTTTGACCCCTATGAGCGAAAGGTCCTGGGCGTAACCGCCATGCAGAAACTGCTCGGCAAATCACGCTTTGAGGAACTTCTCGCTCCCTACATTGAAAAGCCGCAAGGCAAACCCACGCTTGTGCCGGACAGCGATAAACGCCCGGCAATGAACACCGCAAAAAATGATTTTATGGAGGAATTTTAATATGTCTAACAACACAACCAGAGTCAACAACCCTATGAAGGTCATCACCGGTCCCGACACCCGTTGGTCTTACGCCAATGTCTGGGAACCCAAGTCCATCAACGGCGGCACTCCCAAGTTCAGTGTCAGCCTCATCATCCCCAAGTCCGACACCAAGACGGTCGCTAAGATCAAGGCGGCTATCGAAGCTGCCTACCAGGAGGGTCAGTCCAAGCTCAAGGGCAACAGCAAGTCTGTGCCGCCCCTCGCTGCCATCAAAACCCCTCTGCGCGATGGTGATGTCGAGAGACCCGATGACCCCGCATACGCCAATGCCTACTTCATCAACGCCAATTCCGCAACTGCTCCCGGCATCGTGGATGCTGACCGCAACCCTGTGCTGACCCGCTCCGAGGTTAACTCCGGCGTGTACGGTCGCGCCAGCATCAACCTCTACGCCTTCAACAGCAACGGAAACAAGGGCATCGCCTGTGGGCTGAACAATCTTCAGCTCATCCGTGCCGGTGAGCCCCTCGGCGGCAAGGCAAGTGCCGAGTCTGACTTCGCTACCGATGCGGATAATGACTTCCTGGCTTAATGGAGGTGGCGAAGATGGATATTGCAACTGTTCTCTGCATCCTGCTTCTCAGCCTTTACATTCTCCTGGCGCTGTTCTGGATTGTCCGCTCCGTCATCGACACCATCGATGACCGCAAGCGTGACAAAAGGAATGCCGCCTGGGAAGCCGAAAGGCAGCAGCTTGAAAAAGACCGCGCCCTGCGTGAAGTCGAATACCACGAGGCTCGTATGAAAGACCTCGAAGGCAAGTAATCTCGGAATTTGGGTGGCGGGAGCATTCCTGCCACCCTTATGTCCTATGGAAAGGGCGTGAATACATGAAAACTCTGTCAATTGATATTGAGACCTACAGCGACCAGAACCTTGCGAAATGTGGGGTGTATCGCTATGTGGAGTCTCCCGTTTTTGAAATCCTGCTGTTCTCATACAGCGCAGACGGACAGCCGGTGCAGCTTGTCGACCTTGCCTGCGGAGAGAAAATCCCGGACGAGGTTATCACCGCTTTGGAGGACGAGTCTGTCACGAAGTGGGCATTCAATGCCGGATTTGAACGCATCTGTTTGTCCCGCCACCTGGGGTATCCCACCGGGGATTACCTCGACCCGGAAAGCTGGCGTTGCTCCATGATCTGGGCGGCTACGATGGGGCTGCCCCTCTCACTGGAAGGTGTCGGTGCCGTGCTTGGCTTAGAAAAACAGAAGCTGACCGAGGGCAAAGACCTCATCAAATACTTCTGCCAGCCTTGCGCTCCTACAAAATCCAACGGGCAACGCACCCGCAATCTGCCGTGTCATGCCCTGGACAAATGGCTGGCCTTCAAAAAGTACAACATCCGAGATGTGGAAACCGAGATGTCCATTCAGGCTCGGCTGGCAAAATACCCCGTGCCGGAATCGGTATGGGATGAATATCACATCGACCAGGAGATTAACGACCGTGGGGTGGCTCTGGATATGGAACTGGTGCGGCAGGCCATTGTGATGGATGGTCGCTCCCGCTCGGAGCTGACCCAGGCGATGAAGGAACTGACCGAACTGGAGAACCCCAACTCCGTGCTGCAGATGAAACTGTGGCTTGCCGACAACGGTCTGGAAACAGACACCCTCGGCAAAAAGGCTGTGGCAGAGATGCTCAAAACAGCCCCTCCGCAGTTGCAAACAGTGCTGTCCCTCCGACAGCAGCTTGCCAAGTCCTCCGTGAAAAAGTACCAGGCGATGGAAACGGCGGTCTGCTCGGACGGTCGCGCCAGAGGGATGTTTCAGTTCTACGGTGCCAACCGTACAGGCAGATGGGCTGGCAGGATTATTCAAATGCAAAATCTGCCCCAGAACCACCCGGAAGATCTGTCCGAAGCCCGCTCCCTTGTTCGCTGCGGTGATTTTGAAGCCGTGGAACTGCTCTACGAAGATGTGCCGGACACACTCTCCCAGCTCATCCGCACTGCATTCGTTCCCCAGGGTGACCGCAAATTTATCGTTGCCGACTTCTCGGCAATTGAAGCCCGTGTTATTGCTTGGCTTGCCGGAGAGGAATGGCGGCAGAAGGTCTTTGCCGAGGGCAAGGATATCTATTGCGCCAGCGCATCACAGATGTTTGGTGTGCCGGTCGAAAAGCATGGTATCAACGGACACCTCCGGCAGAAAGGTAAAATCGCTGAATTGGCTCTGGGCTATGGTGGCTCGGTCGGCGCTTTGAAAGCAATGGGCGCTCTGGAGATGGGTCTTTCCGAAGATGAACTTCCACCTCTGGTAGATGCTTGGCGACAGTCCACCCCCATGATTACCAGGCTGTGGTGGGCGGTTGACCGTTCCGCAATGGAGGCAGTCCGCTTTAAGTGCGAAACCGAAACCCACGGCATCACTTTTTCCTGCAGGAGCGGAATGCTCTTTATCACGCTCCCCTCGGGCAGGCGGCTTGCCTATGTAAAGCCCAAGATCGGCACTAACAAGTTCGGTGGCGACTGTATCACCTATGAGGGGGTCGGTGGCACAAAAAAGTGGGAGCGGCTTGACAGTTATGGTCCCAAGTTCGTGGAAAACATCGTCCAGGCGACTGCCCGTGACATTCTCTGCTACGCCATCAAGACTCTGCGGTGCTGCTCCATCGTGATGCACATCCACGATGAGGTGGTCATTGAAGCGGATCGCCGGATGTCCTTGCAGGCAGTCTGCGACCAGATGGGTCGAACCCCACCTTGAGCCAAAGGGCTGCAGCTTCGTGCAGATGGCTACGAGACAGATTTTTATAAAAAAGATTGATGCATTTTTCCGAAAACGGACTTTGCTGTCCAGTGGAAAGTAGAGATGGCGGCAAAGTCCATCGTGAAAGGAGTTCCAAATGAGTGTAGATAAATTCAACAGCGAGGGGTATTACGACCCCACCGCATACGAGGCCATGACCACCATTGAGAAAGAGGAACGGGCGCTCCGTGCGTTTCGCCCCATCGTGTATATCTGCTCTACATATACCAGGGAGATTTACAGTGCCAATATTCTGGAGGTCGAAGCCGGAACGAATGGGTTCCAGGGCGGCGACAGCGGTCACGGCAGTCGTGCGTACATCCGAATTGAGGATATGGGCGGGACAGATATTCGCATCAATCCCCTTGGCCGTGACGGCGAGGAGGGCTTTGAACTGTTCCCGGGTGGTGACTGTGAATTGGAACCCATGACCACCGCTCTGAAGTTCATTACCAAAGCCCTGGAAGATGGCGCCAAGGAGGTGCATGATTGATGTTCACCTTATACCATGCCGACTGTATCGGCCAAGCCAACAACTGCCTGTATCCGCACCGGGTGGAAATCACCGATGAGGCTTCTCTGGCCGAAGCTGTCAGCCGTGATTATGTCTGTGCGGAATACGAAGGCAGCTACCGCAACAACGATAACTTCCTCGGCAGCGACTGTCTGTCCGTGGAATGTGACAACGACCATTCGGATGACCCGAAGGACTGGAAAATGCCTGCGGATATTGCAGCCGCTTTTCCCGGTGTAACCTTTGCTGTCCACTACAGCCGCAACCACATGAAGGTCAAAAACGGCAGAACGGCAAGACCCAAGTTCCATGCATTCTTCGCCATCGACCGCATTGAGGATGCCGAGGAGTACAGCAATCTGAAAAAGCTGGTCAACGCCATCTTCCCGTATTTTGACACCAAGGCCCTGGATGCTGCTCGTTTCTACTTTGGTACCCGGAATCCCAATGTGGAAGTTTTCCCCGGCGATATGACCCTCACTGAGTTCCTATCTTTCAATGACTTTGATGCAGAGCTGCCGGAAGGCACACATGGCGGCAATACCGTAATTCCCGAAGGCAGCCACAACGCCACCATGTCCCGCTTTGCCGGTCGTGTCATCAAAAAGTACGGCGACAGCGAAACCGCCTACCAGTGCTTTGCGGAAAAATGCAACCCTCCGCTGGAGCAGTTTGAACTTCAGACCATTTGGCACAGCGCACAGAAGTTCTATGCCAAAGTTCAGCAGCAGGACGGCTATATTGCCCCGGAAGAATACAACCGCGATTATAGCCTGCGCCCCTCCGACTTCTCCGACATCGGACAGGCCAAGGTGCTGGCAAGGGAGTATGCTGCCGAAATGGTCTACACCGATGCCACCGACTATATGCGCTATGTCGGAACCCATTGGGCAGAGTCTAAGCAGATGGCAGTCGGTGCCTACGAGGAGTTCCTTGACCGTCAGCTTGCTGAAGCTATCCTTGCCGTAGACAAAACAAAGCAGGCACTACTGGATACCGGGATCGGACAAGACCTCATCTCTGCCGGCGGTAAGACTCTGGAAAAAGCAATTGATGACAGCAGCGAAAAAGCCTTTGCTGCATACTGCTTCGCCCTGGCTTACAAAGCCTTCGTCATGAAACGCCGGGACATGAAATATGTGACCTCCGCTCTGCAGGCGGCAAAGCCCATGCTCCTGTGCAACATCCAGGAGTTTGACACACAGGAGTTCCTGCTTAATACCCCTGCCGCCACCTACGACCTCCGGCTCGGTATGAGCGGTGCCCACGACCATTGCGCTGATGACCTCATCACCAAAATGACCACCGTTTCTCCCTCCGATGAAGGCGTGGAACTGTGGCTGTCCTCTGTGGAGAACTTCTCCTGCGGTGACAAGGAACTCATCGACTATGTGCAGCAGACCGTAGGTCTGGCGGCAATCGGCAAGGTGTATCAGGAGGCTCTCATCATTGCCTACGGTGAGGGCAGCAACGGCAAGTCTACCTTTTGGAATGCCATCGCAAAGGTTCTCGGTACTTACAGCGGCTCCATGTCTGCCGATGCGCTGACCGTTGGATGCAAGCGAAATGTGAAGCCGGAGATGGCCGAACTGAAGGGCAAACGCCTGGTCATCGCTGCGGAACTGGAGGAAGGTATGCGCCTGAACACCTCCATCGTCAAGCAGCTTTGCTCCACCGATGAAGTTTCGGCAGAAAAGAAATACAAGGACCCGTTCAAATATGTGCCGACCCACACGCTGGTGCTGTATACCAATCGCCTTCCCAGGGTCGGTGCCAATGATGACGGTACCTGGCGCCGCCTGATTGTTATCCCGTTCAATGCCAAAATCCGTGGCAAATCCGACATCAAGAACTATGCCGACTACCTTGTAAAAAATGCAGGCGGTGCGATTCTGGCATGGATCATCGAAGGTGCACAGAAAGCCATCAAAAATAACTTCACACTCTCCGTTCCCCAGGTGGTACAGAATGCCATTACCCAATACCGGGACAACAACGACTGGCTCTCCATTTTCATCGAGGACTGCTGTGAGGTCGACCGCACCTTTACGCAGAAGTCCGGCGACCTGTATCAGGAGTACCGTGCATACTGTGGGCGCAACGGCGAGTATGCCCGCAGCACTACGGACTTTTACACAGGGCTGGAAAACGCAGGCTTTATGCGAAAAAAGACCAAGGCAGGCAATGTCATTCTGGGGTTGCAGCTGAAGTCTGATTTCCTGGAATAATCCAAAAGTCGGAGGAATCCTTGATGAGATACGCACCCCATGATTACCAGACCTACGCCATCGACTACATCGAAACTCATCCCATTGCCACAGTCTTTCTGGACATGGGTCTTGGCAAGACGAGCATCACGCTGACGGCCATTAACGACCTGCTGTTTGACAGCTTTGAGGTTCACAAGGTGCTGGTGGTAACTCCGCTGCGAGTGGCACGGGACACCTGGACGGCTGAAGTCGATAAATGGGATCACCTCCAGAACCTCATCTGCTCTGTGGCTGTCGGCACTGAACCCCAGCGCCGTGCAGCATTCATGCGGAAGGCTGATATTTACATCATCAACCGCGAGAACATCCAGTGGCTGGTGGAGGAAATCGGCATCGCCTTCGACTTTGACATGATCGTGATTGACGAGCTGTCCTCCTTCAAGAACCACAGCACAAAGCGATTTAAGGCGATGTTGAAGGTTCGCCCCAGAGTGAACCGCATTGTGGGGCTGACCGGCACTCCGGCATCTAACGGTCTGATGGATCTCTGGGCAGAGTTCCGCATCCTGGACATGGGACAACGCCTTGGACGGTTCATCACCAAATATCGCACTGACTATTTCCAGCCGGACAAGCGCAACGGGCAAATCATCTACAGCTACAAACCCCTGCCGTATGCGGAGGATGCCATCTACCGACAAATCTCCGACATCACCATTTCCATGAAAGCCACCGACCACCTGCAGATGCCGGAACTGGTGTCCAGCGAATATGTAGTACAGCTTTCTGATGATGAAGCAGACGATTACGAAAAGCTGAAGCGTTAACTGGTGCTGTCACTTCCAGACGGTGAAGTCACCGCCGCCAATGTCGCATCCCTCTCCGGCAAACTGAGTCAGATGGCGAATGGAGCCATTTACGATGACTCCGGCGATGTGGTTCATATCCATGATCGCAAACTGGATGCCCTTGAGGATTTGATTGAAGCAGCAAACGGAAAGCCTGTCCTGGTAGCATACTGGTTCAAGCATGACCTCGCCAGAATCACAGAGCGACTGAAGAAGCTGCACATCCCGTTTTCTCGCCTGGACGATTCCACCAGTATTCGCAGATGGAACAACGGCGAAATCCCCGTGGCTCTGATTCACCCCGCTTCGGCAGGACACGGTCTGAACCTCCAGTCCGGCGGCTCCACCCTCATCTGGTTTGGCCTAACTTGGAGTTTGGAACTCTACCAGCAGACCGTAGCCCGTTTGTGGCGGCAGGGTCAGATCTCCGAAACCGTGGTGGTGCAGCACATCATCACAAAGGGCACCATTGACAACCGCATCATGAAAGCCCTCTCCCAAAAGGAGCATACCCAGACGGCCCTTATCGATGCCGTTAAAGCGGACTTGAAAATCTGAGACAAAATACAACAATCCGTGCCAATCCGAGGATTAAAAATTCGGAGGTACGAATATGGAACCTTATCAGGCATTAGCCAACGCCATCGTAGAACTGGCTGCAAAAGACTACAAAACGGCTCTCAAATATCACTACAAGCACCCGGACAAAAGCGAGTATGCAGCAGAGGTCGATTCTCTGGAGCGGTTCTTCCGTTCCGGCTGGTATGGAATGCTGACAGACCTGGACGGCGAGTATCTGATGAAAGGTGTGCAAGCCCTCGTCCGTAAGGAGGTGGCAGCATGACTGCAAAGGAATACTTGAACCAGGTATACCGTCTGGATCAGCGTATCCAGAGTAAGCAGGAACAAATCGCTTCTCTGAATGACCTGGCTACCAGTTGTTCCGCAACCATGACCGGGATGCCGAGGAACCCCAACCGTGGCGGTTCACGCATGGCCGATGCGGTGTGTAAAATCAACGACCTGGAAAATGAGATCGCAGCGGACATGGAAAAGCTGGTGCAGTTGAAGGCTGAAATCATAGCGACCATCAAAGCCGTGGACTGCATCGAATATCAGCTTATTCTGGAAAAGCGGTATATTAGCGGAAAGTCCTGGCCCGAAATAGCGGTTGACTTAGGCTACAAGATGCGCCACCTGTATAAACTACATGATGAAGCACTCGCCGACATAAAAATTCCTGAAAAATATTTGCCCGTGCAGTGAATGGCACTATTTCACACTCCGCATTAGTGGTATCATTATAATGGCGAAAGAGAATACAGAACGGCCTCATGGGAGCGATCCCGTGGGGCTTTTCTTATGCCTGCAAGGAGGTGAAACGATGCCGAAGAAACCCAAACGCCCCTGTTCTTACCCAGGCTGTCCCAAGCTGACGGACGGCAGGTTCTGCGAGGAACACGCAAAGGCCGAAGCCAAACGCTACGAAAAGTACGACAGAGACCCTGCTGTACACCGTAGGCACGGACGGGCGTGGAAGCGTATCCGTGACAGCTATGTCCAAGCCCACCCTCTGTGTGAGCTGTGCCAGAAGGAAGGTCGGCTTGTTCCTACCGAGGAAGTCCACCACAAGACTCCATTGTCCGAAGGCGGCACTCATGCAATGGACAATCTCATAGACCTCTGCAAGTCCTGCCACTCTCGCATCCATGCAGAGCGCGGCGACCGCTGGCATAACCACTGACCCCAGGGGCGGGTCAAATCTCCGGAGCCTTGCCGCTGGGCAACGGTGCCGGGGTCACGTGCGCAAAATCGCAAAAGTTTTCAGGGGAATAGACCCCCCACCGAAGGAGGTGTATGAAAAATGGGTCAAAGAGGACCTAAACCCGGCTCCGGCGGCAGACCCAAAAAGCCTATCGCCGACAAGATTGCGGACGGAAGTGCAGGTCATAGACCGCTGACTGTCATTGACTTCAAAGACAGCGCGGCAGATCTGGAATGTCAGCCGATGCCGAAGCCTTCCGAGTTCCTTTCCGCTCCGCAGAAGGATGGCTCCACCTTGTGTGCCGCCGAAATTTATGAAACCACCTGGCAGTGGCTTGCCGACCGTGGCTGCGTGGCGATTATCTCGCCCCAGCTTATTGAACGGTTCGCTATGGCAAGCGCCAGATGGATTCAGTGCGAAAGCATCACCAGCCAACTCGGTTTTCTGGCAAAGCACCCCACCACGGGTGCGGCGATCCAATCACCCTATGTGGCTATCGCAGACAAATACATGACCCAGGCAAACCGCCTGTGGTCGGAGATTTTCCAAATCGTCCGTGAGAACTGCACCGGCGAATATACAGGTGCCAGCCCCCAGGATGATGTGATGGAACGATTGCTCAGAGCAAGGAAAGGAAACTGACTATGATTGAAAAAGTAAACCACTGCCACCCGGACAAGGTGACTGACAGAATTGCCGGGGCTATCGTAGACCTGGCGTACAAAAATGAAGCAAACCCCAAAATCGCTGTGGAGGTTCTCATTGGTCATGGTGTGTGCCATGTAATCATCGAGACAACTGCCCAGCTTGACATGGTGGAGATCACCGATGCCCTCTACCGCATCGCTGGGGCGATTGTTCCCAACATCCACATCGTTCCCCAGGATGCCCATCTGACCAGAAACCAGTCCGGCGGCATCCGCTGCGGTGACAACGGCATCTTTAAGGGTATGCCGCTGACCTCCGAGCAGAAGGCTCTGTCCGAAATTGCCCGTGCCATTTATGGCAAGCATCCCTATGACGGCAAATACATCCTGGACAGCGACCGGCTCATCATTTGCCAGAGCAATGCAGCGACCGATGGCCTTGCTGCCGATTACCCCAATGCGGAAATCAATCCGCTCGGTGACTGAACCGGTGATCCCGATGTTGATACCGGCGCGACAAACCGCAAGCTGGGGTCTGACATGGCTGACTCTGTAATCGGCGGTGGTCTCCACGGCAAAGACCTCTCCAAAGCCGATGTATCCGTAAACATCTATACCTGGCTCAAAGCCCAGCAGACCGGCAAGCCCGTAGAACTGTGCTGCGCCATTGGGGATGACACCATTGACGGCAAGCCCTATGCGGAAATTGTCGAAATTGCTCGAAAGTTCATCTCCGACCTGGGCGGCTTTGAGAAGTTCGCAGAATGGGGGTTGTTCTGATGCTGATCGAGAAAAAGAACACCACTGACCTTCTGCCTGCGGACTATAACCCCAGAAAAGACCTCAAGCCGGGTGATGCCGAGTACGAAAAGCTGAAACGCTCCATTGAGCAGTTCGGATATGTGGAGCCTGTCATCTGGAACAAGACCACCGGCAGAGTTGTCGGAGGTCACCAGCGGCTCAAGGTTCTCATCGACATGGGAATCACCGAGGTGGAATGCGTTGTGGTGGAGATGGACGAGGACAAGGAAAAAGCCCTCAACATCGCCCTCAACAAAATCTCCGGCGATTGGGATAAGGACAAACTGGCTCTGCTCATCGCCGACCTGCCGGGCGCGGATTTTGATGTATCCCTCACCGGCTTTGAGCCTGCGGAGATCGATGCCTTGTATAAAGACACCCTCTCTGACAAGTGCCGCACCGTCTGGTGGAACAGCCACCCTGAAGCGGTCAATCGCAAAGCCGTGTACAGCTTCACCTGTGCCCACTGCGGAAAGCCCTTCACAGCCTATGGCAATGCCGGACGGAAATACTGCTCCCACGCCTGCTACATCGCAGACCGTTATAAAGGCGGTGATGAGCATGAGTGAGACGGCATTCCGCGCCGAACTGCAATACCAGACCGCCATATCGATAGCAAAAAACCTCCTGAGTCAAGGGCTTCTGACCGAGGAGGAATATGCCGTAATTGATACAAAACTGCGGGCTGATTTCGAGCCAACTTTGGGTACATTATTATCCGAAAATGACTTGATAAAATAGGCTTTTAGAGTGATATATAGTGTCGGAAAGGAGTGATTTTATGCGTAAAATCAGTAAAATCGAAAACAAAATACCGCATATTCCGAGCCGCAAAAAGGTCGCTGCCTACGCCCGTGTTTCAATGGAGTCCGAGCGTTTGCACCACTCCCTTTCGGCACAGATCAGCTACTACAGCGACCTCATCCAAAAGCACCGCGATTGGGAGTATGTTGGAGTCTACGCTGACAACGGCATCTCCGGCACCAGAGCAGAAGACCGTGCAGAGTTCAATCGGATGCTGGCTGACTGCGAAGCCGGGAAGATAGACATTGTCCTCACAAAGTCCATTTCACGCTTTGCCAGAAACACGGTCGACCTTCTGGAGACGGTTCGCCATCTCAAGGAGCTGGGCATCTCCGTCCGCTTTGAAAAGGAACGCATTGATTCCATGACCGAGGACGGCGAATTGATGCTGACCCTTTTGGTATCCTTCGCCCAGGAAGAAAGCCGCAGCATTTCCGACAATGTGAAATGGGGGACGAGAAAACGCTTTGAACAGGGCATCCCCAACGGACGGTTCAATATCTACGGTTATCGCTGGGAGGGCGACCACCTGGTCATTGAGCCGGAGGGAGCCGCCATTGTCCGGCTCATCTTTGATGACTTCCTGGCAGGGCTTTCGGCAGAAACCACCGAAAAGAAACTGGCCGAAATGGGAGTCAAATCCTACAAGGGTCAGCGCTTCGGGAACACATCCATTCGCCAGATTCTTGGCAACATCACCTATACGGGAAACCTGCTTTTTCAAAAGGAATATGTGGTAGACCCCATCAGCGGCAAGAGCAAAAAGAACTACGGTGAGCTGCCGTAGTATTTCGTAGAGAACACCCACGAGCCGATTATTCCGATGGAGGTCCACCAGGCGGTGCAGGCAGAAAAAGCCCGCCGCAGAGAACTTGGGGTGTTTGCCAACTGGAGCATCAACACCTCCTGCTTCACCAGCAAAATCAAATGCGGTCACTGTGGTTCCAGCTTCGTGCGGAACACCCGCAGGAACAGAGCCAAGCACAAGGCTCCACATGACTCGGATATGTACACCACCTACGGCTGCGGAACGCAGAAAAAGAAAGGCGGCTCCTGTCCGGCAAAGGACATCCGAGAGGACATTCTCCGAGAGAAGTGCGCCGAGGTGCTGGGGCTTGCCGAATTTGACGAGGAAGTGTTCAGTGTCCAAGTGGAGAAAATCATCGTGCCGGAACACGGGGTTCTGGAGTTCTACATGACGGACGGGCAGATTATCCGCACCACCTGGCAGTCCACGGCAAAGAAGGATTGCTGGACGGATGAGCACAGAGCCGCCAAGGGTCGGTATGTGCAAGAGCATCAGCTTGGCCCCAACTCCTCCTGTTTCACCAGCCGAATCCGCTGCGACCACTGTGGGGAGAATTACCGCAGGCAACGCTCCCGCCGCAAGGCTGGCGATTATGTGTCCGTCTGGCGGTGTGCATCCGCTGGCAACTGCGACAGCCCAAGTATAAAGGAGGAAACGCTCAAAGAGTTTTGTGCCGAGGCTCTGGGGACTGACGGTTTCGATGAGACCGCCTTCAGAGAGCAGATCGCCTGCATCCACATCACCGCACCCTTCCCACTCTCCATCCACTTTTTTTGACGGACACACTTTTGAGGGCGAATGGGAAAACAAGCGGCAGATGCCAAAGCACAGCGAGGAACGCAAAGAACACATGAGACAGAAAATGATTGAGAATTGGAGGAAAAGACGTGGCGAAAGTAACGACCATTCCGGCAACGATCAGCCGGTTCACAGCGACACCGATTAACGAAAAGAAGAAACGCCGGGTGGCTTCTTACGCCCGTGTTTCCACCGACAGCGAGGAGCAGCTCACCAGCTATACTGCCCAGGTAGACTACTACACCAATTACATCAACGGCAGGGACGATTGGGAACTGGTATCGGTCTATACGGACGAGGGCATAACCGGCACGAACACCAAGCACCGTGAGGGCTTCAAGCGCATGGTCGCCGATGCCTTGGCAGGAAAAATCGACCTCATCATCACCAAGTCGGTCAGCCGCTTTGCCAGAAACACGGTCGACAGTCTGACCACCATCCGCAAACTGAAGGAACACGGCACGGAGTGCTACTTTGAAAAAGAGAACATCTGGACATTCGACAGTAAGGGCGAACTGCTCATCACCATCATGTCCAGCCTTGCCCAGGAGGAAAGCCGCTCTATTTCAGAGAACTGCACCTGGGGTCAGAGAAAGCGGTTTGCAGACGGCAAGGTCATCGTTCCGTTCAAGCGGTTTCTGGGCTACGACCGTGGCGAGGATAGCAACCTGGTTCTCAACAAGGACGAGGCGACCATCATTCGCCGCATCTACAGTATGTTCCTGCAGGGCATGACACCCCACGGTATCGCCGCCAGACTGACCGCCGATGGCATCAAATCACCATGTGGCAAGGACAAGTGGAACGCCGGAGCGGTTCGGAGCATCCTCACCAACGAGAAGTACAAAGGTGATGCCCTCCTGCAGAAAAGCTACACGGTGGACTTCCTCACCAAAAAGAAAAAAGCCAACGAGGGCGAAATTCCACAGTATTATGTGGAGGGTAACCACGAAGCCATCATCAGCCCGGAGGTATTCGAGATGGTTCAGCAAGAACTGGAACGGCGCAGCAAACGTGGCAGACGAAGTGGTGTCCACCTTTTCTCCGGCAAAATTCGCTGCGGTGAGTGCGGTAGCTGGTACGGTTCCAAGACCTGGCACTCCACGGATAAGTACAAAAAGACCATCTGGCAATGCAACCACAAATTTGATGGCGACAACAAATGCACCACACCGCACCTCACGGATGAGGACATCCACCGCCACTTCATTTCGGCAGTCAACCAGCTTCTTGCCCAGAAGGATGCCATCATCGCATCCTTGACCGGGGGCTTGGCACTTGCCTTTGACCTCGCACCCCTGCAAGCCCAGGAAACCGAGCTGATCGAGGAAGTTCAGATGCTTGCCGATGCGGTCGAAAAGTGTATCTACGAAAACGCTCATGTGGCTCTCGATCAGGCAGAATACCAGTAACGCTATGATGGACTGACCCAACGCTACGATGAAGCCAAAGCCAAACTGGACGCCATCACCAAGCTGATCGCCGACAAAAAGGCACGGAGAGCCACCATTGAGGAGTTCCTCAAGGTTCTGGAGGAGCAGGACGGACTGGTCACTGAGTTCCAGACGAACCTCTGGTGTGGGCTGGTGGATTTTGTGACCGTCCACTCCGCAACCGATGTTCGGGTCACCTTCCGCAACGGCATGGAAATCAAGGCATAAGCACATACGCAAAACACCTCGCAACGGGAGTCTTTTCTCCGGCTGCGAGGTGTTTTTTCACTGTTCCTTTTTACAAATGGTGGGAAGCAACTCCAGAAAGTATCTGCCGATTGCTTCTGCATTGTAGTTATTTGCTTCGCAAATGAACCGCAGTCCATCTGGGGTCAATAGCCGACCATTATTTCTCTCATGGCAAAGCTGCTCATAATCAGCGATTTGCTTTTGGGTCAATGTCCTTTTCATATCTTTCCTCCATAAACGAAAACAGCCGGGAGGTCCCGACCACACTTTACACCCCAAGGATGTGTTTTACACCGCAAAGGCACACTTTTTAATTTTGCCTATCCCTTGTATCCATTTCGGTATGATTATTTCCGAAAAACTCCCAGAAGCAGATCCAAGCCAATACCGGGCGCAAATCTTGAATTGCCTGCTGCCAGATTATCTCGACCTGCCCAAGGACACACGTCCAGTTGAACAACGCGACACGTTTACTACGCACGATGCACAAGATATATTTAAATTTGTACTGAAGAAAATTTTGATACCAGATAACTTTAACCGTTATTTGCGTGTAGAGGCGCACGGGTTATTCGACCAGGAGTATCCCGATAAATCTGATTATAAATACTGGGGCTATATTAAAACATATCAAGATAAGCAAAGTAAAACTAGCTTTTGTGCACTGTTATTTCGGGAAGACGAATTTATTGATTTGATAAAAACACATTTAGAAGAATGTGATCCAAAACAAATTATAAAAGATGTTAAGAAAGAAAAACCAGCATATCTGCATCCAACGGGCAAGGCCCGTATGCCTGTTCATAAAGCAGACCAATCCACCGTTAATGCGATAATACTAAAAATCGACAAACTGGATTTCATTGAGGAAGACATGCGGAATGCCCTGATCACCGGCGAGGCACCAGATTCCGAAATACCGATTGATGGGTCACAGCATCAGTAAAATCGATAGAAAACAACACATAATTTGCTGCACATGTATAAATTTATGTCCTTATTAACAATATAGTAATGCGGAATGATAAAGTATTCAAATATATACTATAACCGCAGACACTATAAAAGGACGTGATCTGCATGAACAACAAAGAAATCTCGGACCAAAAGACGATCGAAGAGCTTTGGCTATTATACTTTAACACCGTCCTGTTTAAAGCGGGCCTTATCTCGGAGACAGAGCGTAATAGGATGACTTATAAAATTAAATCGTAAGGTATGCGACTAAAATTCCACACGATGAAACCGACGCCTCCCTCTCATAGTGCAAAGCATCGGTTGAAAAGCGGCTACTAAGATGGCTATCACATTGGAAAGATTTCCGAGTGATAGCCATCTTTTTGAATTTATAGCCCAGGCAGATGTTCTATTATATATCCTGTCTTTTCAATCAAATTATACATTAACTATAGGCTTAACAGGCTTATAGGGTGACAAAAACAAAGATTTTTGTTAATCCACTTTTTTAGAAAAATCGCTTAATTGGAGGTATATTTTTTATGAGCAATTTACACAAAGAACAGTTAGCGGCTATTTGCCAAAAACTTGGGATTGAAAAGCTAAAACCGTTTCAAAAGGCTGTTTGTAGTGAACTCATGAGTGGCAACAACGTGATTGGCCTAACCAGAACTTCTGACGGCAAGACCCTATGCTTTATGGTGCAGGCGTGCTTACATTCGGATGCGCTTATGCTGGTGATTACACCCACGATTTCCTTAATGCGCGATCAGGTGAAGGAATGGAAGCAGCGCACCGGTTTAGCGGTCGCCTGCCTATATACTGGCAACAAGGATAATGCCATCACGTTAAAAAACTTGCGAAGTGGGACGTTACAGGTACTCTTTCAAATGACATTATTCCCGAATAAAACTGCTTCTTGCCGGTTAAAGCTTTTAAATGGGTGTTAAGCAGGTAGCTATTGCACCTTGCATGTCCTGTAACAAGCATGCTTATATTGCGGTAGTTCAAGCACATTTGTCTTATTAATCTCGACGAATCCGATCACCTAAAATAATATACACTATTTAAGAGACAAGGTTTTCTTGACAATTATAATCACAAAAAGTAAAATAATGTTATATAGATAATCAACTTTAGAAGTAAAAATTATGTGCATAATAAAACACTTACAGAACACTTCGCTCATTGGTGGAACAACGCTTGAAAAGGCAACTAGCGTATCTTCCACATGAAAGAGAACTTATGAAACTCTGTATTTCCTTCAAAATTTAAAATAGTAGTGGTACCTTGATGGGTTTACCACTGCCATCCTACAAAAAAGCGGCTATTGTGATGAAAAAGAAAATCTATTCTATCCTTTCCTACATATTATTGCTGACTTTCACAGCCAAACGCACTTACTTTCTATAACAGAATATTTTAACGCATTTGTGAGCCTCACCCCCTTTCCCATTATAAAGAATGGTTTAAAATTAGTCGATATAGCAACATACTCCTCAACATTTTGCCCTTGCTACCACTAGGCGCTTTCTTCGTTATTCCCTCTGTTAATGCGTCCTCGGCACATGTGGACTCCCCATTGTTTTCACCGTTTTGCAAGCCGTCTTGCGATGCAGTATGATTTCTACAGATCAACTACTGTTGAGAGTAGCAAGAAGTTTTATCGGCTATTTTCTTGTTGGCAGAATTTTTTCACTCATCGGCCTCACCTCAGCTAAAAACGCCTGCAATGCCCAATGTTTAAATGGTTTGCAAGAACACCATATGACAAATTAACTATACCGGTAAATTTACATCTTAACGGCGCTGGACATTGCAACTGTTCAAGTGATTCATGTCCAGCACCTTATCTTTTAAATCTTGTGAAAAGAACATGAGGTAAAGTTATGCGGAAGTGTTTATTGATTGTGCTGGGACTATGCACACTGTTAGCGGGTTGCACCGTTAGCCCGCAAGAGGATCATCCTTCATTAAGCTACGAACTTGATCACTTAGATACCAAAGGGATATTTGATAGCACAGATTCCGTAGAAGTATTGGATAGCAAATCAGATAAAGTATTGCTGTCCATATCCAAGCGTTATCAAGAAGGCGATGATTATGCAGTAGAACAAGGTTATAATAGCTATACAACCCGTGTTGTGCAGTATTCACTCAGAGATAACGAAATAGTTAGCGAGTATACAGTATCACCAGGCACCTTTTGCGCAGATGGTGTACTGTTGGATAATGGGTTTGATTTGATCGAAGTGGATATTAGCAGCCGCAATGAGGGGGCTTATACTTATAATGTATGTCGTATACAATCGAACCGGGAAATACTGAAATCCGACTTATGCTCATCTTTTGTAGGTGCACCTACCATGGTATCACTAGGCGATAATAATACAGCGTATAACTTTTATAATCCAATAACCAAAGAATTTGGAGTTTGTATTATTCATAGTGATGGCCGTATATCCGATTCTATACGCTATGTCGAAAGCGCCGATCACACGCCACTTGGATCTAAGTTAGAAGGGAATGGACAATGCTACCTATACTATATGGGGCTGGATTCGAGAGGCACATTATTGGTTGGAGATAATGAAAAGGTCATCGGCCAAGCACAATTAGGGCAATCTGAGCGGATGTATAGCTATACACTGCTCCAAGATAGTATTTTAATGTCAACGATTGACCAGTCTTCCACTTCCAATAAAGATGAATTGATGGGAACAGTTAGTGTCAGGAATTTTGAGGGTAAAATATTGCAATCCACTGAGCATTTGCCCCTGTATAAATTAACATCAGATGGCATATCAACTGCCATTGGGGTAAATAGCAAACAACAAGTAGAGCACATCGCCGTGTATGAAAAAGGCATCCGCACATATGCCGTTCCAGAATACGCAAATAATACAGAATACTTTTTATATCCTTTTTCAATTTCTGAAAATGAATTTGGCGTTTTGGAGTGGAAGGGCAGTTCAACAGGTATTGCCCAACTGAAATTCACTTCAGGCTCCGATAAGGGAGAAATAGCCTGAATAGTAGCTTAGTCTATTTAAACAGTCAAGTAAAATGCAAATATAAACGGTATAGAAGATAAATCGTGCAATCTTATGGCGGGTGGTCAAATTTTGACCATCCGCCGACTTGTATTATAATTGCTACTATATCTGTAATTTAAATGATTTTTGCCACTACTGCGCAAAATAGATATCGGTAAAAAGGGTCCCCGCCCAGGGGCGAGGCGCGAGTGCATCGTAAATTCGCTGCCGCCAAAGGCGGCGGAACCCTGCAATCATGGAATGATTGTTTGCCTCCATAGTGAGGAAAATGCCCCTCATCCCGCGTTCCCATTCTTCACGAATCAGAATCCAGCGCAACGGGCGACGCTCATCTCGAAGAAGGTCCTGCCATAATCAAGCCCTTGTCAATCATTGTATCTGCATATTTCGGAAAGGGTACTTACTTCATCCATTCAGCCTTCATGGAACTGTTTTGAAAGCTGCGCAAATGTCGAATTAGGCAGTACCTGTTTAGCGGGAATAAAGAGATATCGCCACGGCTTATATCCGTTTGCTTTGCACCACCGGGTCGCCACATCGCAATATTGAATGCCCCGCTTTTTCTTGGCAATTACATCCGGGTCTTCCATGTCCTTTTCCGCCTTGACCTCGATCAGATAACAGCAATCCGCGGTTTCTACCACAAAGTCCGGTTCATAACGCTTGCCTCGGTTATAAGTAATATTGAACTCATTGGGAGCAGGGCGCAGCCACTTCAGCACGTCTTCGTCTCTTTCCAGAACACGAGCCAGCGTGAGTTCGCCCTCCTTAGAATCGAACTTCGCCTCCGCAAAGACCCCTTTTTTTATTCCTTCAAACAGGACGGAGTGGATGTCACCCTCAAAATCTTCATATAACCCCACGCGCTGCTTACAGCCCAATTTCTGTCGCAGATTACTGCATTTCAGGTCAATGACTTCCTCCTGCAAAAAACCATTCTCACAGTAGAAGTGCTTCATCATTTGCATGTAGATTTTGTTGGCAAGGTCGCGCCGGTACATCATCACGATATTCTGCATCCCATTTTTCCCAAAAGCGGCCTCATAGTGGCCGCATGCCTGGGTAATGAGCTTGAACAGCAAAACCGAACAGCGTTCATAATCGATCTCCGGCTTTTTGCGCAGCTCCTCCAAAATGACCTTTGGGGGGTTGTAGCCCTCAAAGTCAATGGCATCTCCCTGGATTCGCTGCCGGTCGCTCATGTCCTCAAGATTTTGGATCAACAGCTCGTTTCGGATAGGAGTATGGGTAAACACAGACAAATCAAGGTCAAAGTCAACGAACACATATTCCTCCACACCGGTATCCGTCACACGGATACGGGGAATGGGAATATATTTTCCCATAATCATGGTATAGGTCTGTTCGCTTTCCTCCCCAATCCACGCAAGGAATGGGTTCTCGTTGTCCTTAAAGGTCTTGCCCAAATCCTGATGCTCTTCTATCTTTTGTTTTACCGCCTGTACGATCTTATGCTTCTCCGGCTCGGCTGGGACAGTGGGGGAGTTCCCGCTATGCGCGATATAGCGCTCCGTTTCCTCCCGAAGATAGTCCTTTACCGTTTTCAGGAGCGCATCGTTCTCCTCACACTCCACAAGTCCGGTCTGCGCATAGGCCCGCTCCAATTCCCGGTCTGGTTCAATAGCCAGTGAGAGCTGGGTATAGACAACCTCCTCAGGCTCGTCCAGTTCCTCCTCTGCCTTGATGACATTACCTGCCTTAAAAATGGAATCCCCTTTTTGCGCCTCTGCCAAAATGTCCTGAAACTTGTCGTGGGCGGTCAGCATGACGGCGTCCACATCCCTATCCCCGGTACGCTCGCCATAGGGCAGACGCAGTCCCCGTCCCACCATCTGCTCCCGCAGGATTTTGGAGGCGGCCGTACGGAGAGGTACGATGGTGTAGAGGTTGTTGACGTCCCAGCCCTCCTTCAGCATATTGACATGGATGACGATCTCAATCGGGTTGTCCGAGCTCTCTACATCCAACAGCAACCGAGTATTGGCCTCGGTCTCCGCGCCCTTCTGCTTGGAATGGACGGTGATCGTCTTACCGCGGTACGCGCCATTTCGGAACTCATCCGATTTGATAAAATCCTCCACCCATGCCGCATGGCCAGTATCCTTGCATACCACCAGCATAAAGGGCTTCACGGTCCGCACCGGTTTCTCTGGTGTGCTGTGATTGGCTGCGTATACCTCCAGCTTCGTTTTTGTCCTTTCGTGGCAAGCGATACCGTCCAGAAGCATCATTTTATCAAGTTGCTCGTCCCCAAAGTTGTAAAAGTCGATATCGGAGCGGGTCACAGCAAAGGGCGTTCGGGTATAGCCGTCCTCAATTGCTTTCGACAGTGGGTATTCGTAGACCACATTCTTAAAGGGAACCTGCTTTGTACCACTTGATACAAGCGGCGTTGCGGTCAGTTCCAGGCCCAATAGCGGATGCAGGTCGTTCAGCGCCTGCGCGCCTTTCTCCGCCCGGTAATGGTGGGATTCGTCCATAATCAGGACCATATCAGGCAGGTTGGAAAGATACTGATAGAACGAGTCGCCCAGCAGCTCGTTCACCTTGCGCATATTTGCGCCCTCTTTGTTGAACTTGTCAATGTTGTAGATAAAGATATGAATATCTGAATCGTACAAGGAGATTGTCTTATCTCGATAATCATCATCTGTGATAATCTGTGGCAGAACAGGGAAGCAGCCCAGGCCTTTAAAAACATATTTTTGACTGTTGCTATCGCTCAAGTCCTTTTTCAGCTTGTCATAGATGGTAGTATTGGGCGCAACTACAAAGAAATTTTTGATATTGTGCTGGGTGTACAGATAGGCTATGAATGCCCCCATCAATCTGGTTTTGCCTACGCCGGTAGCCAAGGCAAAGGTCAGGGACATGAAATCCCGCTCAAAGTCCGAGCAGGTGGGGTACATCGCGTGGACGCTTCCCAGCGCCGCCTTTAAATTCATGTCCTTGCGGAGATTGACAGAGGTGACGATCTCCTCCAAAATCTTTAGTGAAGCAGTCTGCGGCTTGCGCAAAGACATCACGCCGCTGATATAATCCGTGGTGTATAAGGGGAAACGCTCATTCATCATGTGCCACCTCCTCATCCTCATAGACCGGAGGATGTACAATGTTCAGACTATAATCGTCCCTGCCAAACTCACAGCGGTCAAGGAGCATTTGCGGTATTTTCTTCACCGCGATCGTTTCATATGCCCTATCCAGCCCCTTGTCATAGGAACGGCAGGCAATCACCAGATACTCCCCTTCCTCCATGCTGCCCTTGATAGATTCCAGATAGGCTGAGGTCAGGTGGCGGGTCGTGGTAAAGAGGAAACTGTTTTCGTTCCCGACCGCCTGCTTCCAGAATAAGTCGGCGCTCGGTTGATAGGTAAAGCCTTCGTGGAGGGCCACTGCCGCGGCCAGCGCGTCAGCGTCATAATCCGGATTAATAATCGCTTCTCCAAAGGCATCCATATTGATTAGGGTGGGGGCAAGCTCGTAAAAGCGGTAGCCACCGCCACCTTGCCAGTTTTGGCTTTTGGTAATACCGCCCTGGTCTTCCCCTGCGATCACCTTATCCAAACGCACCTTACAGTGGGTGTAAGCATGCTCGCCCATCTCTATGCCGATGTACCGGCGTCCCATCTTGTGGGCGACGGCGGCGGTGGTGCCGGAGCCAAGGAAGGAGTCGAGGACAAGATCGCCGGGGTTGGTAGCAATGTAAATGATACGCTCAATGAGGCGTTCCGGTTTGGGTGTATCAAACACATTTGCTGCACTAAACAAGGAAATAATTTCCTTTTTTGCTTCTTGGTTATGACCAACTTCTTTATTTGTCCACCATGTCCAAGGGATTACACCTTCATGTTCTGATAAAAACGTTTTTCGGCGAGGCATAGCACAACCATCCGGACCAAACCAAATCCTATTTTCAGCTACTTGCTGAAGAAAAACTGCCTCTATATTCTTCCAACATTTACCGTCTGGTGGCGTAAATGTTGTTCCACCAGGTGTTGTAATTTCATACATTTGATTAGGCCGATATCCTTGCGCAGTATAATCGGCAGATGTCCAGTCGCCACGAGGATCATGATCCGGATTCTTATAAGTTGACGCCTGCTCTGCGCTTAAGGGCAACCTATTTCTGACCTTTTTGAATTTTTCTCTGTCTTTAACATAAAGCAAAATATACTCATGCCCATCACTGATAACTGCTCGCATATCGGGGGAAGTACGTTTTTGCCATACCATTGATGACACAAAATGTTCCCTTCCGAACAGTTCGTCACAGAGGACCTTCATATATGCTTGTTCATCATCATCGATGCTGATCCAGATACTGCCCTCCTCACGCAGAAGGTTCCACAAAATTTCCAACCGAGGCCGCATCAAATTCAGCCACTGGCTATGCTCCAGATTGTCGTCATAGTGTTCAAAGGCGGAGCCTGTATTGTATGGAGGGTCGATGTAAACACACTTCACCTGCCCGGCAAACTTCTTCTCCAGCGCCTTCAGCGCCAGCAGGTTGTCGCCGTGAATAAGCATGTTATCCGTATCTGGGGCAAGGGTGCAGTTGGACAAGGCTGGAGCTTCTATCAGCAGTCGCGGCTCCACCTTGATCGGCTCGTCCTTCCCATACCATGTCAGCTCCAGCTTGTTTGCCATTACCGTGTCCTCCATCCGTAGGATTTGCGTCAAAACACGCTCATTCCACAAAAATATATTTATTCGTGTACCATAAATACACCAAGATGGTAAAACCCCTTCACCATCTTTCGGTAGCCGCCAGGCTTTTTAAGCAAACACCAAAGGTGCTGTTTGAATAACTCCCGATGAGTTCTTAGTTAAGCTGCTTATAAAGGCCTTAATGAAACGTGACAGTAAGACCGAGCGTATCATCCATACACTTAAACTTACGAAAATTGCATAGTCGCAATTCCAAAGTGATCATGACTATTTATTTATTATATCACAGAATATTCTATTTGTACCGTGCTTTTGATGTGTCCCTTCATTTCTTGGACCTATTAAAAGTCATCTGGTCAATGATTGGTTCGTGGGCGTCTTCCACCAAGTACATTGCAAGTTGGCCTTGATTTTTCACCTGTCTGCCGGTTAGAAAATCCGGTGTGTAGGACTTCTGCATCAGCACCCGTCCGATGTATTTCATGTTGCTCAGCATCCGGTCAATGGTGGACGTGCTCCACTCCGCTTTGCCCGTCACTGTTCTGATTCCATGTTCCTCTAAGTATCGCTTTATCTTGCGGACTCCGTTTCCTTGAAGATACAGCTCGAAAATCTTTCGCACGATTTCGGCTTCCTCTGGGACAACCTTTAACTCACCATCGCGGCCTTTGGTGTAGCCCAGAAACTGCGTGTGGTTGAGGAGTGTCCTGCCGCTCTCCATTCGACGGCGCATACCGAACTTTACATTCTCACTGTGGGACTGGCTCTCTGCCTGGGCCAGCGTGGCATATTGATCAATAATGCTGTCACTAGTTGTTAGAGTATCGAATCTGCCGACTTCAAAGTAAACCCCTATACTCATTTTCTTTAGCCTGCTGATATCTTTGATAGTTGTTAATGTGTCCCTGCCGAATCGGCTGATGGACTTGGCCAAGATCAAATCAATTTTGCCATTCTTACGATCTTTCATCATCTGCTGATAGCCGGTTCTCTTTTTTATTCGAACGCCGGAAGCATTGTCGGAATAGATGCCCGCGAGTGTCCAGTTGATTTGTTTACGGATGTAGTCGGTATAGAACTCGATTTGATTTTCCAAACTTCCAAGCTGCTCCTTGCTATCGGTACTGACCCGGCAGTAGGCTGCCACCCGAAGGGGCTGTTCCACGAGTGGCTTTTTTACCGTTACTGGCTGTATATCAATTCTTTTGGACATGACAAAACCTCCATGATCATTACTGAAAATCAGTATATCATGGAGGTTTTATTAAAAGTAAAAGCTACATTTCAGCCCTGTAGAGCAAGGCTAAAATGTAGCTTATGAGTTGGTCTGAGTAGTGGGACTTGAACGCACAGCCTCTTAAGCCCAAAGAAACCTGGGAAAATTTTCAGATTTCTTTATAGCCGTTCCCGATAGTTCACGCTCAGTTTTACTTTCTCTTTGACACTCTTATGTCCGCTGTTTCCATGTATTCTGCAGCTTTTTTGAAAATAAATGTGGTAAAAAACGCTTTCCGCACCAAGCTGACGATACTTCACTGATTCTGGCTGCAGTGACCGCATTAGAGTATGTGTCCATATAAAAGACACAAACACAACCAATATCTTGACCTATTCGCCGTTTATATCAGGGATGGTACAAAAGATAAACACTTCCCGGCTCATTACGTTGATCATTCTAACCTCAACGGCGGGTAAGCTGAGGGCCCCAGGCACAAAGTCAAAGCCTTGGTGGTGCATGATCTCC
>NZ_LT707034.1 GCF_900155735.1 Intestinibacillus massiliensis
CCAGTGCGCCAGCATTGGTGGAGGCAACCTTGGGATACCACTCTTGGGATATTGGGATTCTAACCTGCGGCCATGAATCTGGCCGGGGGACACTGTCAGGTGGGCAGTTTGACTGGGGCGGTCGCCTCCTAAAGAGTAACGGAGGCGCTCAAAGGTCCGTTCAGCACGGACGGAAATCGTGCAATGAGTGTAAACGCATAAACGGGCCTAACTGCGAGAATGACGGTTCGAGCAGTAACGAAAGTTGGAGTTAGTGATCCGGCGGTATGTGAATGGAAATGCCGTCGCTCAACGGATAAAAGCTACCCTGGGGATAACAGGCTGATCTCCCCCAAGAGTCCACATCGACGGGGAGGTTTGGCACCTCGATGTCGGCTCATCGCATCCTGGGGCTGAATTCGGTCCCAAGGGTTTGGCTGTTCGCCAATTAAAGCGGTACGCGAGCTGGGTTCAGAACGTCGTGAGACAGTTCGGTCCCTATCTGTTGCGGGCGTAGGAATATTGAGAGGAGCTGTCCTTAGTACGAGAGGACCGGGATGGACGTACCGCTGGTGCACCGGTTGTTCCGCCAGGAGCATAGCCGGGTAGCTAAGTACGGACGAGATAAACGCTGAAGGCATCTAAGCGTGAAACTCCCCTCGAGATAAGTATTCCCATCCTTCGGGAGTAAGACCCCTTGTAGACTACGAGGTTGATAGGTCAGGAGTGGAAGTGCAGTAATGTATGGAGCGGACTGATACTAATAGGTCGAGGGCTTGACCTGATGATTATTGGGTTAACACTCGGAAGAGGCTTTTGCCAGTATGTTATTGTTCAGTTTTGAAGGTGTAA
>NZ_LT707035.1 GCF_900155735.1 Intestinibacillus massiliensis
GGGCGGCACCACGCGCGCCGAGGCCGCCGCCACCGTGATGCGGCTGGTGGAATACCTCGCGAAAGCATAACCAGCGCCCCGGGGCGGCAATGGCCGTCCCGGGGCTTTTGGTTGCCATAAAGGGGCGGGGAAGGATGGAAAACCTGTGGGCGCAGGGGGCGTTTGCCGTACCCGCGCCCATTTTTGCCGGTGCGGGGCGCATGGGAAAGCCCCTCCGGCCTGTGACGGCGGGAGGGGCTGTTTTGCCATGATGCCATGCTAAAGGGGGAACCCCATCAGCAGCGCGATAGGCGTCACCACGATAACGGCGATTGCAATAATAGCGGCGATAACGCCTGCAGGGAGGAGCACCAGGGATGAAATATATTGCAAAAACGATTGGTTTTTGGTTTCCCTGCCGTAAACCGGCCGATCGGGCATTGGAAAACGCAATGGGTGTGCATGGCGGGCCGTATTCGCGTACCTCAACATCGTTACCTCCCCCTTTCTCTAACTATGTTATACTACTTTTGCTGCAAAGATGGGGTAAAGGCAATATTACGGGCATTAATGCGTTGCAATGGTCCAAATGGCGGCAACGCCCGGCTTGCGCCTGGCCCTTCCCCCTCCCGCAAATCGGCTGGCTGCGGGAGGGGCTGTTTTTTTTGTCCCGGATGGGACGGCCGCCGCATAGTATAAACCAGATGGGCGAGGCTACATATCTCATGTAAAGGAGGGGAATGTATGTGCTGCTCATCCAATCGCTGCGATAACAACTGCTGCTGCAATTGTTGCTGTAACTGCTGCTGCCGTTGCTGCTGCAATGGCAACAATAATGGCAACAACAATAACAACAGCAATGTAGGCCGCTGGCGTTGCCGCTGGTACCGTGTCTGCTACCAGGGCTAATTTGCATTAGGCAAGGGAAAGCCCCCCGGATGATACCGTCCGGGGGGCTTTTTACATGCCATTCACCGTTTGTTGGGATCCTGTTAACAACTGGTGGCGCGGATGCCATTAAAATCTAATGTAAATCTAATGTAAATCTAACATAAGATCCGATATAATGATTGCTGAATAACCGTTTGATACCCTGCGGCATTGCAAAGGAGGAATTATATGAAGCTATTGATCGTGGAAGATGAGGTTTTGCTTTCCAAATCCATCGCCAAGGGCCTGCGCAAGCTCGGCTATGCGGTGGACTGCGCCTTTGACGGGGAGGAAGCCCTGGCGCTTTTGGAAATCAACCAGTATGACCTGATGGTGCTTGACATCAATATCCCTAAAATAAACGGTTTAGATGTCCTCAAGTCTATCCGTGCAGCAAACAGCCGGCTGCGGGTAATCATCTTATCCGCTAAAAATACGGTTTTTGACAAGGTTAAGGGGCTGGACTATGGTAGCAATGACTATTTGACAAAGCCCTTTGACTTCCTTGAGCTGGAAGCCAGGATCAGGAGCCTGCTCCGCCAGGATACCGGCGTAGAAGGCCATGTTTTACAGTGCGGCCAAGTGTCGGTGGACACCTCGGCTAAAAAAGCTTTCTTTGCGTGCACGCTGCTCGACCTGACAAAAAAAGAATATTCCATCCTGCAATACCTTCTGCACCACCCGGCAACCGTTGTCAGCGCGGAGGAGCTGATAGAGCATGTTTGGGACAGCGATACCGATCTGTTTTCAAACTCCCTGCGCTTCCACATACACTCCCTGCGTAAAAAGATAAAGGACGCGGGCAGCGCGCACGGCTATATTACCACGCTGCGGGGGCAGGGGTATATGCTTTCGCCCCCAGAGGAGGGCGAGGGATGAGGGCATGGTCGCTGCGCAGTAAAATAGTCGTTATGGCAAGCTTGGTGGTAGCAGCGGCCTGCCTGTTCCTGACGGCCACCTCTATCGCCTATGCCGGCCGGTACATGCGCTCTATGGTCGCCTATGATCACAGCGTCGAGGCACCGCCCCCCGGCCAAGGGGGAAGCCCTGGCCAGGCGCCGGATATCCCGCAAAACCGGGTTAACTATCAGAACACGATAAGGGGTTTTTCCATCAGCGCCACGTTGTCCATGGTGTTTACGGTTATGGTACTGGCGGCTGCTATATTCCTATTGACCGGTAAAATCTTAAAGCCCCTGAGCCGCCTTACGCATTCCATAAGCAGTATCGACGATAAAAACCTACGCCACCGGGTGGAGCTTCCCCGGCAGCAGGACGAGGTGTACCGTTTGACGCAGTCCTTCAACAATATGATGGACCGCCTGGAAGGGGCGTATATCGCCCAGAAAAACTTTGCCGCAAATGCCGCCCATGAGCTGAAGACCCCGCTTTCCATCATGAAAACATCCTTGCAGGTTTTAGAGTTGCAGGGCGTCCCGAGCCGTGAAGATTATATGGAGTTTACAGACGATGTAAGGCAGGGCATGGACAGGCTGATTAAAACGGTGGAAAGCCTGCTGACCTTGACAAACCCCTCCTTAAAGGGCGACACGGAAACGATCAACGCCTTGGCGGCCGCTGAGCGGGTGAAAAACGACCTTGCCCCCCTCGCAGAGGCTATGGGGGTTGCCATTACGGTAAAAGGCGATGCGCTTCAGGTCACTTACAATAACGAGCTGTTCTACCGGGCCGTTTTCAATTTGGTTGAAAACGCAGTCAAGTATAATAATAACGGCGGCTATGTCCATATTACGGTTTCAGGCGGGGAGCGGCTGATACGGATTGAGGATAACGGCATCGGCATGGACGCACAAGCGATAGAAAATGTTTTTGAACCGTTTTACCGCTCCGACCTGTCCCGGTCTCAAAAGATCCCCGGCAGCGGCCTGGGCATGTCCATCGTAAAGACGGTTATCGACCGATACGGCGGCACGCTGGAAATAGACAGCACCTTGGGGAAGGGCACCACGGTACAATTTAAAATATAACCCGCAACGAGGAAAACTAACGTTCCGCTAACAAAGGCAATGCTATACTAAGATTGTCCTTCGGGGAGCCCCCTCCCCGGAAGGGTACGGCGCCGAAAAAATGATAAAAACAACAGCTTGAAAGGAAGGATTTATTATGAGGAAAATTGTATCGGTAATGGCAGCGGTAGGCATGGTGGCCGCGCTTTCCGCGTCTGCATTTGCGGCGCAGCTTCCCATCGCATCGAATGGCGTTCAGCCGCCGAAAACCCCTTTGGTAGGTGTTACTGAGCTTGGCGAAGGCGTAAGCATTGACGACATCGCCAAGGACGACGTTTTAGCCCCCAGCAACCCTGCCCCCGCTGAGCTTGGCGAAGCGGCGGCGAACCCTGGCGCAGTACTGGGTGCCGGCGCATCGGCCAGCGACACCGCAAAGGACATCCGGTAATCACATTCCATTCCCCCGATCCGATTCATTGCCACAAAAAGGCCGCCCTTTTACAGGGCGGCCTTTTTGCCGCTGCTGATTGCGCCTCGCCGGGTGCGCTTATGCAGCGGTATAAGTTTTCCCCTTGGGATCAGCGCGCCACAGCGGCTTTTAACCGGCAAATACATCGCGCCGCAGCGCGCGCAATCCAGAGATAGTAGTTGGCTTATGGGCCGCTAATAAATTTGCTAGTAACTTGTTTCAACAGGGCTTTCGCCCAATAAGTGGAATGCCGCCTGACCGGTAAAGGGCAGTCGGTTGTGCCGGTTTTACAGGTCATTTGCCAGTAGGCGGGGATATACCATCACGGGCGTGCGGAAAACCCGTTGCCGCAATGCCAGATGTGCGACTATCATACCAATAAAATGGAATAAGGGGACCGATACGATGATTACATATACCGATGAAAAGAAGTTTACCCAGCAATCTGTGCAGGGGCTGTCCCCCTCTTTAGGCTGGGTTTCCAGGGAATACCCCAGCCGCTTGTATAAGGCATTGCAAAACTCGTCCACGGTGCTGGCTGCTTGGGACGGCCGCCGCCTTGCCGGTTTGGCACGCCTTTTGGAAGAAAGCAAAAATGCCGCTTTTAATGAAAAGCATGGTTTCCGGCGCATGGATGTGCGTGGCAATGCAGCTTTGTAATTTTTCGGATCAGGTTTAGGGGGGATGCAGCCAGGCGGGTGTGCGGGACTGCCATTTCCGTGGCGGAAGCCGCTATGCGGGCTTGGCTGCGGCGGATCGGGAACCGGTAGTAATAAAGCCGCCCTACATGGGGCGGCTTGTTTATGCGGCGTAGGGGATAATGGGAAAGGCTGGGCGCCGTTGACTGTGGTGCCCGGCCTTTGTTTTTTAAAATGTGGTGCAGAGTGTGGTGCAGACAAAACAAAAACCCAGTAGAACCAAGGGTTCTACTGGGTTTTCACGTGGTGGAGACGAGGGGAGTTGAATCCAAAACAATAGGGTTTTATGGCACTTATTAGTGCTTATATATGCTTAAAAGAACACAAATAAGCCCCGAATAACTACGGAAATAAATTACTCTTTTTATGCGTATAGATAAAAGTGGGTTTGAAAGTGGGTTAAATTAACCCTCAAGAATTTCTAAAAATAACGCATTAAGTTGCTGGGCGGTTTTTTGTAGTTCACCATTCACCTCATGGCCGTACGTGCCAAATGTGTCCATGTTTTGCGAGTGGCCTACAATAGGTTTTATCTGACCCTCGGAAAGGTTTTTTGCTATGGATACGAAGGTGTGTCTCATTTCATACGGGGTTATTTGGGGTATGTCGTTCGCACGGCAATATCTTTGCCAAGATTTACGGTATTTTTGAGGATCTGTATCACCAAAAATTCGTTCGGTATGCGAGATTTGCCGTTGATGCTGTAAAACTACAGTAGCGGTTTCTGACATAAAAAAATGTCGTATTGCATTTTCGTTTTTACCTGTGGTTATTTCGTTATATACATTGATTGACTGGGAGACAAACACTTCATTTCCACGTATGTCTTTCCATCTAAGGCCGAGTAATTCACCCGGGCGTAATCCAGTCAAAACTTGAAATCTATAGGCGTATATAAGAGGATCTACAATTGGTTTGCCTCTCCAAGTTGTAATATCAGAGTGGAACAATTTATACAAATATTCAGGCTGTAAAATCTGTTTATGCGCGGAACAAGCACCTTTTGGAATCGAAATATCCTCAGGTAATAACGTAGTAGCTTTGCGTTTGCGGCAATACTTAAAGAAACTTGTAATAGTTGCTTTTAGATTGGTTAGGGTCTTTTTTGAAAGCCCCTTTGCGTATCCTTTGTTAATAATGCTTTGAAGATGCTGCTCTGTAACGTCGCAGATTTTACGTGTTCCAATCGCGGGAAGTATCCAATTTTTCCCGAAGCTTTGGATCTTCACCCAATTGCTTTTGGAAGTCGTTTCTTGGAGCGTTTTTAAATAATCAGCAAATAAAGAATTAACTCTTGCATTGGAATCCGCAATATTATCATCCAACCATGCATCTGCTTTTGCATGGCATTTGCGCTGCCCAGTCCTTCCGGGTGTAGAGCATGTAAAAGTCCTGCGCTGTCCGTCTTTTTGCACTTTTATTTGCCAGCGATTATACTTTTCAAGCCATGTTGCAGTATTTGTCCGTTTCAATTGCAAACCCTCCCTTAATCTGTTAGAATAAAGGGGATGATTTACCGCTCAAAGTTTATCATCCCCGTGCCCCGCTTTCCTGCGCCAACAGGAGGGCGGGGTTTATTATTTTTTGTCATCTGGTTCAGGTTTGACTTTAACTGGTGGACGCAATTCACTTAACTTTGGATCGTGCGCAGAGACATAATTCATTGTTACCTTCAACAGATATTTGAGATCTTTTTTGCTTAATTTTTTGATACTCTTATTGCGCTTTTTTTCATCTGGTTCAGTCAGAATGAAAAGAAGCTGTGATAACTCTCCCATAATAGACGTGCTCCTTTTTCCCGGTTCACTGGTGTCAGCTGGTGGAAGGGGTTTATGTGTTACCAGCATCTCGAACATGCTGTGTAGCCTTGTGCTTTTGCATCGTCCAGTGAAATGGCTATTTTAGATTTTCTAAGATACTGGCAACCATCCCGATGATATTTTTCACCGGTCTTTGTCACGTAAACAGTTTGAGATTTTGTTTCTTGTGATGCTTGAGCAGCAGCTTCTTCTTGAGCCTTTTGTTTTGCAGCAGCATCTGCAGCTGCTTTCTCTGCCGCTGCTTTTTCGGCAGCTGCTTTCTCTGCCGCCGCCTTTTCTGCGGCTTCCTTTGCTGCTTGTCGTTTAGCGCGTGCAATTTTATCCCCAGCAACATGGGTTATGGGGTCGATGCCGGATGCGGAAACGGTATAATTCGTACCATCTGACGTAACCTCGATCGTGCCAAGTTCGTCAGTCCTAAATACATCAAGTTTTGCAGCAGACAGTTTGTCTAACGTTTCTTGGTGTGGGTGCCCGTACGAATTGTCCTTGCCGCAGGAGATAATTGCAATACAGCTAGGGTCGGCGGCGTCAAGGTACGCTTGTGAAGTCGAAGTGTTGGAACCATGATGACCGAGCTTAATAATATCGCAATCGATATTTGCGCCAGAATCTAAAATCGCTTGTTCGGCTTCCGCCTCGGCGTCACCCTGCAGCAGAACCGATGTGTTGCCATATTGTACTTTGAGAACGATGGAGCTGTTGTTTAAATCATCCGTATCAAGGCAGGACAGAACGGTAGCAGTAGCATCACCAATTTTATAGACGTTCCCGGCCTTTGGTGTTTCAGTAGGTACCTTCTTGGCTTCAATAGCGTCAAGGACGCTTGCGTAGGTTTTGGTAGTATTCGTTACTGCGGGAAGCAAAACGTTTTGCACATCAAGGGTATTGATAACATCGTCCAGCCCGCCAATATGATCTTCATGCGGATGCGTGCCGACGGCATACTTCAGGGTAGATACGCCTTTGTTCTCAAGCTCGGCAAGCACTGTAGTGCCGGCTTCGTTTGTGCCGGCATCAACCAGCATTGCTTCCCCTTTGTTGGTAATCAGGATACTGTCTGCTTGTCCAACATCAATGAAGTCAATTTCTAATTTGTCGGAATAGGTATTGCTTTTTTGCGGTTCCTCAACAGGAGCAGCAACGGGCTGTGAAGTCTGTACGCTTGGCTCCTGTGGCGCGCTAACTTGCTGTGTATCTGCCGGAGTGCCACAGGCACTTAATGATAGTAGCACCGCAAACCATAGGGCAACCAATCTCTTTTTCTTCATATTGTGTCCCTCCCCAATATGTGGTAATATTGTTTTGGAAGGGAATGGGTACTATTTATTCTTTCCACTTAGGTCGTCAAGGGGTAGGAGCCTTGGCGGCCTTTTTATAGCATTATAGGGTCTTACATTGCTTCACTATCAAGAATTGCGCCGCAAGCGTTAGTATAATACTCACATGCTTTGAAAACGGTATCTTCGGATACATTAAAGTAGTCTGCTAATTCCCAGGGAGCTGTCAACCCGTTACGTATCGCCTGACGCAATTGCCCAAGCGGGATTAGTTTATGATATTGCCACTTTTTAGCCCGGTACTCAATGCGTTCACGTGTGTTCATTGGTGTTAAAATGCTGTAAAAGCCTGCATATTCACAATGACCAAGCTCATGTGCCAAATTCTCAAGTTCTTCAATTTCTGAATCTTCTGTGCTAAGCGCAATGTAGCATAGACCATGAAGTTCTATGGATATTGCGTCGTTTGCTTGCAATTCTGTGAAAATAACCTGATGACCTTTTTGTTTCGCAAAGTCAAAAAGTTCATTTCTGGTCATGTTTATCACGTTCCTTTATGAATTGTACGAATTTTTTTACTTCTTCGAATTGCTCATCGGTAATTACCCCTTCCCCTCCTGACAAAGCAAACTTTATATCCTCATCGCTGATGTCCACCGATTTTCCGGTGGGCTTTTCTTTTTGCTCGTTACCCAGAAGATAGTCAGTGCTTACACCAAAATAATCCGCTATTTTGCTTAAAGTGTCGCCTTGCGGGGTTAAACCTCTATTTTTCCATGATGTTGGTGTACTCTTGCTAAGGCCAATTTCAAGTGCAGCACGTGTAGGCGTTACACCTTTTTTGGAACATAACTCTGCAAACTTATCATAAAACACAATATCACCTCAGGATATTTATGCAACACGACGAAGTTTAACAAGTTAAGCCAAAAGGCTTGATTAGTTTAACTATTCGAGCTATACTAAACGTGTAGTTAAACAAGTTGAGCCGTATTGCTAGCATTAGTTGACGCTATTATACTAACACATAAGTAAAACTTGTTCAACTGTTAATTCTACAAATTAAACTAAGTTAGGAGGTGCAAGATGACCAAAAGCTGGACAGGGGAATTGATTGGGAAAATGCATGTGCACCATATTACATCTCGTACATTGGCTAAACACATGGGAATTTCATACCAGTATGTCAGTATGGTTCTTAACAGTAAGCGTGAACCACCAGATGCAGAAAACCGGTTTCGTCGCGCACTAGACGAATTGATTTCCTTACAAGATCATCATAACACACCAGATGTCCTATAATCAGTACTTATAAGATGACGAACAAATTTTTAGAGAGAGGGAATACCATGGCAAGACCATTCAAAGAGTTACGGAAGCTGATGTATGCAGACGGTATTGACCAGGAATACATAGCTAATAGGATTGGAAGATGCTGTACATATGTTTCTAAAAGGATGCGAGGCACCGCCCCGTGGGATATGTTTGATGTCTATTCCCTGTGTGAATTGCTTGAAATTCCACTTGATCAAATATCGGTTTATTTCCCCAAATCGGACATGCAGCCTTCTGCAATGCGATCAGTCAAAGAGCCATGAAACGAAAACTTTACATAATCCTCGGCTGGCTTTGCGGTTTCGGCGTGCTCGGCACGGCTGGGGCGAGCGATATTGGCAATATCCCCTTTGGGCAGATGGCGGTGCAGCTCACAGCGTTTATGTTCGGCGTGGTCTGGTGCTATTACCGATGGAAAGACGAGGAGGACAGGGATGACCCGGAAACGTGATTACCGCCCGCTGTTCAGCATGAGCCGGAACGTAGCCCGGGCAGTCCATGCAGCGGCATGGGAAAAAGACCTGCAAACGCGGGCAAAGAAAAAAGCCGCCCCTGGTGGTAGGACACCGAGGACGGCAACTGAGAAATAAATCTTTATCTACATAATAGCCACAATGGAGGCAGATGTCAAGTGATAGAACGGAATGGATGCCCGGAACGGCAGCTTGAACCGCAGGAGACTGCGTATCAGCGGCAGGTGAACCGGCTGGCCTACATGCGGGATGACCGCAATGATTTTGCGGCATGGATGGAAGGCAGGACGGACTTCTTCGGTGATTTGCTGCAGGATACGCTTCTTTCCATGGACGCTAAAATCGAGGAAGAACAGGGCTATCTTACATATTTGAGGTGTGGAAAATGAACGTATATCAGAGGATCGCGGCTGTGATGCAGGATGTACAGTATCTTGCCAAGGACGACCAAGTCTCTTTCGGCCAGACAAAGTACAAGGCGATCAGCGAGGAAAAGGTCACTCGTACCGTGCGTGAGAGCCTGATCAAAAACGGGCTGGTGGTGATCCCGGTCAGCCAGGTACATTACCGGGAAGGGAGCTTGTCTACCGTGGATGTGACTTACCGTATCCAGAACGCAGAAGACCCAGAGGATTATGTCCTTGCGGTATCAAGCGGTACAGGCGCAGATACACAGGATAAGGGGGTAGGGAAGGCGATGACCTACGCCTATAAGTACCTATTCCTGCGCACCTTTGCAATCCCGACCGGCGAAGACCCAGACAAGGTTTCTTCTGCCGAACTGGATGACCGCGAGAAGCGTAAAGCCGCGCAACAGGCTGAAGAACAGGGCACGGTAGCGATCACCCCTGCGCAATGGGAGAAGCTGATCCATATGCTCGAAACGGTAGACGGCAAACGCCCCACCAAGAAGCGTGTCGAAGAAGTTTCCGGTATGGCCTACGATGCCGCAAAAGCAATGACAGTGCGGGAGTGGGAATATGTAATCCAAGGGCTGAACCGTAGGCTTGACCAAGGCGGTATGCTATGAAGCTACAATTTGATGCAGCAGAATTTTCAGACGGGGTTCTGCACCTGCGTGTCAAGAACCGGGCGATGGCGCGGCGTTTCACCCTGGAAATGCAGCCAAGGCGGGTATACGATGCGGAGATCAAACTGCACCGGGATCGGCGCAGCCTGAATGCAAACGACTATTTCTGGATGCTGTGTGGCAAGCTTGCGGCGGTTTTAGGCGTACATAAGGACGACCTGTACCGTGAACTGGTTCGGGGTATTGGGGACAATTACCGCATAGTAGAGATCGCCCGGGAGGATGAGGGCTTTTATGCGCGGTTATGGCGTTCACACGGCCTCGGCTGGGTATGCGAACGCGCCGGGGAGGCGGGCGGCAAGGTTACGCTGTGCTGCTATTACGGCTCCAGTTATTACGACACGGCACAAATGTCCCGCCTCATCGACCTCGTGGTGCAGGAATGCCGTGAACAAGGGATTGAGACGCTGCCGCCGGACAAGCTGGCGGCGCTGAAAGGGGCGTGGGACGGTGAATAGGCGCACAAAGGCGTTGGCGATTAGTCAGACGGTCAAGAGGCATGTCTATGAACGGGATCAGGGGCGCTGCATCCTGTGCGGCTCCCCACGTGGCGTGCCGGACGCGCATTATATCAGCCGCGCGCAGGGCGGCATAGGGATTGAGAAAAACATTGTCACGCTTTGCCAAGAGTGCCACTGGAAATACGACCAGAGCACGGAGCGCTGGATGCTGCGTGAGGAAATCCGGGAATACCTGGCGGGCAGCTACCCGGATTGGGATGAAAATGACTTGGTTTATCAGAAATATGGAGGGCAATGATGCTGAACAGCATTGATTTACAAGGCCGTATGAAGGCAAGGCCGGAGCTGCGGTACACAGCGTCCAACACGCCTGTAACGTCCTTTACGCTGGCGGTACAGCGCAGCAGGAAAGGCCAGGACGGAGAGTACCCGGTCGACTGGATGGACTGTGTGGCGTGGGGTAAGACCGCTGAACGCGCGGCACAGTGGTTCACAAAGGGCGATATGGCGATCGTCCGTGGCAGGCTTGAAAGCCGGGACTGGGAGGATAAGCACGGCAATAAGCGCCGTTCATGGGAGGTGCAGGTTGAAAGCCTGTTCTTCTGCGACGGCAAAAAGGAAAGCGCCGGTAGGGCGCGCCCGGAGGATATACCGCGCGAGCCGGGTGATTTTGCGGAACTGGCTGACGATGACAGCGACGTGCTGTTTTGATGGGGGTGCGGGATGAGTATTGCAGCAGAAGCACGGCAAGAAGGCCATGCGTCAATTGACAAGACCGCCCGTTACGCCATGATCCTGGGGGAACTGCGCGGCAAGCAGCTTACCGCCCGCGAGATTGCTTATAACCTGGGGTTCCGGGACTTAAACGCCGTCAAGCCACGGCTCACCGAACTGGCGAAGTCTGGCCGTGTCGTGCGGGTCGGCAAACGGAAGGACACGGTAACGGGCGTAACGGTCAGCGTCTATGAGGTTGCCGGGGACAGGGAGCCGCTATGCTCGAAAACGGGTACATAAGGGTTTGGCGGTCGCTGCTCGAATGGGAGTGGTACGACGATATCAACACCTGCCGATTGTTCATTCATCTACTAATCACAGCGAATTACTATGATAGCAAGTGGCGTGGGGTTTCAGTCGCACGTGGGCAGCGGGTAATCGCATACGAAAAGCTTGCCGCAGAGTGCGGGCTTACGGTATCTCAGGTAAGAACTTCCTTGAAGAAATTAGAGCGTACAGGCGAGATTTCACGCAAATCCACAAACGAATATACGCTCTTAACGGTTTTGAATTACGACCGTTTTCAATCCGATAGTATGCAGGAATCACAGGCGGATGACAAACGAATCGCGGACGGGTCGCATGCCTGTGACATGCCTGTGACAAACGGATCGCAACTAAGTAAAAAAGCAAAAAAGCAAGAAAGCAAGAAGGTAAGAAATAATACCCCCATACCCCCTTACGAGGAGTTCGGCTTCTCGGAGGCGATGCGGCAACGCCTGGACGAATGGCTGTGCTACAAGTCTGAACGCATGGAGGCGTACAAGCCCACAGGCCTGCACAGCTTGCTCAAAACCGTGGAGCGGGAGATTGCACGGCTTGGGGAACCGGCGGTGCTTAACCGGATCACGGATGCGATGGCATCTGGTTGGCGGGGCATGAATTTAGACAAGATGGAGGGAAAATGTGGAACGGCTGCAAATACCCGCTTCGAGGGTCTCGGCGAGCGTATCTGACGCAGACTTCGAGGCGATGCTCAACCGTGAGGACGGAGACCTAGCCGGGTATGACTGCCCGGAATGCCGGAACCGTGGGTACTTCTGGCATATCCAGGGGGTTGACCGCTGGACGACGCCATGCAAATGCGTAACGATCCGCCGGAACCTCGCCAGGATGCGGAAATCCTCGCTGGGAAAGATGCTGGAAGAGTACACGTTTGAAGCGTACAGGGCGGACGAGCCATGGCAGCAGACCGCCTTACAGGCTGCGCGTGACTTTTACAAGGCGGCTGACGGCTGGCTGTATGTCGCCGGTCAGCCGGGCAGCGGCAAGACGCACCTATGCACGGCGCTTGTGGGGAAGCTGATGCTGCGTGGCGACGATGTGCGGTATATGCGCTGGGTCGAGGACAGCCAACGCATCAAATTCGGCGCATTTGACGGGCGTAACCGGGAAATCGAAGAATTACAGGCCTGCCCGGTATTGTACATAGACGATTTCTTGAAAGCACAGAACGGGGGGAAGCCTGACGCGCGGGATGTGCGGCTGGCCTTCGAAATCCTCAACCTGCGGTACGCAAACCACCTGCGCACAATCATTTCCACCGAGTATTTTATCGACGAAGTGACAGCGATGGACGAGGCGTTGGGGTCACGGATTTTCGAGCGGTCAAAGGGGCATCAGATTCAGATCAGCCACGCAGGGGATCGGAATTGGAGGCTGCGCAAATGACGAAATTTACGATCCGGGGGACGTTACCTGGGCTGAACGACTACATAACGGCAGAACGGACAAACCGTTACAAGGGCGCGGAAATGAAACGGCGCTGTGAGGCGGTGGCGATGCATGCGGCGCAGCAGCTCGGGGGCGTATGCTTCACTCGCCCGGTGCGCTTCGTGTACCGGTGGTTCGAGCCGAACCGCCACCGCGACAAGGACAATATCTCGGCTTTTGGCCGTAAGGTGATCCAGGATGCGCTTGTACGGGCAAAGGTGCTGGAAAACGACGGCTGGAAGCAGATTGAAGGGTTTGAAGACCAGTTCTTCGTGGATAAGAAAGCGCCGCGCATCGAGGTTCAGATATTCGAGGTGGACGAATGAAAACACAGAACCCATGCCGGGACTGCACGCAAAGTACATGTTGCGGGAAAAAGCAAAAGTACCAGACCTGCAAAAAAATGCGGCTTTGGATTGGGCTGGTGTGGGATATGTTCAGGAAGGAGCCGAAAAATGAGGATCGGCAAGCACGTTAAATTCACCCCGGAGCACGCAACCGGCAAGGCGCAGGGTGTGGTCACGTGGATACACCCGCGCGGGCGGTTCTGCATAGTGGAGTATACGCACACGGACGGGCGGCAACTGCGGGAATGCTTTGGGCTGACCCGGGACGGGCTGTTCTTTGCGGAAGACCGCGTGCGGATGCTGCGGGATG
>NZ_LT707036.1 GCF_900155735.1 Intestinibacillus massiliensis
CTGGTTAAGGACGCGAGACGGAAGATATGGGCCTTTAGCTCAGTTGGTTAGAGCAACCGGCTCATAACCGGTCGGTCCCGGGTTCGAATCCCTGAAGGCCCACCAATTTCGACCCTTGCAGGCAGCAGGTTGCCGGAGGGGTGCGGAAGGGCGTATACAACGACATAGGGGTATAGCTCAGCTGGTAGAGCAGCGGTCTCCAAAACCGCGTGCCGTGGGTTCGATCCCTACTGCCCCTGCCAAGAAAGGACACGGCGCAAGGCCGTTTCTGATATACAAAATGTGGCTCGGTAGCTCAGTTGGTTAGAGCGCCGGCCTGTCACGCCGGAGGTCGAGGGTTCAAGTCCCTTCCGAGTCGCCACATTTGCTGTTGTAGCTCAGTCGGTAGAGTACATCCTTGGTAAGGATGAGGTCACCGGTTCAATCCCGGTCAACAGCTCCAAACGGAAAGCACTGTTTAGATGGGTTTATCGCCTGTTTGACAGTGCTTTTTTGTATTTATCCTAGCGTTTGCGGGCATGTGTGCTGGCTTGCTTTACGGCGTGTAAATGCGGTTTTAGCCGGTTTTAACCGTGTTCGGTGTTGCACCTGACGTTGCACCAGCATGGGCGTTGATCATGTCCGCGGCATGGTTGATTGCAACGTCGGTAGAGTGCGTGTAGATCGCTGATGTGGTCTTGATATCGCTGTGCCCCATCAGTTCCTTGGCGACGTTAATCGGCACGCCTGCGGCCTGTAGGTCGGTGCAGTAGGTATGACGCATGCAGTAGGGGACGAGGTCGGGCGCAACCACTGATTTTATAATGACGGTTTTGTATTTGGCCGTTGACCGCTTCTTCTGCTCAAGCTGGACAGTCTGCGCTCCCATGAGGATATCTAGATCTGTTTTGAAGGACACCCATAGCCGCCGCAAGGTGTTGACCGAATGTCGCTGCCCATTACTGCGCGTGAAGACATAGCTGAAGGGGTTATCTGCCGGACGCGCTGCGCGCAGCTCGGCGGCGAATGGCAATGGGATCGGCACGGAGCGTATCCCGGCCTCGCTTTTGGGCGGTTTGATTTCACCGGTTCTGGCTTCAACAGCACACTCAATCCGGACACGTGGACGGTCACTGTCTAAATCAATATGGCACCACTGCAATGGGATTGTTTCCTCTGGCCGCAGGCCGCAGTACAGCATCATTTTGACCCACAAGCCCGCAGGGTGTGTTTTGGAGAGGATAAGGATATACTTTCTTTCCTCGTCTGTGACCGCCCTTCTGGAGCCACGTGGGACGGCGTGCGGAAGCTCCAAGTCAGCAGCCGGGTTGCTGTATATAATACCGTTGCGCCGTGCCCGTTCAAAGATGGCGTTAAACGTATCGGATACTTTGGTAACGGTGTCTATGCTCAGGTTGCCCAGGCCGTTAAGGATTTTCTGTAGGTGTACCGGACGCACGTCTTTCATCTTGACATCACCCATGTGGGCGACCAGGTGGCGGCGGACATAGCTTGCGTGCCGCTCATAGGTGCCCTTCCGGACGCTGCCCTTTTTATAGGTTTCGAGCCACTCAGCCGCCCAACGCTCTACGGTGGTATTGCCGTTCGCAGTAATCTTGCCTTCTTCAAGATCCCGCTGCTTTTGCGCCGCCCGCTGCCATAATTCCTTTTGTGTTTTGGCGCGTATATAATAGCGCTTGCCAGCGTAGGTAATTGAGGTTGTGTACAGGCCTTTTGCGTTCTTTTTCATGTTGATACCTCCGTTTAAGTATGATAAACTAGAGGTGCAGAGCGAAGGGCATTTGATCTGCATCTCTTGATAGCTCCGTCTTGGTGTTGGCGCACCGAGGCGGGGCTTTTTATTTTGTTAATCTTCGCTTGATGGCACTTCGATGCAGCCCATAACTTACTGAACCAATCCCGAAACGGGAATCCCCGTTTCGCAAAAACATTGGTCGAGGACAAGCGGCCGCTTTCCGGATAGCCGGGTTTTTTATTTTGTTTTACGCGCCGTGTGGCAATCCGAGATAATCGCGCAACGCAGTTTCCAGGACGCGCGAAAAATTCGCACCTTTCGCCTCCGCTGCTTCTTTTAGCCAAGCCGGAATTGTAATGTTGGTTTTCACGCGCCGGTTATCCAATTCATCCTTGACTAGGTCGGGGAATACCGTTACTGGTGAAACAAGATACCCAGGGGTAACGTCCGGGTCAATGGCAGGAGCCTTAGAGGGGGCAGGAAGCGGATCCCCATCCTTCTCCATGCCATAGATGTGCAGCCCTAGTGCCTCGGCGGCTCCTTCCTGCGCTTGTTCAAGATCCGCCCCTAGGGTCACGCATCCTGGAAGGTCAGGGAAAAATACTCCGTATCCGCCGTTCCCGTCCGGTTCAAATACCGCAAGATACGTACACTTACGCATTTCTGCTCGCTCCTTTCATGGGCGGGGATTATTTCTCATTCAGGATCCATTATGCTGGACAGTCGAATTTCCCTGCGCTTGTTGACGCAAAATCAAAGACTGTCGATACTGATCCGCCGGAGCCAAGTCTATAAATTCAACGGACTTATCGTAATTTTCCCGGACAACCCGTTTAATTTCGTCAAGAGAAACATTAAAAAATTCTCTTCGTTGGTTCACAAAATTCAATTTGCGATCCGCAAAAGCATTATGTAAGGCAGCCTCAAGCTTTGGAGCATCGTCTGAAAAAATCATAGCATGAATATCAAAATTAAACGGTACGGAGGCGTCCCCGAGCTCATCTACACGTTCCGTTGGGTCTAAGCGGCGTGTCATACCAATCTTATAGACGTTTTCACCGAAAGCCCCAACGTTAGAAATTACATACACATACCCGGCTCTTTGATTGGCCGCGCGGTAGTCAATGGCTTCTACCTCACTACTGATTTTCCCTAGTTGCTCCTCAATTTGCTGTTTCTTTTCCAGGATATCACTTTTCTCAACATCAGACGCGGTTTCTAACTGTTTAGTGATTTTTATCAAAGCGTTTTTATAGTGCGCCCGTTCTTTTTCCAACTTTTTTCGGGCTTCCTCGATTTCTTTGGCTAATTTAGCTTCTTCGCGCATTCTTGCACGGATTTCTCTCAATTCTTCTTTTTCTTGTTGCTTTTTTTGTTGATACTCAAACGCCAAATACAGTTCTTCGATTTTAAGCTGATAATATTGTGGGTTAATAAAGACCCCCATCATTTCACCGAGTCGGGAGATTGCATCCATGGAAGCTTTTATGCGTTTCTCACTGCTTTCAATATTGTTATATTTGACATGTTCTATTATATCGTCGCATTCCGAGTTAAAAGCACGCAATAGGAGTTTTTGCATGTCGGCAACCATTTTTCTCCCTTTTTGGGCATCTCCATTTACCGACCAAGAGTTTGAGCCAAATACAGCCGTTCGGTTTTTTACCATATCTTTTTGGCGAGACCTAATATCAAGAAGGCAGGCTTTATAATCGTCGACTCGCATGAAGCTATATCGAGGTGTATATAAGCCAAACGATTGAAGCATGACCTGTTCATCGGTTTCAATCACCTGTTCATTTAACCTTTTAAGCAACGCCTCGGTTTCCACTGCTTGTGTATTAAGCTGCTGCAATTCCGCTTGTTTACGTGAAATCTCATTCTGAAGGTCCGCAACTGTTACGCTTTCTGCGGGAATGATGGACTCCAAGTCAGCGATTTTTTTCTTTAACTTCTCAATTTCCAGCTTTTCTTTTGTGCCTAATAAGGACATAGAAACACCCCTCAGTTACTTAATTTCACGTGTACGCTGTGCGGCTACATTTACCAGTTTATCGCAGCCCGCTATCGCACACACTAGCTGTAAATATCAGTAAAATGTTCGGTTCCGAACATTCAGCAAGATATTCCGATTTCAAATTATAGTGTGATGTGAAAGGGTAAGATGAAAAACTTAATCCGTGAAAGGCGGAAACAGTTAGGGCTAACCCAGGAAAACCTTGAGCACCTTTCCGGCATCCCGCGTTCCACGATCGCCAACTTGGAAAGCGATCAAGGACGTTTACCTAACGTAGAGGTTGCAATCCTGCTCGCGCGGGCTTTAAAGGTCACCGTGGAAGAACTGTTTATCGTCTAGGCCGCTTGCGGCCTTACATAGGTTCATCTTACTCAACAAGGATAGGATTTTCAAGGAGGTACATAGGGAGTATGGTGCGGTCGTTGGCAGGTTTTAAGGGTTGCGTATATAGAACAAATGTGCTAACATTAAAGAACCAAAACGAATGTTCTAGAAAGCGAGGCGGTCAATATGACAGGCGGTAAAAAGAGAGAAAGCAGTGGACGGTGCGAGCAGCCGCCTGTACATAACGAGCGGAGCAAGGAATATAAGCGCGCTCTTCTTGATCTAGTGTGGCAAAGTAATGACGATTATTTTATTAAATCGCTTTATACATACGCAAAATGCTTGCGGGAAGCAATGAATAAATAGTGTGATTTAGCGGGCGGCGAAAGCTGCCTGCTTTTTTTTATTCACTTTTTTGCTCGTCGATAAGCTTATCAACCATTTTTTGAACCGCAGCTTTTTCAGAATCCTCAAGCTCCCAATATGCCCGCATAATTTTGCGAATAAATTTATCTTCCGAAACTTGAATTTGAGTACAAAGCCTTATGAACTCTTCATCGTCCGAAATTGGCGCGAACATATCGCCTTTGCCGGTTCGAAGCCACTGTTCATTTATGTTAAACTCGCGGCAAATCGCGCGAACGATTTGTTCTGATGCGTTACGTGCTCCACTTTCAATTCTTGATATGCCAGCACCAGTTACGCCTAATCTTTTGCCGAAAGCTTCTTGACTAAGGTTGATCGTGTGATGCTGCCGGACTTCTTTTATACGGTTTTTCAAATCATACACCTCCTTATGAGTGAACTATATCATACAGACTTACCAGAGTCAAGAAAAATCTTAAAAAGGTATTGACATTTCTACCTCCGGTATGTATACTGATACCAGAGTCAAGAAAGCGAGGTGAAAATGTTGCCTGAAAAAACCAAAACGGATAGCGATAAGGTCGTTATTGACTTGAAACGCTTAGAAACGGGCTTGAAGGAATTAAATCCACAAAACCTTGCCTATATTGCAGGATATGTGGATGGATTAAATGAAAAAGAGCCACCTGATAAGCCGCAGGATGAAAAGGAAGGAGCGTGAGAGCGATGCAAATTCGGCGTTCGGATTATGTGAAGCAACAGGTGTTAAAAAACCTGCTGACCGCACAGGAGCGATCAGCAGAAAAGGGTGATTCAGGTTCAGTTATTCGATTATCTCGGTTCTTGCTACGCTTTTTCGATAATCGCGATGATGAAGTGATAAATTTCAGCACGGAAGACCAAAAACGGAAGAGCGTGAGAGCGATGAACAACCAAAAAGAAACTGCCCGCCCCAGAGGGACGGACAGCGCAAAAGTGATTCAGGTTATTGAGACGAAAGCAATGGAAGGGCGAGGAACACTGGACGACCCTACTAGAATCAAAACGCAGTATTGGGACTTTGACGGAACGCTTTTAGCTACGGCTGAATAGTCCTGTCCTTTGAGCAGGACACACCTGAAAAAGGAGAACATAAACGGCACGTAGGATTCGGTGTGAGAAAGGAGCGTGAACAGCATGTTCTGGCATTGGCTAGAAGAAAACCACCCCATGATTAACGAGGTAATTTGGTGGGGCGTTGCAGCAATCGGCATTGCGGCGATTGTAATTAGTTGCATTATTTGATAATCGACAATATCAAAGCTGCCAAAGCGATGGCGAGCGTTGCCCAAGCGCGAAACTCTTTCCACCTGTTGGCGCGGGGCATGTGAGTTGTAAGAAAGGAGTATCCACAAATGGAAGATTTCAAAACCGGGATGCTTATTGCTCGAAGCAATGCGTTACCGGAAAAAGCAAACGCCCTTGCTAACGACATAGTGGCAATATGCCGCAGCAAAGGCGTTACACTCCGAGATGCCGAGCTCGCGATGTACGCGGTGCTTCAAAAAATCTCGGATCGCGAGCAAGAGCTTTACGGAACCTCATCGTTTACATTTGCTGATGATTAAGCGCAGCCGTCAAAGTAGTACCTCAAATAATAGGTGTTTGAGATGTAATAAGAGAGTTGATCCCGGTGATAGATACTGCCGTTATTGTGGGAAAAGACTATACCAACGGTTCGACGAACTCTCAGAGAAGAACCAAGTGGGGGCTGTTATTGATCAGTACATTCATCATGGAGTTCCATGACAATGCCGCGATATGGCTGTCTTGCTCAGCCATTTTCGCTTTGGGAATTTGTAACGGGATTGCTTTTCGACGAACCGGGCATCCCAACGTCGCGCGCGTATTTGAATTTGTATGTACCGCGTTGAGCGCTTTCATGGTGGGGATGTGGGCAGCTTTAGCCCTGGCATCATAACCTTTTGATGGCATCTGCAATTATTTTCTGAGAAAGGGGGATGCCTGTTTGAAAATCGAGGATATTCTTGAGCACTTCGGGGTGTCAGAAAAACGTTCAGCCGATAAAATCCATATCATTAGCCATCCGGACAGGCTTGCGCAAATGGATAGCTTCATCTTCGGGATGGTTGATAAAACGCAAAAAACCCGAATCATAGTGGAGTATGACCCGGGTTTTCCGTATAGCATTATTCAAGTTGTCCCGGCGGAAGTTCCGTCACGACGCAGCCATCTGGCAGAGTGAAAACATCTTCAAACCGATACGTTTCGTCAAGAAATACGCGGATTGCGGTGAATAATCTCTTATCTCCATGACGATTTGGGCTTACAACAAAATCAGTCATAAAGGCAACACGATCTAGTGTGTTACGTACATCTTCTATCTGGTCTACAGGGATACCGCGGACATCAACGTTGTAAATGCGAAGTGCCAAAATAAGCTCCTCCTTTCATACGTACTCGGCTGTTTCAGCAGCCCGTGAACATATTATAGGAGATATTGGCGGGGAAAGCAAGAAAAGCGCCGTTGAGCAGAAAACGAACGACAAAAGGACACCGTGTAATAGGAGTGTGAAGCCTGTGGGATTATATATCGCAATATTTATCAGCGGCGCGGCATTCGGAATGCTATTTCAGAGGGTATTGCTTTATATCGCGATTGACACCTATAACCCGACTATGTGCGATTGGTGCCAATTGAAAATTAAAAAGAGCCTTTGCAAACGCAAAACCCCTAAAGCCAGTCGGCCGCAGGGTGGCAAAGAGCGACGCAGCCACGTCCCAACGACAACTATTCGTATCCCGTGTCCGCTAAAACCACCAACAAGCGACGTTCAATAACAGATCGAAAACGATAACAATAGAAAGGGAGGTACACACTAATGGCAACCAAACGCGACATTATCGATGATATCCGCAGTATTTGGCCGGATGCAGGAGTTTTGAGCAAAGCCGATGTGCTGCGGTACTTGAAAGACCGCACGAAAACACCTGCGGAGGCAAACGAATTTATCTGCAGTTTGGAACCAGTTAAGATCAATAATAGCAAGAAATATTTCGTGGTTGATATCGCGGACAAGCTGTATCGGCGGCAATCAGGTACCGGTGCATGAAACGAAAAATTTACATAATCCTCGGCTGGCTTTGCGGCTTTGGCGTGCTCGGCACGGTTGGGGCGAGTGACATCGGCAATATCCCCTTCGGGCAGATGGCGGTGCAGCTCACGGCGTTTATGCTCGGTATGGTCTGGTGCTATTACCGGCATGGAGAGATATAAGGAGGGATTCAAATTGACACAAGGCAAGGCACAGGTTAACATGCTGCGCGCCCAAGAGTGCGCGGGGCTGTTCGCGCAGATCAGTTCGGGCGACTTCTCCGCAAGTGGGGAGCAGAAGCGGCTTATCCGGATCGAAGAACTGATTTTGCGGATGCTGGAAGATATCCAGGAGGAAAATTATGACCCGGAAACGTGATCACCGCCCGCCGTTCAGCATGAGCCGGAACGTAGCCCGTGCAGTCCATGCAGCGGCATGGGAAAAAGGCCTGCAAACGCGGGCAAAGAAAAAAGCCGCCCCTAGTGGTAGGACACCAAGGACGGCAACTGAGGAATAAATCTTCATCTACATAATACCCGCAAGGAGAGGGATTGTCAACTATGAAAGATACAGGAACCGTAAAAAGGAGGGGTTTTGCCCGTGGATAATATCCAAAAGGCAGCAGACTTTGCGGAAAAGGGGTACCATCAGCCCACAGTAAAGGTTTGCTGGGGCACCGGCTACATAGTCATGGAAACCGAACAGTTTTTAAAACTACCACCCTGGACACAAAAGAAGATTCTTAAATTAGGAGGACTTAAATAATGGATATGTTGGTTATTTCGAAATCTGCATCGGAGTGCGGGTACAAGCAAATGATGATCCGCTCCGATACGCACGCGGTATTGTCCCAGATCAGCAAAGAGACAGGCATACCTATGACCAAGCTGGTTAATGAAATGGTCAGGTTTTGCGCAGAACGTATTGAAGTAGAAGACTGAAGCAGGAGGGCTAAAGTAATGGAAATCACAATCAATATCCCCGCGATGGACAAGCTTGCAGAGGCGATCACACAGTTATCAAACCGAGATACCGCTCCCTTACAGGAAGCAGCACCCGCACCCGTGGCAGCGCCTATGCAGCAGCCCGCAGCAGTCCCGATGCCGGCGCCAGCGCCTACGCCTACGCCCGCACCTGCCACAGCACCCACAGCACCCACAGCACCCGCAGCACCTGCGGCGGCACCCACGTACACCCTGGATGAGCTGGCGCGAGCTGCGGCAGACTTAATGCCCGCGCACACCAATGACCTGACCGCATTACTAGCACAGTTCGGTGTTGCATCGCTGGGCGAACTGCCGGCAGTGCATTACGGTGCTTTTGCAACCGCGATCCGTGGGATGGGGGCTAAGATCTGATGCCTCCTGTAAAACACGCCTTGCTGGGCGCGTCTGCCGCGTCCCGTTGGCTGGCCTGCACGCCGTCCGCACGCCTGTGCGAGGATATACAGGACAGCGGAAGCCAATATGCCGCCGAGGGTACCCTGGCGCACGAACTCGCAGAGTTAAAAGTCCGCAAGATGTTCACCGTTATGGCGAAATCGGCGTATACAAAAGCACTGAACAAGATCAAAAAAGACCCCCTCTATGATAGCGAAATGGACCGTGTGACAGACAGCTACTTGGACTACATAAAGGATTGCGCAATGCAGTTTGACAGCAAACCGTTTGTCGCCTGTGAGGTGAACGTTAACTTTTCTGGCTACGTACCCGAAGGGTTTGGCACGGCGGACTGCGTCATGATCGGCGGCACGACAATGCGCGTGGTGGACTTCAAATACGGCAAGGGCGTACCTGTCACGGCGGAAGAAAACCCCCAGATGAAACTTTATGCTATCGGTGCGCTGGTACAGTATGCAATGCTGTACCACATCGACAGGGTAATCTTAACCATTGCACAGCTACGCCTAGGGGAACCGGACGAGTGGGAGACGACACCTGATGCACTGATCCAGTGGGCGGCTGAATATGTAAAACCCCGCGCGGAACTGGCCTATAAAGGCGGCGGGGAACCGCAACCTGGGGAGCATTGCAGGTTTTGTAAGGCAAAGGCACAGTGCCGGGCGCGGGCGGAAGATAACCTTGCGGCGGCGCAGGCGTTTTCTAGCCGTGCGGATACGTCTTCACCAGTAGACGCCCGCCTGCTAACCTACCCCGAGATTGGGCGTGCGCTCGAACGGGCAAAACCATTCATCAAGTGGTTTAAGGACATTGAGGAATACGCGCTGCAGTCGGCGCTTGAAGGTAAGGAAATCCCCGGGTGGAAGGTGGTCGAAGGCCGCAGCCGGCGCCAATTCGATAACACCGATACCGTCTTTGAGGAATTGCAAGCCGCGGGTATCGACGGGGCGCTACTGTATGAACGCAAACCGATTGCCCTTACTGGTATTGAGGAGCTGCTCGGCAAAAAAGCGTTTGAAAACCTTTGCGGCAGCCATGTGGTGAAGTCTGCAGGTAAGCCTGCCCTCGTCCCCGAGGGCGACCGCCGCAAACCATTTAACAGTGCGGTTGCCGATTTCGAAGGGCTGCAGGAAGAATAACATAACTTGTAAAGGAGATCAGAATATGTATCAGAACAACCCCACAAAGTGCCTGACTGGCGAAGTACGCCTGTCCTATGCAAACCTCCAGCAGCCGCGCAGCAATAACGGCGGAGACCCGAAGTACAGTGTAACGCTGCTGATCCCGAAGGCGGATGTAGCAACCGAGGCGGATATCCGTGCGGCAATCAACACGGCTTACGAGAACGGCGTACGGGGTCCCTGGCAAGGCAAGCGGCCGCAGCTTAAATACCCAGTAATCTACGACGGGGACGGCTTACGGCCTTCCGGGGATGCATTCGGCGAAGAATGCAGGGGCTGCTGGGTACTGACTGCCAGCAGCAAACAGAAGCCGCAATGCGTACATATTTCCAATGTACATGCAGAACTGATGCCGCAGGATGTGTACAGTGGCATGTACGCCCGTGTAACAGTAAACTTTTACCCATACGAAAACAGCGGCAACCGCGGCGTAGGCTGTGGCCTGGGTAATGTGTGTAAGACACGCGATGGGGAACCGCTTTCTGGCCGCGCGAATGCGGAAAGCGATTTTACAGCATTGGAAACAACGCAGGCCGTGCAGGGATCCCAGCCACCGGTTAGTCCGGCGGCACAGGCCAACCCAGCGACGGGATTCCAGCCGCCGATCGGTACTGCGGTGCAGATCAACCCTGTCACAGGGCTGCCAATGTAACCTGAATAATGTGGGGCGTTACCATAGGTGCGCCCCATCTTTATACCAAATTGAGGTATTTGTATGAAAAATATATGCGACCGCCGCTGCCCATTCCTTGATAAGCATGGGCGGTGCTGGGCGGCCGGCCAGTTTGTACGGTACATGGATCGCTGCCCGGAGGTTAAAATCAAAGACCCGAGCGGGCGCAGGAAGGAGCCAGGCAATGAGGATCGGCCTGATTGACGTGGATGGGCACCGGTGGCCGAACCTTGCGCTGATGAAGCTATCCGCATGGCACAAGACGCGGGGCGACACAGTGGAATGGTGGGACGGGTTCGCGCACTACGGCCGTGTGTATATGTCGCGGGTGTTTGACGACACCTACTCGGTGGACGAGCCCGAGCCGTGCAACGCGGATGAGATCGTCAAGGGCGGCACGGGGTACGGACTGCAAAACCGCCTGCCGGACGCAGTGGAACACATGACGCCGGATTACGGCCTGTATGGCATCACGGATACGGCCTATGGTTTTTTGACGCGCGGCTGCCCACGTGCTTGCCCGTTCTGCATCGTGGCCGAGAAAGAGGGGCGCAAGGCGCGTCACGTCGCGGATTTGTCCGAGTTTTGGGATGGACAGCGCGAAATCAAGCTGTTAGACCCTAATCTGCTTGCGGCCGAAAACCGTATGGAGTTGTTAGGCCAACTGGCGGACAGCAGGGCATTGGTCGATTTTACCCAGGGGTTGGACGCACGGCTGCTGACGCAGGATAATATCGCGGCGCTCAATCAGGTTAGGATCAAAATGCTGCACTTTGCATGGGACAGTATGGCGCAATCGGATGCAGTTCTAAGCGGACTTGCATTATACGCCCGGTATGGAAAACTGGACGAACGGCGGCGACGGGTCTATGTCCTGACAAACTACGATACCACCCAAGAGGAAGACTTATACCGGGTTTACCACCTGCGGGAAATGCAGTATGACCCGTATGTGATGGTTTACAATAAGCCTCACGCATCAAGGGAGACGCGACGATTACAGCGGTGGGTTAATAACAAGTTTATCTGGCGCGCATGTGCGCGTTTTGAGGATTACAACAGTGGAGGGAATCTTCGGGAAGGAGCCAGGCAATGAGGATCGGCAAGCACGTTAAATTCACCCCGGAGCACGCAACCGGCAAGGCGGAGGGCGTGGTCACGTGGATACACCCGCGCGGGCGGTTCTGCATAGTGGAGTATACGCACACGGACGGGCGGCAACTGCGGGAATGCTTTGGGCTGACCCGGGACGGGCTGTTCTTTGCGGAAGACCGCGTGCGGATGCTGCGGGATG
>NZ_LT707037.1 GCF_900155735.1 Intestinibacillus massiliensis
GCGCGCCCAGATAGGGCGTAGTAAGAAGTAGAATCAGGCACTACCCACTCAGATAACAGTGGAAACGACCCGCCTAACCGATAGGCGAAAGCTGATGCGGGACCATAGCATGGCGGGAAAGCGATAAGTTGCTCTATACACAAGAGCACGACTGAATTGCTACGTTAAGCGGATATGAGGATAGAACTACTGAATGTTGAATGCGAGTTTCAAGTCCCCGTTGTGTTCGGGCGGAGGAATGTGTATGTAACCACCGTAGATACGGCGGCATCAACCTCTGATATGAATAACATTGCGTTTCGCCTTTGCGCGATGGGTTATCAATCCATTCATGTGACAAGCCAGAGAACTGGAAATAACGAAACGAAAGCGTATCCGACAATCCGCATTTGCCTACTTATTACGCTAACTGGGGATTGCCTAAGTCGGAATGCTCAAACGAGCTATGCGAAATGCCCCCTGTGGGCGATAAATCCCAAGCCCTCGAAAGGCAAGGGAGATGACGCTGAATATCCGATACGGCAACGGAGTTCTCATAGTAGTCCTGTGGGAAGTAACGACTCTCACGGAATATATCCTGTATTCCAGACGAAGGAGAACAGTTATTGCATTCCAAAATTGAAATTTGATTCGGGAGGAAAGCCTCAAATGCAACCAACAATCGAGATTTTGGATAGAATCAGAAAAAATTCAAGGGACAACAAAGAGGAAATCTTCACAAGGCTCTACCGCTATCTATTAAGACCCGACCTGTATTACCTTGCATACAAAAACCTCTACGCCAACAAAGGCGCAGGAACAAAAGGCGTGAATGACGATACGGCTGACGGATTCAGCAAGGAAAAGGTTGACCGGATTATTCAATCCCTGGTTGACGGAACCTATACGCCGAATCCTGTTCGCCGCGAGTACATCCAGAAGAAGCAAAACAGCACAAAAAAGCGTCCTCTTGGAATTCCTACCTTTACGGACAAGCTGGTGCAGGAAGTATTGAGAATGATATTGGAATCGGTCTACGAGCCAATCTTCTCAAACAATTCTCACGGCTTTCGTCCCAACAGGAGCTGCCACACTGCGCTGAAATCCTTGAAAAGAGAATTCTCAGGCGTGTCGTGGTTTATTGAGGGCGATATTAAAGGCTGTTTTGATAACATCGACCACCGAGTTTTAGCAAACGTCATAAACGCCAAGATTAAAGACGCACGGCTGATTCAGCTCATTTGGAAATTCCTAAAAGCCGGTTATATGGAGGACTGGCAATACCATGCTACCTACTCCGGCTGCCCGCAGGGCGGAATCGTTTCGCCCATACTCGCAAATATCTACCTGAATGAGCTGGACAAGTTCGTGGAAAAGACCGCCAAGGAGTTCTATAAAAGCAGGGACAGACACCATACCCCGGAATACGATAAGGTCACATGGCAGATAAAAAAGGCTCAGAAACAGCTGAAAACTGCAACGGGTCAGGAAAAAACAGCTTTGTTGCAGAAAATCGCTCAACTAAAAGCAGTCATGCATAAAACGCCCTGTATGTCCAAAACGGATAAAGTCATCAAATACATCCGTTATGCCGATGACTTCATTCTTGGCGTGAAGGGCGATAAAGCGGACTGTGAGCGTATCAAGAGACAGCTGTCCGACTTCATCAGCCAAACCCTGAAAATGGAACTTTCAGAGCAAAAGACACTCATTACGCACAGTAACCAGTATGCAAGATTTTTGGGTTATGACATCCGTGTGAGGAGAGACCAGAAGCTAAAGCCGCACGGAAACCACGTTTCCCGCACGCTCAACGGGTCTGTTGAGCTGTGCATTCCGTTTGCGGACAAAATCATGCCTTTCCTGTTTGGGAAGTCGGTCATCCGGCAACTGCGCGACGGGACAATAGAGCCTATCGCAAGAAAATATATCTTTCGGTGTACGGATTTGGAGATTGTATCAACGTACAACTCTGAGCTGCGCGGTATTTGCAACTATTACAGTATAGCCAGCAATTTCAACAAGCTTCAGTATTTTGAATATTTGATGGAATACAGCTGCCTGAAAACTCTGGCTGGAAAGCATGAGAGCACCAGCAGAAAAATAATCCGCAAATACCGTGACGGAAACGGCGGCTGGGGTGTGCCCTACCAAACGAAAGCAGGAATAAAGCGCCGCAGCTTCGCAAGGTTTATGGACTGCAAAAATACAGACCTCTGGACAGATAAAATCATAGACTTTGCAATCGCACACGTCGGTTCCAGAACGTCATTTGACGATAGGCTGTCCGCCTGCGTGTGTGAGCTGTGCGGAAAGACCAATGTGCCGCTGGAAATACACCATGTAAATAAGGTGAAGAACCTCAAAGGAAAACAACTGTGGGAGCTTGCGATGATAGCGAAAAAGCGAAAAACACTTGCGGTGTGCAAGGACTGTCATCACAAGATTCACCACCCTTGAACGACACTGATTTGAAGCAATAATGGCGAGCCGGATACATCGAGAGGTGTACGTCCGGTTCTGGGAGGGGTTTGGGCAAACCTACGGCAGTAATGCCGCAAGGCGGCTCATTCCTACTCTACGAGGG
>NZ_LT707038.1 GCF_900155735.1 Intestinibacillus massiliensis
TTCCTAGGCTCCCACCTATCCTGTACATGGAATACCGAGATCCAATATCAAGCTACAGTGAAGCTCCATGGGGTCTTTCCGTCTAGTTGCGGGAAACCGGCATCTTCACCGGTACTACAATTTCGCCGGGCGGGCTGTTGAGACAGTGCCCAAATCGTTACGCCATTCGTGCGGGTCAGAACTTACCTGACAAGGAATTTCGCTACCTTAGGACCGTTATAGTTACGGCCGCCGTTTACTGGGGCTTAAGTTCGCACCTTCGGGTTTCCCCTAAGCACTCCCCTTAACCTTCCAGCACCGGGCAGGCGTCACCCCCTATACGTCATCTTTCGATTTAGCAGAGAGCTGTGTTTTTGCTAAACAGTCGCTTGGGCCTTTTCACTGCGGCCTGCTCTCGCAGGCACCCCTTCTCCCGAAGTTACGGGGTTAATTTGCCGAGTTCCTTAACAACCCTTCTCCCGTTGGCCTTAGTATTCTCAACCCATCTACCTGTGTCGGTTTGCGGTACGGGCACCTTAGTATACACATAAGCTTTTCTCGTCTCTCACGCCAGTTACTTCCCTACTATAATTTCGGTCCCTTACGCCCGGGGCAACCATCGCCCGGGATAACCTTAATGAAAGCGTCCCTTATGCTTAAAGTTCGGTGGTTACGGAATTTCAACCGTATGTGCATCGACTACGCCGTTAGGCCTCGCCTTAGCTCCCGACTAACCTTGGGCGGACGAACCTTCCCCAAGAAACCTTAGATTTTCGGCCATTATGATTCTCACATAATTCTCGCTACTTATTCCGGCATTCTCACTTCTTACCAGTCCACCAGTCCTTACG
>NZ_LT707039.1 GCF_900155735.1 Intestinibacillus massiliensis
GCGCGGTCGAAAAGGCCGAACGGGCGCGCGCGCCGTCCCCCGCCCCCTGCGCGACCGAGTACAGCACGCCGCCGCCCACGCCGAACAGCATGCCGAACGCGAACAGCAGAGAAAACAGCGGCAGCACCAGGTTGAGCGCCACCAGCGCGTCCGCACCCACGCCGCGGCCGATCATGATCGTGTCCGCGATAATGTAAATCGAAGTGACCAGCGTCGCGCTGACCGAAGGCAGTAAGTAGCGCCCGAACAATTTGGCCGGGCGCTCCCGCAGTAAATCCATTTTTGGTTCCCCTCCCCTATGCCCTGACCTTAAGGGCATGCCACTTTATAATAATGCCCAGCCAAGAGGAATGCAAGATGCAAATTGATAAAATCATCGGGGAGGCCGTTTTGTAAGGCACGGGGAGGCCTAGTCCGACGCGCCCACGCCGAGCAGGCCGTCGTCGGGCGCGGCGGGCTGCAGCAACCCGTGCCCGATGGCGCGCAACGTGCCGTGCAGCATTTTGACATAGGGCGGGATGGACGCGATCTCCACATGCTCGTCCGGCGAGTGCGGGTTGCGCACAGTCATGCCCGCGCTCACGATCCCCATGCCGGGGTTCTTCTCATAAAATGCCGAGGTCTCCAGCCCGGCGTGCATCGACGTAATATGGAGGTGCCTGGCGTTCTGCCGGTAATAGACGCGATCCATAAGCTGCGCGAGCGGGTTGTCCGCCGTGCCCGGCCAGCCTTTGTAGCCGCCAACCGTCATGGTAAAGCCGGCCATGGCCGCGGCACGCCGGTGCTGCATGGCGATGATCTCCTCGTTGGCGCCGACCGCGCAGCGCACCATGCTGCGCACCTCGACCTGCCCGCTCCCGTTAACGGTCACGCGCCCCAGGTTGGAGGACGAGCCGACCCGGCCGGGGAGGTAGGCGTCCATGGAGTAGACGCCGTTATAGATCAGGATGCAAAGGTCGAGCGTGGCGCGCATGTCCGCGTCCGACCAGACGCGCGGCGGCAGCGCACAGGGCGACAGCCGTACCCGGCCACCCGGGTCGGTAACGGAGAACATATCCGAAACCCGCTGCTGGAACGTGAACGCGGCGCGCTCCATCTCTTCCGCGTACCGCGACGGCGCGACCAGCACGGCTTCGCTGGCGAATGGGATCGCGTTGTGCGCCGTGCCGCCGTCAAACGACGCGAGCGCAAACGGCACGCGCTGCGACAGTTCGGTCAAGAACACGCTGAGGAGCTTGATCGTGTTGGCGCGCCCCTTGTCGATATCATACCCCGAGTGGCCGCCGCGGAAGCCGTCGAGCGACAGCCGCCAGGCGCGGTCGCCGGGCGGCACGGCCGTGTGCAGGGGGCGCAGATAGGTTTCGCGCCGCCCCCCGGACGAGGAAACGACAACGTCGCCCTGCTGGAAGCCGTCGGTATTGATCAGGTAGCGCACATCCGAAACGTATTTTTTGTCCATGTGCAGCGCGCCCTTCAGGCCGACCTCCTCGCCGGTGGTAAACAGCAGGCGCACCGGCCCATGCGCGGTGTTCGGATGTGAAAGCAGGTAAAGCGCGGCGGCGTTGCCGATGCCGCAGTCCGCGCCGAGCGAGGACGCGCCGTTCGTACACAGGCAGCCGTCGCGCACCAGCGCAATCACCGGGTCGCGCGCCGCGTTGAACGCGCTGTGCGGCGC
>NZ_LT707040.1 GCF_900155735.1 Intestinibacillus massiliensis
CGGGATGCCCTGGCCGTCCTTCGGGACGATCCGGAAGCGGTTGCCGTGCGCCTTCGCGATCGCAAGCGCGGCCTCCATATTTCCCGCCACCGCCGTACGGCCAAGCAGGTTCGCGGCCACGTCGCGGTAACGCGCGTCGCACTGCACGAGCGCGGACGCAATCCCGCAAAAGCCGGGCGCGCGCTCCAGCCCCTGTTCCCGCAAGGCGTTCGGGCGGATCGTATCCAGGGGCAAAAAGGTCGCGCGGCCGCCGTCTGCGCGCTTTAAGTATTCAATTGCCGCGCGGCCGTCCTGCGGGCTGTCCACCACGATGTTGGACGCCGCCGCGCCGAGCGCGGTCTCGACCGCGAGGACGTATTCGTCCGGCACGGTGATGAGCGTGGACACCGGCCCGTGCACGCCGGGCATCGCCCCGCGTTCCGCGCGCCCCATGACAAGCTTGACGCTGCGGGAAAAGCCCTCGTAATCCTTCTGCATCTCGCGCAGCATGGCGATGCGGTTCTGGCAGTCGGTGCGCTCCGCCTCCAGCCTGCGGCATTCCTCTTCCAGGCCGCCGAGCTTCCGGCGCCGCCCCTCCGCCTTCATCGCAACGCCCGCAAGCTTATTCTGCGCCCCTGCCAACGTATCCCGACAAGCGGCGAGCTGCTGCTCCAGCGCTTCCTGCGCCGCTTCCTCCGCGGCTGCGCGCTGCGCCGCGGCCTCAATATCCTGCGCGATGGTGTCCCGGCGGGACGCCATGCTGGACAGGCCGGACTGCGCCGCCGTGCGCTTGAGTTCCAGGTCAAACTGCGCCGACGCGCACCGGCCAAGCTCGCCCTGCTTTTGCGCAAGGGATGCGCGCAGCCCCGCAATTTCCGTTTGCAGCTCCTGCGCCGCGCGCGTGCAGCCTTCCTGCTGCGCGAGCAGCCCCTCCTGCGCCGCATCCAGCCCGGCGCAGCGCGTGCGGCGGTCTGCAAG
>NZ_LT707041.1 GCF_900155735.1 Intestinibacillus massiliensis
GGTCCCGGGCGCGGGCGGCATATCGTCTTCCGTCAGCGGCTCGGTGCTGCAAGCGACCCCCAGCCCCTCCGGCACGGTCCTGCCGTCCAGCGGGCGGACGCGCATGATGCCTGAATACAGCCCGCCGCCGCCCGCGAGCCGCACCCCGCTGCCGCCAAACATCTGCGCGACCAGCGGGTCCTGCTGCTCCTGCCAGGTGCCTTTCCCCGGGCAAAAGCTGTAAAACTCGTGCTGTGCATGCGAGGACAGCAGGATTTGGTATTCAAAAGCCCCGTCAGACGCCGTATAGGTGAGCAAAGCGTCCCCGCCGTACCGGGGGCTGAAATCGACCGGGGCTTCCCGCTCCCCCTGCGCCAGGCTCTGCACGACCCAGCGGCCATCCTGCCGGTATGCGCGCACCCGGTCGTAGGGATAGCGGTGCGCCGCGCGCTGGGCGGAGCCGGCCTGCCCGTCCGTGCCGGGATAGGCGAGCGTCGCCGTGTACTCCTGCCCGCAGCGCACGACATTGTTTACCGAAAACGCGGCCGGGACCGTCATTTCCGCACGCTGCGCCGCGGTCAATTCCACCGCTTCCCCCGGCGCAAACACCGCCCGCAGCAGGGTATCCGGTACCGTGCTGCCGAACCCCCAGGGCAGGCGGCCGGCAGACCGGTTCTCCGCAAAAACCCGTTTGAGCGCGTCCCGCGTACCGTCGTCCGCGACGATATAGCGGTAATACCCGTTGTCAAGCGTATACGCCTTGCCGTACAGATAGAGCGCCTCGTTGATGTCCGCCGGGCGGTACCGCTCCGCGGCGCGCAGCGCGGCTTCCATATCATCGCCGGGCACGCCCGCG
>NZ_LT707043.1 GCF_900155735.1 Intestinibacillus massiliensis
CGCCTCATCCTGCCGCAGCAGGTGCGCCGTGCGCCCCGCCGCTTCGGCGGCGCGGGGGTTCAGCTCCCGCAGCACCGGGACGACCTCCCGGCGGATGCGGTTGCGGGTATAGTCGGACGAATCGTTGGAACTGTCGTTGACATAGGGCTGGTTAATCCGGTAAAGGTAGGATTCGACCTGGCTGCGCGTGGAGCCGATAAACGGCCGGATGATCCCGCGCCGCACCGGCGGGATACCGCCCATGCCGCGCGTGCCCGCGCCGCGCGCCAGGTAAAAGAGCATGGTCTCGAGGTTGTCGTCCAGCGTGTGCGCGGTCGCGACCTTGTCCGCCCCCAGCCGCGCGGCGGCCTCCCGGAAAAAGTCATAGCGCACGTCGCGCGCGGCCTCCTCGAGGCCCTGCCCGTGCTGATCCGCGTAGCCCTGCACATCGCGCCGCTCGATATAGAACGGCACCTGCAGCCCCTCGCACAGGGCGCGGACAAAATTTTCGTCGCGCACGGCCTCCGCCCCGCGCAGCGAATGGTTCAGGTGGCATGCGCACACCGTTATGCCGAGCGCCCCGCGGATTTCCAGCATCACGCGCAGCAGCGCGACGGAATCTGCGCCGCCCGAAACCGCGCAGAGCACCGTGTCGCCCGGCTGTATCATGTCATAGTTTTTGACCGTCTTTAAGACCGTATCCTGCATTTACAAATTTTCCTTCCCTTGCGCGCCCCGCCGCCTTGCAGCCGGGCGAACGCCCCGTAAGCCCGGCGGCTGCGCGCCGCCCCCTTGCCCCTGACGCGGCGTCAGCCGTGGATCTTATCCTGGTTGGAGAAGGTCGTATAC
>NZ_LT707044.1 GCF_900155735.1 Intestinibacillus massiliensis
CGCCGTGACCTGGTTGCCGTCCGCGAGCAGGCGCGCGCCGTAGGCCTCGCCCTCGTCCCGCAGGGGGTCGTACTGCGCCGTGATGATGAGCGTTTTGGGCTGGCGCGACAGGTCGACCGCGGCCAGCGGCGCGAAATAGGGGTTCTGCCGGTCGCGCCGGTCGGCGCAGTAGAGGTCCATGTATTCGCAGACCCGCTTGGTCGTCAGCAGGTAGCCCTCGCCGTTCTCGCGCAGCGAGGGGAAGGCGGAGAGCGCCGGGTCGTGCTCGCTGGCGCAGGCCGGGTAGATCAGGATCTGGCGGCGGGGCGTGAAATCGCCCGTGTCGCGCGCCTTGAGGCTGGCCGCCGCGCACAGGTTGCCCCCGGCGGAGTCGCCGATGAGCGTGATGGCCTCCGGGCGGACGGGCAGGAACGGGTCGGTGAAGAGCGTGCGCGCGACGGCGTAAAAATCGTCGAACCCGGCGGGGAAGGGGTGTTCCGGCGCGAGCCGGTAGTCGACCGAGAGCACCATGCACCCGGTCTGCGCCGCCATCGTGTAGCAGACGCGGCTGTAGGTGTCCACGTCGCCCGCGATCCAGCCGCCGCCGTGCGCAAACAGCAGCAGGGGCAGCGGCTCGGCCTTGTCGTGCGGCGTGAACAGGCGGCAGGGCACCTCATGGTCGCCGTTTGTCACGGAAAAGGGGAACGTGACGTACTCCTGCGGCAGCGGGGGGTGCGAGATGCGCGTGGCCTGCCGCACCAGCAGGTAGTGCCGCTTCATGTCGATGTCCGGGTAGGACAGCGCGCGCAGCACGGCTTTCATGTACTTGTTAATTGCCATAAGGGCCTCCTAGACCGCGCCGGCGGCGCGCAGGATATACAGGAACAATGTCAGGGTGAAGGCGGACAGCGCGGTCGTCAGCACGATGATGCTGGAGGACAGCACCGCGTCGCCGCCCATGTTTTTCGCCATGATGTAGCAGGTCACCGTGCTCGGCGCGCCGAACAGGATGAGCAGCGATACGAGCGTCTGCCCGCGGAAGCCGAGGGCGTAGCCCGCCAGCAGGAACAGCGCGGGCAGGGCAACCAGCTTGATGAAGGCGGCGAGCGCCGTCGGCCGCAGCTTGGCGAGCG
>NZ_LT707045.1 GCF_900155735.1 Intestinibacillus massiliensis
TTTTGGTTTGCTTTGCTTTACGTTGTTTAATTTACAAGGTGCAATCTTTTTCAGCCTTTCCAGCGCTTTTCTTCACCGGAGCAGCTTATTTAGTATAGCACTCAGCAGGCCGCTTGTCAAGGGCTTTTTTCAAGGCCTTTTCTTCGCTTGCCGGCTGGCGCCGCGCCGCTGTCTAAACAGCAACTTGATTATCTTACCACACTGGCCACCCCTTGTCAACATCTTTTTTCCAAAGTGTTGCGGGGCGGTTTTGTGCGGCGCCGCCTCACCGAGACAGCTTGATTAGTATACCAACTTTTCCCTCCCTTGTCAACGCTTTTTTCGACAAAATTTTGCGGGCTTCCGAAAACCGGAAGCCCGCGGCAGGATTCCCCGCTTATGGCAGCGGGATGCATTGCTTTGTATGGAAGAAATAGATTACCCGCCCGGTGACGGGCTTGGAGAAGATTTGCTCGACTGCGTAGGCGTAGGCGTCAAGCTGCGGCCGGTACGACGCCGCGCGGTCGGCCGCCGTTTCCAAAGATACCCGGTCGGTCTTGAAATCCACGACGACAAAGCCGTCCTCCCGCTCGATCAGGCAGTCGATCACGCCCTGTAGCAGCACCTGTTCCTCCGCCAGCCCTTCCGTCCCCGGATAAAACCGGGCCGCCGGCGCCAACACCGAAAACTTAAACTCGCGCCGCAGCTTCCCCGACCGCACCGCATCCAGGTAAAGCGCCGACTGGAAAAACGCCGCGATCTTTTCCACGTCGATGGCGGCCGCCTGCCCTGCGGAAAGGATATGCCGCTCCGCAAGGCGCGCGCACTCGCATTTTACCGCCTCCGGCGTGCCGCAAGCGTCAAAGTCCGCGAACTGCATGAACAGGTGGTGCGCCGTGCCGACCTCGGACGGCGTAAGCCCGCGCGCCGCCTGGTCGAAGAACGGCCGGCGCAGCGTTTTTTCCCGCTGCACCGTCGGCGGCGCATACTCCGCGGCTTCTTCCGCCTTAAAGCCCTTCTTGATCCCGGTCGCGGTCAGCTTTGCCGGGATATCCCGCAGCGCCTGCCCCGGATATGGCACCGGCGGATGGACGGCGAGCGGCGTCTCCAGGCTGCGCGCGCCGCCGGCCGCCTTTTGC
>NZ_LT707046.1 GCF_900155735.1 Intestinibacillus massiliensis
CCCACAGCAGGGCGAGCGCGGCTACAGCGGGCACGCCCATCAGCAGCAGCGAGAGCACCGCGGCGGCGGGGTTGAGGAGCTGGCGCTTTGGGAAAGGACCGGTCATGCCGACACCCCCTGTCAAGAATGCAGCTTTTTATAGTCGCTCGGGTTGATGCCCACGATTTTTTTGAAGAGCTTGCTAAAGTGCTTCTGATCGCGGTAGCCGACAAGCTCGGACACCTGCGCGACCGAATAGGGCGGCTGCTTGAGGTAATCCTTGGCCTTGGAAATGCGCAGGTTCGTGATGTATTTGCTAAAATTTTCGCCCTCTTCGTTTTTAAACAGGATGCTGAAGTAGGCGGGGTTTAAGTAGACCTGCGCCGCGACGCGCTCAAGCGTCAGGTCCTCGCTCAGGTGCGCCTCGATAAAGGCCTTTGCATCTGCGACCGGGCGCGTTTCCCGCGTGCGGATCTGCTCGCAATACTGCGCAAACAGGCTTCCCATAGTTTGGGAGATATATTGGTGCAGTGCGGCGGGCGCGGTAAACTCCTTAAGCCGCAAAATGGCGGCTTCCCGCGCTGCCGGGTCGGGCGCCGCGTCCTGCACCATGCCGAAGAAGTCCAGCAGCAGCGCGCGGTATTTGCGCAGCCGCGCCGCATCCCGCACCGGCAGGCTGCGCGTCTCGGCAAGGAAACGGCTGACAAAGAGCAGCAGGCGGTCGGCGCAGCACGACTCGACGATGTTCAGCAGTTCGGTGCGCTCGGCGGCGGATAGGCCGGGCGCACCGTCGTCGGGCGGCAGCTCGCCATAGGGGATGATGCGGTTGCAGCCCAGCGTCAGCCGCTCGGCGACCGCGTCGCGCGCATGGCCGAACAGGGCGGCGATATCCGGGACGGCGGCCGCCTCGTCGGACCGGCCGAG
>NZ_LT707047.1 GCF_900155735.1 Intestinibacillus massiliensis
TGACCAGGTCGTCCCGGTGCGCCCGGATGAGCCGCGCCCAGGCCGCGTTGGACATGCGGTTGCCCCGGTATTCCTCGAACACATACAGGGTCTGCCCCGCCGCGTCGTACGCGCAGCCGTTGAAGGCGTTCGGGTCGGGGTACCAGCCCCAGTCCTGGCCGTAATAGCGGCGGTCAAGCGCCGCAAGCTCCGCGTCCCCGATCTCCCGCAGCACGAGGTTGCCGAACACCTGCGCGTCCGCGCCGACCGGCTCGCCCAGGTATTCGTGCCGGTACGCCGTGGGATCGGTCGCCTTCAAATGCGCCGCGTCCTCCAAAAACCGCGCCCCCAGCCATTCCGGCGGCGTGGTCAGGTAGGTGCTGTGGTGCACCAGCCTGCCCGGCCTGCCCTCCCGCACGTACCGGTTCGCCCAGTTGCGCGCGGCGGCGGGCGGGTTAAACGATTTGAAGGAAAAGGAAAAGGGGCCGCCGCGGAACAGCGATTGCTCCACATGGCGGATTTCCTCCTCCCCGGCGAACTGGTCGAGCTCCTCAAACCAGGCGATGCCGATATAGCCGGACGGCGTCTTGATGGATTTCAGCTTGCCCGGGTCGTCCATGCCGAAAAACAGGATTTTCTGCCCGGTCGGCAGGTAGGTGCATTCGGGCGGCGAGACCGTGCACCGGAACTGCGGCGACAGCCCCAGCACGCCGATCGCCCAGCACACCTGCGCGTACACGCTCGTGCGCAGCGTCCCGGCCACCTTGCGCAGCACGACGGCGTGGCAGCCCGGGTGCCGCAGCAGCAGGAGCAGCAGCTCGATGCTGACGAAGCTGGATTTTGCCGAGCCGCGCCCGCCCTTTTCCACCAGTTCGCTGACCGCGCCGGACTTCACCGCGCGGTGGGAGCCGTAAAACGCGGGCGAGATCAGCCCGGAGATTTTACACGTCGTCATATATCCGCACCCCTTCGCCGCCGGACGGCAGGGGCTTTTCCCGGAACTTGTCCGGCTTGCGGTTTTTGAGCCAGAAGATCTGCGCGGTCGTGCTCCCGCCCAGCGCGGACTGGAGCAGCGCGTTTTCCACCTCGTAATCGACGACCTCCTTGCCCCGCCTGAGCGCATCCGCGATCTCCGGGAACCGCCTCTGCCATACGGCCAGCGTCCGCAGGCTCACGCCCAGCCGCCCCGCGACC
>NZ_LT707048.1:0-3164 GCF_900155735.1 Intestinibacillus massiliensis
GTGAATAAGAGACACCCATAGGTCAGCGCCCCATCCTCAAAAACGTCCTTAAAAACCTCCATGCCTTTCCCTTCCCCGCCGCTCGATTTGATTTATAAACGCGCTGCCACTCAGCGCCGCGGCGTCCCCGGCATTTTAAGCCCGGCCGGGAGCAGGGCGGTTTCCCCAACCAGGGGGCGCGCGGGGATTCCCGTGTCAGCCGTCCAGCGCCGCCAGCGCCGCGCGTGCCGCGGCCTCGTCCTCGCCGTACCACTTCATGCGGTATTCCGCCTTGCCCAGGATGCCGTCCCGCACCTCCTGCAGGTCCTGCTGCTTCTGCACGTCCGGGTCGTTCAGCACGCCGTCGTCAAAGTGCACGGCCAGATGGTAGCGCCCCGCCGGGGCGAGCCGCCCGAGCGTCGCCCATACGTCCATTGCGTATACGAGCTGCTCTAGCGCGGCCTGCAGCGCCTTCTGGATTTCCGTCACCGTGGCGTACATCTCCTGCTTGGAGGATTTGATCTCCGTGGCCGTCCTGTCCACGCTCTGCGGGTCGGACAGCGTGCCGAAGGAAAGCCCGCACGCGCGCTCCACATGCTGGAGCTGCCTGTTCAGCCCGTTAAACAGGCTCGCGTCGCGGATCGGCGGGGAAAACACCTGGTAGAAATCGCCGCCCGCACCGCCGGACAGGCCGACGCTGCGGAACAGCCGCGCGTCCCGCTGGGGCAGCCTGCCCGGCGCACNGTGCAGGCGGCCGGCACGGACACCCTGACGCTCTCGGCCGAGCACATCTACCTGGTCGGCTACACGTTCCTGGCCACGCCGGAGGACGGGCAGTATTTCCAGATCGTCCCGGAGGTGGGCGGCGCGCTCAAGCTCCTTTACAGCACGGCCGGCTCGGCCAGCGGCACCCGGATCGCCTCGGCCGCCGGTTCCTTCCTTGTCACGGAAACCGCAGCCGCCGACGCGACGCTCGCCTTCCGCCTGACCTATGGCGAGGGCACGCGCAACATCGACCTGACCGGCGTGGTTTACGCCGTGCCGGTCGCCGCGGCGCGCCAGTAACCGCAAACAATCCACCCACAAAGCCGGAAAAGGGGAAGCGCCGCAATGCGCTTCCCTTTTTGCCTTTCCGCCGCCCGCCGGGGCGTTTATTGTACCGGGATTTCGACGCTGCCGACCGTCAGGGACTGCACGTCCTCGACCGGGACGATGCGCTCGAACACGTCGCCCTTGGTGCAGTAGGTCTTGCCGCCCTTCGGCCGAATGCCGCCGCCCGCGCGCGTCTGGTCGATGACCGTGCCGTCCTTCAGATGGATGAGGAGCGGCACGTCCTCGAAATACCGCGCCTGCTGCCGGCGCATGTCCTCGGGCATACGGCCGTCCGCGCTTTCCGCGTCGCCCCAGTCGGCCTGGCTGTCGACCTCATACTCGACGCGCAGCGCCACCGGCGACAGGCTGATGCCGGTCACGGTGAAGCCCATGCCGTCCTGCGTGAAGGCCTGGCCGGCCGGCACCTGTACCGAAGCGTCCTCGTAGTCCACGTTGAAGCGCAGCTTCCAGTCGCCTTCCACAAGCGGCTCGCTCTCGCCGGTTTCCTCATTAAAGTAGCACAGGTCGTGGAACTCCGCCTTTGCGCGCCCGCCGAGCGGCACGTCCGCGGACTTCACCTCGACAAACTGGATCTTGTTGTCGCCCGGGTCGTTGTCGGTGAACCAGGCGCTGCCGTGGCTGCCGCCCAGCACGTTCAAATCCGTCCACTGCGACTGGAAGTGCAGCGGCAGGTAGCCAAACTCGTTCGGCTTGAAGTCGAACGGCGTGCCGTCCTCCCGCTCGATGGTATACACGATGCAGGCGTTGTGTGAATCGCCGATGATCGCGTCCGCCGTGACCTTCAGCCCGTTCCCCGAGGCCGACGCGCCCACCGGCCGGCCGATCCGGTCGATGATCTCGGTGTGCCCGCCGCCAAATACGCCGGACAGCCAGTCGCTCGCGTTGCCGCCGATCACCGCGCCCGCGCCGGCCGTANAGCACGGGCACGGCAGGCATCATTGATGCGCGCCCGCCAGGCCGGGGGCTATCCCCCGGCCTTTTCCATTGCATAAAACCCGCAATTAAACACCCGATTGCACAAATCCTGCAATTGGAAACCGGCCTTGCCTTTGGTAGCCGGCGCGGCTCGCGCGCCTGCCGCCGGCCATGTACCCCTTTCGGGGTATGCGCAGGTTTCCGGCTGTCCTGCATGCCGTTTGGGAATCGGCTCCAGCCGCTCCGGCGGGACGCCGTTTGTCCATAGATGGCTTGTCCCCCGCGCCTTTGCCTACTATCATTATACGGCTTGCGGTTCGGCATTTTCGGCGGCTTCGCTCTTGCGGAGGAACTGGTTGTGCTTCCTGCGCGGGTAGCTCTCGTCGCACTCGCCGACCGCGAAGGCCACCTGCTGCCAGCTCAGCCCCTTCACATACCGCAGCGACAGGATCACGCGCATCTGCGCGTCGTCCACGGACGCGATAAACCGGTTCAGGCGGTTGTATTCCGCAATGGAGCGCCGCACCTTGCGCGCCACCAGGTCGCGCTGCTCGGCGATCAGGGCGCCCAGGTCGCCAAGCCGGTCGTACGCCCCGGGGACGTGCGGCAGGCCGGTGATTTTCGCCGTGCAGCCCGACGCGGCGGCCTCCAGCTCCGCGAGCCTGCGTTTTTCCTCCGCAATTTCCCGGTTCAGCCAATAAAGCTGCGATAATTCTTTCCTGGTCATAGCTTCCTCCCATTTTGGCGGCATGGTTCCCCGGATTTGTGGGAAACTATGCCCGAGGTGATTACAAATGTCAAAGCAAGGCATGGCGCGCCCGGACGGCGCGCCGCCGCGCCGGGAAACGCCGCCCGTGTCCGAAATCCAGGGCAAGGCCAAGCACGGCAAGGCGCACGCGCGCCCCATCATCGCCGGGACGGCTTCCCCGGAACTGAAAGTGTTCCACGAACTGAAAGGCGACGGCTCCGCCGGCGACGCCAACCCCTGAGGCAAAGCCGCCCCTTCACCGGGGCGGCTTTGCTTTGCCGTCCCGCGCGCGGCAAACCGCGTCGCAGCAGCCCTCCCCCAGGAACGCGCGCTGCTGCGCTTCCCGGGCTTCCGCGAGCCGCCGCAGCGCGTCGCGCTTCTGCCCTTCCGGGTCGGGCGGCGCGGGCAA
>NZ_LT707048.1:3819-7043 GCF_900155735.1 Intestinibacillus massiliensis
CGCACGTCCGCGGGCAGCGCCAGCCGCTCCATCGCGGCCCGCGCCCGCCCCCGGTATGCGCGCATGAAGTTCGACGCGACGACGGTTTGCAGCGTGTCCGCGTCCGTGGCCGCCCAGGTGCGCAGCATGGACGGCGAGCCGACCACCTTCTGCACCACGGGCGGCAGCTTTTCAAATGCCTCGGCCGCGTGGTAGCTGCCCCGCTGGATGGCGCGGGAGACCAGCGCCCAGGCCTGCGCCTCGTCCGGCATATCCGGCGCATTGAGCTGCGCCAGCCGCGCCTTGACCTGCCCGGCCGACGGCGGGAAGCCCTTGGTGTCCGTCGCGATAAACGCCTTGACCGCGGCCAGCACCTGGTCGCCGTCGTCCTCCGCGAACAGCTCCTTCCACAGCCGCGCGGAAATCTGCGCCCCCTCCGGGGACTTGTCCCGGTAATAGGCCGGGTAAAACTCCCGGATGATCGCCATGAGCTGCAAAACCTGTTTCCCTGTCAAAACTCGTCCCCCTCCATCTCGAGCACAAGGTCGGCGAACACGTTGCCCGTGCCCTGCCGCCGGTTGCCGCCCCTGTCCTGCGTGCGCGCCAGCCAGCCCGTAATGAACCGCAAAATCCCGCGCCTGGTTTTCCGTTTCCCCGGGTTCGCGTCCAGCCAGCCCTTCATGCCGCGCAAATCCTGCATGATATCCACGGCGGGGTACAGCGCCCCCCATTCCCGCACCATGCCCTCCGTGATACGGTACCGGGACTTGTCCAGCAAGGGCAGGTAAAACACCGCCGTGCTTCCCGTCCCTTGATCCGTATCCTGATCCGTTTCCTCTTCTGTTTCCTGATCCTGCTCTGTTTCTTCCTCCGTATCGGGTTCCCCGGGTTCTTCGGGAAACCGTCCGGTTTCCAAAGGGCCCGCCGGGGGGCCAGCCTTGCGCGGGCGCCCCCCCTTCGCCCCGTTGGCGCGGTTCTGCTCGCAGCGCGCGCTGTATTTCTGCGCGTCCCTGTCCATCTGCGCCCGGATGAAGGAAAACGCCATCTTCGCCATCCCCTCCACCGCCGGTTCCGCGCCGGTTTCCGCGTAATCGAACAGCGCGAGCAGCAGCCGCCCCCGCTCCGCGTCCGGCAGCAGCGTGAGGTGTTCCTTATAGTCCAGATACAGGAGGATGCTCTTTTTTTCCATCACTCACCTGCCCGTATGTACCGGGGGCGGCCTGCGCCGCCCCGGTTCCCGCTTTCCCTTATTTTTTGCGCCTTAAGTAGGCGAGGTAGGCCTGTTCCTCCTCGATCCTCGCGTCCATTTCGTGCAGCGTGCCCCGCAGCGCCTCGCCGAAAAAGTCCATACGCCCGGCCATCCACGCCGCAAAATCGTCGCGGTCATCCCGCATATAGGCAAGCCGGTTGGCCCGCCGCTGGTAGGCCGCCTCCGGCGGCTCGAGCGCCCGCTCCGGGCATCCATTCCGTTCTGTCACTTGACAACCCTCCCAAACCGTGTGTATTATGGTGTGCATCAGCCGCGCCGGCAAATCCATGCTATCCTTATGTGCGCGCCCCGCGCCCTAGCACCCGCCGCGCCGCCCGCTGCAAACTTTTCCCATCCCGCGCTTACAAGTCCGGATTATGGTACAGCCGGTGTGTTATGATAATCATGTAAGGGAGCCAGGCGGCGCAGCGCTTCCCGGCAGGCCACCTCCGCGCCGCCCGGCTCCCGGTGCCCGTTCAGCACCGCGCTCAGGTATTTTTCGTGCCAGCCGATCTCCGCGGCCAGCCGTTTCGCCGTGATCCCGCTGAGGTGCATTTGTCCAACCACTTCCGCCGTCCATTGTGCAGGCATACAAAAGTAATCCCCTTTCGTCCCGTTTTGTTGACTTAGGTTATCTTCCGTGTTACGATTGACATGTCAAACAAAGCAGATGCGGCTTTGTTCACCTAAGTTATCTTATGTTCTTATTATACGATAACTATGGTGAGCAGTCAAGGGGTTGTGATAACTTTTTTGATCGCCGCCGCCCTGCATAGAAAGCGGAGGGTACAAATCGTGTTTTATGACACTTTTTACGGCTTATGCAGCAAAAACGGGATCACGCCCAACAAGGCGTGCGTCGATTGCGGGATCAGCAGGACGTCGGTGGCCAAATGGAAGAAGGGCGCGACGCCGAACGGGGCGACGGTGGCCAAGCTCGCGGACTATTTCGGCGTCACGGCGGACTTCCTGCTCGGCGGCGGGCAAAAGGGGACGCCCGCCGGTCTCCCGGCGGGCGTCAGCGACGAGGATATTAAGTTTGCGCTGTCCGGCGGCGACGGGGTGATTACCGACGCGCAGTTCGAAGAGGTTAAAAAATTCGTACAATTCATAAAGGAACGTGATAAGCTTGACCAGAAATGAACTTTTTGACTATGCAAAACAAAAAGGGCATCAGGTTATTTTCACAAAGCTGCAGGAATCCGGCGCGCTCTCGGTCGAGCTGGACGGCACCTGCTACATCGCCCTCGACCCGGCGGACGCCGGGGCCGCGGAGCTTGAACACTTGGCGCACGAGCTTGGCCACTGCGAATACGCGGGCTTTTACAGCATCCTCACGCCCATGAACACGCGCGGGCGCATCGAGTACCGCGCGCGGAAGTGGCAGTACCGCAAGCTGGTGCCGCTCGGCGAATTGCGGCAGGCGATCCGCGGCGGGCTGACCGCGCCCTGGGAGCTGGCCGACCATTTCGGCGTGTCGGAGGAGCTGCTGTCCCGGGCGTGCCAATATTACACGGACGCCTGCGGCGCGACCTTCGCGCAGGAGGCGATCTAGCCCCGCCGCCCTGTTTTTGCCCCCGCCCTGCAAACAGGCAAAAAAAGCGCTTGCCGCACCCTGTGCGGCAAGCGCTTCCTTGTTTTACGGCCGCAGCGCGACCTTGATCACGCCGTCCCGCTTGCCCTCGAACAGGCGGTAGGCCTCCATGGCCTGCGCAAGCGGGAAGGTGTGCGTCAGCAGCGGCGTGGCGTCGAGCTTCCCTTCCGCGATCAGGCGCAGGATGTCGCCGCAGTGCGCCGCGTCCACCCCGCCGGTCTTGAAGGTCAGGTTTTTGCCGTACATGTCCGGCAGCGGCAGCGTCTGCGCCCGCCCGTAGAGCGCCACGACGGCCACGGTCGCATTCGGCCGCGCCAGCCGCCAGGCGGCCTCAAAGGTGCCGTCCCCGCCCGCGGCCTCGATCACCGCGTCCGCGCCGCGCCCTTCCGTCAGCCCGGCGAG
>NZ_LT707048.1:7612-10321 GCF_900155735.1 Intestinibacillus massiliensis
CCTTCAGCCCGTTCCCCGAGGCCGACGCGCCCACCGGCCGGCCGATCCGGTCGATGATCTCGGTGTGCCCGCCGCCAAATACGCCGGACAGCCAGTCGCTCGCGTTGCCGCCGATCACCGCGCCCGCGCCGGCCGTAAGCGCCAGCGCCGCCGCCACGCCGATCATGATGAACTTGAATTTTTTGTGGTAAGCCCTCACCTTGGGTTCCTCCTTGTGCGCATCCAGCAGGTATTCCACCATGTCCTGCTTCTGTTCCTGTGTGAACTGGAGGCGGTCCAGCCCCTCCTTATATCGTCTGTCCATAGCCCTGCCCTCCCAGCATGGTCTTCAGCTTGTGCCTGCCCCGGTTCAGATGGGTGCTGACCGTCGCCGGGTTCTGCCCCAGCATCGCGGCGACCTCCTGCACGGCATAGCCCTCGTAATAGTGCAGGTAGATGGCCTCGCGGTATTTCGGCGGCAGCGCCTGCACCGCCGCCAGCACGTCGCCCTCCCCCTGCATGGGGGCGGGGACGTCCGCGCCCTCGTCGAGCGCGCACACGCGCCGCCGCCACGCGCTTTTGAGGATATCCTTGCAGGCGTTCACCGTCATGCGGATGACAAAAGCCTTCTCGTGTTCCCGGTCGGCAAAGGCCTTCCCGCCCGTCATCAGGCGGAGCAGCACGGTCTGGCAGATGTCCTTGGCGTCGTGCGTGCTGTTCAAATAGGTATAACTGAGCCGCAAAATCAGGTCGGAATAGGTTTCCACCAGGTATTCCGCCCGTGCGCGGTCGATTTGCCCTTCCATGGCCCATGCCTCCTTTCCCAAAAGGGCGGCCGGATGATGCGCACTTTCCGTCCTTGCCCTTTCAATCATAACACGACGGGGCAGCCCCTAACCTTTCATCCGCCGCAAATTTTTTTTGCGGGCGCGCGCGGGCAGCAAAAAACGCCCGCCCGCCTATCCGGCGGACGAGCGTCCCTGTTCCAGCGCGGCGTTGCAGGTCCCGTCGATCGCGGCCGCGACCTCCGCCGGGGTCTTCGTCCCCCGCAGCAGGTCCTGGATATTGAGATAAAACACGTCCCGCACCCCCTGCCAGTTCAGGTTGTCCAGACGGACGATCGTGGTGAGGTTGGCGCTGTTCTCCCGGTAGGCGTTCAGCATCCAGATTTCGTCGCCGTACCGCTCCATGACCGAATCGTTGACCGGCAGGGTGCCCAGCGTGTACTTCATCACTTCCTCATCCGTATAGAGGTAGCGGATGAAATCCTTCGCCACCCGGATTTTCTCCGGGTCGCCGTTGTCGAATACACAAAGGCCGTTGGTGGTGGCGACGGCGTAGCCCCGGCCATCCAGGCTCGGGAAGTTGACCGGGAACACGTCCAGGCCTTGCGCGCGGTAATCCCACAGGTTGGTCAGGTTGGCCATGCAGATGGCAAGCTGCCCGTTGCCGAACAGGTCGACCATGTCGAGCAGTTCGATGTTCTCCGCGCCCTTCGGCACATAGCCCTGCTCGTCGAGGGACTTGAGCCAGGTGAGCGCCGCGATGCCCTCCGGCGTGTTCACGGCAAAGTTCCCGTTTTCGTCGTACAGGCTGCCGCCCATCGCCTGGAGCAGCGTCATGATATGGCTGTCGCCCTGGCTGTTGAGGGCGTACATCATGAACACATAGGCGCCCTCGTCGGCGATGGAAGCCTTTAATCCCGCGAGCACCGTGTTAAAGTCGTCCGTCGACCAGTGGGCGATCGTGTCCGGCTCCGGGATGAACGCGTCCAGCCCGGCCCGCTCCATCATCGCCTTGTTCACCGCCAGCGTGTTTTGAAGCTGATGGAAGGGGATTACATAGACGTGCCCCTTGTAGGTGTTCTGGTTCCAGAGGATTTCGCTGATATCCGCGCGCAGCCCCTCGTCGATGATATCGTCGAGCGGGACGAGCCAGCCCTTGTCCGCCCAGGCGGAGGTGTTCCAGGAGCCGGCGAAGAAGATGTCCGCCGCGTCCGCCGTGCCGATCTTGTCCAGCAGCTGCTCTTTTTCGTCCGTATAGTTGTAGCGGCTGATTTCAAACTGCACGTCGCAGCCCTCGTACTGGGCGCGGAAGCGCTCCGCCGCCACGGCCAGCATGGCGCTGGCCTCCGTCTCGCCGACCCCCGGCACGTCGCCCAGCCCGATGGGGGGCGTGGTGATTTTGAGGGTGACCGCCTGCGGCTTCCCGCCGCCCGCCCCCGCGGGCTGGCACCCCGCCAGGGGCATGCAAATGGCCAGCGCCAAGCAGATACTGACAATCCGTTTCACGTTGTTCCCCTCCCCATTTCCAGCCGCCCGATTTTATCGAGCAGCTTGCCGATATCCAGCGGCTTTGTAAGCGCGTCGTCCATCCCCGCCGCCAGCGCCTTGTCCAGGTCCTCCTGGAACGCGTTGGCGGTCACGGCGAAGATGGGGACGGACCGGGCGTCCGGGTGGCCGCATTGCCGGATGCGGCGCGCCGCCTCGTACCCGTCCATCACCGGCATCTGCACGTCCATCAGGATCAGGTCGAAGGCGTGCGCCGGGCTGGCCTCGAAAATATCCACGGCCTCCTGGCCGTTGACGGCCTCGGTCAACAGGCACCCGCGCTCCTGCAGCACCGACAGGAGGATCATCCGGTTGAGCTCGTTGTCCTCCGCCACCAGGATGCGCTTGCCCTCGATGCCGGCCGCAGCGTGCCGGCCGCCCTGCCCCTTGCCCGGGGCGG
>NZ_LT707048.1:10748-24731 GCF_900155735.1 Intestinibacillus massiliensis
CGTGCCCTGCCCCGGCTTGCTGTCGACCGCGATTGTTCCGCCCATCTTCTCCGCCAGGTTCTTGCTGATCGTGGTGCCGAGGCCTGTCCCGTTTTTGTAGATCGTCCGGTTTTCCTGCTCAAAGGGCTGCCAGATGCGCTGCAAAAATTCCTGGCTCATGCCGCAGCCGGTATCCCGGATGACGAAGGTGGTGTTTACATTGCCGCCCGCGGGCGCCTGCGTGGCGGTCAGGGTGACCGCGCCGCCCTCCGGCGTGAATTTGATGGCGTTGCCGAGGATGTTCATCAGGATTTGCTTGAGGCGGATTGCATCGCCCTTGACCCATTTTTGCTCCAGGCCCTGGTAATCCATCGTGAATACGATCCCCTTGCCGTCCGCCTGCGTCTCCAGCAGCTCGCCGACCTCGGAGAGCAGGCCGCCGAGGTCGAAGTCGCGGCAGGCCAGTTCCATCTGCCCGCTCTCGATCTTGGACATGTCCAGCACGTCGTTGATGATATCCTGCAAATACGTGGTTGTCACGAGCGTCTTTTGCAGGTACTCGGACAATTTCCCCCTATCGTCCAGGTGTTCCTGCATGAGATAGCACAGCCCGGAAATCCCGTTGAGCGGCGTGCGGATTTCGTGGCTCATATTCGCCAGGAACTTGGTCTTGGTCTGCTCCACGATGCGCAGCGTCTTCACCTCGTTCATTTTCCGGTAGATAAAAATCACCGTCGCCAGGCACACGATACCGATCAGAACGAAGAACACGAGCGACTGCATGAGCAGCCGGCGCACCTGGTCGGTGGTGACCTTGTCGGAGAGCTGGACGACCAGGCTCCAGCCGGAATGGTATTTGTCGTTCAGCGGCTCGATCAGCGTATAGAACCCCTTGCCGTCCACGGAAAAGCGGAAGAGCTGCCGCTCCCCCCGCTGGATGGCGGACTGCACCCCCTCCCGGCTCTCGCCCTCTTGCAGGTCGGCGTTTGCCAGGAAGCGCAGGTAGTTGTTGGAGCTGTCCGCCTCGTAGACTGTGCTGGACGTGACGATTTCGCCGCTCGACTGGATGATGACGGTCATGCCCATCTGGTCAAAGCTCTCCAGGCGCATCTGCGCCTCGATCGAGGCGATGGGCACCAGCCCGACGATGCCGACCACCCGCTCCCCGCCGCACTGGACGGGCTGGGGCAGCTTTGCCCCGCAGACCATGTATTCGCCCCAGTGCTCGCGGCTGCTCTCGCGGTAAATGGACGCAAAAGCGCCGTCCGCGGCCAGATAGCCGTCCTTCCAGGACATGTTGCCCAGGGCTTCTTTCAGCCCGGTATGGGCGTATACGTCCCCCTGTTCGGTCACCAGGTACAGCCGCTGGAACGTGCCGGAGGCCACGCTGAGCTTGAGGTCGGCAAAGGCCTCCTCCAGCGAGTAGCCCCTGGCGGCGCCCACGCGGTTTGTGACCGTCATGAGCGCGTCCCACTTGCTGTCCATCTGGTTGAGCATGTTCTGCCGGTCGTGCTCGGCGATCTGCTCCATGAAGGATACCGTTGTGGCGTGTATGACCTCCCGGACGCTCCTTTGGTAGAGCCAGTAGCCGGCGGACAGCAGGGAGACCACAACGGCGGACAGCAAAAAGAAGGGCAAGATTTTCCGCCTTGTCCCATGCATGGCAATGCGCCCCCTTTCCCCGCAGTTTCGAACCTCCCGGATTTTGTGCCGCCCCGCGCCCGCGGGGTATCCCATCGCCGCGGCAGCCCGGCCGGTGCGTTTATTCTTGGAACCTAACCAAAATAAGTATAGTACAACCGCCCCTTTTTTGCAACAGCGAATCCCGCCGGGGGGATTCGGCCGCGCGGCCGCCTCCCCCATCCGCGCCCCGTGCGTCGCGGTTTGCGCCGCCGCCGTTGCNTCCCGCCGGGGGGATTCGGCCGCGCGGCCGCCTCCCCCATCCGCGCCCCGTGCGTCGCGGTTTGCGCCGCCGCCGTTGCAAAATGGGCGGTTTTGCCTTATAATAATCAAAATAAGGGCATCCAACGTGGAATCCTGAACGGAAGGCCGCCCGCCCCCGGGGCGGGCTTCACCGGCACAGTGGCCAATGGCGAAAGGCGAAGATAGATTTGGGCTATGATATTATGATGTATGAGCGGGTTTTTCAAATCCTCAAGAACCGGATCGAATGCGGGCTGCTGCCGGCGGGCGCGAGCCTGCCCTCCCGCATCCATCTATGCGAGGAATTTGGCAGCTCGGAAAAGACGGTGCGGCGCGCCTTGCAGATGCTGAAGGAGCACGGCCTGATCGATACGCAGCAGCGCAAGCGCCCCGTTGTCAGCACGCAACGCGGCAGCGCCCATCGGACGGCCATGCTCGCGCTGGAGAAAATAGACGCCGCCGTCACGGACGACGTGCTGAAGACCGGCGTGCTCCTGTGCTACCCCGTTATCAAGCACGGGATTTCCCTGTGTGAGAAAGGGGATTTTCAAATCCCGCGCAAAATCCTGGGCAATATGCATGTGGAGGACGCGGACGGGTTCTGGCGGTTGTCCAAGCGGTTCTGGCGCTTCTTCGTCGCGCGGAACGGGAACGACCTGACCCTGCGCGCGGTGGACAGCCTGGGGCTCGGCGGCCTGCGCCCCCTCCGGGACGGCACGGAAAGCCGCGCCCGGTATGCCGCGCAGCTCGGCGCGTTCCTCCAGGCCATCGAACGCGGCGACGCGCCGGAGAGCGCCCCGTTTGACGATATGTCCGGGCTATACGGGTTTACCTATGGGAACCGCCCGGCCTTCGACGCGCCGTCCGATTCCGTGGTGGTGCTCGGGCGCGGGCAGCTGGAAAAGCTGTTATCGGGCGCGGAAGTCCGGTACGCGGCGGTGTATATGGACCTCCTGGGGCTGATCGCGGCCGGGCGGTACAAGCCGGGGGACAAGCTGCCCTCGCACAAGGAGCTGCAGGGGATATACGGCGTTTCCGTGGATACGACCATCAAGGCGGTGCAAATGCTGCAAGAGTGGGGCGTTGTAAAGACGGTGCGCGGCAACGGCATCTTCGTGGAAATGGGGCTGGAGCAGCTGAAAAAAATCCAAATCCCCGCCCACCTCGTCGCCACCCAGGTGCGCCGCTACCTGGACAGCCTGGAGCTGCTGGCCTTGACCATCGAGGGGACGGCCGGCTGCGCCGCGCCGCACGTCACCCCGGCTCAAACCCAGGCGGTGCAAGGCAAGATCGACCGCCTCTGGAATGAGGACTACCTCTACGGGCGCACCCCCGCCGTGCTCCTGGATTTTATCATCGAACATACGGGGATCGACGCGCTGAACGGCGTTTACGCGCTCCTGCAGCGGAATTTGCGGATCGGCCGCAGCATCCCCGCCCTGCTTAACACAACGAAGACGCCCGCGAACTGCGAAATCCATGCGCAGTGCGCGGACGCCGTCGCCCTGCTCGCCGCCGGGGACCATGCGGCCTTTGCCGAAAAAACCGCCGAGGCGTTCCAGGATATCCACCGCCTGGTGACCGAGGAGTGCAAGCGGCTGGGGTACTACGCGGCCGCCATGGCGGCCTACGACGGGGACGCGCTCTGGAAATAACCCCCGGAAGCATTGCCCGACAGCGTAAAAGAAGCTGCGCCGCCCAAAGATGGACGGCGCAGCTTTTTGCTATCCCGGCCTGCCGGTCGCGGCCTCGAACCGCTTGCCGGCCGCCTGCACGAGGGACAGCGCGTCCCTGCCGTCCTCCGGATAGGACACCGTGCAATACCGCGGCGTAATGAAAACCTTCCGCCCCTCCAGCCGCCTTTTCCAGTGCAGCTGCAGCACGAAATCCTCCGCCATGCGCGCGGGGTCCTGCCCTTCGCCCGTAAAAATTGCGAGCAGGAAGGTGTCGTCGTTTAGCCTGGTTGCGATGGTATCCTCCGGGAAGCAGTCCAGGATGCCCTGCCGGAAGCGCATCAGGAACGCGGCCAGCTCCTCGCGCCCCATAAATTTTGTAAACCGGCGGAAGCCCCCCAGTTGCACTTGCAGGACGCACAGCCGGGCGTCCTGCGCTTTTGCCAGGCGCTTGTCCACAAAGAAGAGGAAGCCTTCCATGGTGGCCAGCCCGCTGTCCGCGTTCGTATATTTTGCGACCTGCAGCCGTTTCTGCAAATAGGCCGTGCGCCACAGCAGCGCCGCCGCCAGGAGCAGCACAAGGCCAAGCGCGAGGGCACAGAGGCCGATGGCCGCACGCTCGCCGCGGGTGATCCAGCCGCCTTTGGGCAGGATGCTGATATTCCACGTGGCGGGCAGGCTGAACGCATGCTTCACCGCGTCCGAATAGTCGGCGGCGGGGTTCGAGGCCTGGATCACGGTCTTGGTCTGCCCGAGGAAATCCAGCCGCCAGAGCTCATAGTCGTACCCCCCGTCCTCCAGCTCCTCCAGCCCCAGCGAGGAGAGCACATAGCCGCTGTCCATCGCGACGACGGCCTCGCCGATATAGTCCGCGCCGCGGTAGAGGGGCTGCAGGAAAAGGAACACGTCCTCCCCCTCGCCGTCCAGGCTGGCCGGCCCCTCCACGACGGGTATTTTGGCAAATTTCGCCAGGGTGACGCTGTAGGCGAAATCCGCCATATCCTTCCCGGCCAGGCCGCCGAAACGCTCCTCCGGGTAAATAAACTCCAGCGTATCCTCCCGGAAATAGGCGGCATAGGCGATATGCGCGTTCTCTTCCACGAGCCGCCGCGCGCGTTTCCGGAAGGGCTCCAGGTTATCGCTGTCGTCGAGGTCGATGGTGTAGGACAGCTTTTCCGCCTCGTCGAGGTTCCCGAAGGTCTCGGCAAGCCCCTTGCGGAAGCCGGCCTCCACCGTTTGGGCGGCCGCCATGCGCTCCGCGAGGAGTGCGCTTTTTACGGCGCCGGACAGCGCCAGCATCGCCCCCGCCAGCGCCAGGACGAGGGCGGCGGCGGCCAAAGCCTGCCTTTTCTTAAATTTCATCCTGTTCACCGTACAAAAAGATGGAATAATTGGCCTTCCCATGGCATTTCACGTCATAAAGCGCCTTATCGGCGTTTGCGATCAGCATGCCCAGCGTAAGCCCCTCATGCCAAATGCTGGCGCCGATGCTGCAATGGGTGGCAATATCCCGCCCCTCGCAGCACACATCGAACGCCAGCCTGCCGACCAGCCCCTTTAAGACGGCCTCCAGCTCCTCGCGATCGTCGATATCCCGCAGGATCAGGATGAATTCGTCGCCGCCGTACCGCCCAGCCAGCCCGTCGTATTTCGCGCCGTACTCCCGGAGGATGGCGCCGATCTTTTTGAGCGCCATATCGCCGGCCAGGTGGCCGTGGCTGTCGTTCAGCGTTTTCAGGTCGTCCAGGTCGATAAAGCAGAGGGCGAGGAGCCGCCCGTCGCCGCCCTCCCGCTGCCCCTGCAGCATCGCCTCCGCGCGGTCCAGGAAAATGACGCGGGTGAACGCCCCCGTCAATTCATCGTTCAGCCCCTTGCTGGACAGCTGGAGGATATTTTCATAATCAAGCCGCCCGGAGGGCACGCTGCCCTGGTAGAGCTTCTTCTCGACCTCCTGCACGGAATTGACCATGGCCTCGATGCTCGCGGCCTGGAGCCTGGCGTGGCGGCTTACAAAATAATACACGCCCAGCAGCAGCAGGAACATCGCCAGCAGGACAAAGGCCGCGGAGGGCAGCATGGACAGGAACTCCGGCCAGAAGCCGACGGTCACCACCACGTCCCAGTTGGCGTTTTCCACGGGGCCGTACGCGGTATAGGACAGCCCCGCGCCGGCGGCGGCATGGAAGGCGCCGGCCTCCCGGTTGAGCATCTGCTCCTCGACCTGGTCGGCGGTCGTCCCGAAGAGCCTGTAGCCGCCCAGGATATCGAGGATGGAAGCGCCGTAGGCCGTGCCGTCCGTGGCGCACATTACCTGCCCCTTGGAGCCGACCAGCACCGCGTCCGCCGCCGCCGTGGCGGTCGCTTCCTGCAAGAGGGCGGCGGTGTCGTCCAGGACGATCGTGGCAAACAGGCTGCCGGTCATGGCGCCATCCTGCAGCAGCGGGACGATCACCGTATAGTTTAGCGTCTTGCCGTCCGCGCCCGCGACAAAGCTGTCCGTCACATAGGGCTGCTTGGAGGCGTACACCTTCTGCATGTGCTCCCGGCTCGCCAGGCTGGCGGGCTCTTCGCCCAGGGTATACACAACGATATCCTTGTCCACATAGCAGATGAACATATAGCCGTAATACCCGTTGATTTTGTCGAGCTTTTCGACCTTTTCCTCCCAGGGGACGCCGGGGTCATAAAAGGCCTGCATCGACGCCAGGGACTCCAGCAGCTTGCGCGTCTCGCCGACCTTGCCCGACACCTGGGCGGTCACGCCCTGCCGGACCGTCCGCGCGGTCCGTTCCATATTCCTATAGGTAAGGAACGCGTTTTGCATCACAACAACCAGCATCCCCAAAACCAAGCAGCCGATGAAAGCCCTGCGGACATTGGAAAAGGCCAATGCTTCCGCGCTTTTGGCCGCTTGCTTCCCCTCTTTGGTTTTCATAACTTTTCCACCTGCCTATCCCCCGTCCACTGCGCAAGCCATTCTTGGCTCTTAATCCATATTATTGTACCGCAAGCGGCCTGGCTTTGCAACGGCTTGTGAAAATAATCCAGGGCCCCCAGCCCCCAAAAAACCGCGCCTTTGGCCTGAAATGATTGCTTTACCGGCGCGGGGGTGGTATAGTATTGTTACATTATACTGTATAGGTTCCAAGTGTTTTGCCGGCCTTCCCCCTTGCCTACCCGAGGGGGCGGCCAAAGGGCGGCCGCAGGGAACGGCCGGGCACAGTTTGAAGGGGGCGCCAAGAGAGAGCTATGGGACGAGACAAGAAAAAGGCGGGCGGCAAATGGGAAATATCCTTTTCCGCGATCATCCGGTATAACGCCGTGTTCTGCGTGGTGGTTTTGCTGTGCGTCATGCTGGGCGGCACGGTACACGCCATCCAGCGGATGGCGTCAAGCGCAGGGGCGGCGCTGTCGGGCAGCCAGTCGCAGATCTCGCAGAAGGTCACCGGCGCGGTGAACCTGCTGGAATCGCTGGCCAGCCTGCCGGAATACTACGACCCCGACATCCCCCCGATCGAGAAGGTGAAAAAGCTGGACCGTCTCAGCCCCTACCTCGGCTACATGATGATCTGCTTTGTGGACGCGGACATCATGGTCTATTCCGACGGGGAGGAGCCCGCGAGCCTGGCCAGCCGCGAATATATGCAGCAGCTGTTTTCCACCGGGCAGGCGCAGGTGACGGACAGCTTCGCCGCCGGCGCGGACGGTACGACCCTCAACTACACCGTGGCGGTGCCGCTCATCGACGGGCAGGGCGGCATCACCGGCTGCCTGTTCTGCGCGATCTACTTCGACGAGGTCGTCGACATCCTGCAAACCTCCGCCGGCGCGCTCGACGCCGACGCGACGCTGGTCGGCTCCAGGGGGCAGGTCATGTCCTCCTCCGCCGGGCTGTCCTACGGCGACGCCGTCATGGACGCGCTGCGGGACGACACCCTGTTCGGCACCACGGCCGACCAGCTCGAGGAGGCGCTCCTTGCCGCGCAGCCCGGCGCTTATTGGAGCATCCGGGACGGCGGCCTGTGCTACACCGCCTACCAGCGCGTGGAGCACACGAACTGGGATATCCTGTGTACGGCGCGCTTTGGCACCCTTTTCGCCCATACGCTCCCCGCCCTGCTGGTTTCCGCCTGCCTGACGGCCCTCGCGGCGCTCGCCCTGCTGCTGGCGCTGCGGCGCTATATCGGCCGGCAGATGGCGGTCGTGGACACGCTGGTGCAGTCCATCGGGGATCTGGAAAAAAGGATTTACCTGGACGGCCGCCCGGACGACGTGGACTTCAACGAGGTGCTGCGCCTGACGAGCGACGGCCTTTCCGACAGCCTGACCGGCGTGGTCACCCGCGCCGTGTTCCTCAACCAGGCCGCCGCGCAGCTCGCCAAGGCGGACGCGGGGGCGGTCAAAGCCCTGTTTTTCGTGGACATGGACAACCTCAAATACATCAACGACACCTGCGGGCATGACGGCGGCGACATCGCCCTCAAGAGCATCGGGTACATCCTGCGGGAGTATGAAAAGAAGTACGACGGCGTGGTGGGGCGCTACGGCGGGGATGAGTTCCTGCTGCTGCTCACCGGCCTGGAGGACGAGGCCGAGCTGAACGCCGTGCTGGAGGGGCTTGTGCTCCGGCTCCAGGCCGATGTCGCGTCCGGCGGCCAGAGCATCCCGGTGCAGTGCAGCATCGGCGTATCCGTGTACCAGCCCGGGATGTCGCTGGAGCAAATGATTTCCGCCGCGGACGAGGCGCTTTATTATGTCAAGCAGAACGGGAAAGGATACTACCATATCCACCAGAATTGAGAGGCAACATGAAACGACACAGCAAAAAACGGATGCTTCTTGCGGCCGGCGCCCTGGCGCTGATCCTCGCCGCGGTGATCGGTTCGGGGGCGCTGCTGCACAACGAAATGGTGCGGATACGCCGGAACGCGGCGGAAAACATCCTATTTTACTACACGGAAAAGATCATGCTGCAACTAAACGGCACCATGAACGACGCGGACGCCCTGGCGCAGGCCGCCCTGGTTACGGGTGGGGGCGGGACGGATTGGTTTTCGCGCGCCGCCGCCCCCCTGCTCGCGCGGGAGGAGGTGCGCTACGTCTGGCTGTTTGACGGCGACACGCTGGCGAGCGCGCTGCCCGCGGAGGGCTACGGCGGGCTCGTAGGGCGCGACCTGCAGGGGTTTTCCTACGCCTTTACGCTGTCCAAGGTGGTCAAGGAACTCATTGTCGAGGGGCCCGTCACCCTGGACTGCGACCCGGCGCGGCAGGAGGTGTTCCTGTTCCTCCAGCCGATCGTCGAGGGGGGCGCGTACCGCGGGCAGGTCGCCGTGGCGCTCGACCGGGGCTATGTCCTCGGGCAGCTCGGCCTGACGGAGCTGTCCGCGCAGGGGTATGACTATGAGCTCTGGCGGGTCGAGCCGCAAAACGGCGCCAAAGAGGTCATCGTGACGACCGACCCTTCCGAGGACTTCTCCCAGGCGGAAAAGTCCACCTTCTACCTGCCCAGCCAGTGGAACCTCAGCATCCAGCCCGCGGACGGCTGGTTCAGCCCCGCCCAGAAGGCAGGGCTGGCCGTGGCCTGCACGCTATTTGCCTGCCTCCTGCTGGCGCTCGCCTGCCTGGCATACCGCCTCTTCCTCCGGGAGCGGGAAAAGGCGCTGCTGGATACCTACGACACGGCCACCGGCCTCTATAACCAAAAAGGCTTCACCGACGCGCTCGGCCGCTGGCTCTCCCGGGCGCGCGGCGACGTGGTGCTGTTCTATTTTTCGCTCGAGGGCTTCGACCAGGCCGCCCGCCTGATCGGCCCCAAACAGGAGGCGGCTTTTTTGCAGAGCGTCCCCGCGCGCTTCCGCGGGTATATCCGCAAGCCCTTTATCGCCGGCCGCCTGGGGGCGGGCAACTTCCTCGTTGCCGTGCAGGAAGCCATGGACAGGCGGCAGCGGGAGGATTTTGCAAAGGGGCTGTCGCTGGAACTGCTGCTCAAGGTACACATCCACGGGAAAAAGGGCTTCCTGATGGCGCGCTACCAGTGCGCCCTCTGCCCGTCCGGCAGCGGCCATGCCGATGACGCGGTCGCCGCCCTGCTGCACGCCTATTACGGCAAGGTCGCGGAGGAATCCCCCGCGCGGATGCTGACCGAGAAGTGCAACCAGCTCATCGCGGGCGACACCGCCGTGACCTTCGACGAATATACCGACGGGGAGATGACCGAGCTGTCCAAGGCGCTCAACCGCTACCGCAAGCGGGTGGAGCAGCTGGTCTACCGCGACCCGGTATTCAATGTGGGCAACCGGCCGAAATATTTCCGGGACGCCGATATGCTGATCTCCTACGACGCCAAGCGGCGCTTCAGCCTGTTCTGCGTCGATATCTGCGCGTTTAGCCAGTATAACGAGCTGTTCAGCACCGACGTGGGGGACGCTATCCTCCACGAGGTGCTGCACCGCCTGTCGCGGCCGCTCGGCGCATACCTGTACCGCATCAACGGCGACGTCTTCCTCGGGATTTCCCTGTCCGGCGAGCCTACGGAAACCCTGGCCGCGCGCCTGTACCAAATGCTCATCCGCCCGGTCACCGTCGGCAATGCCACCATCCCGCTCCAGGTGCGCGTGGCGGCCTGCCAGTACCCGTCCCACGGCGCCACCCCCGGCGCCCTGCTCGACCACCTCCAGTCGGCCATACGCTTTTCCAAGGAGTCCGGCCGGAACATCGTGCTCTACAATGAGACGCTCGACGCGCTGCTGCGCACGGAAGCGGACATCCTGCACCGCCTGCGCGACGCCATCGGGCAGCGCACCCTGGAGGTGTGGTACCAGCCGATGGTATGCCTGCGCACGGGGCGCTATGCCGCGGCGGAAGCCCTCGTCCGCCTGCCTGACGGGCAGGGCGGCTACTTTTCGGCGGGGCAGGCCATTTCCCTCGCGGAGCGCAACGGCCTGGTGGAGGCGCTCGGCGATTACGTGCTGCATACCGCGTGCACCTTTATGAAAACCCAAGGCGATGCCCTGGGGCTCGGGCGCATCGGCATCAACCTCTCCGTGCAGCAGCTCATGGTGGGCAACAGCGCGGGGCACCTGCTGGGACTGATCCGCGAAACCGGCGTCGACCCCCGCAGGGTCACCCTGGAAATCACCGAGAGCGTCCTGATCCAGGCGATCGACCACACGGCGGAGACGCTCAAGCTCCTGCGGCAAGCCGGCATCCGCATCGCGCTGGACGATTTCGGCGTGGGGTACAGCAGCCTGAACTACCTCTCCAACCTGCCGGTGGACATCATCAAGATCGACCGCTCGCTGACCAAGCAAATCCTGACGGACGAAAAGCAGCGCGCCCTGCTGCATTCCATTGTGGAAATGGCCGTCATCAATGATCTGACGGTGGTTGCCGAGGGCGTGGAGACCGAAGCGGAACAGGCGCTCATCGGTGCGGCGGGCGTGCACTATATCCAGGGGTATTATTACGCCCGGCCGATGCCCGGGGCAAAGCTGCGCCCGTTTTTGGCGGGCGAGGCGGACGGGGGCGCGTGAGGCGGCGGCTATTTGAAAATTTTATACCGCCCCCGGGCTTGACCGCGCGCCTTTGCGGGCGTACACTGGAAACAAAAACACAAGGAGCGTCCCCCCATGCCCGAATTCCACCTTGACCCCACCCTGTACCCCGGCCGCCCCGCGGACGCGGACGGCCGCCTGCCGGCGGAAACCGCGTCCTACGACCTGCTCGACCGCCTCGGCGTGCCGTACCGCCGCCTCGACCATGACGAAACGCCCTCGATCGAGGCCTGCGCGGAGGTCGAAGCCCTGCTGGGCACGGAAATCTGCAAGAACCTTTTCCTGTGCAACCGGCAAAAGACGGCCTTTTACCTGCTCATGATGCCCGGGCGCAAGCCGTTCCGCACCAAGGACCTGTCCGCGCAGATCGGTTCGGCGCGCCTGTCCTTCGCGGATGCGGACGCGATGCGGGAGCTGCTCGGCCTTACGCCCGGCTCGGTCAGCGTGCTCGGCCTGCTGCACGACACAGGCAGCCGCGTGCAACTCCTCATCGACCGCGACCTGCTCGGGGAGGAGGCCATCGGCTGCCACCCCTGCATCAACACCAGCAGCCTGCGCATCGCCACGCGCGACCTGCTCGATACCGTGCTGCCCGCGCTGCATCACACGCCGGTCTTCGTCACGCTGTAACAGGCGCACGCCAACGCAAAAAAGCAGCCGCCATCCAAACCGGATGGCGGCTGCTTGCTTGCCCTGATCGGGCGGCCAATCTTAAATTTGCGGCGCGGCGGTCTGCAGCAGGGAGACCGGCGGGACGGAGCGGTCGTCGGTCACCAGGTCGATGATGACCGTGCCCTCCGCGGCGAAGGCCTTGTCCAGCACCTCGTCGATCTTCGCCGGGTCGTCCAGGCGGAAGCCGGTCAGGCCGCAGGCCTCGGCCACCTTGACATAGTCGACCGGGTGGATGATGCAGGCGTTCGTGTGCGCGCCGAACTTGGCGTGCTCGGCATAGTACTGGTAGCCCAGCATCTCGTTGTTGAGCACGACGCAGACCACGTCGATGCCCTCGCGCTTACAGGTCTCCAGCTCGCTCCACACGTGCGCGAAGCCGCCGTCGCCGGAGATGCAGAACACCTTGCGGTGCGGGTTTGCAATCTTCAGCCCCATCGCCATCGGGAAGCCCCAGCCCAGGCCGGCCAGGCCGCGCGGCAGGTAAAATTCGCGCTGGTCCTTGCTCTGTAAATAGTTTGCGATCCAGATCGAGGAGAAGGACGCGTCCGCCACGAGGATGTGGTCGGGGTCGAGGTGCTTCTCCAGCTCCGCGACGAACTTCTCCGGCTTGACCGGCGCGCTGTTCGCGTTGGTCGTCACGTCCTGGATTTCCTTTAAATGCTCCTCGCGCCCCTTGGCAATCTGCGCCTCGAGCGCCGGGCGCGCCGCCGCGCGCTTTGCGCCGTCGAGCTTCGCCAGCTCNCCGTTCTGGTTCGTGCGGTTGCCGACGAGCAGCACCACGTCCGCCTCGGAAACCATGGGCTTTAAGAACTTCGCCATGCCGCGCTTGCCGGAAATATAGCCGGAAACGCCGATCGACAGCGGGTGCGTCTCGTCGACCGCGCCCTTGCCCATCATCGTGGTGGCAACCGGGAAGGAATACTTGTCCTGGATGGCGCGGATTTCCGCCTGCGCGCGGGAGGATATCACGCCGCCGCCCGCGTAGATGACCGGGCGCTCCGCCGCCATCAGCAGCTTCGCCGCCTCCGCGATGCGGGACGGGTCGGCGACCGTGCGGTCGAGCGGGCAATGGCCGAGCGATTCGGTGCGGTACAGGGTGTGCTCATACTGGGTGTCGTCGTTGAACAGGTCGACCGGGAACAGCAGCACCGCCGGGCCCGGGCGGCCGCCCGCCGCCTCCGCGAACGCCATGTCGATGTAATCCTCGATGCGGTCCTGCGCCTGCACGGTCTTGATCCACTTGGCGCAGCCGGAGAACAGCTTCTCGTGATCCATCTCCTGGAACGCGTTCTTCTCATAGTCGTTCAGGGCGATCTGCTGGACAATCGCGACGACCGGGTGGGACGCCTTCAGGCATTCGGCCAGGCCGGGCACGAGCAGCGTCGCCGCCGGGCCGTTCTGCGCCGTGACGACCGGCACCTTGCGGGTGGACATGCCGTAGGCCTGCGCCATATAGGAGCCCGCGTTCTCCTGGCGGTAGCCGATTTGGCGGATGCCCGCGTCGATGCACGCCAGCGTGATCTTGCTGGGGTTGCTCTGGCCGAAAATGTACTCCACGCCGTGGCGCTTCAGGCAGGCCGCGACGACCTCGGCATTCGTCATTTTCACCTTTTGTTCTCTCATGACTATCATCCTTCCAGATAAATTATTAACGATTTAGGCGATACGGGCCGCGCGGCGTGCCTTCGCCCCTGGTTAGGGGCGCCGCACGCTGCCGCGCCGCCGGCTTGTATCTGCTTGGTGAGCGCCCTTGTAAAGAGCAAATACGGTGCCAAACCGCGTTTTTTCCCGGAGGCGGCGATTTTTTGTTAAATTCCGAACAATCTGGCGAAGGATTTCTGTACACATAACACAAAGCCCGGCGGCGCGTCCCGCGGCGGCGCGGCGCAAAAAAAAAGTCCCGGGTTTATTCGGGCCTTTTAGGTTCCTATTATGTCCCAATAAAAGCGCCCCCGCCCGGCAAACGGGCGGGGGCGCTTTGGGGTGCGTTTTATTCAGCCAGGCCGGCGGCGGTCGTGCACGCCGCCGATGCCAAGCTCGGCGCGGTATTTCGCGACCGTGCGGCGGGAAATCTGCAATCCCAGGCCGGCGGCGAGCGCTTCGGCCATCTGCTGGTCGTTCAGCGGCGCGTCCGGCGGCTCCTCCGCGATGAGCTGCCGCAGGGCGCGCTTGGCCGCGTCCGC
>NZ_LT707048.1:24831-31517 GCF_900155735.1 Intestinibacillus massiliensis
CCCTCCAGCAGCCCCTTGCCGAGCGGCGACAGCGCGACCCCCTGCCGGGTGCGCCCGGCCAGCAGGTAGCCCGATTCCTTGAGGTGGCTCAGGCGCAGCTTGATGCGCGCCTCGGTCATGCCGAGGCGCACCATCGCCGGATGCCGCGCGAGCGAGTACCGCCCGGCGGACTGCCCCGCGCGGTTCATCTCGTCGATGCAGCGCAGCAGCGCAAGGTCGCCCTCCTGCAGCGCCGGGCGCGCGCTGGGCGACGGCGGCAGTTCGCGGGGCGTGAAGCCGCTGTCGCGGAAAAAGCTGGTCAGGATGCCCTGCCAGATGCGCCCCTCCTCGCTGTCCGGGCTGGGCACCTTGGAGAACAGCGAAAAGTGCTGCGCGATGGATTTCAGCTCGCGGATATTGCCCGGCCAGTCGTAGGACATGAACCAGTCGCGCAGGTGGGCGGGCAGCGGCACCCCGGTCATGGATTCTAGGATCACGGGCACGTCCTCCAGCCGCTCGCGCAGCGACGGGGTACGCAGGGTGAAGACCTTGAGGCGGTAATAGAGGTCCTCGCGGAACTTGCCCTCCGCGACCATCTGGGGCAGGTTGCGGTTGGTCGCGCAGATGATGCGCACGTCCACCGGGATGACGCGCGACGAGCCGACCGGCATGATCTCGCGCTCCTCGAGCACGCGCAGCAGGCGGCTCTGCATGGAGGGCGAAACGTCGCCGATCTCGTCGAGGAAGATCGTGCCGTGGTGCGCGGAGCGGAACAGGCCGGCCTTGCCGCCCTTGGACGCGCCGGTAAACGCGCCCTCGTCGTAGCCGAACAGCTCGCTTTCCATCAGGTTCTCCGGGATGGCGGCGAAGTTCACGCCCACGAACGGGCCGCGGGCGCGCGGCGACGCGTTGTGGATGGACTGCGCGAACAGCTCCTTGCCCGTGCCGCTTTCGCCGGTGATCAGTACGGTGGCGTCCGCCTGGGCATAATAGTTGGCCAGGGTCACGGTGTCGCGCAGCACGGCGGACGTGCCCTTGATATCGTCAAAGGCGTATTTTGCCACAAAGCCCTTGCGGTAGATGTTGGCGCGCGCCTTTTCCTCGGTGTTCATCAGGCTCTCCACGCGCACCAGGCTCAGGAACACGTGGCGGGACTCCTCGATATTGACGAGCCGCATCGTCGCCAGCACCGCGTGGTCGTGGATGTAGATCATCTGGTCGGTCGCGTCGGCCTCCCGGGCGACCATTTTGCACAGCGCGGAAAACTCGTGCAGCACCTCGCCGTACGGCTGCCCGAGCGCCTCCGCGGCCACCTTGCCGAGCAGCCCCTCGGCCGCGGGGTTGAACATGACGACCTTGCCCTGCCCGTCGATATTAATGAGGGCGTTCGTGCTGAGCACGCACACCTGCTCGAAGTTGCGCTGCAGCTTCGTGGATTCCTGCAGGGAGTCCTGCAGGCGGTACAGGCCGCGCACGATCATCTTGGCGTGGTTATGGTAGGCGTGCTCGAGCGCGTCGAACGGGATGTTATACACCTTCATGATGCGCGCCAGCGTGGACTGGGACAGGCCGCGGTGGCCGATATTAATGTAGGCCTTCTTGCCGTCCGGCGCGTAGTCGCGCGTGCCGGTATAGATGACGGTATCGTACCCGGCGGTGTCGATGCCGGCCTCGTGGCTGTACGGCTGTAGCCGGATGTGGTTGATGCCCATATCCGTCAGGTTGCGCACCGTCTCCTCCGCCATGGAGAGCGGCTTGTTCGCCACCAGCACGGGCGTGCCGGGCGGCAGCGCGATGACCTTCTCCAGCCGGTCGCCGCTGACCAGGCGCTGCGTGCAGATGATCTCGCTGTCCGGGAACAGGGCGCGCGCCGCCGGTTCGGCGAAGATGCTGGCGACCACCGCCTTGGGCGTTTGCGTCAGCGTGTGCCGCGTGGCGGAGGACAGCGGGATGATCTCCAGGTACCCGTGCAGGAACTGTTCCAGCAGGTTCTGGAGGAAGGCGCGGTTGAACTCGTTTTCTGTAAAGACCACCAGGGTTTGACGTTTTGCTGTATTCATCTTCCCACAACCTTGCTTCTTTCATGGATATTGTCTATAATATAGCATGGTATAGGTTAAAAGGCAAGCACGAAAGACGATTGGCAAAACCTAATAAGAACTAAACCAGGCCACTCGCGGCCGGCCATGGAATCCAGAAAAAGGCAGCCATCCGCCCCGCCCGCTTGGCAAGCCCATTTTGCAGGGAAACTTTCATAAAAATCGGCGGCTTGTTTTTAACACATCGCCAATATTTTAACAATCCCCGGCGATTCTGGCTCGGCGGCCGTACTGTGGCACCGAACTTGCTCTTTATACAGGCATCACACCGGCCGGCCGGGGCGTTCCCCGCCCAAAGCCACGGCCGGCAACGCGAAACGGTAAGGGGGGAAAGCGCATTCAAAGACCGGCCGCGCCGCCAAGGCGGGCGCGGGGGGCCGTCCCGGCAGCAGGCAAGAGGGCTGCGCGCCGGTGGAGCGGCTTCACAGATTTTTTGAACAAAGCGAGGTATCAAAATGTCTAACAACGAAAACGAAAATAAAGGCCGGACCTTTACCCTGACGGAGAGCAAGGCGGACCTCGTGCTCGGCGTCTTCTTCCTGGTGTTCTCCCTGGTCCTGCTGTTCGCCATCATCCCGTCGCAGGTCATGGACGTCGGCAAGGGCTTCCCGAACCCGCGCTCCTTCCCGAACTTCTGCGGCTACGCGATGCTGGTGCTTTCCATCTGCATGCTGTACCAGTCGTACCGCAAGCGCGGCAAGCAGGGCGGCGAGACCGTCACCTTCACCTCCCGCGGCATCAAGATGTCGCTGCTCGCGCTCGCCGTGCTGATCGTCAGCGTGGTGCTGCTGCAGTTCCTGCCGTACATCCCGGTGACCATCGCGCTGCTCGCCGGCATGATGCTGCTGCTCGGCCAGCGGAACAAGTTCGTGATCGCGGGCGTCAGCATCATCCTGCCCATCCTGGTTTACGTATTCTTCACCTACGGGCTCAAGCTCGTGCTGCCATAAGAAAGGGGCGTCAACTACTTTGGACGTATTATCTATGCTCGGCCAGGGCTTCCTGACGATCCTGATGCCGGGTAACCTCATCTACCTGGTCGGCGGCGTGGCGCTCGGCCTCATCATGGGCGCGATCCCCGGCCTGACCGCCACGATGGCGATCGCGCTGCTCGTCCCGCTCACCCTGTACCTCAGCCCCACACAGGCGATCACCATGCTGCTCGGCGCCTTTAACGGCGGCACCTTCGGCGGCAGTATCGCCGCCATCCTGCTGGCGACGCCCGGCACCCCGGCGGCCAGCGCCACCGTCGGCGACGGTTACGCGATGGCCAGGCAGGGCAAGGCCGGCAAGGCGATCAAGACCGCGCTTGTTTCCTCGGTCTTCGGCTGCCTGACGGCCTGCGTCCTGCTCGTGCTGATCGCGGAGCCCGTCGCCCAGTACGCGCTGCAATTCGGCGCGGCGGAATACACCATCCTCATGCTGTTCGCGCTGACGATCATTGCGTCCGCCTCGGGCGATTCCATGGTCAAGGGGCTGATGGCCGGCGCGGTCGGCCTGCTCTTCGGCGTCATCGGCATGGACCCCGTCGAAACCATCCCGCGCCTGACCTTCGGCGCGCTCAAGCTGTCGAGCGGTATCGACATCGTCACCATGCTGATCGGCTCGCTCGCGCTCTCGGAGATCCTGGTGCAGATCGAGTCCTTCCACAAGCGCAAGCAGGGCGCGCTGCTCCCGCCGCCCTCCTGCCCGGATGACGACAAGTTTACCCGCAAGGACTTCAAGCGCACCTGGAAGACCATGCTGCGCTCCGCCCTGCTCGGCAGCGGCATCGGCGCGCTGCCCGGCCTCGGCTCCTCCCTGGCCGCCTGGGTCGGCTATGACGCGGCAAAGCGCGCCTCCAAGCACCCCGAGGAGTTCGGCAAAGGCTCCATCGAGGGCATCGCCGGCGCGGAGGCCGCGAACAACGCGGTCTGCGGCTCCAACATGATCCCGCTGCTCACCCTCGGCATCCCCGGCGACGTGGTCGCCGCGCTGATCATCGGCGCGTTCATGCTGCAGGGCCTGACCCCCGGCCCCATGATCTTCCGCGAGGCCGCGCAGGACGTTTACAACATCTATGCGGGCGTCATGGTCTCGAACATCGTCATGGCCATCATCACCCTGCTGACGGTCAAGCTCTTCACCAAGATTTCCAAGCTGCAGCCGAACGTCGTGCTGCCCTGCGTCTGCATGTTCTGTATCGTCGGCGTGTACGCGCTGAACTCCAGCCTGTTTGACGTCGGCATCATGCTGGCCTTTGCCGTCATCGGCTATTTCCTGCAGAAGTTCCACTTCCCGCCCGCATGCATGCTGGTCGGCTTCATCCTGTCCCCGATGCTGGAAAAATACTTCCGCACCGCGATGCAGATGTCCCGCGGCAGCGTGTCCATCTTCTTCAAGAACCCGCTGGACTGGGTGCTCTGGGTGATCACGGCGGTTTCCCTGTTCACCATCCTGCGCGGCAAGTACAAGCGCTACAAGGCCGCCAAGGCCGCGGAAAAGGCGGCGGAAGCCCCCGCTGAATGACCTTACGATGCAAACTTATAAAAGAGAGGTAAATTAAGATGATGAAAAAGAAACTGGCAATGGTTTTATCCGCAGCGATGCTCGTGGGCGCGCTCGCGGGGTGCGGCGGCACCGACAGCAGCTCCAGCAGCACCGGCGCAAAGGATACCGCCAAGAAGGGCGACTTCCCGACCAAGACGATCACCCTGATCTGCAACTACGGCGCGGGCGGCGGCACCGACCTGGCGAGCCGCGCGCTGGCCTCCGCGATGGAGAAGACCCTCGGCGTGCCGGTCTCGGTCGTCAACAAGCCCGGCGGCAGCGCCACCATCGGCGTCACCGAGGTGCTCAACGCCAAGGCCGACGGCTACACCTTCGGCGTGTGTTCCTACTCCCCCATGGTCATCGCGCCGCACCAGATGCAGGTCGCGTACACCCCGGACAGCTTTGATTACCTCGGCACCCTGTCCCAGTACGATTACGGCGTCCTCGTCAAGGGCGATTCCCCGTACCAGGACATCGACGACCTGGTCGAGGGCGCGAAGGCGAACGGCGGCCTTAACATGATGGGCTCCGGCTACCCGCACCCGCTGGTCATCGAAGGCCTGGCGGAGCTGACCGGCACCGACATCCAGTTCGTCAACATGAACTCCTCCTCCGAGGTCGTCACCGGCCTGCTGGGCGGCCACTGCGACGCCATCAGCCTGGTCATGTCCGACGCGACGAGCTATATCGAATCCGGCGAGCTGCGCCTGATCGCCTCCTCCAACACCGAGCGCCTGGAAGACTACCCGGACGTGCCGACGCTGCAGGAGCAGGGCTATGACCTTTCCGTCCAGTCCTACATGGGCCTCGGCCTGCCGAAGGGCGTCGACCCGGAGCGCATCGCCGTCCTGCAGGACGCGTTCGACAAGGCGTTCGACGACCCGGACTTCCAGAAGACCATGGAGAACCTGAGCATCCATGTCAAGCACATTTCCGGCGAGGAGTTCTATGAACTGCTCAAGACCGATTACGACTTCTACGCGGACTATTTCGCGGAGAAGGGCGAATAAGCGTTTTTCCTTTCCTCTTGGCCGCGGGCGGGTGCAGACCGTCCGCGGCCTTCCTCATCCCCGGCGCAAAAACGAAACGCCCCTGCGGGCGCAAAAAAGGGAGGCCGCCCCAACCGGGGTGGCCTCCCTTTGCCACAGGCTGCGCCTCAGCGCACCTTTTCTTCTTCCTTGACGTCCTTCATGGACAGGTTGATGCGGCCCTTGTCGTCGATCTCCATGACCTTGACCCAGACCATATCGCCCTCGTGCACCGCGTCCTCGACCTTCTCGATGCGGCGGTTCGCCATCTTGGAGATGTGTACCATGCCGTCCTTGCCCGGTACGAGGTTGACGAATGCGCCGAAGGTCATCAGGCGGACGACCTTGCCGTAGTAGACTTCGCCCGGCTCGGGGTCCTTGACGATTGCCTCGATCATCTTGCGCGCCATTTCGCCCTCGTGCGCGCTCACCGACGCGATGACGACCGTGCCGTCGTCCTCGATGTCGACCTTCGCGCCGGACTCGGCGACGATCTTCTGGATCACGCTGCCGCCCTTGCCGATGACCTCGCGGATCTTGTCGGGGTGGATGTGCATCGTGATCATCTTGGGCGCCCACTCGCTCATTTCCTTGCGCGGCTCGGGGATCGCCTTGAGCATGATCTCGTCCAGGATGCCGTAACGCGCGTCGCGGCACTTGCGGAACGCTTCCTTGATGATGTTCGGGGTCAGGCCGTCGACCTTGATGTCGACCTGGATGGCCGTGATGCCCTTCTTGGTGCCCGCCACCTTAAAGTCCATGTCGCCGTAGAAGTCCTCGACGCCCTGGATGTCGGTAAAGGTGGTCTCCTGGCCGCCGTCGGTGATCAGGCCGCAGGAGATGCCGGCGACCGGCGCCTTGATCGGCACGCCCGCGTCCATCAGGGCGAGGGTGGAGCCGCAGACCGAGCCCTGCGAGGTGGAGCCGTTCGAGGAAACGACCTCGGACACCAGGCGCAGCGCGTACGGGAACTCCTCTTCCGACGGGATGACCGGCAGCAGCGCGCGCTCTGCGAGCGCGCCGTGGCCGATCTCGCGGCGGCCGGGGC
>NZ_LT707048.1:31533-38589 GCF_900155735.1 Intestinibacillus massiliensis
TCGCCGACCGAGAAGGACGGGAAATTATAGTGGTGGATATAGCGCTTCTGCTTTTCCTCGAAGATCGTGTCAAGCTCCTGCGCGTCGCCCAGGGTGCCCAGGGTGCAGATGGTCAGCACCTGGGTCTGGCCGCGGGTGAACAGGCCGGTGCCGTGCGCGCGCGGCAGCACGCCGACTTCGGCGGCCAGCGGGCGGACTTCCTCCATGCCGCGGCCGTCCACGCGCTTGCCGTTTGCCAGCCAGCGGCGGACGATCTTCTTCTCCAGCTTGTCGACGCACTCGCTGAGGAACGCGCCGTGCTCGGCGAGGTACGCCTCGTCCAGCGTGGCGGAGAATTCGTCCACGATCGCGCGGATGCCCGCGTCGCGCACGGTCTTGTCGTCGGTATCCATCGCCTGCTCGAACTTGTCTGCGCAAGCCGCCTCGAGGCGGTCGAACAGGTCGTGGTCGATGTCGTGGTGCTCATACTCGAACTTCGGCTTGCCGATCTGCGCCTTGATGTCCGCGATGAAGGCGACGACCTTCTTGATCTCCTCGTGCGCCTGCATCAGCGCGTCGAACATCTGTTCCTCGGGCACTTCCTTCGCGCCCGCCTCGATCATGACGATCTTCTCCGCGGTCGCGCACAGGGTGACGTCCATCTCGCTCTTGGCGCGCTGCTCCTGGGTCGGGTTGATGACGACCTGGCCGTCGACAATGCCGACGTTCGCGCCGGCGATGACGTAATCGAACGGGATATCGGAAATGGAAACCGCGATGGACGCGCCCAGCAGCGCGGCGATCTCCGGGGAGTTGTCAAAGTCGTTCTCCAGCACCGTGCAGACGATCGAAACGTCGTTGCGCAGGTCCTTCGGGAACAGCGGGCGCATCGGGCGGTCGATCTGGCGGGAGGCCAGGATTGCGCGCTCGGACGGGCGGCCCTCACGGCGCATGAAGGAGCCGGGGATGCGGCCGACCGCGTACAGGCGCTCCTCGAAGTCGACGGAGAGCGGGAAGAAGTCGATGCCGTCGCGCGGCTTCGCGGAAGCCGTCGCCGTGACCAGGACGACCGTGTCGCCATAGCGCACCAGGCAGGAGCCGTTTGCGAGCTGCGCCATCTTGCCGGTCTCAATGACCAGCGGACGGCCGGCGTAAGTGGTTTCGAATACGCGGTGGCTTGCGAAATTCATGTGGTTGATAGTTGCCATCTGGGTGCCTCCTTTTTTGTTCCGCAGGGGGCCGCGGGCAGGCCTTTAGCACTTGAAGCGCAGGCCGGCTTGCGGCATGGCCTGTCCTTCAACTGCTAAAGCGACGTGTCCCCGTCCCCCTATTTACATGTTTACATGGCATAAGGGGGGCATACTGCCCCCCTTATTACATCATTACTTACGGATACCGAGCTTCTTGATCAGCGCTCTGTAACGCTCTACGTCCTTCTTCTGCAGGTACGCGAGCATGGAGCGGCGCTGGCCTACCATCTTGAGCAGGCCGCGGCGGGAATGGTTGTCCTTGTGGTGCACCTTGAGGTGCTCGGTCAGCTCGCGGATGCGCTCGGTCAGGATCGCGACCTGGACCTCCGGGGAGCCGGTGTCGGTTGCATGGGTGCGGTTTGCCTCGATAACGGCAGTCTTGTCTTCCTTACGGATCATGTGTGTGTTCACCTTTCGAAAATAAATTTAAAGTCCCCGCATACTGCGTAAACGGCTGGTGACATGGCGCGCTCAGACGCGTCCTGTATCCGAAAACGAGGTATGGGGCAAATTACATATATGATACCACCGATCGGCACATTTGTAAAGTATTTTGCGCCAAAAAGAGCGATTTTACACTTTTCACAACAATATATCTAATTTGTTAACAAACCATTCACATATTTTTTATGACTTTTTAACATTGCGCCCCCGGGGTGCATTTGTTATAATTCATACATCGCTTCAAAACGACGGATGGCGACAGCAAAAGTTGCTAAAAACCGCGGCAGGACTGTGCAATAGCGTGGTCTGATTGCCGCGTTTTTATTTGCCCACAGGCTGTAAATATTAACCATTTAAGCCCCCATGCCCCCGGTTGCCGCCCAAATCCCCCGGATTGCCAAACAAAAACGCCGCGCGCGCTGCCGCGGCGGATTTGCCCCAGCCGTCCGCGTGCCATGCAGGATTCCCTTCATTTTCTTTCGTTTTAACGGCCGCGGCGCCCGCCGCCGCCCCGGCATGCAAAAGCCGCCCGCAAAAATGCGGGCGGCTTTCCGTATTTACTTGACGATTTCCTTTGCGGCGGCGGCCAGCTTTTCCACCTTGGCCAGCGCGTCCTTGCGCGCCTTGCCGCGCGCCATGATATAGACCTTGACCTTCGGCTCGGTGCCGGACGGGCGGATGATGAAGTGCGTGCCATCGGCCAGCTCGTAATAGAGCACGTTGGAACCGGACAGCTCCATCTTCTCCTTCTTGCCGTCCGCCACGGACAGGCGCTCGCCGGACTGGTAGTCGCGCACCGCGACGACCGCGTCGCCGCCGACCTTGGCCAGCGGGGACTTGCGCAGCTCCTTCATGAGCGCGTCCATGCGCTGCAGGCCGGAAACGCCGGGCATCGTGATGGAGATGGTCTGCTCGGCGAAGGCGCCGTACTTCTTGTACATTTCCTCCATCGCGTCGAACAGGGTCTTGCCCTGCGTGCGGTAGTAGGCGGCCATCTCCGCGATCAGCATGGAGGCGGTCACCGCGTCCTTGTCGCGCGCGTAGTCGCCGCACAGGTAGCCGTAGGACTCCTCAAAGGCGAAGATATACTGGTGCGAGCCGGTCTTTTCAAACTCCTTGATCTTCTCCGCCAGGAACTTGAAGCCGGTGAAGGTGTCGAAGCACGCGACCTTGTTGGCCTCGCACACGGCGCGCGCCATTTCGGTGGTCACGATGGACTTGAGCACGGCCGGGTTCTTCGGCATGGTGCCCGTCAGGTTCTTCGCCGTGATGACGTAATCGATCAGCAGCACGCCGACCTGGTTGCCGGACAGGGTGACGTATTCGCCCTTGGAGTCGCGCAGCACGATGCCGGTGCGGTCCGCGTCCGGGTCGGTGCCGATGATGAGGTCGACGTCGTTCTTCTTCGCCAGCTCGATGGCGAGGCTGAAGCCCTCCTTGTTCTCCGGGTTCGGGCTGACGACGGTCGGGAAGTCGCCGTCGATCTCCATCTGCTCCGGCACGCAGAGGATATCCTGGTAGCCCAGGCGCTTGAGGATCTCCGGCACCAGCCGGTAGCCCGCGCCGTGGAACGGGGTGTAGACGAGCTTGAAGTCGTGCGCGACCTGCTTGACGCAGTCCGGGTTGACCGCGACGGCCAGCACTTCCTTTAAATAGGCCTCGTCGGTGACCTTATCCAGCATGGTGATCATGCCGTACTCGATGAACGCGTCGAAATCGCCGATGCGCACGCCCTCGAACATGTCGGTCGCGGCCATTTCCTTCGCCACGACGTCGGCCTCCGCGGGCGGCAGCTGCGCGCCGTCCTCCCAGTAGACCTTATAGCCGTTATATTCCTTGGGGTTGTGGCTCGCGGTGATGTTGATGCCGGCGATGCAGCCGTAGTGGCGGATGGCAAAGGACAGCTCCGGCGTGGGGCGCAGCTCGTCGAACAGCATCGCCTTGATGCCGTTGGCCGCGAGGATGCAGGCGGCCTCCTTGGCGAACTCGGGCGAATAGTGGCGGCTGTCGTACGCGATCGCGACGCCGCGGTCCATCGCCTTCTTGCCGTTGGCGATGATCAGGTTCGCAAGCCCCTGCGTCGCCTGGCCGACGGTGAAGCGGTTCATGCGGTACAGGCCTACGCCCAGCACGCCGCGCAGGCCGGCCGTACCAAAGGACAGCGGCGCATAAAAGCGGCTTTCAATCTCTGCCGCGTCGTTCTGGATGGCGCGCAGCTCGGCGCGTTCCTCCCTCGTCAGCTCCAGGCGGGACAGCCAGCGGCTGTATTCGGACATATAACTCATGTTGGTGTCACCTCGTAATTATTGTGAATCCTAAGACAATCCTTATTTAAATTATACAATAGCCCCCACATAATGCAAAGCATTTTTTGCGGATTTGCGCACAAAATTTTTACAGCGGCGGCGCTTCCCCCCACGGGCGCAAAAAAGCGGGCCGGGGATCGCCCCGGCCCGCCTGCAAACAAGGCAGTTTTGGTCTTACTTGATGACGCGGATGGAAATCATGCCCTCAACCGCGCGCAGGTCTTCCAGCATGGCCTCGTCCGGCTCCGCGCTGACGTCCATGATGGTGTAGGCGAACTCGCCCTTGGAGCGGTTGCCCATGTTCTCGATGTTGACGCCCTTGGAGCTGAACACGCCGGTCGCCGCGCCGATCATGTTCGGCACGTTGCGGTGGATCATGCACACGCGGAAGCCGCCCTCATAGGGCACCTTGAGGTTCGGGAAGTTGACGGAGTTGCGGATCGTGCCCTTTTCCAGGAACTCGGAGATCTCGTAGACCGCCATCTTGGCGCAGTTGTCCTCGCTCTCCGGGGTGGAGGCGCCGAGGTGCGGCAGGACGATCGCGTTCTCCTGCTCGAGGATGCAGTCGGAAGCGAAGTCGGAGACATACGCGGCGACCTTTCCGGAAGCCAGTGCCGCCGCCATGGCCTGCTCGTCGACCAGTTCGCCGCGCGCCAGGTTGACCACGCGCACGCCGTCCTTCATCTTGGCGAGGGATTCCGCGCAGATGAGGTCCTGGGTGTCCGGCAGCAGCGGGACGTGCACGGTGATATAGTCGCAGTTGGCGAAAATCTCATTGAGGTCGGTCACGTGCTTGACCGAGCGGGACAGCTTGAGCGCGCCGTCGACCGACAGGAACGGGTCGTAGCCCCAGACCTCCATGTCCAGGCCGACCGCCGCGTTGGCGACCTGTACGCCGATCGCGCCGAGGCCGACGACGCCGAGGCGCTTGCCCGCGATTTCCGGGCCGGCATAGGTGGCCTTGCCCTTTTCCGCGGCCGGGCCGATGTCCGGCGTGCCCTTGAGCGAGCGCACCCAGTTCGCGCCCTGGACGATCTTGCGGGAGGCCATGAGCAGTGCGCAGATGACCAGCTCCTTGACCGCGTTCGCGTTCGCGCCCGGGGTGTTGAACACGACGATCCCCTGCTCCGCGCACTTTTCGACCGGGATGTTGTTCACGCCGGCGCCCGCGCGGGCGATGCACTTGAGGTTCTCCGGGAACGCCACGTCGTGCAGCTTGGCGGAACGCACCAGCACCGCGTCGTAATCCGTAAAATCCTCCGAGCAGGCGTACTTCGCCGGGTCGAGGTTATCCAGGCCGACCCTGGAAATCTTATTGTAAAGCTTAACGTTAAACATCGTTACTCCCCCTTACTGGTTGTCTGCGGCGAACTTCTTCATGAAGTCCAGCAGCTTCTCGACGCCTTCGACCGGCATCGCGTTGTAGATGGACGCGCGCATGCCGCCGACCGAGCGGTGGCCCTTGAGATTCGACATGCCCGCGGCAACGGACTCCTTGGCGAACTTCGCGTCCAGCTCGTCGCTGCCGGTGCGGAAGGTCACGTTCATGCGGCTGCGGCTGTCCTTTGCGGCGACCGCCTTGTAAAAGTCCTGGCTGTCCAGGTAATCGTACAGCATGCCGCTGCGCTTTTCGGCGAGGCCAGCCATCGCCGTAAGGCCGCCCATGGACTCAACCCACTCGAGCACCAGGCCGAGGATGTAGATCGCGTACGTGGGGGGCGTGTTGTACATGCTCTCCTTTTCGGCCATCAGCTTCCAGTCCAGGATGGTCGGGTACTTTTCCGCCGGGTAGGAGCCCAGCAGGTCCTCGCGCACGATGACGACCGTCAGGCCCGCGGGACCCATGTTCTTCTGCGCGCCGGCGTAGATAACGCCGTACTTGGAAACGTCGACCGGCTTGGACAGGATGTTCGAGGACATGTCCGCGACGAGCGGCACGCCCGCCGGGGTCTCCGGGTCATAGCCGAACTCGGTGCCGTAGATCGTGTTGTTCGCGCAGATGTAGAAATAGTCCGCGTCCGGGCGGATATCCAGTTCCGCCTGGGTGGGGACGCGGTCGAAGTTGCCCTCCTTGGAGGAGAAGGCGACGTGGATGTCGCCGAACTTCTTGGCTTCCTTGTATGCGTTGTTTGCAAAATTGCCCGTCACCGCATAATCGGCCTTGCCGGACTTCATCAGGTTCATCGGGACCGCCGCAAACTGCAGCGTCGCGCCGCCCTGCAGGAACAGCACCTTGTAATTGTCCGGGATACCCATGACGCGGCGGAGCGCAGCCTCTGTATCCTTGATGATACCGTCATAAACCTTAGATCGGTGGCTCATCTCCATCACGGACATACCGGAACCCTGACAGTTCGTCATTTCAGCCGCCGCCTTTTCGAGGACGGGGAGCGGAAGCATGGACGGGCCGGCGGAGAAGTTGTAGATTCTAAAGTCTGACATTATGAGGTACCTGCCTTTCATTTTTTCGGGGTCATTGTCTCTATCTGATGCCATGCACCATGTAATCTTTATTATAAACCGTGAACAGAAATGAACGCAATAGTTTTATCCGCTTTTTATTTATGGTATAATACCTAAAAATAACACAGATCGAGGGCGTTCTATGAACATTCTCCATAGTTTACGCGCCGTGCCGGGGGTGTCGTCCGCCGGTATCTGCGCCTATCCGTCACTCTTGCCGCGCATGTCCGCGCAAAGGCGTTCATGGGCGGAAAAGTTGTGCCCGGATGCCAAATCCGCATTGTTTGCGCTGTTCCCCTACGACTCCGGTCCCGAAACCGGCAACTTATCCCGCTACGCGCGCGGCGCGGACTACCACGCCGTGGCCGGGCGTGCGCTGAACTGCTTTGTTTTGCAGGTTCAGCCGCATTATCCTGCAAATCGTTTCGTCGTTCTGACGGACGATTCCCCCCTGCCCGAGGCCTTCGGCGCCTGCCTCTGCGGCGCGGGGCGGCTGGGGGACAACGGCCTGATCTTCGACGGCGCCCACGGCAGCTTCGTCTTTATCGGCGCGGTGCTGACCGACCTTGCGCTGCCGCCGACCCCCGGCGGGCGGGGCTGCCTGCACTGCGGCG
>NZ_LT707048.1:39059-41239 GCF_900155735.1 Intestinibacillus massiliensis
CTGGGGCTGCGACATCTGCTCGGAGGCCTGCCCGCTCAACCGCGGCGCCGCGCCAAGCCCCAACCCCGCCTTTACGGAAAACCGCATCCTGTCCCTCGCCCCGGGCGACCTCGAAGGCCTGACCCGGCGGCAGTTCCAGGAACGGTACCCGGAACGCGCCTTCACCTGGCGCGGCCCCGCCCCGCTGCGCCGCAACCTGGCGCTGCAACAGGAAAAGGAGCAAAATGATGCCAACCCATAACCAGGACGCGCCGCTTTATGAGGCGCTGCAGGCGCTCGCCGCGCGCGATACCCTGCGCTTCCACATGCCCGGCCACAAGGGCAAGCCGGTCTTCGACGCGTACGCGGGCGTATTCCCGCTCGATTTTACCGAGACCTACGGCACCGGCAACCTGTACGAGGGCGCCGGCCCCATCCGCGAGGCCGAGCGGCTCGCCGCCGCCTATTACGGCGCGGCGGACTNCCAGCTCCGCGCTCTGTGCGGGCGCGTACGGCGCCTGCTGGCTGTAACGGGCGTCCAAACCCGATTTCATTAACTGGAGGAACCCCCATTTGACCAATATTATCGGCGTCCGATTCAAGAAGATCGGCAAAATCTATTACTTCGACCCGTGCGGGCAGGAAGTCCGCCCGGGCGACCACGTCATCGTCGAAACCGCGCGCGGCGTGGAATACGGCGAGGCCGTCATGGGCAACACCGACGTGGAGGACGAAACCGTCGTCCAGCCCCTCAAGAAGATGCTGCGCGTCGCCACCGAGGCCGACCGCGAGGTCGTCGAGGAAAACGAGCGGCACGCGCGCGAAGCCTTCGATATCTGTAAGAAGAAAATTGCGGAGCACGGCCTGGACATGCACCTTGTCACGGTCGAATGCACCTTTGACCTCAATAAAATCCTGTTCTACTTCACCGCCGACGGGCGCGTCGATTTCCGCGAGCTGGTCAAGGACCTCGCAGGCGTCTTCCGCACCCGCATCGAGCTGCGCCAGATCGGCGTGCGCGACGAGGCCAAGATGCTCGGCGGCCTGGGCGCCTGCGGGCGCGAGCTGTGCTGCTCGTCCTACCTGGACGATTTCCAGCCGGTCTCCATCAACATGGCCAAGGAGCAGAACCTTTCCCTGAACCCCGCCAAGATCTCGGGCACCTGCGGCCGCCTGATGTGCTGCCTCAAGTACGAGCACGAGGTCTATGCCGAGCTGCAAAAGGTCACCCCGCGCCAGGGCAGCGTCGTGGAAACGCCGGAGGGCACGGGCACCGTGGTTTCCGCGCAGATGCTGCGCGGCACCTGCAAGGTGCAGCTTGACGACAGCGCGGACAGCCCCAAGGTCTTTTCCTGCGAGGAATGCCGCATGCTGCGCGCCGCCAAGGGCGGCAGGGGCGGCCGCCCCTGCTGTGCACAGCGCGCGGAGNTGCCCCGCGGGAGGCCGTGCCCGCCGCGCAGGCCGCGGGGCGGGTGTGCGCGCGCCCCGTAACCCCCTACCCGCCCGGCATCCCGGTGCTGTGGCCGGGCGAGAAAATCACGGCCGCACACGTTGAATTCCTGACCGAAAGATGCTATACTACGGTCAAGGAGGTCGAAGTGGCCTCCTGATTGCCAAAACCCGTTTCCGTTGCCAAAATCCGCATGGAAACGGCGCGAAATGACATTATTACCCCGTCTTTGCGCATCCCGGGCAGGCACCGGGACCCGATAGGAGGTATACGCCATGAAAATGCTTCTCGCCATCATCAATTCCGACGACGCGCATAACGTCATCGACAATTTAATGAAGGAAGGCTTCTCGATCACCAAGCTCGCCACGACGGGCGGCTTCCTGAAGGCCGGCAACGTCACGGTGCTGATCGGCCTGGACGAGGATAAGCTCGACAACGCGATCGGTATCATCCGCCAGTATTCCTCTTCCCGCAAGCAGGTCATCCCGACCACCGCCGAGCTGGGCATGGGCTTTTACCCGACCATGCCGGTGCAGGTCGACGTGGGCGGCGCGACCGTCTTTGTGCTGAACGTCGAGCGGTTTGAAAAGCTCTGATGGCGCACGGCACGATGACGGCGGACGCGGCGCTCCGCACGGTGCTGGGCGGCCGCCTGCCCCAGGCCATCCTGCTGACGGGCGATAAGGGCAGCGGCAAAATGGGGCTTGCCCGCCGCCTCGCCGCGGCGCTGCTCTGTACGGGCGCGCCG
>NZ_LT707049.1:0-34357 GCF_900155735.1 Intestinibacillus massiliensis
CCCCCGCCCCCCGCGTCCGTGGCCTCCCCGGCCTCTCCTCTCTTTTACACACGTATAGGGTGAAAAGAGAGAGGGATATGTCCCCCCGCCACTACGTCGTTCATGGTACCCGCCAAGGTCAACGGCACGCGTGGGGCTTGCGCGTGCCCAGCATTTTTGTAAGATCGCCCTGGAGTGCTACGCTCAGCAGCAGGACTTTCTTCCCATTGAGAGCCAGACCTGCGCCGATATTGTTGTCACTGGTGCTTTTGCCCACGCCACCCTTTTGGTTCGCTATACTAATAATTTTCGTTTTCTTCATTGATGGGATCCTCCTTTTCCATAGATTTAGCCACTGGCGGTGAAACAGACGGTTATATATGGGCATAGAAAAAGCCGCCCATCCTTCCCAGAACAGATGGCTTTGTATGTACGAACGATATGTAATCTTCATGTTTCCTGCATGGTGCTTTGGGCAATCTCTTTGACCGTAACTTTGCATTTCTTAACGCTATATCGTATCAGGCATCATTTGTTGGTAGTAATAGGGGGTCTTTCGCTCATGAAATGCTCTGTTTTACAAGGATAGTAAACCATTAACTTGATATTTTTTATAAGGTAGTGGCAAAATAAAACGACGATACAGTATTTGGACATTTTCATGTCCGAATAACATACCGTCGTTTTATATTGGCGATTTTGTGGAAGTTTACTGAAACTTCCTATTTTACGCGTTCCGCGGCCAGGCCCAGCGCCGCCCGGACGACCGCCGCGTATTCCTTTTCCATGTGCGGCCGCACCGCGCGGCAAAAATCCGCACTGCTGAACAGTACATTACACAGGTGGCAGGGGGATACAAACGCATCCGGCAACTCCATCCCCGCTTGCTTCGCAATCTGCATCAGCCGGCCAAACCCCATGCGGCGCAGCCCCGCAAACAGACAGTACCGCTCATAAGAATCCATAAGCTCCCGCAGGCTGTCCGTGTAAATGCTGCCATTGGATAGATGGCTCTGATATACCGCCTGCGAGCAGCAGGGATAGACGGTACCGTCGGCAAATACAAGCAGATCGCCCTGAAAAGGGCATTTCCAGTCATCCGAAAACGGTGTGGCCGCAAACGCTTCGTTTGCTAAATCCTGTCCGGCGCCAATCGGATAAAAAGGATATACGGTTACCTGTGTGTTATAAATATCACGATCCAGCGCCTTTATAATATCCGCCGCGCGCGTTCCCTTCAGCGTATCCCCAACCGCCAAGGAGAGCGGCAGGTTTACCGTCCGGCAAAGCCGTAAAATATGCCGGATCCGGTCAAGGGGGACATACTCGATATGGTATGCGTCCACGCTGACCGACAGGCTGTCCAGGCCGGCATCCTTCAGCGCACACAGCGTATCGGCAGCCGCTTTTTCATCCGATGCCCAAAACCCGTTGGAGGTAAGGGACGCGCGCATATTCGCCCGCTTAATCTCCCTCACGCTATCGAGTACCAATCCGGGATACAGCATGGCTTCGCCGCCGCTCAGCCCCACAGACGTGATCTCCGGAATATCCTCCGCCTGACGGATAATATCAAAGACCGTGTCCCGGGATAACACCTGCTTGTTGCCGGGGCTGCAACGGAAACAACACATTGCGCACGACGCTGTGCAGCGGTCGGTAAGCGCGATGCCTACTTTTCGAAAAATCATGCAATACCTCCCATCGGGTTGTGCGCGCTTCCTCAGGCCCGTCTGCCGCGCAAGGCTTTGTGAAACCGCTTCCTGTTTACACGATCAAAATCTGCGTGATTAAAATTGTGCCGCCGCCCACAAAAGCACCGCCTTCGCTGCACATTTTAATTTCGCGGACCAGTTCCTCCTCCGTGATCTGATAGCCCTCTTTTTCCAGCGCCTGCACCATGGCGGTAACTGTGTTGCCGCTGATCCTTTCCGCCAGTTCCACATCTGTAAACGCATCCGCTTTTAAATCTTCAATTGTTTTCATCATGCTGCCTCCTTCATCAGGCTCATAAGTTCGTCCGCTTTTATTCTGCATGTTTTGCACGGCACGCCCTAGCCCATGCCGTCGTATCGCTGTAGGAAACCATTTTTGCGTTTTGCCTGCGTTACATTTGGCGTATATACACATTGCAGGTATTGCCCGACCAGCGGATGCGCAGCTCGTTGCCGGTGACATTCTGTCCCGCGCCCTGCGCACGCTCGTTACCGTGCCTGTCATAGGCCACGCCCGAACTGATGCCTGTCACGTGTGTAACATTGGTGCAAACAAACTGATGCGCCCAGCCCAGTACGTTTGCATGGTGCTGGATGGAAGGCGCGTCGATTGTCGCATTGAGAACGCCTGTAAGCCGTAATGTCATAGTGATACCCCTTTCTCAGCCCAGCAGCCGCACGTCATCGTCACAGACGGCTACTATATCATGATTTGCATCCATATACGTATAGGTCTTTTGGTAGGTCTCATGATAAAAATCACCCAACGCCACCATGCTCGTGAGCGGCGTTTCAAAGCCTGGCTTCAGCACCCGGTAAAGCACCACGACCTTGGCCACATCCCAGAACACCACATCGCGATCGTTTTCACACTGCTCATACCGGATTTCCACCATGCTGGTGCGGCTTTCCTCCGTGGCGTACTCCGTCACCGTGGTCAGCTCAAACGCCGCGCCGATATGCGCCATGACGCTGCCGCCCTCGGTAAACTTGCTCGCGTCGAGCGCCGTGTCCAGCCGCTCGGTCTGGGTCGTGCTTTGGCGCATCGACGAGGTGTGCAAAATGGTTTCCGTTTTGTCAATTGATTGCTGCGCCGCGATCGACAGCATGCCGCTGCGCCGCATCACGTAAACACACGCGGAAAAGTAAGCATCCACCGCGGTTTGCTTGGCATAGGCGTCCGGCAGCTTCGGATCCTGGATTTCATTCCATTGGCTGCGGGGGATTTCCAGTTTTTCACTCCGGCTCGCCAGGATATCATTTGAAAAAATATTTTTTTCTGGCAAAAGCGACCGTATGGCCGTTTCCGAAGCCAGGGGAAGGCGTTCTATTTTCGCCCAGTCACGATAGTCGTCAATCATTCTGTACCGCCTCCTTAAAGACTTCGCGATATTGTAACAGAGGTCGAAAAATCGTGGTTCCCGTCCGGGATTTTTTGAAAGCCCGTCGCCTGCAGCAGCCCTGTTGTGTCACAGCTGCTCGTATTTTTGTGCTTCCAATACGGCATATCAACAGAAACTCTCAGGGTGCCGTACCGTGTGCTGCCGCTGGGCGGCGTATCGCTGAAGGTCAGATAGAACTCAATGCCTGTCGCTGTGCCCGCTGGAGAGTGGACAAAATATTTCGCGGTTTTGCCTGGCTCAATATCATCCGGGAAATTATCGCTCCCGCTGTCCTTCCCGCCCCAGGCAATGTTCGCGTTGTCCAGATGCAGGGTCCGGTCAAGCTGATTAAACACCGTAAGCTGATAGGTCCATTTTGGCATTTTGACTTCCTCCTTTTAATAAACGATCCGCTTTTTTATGCAAACAGGCTCATAAACTTCTGGCGCATCCCGTGCCTCCCGTCGCGCCGCTTTTGATTGTTCATGCTCCGCCTGATCGCCGCATTATACGGCCGCGCCGCGTTTCCGGGCTATCGGACACGTTCCAGCCGCTCGACCTCAATTTCGGACACCCGCTGCAAATTATCGGCGTGATAGGCGAGATCCGCGGGCATTACCCGGAGCGCCTCAAGCGGAATGCCGGCCGCCTTGGCGAGATCCGTCATCCGTTCATACAACCCGCGCGCAGTACTCGTAAGTGTACAGGGCGGGGGCAGCGTCTCCCTGGCTGCCTGCGCCTCATGCACCGCGTCATACAGTTCATGGCAAAGCGTTTCCACATTGATGTTGCCTGCGGCGAGCGGCGCCAGAGTAAATGCCCCGGCCTGTGGGATGAAATCCATCAGGCGCACGCCATCCGCCGCGCCTGAGGCCTGCGCCTGCAGCACGCCGTCATGAATGTTAATCTGGTATGCGTCTCCGCAGTCCTGATAGACCTGATAAACAAACTGTGAACATACCATCGCGTCCGGATGTCCCAGAAGCTTTGCGATGAGCTTGTCAATTTCCATGCAGGCAAGCGTCAACAGCTGCTCCAGAAGGTGATACACACGTGTACTGGGATGCAGATGGCGGTAAATGAGCGCGACGCCCAGCAGCACGAGCGCAGGAATATCGTAGCGTATTTTTGCATCCAGGTACCGGTTCGCCGCACGTATCAGCGGCGCGGCGTCCCGAGCCGGCGTCAAACGCATTTGATACGCGGTTTCAGATGCGGCTCCGCCGCCTAGACGGATTTTGCAGTCCATGATTCCATCCAGGCCCATTTCAACCATCTGCCCGTCCGCGTAAATCATGGCCGCGTGGCTGACATCGGAGAAAGTCCCCCATGCAATTAATTTGCTGATCCACTTGTCATCGGCTTTAAAGATTAAAATATCCCCTAAATTTGGTGTATGCATAACAGCAAAACTCCTTCCTCTAAGCATCAATTCGGTTTCACTTTCCCATGTGATGAGCAAACTATAACACACGTTTGTAACGAATTCAATATTTTGGCACAAAAGGGCAAATTTTGGCGTTAAGCCGTGACATGCAAATCTTGCTGTGGTAAAATATGAATTATTATACGTATAGGGGTGCCAAATGAATGTTGCTATCATTGACGATTGTAAAACTGATCAAATCACGATTTCACACTGTATTACGCAATACTTTACCCATGAACATACATACGGATCGCCCAGTATCCGTTGCTTTGACAGCGGGGAAGCGTTCCTTTCCGCTTTCGGCGCCGGCCAGTTTGACCTCATTCTGCTGGACTGCTGTATGGCGGGCATGAATGGGCTTGAAACTGCTTTGGAAATTCGCAAACTTGATAAACGGTGCGCGCTGGTTTTTATTACGGTCAGCACCGATTATGCGGTCGACGGTTACCTTGTCTCTGCTTCTGGTTATCTTGTCAAACCGTTTACCGAGCAAAGTTTTGCACAGGCGATACAAGTTGCGCTGTCTGGCAGCGCGGATCAGCGTACCTATGTCACCCTGCCCCATGCCCCACATCCCGCTAGGCTCCTGCTGAAAGATATCGTTTTTTGCGACATTGACGGGCACTACATTCAGGTGCATCAGCGCAACGGCGCTATTTTGCGTGTTCGCATGACCTTTAGGGCCCTGTGCGATTTACTCGCGGGTCATCCTCAATTTATGGAGGCTTTCCGTGGCTGCATCGTAAACATGGCGCACATCCAAAAGGTCGAGGAACTAAACTTTTTGATGGTTTCAGGTGAGCGCGTGCCTTTCCGTAAAAAAGAGCGCAAAAAATTATTACAGCAGTATTCGGATTACCTGTTTGACAATACCGATTTAAAACAATTAGGATAAATGATTTATGAATGTAATGCATGTGACAATGCAACTGGTTTGCTACGAGCTATTCGACATCCTGCCTTGTTCGGTTCTGGGCGCCACACCTTTCTGCACCACGCCGCACTCGCATGCGCGCATGCTTGGCGCGGTCGCCGCACTGTATGTCTTCGGTATCTTCCGCAGGCTTCTAGCCTTTTTTGTACCTGGTAGCGCCAGCTTGCTATCTTTGTTATGGATTGTGCTCTACATTGGGTTTTTCCGGCTGGTTTATCATACTACGCTGTCGAAAATCCTCTTTGTATTAATCACCGTATTGAATTTCGCGACTCTGATCTCAATTTTTTATAACTTTTTGGGAAACATATTGTTTACCAACCAGCTGCACGCGGCACCATATGGCGCGCACGCATGCATTTGCCTCGCCGCCTCGTGGCTATTGTTTTTCCCGCTTCAGTATTGGCTGACCACAAAGCTCGCCCCCTTAATTTCCTCGCAATTTAACGAAAAAGTGTGGCGGTTCTTATGGCTCATGCCCGCCACATTTTGTGTATTTTTCTATTACAACCTTTATACCGACCATAGCGGGCTGTCTTTTTTCAGTAATAATCGTAATTTTATTTTTGCACTCGTCATCAGCGGGGGGTTCTTTTCTGTTCTACTGCTTATGGTGCGGCTGGTACAGGAAAATAACCAGGTGTTGCAATTAAAGGCAGAAAATTACCAACTTTCACTGCAATCGCTGCAATACCAAAGCCTTCAGGACCGCATGGAGGAAACCCGCCGTGCCCGACATGATCTGCGGCAAAGCATGGCGGTAATCAACGCCTACCTGCAGCATGGGAACCGGGACGAGCTTGAGCACTTTGCCAGCAGCTACTGCGCGGCTCTGCCAGTGGATAAACCGATACTATACTGCCGGAATTCCGCGATTAACGCGGTTTTGTCGTACTACGAAGAACGCGCGCATATAGAGCATATTTCTTTTTCGGCAGCGGTGGAGTATCCGGAAACGACCGCGATTCCGGATACGGAAATCGTCGTTTTATTGGGCAACCTGTTGGAAAACGCGATTGACGCGTGTATTCAGCAACAAAGCGGGGCGCCACTAATCGACCTATCACTGCGGATGCAGGGGCAATCCCTCGTGGCTGTGCTGCGCAACACCTATACGGGCACACGGCTGCCGGACAACGGCGCTTTTCCTTCCAGCAAACACGCCGGAGAGGGAACCGGCCTCGCATCTGTACGGCATATTGCTGAAAAACACAACGGCGCCGTGAACTTTACGGGGGACGGACACATCTTTTGCGCTTTCATCACCTTGTTTTAAGCAATGCCCGCGCGAGGGCTTTTTCAGCGCAAAAACGCCGTGGTCAATTTGCTCAAGGCATAAGCGTGTTAAAAAATCCAGGATGCTCATTCCGAGCATCCTGGATTTAAATAGGTAAAATGAAGGAAACAAACAAGGGAAGGGTAGGTTCCCTTTCCAACAGGTCAGGTTCTTGAGGTTCATCGCAGCCCCCCGGTATTACGTAAGTAAAACGCATGGTGCGTTTTTCTTCGCGTCAGCAAAGATACGCCCTATCTTCTGACAGATGCAGGACATCTTAGCGTGCTGCATCAGCTACCACTGCTGCGCGGCGAGGAGATAGTCGCCCATTATAGATGCTAATTAGCATTTTACATAGTATGACAGGCGCTTACTTGATCCCCCCCTGCCCTTCACTGTACAACGGCTCACCAGCTGATGCGTATGGTTAGAATCAACTGCCCGTCGATTTTACGCAGCAAATGCGCTGGCAGCATTAGGCTTTTGGGTTCTACGATTTCTGTTATACCCCGATCCAGTTTTCCTCGTTTCCGCATGCTGCATCTCCTGGTTTATTCTTTACCTTTACCCCAATAAGCCCAGCCTTTCGGCTGGGCTTTTTCGCCGCTTACTCCTCCTCACGCTGTTGATGGGGTAGCGGCACATATTTTTCAGTTTGGTATTTTTGAAGCCTTGCCGGGCCTTTTTCCGTGTCCAGCAGCTGCAGGTCGTCGCTGTCGTATTCAACCGGATCTACACAGACCGCATCCATCAGGATACGCTCCAGATGGTCATATTCGGAAAGATGGTCAAGCGACGCCATTACAAAGGCGTCACGGACATATCCGGCGCTCGCGGCCAACAGTTCATGATCCATATAATATCCATGGCACTCTACAAACAGCGTCATCATCATAACGACAACACGGGTATTGCCTTCCCGGAACGGATGCACACGCCAAATCAGTGGAAACAGCCTTGCCAGCGCCTTTACAAACGCCTCCCGACTATCCGTTTTCCATCCATGCTGGTTCAACGCATCAAATGCCTCTCGCAGGTCGCGTGGGATATCCTCATCGTTGCTATACCAAACGCTCCGGCCGCCCAGCAGACGTTCCCGCTTTTCAATATTGATGATACGATATTTCCCCGCCCACTCATAAATATCACCAAAAAGGAAACGGTGGATTTCACATAAACCCTCTGGTGAAAACCAGTCAAACCCTTGTTCATACAGCAGCATCATATTCGTACGCGATTGTTCCGCTTCGATCAAATCCAGCGTTTCTGCAGATTTAATATCCAGCTTATTTCGCAACACCGCAACGTCATCGTATAAATAGGGATCAGGCATGTCTTCTCCTCTCCTGTTCCGCTATTCTACGATGCGACGCCAGCAAGGCCTGCTTCATTTGCTCACCGGTAAGTTCTCCACGAGCCCAGCAAGCCGACAAGGTACGGGCATAGTCGGACACCGGTACGCCCTCTATCGCGTTGATCGCGTCTGCGGCTTTGACAGCCGCGATGCGGCGCTTTGTATTTTGATCCATCACACAGCCCTCCTTTGTTGCTTTTAGTATATCACAGGCCGTACCAAAACAACAGCGTATTTTACCCCCCCTGTCTGCGGCAGTGTCGGCTTGGAGTAGGATGGCTTTCGATATATTTTTGTGACCCATGAGCTGGTGGCGTTGTCCCATTCACCTTGATACAATCCCCCTGCATCCGCGTGGTTGATAATGTCATTTTAAAACCGGCCGGAACCGTGCCATACTCGTAACGGATATCAATCACATACTCGCCCGACAGGAGTTTGAGCGAACCCACGTCGATTTTAAATGTGTATCGGTTTGTGGATAGCCGGCTGTCCGCCAACGTGTGGTAATCGTTTTTGTTAGCCTTATAGGTGATTTTGTACCAGACGTGCGCGTTGTATATACCTGTCGTGATCGTCAGGCCGCGCACTGCGTCGGTCGGGATACGATCGTGCCACAAGCAGCACGTTGGACGCATTACCAATGTTGGCGAAATCATACCTCTCTTTTTGCTTGTAAATACCGTTTTAACCCCATATACCGTTCCTTGCCGATGGGTAGACAGCCCGATAACGGGAAATGGTGCTGATGCAGCTAGTGTTCACCACGTAGCTTTTATGGATACGGTAAAACCTCCGGCAAGATTTGCTCCTGGGCGGAGATCAGGCCAGACACTTGTAAGCACTCCATCGTGGTATAAACCGTCGTGTGCTGTTTGGATTCCTGCAGATACAGGATTTCCGCGAGGAGCAACTAGCAGTATTTTTCTTCCTGTCACAAAAGGGCAACTTTTCACGTTGACCGTGATGGATTCTATCCGCTTCATGTAATCAAAGAAATTGGACTGCACGGTAAACGCTATCGCTGACCCGGACTTGTAAGCGGAATATCCTGCGCTGGGCGGTCGAGAAAGGCTTCATAACCAGCACAGACAACGGCCTACTAAATCCCACGGGTCAGGCAACGCGCGCTCAAGTTGCAGCCATGCTACATCGTTACCTGGATAGCAAAGGCAATTAATAACACACAAAGCGGCAGGATAGTATCCGACCTACCGTTTTATATACAACAAGCAAAAAGTTGCCGAAAATGCATTTCAAAGTATCCTGGTTTCTTGATAGGTAAAAGGTAATTCCAGCGCCACATCAAGCTTTCGGAAAAAGTATGGCCGTGATACCACTAACCATATCTATTTTTAACTATATGCTCACCACCCGCTTGTCTTTTCCTTTATTTCATCATGCTGCTGTGGGGATAGGGTGTTTAATCAATAGCACCAATTTGAAACGCATTACAATCATGGCTCCGCGCCTGCCTTTCTAGGCCGCGCGGAGCCTTTTTTCTTAATCCGTATAGCGAGCCTCCTACAAGGTACAATAGGTACATCATATTCTATTGGGAGGTTTCACTATGGTTGAACACAAGTTGACTGGAGCACAAATCGCGGCCTTTGGCCGGTATCTGCGGGAGGAGGAGCAAAGCCCAGGCACACGGGAGAAGTATTGCCGGGATGTGCGAGCCTTTGCCGCATGGCTGGATGGGCGGAGCCTTACCAAAGAAATCGTGACAGCGTGGAAGGAGCACCTGACGGTGGAGCAGTACGCCCCGGTAACCATCAACGCTATGCTGGCCTCCATCCATGCTTACCTCCGCTTCACCGGGCGGGGCGAGTGCCGGGTGAAATACCTGAAGCTCCAGCGGCGGCTGTTCCGCGATGGCCGCCGGGAGCTGACGCGGGAGGAGTACAGCCGCCTGCTGGACACGGCCCGTACCCTGGGCCGGGAGCGGCTGGCTCTGGTGATGGAGGCCATGGGGGCTACCGGCGTCCGGGTCAGCGAGGTGAAATATATCACCGTGGAGGCCGTCCTGACCGGGCGGGCGGAAATCTTTCTAAAAGGCAAAGTCCGCACCATCCTCCTTCCCGGCAAACTGTGCCGCAAGCTGCTGAAATACGCAAAACGCAAAAAAATAGCCTCCGGCGAGATATTTCTCACCAGAGACGGCGGCAGCCTGTCCAGAAAGCAGATCTGGGCGGAGATGAAAGCCCTGTCCCAGCGGGCGGGGGTGGCGGACTCCAAGGTGTTCCCCCACAACTTGCGGCATTTGTTCGCAACGGCATTTTACCGGGCCTGCAAGGACATCGCCAAGCTGGCCGATTTATTGGGTCACAGTTCCATTGAAACGACCCGTATTTACCTTGTCTCCACCGGGGCGGAGCACTCCCGGCAATTAGAACGGCTGGGATTAGTCAGTTGAGACGAAATCCATAGTTTGCCGTAAAAGCAAAAGTGCTGGGCAACCGGGCGCGGAACTAAATCCATAGTTTGCCGTAAAAGCAAAAGTGCTGGGCAACCGGGCGCGGAACTAAATCCATATTTCGTTCACCAATAGACCGAAAATAATTACTACATTACATACTATTATTTACATTTTAGCATAAATATCGTGTGTTAGCAAGGGATTTCGACGGTTTTATGGCATGACAAAATAGACCGTCCAGATCTGATTTTGTACGGTCCATTTTTGTGCGTCCATTTGACATCCCCATGTGAGAATGTGGGGGTGTTTTAACGCGCTTATCCTAAACACCCATCCCCTGATGGTGGATCATTTAGGACAAACTATGGAGTTTGTCCATATTAGCAAGTCCGCCGCTAAGTAAAACGGAGGTGATGGGAATGAAAGTGGATGGTATTTTAGACTTCTCACTGTTGGATGCCATGGCGATCCAGACCCGGCGTGAATACCTGTCGGATCTGAAATACCTGCAAGACTGGGAGCTGATTAGTCTGGGCAGAGCATTGGAGCAGGTGCCTGCAAACGCCGCCACACTGTCTGAGTGGAATGACGCGCTGACCTATCTGGCTGGAGTGCCGCCGGAACAGACCCAAGCGGCCTCAAGAGAACGGCTGATAACCTTTTTGACCGGGCCCCGTAATATGGGGCATAAAAACACATAATTATGGGAGGGAATACGCTATGAAAAAGCAACGCAAATGGAAGCCTTACAGTGGAAAGATTCTATCAATGCTGTTGTCCCTATGTTTACTGCTTGGTATGCTGCCCGCGTCGGCGCTGGCAGTGGAGGGCGAGCCAGAGGGTGAAGCCGTGGTTGAGTGTACACAGGCGGAAGGCTGCACGGCTACGGAGCATAAAGAGGGCTGTCCGCTGTATGAGGCTCCTCCCATAGATGAGGAGCCGGTCGACAATGAAACCCCTGCCGAACCGTCCCCTGCTGAACCTATGGCTGCGGAACAGGTGGCCGCGCTGATCACGGCGCTGCCGGAATATGCCGACGCGACGCCGGATGATGTGGCAGACATTGAGGCTGCGCAGGTTGCCTATGATGCCCTAACCGTCGAGGAGCAAGCGGCGGTGGACGCGGAACTGGTGTCCAAGCTTGCCGCCTTGACCGAGCTGGCGGAGAATTTGAACGCTTACGATCCGTCAAACGATGCGTCGGTTTATGAAGCGACACCCGCCATGTCCGGCACCTGCGGCAATCCCAACGTCAACGAAGGAAAGAACGTCACCTGGGCGCTGACGCAGAACAATCAGGATATCGGCAACCCCACCTACACCCTCGCCATCTCTGGCAGCGGGGCGATGGCGGATTACGAAAATGGAAGCGCGATGCCATGGAGAGATTACAAAGCATTAATCAAGAAAATAGTGATCGGAGACGGAGTTACACATATTGGAGGCAGAGCGTTTCAAGATGCTGCTGCTGAAGAAATCACAATATCCAGCACGGTCAATAGTATTGCTGAGCGTTTCACGCAAAGCTGCAACTCTCTGATGGCAATAAACGTCGATAGCTCCAACGCTTATTACGCAGTTATAAACGGAGCACTTATTAGTAAGGACGGCAAAACACTTTTAAGGTATCCCTCCAAGAGCGATGTATCTGAATTTACAATACCTGCTGGTGTTGAGGTAATTCATCCCTTTGCTTTCTGTGGGAATACTACGCTGACTAAAGTAAGCTTTCCCAATAGTATTCTTAAAATTGGCACATATGCATTTATCCAGTGTACAGGATTGTCAGATTTTGTTCTCCCCGAGGGGCTTACAACAATTGATGACGCGGCATTTGGGCAATGCACCAATTTCAAAAATGTTACAGTTCCCGGCAGCGTTACTTCATTAGGGTCACATATATTTTCCGGTTGCACTGGCTTGGAACAAGTTTTTTTTAGTAATAGTGGTTCAACAAGAAATCTCACACTTAAACAGACTTTTTTAGACTGTACAAATTTGCGTGCGGTTTCCCTATGCGATGGAATCACTTCCATCACCACCAATGCGTTTAAGAACTGCACGAGTTTGAAAACCTTGAACCTACCTGCTTCCGTAAATAGTATAACGGATTCCCCTTTTTCTGGATCTGGATTGGAAAGGATTTCTCTGCCAGATAGTATGACGCAGGTGGGTCAAGATGCCTTTAAAGGTGCTACATCTTTAAAAGTATTCTCTGCGGGCAACGGACTTAGCAGCTTTGCTACAAATGCTTTTACCAATTGTTCCGCTCTTTCCGTTGTGAATTTGAGCGCGGCCAATGGTGTTACCACCGTTGGAGCATCCGCATTTACCACAATAGCAGATGAGAGCGTGATTTATGTATCCACCAATAGTATTGCGAGTATATTTCAGTCTAATACTGCATATCCCAACTATGCTCCTATAAAAACCGCTCTCGCTGTCACAAACGGCGGCATCTTCTCTGCGAATACCACCTTTACCGCTAATACTCTCGCGACCCCCATTAAGAATAGCCATACCTTTGGCGGGTGGTACACCGACGATTCATTTACTACCGCACTGGAAAGTGGCGATCCTCCCACCGCCGGACAGACCTATTACGCCAAATGGGTCAACAAAATCGTCTTTGACGGCAACGGAGCCACAAGCGGCTCTATAACCGAGCAGGAAATCGCCGAGGGCACTACCGCTAACTTGACCGCCAACAGCTTTACCAAAACCGGCTATACCTTCTCCGGCTGGAACACAGAGGCTAACGGCGCAGGTACTTCCTATGATGACCAAGCCACTGCGCCTACCGGCAACACCACTCTGTACGCCCAGTGGACGCCTAACACCTACACCATCAGCTTCAGCGGCGGCGAGGGAGCGACTGGATCGACTGATTCCGTCAACGCCACCTATGACGCGACCGCCACGCTGACCACCAACGGCTTCACCAAGACCGGGTACAATTTCGCGGGCTGGGATACCGACAGCAGTGCCAATGAAGTGGTTTATCCCAATAAGACCCAGGTGAAAAATCTGACTGCCACAGCCAGCGGCACCATCACCCTATACGCTGTCTGGACAACGAAAACCGTGCTTGCGCCCGATGTGACCGTTCAGGCAAGGATCTATAACGGCGCGGTCCAGGCATTCACTCTGGACGGCACCTATACCATCACCTATCAGCGGAATGGTCAAGCCGCCACACCCAAGGATGCGGGAACGTATGACGTGGTAATCTCCACGGCTGAGACCGACACCACGGCGGCCTACAAGAACACCGTCTACGGCGGCCTTGTCATCACCCCAGCCACCCTGACCATCACCGCCGACAACCAGTCCATCCATGTAGGCGACACACTGCCGTCCTACACCTATAAAGTATCCGGCTGGCGGGGCAGCGACGGCACCTTGACCACACCGCCTACCGTCACTTGCGCTACCGCGGACGCCAATACCACGGGTACATACCCCATCACCGCCAGCGGGGCGGATGCCGGGAGCAACTATACCATTACCTACGTTGATGGCACGCTCACCGTCTCCAGCCGTCCCAGCGGCGGCGGTAGCGGTGGTTCCTCCGGAAGTTCCTCCGGGGTTTCCGGCTCGGGCGGCAATGTGAGTGTCAGCGCCGGCGGCGGCAGTGTCTCCAACAGCCAGATGACCGAGGCGGTGGACAAAGCCAGCGAGGGTGCGGCCATTAAGATTAAGGCCACCGGTTCCACCACTGTCTCTCTGCCTGTCTCCGGCATGGAGAAAGCGGCGGCCAATGACAACCATGTGACCGTCGCCACACGCAGCGGCGAGGTCACCCTGTCCGCCGCCGCCATCAAGGGGCTGGTGGAGGGTACCTCCGCCAAACAGGCCATTCAGGTGCGCGTTACCACCGCCACGGCCACCGCCGCCGGGGTGGACGCGGGAACGCCGGTGTTCGACGTGTCCGTGTCCGTGGGCAGCACGGCGGTTCACAGCTTTGACGGCTCTCTGTCCATCACCCTGACGGTTTCAAACCTCTCCAAAATCGAGAACCCCTACGTCCTGCACATCCTGGCCGACGGCACAAAGCAGTATCTCAAGCCCACGGTCAAAGGCAACCAGCTCACCGTCAGCGGCATACGGAATCTCTCCTACTTTGCCGTCATACCCGGCAGTGAGGTGCCCGCCGAGCCGGAGCCGCTGCCCTTCACCGATGTCGCAGAGGACTTCTGGGCCTACGACGCGATCTCCTATGTCTATGAAAACGGCCTGTTCGCGGGCACTTCGGAATCCACGTTCAGCCCCGAGGTCACCATGACCCGTGAAATGCTTTGGACGGTCTTGGGCCGCATGTCCGGCGCGGAGCTGACCGGCTCCGGCGTGTTCGAGCAGGCCCGCCAGTGGGCGGTCAGAAGCGGCGTATCCGACGGTGCCAATGGCAGCGATACCATCACCCGTGAGCAGATGGTGACCATGCTGTACCGCTACGCGGGCAGCCCCGCCGTCAACGGTGCTCTCACCGGCTATGCCGACGCTTCCACTGTCAGCGGCTACGCCACGGACGCCATGGCCTGGGCCGTGGGCAGCGGGATCATCTCCGGCACTTCCGCCACCACCCTGTCCCCCCAGGGCAGCGCCACCCGCGCCCAGGTTGCTACCATCCTCATGCGTTTCGTCGAAAATACGGAAAAGTAATCCCCCCAGCGGGAAGGAGGAGGGCATCCGCCCTCTCCTTCTCCAAGCCCTTCACACGGATGGAGGGTTTGGAGAAGGATACATCCACCGGTAAGAAAGGACAGCGGCATGAAAAAGGAAGGGATATGCGCACTGTGCGGCAAAGTGACCACCGGGGGGCAGGAGATCTGCTCCAATTGCAGGGCACGGCTCATCCGGGGCGGCGTCTCGCTGAACGCGCAGCCTCCCCGGTAGACAGCCCCCGTTATCCTCCTGATCGGCCTCACGAACCAGGAGGAAGTACGCCATAGCCTGTCCAAGCTGGGCGCCTCTTTTATCCTGTGCTGTCAGAGCACGGCGGAAGCGAGGGCTATCTGCAGGAACAGGACGGCGAGGTGCTTTTTCTCCTGTATGCCGCCATAGGCGAGGCAGCCTATCTGGACTTTCTGGCGTGGCTTCTGGAAAACCGCCCCGCCTACGGGGCCATCGTCGGGGACAGCATCAGCGATCCGCTGTCTATCAACGCGCTCAATTCTGCCCTTTTGGTAGATGCCCTCCTGCGGCCGGTTTCCGCAGCGCGATGGCGGAAGATGCTGGCCCGCCGGGTCGAGCATAGTGGCGGAGAAGCGCGGTCCACCCTGCGCCAACTGAAAGGAAACGTGCCTTGCTGGTATACCGGGGACAAGGCGTCGGAACGGGAGCCAGCCATTTTTGATACATAAAACGCAGGCCGAACATGTCCCACAGTACGATTTGATTCCGGGCTATTAGAAAAGGAGCGCATAATGCGGCAAAACGACGTGATTTTGGATAAAACGGCCACGGTTGCCCCGAGATCCATCCAGGAGGATGGGATACCACGGGACGGCGGCCTCTGGCCGGAGTATGCCCACACGCTGATTGTCTGCGTGGACGGCTTGGAGGACGGGCTGGCGCAGGGGCAGATATACAGCTATTGCGTCCCGGAAGAACGTCCCTTCCACAGCCTAGATCAAATGTTATTTACGTTGGAGGATCTGATAAATAAATGCGGTCTCGCCCAGCCATGGAACGAACCGCGCAGTTTGACAGCGGGGAAGAAAAAGCAGAGACGGGTGGACGCCGACCGGGGGGAGCCAGAAGCCCCGGGAAAATTGAACCCATCCTGGACATTCCAAGACCTCCGGCCCGTACGGGGGAAACTGGCCTCCTTCTACCTGAGGGTCTATTCCAGACAGCACGCCTCCATGCAGGGGGTGCTGGCGCCAGCGGAACAGAAAGGCGTCCCCATGGCCTTCCGCAGCGCCCTGGAACTGCTGCGGGCGCTGCAAGGCGCGTTGGAAGAACGATTTCGGCTCAGAAGGGATATGGACGATGGAAGCAATCGTGGTGGCCGAGATGAGCCAGTTATCCCCCCCTGACTCTAATTCCCGTCGTAAGATATGTATAATTGCAAAAACGCATAAAAAAAAATAGGTGGGCTATTTCTGCAAAAACTGAACATGCATGTACTTATACCGCAACCGCGCCGTGATGCCTTTGAACGTAGAGAAGCACCCCAAAAAAGCCCACGTTTGTCCCTGCCTGTCCGTCACCGCTTTGGCCAAACCTCCCTAGGTAGCAGGAAATAGCAAAGGTCCATATTCAGCTTCGCATGAAAAGCACACCATTTTTACTGAAGCACTCCCCCCTTACTTCTATGGAAGATACCAAACATGCCCTGTGGGCTCGCATGACCAAAATCCTGAACCCTAACGCCAGCTAATTACCGAGGCAATTATAAACCATACTAGCGTGATTCCTATCTATATATTATAAAAGTGAACCCGAAGAAGCCATTTCTCCGGGTTACTTTCATATTTAGGAGGAACACGAAATGAAATCCATATTTATTTGTACGCATTGCGGCGAGAAACATCCCCGTTCAGAGTGCTTCCGGGTAGGGGAAGATGAACTGTGCCTAAGCTGTGCAGGCATGCTTACAATCCTCTGCGACGAGTGCCAAACCCGTATCTACCGGGAGGACAACCAAGGCGGCGCCAACAACGTGGTCTGCCCAGCCTGTTTTGAACGCTATTTCACCCGTTGCGACAGCTGCGGCGCAATTATCCGCAACGAGTCTGCTTACCACCCCGATTGGGACGGCCAAACGCTTTGCGAGGAATGCTATAACGATCTGGAGGGCTCTGAGCCAATCCACGAATACAACTACACACCCGAGCTGGTTTTCCACGGCAAGGGATTGCGACATTTCGGCGTCGAGCTCGAAATAGACGGGGGTGGCCAATGCGGGGTAAACGCGGGCAAGCTGTTGGCAGCCGCCAACGCAGTTGCGGAAAACTTGTATATCAAATCGGGCTGCAGCCTAGACGATGGGTTGGAACTGGTTACGCATCCTATGACGCTAGACTACCACCTACAAGAGATGCCTTGGGCTGCGGTGCTCGAAACCGCCCGCTCGCTGGGTTATTTAAGCCACCGTGCCGACACCTGCGGCCTGCATGTCCATATTTCACGTTTGTCATTTGGCTGTACATACGACCAGCAGGAGGCCGCGATTGCCCGTTTTCTGTTCTTTGTTGAAAAGTTTTGGCCGGAGCTCTTGCGGTTTTCGCGCAGGACACAGGGGCAACTCGACCGCTGGGCGGCACGCTACGGTGCGAAACTCACGCCCAGGGAACAGATCGACCACGCTAAAAGCTCCTATGCCGGGCGGTATACGGCGGTCAACCTGACAAATTCAGAGACAATTGAAATCCGCATTTTCAGGGGTACACTCAAATTAAACACACTGATCGCCACCTTGCAGATGGTTAACCATCTTTGTGAGGTGGCGGTTTCTTTATACGACGAAGCCCTACAAGAGATGAGTTGGTATGATTTCTTGAACCTGGTTCAGGAACCGGAATTGATCGGGTACCTGAAAGAGCGCCGCCTGTATGTCAACGAACCCGTTTTAACAGAGGAGGATGATTAAATGTGCAGCTTATTCGGCCTGATCGACCACGGAAAAGTGCTGGCTACCAGGGAGAAGAACCGTATTTTGAACACGCTTGCCCGGGAATGTGAATGCCGTGGCACGGACGCCACCGGCATTGCCTATCACTTTAACGGGCAGATGCGGATTTACAAGCGTCCCTTACCAGCGCACAGGATGAAGCTGCATATCCCCAATGGTGTAAATGTGGTTATGGGACACACCCGCATGACGACCCAGGGGAGCGAAAAACGCAACTATAACAACCATCCGTTTCCCGGCTGCTGCGGTGGGAATGCATTTGCATTGGCACACAACGGTGTCCTGTGGAATGATCGTGAACTACAAGCGGACCTTCCCAAAACCAACATCCAGACGGACAGCTATGTGGCCGTACAGTTATTAGAAAAACAAGGAGCCCTTGACTTTTCCAGCCTGAAAGCCATGGCGGAAACAGTCGAGGGCTCTTTTGTGTTCACCGTGCTGGATGCACAAAACACGGTCTGGGTGGTCAAAGGCGATAACCCATTTGTGCTGTACCACTACAACGGCTTTACCCTGTACGCATCGACGGAAGCAATTTTGCGCCGAATCGCAAAGCGGCTACGCTTTGGCTTACCCAACGGGATTTCAGAGCCGGAGGAGGGTGAGATTTTGAAAATTGACCGTACAGGACGTATTACAACCGGCAGCTTCATCCCATATCACACGTGCCAGCATTGGTGGCGGTACCGGCCTTACTATGACCCGATTGGGGTGGAGAGGACGACAGGGACGTGCGATTTGACCGACGCCGCAAAGTCAATGGGCATCAGCTCAGACGAAGTGCAGGTACTGCTGGACTATGGCTGTTCGCCACAGGAGGTTGAGGAGCTGCTCTATGACCCCGCGTTACTGCATGGTCTGGCGGGCGAGCTGTTGTATGCCTACTGACGGGAAACTATCAGGAAGGAGGTGAGCATATGAATTGGGGGACGCTTATTATCGCCGCGGGTATGATTATCGGCGAATTGCTGGGCGATGATGACGACGATGGCTCATGTCAATAGGGTATACCCAACTGACATAGCGTGAAAGCATGGCAATAGGGCCGGTTTTGTGGCTTTGACACATGTCAAAACCACAGCCGGCCCTACTGCAATATTCATTCTAATATTTTGTCAAACACTTGCCGCAGGTCGTCCATGACACCTGCGGAAGCATGGATGGTGGCGATCATCATACGGTCGCCGTCCACCTCGGCGAAGTTGATGCTGCGTCCGATCCACCGCGCTAACTGCCGGAAGTACAGCCGCTGCACGCGGCCGTTCCCTTCGCGGAAGGGGTGAAGATAATTGATGGAATCGTACAGATCGGCCAATTCGCTGATCAACTCTACACGAGGGAGTGCGGAGAGATACCGATTTGCTTTCAGCCGTGCGAACACTTTGTTTGCAGTCGTTTCAATTTCCATGGCCGGGCAAAACGCCGTGCGCAGCTTGCTCATATTGATTGTGCGCACCTGTCCCGCCCAATCGTACAATTCCTCGAACAGCATACGATGCAGATTCTTGTAATAGGTAAAATCCGGCTCTGTGGTCAGTGGCTGCAATTCAATTTGCAGCGTCTTGACCGAAATGATCAGCTAGTTGCTTTTGATCGCGAATGCCCAGCTTGTTGATCAGCACGCTGGTGCCGGTTAGCAGTCGCTTTGCGATGGTGTCATTTCGTAGGCCATAGCACACCTCGTTTAGCTGTATTTTGCGTTGAGTATGCAAAGGGAATCCTGTAAGCTGGCCGTGCCGCTCAATACGGACAGGCAAAGCGCGCGGATTTCGTCGGTCAGTTCCAAGCCTTCCATTTGGCAAGACATCGCAATATTATCCAGCACTTCAGACACTGCCTGTTGTGGTTCTAGCGTCATTTTTCATCACTCCTAATAGGGACAGGATAACATAATTTAAAACCGAGAGAAAGGGGCTGCATCCATGAAAATCGGCTATATCCGTGTCAGCACAGAGGAACAGAACACTGCGCGGCAAGAGGTGCTTTTGCGAGCCCTCGGCGTGGACGAGATATTTATTGACAAGGCCAGCGGCAAGAACGCTGACCGTAGACAACTGGGACAAATGATGGAGTACGTCCGCAAAGGCGATACGGTAATCGTCGAATCCATTAGCCGCTTTGCGCGAAACACGAAAGATTTACTGACGTTGGTCGAACAGTTGACTATCAAAGGAGTGGAATTTGTCTCCAGGAAAGAGGCTATTGACACGACCACCCCAACCGGCAAATTCATGCTGACCGTTTTTGCCGCCGTTGCCGAACTGGAACGGGAGCATATTTTACAGCGGCAACGCAAGGGGATCGACATTGCCAAGGGACAGGGCAAATACACCGGCCGTAAGCCACTGCCCTTACCAGACAACTTTGGCACAGTCGTCTCGCGTTGGCGGCGCGGCGAGATTAGCGCCGCTGAGGCCATGCGGCGGACCGGCATGAAACCAAATACCTTTTACAGGCGGGTACGGTCTTACAACTAAGTATGCCTCGTTGCATGCCCTTCCCTGCTGCATTTTCCTGACGGTGCGGAAAACTTGCGTTTATGCTGCTGCAGAAAAATAGACTGCGATTTCCCTGCGAGATATGATATAATAAATTAGAATATAAAGCTTACGGAAAGTTGGTGATCCTCCTGAGTCATTCGGTGAAATTGCCCGAACTGGAAATTTCGTCCGGCGTGCCTATGGTGCTGTCCAGCACCAGCAAGGGCGACGCCATGAAGTGGTACCTGCCGCAGGACAACACCTTCATCAAAGCCAACCGCATCGATCACGGCCGGGAATATCAGGATTCCGTCGCAGAGGTGATCGCCGCGCGGCTGGCCCAGGAAATGGGCGTTCCTGCGGTTCCTTACCGGCTGTGTAGGATCAAGCTGGAAGATGGGCAATCCATTTTAGGCACCCTATCGCCTAACTTCTGCACGCCGGAAGAAAGCTATATCTCTTTTGAAACAATGGTTGAGAGCGCGGCGGAACCGGTGTATTGGGGCACGTCCGCTAAGGAAAATTACCAGTTGGTGATCGATTGGTTCCGCCGGCTGACCAATCTGGACGCGCGCACCTATTTGGACACAATGCTGCTGTTCGATTATTTGATCTGTAACGAGGATCGTCACCTGAACAACTTCGGTGTGCTGAAAGACGTAAAGAACGGAACCTATCGTTTCCCGCCGCTGTTCGATAACGGCTATGCGTTGGGTTTTATGCAGACAGAACGAAGGCCGGTGGAGCAGTACCTGTATTCCTGTAAAGCAAAGCCGTTTTCCACAAGCTTCACAAAACAGCTGCACTTAGTGAATTGTCTGCCCACGGGCATCACCCTGCCGGAACGGATTGCAGACAAGCTGTTTGCAGGTCTGCCGGTCGGCGACAGCACGATTTCCTATTGCCGGGGGATTTTGGACGAACGGCTCGCGCGGCTAAAGGAGTATTTTTCATGGGCAATGTAAATTTTGAAATCTATTGGGAAGATATCCCGGCGGTGCGGATCAGCTATGATGAGGCGGGACATCCGGCCTTTGAAGTGCTGAACGACGCTTACCTGCCGGTGTTGCTGTACGGGATGGACGGCAAGGAAGATCCGGACGAAGACCGGCTGAACCGCTTTTTCGCGGACCGGTGCTTCCCGTCCTCCCGGCAAAACGCCGGGGAGTTATTGGCCGCGCTAGGTCTATCACTCTATCAGCCCAAGCTGATTTGCAGGAAAACACACGGTATTGTGGCGCACGATCACTTCTGGATCCGCTATGCGGATGATCCAGAAGAACTCAGCTACGCGGCGCTCCTGCGGGAAATGGCGCAGAGCGCAGCATACAGAAACGCATAAAAGCATGATATCTTATCACGCAACAGAAGCAAAGCCCCTATATATTGGTATCGTGCTTGCTGTATCCTGTTGTGCCTATCACCTGGCTTTATGCACAAGCATTTTTGATCTTCCACAATAAAAGGGCGCGTCACAGAATTATATTCTGCAACGCGCCCTTTTAACCTGTAATACCCGCTCGATAAGTAACGACCCGCATATGTCCGGCGGCCGTGCGGTCATTGCGGCAAAATTTCATGAGTCGTACCGGACACATCTTCTTGACCATCTGGCCGCCGATAGAGCCGGCCTGACGGGAAGTCAGATCGCCATTGTAGCCTTCCTTCAGGTTAACGCCAACCTCGGAAGCAGCCTCCATCTTGAAACGATCCATTGCAGCGCGAGCTTCCGGAACCATACCCTTGTTAGAACCATTCTGAGTAGACATAGTGTTTCTCTCCTTTTCGATTTCAAATTTCGTTTTTGGGGTTTTGCTGTTAGTATTGTGCGCCAAAAAACTTTGAATATGAAATGCAATATCTGTCCAGGTTACCAAAAGCTGCGCGTTTGCATTTTTTCAAACAAAACATGAAACCAAAAAGGAAACGCGTCGGATGGAACCGTTATTTTAAAGAAGCTCCTCCGTATGCCGGCGCCCGGCCGGCCTTATCCGCCGCGTGTGACGTCCTGCCGGCTGTACCAGTCGATCGCCGCATGGAACTGGTCGGGCGAAAAATCCGGCCACAGTTCGTCCACGACATAAAAATCGGCGTACACCGATTGTACGGGCAGGAACCCGGAAAGCCGCCGCATACCGCCCCAGCGGATCACCAGGTCAATCCGGGAAACGTCGTGCGAGCGCAGCCCCTGTACGATCTGGCGGCGGCCATGCGGCTGCATCAGCGGTTCCACGTCCCATTCCCATCCGTAATTGACTAAAAAATTGACTTTGATATTGCCGTCGCCTACTCGCGTGCGTGTGCGGTAGCGGCCGAGCGGCTGCGGGAAATCCGGCGACCGGTCGTTGCCCACGACGAGCAGCTCGCCGCCGCACCTCCCGATGCGTTCAACCGCGTCCAGGCACGCCTTTTGGAACGCATGCACCTGCGGGCGCGGCCGCCTGCAGTTGTCCGTGGTAAAACCGTAATACGTGACTTCCTCCACGCCATATTGCTGCGCCAGGCGGAGCGCCTCCACGCCTGGATCCAGCCCAAACGTATAGCCATCCTGCTTTTCCATGCCACGTTGCTGCGCCCAGCGCCGGTTCCCATCCGGGATAATGCCGATATGCTTTGGGATCCTCATAAACCTTCCTCCATTTCCCGCTTACTTATGATCCAGTATGGTCAAAAGCGCGCGGCTTCATGCGGGTGTTTTCCCCAGGATCTGCAAACTGGCGTAAAACCTTACCGGGCTTCCCGCTTTTTTCGACTATTTTTCACAGTTTTTTAATTTCCAAATCCTTTGCCTGTTTTTTCACGCCGATGTCTGCTATAATGAAAATAATCATTTTACATATAAACGGAGGATCGAAACCATGCCGAACCGTTGCACACGCGTTCCCCAGATTATGATGCCCAAAAGCGGCACAGACCTGTCCAAGTGGGCAGTCGTCGCCTGTGACCAATACACCTCCCAGCCGGAGTACTGGGATCAAACCGACGAAATCGTCGGCAGCGCGCCTTCCACCTTGCGCCTTACCCTGCCCGAGGTCTATCTCGAAGAGGCCGACGTGTCTGACCGTGTGGACGATATCCACCGTACGATGGCACAATATGTCCAGGACGGCATCCTCACCGAGCTCCCGGCCGGCATGGTGCTGACCGAGCGCTTTTCCGGCGGGAGCTGCCCGCGCCGCGGCCTCATGCTGTCGGTCGACCTGGAAGCCTACGATTACAAGCCCGGGTCCCAGTCCCTGATCCGCCCCACCGAAAAGACGGTTGAGGAACGCATCCCGCCCCGCCTCAAGGTGCGCCAGGGCGCGTCGCTGGAACTGCCGCACATCATGCTGCTGATCGACGACCCGGACCGCACGGTTATCGAACCGCTGTTTGACCGGCTGGACCGGTTCCAGAAGCTGTACGACACCGACCTGATGCAGGACGGCGGCCACATCAACGGCTGGTTTATCCCGCAGGGCGCGGAGACCGACGCCATCGAAAACGGCCTTGCCGCGCTGTGCGACCGCGATACCTTCAACAAAAAGTACAGCCTGACCGAAGACCTCGCGTTGCTGCCCTTCGCCGTCGGCGACGGCAACCATTCCATGGCGACCGCAAAGGCCTATTGGGAGACCGTCAAGGCCGGCCTGTCCCCGGAGGATCAGGCGGATCACCCCGCGCGTTTCGCACTGGTCGAAGTCGTCAATATCCATGACGAAAGCCTGATCATCGAGCCGATCCACCGCGTAATGTTCAATGTGTCCGCAAACCACCTGCTGGAAAGCGCAAAGAAGTTCTACGGCGAACACGGCTGCACGGTTTCCATTGCCAGTTCCGCGGGGCATGCGGCGGACACGCATGTTTTCCCGTTCTGCACCGCGACGCGCCGGGAAACGCTGGCCGTCAAGAACCCCAAGTGGTCGATCCCGCTCGCCACGCTGCAGGCGTTCCTGGACGACTACCTGGCGAAGAACGCCGACGCCAGGATCGATTACATCCACGGCGAAGACGTTGTCTCCCAGCTCGGTTCCAAGGAAGGCAACATGGGCTTCCTGCTGCCGGATATTGAAAAGAACGACCTGTTCCGCGGCGTCATCCTGGACGGCGTCCTGCCGCGCAAGACCTTTTCCATGGGCGAAGCGCACGAAAAGCGCTACTATATGGAAGCCAAGCGGATCACCCTGTAACCGCACAACAAAACAGCAACCCCCTGTGCCTGACATGGCGCAGGGGGGGTTATTGCAAAAAATAGGGATACCGGAGCCTCGGGGCTGCCGGTATCCCTATTTTTAAGTTATTCCCATTCGATCGTGCCGCTCGGCTTGGGCGTCAGGTCGTAAAGCACGCGGTTGACGCCGGGCACCTCATGGGTGATACGCCCGGTGATCTTTTGCAGCAGCGCAAACGGTACGTCCTCCACCGTGGCGGTCATCGCGTCGATGGTATTGACCGCACGCAGGATGACCGGCCAGTCAAAGGTACGCTTGCCGTCGCGCACGCCGACCGATTTAAAGTCCGGTACAACGGTAAAATACTGCCAGACTTTGCCTTCCAGGCCGGCGTTTGCAAATTCCTCGCGCAGGATCGCGTCGGACTCGCGCACCGCTTCCAGCCGGTCGCGCGTGATCGCGCCCAGGCAGCGCACGCCAAGGCCGGGGCCGGGGAACGGCTGGCGGTAAACCATGCCGTCCGGCAGGCCGAGCGCCTTGCCGCATGCGCGCACCTCATCCTTAAAGAGCATCTTGAGCGGCTCGACAAGCGCGAAGTCCAGATCCTCTGGCAGGCCGCCGACATTATGGTGGCTCTTGACCGCCTTGACCGTCTTGGTGCCCGACTCGATGATATCCGGGTAGATCGTGCCCTGCCCCAGGAACTCGATGCCGTCCAGCTTGCGCGCCTCTTCCTCAAACACACGGATGAACTCCGCGCCGATGATTTTGCGCTTCTGCTCCGGGTCTTCCACCCCTGCCAGCTTGCCCAGGAAACGGTCGACCGCATCCACATAAACGAGGTTCGCCTCCATCTGGTTGCGGAACACCTCGACTACCTGCTCGGGCTCGCCCTTGCGCAGCAGGCCGTGGTTGACATGCACGCATGTGAGCTGCTTGCCGATCGCCTTGATGAGCAGCGCGGCCACGACCGAGGAATCCACGCCGCCGGAAAGCGCCAGGAGTACCTTGCGATCCCCTACCTGCCGGCGGATCAGTTCCACCTGGTCGGCGATAAAGTTCTCCATATTCCAGTTCGCCTGTGCCTGGCATCTGCCAAACACAAAGGCTTTTAACGCCTCCATGCACGCAGCCTGCCCTTCCGGCCAGGACGCCAGCACCTCGCCCTGGGCGCCGGGATGGTCGACTGCGAGCGTCGGCACGCCGCATCCATAAACCGCCGGCGCTACGTCGACCGCCGCGCCGTCTACCACGCGGTTCGGGCCGCCGTTCAGGATCACGCCCTTGACGTTCGGCAGCGCGCGGAGTTCCTCCAGGGTGATGTCATGCGGATGGATTTCGCTGTACACGCCGAGCGCACGGATGGCGCGCGCAATGGTGGTGTTTTCTGTGGAACCGAGGTCGAGAATGACAATCATGTCCTGCTTCATCGGTGAAACTGCTCCTCTCATCTGTCAAAAAATATATTGCGGGATACTTTTCCCGGTACCCTGCGGGCGACAACCGCCCAATAACCATGTGCGGTTATTATATCATATTTTGTCACGTGATGCACCCGGCCGCGCAAATTCTTTTGCCGCGGCATCCGCAGGAAGCGCTTTGCCTAAATCCCGAACGCCCCGTCATATACGACTGTGCCGCTGCACTGTGCCGCCGTATCGGACAATGGCAGCGCCATAAAATTTTCATCCGGCACCGGGAACGGCGCGCGGATGCCAAGCTGTGCGGCCGGGCGGTATCCAAACCGCGGATAATACGTTTCGCTGCCAAGCACGACGGAATACTGGTATCCCAGCGCCCTTGCAACCCGGTGCCCTTCGCGTACCAGGGTAGCGCCGACGCCTTGCCCCTGGTATTCCGGCAGGACGGCCAAGGGCGCCAGCGCCAGCCCCGTATGCGTGCCAATCCCGATTTTGGTAAACATAATATGCCCGACAATCTTGCCCTCGTCCTCTGCAACCAGCGACAGCTCCGGGATAAACGCCGCGCTGTCCCGCAGCGCCACGACCAGGTTGTGCTCCTGCCCATCGCTGTGCGCCGCGCCCTGAAACGCGGTTTTTACCACTTCGTACACCGCATCCCAGTCGCGCCGCTCCTCTTTCCGTATCTGCATAAGCCCCTCCTATGTTATTCCAATTCGTTTGTGTGGCCTATCCAGTAGGATGGGCCAATCCCTTCCTGTGCATACGCCCGCCGGCTTCACAGCCGCAGCCCCTTGACGTCCTTGATGCGCGACAGGATGACGTTCGTGCTGATGGCGGTAACGCCGGGAAGCGTATCGAGCGTCTCGGCCATAAACCGTTCCATTTCCTCCTGGCCTGCGGCAACCGCATGCACATGCAGCCTGCAGTTGCCGGTAATCCGGTAAATCTGCGTGACAACCGGACAGCCCGAAAGCTGCGCCGTCGCCTGTAAAAAGGTATCCGGGCGGGTCTCTATTTCAAAGTAACAGGATATGGCGCCGCTCAGCTTTTGCGGGTTGATAACCGCCGTATATCCCTCGATGATCCCGCGCTCCTCGAGCGCGTTGATACGCGCTTTGACCGCAACCCGCGAGATCCCGACCCGCTCTCCGATCTCCGAATAGGAATACCGGGCGTTTTCTATCAGGAGCTGCAATATTTTTTGATCCAACTCGTCCAACCCACTCAGATACATGCGATCGCCTCCTAATGGAAAGCATAACACAAGCCGCATATAATATCAATACGAAAGTATATAATTGCGTTTTGTATGTATATATGCTATTATTTTATCAATAACGAAATATCATGATTCACAGGTGATGCCATGTATCGCGACCTTACAAACGGGAACATCCTCAAAACCCTTCTCCTGTTCTCCCTGCCGATGATCGCGGGGAACCTTTTGCAGCAGTTCTACAACATTGCGGACACCCTGATTGTCGGGAAATTCCTCGGCCGGGACGCCCTCGCCGCGGTCGGCTCGGCCTATACCCTCATGACCTTCTTGACCTCCATCCTGCTCGGCCTGTCCATGGGTGCGGGGGCGCTGTTTGCGATTTACCAGGGTCAGGGCGACCGTGAACGGCTGAAGGCCGGCATCGTACATGCCTTCTGCCTGATCTCCCTGATCACGCTCTTGCTCAATACGGCGGTTTACCTGTTTATTGACCCGCTCATGTCCTTTCTGCGGGTGCCGCAGGAGGTCTACGCGCCCATGCGGGAATATCTATGGGTCATCTTCGCCGGGCTTGCCGCAACCTTCCTTTATAACTTTTTTTCCTGCCTGCTCCGCGCACTCGGGAATTCCGCCGTGCCGCTGGCGTTCCTCACGGTTTCCGCGCTGCTCAACATCGCGCTCGACCTGCTGTTCGTGCTGCAATTTTCGTGGGGCGTGGGCGGGGCCGCGGCCGCCACAGTCATCGCGCAGTATGTTTCCGGGCTCGGCATCCTCCTATTTACCCTGCTGCGCTGCAAAGGCCTGCGCCCCGCGCGGCGCCATCTGCGCTGGAACGGGACGATTTTACGCGACATCGGGCGGCTTTCCGTGCTGACCTGCGTCCAGCAGTCGGTTATGAACTTCGGCATCCTGATGGTGCAGGGGCTGGTCAACAGCTTCGGCCCTGTCGTAATGGCCGCTTTCGCCGCCGCCGTCAAAATCGACTCCTTCGCCTATATGCCGGTACAGGATTTCGGGAACGCCTTTTCCACGTTTATTTCCCAGAACTACGGCGCGGGGAAAACAAAACGCATCCGCGAAGGCATCCGGCAAGCCGTGCGGGTTTCGGTGTGCTTCTGTATCCTCATTTCCATCCTGGTCATTGCCTTTGCCGAAAAACTCATGCTGCTGTTTGTGCAGCCCCATGAAACCGCAATGATAGAAGCAGGCGTACATTACCTGCGGATGGAAGGCGCGTTCTATTGGGCGATCGGGTGCCTGTTCCTGTTTTACGGGCTTTACCGCGCGGTCAACCGGCCTGCGATGTCCGTCGTGCTGACGGCCATCTCGCTCGGTATGCGCGTCCTCCTCGCATATGTGCTTGCCGTGCCGCTCGGCGTGACTGGTATCTGGCTCGCCATCCCGGTCGGCTGGCTTCTTGCCGACTTGGCCGGCCTGCTCTTTTACCGGCGCCATCGGACGGCGCTCCTGCATGGGGGCACGCCGCCCTCTACATAAGGCACAAAAAGCCCGCAAGCACCGGGAAATGGTGCTTGCGGGCTTTCCTATCGTGCGGGTAAACCGTGGCCTATTACCAGATGCCCATGGTTTTTTGAAAAACCAAGCTGACGGAAATGATCACCACCCAGCAGCAAAGGCCGAGCAGCAGCGGCTTGCCGCCGGTTTTAACCAGCTTTGCAATATTAGTATTCATACCGATCGCGGCCATCGCCATAACGATCAGGAATTTGCTCAACGTTTTGATCGGGTCGTAGATTGCCACCGGGATGCCGCATGCGGATGTGACGGTGGTGATCAGGGACGCTACGATAAACCAGATAATGAAGAACGGGAAGACCTTGCGCAGCTTTACCCTTTCTCCAGCGCCCGCCTCGCTCTTTTCCATATGCGCCCGGTACAGCGCAAGGACCAGCGTGATCGGGATGATCGCCAATGTACGTGTAAGCTTGACCGTAACCGCCGTATCCAGCGTGGCGGAGCCCAGGTGATAGATCGTATCCCAGGTGGACGCTGTCGCCGTGACGGAGGAGGTATCGTTTACGGCCGTGCCTGCGAAAATGCCGAACGCCTCCCCGCCGGTCGTATCAAATCCCAGGAAAGTGCCGAATGCGGGAAACAGCAGGGCGGCCAGGATGTTGAAGAAAAAGATGACGGAAATCGCCTGCGCGACCTCGTCGTCGTCCGCGTCGACCACCGGCGCGGTGGCCGCGATGGCCGAACCGCCGCAGATCGAAGACCCCACCCCGACGAGGATCGCGGTCTTTTTATGGATATGCAGCGCCTTTTGCAAAATAAAGGACACGATCAGTGACGACAGGATCGTCGAAATAATGATGGGCAGCGAGCGTTTACCCGTTTCCAGTACCACAAACAAGTTCATGCCGAAACCCAACAGGATGACTGCGTATTGCAGCACCTTTTTAGAGGTAAAACCGATCCCCGCGTGCAGCCTCTTTTTGTCTTTCATCAGCATGGAAATCGCCATACCGAACAGGATGGCAAATACCGGCCCGCCGACGATATTGCAAAGCTGGCCTGCAATCCACGCAGCGACTGCAACGACGAGGCAAAACAAAATGCCGGGGGCAAGTCGGGCATAATTCTTCATTTCTAATTAGCATCCCCTTCTAATTTGACTGTATTTTTACTTTCGATGTTGATTTTAGCATATGATTTCTATATAATCAAATTATAAATATTAATAAATATATAAGTCTAATTTATGGTGATGTGCATGTTGGATCCACGGCTAGATACCTTCCTGGTATTATGCAAAATGAAAAGCTATACCAAGGCCGCCCAGATTTTAAACCTTACCCAACCCGCGGTCTCCCAGCATATCCGCTACCTGGAAACATATTTCGGCGGCAAATTATTTACCTATACAAACCGCACTCTGAACCTGACCCCCAAGGGGGAGCTGCTCTACCGCTTTGCGTCCACAATGCAATCCGACAGCACGCGCGTACTTGAGCTGCTCCGCAGCGACCATCCGGAACCGTTACAGCTCCGGATCGGGACGACGCTGACCATTGGGGAATACGTCATGCCCACAATCTTAACGCGTCTCCTGGAAACCTACCCGCACCTCCAGATCAAGATGCCCGTACTCAATACAAAGATGCTCCTGCGCAAATTGCAGGACGGGGAAATCGACGTCGCCCTGGTGGAAGGGTATTTTAACAGCGCGGAATACGAGGTGCAGCAATTTTCCGCCGAACCCTTTATCGCGGTTTGCGGCAGCGGCCATCCGCTGGCCAAAAGCGCGCCGCCCTATCCCGATATCTTCAAGGAGCGGCTGATCGTGCGCGAAAAAGGTTCCGGCACGCGGGAAGTCCTCGAGCATATCCTGCAAGAGCTCAACCTGTCCCTTCGCAGCTTTACCGACGTCTGCGAGGTCGGCAATTTAAACGCCATCAAAGAGCTTGTCAAAAACAACCTCGGCATCAGCTTTATGTACCAGGCCGCTGCGCAGCGGGAACTGGACAGCGGGCAACTCGTAAAGCTATCCTTCAGTGCGAATACCTTTACCCACAGCTTCAGCTTTGTCTTCTTAAAAGACAGCATCCACCGGGAAGAGTACCTGTTTTGGCTGAAGGAAATCACAAAGCACGACTACCGTCCCGCCCATAACCGGTAGACGGGACGGCGGCTTCGCCCCGCGGAAATGCCGCAAGCAAAAAAGAAGCGCCGGATATGCACATTGATGCATATCCGGCGCTTTTCTGCGGATTCAGGGCAATATTATTCCCACTCGATCGTTGCCGGCGGCTTCGAGGTGATATCATACACAATCCGGTTGATATGCCCCACCTCATTGACGATGCGTACGGAAATCCGGTCGAGCACATCGTACGGGATGCGCGCCCAATCGGCCGTCATAAAGTCGGTCGTGGTTACGCCGCGCAGGGCAAGCGTATAATCATAGGTCCTGCCGTCGCCCATGACGCCGACTGAACGCATATTGGTAAGCACGGCAAAGTACTGGTTCATCGTAGCCCCCAGGCCTGCCTTTGCAATTTCGTCGCGGAAAATAAAGTCCGCTTCCCGCAGCACGTCCAGCTTTTCCTTTGTAATGTCGCCGATGACGCGGATCGCCAGGCCGGGGCCCGGGAACGGCTGGCGCATGACCAGGTATTCCGGCAGATCCAGCTCGCGGCCAAGCTGGCGTACCTCGTCCTTGAACAGCAGGCGCAGCGGCTCAATGATTTCCTTGAAATCAACATAATCCGGCAGGCCGCCCACGTTATGGTGGCTCTTGATGACCGCCGCGTCGCCCGCGCCGGACTCGATCACATCGGGATAAATGGTGCCCTGCACCAGGTAATCGACCTTGCCGATCTTCTGCGCCTCGTCCTCAAAGACGCGGATAAATTCCTCGCCGATGATCTTGCGCTTGGCCTCCGGCTCGGATACGCCGGCCAGCTTGTCCAGGAAACGCTTTTCCGCGTCCACACGGACAAAGTTAATCTCCCATTTGGAAAATGCCGCTTCGACCTCGTCGCCCTCGTCCTTGCGCATCAGGCCGTGATCGACAAAGACGCAGGTGAGCTGGTTGCCGACCGCCTCGGCCAGCAGCGCCGCCGCGACCGAAGAGTCCACGCCGCCCGACAGCGCAAGCAGCACCTTACCGTCCCCGACCTTTTCGCGGATGGCCTGGATCGACGTATTTTTGTAGTCCTCCATCGTCCAGTCGCCCTTTGCGTTACAGATCTCATAGAGGAAGTTCTTCAGCATCAGGGCGCCGTTCTCCGTGTGGTTGACCTCCGGATGGAACTGCACGCCGTAGAAGCCGCGCCCCTCGTCCGCAATTGCAACATTGGGGCACATCGCGGTATGGCCGACGAGGGCGAACCCCTCCGGCACCCTGGCCATATAGTCGCTGTGGCTCATCCAGGAAATGCCCTCTTGCGGCAGCCCCTTGAACAGCTTGCAGCCCGTGGAATAATAGGTCTGCGTCTTGCCGTATTCGCGCGCGGAATCGTCCTGCGCCGCGGTGACCTCGCCGCCGAGGAGCTGCGCCATGAGCTGGCACCCATAGCAAATGCCGAGCACCGGGATGCCCAACCCGAAAATTTCCTTGCTGCAACGTGGGGAATCCGCCTCATAAACGCTGTTCGGCCCGCCGGTAAAGATGATACCGATGGGCGCAAGGGCGCGGATTTCCTCGATCGGGGTCTTGTAGGACTTCACTTCACAGTATACGTTATGCTCGCGGACGCGGCGCGCGATCAGCTGGTTATACTGCCCGCCAAAATCCAAAACCAAAACAAGTTGGTGCTTCTGCATGAAGAATCTCCCTTCTCAATCTTATCTAACACTAAAATTATGCCACAACCGCCGCCGTGCAGCAAGGGTTTTAGAACTTTTATTTTGATTTATCGAACGATTTGGCATAGATACTGAAATCTTCCCGTTTTTGTCATTTATTTTTAGAATAATTCCATCTTTTGCGTCAAAAATAACTTTAAATAACTTGAAGAAAGGGTGGAATCTTACTTTGAAAACAAATCGCAGCGCATCCTTGCGCACCCTGTTATGCGCAGTCCTTGCACTTCCCCTGTTCGGCCTGTCCCTCCCGTCCGCCTTCGGCTTCTGGTCCACTGCCGGCGCAGCCGCAGCCATTGACGAAGCCGCAATCCTGACCGCCTCTGCCGGCAGCGCACCGGTCGCCTCCCCCGTGGAGGGCGAAACCTATACCGGCGTTTACGTCGAGCTCCCGCTTTCCGCCACCGACGCGGACGGCGACGCCGTGATCTTTAAACTGGTTGACGCGCCGCGCCTGGGCACGGCCAAGGTCGAGGGCAGCACCCTGCAGTACACGCCGACCGAAGGCAAGACCGGCACGGACAAATTCACCTATGCCGCGGTGGACACCCTGGGCAACGTCTCCGAACCTGCGCAGGTCAAGCTGAAAATCCGTAAAAATGCCGCGAAAATGACCTATGCCGACATGTCCGCCGACAGCGCGCATTACGCCGCCCTGCGCCTGTCCGAATGCGGCGCGATCACCGGCGAGAAGATCGGCGCGTCCTACTTCTTCCATCCCGACGACACCGTAACGCGCAGCGAGTTTATCGCAATGGCGTCCGCCGTCGCCCGCCTCCCGATCACGCAGACCGCGCAGACCGATTTTGCGGACGACTCCGGCCTGTCCGCCTGGGCAAAGCCCTATATCAGCGCGGCCGCGAACACCGGCCTTATCAGCGGCTACCTGACCGCTTCGGGCAATGCGGAAATCCGCGGCGGCAACCCGATCACCATGGCGGAAGCCAGCGTGATCGTCAACAACCTGCTGACGGAAAACCTGGACGCCCCGGTAGAAGCCGCGGCGCTTGAAAACAGCATGGCGCCCGCCTGGGCCGCTTCGGCCACCGCCCGCCTGGCCGCCGCCGAGGTGCTGCCGGACGAGGCCAAAAATGAGCCTTCCGACAAGATCACGCGCAAGACCGCCTGTGAAATGCTGTACCGCGCCATGTCCCTGATGGACGCGTAATCCTCAAAAAAGCTGCTTCCCAACAGGAAGCAGCTTTTATTTTGTGTGAAATATCTGCGATTATGCCGCACGACCCGCGCCTTCCGCCATCGCCTCCTGCATCGTATCGGCGGAGAAGCAAAATGCCCCGCTCCTGTCATAGGCCTCTACATGTCCGTTCACCATTTTATAAATCAGTTCCATTTTGCATTCTCCTTTCTTCGATATTTTTATTCTACATCTTTTGCTGTCCCATAATCAGGACTTGTAAGCTCGAGCAGCAAAAATTTTTGATCCCCGCGCGTTTCCACCCGGCAGCCCGCGAAGGCAAACGCCAGCGGGCAGGGCGCGCACGGGTCAAACACACAGGCGACCTTGAGCCGCGCGCCGTCCCGCTCGACCTGAACGCTTCCGGCCGCGGCCGCGGCGTCGATCAGCGGGTCGCCGGTCTCGATGGGCGGGGGCGCTTGCGGCGGGG
>NZ_LT707049.1:35012-175141 GCF_900155735.1 Intestinibacillus massiliensis
CGGGGCGGGCGGCGGGCATTCCTGCTCCCGCCGCCTCGGCTCCGGCGGCGTTTCCACCGTGTCGTTTGCGCCGGCCAGTTCATACGACTGCGGGAGCGCCGCCCCAAAGCCGGCCTGTGCCAGGCTTTGCCGGGTCAGCGTGCGGCGCAGGTACAGGCCGCCGCCCTCCGGCTCGAGCACGCCGAGCAGCAAAGGGGGCGCCGCCCCGACTGCCACCCCATAGCAGCGCAGCACTTCAAGCGTATAATATTTGGGGCAGCGCACCTCAAACGTCACGGCGCGCGCATTTTCCGTAACTGCGACCGTACCGACCGCCTCCCCTTTCCGGCGCACCGTAAATTCCATGCCGCATGCCTCCAAACCACAAAAAATAAGCGTATCCTTACTTAAGGATACGCTTATACGGGTCTTATTATGACTTAAGGCGTTTCCGCCCCAGGCTGTTGCCCGGCGCCCGCGGCAACCGTTTCCGGCGTTTTGGGCATGAGCACCTTCATGCGGTATTCTTCTGTAATGCGCGGCGGCTCCTGCGCATGGTAAACCGCATCCGCCGCCGCATAACCGGTGGCCAGCATCACCAACATCAGGAATGCGCCCGTTGAGATGATAAACTTGCGTTTGTTCACCGCTCTTTTGCTCCTCAAATGCTCCCCTATTGCATCGGCTGTTCCAGTCCGAAGCTTACCGCAAGCGCCTCGTCGACCTGGTTCATATGGTTCTCATCCAGGCATCCCATGCGTTCACGCAGGCGTTTTTTGTCCAGTGTACGGATTTGCTCCATTAATATGACGGAGTCTTTGGTCAGGCCGAAGCTCCGCGCGCCCAGTTCGATATGCGTCGGCATTTTTGCCTTGTTGATCTGGGAGGTGATCGCCGCGGCGATCACGGTCGGACTGTGGCGGTTCCCGACATTATTCTGCACGATAAGTACGGGACGCACGCCGCCCTGCTCACTGCCGACAACCGGGCTTAAATCGGCATAGTAAATCTCTCCCCGTTTAACATTGTGATCCACAGTTTCTCACTCCGATGGAAAAGTTATTTGCGGCATATTTTGTACCGCAACCTTATTTTTCCCACAAAGCCGGCGATTATAATCCGGATCGGCAAATTTTTTTGCCAAACGGCGGGACGCTTTCCGCGTCCCCTGTTTATCCTATGTCAAAACGGGGGCATTTGTTTCAACCGATATAAATACGCGGCACGCGGCTCGACACCGCGCACAGCACCTCATAGGTAATCGTGTCGACCGATTCGGCCACGTCTTCCGCCGTGACGCCCTCCGGCCCGAAAATGATGGCTTCGTCGCCGCGGCGCACCGCAAGGCCGTCCGGCAATTCCGCCATACACATATCCATGCAGATACGGCCGACGACCGGCACCACCCGCCCGCCGAGCAGCACGCTGGCATGTCCCGGACGGCCGCGCAGGTACCCGTCCGCATAGCCGATGGACAGTACCGCCAGGCGCGTGTCCCGCGCGGCCTCGTACGTGCGGCCATAACTGACCGTACTGCCCGCATCCACCGTGTGCACCTGCACGATGCGCGCCTTGAGCGTCATCGCCGGGCGCAGGCCAAGCGTGCGCGGGATCGCCCTGTCCGGGTAATACCCATACAAAATAATCCCGGCGCGCACCATGTTCATATAGCTGCCGGGATGCTGCAGCACCGCGCCGCTGTTGGCGCAGTGGCGCACCGCAAGGTGCAGGCCTCGCGCCTCCAGCATCTCGCAGACCGCCTCAAACCGCGCCTGCTGCATAGCGGTAAACGCCGCGCCGTCCACCTCGTCGGAGACGGCGAAGTGCGTGAATATCCCATCCGGCCGCAAGCCCGGTAGCTTAGAGATGCGCAGGATTTCGCCCGCCGTCTCCTCCAGGTGGTGCGCCGGGAAACCAAGGCGGGACATGCCCGTGTCCAGCTTGAAATGGACACGGATTTCCTCGCCCTCCTCCATGGCGGCGGCGGACAGCATTTCCGCCGTCTCAAAGTCGTACACCGCCGCGGTGATGCGGTACCGCGCGACCAGGGCGGCGTCCGCTTCGTCCACGTAGCCGAGGATCAGGATCGGCAGCGTCACGCCCTGCTCGCGCAGCTCGACGGCTTCGGGTACTGTGGCCACGCCGAAATACGCCGCGCCCGCCTTTTGCAGCCGCTTAGCCACGGGCACGCTGCCGTGACCGTAGGCGTTCGCCTTAATGACGCACAGCACGCCGCAATCGCCGACCTGCCTCTGGATGTTTTGAAAATTCCGCTCTATTGTATTTAAATCAATCTCCGCCCACGCGCGGTGTGTGTTTTTCTTCATATTCTCCCCACCGATGGAATCCGTCATGATTGCCCCTGGAACCCGCTGAAAACGCAGCGCAAAACCCGCTGCCCGTCGATATACAGCTCGGCGCACACCGGCGCCCATGTCTTTTCCGCAAGCCAGACCTGCTTTTCCGTGCCCTCGCGCACATAGCGCAGCACCGTCGCGGGCTCGCCGTTTACCTGTTCGCCCCAAACCTCGTCCGGGCTGGAAGCCCGCAGGTCGTAAAGCAGGTACGGCACCGCATCCGCCGGGGAAAAGCCCGGGGTCTCAGGCGCGGGCGCATCCAGCGCCGTGCCGTCGTATTCCAGGGTCATTTGCAGCCGGTTGTCGCCCGATATCGTTTCGCTGACGCCGCTCAAATCCTCAGGGGCGGTCAGCGTCAGGCGGTCGCTGCTTGTTTTATTATACTCATAATCGGCCTCATATTCCAGTGTTGATTGTCCCAAATCAGAAAGAATTTTGACATGGAATTCCGCCGCCTGCAGCCCGTCGTAATACGCCCGCGCCGCTTCCTCGCCGGACGCGCCCCCGCCGCCTGCGCCGCAGCCTGCCAGCGCCGCAAACAGNGCGGTGGCTTTTCAGCAGGACGACCGCGCCGGTCTGCCCTGCGAACCGGCGGGCTTCCCGTTCCCCCGCGTCCGCCTGCCCGCACAGCCGGGAAAACTCGCCCGCGTGCGGCGTCAGGATGACCGGTGCGCTGGTGCTGCGCAATACATCTATATGTCCGGCAAGGGCGTTTATGCCGTCCGCATCGACGATTACCGGGCACTTCGCGCCCTGGATCAGCAGGGCGACCGCGTCCGCCGTCCCCGCCCCGCGCCCGAGGCCGCAGCCGACCAGGATCGCCTTGGCCTTGCCCGCATACGCCAGCGCTTGGCGCGCGCCTTCCGCGTTGATCCGCCCTTCGCCGCCGCACGCCACGGGATAGACGACCGGTTCGTTCAGCTTTGCCGCGAGGACCGGATAGACCGCCTCAGGCGTGCACAGCGTCACCACGCCGCTCCCCGTCCTTACCGCAGCCTGCGCGGCGAAAAAGGCCGCGCCGGTATAGCCCCGGCTGCCGCATACCGCGAGCACACGGCCATAATGGTCCTTATGCGTTTCCGACTTGCGCGGCGGGATCACGGCGTCCAGATACCGCTGGTCGATCAGGGTCTCATGCATGGCCGCCCTCCTGGATCAGCGCCGTCGCCGTGGCGTAATCCCTGCAATGCGAAATGGAAACCAGGATTTGCAGCCCTTCGCGCCCACGTACATGCGCCTGCGGCGCGCCGGCCGCCGTATGCAAAATCTCGATATCGGTAAACGCCACCCCCTGCGCCAATCCCGTGCCCAGCGCCTTGGCGACCGCTTCCTTCGCGCAGAACAGGCCTGCCGCGCTCTGCGCCGCCAGATCCCCCGCATCCCGCAGGTACGCCTGCTCGTCCTCCGTGTAAACGCGCTGCACAAAACGCGCCTTCCGGATCGCCTCTGCAATCCGGCTGATTTCGATGATATCCGTGCCCAACCCGCGCATATGCCCTCCTCCCAGCCAGACCAACCGGCTGTAATCGCTGTTATGTAAAATTAGGGTATCACGTTTTATGTTTCCCCGCAACCGGCCTGTTGCCCCTGGGTAAATTTTTTTCAGAAAAGGCTTGACGCTTCGGCGGCGGCATGGTATTATAAGCACAAGTTAGCAGTAGCTAACCAATCCAAAAGCCGCAAGGCTTTTCTTTCGCCCGTCCGGTTAGCATACGCTAACCAACTATGATTCCGAGGTGACACCTGTGCCTTCTTATTTTGAAAACGCACTTGTTAACTATTGCGCCCCAACGCTTGCGGGGCTCAAGCCTGCGAGCCTGATGGCTTGCGAAAAGGCGGAATACCCAAACCTTGGCGCGCTTGCCGCGCAGTATACCGCCGCGCTGCGCGCCCAAGGGCTGCGCTTTGAAGTGGTCTGCCGCTGCGCGCACAGCAGCCTGCTGCTGGTATACCGCGAGGATATGCTGCGCCGCCGCCTTGCGGAGCCGGCTGCCGCGGCACTGTTGCAGGCCGCCGGCTACCCGGCTGGCGGGGCGCTTGCCGAAATGCTGGCGCGACTCAAACGGCGGATCGCACAGAATGCGGATTTCCCGCACGAAATCGGCGTTTTCCTCGGCTACCCGCTCGAAGATGTGCGCGGTTTCCAGCGGCACAAGGGGCAAAACTTCAAGCTTTGCGGCTACTGGAAGGTTTATTCCGACGTGGAACGCGCCAAGCGCTGTTTTGCCCAATACGACCATTGCCGCGCATGCTTTGCCGGCAAGCTGGCGCAAGGCATGTCCATCACACAGCTGCTCCGTGCAGCGTGATATTGAACCAATTTAAATTCATTTGGAGGTACGAATATTATGAGTAAGATGGCTGTAATCTACTGGTCCCAGGGCGGCAACACCGAGGCGATGGCCGGCGCAATTGCCGGCGGCGCCCGGGACGCCGGCGCGGACGTTTCCCTTCTGCATGTTTCTGAAATCGACGCCGCCAAGGCCGCCATGTTTGACTCCCTCGCGCTGGGCTGCCCGGCTATGGGCGCGGAAGTGCTTGAAGAGGCCGAGTTTGAGCCGTTTTTCACCGAACTGGAGCGCAAGCTGACCGGCAAGCCCGTCGCGTTGTTCGGCTCCTACGGCTGGGGTGACGGACAGTGGATGCGCGACTGGCAGGAACGTACCGAAGCGGCCGGCGCGCGCCTTTATCACGGCGAAGGGCTTATCGTCCACGAAACCCCGGACGAAGCCGCGCTGGCACAGTGCCGCGCATTCGGCGCAGGCTTTGCCAACCCCTAATCCCCGAAGCTATCATGCTCCTGCCGATTAAAACCAGTCTTCCCTTGCGTATCACTTAACTTCTCTTTATCACAACCATATTCCCCGCGCCTTCTCATGGATCAAGAAGGCCGTATCACATTTTTCTCCCGATATACAAACCAATACAAGCAAAGGCAGGCCCCGGGCATGTAGTGAAACCGGCCGGACGAAGAAACGTCCGGCCGGTACTTTTTGCCTTATGCCCCGCTTTCGCGCCGGGGTTCCGTGGCCAGCACCGCGCCGGCCGCCATGACGGCAAGCGCCGCCAGGAAAAGGGGGCTTGGCCGCTGCCGGAACACCAGGAAGGAAACCGCCGCGCCGATGAACGGCGATACGGCGTAATATGCGCTCGTCCTGGCCGCGCCCAGCCCACGCTGCGCCGCGACATAAAAGAAGATACTCAGCCCGTAGGCGACAAACCCCAGCACAAGCGCGGCCAGGGTCAGCCGCAGCGCCGCCAGCCGCTCCCCGGCCGCTAACGCAATGGCGAGCGAACCGGCGCCCGAACCAAAGCCCTTGACCACGACGACCTGAAGCGGATCCTTTTCGGACAGCTTGCGCGTGCAGTTGTTTTCAAAGCCCCAGCAGACACAGGCAAGGAGCACGAACAGGGAGCCCGGCGAAAAGGCAAAGCTGGCCGCGTCTTCCACGGACAGCAGCATGCATGAAAAAGTAATGCAGGCGACGCCCGCCCACAGCCTCCCGCTGACCGGTTCGTGAAAAACCGCCAGCGCGACCGCGGTGGTCGCGACGATCTCAAAATTATTGAGCAGCGAAGCGTTAGCCGCCGTGGTCATGGACAGGCCGAGCATCAGGAAAATGGGCGCGGCAATATCAAGCGCGACCATGCCGACGGTATAGGGCAGCTCCCTGCGCGTCAAGCGGCCTTCTTTGCCGCCGCGTCCCGCCTTGCCGCGTATCACGCCGAAAAGCAGCATCCCGCCGCCCGCGCCGAGGTACAGGAGCGCCGCCATCATCATTGGCGGCACATCCGCCAGCAGCACCTTGGAAAAGGGCGTGCTGACCGCATAGAGCGCCGCCGCCAGGATCGCCCGTCCCACATCCTTTTTCACGCTATCGCCCGCTTTTCCTATTTTACAAATTGTTCGATCGCCGACGTCAGGTCGTCCAGCATCTTCTGGTCGCCGGACTCGACCGCATGTACGATGCAGTGGTTGATGTGGTCCTGCAGGATAATTTTCCCGACGCTGTTGACCGCGGCGCGCACCGCAGCGATCTGCACCAGCACCTCGCTGCAGTCCCGGTCGTCCTCGACCATCCGCTTGACCGCTTCCATATGTCCGATTACGCGCGCCATCCGGTTGAGTACGGCCTGTTTATTGGGGTGCGCGTGGTGATGCTCATGGTGTTCCATCTTGTCCCTCCTCATCCCCCCCAGGGGGATATTGTTGTCTTTAGCATACCCCTTATTTTATATCCCGTCAAGGGATATGGCAAGACCCGGCACAATTGTGCCGGGTCTTGCCCGTTAAAAAGGCGTTGCCACCCCGATCTTTACTTTCCGCAGTTCCGGCAGAGGACGCGCACCACTTCGTCGCCGACCTCATCCGTATGCGCGGTGCCGCCCATGTCCGGCGTGAGCGCCTTGGCTTCGACCATGACCTGCTCGATCACGCCGATCAGCTTTGCGCCCCAGGCCTCATGGCCGAAGAAATCGAGCATCTGGCTTGCCGACCAGACGGAGGCAAGCGGGTTGGAAATCTTCTTGCCGGCAATATCCGGCGCGGAACCGTGGATCGGCTCAAACATGGACGGGAACGTGCGCTCGGGGTTGAGGTTCGCGCCCGCCGCAAGGCCCATGCCGCCCGAAATCGCGGCGCCCAGGTCGGTGATGATGTCGCCGAAAAGGTTGGACGTGACAACGACCTGGAAACGCTGCGGGTCCTTGACGAAGAACATGCTTGCCGCGTCCACCAGCAGGGAATATGTCTCGACATCCGGGTATTCCTTGCCGACCTCCGCAAACACCTCGTCCCAGAAGACCATGGAGTAATTGAGGGCGTTGCCCTTGCTGATGCTGGTCAGCGTCTTGCGCTCCTTGCGCGCAAGCTCATAGGCATAACGGATAATGCGCTCCGTGCCCTTGCGGGAGAACACGCCGGTTTGCAGCACGACCTCGTTCGGCTGCCCCTTGAAGAGCCAGTCGCCCGCGCCTGCATATTCGCCCTCGCTGTTTTCGCGGATGACGATCATATCGATATCGCCCTTCTTGCAGCCGGCCAGCGGGCAGGGCGCGCCGTCCAGCAGCTTGACGGGGCGCACGTTGACATACTCGTCAAAGTCGTGGCGGATGCGCAGCAACAAGTCCCACAGGGAGATATGGTCGGGCACGCCGGGCGCGCCGACCGCGCCGAGATAGATCGCGTCGAACTGCTTCAGCTTTTCGATCCCGTCGTCATCCATCATTTTCCCGGTCTTGAGGTAATATTCGCAGCCCCACGGGAAATGTGTAAATTCAAAGCGGAAGGAGCCGTCCAGCTCGGCCACCTTGTCCAGCACCTTAATCCCTTCGGCCAGCACCTCTGGGCCTACGCCATCGCCTGCGATAACTGCAATTTTATACGTCTTCATACCCTTTTCATACCTTTCGTCGTTTCAGTCCAGCGGGAACGCCTGCGCCGCGTGGCGCAGCGCGCGCACGACCGGCAGCTCTTCCCCGGTCAGGAAGCGGATCAGCGCGCCGCCGCCCGTACAGATATAGCCCATCTTGTCCGCAAGGCCGTATTTGTTCGTCGCGGTGACGCTGTCGCCGCCGCCGACCACGGTATACCCGTCGGTATCTGCCAGCGCCTGCCAAATGGCCTTTGTGCCGAATTCGGTCTCCGGCTTTTCAAAAATACCCATCGGGCCGTTCACGAAAGCCGTTTTCGCCCCCATGATGATATCCGCATACTGCGCCGCCGTCCCGCGGCCAATATCGACCAGCATTTGGCCGCCCGGCAACGCCGTGCACGGCGCTTCGGCACGCTTCCCATCCACAGTATACGCCAAATCGACCGGCAGTACAATCTGGTTGCGGTATTTTTCCAGGATTGGCTTCGCGCTTTCCAGGAAGGACGCATAGCCTTGCTTTTCAATAAAGCCGCGCGACGCGGCGCCGATGTCGACGCCGCCGGCTGCGAGCAGGATGTTCGCCACCAGGCCGCCGGTCAGTACCTTGTCGGCAATGCCGCGGCCGAGCACGGTTTCCATCATCATGAACGCGTCGGCGATTTTGGCGCCGCCGAGCACAAAGACGCACGGGCGTGCCGGCGCTTCCATCAGCGACGAGATGACGCTGTACTCCTTTTCAAACAGGCGCCCCATAGCGGACGGCAACAGCTGTTCAAAGCCGCACAGCGTAGGCTGGTCGCGGTGCGCCGCGGCAAAAGCGTCGCAGACGAAGCAATCCGCGAGCGGCGCGAGCGTGCGGACGACCAGCGTCTGCGCCTGCTGCGCGTGCGTGAGTTTGAGCGAGCGCTCAAAAAGCGTCTGTTCCTCCGACATAAAACGCACATTGTCGAGCAGGAGCACTTCCCCGTTTTGCAGCCCCCGGATGGCGCTTTGCGCCGCGGGGCCGCAGACGTCCGAAATAAAACGCACCTCGCTCCCCAGCAGCGCCGAAAGCACCTTGACGTGCGGCCGCAGCGTGTAGAAGTTCTTATATTCGATATCGCTGCCCTGGTGCGCCAGGACGACGACCTTTGCGCCGCGGTCGCGCAGCTCCCGCAGGGTCGGCACGCAGCCGCGGATGCGGGTATCGTCGGTCACCGCGTCTTTTTCACGGTCGATCGGCTCGTTGATATCGACGCGCACCAGCACGGTCTTGCCTGTGACATCCAGCGCGTCCAGCGTGTAGATTCCAAACTTTTTCATTCGGCACCCCCGCCGCTTACTTGATGCCCAGGAAGCGGTTGGTCATCGCCGTGCCCTCTTCGCGGGTCATCTGCATCTCCATCGCCGCGCGGATACCGTCCATGTTCTCCGGGATGACGACGGATTCCTGCGGGATGTTGATGGCAAACATGATCTGGTTGCCGGACATTACGATCGATTCGTCCCACATCGCGATCTCGTAATTGTCGCCGCGGAACTTGCCCATGTCGCGCGCATAACGGAACAGGGACGCATTGCCGAGGAAGCCGTCCGCGATCTTGACCGTGCGGATACGCGGATGCTGCGCCGCAAGAGACAGTAGGCCGGGCTTATCAATGCTTTTTTTCGTCGTTGCCAGCACCGTAATGATATGGCCATGCGTCACCGGCGCATGCACCAGGATGCCGGTCGCGTCTACGTGCGGCATGATGCGCATCAGGTCGAGCGCCTGGTGGCTGGGCGCGTACTCCATCTGGAGCGCGTTTGTCAGGCCGCGGTGGTAATCGCCGGGGTCGGCAACGCGGCGGATAATGGTAACCGCCACCCGTTCCACGCCGACCGCGCGGTCCAGCATATCGACAGCGCGGATCAGGCCAGTCGTGTTGCAGCTCGTCAGCTTGAGGAACTGCTGCCCCAGCCCCCGCTCGTAGTTGGCATAGCCGTGGAAGAATACGTCCGCAACGTCGTTCTTTTCGCCGCCCTGGAAGATGGCCTTTTTGCCCATACGCTTGTAAAGCTCTTTATTTTTTGCGCCAATGCCCGCGGAGGTCGCGTCGAGCATGATGTCGCACTGCTCTACCAGGTCTTCCATCGTACCCGAGATCGGCACGCCGGCTTCCCTCAGCTTGTCCTCCCCCGACGGGAGGGCGTTATAAAAATGATAGGGCATGCCGGATTCCACCAGGCCGCGCACCGCAAGGGTGGGCGCAACGTCGGCAACGCCGACCAGCTCCATATCCTCCTGCAGCGCCACACCTGTGGCCAAACGGAGGCCGATAACCCCGTAACCTGCTACACCCACTTTAACTTTACTCATAATGGTGCTCCTCCTCTTCGTGCAAATCTTGGATACTTTTTGGTTAACTCTTGTGATTTATTTATTACTCTAGCACTTATCCCTAAAGAAATCAACAGGATATTTAAAACTTTTTGATTGTCTATTTTGTGTCAATATCGTTAAATACCTAACAATCGCAACTTTTTCAGCAAATATAGCAAAAACTGTTCTTTTGTGGTCATTTTCATCCGCACACGTGTCGCTGTCCGAAATTGGCGCTTCGCCCCAATTCGGAAAATTCCAGTGGTAGACTCCACAATTCAGCCCCAGCCCTTCCAGTTGTTTCCGTCAGTTTATCCGAAAACGCGGTGTTTTATTCGCACCCGTCGCCCTGACCGTTTTTGCGCATTTCAATGTTTATTTTTTCACAATCAAGCATAAAAAAGAAGCCCACGGGAAGCTTCCCATGGGCTTTGCCTTTATAGTTTATTTCACTTTTGCGGGAGCGCCTGTAAAATCTGTTCGATCAAATCGACCCGCTTGAACGGCGTCATGAAATACCAGCCGTCGGAATAGGGCGCCACCTGGCGCGCAATCTCTACCGAGGTGCGCACCGCCAACGCACCGCACGCCTCCCTGTCCTTGCCCTCGTAAAGCGCAGCCAGTTCGTCCGCAACCGTAATGCCGGGGATCTCGCTGTTCATAAAGCAGGCGTTGCGGTAGCTGACGACCGGGATCACGCCCGCCAGGATTTTTGCGTCCAGCGTCTCATGCGCCTTTTGGAGGTTTTCCAGCGCCGTCCCGCTCAACACGGGCTGCGTCAGGAACGCTTGCACCCCGTTTTGCACCTTTTCCTGCGCCAGGCGGAGCTGCACGTCAAAATTGACCGCATTGACATTGAGCGCGCCGCAGATCAGGAAGGGGGACGCAACCTCCTCCCCGAGCGACGCGATGAATTTGGCGAGCATGCGTGAATTAAAATTAAACACGCTCTTGACCTCGTCGCGCCGCGCGCTCGGGATCGGGTCGCCGGTCACGATCAGCACATTATGTACCTGCTCCATCGCAAGGCCGAGCAGCAGCGCCTTGATCGCATTGAGGTTGCGGTCGCGGCAGGTCATATGCGGCATGGTATCCAGCCCCAATTCGCGTTTTACCTTGCAGGCCAGCAGGCTGCTGTCCATGCGCGCGCGGGCGATCGGGCAGTCCGCGACGGTCAGCAGGTCGATCCCGGCGTCCTTCAGGCGGCGCGCGCCGTCCATAAAGAACCCAGCGTCGGTGTCGAGCGGCGGGTCAAGCTCGACCGCCGTCACCCGTTCCCCGGCGCGCAGCTTGTCCGCAAACCGGTTGACCTGCGCCCGGGCGGGCGCGCGGCCCTCCCCCGNTTCCGCAAGCTGCCGGGCAAAATAACCGGCGTTGTTGCCGAAAAACGTGCGGCTGCCGATGACCGTCGGGTAGCCCGCGTTGGGCATGACCGCAAGCGGCTTTGTAAACCCTCCGAGCGTCGCAAGGTACCGGTGCAGGTGATACGGGCCGGACATGCAGTTGAGCCCCACCGCATCGACCGCATCCTCCTGCTGCGCGCGTTCCAGCAGCGCCGCGCCGGGCACGCCTTCCGCGGTGAAACCGTCCGGCGAAACCGCAAACGACACGAGGATGAACGCTTCCGGGCGCCGCGCCTTGATATACCGCGTGATACCGGGCAGCTCCCGGTCGTCCGCAAACGTTTCAAACAGGAAATGCCGTGCGCCCAGCCCCAGGAACACATCCGCAATGCGCCGGTATTCCTCGGCGATGCCGGCTTCCCGCGTGCCCGATATCGGCCCGATATCGGCAAACACATATGCGCCGTGCGGCTTTGCGGCGCCTTCCGCCAGCCGCCAGCCGGCTTCCAGCACCTCCTGCACCCGCTCAAACGGCAGGCCGAGGGCAAAGGTGTTCGCGGCAAAGGTATTCGTTTTGACCGCGCGGCACCCGGCCTCGAGGTATTCCCCATGGATGCGGCGGATGAGCGCCGGGTTTTGCAGGTTCGCAAGCTCGCAGCGCACGAGCGGGTCGTCGTTTAAGGAGGCAAAATAGGTGCCCATGCCGCCGTCAAACAGCAGCGGCCCCTGTTTGACTTCTTCCAAGATTCCCATACGTATCCCCCTTAGCCCAGGACCTTCTTCGCGATGTCCACAGATTGTTTTGCGTCTTTTGCATAATAGTCCGCGCCAATTTCCGCGGCATACTCCGGCGTGAGCACCGCGCCGCCGACAAACACCGTGCACGGGTGCCCGCTTCCGCGCAGCGCGGCGATCGTTTCCGCCATGCTGGGCAGCGTCGTCGTCATAAGGGCGGACAGGCCGACCAGGTGTACATCCTGCTGCACCGCGGCGTCCACAACCGCCTGTACCGGCACGTCGCGCCCCAGGTCGATTACCTGGTAGCCGTAATTCTCCAGGATAACCTTGACGATATTTTTGCCGATATCGTGGATGTCGCCCTTGACGGTGGCCACAATGATCTTACCCTTGGAGACCGACGGCGCGCCCTTTTGGAGGATGCTGTCCTTAATGACGTCGAACGCCTCGCAGGAAGCGCCCGCGGCGTTGATCAGCTGCGGCAGGAAGATTTCGCCCTTCTCAAAGCGGTCGCCCACGCGGTCGAGCGCCGGGATCAGCATGGTGTTGATGATCGTCAGCTCATCGTGCTCCTTCAGCAGCTCGCGCGTCAGGCGGCGCGCGTCCTCCTTAAGCCCCTTGGCGACCGCATAGCCGATATCCATGCCGCCCGCGCCCGTGCCAGTTGGCTGCGGCGCGGCGGCGGGCGCCTCCGCAAAGCGCGCAATATAGGCCTCGCTGTCGCGGTCGACGTTATAGAGTACGTTGAAGGCCGAAACCGCGTCCATCATCGCGTCGAGGTTCGGGTTCAGGATGGGCAGATCCAGCCCGTGCGCCATGGCGAGCGTCAAAAAGCTGTGGTTAATCAGTTGGCGGTTCGGCAAGCCAAAAGAAATGTTGGACACGCCGAGCACGGTGTGCAGGCCGAGCCGGTCTCGCACCATGCGGAGCGCCTTGAGCGTCTCCAGCGCACCCGCCTGCTGGGCGGATACCGTCAGCGTCAGGCAGTCGATAAAGACGTTTTCCCGCGGGATGCCGTGTGCCAGCGCGGCTTGCAGGATGCGCTCCGCAATCGCAAAGCGCGCCTCCGCGGTTTCCGGGATGCCGCCCGCGTCGAGCGCCAGCCCGACGACGCACGCGCCGTATTTTTTGACGATCGGCAAGATCCTGTCCAAAACCTCAGGCTCGCCATTGACCGAGTTGACGATTGCGCGGCCGCTGTAGGCGCGCAGCCCGGCTTCGATCGCGTCCGGGTTGGAGGAATCGATCTGCAGCGGCAGGTCGACGACGCCCTGCAGGCTTTTGACCACGCGGCGCATCATCTCCGGCTCATCCACGCCGGGCAGGCCGACGTTAACGTCCAGGATATGCGCCCCGGCTTCGGCCTGCTGCACGCCCTGGGACAGGATATAATCCAGATCCCCCTCGCGCAGCGCCTGCTGGAACCGCTTTTTGCCGGTCGGGTTGATGCGCTCGCCGATGACGCGCACGCCGTCCACCGTGACTGCCTGCGTCGGGGAGCAGACGACCGTCTTGCGCACGATGGCGGGCGCGGCCGCCCCCTTGCCTTCAAGCGCCGCGCGGATCTCCCGGATGTAATCCGGCGTTGTGCCGCAGCACCCACCGACATACCGCAGCCCGAGCGCGGCGTACTGCACCATCTGCGATGCGAAATCCGCGGGGCTGATATCGTACAGCCCGGTTTCCGGGTCGGGCAGCCCCGCGTTCGCCTTGATGATGAGCGGCAGGTTCGTGCATTCCGAAAGCTGTTTCGCAATCGGGAAAATCTCGTCCGGCCCGAGCGAACAGTTGATGCCGAGCGCGTCCACGCCCAGCCCTTCCAGCACTGCCGCCATGGATGCAACGCAGCAGCCCGTAAACGTGCGGTGGTTCGGCTCAAAGGTCATGGTGACAAAGACCGGGAGGGTGGTGTGCTCCTTTGCGGCGAGCACGCCGGCTTTGACCTCGTAAAGGTCGGTCATGGTTTCAAAGACGACGAGATCCGCGCCCGCGCGCTCGCCCGCAACCAGCATCTCCCGGAACAGCGCATACGCCTCCTCAAAGGCAAGCGTGCCCGCCGGCTCCAGCAGTTCGCCGATCGGGCCGACGTCCAGCGCGACCCTTGCCGCGCGCCCCGCGCAGGCGCGCTTCGCGGTACGCACCGCGGCGGACACGACCTCTTCGGCCGAATGTCCGGTGCCGTCGAGCTTATGCGCGTTCGCCCCGAAGGTGTTGGCATAGATGATTTCGCTGCCCGCGTCCAGGTACATCCGGTGGATGTTTTCCACCGTCTCCGGATGGGTCAGGCACAGCAGTTCTGGGCGCTCGCCGAGCTTTAAGCCGCTTTTTTGCAGCATCGTGCCCATGGCGCCGTCCAGAAAAGTAATTTTATGATTTTCCACAGGTTGTTCCATCCTTTCTGAAAGCACAGGTTGCAAACAGGCTGCAATACTCGCAGCCGCGAAAGCGCTTGGGCTGCGGCCTGCCCGCCAGCCCAATGACCGCGGTCACGGACTTGCGCGGGATCAGGATACCGCTGGCCGAGACCGTCAGGCCGATTTTGCGGCTGGTATCCATCACTTCGCAAAAGGCGCGCTGCACCGTGATCGGCATGTCGCCGTAGCCCGGCGAAAAACGGTCGGTCAGGTGCATCCCGGGATGCTGCGCGAGGATTTCCGTTTCGATGTTGTCGCACACGTTTTCAATCGCCGAGCTGGCGCATGCGTCCAGGATCACCGCGCGCGCCATATCCGTAAGCTGCGCGCGCCGCAGCAGGCTTTCGATCTCCCCGCCCAGCGTTGCGGCGAGCAGGACGCAGTGCGTACATTCCCCGAGCAGCGACGCAACTTCTTCCCCGGGCAGCGTAAACGACGTGCCCGCGAGCCGCAGTCCGTCCGCACGCTCGATCCCGAACGCCTGGAAACGGTAGCGCGGCCGCGCGGTGCGCAGCACCGTATCCATTGCCTCCTGGAGCTGCGCCTCGGTCTCCGGCGGCACTTCGCCGCCCCGGTAATGCAAATATTTTAAAACCTCGTTCCGGTTGACGGCAGTCAGTACAGGTTCCATAGTTCCCTTCCTATCATACAAATTCCTATAAAAAAAGTATAAATTTATCCTGGGTGCAAAGTAAACGGCATTTTATACAAGATTCCCGCAGAAATTGCACGCAATTTGTAAACGCCCCTGTTTTGTATGATAAACAGGGGCGTTTTTTATTCGATTTCGTAGTTTTGCAGCAGGGACGCCGGCTTCACCGCGCCCTTGCCGAATTTTTCGTTCAGGCGGTCGCGCACCTGCTCCAGCTTTTCGCGTTTGGGGTCCGCAAACAGGCAAAGCTGCTCCTCCCCCGCTTCGGCCAGGTTGATCGCCGTGACCGTAATGAGCCGGATCGGCTTTTCCGTCCCCACCGCCCAGTTCCGTTCGATGATTTGCAGCGCCGCCCGGTATATCTCCTGCGTCACGTTGGTCGGGCGTTCGAGCTGCTGCTGGCGGTCGATCACGCGGAATTGGGGGTCCTTGATCGTGACCTGCACGCCGCGGCACTTTTCCCCGGTGCGGCGCAGGCGCGCCCCCACCGATTCGCAAAGCCGCATGACGCCCGCACGCACCTCCTCCAAAGTCGTCAGGTTGTGCGCAAACGTCATGCCGTTGCCGACGGATTTCGCCTTTTCCTGCTCGTCCGGCCGACGTACCGGGCCGTCGTCCAGCCCGCGCACCGCACGGAACAGCATCGCGCCGTGCTTGCCGAATTTCGCGCGCAGCACCGGCTCTTCCAGCCTCGCAAGGTCGCCGATCGTGCGCACGCCGATCTCTTGCAGCCGCCGCGCCGTGACGCGCCCGACGGAAATCAGGTCGCCCACGGGGAGCGGGTACAGCAGCGCGCGGAAGTTTTCGCGCGTGATGACGGTCGTCGCGTCCGGTTTCTTGTAATCGCTGCCCATTTTGGCAAACAGCTTGCAAAACGACACCCCGACTGATACCGTCAGCCCCAGTTCCCCTTTTACGGCGGCGCGGATTGCATCCGCCATCTCACGGCCGCTGCCGTAAAGCGCCATACTGCCCGTCACGTCGAGGAAGGATTCGTCGATGCTGACCGGCTCCACCCGGTCGGTGAAGCGGCTGTAAATCGCGTTGGCTTTGCGGGAAAAAGCCCTGTATACGTCATGGTGCGGCGGCAGGAGCAGCAGCCTCGGGCACTTTTTCTGCGCCTGCCACACGGCTTCGCCGGTTTTGACGCCGGCGGCCTTTGCCAGCTCGTTCTTGGCGAGGATGACGCCGCGCCGCTTTTCCGCGTCCCCGCACACCGCCATCGGCCGCCCCGCCGCCTCGGGGTGGCTCAGCGTTTCGACCGAGGCGTAAAACGCATTCATATCCACATGCAAAATCGTCCTCTCGCCCACGCGCGCCACCTCCTGTCCGGCCTTATTTTATCATATCCGCAGCGCCATTTCCACCCGGGACGGGAAACAGGGTCCCCGCCATCGCGGGAACCCTGTGAAACGGCTCCGGAAATGTGTATTTACTTTACCGCAATGACTTCTACTTCCAGCTTGGCGCCCATCGGCAGGCCAGCCACCGCAAAGCAGGAACGCGCCGGCGCATCGCCCGGGAAATACTTGCCGTACACCGCGTTAAACGCCGCAAAGTCGTTCAGGTCGGCCAGGAAGCAGGTCGTCTTGACGACGCGGTCAAAGCTTACGCCGGCCTCGGCCAGCACGGCCTGCAGGTTCTTCATCACCTGCTCCGCCTGCCCCTCGATGGTGTCGGCTACGATTTTGCCCTGCGAAGGGTCGATCGGGATCTGCCCCGACGTAAAAACAAAGCCGTTTGCCTCAATGCCCTGGGAATACGGCCCGATTGCCGCGGGCGCGAGCGGGGTGGAAATCTTCTTCATGATCGTACACACTCCTTGACAAATTCGATGGTTACTTGCCGCTTTTCAGCTTCTTCAGGCGCTCGGTATTGGAAAGGATCTTCTTGCGGATACGCACGTTTTTGGGCGTGATCTCAAGCAGCTCGTCGTCGCCGAGGAACTCCAGCGCGGCCTCAATCGACATCTGGCGCGGCGGGATCAGGCGCAGCGCGTCGTCCGAGCCGGAGGCGCGGGTATTGGTCAGCTGCTTCTTCTTGCAGATGTTGACCGCCATGTCCTCGCCGCGCGGGTTTTCGCCGATGACCATGCCCTCGTATACGGGCGTGCCCGCGCCGATAAACAGCGTGCCGCGCTCCTGCGCGTTATACAGGCCGTAGGTAATGGACTCGCCGGCTTCAAACGCGATCAGCGAACCGGTCTGGCGCTTGGAAATCTCGCCCTTGTACGGCTGGTAGCTGTGGAAGACCGAGGACAGCACGCCCTCGCCCTTGGTATCGGTCAGGAACTCGGTGCGGTAGCCGAACAGGCCGCGCGCCGGGACCAGGAACTCCATGCGCATACGGTCGGCGCCCTTCGGGTTCATGGAGACCAGTTCGCCCTTGCGGGAACCCATCTTCTCCATGACCGCGCCCACCGCGTCGACCGGCACGTCGGCGATCATACGCTCAACCGGCTCGCACTTCTGCCCGTCGATCTCGCGGAACAGCGCCTTGGGCGCGCCCACCTGGAACTCATAGCCCTCGCGGCGCAGGTTCTCAATCAGGATGGAAAGGTGCATTTCGCCGCGGCCGCAGACGCGGAAGGAATCCGTCGTATCGGTCTCGTTGACGCGCAGGGATACGTCCTTCAGCAGCTCGCGGAACAGGCGCTCGCGCAGGTGGCGCGAGGTGACGAACTTGCCTTCGCGTCCGGCAAACGGCGAGTCGTTAACCGAGAAGGTCATTTCGACCGTAGGCTCTGAAATCTTGACGAACGGCAGCGCCTCAACATGCTCGGGGTCGCACAGCGTTTCGCCAATGGTGACGTTCTCAATGCCGGAGAAGCAGACGATCTCGCCCGCCTTCGCCTCGTCGACCGGCTGGCGGCCCAGCTCCTCGATGGTGTACAGGGTGACCAGCTTGGCGTTGTACGGCTGGGTGTTGCCGTGGTAATCGCACACGGTAACCTGCTGCCCGACCTTCATCGAGCCGCGCTCGATGCGGCCGATGCCGATGCGGCCGACATACTCGTTATAGTCGATGGAGGAAACCAGCATCTGCGCGGGGCCTTCGGTATCGACCTGCGGCGCCGGGATATGCTCGAGGATCTGCTCGAACAGCGGCGTCAGGTCGGTGCCCTCGACGTTCGGAGACATGGAAGCGGTGCCTGCGCGGCCGGAGCAATAGACGATCGGGCTGTCAAGCTGCTCGTCGGTCGCGTCCAGGTTGAGCAGCAGCTCGAGCACTTCGTCGCCGATCTCGTTGAGGCGCGCGTCCGGGCGGTCGATCTTGTTGACCGCAATGATAATCTTGTGGCCGAACTCCAGCGCCTTCTGCAGCACAAAACGGGTCTGGGGCATGGGGCCTTCCGCCGCGTCTACCAGCAGGACCACGCCGTCGACCATCTTGAGGATACGCTCGACCTCGCCCGAAAAATCGGCGTGCCCCGGGGTATCGACAATGTTGATTTTTACATCCTTATAGTGTACCGAGGTGTTTTTCGCGAGGATGGTGATGCCGCGCTCGCGCTCGATATCGCCGGAGTCCATAACGCGCTCCTCGACCACCTGGTTTTCGCGGAATGCGCCCGCCTGCTTCAGCATCTGGTCGACCAGCGTGGTCTTGCCGTGGTCGACGTGGGCGATAATCGCAATATTTCTAAGATCGTTTCTAACCATAGTTCCTCCCAGCAGGATTGTTTCTCATAACTGCCTAAAAATTCACCTTATTATTATACTCTGTCAATTCCTACATTTCCAGACATGGAATTATCAAATTTTTTGCAATTTGCAAAACAAAAACTGTAAGAACGGACATGCAGTGCGCCTGCCGTTCCTACAGTTCCCTGCGCCGCCGGGCGGGACCGGTTCAAAAACGGACCGCTTCCAGCGTCCGGCTGCGGATATCCTCTGTAAAGCACGCCCTGATTTCGGCATACTCCTGATGCATCCGGTGGTACATTTCCAGCACCGGTACGCACTTCCGGCTGACCGCCTCCATAATGCCGTCGAAACGGTCGGATAGCAAAGTCACTACCTGCGGGTCGAGCAGCCCCTGCGCGGCCTGCGCTTTCAGGATGGATAGGGCTTTTGCCTTTGGATACGCCTCTTTATAGCTGCGCGTCCCGCACAGCGCGCTGACGATGTCGGCAACCGCGACAATGCGCTCCGCCATTGACAGGTCGTCCGCGCAAAGCCCGGCGGGATATCCCGAGCCATCCAGCTTTTCATGGTGGCGCACCGCAATGCGCTTGACTGCAGGGTCGATGCAGTCCCCGAGTATCTCATCTGTGATCATGACGTGCGTGCGCATGACTGCCATCGCCTGCGGGCTGAGTTTTCCCGCGAACTCCAGGATTTCGACCGGGATGCCGATTTTACCGATGTCGTGCAGCAGCGCCCCCAGGAAGACCTTTTCCTGCCCCTGCCCGTCAAAGCCCATGATGCGGGAGAGCTGCAGGCTGATCTGCGTAGTTGTAATCGTGTGCGTGACCGTGTGCTGGCTACGGAAATCGATCGCGTAAATGAGCATTTCCAGGTATCCCACCACTTCGTCCGGCGCAAGCACCGTATCGCCGGCGAACGCCGGGAAATCGTCCGGCGCGTATTGGCCCTCCAAAATCCCGCTGGACGCCTCCGCCCGCCAGAGCAGGTCGATGGCCTCGGGGGAAAACTGCGTGCCGCGCTTCTGCCCCAGGTATTCTGCCAGCCGTTTTTTATCCAAGCCTACGTTTTCCAAGAATACGTCGACCCGATCCGCCAGGCTCAGGATTTCGGTCAAAAATACATGCGCCGTATCCATCGTCCGCAGCCAGTCGTACCGCAAATGATGGAACAGGATGGCCTGTGCGTATTCAGACAGCGGGGAAAGGTCGCGGATAAACAGGTATCCATAAATCGAGTGGTCCCAGACGTCCTCGGTCTCAAAACGGAGCATGCTGCTGATTTCCTCGGTTTTGTAGGCGCCCACATCGTGCAGCAGCGCCACCATGCCGAAATCCTGGATTTGGCGCTGCGTGTACCCGCCGTGCGCCCGCGCAAGGCCGGTGACAAGAAGCGCCACGCGCTTGCCGTGCTCCACCAGCCGCGGGTCGACGTGATCCAGCGTCCTCTGGATCAGCTTTGCCATATCACGTAAATCTTCAAGGCGCATGCCACACACTTCCGTTCCTCCCGCCCGGCGCGCAAACCAGCCTGCCGGCGGCGTTTTTTTAAGATATCCCTATTCTAACGGATATCCGCCGGTTTTAAAAGTGTTTTCTTTATTTAAAATTTATATATTTTTGTAACGCCCTTCACCGGTTGGCCAGGCGGTACATTCTCACGCCGGCCGTGCCCCCCTGGTGCTGAAACTGCTCAAGCACCGCGCAAAAGCGTTCTATTGTTGCATTGATCAGCTTATTCTTATGATATACCAGGTTAAACGTACGGTCCCAGTCCGCCCCCTCGTTGCGGAAAAGGCGTACGCCGCCGTCCCGCGCCGCATCCTCAAACAGCCGCGCGGAAACCACGGCCAGGCAGTTGTTGACGCTGACCGCCTGCCGGATCGCGTCAAAATTGTTATACTCAAACACGGTGCGGAACGCAATGCGCTGCTCCGCGGCATACTGTTCAAACAGCTCCCGCGTGCCGCTGCCCTGTTCCCGCATGGCAAATTCCATCCCGTTGAGCTCGTGGCTATAGACGGTTTCCTGGCTGAAAAACGGGTGCCCGCGCCCGCAGGCAAGCACCAGGTAATCCGGGAGCATCGGGATGCTGATCAGTTCCGGATCCTTCACGCGCCCTTCGACCAGCGCGATGTCCAGCTCGTTTTTCATCAGCTTGCTGCAAATTTCCGCCGTGTTGTTGGTCGTACCGTAAACCTCCACTTGTGGGTACTGCGAGCGGAACGCCTGCATGACCCGCGGGAAAATGCTGCTGCCGATCGTGAGCGTTGCGCCGACCCGTAGCCGCGTGCGGTGATGTTCCCCCTCCATAAACTCCTCGAGGAACTCAAACCGGGCGACGAGGTCGCGCGCCATATCCAGCAGCTTTTCGCCGGATTCCGTAATATGCAGGCGGTTGCCTAGGCGCTCGAACAGCAGCACGCCGTAATGCTTTTCCAGCTCCGCGACCTTTTGGCTGACCGATGGCTGCCGCACCCTGTTCTTTGCCGCCGCCGCGCTGATGCTGCCCAGCTCCGCCACATCCACAAACAGTTTTAAATGCCAAACCGTCATCTTGACCCCTCCATAGTTTTTCCCTATACCTATTATAATTATTATAGGGCTATACGAATGCTTTTACAAGTGTTATGGTATTAACAAAGAGAAGCCTATGCTTTATGAAAGGGTTGTTTATCATGAAAGTGCTGATTATCGGCGGCGTGGCTGCCGGCACCAAGACCGCAGCCAAGCTCAAAAGGGAGCACCGCGACTGGGACGTCCAGATCCTCACCAAGGACAGGGAGATTTCCTATGCCGGCTGTGGGCTGCCGTACTATGTAGGCCATGTGATTGAAGACCGCGCCGAATTGATTGTCAATTCCCCCGAAAGCTTCGCTGCGCAAACCGGCGCCTCCGTGCGCACCCGCACCGAAGTCACCGCGGTCAACCGCGTGGAGAAAACGGTTTCCGCCATCGACCTGGAATCAGGCGACTGCAGCACTTATACATACGATAAACTGGTCATTGCCACCGGCGCGCGCCCCTTCGTCCCGCCGGTACCGGGCACCGGCCTGAAAAACGTCTTTCTCATGCGCACCCCGGAAGACGCCTACGCGCTGCGCGACGCAGTGGACGGCGGCGGCATCCGCCGCGCGGTCATTGTCGGCGGCGGCTTCATCGGCCTGGAGGTTGCGGAAAACCTGCTCGCGCGCGGCGTGAAAGTCAGCGTGATCGATATGGCCGACCATATCCTGCCCGGCTTTGACCCCGAAGTGCAGAACCATGTCGAAAACCGCCTTACCGACCAGGGCGTCATGACCTTTACCGGTACCCGGTTCGAAGGGATCGAGGGCGACGGCAAGGTGGAGAAGGTGCTGACCAGCCGCCGCGCGTTTAAGGCGGATGCGGCGATCCTCTCCATCGGTATCCGCGCGAATACGGAATTCCTCGCGGACACCGGCATTGCGCTTATGCCCAACCGCACCGTGCAGGTCAATGCGCAGATGCAGACCAGCGATCCGGACATCTTCGCGGTCGGCGACTGCGCCTGCGTTGTAAACGCGCTGACGCACGAGCCGCAGTGGGCGCCGATGGGTTCGGCCGCCAACCTGGAGGGCCGCCTGCTGGCGCGCCACCTCGCCGGGCATGAAGTCGCTTTCCGCGGCGTGCTTGGCACCGGCATCTGCCAGCTCCCGGGCTTTGCCGCCGGCCACACCGGCCTGACGGAGGCCCAGGCTGCCGCCGCAGGCTTTGACGCGGTTTCGGTCGTGTGCGCAGTGGACGACAAGGCGCATTACTTCCCCGGCGCGGGCGCGATGCTGATCAAGCTGGTTGCAGACCGCGCGACGCGCCGTGTGCTCGGCGTGCAGGCGCTCGGCGGCTACGCGGTCGACAAGGTGGTCGATATTGTAGTAACCGCGCTCTACCTCGGCGCGACAATCGACCAGCTTGCGGATATGGATCTTGCATACGCGCCCCCGTTCTCCACGGCAATCCACCCGCTTGACCATGCGGTCAACATCCTGATGAATAAGCTGGACGGCACGCTTGAGACCTTCACCCCTGCGGAATACCTCGCAGGCGCGGCGGAAGGCTACCAGGTCCTGGACGCCTCCATGCAGCCGACCATCGAGGGCGCGGTCTATGTCGACCTTGCCACGGTGAACGGCCCGCTCCCCGAATTCCCGCTGGACGCCAAGCTGATGCTGGTGTGCGCCAAGGGCAAGCGCGCCTACATGCTGCAGAACCGCCTGAAGTTCTACGGCTACACCAACACCCGCGTCCTGGAAGGCGGCTCGCTGTTTAACGGCACTTCGTATTAATCCCATAAAGTGAAATGCAGGAGGAATAAGATTTTATGGCAACTTTGACGGTAAGCCCGCTCGAAGAGAAACGCGTGAAGGCGCTTGGTTTCCTGAGCAACAAAGGCACCGATAATTTTTCCGCCCGTATTATTACGGTAAACGGTAAAATCACCGCAGCACAGCAAAAGTGCATCGCCGAAGCCGCTGAGAAATTCGGCAACGGCATCGTTACTTTTACGACCCGGCTCACCATCGAGGTGCAGGGCGTCCCCTTTGAAAAAGTTGAGGATTTCCGCGCCTATATCGCCAAGGAAGGCCTTGTCACCGGCGGCACCGGCTCCAAGGTGCGCCCCGTGGTATCCTGCAAGGGTACGACCTGCCAGTACGGCCTGATCGACACGTTCGCCCTGTCCGAGGAAATCCACCACCTCTTTTTTGAAGGCTACCATGATGTCAAGCTGCCGCACAAATTCAAAATTGCGGTCGGTGGCTGCCCGAACAACTGCGTAAAGCCCGACCTGAACGACCTCGGCATTATCGGCCAGATGATCCCGCAGTACGACGAAGAGGAATGCATGGGCTGCAAAAAGTGCAGTGTGGAGGAATCGTGCCCGGTGGGCGCGGCGCAGCTCAAGGACGGCCTGCTCGCCATTGACCCGGCCGCTTGCAACAACTGTGGCCGCTGCATCGACAAGTGCCGCTTCGACGCATTGCCGGGCGGCGTCAACGGCTATAAGATTTACATCGGCGGCCGCTGGGGCAAGCGCATCGCGCAAGGGCGCGCGCTCAACCGTGTTTTCACCGACAAGGCGGAAGCGCTATCCATCATCGAGAAAGCCCTCCTCCTCTTCCGGGAACAGGGCAAGACCGGCGAGCGTTTCTCCCAGACCATCGAGCGCCTGGGCTTTGAAAATGTCGAGCAGCAGCTCCTCGCGGACGACCTGCTCGCGCGCAAGGACGAGATCATTTCGGCGAAGCTCCACGAAACTGGTGGCGCGACCTGTTAAACCGGCCTCATCATCTTTCTATATTATTTCCTTTTTTCCAAAAGCAGCAGCCCGGCATTTTTGCCGGGCTGCTGCTTTTCCACAAATAAACGGCCTCCCCGGTTTGGGGAGGCCGTCACTGGTTTAAACTTTTGGTTTTACGGGATTTACCACCGGAACCGGCGGCGTGGACGCGCGCATCCTTTCGTACAGGTCTGCGATCAGGTTGGTCGCCAGATAAAGCAGGATCGCTTCAAACGGCAATAGCAGGACATTCTTTGCCAGGCGCGCGGGGAGCAGCAGCGCCATGGCCTTGCCGCCGGTCATGGACAGCCAAAGGGTGTTCAGGCCGACGTTACACACCAGGTTGATGCACGCCTTTGCGCCGAACGCACGCAAGCGGTTCGGGCGGCGGCCATAGAACCACAGGCCATAAATCAGGCCGCCCATGATCGCCGTGATGGTGTAGCCCGGGAAATACGCGCCGCCCACCGGGTTGACCAGATAGCCGAGCACATCGGTGCAGAAACCGGCCATCATGCCGACCGTGGGGCCGAACAGCATCGCGATGCTGGCGTTCAGCAGAAAGCCGATGCCGACGCGCAGGTCGGGCGACAGCCAGATACGGATGTTCAGCAGGTCCATCGCCACATTCAGCGCGATGAGCAGGGCGGTAAGCGCGATGCACCGCACGCTTTTCAGCTCATGCAGCGACGCAACAAAGGGGTTGCGGTTTTTTTGCATAGAAAAAACACCTCCAAAATTTGTTGCTACAAATTAAGAGGTGTCTCGCCTCAAAATATGCAGCAGCGGGATGCGACACCCGTACCGCAAGGAGGGACACTCCCTTTCGTCCGCCGGACAACTCCCCGTTCCGTCGGCACTTTACGCACGGATATCTACTCTGCCAATGTTTCGTCTTATTTTATCGCTTCCTGCCGGGTTTGTCAACCGGGCAGGCCGAATTCGCGCAGCAGCACCTGCGTGACCCCGTCCTCGTCGTTGGAGGGCGCTTCATAGCGGCACAGGCGGCGCAGGCCGGGGTGCGCGTTTGCCATGGCGTAGGAATGCGTGACCGCCTGCATCAGCTCGCAGTCGTTCAGGTAATCGCCGAAAGCCATGCACTCGTCCGGCGTGATATGCAGCCGCTGCTGGATCTGCCGCATCGCGCCACCCTTATTGGTGCCCGGCTCCATCAGGTCGACCCAGCTGTCGCCCGACAGCACGACCTGGAACCGCGCCGCACAGGGCGCCAGCGCCGGGTATGCCGTCCGCTCCGCGCTGTGATGCTGGAAGACCGCCACCTTGCAGATGACGTCCTGTTCCGCCGCCGCAAGCACATCCGGCACGCGCTGCAAACGCGCATAATACATCCCGGCGTTTTCGTTAAAAACCGGGTCGCCGTCCTCGAGGTAGGCCGACTTCGCGCCGCACAGGATGACATGCGCACCCAGCAGCGCGCGCACCAGCTTCACCGGCGCAGCCAAGTCGGCCGCCGGGATTTCGCAGGTATAGAGCGGCTTCCGGCCGTCGAACACCATTGCGCCATTTTCGCTGATAAATAGCATTTCATCCTCAAAACCCGCAAAATTCTGGAGCAGGTTATAATATTGCCGCCCGCTCGCCGCGGCAAACCGCACGCCGCGCGCACGCAGCGCATGGATCACTGGGAACAGGCGCGGGGAAAGGCGTTTCCGGCTGTCCAGCAGCGTGCCGTCCATATCCGCGGCCACTAATTTAATCACAAGCAATCACCCCTGTCCCCCTTATTGTATCCGGCTTCCGCCCTATAAATCAAGCGGCAACCGCCGGGCTTTCGGAATTTCAGCAAAAAAGAGACCCGCAGCGTGTAAACGCTGCGGGCTTTGGTTATTTTTCCGCCTTTTCCTTTTGGTACAGCCAGCGTGACACGTGCGCGAGCAGCTCCCGGCTGACCACATGCTCGATACGGCAGGCGTCCCGCTCCGCAATTTCCTGCGCAACGCCCAGGCCGTCGCGCAAAAAACGGAGCAGCAGGTCGTGGCGGGCGCGCACCTCTTTGGCGCGCTTGACCCCTTCCCCGGTCAGCACCACCTCGCCGTAAAACGAAGGCTCCACCAGCCCCGCCTCCCGCAGCACGCCGAGCGCCTTGCTCACGCTGGCGCGGGATACGCCTACCCGGCGCGCCACCTCCACCGAGCGCACATGCCCTTGCTCGCGCTGGATGTCCCAGATGACCTCGAGGTAATTCTCGCCCGATTCATGCAATTCTTTCACGCGGCACCTCCTAGAAAAACAGGCTGCCGGCCTGGAAAATCAGCAGCGCCACAAGGTACGCGAGCACGGTTTGGAACGCGGCCGCGCCAAGCGCCCATTTCATGCCGCCCATCTCCCTGCGGATCGTCGCAAACGCGGACATGCAGGGCATATACAGCAGCGTGAATACCAGGAAGGAATATCCCGCCAGCGGGCTGAACACCTGCCCCAGGACGCCGCTGAGCGCGGCCGTGCTACCCGCGCCGTAAAGCACGCTCATGGTGGATACGACCGCTTCCTTGGCCACGAGGCCGGTCAGCAGGGAGACCGAAGCCTGCCACTGCCCAAACCCGAGCGGCGCAAAAACCGGCGCGATTACCGTGCCCAGCACGCCGAGGATGCTGTCTGCGGAGGAGGCCGCCACCTGGAAGGTGGGCGTAAAGTTCTGCAGCAGCCAGATGATGATGCTCATCAGGAAGATGATCGTACCGGCCTTGGTGATAAAGTCCTTTGCCTTTTCCCACATGTTGAGGACCGTGCCCTTGAAGGTGGGCATGCGGTACGGCGGCAGCTCGAGCACGAACCCGGCCGAAACGCCCCGGAACACGGTCTTTTTCAGCAGGAAGCCCGCCAGGATCGCCACTACGATGCCGAGTATGTACAGGCTGAACGTCACAGCGCCCGCATGGTCCGGGAACAGCGCCGCGGAAAACAGCGCGTAGACCGGGAGCTTCGCCCCGCAGGACATAAAGGGCGTGAGCATGATGGTCATGCGGCGGTCCTTTTCATTTTCCATGGTACGCGCCGCCATGACCGCGGGCGTCGTGCAGCCAAAGCCCATCAGCATCGGGACGAACGATTTGCCGGACAGGCCGATCTTGCGTAGCAGGGTGTCCATAATAAAAGCGATACGCGCCAAATAGCCCGTGTCCTCCAGGATGGACAGGAAGAAAAACAGGATGACGATCTGCGGCAGGAAGCTGACCACACCGCCCACGCCGGCAATCACGCCGTCGCAGATCAGGCCGACCAGCCACGGCGCGGCGCCCACATGCGTCAGCGCGCCCTCTACCGACGGGGACAGCCATCCGTTGATCGCCCCCTCCAGCAGGTCTTTCAGGAAGCCGCCGACCGGCCCAAAGGTCGTCGCAAACATCAAAAACATCAGGAACGCAAAAATGGGCAACGCGAGCCACTTGTTGATAATGATACGGTCGAGCTTTTCCGTCGTCGTGAGCGGCGGGTCCTCCGGCCGCGTTACCGACTGCCGGACCGCGTCCTCCACAAAATCATACAGCGCGTCGGCGAAGATCATTTCGCGATCCTCGCTGTTCATATGGCTCGACAGCCCCGAAGCGATCCGTTCCACCTCCGCGGCGGCTGCGGGCGGCAGCTCCACCTGCGCCTTCATCGCCGCATCCCCTTCCAGCAGCTTCGCGCTGTAAAACGGCAGGCTTGCGCGCCGCACCGGCAGGCACTCCAGCACCTTTGCCGCGCGCGTGATCGCAGAACCGACGCCGTGCAGGTAAGCGGGCTGCCTGCGCGGCGCTTCCATCTCCCCGACAAGCATCCCCATCAGCTCGTCCATATTTTCGCCGCGTTTCGCGGAAATCGGCACGACCTTTACGCCAAGCAGTTCCGAAAGGCGGTTACAGTCGATTTCAATGCCCTGCGCGCGGCAGTCGTCAATAAAGTTCAGCGCAACCACCATCGGCATGCCGAGCGCAATGAGCTGCAGGGTCAAATACAGGTTGCGTTCCAGGTTCGCGGCGTCCACGATATTGAGGATGCCGTCCAGCTCGTCCGAAAGCACGAAGGAGCGCGCGATGATCTCTTCCTGCGTATAGGGCGACAGCGAATAGATGCCCGGCAGGTCGACCATGTCGGCGGCCTTGCCCCCGTACTTGACCTGGCCGGTTTTGCGGTCGACCGTCACCCCCGGCCAGTTGCCGACATGCTGGTTGGAGCCGGTCAGCCGGTTGAACAGCGTGGTTTTGCCGCTGTTCGGGTTGCCGATAATGGCAAGCGTCTTATTTTTTCCCATTTTCCTCTTACCTCAAACAGATTTTGCGCGCTTCCTCGCGCCGCAGGGACAGGCTGTACCCACGCAGCCGAACGGCAACCGGGTCGCCGAACGGCGCGATGCGTTCCATTGTGATCGGCACGCCCTTGGTGATGCCCATATCGAGGAAATGCCGTTTCATCGCGCCCTCCGCCGTGATACTGTCCACAATGCCGGACTCCCCGGGCTTTAATGTATTCAGGGTCTTCATCTCTATCCCCGCTCCCCCTTATATGCCAAAAATCCGGCCAGCGCGCATTCCCCATACCGAATGCCCGGCGCTCCCGGCGCAATTTGTTAACTATGGTTAACATTATTGTATGCCATCGCTAACATATTGTCAACCCTACCCACCGTTTTGTATGTACAAAATAGGGCAGCCCGAGGGGGCTGTTTTATAACATATGTGCAGGGCACGGAAAAAAGACCGCCCCTCCCCGTTTGGGGAGGAGCGGTCTCATGTCCTGATACCTGCGCCGCAGGCGGTAGCATACGGTGCAGGCCTGTTCCCTACGTGCTTTCCACACGGATAGGTGCGACGGGCAGCCGCAGCGCGCCCCTTCCGGGCAGCCGGTGCAGATGCGGGCGGCCGGGCGGGAAGGAAGGCGCCGCCCGATGCGCCGGACGTCCTGCCGCCCGGCTGCGATTTCCAGCGTCTGGTTCTCGTGCTGCCGCAGGCCGGCATACAGCCTGCACACCCCGCAGATCGCCGCCGCTAGCAGCAGCACCGCCGCGAGCTGGCGCAAGGTTTCCGCCCTTCTCATCCCGTCTCCACCTCCGTCCATTGTTTACTGCTGGGGAAAGTATTTTGCAAACACCTGCTCCGGCGCCTTGCCTTCCGGGTAGTACAGGTGCGTTCCCTGGCCATTTTTGAACTGCGCTATAATTTCAAAGCCCTTTTCGCCCAAAACATAGGCATCCGCATCGAACATGACGTCCGCCGAGGAAAGTTCCGCGTCGGTGACCGCATCCTGCAGCAGCGCTTCCAGATCCGCGCGGTCGGTTACATTGGCCGTCTCTTCCCCGGCGTTTTTACCCTGATACCGCATCTGCCCACTGTAAGTGGTATCGTCCTCATGGTTATAGAGGTGCAGCTCCGCGGAGATGACGTTGTCAGGCGTCAGGCGCACCGGGGTAACGCCGGTATAGCGTTCGATGCAGGCCAACGTCTCCTTATAGCTCGGATACACCGCGATATCCTGGGACGTGGACCGGATCGTGTAGCCGTCGCCATATCCCGTCATCGCCTCCATCCCGTTGCGGATCGCCAGTTCCTCTTCCCGCGTCGTCAGGTTGAGGAACACCAAACGCAACACCGGCGCTTCCGTGCGCGCCTGTCCGGGCGTAAACTGCAGCATATCCTTCCGCAGCGCCTCCAGGATCGCTTCGACCTCGTCCTGGTTGCTGTTAGAAGCTGCGGCGTTGGCATTATTATAGGACGTATACGGCTGCAGGCTGGTATAGACATCGACTTCGTCGCGGCCTGTCAGCGCATAGGTGAAGGCCGGCGCGCGCTTTGTGATATATTCCTCGGAAAAACGGATCTGGTCAAACAGCCGGTCGTCCGCCTCGTCGTGCGGGATCACATACGTACGGCTGGCCTCCCCGCCGCCCTTCTTGAGATAGTTTACGGTCAGGCGGACCGTACGGTCGGGCTCAGTCCCCAGGGAATCCACGCCCTTGCGCGCGAGCGAGAGCACCGCATCGATATTTTCCGGGTCGGTCAGGTCGGCATATTCGCTGGTGGCTGGCTGCCACGCGCCGCCGCCGCCGTCGCCTTCATAGCCGCGGTACTCCACGCCGACCGCTTGCAGATCGCCGGCTGCCGGCAAGTAGCGGTCGTAGCCCGTGATATCAAAGGCCATACAGGCGATACATACGGCAAATACGGCGCCGTAAACCAGCAGGGATTTCCAGTGCCGGAAAATGGCCTTGAAATCAAAGCTGTAGATGATTTCCATCAGGAAATGCGTCAGCACACCGCCGGCGAGGAAGCCGAAGAAAAGCCAAAGCTTGCTGTTGTCGACGATGTTATAGAAAATCCAGCCCACGCCGACCGCCATAACGGTGCAGCACCAGAACTTAAGCGGCGCGCGCAGCCCATTAAACGCAATGGCCATCCCCGCACATTCGCTCTTACGGCGCTTGAACAGGAAGAACGCCAGCGCGGTCAGCAGCACCGCGACTGCCAGATACGCCAGCAACAGCAGCCAAACGCTAGTATCGCCCGTTGTGGCATACATGGCCTTGCCCTGATACTGGTACGGGATCAAAAACAGGTACTGTATGACCGGCGATAGGCGCATCATGAGGTTGCTGCTGAAACCTGCCAAGTCCGTGTAGGTCTGATAGAACGTCATGCAAAGCGTTTCCCATAGCATCACCGCCGCCGACAAGGAAAAGGCCGACCAGCCGAACAGCAGCAGGGTGACGATCGTATTGCCGCACAGCACGGTGCAGGCCACCGCGAGCGCATACACGGCAAAGAAAAAGATCAGGTTCGCGCCGATGGTGACCAGCGGCTGTGATGCGGCGACCGCATCCCCGCACCCGCTCGCCAGCGCGATCAGGTAGGCGACAAGCTGCATCACGATATAACACGGCAGGACAATGACCGCGCCCGCCGCGTAATTGCAGGCGAACAGCTTGCCCCGGCTGACGGGCAGGCTATGGTAAAAGTCCGTGCGCTGGCGCGAATGCAGGTAGGAGAAGATCGCGACCGCGCATACTACAGCCAGCACAATCATGACGGCCTTTGCAAGCGGGCTTTGCAGGCCGATGAACCCTTGGATCTTCTCCTTCATCTCCAGATGCTTGATCATCGGGACGGCATAGTCCCGGTTGTTGATTGTCTGTACCGACATTGCCACCGGCAGGGGCAGTGTAAAGGCAAAGCCCAGAACGGCCAGCGTGACCGCCCAGATATTGCGGCGCAGCGTTTCCCGCAGCAGCCCCGCATTAAAGGATGAGTTTTTTAATGTCATAACCGACCACCTCCGTTTCGCTGATAAAGATCTCCTCGAGGGAGAGCGGGAGCAGTTCGAAAAATATCGGCTGCAACGCCGCCACACGGTTTTGCAGCAGCTCGCGCGAGCCGCGTGCCGTAATCGTATAGAGCGAGCCCCGCTGGTCGATCTGCAGGATTTCCACGCCGTCCAGCATCGTGCGCTCAAACGGGCGGTCAAAGATGCACTGCAGCTTGTGGATGCCAAGCTTCATATCGTCCAGGTCGCGGGAAAACAGGATGCCGCCCTTGTGCAGCAGGCCCACATGGTCGCATATGTCCTCTAATTCGCGCAGGTTGTGCGACGCGATGATGGGCGTCATGCCGCGCTCGGCCACGTCGGCCGCAAACAGACCCTTGACCGCCTGCCGCACGACCGGGTCAAGCCCGTCGAAGGTCTCGTCGCAGAACAGGTAGTCCACGCCCGCGCACACGCCGCAGATAACGGAGACCTGCTTTTTCATGCCCTTGGAAAAGGTGCGGATTTTGCGGTTGCCGTCCAGGCCGAAGCCTTCCATCAGTTGGCGGTACCGCGCGCCGTCAAACTTCGGGTACAGTTTTTTATAGAAATCGCGCATTTCATCCGGCGTGCAGTTGGAGAAAAAGTACTGCTCGTCGGAGATATAGAAGCAGCGCCCCTTGAGCGGTACGTTTTCATAAATATCCTGCCCGTCGATGGTTACACGGCCGGCGTCCGGCCGCAGGATGCCGGCAAGCATCCGTAAAAATGTCGACTTGCCCGCGCCGTTCGAGCCGATCAGCCCAAAGACCGAGCCGTCGCGTATCTCCGCGCTCACCTCATGGATCGCGTTGATATCGCCAAAGCGCTTGGTCGCGCCTGCCGCTTGTATCATGGTTTCCCCTCCTTTATGCCTGTCGGGATGACCCAGCTGATCAGCATCTGGTCATCCGCCCCCAATTCGCGCGCTTCCTTCGCCCGCACGGTGATTTCCGTTTCCAGCTCCTGCAGCCGCCGTTCCCGCAAGGTTACGCAATCCGCCGAGATAAAGTTGCCCTTACCCTTGACGGAATAGACGACGCCGCGTTTTTCCAGTTCGCCGTACGCCCTTTGAATGGTATTGGGGTTGATGGAAAGCTCCATGGCAAGCTGGCGCACGGACGGCAGCTGGCTGTCCGGCGCGAGCGCGCCGCAGATTGCCATCCGCTCAAAGCTGTCCGCCACCTGCTCATAGATCGGCCGGCCGTCCCGGTAGTCGATATGCAGCATGCGTGCCCGCCTCCTTTCTGTACGGTGTATTATCCGTACTATGTGTCTTAGTACACTTAGATTATAGCACATGCCCGCCGCTTGTCAACAGATTTTTCCTGCCTATCTATAACACGATGGAGCCCGCCTTTTTGTTTCAGCGCCTGCAAAAACATTTTCATCCTGGCCGGATGCGCCCCAATATGGTATAATAGCCGCAAAGCATCATTTTTCACACATTTTCCGCCGGGATACCGGCAAAAGGAGCACATAATCATTATGGTACAGCTTGGGAACGAATGGGACGCGCTTTTAAAAGAGGAATTTGAAAGCGGCTACTATCAGAAAATCCGCGCCTTCCTCAAGGAAGAATACGCGCAGCATCATGTATATCCCCCGATGAAGGACATTTTTAACGCCCTGCGTTATACGTCCTACTCCGACGTCAAGGTCGTCCTGCTTGGGCAGGACCCCTATCACGGCCCCGGCCAGGCGCACGGGCTGTGTTTTTCCGTCCGCGCGGGGGTCGAGCCGCCGCCGAGCCTGCGGAATATTTTTAAAGAGCTGCAGAGCGACCTTTACACCGACACGCCCCCTTCCGGCGAACTGACGGCATGGGCAAAACGCGGCGTGCTGCTGCTCAACACGGTGTTGACCGTTCGGGAAGGCCAGGCAAACAGCCACAAAACGATCGGCTGGACGCAATTTACGGACGCGGTCATCCGCAAGCTCAACGGGCGCGAGCAGCCGATGGTGTTCCTGCTCTGGGGCGGCAATGCGCGCAGCAAGAAGGCGTTGATTACCAACCCCAACCATCTGGTGCTGGAGACCGTGCACCCTTCCCCGCTGTCGGCATATAACGGTTTTTTCGGCTGCCACCATTTTTCACAGGCCAACCAGTTCCTGTACGACCATGGCGTCCAGCCGGTCAATTGGGATCTTTGCGACACCTCCGACGTGCTGTAAGCACGTGTAAAAGCACAAAAAAGCCGTCCGGCACACAGCAATGCGCCGGACGGCTTTTTTATCCGCTTCTTACTTCATGGAACCCTTGGTGCCCCAATTTTCAAACTGGCTGAAAGTCAGGTACATCTGGTCTGCCGGGATGCCGGTCGCATCCGCGACGACCTGGAACGCGGCTTCCGTAAATGCCTTTTTGTAGGCAAACTCGGTCTCTCCATAGATTTTGACGTCGAGATAGGCGAGTTCCTCACGGCGCGTACCTGCAAGGTACATGGTATGCCCATCGGTTACATCGATCATAAGCGCCGCTTCGTTCTTGCCGGGGATCACGGTAATCTTTTCCCCCAGGCCCTTCATAATAGCGTCCTTCTGTGCGTCGGAAAGCGTTTTTGTTACATTTACACTGATATATGGCATGTTTTTCACCTCATCTAATTTTTACCGCCGTATGCCCTTATTATAGCTTGCCAACCTATGAAAAACAAGGGATTGCCGCGCAAATTTTTAAACCATCTGTAAACTTTGACAAAATCTCTCGCCGCATGCATACATTTGTGGTATGATAGTTACAGATTTAACCGCCTGTCCCTATGGCAATCATTCCAACGTTAAGGATTGATTTTATGAATATCAAATGCACCCAAAACATGTTTAAAAGCGCCAACGGTACGGCCGGGATCACCTATTACATCCTCCAGCCCGAAGGGGTGGAGCTGCGCGGCATTATCCAGTTGTCCCACGGGATGTGCGAGTATTTTTCCCGCTACACCACGTTCGCAAAATACCTTTGCGGACTGGGGTTTATTGTGTGCGGCAACGACCACCTCGGGCACGGCAGTTCGGTTTCCAAAACCGCCGACCTCGGCTTTTTCGCCCCGCGTAACGGCTGGCAGTACCTCGTGCAGGACATGCAGCACCTGACCGACATCATGCAGCAGCGCTACCCCGACCTGCCCTACTTCGTGCTGGGGCATTCCATGGGTTCGCTCATCACCCGGCTTTATATTACCGAATACGGCGACCGCCTGCGCGGCTGCATCCTATGCGGCACCGTCGGCCCCCACCCCTTTGCCCGCACGGCAATGCGGATGGCAAATTCCGTTGCACATTCCCGCGGTACCACCTACCGCAGCGCGTTCCTTTCCAAAGTCGTATTTAAAAACTTCAACCGTAAAATCAAAAACAGCCAGTCGCCTTTCGACTGGATTTCCCGCGACAAGCAGGTCGTGGCGCTGTACCAGTCGGATGAAAAGTGCAACTTTATCTTTACCGCAACCGGCTTCCGCGACCTGTTCAACCTGATGCTGTGCGCCAATAACGCCAAATGCTTCCGCAGTACCCCCAAGGGGCTGCCGATCCTGATGCTTGCGGGCGATATGGATCCTGTGGGCAACTACGGGGAAGGCGTGCGCCAGGTCGCCAATTTTTACCGTGCCGCCGGGATCAGCGACCTCGACGTGATTTTTTACAAGGACGGGCGGCATGAACTGCTGAACGAAACCAACCGCCGCGAAGTTTTCGGCGACATCTCACGCTGGCTCGAACGCCAGCTGGGTGTGGCGCAGGACTTCCCCGACGGTACGTGCAGTCCAAAGGAGGACGAAAATGCTACTGACAACCACTGAAAACATCCCCGGCAAGGCCTACACCGCGCTCGGCCTTGTGCGCGGCAGCACGATCCAGTCCAAGAATATCGGCCGCGACATCACGCAAAGCTTTAAGACCATTGTTGGCGGCGAGCTGGGCGCCTACACCAAAATGATGAACGAGGCGCGCGACCTCGCGGTAGAGCGTATGACGGCCGAAGCGCAGCAGCTCGGCGCGGATGCGGTGGTCATGGTCCGTTTTGCTTCCGCCTCCGTCATGCAGGGCGCGGCCGAGGTCATGGCCTACGGCACGGCGGTCAAGTTTGACTGATCCGCAGGGCGCGCCTGGAACTTAAATATGCGGCACGGCCATCATTCACCGTATATGGCCTTGTGCACAAGCGGCTGTTTGCCTTCAAAAAAGCCCCTCCGTTCCTCATATGAACGGAGGGGCTTTTTCTTACTTTGTCCAGTCCGCCTTGGCGGCGCCTTCCTCAAATTTCTCGTGGAACGCCTTGACATTGCCCGCAATGTCCCCGCCGAATACGGCCGACCCCGCGACGATCACGTCCGCGCCCGCCGCGACGATGTCCACGACGTTCGTCAGCTTGGCGCCGCCGTCGATCTCCAGCTCGCACTGATAACCGTTCTCCTGAATCGCCTTGCGGACGAGCCGGATCTTGTCCATGCATTCCGGGATGAAGCCCTGTCCGCCGAAGCCCGGCTCTACCGTCATAATGAGCACCATGTCGCAATAGGGCAGCAGCGGCAGCAGCACGTCCGCCGGGGTGCCGGGCTTAATGGTGCAGCTCGCCTTGATCCCCGCAGCCTTGATCTTCTTGAGCTGCCCAAGCGTGTCGCCGTTCGACTCATAGTGCACCGTAATGATGTCGGAACCCGCCGCGATGAAATCGTCCAGGTACTTGTCCGGGTCGGAAATCATCAGATGCACGTCGAGTACAGAATCGGTGGCCTTGCGCAGCGCCTTGACCACCGGCGCACCAATTGTAATATTCGGCACAAAGTGGCCGTCCATTACGTCGACATGCACATATTCCGCGCCCGCGTCGACAGCGGTCTTCACGTCGCGCGCAAGGTTTGCAAAATCCGCGGACAGAATGGATGGGGACAGCTTAATCATATGTTCTTTTCCTCCTAAGTTCGCCCGTATGAACCCGCGCGCCCCGCGCGGCATAGGCTGGTAATACAGCGGCGGTAAGCCGCAGGGGCGTGATGCAAACCGGATACCCGGTTGCCGCCAGCCTGCCCCGCCGCTTTTTGAATATGGGGGCTGCGCCAGCCGGTGCGGCCCCCCTTTGCATTTCTTAAGCATAGTATACACCAACGCGCCCCAATTTTAAAGTGGTTTCGTCATACGCTTCCTTGATTTTTACATAAAAAGACGGTATCATATATGTATATGCGAAATAAAAGAATTTTCCGCTGAAAAAGGAGTCTCAATATGGCAGTTTTAAGATGCTTTGCAGAAAAACGCCCCGGTTTTGACGTAGAGGCCCGCAGCCTGTTCGCCAGCCTGCACGACCTTCTGGAAATCAAGTCCCTGACCGGCGTGCGGTACCTGTGCCGTTACGATGTGGAGGGGATCGACGGCGATACATACGAAAAGGCCAAGAACATCGTCTTTTCCGAGCCGATGGCCGACGTGTGCTACGACGAGGACTTCCCCCGCCCGCAGGGCGCGCATACCGTGCTTGCCGTCGAGCCGCTGCCCGGCCAGTACGACCAGCGCGCCGATTCCTGCGCCCAGTGCATCCAGCTCATGACGCAGGGCGAGCGCCCGGCCGTCGCCGCCGCAAAGGTCTATATCCTCGAGGGCGGCCTTTCTGCCGCGGAGCTTGAAAAGGTCAAAAACTACCTGATCAACCCGGTCGATACCCGCGAAGCCCCCCTTGCGAAGCCTGCGACCCTGAAAGCGGTTTATGAAATCCCGACGGCGGTCGACACCGTCGCCGGCTTTACCACGATGGACGAGGGCGCGCTGTCCGCGCTGCTCAAGTCGCTCGGCCTCGCCATGGACCTGGACGACCTCAAGTTCCTGCAGCGCTACTTTGCCGAGGACGAAAAGCGCGACCCGACCATCACCGAAGTCCGCATGGTCGATACCTATTGGTCCGACCATTGCCGCCATACGACCTTCCTGACCGAAGTCGACAACGTCACGCTGGACGACCCGCAGGTACAGGAGGCGTTCGACCGTTACCTCGCCGCCCGCGTCGAGGTCTACGGCGAGGAGAAAGCCGCAAAGCGCCCGGTCACGCTGATGGATATCGCGACCGCGGCGGCCAAGGTGCTGAAAAAGCGCGGCTACCTCAAAAACCTAGACGAATCCGAGGAAATCAACGCTTGCTCCATCCGCGTCGACGCCACGGTCGACGGCAAGAAGGAACCCTGGCTCCTGATGTTTAAAAACGAGACCCACAACCACCCGACTGAAATCGAGCCCTTCGGCGGCGCGGCGACCTGCCTGGGCGGCGCGATCCGCGACCCGCTCTCCGGCCGCAGCTATGTTTACCAGGCGATGCGTGTCACCGGCGCGGGCGACCCGACCGTCCCCCTGTCCGAAACGCTCGAGCACAAGCTGCCGCAGCGTAAGCTTGTGACGACCGCGGCCGCGGGCTATTCGTCCTACGGCAACCAGATTGGCCTGGCCACCGGCCTTGTGCACGAGATTTACCATCCCGGCTATGTCGCCAAGCGGCTCGAGATCGGCGCGGTCGTCGGCGCGGCGCCGGCGGGGAATGTGATCCGTGAAGTGCCTGACCCGGGCGATATCGTCATCCTGCTCGGCGGCCGTACCGGCCGCGACGGCTGCGGCGGCGCGACCGGCTCCTCCAAGAGCCACACGGCGGAATCCCTTGAGACCTGCGGCGCCGAGGTACAGAAGGGCAACCCGCCCGAGGAGCGCAAGATCCAGCGCCTGTTCCGCAACCCGGAGGTCACCCGTATGATCCGCCGCTGCAACGATTTCGGCGCGGGCGGCGTGTCGGTCGCGATCGGCGAGCTGGCGGACGGCCTGGACATCAACCTCGACGCCGTCCCCAAGAAGTACGACGGCCTGGACGGCACCGAGCTGGCGATCTCCGAATCCCAGGAGCGCATGGCGGTTGTCGTGGCACCGGAAAACGCGGACAAATTCATCGAGGCTGCGCGCCAGGAAAACCTGGAGGCGGTCGTCGTCGCGACGGTCACCGACCGGAACCGCCTGCGCATGACCTGGAACGGCAACCGGATCGTGGACGTTTCGCGCGATTTCCTGAACACTAACGGCTGCGCCAAGCATGCGGACGCCGTCGTCCCCAAGATGGACGTGCCGTCCTTCTTCTGCTACCCCGCGGGCGACAGCCTGAACGAGCAGCTTCTGAACCATGCGGCCTCGCTGGGCATCTGCCTGGAGCGCGGCCTGGTCGAGCGCTTCGACGGCTCGATCGGCGCCTCCTCGGTCTTCATGCCCTTCGGCGGCAAAAACCAGCTCACCCCCGCACAGGCCATGGCGGCGACCATGCCCGCCCTGCACGGCCAGTGCTCGACCGCTTCGGTCATGGCTTACGGCTTTGACCCCTACTTCACCGAGGAAAACCCCTTCCTCGGCGCGTCGTGCGCAGTCCTCGAGTCCGTCGCGAAGCTCGTCGCCGCAGGCTGCGATTACAAGGACGCATACCTGACCTTCCAGGAATATTTCGAGCGCCTGAACCGCGACCCCAAGCGCTTCGGCAAGCCGCTCGCCGCGCTGCTCGGCGCATACAAGGCGCAAGAAGAGCTGCACCTCGGCGCGATCGGCGGCAAGGATTCGATGTCCGGCTCCTATAACGAGATGGACGTCCCGCCCACGCTGGTGTCCTTTGCCATTGCGCCGCAGGAAGCGGACAAGCTCATCTCCCCCGAATTCAAGGCCGCCGGCCACCCGGTCTACTGCTTCGACGCGCAGTTTGACACCGACGGCGTGCCGGATTACGCCTCCATTATGGAAATGTGGGAGCTGGTGCAAAACCTGATCGCAGAAGGCAAGGCGGTGTCCGCCTGGGCGCTGTCGGTCGGCGGCATCGCGGAAGGCGTCATGAAAATGGCCGTCGGCAACGACGTCGGCTTTACCTTTGACGATATGTTCCCCATCGAAGCGCTGTTCGGCAAAAACTTCGGCGGCATCCTGATCGAGGCGGCGGAGGACCTGCCGGGCTACTGGCTGGTCGGCCGCACGTCCGAAGCCCCAGCCATCACGGTCGAGGGCGCGTCTGTCGCCCTTTCTGAGGTCAAGGCCGCGCTGGAAGGCACGCTGGAGGGCGTGTTCCCGACCCGCGCCGCCGCTTCTGACAGCAACCTGCGCACGGTTTCCTATACGGCGCGCGGCACGGCCGCCCCGGCGGTCAAGTCCGTGAAGCCGCTTGCGGTCATCCCGGTGTTCCCGGGCACGAACTGCGAGTACGACACCGCCAAGGCGGTGGAACACGCCGGCGGCGCGGCCGAGATCATCGTCGTGCGCAACTTCTCCCACGAGGCGCTGGCACAGTCCGCCGAGGCGCTGGAGGCAGCGATCCGCCGCAGCCAGATGGTCATCCTGCCGGGCGGCTTCTCCGGCGGCGACGAACCGGACGGCTCGGGCAAATTCATCGCCTCCTTCCTGCGCAACCCGGCCATCCGCGACGCGGTGCACGAGCTGCTGCGCCAGCGCGACGGCCTGATGCTCGGCATCTGCAACGGCTTCCAGGCGCTCGTCAAGCTCGGCCTGGTGCCTTACGGCGAAATCCGCGACGAGATGACGGCGGACGACCCGACCCTGACCTTCAACCTGATCGGCCGCCACCAGTCCCGCTATGTGACGACGCGCGTTTCCTCCGTCAAAAGCCCGTGGCTGTCCTCCTGCGAGGTCGGCGACCTGCATTCGATCGCGGTCTCCCACGGCGAGGGCCGCTTTGTCGCCCCGCAGCACGTGATCGACAGCCTGGTGGAAAACGGCCAGGTGGCGTTCCAGTATACCGACCTTTCGGGCGCGCCGTCCATGGACATCGCCTATAACCCCAACGGCTCGATGTGCGCCATTGAGGGCATCACCTCCCCCGACGGCCGCGTCCTCGGCAAGATGGGACATACGGAGCGCTTCAGCCCCTATGTCGCCCGCAATATCTACGGCGAAAAGTACCAGCCGATATTCGAAAACGGCGTCCGCTATTTCAAATAATGATAAAAATCCCCCGCTGCCCGTCCCGTACGGCGCCGCGGGGGATTCCTTTATGTCCACAAAACGATGCGGCGCGCCCAAATGTTGGGCGCGCCGCCATATTCCCTCTCTCTTCTCTCTTCCCGCCGGGATTACTTGCGTACAGCGTCGATGTAATGCATAATCACGTCCACGGATTTATCTACACCGATGCGGCCAGCATTCACGCACAGGTCATAGTGGTCGCACTTGCCCCATACCTTGCCGGTATAATAGTTATAGTATGTAGAGCGCTGTTTATCCATTTTCTCCAGCGCCGCTTGCGGGGTCTTGCCGGAAATCTCATAGTCGCCGCACGTCTGGATACGGTGGATGCGCGCTTCCAGGTCGCCGTGGATAAAGAAATCATAGCGGTTGGGGTATTCCCGCAGCACATGGTCGGCACAGCGCCCCACAATGACGCACGGGCCGTCGTCCGCGACCTCCCGGATAATCTTGCACTGTGCAAGGAAAAGCTGGTCGGTCAGCGTCATACCGTTGCTGCCGGTGGAACCAAACATAGTCAGCGAGTACAGGAAGCTGTTGGTCGCGCGCTTATCGAGCTGATCAAACAGTTCTTCGGAGAATCCGGTTTTCTTTGCTGCGCGGGCAATGATTTCACGGTCATAGTATGCGATGCCGAGCCGTTCCGCCAACTTTTTGCCGACTTCACGGCCACCGGTGCCATATTCACGGCTGATAGTGATAATCATGTTATCTGTCATAGTACTCACTCCATTTCCGACTGATCATGTACAAAGTGCATAAATCTTTGTATCTTTATGATAAGTCCGATTATGGAAAATGTCAAGCCCTTCCCCAGAAATTTATCAAATTTTCCCTTCTTCCACCAAAAGCCGCCCCACGCGGTCAATATCGCCCGCCCCCATGGTTAAAATGAGGTCGCCTTCCCGTGCAATGGAGCGTAAATACGCCGCAATCTCCTCAAATGTCCCGAGGCTGACCGCGCCTTCGATCTTGGCCGCAAGGTCGGCGGAGGAAATGCCGACGGTATTTTTTTCGCGCGCGGCATAGATCGGCGCAAGGACGGCCTGGTCGCACATGCCAAGCGCCTCGACAAATTCGTTGAACAGCGCCTTGGTGCGCGTATAGGTGTGCGGCTGGAACGCGCAGATGATCCGCGAAAAATCCATCTGCCGTGCCGCCGACAGGGTCGCGCGCATCTCGCTCGGGTGATGCGCATAATCGTCCACCACAACTGCGCCTGACGCCATGCGGCCGGTCAGCTGGAAGCGGCGCGACGAGCCCGTAAACGCGGCAAGCCCCAGGCGCACCTGTTCCGGGTCGATCTTCAAAAACAGCGAAATCGCGCAGCACGCCAGCGCGTTCATCATATTATGGTATCCCGGCACCGAAAGCGTGACCGATGTGAACATTTCGCCGCCCGCCATCACATCAAAGCTGTAATAGCCGTTGCGGATGCTGATATGCTCCGGGCGCACATGCGCGCCCGCGCCCGTGCCGAAGGTGATCGTCTCGCGCCCGACGCCCTGTACTGCGCGCATGGCGTTTTCGTCGTCCGCGTTGACGACGACCGCGCCGTTTTCCGGCGTCAGCAGGCAGAATTCGTGGAAGGAATGGATGATATCGTCAATATCCTTGAAGAAATCCAGATGGTCGGCCTCCACATTCAGGATTGCGGCGACCGTCGGGCAAAAGTTCAGGAAAGAATTGCAGTATTCGCAGGATTCCGCGACAAAGTACCCTTTTTCCCCGATCCGGAGGGTGCCGCCGATCGCAGGGAGCTGGCTGCCCACCATTACCGTCGGGTCCAGCCCCGCTTGCATCGTGATCATGGCCATCATGGAAGTGGTCGTCGTTTTGCCATGCGTGCCGGACAGGCAGATGACGTTGTCGTAGTCCGCCATCAGGCAGCCCCAGGCGGCCGCGCGCTCGACTACGGGGATGGAAAGCTGGTTTGCCCGGACAATTTCCGGGTTTTCATCGTGGATGGCCGAGGTACGGATAATAAGCGCCGCGCCTTCCACGTTTTCAGGCTGGTGCGCATAGGTGATCCGCGCGCCCAGGCGCTCCAGCCGCTCGGTCACGGCGGTCTCCTGCCGGTCCGACCCGGTGACCCTTGCCCCAAGGGACAGCAGCAGTTCCGCCAGCGAGTTCATGGATACGCCGCCGATCCCGATCAGGTGGATGACGTTGTGGTTCTCTATATATGGTTTAATGGACAGTATATGATTCATGAAGAAACCCCCAGATTTTGAAAAAACTCTGCGCTGTGTATTATTATATGATATTTTCATTAAAATATAAATAGCTACTTTCCACACTATTTGAAAATAAGGGACGGCTTTTTTAGCCGCCGCGCGTCCGGCGCGCCGCTGTCCCGTATATAGGGTACCCGCCTAGTATAACACAAAACACCGCCGCGGTACACATTTAGCGCCCTTATCCGCCCCGCGGCTAGCGCTGCACCATCCACCAGGCGTGCTCCTTCCCGACCTGCTTGCCCTTCAAGTACTGGAGCGCCGCCACACGGCTCCGGAACGCCTTGGCGTAATCCGGCAGATAAACAGCCAGGCGCTCGTTATATAAATATTTGCACTTCCCGTCGACTACCAGCCTGATATAATACATGCGACCGCCTCCGATGTCCTGTGTGTCCTGTTTTCCCCTTTATGATAAGCTTGGACAAATTTCCCGGTAATTACACATGGTACGCCTATTTTATCCTTATGTGCCGCCTATCGGGATTATGCCGCCGTCCGGGAAACGCCCCAAATTTTCTCCGTTTGTGCAAATGATGTTTAGCGCTGCAAGATCTGGGCAAGATAAGGCTATCGGCCGAACAGCATCCCCTGCAGCGCGTGCAAAGGCCGTGCCGCCGTAACTACCAACGAAGCAGGAACAAAAACGACATTTTTCAAAGGAGTCATGAAGTATGCAGATCACAGACGTAAAATTCCGCCATTTACAGGACGAAGGAAAGCTGAAAGCGCTCGTTTCCGTCACCTTTGACGGCGTATTCGCCGTCCACGATATCAAGCTGATCGACGGCCACGACCGCCTTTTCCTCGCCATGCCCTCCCGGCGTATGCCGGACGGCAAATACCGCGATATCGTGCACCCGATCGGCAGTGAGCTGCGCGACCTGTTGGAAGACCGCGTGATTACCGAATATAACAATACGCTGAAGCAATGACCCCTTTCCAAGCGCCTGCTCCGCCGGGCGCTTGCTTTTTTTCACCATATACGTTACAATATCCTTCTATAGGGGGATTTTTTGTATGAAAGTTCTGATTCTATCCGTTACAGCCGGGTTTGGGCACCACGCCACCGCACGCGCCGTGAGCGATATGCTGCTTGCCAAGGGCGCGGAACCGCTCACGATGGATATCTACAAATATATCAACCGCGCCGTGCAGCACACGATTGATAAGGGCTACCTGTTTTCCTCCAAGCACACGCCGGAACTCTACCGGCTTTGCTACGCGTTGGCGGAAAACCATGGGCAGAGCTATTTCAGCATCCCGAAGCTCAATATTATCAATATCGTCAATGCGCTGGGAACGACCAAGTTTGAACGCGTTATTTCGGATTTTGCGCCGGACGCGATTATCTGCACCCATGTTTTTGCCGCCCAGCTCATCAACGAGATGAAAAAACACCAGATGGTGACAGCCCCCGCCGTCGGTATCGTGACCGATTACACGATGCACCCTTACTGGGAGGACGTCCCGTATATCGAGTATATCGTCACGGCAAGCGAGCTGCTCAACCACCGCGCCGTAAAACGCGGCATCGCCGCACACCGCCTGCTGCCCTTCGGCATCCCGATCCATCCCAAATTCAACACCGTGATCAGCCGGGAGGACGCCTGCGCCAAGCTCGGCATCGATCCAAATCGCCCCACCGTCCTGATGATGGGCGGCAGCATGGGGTATTCCAACAATAAGCGCCTGATTTCCCAGCTCCAGTCGGTCGGCCTGCCGTTCCAGCTGCTCGCGGTCTGCGGCAACAACAAAAAGCAGTACCAGCAGCTGTTGGCCATGGAAGCCTCGATTAACGGCCCCTGCACGCTGCACCCTTATGGGTTCGTCAACAATGTCGAGGTGATGATGAGCGCGGCGGACTGCATCATTACCAAGCCCGGCGGCCTGACCGTGTCCGAGGCGCTCGCCAAGAACCTGCCCATGATCCTGGTCGACCCCATCCCGGGGCACGAGGAGCGCAACGTCGAATTCCTCGTCAACAACGGCATTGCCTCCCTTGTGACCAAGACCTTCCCGATCGACGAGGCGGTCTACCACCTGTTTACCAACCCTGTCCGGCTGCAGACCGTGCGCGAAACCATGCGCGCGATCAGCCACCCCAACGCGACCGAACAGCTCGCCGACTTTGTCCTTGCAATCGACCAGATATAAAAAAAGCCGCTGCATACCGGGGTATGCAGCGGCTTTCTTATGTGTTTGCCTAGATAAAATTGAATACAAACATGCAGACGATGGATACGAGGAACAGAATCATCCCCACGTTGCCAAAAACGGTGCCGAACCGGCGGCCGCGCGGCAGCGGGCATTCCCCTGCCTCCACCCGGAATTTTTTGATGTTGACAATGACGAGCACGACGCCCGCGACCGCGCTGCCCAGAATCGCAAACCCATAGAGCGAAACCCACAGCATCTGCGGCAGCACCTGCAAAACGGCGGCCGGATCCTCGAGGTCGAGCCGTTCGGTCACCCGCAGCACCAGCGGGGCGATGACCGCGCCCATAAAATTGATGATCATATGCAGAGCGACCGGGTAGCGCAGGCGGCCTGTCCGCACATAGAGGTACGCCAGCAGGATGCCCAGCCCGCAGGCATAAAAGAACTGATAGAAGTTGCCGTGGAACAGGCCGAACAGCACGCCCGACAGCACCACCGCAAGCCCTTCGCCAAACTGGCGGGTACGGTCGATCAGCAGCTTGCGGAACAGCAGCTCCTCGATGGCCGGCGCAAGCAGCACCGTCACCAGGAAATTCATGAATAGGCTGGAGTTCTCCAGCATGAGGTCAAGGCTGCTGTCCACCGGCGCGCCGCGCAGCGCCCCGACCAGGTTCATCAGGCATACGCCGATCAGGTTGCCCGTATACATGATACCGATACACATCAGCAGGCAAACCCAAAAACGGCCGAAACCCAGGCGGTGCGTTTCCGGCGCACGGCTTGGCACCCGCCGCATCATGGCGATGCAGACCGGCACCGCGACGCAGTACATCGGGATAAACGAAGCCGCCCAAAATTGCCAGCTTCCCACGCCCGCTTCCGGCGCGGCCAAAACCAGCACAACCCCGCCGACAAGCTGCAAGCCGATGGTGATGGCCGTCATTACAAAGTAGGCCATACCGATCCGCGAAAAACACTGTTTTTCCGTAATTATTTTAATGCCCGGCTCCGGAGCAGCCGTAACCCCTATTTCGTCCATATCGTTCCCTCCACATCGGCCAAACCCTGCCTATTCCCCAGTATAGCACATCCCGATACAAAAATACAGGGGATAGGAGATGGAAAGCCCGGGCGCATTTCCATGCGTCCGGGCTTTGGCGGCTTTTTATTGCAGCGGGACGGTCACGCCGTCCAAATTGATGGATACCAGATCCGCCGGATCAATCGGCTCGTCAAACACCCACTGGTCGTACGAGTGCCCGACCGTGTCGCCGTTGAGCTCGCCCGAGGAATAGGAAGCGTTCACGACGTTTTTCGTCAGGATGAGCTTTGTCCCGTCGCGCAGCATTGCGTAAGCCGGGCGGTTGCCGAACAGGATCGACGCGTCGTTGTCCGACATCACAAACACCGATATCGGCGACACCCGGACTTGCGACACGACCGCGCCGCCGACCTGCGTATGGGTGGCATAGGTGATCTGTTCCGGAATCTGGATGGTCACATCGAGATCCCATTCCCCCTTGACCTCCGGCTTTGTAAAGAGCGTGCCGTACAGCGGGTCGAGCACAAGGTCGCCTACATCCTGCACCCCGGCGCTAAAGGCGATGTCATAGTAGTGCGTCCCATCCTGCACAAAGGACGCGTCCGTCAAATCCTGATTGTACGTTTCAAAATCCTTTCCCGAACGGCTGCGCACGGTGGTGATCATGTAGCTCTGGTCATTGCCCGCGCTGCCTGCGAAGGCGACCTGCACGTGCAGCCTGCCGTCCTCGGCAAACCCGATGGAGGACAGCCGCACGAGGCCGGTGCCTACAAACGCATGCGGCGTCTGCTCCGGGGCGAGCACTTTGCCGCCGTCCGCCAGGGTGATGGTCTTGCGCGTTTCCGCCGTCAGCACGCCGTCCGGCAGCGGCAAGCCGTCGATATCCTGTATGGCCTGGAAGCTGGAAAAGCTGACCGTCGCCGGGGTGTCGCCCGTCAAATGGTTGCCGTCGGCGGTTAACTCCACCAGCGCGGTGCGCGTGTCGCCGTCGTAACTGATGACCTTCGCCCCTCCGCTACTGATGCCGCTGTCATTCGGCAGGCCTTCAACCCAGCCCCATATCCGCATCTCGCCGCCCAGGCGGTCGCCCGCCTTGTCCTGCACCTCACAGTAGACCCGGGTTAGGCTGCTATCCGCCAGCGCGGAAACCACGCGGACCTCGATCCCTTCCGCCTGTGTGGAAACGCCGCTGATCGCCTGGCTTTGCGGCGCAAGCCCGCCGAGCGCCTGCATCAGCGCCGCGCGCAGGCCCGTGCTCGCCATGACGAGCATCGACGCTGTGAGCATTACGCACACCGCAGCCGCGGCAATGCGGGCGCCCCGTGTAAATCGCGGCCGCTTTTTAGCCGCCCCATGCAGGATTGCCTGCCGGCGCGCCTCCGTCAGTACAATATCTTGCATCGCCCGATCCAGTTCACTCCTCATCTTCATCGTAATACCATCCTTTCAGCGCATCCTTGAGCTGCGCCCGCGCGCGTGCCAGGCGCACCGTCACCCCCGAGACCGACAGCCCGAGCAGCGCCGCGATTTCGCGCGCCTTTAACTCCTGGTAATAGTGCAGGAGGACGACCTCCCGGTACTTGCGCGGCAACGCCATGATCGCACGCGGCAGGGTATCGTCCGGAAGGCGCAGTTCGCCGCCAGCAGGCAACCCGTCCATCGCCTCCGCGGCCACGCGGCGGCGCTTCCACGGGCTGCGCAGGTAACTCCTGCATACGTTGATGGCGATACCGGTCAGCCAGGTCAGTTCGGTGCTGTCCCCTCGGAAGGACGGCCATGCACGGTACGCGCGCAGCAGCGCGTCCTGTACCGCGTCTTCCGCCAGATAGGGATCCTTCAAATATAACGTGCACATGCGCAGGAGCCGGTCGCCATATTGCTCCAGCCAGGACGCCAGGTCCGCTTCCGTCCTGCCCTCTTCCCATGCCGCCGTTTGACCGCTCATAATAAACCACTCCCCTTTCGCCGTCATCCCTTTGACGCGCGGCTGTGCAAAATTGCTACAACTGCTGCATCCCTTTTCCATCCTGTCATATCTTTTAAATCGCACGTGGTTTTTTGTTAATCCCTCACAATTACACCAGCAGCAGAAACACCCCAATTGTTAATTTTTTTAATTCCCTTGCCTACCTCATACAATGTGCTATACTAAAGTTAAGGATCGACGGAGGTGATCTGGAACATGCATAACCAAAAGGAAAACGTGCTCGCAAAAGTTGCCGCACTGCTCAGCGAACAGCAAATCATCTGGGCTTTGGGCGGCTCGATGCTCTTACACTGCAACGGTGTTACGGACAATGTGGAATCTATCGAGCTGGTAGTCGTTCCGGAGGACTTTGAAAAGCTGGATCAGGTGCTCTCCCCCCTGGGTGAAAAACGCCCGCGTGTCCCTTCCCCGTTTTACGCAACCCGTTTTTTCAGCGAATATATCATTGACGGCGTCGAGTTCGACGTCATGAGCGGCCTTATGCTCCATTTTAAGGGGTTCCTATACCGCTATCAGTTCGACCGGTCCGCGATCGTCTCGATGCTGCCGGTAGGCGGGGTATTCGTCCCCTGCACCGCGCTGGAGGACTGGTACGTCCTTTACCAGATGATGCCCTGGCGGCACGACCGCGTCGAGGCACTCGAGCGGTATTTCGCTTCCCATGGGCCGCAACATCCCGAACGTTTTTCCGTCCTGCGGCAACAGCCGCTCCCCCCTGCGGTACTCACCAGCATCCTGCGTTTCCTGGGGCTGGCGCGTGCCTAGGCGCCACTTATAAAATAGCAAAACCCGCCTGCGGCTGCAAGTGCCGTAGGCGGGTTGTTTTTTCCATCCAGGGTTATTTGCCTTCGCGGATCGCGCGCAGGCAGGTTTCGAGCGGCGTTTCGCCTTCGGGCGAGACGATGTCCGGCGTCGTGCCGTACTCCTCGCTGCCCAACCCCTCCTGCGTCACCCCGTAAATCGGGCTGAAGCGGACGATCAGCCCGCTGTTCGGCAGCACGACGGGGATCGGGTCGGTGCCGATGCCGTCGCCGCCGGTCTGCGTACCGACCAACGTGGCGAACCCGGTCGCCTTGGACACCATGGCCGCCCATTCCGACGAGGAATAGACCCTGCCGCTGACGAGCAGCCAAATCCTGCCCTTAAACATCTTTTCCTGCCCCGCAGACGGGCTTTCGGTCATCTCCTGCTTGATGAAATAATCGACGTCCCCAAGATCCTTGCGGTTAAACGTCTCAAACTGCGGGAAGTTGTCCGCCTTTTCGCACCAGCCCTCGCGCACCATCTTGTCCGTCCCCACAAACTTCTGGATCATCGGGCCGTTTTTAAACAAATCGTAGAAGTAGAACGTCTTAGGCTCGTCGATATTCGGCTCCATGATCAGGTTGTCAAAATAGGACATGCCGCCCCCGCCGTTCTCCGAAATGTCGATAATCAGGTGGTCATAATCGGCAACCTGTTTATAAAACCCCTTGAGCGTTTTCTCGTCGTCGTCATAGCACATCATATCGAACGAGCGGATATTGACATATGCGATCTTGCCCGGCTCGAGGATCTTGGTTTCCACATTGGGCACCTGCCCGGCTTCTTCCGTGGTATCTTGCCCATAATACGCCATTACCCGGTCCCATACCGGGTTGAACAGCTTGCCGAAGCCCCCATAGCTTTTTTTGACCTTATCGCTGTTATAGGCTTCATCATACGGGGAACCGGGCGAAAGCTCGTGGTACACCTCGCCAAACGCCTCCGGCGTGCCCGGCATCAGCACGCCGAGGTGCCCGGCCGACGCGCCGTCCGTCCGCAGCCAGTCGTCCAGCAGCAGGAAAAAATCCATATCCGAGCCGCAGTCCTTCAATTCCTCCCGCTTTGCGGCGTAGGTATCCCGCAGCCCGGCGCCGCCGCTCATGCGTTTGCCGACCTCAAAATAGGGATAGTTTTCGTCCAGCGCCTGATACAGGTAATCAAAATCCTCGAGCATCTGCGCGCCCGTCAGCCCGTTCCAGTTTTTCTCCGGCAGCTTGGCCAGTTCCCCGGTGACGGTAATGCGTTCCGGCTCCGGCAGGCCGCCGCCCACCGTGCCGATTGGGGTCGCGGCCAGCAGCGCTGCAAGCAGCCCCGCAATCAATTGGTGCATGCAAAAACCTTCTTTCCTAATAATACTATCCTAATGATACCACCTGCCCGGCTGGAAATCCATGGGTTGCATACAATCGAAAGGAATCCGTAAGAACTGGGAAAGGGCGCCCAACCGGGCGCCCTTGGATCAGCCGTTTTCTTCGAGGTCGTTCGACCAGTGCAGTTTGTCAAATACATAGAACAGCAGGCTGAGCACCATGCCGACGATGCAGGCCAGCACCATGCCCTTGAGTTCCACGTTCCCAAAATTCAGCGCAATCCCGGACAGGCCGACGACGAACACCACCGAGGTCAGCGTCAGGTTGCGGTTGCGCCCGTAATCGACGTGGTTGTCCACCAGGATGCGGATACCGGAAGTGCCGATCATGCCGTACAGCAGGAAGGAGATGCCGCCAATGACCGGCCCCGGGATGGTCTGGATGAGCGCCGCCAGCGGGCCTACGAACGAGCAGATGATCGACAGCACCGCCGCGCCCGCGATCACGCGGACGGAATACACCTTGGTCATCGCCATGACGCCGATGTTTTCGCCGTACGTCGTGGTCGGCACGGAGCCGATGCAGCCGGACAGCATGGTCGAGAAGTTGTCCGCAAACAGGGAACGGTGCAGGCCGGGGTCCTTCAACAGGTCGCGGCCGATGATCTTGCCTGTGACGAGCTGGTGCCCGATGTGCTCGGACGCGATTACCAGGATGACCGGCAGGATGATGAGCACCGCTTCCAGGTTGAATTTCGGCGCGGAGAAGTTCGGCATGGAGAACAGCGGCGCATGGACGGCCGCCCAAAGCTGCTCGCCCGTGACGACGCCCGTCAGCCACGCGGTAAAATAGCCGCAGATGATCGCAATCAGGATCGGGATGACCGACAGGAACTTGCGGAACAGCACGTTCCCGAATACCGCAACGCCCAGCGTGACGCAGAATACGATGACATTCGCAACCTGTACCTCCGGCACGTCCGCCGTCGGCACGACAAGGCCGGTGGAAGCCGCGCTGCCCGCAAGCTCCAAGCCGATCAGCGCGACGACCGGCCCCATGGCCGCAGGCGGCAGCACCACGTTGATCCACTTCGTGCCGAACTTCCAAATGACGACCGACAGGATACAGCCGACCGCGCCGACCGCCACGAACCCGCCGAGCGCGTAGCTATAGCCCCATTTGGCGATGACGATGCTGGCAGGCGCCAGGAACGCAAAGCTCGAGCCGAGGTACGCCGGCGCCTTCCCCTTGGTGATCGCGATGAAAAGCAGCGTGCCCACGCCGTTCATGAACAGGACGATCGCCGGGTTGATGCCGAAAAGGAACGGCACCAGGACGGACGCGCCAAACATCGCAAACATATGCTGGATTGACAGCGGCACCAGCAGCTTTGCGGGTACCTTGTCCTCTACCTGGATAATTTTCCGGTTATCCAATCTTTTTACCCCCCAAATAACTTAATGCTCCTAGTATAACACAATGCATGCCCCATTTCCACCGCTTACGCGCATTTCCGCGCAAAAAAGAACAGCCGCACCCATCACGGCGCGGCGGCATAGCATGTTGCAGAGGGGAGGAGTTTTGTCTATGAAAAAAGCGGCAGCCCTCGCAGTCGTCGGCGGCGACCTGCGGCAGGCTTACCTGGCGCGCCTCCTGCGCGCCGACGGGCACGAAGTCTCGGTCTATGCGCTGGAACGGCAGGCGATGGATCCGAAAATCCATGTCATCCACGATCCCAAAACGGATTTTGCAGAGGCCGAGGCAGTCATCCTGCCGATGCCGGTGCTGCAGGATGAAAAGCACCTGAACGCGCCGTTATCCAACGCGCCGCACCGGATCGAAACCATTTTCGACTGCATCCCATCCGGCAAACTGGCGCTTGGCGGTTCCGTACAGCCGTCCGTCCGCGAACGCGCGGCAGTCTGCCATGTGGAGCTTCGGGATTACTTAACGCGTGAGGAACTCGCGATCAAAAATGCCGTCCCTGCGGCATTAGCGAAAATACCACGTTACGGTATCGTCCGCAAACTCCCGGTCGAGCACCACCTCAAAAAACGCGTGCACGTTTTCCGCAAGCTGTTCCAGCGGCCCGTCGTTGTCAAAATAGTAATCGTAGCGGTAGTCGAGGACGGAATCGTCCGACCGGTTGCCGAGCGCGCCCTCGGCTTCGACGATGCGGCGGCGCACCAACAGCGTGTGGCAGCACCCGCCCACCGCCTTGCGGAAGCGCTCGATTTCCTCGGGCTCGCGGATGTGCACGAACAGCACCTGCTCGTCCCCTTCGAGGAACTCGATATACTGCCGCATGCAGTAGGAAAAAGACAGGTCGTTATATTCGGTAAATACCTCTTTCAGGCGGGAAAGCAGGCGGCGCGCCGCCGGGGTCTTTTCCCCGTCCCAGCCCGCGAACCGGGCGATCTCCACGATCGGCGTAATGGAAGAGATATTCCGCACCTTATAAAATTGCCCCGCCAGCGCGCACACGGTGTCCTTCCCGACCCCGCCGCGCCCATTGACGACGATCACTCGCTTGTCCACTTCCCACGTCCCCCTATTTGCTGATACTGTTTTATTATACCACACAGGCCCGGAGAAGGCTATGTCATTTTTACGTTGTGCCCCGCGCGTGCAAATGGTATCCTGAAAAAAGATCAAGCCGCATGAAAAATTCCGGCCATCTGGTTTGTATATTTTATAAGAGAGGGGGTGTGTGCCTTGGATACGGCGCAAATGGAGATGGCCGTCGCCCGTTACGGCGAAAACCTGCTGCGGCTGGCCTTTACCTATACCCGCAATATGGCGGACGCGCAGGACGCCGTGCAGGATGTTTTTGTCAGCCTGCTGACGCGCGCCCCCGCCTTTGCAGACGAGGGGCACCGCCGCGCCTGGCTCATCCGCGCGACCATCAACCGCTGCAAAAACCTGCTGCGGTCGGCCTGGTTCCGCAAGACGGTACCGCTCCCGGACGACCTTGGGTATCTGCCCCCGGAACAGGACGCCGTACTGTCCGCCGTGCTCGCCCTGCCCGAAAAATACCGTGCGGCCATCCACCTGTATTATTACGAAGATTGCTCCATCCGGGAAATCGCCGCGCTGCTGGGCAAAAAACCGGCCACCGTTGGCACGCTGCTCGCGCGCGGGCGGACGCTTTTAAAGGGGGTGCTGTCCGAATGAAAGGGAACTATAAAGCCGCCATGGACAGCCTGCATATCCCCGCGGATTTTCAGGCAAGCACGGTGCGCGCGATGCAAAACGCCAGGCCGCGCCGCCGGCGGCGCGCGGTGCGCCTCGCCCCCNAGGCGCCGGCGCCATGTTCTGTGTGCGGCGCGATACGCTGTACTATACGGCGGGCACGACGCTTTACGCCGCCGACCCGGCCACCGGCGGGGGACGCGCGCTTTACACCGTAACGCTCCCCTACCCGGTGCGCGCAATCCAGCTTTGCGGCGTCCATGACGATACCGCAACGCTTGAAGCCTACCCCAAACGGGACGGCGACGGCATCCGCCTTGTCGACGTGCGGCTGACGGACGGCATGGCGCTGGGCGACCGGCCGTACGAATATGAAACGGCGGGGGAAGCGCCCGCCTTCCCGGGCACGTCCGCCGTATCCTTTGTCCCCGTTCCTACGGCGGGCGGCGCGGCCGGCTGGGACGCCCAGGTAGACGGCGTCTCCATCCTGCCGGCGGGAACTGTGATCGTGGCATGGGCGCAGTCCGGCAATTGCATGCTCGCGCTTGTATCCCCCGCAAGCGGCCTTGGAAGCGCCGCGGGCGCGCCGCTATATGTTTTATCGCCGGACGGCGCCGCCCGCGCGCTGGACGTGCGCGCCGACCGCTTCTATGCCACGGGCGCGCGGGAAATCTTCCTGTCCCTGGCTGACGAGGGGGACGGCAAGCAACTTGCCGTATTCGACGTCCCCACGGACACGCTGCGCACGCTGTCGGACACGTTCCCCGCCACGGAATGCGTAGCCACGCAGGACGCGCTTTACGCCTACGCGCCCAATGCGGGCGGCATCCTGTACTATCCGCTATGCCGGGACGGGGACGGCGCGGTCCGCGCGCTCGGCGACGCGGCAGAGCTGCCCTATATGCACACGCAGCACCTGTTTTCACCGGTTGTCCGCCTTTTTATGCTACTGGCTGCCTTTGTCCTTTCCATCCCCTTATGCATCTATTTTGCGATGCGCAAATAAACTGGATACCGAAAGAAGCCCCGGCCTTCCGCCGGGGCTTCTTTCGCGTGATCCGTCCATATGGCCGAGGCAGCGATCTTCTGCCCCGCCGTTAACCGCTGCAAAAACCCGCGCGTATGGCGCGGGTTTTTACATGTGTTACGTCGCGGCGGGAAGGGTCTTGCCGAGCAGCTCGTCCATCATGTCGATCAGCGTTTCCTTGGGCAGGCGGTCTTCCTGCAGCAGCCACTTGCTGAGCACGCCGATCACGCCCGCGGCAATGAACTGCGCNAAGGGTCTTGCCGAGCAGCTCGTCCATCATGTCGATCAGCGTTTCCTTGGGCAGGCGGTCTTCCTGCAGCAGCCACTTGCTGAGCACGCCGATCACGCCCGCGGCAATGAACTGCGCCACATAGATTTCCTTCTCGCGCGGCGCGTGGGATACCGACAGGCGGCATTCCTCGATGATGCGCAGCATTTTATCTTTAAAGCCGTCCGAACCGGCGGCGCGCAGCAGGGAGCATACCATTTCACGGTTTTCTTCCACATAGTCGACCGCCTGCCCAAGCACAGGCCGCAGGGACTGGTGCTCCGGGCTGGGCAGGTACCCCGCGAGCATGGAGCGGAAATCCTCAATCATTTCGTTTTCAATTTTTTCGCGCAGGTCATAGACGTCCCGGTAATGGACGTAAAACGTGCCGCGGTTGATATCCGCCCTGTCCACCACGTCGGTAACTGTAATATCCTTAAATTCTTTTTCCTGCATCAGTTCGGCCAGCGCTTGCCGCAAGAGCCGTTTTGTACGCCGGATACGACGATCTTCCGTCTGTGCCATACCGCACCTCCTCATTCATAATTCAAATTAACGTACATTTTTTAAACGATCTGTCGTTTAGCCGTCAAAGTTCGGTTATTTGACTATTGTGTGTTTTGCTATCCTGATTTATACTATACCACGGATTGATAATAAACGCAATGTACGTTTCCAGAAAGGTTGGTGTTTTTGTGAAAGGACAGGGGCATAGCCCGGTCGACCTCATTATCCATAAACGCAAGCTGATCGAAAAGGCCTTTATCCTGCTGATCGTCTTGTGCCTGCTCAGCGTCCCCTTTGTCGGCGTCAACTACGACCTGACCAAGTACCTGCCCGAGAGTACGGATTCCTCCAAGGCGCTCAATATCATGGAGCAGGAATTTACGTATCCCGGCATGGCGCGCATCATGATGCAAGATGTGAGCCTGTACGAGGCCAAGGCGCTCAAGGACCGGGTCGCCGATGTGGACGGCGTGGATATGGTCATGTGGTGCGACACCACGACCAACATTTACGGCGCGGATTCCTTCATCGACTATTCCAAAATAGACGATTATTACAAGGACGGGTGCGCCTATATGGACGTCACGTTCCTGGAAAGCGACTCCTCCTCCCGGACGCACCGCGCCGTAAACGAGATTAAGGAGATCCTTGGCGGCAAAGGCATGATTGCCGGCTCCGCCGCTTCGGACACAATGCTCGGCCCCACGATCAACGGGGAGGTCGCGCGCGTCATGGTGCTGGCGGTCATCTTTATCTTCCTGATCCTGACGCTGACCACGACCTCCTGGTTCGAACCTGTGCTGTTCCTGACGGTCATGTTCATCGCGATCATCCTGGGCATGGGCACAAACCTGCTGTTCGGCGAGATTTCCTTCATGTCGAACGCGGTCGGCGCGGTTTTGCAGCTTGCCTGCTCGATGGACTATTCTATTTTCCTGCTGCACGCCTTCACGCGGGAAAAGGCCAACGGCGTGCCGCCGGAGCAGGCCATGGCGAACGCCCTGCGTTCCGCGATCCCTTCCATCGGCGCATCCGGCGCGACGACCATCGTCGGCTTCCTCGCCCTTGCGCTGATGCGCTTCGGCATCGGCCGCGACATGGGGCTGGTGCTCGCAAAGGGCATCGCCTTCAGCCTGGTCACCGTGCTGCTCCTAATGCCCGCCCTTATCCTGCGGTTCCAGAAAATCATCGACAAAACCGCGCACCGCAGCTTTATGCCGAGCTTCCGCAAGTTCGGTGAATACGGCTATAAGGTACGCGTCCCCGTGCTGGTACTCGTGCTGCTGCTCGTCGTGCCGTGTTACGTCGCGCAAGGGATGTGCGATTTTTCCTATGGCAACGAAGCCATCGCCAACACCCCCGGCACGGAGGTTTACGACAATGAGCAGGTGATGAACGCCAAATTCGGCCAGAGCAACATGATGCTGGCGCTCGTCCCCGTCGGCGACGACGTGACCGAAAAGGCGCTGACCGACGAGCTGGACGCCCTGCCCTATGCAAAATACGCGCAGGGGCTTGCCTCGACGCTGCCGGAGGGCATCCCGGAGGAAATCCTGCCCCACAGCCTGACCGGGCAATTCCACTCCGAGCACTGGGCGCGCATCATCATCAATGTGCGCAGCCCGGGCGAGAGCGCCGATTCCTTTGCCTATGCGGACGAAATCCGCGCGGTCATCGGCCGGTATTACCCCAACCAGCAGACCTACCTTGTCGGCGTCACGCCTTCGACGCAGGATATCAAGCAGGTCATCACCACGGACTATCGCTTCGTCAACATCCTTTCGCTGCTCGGCGTGGCTATTGTCGTTGCGATTACATACAAGTCGCTGATCCTGCCGCTTGTCGTGCTCATCCCGATCGAGGCGGCTGTGTTTATCAACACCGCCATCCCTTATATCATGGGTACGCGGTCGATGTTCCTCGGCTTCATCATCGTGAGCTGCGTCCAGCTGGGCGCGACGATCGACTATTCGATCCTTCTGACCGGCAACTACCTGGACGCGCGCGCACAGGGCGATAAAAAAGAGGCCGCCATCCGCGCCGTGACCCAAAGCGCGCTGTCGATCATGACCTCCGGGCTGATCCTGACAACGGTCGGCTACGGCCTGTACTTCCTGACCTCGATCGATGCGGTCGCCGGCCTGGGCGAGCTGATCGGGCGCGGCGCCTTCCTGTCGACGCTGCTCGTACTCTTCATGTTGCCGGCCTGCCTGATGATTTTTGACCGCTTTATTGTCAAGAAGGATTACGCCCAGAAGAAGCACGAGCGCATGAACCGCATCCACAGCAAAAAACTGATCCTGCCCCGCCTGAGCGCGCTGCAGCAGCAGCGCATGGCGCTCAAGCGCCAGATGCGGCAAAACCGCAACGCGCGCCTGCGCGAACTGTACGGCCGCCTACGCGGCCGGGGCAAGGCCGACACGGAAAACCATCGCGAGGAGGAACATGATGATGAACAAGACCGTTAAAAGGAGATTGCTTGCGGGCGCGCTGACGGCTGTCACCGTCCTGCCGCTCGCGGGCGGCGCGCTGGCCGCGCCCCCGACCGTATCCACGGACGAAGCGGTTTACGTCAACCTGGACTACTACGGCGCGCTGAACGATATGCGCATCGTAAAGGGCGTAAGCCTCAACGGCGAGACCGCTTTTACCGATTACGGCGATTATTCCGAAGTGTACAATATGAGCACCCACGACAAGCCGGAAATGAAGGACGGCGCCGTGTCCTGGAGCCTGCCCGGAACGGAAAAGCAACGCTTTTATTATGAGTGTATCCCGACGGACGCGTCGGCGCTGCAGATGCCCTGGACTTTCGACGTTTCCTATAAGCTGGACGGCGCGCCGGTCAAGGCGGAGCAATGCACCGGTGCGGACGGCCTAGTCGAAATCACCGTGCACGCGATCCCGAACCCCAAGGCGGACGAATACTACCGCAATAATATGACGCTGATGGTCATGACCGGCATCGACATGGACAAAACGCGCTCCATTGACGCGCCCGGCGCACAGATCCAGTCGCTTGGCTCCTATAAGATGGTTGTCTTCCTCGGCCTGCCCGGCGAGGACAATACCTATACGATCCGCATCGGCTCGAGCAAATTTGAAAGCACGGGCGTGATCATGATGATGGCGCCCGCCACGATGTCGCAGCTCGACCGTATTTCCGATTTCCGCGACATGAAGGATAAGGTCGGCGACGCGGGCGACGACCTGTACGCCGGCCTGTCCGACCTGCTCGACACGGTAAGCAGCATGCAGGGCGGCCTGTCCGCCATGTCCGCCGGCATTGCCGGCCTGGAAGATGTGCGCCGGCAGCTTATCGAGTCGCGCGGCACGCTCGACCCGGATACCGACCAGTCGCTTGCGTCCCTGCAAAAGCTGGTCGACCAAATGGATTCCATGGTGCCCGAATTGACGCAGACGCAGGAAAACCTGACCCGCCTGCAAAGCAGCACGGACAACATCCTGGATATCGTGACGGACTCGCAGCAGGACATCGAAGCATACCGCAAGGCGCTCAAAAACCTAGCCAAGAGCCTGCGCGATGTGACCGACCTGCTAAACGGCCTCGATAACAAGACCTACGGCGACGGCGATATGGATTTTGTCATGAGCCGCCTGCAAAACGCGCTCAAAGACCTGTCCAGCGCGTCCCGCGGCCTGTCCGATTCCCTCGGGAGCCTGGAAAGCGGCCTTGGCGCGTTGGCGGGTTCAGGCCTAGTGACCGACCCGGCAATCCAGGCGCTGCTGCAGAGCGGCGCGCTGTCCGGCCTGACCGGCAAAACGCAGGATATGCTGTCCGCGGTCGACACCCTCGCCGGTGCTGGCAACAGCCTGCTCGCGCTCGCCGACAGCTACCTCGACGTTTTTGACGACCACTCCGGCGCGATGTCCAGCATGACGGACAGCGCCGCCAAGCTTACCGAACAGGCCAATACGACGCTCGACCGGGTCGACGGCATGCTGGACGAACTGCCGGCGCTGCAAGGCGCCCTGGACGACAGCGTCCCCGTGCTGAACAGCATCCTGTCCAAAACGGCCGACCTGCTCACCTCGACCAAGGAAACGCTCGCCTCGGCCAACCAGACGATGGCCGACCTGCAAAATACACTGCGCTCCGTCCGCGAGCAGGCGGACGGCCACACGGCGCAATCCATCGACGGCCTGCTCGACATGATGCAGAAGGCGCTCGATTCGTCCGGCACCAATAAAAGCTTGCAGACGGCGACCGATTCCATCCATGGCGCGATCAAAAATGAGGTGGACGACCTGGAGAGCGACACCAACGTGCTGAATATGGATAATTCGCTCGCCCTGCAGTCCTTCACTTCCAGCAAGAACGCATCCCCCGCCAGCCTGCAATTCATCCTGCGCACCGAGGAACTCTCGGTCGACGAGACGGAAAAGCTGCAGGAACAGGCGCGGGAACAGGCAGACGAAGGCGTATTCCAGCGCATCCTCAATATCTTCCGCAAGCTGTACCACGCAATCGCCTCTGTATTCACCGATGCATAAAAACCGCAAAAAAGGGCGGCTTCCCATATGGGAAGCCGCCCTTTTCCGTTATCCCCCATCCAGCCGAACCGCCTTGCAGGACAGAATTTCCGCGCCGTACGTCTTGCCCTTGCCCTTCGTGCGGTATTCCAGGGCAAACCGCGCGGGAATGCCATAAAATTGAACCTCCAGCCATCCGGGCTGCACCGTCAGCTGCTCGGCCGCCGCCGCAAGCACCTCGTCGGCCTGCGCAAGCGCCCTTTCGGCCGCGCGCCCCCACTCCGCGGCGTCCTGCGCCGGCGCGGGCTTCCCATCCCCCAGCATTGCAAGCGCCGCGTCATAACGCGCCCGCACCTGTGCCAGCTCGCCGGCGGTGATGTCCCCGCGCAAAAAAGCGTCCAGCGCCTTGCCGTGCTTCGCATGGAGCAGGCCGGCAGCCTGTCTCCCGGCCGCATCCCCCTCCCCGTCCGGCGCCGCGAGACGCGCCGCGAGCGCGGCCACTAGGCCTTGCCGGCCGAACCCAAGCTGTTCCAGGGCGTACCGGGCGCAGCCTGCCAGCACCTTCTGGTTGACCGCCGGGGCGGCGCAGCCCTGCCCGCGCCGCCGTGCGGCACAGCACCAGAGGACGTAGGGCATACCATCCGACCGCACCGCACGCCGCGGTACGAAAGCGCCGCCGCACAGGCCGCACCGCACCTTCCCGGAGCACCAGTAGCGCCCCGAATACCGCCCCGTCGCCCCAGCGCGCCGCGCCAGCACCGCCTGCACCTGGGCAAACCGTTCCCGGCTGATGATGGCCTCATGGTGCGCCGGCAGATAGACCTGCTCCTCCTGCCCCCGGTTCGGCACCTTTTTATGGCTCAGGAAATCCGGCGTGATGTACTTCTTTTGCAGCAGGTCGCCGCAGTATTTCTCATTCGTCAGGATCCTGCGGACCGTCGCGGGCGACCACTGCGCGCCGCCCCGCGGCGTGGGGACGCCCGCCTCCTGCAATTCGCGCGCGATGACATGCGTGCCCTTGCCCTCGTCGGTACACTGGTGGTAAATCCACCGCACCGTCGCGGCCTCGTCGGCGCGCACCGCCAGCGCGCCGCCCCGCGTTTCGTAGCCGTACAGGCTGTCGTTGCCAAAGACGACCCCGCGCTCCATTGAGCGTTTCTGCCCCCACCTGACGCGCTGCGAGGTCTTGCGGCTCTCCTCCTGCGCCACGCTCGCCATGATGGTGAGGCGGAACTCGCCGTCGTTGTCCCGCGTGTCGATGTTGTCGCTTAGGAACAGCACGCCCACGCCGATTTCCTTGAGCCGCCGCGTATACGCCAGCGCGTCCATCGTGTTGCGGGCGAAACGGGAGACCTCCTTGGTCAATATCAGGTCGATCCCGCCCTGCTCCGCCCGCTGGATCATGGCGTTAAACTGCTTGCGGCGGCGGGTCGACGTGCCGGTAATCCCTTCGTCCGCGAAAATCCCCACCAGTTCCCAGCCGGGGTTTTGCGCGATGCGGGACTCGAAATACTGCACCTGGTTTTTCAGCGAGTTCTGCTGATCCCCGCTGTCCGTCGAAACGCGGCAATAGGCCGCCACGCGCAGCGCCCCAGTCACTGCGGGCACCTGCCTTCGAGCAGACGTATGAGCCGCGTCTCGTCGAGCAGGCCTTCGCGGCGCAGCGCGCGCAAGATCCCCACCTCCAGGCGGCGGCGGAGGGCCGCCGCCTGCTTTTCCGTCAATGGGTACACGTTGCTCCCCCCCCTTCCGCTTCCATCCTATGCGCCGCCCTGCGCCCCCATGCGCGAAACCGTGGCCATTCCGCCCCGGCGCTCCCTACCGCCGAAGGCGCCATACAAATCGCGATGGAAGAATTGCTGGTCACGCTGCACGGTGCGCGTGCGCTGGTTATCGGCAACGGCCGGATCGGCAAGCTGCTTTCGCAGCGGCTCGCCTGCCTGGGCGCGGACGTGACGGTCTCCGCGCGCTCCAACGCGGACTTTGCCTGGATTTCCGCGACCGGCCTGCATACGCTCGATACGCGCCTGCTCGCCGGGCATCTCGCACCGTTCGACGTGATTTTTAATACCGTGCCGAGCCGGGTGCTCGGCCTCGCGGAGTTGGCGGAGATACCGGAGGAATGCCTGGTGATCGACCTGGCTTCCAAGCCCGGCGGCGTGGATTTCCCCGCCGCGCAGCAGCTTGGCCGCCGCGCAATTTGGGCGCTGTCCCTGCCGGGCAAGGTGGCGCCCATGTCTTCCGCCATGGCCATCCGCGATACCATCTACAACATCCTGCAAGAGGAGGGGATTCTTTGAAACAACCTATCCGCGTCGGTTTTGCCCTGACCGGTTCCTTCTGTACGTTTGCGCGCGTGCTCCGCGTCGTCGACGACCTGGTACAGGGCGGCTATGACGTGACGCCGATCCTGTCCGAAAACGCCGGTTCGCTGGACACCCGTTTCGGCACCGCGGCTTCCTGGCGCGAAAAGCTGCGCGGCGTTTGCGGCCACGAGATCATCGACAGCATCGTCGCCGCCGAACCCATCGGCCCCAAGGCGATGTTCGACGTGCTGGTCGTCGCGCCCTGCACGGGCAACACCCTCGCCAAGCTGGCGCACAGCATTATCGACACAACCGTCACCATGGCGGTCAAAAGCCATTTGCGGGGCGCGCGCCCAGTCCTCCTGGCCGTCTCGACGAATGACGCGCTTTCCGGCAGCGCCGCCAACATCGGCACGCTGCTGAACCGCAAGCATTATTACTTTGTCCCGATGGGCCAGGATAACCCCAAGGGCAAGCCCTGTTCGGTCGTCGCGCACATGGAGCGCATCCCGGATGCTATCGAAGCCGCCCTCCAGGGGCGGCAGCTTGAGCCGCTGCTGGCCGGCGCGCCCGAAGCTTAGCCCCCCAGCCATAAAAAAGGCGCTGCATGATGCAGCGCCTTTCGCCTGTTACCGGCGGATATAAAGTTCGGTATATGCCAATACGCCCTGCACCCGCTCGGACAACATCAAGCTGAAGCCGTCCACCGGCGCGACGACCGGCGCGGGCAGCAGGGAACCCTCCTGCGCCACTGCGCCCGGCGGCACCTGCCTTGCCAGGGTCAGGTGCGGGAGGAAGCCCGTCTGTGGCAGCTGGAAGCCCTCCTGCGCCAGCGATTTGGACAACGCCCGCTGCAGGCCGAGCAGCGCCGGGTCCCGCCGTAGGCCGACCCACCACAAGTCGCCGCCGTCCTGCCGGAACACGCCGGTATGGTCGAACACAAGGCGCATTGGCCGTATCCGTACCCGATCCATCGCACGGCGCACGCCGCCCAGGCGGCCGGGCGGCGTTTCCCCCAGGAACGCAAGCGTCAGGTGCAGGTGCTCCGGCCGCGTAAAGCGCCCCTGCCCCGCCGCCTGCCGCAGGCGCCCCTGTACCTCCTGCAGCGCGCTTTTTGTCGCGCCGTCAAAGTTTATTGCAATAAATAGCCGCATTTACCGCACCTCCCAAGCACTTACAGGGGCTGCCCGTCCCCCGCCTGCAAATACCGGCTGTTCCGCTCCTTTTTCCCAGCCCAATGCGACAGCGTATGCTTGAGCTGGTCAATCGTGATCGGCTTTGCCAGATGGTCGTTCATCCCGGCGAGTTTCGCCTGCCGGATGTCCTCCGTAAAAGCGTCCGCCGTCATGGCGATGATCGGCAGTTCCGCAATGCGTTCCTTGCCGCTTTTCCGGATGCGCTCCGCGGCCTGGTAGCCGTTCAGCAGCGGCATCTGGATATCCATAAACACCAGGTCGTAATACAGCGGCGGATGGGTGAGCACGGCGTCCACCGCCTTCTGCCCGTCTTCGGCAAGCTCCACCGTCACGCCGAGCATCGTGAGCATTTCCTCCGCGATCTGCTGGTTCAGCGCGTTGTCCTCCACAAGCAGGATACGCATCCCCCTGAAGTCCTGCCCTTCGGCCGCCTCTGCCTTCTTCTCGGGTGCGCGCCCTGTATCCTGCCGCGCCAGGTAGAGCGTGATGGTAAAGCACGAGCCTTTGCCGTATTCGCTTTCCACATCGATCCTGCCGCCCATCATGTCGACCAGGCTGCGCACAATGGTCATGCCGAGGCCGGTGCCGGCGACCTTGCCGGCATGGGTATCGCCCGCCCGGCTGAACGGCTCAAAAATATGCTTTAAATACTCCGGCTCCATGCCAATGCCGTTGTCGCGGACCTGGAACCGGTATGTGCCGCCCCCGTCGTCCTCCGCTTCGTGCTCCTGAACGGAAATCTCAATATGGCCGCCTTGCCCCGTGTATTTGGAGGCGTTTTCCAGGATGTTGACGAGCACTTGGCTCAGCCGCTGCGGGTCGCCCAGCACCACCGGGTGCCGGATGCCATATACCGCCTCCATCTCCTGCCCCTTTTTGAGGGCGGCGGGCTGCACGAGGAACAGCGCATCCTGTATCAGCCCCTTCAAGTCAAACTCGATTTCCGCCAGTTCAACGGTACCGCTTTCGATTTTGCTCATATCGAGCACTTCGTTGATCAGCCCGAGCAGGTGCGCGCCGGAAACCTCAATCTTCTGCAAATAATCCTGCAGCTTGTCCACATCCTGCAAATGCGCCTGTGCCAGCGCCGTCATCCCCATGATCGCGTTCATCGGCGTACGGATATCATGGCTCATGCGGGAAAGGAAATCGCTCTTGGCGCGGCTGGCCTCCTGCGCCTTTTGCAGCGCCTCTTCGAGCAGCTGCTTTGCCTGGCGCTCTTTTTCCAGGCTTTCCTCCTGCTGCCGGCGTTCCTCGTCAATATTCTTCGACATGGTAATCTCAAGCACGTCGTCCGTCGACGGGCTGTGCACCCTGACGACCTGCGTCGAGTTCCAGTGGTATACGCCGTCGTCCCCAAGCTGGCGCAGCTCCATCGATACGCCCTGCTCCCCCTTTTGGAAGGCGTCCAGCAGGGACGCCCGCGAAAATTTGCGGACGAATTCCTCCCGGAAGTCCGGGTCAACCGTGGACGCGCCCACCGCGATCAGGTCGTCAAAGGTGCCGGAGGTTGCGGCCTTTTTGCTATCAAAGCGGTCGTATTCCAGCATATAGTAGCTGTTTTGCGTCAGGTTTACGGAAATCAGCATCTGGTACGCCCCCCGGACAGCCGTTGCAAGCTGGCTGATCTCCAGGTTTTTTTGCTGCTCCTGCAAGTACGCCTCATGGATGTCGCGGAATACCAGCACGCACCAGCATCCGCCGTCATCCATGCCCTCGATCTGCGTTGCGGTGAACTCCACCATATGGTAGGTACCGTCGCCCACCTTGCGGCGCAAACGTTTGGTGATCTGCTTTTGGCCCGCTTGGAACAGGCGCAGCATGGCTTCCCGCGAGAAGTTTTCCTCAAACCGCTGCAGGTCGTCCGGATGTACGGCAATCTGGGAATAGCGCCGGTTCTCCTCGCCGAAATTGCCCCGTTCGGGGATATCCGTCCACAACATATCCTTTTGGCAGTTGACATAGTAATCTGCCGTGAGGTTTACGATGATGCACTCCTTAAAGATGGTCACCAGGCTCTGCGCGTACATTTTTTCGATCTGCGCCAGCCCTTGGGCTTCCTCAAAATTGAGCTGATGGGGAGTCACGGAAATCACGGCGGCCGGGATACTGCCATCCCACAGCAGCTTGTCCGCTGTGATATCGATATTCGTCCCCAGCGAACGGTCGAACAGCACGGTACGGCACTTGTCCTGATGTGCGAGGTCGTCCATCGGGCACGCGCCGCAGTTGCCCTTCCATATCTCGTGGCATGGCATCCCCACCTGGATATCCGGGCACATCCCCTTCACCCACCGGTTAAAATACAGGAGTTTGTGCGTGGATTGTTCGACGACATAGATCCCCGTATCCGTCAAAGCATCCATGATCCTGATCAAATTATCATCCCGCATATCGCCAACTCCTCACCTTGACCGCCGTTCCGCCCTTATTTCCTTTATTATACACGCTGCGTACCGGAATTTACAGCATAAACCAAAATCCTTTTTTATTTTTGAGCCTTTGCGCGCAGGGGCACGGTCGTGCTGTATGGGCGCAAGGACTCCGCAACCGCTCTTTTCCGGTTTTGCCGATGCATACCGGGTATCCCCCTGCCGCACATATGATAAGCTGTAGCGCAAGCACCAGGGATAGCAGCCCCGCCTCAAACCGTTCCACCCATCCCCTTTTTCCTTTCAGTCTACCATGCCCATCTAGAAGCTGCAATCAAAAAAAGGCGGCCTTCCGGCCGCCTTTTGGTGGATTTATAAATATGGCTGGATCACGCGGTACGCCTGTACCAGCCTGTCAAACGACCACGCGGCGTTTGCGGGGCTGGTGGACGGCAGAGCGGTGACAGGAAGCCCGGTTCCCGCTTCGCAGTATTTGCGGTACAGGGCGGCGGCCTTTTGCCCGGTGGCAAAGACCGCACGCACCTGCGTGCGGGCGATCAGCCCTGCAAGGTCGTTCGGCATAGGGTTGCGGATGGTGCTGTCCCCCGCGCCAATGATCTCGCAGGAGGCGAGCACATCCCACATGGCAACCTTATGCCGCAGGCACAGGCTGCGCTTTTCCGCAATGGACTGCGGCGCGTCCTCGCCCAGCACCGCGGCCAGCACGCGCCAGTAGCGGTTTTGCGGATGCCCGTAAAAGAACCCGGCCTCTCGCGACTTGGGGCTCGGGATCGAGCCCAGCATCAGCACGCGGGAATCCGGCGCATACAGCGGCGGGATGGTATGGACGACGGTTTCGTAATTCATAGTTCCCCCTCCAGGACTTTTAAAAATGGGCGGAACGCGCTCGGCAGGGCATATTCCGCGCGCAACGCGGACGGCGTTACCAGCGTAAGGCCAGCCTCCGCCGGGCAGGCGGCAACCTCCGCGTAATAGCCCGCCATCTGCCACTCAATATGCGTGAAAACATGCTTTGCCGGACGGAGCGACAGCAGCCTGTCCGGCGGGCAGCCCTGCGCGGCAAGATACGCGCGCGCCTCCGCCGGGGAAAGCTTCCCCTCCGTACCCGGCAGCTCCCACAGGCCGGCCAGCAGGCCGGAAGATGCACGCCTGCGCAGGGCAACGCGGCCGCCGCACCGCAGCAGGAAGACCGTGCGCTCTGCAACGGTGCGCGCACGCTTCGGCGCCTTGTTCGGCAGGGAGGACGCAAGGCCGCACGCCGCGCCCTCGCACAAATGCCGCACCGGGCACCCGTCGCACCGCGGCGCGCCGTTCGGCACGCAAACCAGCGCGCCAAGCTCCATCAGCGCCTGGTTGAACGCGCCCGGGTCGTCCGGCAGGATGGCCTGTACCTGCGCCCGCATGTCCTTCTTGACCGCCGGTTCGGACACAAACCGCGTATCTGCCGTCAAACGGGAAACCACGCGCAGGACATTGCCGTCCACCGCGGGCACGGGCTGCCCGAACGCAATCGACGCGACCGCGCCGGCCGTGTAATCGCCCACGCCGGGCAGTGTGAGCAGCGCTTCATAGGTTTGCGGGAAGACGCCCGCATAGTCCTCACAGACGCGCACAGCGGCCTTGTGCAGGTTCCGCACGCGGCTATAGTAGCCCAAGCCCTCCCACAGCTTCAGGTACGTCTGCTCCCCCGCCTGTGCCAGCGCCTGCACATCCGGGCAGGCCTGCATAAAACGCGTAAAATACGGGATCACCGCCTCCACCCGCGTCTGCTGCAGCATGATCTCGCTCACCCAGACGCGGTAAGGGTCGCGGTTTTCCCGCCAGGGCAGCACGCGGGCGTTCCCCCGGTACCATTGCAGCAGCGGCGCGCACAGCGCGGCGGTCAGTCTGCCGCCCAAACTTCATCCACCGTCTGGCCGGTGTAAAACATGGTAAACGTGCAGTTGGAAACCAGCGTCCCATCCGTGTCGTATACGTCCACCGTGTAGACCGCCGTATTCCGCCCGGATTTCAGTTCGGACGCCACGGCGCGCAGCGTCTTGCCCGCCCGTCCGGGGCGCAGGTAATTGATGCTCCCGGACAGCGTGACCGCGATGCGCCCGCGCGACGCCGCCGCCGAGCCCGCCGCAGAATCGCACAGCGTAAAGATCGCCCCGCCGTGCGCGTTGCCCAGAGGGTTGAGCGTCTGCGGCGTGAGGTCAAGCTCCGCGACCGCGCCGCCCTCCGTAATTTCCACCACCCGCACGCCGACATGCCGGTTCATCCCGCGCATGCGCTGGCGCACGTCAATCATTTCTTTGTAATCCATTACAGGCTCCTTTCAGCAGGGACAAGCGGGACATCCCGCAACAAAAACAAAACACGCCCGAATGGGCGTGTTTGTATTGGTGGGAGGTGGTGGATTCGAACCACCGAAGTCATAGACAACAGATTTACAGTCTGCCCCCTTTGGCCACTCGGGAAACCTCCCATATCAAATTGTTGCCATCGGCTTTTCAGAAAGTGGAGCTGGTGGACGGACTTGAACCCCCGACCTGCTGATTACAAATCAGCTGCTCTACCAACTGAGCTACACCAGCTTATCGGCCTTTCGTTCAGCCGCTCATCTCAGCGACGTGTATTATAATATCATAGCAACCGAGCCGTGTCAACAGGTTTTGTGAAATTTTTTCTTTTTTCTTATTTTCCCTTCTTGCGTTCCTTTTTGACCGCGGTATTCAGGGCGTTAATATTGTCCGAAACCGTCTGCAAAAGCGTCAGCAGCGACTGCGACAGGCCGGGATATTCCTTCGTCAGCTCGTTTGGGGCGAGCGTGGGCATCTGGATTTCCTCCTCGGCCAAGCCGAAACCGCCCTCGCCCTTGGCGGCCGCGCGGATCCGCAGCTCGCACAGGCGCATCTGGGAATCGCACAGGTAGTCGAACTGTTCCGGGTTGGTGCGGAAGGTCTCCGCCACGCAGCCGGGGTCGGCCAGATACAGGTAGCGGAATACTTTATAAAGCGCGAGGGAAAGGTACGCCGAAATCTCCCCCGTCAGCTGCCGGCTCCCGGTCTTGCCGGAAAGCTCGATAAGCAGCGCCGCGGAATTCACGATTAATTTTTTGTGCAGCATCGCGGTGACGCTGCCGCGCAGGACATTGTCCTTTTCCGTAGAAACGTCGGGGATGTGCTCGGCCGCGACCGCGGAACCGTCACGCGACATGCTCCGCCCCAGCAGATAGTCGCACGAAACGCCGTAATAGTCGGCTGCGCGCACGACAAAGCTGAGACCCGGTTCGCGCAAACCGTTCTCGTAGTGGCTGAGCAGCGCCTGGGAAACCTGGAGGTCGCCCGCCGCCGTCCGCTGACTGATTTTCTTTTCCCGCCGAAGCAGCGCCAGGGTTCTGGAAAAGTCACTTGCCATATTCGTCAAACTCCGTCATAAAGTAATTTATATTATACTGTCTTTATTACTATTTGTAAAGTGTCGCGCCGATGATTTTCTGGTTTTTTCTCGTTTATTGTCTTTTCGGCGCGTTAACGCCCAATCGGGCAGAATAAAATGCAAAAATGCGCGCAAATTGAAATCGAACTGCAGTTTGTGTCGAAATTGTAAAAACCGCCCGGGCAGGGCGGTTTTACCGTTAAGCGCTTTCTATCCCATGATAAACCCCGTGCCGCCGCAGGGCGCTGCGCGCCAGCCTCGATAGGCCGTGCACGAGCAGGACGATGGCGATACCGCCGGCCAGGCAGGCCAGTCGGTTGGTCACCGCAACCGAGGTGTCCAGCAGCACCAGCGAAGCGTACAGCGCGCTCATGGCGTTAATTACCTGCTGGTACTTATACTGCTTCGCAAAGGAGTAGGTCGTCAGGTACCCCAGCAGCAGGACGATGATATAGGCGTATTCCTGCGGGATCAGTACGCGGAACACCACAATGAACAGCACCGCGCCGATCACCGTGCCCACAATGCGGTATTTGATGCGCAGCACCATATCGTGGAACTCCGGCTGGGTCAGCGAAAAGACCACGACGTTCAACCACAGCGGCTTTTGCAGCCGCAATGCCGCGCCTGCGAACATCGCAAGCGACAGGCCGCACGCCATGCGCAGGATAAACCCCGCATGGGCATGCGCGCATGCCCTTATTTGCGGGCGCAGCGCGAGCGCGCCCTCCCCGCCCTTGTATTTGGCCCATCGCGGGATGCACAGCACAATAATAAACAGCGCCCCAGCGGCCAGCCCGGCCAGCCGCATGGCAAGCGCATGCCCATGGACAGGCGTCCCCTGGCAAAAGATATATGCCAGGCAGAAATTGATATACACTTTGAGAACCATCGGCTCGGCCGTCAGCAGCAAGATCAGCGCGACCATGCCGAAGTTGATGAGCAGCCCCAGCCACATATTGTACATGGAAAGCGCCGGGAACAGGCCGCAGCCTACATACAGTACGAAAATAATGGCCGCCGCCTGCACCGGCCGCACCATGATATCGCAGCGCGGGAACATCATCAGCCCCATCACGAGCGCCACCGCCGCCAGCGTCTCGCTTTGCCCGAATACCCCGGCATATACCAGGATAAACGCCATCATAAACAGGTATTGCAGCGTATTCGACCGCACAACCCGCCAGGCCGCAAGCGCCTTTTCTTTTGTGATTGTCAAAGTATCCCTCCTAGTAGTAACCTGACAATCATAGCAAATCGGACGCGCCCGGCGCAAGGACGTGTAAATTTAAACATTTTGTTAAATTTATATTCCCCGGGGAAACAAAGCGGCAGGCGCCCGTACCTGGACGCCTGCCGCATGCGTTTATTCGATTTTTAAAATATAATCCGGATACCAGCCGGCCGCCTGCTGCACAGCCGTGCGCACCGGCATCCCTTCCCCTGACAGGACGACCAGGCGGCCAACCTTTTCTGCATCCACCTGCCCGCCGAACGGCTCGACCTTCGCCAAGTTTCCGACACAGTCCACCAGCATCAGCCCTTCCGCCGTGCGCACGAAGCCCTTGACCCGGTAGGTATCCTCCAGGAACATTTCAATAAACTTCGTAAGCGCATATGCGGAAATTTTCGGCGACACTGTGACCAGCAGCTTTTTGAGCGTCAGGTCGGCGGTCATCATCATGGGCTGTTCGCTGATCTGCTGCTTTCCCTGCAGCCAGGACAGCACGTCCACGCCGACCTTGCCATAACTCGTTTCAAACACCGGGATATCCGGCCGCTGCCCGGCAATCAGGCGGCGCGTCTCCGCGCGCTGCGCCTCGTCGGCCAGGTCCGCCTTGTTGATCACGGCCACGTCGCTGGCGGCGAGCTGCTTTTTACAGGTGCGCGCCGTCGCATACAGCTTGGGGAAACGCACCGCGTCGATCAGGCAGACCCCGCCCATATACCGGATGTCCGGGAAACGGCCGGCCTGCGCAAACAGGCGCCGCACGCCCGTGGGGTCGGACAGGCCGGAAGCCTCCACAAGGATCACGTCCGGGCAAAGGCCGGCGGACTCCCGCAGCACCTTTTCAAACTGATCCATCCGGCAGGAGCAAAATACGGAACCGCCCGCAATCTCCTCCAAATACGCGCCGAGGCCGGCAAGGAGCGCGCCGTCTACGCCCTCCTTGCCGAACTCATTGACGATTAGCTGGATTTTCTGCCCGGCAAACAGGCGGATAAACTGCTTCAGGAAGGTCGTTTTGCCCGCGCCAAGGAAACCGGTAATAAGGTAAAGCCTGCTCACTGGTTTGCCTTGCACTGCTCAATGGCGGCGCGGACCGCTTCCTCCAGCTCGGCCTTTGTGGGGATGATGGAACGGTATTTGAGCTCGCCGTTGATGTACATGGAAGGCAGGTTCGGGACGCCCATCTTTTTGCAGCGCGCCACGTTCTCCTTAAAGATGAACTTGTATTCCACCATATCGATCTGGTCGCCGAAGGCCTCCTTTGCCGCGTTGGCCGCACCCATCATATAGCTGCACGCCGCGCACTGCGCGGAATCCAGGGTGAACACCTCCACCAGCGGCTTCTGGAGATGCGCGTAATCGGGCACCACGACGCCGCTGGTATCGATATCCTCGGCCTGGTAATTCTTGACCATCTCGCGCACGTTGTCGGTCTCCAGGCACGCCTGCGCGACACCGATAGTATTTTCGACCGGCACGTCATACGGCATATCGCAGCCGGGCGCCAGGATAAAGTTCTTCTTCGGCTGTACCTTGTCGAGCAGCTCCACCGTCCACTTCATGTTGTCCTGCTGGTTGCCGAGCAGCATGATGGAGGTCAGCGGGATGTTGCCGCCGATGACGACGTCGTAGCGGTCGGAGATCTCCTTGGCCGCCAACAGGTCGACATTTTCGTCGACAGAGATGGAATCCGGCTTGGTCTCGCACATCGCCGCGATATTGCGGGTCGCGTCGCCGCAGACAAAGAAGGAGGAATACGCGCCCTTTTCGCGGATAAAGTCAAACAGTTCCGTATACGGCCCTGTCATAAACTGCTCAAAGTGCGCGGTCGAAATCTGGGAAATCAGCGGGTCTACGACCGCGATCACGTCCATGCCCGCATCGATATACAGCTCGCTCATGCGCTTTGCGACGCGCGTGCAGTAGGCGAACAGGCTCTCGACCTCTTCCTCAAAGTCGAACATATCGGTAAACAGGTTGTTGCCGCGCAGGTGCGAGGCCAGCGTGAACGGCCCGCAGACCAGGCCGTAGAGCGCGGTGGTCTCGCCGACCGCCGCCTTCATCCGCTTCATGACGTCCAGCACATAAGGGATACGGCCGCTTTCCGCCGTCGGGATCGTGCAGTCGCACGGGGTCTCAGGCGGCTCCTCGTCGCTGCCGTCCAGCGGGTGGGTCTTGACGGACGGCGGGCAGTCGTCCGCCCACACGAGGTCGCAGCCCAGGCACTCCGCCTCGATCTGCAGGTCGAAAATAACGGGCTGCCCGTCCGGCTTGTAAAGGCGGTTTACCTCCATCAGCGACGCAAACGCCTTGTCGGCGTCCGTCAGCATCTCCGTTGCGGTATAGCCCTTGAGCTTGCCCGCATGTACGCCGGCAAACGGCACCCATGGCGCGCGCGGGGTTTCCTCGTGGCGCAGGGTTTGAAACAGCAAATCTTTCATCAAGATGTCTCCCTTCCATTTTTACGGAACATCGTCACGTGCAGCGCACGCATCCTTTGTCCCATTATACCGCGTCGCCCTGCGCGATACAATTTTATTTCCTGCCCTAAACTTTATGAATATTGCTATCCGCCCTGCGCCCCCGGCCGCGCCACCCCGATCTCCACGCGGATGACGTATTCCTCCGGGCTTGGCGTGGCCATATAGCTGATCAGGTCGCGCTCATAGGAATGGCCGCAGATTTGCAGCCCCCGCGCGCTTATAAAGGCCATCAGCCCCGGATACGCGTCGCCCACGTGCTCGTAAGGGCCCTTATAGTTCCATACGGCGTACAGCCCGGCCGGCTTGATATGCAGTCGCCCGCACCGCCGCTTCCTGGGCAGGCGGTTAAAAAAATAGTCGATGCCGTCATAATGCCCGGCGATCAGGTTTTCCCGCTCGATGATCGTGCCGATCGGCAGTTCCTCGTCCATGCCGTGGCGCACGCAGTATTCAAAATGGTCGACACAGCTTTCCGCCTGCGCGCGCTCCTCCATGCCGTGGGAACGGGTCGCGACCAGCGCCTCCTCCCCGCACTGCTCAAGGTGCGGCTCGCCGCAGTCCGCCACCAGCCCTTGCCGGGTGCGCGCCGCCGTGCGCTGCAGCACGCGCTGCATCCGGGACAGCTTTGCCTGGGCGCGGGAAAGCTCCGCCCGCTTTTCCTCCAGCAGCGCCAGGAAGCGCGACGGGTCGCGCACCGCCATATAGCCCTTGATCTCCCGCAGGGACATCCCGGCGGCCTGCAGCGTCGCGACAATGTCCATCGCATAAAACTGCTCCATCGAATAATAGCGGTAGCCGTTGGGGTCGGTGCGGGCGGGCTTGACCACGCCGACCTCGTCATAGTGGAACAAAGTATGCTTTGTTACCCCGCAAAGCCGGGCAAAATCCCCGGTTGTCAGCCATGTCTGTTTTTTTTCGCTCATTTTACAATCCACCCCTTGACTATCGGGTTACCCGATACTTTATTATAGTCGGTATCAGCAAATCTATCAACAGGAGATACCATAAAATGAGCTCTTCCATTTCCCGCGAATTCCACTTCGGTTCGCTGCTGCGCTTTGCGTTGCCCACCATCGTCATGATGATCTTCATGTCGCTCTACACCATTGTCGACGGCTTTTTCGTCGCCCACTTCCTGGGGACGGCCGCGCTGTCCTCCATCAATATCGTCTGGCCGCTGCTCAACGTGGTCGTGGCCGTCGCCATCATGCTGAGCGCGGGCGGCAGCGCGATTGTCGCGCGTAAAATGGGCGAGGGGAACCTTCCGGAGGCGCGGCGGGACTTTACGCTGATCGCCCTGGCCGCGCTCTGCGCCGGCATTGTCATCGCGGCGTTCGGCTTCGTTTTCCTCGAGCCGATCATCCGGTTCTTCGGCGCGGAAGGGGCGCTGCTGCCCTTCTGCCGCGACTATCTCGGCACGCTGATCCTGTTTGCGCCGATCAATATCCTGCAGATGTTTTTCCAGTTTTTCTTTATCACTGCCGGGCGGCCGCACATCGGCCTGGCGCTCACCGTCGGCTCGGGCGTGGTAAACGCGGTGCTCGACTATATCCTGATCGTGCCGGCAGGCCTCGGCATCCGCGGCGCGGCGCTCGCCACGGCCGCAGGCTTTACGGTCCCCGCGGTTTTCGGCCTGATCTACTTCCTGTCGAAGCGCAACGAGCTGCATTTTACGCGCCCGAAGATGGACCGCCATGTCCTGGTGCAGGCGTGCTTTAACGGCTCCTCGGAAATGGTCGTCAACCTGTCGAACGGCGTAACGACGCTGCTGTTTAACCTGATCCTGCTGCGCCTTGCCGGCGCGGACGGCGTTGCGGCCATCACCATCATCATGTATGTGCAGTTCCTCTTCCTCGGCCTGTTCCAGGGCTTCTCAGACGGCATCGCCCCTGTGGTCAGCTACAATTACGGCAGCCGCAATACCGCGCAGCTCCGCCGCATTTTTAAAATCGCGATCGGTTTCCTCGGCGTCAGCTCCATCGTGCTGGTAGGTTTGGCCGAACTGGCGCATGTGCCGCTGATCAGCATCTTCGCCCCGGCGGGCAGCGCCGCGCACGTGCTTGCGCGCAGCGGATTCGTACTGTACGCCATCAACTTTGTCTTCGCCGGATTTAATATTTTTTGCTCTGCGCTGTTTACCGCGCTCGGCAACGGGCGGGTATCTGCCATCATCTCTTTCCTGCGCACCTTCGTATTCCTCGTCAGCGGCCTGTTGCTGCTGCCGTACCTTGCGGGGGTCACCGGCGTATGGCTGGCCGTCCCGATCGCGGAACTGCTGACCCTGTTCTTCTCAGCCGCGTTCTTCCTGTGGGGGCGCCGCGAATACCGCTACGCATGACCGGTACAAAATAAAAAAGCGCGCCTGCCAAACCCCGGCAGGCGCGCTTTTTCTATGAATTTTCAGAAAACTCGGACAGCTCCAACCCCTCGTTGTGCTCCTGCGCCCAGGTGATATTCCATGGCGAAGTAAAAAGCAGCAGGAAGTTGCCGCGGAAGTCCTGCACGACCTTGGTGTCCGAGGTCAGGCGCAGCTCCTTATAATCGTATTCCTCATCCGTGTTTTCAATCCAGCGGATGTGGCTGTAGGGCAGCCCCTCGCGGATGATCTCGACATTGTATTCATTCTTAAGGCGGTATTCCAGCACTTCGAACTGCAGCACGCCGACAACGCCGACAATCACCTCTTCCATGCCGGTGTTCGGCTCGTGGAAGATCTGGATCGCGCCTTCCTGCGCGATCTGCTCCACGCCCTTGACAAACTGCTTGCGCTTGAGCGTATCCTTCTGCCGCACGCGCGCGAAGATTTCCGGCGCAAAGGTCGGGATGCCGGAATAGGCGCACTTCATGCCGGGGTCGCACACCGTGTCGCCGATGGAAAACACGCCCGGGTCAAAAATGCCGATGATGTCGCCCGCGTAGGCTTCGTCGACGATGGAGCGGTCCTGCGCCATCAGCTGCTGCGGCTGGGCAAGCTGCATCTTGCGGTTGCCCTGCACATGCCACACGTCCTTGCCGCGTTCAAACTTGCCTGAGCAGATACGCATAAACGCGATACGGTCGCGGTGCGCCTTGTTCATATTGGCCTGGATTTTAAATACGAACGCCGAGAAATGCGGGTCGAACGGGTCCACCAGCCCGATATCGGCCTCGCGCGCGGTCGGCGGCGTGGACATCCCCAGGAACTTTTCCAGGAACGGCTCTACGCCGAAATTCGTCAGCGCCGACCCAAAGAACACGGGCGACAGCTTGCCTGCGCGCACAGCCTCCAGATCAAAATCGTCGCCCGCGCCGGAAAGCAGCTCGATATCGTCGATCAGGGTCTGGTACTGCTCCTCGGGCAGCAGCCCTTCAAGCACCGGGTCGTCGATCGACATGCGCTGTGCCTTGACCTCGTGGCGGAAATCCGCGCCCTCAAACGCGATGACCTGGTCGTCCATACGGTCATAGACGCCCTTGAAGCGCTTGCCCGAGCCGATCGGCCAGTTGACGGCGTAGGTGCCGATGCCAAGCTCGGTCTCGATTTCGTCGAGCAGCTCGTAGGGGTCGCGCGCCTCGCGGTCCATCTTGTTAATAAACGTAAAAATCGGCACACCGCGCATGGCGCAGACCTTGAAAAGCTTGCGCGTCTGCGCCTCGACGCCCTTGGAAGCGTCGATGACCATGACCGCGCTATCCGCCGCCATCAGCGTACGGTAGGTATCCTCGGAAAAGTCCTGGTGCCCGGGCGTGTCGAGGATGTTGATGCACTTGCCCTGGTACTGGAACTGCAGCACCGAGGAGGTGACCGAGATGCCGCGCTGCTTCTCGATCTCCATCCAGTCGGACACCGCGTGGCGGCTGTTTTTCTTGCCCTTGACCATGCCCGCTTCCTGGATCGCGCCGCCGTAGAGCAGGAATTTTTCCGTAATGGTGGTCTTACCGGCGTCAGGGTGCGAAATGATCGCAAATGTCCGGCGGTTTTCTATTTCTTTTCGAAAGTCTGCCAACTTGTTCTTCCTCCAAAACCTTACTAGCTTTCCTATTTTATCACGTGCCCCAGCCCCGTGCAAGTTTACAAGCAAAAAATATGTCCATTTGTCCTTTTCCGTGCTATAATGGACGCGAAGCAAGCCGTTTTGCAGATAGGGAGCCATTCCCATTTTCTGCAGTTTTCACAACTTCATGCAAGCCTTTTTCCGCGTTTTCCGGCATACTGCCCCCGTGCGGCTAGAAGGCTCCCTGCATGCGCGCCCCGGGGGCGCGGCAAATCCATACAAAGTATCAGGAGGGTTCGGAGGAACCATGGACACGAACAAACCATCGCTCGGGCATCTGCTCGCATTTTTCACCGTACTGGTCTGGGGGACGACCTTTATCTCGACCAAGATCCTGTTGCGGTCGTTTTCCCCGGTTGAAATTTTGTTTTACCGATTCGGCATCGGGTACCTCGCGCTCTGGCTCTTTTGCCCGCGGCCGCTGCGCCTGTCCATCCGGCGGCAGGAGGCCTATTTTGCAGCCGCCGGCCTGTGCGGCATGACACTCTATTACCTGTTTGAAAATATTGCGCTCACCTATTCGCTCGCATCCAGCGTCGGCGTGATCGTTTCCATCGCGCCGTTCTTCACCGCGCTGCTTGCGCATTTTTTCCTGGACGGCGAAGCGCTGCGCCCCAATTTCATCTGCGGCTTTGCCTGCGCGATCACCGGCATTATCCTGATCAGCTGGAACGGCAGCGCGGTGTTCCAGCTCAACCCGCTCGGGGATATCCTGGCCGTGCTGGCCGCGTTCGTCTGGGCGGTATACTCCATCCTCGGGCGCAAGATCAGCGCCTTCGGCTACAACACGATCCAGACGACCCGGCGCACCTTCCTGTGGGGGCTGGTATTTATGATCCCCGCACTCGCCCTATTCGGATTCCAGTTCGGCTTCAGCCGGTTTGCCGCGCCCCTCAACCTCGCGAACATGGCGTATTTGGCGATCGGCGCGTCGGCCATATGCTTTGTCACCTGGAACCTCGCGGTGCGCGTGCTTGGCGCGGTCAAATCCTGCGTCTACATCTACATGACCCCAGTGATTTCGGTGATCGGCTCCGCGCTCATCCTGCACGAGCGCGTCACCAAGGTCACCGTACTGGGCACCGCGCTTACGCTCATGGGGCTGTTCCTGTCCGAGTGGCGCCTGCCGCAGCGGGCTGCGGCGGAATAATCCCCGCACGTTTTAAAATTTATTCGCACAAATTACATCATCCGTACACATTCGCCCCGTATACTGGCACCAGAAACAAAAACCAGTATACGGGGTGATTTTTATGACAATATCCAAGAAAACGCTCGCCGGCCTGCTTGCGGCCGCGCTGCTTTCGACCTCCGGCTCGGGCTTTGCGCTCGGCTGGACGCTCCATCAGGACGCGGGCGGTACCGGCGCCGCCGCGTCCACCGGCCTACAGACCGTCCCGCTTGCGGCCGGAGCCGGCAGCCTCTCTGCCACGGGTAGCGGTACGGTGGCGCAGGTTGCTGCTGCCGCTTCGGACTCTGTGGTGGAAATCACGACCGAATCCGTGCAGACGGGTTCCGACCTGCGGCAGTATATCTCATCCGGCGCGGGCAGCGGCGTGATCCTGTCGTCGGACGGCTACCTGGTCACGAACAACCATGTGATCGACGGCGCGGCCAAAATCTACGTGACGCTGCACAGCGGGGAAAGCTATCCCGCCGTGCTTGTCGGCACGGACTCCAAGACCGACGTGGCCGTGCTTAAAATCGAGGCGACGGGCCTGAAACCCGCCACGGTCGGCAGCTCCGATTCGCTGGTTGTCGGCGAAACCGCGGTGGTCATCGGCAACCCGCTCGGCCAGCTCGGCGGCACCGTGACGGACGGCATCATCAGCGCGAAGGAGCGCGAGATCACGCTCGACGGGCGTACGATGTCCCTCCTCCAGACAAACGCGGCCATTAACCCCGGCAACTCCGGCGGCGGGCTGTTCAACGCGCAGGGCGAGCTGGTCGGCATCGTGGTCGCCAAGTCTTCGGGCGAGGATATCGAAGGGCTGGGCTTCGCCATCCCGATCAGCAACGTGACCGATATCATCAACCAGCTCATCAGCGCGGGCTATGTCTCCGGCCGCATCGACCTGGGCATGAGCCTTGTCGAGGTGTCGAACGCGCAGACCGCGATGCTCTACGGCGTGCGCTGGACCGGGCTTTACATCCAGTCGGTCGGCGCGTCCTCCAACGCGGCGAAAGCAGGGCTGCAGGCGGGCGACCGCATCGTCGCGGTGGACAACGTAAAGGTTGGCTCCCTGTCCGACCTCAACAGCATCCTGGACGGGCACAGCGTCGGCGACACGGTACAGTTCACCGTCGTGCGCGGCAGCCAGACCGGCACGGCCTCCTTCACCTTGCAGGAATACCAGAAATAAAAACGGCAGCGGCGCAATGCAAATGCATTGCGCCGCTTCTTTTGCGGTTTTAAATTTCCCTGCGGCCTTCCAGCGCGCGCATCAGCGTGACCTCGTCGATATACTCGAGGTGCCCGCCCACCGGGATGCCGTATGCCAGGCGCGTCACCCGCACGCCGAACGGCTTGAGCAGGCGCGAAATGTACATCGCCGTGGCCTCGCCTTCGGTATCCGGGTTTGTCGCGATAATGACCTCCCGGATATCCTCGTCCGCCACGCGCTGCAGCAGCTCGCGGATACGGATTTCATCCGGCCCGACGTGATTGAGCGGCGATATGACCCCGTGCAGCACATGGTACAGGCCGTTAAACTCCCGCGTGCGCTCGAACGCGATGACGTCCTTGGGGTCGGCCACCACGCAGATGAGCCCGCGGTCACGCGCGGGGTTGGCGCAAATCGGGCAGATTTCGCCGTCCGTCAGGTTCTGGCACACCTTGCAGGTAAACACCGTGCTCTTGGCTTCCCGGATCGCGTCGGCAAACCGTTCCGCGTCATCCTTGGGCAGGTTCAGGATATGGAACGCCAGCCGCTGCGCCGTTTTTTGCCCGATGCCGGGCAGCTTGGCGAATTCCTCGATCAGGCGCTCGACCGGGGGCGCGAAAAACTTCATCGTTTACTCAAAAGAGGCCGGGCATGCTTGCGCCGCCTGTGACCTTCTTCATCTCTTCCTGTGACGCATCCGCCGCCGCGCGCAGCGCCTCGTTGACCGCCGCCAGCACGGTGTCCTGCAGCATCTCGATGTCGTCCGGGTCTACGATCTCCGGCTTGATCTCGATCGCCTTGAGCGTGCTCGTCCCCTGCATGGTGACCGTGATCATGCCGCCACCCGCGGTAACCGTGGTCTCGCGGTTTGCGATCTCCTCCTGCGCGCGCAGCATATCCTGCTGCATCTTCTGCGCCTGCTTGATCATCGCGCCCATGTTCATGCCGCCCATGCCATTAAACTTACCCTTTGCCATATTGCTTTCCTCCTAAAACTCGGTGACCTCAATGCCCTGTTTCCGGGCGTTGTCCAATATTTCATTCACGCCGCTGGCGTCCGCTTCCTCTTCCGCCTGCTCCGCCTCGCGCACCTTGACCACGCAGGGTTCGCCAATGAGCGCGGACGCCTCGCGGGCAATCGCCTCCTTGGTCGGCGCGGCGGAAGCGAGCATCGCCGTGACGCTATCGTCCGCATAGATGCGCAAAGTATTCCCCTGCAGTTCGCCGCGCGCCGAAAGCTTCAGGTTGACATGCGCCGCGTTGCCGATCTTACCGGTCAGGTTTGTCAGCAGCTTGGACCAGAGCGGCCAGGATTCCGCTTTCGGCTTGGCCGGCGCGGCCTTTGCCTTTTCCTGCACCGGCGCCGACGCTTCGTCCCACGGCGGGGCGTCCGCATCCCCCGGCGGGGGCGGGCGGTCGCCGTNCGTTTTTCATGCGCGCCAGGCTTTCCTGGATCATGCCGGTGTAGGCAATCAGCGTGGAGGCCGCGCAGCCCTGGCACAGCTCCCGCACCGTCTTTTCCGGATACGCCGGCGACAGCATGGCGGAGATATCGCCCTTGGCTGTCTTGACGAGCAGCATGTCGCGGATCAGCCCGAGAAGCTGGTCGAGCACGGCGGACAGGTCGCGCCCGTCGACATAGCACTCGCCGATCAGCCCCACGGCGCGCCCAAGCGCCCCGCGGCGGATGCAGTCCATCAGTTCCGCGGCGCGTTCGCCGCCCAGGATGCCGACCGATTGCGAAACGGCGTCCTCATCAATCGTATCCCCGCCGGCCGCCGTGCGGTCGAGCATGGAAAGCGCGTCGCGCATGGCGCCGTCCGACAGGCGGGCGATCAGCCTTGCGCCGCCCTCCGTCAGCGGGATGCCCTCGGCCTGCGCCACCTCCAGCAGGCGGATCGCAATATCCTCCGGCGTGATGCGGCGGAAATCGAAGCGCTGGCAGCGCGACAGGATGGTCGCGGGCACCTTGTGTATCTCGGTCGTCGCGAGGATGAACAGCACGTGCGGGGGCGGTTCCTCCAGCGTCTTGAGCAAGGCGTTAAAAGCGCCCTGCGACAACATATGCACCTCGTCGATGATATAAACACGTTTTTTGACCGCGGCCGGCGTGTACTGGGACGCGTCGCGGATGTCGCGGATGTTGTCCACGCCGTTGTTGGAGGCCGCGTCGATCTCCAGCACGTCGAGCACGCTGCCGTCCAGGATGCCGCGGCAGGACGCGCACTCGTTGCACGGGTCGCCGCCCACCGGGTGCTCGCAGTTGACCGCACGCGCCAGGATTTTGGCGCAGGTCGTCTTGCCGGTGCCGCGCGTCCCGGTGAACAAGTAGGCGTGCGACAGGCGGCCGGACTGGAGCTGGCTGCGCAGCGTATCCGTAATGTGCTTTTGCCCGATGACGTCCGCAAACCGCAACGGCCGCCATTTCCGATATAGTGCCTGGTACACGCGCCTTCCCTCCTGCCCGGAATTAAAATTATAAATACGAAAAGGTGGGCAGATGATCCATCTGCCCACCTGCATGGTACAAGTCAATATAAACCGTCTGGTCAAGCAGCGCCCCACAAGACCGCACACCGGCGGTTCGAATCGGGCACCATGGCCGTAATACTGTACATCCGGCTCAAAATCGGCAGTTCTGCGGCACACGATGGTTTCTGCTTAATGCTGCTCGGTTCCCCGCCTGACATGGTTCACAGTCCTCCGTTGCGCAGTACCAATCTCTCATCGCCTTATGCACAGCTACTGGCGCCACAGCGCCGGCCCTTACCGCCGGGATTCCCCCCTGCTATAGCGGATTGCAGGTACAAGGCACCGCTGCCACCCCGGCTAGTGCGGCCTTGTGCGACGCTGCTTAACAGACATGAATTATAATATCATATTTTGCCCCGGATGTAAAGCATTATCCTTCGGGGTCGTCTTCCGGATCCGTTACCGGCGGCGCGGGGGGCGGCGTATGATCCGGCTCGTCCGGCGGTGCGGTAGTGCCGCCCTCGTTGGGCTTGGCCTGGCCGCCTTCGTTCGGCTTGGTGTTTGCGTTGCCGTTGTCAGGGGTGGTGGTGCCGCCCTCGTTCGGCGGGACGTCGTCGCCGGGCGTGCCGCCTGCTTCACCGCCGGCCTCCGGGTCCTGCCCGGGCGTGGTGGTGCCGCCCGGGACCGTCGGCAGCGTGCCGTCCCCCTTGAGGTGATCCTCAATCTTGGTGCCGTCCGGCAGCAGGCCGGTCTCCGGGTCGACCTGCCCGATCAGTTCCTGGTAAATTTCCGCGTCCGTCTTTTCGACGGCGTGGCCGGGGCAGTGTTCCGTCGGCGCATCGCCCTTATAAAAATAGCCGGTCGCGGTTTCACAGCCCTCCGAGGGCAGCAAGCCGGTCTGCGTGCAGTAGCTGACCGCCGTAAAGCCCTTATCGCTCGTCGGCTTGTCGAACGACGCTTCCGGAAGCCCCTCGTGCACGCGCGTCATCACGGCTTTCCACAGCTTCGTGGCCGGGTTGCCGCTGACGCCGGACAGCGTATAGGTCTTGTCGTAACCAAACCAGCACACGCCGACATAATACGGCGTATAGCCGCAGAACCAGCGGTCGCGCTGGGAGGTCGTCGTACCGGTCTTACCGGCGGTGGCGATGCCTGGGATTTTGGCCGAGGTCGCCGTACCGTAACTTGTTACGCCCTGCAGCGTCTGGTTCATATAGTAGCTGGTCTTCTCGTTTTCAAACGCGACGACCGGCTCCACGTCCTCGTTGCTCAGCAGTACCTTGCCCTCGGAATCCACGACCTTGGTGTAGGTATGCGGCGGTACGAACTTGCCGTCGTTGATGAAAATGGTGTAGCCGCCCGCCATCTCGCGCACGGTCGCGCCGTTTGTCAGGCCGCCGAGTGCGAGCGGTGCGAGCGCGATATCGGTCTGCACCTTGCCGCTCGGCGTGGTCTGCGAGCCGATGAGGTTTTTAAACCCGAGCTTTTCCGTCAGGAAGGTAAACGACGCTTCCGGCGTCAGTTCCGCCAGCGTCTTGACCGCGATCGTATTGATCGACTTAGCCACGGCGTCCTTCAGGATGACCGGGCCGCGGTACACGCGGTCGTCGTTGCGCGGCCAGGGTTTCCCGTTAATCTCCTCGTAGGCGCTGTCCTCCATGCCGGTATACGGGGTGATGATGCCCGCGTCCATGGCAGGGCCGTAAACGGCCAGCGGCTTGATGGCGGAGCCCGGCTGGCGCGGCGTTTCCGCACGGTTGAGCAGCAGGCTGCCGGTCTTCTGTCCGCGCCCGCCGACAATCCCCAGGATTTCGCCGTCCTTGTTGGCGACCACCATAGCGCTTTCCGGGCGGACGCCGTTCTTGCTGATATCCGGGAAATTGGAATCGTCCGTATAGACCGCCTCCATGATGCCCTGGATACGCGTATCGACCGTGGTATAGATTTTCAGGCCGCCCGAGGTGACCAGCTTGTTTGCGAGCGTCTTGGAATACCCCTTGCGCTCCACGAGGTCGTTGACCACGTCGGTAATGACCGTATCGGTAAAGTACGAATACGGCTCCGCGTTCGCCCCCTCGTCCGCCGGGCGTTGGTAATTGAGGGGCGCTGCAAGCGCCTCGTTCATTTCGCTTTCCGAAATCATGCCCTGTTTGTTCATCTGGTCGAGGATCGTCGTCTGGCGCTTCTTGACGTTTTCCGGGAAACGGAACGGGTCGTACTTGGACGGGTTGTTGGTGATGCCCGCGAGCGCCGCGCATTCCGCAAGGTTCAGGTCGCTTAAATCCTTATCAAAATACGTCCGCGCGGCGGTTTTTACGCCGTTGGAACCGTACCCCATATAGATCATATTGAGGTACATCTCAAGGATTTTGTCCTTGCTGCCCACCTGCTTTTCCAGTTCCAATGCGCGCAGGATTTCCGTGAGCTTGCGCTTGACAGAATAATCGTCGTCCTGCGTCAGGTTCTTGATCAGCTGCTGCGTAATCGTCGAACCGCCGTAGCTGCCCTTGCCGGTCACCCAGTCGAGGGCCGCACCCGCCGTACGCTTCCAGTCCACACCTTTATGTTCATAAAAGCGCTGATCCTCAATCGCAACAAATGCATTTTTGAGGTAATCAGGGATTTCACTCATATCCGCCCAAATGCGGTTCTCACCGCCGTGCAGGCGCTCATACTCCACGTACTGCATTTCCCCATCGCCGGAAGCATCGCGCTGCGGCGCATAGACAATGCTTGTGAAGTTCATGCCGAGCCCATTCAAATCGAGGTCATCGATCGAGGGGTTGACATAACTGTGAATGTACCAGGCGAATGCCAAGCCGCAGATCGTAGCCGTCAGGATGCACACAAGCAACAGGGAAACAAAAAAGGTGCGCACCTTATGCGTCTTCTTTTTCTTTCGCTTAGCCAAAACAAAGCCTCCTTTTCCGCCGTCCCCATGTCTGGGAACCGCGGTTTTGCCCCTTTTCAAGGGATGCCCGGACACAGCCATCCGGTGCCATTTTCATATTATAACAACGATCGTCAAAGAAATCTACATAAAAATTCAAATCGACAGGTATATTTAAGATTTCCTGGGCAAGAATAGGGTATCAAAAAGTCCTGAAAAGGGGTGGAATATCAAATATGATGCAAAATTCCGTACAGGAACCCTCGGACGCCCGCTGGTTCCGGCATATGCTCCTGATTGCTGCGACTGTGCTTATCATCTCCGGGATGGCGCTGATGCATACGCGCGCCGTGCCCGCCGCCGCGCCCATACCGGCGCCCGCCGCACAGGGCTATACCGCCTATGCCCTGGATAACCATATCGCCATTTACAACGCCGGCGAAACGTCCCCCGCGCTCGTGACCGATATTGACGTGCGCGCCCTCCCGCTCGCCGACCAGGAAGCCCTGCGCCAGGGCATCCCCCTGGCGGACGACGAAGCCCTCGCCCACTTGTTGGAAGACTACGGGAGCTGATCCCCCCTCCCTTAAAACCTGAAAAGCTGCCCATGCCGGAAAAGGCCTGCAGGGCGCCGGCCTTTCCTGTATAATGGATGCGGCCTTGGAATGCCCGGGTGACGCAATCGAAGGGGGTTTTGTCAATGTGGAGGGTGAGGACGGCACATTGGAACCTATAAAGCGATCAACCAAGCGGCCGGCGCGGCAGCGGGTGTATGACCCCAACTACTGCTGCAGCCGTATATGATATCCCCCCACGTCAAACCGACGGAAAAGGCGGCCGGCTCCAAGCCGGCCGCCTTTTCCCGCGCCATGGGTTTTATCTCATTCCGCGTCTTCCGGTTGTTCTTCTGTCGGCGTCCAGGCGTCCATCAACCCTTTCAAGTCGATCACAAGGGCGCCCTCGGGCGGCTCTGTCAGCACGGTTTCGTCCGTTTCCTCCACCTCGGTATGGAGTGTCAGTTCGCACTTCATCTGGTTTTGCAGGTGGAGGGCATAGCGCGCTTCCCCCTTGCCCTTTGCATACTGTACGTCCATGGTCAGCAGGATGTCGCTGCCGTTCGTCGGCATGCCTATGCGGCAGCGCAGGGTGGCCGTACCAGCCCCGCTGACCTCATTAAAGGTCAGCTTGCCCTCAAACTCCTTGAGCCAGTTTTGCAGGCCAAACGGGCTGAGCGCCTCCTCTTGCCCGACGAAAACGGACTTGTCGACCTTGACCGTGTAAGTGGAGCCGCTCTTGGTAAATTGCTGGTCGCCCAGCACGCCGCGGAGCGTCTGCACGTCAGCCATCATCTCGCTGTATTTTTTAGAAGCGTCGTAACGCAGGTTCCCGGCCATGATGCGGTACAGGATCTGGCCGAAGGTCCTATTGCCGTTCTCTTCAAACGGCATGCTGCTTTGCAGCTTGCCCGCCAGGCCGATGTTTGTGATCTTAAACCACGCCCCGTCGACAACCGCCGGGATCTTGCCCTCCGGGGCGGCCAGCGACAGCAGGTCCTTCATCGCCGTGGTTTTGACATAGAGGGTATCCTCATCCACATTTAAGATAAGCTGCAGCTTGCCGTCCTTCAGCATGTGCTGCAAAGTTTCCATCTGGCCGGCATAGTCCGCTTGCAGCCATCTGCTCCAGCTGCCAAGTTCCGTACTCACCAGGCTGACCAGGGACGCCAGGTCAAACTCCATGTCCATCTGCATCTGGTAGCCATGGCTCAGCACGGTAGCCTTCGCCTTGATGGGATAGGTGCGGTCGCCGTCGATCGTATCGAACCGCGTAATTACGCCGGCAGCCTCGAACGCCGAACGGTACGTCTTGTCCGCATCGTAGCCCGGCGCGGAAGCCAGGAAACGGTTCAGGATGGTAAAACTGCGGTCGATGTCCGCGGCGATCGAATCGCCGTCCAGCACAACAACTGCCTGCGCCCCCTCGTCCCAGCCCACATCGAGGCCGAGCGCCTCGCAGACCGGGCGTACCGGGACATACATCTGCCCGTCCTTTTCATAGGGCGGCACATCCAGCCCCACGCTTTCCTGCGCGCCGCCGCGCCATGCGTCCAGCACCGTGCCGCCCATACCGACGGTTACACGGTTGCCGTTCAATTCAATCTGCACGACCTCAGCCGCGGCAAAATACTCCATTTCGCCGCCCAGCGCCTCTACCAGCAGGCGCACCGGCGCCATGGCGCAGGAATCCTTCATCTCCGGCTGCCCCTGTGTAAAGTCGACTTTCCGGCCGTTGACCTGCACCTGCATGGGCGGGAGATATTCATAGGCGTCCAGGCGGGCAAACTGCGTCGCAGCGTCCCGCAGGAACTCTTCGCGGCTGGAAAAATACGTATCCACCATGCCCCAGCCCCAGCCCTGGTAGGCGCGGTCAAACGCCATATCCGGGTTTTGCTGCAGTTGCGGCAGATAATACTGGTACCGCTCGCTTACCCAGTCGTAGCTGACGCCGGATATCCCCCAGTTGTCCATAAATTCTTGCGCCGTGCTGTACCCCCACTGCTGGTAAAGCGGCGGGTTTGTGTCGGCCGCAAGCGCGGGGACGCCCAAGCCGCACAGCAGCGCCGCCGTTAGCAGCAGCGCGATCGCTTTCTTTTTCATAGTCACCCCTCCTAAGATCGTAGCCCACCATCGTGGAACCCTATGATTGATTCCAGTATAACATATTTTATCTATATTGGCAGCGTATTTTTCATTTTCTTTTGTCACTTTTCACAATGCGTAATCCCGCAGCGCCTCATAATCCGCTGGGCGGCCGCATACATTCGTAGGGTAGAACGGTCAAATGAAAGGAGTGCTTGTGACTTGTTTTTGACGATCAAACGCCGCTGGGTCGTAATGGGCGCGGCCGCGCTTTGCCTCGCAGGGGCCGCCTGCTTTGCCCTATCGCGCCCGGATGCGCAAACGGTATCCGGCCAGGCGGCGGTGCCCGCTTCCACGACCGACTGGGGGCTGTCGTTCCAAACCGAGGGCGCGCCGCCCATCGGGAACGCCACGCCCGAACAACTCGCACAGTACGGCGCATATTACCTGGGCGACCCGGCGAAAAAGACCATTTACATCACCTTTGACGCGGGGTATGAAAACGGCAACACGCCTGCCATCCTGGACGCGCTAAAGAAGCACAACGCCCCGGCGGCTTTTTTTGTCGTAGGCAATTATATCGAAACCGCGCCGGATCTCGTCAAACGCATGGTGGAGGAAGGGCATATCGTCGGCAACCACACCTTCCACCACCCCGACATGTCCAAAATCGCGGACGCCGCCGCGTTCCAAAAAGAGCTCGACGACCTTGCGGAGTTGTTCCAGCAAACCACCGGGCAGGAACTGCCCAAATTCTACCGCCCGCCACAGGGCAAATTCAGCGAAGAAAACCTGAAACAGGCGCAGGCGTTGGGGTATCACACGGTGTTCTGGAGCCTCGCCTATGTCGACTGGTACACCGACAACCAGCCGAGCCATGACGAAGCGTTCAAAAAGTTGCTGCCGCGCATCCATGACGGCGCGATCGTCCTGCTGCACTCCACCTCGCAGACCAACGCGGAGATCCTTGACGAGCTGCTGACCAAATGGGAAGGCATGGGCTATACCTTCGGCTCTTTAAGCGACCTGCCGGGGCTTACGGCATAACAAAAGGCCGGGACTTGCGTCCCGGCCTTTTTGCAAGGCGATGATGATACCCTGATGCCCTTTGGCGCGTGCGTCGCCCTATTGTGGCAGCAGCGACGGGTCGACGCCATACACCTGCACGACCTCAAGCAGCGGGCTGCGCGCAATATCGCGCGGCAAAACCACCCGGCCGCCGTTGCCGTCGATGTCGTACCCGGCGGCCATGTACGCGAGCCAGACCAGGTGCGCGCACTGCGTCCCGGTAATGCCCGTTTCCCCTGGCTGCTTGGGATGGAGTACGCCGACGGTAAAATCATAAGGTATGCCCACGAGATGCTGCATTGCCCATGCCGCGGCTTGCGCGCGCGTGGCCATGGATGCATCGCGCAGGCGGAGCACCGCAAATTGCGGATACCCCTCCCACTTGGATAAATCCTGTATGCTGGACTTGCTGCCCAGCACCACGGATTCAAGCGTCCGCCGCCCCACAGGGTCGACCACAAGCGCCGCATGCCCGTTGCGCCAGCCGAAGGTATGCGAACACGGGGTGAGCAGGATATCGCCCGCCTGTATGCCGACGATGTCCGTCGACCGGGCTTCCTCCCCCGCAGCGCCTGTCACCCGCTCCTCAAAGGATATCGGGCTGTTCGGCTGGCAAAGGAAATGGGGGCTTGCAAAATACGCCGCCTGTAGGCGCAGGATCTCCTGCTTCCCGTCCGGCGCATCCCATAGCGCGTCGACCGCCGGGCGGCCAAGCCCGGCCTGCGCCAGCAGCGTGCGGTAAACGCCGTCGTCCGGCTTTTCCTTCTGCAAAAGCTGCGTCAGGTCAGCCTCTTCGCCACTGGGCGCGTAATAAGCGCCCGGTTCCGCCGTGTACCGCCAGCCGGTAAGCCCGGCCGACAGCACCAATAAAATACAGGATATGGCGGCAAATGGCCGTCTGCCCTTCGCATGCACAGCTTGTACGCCTCCCCGCTCTCCGCCGCGCCGGTACCCCGGCCAATTTTTATGCCGTATTTACGCTGTGACGAGCTGCTTGCCCTCAAACACAACGCGGCGGCTGATATTCTCCATCACACTGTCAAACTGCGGCAGGTCCAGGGACTGCGCGCCGTCGCACAGGGCGCAGCGCGGGTTGTTATGCGCCTCGATCATCAGGCCGTCGGCGCCGGCGGCGATGGCGGCGCGGGACAGCGGGTCGATCATGTCGCGGCGCCCCGCCGCGTGGCTCGGGTCGACGATAATCGGCAGGTGCGAAAGCGTCTTGGCCAGCGGCACCGCGGAAATGTCCAAGTTGTTTCGGATCATGGTTTCAAACGTGCGGATGCCGCGCTCGCACAGCATGACGTTTTCATTGCCGCCGGCACAGATGTACTCCGCCGACATCAGGAACTCCTCCATTGTGGACGACAGGCCGCGCTTGAGCAGGATGGGCTTGTTCGAGCGCCCCAGTTCCTTGAGCAGCATGAAATTCTGCATATTTCGCGCGCCAACCTGGATGATGTCGACATCCGCGAACAGGTCGAGGTGCTTTTCGCTCATGATTTCCGTCACGATCGGCATGCCGGTCTGGCGCTTGGCTGCAAGCAGCAGCTTGAGGCCGTCCGCCTCCAGCCCCTGGAACGAGTACGGCGACGTGCGCGGCTTGAACGCGCCGCCGCGCAGGAAGGACGCGCCCGCCTTCTTGACCGACTCCGCGACCATCAGGATCTGCTCCTCGCTTTCCACTGAGCACGGCCCCGCGAAAACGTTAAAGTAGCCCTCGCCGATCTTGCGCCCCGCGACCTCGATGATGGAGTCCTTGGGGTGGAACTTGCGGTTTACCTTTTTAAACGGCTCGGAAACGCGCTGTACGCGCTCCACGATCTCATATGCCGCAACGTCGCTCTCGTCGATGCGCGAGGTGTCGCCGATCAGGCCAATGATCGTAGTATTGGCGCCTTCGGAGTAATTTATCGACAGCCCCATGTCCTTAAAGTGGTTCAGCAGGTTGTCGATACGCTCCTTAGGCGCGTTTGGTTTTAAAATTACTACCATTGTCTTTTACTCTCCTTGTTGTCCCGTTAAAAAGGGGACGGCGCAAAAAGCCCGTCCCCTTTTTATGTATTTGTTTCGTTACTTCTTCATGTCCTCAAAGCGTCCCATCACGTTCTTGTTGAAATTCATGACCTGATGGGTGTACTCCTCGTCCATAAACGGGGAGCTCAGCAGGAAATCTGCCGAAGAGCGGTTAAACGCGCAGGGGATATCGTATACCGCCGCAATGCGCATAATCGCCTTGACATCGGGGTCATGCGGCTGCGCCGCAAGCGGGTCCCAGAAGAAAATCATACAGTCGATCGAATTCTCTACGATCCGCGCGCCGATCTGTAAATCGCCGCCCAGCGGGCCGCTGTTGAACGCACGGACGGGCAGGCTCGTTGCGTCCGCAATCAGGCGCGCCGTCGTGCCGGTGCCGCACAGGAAATGCTTTTTGAGGATTTCCGCGTGCTGCTGGCACCACTCGATCATTTCTTTCTTCTTATTGTCATGCGCGACCAGCGCAATATGCTTTTGCTTGGGGAATGTCAAATCCAAATAGTCGCTTTGCATACGATCACTCCTTTTCCGGATTTCATACGTTTGTTATTATACCATACAAAGTGGAAAAGGGAACAGCTTTTTGCAAAAATTTTACGAAGCAGCCTATCCCCCCTGCTGCTTTTCCTGCTCTTTCAGCGCTTGGCAGTCCCGTGCGACCCGATCCAGGAACTCGTCCCAGCGCCCGTTTTCAATCAGCCGCGCCGGGCAGACCTTGCCGGAAAAGTCCTGGTGCTTCTTGACGTCCTTGACCGAGAGGCCGTATTCCCGCAGCAGCGTCGCGGCCAGCAGCTCGCCGTTGCGCAGCGTCTGCTCATAGTCGCCGTCCTCGTTGACGCAAAGCTCGATGCCGATGCCGTTGAGGTTCCCGCCGTTCTTTTCCAGGTGGTCGCTGGCGTGGTACGCCGCCTCGTCGTCGGGCAGGTTGTGGTAAATCTCATGGTCGTCCACCGTGTAGTGCCAGGAAAGCTCCTGCGTGTCGGCGTTCGTCAGCAGGAATTTATTATGCGCCGCAGCGTCCGCGCCCGCGCTGAAATTATCCGTTTCATGGATGACGATGTACTTGATATCCCGCTTGACCCCCGGCCGGGAAGCGGAGCCTTCGGGCAGGAAATTCGAAATTACCGGGATATCGCCGATATAGGTAAGCCCCGCGTCCTCATCCGGCGTTTTAAAAAGCCATAACAGCACGCCAACAGCGGCGATTGCAATTGCAATCGCCGCGATCAGCCTTGGCGCCCTATTATGTTTCTTCCTATTGCGATTCCCCCGCCCGTTTGATGGCCGGACGTTCACCATACTCACTTGCAACCGTCTTAGTCCCCTGTTTTATATATTTGTTCCTATTGTATACCGTAGCCCCCGCAAATGCAAACGGAAGCGTGTTACTTTTCTGTAAAATCAGGGCGGTACTCCGGCATGGACAGCGTGGCCTTAAACAGGTCGCCGTCCACCTCGATATCGAAAATGCCGTGCTGGAGCTGCGCAAGGCTGGTCGCGATGGAGAGCCCCAGGCCGCTGCCTTCGCTCGAACGCGATTCGTCACCGCGTTTAAAGCGCTCCATCAGCTCTTCCGCCGGTACGTTCAGCTCGTATGCCGAAATATTCTTCATCACGAGCGTCACCATGCCGTGCCCGCGCGTCACATCGAGGTATACGCGGCTGCCGTGCATCGCATATTTGACCACATTGGACAGCATGTTTTCAAAAATCCGCCAGACCAGCCGCCCGTCCGCGTGGATAAACGCCGCCTGTTCGGGCATGCGCACCCGCACGTCGAGCTCTGCGTCGCGCAGCTTGTCGTCGAACTCGCCCAGGCCCTGCCGCACGAGCGCAGACACGTCCACCTGCTCCAGGGTGACGGTCATTGCACCACTCGTCGCCTTGGCCGCTTCGAACAGGTCCGTCGTCAGCACGCGCAGGCGCTGCGTCTTCTGGTTGATGACGCCGACATACTCCCGTTCCTTTTCGCGGTCGGGTTCGTCCTTCGCCAGCTCGTTCTGGAGCAGGTCGACATAGGTGACGATCGAGGTCAGCGGGGTCTTGATATCATGGCTGACATTGGAGATCAGCTCGGTCTTGAGGCGTTCCGCCTTGACCTCGGAAGAAATCGCAGATTCCAGCCCCTCCGACAGCGTGTTGATATCCTGTGCGAGCGCGCCCAGGTCGCCGCCCTCCACGTCGATTTTATAGTCCAGGTTGCCGCCGCGCACCTGCTTGACGCCCTCCTGGATGCGCTGAAATTTGGAAATTGTGCGGTAGGTCACAAAAATCGCGCCCGCAATGATAAACGGGATGGTAAACCAGAACATGCACAGCAGCGGCGCAAGCACGGCTACCAGCATGCCGCGCGCCATCAGCCCGCCGCCGTTCCAAACCGAACGCACCGAACGCGCCACCCATTTGGCAAAGCGGATGCACAGCCGCCCGATTGCGAAGCTGCGGATAAAGCGGCGCGCCTTGAGCGAGCGCATGAGGCTCAGGAGCAGCGGCATCCCCGCCGCCAGCACGCCGCAAACCGCCGGCACCGCGATCGGCGCGATATCCGTGACCGGCATACGCATCGTCCCCTCGAGCAAGGCCGGGAACACACAAAGCAAGGCGATAATCAACGCGATGTGCACCTCGGAGTACATGCGGTCGATCAGGCACAGGTGAACCTGCGTTTCATCGGGGACGCGCCCGGTGACGATGCAGAGATAGATAAAGCACGCCAGCGCAAGGATGACGCTCGCCACCATGATCACGACGCAGTCGGTCGTGGTGCGGTGGTCCTGCGCCCACTCCTGCTCGCGTTCCGCCAGGTACTCCGGGTAAATGCCGACCCCCAGCGCGTCGCTTGGCTGGATCGCGTACCCGTCGCGCGACGGGTAAAAAGACGTATAGGCGTAACCGCTGAAATCCATCCAGCGCTTGGCCTCGCCGTCCTTATATACGACAATGCTATCCTCGAGCAGGTCGTACTGCGCATAAATCGGCATCTTTTGGATGCTGGCGCCCGCGGTGTTTTCCAAACGGGAATTGGTCTCCGCGCGATAGGAGCTGAACGCAAATTGGCCGCTCACCGAGCTTAAAAAGGTCTGCACCCGCTGGAAATTGCGCAGCTGCTCATTGATGATGGACTGCCTGGCGTTTTCAACCGCCTCGGGGTGCTCGCTCAGGTAGCGGACGAACACGCCGTCCTCAAACATTTCCCAGTCCGGATGCTGCTGCATCACGCCGATGCTGACATTGAGGTCGGCCGGGCTGGGCGATTCGGTAGCATAAGCATCCGTGCCGTAGGTATCCTCCTTGGCGCGCTGCTCGTCATAATAGTTATCGCGGTAACGGCTGTAAGCGCTGCCGTCGAAAAGGTTGCGGTATAGGTTGTATTCGTCCACCGCGCCGCCACTGCGCACATTGTCTTCGTTGATATAGTCGTACTGCATGACCATAACATTATTGATCACGCGCGCCAGCTCGTCGGCGCACACGCTGCTGTCCGCATAGGTCTTGCTTTCAAACGCCGACGGGTCGCTCACTTTGCCCGCTATCGTCAGGAATGACAGCACAAACGCCGCCGCCATGCCCAGGATCACCAAGTATGCAATAAACTTGCAGTACCATTGGCGGCTAAATCTTTTCAATTTTGTAACCAACGCCCCACACCACCTTCAAATACTTCGGTTCCTTTGGATTAATTTCAATTTTTTCGCGGATGCGGCGCACATGCACCGCAACGGTATTCTCCGGGCTGTAGGCCGGTTCATTCCATACGTTTTCATAAATCTGCTCAATCGAGAAGACACGCCCGGCGTTTTTAGTCAAAAAACACAGGATGCCGTATTCCACCGGGGTCAGTTTGACCGGTTCGCCGTCCACCATGACCTGCTTGGCCTCGTCGTCGACCACCAGGCTGCCCGTGGTATACACGCCGCTGCGCGTCTCCATGCTGCCCAGCATGGTGTACCGCCTGAGCTGGGACTTGACCCGCGCGACCAGTTCCATGGGGTTAAACGGTTTTGTCACATAATCGTCCGCCCCCGCGGTCAGGCCGCCGATCTTGTCGTAATCCTCGCTCTTGGCAGATAGCATAATGATCGGGATATTGCGCTTCTCCCGCAGCTTCATTGTCGCGTTCATGCCGTCCATGCGCGGCATCATGATATCCATAATGATCAGGTGGATTTCATACTTCTCCACCATGTCGAGCGCCTCGATCCCGTCGGACGCCTTGTATATTTGATACCCCTCCGCTTTTAGGTATATTTCAATCGCGTCCGCGATGGATTGTTCGTCGTCGCATACCAAGATATTGTACATTTCCTATCACCCTTTCCCCAACAGTATACCATACTGCCCTGATATTTTAAGCTTAACGGATAAAGCTTACGAAAAATTTAGCCGTTTCCTTAAGTCTTTCTTAATCTGCCCACAGTGCCCCGCGCGGCCGCCCTCCCCTGTTTTGACGCGCCCGCCTGCCGCAGCTTATGGCGGGATGCAGGCGGCAATCCAAGCGCGTGGCCACAAATTGCAAGTTTTGGCCGCAAATTGCATTGCCGCGGGCGCCCGCTTCCTGTAAAATGGGGGATAAGGATGGGGGTGCCCGACAATGGAAAAACGGGGCTTGGGGTTCCGGGTCGCCATTATCGACGACCTAGCCGCGTGCCGGCGGGAAATACAGGATTGCCTTTCCCGGTATTTCCAAGAAAACTACGCCGGGGAGGCGCCCGCTGTGGAAACCTATCCCAGCGGGGAGGGATTTTTAAAACATATCGCGGAAGGCGCCTACGACATGGTCTTTATCGACCAATATATGGGCGGCCTGTCCGGCATCGAAACGGCACGGATCATCCGGGAGGCCGACAAGTTCGTGGCGCTCATTTTTGTCACCACCAGCCGCGACCATGCCGTCGACAGTTACGGGGTGCGCGCCTGCGGTTACCTGGTGAAGCCTTATTCATACGATGATTTTGCCAGGACAATGGAACTGGCCGGCATGGAGAAAATCCGCAGCGCCCGCTTTATCCGCGTGGAAGGGGATAAAATCCTGCTGCGCGAGATCCTCTGGTGTGACCGGGACGGGCATTACATGCAGATCCATACGGACAGGCGCGGCGTCCTGCGCTTCCGCCTGCCCTTCAGCGAACTTTCCGCGCTTTTCGCGCCATACCCGCAGTTTATGGCCTGCTACAAGGGCTGTATCGTCAACCTGGAACGGACGCAGCGTATGGACGATCTGGATTTTGTGCTGGACACCGGCGAAAAAGTCCCGTTTTCCAAACGGGACAAAAAGAAGATTGAAACGCTTTACCATGCATATCTATTTGACCGGGAACGGGGGGACGGGCTGTTATGAAACTGGCTGATACATTGATGGTGCTTTTGTTCCCATTCCTTGACGTGCTCCCCTTCACCCTGCCCCGGTACTGGCTCTTCCGGGACACGCTGCGCATCCCGTTCCGGTACATCGTATTGCTGCAGGTGTGCCTGGCTTCGGCGTACAGCGCGCTCTTCTACCTCGTGAACCTGGCCGGGTATGAAACGGCGGCGCAATGGACGACCATTATCCGGTATTTCTTCCTGCTGGTCTTCCTCGCCCTGGCGTTCCTGCTGATTAAGGCAAGCATCCCCAAATTGCTGTTCACTTGGCTGCTGTTCGTCGCATGGCAATTCTTCGTGATGGGCAACGCCAATTACCTGGAAAGCCGGTTTTTCCCGGATCTTTCCGCACCGCACCCATATTTGGTCTATAATATCGCGCGCATCGTGATTTATTTGGTCACCTGCCCGTTTTTGCTGCGCTTTTTCTACCGCACAGTAGCGGATGCGCTGCGGATCAACGACCGCGCCATGTGGCGGTACTTTTGGGTCATCCCGCTGTTTTCCACCCTGTTCGGCATGCTCTACTGCACCACGGACGACGTTTATGCCTACGCTTCCTGGCAGTTCCTCGCGTCCCGCTACCTGATGCTGTTCGGCGCCTGTTACGTATCCTATGTCGCGCTCAAGGTGCTGAAAATCTCCCACAGCCGGACGCTGCTGGAGGAGGCGCTAAAATATGCGGACCGCAACCTGCTGGCACAGAAAAAACAGTATGACGGCCTTGCCGCCCACATGGACGAATTGCGCAAGGCGCGCCACGACCTGCGCCAGCACCTCGCCGTGGTAAAATCCTATATTGACCGGGACGATAAGGCCGGCCTTGCGGAATACATCGAAATTTATAAGAGCGAGCTGCCGCCGGATACGCTGGAGCTGTATTGCCGCAACGACGTGGTAAACGCCGTGGTGTGTTACTATGCGGCGCAGGCGCGGGACAGCAAGATCCGGTTCGACGCCAAAGTGGATTATCCTGACGGCTGCCCCGTGTCCGCGACCGATATCACGGTGCTGCTCGGCAACCTTTTGGAAAACGCCGTGGAGGCCGTCAAACGTGGGAATGGCACGCAAAAATACATTAAACTCCGTGTAAAACGGCACGGAAATGCCGCGCTGCTCATCCTGGTGGACAACCCCTGCTTAACGCCCGTCCATTTCAACGGGGTAATCCCCTTATCCTCCAAGCGGGAAGGCGCTGGGATCGGGGTGGAATCCGTATGTGAAATTGCAGCCCGGTACGCAGGGGAGGCCAAATTCGAACAACGGGACGGCGTGTTTTACGCCTCGGTATACCTCAGCTATGCAGGCGACAGCATATGAATATGATACCGCAAAAGCCCAGGCGCTTTGATTCAACGAGCCTGGGCTTTTGCATAGTCATTACCGGACACTCCACCCTAAGCTATGACAAGCATGAAAACCACTGTTAAACAGGTAATAAAACCATCTAATACAGCGCTTTCCGTACGTAGCTGCCGGCCGGGATGGAACCATCGTCCGTTCTATCCCCGGGATGAAGGAGCCTCTTTTCTATGCATTATGCTATCCCTGACGGTGCAAATGCGGCCAAGGGCGGCAGCAGGGTAAGGGCTGTCTGGCGGCGGGAGGACGGGACATGGTTTGTGGAGAATGAAAGAGCCCCCCCTAAATTGGGGTGTCCTCTTTTTATGTCCTTTTTATTTATTATGCATACGGCGGAAGGCGCTGGGCGTCATATTGCACTCCCGGAGGAATAGTTTGCCGAAATATGCACTGTCGGAAAAACCGCATTGATAGCTGATTTCCGTGATGGACAACTCGCTTTCCGCAAGGAGTTTTTTCGCCCGATTCAAACGGAAGCCAAGGATGTAATCCGATGGGCTTTGTCCGACGCTGTGCCGAAAGCTTCGCTGTGCCTCCCGCACACTGATGCCGGCCGATGCTGCGATCTCCGCAACCGTCAGCTTTTCAGCATAGTGCTGGTTGACAAAGGAAATCATGCTGCGAATCCGGTTCTGCTCATCATTGGGTACAGCGGCGGCGGGCGTAAAGTTTTCCTGAATCTCTCGAATCAGCAGGAGCCATGTTTCCGACAAAATATTCCTTGTTTGAAACTCTGTATCACTTTGCGCTTGCAATTCCCTCAAATGATACAGGTTATTTAAAATCTGATTGGCGGCCTTTTGCCCGCGTCGAATGATATGGACGGAAATTTGCCGATTGTTCAGGATAGGATTCAGGTATTTGGTTTCAAATAGGCTCTTGAAATGGCCGCTGAGGAACACCGGATGAAAAATATGGTTGATTTCAAGCGTATGGCCGCCTGGGCTCGCATTCTTTTTCATATCCATCACATTGGTATTGATAAAAAAGCCGTCTCCCTGATGGATGACATATTCCGCATCAATCGTCGAGATCGTACTTGCCCCCTCCTCAATGTACCCCAGTTCCACCTCTTCGTGCCAGTGCCATGGAATGACAATATCGGTCAAATCCTGTTCGTGCATACAGTACGGATATTCTGTGGTCATCCCGTGGATCTGTTCCACTTGGTTTTCATCTGTGATAAACAAAGCTGCACCCCTCCCGCTTATTGTAATTTCCACGCCTAAATATTATAATCATTATATCATGTTTGTCGTAATTATACTAATATTTCTTGCAATCCTCATATTATTTGTAGAGGCACTGCACTATAATAGAGACATCAACAGAAACAGGTTGCAGCAATACATGAAAGGAGATTTCAAAATGGCTTACGGATTTGAATACTATTCCCCCACCAAGGTTGTATTTGGAAAGGGCGTTGAGGAAAAAACAGGACGCTACATACAGGCGCATGGCGGCAAGAAGGTTTTAATTGTTTATGGGGGGAAAAGCGCGCAGCGTTCCGGCATCCTGGATCGTGTAAAGGCATCGCTGGAAGCCGAAGGCATACAACATACCGAGCTTGGCGGTGTTGTCCCAAACCCCCGGCTGGATAAGGTCTACGATGGCATTCGCATCGGCCAAGCGGAACACATTGATTTTCTGCTTGCAATCGGCGGCGGATCCGCTATTGACACGGCAAAAGCAATTGCCTACGGCCTTGCAGAGCCGGAGCATGATGTATGGGAGCTGTATGAGCACACCAGGACGGCTCAAAAATGCTTACCGGTGGCCAGTGTGCTTACCATTGCCGCGGCTGGCAGTGAAACCTCTAAGGGCAGCGTCATTACAAATGAAAAAACCGGGCAAAAGCGTGCCTACGACGATAACCTTGCCCGTCCGAAATTTGCAATCATGAATCCCAAATATACCGAAACGCTTCCTGATTATCAGACGCAGTCGGGCTGCGTGGATATTATGATGCACACCATGGAGCGGTATTTCACAAACGGCGGGAACATGGAGCTTACGGATGCAATTGCCGAAGGGCTGCTTCGCACCGTCATGCACAACGCAAAAATTTTACACAGGGATCCGGGCAATTACGACGCAAGGGCAGAAATCATGTGGGCAGGCAGCTTGGCGCATAACGACCTTACAGGCTGCGGCAACGATGGCGGCGATTTCATGTCGCACAAGCTGGAACACGAACTGGGTGGCATGTTTGATGTAACCCACGGGGCCGGTTTAGCTGCTATATGGCCGAGCTGGGCGAGATACGTCTATCAGGAGTGTATGCCAAGGTTCGTCCGGTTTGCGATCCAGGTCATGCAGGTCACGCCCGGGGCAACGGATGCGGAAACCGCTCTGCAGGGCATCAGTGCAATGGAGGATTTCTATCATAGCATTGGTATGCCCATCAACCTAAAGGAACTTGGCATTCAGCCTACGGACGAACAGATCGCTGAATTGGCCGAGGGCTGCATAGCCGCATGTGGAAGCAAGACCGGTTCCGCGAAAGCCCTGTCCCTGAGTGACATGATTGCTATTTATCAAAACGCACGGTAAAAGGGATGCACGCATAGTGGTCTGCACAATTGCCCATTCGAGTTGTTGGAGGCGCAATGTTTTTAATCATTGTTGTCACTACCAATTGTGCACCCCTTGCCACTTGAAGATACGTTAGGCCGTATCCAGCTATGGATACAAGCCAATGAAATTGTTACGGCAAAATTCATTTATGCCTAAAAAAGCCCCTTTGGCCATTCCAGGCCAGAGGGGCTTTTTGCATATATTATACCGAGGATGCAACTGCGTAAACAGATAGAGCCGGCGAGTGGCAATGTCTCTCCCATCCGGCTCGGCCGTAGCTGGTGCCGGCTCAGGACGTGCAGGTCAAAACCCGTACCGCCGAGAGCCTGCAGCTCCCCACGTGTTCCTTTTGCCGGATGGCAAGAACAAAAAGCCGCCCCAGATGGGGCTTTGTGCATCTGACGTTTTTTCAAATGTTGCGACTACTTGGACAGAAAAGAGCTTTTGCAAATCAGCACTTTTCGCTGCTTCCAAATAGGAATCCACCGTCAAATTTTTATTGTCCGAAAGTACTAGAGAATACTTCCCATTTCGTTCCAGCAGCGCGATGGACGTAAAGAAAAGGCCTCTTTTTTTGACTTCATCATCACCCCTGTATTGCCTGGTAAAATCATTAACCCCATAATGCATTTTCCCGTCAAAAAACAAGTATACAACCATGCAATACCCTTTTTCGCTAAACTCATAGATCCTTATTTGTGATTGCAATCCCTGCTGCGTATCGTGCAAATAAGCTTTTAAGGCATTTTCACCCTTGTGCAGCCTTCCGGAGCCGCCAATAACCACGTCTCCATCTTTCAATGCTTGCTCCATGGTGATTATTTTGGGGAGCGCATCCATTTGCACAGAAATTTCCTGGATTTTATTTATGTAAGCAATGGATTGCTTATTATACCTGTATGTTGTAACACTAATAATAATTGCCACTAATAGCAATAGCAAAGATAGTCCAGTGATTTTCTGTTTCAAACCAACACCCCTCCCACTCCCGCATATCCTTCAGCGCTTCATCAAAACTGCTAAGCCCAGGGCTTCAAAAATCGGCCTGACTAATATAACGCTTTGGGCAAATATTAAAAAGCTTTCAACGTGTATACATACTAATCCCTTTCATGGGCTTTGCCTAGTTCCAGCATACCATATATTTGCATTTTATAACATAAATTTTTTCATTTAAAACTATATATTTTTATTCCCAATACATACCGCCCGGAGATCGGGTACATGTGCGTGAAAGATGTGCGCCCTGTACATTGCCAACGTATCCTGAACAACATTGAGGGCTTGGCAAAGGATACTGTTAAGAAGGCACGCAGCCAGCTCTACAACATGTTTGAAACAGCCAAGGACAACAGCCTCTGTACGACAAACCCCGCGTCAAAATTGGCAATGCCCCAAACGGCGGAACCAGGCACGCACAGGGCGATCACAGAGCGCGAACGCAAAAAATTATACCCGAGGCCGCGAAAACGCATCCTGCGGGCGCGTGGGTGCTCACGCTGCTCTATACCGGATTGCGCCCTGAGGAATCCATCGTACTGCGCGGCGCAGACGTTACAGGCGGCCACATCCATATCGACAAGGCCTATGACCGCAGTACCCGCGAGACAAAGCCGCCCAAGAGCAAGGCCGGGTATCGCGACATCCCCATTATCCCGAGCCTTGCCGCAGCCCTGCCCAAGGTGGAGCCGTTTGAGCTGGTCTTTAAAAACACCCGTGGCCGCCCGCTGGATGAGAAGGCAATGTACCGGATGTGGCACCGGTTCAAAGCTGCGATGCAGGAGGTTGAGGCGCAGATGGTCGCGCAGGGCACTATCCCCGCCTTTGCCGAAGAACTGCCGCCCCTGGTGCCCTACGACCTCCGGCATACCTACTGTACCGACCTCGAGCGCGCGGGCGTGCCGCTCAACGTGGCAAGCCGCCTAATGGGGCACAGCTCCGTGGAGATCACTGCCCGGATTTACACCCATACGTCAAAGGACATGTTTGATGACGCCGCCTCCAAATTGGACGCGCTGGTTGCCAGAACAGGTGACGTAATAGGTGACGTAAAAGAAACCCGCAAATACCCGCAAATACCCGCAAATACCCGCAAATGGGCAAGCCGACGCGGCAAAAAGCCATCCCGCATAGAAGCGTAATAAATACAAAAAAGCACTGTCAAACAGGTGATAAACCCATCTAAACAGTGCTTTTCGTTTGGAGCTGTTGACCGGGATTGAACCGGTGACCTCATCCTTACCAAGGCAACAATATTTTTGGTGAAATGCCCGTATTATCTAGGTTTGCGGCACTTCAATTTTAGAGGTGCAACGCGAGGTGCAACATCTGAGTGTTTTACTTCCTTTCCACAATCCACCACGGATGCTCTTTCGCAACCTGCTTCCCCTCCATATACTTTCGTGCAGCCTGCTCCGTTGGGAAAGCCTTTGCATACTCCTGCAAGAACACCGCTACTCGGTGATTGTACAAATACTTGCAGCGACCGTCTACCATAATCCTAATGTAATACATAAAGTATCACCTCCAGATATAGTACAAATCCAGAAGTGTTGGTTTGTGTGGATTATGTCGAATATAGGATGTTCTTTTTTGGCTCAGGCAACGTTTTATACCTTCTTTATAACATTGGTATGGTATTATGCTCCCCCAGACACCTCACGATGTTCAAGCATAATCCCTGTCCGGTCAAGGATCGGCTGCACGCTATCCGGATTTGATAGCCAAGACTGGATTTCTTCCGGCTGTAGGATCACCGGCATGCGGTTATGGATATCTGAGATTGAGGCGTTTGCCTCTGTGGTCAGGATCACATAGCGGTTTTCACCACGGAAGCAGTTAAAAAGGCCAGCTAGGTATAGTGTCTCAACGCCCGGCTTACGGAACAGGTACTTTTGCTTGCGCCCATCCTGCGACCATTCAAAGAAGCCGGAGGTCGGCACAACACACCGCCCTGTGAGCAGCGGCTTCCGGAACATCATTTTATCCGCCGCAGTTTCTGACCGGGCGTTGATGATGACGCCGTTCCCCTTAAAGTGCGGGAAACCCCATATATATGCCTCCGGCTTAGCTCCGTGCCCTTCGGACACCAGCACGGGCGCTGTGTTCGTCGGGAATATTTCTCCAGTCTTAAACGCTTTCCCTGCATTGTCCAGGCGTTCCGCGATCTCCCGCAACTCCATAGAATCCTGCGTAAATTGATATCTGCCGCACATATTTGCCCCTCCATTGCTTATCTGCATTGCTCTTGAGGGTAGTATGGCAACCGACACGATAAAATAATTCGAAAGGCTTGTTTTTTATTTGTGCTGATGCCCATATTCCGTAATTTGAAAGACTAGCTATAAAAAGTTGTATCCATATGGTAAAATATAAACAAAAAAAACATCAAGGTCGTAAACGCTTATGGAATTTCATGAAAAGCTGCAAGAACTTAGAAAACAAAAAAAATTAACACAAGAAGAACTTTCTGAAATACTGTTTGTTTCACGAACTGCCATTTCAAAATGGGAATCAGGGCGTGGCTATCCTAGCATTGACTCCTTAAAAGCTATTGCAGAATTTTTCGGGGTAACAATAGATGAACTGTTATCTAATAGGGAGCTGATTTGTCTTGCAGAAAAAGATAGTCACCAAAAAACACAGCATATGCGTGACTTAGTGTTTGGTTTGATTGATTGTTCTGTTGGAATGTTGTTTTTTATTCCTCTTTTTGGGCAGAAAGAGGGCGATATAATTCGTCAAGTGTCTTTGCTATCGTTACAGGAAACGCCCTTGTTCATAAAAGCTATATACCTTGCAATTATTTTATTAACAGTTGCTTGCGGCATTGCTACATTAGCTTTGCAAAATTGTTCCTGCCGTATTTGGATAAAAATAAAGACTGTCTTATCTATGGTGTTGACTACCGTTAGCGTTGTTATCTTTATTGCAAGTCTTGAACCTTATGCCGCCTTTTTTATATTCGTTCTGCTGATTATCAAGGGGGCCTTGCTGCTAAAACGCCCATGACACGAAGCGTATCATAGATGTGACGGCCAAATTCTTTCATTATTTGTACTCCAAAGCTAAAGTGTGATTAGGCAAAAGCCAATTACATAAAAGACAAAGGAGCAAAAAAATGAAACAAGCAAAGAAAAAAATCCAAAAAGATTTTGGTGTAACTGCTGGGCTGTTGGTTTTATCAATTCTCTACACAGTGGCGATTATGTTTATTGATGTACGTCCAATCGGCCCACAAGGTTCGGTTGTCGGGTTCGCAACGGTCAATCAATATTTTCATACACTATTTGATACGAATATGTTGTTATATAAAATAACAGACTGGTTGAGTATTCCTATACTGTTTGTTATGTTGGGTTTTGCAATAGTAGGTGTTGTGCAACTTATAAAAAGAAAAAGCCTATTGCGTGTAGATAGCAGTATTTTGATATTGGGCGGTTTTTATGTGCTTGTATTTTTGGTATATCTCTTTTTTGAGTTTTTTGTTGTGAACTACCGACCAGTTTTGATTAAGGGTTTTTTAGAAGCCTCTTATCCGTCCTCTACAACAATGCTTATGATGTGCATTATACCTACGGCTATCATGCAATTTCAACGATTGATTTCAAGCAAAGGATTAAGAAACATCGTAAGTACCCTTTGTGTTATCTATGCAGGTTTTATGGTCATTGGAAGGGTTTTATCAGGTGTGCATTGGATTACGGATATTATCGGCGGAATATTGTTTAGTGCAACATTTGTTATGCTGTACTATTCCATAAATCAGTGGGTGAAGTACAAAACCATTTTGGGCTTTTGCTAGTCGAATAAACAATTCTCATTTGTAAAGGCCAGCCACTAAAGTTGCGAAACATATATAAAACAGCCCCTCAAGCTATGTTGACCTGAGGGGCTTTCCGCATATACTATCCCCGGTGATGTATATGCGGAAAAAGATAGACCCGATGAGCGGCAATGTCTCGAGCGGAAAGGCTTCCCACCCTGCTAGGCCGCAGCCAGTGCCGACCATAAATGTACAGGTCAAGACCCGTACCGTCGACGGGCTGCAGCTCCCCCATGTGATCCTTTTACCGGATGGAAGGGAGTTTCCCGTCGAACGCGTATACGGTAGCCGGCACGACCCCGCACGGGACGATGCGCTGCGATATGCAGTCCGGGTCGGCGGCAGGACAAAGGCTGTCTGGCGACGGGAGGACGGGACTTGGTTTGTGGAAGCACTGAAATAAAACAGCCCCTCCAGCCATCAGGCCAGAGGGGCTTTCGCATGTCCATTTTACTTATACAGCCCGGCGCGCCAGTTGATCACCAGCCCGCGCAGCATGTAATGCTCCAAGTCGAGCTGCCCGTCGCCGTCGCCCTTGAGGTAGCCCTTGGCGATCAGGTCGTTTACGCACTCCCGCGCCCAGTCCGGCACGTCCTGGATGGTCTTGTAAACCGTGTACATATCGTCGTCCTCCTTATAGGTAATTTCTGCCCAGAAACACACGCCCCTTGCAATGGCTTCGGCCACCGTCTGCCGGTAACATGCCGTCGCCAGCTTCGTGCATTCGTCCGGGTTGCTGATAAAGCCCGTTTCCACCAGGATTGCGGGCATGTCCGTGCCACGCAGCACACCGAGGTCAGGGCGTTCCTTCACGCCCCGGTTCTTTGTGCCCGTGGACTTGATAACCTGCCCCTGTACCAGCGCGGCCAGATGCGCAGCCTTGCCGGTGTCCCGGTAGACCAGCGTTTCCACACCGGATGCAGACGGCTGCGCGCTGTTCAGGTGGATGGATACGAACCCATCCGCGCCCCATGCGTTTGCGGCCTTGTAGCGCTCGTTGATGCCCACGTGGATATCAGACTGCCGGGTATACCGGACAGCCATCCCCTGCGCCGTGAGCAGCGCGCCCAGGCGCTTTGCGATATCCAGCGCATAAACCGCCTCGTGGTGGATGCCGTTGCACGCGCCCGGGTCGCTGCCGCCGTGGCCGGGGTCAAGCATGATCTTCATTCCTTCCCGCCGTCCTTTCCAGGCCTGCAATATGTAAGCGCCCGCGCGCTGTCTTTCACGCCGGCGGTCGTCGGGTCGTTGCAGGCGTTCCATACGCTTACGGCCACAAGGCCGAGCACGTAGGGGTTGCTTACCGCGCCGAGCAGCAGGTCACCAAGCGCCGCCCAGCTTGTCAGGTCTGCCGCCGTCAGCCCCGCGTACGCGAGGATCGGCGTGAGCACCGCAAGCGCCATCTGCGCCCACCATACGGGGTTTTTAATTCTTACTTTCCAGTTCATCCTTGTCCTCCAGTCGCGTAATCCGCTTGTCATGGTCGGCAAGCTGCTTGTCCTGTTCGTCGTTGTGCTCCCAGATACGCCGGTGGCTCTCGGTGTTCTTGATGCTCATTGCGTCAAAGTCCGCCTTGACGCCCTCCACTGTGGCCGTGAGCCGCGTAATCGCCTGCGTCAGGCTGACCACCGGCTTTGCCACGATCACGAACAGGCCGAGCAGCGCCGAGATCACCAGGACAACGCCCCATTCTGTCATAGATACCTCCCCCAAAAGGGTCGGGGCGGTTGCCCGCCCCTCGCCGCCTTACTTGTGCTTCTTCTCCGGCTCGCCATGGACGCTGCCGTCCTTCCAGACATAGCCGCGCAGGGTACCGTCCTCATGGAACGCCTTGCCGCGCACGTAGTCGAAGAACGCCCGGCGCTGCTCCTCGCAGCCCTCCGGCGTGCCGTACTTGGCGTCAAACATGCTGACCGCGACGCCCCAGTCCTTGCCATTCTCGTTCGCAATCTTCGTGATCTCCGCAATGTGGCCGATGTAGTAGTTTTCCATGGTCTTGTCCTTTCCGGGCGTTAGCCCTGTCCGTTATATTGTTACGCAGGTTCGGCCTGCGTGGCCGTCGGTAAAAGTGAGGTCAGCTCGGCGTACTCGGCTTCCGTAAGCTTGCCCTTTGCGAAGAAGATATCAACCTTCACGTCAAGCCCTTCCGTCTGCCCGCGCTCAATGAGCCGTTTCAGCGTCCTGTACAGCATGATCATCCACCCCCAATTCTAATAAAATGAGCCTGTACTCCAAATCGACCAGCATAGCGTCCCGGTCGGCCTCGGTCTGGTCTGTGTCCCGCCGCTTCGCCTGTGCCTCGGCAATGGAATCCACCCTGCGCCGCATCATTCAAACGCACCCCCAATCGACGTGATATAACATTCCCCTGTCGCCGTACCGCGGTCAAGGGTGACGCGGAAAGCCACGCCCCAGGTATCCGCGGCCTTGTCCTGGTTGCTGAAAAAGATCTTCTTGCTGTTCAGCACCTTGTCCGTCACGTCCTGCCATACCGGTTCAGCGTCGCTGCCGTTGTTGCACGCTTCGACCGTCAGGACGCTGCCCACGGGGAAGCTGCCTATGACCGATGCGACCGCCACTGTCGGCATCGCGTCGGCTGGCATGGCGTCCGTGGTAAAGCTGGCCTGCGTGACCTTTTTGGTAAAGGTGTAGGTGCGCTCCGTGTACGCGCCGTTTTGGTCGGTCGCCTTAATCTTGAAGGTATGCGAGCCGTTGAGCACCTGCGCCCACTGCGTAGCCGTAAAGGCCATGTTGTAGGTAGTGCCGAGCGTCGCAGTATAGGTGCGGAACGCCTTGCCGTCCAGGGTTTCGGTCACGGTTACTGTGTCGCCGTCCGGGTCGTTGATGCTGTAGCTTGCGGTTGGCGGTGTCATGGCGAAGGCGCCGAGGCTCCGGTCGCTGTCGGAGATCGTGGGCGCCCGTGATGCAACAACGTTCCCAGATGCGTCAACAAATAGTTCGGACGGTAATATCAGGGCAGGGCGGACACCACACGAATCTGTGGCTGCTGAGACGCTATAACCACCATATCGGTCTACGCTCCAGACATCGGTAGCAGTATTAAATTGGGATCGGAGCCACCAAAATCCTGCGTTACCATTAAAATTAGAGATGCGCAGCGCCTTGGATTCTGAATCATTTCCAGAACTAAAATATGATAATTTGCTTCCGTCCACCGGAAATGCCGGGCTTAAAGATGTTAAAAAACCAACTTCATAGCCGGACAATAGAAATACCTTTGTGCTCAAACCGTTGGAACCGGTATAAATAGTGGGGGGCGACTGTCTCAAGCAGTATGGGATTTTAACCTGCTTAATAATATTCTGAATGTCGACGCCAAACCGGGACTTGAAGGTGCTGTTAAGATAGGGATGGATGGTACTGGTAGAGTACCTATTATCGCTCGGACTCCCCCACTCACGGTCTTCAAAAATATCTTTCCTGAGCAGCCACGTCCCATCGCAGGATTCATCATAGATTGAGGAAGGCCGTCCCTGCTGGACAACCAGGTAATCTACCGCCGCCCCGTTTTCCTTGAGCTTTACGATGGAACCGACCGCCACAGAGCCTAATGTCTTTGCTGCCATACCCTACCCCCTAACATTCCAGCCGCTGCTTCGCGGCGTTCCACACACCGGAAACCAGCGTATAGCCCTGCTGATCCACAAAGGTCACTGACCACGGGTTCCGGGTGACGTCCAGGAACATCGCGTCCCAGACCTGCTGCGTCAACGCCTCGTTGGCGGCCAGCCGGTTCCCCAGCGCCGCGTCCGCCGCTTCACGCTCGGGCTTCTCCGCGTCCCACCCCTGCGCCTTCGCGGCCAGCGTGGTATCGCCGACGATTACCGCCCCGTCTACGGTCTGCGGGAAGAACGCGTTGCCTTCCGCGTCATAGACCGGGTGTATTTGTCCTGTGATTGGCATGCTGCGTCACCTCCATGCGATGTAGCGGTAGGGGTTATACATACCATAAGAGTCATTTGCTGTATATGACACTTTAAATCCACCACTAGTAATCTCTACAATTGGCTTTTTAGAGTTATCGCCTGAAAATGCTGGATATGCCGGAGCATTGGGTAACGCAAGCCCGCCATACGACTCAGCACTATAACCACCCGCAACTCTACCACCCGCAGGACATTCCACTAAAACCGCTTTTGGCGTAAACCCCAGGCTGATCAGGCGGCTGGCCGCGTCGTTGCCCGTATACGTCCCAAACACCGGCGCGCTTGCCTTGGCGTTCCACGCCGCCCGCTCCGCCGCCGTAATGTGCTTGACCGCGTCCGCGATATGCGCCGTAAGGTCGGCCTGTGCGGCTTTCCCCGCGATCAGGTTCGTCACCGTCGCAGCGAAATTTGCGTCATTGCCGAGCGCCGCCGCCAGCTCCTCCAGCGTATCCAGCGCGCCCGGCGCGGAACCGATCAACCGGATGATCGCCGCGGACACAAACGCCGTCGTGGCAATCAGCGCGGAGCTGTCGCCCTGTGCGGGCGTGGGCGCTGTCGGGCTGCCCGTGAGCGCCGTATCCGTCAGGATCTGCGCCAGGGTCTTGTGCTCCAGCGTGTCCGCGTCCTGCGGGATCACGATAGGCGTACCGGGCACTGCGGGCCCGCTGTACACCAGCCGCGCCGCCATCTCCGGCGGAACCCCGCCCGCGCCCGCAGCGTCCGCTTTCGCCTTAAAGTCCTCGTTGGTCACGTTCACAAGGGTTTTGTCGGCTTTGGCGGTTAAATCCTCCTGCGTGGCAAAGACAAGGCTTTCGTCAATTACCGCGGTGACGTTCTCAGCATCACCCACAACCGCTGGAATGCTTATGACTTTCTCAATGATTTCGCTTCCAGCTGCAGCGATAAATTCTGCAAGTTCCTGTGCATTGGAGTAGCAATACAGTTGCTCGCTTTCGCCCTCCATCTTTGCGTAGACGCCAAGCTCCCGCCAATAGAATCCTGTTTGCAAGCCCGCGTTTGTAAAAGAACCGCGCACTGATACAAAACCACTGGTGCTGTTTTGGATTTTGCTGATATCGACCCGTAAAATTTCATGGGCGAGTTCCGTCATAGCAGCAGGGGGCAGGGATCCTAATTGCCCATCCCCAATTGCGATCTGGGTAAATATTAGCTTCTCGCCAACCAATGTACGAAGCGCCATTTCGCGCCCGCCCGTTGTAAACTTTGGAGCAGGAAAGCTCACTTAATCACATCCTTTGGATCCATTGAAATGGTATGCTTTGTTGCGGAATGCACCGAAAAACTGTATTGTTGCACGAACGAACCCGTACTCATGGATAGCTCCACCTTTTCAAGATGCGCACTCAGCCGCTTTACTGATTCGGCCACCCGCTTAAATTCATCTACGTTATCATCCGTTACAGCCGGGTTGTCCGTCGTAACTTTGAAGTACCCCGGTTTTCCCGCGTACTGAAACCATTCCTGTACACCCGCGCTGCCAAAGATATCACTTGTTATGTGTTCTACTGCCGACTTTGTGCCCGCAAGCGCATAATAGGTCAGGGTGTTGCGTACTAAGTTCCTCTTTGTGGGTAATGGAAGATCCGGGCGGTACTGCGGTGTCCGGAGTTCCAGCGCGAGGGCATCACACAGTTTATCCGGAAGCCCGTCGTCATTGTTCCAAATAGATAGCCCGGAGCTGTACCGGATAAGCATCTGTACCTGGCGCTGTACCGCAAACGCATACGCCTGCACCCAGGGCTGGCTTGAAATAATCGGGGGCAGCACGTCAGTTATCCGGGCGTCCTGTAGGCTAATCATCCTCAAGCCCCCCGTATACTACTTCCTGGGATGCCAGCCGTGCAATTTTATTTTCATCCACAGATGCAAATGCCGGCTTACGGATCTCCACCCGTTTTGCCCCGGCTGCCATAACCCGCTGGATCAATTCAGACGCGTTAACGTCGCGCCCAAGGGTTCTCTGCCACGATTTGTAACTTTCCACCGCCTGCCCGACTGCGGCCTGAACCGCATCCGCACGCGCGCGGTCAGAGCGGTTAATGTAGTATGTAAGGTCTATTGAGTAGTCCTGCTCCGCCGGGGCTGCCGCGGTGACCTTATCGCATAGCGGACGTATGGCTCCGTCAGATAAATAATCCTCCATTGCCCGCAGATCGCTCTCGTTAGGCAAGGCACCGCCGTCCAGCAGGAAAAGGACGGTTACTTGTTCTGGCGCGGGTGAAAATACCTTTACATCCGCAATGTCCGAGCGGAACCTACGCGCAAAGTATTCATAGCCTGCTGCCGGTCCCGCAACACTGAACGCCCCAGGCGCCCGAAATACCCGTTCCGTTAACTCATCGTCAGTTTCCACATTCGAGCCTCCCGCTGTTTGCACCGTGTTGATCGCACCAGCAAGGTATGGTAGCGGGTCTACGATCTCCATAGCCGTCCCGGCAGGGATACCGTTTCCCGCGTCCCCTTCGATCAGCGCAACTGCGGGCGCATCGGCAGTTTGAGCGCCGGCAGGGATCTCGACGTATTCGGTCGTGGCAAAGTAGACACCGCTTTCCGTGACTACCCGTGTCCCGCCCGGGATATTTACAATAACCGGCTGCGGGTTAATTGTAAATTGTAGCGTTGTTGTCGCTTTTTGTGCAGGCAGCCTGGTGCAGTTCCGCAAAGCTGCAAGGTTATCCAGCGCCCCGCCTTCCGCGTATTTCAACAAGTTTTGCCTTCCCGCGCGTTCAACGCCCTGTAGTGCCTGATACAGCAGGAGGGAGGTCGCCTGCAGCACAAGGCGCATCGGGTCTGCTGGAGCTAGCTCCACGGATTCCCCGGTTATCCTGCTGTATTCTGATACATAGTCCCGTAGCATCGTTTCTTGTACCTGTTGCAGCGTGGTATCCCCGATAAACGACACGTCGGGTATTGCCTCAAGCGCTTTAATCTGTGACAATCTCGCACCTCACTTTCGGGTTCAGCGTACCATCGGCGGTATGGGCGCCCCACGTTATTTCAGCCACCCTTGCACGCGGCTCGTATTTCGTGGTTTTCTCAATAATTTCAGCTGCGATCGCTGCTTGCGCTGCCGGGAGGGGTAAATCTAACGGATCCCAGGACAGGCCAAAATCGCGATCCAATGCAAGCGTACCTGCGGGCGTACCATACAATATTTCCAGGCAGCGGCGCACGTCGTCCGCTGCCGAGGAATGCTGGACGATATTAATTTCTACCTGGCTCATACGTATTCCTCCAGGGTCACTGAGACAGTGGCTGATACCAATTCGCCTCCGTTGTACATCCTGTCCCATGATTCCGATAAGTTCATCAGCCGGAAAGGGTTGTCCGACAATGGCTTCCCACCAATAACAAGCGGGTATGCTTGCCGGCTCTCCGCAATCTGTGTCAGGCGTTCAAGCAGGGCACGCGGCTGTACCCCTAATGTGGCGAGCAGCGTCAGTTTAAACGTCACCTTCCGCAGGGAAGGCGCAATAAATTCTGTCCTTGGTTTAACCCCGTGCAATTTATGTGTTGCCCAGCTGCCGCCCGAAGTGCGTTGCAAGGATTGTGGGGTTAATACGCATTTATCGGAGGTTTCGAACACAATACCCCCGTATGTACCAATTGCCATCTTATTATCCCCCCAAACCGGTTATGCGCCGGTCATGCTGTTCTAACTCCGTATCGTGGCCGCTTAACCGCCCTTCTGCTGCAGACATGCGCCCTTCAAGCGAAAGGATCCTCTGCAGCAGGCTCCCTATGGAAGAAGAACTCCCGCTGCCGGTCTCCTCTATTTGCAACAACGGGGCGAGCAGTTGGAGGGTGCCGGTGCCTGCGTCATACTGCAGGATTGCTCGCCCCGTTGTTGCGTCAAAATCTTTGCGGAACACGCCTTTTCCCGAAGCTGCCGGACGGTTTTCCGCGCTCCAGGCGCGGCCAATGATCAGTTTGCGCCCACCCCCGTCCAATACGAATACCATCTGCCCCACCTCCGGCATATGGTACTCAGCAGACAAAAAGGGGATGGGGGGAGATACCGCGTTGTCCCTGTCTGGATACGCCACACAAGCTGTGCCTGCGTCATAGTCTACAGTGGATATCCTACCGACTAAAAGTTCTGTCATGCCATTGCACCCCTTATCGCATTCGCGGCTTGTATTACGAGGTTATCTAAATACGCAATCGCCTTAATATTTTGCTGCCAATAATCCGGGCTATTTATAACGCCCGCGTCTACCAGCACCAGCAGAGCCGCCTGTACTTCTGTGATCCCGCCGCCTTCCCGTCGCTCCTGTATCCTGGCAGATAAATTCAGGAGCAGTTCGTCCAGGTATTGTACGTCCCCATAATGCGCGACCCAGTAATCGGGTGTGTTAATGACCCCCACAGCGGTTAAGCGCTGAATAGCATCCTGCACCGCAACTTTCCCGCGCTCCTCTACTAAAACCAGGCTGTACTCGCAGGTGTACCCGTTGCTGTTGAGCCCGTGGACTACTTTATCGATATAATACTTGCCGCTCAGTTTCCCTATCCCCACAACGTTAACCGTTTGGCTTGCCACAAGCGACGGGTTGCCCATCGTGCTGACCTTCAACGTGGTCAGGCCATGATTGGCTTTCTCCAGTGCCGCATTTAGTAAAAGTTCAGCGTCGGCGCGGCTTTCCGCCTTAGCTGAGGTCTTTAAAACCCGGCGGCCTGCCCCGACTGAAAACGCGACTTCCTTTTCTGTTTTGGGGTCGGTGTAGGTGATCTCCCCGCGGGTATAGCCACCCGTCATTGTTGCCCGGTAATCATAAGCGGACATATCCTCCGTACGGATCAGGCCAACCGCATCCTTTTTCTTATACGCGACACGGTCAAATATGACCAGTTTCTGTGAAAACACCTTCATACTGAGGCCGTACTTTTCACAAAGCCCCATGAGGAATGCGCTATTTGTCTGTTCCTGCTGCTCAACGGTTTCAAGTTTTATCTCCGGCGCATCATAAACGAACGCCAAACCAGCAGAATAGGCTATGTCATTCGCAATTTTCTTAATTGTGATTTTGTTCCAGGTTTTCGTACGTTCACGGCAGTCAAAGTCGCAATTGACCGGCGCGGAGACCCCTCCGATTTCAGCGCTCTGTGGCCATCCAGTGTACCGTAAGTCATCCAGGGTAAACTTCCCGCACGCTAAATCCCGGTTATCATCTGGCCGCGCCCAATCAAATACACGGATCTCCGCTTGCAATAAATCACCCATGTGAGGCATCCAAGCGTTTGACCACAGGGCGTCCTTATCGCCTAGCTGCACTGATAGGGTATCGCTTTCCCCAGAGGCCGGATCCGTATAGGTCATGCCTATAAAAAACCGGTCAAGCGATGTTGTGATTGCTTTCCCGTTATAGGTTATTACCGCTTCCGCAAGCCTTGTATTCATGGGCTCACCTCCAGGGCGGTAATTCAGCGCTGCGTTCTTGCGGCGGGGCGGGGATCGTAAGCACAGTGCCAGAATCAAACAAGAAAATATCCAGCAGGCGGGAGTTTGCTTGCATCAAAATGCCGGCTAAATATTCATCGCCGTACATCTTTTTAGCAATAACATCCCATGTATCGCCGGATACGGTCGTATATGTATTTAAAGCCAACTTACATCCTCCAAACTACGCCCTGCGGAATGCAGCACGCCTTTCGTCATCCTTCATGCGCTGGTACCACGTCTTAAACTGCTCAAAAGATTCCGCGTTTGCGCGCGTGACGTCTTCTTGGTTAACCGTACCGTAAAACTGCTGTACTGGGGCGTAGGTTACGCCCATCTGCCCTCCGGCAGCCGGTGCAGCGGATTGTCTTGCGAGCATAGCATCCAGTTTAGATAGCGGGAGGACAGCTTCGTGTTCCCTGCCTTCACCTATCAATGCGAGAGTAGGACCCGTCGCAATACCGCCGGATGCCATAGCCGGGACGGTATTCCCGTTTTCCTTTTTCGCCTGGATAGTAGGGATTTTGCTAGAGACTTTTGGCACCTTCGCCAGCGTGCTGTTTACAATGTCCGCCGCAACACCCGCAACAGTGCCGAGCGCCTTACGGCGTTCCTCTAATACACCGGAAGTTAACCCCTTGACAAGGGATCCGCCAATGCGGTTCATTTCACTGGACACATCCGCCGCGGTCAAAACCCCGTCGGCGATCAGCTTCATAGCCGCGGCAACGTCAGGTTGCCCGTCTTTAAGGCTTGTCTCCCAAACATCCAGCAATTCTGCTGCGCCTGCACCGATCGCGTTCGCGGCAGCATCAATATCGGCCTTAAGGTTAGCCAGTTCGCTCTGCGCACGTTGGCGTTGTGACTCCGACATGCTGGACATGCTGTTCTCGATCTCTTTCTTACGCCTCGCATAAGTATCCCGGGTTAATCGAAGGGTTTCCTGTAAAGTCCCAGCTTCCTCCTCAGCGTATTTTTTAAGGTGCGCATAATACTTGCCCGATATTTCATCGATTTCCTCAGGGGTTGTTGCATTGGTCAGCATATCCTGCAACTGGAAGGACTCATTCAGCTCATCGACGCCCTTTTGCGCCTCTTTTACCTTTTCTTTCGTCGCTTCAAGCTGGATTTCCAGGGTGTTTTTCTCTTGGCTAACCTGTTGTATTGCCTGGGTTAGGCTCTCACGGCTATAAACTTGCCCATTAACACGATGCGTTTCACCCGTATATCCAGAACCTGAAACAAACTGATCCAAGCCGGATTTTAACGCGTCGAGTTCCTTGGTTTTTTCACTTAGCTGTAGCTGCTTATTATCGCGCTCGTTCATCGTATCGGTGAGGGTGTTCTGTGTTTCTACACGTTTCCCAAGATTCTCTTCGATTTCCGGCTGCATAGCTTCCAGCATAGACGCCTTCCGCTTTGCAACCAATTCCTCATTGATCGAATCCCGGATTTTATAATGTGCGCCAGCCTCATCTTCCAGCTTTTCCACGGCGCCGGGGATAAGCCGGTTGATTTCATCAGCCAGCCAATCCGCACGCTCCTTATGCTTCTCGTTTACGCGGCCTTGCGCATCCCTATAGCCGTCAAGTTCTTTGACATAGCCTGATACCGCATCAATTTCGGCATCTGATTGCTTCATGCTCTTGGCTGTGGATTCCCGCAAATTATCGCGCGCCTTTTTCTGCGTCTCAAGCTCTTTTGTAAGCTCTTCCTGCTTTTCGTTAAACCGTTTTGTTTCACTCGTAGCGTCCCCCGTCACGGCGGCATATATGCCGATGCCCGCGACCAGGGCGGCGATTGCGGTGCCCACAATTAAAAACGGGTGCGCGGCCGTTACGGCATTCCATAGCGCCTGTTTAGCAATTGCAATATCAATCTTACCGGTAAGCACGCCCGCTGCCGTCTGGCTGACGGTAAGCGACCCCGTGAATACCTTTTGTGCCGCTGCTGCTGCGGCCTGCTTGGCTTGATATTTTACAACAGCGTCACTCGCCAGCTTTATGCCCTTGGTCACGGCATCCATTTTGGCCGCAGCCTTGAGCACTACAAAACCGGCGGCACCCGTTTTCAGGATATCACCGACCTGCTGGCCGTGGTCTACCACGAACGCCAAGCCGTCGGCAAGCTTAGGCAGCACATCCGCCGCGAGTTCAGCACCCGATGCTATCAGCCCCCCAACGCCGTTGCTTATGGTGGAAAGGCTGTGCTCCAGCGCGCCGCCGGACAGGCTCGCGCTGATTTCGGAAATACTGTCGTTCGTAACCCTTACCGCGTCTTTCAACGGCCCCTGCAGGTTGTCATAGATCTTGATCCCGACGCCCTCAAGGTTAGACTGCATGAGCGTAACCTGACCCTGCAAGTTGTCATTCATGGTGTCAGCCATTTCTTTTGCCGCGCCGTTTGCGTTCCCGATCTCCTGCGTGAGCTTGCTAAAGTCGGAAGGAGCGGTATTTATGATTGCAAGCAGCCCGGACATCCCTTCTTTGCCGGCTATGCCCGCGGCGTATTCTGCTTTTTCCGCGTCTGTTAGCCCAGAAAATTTCTGGCGCATCTCTTCCAGCAGGGTATTCAGCGGCTTTACCTGCCCATTTGCCGTGGTCATGGATAGCCCTATTGCATCCATATACTGCGCAACCTGGTCAGAAGGCTTTGCAAGGTTGGTCAGCATCGAGCGTAGTGCCGTGCCTGCCTGCTCACCCTTAATGCCCGCGTTCGCCATCAGCCCGACTGCAACGGCGGTATCTTCTACCGAATATTTTAACGCGCCCGCGACTGGCGCTACGTACTTGAACGTAGCGCCCATCAGCCCAACGTTGGTGTTGGATGAAGATGCGGCTTTTGCTAGCACATCCGCGAAATGCGCGCTGTCTGCGGCTTGTAGGCCGAAAGCGGTAAGCGCGTCAGTCACGATATCAGATACGCTGCCAAGGCTCTCCCCGGACGCGGCGGCGAGGTTCATGATGCCCGGCAGGCCATCCACCATCTGCTGTGTTTTCCAGCCCGCCATCGCCATATATTTCAGGGCTTCCGCGCTTTCGCTCGCCGAAAACTTAGTAGTCTCGCCCATTTCCTTTGCTTTTGCGGACAATACATCCATATCAGCAGATGTGGCGCCGGAAATCGCGCGCACCTCGCTCATGCCGGCTTCAAAGTCAGAGCCGGCCTTTACAGCATAGCTGCCGATGCCGGCCAACGCGGCACCGGCGGCGGCCGCCGTAGCGGTTGCTGCACCCAGCGCGAGCTTTCCCGCGGCCTGCAGCCCCTTTCCCAACGTAGACGACGCCTTGTTAGCCGCAGCACCCAGCGAGGGGTCGACGGTTCCCGCAAGCCTTATAGTTAGTTTATAGTCAGTCTTGTCGTTCCCCATGCCCCTGCGTCACCTCCTCCGCTATCTCGGCCATTTCCTGTATAGGCAGCCCCATTAGCCAATCAAGCCCGGTACCGGGCAACAACCTGGCTAGCCGGATGCACACCCGCCGTAATTCCTTTGGGGCTCCCGCGCTGGTTAGCCCACGTTGAATAAAAAATTGGACACCACGTTCTTAACTGAAGCCCCATCATTTGCAGGAAGCTTCAGGAAGAACTCATAGGGCAGCTTTGTTGCACGCGCCGCGAGCATACAGCATTGCGAGTAATCAATCTCCGGTATAATCGGGTGGATATTCTGCGCCTGGAAAACCCTCTGCACCTCGATTAAGTCCACAGTGCTCAGGTTTTCCAGGCCGCCCAGGTCTACCGTTTTATATTCTTTACCTTCGAATGTAAAGGGCTTTTGTAATACAACAACCCGTTTTCCCATCGTATTTTCCTCCCGTGCCTCTTATCAGCACATCCGCTTGATTTCTGCGAGCTGATCCACCCCGCCGATCTTGTACACGGCGTTCAGCTTATCCAGTTCCACTTTAGGCGAGCCGTCCACCTCGATCAGCAGATACACAAGGCTCAATGTTACGGAAGCGTCCATGCTATTGCCCGCCTTCATTTTGCCGCCTTCGAGTTTTTTACATCTGCCGCGCATCACGATCCTGATCTGCGTCTGGGAAAGGTTCCCTTGCCCATCCGCGCCCTGCATCGCGCCGCGCAGCGTCAGGTCGGTCACCTCGCCAACCGTCATCAGGTCAAATGCGTCGCCATACAGCACACGGAACGGGACAACCTGCTCAATCTCCGAAAAGTGCCCGGGTACCGGGGTATCATACTCGCCAAGTACACCCGGACCGCTGACGGTACTTGTCATCGCGGTCAGCGAGGGCATTGTAAACTCACCGGTTACGCCGATCAGCACGTTGCCGCCGGTATAAGCGTTGAAGTTAGAGATCATTTCAGGGATTTGTACTCTCATTCTGTTTTAACCTCCTAATGCCGCCTGGAGCGCCGTAGGGTCAAACTCCAGCGTGTTCGTGATGCATTCCATCGGGGTGTAGGGCGCGAGGTACTGGTGGAATGCAATCTTCCCGTCCAGCACTTGTGTTACCGGGTTTTCGTCCTCGCGGTACTCAATGCGCGCCCCTGCGCAGAACCCGCGCGCGACGAAGCTATTGCCCCGGACGTTTTCACTGTCGCAAATGGACTGTATCTGCCGGAAATTTGCCGGGTCGTCGACCTTCTGAAAATACGTAAGGATAAACGTGTTGCCCCACCAGGAAAAGAACCTGCGGGTGCAGAACCATCGGTCTTTAGGATCCGTCGTCCCCGGGTACGCCGCGGTGTTGTTGCCCCAGGTCACAAACCCGTTGGACAGGTTGAGCGCTGTAATTACACCATAGCCGCATACCTGGTTTGCCTGCGCGAGGTCAAGCACAATCTCCACACCATCCTCGCCAATAAGGGACGACGCCGGGAGCGCCTTGTTAGAGGGGCTGATGGCCGGCACACCGTCGTGATCCGCGTCATTTACAGCGGTAACCGCACCGTACAGGGCGGAATAGTAATACGCTTTACCGCCGCTTACGACTTTCGGCCATACCGCGATAGCGTGGGGGGAATTAACCCCGGAAGCATCCTTTGCCGCTTTCACCTGGTCATAATTCCGGGCAACCGAGGTGTCGATATCGACGATACACTCACACGAAAACAGGCCGTTCACACCTGTGCACTTTGCTTGTAACGCCGTGGCAACACTGGCCTTATGGCTCCAGCCAGGCGCAAGCAGCAGCCCCGGCGTCAAGCCGAGGCGCGGGAATACCTGGCGCAGGACTTCCAGCCCGGTTTCTTTCGCGGTTGAAGCATTATAGCCGCCTACGATATCAGACTCCTTTACGGCAGACGGGTCGATGCAAACGCCGGATACCTTCAGCTCCGAAGCGCTGGCCGCCGCGCCGCCTGTAAGCACCTTGATTGCCGGGTGTCCTTCCGCATCAAATGCCGCGGTATAATCCGTGCCGGCAGCCAGGGGCTGCGCATCCGCCTTAACAACCAGCTTGTCAAGCAGTACGCCTTCGGCCTGTACGCTGACGGTGCCATCCTTTACAGGGATTGTTGTTTCCTCAAGGTCTTTCTTATGGATTTCCGGATCCAGGACATTAACCAGTACTACCGGCGCCACTGCGTATTTGCGGAAGCATGCATCCACCGACTGGCACAGCGTATAACTGCCAAAATCATCGCTGTACCCCAGCTTTTCGGCGGCCTCGGAAAAAGAATTTACTAATACTGGTACATTGGTACATGCGTATGGGTTTTTTGCCAAATGGATGGGCGCGGTGCCGAAAACCACCTGTAGCCCCGCGGTGCTTTGCGTGGGGATGGTCAGGCTTGTCTCCTGTTCACTAACAAACACACCTCTTTGATATGCCATGTATTTACTCCTTTCATGTCATGGGGTCTTCTATGCGCACTGCCGGTATGTCGAATGTCATAGACATGCCGCCTACATAGTAAGGATACGTGTCTTCGTCTTGCAGCTCCCACCGTATCGGGTATCGGCAAATGAAATTCCTCCCCAACTGTGCGCGGCGTGCAAACCGCGCGTATACCGATCCGATCATATGAAGCACTGTCCGGTATCCCGCCCTGCCCCGGTCTTGGTCAATGACGCCGAAAATCAAGAGCGCTGTTACAGACTGCGCGGACGTGGCGTCTTCCGCCACTCCGGATACCAAACGCACAATACAATACGGGTATTGCCCGTCGTCATCTTCGTTTGCCGGAAGTACCGGTAAGCTCTGCGGGTATACCGCAAGGGGCACGCGCTCCCCGGTTGCGTTTTTGAAGCGTTCCTGCTGGAAGACCGCCCTGACCTCCGTAATAAGGTCGTCCTGTAAAAACTCTGCGGTCACCGTAGCGCCCCCTTTGCTAATACTTTAGCCACCTGCTTCCGCACGGCGGCCGGAAGCTCCTGTTCTACCATGCTTTGCGCGGCCTCCCTGATATCCGGGTTGTTCAGCATATGGGGGACGGCGGGGGAAAGCAGCTTTTTAATAAACGTCTTTTTAGGATGCTTTTTCATACGCTTCCCCGGCACACGTACCACAACGGCTGTATGATTGTTTTCAGATAAAGGCCCGTTTTTAAATGTTGTTATGAACGGTTTAGGGCTGCCGTCCAGTGCCTTCGCGCCGCCCTTTTTTCTGACCTGCGCGGTATAGTAAGCCGGGCGGGCGGGGCCGTGCGCCACGGTTTGCGGCGAGACCAGGAACTCCATTAGGTCTTTCATGGGTCCCTCGGATGTCAGTGTTGCGCAAGGGTCGGACTTGGTAGCGGTTTTGATTTTCATTGCTACGGATGCGTTGAGTTCGGATCTTTTTTGAAGCACGTACCCGCCTTTGGCGTCTTTGGTAATCTGCTTCCGGACCCGGCGGGCAACATCGTTTACTGCCTTAGCCAAAACCGCCGGCGCATGCCCTTCCAGATCCGCGAGGGCTTCCCGTATATAGCCCAGTTCCGCGCCCGTATCCGCCATAAGCGTTATAAAGTTGTACTGGCTTTCGCTCACGCCCGGTTCGCCTCCAAATATATCGAATACACGCCAAATTCGTCCGCTGCGTCGACCACCAGGAAACCCTTTCCGTCTAGCATCAGCAAGCGGCCGGGCTTTGGCAACGCGCCGAAAATATCAGCGCGGACATAAAGCAGGCGGTCTGCAAGGAACAATCCGTCCATATGCTGCCCTTCCTTGGCAGCATTTTTGCGTTCTGTTAACTCATTATCATCCAGTACGCAGAGCATCCTGCGCCCGTCGATCTCATGCTCCTCCGCAAACTCACCCGCGCAGAAAAACGCCGCTTCTAAGTCAGCGTTTAGCTGTTCCCGGAAGGGCGCGCTCATTGCTGCGCCCTTTTCTGACTTGCCCGCCGGCCAGCTGCGGGCTTATCTACGCCCGGTTCCGGATTGGGAACGGGCAGGCCGGACGTTTGCGGTACGGCGGGGGAGCCCGTGGCGTCAGTCGTATCTACGTGGCCGTCCCAGGTGGCCGAACCGTATTTAAGCCATAATTCAAGGATTTCTGCGTCTGAAGTGGGCAGGGGATCCCCGGGCGCATACTGCCGGCCTCCCCACAGGATTGGGGTTTTCGCAATCAGTTTTTTCATAGCTTGTACTCCCCTTAGCCCAGCAGCTTAACACGCGCTGCTGCATCCGGCGCCGCCGCGGCCATTGCCGCATATCCCGCGGGGGTGTTGCCGCTTGCTGTCGCGGTAATACCGTCTGTAGTACTGAAGTACACCGCGGCGCCAACTGCCAAGGCCTCTCCCGCCTTTTTGGGGATTGCGAATACGCCCGTCACATGCACGGTACCCAGGCTGTTGGCAGGGATATCTGTGCCTGCGATACCGATGCGGGTACCAAGTACCACCACATCACCCGCGGCAATCGCGGCTTCCCCAGGATTTACATAGTTCAGGCTTTCACCCGTTTGGATATATACTGCTTTCATGTATGCCCCTCCCTCAAATACTTAACGGCTTACCGGGGTTCTTCACGATACCCCTGTAATCCAGCGCCGTGATACCCCAGTCCAGGTAAATATCCCACACAAACCCGAGCGTGCCCGGGCGCTCCGAACGGCGGATCGTCGGGATCTCCTGCCCATCCAGGTAATCCACCTGCAGGCTCTTAGCGTCACTGCGGTTTGCAACAAGGAACCACGGCAGCGCGCCCGTGCCACCCATGGCGTTCAGCGTCGGATCCTCGATAATGCGCAGCCCTGGCTGGTACAGCGGGTTGACCGACTGCGTATTGCCTTCCGTATGGATCGTAGGGCTTTCGAACAGCACCTTGGTCTTAAACCCGTACCCGACCGGGACGACTAATGCTTCGGGGCGGATAATAATTGCATTGCCGAAATCGTCCTTCTGCATCTGCATACGGAGCATCATGGACTGCATGCTCTCCGCCGTAATTTCCGTGCCGGTTGCAAGAAGGTTATTGTGCTTTGTCGCGTCAAACAACGCTACGCCGTCATGGATTACGGGGTTCTTAAACAGGACTTCGTATACCTGCTTGTTGATCGTCGTACGTGCGGAACGCGCATAGCGCGCCGGTACCGTAGTCAGGAAGCCAATATCATCGTTGATAAAAGCCTGGCGCGTCATGGTAAACTGGCGGCCAAAGGTCTGCAGCTGCCTGGTCGGCGTACGCCCGTCTACCGGCAGGTCATGCTCCAATTCGCCGTTTTCCGGCACGAGCTTAAACTCGCCCGCGGGGCCTGCCAGATATCCGGACTGTGTGCGTTTGAAGTCGGTAAGCGTCCCCCGGCTTGTCCACTGGTCAAAGGTAACCTGTACTTCGTTGTACCCTGTTTCATACGATTTACGGACGGTCTGGTCAAGGATCGACGGGAAAGCGGCCGTAGGGTTGAAAAATTGCCGCTGCATTTCGGCAAACAGGTCGTCCCTGGACAACCGCACTGCGCCGCCATCACCAGAACGGGACAGGCACTCTACCGCAAGGTCGCGCAGGGACATGCCGCGCAGCGCTGCTGCGCCTTCCGCAGGCTTTTCGACGGCCAAACCTGCGCGCATGACCATCGCGTCTGCAGCGGCAGCACGGTATTTGTCGTCCTCGTCCGCCGTGACCCGCGCGCGGACGGGCGCATGCTCGCGGCGCTGCTTTTCAATAATCGCCGCGCGGACAGTATCTGGGGTAGCGTCTGCATCCTTTATGTATTCCGCCGGGTCGATATCAAAATCCCGGCAGAGCGAAACGATTTCGGCAGCCCGATGCCTTTCCATTGCGGCTGGATCTGCACTGCGCCCATCCCCCTGCGGATGGCTGTCAGCCGGTTCCGAGTCGTCTTCTAGCTGGTTCAGCAGGTCGATTGAACGCTGCAAGCCGTCAAACTCCGCCTGTTCTTCTACGGTCAGGTCGCGTTGTTCCGCCTCTGCCATGCCTGTAATACCCTGCTGCTTTGCAATCAGCTCACGCAGCATCTCTTTCGTCTTTTTAGCCATCATGTACCTCCAAGATATTTTTATTAACCATAAGCCTGCGCTGTGCAAGAGACAGCGGGTAGCTTCGCGGTGCGGGATGCCCAACGTCCATTTCCCGGCCTACGCCCACCGTGGCGTCAGCAGGCATGGAGACAATGGATACTTCAAACGGCACCCATTTCCGTGCAATACTGCATGGGCCGGTAAAGCGGCCGTCTGCCGAAGTATGGCCGGCGCTTACTTCCTCCCAAGTATCCACGCGGTACCCAACAGATACGCCGCGCAATGTACCAGAGCAAACCTTCTGGTATATCCGCTCCGCCGCATCATCCTTGTCAAATTCGATAACTGCTTCACCGCGGTTGCCTGAGACCTCCGCCGTAATTACCTTCCCGACCACGTAATCACGGTCGTGGTTGAACAATACGCAGCCGATCTCCTGCAAACGGGTAAGGTCAACCGCCCCCGGACCGTGATCTAAAATTTCGGGGCCAAAGTAGCGGTCATAAGGTTCTTCCGACGAGAAGCTGATTGCAAACTGCCGCCCGTCACCAGCATCCGTCATTTTTCGGATCCCTACGTACCGTTCGCCGATGTTACGGGTCGTCATCCCCTGTGGGCTCGGCGCCGCCCCGTGCTGTTCCCTGGTCAAATAGCATCCCCCCTAAATCAATCCCTTTTTGTTTCGCATACCCGATCACCTCTGACATATCGTCAATCTGTTTCCGCCAGTCGCGCCCCCGCTCTGCCGAAATTTCCTTAAAGGTCTTTTGACCCGTGGCGAGGGCTGTTTTGTCGGCGTTGGCCTCCTTTTGTGGGTCGATCCACGGCTTTGGCGTGCCCACCCATACGTGTTGCATAAAGCCGCGCTTGTCCTCCCAAAACTTTGGGATGCCGACCTTGTTTGCCAGCACCGCCGAGATTAGGAAGGTTTCATAGATTTCGTCCATTACAGCGATTAGCCCGTCCAGTTCCTCGGCATAGGTGAGGTCGTCTTCAATCACGCTTTGGCGTGCACTGGAATAATTCGTTTCGCTCATGTCGCGCGCCGCCGCTTCGTAGCTGATGCCAAGCGCCGCACCAACTAGACGCTGCAATAGCTTTACAAACCCGCCTGCGTCATCCGCCGTGCCCTTCGGGTCGACGATAACAGCATCGTCACCAGCATTAAGTTCCGAAATCATGCCCGGCGTTAGGCGTTTCCCCGCATAATCCACTTCGCGTGCGGGCCCTTTTACGCCGTTCCGCCCCGGCGCGCTTGCCGGCAGGGCACGTTTGATGAAAATGGAGAGGCATGCAGCGATCCGTTCTTTTACGGATACCGCCGTAATAAATTCATTTACGTCCCGTACACGCGTCATAACCGGCGCGAGGTCGGTAATTTCACGTATCTGGGACGGCCTCCGTTTGCGGAACCAAAAAACCATGTCCTTTGCGTCCACATACTGCGTGCCTACTGTGCGTAGCCCATCCACGTCGTACTGCCTTATGAAAAAACCGACTGGCCGGTTAAACGGGCTGTATTCGATCCCTCCTACAACACGGTTTCCCTTATGCTTTGGAGTACCAGCCATTTCGTCCAGTTCATCCACCTCAAGCACCTGGATCTGGAAAGGCAGTATGCCGTAGTTGGTGTAACGCTTTAATACCAACACGCCGCCGTCGACCTTTTTACGTTCTACCATCATACGTAGGAGGTCAGTAAAGGACTGGGTACCGGTAACGTCACAATTGCGTGCACGGCACCACTCCCGCCATAGCTTTTCAATTTCACCGTTCAGCGCTTCATCCCCGGTACCGGCTTGTAGCGTCCACCCGCGGCCGACAATATTCCTGCGGTATGCGGAAAGGGCGCCGTTTATAATATCGCTGTTGTTTTCCAGGTCGCGTGCCCGGGCGCGGAGCAAGTCACGGTCGAGCCTGTCATGCGCTTCCGCCGATTCAATAGACGCATGCCAATTTGTATTTAGCCGGCCTCCATGCCCCGCGTCGTATCCGCGTTCCAACTTGCCCGGCCTACGCCTGGATAAAAACCATGAGAATAAGCCCACCGCATCACCTCCCATCAAAGATTGCGACAGACGTGCGGTCTATTAAGCCGGGGGCGCTGTCCTTCGATGCCTGTGCTTCAAGTTCGGTTTTTAAATTGCGCAGTTCCGTTAGGTTTGCGCGCGTCAGGGAACGGGTGCCAATCCGATACGATTGGCCGCCCTGCAGAATTGAAATGATCGCGCGGTCGACCTCCGCAAGCAACTGCGCGGGATCCATGTTTTTAAACCCTTCCATCTTTACCCACCTAACCAATCTCCGCCTGTACCAAGCCAATCTATTTCCGGCGCTTGCGGGGGCTGGCTGATACTTTGCGGTGCCGTGCTATCCGGCTCATCTGTTTCCTGTAAAAATAAGCTGCGGACCTCAAGCACATCAGCCGCGGCTGCGGCATAGACCTCACAGTCGAGATAGTGGTTGTCCGCATGCGAGCTTTTTAGCGCCCATGCAAGCTTACCGTTTTTATCCCTGACCTTGTGCTCCGCCGTTACCTGTTCCGCATACTCCCGGTCGCAATCCGCGTGCACCATCCAACTACCTTGCCCGTTTTCCTTCCGCATCCTTGCAGCGATCATGTCCTTGTATTTACCGCCATCCACAAGCACCAGCTGCATACCATGGCCTTTGGAGCCCGTGCGGTTAACTGTCGAGATCCTGTAGTGGGAGTATGACCCGGAAACGCCCTTGCAAGGGAGCGCCCATTCACGTGTGGCGCAAAAATCATAGACGTCTTCTGTCTGATCGCCCGAATCCACTAGGCAAAGGTCGACGAGCATTGCTGTACCGTCTTCCTTGCGATATTCAAGATCCATCTGCCGGTCAACCGCCCCCCAGCTGAGCGCCTGCCCGTGGGCGATGCACTGGGAGGTCATTGCATCGCCCCAGGCACGTATTGTCCAGTAAAAACAGGTTTCCTGTACGTCGACGCCGCCTGTTAAGAGCCTTGCCCATCCCGGTACCACAAGCGCTGGTAGGCAAGTCTGCCGTGCTAACACCGTATCCGCCGAGGTCTTGAGCGCGGTGTCCTCCCACGGTTCCGCAAGCCAGGAGTTTACAAAGTTCTGTAGCTTCTCTGGGTCGTCCTTGGAATTTAGGAATTCAAATGCCACTTCGGAAAAACGCACGAAAGGGGAGTAGAGCGTGTTCAGCCAAAACGCAACTTTTGTGTTTGGCGCAGTAGCATTTTCCCGTACCGCGCGCCAGGTGCCCTGCCGCAGCATCCTCGCCTTATCCGCATCGTTAATCACGCATCCGCAGCTTTGGCAAACATAACACGCCTGTTCTGCCCGCTCACGGTTCGACATATCCGGCTCCTTCGGCCACTTGAGCTGCGCGAATTTCAACTCGATACGTTCCGCGCAGTGTGGGCAGGGAACAAAATAATGCAGTTCCTTATCCGCGGACTCCAGCGCCTTCCAGATAGGCCCTGTACGCAAAGTCGGTGTTGAGCACATACAGATTTTGCGGTTGGGGAACGTTTTGGTGCGCTCCCGCGCGAGGCTGATCGGGTCTGCTTCCTTTTTCGACGCGGCCGGATATTTATCAACTTCGTCTAGGAATAGGAAGCGTATGGGCCGTGACGCCAGGGAACTAGGGCTGTTTGCCCCGCAAAGCACGATGTACATGCTGTCAAACTGCAACTCCAGTTTGCTTGAATTGGTTTCCCGGAACCGTTCATCAAGCGTGGGGCTATCCTTGACCATCGGCACCAGCCGGTTCTCGCTGACGGATTCCGCAAGCTTATCCGTCGGGTAGACGATCATGGTAGGGGAGGGGTCTTGCGAAATCACATAACCGACCATATTTTGCAGGCTTTCGGTACCGCCGACCTGTGTGGGCTTTACAAAGGCTACTTCCTCGACCTCATAATCATTTAGGGCGTCCATGAATCCCACAAGATACGGCGTTTTTATATTGCGCCAATGCCCCGGCATGGCACAGGACTTCTCGCCTAGGATGCGGTGCCGTTCTGCCCATTCGGATACTTTGATGTCCTCGGGCGGCCTTAAATGCTGCATTGCACCCAGGATATACGGAGGGGCTTGATATTTTCTCTGTTTATACGTCCTCATGGGGCACCACCTGCTTCCCCGGCGATAACGAATGACGTGAGCATTGTGTTTATTTCTTTTGCAATATCCTTCTCGAGCGCACGGGCTGTAACAGGGTCTACATACCCGCCAACAAGCCCCGAAACCCGGTTAGGTACTGCAAGCAAAAACTTCTTTAGCACTACGAAAAATCGGCTGTAATCTAGTTGGACTTGTTCTACAGGCAGGTATTTTCCAGAGGCGATATCAGTTTTTAACACGTGCAGGTCGCGCTGGCTTTCTTTAAGTTCGGTTTCAGCCGCTAGCTTTTTTTCTTCGAGATCCTGGATACGCGAGTTTCTCTGGTTACTATCCGCGCGCGCGAGCTGGTGCCCTATGTATGCCTGCACAGATTCAGCTGTTGGCCAAACCTTGCGGCGTTTATCTTCCGGATCCGGCTCCGCCGTAAGTACGCCCTCTTGCGTAAGCCTTTGGATCGTGCGGATATTGACGCCTAACAGTTTTGACAGATCCCCTAATGCGATCCAATCCTCCATAGTACCGCCTCCTTTTCTTCAAAAATCCTGTAAGTATGTGGTAAAATGACCCGACTAAGTTATAAAAAAATCATTTTAATGCGATAAAAAGCCGCGCCCTCCTTGCCCCGCATCCTAGAATTTGGTAGAAAGTACCTACCATCAAGGCAGATCATTGCACAAATAACGCAAATGAAAAGACGGCACCTCTCGAGACTACCTGATCGTTCAGTTCCAACCGCCTCGAAATTGAGGCCTTTACACCAGCGCGGCTCCCGCACCTGCCGCCGGTCATGTACCCCTTTCGGGGTATGCGCAGGTTTCCGGCTTACCTGCAAGCCGTTTTGCGCTCTGAATAATCCCCCGCGTTCATTCATCCCGTAAGGCGTAATCCGGCGGGTTCATGCTCTTCGTCGCGCTATGTTGCACGGCTCGGCACTTCCCCGATAGTGGGAGGCTTACTGCGTGCTAACTGTTGTCGGAACTCCCGCAGGAGATCTACCCGTTGCTGCCGAGGCTACGCTCCGCATCGCCCCCTGCATTGTACATGTACGTTCGCATGCCGCCGTGGCCTTTAGCAGCTTCCGCTTTCGCGTCGCCAAGCTCTGTGGCGAAGATCACAACAGTCACCCTTCGCCCTCATGCAGGCAACCGGGTGATATCCGCCCCGAAGGGCGGAAAAAAGGAGGCAGGTTGTCATGAACCCTAGGCATTTTTTACTTTGCCTATGGTGCCAGTATAAACTCTTAAATAGGCCGTGATTTATCAATTTTCATGGCAAGTCCAATTTTTTTGAAACGAGCCGCACAAATTGATTATTCCACCGGTATGCCGTTGCGGCGCTTGTAGGGACCTGCAGTGCTGCGCCCTCTACCGTGTGCGTGCGATCCCAGTATACCCGGCGCACCAGCTCGAGCCTGTGGGCGCCGTTCTTCATGCCCTCGGTCTCGCGGATCGCCGCCGCAACCGCATCATATCGGCGCTGCTCCTTGTCCGTCAGCCGGTCAACTACTGCGCGCTCTACCGGGCTTCCCGTGCCCTGCAGCTTCCGTTTCAGCCTCGGATATGACCGGATGATCTTTTTCGTGTAATCCCACCAATCTTCGCGTTGACTCACTTCACCGCCCCTTTCGCTTTTTCAATCCTTGCCTTGAGGCTCTCCAGCAAGGCCTCCTGTGTATCGGCTTTCCCGTCCAGCGCTGCCATGACGTCAACATCCACGCTGCCTTGGACTACCAGGTGGTGGATAATTACGGCTTCCGCCTGGCCTTGCCTATGCAAGCGGGCGTTTGCCTGCTGGTACAGTTCCAACGACCATGTGGGGCCGAACCAGATGACATGGTGCCCGCCCTGCTGCAGGTTCAGGCCGTACGCTGTGCTCGCAGGATGGGCAAGCAGGATATCCACCTGCCGGCTGTTCCAATCCTCCGCGTCTTGTGCCCCGCCAAACACCCGGACACGCAGCCGGGACTTCTGCAGCGCGCTGACGATACGGTCGCGCTCGTGCTGGAACTGGTAAAACACCAGCGCTGGCTGCCCGGCCAGGCTGTCCACCAGCTCGAGGAAAGCCTCGACCTTGCAGGTGTGGACTAGCTGCGCCTGGTGGTTCCCGTTGTACACGGCGCCGCCGGCCAGCTGCAGCAGCTTGCCCGTCAGGACGGCGGCTGTATCCGCGGTAATCGTGTCCTCGTTGACCTCCAGAAGCATGTCCCGTTCCATCGTGTCGTACGCCCGCTGCGCCCTGGCGTCCAGTACGACGGGCACGTTCACACTGACGCGCCCAGGCAGTGACAGGTAATCCTCAGCCTTCATGCTCACGCAGATATCGCCGATCAAGTCCTGTATCGCCTGCCCTGTCCCCATCTTGGGCTTGTATGTGAAAACCCTGTCCGCGCCGCGCTTGTCCGGCAGGAAATAACGCTCGCGGAAGCCGCCAATGCTGCGCCCCAGCCGCGCCCCTTCGTCCAGGAGGTATACCTGCGCCCAAAGGTCGATCAGCGTATTTGGCGCCGGCGTGCCGGTCAATTCGACGATGCGCCGTATCTTCGGCCGGACACGTTTCAGCGCCTTCCAACGCTTCGTCGACTGATCCTTGAAGCTGCTGCTTTCGTCGATCACCGTCATGTCAAACGGCCAGCTGTTGCGGTAATAGTCCACCAGCCACTCGGTGTTTTCCCGGTTGATCACGTACACATCCGCAGGGCACGCCAGGGCGCGTTCCCGCTTTGCCCGGCTGCCCAGCACCGTGGATACCCGCAGGCACTTCAGGTGGTCCCACTTCTCCGCCTCCTTGCTCCAGGTAGCCTCCGCGACCTTCTTTGGCGCGATCACAAGCACCTTGGACACCTGGAAACGGTAATATTTCAGCTCCTTGACCGCCGTCAGCGTAGTCACGGTCTTGCCCAGCCCCATGTCCAGGAAAAGCCCAGCCGCTGGGGTAGTCAGGAGTTTTTCGATACAGAACCGCTGGTACTCATGCGGGACAAATTCCATCCTGTTTCAGCCCTTCCACAAAATCGTCAACCTGCCCTTTGCTGTCAATCACCTCAACCCGGAAGCCCAGCTGCTTCAGCCGCCCAATCTGGTGGATCTGCAGGGGGCGCGGCCCTTTGCCCGGCGCCTTGAGTTCGACGAAGGCCACGCGGCCACCGGGCAGGCATACCAGCCGGTCAGGCACCCCGTCATTCCCAGGGCTGACAAACTTGAATGCCACCCCGCCGGCCTCCCGTACCGCCGTCCGGAGGTAGGCTTCAATTTCTTTTTCACGCATCCGGAATATCCTCCTTTTTTACCAAAACTTTCAAATTTTAGCCCGCTGTGTGCAGGGTGTATCGCGTTCCCCTATATGTATATATCCCTATTTGAGGGTTTAGGGGGGTATTATATGTCTCTATTACTCTCTATATATCCATATTTTTAACTTTATACAGAAAGGGTACACCATACACCACTACTGTTTTTCATAACATGTTTGCATCAAATCCGCCTGCCTTTTACCTGCCCGTGTGTAAACTAACAACTTTTATGGGGTGCACCGTTTCGTGCACCGTTTGGTAAACCCTACACGGGCAAGAGTGTACCCTTTGCTGAAACGTTACACCATATACGTCGGGTTGAGGGGCACCCAGTAGGCTACGCCCTTGTTGCGCCTTTTGCGTGCCATCCGGGGGTCTTCGTGCGCTATTTTTGACAGCACCAGCCCTACGTTTGTGGCGCTCACCTTCTGCCCGGCAAACGCCGCAATCCTGGCTGGGCTGACCCAGCGCCACTGCCCTTCCGGCAGGCTGAAATCCATAACGTCAAGGATCTCCTGCTCAAACTGCATCTGCTGTGCAAACCCTTTGTTCCGTATTTCCAGGGCTTCCTGTTCGCTGCGCGTCAGCCTGAAACTTTGCGTGCCGAGAAGCCCCCACATCTCATAAACCTGCGCCCATAGCTTTATGAACCAGTCCCGCGGCAGGGAGAACAGCCTGCCCAGGTCGATGTGCTGGACAGGCACTGTCCAAAAACGCCGGTTGCCGGTGATATCCCGCAAGAAGGCATCCTGGTTGACCGTGCCGCAAAAGCTTGTCCTGCGGGGGCGCTTGACCGCTGTACGGCCGTACGGCAGGCGGATGTTGTCCTTTGTCTCAGTAATGAACGCTTTGAGCTGCGCGCTGTCGTCGCGTATGGTAGCCTCCAGCTCCCCCAGTTCCACGATCCATGCCGAGGTGGCTTTTATCAGGCTATCCTTATTCTTAAATGCAATGCAGGCCCCTTCTACGAACAGGTTTGCCGATACCGCCAGCCGCCGGCATACGGAAGTCTTGCCAAGGCCTTGCGGCCCCTGGAAGGCCAGGACGCCATCTGCCCCGTAGGGTTCGGCCTCGTCGTTAAACGCCAGCGCAACGCACTGCATCAGCCATTTCCGGATCAGTGTCTTGCTGAACCCATCCGTGACGCCTACGATTTCATAAAGCCCTTCCAGGCGGTCGATATTATCCCAGGCAACGTTTTCAATCATCCTCTGCACGGCGTTATAGCGGTGTTCATCCGCGATTACCGCGAGGCACTCCGCGATCGCCGCTGTGGACGCGCCTTTGACCTTTGCTGCACGTAATATGTCGCGCAGGTATACCGGAAGGTTGTTTGCCGCGTTCTCGTGTGACCACCCGAGGTGCCCAACACCCCCAAGCTCCAGGTCGCGGGACACCTCCTCGAACCGGAATGATATCCCCAAGGCGTCCAGGAGCGACGCCACAATATTGGTCGTCAGTTCCTTGTTTTCCAGTGAGCCGAGGAACGCTGCGAGATCCTGCGTAGTTTTATCCTCCTGCCCTTCAATACCTTGGAAGTCAGCAAGGGCGCTTTCACCAGCCTCCAGCTGCAGCAGCTTCGCGCATTCCGGGTCCTCGCGTGCCAATGCGCACATCCCGATATGGGACGGCAGCCGGTTGACCGGCGTCCCCTCTTTGGCTGCGTCGTCCAGCTCCCCGAACTTGTGCAGCCGTACGAGGTCGAATGCGTTGACGAGGGCGCCGCTGCAGGGGTCTGTCGAGTGGTGGGAGTACAGGAATTTGCCATCGTCATAAAGCACTGCACCGCCCGCCGTAGAGCCTCCTGTGAAGGTATAGCGCCCGGGGGTATCGGTTTCTGTATAGGTGCCGGGCAGGAACTTATCCATAGCCGCGGGCACGTCATAAATGCGGCAGAACGCGCCCACAACGCCGCCCTTTGCCGTAGGGTCGCCCTGCTTTGCGGCGCTCCGGTCGCGCAGCTTTGCTTCGCCGGGCACGGCCGGCCACGACGTGACCGCGCGCCAGTCCGAGTAAAGCCCCAGCATGCCGGCGGCGTACAGGAAGGGCTTGTCCTCCGCGGCGTATATGTATTCCCCGTCGGCACAGCAGGACGGCCAGTACATCAGGCGCTCAAGCTGGAAGGTCGTCGGGTCGAACCATGTCATTTCCGGCTGCACCAGCTCAGCCAGCTTGCGGCATACCGGCTCGTACTCGTCCGGCTGGAGCGCGCGGTCGGTTGGTACGACGATGCGCAGGCGCGGTGCGTCCGGGCTGTGCTTGCGGGTACTGTAGACGCAATACCCGATGCCGAGGCCGGCACATCGGCGCAGCACCTCGCCCGTGCTTCCGGGCGGCAGGTTGTCGAGGTCGAGCGTCACAAGGTCACGGCACCGCACGTTCCCCTTCTTGCGCCGCCCGGGGACATCGCCGCCCACGAACCCGCCAACGTCCTTCAGGCCGTCCTGCTGCGCCTTCTTCATACCAAGGTAGGCCTGGAGGGTTTCCTTGCCGCGTGCGGGTGTCTTTAGCCGTGCCCACAACTCTGAGACCAGCAGCGTCTGCGGCTGCCAGTCTGTCGCGCGCCGGCTGCCGGCGGTTGAGATTGTTATTGTCCTATCATTTTGCATGCCTTCTGCGCTCCCTTGTGGTTAGTCCTTCGTAAAGTAATCGCCTACCCAGCCGTCAGCCGCCATTGGCAGCCCCGGCGCCCACGTGATCGGCTTACTCATGATCCTGATGGCTGCATCCAGGTCGGCGCGGCCTTTTTCCACCTCCAGCACAACCTCGTCGTGGATATGGAACACAACCGGGTACCCTGCCTGTTCAAGCCGTTCGATATTGACAGCCAGGCAGTCACGTGCGATTGCCTGCACACAGTTCTCCGTAATCTTCCCGCCATATGTGTCTGTGGGCTCCCACTTTTTCGAGGCCTGGTTCATGCCGTAGTAGCTGATCGCTTTCCCGCCCCACTGGTTGATACCCAGATGGGGTTTTGCATAGTACAGCTTCCGGCCGGATGGCAGCAGTATGGTCAGGAAGTCCTGCCCATTTTCTATATCCGCCTCCCGGGCGAAGACAAGACCATGCGTTGTGCACGCCCTCCCGGTCTCTATGGCCTGGACGGCCGCCTGCTCCAGTGCCTTCCAGCAGCGCACGATGGCTGGGTTTGCTTGCCGCCACCGGCTTACGATGTCGGGGAGCTCCTCCTCGGAAAGCCCCATGCGCAGCGCGCCCATCGCCACGAGCGCGCCGGATCCGCCCTGGTAGCCAAGCGCAAGGGTCGCAACCTTCCCTTTCTGCCGGAGGGTGTATTCCGGGTTGCCCTTTACGATCCTTTCCAGCGGCACGCTGAACATTTGGGAAGCGGCTGCTTCGTAAATCCTGCCATGCGTCCGGAATACCTGCAGCACCCATTCTTCCCCCGCTAGCCACGCAATTACGCGTGCTTCAATGGCGGAGAAGTCAGCATCCACAAAGCTGCAGCCTGCGCGGGGAACAAAGGCCGTACGCACAAGCTGCGATAAAGTATCTGATACGCTGCCATAAACCAGGCGCAGGGCGTCAGGGTCACGCCGGCGCACCAAGCTACGCGCGAGATCCAGCATCCCGCCGTGCAGGTACGTGCGTGGCAGGTTCTGTACCTGCACGAGCCGCCCAGCCCAGCGCCCGGTGCGGTTGGCTCCGTAGAACTGCAGCAGGCCACGGGTGCGGCCGTCGCTGCACATCGCGGACACTATGGCGTCATACTTCTTCGTGCTGGTCTTGGATAGCTCCTGCCGCAGCCCCAGCACCCGCGCAGCGTCCGGATCCAGGCTATCCGCATGCCCCAGCGCGTCCTCTACTGTCTCGCCCCGGAGGTCTGCTATAGGTACCCCCTTTGCCTGCAGCCATGTAAGAAGCTGCTCCCGGCTGTTCGGGTTGCTTAGGCCGGTCAGCTCCCGCGCCTCGGACAGGGCGGCCTCCGCCGCAGTCTCACCGCAGTATAGCGCGCCGCTGACCAGATCCCGGTCCATTGCTACGCCGCGCGCATTGATCACTTGGTCGCGTACCCATTCTGATTGTACGGAGCCCGGCACCGGGAACCCTGACAGGCGGCGCTCAATCTCCATTTCCGTCACAACGTCCTGCCGGCAATACTCCTTGAACAGTTCCCATTTCGCAGGGTCGTGGTGCGGCAGGTTCCGCGTGCGCCCGCCATTGCTTTTGGTCTTGGCGCAGGGGGTACAGAAGTATTTGATCAGCGCCTTGCCCGTGGCAAGTTTCTGCTTTTCCTGCGGCAGCCCCAGCGCCTTGCCTGTAGCGTCCAGGCCGGCGGTGTACCCGCAGTAGAGCCCGTGCAGCATCGTGCAGCGCCACTGCGGGAGCCACGCGGCGGGATCCTCCAGCTTTGCCCACTTGCTTAGGCAATACCATTCGAACGCGGCGTTGTACGCATGCTTGACACAGCACGGGTCCCATAACGCGTCCCACAGCGCGGGTGGGACAGCAGCGCCCGCGGCCAGGTCAAGGGTTTCAACCGGCGCGCCGTCTAGGCTATACGCAAGCAGGAGTATTTCAAAGTCAGGGGACTGCACATATTTGTACAGCCCCGATTTCGCAATTGGTACGGATGAATATGTTTCAATATCCACTGAAAGATGGTGTATGGGCATACCTTTCACCCCCTACTTTGGTTTGCTAGGAAATCAGTCATCGCCCTGCGCCTCCTCGACCTCAGTCAGCCTGACGATCGCGTCCTGCGGGCATTCCCCGATCATTTCATCAAACGCACCATAAACGAGGTCAAGCAGGCTTTCACTGTATTTGTATTTCCCGTTTGATTCCAACTGTTCAGCAAAATCATGATTCTGTTGCGTCGAGATGCCATCCTCAAACGGGGTGCTCCGGCAAACATATTCCTCACCCATAAACGTCAGCTTTTTTTCCATCGTGCCATCCGGAAAATATGTAATTTCAAATTTCGCCATTGTCGCGCGTCTCCTTCCAACGTTTGAACTCTTTGCGGTGTTTAATATAGTCCACAATATTCCGCCCTGCATATGTGACCGTCAGCCAATTATCTAACGCACGGTACGCTATAAAGCCCCCGATCTGGATTAAAGCAAATAATATTGCCATACATCCGACCAGTACGCTTGCGTTAAAGAACACCATAATGTAGTTTGCCAGGAACTTAATCATTGCCTCGTGCCTCCTTAGCCATAAATCTTCTCCATGCCCTGCGCTCCAGCTGCTTGTCATGCCGGAGTACGTTTAACCTGTGGTGATTGCAGCAGAACCGGCGACAAAACTTGTCCTCCCGGTAAAGGCGTTTATGGATGTTCCCCTTCATTTTGCTCCTCCATGTCCAAAAACTTCCGCTGCATCGCCGCATATTGGATCAGCTCGCAAATTGCGTCGACCGTGGCATTGTAGGAACGGCGTACATGGCTATACGGGTACTGGTCAGCCTTGATAAGCCCCCAAGCCTGGTCAAAATTAACTATGCTGTTGCAAAGCTCATCCTGCGCTTCTTGCAGTTCCTCCAGGATCACCGCATACCCTTCATGTGGGCTGCGGAACGGCGGGAACCTCTTGTTTGCTGAGGCAAGCTCCTTGCCGACCAACTCAATAACATCGTCTTTCACTGCGTTCATTTATTTCTCCTTTTCAAACTTTTATTTTTTTATTTGAAATAAAGCTTGCTATTTGCGGATTTAAAGTATATACTGAAAAAGTATTCTAAATGTACTTGTTGATTGCCACTGGATGTAAGTCAATTTTCATTTTTGACTTATCGCCGGTGGTTTTTTATTTGCACGATTTCGGATAACATCTTTTAGGAGGTACTGGTTTATGAATAACGGTACTGTAAAATGGTTTAACTCAGATAAGGGCTTTGGATTTATTAAGAATGACGACGGCAGCGAAGACCTGTTCGTCCACTTCTCCGCGATCCAGAGTGCAGGCTATAAGTCCCTCGACGAGGGACAGCGGGTAACTTTTGATTGCGACGTCGATCCTAAGAATAGCCGCAAAATGCGTGCCATTAATGTTTGCATTGCTTAAAGCTTTGCATCAATAGATTGCCGCCCCTTAACCGGGGCGGCTTTCTTTTACCCCTTTCAGCCTTTCCAAATACCAGATCGCCTTGTCGATATCCTGCACACCGTTCTTGTGCTTATAGCGCCAGATGTACTTGATCGCATTACCGGCGCAGAACCCTTCAAACCCGGACAGGCCGGAGACCGCCGCCCGGATCGCGTCTATGCATTCGATGTCCCCGGTGTTGTAGTGTGGCGGGTGGTTGACATTGGTGTTATCCATCGTCATCGACCTTCGCCCATACGAGCGCCGCACCACTTACAGACGGGTGTTTCGCATTCGCCCTCTCGGCCTGCACACACCGAGCATATCCATTTGCAGTATTCAGGGCTCCATACCCACCGCCCATGCACCGCCGGCGCAGCGTCAACGGCTGGGGTATCATCAAGTTCGGCAATACAGTCTGCAAATACCTGGGCAGACAACATATCCCCTGCCTCCTCGCAGTCTCCGCGATAATTTTCAAAGCGCTGCTTTATCGCCTCCCGGCTGATCAGATCATCCATTGTCATCCCTCCCCCGGCTCAGGCCGGATGTCATATCTTCATTTTGCATTTACAATTCTCATTGATATACTCAACGACCTCCCGGTACCCAAGCCCGCCCTGCGCCAAGCCCCGCAAAGCGAAATCTACGGTCTGCGGCTCCCGCCCCTTAAGGCGCTCCAACCGTTCCGGGTCGAATTGGCACCCAAACAGGCACAGCTTACAGCCTGTCCGCTGCTCACCGCTAAACTTTAGCGTACCGTCCGCTTGCCGCACCAGGTCGCCATACATCGGCGCTGTCGGCAGCTTATACCTGTCGATATACCAAAGCACGTCTTGTTCCCGCCAGAAGCCCATTGGTTTTGATTTCACGTGGTTGCCCTTGAAGGCATTACAGCCCGTTTGCAAATACGAATGTTTACGTATCTCGCTGTCGGAAGCCATTTCGGCGATCACTGGGCTGAGGCCGAGTTCACGTTCAATTATTTTGATCGGTGCCTTTTTGAGGATATCGCAGCATTTCTCCGACACCTTGAACGGGGCTGTGATCAGCGGCCTCCACCGTAGCGCCAGCTTATTATACCTTGAAACCGTGTTGTCGCTCGTAATCCCTGTCAAGTCAAGTACGACAGTATCCGGCGCGCCCATCGCGCGGAGCATATTGGCCGACTGGATACCATCTTTCAGGCGGCCTTTGATATCATCCCATTGCACGCCGGATTCCTGCAGCCATGACCGTACCTCGCGCACCTTCCGGGCGGTCTTTTTGCTGGCAACCGGATACCCTTCTGTGCGCAGCACGTCGTAATAGGTCTGCTCGCCACGCACAACATGCAGGTCAATACCGATCCCATGTTTCTGCCCGATATAGGCGCAATACTGCCGGACAAATACCTCCATGCCGCTAAACTCATTGCTCGTATTGGCGTAGACGACCGTCAGCGGGATATCCCCATGATCCTTACGGTTCTTAGACCAAACCCGCGCCGTGATATCGAGCAGTACAGTGCTGTCCTTCCCGCCCGAAAAGGATACTGCGATTTTATAGCCTGTTTTCAAACACGCCTGGTAGAGTTTCGATACCGAAAGATGGTGTTTAAACTCCGGGCTGTATCCCTGCATTTCTTTTAATTTTTCCGCTGTTACCATAGTTCCCTCCCACGTCTGAGAGGTGGCCGGCCATTAAAACGTTGCCTCTATGGTTTGTTGGTTCTCGGGGTTATTTGCCGGTCAGCGGATCCGCACCTTTACGCCGCTTGAACTGCTTGCACGCTGCTCCACCAAGCAAAAATACTGGATACCCCTTCCCCATACCAGGGGAATAGTCTTTATCTCCACTCTTAAAGCAGTAGCCATAAATCACCGCGCCGTCTGACCTTTCACGCGGTTCTTTCAACGCCGAGAAGTGACGGCAAACAAGGCAGCCCTTCTCCTCGGCCTCAGTGAGATATAGTGAGATCTGTTCAGCCATCCTTTCCACCTCCTAAAGCCGCCTCTGCCTCGGCGCGGGTGAGAAACCACGTTTTGCCAAAATCCTTTTTAAGGCAGTCGTCCGCCCCCTGATGGTGGAGTGCATAATTTCCGTCTCCCCACACCGTTGCACAGCTAACAATGCGTTGACTGATACCGACGCCAAGGGCGTGCTTTTTGCTTCTCAGTTGGTAGACTGTAACAGCAGACGGCTCGCACGGCAGCACCATGCACAGCCCCTTGTCATCCGCCTTGACCAGCTCGGCGGCGCGGGGAAGTTTGTCAAACGGAATCGCGTCCTCGTAGGCGGCGAGGCGGTCAACCCACGACCCGCTATATTCAGTATCACCGAGGCGAATCCGCCATTTCCCTCCCTCAAAGTAGGTGCATCTCTCCATCGTCTACACCTCCTCCTGCGCAGGCTGGGTGAGCCAGTCGCACCAATCGCAAAACGCAGTCAGCACAGGAACACTGTTTTGCTCGTCCGCATCGCCACAAAACCCAATAAACCCGTCGCGGTTGAAACTAATGATTTCACGGGAATTGAAATATCTCCCCTTCCCAGTCATATAGGCACAGACCATTCCACCGGCCTCTGTGTACTCGCCTTTATAATATTTAGCAGTATTGACACGCAGCCAGTAAACCGGCTTATCTCTTGTCCGTAAACGCTCCTTTTGCTGCTTCAAAAATTGTTCGTTCAACAGCAATTCAAGATAATTCAGGTCTTTTATCGTGATACTGGCATATGTAAGCCCTTTCTCACTGAAATAGTCTCTCGCCTCGGTTCTCGTCATCACTCCTCGTCTCCTTCCGGCGGGCGGCGGTAAGCAACCCACGTTTTGCCGTAGTCGCGGCAGGTGTAGTCGCCCTGGCAGTATAAGGTTCGTTCGCCGTCTTCGGTGTCTACCCCAGTCACAATCGCCCATCGCCCGTATTCTGGCACACCAGGGGATTGCACCCACACCGGTTCCCCGTCCATCCCCCGCAGCCCCTCTAGCGTCAGCGGGTCGTTGGCCTCGGTCGAGGCGCACTCACGGACGCGAGCAATTAGCAAGGCGGCACTTATCGTTGCGACATCGCTCGATGACAATGCACGCCATCTCTCCTCGTCATGTATGATATTTTCGGCGCGATTGATGATTTCCATGTTAGTCATTCTTTGTTCCTTCCTCGGTGTCCAAAGCCACCTTCACCTCCGCGCCTCCATTTTCATCACGCCGGGTGCAAGGCCGGAAAACTACCACCATATTGGGGAATGGAGCACCATATTTTGCCCCACCAAATTTAATCCGCCCCGCAACAAACCGTGTCTCTGCGTGGCCGTATATATACTGGTGAAACCATCGTGTATCCGTCCGGGCAGGTAGTAGCATTACGACTGTTGCGCCTGCTTCTGCACTGTGCGATGCTTTTTCGACCCACCGCGCAACCTGCCTCCCATACGGCGGGTTACACCAGACTGTCCCACTCCAAGGTTGCGACAATCCGTCTTGATCTGGCGTATAGTATTGGTCGCATTTGGCGTTCTCTGGCAAAGCGCAGGCATCCAGCGTAAAACCAAACTCAGTATCCAGTTCATCGAAAAAATCTTGCGGCGTTGCCCACAAATCCGTGCTACTCGTGAACATTCCGGTATTTATCATTTCCCCCACCTTCCTTATCCATCGTCATATCCCATCCCGCAGCATCCGCACGCGGTCTTCCGCAAAGAACAGCCCGTCCCGGGTCAGCCCAAAGCATTCCCGCAGTTGCCGCCCGTCCGTGTGCGTATACTCCACTATGCAGAACCGCCCGCGCGGGTGTATCCACGTGACC
>NZ_LT707050.1 GCF_900155735.1 Intestinibacillus massiliensis
TTTTGGTTTGCTTTGCTTTACGTTGTTTAATTTACAAGGTGCAATCTTTTTCAGCCTTTCCAGCGCTTTTCTTCACCGGAGCAGCTTATTTAGTATAGCACTCAGCAGGCCGCTTGTCAAGGGCTTTTTTCAAGGCCTTTTCCACTTGCCGGCTGGCGCCGCGCCGCCTCACCGAAGCAGCTTGATTAGTATACCACCCGACCCAAGCTTTGTCAACAACTTTTGACCTTATCTTTCAGGTTCACAAGCGATGCCCTTCCGGGCGCCACTGTTCCCCCTTGCAGGTGGTGTTTTTATATTTTATCCGCTTTCCGCCCGTTTGTCAACCTCTTTTTCCTTTCTCCTTGCCCCTTTTTCCCTTCTGTGCTATAATAATCGGGCAAATGACACCGATTAAAGGAAGGGGGCTATCCCATTGCCTATTAAAATTGCCAACAGCCTGCCTGCGCGCGCCGTCCTTGAAAGCGAAAACATCTTCGTTATGACCGAATACCGCGCCCTCCACCAGGACATACGGCCGCTGCGCCTCGCCATGCTCAACCTCATGCCCACCAAGATCGTCACCGAGACCCAGATCCTCCGCTGCCTGTCCAACACCCCCCTGCAGATCGAGGTCGACCTCATCCAGACCTCCAGCTACACATCCACCCACACGCCGGAGGACCACCTGCTTACCTTTTATAAGACCTTTGACGAGATCCGGGGCAATAAGTACGACGGCTTCATTATCACCGGCGCGCCGGTCGAAAAGATGGCCTTCGAGGACGTCGACTACTGGGCCGAGCTTTGCAGCATCATGGACTGGACCCGCACCAACGTCCATTCCACCCTGCACATCTGCTGGGGCGCGCAGGCCGCGCTTTACCACCATTACGGCATCCCCAAGTACCTGCTCCCCGAAAAAATCTCCGGCGTATTCGGCCACCGCGTCCTGAAGCCCCGCGAAAACCTGTTCCGCGGCTTTGACGACGTGTTCCGCGCGCCGCATTCCCGCCACACCGAGACCCGCGCCGACGACGTGCGCGCCAACCCCGAACTCACCGTGCTCGCCGAGTCCGACGAGGCCGGCCTTTACATCGCCGAGGCGCGGCAAGGGCGGCAGATCTTCGTCATGGGGCACAGCGAGTATGACGCCGATACCCTCAAATCCGAGTATTTCCGCGACCTGGGCAAGGGTATGGACCCCCATATCCCAAGCCATTACTTTACCGACGACGACCCTATGAAGCCACCTGTCGTCTCCTGGCGCTCCCATGGCCAGCTGCTTTATACCAATTGGCTTAACCATTACGTGTACCAGACAACCCCCTACGATTTGGCGCGGATGTAAGTGGAATCAGCCTAGTTTTACGCCATTTTCCCTATTTTATCTGCTTTAATGATCAAAATTATTCCGTTTTTCACATCATTGATCATCTGGTTGAAAACCTTGTGAAAACCGTATCTTACCGTAATTTACCGCTGTTTATCACAAAAATGGTGTACTAATTGGAGTACGGGCATTTATAATTGGAGTACAGAACGATGGTGCTTTAATGATGCATATTGCGCTCGTGCATAGAAAAGACAGGCTGAAGGGCGACCCTAATAGTTTGGAAGTTTGGCGGCAACCGCATGATACAAAAAGTATCATGCGGTTGTTTTTTACGCGTACTCGGGTGACAAGTCGATTTCTCCGATAATTATAGATCAATACGTTGGGCGCGACAGCCGCTACATTTGTCAGGACACAGCTAACTATTGAAACACCTCCTATGCGAAAATGTTCTCATACTAAGATACATTTTACGCTTATTCGGCTTTTACTTGGCTTATTGAGGAAGAAAAATGGGACAACTTTTTACACTGCCCTATTTTTAAATTATAAGAATAATGCAACAGCACAATATACAAGTAAAAGCGCCATAGCTAAATTAACAGCTTTCGTATGTTTAGAGAAATATTTGCAAAAAAATGAACCAAATAAAGCCCAGATAAATGAACCTGACGCGCCGATGACAGCCAGCAATAATGTGAAACCAACTATTGCAACTGTTGAGTGGAAAACAGGAAGGATATAAAGCGTCATGGCGGTGATTGCATAAATATATATTTTCGGATTGACAAATTGTAGGAGCAATCCTGATAAAAAGCTGGCTTCCTTCCCACTGTCTGCGTTTATATGTACAGAGCTTTTCCAAACTTTCCAGGCTAGGTACAGCATATAGACGGCTCCAAGGCTATGCATTATAATTTTAACTTTTGGCAGAGCTGCATACAGCGTCGCACTGAATATTGCACAGATAGACATGACGATGATAAACCCGGCCAGAATACCCATGTTGAAACGCATGCTGCGCCGAAATCCAAGCCGTGCCGCATTGCTCATTGACAGTAAGTTATTTGCCCCAGGTGTATAGGCTGTTATAAAACAGTAAATTAAAAAATCAAATAAATGAAACAATATGATCTCTCCTAATCTAAACGAACGATTGACTATTTTAAAAAAGAAACATGGCGGCTTATAAAGATAATCAGGATAATAATTGGGGGGCTTGCTTATGTATTTCCTTGAAAAATTGGGGGGTAAGACATTCCTTTGCTCAAAATGTTTTTTAATAAAAATTATCCCCTTCCGACCTATAGAATAGAAGAAAAATGTTCTTGTTTCTTTTTGCGGTACTCTCTTTCTTTCTTAAAATGCCCCTCCGGGTATAGTTCAAAGTCAATATTGTGCAACATGCTAACTACCAGAATCATTTTTAATCGCACTTCTCTTTACAAATCCGAGTTCAAACCGTATAATAATACAAAACGAACGTTATATCGCACTGTGCGATATAATAATACATCCTGTTCGTTATATTGTCAATAGAGGGAGGAGAATATTTTTGGATTCGATGAATCAGACTGTTGCAAAAAATATCAGACGGCTTCGAGAAAAGAATAGGCTAAGTATGGATGAACTTTCAAAGCTAAGCGGTGTCAGTAAAAGTATGCTTGCACAAATTGAACGCGGAGAAGGAAACCCCACCATTTCAACCCTGTGGAAAATATCTAACGGAATGAAAGTCCCTTTTGACGCGTTAACCGTTCGAGATAAAATTCCATATGAGATCGTCAAAATATCAGAGTTGCAGCCGTTGTTAGAAGATAAGGGTAAGGTCAAAAACTACTCTATTTTTCCGGATGATGAAAACCGGCGCTTTGCAATTTATTATTTAGAATTAAGCGAAGGCAGCTATTGGGAGTCCGAACCTCACTTAAGTGGAACAACCGAGTTTATAACAATATTTTCTGGAACAATAGAAATTAATGTGGATGGAAATCAATTTATAGTAGGGGTAAGTGATAGCATACGTTTTAAGGCTGACACTGTCCATTCTTATAAAAATATTGGAACTGAAACTGCGGTTCTGCATATGATTTTGTCTAATCCATAAATAGAATATAGAAAATGAGTAGCTGATAACATGGATAATCATCTGTTGGATTTCCCAAGCCTGTCATAAGCCTCGAAAATCAGCAAGCAATCAAACTCGCTGAACAAATTCATACGCTTCCCCAAACCAATTTTAATTTCTTGCATGATGCATGGAAAAATATTGTCGGTTCGGATTACTCTTGGATACATGATTACGGAAGCATTATTGCTGGAATGCCAAAGGTGGCATCTTTTGATAACCATAGCCGTATTACGTTGTGGGTGCATAATGCTTCACGCTGAGCCAACTGTGGATGGGTACTAATTTTGAGCACTCCGCTTATATATAGTTAAGCAAGGCTGACTGTGTAAAGCTTATTTTGGTGGTGTATACCTTTTTGGGGAACCTAAGCCAGGAAAATCTTGCACTATAAATAACTTATCCCCTTACTTATGCCATTAAGAGAAGTGATGGGATAAGATTGACCGTATTTTTAACAGGATAGGCGTTCGACTGTGGAATTTATTTTGCCGCATTCGATGAATGCGCCGGGATACTGGGTGATATATCCCACAAACTTTTGGTGGTTTGCAACGCCATGCCAGCCTCATACGGTCAAGCAGCATACCGTACAGTAACTTAGCATCTGTGGAAACACGATTAAATTTCAGATTTATTATGACTTTAAGTAAATATTTTTAAATTTAAGGTCTTGGTCTTTATCAGGAGCCGCCTACCGCCTATCCCTGTTCCATATTTGTGGGAATGGAAAAGCTAAATAAAGCAAAGATGCTGACATTCCATCATAAGCCATCCCAGCATGAAGAAGTGGCTTTTATTTATGCACCGGGCACTTGTAGCATTTCAGCACCACAAATGGCTGGATAACCATGCTTGTATTAGGTTTTCTGGATAAATACAAGGGGCAGGGTATTGCTAACACCCTGCCCCTGAACCTTTATATTATTATGTGTTCCTACTATTAATTATTTATTCGCGGTAACTACTGTCACACAGCCGGTCTTACCATCCACCATCTTAACACTGTTGCCGTCAGTATTCGCAGGAGTACCAGAAATCACAACATCTTTTAGCGCGCTTTCAGTAACGCTGCCATCCGCGCTGTTTACAAGCAGGACATTGCCTTTGCCAACCTTCCTGTCGGCGGAAAGCGTAACGTTGTATTCAGCAGAGTCATCGCCCGCAACCGGCGTCACGTTACCGGTCTTTCCGTCTACCATCAGGATGCTTCCCGCAGGTGTATTTGTAGCGTCACCAGGGATAACAATCGTATCTGTTGCCACTGCAGCAAAAGCCGGGACAGCCGATACGGCGGCGATCATCAGGGAAGCGAGCGTGGTTTTAATCATTTTGTTCATAATATTTTTCCTCTCTTAACTTACATTTCTTTGTTCATTGTTTCAATTGCCAAACGGCTTTTACCGTAACGTGTCGTGTAAAACGCATGGGGCTTTTGTCGGTATAACGAACCCGCTGTGCGTCCTGCGCATTCCTTTTAAAGCCTCCTTTCCTTGTTTCTATTAACAGTATAGCAAGCCCTTAATAAAGAACTGGTTAAGAAATACGCATTTTTTGAATTTTTAGCTGAAAAAAATCCACGTAGCTGCGGCTACGTGGATTTTGTAAACCATGAGGGAACCGTATCCATCGGGATTACCGGCAGCGTTACCGTAAAGGCCGTTTCCCCATTGCAGCTGCGGGCAGAAACACTGCCCCCATGCCTATGGACAATTTCAGAAACGATAGCCAGACCGAGCCCTGCGCCTTCCGCCCCTGCACGGGAACCGTCCACACGGTAAAAGGGCTTAAAAATATCATCCAGCTTATCAGTTGGTATGCCAATACCGTTGTCCCGGATGGTAACGGCATATCGTTTCCCATCAGACTGTGCAGATATATCAATTGTCCCACCCGTAATACTATATTTCACCGCGTTTTCAACCAGATTGGAAAAAGCGCGGGTTAGCATCACACTATTTGCGACAGTGCGGAAACCGCATGGATGATGGATCGCTACCAGGCCTTTTTCGTGGATACGGGATGCCAGTTCCGCGATGATCCCAGCAAACATTTTGTCAAAATCCACGGTATCGTTAAAGTCGTAACCGCGCTGCGCCGTCATTGCAAAAAGGTTGTCTACCAGCTTGGCCATGCGCCTCGTCTGACGCTCCATCACGCAAATTGTTTTTTCATAAGCTTCCTGGCCGGGGCATGCGTCAAGGCGTAACACATCGAGATTTGTTTTCATAACTGCAAGCGGTGTTTTCAGTTCATGCGCGGCGTCGGAAGAAAACCTCTTTTGGTCGGAAAAAGCTTTATCGAGCCGCGCCAGCATGCGGTTAAAGGAAACCGCCAAACTGCCGATCTCGTCATGGGGGAAAGAGCCCTCAATCCGTTGGGAAAGCTCGTTCTCTGTCATCCCATCGATTTCATTGCTAAAAATACGAAGCGGTTTCAGCGCCCGGCCAAGCAAAAAATAGGTTGAAAACCCGCCTCCGCAAATAACCGCAGCCATCATCCAGAGGCTAAGGGCATTAAAATCTGCGCGAGCCTTGGCGACTAATACGGAACCTGCATCGCCGTCAGGAAATGTGTCCGGCACCATATACAGTTCAGGCGCGCTATTGGATGAGTCAGTCGTTTTCCCCTCCCCGTTTGGTAAATTGCTTGTGAGCGGGATCACAAAAGCCTGGTTGGCATTAAAAATGGCCAGTGCAGTCAGTAGCGTACAGACACAGGTGAGCAATATAACAACATAAAGCGTTAAACGGACGCGGATCGGAAGCCGGTTCAAGATTTGACCCCGCTTTGGCTGGATGCGCGTTGTTCTTGTGTTTGGATACAATACCCAGCGCCCCGCACATTTATAATAATTTCCTGCCTGCTGAACGCCCCCAGTTTTTTCCGCAACGCGCTTACATGCACTTTAACGGCATTGGAAAAAAAGCTATCGTCACTGTCCCATACATGTTCGATAAGCTCTTCTGTGCTAACCACCCTGCCACGATTGAGCAGCAAGTATTCAAGTATCGCAAATTCCTTCGGCGTCAGGGCAATGGGATCGTTTTGCTCTGTGCAAACAGTATGCTTCAATGTATCAAATCGGAAGCAGCCAAAACACAGGATGGTATTATTCTGCATGAACTCCCGGCGCAGCAAAGAACGGATCCGGGCTTCCAGTTCGCCAAAGTCAAAGGGCTTTACAAGGTAATCGTTTGCGCCCAAATCCAGCCCCTCTATCCGTTGCCCATAGTCGCTGCGGGCAGACAGGATCAATACTTTTTGCTGGAGGTCATGTTCGCGTATTTTTTTAAGCAAAGCGAGCCCATCCATGCCAGGCAAATTTAAATCCAGCAGTATCAGGTCGTAATGGTTGACAAACGCAAGTTCATATCCTTCGTTGCCGTCTGATGCCGCATCTATTAAATAGCCTTTTTTCGTGAGCCCCTCGCAAAGTGCGTTGCGCAGGTCGCCCTCGTCTTCAACAATCAATAACTTCATAAATGACCCCTTCTTCGCATCCAATGTAGCGGTGGCTGTGTATTAAAAAGTATTATATGCAATTTTGCGGGAAAGTTCAAATCCGCACTATTGTTATCATATCGATAGGCCAAATCTGGGCATAGTTGCCCATCTAGCGGGATACTTTTATTCTGCTGGCAGCACCAGTATGAAAGCGTATGTCTCTCCATCCGACTTCAAGGATATTAATAACCGTTCTCCTTCCTTTAACTCGTTTAAGCGGTACTCATTTCCCAACATATCGCCAATGTCCAAATCATCAGGGATCGTGAGCGTCCTGCTTTCTCCCGTATATTCAAAATCGATATCAGGTAGCTTGATGGATGCCTCGTCACTAGGGGATGGCACATCGCCATGCCCTGTTTCCGCCTCGTCTTTTTCGGTATCTTCTAGAAATACAATCTCAGGTGACGGCTGCCCTGCATTAGATTCCCCCGGATTTTCCGCCTCAAGATAATACTGCGGTGTTTTAGAGATGTTGAGCGTCAGCTGATTGCCCTCCACAGCGGCTACGCTTCCAAAAATCAAGGCGTCATCGGGAGATGTCATATCCTTGAGCTGCCTTTCATGCGCAGGGGCAGAACCGGCGGCGCACGCTGCGAGGGATGCTACGAGCAAGCCCGCGAGGATGGTTACTATCGGCTTTTTCATGAGATGTAATTCCTTTCTTTGATGAAACTTGGGTTGATGCATATTGTATAGGCTTAGTCATCATTATAGTATCAATGAAATTAAGATACGGTTAAGATGAATTTCTGCATCCTAAAATGAAACACCCTGCTAAAGCAAAAACAGCCCCTCCAGCCTATGATGGCCGGAGGGGCTGTTAATGTATATACGGAAACAGATAGACCCGATGAGCGGCAATATCTCGAGCGGAAAGACTTCCCATCCAGCTAGGCCGCAGCCGGTGCCGACCCAGCGCGTGACGATGCACTACAGTATGTGGCCAGGATCGGCGGCAGGACGAAGGCTGTCTGGCGACGTGAGGATGGGACTTGGTTTGTGGAGATGAGAGAATTACTAACATCTGCCCGTGCAAATAGCTCCTGGAGTAAGGTGGAATTACTTAAAGCAAATTCAAAACCTATTTCAAGGTCATTCGACAGCCATATATCAAAAGCGCCTGGTGCATTTAATGCTGTTTCAACCAATGCTTATCTTTGAGGATCAGCTTGTCTGCAATCCGGTCTTCTTTGAGTTGGTTTTGAATGACTCTGCTATTGTTTTCGCATTCTTATCCGCAGTATCAACGTAGTACCTCCCCCCCCCCCCCGGCACCAAAATTGCCGGTTTCCATATTTGTAGTTTTAGTTCGCATGCCGCACGAAAATGATCAAGCTGCTTTTTCCTTTAAGAACTCCAACGAAACTGGAAACGCTCATTTTGAGTGGAATTTCCGAGAGCATGTGAATGTGATCCAGGCATACTTCTTCCTCTATCATGGTGATTTGCTTCCAATTGTATAGTTCCCCCGCAATATCTTTCCTATCTCTGATCTGTTTTCCCCATAAAATACCTTACCGTGGTACTTCGAGGCAAAGACGATATGATATTTGCAGTTCCAACTTGTATGTGCTAAACTATTTGTGTCATTGGTATTCACGTCTGATGTCCTCCTTTTGATACTTTAGTGCAGTTGGCAGACCGCATCTTTATTGTATCAAAAGGAGCTTTTTCATATGGAACGCTAAAGCTTTTGGGAACTCCCCGGCACAGCCGGGCGTTTTCAAGTACAAAAAGCCACGGGATATCTCGGTATCCTGTGGCTTTTCTGTTTGCTACCTGTCGCAGATGGGTGAAGTACGTATTAGGATTTGCCTTTAACCCAGCGTCCGCGCTTTTGCCTTCGCTTTTCTGAATTCGGCAGGGATATCTTCCTCGGACAGGGTATCATGGATGCTGCAAGATCCCGCTTCCTTGGCGGTTTCATAATACCAGCATTTATAGTCCAACATCGCGAGCGTTTCCTGCATTTGGGCAATTTGTTCCTGTACAATTGCCCTCTGCTTTTTTATAAGCTCCAGGCGCAGGTCAATCGTGCCGTCACCCTGCATACACCAATCCATAAACAGTTTGATTTCCTTGATCGGCAGGCCTGCTTTTTTTAGGCACTCAATAATAGACAGCCAAGAAAAGTCTTTTTCCTGAAACATACGAATGCCGCCGCTGGAACGCTCCACAAAAGGCAAAAGGCCTTCCTTATCATAATATCGCAATGTAGATGGCGCCACGTGAAGTTTCTCGGCCATTTCCCCCACAGTATAAAACATGATGATCCCCATCCTAAATTTTTTCAGTTTAGGCATTGACTTAAACCTAACTTCAAGTTGTATAGTTTAATTAAGCTTATAAGGAAGTCTAGCATGCGAAAAAAACAAAGTCAATATGGAGGATACAAAATGGATTTTAATGTGTACCTGCCCACACGGGTTTTATTTGGTGCAGGACGGTTAAACGGCCTGCATACGCAAAGCCTGCCCGGGCACAAGGCAATGGTGGTCATTTCAGACGGCAAATCTGCCCGCGCAAACGGTGCGCTGACGCGCACGGAAGAACAACTGCATATGGCGGGTGTGGAAACGGTACTATTTGACAAAGTGGGCGCGAACCCGCTTAAAACGGTTGTCGAAGAAGGCGCTGCTTTCGCACGGGCAAACGCCTGTGATTTTGTAGTTGCATTGGGCGGCGGAAGTGTAATGGACGCTGCCAAGGTTATGGCCATGTATGCGCCGCAGCCCGGCGAGCTATGGGATTATGTGGCGGGTGCAACAGGAAAAAACAAGCCCCTTGCCCACGCCCCCCTACCGGTCGTTGCGATTACCACCACAGCAGGGACCGGATCGGAAGTCGACCAATGGGGTGTTGTTACCAATCCGGAAACCCATGAGAAAATCGGTTGCGGGGGCATGGACAGCCTGTTCCCGGTGCTGGCTGTGGTCGATGCGGAACTGATGACGACCGTGCCTCCTAAGCTTACGGCTTATCAAGGTTTTGATACGCTGTTCCATGCGGTGGAAGGTTATATTTCTGCTTTTGCAAACCCTATGAGCGATATGGTGCAAGCCGCCTCCATCACACGGGTGGGCAAGTATTTGGCGCGCGCCGTGCACAAAGGGGATGACATGGAAGCACGCGAGAATATGGCGTTTGCAAATACGTTATCCGGCTGGTCGATGGTGACCGGCTCCTGCACCAGCGAGCATTCCATGGAACACGCCCTGAGCGCTTATCATCCCGGGCTTCCCCATGGCGCCGGCCTGATTATGATTTCAAAAGCGTACTTTACCCATTTTATTAACAAACACGCCTGCGATGGCCGGTTCGTGGAGTTGGCGCAAATGCTCGGTATGACGGAGGCCAAAGAGCCGATGGACTTCATCAAGGCGCTGGGCAAGCTGCAAAAAGACTGTGGTGTGGACAACTTGAAGATGAGCGATTACGGCATCAAAAAGGAAGAATGTATGCTGCTGGCGCAGAATGCCCGCGCAACTATGGGAGGCTTGTTTGCCTGCGACCGCGTGCCGCTGACGGATGAGGAATGTGCGGCAATCTATGAAAAATCCTATTGCTAAGGAGATGGAATTGTGAAAACCCTAGTACTCTATTATTCCTATGGCGGAAACACGCGTAGCGTTGCCCAGCGTATTGGGCAGGCTCTTGGCTGCGATATAGCTGAAATTCTAACGGCAACACCTTATACCGGCAGTTACGACGCAATTGTAAGCCAGGGGCAACGAGAAGTGGATACTGGATATGAGCCGCCCATCCAAATGCTGAACAAAAACGTAAAAGATTATGATACGGTAATTTTAGGAACGCCTGTGTGGTGGTATACCTCTGCGCCGGCTGTAAAAACAGCCTTATCCACTTATGACTGGCATGGTAAGACGGTCTATCCTTTTGCCACCAACGGCGGGTGGATCGGCCACACGTTCCGGGATATTGAGAAAGCCTGTACAGGGGCAACGGTCAAAAAAGGATTGGATATCCGCTTCAGCGAAGATCAAATGCTGACGCCGGCGGCAGATATTGACCGCTGGGTCCAGCGGGTCAAGGAGGATTGAAGCATGGAAAGGCCTTATATCTTTTGCCATATGATGACCTCGCTGGACGGGAAAATCATGGGGAATTATATGGACGCACCGGAAAGCGGCTCTGCCGGGGATGCCTTCTACAATATCGCCTTTGGCAAAGAACAGAACTATCATCATCAGGGCTGGCTGTCCGGTAGGGTAACCACGGATGATAATTTTACACTATATCGCAAGCCTGCATTGGATGGGAACGCACCCAGTGTGCCCGATGGCGATTTTGTCGCGGAAAAAGCGCCCATGTACTATGTTTCGATTGACCCATCCGGCAGGCTTGGATGGGAAAGCAATTCCCTGACCTATGTCGATACCACCGCCCATGTGCTGGAAGTGTTATCGGGGCAGGCGTCCAATGCATACAAAGCGTTTTTGCGCAAGCTAGGGATTTCCTATATCATCGCCGGAACGGAAACTTTGGACTATAGCGTAGCGCTTTCCAAGCTCAAAAAGCTATTTGGCATTGAAACTTTGATGCTGGGCGGGGGCGGGGTGCTGAACTGGTCTTTTATCCAAGCGGGGATGTGTGACGAAGTGAGCGTTGTGGTTGCGCCGTGTGCGGATGGTTCCACTGAAACGCCTACATTATTTCAGGCAAAAGACGGATTAAGTACAGATACGCCGGTCGGATTCACGTTAAAAAGCGCGGATGTACTGGATGGAAGTGCGGTGTGGCTGCGTTATCTGGTCAAGTGACCGCCGTGAAATATATAGGAGGATATAAGATGGATAAACAGACAGCGGGCAAGGATGCCTTAGGGGGATTCGCCCCTGAATTCGCAGCGCTTAATGATGACGTGCTGTTTGGAGAGGTTTGGAGCCGCGAAGTTCAACTTTCGCTACGTGACCGGAGCCTGATTACCGTAACGGCACTTATGAGCATGGGGCTTGTGGATTCCTCGTTCCAGTATCACCTGGCAACCGCCAAAAAGAATGGGGTCACAAAATCGGAGATCGCAGAGGCCTTGACACACCTTGCCTTTTACGCCGGATGGCCCAAGGCGTGGGCAGCCTTCCGCATGGCAAAAGAGGTTTGGTTGGAAGAAGGCAATACTGGGACTAGTGACAAAGCAGAATACGAAAAGGGGCTGCCCTTCCCTATCGGGCAACCGAACGACGCGTTTGCACAGTATTTTGTTGGGCAAAGTTACTTGGCGCCGCTTTCCACCTCCCAGGTGGGGATTTTTAACGTGACCTTCGAACCGGGGTGCCGCAACAATTGGCATACGCACCACGCAAAGAGCGGAGGCGGCCAGATTCTAGCCTGTATCGGTGGACGCGGTTATTATCAGGAATGGGGCAAACCTGCGCGGGTGCTAACCCCCGGTGATATTGTTAATATCCCAGCAGGAGTCAAGCACTGGCATGGAGCGGCACCGGATAGCTGGTTTTCCCATCTCGCGGTCGAAGTTCCTGGTGAAGCGGCCACAAATGAGTGGCAGGAACCGGTAACAGATGAAGAATACCAAAATCTATAACTGATACAAAACCTATGCAGGGAAAAAACGCCGCCAAAGGGAAACATTCTTCTTGGCGGCGTTCCTTATTAACCTTCGTACAACTCCTTAACCGCTACAATGAATCTTTTGGTAGCGGCGGTCGGCGCATTTGCATAAATCAGCCCATATGGCATCGTGTAGTTTGTTTCCAGCGGGATCGTCACAAGGTTGGTGTGGATGTCAGCATAGACGAGCTGGATAATCAGCACATAAGGATTGAGTGTATACAGCGTAAAGGTATCCACCCCATAATACCCGGAATCAACAATTTGCGCGGTCGGATATTTCGCCGTCACCTTTGCTTGGAACGCATCTATTTCAGCAGATACGTTTTGAATGGGCATAACAATGTAAAGCGCGTCATGGTGGAAGCCGTCCGGTGGGGTAAAAAAGTCGCGCATATCATTTCCATCTCCCCCGGCATAATTGTGACGCCGTTGGCTCTTGACGATTTTAACGGTCCGCGTGAGAATTTCTATAAGAATATGTTCGCAAAATGTCCTGCAGGACGTCCTTGTACGGCTGACGAGGTGGCAAACGTCGCGGAACTACTGATGGGCGGCAAAGGCGCTTTTATTACAGGGGCAGATTTTCTGATCGATGGCGGTGCAACCGCAAGTTTCTTTTACGGTTCGCTGAAACCGTAGGAATTAAATGCTAGGAAGATTGATATACCTCGATGCTTGACGCCCTACGCCGGGAGTCGGACTAACTTAGCGCTTTCATCAAACAAAGCCATGTTTACAAAGGTTTCAACCTATGAATGTAAGCAGCACCGTACAACTGCGATATAAATTATTAGCTGCTGTTTGGCCACCCTTTGCTATTCAAAATTAAAGAAGCCGCCCCATAAACAGGGCGGCAACTCCATAAAAGGTGTGTCAATGACATTGTAGCGCAAGGCAACTGCATATCTTGTCGTATCCGGTCGTATTTGCTTTCTTTAAATCACTGTTTATAGCACATCAGCCTCCAACCGGTCGCACAAGGTATCGGCAAAACGGACGGTATGCCAAAGGCTGCGATCCCCAATTACGGCCAGCCGGTATTTTGCACGTGTGACCGCGACGTTTAATATATTTGGCTTTTGGCCAACCCAGTCGGCAGCCAGCTTGCCTTGCCCTCCATCGCATCCCAGCACCAAAATCACTTCGTCCGCTTCTTTCCCTTGGAACGTATGCACCGTCCCGCAAGAAGCATCCAACCATGCGTGCACGTCTTTTTCCTGCCCCTCCGGCAGCAACGGTTTCAGGCAGGCTGTAAGCTGTGCTTTCAAGGAACGGATTACCGTTTTAAACGGTGAAATCACAAACACATCCGGGAGCCTGCCCGTCCGTGTCACTGCATTGGCGATGATTTCACACACTTTGTCATTTTGCGCCTGTACGGTATGGTCTTTGCCCCCGTTTTCCGCCCCTCTAATATCAAGCCAGACGGAATGCTGGAACAACAGGCCGTCCGCCGTTTCCGGCGCCCTGGATTTGCAGAACATCCGGTTGTTATAAGCGATCTCGTTGGAGATGGAGAACATCGGGTCAATACACCTGCGGTGCATCACCAGCGGGCATCCAAGCCATAAGGCTTCCCCGTTGCAGATGCGCTCCCCGCCATACGGATTGATGGCGTCAGCGAGGTTCTGCACCGAGAGCGATGGCACGCGGTACGCCCCAGGGATCTCATACTCGTCGGCAAAACGCTTCGCCAGTTCCCGTGGGATCGTGACCACAGGCTCCACTTGCAGCGGGTCGCCGACGACAACGGCGCGCTGCGTACGGAGTACCGCCCCCAGCGCGGATTGCGGCACCGCCTGCCCCGCTTCATCAATGATGAGCAAGCCGAGTTCACGCGGAGAAACGCCTTCCAGAAAGGCCTGCACCGAAGCAAAGGTCGTCGAAATGACAGGCACAATCAAAAACAGCGTGTTGAGCAGCGCCGCATAGCTTGCTGCCTTGTCGCGCAGGGTAAACTTCCCGTCCCAAAGGCTGTTCAGGCGGTACAAGTTCTTTTCTACCGGTTCGCAGTTCAGGACAAACGCTTTATGGAGCTGCAGCGCCTGATAAAAAAGCGCTTCGCGCAGCGCGTCGTATTCGCGGTTTGTCCAGGGGCAGGCTTCCTGGGAGGCTGCGTTGCCCGCAATCCCCTCCCAAAAAGCTTCATCCGCATAATTTTCCCCAAACAGCACGCGGTCTTCTTCCAGCGCCTGCCGTTTCTCCGTCCAATCCAGCTCCGTGCGGACCGCCTCGGCTTCCAATGTTTGCAGCTTATGCGTTTCCTGTTCCAACGCAGCCGTTTCCTTTGCGAAAGCGACTTTATGATCCGACAGCGCCATGGATAGCTTCTGTACTTCTTCCCGCGCCTGTTTCAAGCGCGCCAGGACGGGGTCTTTCGGGAAAAGAGCCGGAAGCAGCCGTTTCAGCCATGACAGGGATTTTTTCAGCACCCCGATACTGTCCGTTTGCGCTGCCAGCAAACGTTCCGTGTGCAAACAGTCCTGTTCCGCCCTACGGTAGCTCTCCTGCCGCTGTTCCAGGCAGCTTTGCTGCGCCTGCACCGCCGCCTTGGCCTGCAGGTATGCGCGTTCCACCGGCTCGTATTGCGCCCGGCGCGCCTGCGCTTCCTGAATCTTATTCCGGTAATCTGCAACTGCGCCATATGCTGCTGAAAAATCGCGCCTTGCCTGCTCCCAGGAGGGCTTTGCGCCGCTGAAATGCGTGTGCAAATTGCAGCCCTTATTCCAAAATGCCGCTTCTTTAAAACCCTTGAGGTTGCCCTGTTTGCCAAGCCTTGCCGAAATAAGCCCCCATGCAGGTTCGCCAAGCAACCCGGACGCAACATCAGAGAAATACAGTTCCTTCCCCTTTTGCAGCCCGAATAAGCCGGTCAGCCCGTCGCCGACCGGTTTTGGCAGTTCCTGTGAAATATTCTCCACCGCGCCGTTATTGTTGGACGCGACCAAAATACCGAAACGCGACAAAGCAGGGTCGGGCGCATAAAAATACTTCGAAAACTCATCCGGCGGGTCGGAAAAATCCGTCTTTCGAAATGCGTTTTCCGGTTTTTCATAAGTCGAAAGCAGCGCGGCGCGTTCTACGATATTCGCTGCAATGATTTCCTTAAGCAGCGTGGTCTTCCCGGTGCCCGGCGGGCCGTTTACGGAAAAAACGTCCTGATTGCCGAGCGCGAGGTTAATCGCCAATTGCTGCATCAGCGAAGGGCTGTGCACAGACGGCCACTTCCCCATAGGGAAACGCTCGGCCGTAAGCCAGCTTTTCATGCGCGGCACGTCGACGTCTATGTGTACGCGCGCCGCATCCCCCTCGTTTTGCATTGCCTGCGCAAACCGCGCCACATGCGGCGCGTCCGCCTCCATCACCCGGGCAATATCTTTTAAGTAAAAGCTGCCGAACAGTTCCGTCGACGGGTCGATGGACGGCTCCGGTTCGCCCGGGCGGCGTTTGTAGCGTTTGCGCCGCGCCCAGTAGCAGGGGCGGTGCAACATGCCGTTGTCAAGCCCCAGCTTTTTCATGATCCGCTCCAGGACGCTCGCCAGCGAGCTGATGGAATCAATCGTGCCGCGTTCCATCAGCTCCGTGTCCGCAAGCTCCTGAAAGGTCTTCCATTCGGAAACCGGGAGTGCCACACGGAAATCGCCCTCCGCGAGCATCCGGCACAGCGCCCATACGAACGTGGATACGGCGAACGAACCGGGCACATATGCGCCGTCCTCATCCAGCTTGACCGCGCAAACGCAGGTAAAGGAAGTATCCTTTTCAATCTCGTCCGGCGTGTCAAGCTGCAGCTTCCCGATCAGCGTTTCAATGAGTTCCTGGCAAGAAAGCCGTCCCAGATAGATATCGTAATAGGTTTTATATTGCGGGTCGGGCGGCGTACGCCCCCAAGGCACGCCCCCCTTGGATAAATCAATATCCGTTTTCATATCGACCGGCCACGCCGGGCTGAAAAACTCCAATTGGTACCAATATTGCAGCAGTTTGCGATACATGGCTGATTCCCCTCATACTTTGCGAAAATCGGCTGCCCGGCCGGCGGCAAACCGGCCATATACAGCATGCTTTGACATTATATCACAAATTATAATGCTTTCCCACCTCTTTACCCTTGATTTGCAGATAAGAATATAAAAAGACACGGCACATTGTGCCGTGTCTTTTTATGGAGGTACCACCCAGAATCGAACTGGGGATCAGGGAGTTGCAGTCCCACGCCTTACCGCTTGGCTATGGTACCATATGGAGCGGCTGACGAGGCTCGAACTCGCTACCTCCACCTTGGCAAGGTGGCGCTCTACCAGATGAGCTACAGCCGCATATTGTATGCCGTCCAGCAACGGGAATCACAAAAGGAAATGGTGCCTCCGGGCGGAATCGAACCACCGACACGGGGATTTTCAGTCCCCTGCTCTACCGACTGAGCTACAGAGGCAAATGGTGCATGGCAGGTGTATCGCCTACTGAAATCACTCTCAGCGACGAATGTTATTATATAACAACACCTGCCATATTGTCAAGGCCTTTTCCAATCTTTTTTCCAGCCGCCTAACCAATCTTACAAACCAGGTTGATCAGGACCGGCACGAACGCGGAACACAGCATGCCGTTGATGACCGCGATAAGCGCCACATCCTCACCGCCATACCGGATCAGGACAGGCAGCGTGGTATCCTCGCTCGTCGCCCCTGCAAGCGCGATTGCCGCAAAGGCGTTGGTACGGCGCATAAGGAGGGGGATCAGGCAAAACGCCAGCACCTCGCGCAGCAGGCTGGACAAGAACGCAACCGTCCCGGCCGGCGCGCCCAGCAGTTCCGTCACCATAATCCCGCTTAAACTGTACCAGCCCATCCCGCCCGCAATGGCGGCGCCGGTCTGCAGACTGTGCCCTAGGATCGGCGCGCATGCGAACCCGCCAAGCAGGGAGCCGATGGTGACGCCGATCGGGATTGCAACAACCCTGATATTATACTGCTTGATTTTGCGCAGCATCAGCTTATTTGCACCCACGCTGATGCCGACGGAAAACATCAGGGCATATAAAAGCAGGTCAGACGCAGCGGAGACGCTTTCAGACGCCCCGGCCGGAAGCAACAGCGCGCCGCATAAAATCCCCAGGATCAGTGCGGCGATCGCGGCAATGATCATTGTTTTTTCTCCCCCAAAAAGATTTTAGACAATATGTAAACGGCCAGCACGGCGCCCGCGCCCGGTATGACGGCATACAGGAAGCTGGAAACCCCTGCCGTGCGCAAATCCTGCAAAAACGACGGCCGTGCGCCAAACGATACGCCCATCGTAAAGAGCAGCAGCACCGTAATGGTAATTTGCAGGATGGTGTTGGCGCGCAGCCATTTTACGGGCAGCAGCTTCGCCCCTACCAGCATCCCGAGCAGCATTATGACGGTATAACTCATGCCTGTCCCCAAAAATCTATTGAAGTACCGCGTAAAATCATGTAGAATAGGTTTATTATAGCGGTCTAATTTAATAGTATAATAGATTTTTGCTCCGCTGACAAGAGGCATCTAGTGGGAGGTATTTATGGATACCCTTCTGGCATTGGATCACGCGATCCTATCCTATATCGCACTCCATTTTCAAAACGGCCTATTAACGGCCGTCATGCGTTTCTGTTCCGCGCTCGGTAACCTGGGCGCTGTTTGGATTGTCCTGACGCTTTTCCTGCTGGCGCGCCGCAAAACACGCCGCTGCGGGATCATCATGGCGGCCGCCCTCCTGGCCGGCGTACTGCTCGGCGAGGGGCTGCTCAAGCATCTGATCAGCCGTCCGCGCCCGTTCTTGCAATTTGACGACCTGACGCCGCTCATCCCGCCGCCGCAAAGCTTTTCCTTCCCTTCTGGGCATTCGCTTTCCAGCTTTGCCGCGGCTACGGCGCTTTTTTCCTTTTACCGGAAGCCCGGTATTTGCGCGTTTGCGCTGGCGGCTGCCATCGCATTTTCCCGCCTGTACCTCTGCGTACACTTCCCGACAGACGTATTCGCCGGCCTTATCCTCGGGATTACCGTCGGTTTGGCCGCCTATTTCATCGGGAACCGTGTCCTCGACCGGCTGCATTACGCCAGGCTTCGCTAATTCAGGTATCGCAAAAGGAGATTCTCTATGAATCCGTATAAAAAACTGATGTCCAATACCGCAATCTTCGCAATTGGTACGTTCAGCTCCAAATTACTCGTATTTTTCATGACACGGTATTATACCGCCGTGCTCACCGCGGACGATTTCGGCCTCAGCAATACGATTACCATGGCCAGCAATATCCTGCTGCCGATCGCGTCCGTTACGATTACAGACGCCGTAATCCGTTTCGGCCTGGACAAAAGCAACAATAAGCACGAGGTATTTTCGACCGGGCTTTTCGCGATCCTGATCGGTTTTGTCATAACGCTGCCGTTTGCCCCCCTTGTCAATATGGTCGGGTATTTGGGCGACTACACCGCCCTGATGTACGCCTACGTGTTTGCGGCAAACCTGCAGTCCCTGTGCGGCCAGTGCGTGCGTACGCGCGGCCATGTCAAACTATATGCTTTTGACGGGATTTTCCGCACCATATCGACCATTATATTAAATATCATTTTCCTATCCGCATTCCATCTGGGTATTACGGGCTATGTACTATCCGTCATTTGCGCCAACTTCTTGTCCATCCTGTTCCTGACGGCGATCGACGGACTGTACCGTTTTATCCATATCCGCGCGCTGAACCGCTCCACGATTGTAAATATGCTGCGGTACAGCATCCCCTTGATCCCCAGCAAAATCTGCGTTTATATCTACAGCTCCGCGGACAGTTTTTTTATCCTGTATATGGTCGGCAAGCGCGCCAACGGCCTTTATAACACGGCACATAAAATACCGACGCTGTTAATCCTGGTATCCGGTATTTTTATCGAAGCGATGCAGATATCCGCCTTCAGCAGCGACAACCGCAAGGAACAGGAGAAGTTTTTCACCCGCGTCGGCAACGTCTATCAGGCGCTGATCTTTATGTTTGCATCCGGGATTATTATGACCTCTAAACTCTCCATGTCCATCATCGCCGCCCCCTCTTATTATGAAGGCTGGCGCTTTATCCCCTTGCTGATCTTTGCGTCCGCATTCGCCTGTTTGTCGAACTTCCAGAATATCATCTATGGCGTCGTCAAAAAGAGCGTCAGCTCGCTGACGACGACCCTCTTTGGCGCCGGGATGAATATCTTACTAAACTTCATTTTTGTGCCTAAGTGGGGTGCGAACGGCGCCGCTTTTGCCACCTTGATCTCCTATATCGCCATGTTCCTTGTCCGCGCGGTGCATACAAGGCGCTATCTGGCCGTCCACTGGAATATCCCGCGCTTTTTCGGGACATTCCTCCTTTTATGCCTGCAAAGTGCCCTGATGCTTCATGAAGGCACATTCTGGATCCCGGTGCAGATCCTTTTATTCTTGCTGATTACCCTCATCGGCGCAAAGGATATCCTTGCCGGACTTAGTAAAGTATTGAAAAGAGGATAATTTTTTATTGACATTAACCTCCCCATATGATATTCTAATTGGGCGAGGTAAATCCGGGTGTAGCGCAGTTGGTAGCGTGCTTGACTGGGGGTCAAGAGGCCGCAGGTTCAAGTCCTGTCACTCGGACCAAAAATAGAAAGACCGTCGACTTTTGTCGGCGGTCTTTTGCTATGACTGTATTCATATAGGTTTCCTTCGTTTACATTTTACCAAGCACTATTATTTGGATTTACAGTAAAAACGAGGTGCAATTTTGGATTTTTACCACACAATTATTATGATATAAAAGAAAAGAGGGATTTATTTGTTAGATAATCTCGTTCTTGCATACCGTAGTGAATTTTACGATTGGAACTTAAAAGAAACTGTTCAATTTTATAAGAGGAATAAAAAATTTCTTTGCGGATTCATTGTTTTCATACTCATTACTATACCTACAATAATATACAGCCTAATAAACAGAACTATTGTACCAACGCTTGCTCTTATATTCATAGAACTAATTCTAGGTATCGCTAGTGACCGGTTGATGGTAAAGCATCATCGGCAAATCATTTCTAAAAAGAAAGAACATATAAAAACTGTAAAACTTTTTTTGAAAACTGCAATTCCTGATAAAGATTTGTATTCTAAAAAGCAAGTCGAGGAATTGATAGGCCGGTTATCAATTCGTATAGATACTGGTGCTCCATTCAATAAGTTCAAATCGAATCTCATTAGTTTTGCAAAGGTTATCGTTTTCCCAATTATTACATATATTGCAGGGATGTATTCTACAAATATCCGTGAACATGAATTTACTGCGGTTATTGCTTGGACTATTAATATCATTCTTATCATTGGATTGGTCTATATAGCATGTGGTATGCTATCTCAGGCAGTACAAAAAATCACTTGCCGGAATTATGATGCGGCAATAGCGTTGAGAGAAGATTTGCTAGACATTAAGCTTCTATTTTTTGAACAATAAGTAGCATTAAAACCCGTCTTCCATTTATTACAAACCATCAATATAATTGGCTTTCTCCAAGCCCTATAAATTCAATCGGCCAAAATAAAAAGACCGTCGACAAAAGTCGTCGGTCTTTTGTTATTCCTTGCTTCATGCAAAATTTTGACCTCAAAGATTTAAACGCCCATAACAAACATAAAATCTTACTTTCAATTCATTATTCAAAATGTGGCATGTGCAGCGAAAGAAAATGCTGCCCATCCCGCCGCTCTCGCCTTCGCCCCCCTGTTATGTAATCCATTCCTCCATGGGTTTTACCGTCTCGCTACAGACATGCCCACACGCATCTTCCCCCTTTCCGGCATCCATGCTATAATTTTTATAGCATTTTCAAATTTGTATGGCGGGCATCCCGGATCGCTTGTACGATTCCCAACATGGCCTGTCATAGTGAATGCTGTCAAATTAACATAGAGGGAGGGCGTGCAGCATGCCGCGAATATTTTTGGTTGAAGACGACCAGGCAATCGCCAAAAACCTTGTACTCTTGCTCCGCGCAGAGAAATTCACCGTCACCCATGCCGCTACGCGGGGCGAAGCCCTTGCCGCGCTTGACGGGAACCAATTTGACCTCGCGCTGGTCGATATCGCATTACCCGACGGGAACGGCTTTACCGTATGTACGGAAATCAAGGAATCATGCAAGATCCCCGTGATTTTCCTGACTGCTTCCGGCGATGAGGCGAGCATTGTCACTGGCCTGAACATCGGCGCGGACGACTATATCACAAAGCCGTTCCGCTCGCGTGAATTAATTGCGCGGATTAATGCCGCCCTGCGGAAAAGCGGCCGCGCCCCATCGGCGTTTACCGTTGCCGGCCTTACGGTCGATACAGCCAGCGGCGTTGTGAAAAAACACGGTCGCGAGGTGTTCCTATCTGCTTTGGAATACCGCTTGCTGTTGACGTTTCTTAATAACCCCAAAAGCATCCTCACACGCGGGAAGCTACTTGACGAGCTGTGGGATGCGGCCGGCGAGTTTGTCAATGACAATACGCTCACCGTGTATATCAAACGCCTGCGGGAAAAGATAGAGGACGAACCCGCACGCCCGAAGATCATATTGACCGTACGCGGCACCGGATACCGACTGGGGGATGGAAATGCTCCGGAATAAGGAATTTCGCCTATTTGCAATCATATTTGGACTACTTGCAGCCGTCTCCACTGCGCTCGGTTTTGCGCTCAGCGCGGAAGCCGGTATCCTCTGCCTTGCTTCCGCCGCTGCCTATGGCGCAGCCTTTGTGGTTTTTACCGCTGCGCGGTATCAAAACATTGCAAAGCTTTCGCATCAAATCGACCTTGTCCTTCACGATGAAAACCGCCTGTCTATCGACGGGCTGGATGAGGGCGAGCTTTCCATCCTACACAGCGAAATCACCAAGCTGATGCTGCGCATCCGCGAACAGAACGACGCGCTGAAACAGGATAAAGTGCACCTGGCAGACTCCTTGGCCGATATCGCCCACCAATTGCGTACGCCGCTCACGTCCGCAAACCTCATCCTATCGTTTCTGGAAAACGGCCTAGATGAAGATAAGCGCAAAGCCTTCGTGCGCGAAACAGAAGGACTGCTGATGCGGATGGACTGGCTGATCACTTCCCTGCTCAAGCTGTCCCGCCTGGACGCCGGGGTCATCACGTTTCAGACCGAGCCCATCCCGGCGGACGACCTTATCCATACTGCCCTGCGCCCGCTTCTGATCCCAATGGAGCTGCACAACATCAGCTTGCAAATAAACGCACCGCAAGGGATCCATCTCTTGTGTGATCCCGGCTGGCTTTCGGAAGCACTGCAAAATATTTTGAAAAACTGCATGGAAAGCGCGGGAGATAACGGCTCGATCCAAATTGCATGTACGCAAAACCCGCTTTTCACCGAAATACGCATTACGGACAATGGATCGGGCTTCCGGGAAGAAGAGTTGCCCTGCCTCTTCGACCGGTTTTACCGTGGCAACAGCGCAAATGCGACGGGCTATGGGATCGGGCTTGCGCTCAGCAAGACCATCATCACAAGGCAGGGCGGTACGGTCACCGCGAAAAACCACCCGCAGGGCGGTGCGGTATTCGCCATCCGTTTCCCAAAGTGACGGATCTCTCACCTGAAAGTCACCGTGCTGTATGGTTTAAGGCTCTATTATAATAAGTAGCCGGCCAACGCAAAAGGAGGACTACAAAATGGAGCTATTGAGAATTGAAAACCTATGTAAGGTATACGGCAAGGGTGAGAGCCAAGTGACCGCGCTCGACCATGTTTCGCTGGCCATCGAAAAGGGCGAGTTCACCGCGATCATCGGCTCTTCCGGTTCCGGTAAATCCACGTTGCTGCACATAATCGGCGGCGTGGACATTCCGACCAGCGGCAAGGTCTATCTGGACGGGCAAGACGTTTACGCGCAGGGCAACGAAAAGCTGGCGATTTTCCGCCGGCGGCAGGTCGGGCTGATTTATCAGTTCCATAACCTCATCCCCACGCTGGATGTGGTGGAAAACATAACCTTGCCGATCCTGATGGACAAGCGGAAAGTCAACGAGGAACGGTTAAACGAACTGCTGGAGCTGCTCGGCTTGCAAGACCGCAGGACGCATCTGCCCAACCAGCTTTCGGGCGGGCAGCAGCAGCGCGTTTCCATCGGCCGCGCACTAATGAACGCCCCGGCCGTCATGCTGGCCGATGAACCCACAGGGAGCCTGGATAGCCGGAACGGGCATGAAATCGTCAACCTGCTCAAACGCAGCAACAAAAAATACGGGCAGACGCTAATCGTTGTGACGCATGATGAAAACATCGCCCTGCAGGCCGACCGTATCATCGGCATCGCGGACGGCAAGGTGGTGCGGGACGACCGGGTGGTGCGGCCATGAATATTTTTCACAAAGTCGCGCTGCAAAGCTTGCGGAAAAACCGTACCCGCACGGCTGTCACAATCGTCGGCGTGATCCTGTCGGCCGCTATGATTACGGCCGTCATCACCTTCGGGGTTTCCCTGCTGCACTATATGGCGCAGGGCGCGGCGCAGAAATACGGCGATTGGCACGTCGCGTTTTTGGATGCCGATCCCGCTTTCGCACAGGAACAGGCGGACAACGAGGCGGTAGCCGGCACGGCAACCTTTGAGAACATAGGCTATGCGCCGCTTTCAGACGGAGACGCCCCTGACAAGCCCTATCTCTTTATCGCCGGGTTTCATGAAAAAACCTTTGATACCCTGCCCATCACGCTGCTTTCCGGCAGGCTCCCTGAAAACAGCGGGGAGCTTCTTGTCTCAGGACGCGCCGCAGCGGAAGGCGGCGTGTCCTACGCAGTGGGCGATACGGTTTCCTTTTCCGTGGGCGACCGTGTATACGGGGACAGGGAACTTGGCCAAGGCGACCCGTACACCCCTGGGGTGGAAACATTTGTGCCGCAAGAGGTGAAGGCATACACAATTGTGGGGATTTGCGCGACGCCGGTTTTTGAAGGGGACGCCGCCCCTGGGTATACCATGATTACAAGGTCGGACGGCGCAGCCGCCATGGACAGCCTCAGCGTATTCGTTACGCTGAAAAACCCGCGCAGGGTCCATGCTTACGCGATGAGCGCGGCAGGCGCCCATGCGTACCTGCTGAACCATGACGTCCTGCGTATCATGGGGCTATCCGACGATCCCGCCGACAAGGTATTCAATGCGCTTTTATATGCGTTCGGCGGCATTGTCATCGCCATTATCATGATCGGGTCTATTCTTCTGATCTATAATTCGTTCAGCATCTCGCTAAACGAACGGATGCGGCAAATCGGCCTCCTTGCATCCGTAGGCGCCACGGCAAAGCAGTTGCGGAACTCCGTGCTCTTTGAAGGGCTTTGCATCGGTATCGTCGGCATCCCGTTCGGCGTGCTTGCGGGCCTCGGCAGTATCGGGCTTGTAATCGCCTTTGCGGCCAACAACTTCAGTACGATCTTCCATTTCGGCGTTCCCTTAACCTTGCACCTATCCGTTTCTGCCATTTTAGGCGCGGCGGTGATCAGCTTGGTTACGATCCTGATTTCCGCTTATATCCCCGCCAAGAAAGCTGCCGGCACGCCGGTGATGGAATGTATCCGCCAGACAAATGCAATAAAGGTGGAACCCAAAGCCATTAAAACGCCGCGGCTGGCACAGCGCATTTACGGCCTGGAAGGGGTTCTTGCGCTGAAAAACTTTAAGCGGGACAAAAAACGGTATCGCAACATTATCCTTTCGCTTATTTTAAGCATCGTACTGTTTCTCTCTACCAGCGCCCTGGTCATGGATTTAAAGCGCATGTCGGAACAGGCGGACGTGGTCACCGATTATGACATCGGGTTCGGCGTGCAGGATATGGACAACGGTGAAATGCTGGCGCTGTACAACCGGCTCAAAACCGTGGAGGGCGTCACCCAAAGCTCATACCAGGCCGATCTGGAGTATACCTGCGCCGTGCCCGCGGATGCGCTTTCAAACGCCTACTGGGAAACCGCAGGGACACGCCAGGCGGACGTGGCAGAACTGTCCATGGTAGCCCAATTCCTCGACGATAACACCTATCTGGGAATCCTTGGCGGGCTTGGCCTTCCTGCCGAGGAGTATACGGGACAAAACGCAAAAATAATCGCCGTTGCCAAAATCCAAGACCGCGCAAACCAGGCGGAAGGGATGCATGGGCTTCCCGACTTGTTTGCCAACAATTCTGCGGATGTAACCCTCATCCCCCACACAAACGGGGAACTGAATATGGCGGCGGCGCAAAACGCAAATATCACCTGTGTTGAAACGGTCCCGCCTGATACGCCCCCATCTACGGCAAACGTCCCCCAGCAGCCATACTTTTTACAGGTAATGCTCCCTTATTCACGCATAGGGGAGTTCATCCCTCCAAACGGGCTGGTAGATACCAGGGTCAAGGGGTTCACCTTCCAGTCAAGCGACCCACCGCAGTCGATGGCTGCCATCAAAACAGTTATTCAGGACGCAGGGGTCTCCTCTGCCTATTTGCTGCTCAACACCTCCGAACTGCTCGAGGAAAACCGCAGTTATATCTTCGTTGCAAACCTGTTTGCCTATACGTTTATCCTAATGATCTCGCTGATTGCAGTCGCCAATGTATTTAATACGATCTCTACGAATATCAAGCTGCGCCGCCGCGAACTCGCCATGCTCCGTTCGGTAGGGATGTCCGACCGCGATTTTAACAAAATGATGTGCTTTGAGTGTGTATTCTACGGCGTCAAGGCATTGCTTTACGGGCTTCCCCTGGCCGTGGTTTGCGCTTGGTTTATCCACAGCAGTATGGTCACTGGCCAGGTCGGTTTTACGCTGCCGTGGGGCAGCATCGGTATCAGCATACTCGGTGTGTTCCTGGTGATATTCATTACGATGCTGTACGCCGTCGGCAAAATTCGTAAGGAAAACATTATCGACGCGCTGCGCGACGATATGGCCTAAGCCCTATGATCCCGGTATTTTTATCTTATCTCCCCAAGCCCCGCTCCGGCGGGGCTTTTTGCTGTTTCCTGGATTTTATCGTGAACCATCCAAGTTCATGTGATAAAATAAAGATATCGTATGGGGGGCGCCTGCAAATTTGCACCAGCCCGCAACATGTGCACCAGGCAGGAGGGAAAATATGCAATATATCAATCATTATGCATCGCCGCTTGGCGGCATTACGCTGGGGAGCGACGGTGAAGCGCTGCTCGGGCTGTGGTTTGACGGCCAGAAATATTTCCCGGACATACTGCCAAAGGAATGGAAAAGCGCAGAACTCCCCATATTCCAACAAACAAAACGCTGGTTGGATATCTATTTCGGAGGGGATATCCCAAGGTTTACGCCGCCCTTGCGCATGCATGGTTCTGCCTTACGGCAATGCGTCTGGAAAGCCCTGCTGGAAATCCCCTACGGGCAAACCGTGACCTATGGCGAAATTGCAGGCCGCGTGGCCAAGGGATACGGCCTTGGAAGCATATCAGCACAGGCCGTCGGGGGTGCTGTGGGGCACAATGCAATTTCCATCATCATCCCCTGCCATAGGGTCGTTGGCGCCAATGGCAGCTTGACCGGTTATGCCGGCGGCATCACAAAGAAAGTAGGGCTGCTAAAGCTGGAAAAGGCAAATATGGACAAGCTTTTTGTGCCAAAGGAAGGCACTGCGTTATAAAATCCTGGTGGGCAAAAGTATACAGCAAAACGTCTCCTGGGGCTGTATTAATCTGATTTATATATGTTTTCCAAGAAGAAGCCTCCCGGGTCATGGCATATTCGGGAGGCTTCCTTTTATCCTTGCCAGCCACGCTGATATGTACGCTGCCGGAGGAAAAGGCGGCGCCCCGTTGGCTCACCGGTAAACCGCTTCCCATTATCCATCACTTACAGCGCGCCTGATCGCAGCCAGCAACCTTTGGCGCGCTTCCGCCGCATCTTGCACGGCTTCTTCACCAGCTAGGTAGCGTAACGCATCGTTCCATTCCGCCAAAGACGCGTCTTGGTATGCAATGGCCTCCAAGGCTCGCACCAGGAGCAACGGTTCCTGCGCCTTCATGTGCCTGAGGTCGGACAGGTAACTGCAGCCCGTCCTATAGGCCAGCACATCGAGCAAAGACAATTTTACCAGCAAAGCAATATCCCTCCCATTTTACCGTAGTAGTCAAAATCAACATTTTGTATACAGCCGCATTGCACAAAATAACTTAACTGCACGGTAAAATGGTTGCCTTACCAGACTTATATGTAGGTTTTAAGCATATGCGCGCACCAATCCAAGGCCGCTGAAAAACGCTTCCGCCCGGCCTTGGATTGGTGCGCCGTAATTTAGGAAACAGCTTGTTTTCCAGCGCGGCACATGCTATAATTTTTACAGAATATGTAGACACAAGCGCCATATCTTCGCGGCTTTTGCGTCGAAATGTTGATTTTGTCTACGATATAAGCCCCAGCTGATCAAGCTGCTGCGCCTGTTCTTTGAATGACGTAATGAGATAAATGCGGGTGGTCTCGATCGAAGAATGCCCCAGGACATCTGCAAGCCGCGCGATATCCCTGCACGCCCGGTAATAGGATACGGCAAACAAATGGCGCAGGTTGTGCGGAAAAACCTTGGACAGGCCGACGCCCGCATATTTGCACAGCCGTTTCATTTCCGTCCAAATCTGCCGCCGTGACAAGCCGTTTCCGCTCCTGGTGAGAAAAATCCCGCCGGGGGCGATTTTATTTTGCTTCACATATTTCAGCAGCTTTCGGCACAGCTTGGCGGGTAGGATAATCGTGCGCACCTTTCCTTTCAGCGAGATTTCCGCACGTCCCCTTTGTGCCGCTTCCACGGTGATATATTTTACCTCGCTCACCCGGATGCCGGTCGCGCAAATGGTTTCCATGAGCAGCGCAAGCCTGTCCTGTCCGCGTTTCCGCGCGGTCGCGAGCAACAGGCTGTATTCCTCACGGGTCAGCTCCTGCTTTGCGTCGCGGAACAAGCGCCGCTGCACGCGCAGATACTTGACGTTGCATTCTTTCCAGCCGGCATATGCAAAAAAGCAGTGCACCGCAGCAAGCATGGAATTGACCGTTACCGGCGCATATCCCTTGTCGCATAGAGCTGCTTTCCATTCCGTTACAGCGGCTTTGTCAACGCCCTTCCCGCAAAGCCACGCAGCAAAAGCTTTTACATCCCGCAGGTATTTTTCAATGGTACCCTCGCTTCGCTCCTCCGCCCGCAAGAAAGTTTCAAAGCCTGCAATTTGACTGCGCGTGATTATCTGGTATTCCATCCAACGCCCTCCATCTCGTAAATTCATAGCATTATTTTACCGTATGCACGGCCTGTCCATACATCCGGGCCGTTTCATGGATGCGTAAATTTATATCGCGCAGCCGGAGCCTGTACGCAGGGAGATGTATGTGGTGCAAACAAAGGAACACCCGCCTGCAAGCGTTGCCTTGCAGGCGGGTGCCTATTTGGGTAGGGGAATATCTGAAAAGGAGGGGGAACAACTGCTCCTTGTATGTAGCCAGTATAACAAAACGGCCATGGGCTGTTGTAAACAAGCTTTCAACAAATGGTGAATATTGCGTAAAATACCTAGCCGTCCCCGCACGTCCCGCCGTCTTTTGCATTGCCGGGGGTTTTGGAGATGCCCAAAATATCACGGAGGGACAAAACCGCATGCGTCTGCCCCTCCGCAATGCCAAAAGCCGCCCTGCGTTCCGGATGCGCCCGGAGCAGGAGCTCGATCCCGCGCCCGACATTTTGCAGCATCTGTGCACTGTAAGCCTCCCACTGTGCCTGATCCATCAGCAGGTTCCCATCGTAATCCCTTACCGGCACGACCGTGCCGTCCGGCAGCTCCATCGCGCTGCATCCCCGCAACGGCGTTTTTCCCATAAGCTCACCCCCTGCAGCAAACTTATGCGCCCATGGCTGTCCGTTATTGATGCAGCCGCCGTATCCACGGTATAATTTTTTAAAGCGGAAATTATTAATATTTATGAACGCTGTCCCATATGCCTTGCATTTCCCCTCTCGGCATATTAAAATAGCAGAAACCACTTTTATTCAGATATGGAGGACCCTGCTTGTGAATGTCCGCCCCCGTTTTAAATTCCAACACGCCGCGGGTTCCTATGCCGCCGTTTTTGTAATCGGGCTGTTTGCCGGCCTGATCACAAGGCTTACAGACCTCCTCCCTTCTGACACCATATGGGGATGGGGCTCCATTGCAACGCTTTTTGGCTTTTGGATTGTATCCGCAACCCTGCTTACTTACTTCAGTTCTTCCAACCGGAACGCCGGGCTGAACGTGTCCCTTTATTTATTCTCCATGAGCCTCAGCTTTTATGTATTGCAATACGCATTCGGCCTATTTTCCGCCCGGTTTGATAACGGCGGGTTCAAAACCAACCTATTTATCCTGTATGCCGCCTTATCCGCCGTCTGCGGGCTGGTTTGCTATGTTTTATATGCGTGGAATAACGGCAAACGGTATAGCAGCGTGCTGTACGCGCTTCCGGCAGGCGGGCTGGCCGCAGAAACGTTAGGCGTCGGTGTCTACTTGGCAAACCAAAAAACTTTTTTGTTCCAGTTCCTGTTTGACCTTATCAGTTTGCTTTTGATTGGCCTGTGGTTCGGCCACAAAGCCCGTCATCGTGCGGTTTACGGTGTCACGTTGGTTTTGTCCGCTGTGCTCGAATATCTGTTTTTCTATCGACCATTTTTATAAACGAAGCAACGCAGGGGAAAGCCCCCGGCCGGTGTGATGCCGGCCGGGGGCTTCCCCTTGCTTTATTTTATGCCGGGCGTCCGTATCCCCGGCTCGGATGCAGCGGCTGCTTAACGCATTTTGATATCGTCCGGTTGCCGACCCTGCCAATAATACCGAAGCGCCTCCCCGATAAACCTTGACGCCCCCGCCCCATACCGCGCATCCATGGCTTTTATTATATCCGCGTTATGGAGATACCCGTCGGTCAGTACCGTCCAGTAGTTTTCGCCTATTTTCATGGCCGGGCGGTCCTGATCATCAAGCAGGTGCATCATTTCATCAATAATCCCCTGTATTTCCTGTGAATGGGCGTCCTTTGAAACATCCTGCAGCAATTCTTCCATCAGCTCCTGGTTCTTTTCGACATACCCCTTCTCTTTGATCCGTTCCATCTTTTCAATATTTTCTGAAAAATGGCTCAGATTTTCCTTCATATCCGCAACATATTGCTCGACGCTCCCGTGGTAACGGATCGCAGACTCTATCAGCGTGTCCTCGTGATCCTTCATCCGCCGGAGGAGCGCATCGAACGCCTCCAAACTGCCCCATTGTTTGATGACGGCCTCCGCATTCTCATTTTTAAACTGTTCCATGATCTGATAATACCCGTCCAAATTAAACGCCTGAAAGCCCATGCAGGCCTCGCCCCTTTCCAGTTTACCAAGCAAATCCAGCAGCCTGTCCAGCCTGTCACGCTTTGCCGTCAGCAAAGCCTTTTGCTCCTTAAAGGCTTGCAATTTGTCAAATCCCGGATCTTCCATGATCCTTTTGATGTCCTTAAGCGGAAAATCCAGCTCTTTAAAAAACAGCACCTGCTGCAGGACATACAAAGACGCGTCATCATATAGCCGGTATCCCGCGTCTGTGACCTTGGTCGGTTTAAACACCCCGATCTCATCATAATACTGTAATGTGCGCACGCTGATCCCTGTCAGCCCTGCGACCTCTTTGATTGTCCTCAACCCATCCGCCTCCATTTTCTGTCCGCTATCACATGCAGCGCTTTGCCTTGTCCGCCTATCTTTATCTTACAATATCACGCAGCGTGAGGGTCAACTGGTTTCTGCCGGAAACTATCATCAATTTTATGAAGCCGCTATGCTGCCGGCAGACGCGCGGAGTGCAAAAAGAGCCGCCCCGCCGGGACGGCTCTTTGCGGTTATTGCGTATCCGTACCTTGCTGCACAGGACGGTAGAACAGCAGCTCACGCAGCGGGATCGCCGGGCTATACAGGTACCCCTGGAATACCGTGCAACCTAATTCCAGCAAGGTACTGCGGAGCGCTTCGTTCTCTACGCACTCTGCAATGACCGTAAACCCAAGGTTGCGCCCCAGCGAGATAATAGACCCCGCAATATCATAGGAGCGCCTGTTTTCCTGTACCTGGCGCACCAGGCTCCCATCCAGCTTGACGTAATGGAACCGGTTGCTGCGCAGGTAGTTCAGAGAGGTCTGTCCCATGCTGAAATCGTCGATTGCCAGACGGATACCATCCCCGTTCAGGCGGTCGATATTTGCTGTAATATTGGGCAGGTTGGTCAGCGAAGTTTCTTCCGTCACTTCAAGCACGAGGTTTTCACACACATCGTACCCTTTGGCAAGCTGGATCAAGCGTTCCGTCCAATCCGGATCGTTGAGCTGTTGGGCGACAATGTTTGCGGCAATATGGATTTGGGGATCTATTTGCTGCCGGATGGCCAAAATATCCCGGCAGACCGTGTCCAGAATGCACCATGTCAGCTTTTCATAGCACCCATCTTCCTGTGCCAGGGAAATAACCAGCGGGGGGTAAAGCGTTTTTTGGTCGTACTGCCAGCGCAGCAGGGCTTCAGCCCCGTTTACCTTGCCGTTTATATCCACCTGGGGCTGGTAAAACACCGGTATCCGGCCTGCGCTTATATCCGTGCGAAGTTGGCCGACCACACCTTTGGCGATAATGCCGAGGCTATCGTTCCGATCCAGATAACGCGGACGCTGTGCATTTTGCTCATGCCGGCGGAAATGCTCCGTCAGTTCCTGGAGTAAAAAATCCTCCCGTCCTTCCTGCAAGCGCTCCGACAAACGGACAAATGGGATATAGAGCAGCGTGCCCAAAACCACAGCGGCCAATTGTACGATGACGCCTTTCCAAGAACCGGTCGCCAGATACCCGCTGAAAAATACCGGCGTCGTCCAGTTTACCGATTGCTGCACAACAGGCATCCAACCTGCCGCAACCGCCCCGTATGCCAAAAGCATGGACATCACCGGCGTCAGGATAAACGGCACGATATAGACCGGGTTCAACACGATCGGGAGGCCAAAGACCAGGATTTCGTTAATATTAAAAAGCGCCAGCGGCGCCGCGGAATAGGCAAGCTGCCGGTTGTTCTTCTGGCGCGACACCAGCAGCAGCGCCAGGAGCAGGCACAGCGTGGAACCGCTGCCGCCGATTACCGCAAAATTGTCCAAAAAGGACTTCGTAATCACCGTTGAAGAGGCACCGCCGGCAAAAACCGTCTGCGCTACTGGGTCGAGCGCATTGCCGCCGTGGATACCAAACACCCACAAAAAATCGAGCAGTACTAGGAAGACAATGCCGTTTTCAGGCTCATGCTGCAGGCCGCCGAATGCACGGAACAGCACGCCGCTGATCAGGTCGTTCAGGTTACCGACATGGAAGGCCTGCTGCAACAGAAGGTTCGCCACTGCAAACAGCGTTACACAGACCGCCATTGGGAAAATAGCAGTGATAGAGCTGCGGAAATGGATATCGTTCCCGGCGGCATAGGAACGGTACCGCCGGTAAATAAACAAATCAAGCAGGAAAAACAGGCGCGTTGCCAGGATGGAGCATACGATTGCGGTAAACACGCCGATCGTCCCGAAACAGGATAGCGTCAACGCCCCTCCCTCTCCGCCGAAGGAAGCGATAAAGCAGGCGCACGCCGCGACCATAGACATCATCCGCAGGGACAAATTCTTCCCCGCAAAGGATGCGGAATAAAAATAGCTGATTGAGAGGGTCAGGTAAAGGGAAATAAAACCCGTGGTCGAGTCGATCATAAACGTCAGTAGCCGGGACAGCATACCTCCGGAAAATGCAGCAAGGAAGCCCTGGTATGCGGGCACGGGGAAATTCAGCAAGAGCAGCGCAAAGGAGCCTGTCAGCACCACCGGGATGACAAGCAGGAACCCCTTTTTAATCGCGCTAAGCATCGCGTTATTTTCCATTGCGTAAAGCAGTTTGCGGATATGGACAAGCATGGCCGCACCTCCCCCAGTTACATACCATTGTAACACGATATGCTATCAGAAAAAAGGGAATCTACAATATTTCTGCTAGTATATGGCTGGATTAACTTGGTAAACCGTGACGGCGGATCGGCGCCGGAAGGCCGGGCAGGGGAGCCCCCCTGCCCGGCCTTCCAATGGGTTATATTGAAAATACCTGCATCTGCTTCGCCATCATTCGATTTCGCCATAAACCCCATATATATAGGGTGCCGATGGGTCGGTGGTAACCTCTCCGGTCAGCCGGGGGCCTTGGCGGCCTTCTTCATAACTGACGGCCAGCTTGCCGGTTTTGAGGTGCAGGGTCTGCGTCTGCGTCGTGTCGTCGGTAAAGGTAACCGTGACGGTCATGGTTGCGCCGTCAAATTGATCGATTTGCCCATGCCATGCGGCCTGCATATCGTCCGACGGGTTCTGCCCTGTTTTGGCCGGCGCCCATAGCCCGTAGCTTATGTCCGGGTCATATGCTTCTGTAAAACTGCTTTCCAGCTTAAAGCACAGGTCTGCATACCAGGTATCCACCTCTTCCGACGGGCCGTCCCCGTATACCATAACCTGCGATGCGCCTTCCGTCCTGGAATCGGTGCGGCCAAGCATGGCTGTAATATCTTTTTCCGCAATGGGAATTGTACTGGCACGGTACAGCCCGCCCTTGTCGATGGAAGCGCTGACCGACTTGATGTTGTCGCCGGTAATACGGAACAGGCAGCCGGAAAAGAAACCATTTTCCGGATCGTCTGAACCCGCGCCGCTGTCGAACACAATGCGGCTGCCCTGCGGCTCGATCATTTCCCTGGTCTCCGCCGCGTAGGCGACCAAGCCGAATGAATGCGCAAGCGCATCCACCGGGGAGCGCGTATCCGTCCCCTCCGGCGAAAGCAGCTTCACGCCGCCAAGCACCACGGCCAGCGCGCAGGCGGCTGCCAGCGACCGCCGCACCCACGAAAACCTATGGCGCGGCGCAGGCCTTTTTTGCGATCCTCCGGCTTCCCCTTCCTGCCGCAGCGCCCGCGCGGCGGCAAGCGTCCGTTCCTTCCATTCAGAAGGCGCCTTTACGTCCTGCAGCTTCTGAAAATCTTTCCGGTTGTTCATCGTCGTTTCCCTCCAACTCGAGTTTCAAATGTTTGCGTGCGCGGTACAGCCTCGTACGCACGGTCGCCGCACGGCAGCCGACCATCCCGGCAATCTCCCCGGTCGTATAGCCTTCTACATAATGCAGATAGACCGGGGCGCGCAGGTCGTCCGGCAGCGCCGCAACCGCGTTCCACAACTCGGCACACGCGTCATTTTCCGGCATCGCGGCCTCTGGCAGCCCTTCCAGCGGCGCCGTCCGCTTATACCATGCGCTCCGCCGCAAGTCCCTGCACCGGCTGAGCGTTACGCGTAGCAGCCAGGCCTTTAAATGCCCGCCACTGGTGAAATCGGTCGTATCGCGAAGCAGCCGGAGAAAGACTTCCTGGAACACATCCTCCGCGTCCGCGTGCGACCGCATCTGGCACATGGCAAGGCGGAATACCGCATCGCCAAAGCGCTCCATCGCGTCGCACAAAAACGCATCCGAGCGAAGTGTGTGATTCACAGTGACCATCTCCTTTCATAGATAACACGATACGGCAAGCCGGATTGTTCTGGGAATAACGAAAATTTATTGCAAAAATGCCTTACGAATGGGAAGGCGGTCATTTGGGGGCGATCGCGAACAGCTTCCGCAGCACGGGAACCCTTCTCGCGGCTTCATAGCTTAAGAGCGTCAGTATAAAACCCAGCGGCAAGATCAGTGCAAGCTGCCCGGCAACGCTGCGGACACGCGGGCCGATATAGAAGGCCAGCAATACGATCCACGGCAGGTGGAAAATATAGATCGGAAAGGACGCTTTTATGAAATAAGCACTAAGCGCGTTATAAAAATCCAGGTACCGCCTGCCAAGCCCTAACAGCGCCAGTATCCCAAACCAGCCCGCCATCTGGAACAGCCCGTCATGGATCAGCCCCGCCGGCGAAGCGCACAGCAGCAGCGTTGCCGCGCCCCACAGCACGCACAATTGCCGCCGTTTCGCTTCCAGCCCCTGCTGCACCGTTTCACTCGACAGTACCGTCGCCCCCAGGGTAAAAAGGGCGAAATACCTGCCCAGGCTTTTACCGTTCAAATTCAGGATAGCATCCGCCAGCCAGACGGCGGCAAACAGCAGATACACCGGTAAAAGGCCGCGGAAGGCCTTCCCCCGCCTTTTCCTCCATACAAGCACCAAGGGAAGCGCCGCAAGGGAAATCACAAACAGGTAGGCCAGGAACCAGAGGTGCACCGGGGTAAAGCCCCCATGATATCCCACCAAGTCCGTTATCGTAAAGAACAGGCGGTACTGCGCAAAATAGCCGCCCGTATAGCCGTTGTGAAAGCGTTCTGCAAAATACGTCAGGGACGGCGCCACCAGGACAATGCCCGCCAGCAGCGGTATAAGCAGTTTGGAAACCCGTTCCTTCACATACTGTGCCGGCGTGCGCTTTTCCAGCGAATAGACCATACTGATTCCCGCGAGGGCAAACAGCAGCGGCATAAACCATGGCTGGCATATCTTCACCAGCAGGCTAAGCGGTCCCGATTCCGCAAGACGGACATAATAGTCCTCCCCCCAGTTATTATATAGCGTAAATGTGTGATACGGAAATAACAGCAAAATCCCCATCCACCTCAGGTTGTCGATATCGTTCCTTCTCGCCATGCCAGTACCCTCCTCTGCAATAATTGAACTGTTCATTTAATTTTGCTGCAAAAAGATACGGGGACTGCGCCCCGTATGCTTTACCCGTTTCGCCGGTATGCGCTGAGCAGGTTGTCCAGACAGACCTCTTTGGCGGCATCCAGCGGGATATCCTTTTGTACTTCAAACGCATCGTGCATCGCATGCATGCCCCACCAGGCCAATGTTTCTATCATAAGCTGTGTAGTCAGTTCCGGATATTTGATTGCCCGGATCTCCCCAAGGGTTTCATACAGCCTGATATACGCCAGCATTTGTCCGAAAAACTTTTTTCGGTATTCCTGATAATACGCGCCAAGCTTGCCCATGTCCCCGATGTTCTTCTCCAGGATCAGGCAGCCTGTTCCATAGCGCGCAATCGTGTCAAATGCATCAGAGACCATTTGACAAAATGGATAGCCCCGCGCCTGCCTCTCCAGCGGCGCGCCAAAGCCGCGGCAGCTTTCCTCCAAAACCGCTATTACCTCGTCTTCCAATCCCCAAAACAGTTCCTCCGTAATCGGATATGAAAAATCGCGGCCGATAAATTCGCGGTCGATCGTGCCTTTCAGTATAAAATCCAACAGCTCTTTTTTGCCTTTAAAATACACGTAAAGCATTCCGGTGGAAAGGCCGATTTGCTTCGCAATGTCCTTCATCTGCGTCCTGACATAGCCTTTATTGATGAACAACGCGCTTGCGGCGTCAAAAATCATATGCAGCCGGTTTTCCATGCAACCGCCCTCCCTGACTGAACCATTCATTTAATCCTATTATACCGGATTCACAGCATCCGTCAAGGAAAATATTATTGAAAGGGACGACCGCCCCCCAATGACAGGCCCCCGCCTTCCGTGCGGGAAGGCGGGGGCCTGTGTAGCGTTTCTTATGGGCTCCCGTTAGGACGCGCCGAGGTATTCTTCCAAGCAAATCCCCTTTTCCATGATTTCCTGCGCCGCTTCCCGCCCGACAAACCGGTAATGCCAAGGCTCGAAGCCGACGCCGGTCAGTTCGCTTTTATCCGTAGGGTACCGCAGGATAAATCCATATTCCGCGCAGTGCGCCATCAGCCATTTCTGAACCGCGGTATGCTGTTGCGCTTCATCCAGGAGCTGGTAATCCTCCGCAACGATATCCACGGCGAGTCCGGACTGGTGTTCGCTTGTGCCCGGCCGCGCTACCCATTGTGCGGCCTGTTCCTCCGCAGCCTGCCTGCCGTAACCTTCCGCAAGATAGGACCGTACCTTCTTTTCATACAGGGCGGCCTGTTTTTCCGCCGGCCGGAACGACGAGCAGATCAGCGGCTTTAATCCCTCTTCCCGGGCGGCGTCCATCATCTTCTGCAGCGCCGGATATACCCGGCTGTCGATGTGTTGTCCATTGCGCAGCTTGGTCAATTCCGGCTCCGCAAAACCATCAGGCAGCGGGTGGCGTCCATTGACCAGCAGCAGTTTCCAATCCCCGGTATCCGGTTTTGCAGAAGCTTGCACCGGTGCCGTGAATGCGTGTACGTTGGATACAGGCGCCGGCGTCCATGACCGGCCGGCGAGAAAACCGCCGGCCAGCAGCGTCGCAGACAGCAAAATTATCAATACGGGAAAGGGGCTGCGTTTTTTCTTCTGCGGGCGCGAAGCCGCAGTAAATCCGGTATAGGCCATAGGGTCACTTCCTTTTCCTTGTTTTCCTATCCCTAATGGTATACTGCAATTCCATCAATCCCGCTGCATTTTTGCATCAAACCAGCATCTTTTTTTATTGCTACCTAACCTTAACAGCGTTAGTCGCCGCGGTATTGTTACTCCATACACTATCCGGCAGGATCAGCAGCATATGCATCATATCTTCTGTATAGGTCAGGGAATACCACACCGGCGGCTCGCCGGAGAGCTGGTACCATAGGCTATTGCCGGCTTCTTGCACAACAGCCGGTTCTGCAGGTTCAAACCCAAGGGATGCAAAGTATTTTTCGCCGGCCTGTTGCAGCGGGAGCGCATATTTGCCCATATGCGGGTCCATAAACACAAACTGGCAGACCTTTCCTGTCTTTTCATCAACCATACACCAAAAATTCGATTTCCCATTCCCATATATGCAGGAAATGTTTAAGAAACTGGCCCCGCTCCCCGTCGCGCCGTCCTGATAGATGACACGCTCTGCTGCGCTGACCGCCCAGCCGTTTTCCAGCAACTCCCGCGGTAAAACGCCGGCATCCGTCAAATTGGCAATTGCCGCCTCCATGGCCTCATGGGGGTTGGCCTCGCCCGTGCCCGGCCTTATTTCCTGTACGGCGGTAACCACCGTTGACTCCGGATACCAGCTACGGCATATCAGGGCGATGCGGTTTTGCAAATCGGTATCCATCCCGGGGAACCCGCTGTCAACAAGCAGTTCGTCCGCATGCACCTGGCTGAACAGCGCCTGGTCGCGAAGGTGGGAAACCTGTTGCGGGAACACGGCGGCCGACAAGGCCAGCAGGCAGGTCAGCACAGGAAGCAGCCATTTATTGATCCGTTTCATCCGCTGCTTCCCCCTTCAAAAATACACTGACCCGTGTCCCCTTGCCCAGCTCGCTGGCAAAGCGGAGTTGTCCGCCGTGAATTGCAACGATACGGCGGCACACCGCAAGCCCCAGCCCTGCGCCGCCTTGTGCCCGGGATCGGGATTTGTCAACCATATAAAAGGCGTCCGTAATACGGTCCAGCTCCTCCGGCGGGATACCCTTGCCGTTGTCGATGACGCTGATACAGTAGCCGCCCGGCTGCAGCTTCCCCTCAAGCAGGATGACGCCGCCGGTTTCCATCGCTTTCCGCGCGTTATCCAGCAGGTTGAGGCACACGGTTTCAATTAAATCCGGCTCTATCGGGATTGCCGCGGGTTCCGCCCGGAGCAGCAGGCGGATATTTTGCCCGCCCAGCACAGGCTTCATCGCCCCGGCCACACGGGTCAAAAAGCCTTCCATGGGCACAGCATGCAGTACAAAATCCTGCTTTTCCAGCACAATCATATCCATCAGCTTGCGGGAGAGCGCCTCCAGGCGCCGCCCCTCGCTAAAAATATAATCCGCGCTCTGCTGCACCTGTTCCGGCATGACCGCGCGGGAGCGCAGCAGGTCTGCATACCCGATGATCGAGGTCAGCGGCGTTTTGGTCTCATGCGCAAAACTGTTTAAAAATTCCTCCTGCCGCTGCGCCGCTTCCCGAAGCTGGTATACCTGCGCTTCCAGTTGCTCCGTCATCGTATTGAAGTCGGCGGACAGGTGGCCAAGCTCGTCATCGCTATCTACGCGGACGCGCTGATGAAGCTGCCCTGCGGCCATGCGGCGGCTAGCATTGGATAAGCGACGCAAAGGGCGCAGCATCAGGGCAGTCAGCAGCAGCGATGTCAGCGCCGTGGCGAGGATCAGCCCTCCCATCAGATATAGGAAAGTGCGGTACTGCTCTTGCCGCATGACGAACAAAGAGGATACGTCCCGGCAATTTTCCAGATATAGCGTTCCCGATGTCAGGACAAGCGGGCTGACCGCGTGCAGGTAAAAGCGCCCCTGGATTGGCACCAGTTCCCAGCCCTTTTTCCCATCCGGCAGTTTACCGACCGCCGAGGCGTCTACGGGGATTACGCCGCTGCCGGAAACGCGCTCGCCATTGCCGCCGCTTAGGCGGAAAGCAATCACGCCGTGTCCGGTTGTAATTTTAAGGTTGTCCGCCGCGCGGGTAATCTCGCCCTGGTCCAGCAAATATTTATTCGCCAGTTCCCGGCCGAGCGTATATCGAAGCAAATCGTTTTCTTCATATACCGCCGTAACCTCACGCTCCAAGCCCGTGCGGAATTGCGAGTCGATCAGGTAAAAGCCGCCCGCCCCGCAGGCCAGCGAGGTGATGACCACCGTGCTGCAAAACAGCTTCCAGAACAGGCGCACAATTATACCTCCAGTCGGTATCCCACTTTGTATACCGCAACCAGCCTGTTTTCCAGCCCCAATTTTTTGCGCATACGCTGGATATGCAGGTCGACGGTACGGCTGTCGCCCATATACGCATCGCCCCACACCCGCTCGTAAATGCGGTCGCGATACAGCGCGATGTTTTTGTTTTGCGCGAACAACAGCAGCAGGTCGTATTCCTTTGCCGTCAAGGCCACCGGCGCGCCCGCCCGCTTTACGACATGGGACGCGGTATCAATTTCAATATCGGGCGGCAGGCTGATGATCCGCCCCGTTTTCCCGCACCTGCGCAGCACGGTTTCCACCCGCGCCAGCAGCTCCATCAGTTCAAACGGTTTTGTGATGTAATCCTCCGCACCGAGCCGCAGGCCGCGTACCCGATCCTCCAAACCGCCCTTGGCCGTAAGGAAAATGACCGGCACATCCAGCGTGCGGCAGTATTCCAACAGCTCGTAGCCGTCGGCTTGTGGAAGCATAATATCCAGTAGCGCAAGGTCGAACGGCTGGGACTCCAGCAGGTCTGCAGCATGTGCGCCGTCCTGCGCCCAGGTGCAGCGGTATCCGGCGCCGGACAGCGCCGTTTGCAGCAGGTTCGCGATCGGCGCCTCGTCTTCTGCAATGAGAATATGGTTCATGTACTTCCCTCCGCTGCCATTATGCATCCGTTCCCCATCATTTTTGCATCATGCCTGGGCGCAGCCGTCCTCGGCCTTGCATAGTTTTTTCAATTGTAACATACGCCGTATAATCCGACAACCGGAACCGCTTCCCTGCATAAAAGTGCCAGCCCCGTAGCGCCACCCTTATGGGGAGGAAATTTTACAGGCGTTTTTGCAAAATCATCAGGATAACGAATTGACATCCCCTGTCCGCAGGATTACACTGATACCGCAAGTTACTTTGACGTAAAGGAGATTGGAAATGGATATCGGCATCAGGGAATATACGGATCAGGATATCCCGGAGGCAATCCGGATTTGGAACAGCGTTGTGGAGGATGGGGTGGCGTTCCCGCAAATGGATGTATTATCGCCGCAGTCTGGGGAACAGTTCTTTTCCGGGCAGTCCTACACCGGCGTCGCGTTTGACCAGGCGGGTGGCGAAATCGTCGGCATGTATATCCTACATCCCAATAACGTCGGCCGGTGCGGGCATATCTGCAACGCCAGTTACGCGGTCAAGCCCGGCCTGCGCGGCCAGCGGATCGGTGAAAAGCTGGTGCGGCACTGCATGCAGACCGCCAAGGGGCTGGGGTTTAAAATCCTGCAGTTCAACGCAGTCGTCAAAACCAACGCCCCCGCTTTGCGTCTCTACAAAAAGCTCGGTTTTATCCAGCTCGGCGTAATCCCCAACGGCTTCCTGATGAAAGACGGCCATTACGAGGACATCATCCCGCATTACCGCGCCTTATAACACAAAAGCCCCGCCGTAGGTTCACGGCGGGGCTTGTCTGTATTTTTACGGCGCATTGCGCCCACCGGCCATGCCTGTGTTTTCGCTGGCCGGGAACCGCTTACCCGTTAGTGGTCTGCGTCTAAAAACCTTTGGATTTCCTGCAGCATCGCCGGGATGTTGAGCGGTTTTGCCAGGTGGCTATCCATACCGGCCGCCCTGGCCGCCTTAATATCCTCCGCAAACGCATCCGCCGTCATAGCGAAGATGGGGATTTGCGCCGCGTCCGGCCGCGGCAGGCGCCTGATCCTGCGCGTTGCTTCATAACCGTCCATCACGGGCATATGGACGTCCATCAGGATGAGGTCAAAATAGCCCGGTGCGGCGTGCGCAAACCGGCCGACGCATTCTTGCCCGTTGCCAGCCACTTCGACCTGGGCGCCGACGTTCTCCAGGAGTTCCTTAGCAATCTCCTGGTTCAGCGCGTTATCCTCCGCTATTAAAATCCGTTTCCCGGCAAGGTTGACCGTACGATCCTGTTCTTCCGTGGGCAAGGCGTCATGCAGGACATATTGCCGCATGCACTGGTACAGCGTCGACCGGAAGAACGGTTTTGCCAGGAACCCGTCCGCCCCCGCCCCTACTGCTTTGGGCGCAATCCGCGCCCAGTCATAGGTGGCGACAATGAGGGCTGGCGGCTTTTCCCCGCCTTGCGCGCGGAACGCCTGCAGTGCTTGCAAGCCGTCCATGTCCGGCAGCTCCCAATCTGTCAGGATCGCGTCATATCGCTGCCCGTTTTGTACAGCTGCCGCTAGCATCCGTATCGCATCCGCGCCACAGCAGGCTATATCCGCATACGCTCCCAGGGAGTTTAAAAATCCTGCTGCCGAGCGGCAGGTCGCGGTGTCGTCACACACGACTAAAATACGCATCGGCGGCAGCGATAGCGCCTGGGGCGCTCCATCCGGCGCGAGCTGGAGGTCAAGATCCACGGTAAAGGCCGTGCCCTTGGAAGGCTCGCTTTCCACGGCAACCGTCCCTTCCATCATATCGACGATCATTTTTGTAATCGCCATACCAAGCCCCGTGCCCTCGGTCTTGTTGACCCGGCTGTCCTGCTCGCGGGTAAAGGCATGAAAAATATCTTTAAGGAACTCCGGCTGCATCCCGATACCGTTGTCCTCCACGCGGAAGGTAAAGTGCGCATACCCTTCGCGGGTGGATGCGCTTTCGGTAATGTCTGCGTTGATGGCACCGCCCTCCGGCGTGTATTTCACGGCGTTCGACAGCAGGTTGAGCAGCACCTGATTGAGACGGAGCATGTCAAAGCAAAGCGTCTCGTGCTCCACATCGTGCAGGCGGATTGTAAAACGCTGCCCTTTTTGCCACGCGGCCGGTTGGATGATATTGGATATTTCTGTCGTGAGTGTAACGAGGGAATTGGCCTCGTTGCACAGCGTCATTTTGCCGCTTTCAATCTTGGACATGTCCAGGATGTCGTTGATCAGCCCTACGAGAAGCTGGCTGGATAAGCCTATGTTCTTCAGATACCCCCGCACCTTTTCCGGTTCGTTAGCATGGTCGGCAGCCAGCTTGGTCATCCCGATAATTGCGTTCATGGGCGTGCGGATATCATGGGACATGTTGGAAAGGAAACGGCTCTTGGCGATATTTGCGCTTTCGGCCGCTTTCCGCGCCTCCTCTTCCGCCCAAAGCACACGGCGCATGGAACGCCGGTACACCAGGACAAAAGCCGTCAGCACGAAGACGCTGGCTAAAATACAAACCATCATCGCCCGTGAATGCTGCACAATGTCATTCGCCTGCTCCATGATCACGCAGTTTGGGATAATGGACACGACATACCAGCCGGCTGCGTTTTCCAGCGGCACATAACAAAATACATAATCTTCGTTTTGATACCGGAAACGAGCCACCCCCCGCTTGCCGGTTTGAAGCGCTTCCCGGAAAGTATCGACCTGGCGGGCGTCGTTCCCCTGCAAATCGATGATATCAAACAGGTTTTGGAACGTCCGGTTGCTGTTGCGGTGCTGGGAGCGGATCAGGATATCGCCCGCCTGGTCCACGACATAGGAAAAGCCGGTGTTGTTATAAAACGACAGTGAAAAACGGTCGGCAAGCTCCGCAAGCGGCTGTGTTTTCTGTACATAGCCCTGTTTCCCGTCGGCAAAGGAAAAGCGCTCATAACAGCCTATCGTCCATACGCCCGAACGGCCATCTAAAAACGGTTGACGCATGCCTTTGCCTTCCAGCTTACGGAAAATATCAAGCTGTTCCGCCCCGAGCGCGTGCCCTTTGTCCAGCAAATTGGTGTAAACGATACCGTCGTCCAAATCCACGCAAATATAGGACGCCCCATTTTTGTCATATTGCCGTATCCTCTCGTGCAGCACCTCCCTGTCCTGGGAGCTTTCCTCGCCCAAGTCGGCGGAGAGCAAATGCAGCGTTTCCATATCCTTTTCCATGTAGGTATCCAGCGCATGGCGTCCCTGCGCGGTGACCTCCAGGATATCCAGTACCGTGCGGTTCCACAGCGCGTCCTGCACGCTGCTAATATAATACAGCCCCCCTGCCAGGATGACGGCCGCCGACAGGAGCACCGGGAGGATCACTTTCCACTTTCGCTTGAAATTCATTGGATGTTCCCCTCAATCTCCGCGGACTTCCACGCACTTAGCAAGCCTCGCATCTGAGAGACCGCCGCTTGCGTACCGTCGCCCTCCAGCATCCCGACAATGCATTGCCGCGTAATATCCCAAATCGGATATTTTAAATTATCATCCGACCCAAGCACGCTGCGCCCGTTTGTCAAATACGGGCCGATCGACTGGATCGCCCGGTCCCCCGCCAACCGGTTTTCCTTCAATGGGCTGAAGGAGCTTTGGCTCTCCACAAATTCCCACATAACGTCTTTGTGGGTCATGTATTCCACAAACTGCTTTGCTTCCTCAAGGTGCGGGCTGTCTGCATTGACGCTTACCCGGGTATCCACATTGATGACCAGTACGCTGCCATCCTCAAAAATCGGATAAGGGCGTACCTCAAACGCAAACGCCGGCTGCAAGTCCCGCAGGCGCGTTACCGCCCATGCCCCGGTCAGCATGAATGGTTGTCCCCCTTCAGCAAACTGCACGAGGTCGTCTTTTGTTTTTTCCGTATTTAATGCCGTCCCCGGATCGACCCAGCCGCGCTTTACCATCTGTTCTACCAGCGCAAACCCCGGCCGGAGCGCCTCTGCCAAATCCGAGCTGCCGTCGTTAAACGCCCCGATCCTTTCCGCCGCATCCCCCTCCCGGTAAATCGGGAACAGCGCCCTGGCGATCGCGACGGTCTTGAGGGAAATATCGTTATTGGCGACGATCGGCGTAATCCCTTCGGACACGAAATAATTGCAAACCGCCTCGAGCTCTTCCAAATTTTCCGGCACCTTTTGATGGTGCGCCTTTAAAAGGTCCGTGTTGCAGTACAGGCCGAAGGCGGAAATCGAAGTGGGTACATAATCGACCGTCCCGTCTGCATACATCTGGCTTTTCGCCAGGTCGCTGAAATCATCCAGCGTGGACAGCCCGGAGAGGTCCGCCAGCTTCCCCTGCCGGCCAAGCTCCAATACCCGTTCATGGTCTACCATGAAAATATCGTCGCCGTTGCCTGTCGCAATCCTTTTTTCCAGCACCGAAAAATATTCCGTTCCCTTGATCCCATCATACGATATCGAAACCCCCGGGTACGCATCCATATAGCTGTGGAGCGTATCCTCGATCGCCGCGACGTTGAGCGCCTCATACTTATAGCCGAACATCGTCAGCCTGATTTCCGGTTCATGCTCTTCCGTGTTATTGTCAAATACGATATTTTGCGCAGAACCGCACCCGGCCAGTACTGCAAGGAGCAGGGAGCATGCAGCAAAAGCCGTCCACCGCTTTTTTCGTCGTTCCATTCCCTTCCCCCTTTACGCATTAAACATATCCCCCTGCTTAAAACCACGCATCCGCTGCGCCAACCCGTTTTCATGCTTTATTTATTATAGCATGATCGACCAAGAATACAAGCGACATAAAAGGCTTGATCCTACCGCCTACGTCATAAAAACCAGTTTATCAGCAACAAACATGCACATATGGCAAAAAGCCCTGCAGCAGTAGCAACTGCTGCAGGGCCCCGTTACAGGCATAAGGTGCGTGTCCACGCTGGATAGGTTACCGCTTGTATCAATTTTAAATCCACTAAGCCGCATGCCGGCCGGTAAACCTCCTTGGGAATTACAGTTTTTCGATCTGCTCAATCACCCTTTGGCTGATGATCATGTCCGCGGGTGTCATCGTATCCTTAAGCTGGCGCAGGTTCGACGAGCCGATCACCGCGTAGCCGTCTACGGCGTTATTCGCAATATAAGCCACACAAAGCGCCGCCGCCGAGCTGCCCAGCTCCTTGTAGGTTTCCGTTACCCTTTCGCGGCGGCGTTGCCAGTTTCCCTCTGCCAGGCCGCGCTCCATGTAGGCCGCCCTTGCGGGCGGCTTTTGTCATTCTGCAAGCGTTATGAATCTCGTGCCGTTGTAGTCGATCCAACTACAGCCGTCTTCGGACTCAAACTTGCGGACGCCGAACAGCGAATTAAAGGTTTTCGTGTTCAGCATCACCGCGTCGTAACTGACGTCCGCTACGATCCCCTGCGCCTGCATCTGCGCAAGACGCTGCTGCATCCTGCACAGTTCCTCAATGATGTCCATGCTTTCACCTCCTTTCGGAAGTAGCATGCCGCAGGAGAAGAATTTGCATCCGCCGGAAATGCGGATACAATCACAGCAAGCCCAAACCGTTAACAAAGATTTACAGGGTTTGCCTGGTTGTGGTATAATGATACGGACTAAATTTTTAACAGGGATAGAAGGAAATCATGATGAAACAAAAAAGATTGCTGGCCGCCGCCTTGGCGGGTATCCTGGCCTTATCGCTGGCCGCGTGCGGCTCATCCCCGGCGCCTGATGAGGGCACGGCCTCGCCTGCCGATACAGCGGATACAAACGAACCGGCGCACGGCGCAGACAGCGCCGCCGTCCCCATCGGCTCCTCCCCCGTCTGGGAAACCACAGTGTACGAGGACGAATACCTCCGGTATGAAATCCCCGCAAACTGGGTCAAGGACGCCAATAACTCCAATGACGAGCATTTATTCGCCTTTTTTACCCCGGCCGACCCTGCAACCGACCGGCCGTCCAATGTCAATCTTGCAATAAACAGCCTGGAGAACAAGAGTAAAGATTTTGACTATAGCGACCCCGCCGTACAGTCCGATTTTCACGAGTATTTGAACTCCGAAGCGGGTTCCGGCCTCCCGGATGAGGCGGCCGACGGCAATTTTACGGTTTACAAGTCTGATAAAGGCTATGCCTATGCGCTGGGCTTCGACCGTATGGCCGATGAAAACACCAAAGTGCACCAGACGCTTTACAGCGTGATGGGGCTTGATTACGCCATCACCATCTGGGCGACCGACTGGGACGATGGCTGTTCCCCGACAGTCGAAGAGGTCGCGCAGCACATTTGCGCAACGATCGAGCTGAAATGACCCGCTTGATGATAACGCGCGACAAAAGCCCGCTGACCGGCAGATACCGGCCAGCGGGCTTTTCATATGATATTACGCGTCCCCTTTCCCATGCTTTTTTCGGAAGGGGCTTCATCCATCCCCTTTGCAAGCCATTCAGGAAACCGGCCATACCTCTATCCACAGCAAACACAAATCAGTTACAAATATTTGATAGTTTTGTCAGTTGCATTCATTCTTGAAACCGTTTAAAATAATTTTAATAGGGTGCGCATAGGCTGGGGATCATGCGCACAAATAAAACGCTGCTCTGAAGCAGGGGGAAATAACTATGCTCCGACATAAAACGGTACCGCTTATATTTCTGCTGGCATGCCTAACCATGGTATGCGTACACGCGGAAGACGCGTCCGAATGGGATTTGTCAAATGGCGATTGCGTCATAGACTCCGGCGGCACGTACCGCGTGTGGCAGTCATCTGGCAGTACAGAACATACCATTTCAGTCGACACAACCGACGCGGTGACGCTGATTTTGGATGGCGTGTATATCTCGTCTTCCGACGCCAGCCCCATCTCCACCACGGGCGGTGATCTGGAATTACAACTCATCGGGGAAAACCGGCTTGCCGTGGAAGGTTCCTCTACCCAATCGGTTTATGGGATATACATCCCGGAAGACCGGGCGTCGGCGCTATCGGTTGTGCCCGCCGAAACAGGCGCATCCCTGCAAATCGATGTTTTATCCAACCGCGCGTCTGCCGGCGAGCCGGTCTGCGCGGGCATCTTCTGCCGCAATTTTAGCAATTCTGCCGACCTCAGCATTACCGTTACCGGCAGTGCGTCGAGCAGCAGCGAATTATCCGGTATTTGCTGTAACGGCGGCGATTTTACTTCCTTTTACAACGAAGGAACCCTGTCCATCATGGTACGTTCTGACCCGACAAGATATGCGTTTAAGTACGCGGCCGGTGTGGCGGGACAATTTGCATCCTTTATTAACGAGGGGACGCTTCGCGTCACCGCATGGAACGCCAACAAAGACGCCTATGGGCTATCCTGCACAATGCAGGATGACGGCTCTTTTTCCAACCGCGGCCGGATTGACATAGACGTCACAGCGTTAGGCGGTACCGGTGCAGAATATATGGGAAGCGACGGTTTCTCCAATAACGCTACCGGGATCGACTTAGGCTGCAACGGCGCTGTAACGCTTGAAAATACAGGCAACATGCACATAGTCACAACCAACCATGGGGATGGGGAAAATAATCACCTCGAATATGCCAGCGCGATCTCGCTGGTGGGAGGCGATGAACCGGCTTTTATTATAAATGACGGGACCATGGACTTAAGCGCCACCTGCGGCTATAGCTATGGTATTTATGCGGAAAATTTCAATGCACCGGCAATCGTCCAAAACAATGGCATTATGGATATTTATGTGACGACACGCGGCCAGTATAATGGCAATAAGCAAGAGCCGCATGATGACTGGGATCTTGCCACCGGCATTGGCATCCTGCTGGCTTTCCCAAATTATGACCAACCGCTGCTGATTTTGGGCGACGGTTCCACCCTCAATATTACCGCCGAACCGGAGGCTGGCTGTACCATCGACCCCAGCCATGTGCGGGCCGTGGTCGCGAAGCAATACTATTCGGATAATCCGATTACCGCCCCCATGCAGATTGAGCTTGCAGATACCTTGTCTGTTCGCCGCGGCGGGGCGCTTCTGCAGCAGTTTCCAACGGAACCAGATGATTTTGGCTGCTATTATTTGACAACTTTTAGTGAGGATGGCGAGCGCTATGCGCCTTCGTTGCAGGTGGCAGCCCCCTATACCAGCATCACGCTCATGTTGGACGGCCACCCCTACACAAAGCAGCAGGTAGCCTTGGATGCCGCCCCGGACGCTGGCTCCCCAGCGCTTGCAATCCCCGAGGCAAAGGGGTTATACCGCGCCCTTGTCCAACCCGGCACGTATTATATCTACGTAAACGGCGACTGCGTCAATCCGGACGCCCCGCTGGCCGTCCCACTGGCCGGGGCGGATGCGGTCATCCAATACTACACCGTATCCTTTGACTTAAACGGTGCGGAAGGCACGGCTCCGGGGAAACAGGTTGTACTGAGCGGCCGCCCCGCTGCAATGCCGCCCGCGCCCAGCCGCAGCGGATACCGCTTCCTCGGCTGGAAAACTGCGGCGTCCGGCGGCAACGATTTTGCCTTTAACCGCGGCGTTACTGGCACGTCCACAGCATACGCCGCTTGGGAAAAAGAGGGCGGCGCACCACCAAGCGATTCCCAAATCGGCGGTTCCAGCGGAGGAGGCTCCGGCGGGGGCGCGCCCAGCAACATCCAAACCGAAACTACCAAAAACCCGGACGGTTCCACCACCACGGTTACCACGGATCAGAAAACCGGCGCAATAACCGTGACCACCAAAACGCCGGACGGCACGACAAAGAAGGTGGAAACATCCAAGGACGGCACAAAGACTGTCACAGAGGAACGCAAGGACGGGACAAAGGTCAAATCTGTCGTCACCCCGGACAGCACCACCGTATCGGTCTCCGTACCGCAAGGCACGGCGTCCGCCAAGGTCACCCTCCCTGCCGACAACATAACCCCAGGCACCGTCGCTGTGCTGATCAAGGAAGACGGCACCCGGGAAATCATAAAGGGCTGCCTGCCGGCTGCGGACGGTGTCGCCGTAACCCTGTCCGGCAATGCGACGCTTGAGGTCATCGACAATAGCAAAAGCTTTGTAGACGTGGAGCAAGACGCATGGTACGCACCGGCCGTCCAGTTCACCGCTGCGCGTGAAATCCTGCAAGGCACCGATCAGGACACCTTTACCCCCGCCCTGCCGACGACCCGTTCCATGGTCGTCACGATGCTCCACCGCCTTGCGGGCGAGCCGGACGCCGCCGGCGTCCAGTTCGCCGATGTCGCCGCGCAGGACTGGTATGCCGGTGCAGTTGCGTGGGCGACAGAGCGCGGTGTTGTAACCGGCGTCAACGAAAAGGAATTTGCGCCGGAACAGCCTGTATCCCGCCAAGAACTTGCCGTCATGCTGTATCGCTATGGCAACTTAAACCAAACGGATGGCGGTATCACAGCCCCCGCCGACCTTTCCGGTTTCCTGGATGCCGCACAAGTTGACGCATATGCCCGACCGGCGATTGAATGGGCAATCTCCCATAAGATCTTGAACGGCCAGCCTGACGGCTCCTTGTCCCCGCACGCGCCCGCCAGCCGTGCGGAGGTCGCAACCATGCTTATGCGTTTTATGGAGAATGCCAACGGATAAAAGACGCCCCCGACCAGCTTCCTGCCGGCCGGGGGCGCCCTTTATTCCCGCTTCACGATCCACCACGTATGCTCGTGCGCGACCTGTTTGCCCTTCATATACCGCCATGCAGCTTCAGAAGATGGAAATTTCCTCGCATAATCCGGTAAAAATAAAGCAACGCGGTAGTTATACAGATACTTAACCGTCCCGTTGACGTCCAGTTGGATGTAATACATAGATTAACACCTCCGGATATAATATAAATCTGAAGGTAGGAAATCTGACAAAATTTTAACTATTTCAATATTTTGTGTCTGCGCACTTTTCCCATGCGGCATAGGCTGCAATTGGCTGTGATACACCCCCCAGCAATCCTGGTAAATTGTTACCAGATCAGCATTTACTTCACTCTATCTGTATGTTATAGTGAAAAAAAGTTGATGCGCAAATACGGATCAAAATTCAAATCTTCCACCTTCGGCCGTGCAGGGAGGTGCCCTCATGAAACGTCTTCCACAAGCGTGTGTGTTTCTCTTTCTCAGCTTTGTCCTGTATCTTTGCGCCATCCCGCTGCTTCACCACATCGGGCCGCTTGACCTCGGACGCATGGAAGCCGAACTGGCTGCGAAGCCGGTAGACTACACACCGAAGCAGGCGCTCGCTGACCGCTACTGCGTTGTCACGAGACAAAACGACCAATATCACGTTGCAAATGAAGCCCTGTTATACCGGTTTATCGAAAAAACCCAGAATGGTGATCCCGCCGTCCTGAAGCAGGCGCATTTTTATGATGATGCAGCCACCCTTACCTATTGCCACTATGACGGCGAATGGTATTATTTATCGATCCGCGATCTTTACCCATTAGATGGGACCTCCCGCTGCCAAAACCGCAAATATAAAAACCTATTTGTTCTTGAAGAACCCGGAAAATCTTTCCGCGTCATCTTATGCAGCGAAGACGAGCTAACGATTGAAAAATTACGGCGCAGCAGCGCCAGCAGTTCCCTCAAAGATAAATTCAGTTTTTATCCCTTATATTTTGTTTTCGGTTCTTAAAAGGGCGCGGGATTACCGCGCCCTTTTCCCTGCCTACCCAAGCGCGACATCCATAACCATCATCAGCAGGAACCCGCCCATAACGCCCAGCGTACCGATGTTAGAGTGTTCCCCCAGATGCGCTTCCGGGATCAGTTCCTCGACAACCACATACATCATCGCGCCGGCGGCAAAAGAAAGAAGCCACGGCATCAGCGGCTGTATCTGTGAGGCGGCAAGCACCGTCAAAATGCCAAACACCGGCTCTACCAGCCCCGACAGGCTGCCGCAGATAAACGCCTTTGCCCTGCCCATCCCCTCTTCCCGCAGCGGCAGCGAAATTGCCGCCCCTTCGGGGAAGTTTTGGATGCCGATACCGATCGCGAGCGCCAACGCGGCAGAATAAAGCGCCGGGTCGTTCCCATGCTGCGCGGCAAGGGCGAACGACAGCCCGACCGCCATCCCCTCCGGGATATTGTGCAGCGTTACGGCAAACACCAGCAGCGTCGTGCGTTTTACGTGTGCTTTCAGACCTTCTGTTTTCTGCGCCCCCGGATGCAGGTGCGGCAGCAGGCCGTCCATCGCAATTAAGAAGCCCACGCCCAGGACAAACCCACCGGCCGCGGGGATCCATCCCGCCATGCCCGCAGCCTCCGCCTCTTCAATCGCGGGCATGAGTAGCGACCAGATGGATGCGGCAATCATCACGCCTGCCGCAAACCCCAAAAAGATATGTTGCGCCAAGGCAGTCGCCTTTTTCCGGAAGAAAAAGACCACCGCCGCGCCCAGCGTCGTCATCAGGAACGTAAACCCTGTGCCGCCGGCTGCCCATAAAACAGGTTGCATTTATAACCGCCTTTCCCATCCACAAAATGCGGATATTTGAAAATCCTGCACCGCCATTTGTTTGCATATGCTAACTTCAAGTTTACTACATCCGCCATCCCCTGTCAATCCCCCTGCACGCGGCGCTGTCCCGGCAATGGTCGGACGCCCTTTTGTTCACGGCAGGTATTGCTGTGGGCTTTCGTGCCCATACCTTAAAAAGGCCGGTTTGCATCGGCAAACCGGCCTTTTCCCCTTATATTTTACGCAGTCAATCCTGCTGTGCCAGCGCGATTTCACGCAGCTTGTAATGCATCAGCTTGCCCGTCGCAGTATGCGGCAGTTCCTTGACAAATTGATAGGAACGCGGGCGCTTGTAGGAAGAAAGCATTGGATGGTGCGCGCAATATTCCTTCAGTTCTTCCGCCGTCAGGCTATCGTCCGAAGCCACGATATAGGCCGCCACGCTCTCGCCGCGCAGGCGGTCGGGGATGCCGATCACGCCGCTCTCCGTCACCTTGGGATGCTCGTTCAAAATGGCTTCGATCTGCGTCGGATAGATATTTTCGCCCGCCGACACGATCATATCGTCCTTACGGCCGGCAACGGTGATGAATTCATTTTCATCCCAGGTGCCGAGATCGCCCGTGTATAGGTAACCCTTATAAAACTTTTGCGCGGTCATTTCCGGATTGTTGAAGTAGCAATAAGCGGACTTCGCCGGGGACTTGATGATAATTTCGCCAACTGCCTCGTTGTCCTTCGCCACCAGCTCGTCCGGCTCGGCATGGCCGTCCTCGCAGGCGCGCACGACGCGGACTTCGTCGTCCGTGCAGGACTGTCCCGCGCTGCCCGCCATCTCCGGCAGGTTGTAGGGGCGCAGGAAGGTGTTCCAAAAGCTCTCCGTTGTGCCGTAGCCGTTAAAAATATTGGGGGTCAGCAGCTTGAGGTACTTCTCACACGCGGCCTTTTCAAACGGCGCGCCCATGGTAACAATGCCGCGAAGCGCCGACAGGTCGGCCGGGCTTCCCTCCTGGGCGCGCGCCAGCATGGCGATAATGGTCGGCACGCCGATCAGGAAAGTGACCTTGTACTCCTCCGCATACTGCAGCGCGCGGCGCGGGCTGAAATCGCGCAGGATAATAAGCTCGCCGCCCGCGTACAGCGTCGGGTTCGGGCCGCCCGAATGCAGGCCGCCGCGGTGGAACCACGGCGTCATATTCATCGTGCGGTCGGTCGAATTCAGCGGGAAATGCATCATGACGTCGTGCGCGGACAGCACCTCGTTGACGTTATTCATAGGGACGCCCTTCGGGCGGTTGGTCGTGCCGGAGGTATAGAGGCGCGTCACCTCGTCATAGATATGGGGCTTGTCCGCACGCACCGGATCCGTATCCGGCATGCCCGCGATATAGTCGCGGTACGCGGTCTCGCCTTCGCCCGCGACCGCCTCATCGTGCAGGTCGACGACAATAATGCGCTCGGGCTTGTATGTGGCAAGATCCAGCGCCTGCCGCGCCATTTCGCCGAACTCCGCATCATATACAAAAACCTTCGGATGGCTGTCGTCAATGATCAGCGCAAGCTCGCCGGGCGCCTGCCGGTAGTTGACCGGGCAGTTCACCGCGCCCACCTTCTGTGCCGCCAAATAGCTGAACACAAATTCCGCGGAATTGAGCAGCATATACATGATCACGTCGTTCTTTTTCACGCCGTCCCCCTGCAATGCATGCGCCAGACGGTTTACGTCCGCATTCAGGCTGCGGTAGGTCCAGCGGCGCCCGGTCAGCGGGCAAAGCATCGCCGGGTGCCCCGCGAAGCGCGCAACATTGCGCATAAAGCCGTTTAAATAGGTGAACTCATGCTCAAAGGTCTCTTTGAACATCGTGACGTCATACGTGTAATCCAATGCTATTCTCCTCTCCTGTGCCCGTTTACTGCTATTTTTTCCTACGGGCTATCCTTTATACGTTGAAACGATAATGCTGGAATTTTGGCCGCCAAAGCCCAGGGAATTGGACATTGCAGCGGAAATATCCGCATGGCGCGCCTGATTCGGCACATAATCCAGGTCACACAGCGGGTCGGGCGTTTCCAGGTGCAGCGTCGGCGGAAGGATATGCTCCCGCAGCGCCTGGATGCAGGCGATCACTTCCGTGATGCCGCCGGCGCCCATCAGGTGCCCCGTTGAGCTCTTGGTGGCGCTGACCGGGGGCGCGTCCTTCGCTTCCCCAAAAACGCTCTTGACCGCTTGGGTCTCCGCACGGTCGCCGAGCAGGGTCGACGTGCCATGCGCGTTGATATATCCGATTTCCGAGGGTTCCATGCCCGCGCGTTGCAGGGCGCGGCGCATACAGGCCGCGGCGCCCTGGCCGTTCGGTTCCGGCGCGGTGACATGGTACCCGTCGTTTGTGTTGGCATAGCCCGCCAGCACGGCCTTGATCGCCGCGCCGCGCGCCAGCGCGTGTTCCTCGGTCTCGATGAGCAGCGCGCCGCCGCCCTCGCCAATGACAAACCCGTCGCGATCCGCGTCAAACGGCCTGCATGCTCCCTCCGGGTCGTCGTTCCGGCGGGACAGCGCCTTGGCCTGCGCCAGCCCTGCGACCACGACCGGGCACAGGATCGACTCGCCGCCGACCGCGAGCACTGCATCGGCCTCCCCCGAGCGAAGCAGCATCGCCGCCGTCATAATCGCGTCGCCGCCCGCCGAGCACGCCGTGTTGAGCGTAAGGCTAGGCCCGTGGATGCCATGCGCTATGGCGATCTGCGCCGCCGCGACGTTGCCGATGACCATCGGCACAAAGCGCGGGCCGACCCGGCGGGGGCCGCCCGTGCTGAACTGTTCCTGCGTATGCGCGACGGTCGTGATGCCGTCCATTGCGGTGCCCATCACGATGCCGATGCGCGCCGCCTCCGGTTCAATGTTGAGGCCGCTGTCGCGCAGCGCCTCTTCCGCCGCCACATACGAATATTGCATGAACGGGTCGGTCGAACGCACCAGGGACTTGGGCATATACGCCGCCGGGTCAAAATCCCGCACCTCCGCGGCGATCTGCACCGGCAGGCCGGACGCGTCGAACCGCGTGATCCTGCCAACGCCGCATACGCCGTTTACAAGGCTGTCCCAATATGCCTGTACGCCGATACCGACCGGCGTTACCGCACCCATTCCGGTAATTACCAGTTTCTTATCCTGCATTTCCTAGTACCCCAATTCTTAAATAAAGAAACAAAAGTCTCCATTGTTTATTGTATAATGTTGGCCGTGTTCTGTCAACTCCGCCGCCGTGTTTTTTCGCCCGTCAGCCGTGCAAACCGCAGAATAAACCGTCAATTTAACGCCTTATTGGTGCTTTTCCGACAGATAAAGGCCCTCCAGGTTTCCCTGGAGGGCCTTAACTTTTATTGCGGCTTACGCATGGATTCCAGGATACCGTCCACCAGCGTATCCATATCCGGCGCATTGTTTTCATTCATTGCGGAGGCAAGCGAAACCTTTTCGTCCAGCACCTCCATATCGCGCATCCCCTCGACAAATTCGCGCATCAGCGCGCCCGAACGGCATGCCCAGGAGCCGTTTTCGATGATGGCAAACGTGCGCTTTTGCAGGTTGAGCGCCTTCATATCCATCAGGTAGCTGTGCATCGGCGGATAAATCCCGAGGTTATACGTCACGGACGCCAGCACGACATGGCTTAGCCGAAAGGTTTCGGAGATCAGCTGTGAAACATGCGTGCTCGACACGTCGTACATCACGACATTCGTCATCCCCCGCTCGCACAGCTTGGAGGCGAGCAGCGCCGCTGCGGCTTCCGTGTTGCCGTACATCGAGGCGTAGGCGATCATGACGCCTTGCTCCTCCGGCTCATACCTGCTCCACTTATCGTATTTATCGAGGAAATACCCCAGGCCGCTGCGCCAAACCGGGCCGTGCAGCGGGCAGATCATTTTGATCTGATCCAGGATGCCGCCGGCCTTTTTCAGCAGGGACTGCACATGCGGGCCGTATTTCCCGACGATATTGGTATAATACCGGCGCGCGTCGTCGATCCAGTCCCGGTCAAAATTGACCTCGTCGTTAAACAGCTTGCCGTCCAGCGCGCCGAAGGAGCCGAAGGCGTCGGCAGAAAACAGCACGCCGTTTGTCGTATCAAACGTGACCATCGCTTCCGGCCAGTGCACCATCGGCGCGGCGATAAACGTCACCGTGTGCTTGCCGAAGCAGCGCGTGTCTCCTTCGGCGACCTGCTCGATATGCCCGTCGACCGTAAAGCCGAACTGCCGCATAAACAGGAACGCTTTTTCCGTGCTGATGATTTTTACCTCGGGGTAACGCAGGATGATTTCCTCGATGGACGCGCCGTGGTCAGGCTCCATATGGTTGACGACAAGATAGTCCAGCGGGCGGCCGGCCAGCAGCGTTTCCACGTTTTCGATAAATTGCCGGCCGATAGACCAGTCCACCGTGTCGAACAGCACGGTCTTTTCGTCGAGTAGCAAATAGGCGTTATAGCTGACCCCGCGCGGGATCGGATGGATATTTTCAAACAGGGCAAGCCTGTGGTCGTTTCCGCCCACCCAATAGAGGTCGTCGGTCACCTTTCTTACGCAATACATATTATATCCTCCTTATCATCAAGAAGCCGTTAAACCTCTATAAACTGCGCCTTTTCCTCGCCGCAGTCCGGGCAGATCCACTCGTCCGGCAGCTTTTCAAACAGCGTGCCCGGGACGATTTCCCCCTCCGGGTCGCCCTCCGCGGGATCGTATTCATAGCCGCAGCCACTGCATACATAACGCGGGTAGCTGGGCTTCGGCGGCTTGGCACGCTTCATCTTCTTCATCGGCGGGGCGGGCTGCTTGGGCTCGCCGTTATCGAGCGCCTTGGTGAGCAGGGGCAGGATCTCCATCAGGTCGCCAACGATGCCGTAATCACAGTTCTTGAAAATCGGCGCGTTGGGGTTATTATTGATCGCGACGATCGTCGTCGCGTCGCGGATGCCCTTAAGATGCTGCCCTGCACCGGAAATGCCGCAGGCGATGTAAAGGTTCCCGTTAAATTTTTGCCCCGACATGCCCACGTACCGGTTCAGCGGGACATATTTAAGCGTTTCCGCCACAGGGCGGGACGAACCGACCGCCGCCCCTGCCTGGACGGCCAGCGCCTCGATCAGCTTCATGTTTTTCTTTTCGCCGATACCCTTGCCCGCGCTGACGACGCGTTCCGCCTGGGTAATCGGCGTGTCAAGCGGGATGCCGACGGTGAAGTCGTAGCCGTCCTTCTTGAGCGCCTCCACAAGCGCGTCCACGCGCTCCTGCGCCGAACCTTCCTTAAGGACCTGCTTTTTGCGCGCGCCGGTGATCGGGCCGGCCTTACGCGGCGCTGCGCTTTCCTTCGGCGGCTTGCCGATGATGTGCGCGGCAATTACGACGCGCTGGATTTCGTTCGTACCTTCATAGATTGTGCAAATTTTTGCATCGCGATACGCACGCTCGACTTCCATGCCCTTCAGGTAGCCGTTGCCGCCAAAGATCTGGAGCGCCTCATTGACAATTTCCAGGCAAATGTCCGACGTATACTGCTTTGCCATCGCCGCCTCCATGGAATACGGCTCGTGGTGCTCCTTCAGTTCGGCGGCGCTGTATACCAGCATGCGCGCGGCGCGCAGCTTGGTCGCCATGTCCGCCAGCTTGAACGAAATCACCTGCTGGAACGCAATCGGCTTGCCGAACTGTTCGCGTTCCTTGGCGTATTCCAGCGCGTGCTCATATGCTCCCTGCGCGATCCCGAGTGCCTGGGAAGCAATCCCGATCCGCCCGCCGTCGAGCGTCGCCATAGCGATTTTAAAGCCGTCGCCCTCCTTGCCGAGCAGGTTCTCCTTGGGCACTTTAACGTCGTTAAAGATCAGCTCTGCCGTCGCCGAAGAACGTATGCCCATTTTATCGTAATGGTCGCCGAACGTGAACCCGTCCCAGCCCTTTTCAACGATAAAGGCGCTGATCCCGCGCGTGCCGATCCCCGGCGTCGTCACCGCGAATACCACGTATGTATCCGCAACGCCGCCGTTTGTAATAAAGATTTTGCCGCCGTTGAGCAGGTAGTGATCCCCTTTGTCCTCGGCTACCGTTTCGGTGCCGCCCGCGTCAGAGCCTGCGTTCGGCTCGGTCAGGCCAAACGCGCCGATCTTTTCCCCCTTTGCAAGCGGTACCAGGTATTTCTTTTTCTGCTCCTCCGTACCGAACGCGGCGATCGGGTAGCTGCCCAGAGACACATGCGCCGACAAGATAACGCCAGTACCGCCGTCCACGCGGGACAGCTCTTCCACGGCAATCGCATAACTCAGCACATCAAGCCCTGCGCCGCCATATTCCTTTGGATATGGGATCCCCATCATCCCCATTGCGGCAAGCTTCTGTACAGCCTCCGCCGGGAACTGGTTCTCCTGATCCAGCAAAAACGCAATCGGCTTCACCTCGGTTTCCGCAAACTCGCGGATTTTCGCACGCAGCGCTTCATGGGCTTCCGTCGTCTGATAATACATGAAATTGCCTCCTTTATCTATTTTGAGCTGTAAAATTTGTTGTCATACCGCCCCGCCATTTAACCGAGGCGTGCCGGTGCAATCGCTATAAGAACCGTTCCTTTTATCGATATTTAAAGTATACTATTTTAGTATTGTTAAGTCAAACACCTTTCCCCATCCGCAATGGAGAAAACCACGCCCCGATTTTGCGCACTATCCCTAAAAACGATCCATTTAAAAATTTATTCTGCCAGGCTACAGGCAATTCCATACCCAGGCAGCCGCATAAGGCCTGTATATTTTCCTTTCCCTCCCTGCATCTGCAAAATTTCTTAAAAAGATGTTGACTTTTTACCTAAAATCCGATATACTAAAAAAGCTGCAAGTCAAGGCAGCCAGGAAAAATCCATATTCCGAGGTGTGGCTCAGCTTGGTAGAGCGCTTCGTTCGGGACGAAGAGGCCGCAGGTTCAAATCCTGTCACCTCGACCATGATCAAGGCCGTCGTATTTGACGGCCTTGATCTTTTTTCTTTTCTTTTCATCCATTTACTCACTTATGCTGCCCCATCTGATAGGAAAGTCCTATAACGCCACTCGCGTTCAAGGTGCGGATAATAAAACTTCTTGATCCCACTCAACCTTCCCGATATATTATAAAACAATTCAATTTTCTGACGATATGGCTCCACGCTCCCGCCTGCCGGCATTTAATTGCAGTACCCCCGTAATTTTATTACGGCATTTGTTGACTTGACTCTCCAATATGGGTATAATACTAGTGAAAGCAGGTGAACACAATGTTAAAGCTGTTCGAGGTCACGGGCTTTAAAAATTTTGAAAATACCATTCATTTGGACTTTTCCGACATCCGTGATTACAAATTCAACAATTCCTGTATCGCCAATGGATTGCTCAGCAAGCTGATCATTTATGGTAAAAACTCTGCTGGCAAGTCCAATCTGGGCCTGGCCCTTTTTGATATTGTCTCACACCTGACGACAAACAATGTGACGCCGGGCTTGTATGACTATTATTTGAATGTCAACAACAAGACTGGTTACGCGGAGTTTCATTATGTTTTCACGTTTGACAGCGGCGAGGTGGATTACCGATACCGTAAAAATGACAAGCAGACGCTTGTTTACGAATCCGTCGCCATTAACGGCAAGCGTCTCTTCACTTACGATTACGAGGACAAGCGCGGTGATTTAGCTGGCCTTGAGACATTGACCACGACGTTGAATCTCACCTTTCGCGGTACGGATTCTATTCTGAAATACGCCATCGCCAATTCGGCCCTGTCGGAGAATCATCCGCTTTATCAGATGCAGCGGTTTGTATCCCATATGCTCTGGTTCCGCAGCTTGGATGAGAATCGCTACATTGGCTATAAGTCAAACAGCAAAGATTATACCGATTTTATCTTTGAAGGCGATATGGTGAAAGAGCTGGAGTCTTTTCTGCACAAAGCTGGAATTCAGGAAAATTTGATTGCGAAAAAAGATGTTGATGGAACAAAACGTTTATATTTTGATACAAAAACACCGTTGCCGTTTTTTAAGGTGGCATCCAGCGGCACGAAAGCCCTTTACACTTTTTTTTATTGGAGCAAGACTGCTGCAGACGTCTCCTTGATGTTTATTGATGAATTTGACGCTTTTTATCATTATGAACTGGCTGAAACGCTTGTTGAACTTTTAGAGCACCAGCCCGGTTTCCAGGCCGTGCTCACTTCCCATAATACAAACCTGCTCTCCAATCGCATCATGCGTCCGGACTGTTACTTCATTCTGACCGGGGATGGACTCACGTCATTTGCCAATGCCACGGATCGGGAGCTCCGAGAAGGACACAATCTGGAGAAACTCTATATGAGCGGTGAATTCAATGGCTGAAGAGAAGCGGAAGATTTTTGTGTTGGTGGAGGGAGCAAAGACAGACGTTGCTTTGATGGAGCGATTGCTCTCTATTTATCAGATTGATTTCAAATATGAGATTGTCTCCTACTGTACGAATATCTACACGCTTTATAAGGAGATGTTCGAGGACAACGATCCTGATGATATGGATTTGCTCCAGCTGCTAAAATCACGTGAATCTGATTTGGTGAAAAAGAAGTTATTTGACGCATCCTACTCTGATATTTTTCTGATTTTTGATCTTGACCCGCATGATTCTGGGTTTACCCCAGAGAAGATCAGTCGCATGGCAATGTACTTTGTGGAATCTTCTGATGTGGGAAAGCTGTACATCAATTACCCAATGGTGGAGGCATTTTATCACATGACATCCATTCCGGATCCGAACTTTGACACTTACTATGCGACCCTGAATGAACTGCTTGCGGGAACATATAAGGCGCGTGTAAATCAGGAAAACCGAAATCACGATTATCGTAAATTTGCCGCAACAAAAGAAGAGTGCAATATTGTTATCGGGCAAAACATAAGCAAGGCGCGGTGGCTTGCCGGCAGTGATTCAGGGGCCGGCTTGCTTCCCTCTCAGGCTGGAATACTCGCTGCCCAATTAAATTCCCTTCAAAACGACAGACGTATTGCCGTGCTCAGCACATGCGTATTTTTTATTCCGGAGTATAATCCAAAATTAATACACTAATTTAGAATACATAAAGCAGCGGCTGGGCTCAAACTTATTGTTTGGGCTTAGCCTTTTTCGATTTTAAAGGATTGCCTTTGGGGTGGAAATGCTGTTGTCCTCATCATGGGGGTTGTCGCTTTTGGAAATGCGGCAGTAAAGCGCGGTAATTTGAGTGTATGTCATATGATCTCATTCTTTCAAAGGTGCTCTCATTGTACAGGAAGAATGGGATGTATGCGTATCCAATATTGAAATCAACATGCCATTTGTGAATGAGCACAATAACACCAAGTAGCTGTTTTGGTGTAAATACCGCTTGCTGAATACCCACAAACCATTGATATTACTTGGTTTCATGCGTAAATCCTATAAGACCACTCGCACCATAAAAACATAAAAAGGCCGCTGACTTCCGTCAGCGGCCTTTTTATGCCTGTATATAATCTTGCAATGATTTTAAGAGGGGCGCCGGCAAAAGCCGGCGCCCCTTTGGCGTTCTCGATCGATATCTTGATCCAGCCTTAAATAAACAGGTTGGTGTCCGACTGTTCCGCTGCGCCGAGGAATGTAGCAACGCCGCCGACCTCCACGCCGTCGATCAATTCTTCCTGCCGAATGCCCATCACGTCCATCGACATTTGGCACGCGATTACGCGTACGCCGTTCTGGATGGCCTGCTGCATCAGTTCTTCGAGCGACTGTACGTTTTTCTTGCGCATGACGGAGCGGATCATTTTCGCGCCCATGCCGCCCATGTTCATCCGGGAGAGCCCCAGCTTACGGCTGCCGCGCGGCATCATCTTGCCAAACATCTTCTCAATTAAATTCTTTTCCGTGCGTACTTTTTCGCCGCGGCGCAGGATGTTGAGACCCCAGAAGGTAAAGAACAGCGTCACCTTCCGCCCCATTGCCGCCGCGCCGTTTGCAATAATAAACGTCGCGATCGCCTTATCCAGATCCCCGCTGAAAACGACCATAGTCTTATCGTTCCCGCCGCTGTTTTGCGGCACGGCGCAGCTATCGCCCTTCTGCATCATAACCGTATAGACGCCCTTGTCCCGCTGCTTACCCACTACCCGGTTGCCGGTGCGCTCGCACCAAGCCCCCGCATCCGATACAAAAGCCGGGTCGGTCGCACGCACGCACAAGCAGTCCCCTGTTTTCAGCTTTGCCATCGCTTCGGATACCTTCATGATCGGCCCCGGGCATTGCAGCCCGCAGGCGTCTACTTCAATGGCCACCTTTATTTCCTGACTTACAGCCGGTTTTGGCACGCCAATGCAATCCGTTTTGGCACAAGGCTGTTCCCGCACGGGTTCTTCGTGTACCATGCGGTAAGTCTTATAGCCGCCGCTCAGATTATACGCCTCGTACCCGCGTTGGAGCAAAATACGCTGCGCAACATATCCCCGCTGACCCACGGAGCAGTAAACGTAGACCGGCTTCCCCTGCGGCACCTCAGCCAGCCTGCCGCGCAGTTCATCCAGCGGGATATGGACGGAGCCGGGCAGTTCCCCGGTCATCCGCTCTTCCGCCGTCCGGATGTCGAGCAGCGTCACAGCCTTGCGGTCAAGCGCGTCGACGTCCTCGGCATACACCACCGGCATGTCGCCGCGCAGGATATTGGCCGCGGTGAAACCCAGCATGTTGACCGGATCCTTTGCGGACGAGAACGGCGGCGCATAGCCCAGTTCCAGTTCTTCCAGGTCGTAAACCGTGCCGCCGAGCCGGATAGCCGCCGCCAGCACGTCGATGCGCTTATCGGCCCCTTCACTGCCGACCGCCTGCGCGCCCAGCAGCTTGCCGTCCGGCGCAAAGAGCAGCTTCATACTGAGCGGCGTGGCACCGGGATAGTACGAGGCATGGCTGGATGGGTGGATATAAGTTTTATGGTATGGCAGGCCAAGCTGCTTGAGCTGCTTTTCATTCAGGCCAGTTGCCGCCGCAGCCAGGTCAAACACCTTGAGCACGGCGCTACCCTGTACGCCCTTGAAGCGTACAGGGGTACCCCCCAGCATGTTTTCCGCGGCGATCCGCCCCTGTTTGCTGGCAGGGCCGGCCAGCGGGAGCAAAGTCTCCTGGCCGCTGACGATATGGCGCACGCTGACTGCGTCACCCACCGCGTAGATATCCGGGTCGCTGGTCGCCAGCGTATCGTCGACCTGGATGCTGCCGCCCAGCCCAAGCATCAGACCTGCATCCTTCGCAAGCTTGCTTTCCGGCGCGACGCCGATGCTCAGCAGCACCAGATCCGCAGGGAGCGCGCTGCCGTCCGACAGGCAGACGTGCAGTACGTCCCCGCGCCGTTCAAACCGCTCTACGCCAACGCCAAGCCGCAGATTCACGCCGTTTTCCGTCAGGTGCCCATGCAGGATTGCAGCCATTTCCGGATCAAGCGGCGCGACGACCTGCTTTAAAAACTCGACAACAGTGACCTCTATCCCACGTTCCCGCAGGTTTTCCGCCATCTCCACGCCGATGAAGCCCCCGCCAACTACCACCGCGCGCTGGGGCGACTGTTCACCGATATACCGGTCGATCGCAAGGGTGTCCGGCACGGTACGCAGGGTGTAGATTTCCGGCGCGTCCACGCCGTTCAGGCGCGGGTGCTTGGGTTCCGCCCCGGGCGATAGCAAAAGCTTATCGTAGCCTTCTTCGTAGGTGTGCCCAGCTTCAAGATCGCGCACCGTTACGACCTTGCGCGACCGGTCGATCCCGACCACTTCGCTTTTTGTGCGCACGTCAATGGCAAAACGGGCGCGCAGCAGCTCCGGTTTCGTCACAACGAGTTGTTCCTGATCCCGGATTGTGCGGCCAATATAGTAGGGTAAACCGCAGTTTGCATAGGAAATAAACGGCCCCTTTTCAAAAAGGATGATTTCTGCCTGTTCGTCCAGGCGGCGCAGCCTGGTGGCCGCGCTCGCGCCGCCCGCCACCCCGCCGACAATCAATACTTTCATGCTGTTCCCTGCTTTCTCTTAGGATATTTTTATGATACGCCCCTTTCCCCGCCCCGTCTGTGTGAAAGTCACATTCGGCACGCCGCCCTCCTTGCAGCCTTTTGTGCTTGCGCCCGGCATGCAAACATGTTATGCTGTAAACAGGGCTGTAATGGCAGCCAAATTGCACAAAAAAGGAGTGAAAAAAGTGGACGCTTGCGGACGAAGTACGAAAACAGGCAGCGATATCCCTTTGCAGGGCGGAAACCGCAAGGCGGCGCTTATTTTCGCCTGCAGCTAAAAACCCCCGCGGCGCTTGCCCGCATCCGGATATCCTGCATGGAGGCCTCAAGGGGCTTCCATGCACTTTTTGGCCTGTTTACGTCTTCCCGGCTGTACCCAAAAAGACAGGAGGGATGACCCATGGAACAGGAATACAATTATGAGACACTGCTCACGCTGCTCGAAAACCGTTCATACGGCGAGTTACGTCGCCTTTTGGCCGAGGAAAACGAGGTCGATATCGCCGATTTCATCGAGCGCGTGCCGCGGCATCTGGCCGTCGTGGCCTTCCGCACCCTGCCCAAGGAATTAGGTGCCGAGGTATTTTCCAACCTGCCGCCCGATACGCAGCAGCTTATCATTGGCGCAATTACGGACGCAGAACTGTCCCAAATTGTCGAAGATCTGTTCGTGGACGATGCGGTCGACATGCTGGAAGAACTCCCGGCGAACGTGGTCAAGCGCGTCCTCAAAAACGCGCACCCGGAGACCCGGCGGCGGATCAACCAGTTTTTGCATTACCCCGAAAACTCCGCGGGCAGCATTATGACGGCGGAATTCATCGACCTGCGCAAAAGCATGACCGTGCGCGAGGCCATCGCCCGCATCCGCCGGATCGCGGAGGACTGCGAGCAGATCTACACCTGTTATGTGATCGACGACTGCCGCGTGCTGGAGGGCGTCATCACGCTCAAGGAGCTTCTGCTGGCACGCGACGACGCCGAGCTTGAAACCATGATGGAGCGGGACGTTATCACCGCCCTCACAACCGAGGACCGTGAAGAGGCCGTACAGGCCATCATGAAGTATGACCTGCTCGCACTGCCGGTCGTCGATCACGAAAACCGGCTCGTCGGCATCGTGACCGCGGACGACGTAATGGACGTTATGGAGGAAGAGGCGACCGAGGACTTTGAAAAGATGGCGGCGATGTCCCCCTCGGAGCGCCCCTATCTCAAAACAGGCGTGTTCACGCTTGCGCGCAAACGCATCGTGTGGCTGCTGGTGCTCATGGTTTCCGGCATGGTGACCGGCGGCATCCTTGGCCGGTACGAGGCTGCTTTTGCCACGATGCCGCTGCTCGTCACCTTTATCCCCATGCTGACCGATACGGGCGGCAACGCCGGCAGCCAGAGCAGCACCCTGGTGATCCGCGGCATGGCGGTTGGCGAAATCGCGTCCGCCGATTTCCTGCGGGTATTTTGGAAAGAGCTGCGGGTCAGCCTGCTGGTCGGCGCAGTGCTCAGTGCGGTCAATTTTATCCGCCTGATCCTGACGTACCCCGGCAACGAACTGATCGCCCTCACGGTTGCTTGCGCCCTCTTTGCAACGGTCGCGATGGCCAAAACGATTGGCGGCATCCTGCCGATGGTTGCCAAAGTGCTCCATGCCGACCCGGCTATTATGGCGGCGCCGCTCATTACCACCATTGTGGATGCATTTTCACTCGTCATTTATTTTTCCGTGGCACAGTCGCTGCTCCATTTTTAACAGGAAAGAAGGCCGCCGCGTCCCTGCAGGGACGCGGCGGCCTTTTGCATTCCCAATTATAGCTGCCCATTTTGAATCTGGGCATAAAAATCTTCAATCCCATACAAATCCACAAGCTGCGGCAGGATGGAGTCCCGGAACTTGCCCATATCCTGCTCGAGCAGCGCATTGATTATTTCAAAATGCATCTGCGACTGCTTTTCACAGGCGTCCCCGTCCCGGTAGCGCTCCGCCAGGACAAGCCCCGCCTGCAAAAACAGCTTGCGCAGGAACGGCATCATGACGCTGTTTTTGCCGATCGCCGCCATTTCCATGTAAAACCGTGTGTTTGCGCCGATGCGGGTTTCCAGGTCGTCGCTGCGCATGTCGGCCCGGCATTCCTGTGCAAGCTTTTGCAGCGCCAGGAATTCCGCCGCCGAGCCGTTGTGCATGGCCAGTTTGGCCGTGATCCATCCAAACAAAAGCTGCAATTCCCCGATCTGATGGACGGACTCCTCCGTCAGGGTGACGACCTCTACCCCTTTATTGGGGACGATGCTGACGATCCCATCCAGTTCGAGCTGCTTGAGCGCCTGGTGGACAGGCGTCCGGCTCGTCCCGCAGGCCTCCGCGATCTGCATTTCATTGATCCGCTCGCCCTGCGCCAGCCTGCCGGAAAAAATCTGCTGGACGATATAGCGGTAGACCGGTTCGCTCCGGCCGCTGAGCACCTTGCTTCTTGGCATATCTACACCTCACTCCTCGGATACCTACACCTCATAGCTTTGCATCCCGCCCGAACCCGCTCTAAACACGGAACAGATGGAAGAAATTCGGCGGATACTCCTGATCCAGCTTGTAAAACTGGAAGAAATGCTCCTCAATCAGTGTGTAGATGGACGCCAGGTTGCGTTCTTTCAAATATTTCACAAGCTGCCGGTGGTACTCCACCAGCCGCTGGTTTTCCTCATCTGAAAATGTGGAATTCACCTGGATCAGACGGATCCGGAGGCAAAGTTCCCGCTGGAATTTATACAGCAAGGGGTTTTTTGTGCATTTGGTAAAAGACAGATGGAACTCGGCGTCGGTCTCGATCTGGCGGAACACATCGCCTGACCGCTGCGCCTCTTCGCAGGCGTCTGCAAGCTTTGCGAGCTTGTTAAAGTCGGCCATACTGCCATGGTAGAGCGCAAGCTTTGCCGACATCATTTCCAGCGCGATGCGCATCTCGCCCATATGGCGCACATCGTCCTCCGAAAACAGCATAACCTCCGAATACCGCTGCGGGTAAATCCGCACCAGCCCGTCGTTTGCCAGCTGGTTGATCGCCTCTTTGATCGGGGTGCGGCTGATATGAAGCACGTCCGCCAGCTTTTGTTCCGCGATGCGGTCGCCCGGCTTCATTTCACCCGATAAAATCAGGTTTTTTAAATATTCGTAAACAGGCTGGCTGGCGTTAAAGCCCTGTTTGCCTTTCAATCCACATTCCCCTCTCCGATGGAAATCATAGTAAGTATATATTTTACACCTCAAAGCCTTGAAGGGCAACACTTTTTAGGCGGGCACCCAAAGAAGCAGGCACAAATGCACACATTTCCCGAAGTGCATTTGTGCCTGGCCCGCATCCATATACCGTTATTTCACATCAGGCAGCAGATCCGGATGGATCAGCGCGGGCTGTGTCGCAACGTCGGAAATATTGCCCGTCTGGCGCGTCGGCGGATAGAGTTTAAACCGCAGGTACGATTCCGACAGATACAGCGCCTGCACAGGGTTATGCCCCAGCACGCGGTCCTTCACCACAAGGTACGTGACGGGCAGGTTGCAGTTCTTGAGGAATAACGTATCGTGCCCGACGCACAGCCCCATGACGACAGCAAGCTCGCAGCCTGCGTTTTCCAGGAACTTGGCCTGCCCGATCGGGTTGCACGAGCCTTCCCACTCCTTATTGATCTGGTACTGCTCGTGCCCCAGCTCCTTTTTGGAGAATGTCCCGGCCTTGCAGCTCACCGTGTCCACCTTAAAACCGTTTGCCGTAAAAATCTTATAAGCGATACCCGCCTCCTGCTTAAGCCCAATACAGTGCGCGATGCCGATATGGTGGATGCCAAGGTTGGTGGCGAACTCCATAATCTCTTCCACGCGGGTGCGTTTGCAATAGCCTTCATATTCGGTCTGCACCGCGGCGTCGGCGATCTTTTTGTCCTCGCCAACGTACTGCGCCTTCGACCATTCCACCATATCGGTCTCCCTGCAAGGGCAATTATTCGGCAGCCCGGCCTGCTTTTCCGTGTTGCACGGGGTCTTTTTTGTACATAAACCGCAGCAATATGACATAATAAGCCTCCTATTTTTTCAGTGATGTTTGCAATTCCCGCCTTACGCGCGCTTCTTTTTAAAAAGGCGTTCCAGCGTTTTGTCCTTTTTCAGCGCGTCCACATAGACCGCGAATAAGATGATCAGCCCTTTGACAACGAGCTGCCAGTAATAGGACAGGTGCATCAGGTTCATGCCGTTATTGAGCACGCCGATGATGAGCGCGCCGATGATGGTGCCGCCAATCCTGCCCACGCCGCCGCTCATGCTTGTGCCGCCGAGTACGACCGCCGCAATCGCGTCCAGCTCCTGGCCGTCGCCCGCGGTCGGCTGCGCGCCGGAAAGGCGCGACGCCATGATAATGCCGGACACCGCCGCCAGCAGGCCGCAGATCGTGTAAACCGCGATTTCAACCTTGGCGATCTTGATGCCGGAAAACTTCGCCGCCTGCCGGTTACCGCCGACGCCGTATACATGCCTGCCGAACATGGTTTTGTTCAGCAGCACCGAGCACAGCACCATGGTGACCAGCATGATGATGACTGGGATCGGGATAATCCCTACATAGCCGTTGCCGATCTGGTTGAAGGCCTCCGCGTCAAACCGCGTCGGCTTGCCGCCGGTAAAGATATACGCAATGCCCCGGCCGATCGTCATCATCGCCAGCGTAACGATGAAGGGCGGCAGCTTGGCCATCGCCACAATCGTACCTGTGATAAAGCCAAAGAGCGCGCCGACCGCGAGGCCGACCAGGACGCCCAGCCAGAGCGGGCAGCCGTTCACAATGAGGATGACGCTGGAACAGCCGGACACCGCAATGATCGAGCCTACCGACAGGTCGATGCCGCCTAGCAGGATGACCAGCGTCATGCCAAACGCCACGATCGCGTTCATGGAGATCTGGCGCAGCACGTTGATCATGTTGACCCGGGTCAGGAACGCCGGGGAATTGATGGTGAAAATCACGCACAGCACGAGTAGCGCGATCAGGATGCCGGAGTTTTCACGCAAGTACTGTATTGCCGTGGCCTGCCGCCATCCGGCCTTTTTTGGTTCAAGATGCATCGTCTTTCCTCCCGCCTGTCGCCAGGATAATAATATTTTCCTGCGTCATTTCGTGGCCCGCAAGCTGTCCCGCAATGCGCCCCTCGTACATGACCATAATACGGTTGGACATGTTGATTACCTCGGGCAGTTCGGAGGAAATCATGATGATGGACACCCCCTCGGACGCCAGCATACTCATAATGTCGTATATCTCTTTCTTTGCGCCGACGTCGATCCCCCTCGTCGGCTCGTCCAGGATCAAAACGTCCGGCTTTGTCGCAAGGGCTTTCGCCAGCACCACCTTTTGCTGGTTGCCGCCGGACAGGTTCTGTACGGCCTGCTCCGCCGACGGGGTCTTGATGCGCAGTTTGCGGATGTACTCCGCAACCGTGCCCCGCTCCTGCTTTTTATCGTGCCGCAGGCCGCGGTACAGCTTGTCCAGGACGCCGAACACGATGTTGAAGCCCACGCTCTGGATCAGCACCAAGCCCTGCACCTTGCGGTCCTCCGGCACCAGGTTGATGCCGTATGAGAGCGCGCTTTGCACATTCGGGACGGTGATTTTGCTTCCGCGGTAATAGATTTCGCCGCTTTGCATGCGGTCCACGCCGAAGATCGTGCGCATCAGCTCCGTCCGCCCCGAGCCTACCAGGCCGTAAAAGCCGAGGATTTCCCCCTTGCGCAGATGGAAGCTGCAATCGACAACCTGTTTTCCGCAGTTGATATTCCGCGCCTCGAGGAGCGTTTCTCCCACCTCGTTATCCAGCGCCGCAAACATGTCGTTCATTTCACGCCCGATCAGCATTGTGACTAGGTCGTGGTAATTGGCTTCCCGCACCGGCAGCGACCCGATAAACTGCCCGTCCCGGAGCACCGTGATGGTATCCGCAATTTCAAAAATCTCCTCCATGCGGTGCGAGATGTAGATGATGCCGACGCCTTTGTCCCGCAGCGTGCGGATGGCTTCAAACAGCTTCTGGATTTCCCGGTCGGTCAGCGTGTCCGTCGGCTCGTCCATGACGATGATCCGGGCGTCCGCAGACAGCGCCTTGGCAAGCTCTACCATCTGCTGCTGCGCCACGGTCAGGCCGCCCAGCGAATCCCGCGCGCCGATTTGGATGCCGAACGTCGACAGCAGGCGGTCGGCCTCGTCGTTCATTTCCTTATCGTTGCAAAACAGCGCTTTTTTCTTTTCCTGCCCCAGGAAAATATTCTGCGCCACGGTCATGTTGTCGCAAAGGCACAGCTCCTGATGTACAATGCTGATCCCTTCCCGCTTGGAATTGTCGACGCTGGAAATATCCGCGGGCTTGCCGTCAATCCATACCTCGCCGGAATCCGCCACGTAAATCCCGCCCAGGATTTTGATGAGCGTGGATTTGCCCGCGCCGTTTTCGCCCAGCAGCGCGTGCACCTCGCCCCTCCGGACGGTGATCCCCACATGGTCCAGCGCTTTCACGCCCGGAAAGGTCTTGCAGATATCCTTCATTTCAAGCAGTGCAGCGTCCATACGCTACCCCCTTTCCATGTGATCCTTTTTCAGGCGGCACGGGCGCGCCCGGCGCCGCCTTCCCTCGTCCGTATGTCGCTTATTCCATATATTCGTCCGCGATATCCTGGTCGATGAACAGGCTTTCGATCAGGATTTCCTTGTCGACCTTTTCACCGGACAGCAGCTTGCACGCGGTCTCGCCCGCAATTTCTCCCATCTTTACCGGGAATTGCGCGGACGTGCCGACGATCTTGCCTTCGCTGGCCAGCCGGATGCCGTCCGCCGAGCCGTCGATGCCGTAAATGCGGATATCGTCCCGCCCTGCGCCGACGCATGCGTTATAGGCGCCTTGCGCCGTCAGGTCGTTGTAGCAGAAAATATCGGTGATCTCCGGGTTGGACTGCAGATAGTTCTCTACCAGCGGGAGCGCGTCCTCCACGGTCGGCAGGCAGTCTTCGCGGATGACGACCTTCATGTCGGGCTTTTCGTCCACAACGGAGAAGAAGCCTTCCATCCTCTTGCGCACCGCCTCGGAAACCGACAGGTCGATAACCGCGACAGTGGCCTTACCGCCGGTCTCTTCCACCATTTTGTCCGCAAGCAGCTTGCCGGCGGAGAAGTTGTCGGTCGCCACGGTGCAAGTGACAAGGTCTGCGTCCTCCGCGGGGATATCCAGGATGAACGCGGGGATATTGGCGTCCTTACATGCGAGCAGCGCGGTCTTGATACCCTTGCTGTCGACCGGCGCGATCATAATGACGTCGCATCCCTGCGCAATCATATCCTCCACATCGCTGATCTGCTTGCTGCCGTCATTCTGCGCGTCGATTTCCACAAGCGTATGCCCAAGGGGTTCGAGCGCGTTCCGCAGCCCCTCCCCCCAGTTGACAAAGTGTGGGTTGTTGGAATCCATATTGCTGTAGCCGATGGTATACTTTGGCGCGCCGGGGTCGCCCGCCGCGCTGTCGCCCTTACCGCAGGCGGTGAAAAGCACCATACATACCAGTACCAGCGCGGATAATCTAACCAGTTTCTTATTCATTGTTTTTCCTCCATTATTGCCTCACGTTTCAGTGGGCGGTTCGTCAGCTGGAGTGTGGGGACGGATTGCGCCGGCCTGCCCGCTTACCAGGCCTTCTTATAAAGGGCTACATAATCCGCATGGGTCGGGATGCGCGGGTTATTAAAGGTATTGCCGTCCTTGAGCGCAAGCTCCGCATACTCGGACAGCTTGGATTCATCCATGCCCTTGATTTCGGATAGGCGCGGGATGCCAATGTCCTTGGACAGGCGCGCGACGGCGGCGCAAACCTTATCGGCTATTTCCACCGTGCTAAGGCCGTCGGTATAGATGCCCATCGCCTTGGCAAGCATCGGGTACTTTTCAAGGCGCGCCACCATGTTGTACTCCATCACATACGGCAGCATCATCGCGTTGCCGACCCCGTGCGGGACATTGAGTTGGCCGCCGAGGATATGGGACAGCGCATGCGCCGCGCCAAGCCCGACCTGCTGGAAGCCCCAGCCCGCGATCACGTTGCCGAGCAGCACCGCACCGCGCGCCTCTAGGTTGCCGCCGTTCGCCACCGACTGGCGCAGGTTCCCGTAAATCAGTTCCACCGCCTTGATATTGATGAGGTCTGAAAAAATATTGGCGTTTTTGCTCAGGATGCCCTCGATCGCGTGCGTCAGCGCGTCCATACCGGTCGCCGCGGCCAGGCTGCCCGGCATGCTGGCCGTCATCACCGGGTCGACCAGCGCGACCTTTGCGAACGTGCCGGTGCCGGCGTCGCACAGGCTCATCTTCCAGTGGCGCTCCGTATCGGTGATGACCGCATAGGGCGTGACCGAGCTGCCGGTGCCGGCCGTCGTCGGGATCGTAATCAGCGGATCCATCGGGATCGGCGCAGGGTGCGTATTTTCACGATCTTGGTCATATTCCCGCACATGGCCGCCGTTTTTGAGCACCATGCCGATAGCCTTTGCGCTGTCGATGGAGCTGCCGCCGCCGACCGCGATAAAAGAGTCGCAGTGCGCCGCCTGATAGCGGTCGATGCCCTCGTGCACGATGACGTCCGTCGGGTTCCCTACGATTTTGTCATAAACTTCGTAGGAAAAGCCTTCCGCTGCCAGGCTGTCCGTAATCGTTTCAAGCAGGCCAGCGCCAATCACGCCTTTATCCGTAACAATGAATGGCTTGCTGCACTGCAGCTTCCGCAGTTCCTTGCCGACGCCCCTCGCGGCCCCCACGCCGTATTCTACCCGTACCGGCATTACATAGCTGAAACTCTTTAACATACCTTGCTCACGCTCACTTTCTATACCATTTTTAAGATACCTGACAAAACATTTACGGATTCCGTTTTGCTTGCGGTTGCGGAAACACGTGATCCCCCATATGCTTTGGCTTGCCGGATTTCATTATTACTTTTCATTTATAATAATCTATTTAATTTTATAATGCAATCTTATTTTAATAATATTTCTGCACAAATTTCATCAAAATATTTTGTAATATCCATTAATCAGCAGTATTTCAGAACTTTTTAAAGCCCTATCCTTCAATCTCTGCGTATATCCGTGAAATCTTTCACAATTCGCGGTGATTTGCATTATACTTTTATTAATTAAATTATATATTTTATTATTGCATTATAAAATGATTTGCAGTATACTGCAGTCAAACAAAGCACCGCCCCTCAGCATGGCCATAGCATCCCGGCAGCCGGACGCATCATTATTTACTTTATCCCCTTTCCCCGACAACCTGCTTTTAATAATGGAGGTATTTAGGACAATGAAAATGATCATCAATGGAAAGCGTGTCGACGCGGCCAGCGGCGAAACCGTAGAAGTATTGAACCCGGCCACCGGCGAGGTGCTGGATACCGTCCCGGTCGCCACCCAGGCCGACATTGAAGCCGCGCTTGACGCCGCCCGGCAGGGGCAAAAGGTATGGGCCAAGGTGCCGATATATGAACGCATCGCCATTCTCAAGCGGTTCCGCGCCTTGCTGGAGCGGGACGCGCTGGCGGTCAGCACCATGCTCACCCGCGAACTGGGCAAGCCGCTCACCCAAAGCACCAGTGAAACCGCATGCACCCTCAATATCATCGACAATTTCTGCGAATGCGCCCGCACGCTCGGCGGCGAAACCTACGTGCCGAATAACTTTTCGCACAGTACGGGTGGCGACCTTGTAATGACCGTGCGCGAGCCGATTGGCGTGGTCGCCTGTATCCTGCCCTTTAACTACCCGATCGAACTGTTCGTGCAGAAGGTCGTACCCGCCCTGTTGATGGGCAACGCTGTCGTAATCAAACCGGCGACCGATACCCCGCTTGCCAACATCCGGATGGCGGAACTGCTCCTGGAGGCCGGCGTTGCGCCCGAGGCGGTGCAGCTCGTGACCGGCAGCGGCGCCCGGATCGGCAAATGGCTATGCGAAAGCCCCAAGATCGACTGTATCAGCCTGACGGGCAGCACCGCCGTCGGTATCGAAACCGCGCGCAATGCGGCGGCCCATTTGCACGAAGTCGGCCTGGAACTCGGCGGCAACGACCCGCTTATCATTTTCGATGACTGCGACCTCGACCAGGCCGTGGCGGAAGCTGTCGGCGGACGCTTTGCAAATTCCGGCCAGACCTGCTGCGCCTCCAAGCGTTTTATCGTCCAGAACTCCATCAAGGAAGCTTTTACAGAAAAGCTGGTACAGGCGGTCTCTCAGCTCGTCGTAGGCGACCCCTTTGATGAAAAAACCTCTTACGGCCCCATGGTCAACCCGCGCGCGCTGCAGGACGTCATGGCACAGATCAAGCTGACCGTCGAACAGGGCGCAAAGCTGCTCTGCGGCGGCGAGGTTGTCAACAACGGCGTGAGCGTTGCGCCGACGGTGCTGGGCGACGTGACCCGCGAAATGAGCATCGCCAATGAGATGGAGATCTTCGGGCCTGTCTGGCCTGTGATTGGGTTTGACACCGAGGAGGAAGCCGTCGAGCTGGCCAACCATACGCCGTACGGCCTGTCCAGCGGCATCATCACGAAGGACATTTTCCGTGCGCTCCGCATGGCGCGCCAGATCGACGCAGGCGGCGTAGTGCTGAACGGCGCGGGGCTTTACCGCACGCCGGAACAGCCCTTCGGCGGGTATAAGTCCACCGGCATCGGCCAGGAGGGCGGCGCGCATACGCTGCTGTCCATGTCGCTCAACAAGACCCTCATCCTAAAGGGTGCTTTCTCATAACGTTCCCCTTCTTCTCTCCTTACAGCCGGGCGGGCGGTGCGTAACACTGCCGTCCGCCCGCAAACCAAACAACTTTTACAGCGCAATAAAAGCGACTATGATTTAAAATATCGGTACAAGCAATTAAAAACAGCGGCAAGCCAGGGAGGCTGCCGCTGTTTTCCTATGGCCGTCATCCATATCCGGATGGGTGTGATATCCTTTTCCCCCTTTGGGCGGTCGGCCGCCCCCTATGTGAGGGATTAATTTATAAACTGGCTAAATGCGCCGGCATGATATTTAACGGAACAAAAAGGCTGATGCACCGTAATATGAAACTGTGACATGCAATGCACGGGCTGGCTCTTGCGCGCGCAGATAGGGGAATATAAAAGCCCTTATCGGTATTCGCCCGCTTGCGAAGGGCAACGCTACTTGCCTTACAAAAAATGCACCTTGACTGCCTCCCCCCGCATATGTTAGAGTATAGATATCTCTTTGCACTGCATCGCGCCCTTTGGGGCGCGGATAATAGCGGTACAAACTGAGCAGGCGATGGGCTTAGTGATTAAGGCTCGTGAGGCCGGGCCGTTTTTGGCAGCGGATGCTGTGCATCCGCGGGACAGTATGTGTGTTCCGCGGGTGTATTTTTTTACACTTTGGCGGGGCACACACGCTGGAATGGAGTGCCATAGAGCTATCTCAGAATACTGGAGGTAACGAGTATGGAACAACATACCAACGAACAAATAGCAATGCGTGTATCTCTAATCACAGTTGTCCAGAACATGGTATTAAGCATATTCAAACTGGCCGCCGGCCTGCTTGCCCATTCAGGCGCCATGATTTCAGATGCGGTCCACTCGGCATCCGATGTGATGACCACATTCGTAGTCATGGCGGGGGTCAAGCTGGCAAACAAGGCATCCGATAAGGAACATCCATTTGGCCACGAACGTCTGGAGTGTGTGGCGGCAATCATCCTGTCCGTTATGTTAGGGCTGACCGGCCTAGCCATTGGATGGACCGGGATCGGGAAGATCCGGGCGGGCGGATCTTCCCTGGCGGTGCCTGGCGGCCTGGCGCTGGTTGCCGCCATCGTTTCCATCATTGTAAAAGAAACCATGTATTGGTATACCCGTGCGGCCGCAAAGAAAACAGGGTCTGGCGCGCTCATGGCGGACGCTTGGCACCACCGCTCCGATGCACTATCTTCCGTTGGCAGCTTTATCGGGATTTTGGGCGCCCGTATGGGCTTGCCGATCCTCGACCCCATCGCCAGCGTGGTAATATGCATCTTCATCGTCAAGGCGGCCGTAGATATCTTTCGGGATGCCATTTCCAAGATGACCGACCGTTCCTGCGATGATGCGACGATACAGGCGCTGCGGGATACCGTGCTCGCAAATGAGCAGGTATTGCGTATCGACCGTCTGAACACCCGTATCTTTGGGGACAAATTTTATGTGGAATTGGAAATTGGGATCTATGCCAACCTATCACTCTCAGAGGCCCACGATATTGCCGAGCATGTCCACGATGCGGTGGAACAGGATTTCCCAAAAGTCAAACACTGTATGGTTCATGTGAATCCTGCTGAGGAACATGTTGAAGCGATGACATAATACAAATTGGTTCTGCGCATCTTAAGTGGTGTCAGGCGCGATACAAATTGCCGCCGGAAGGAGACTGAAAAGCATGTCGAAAAAGAGCAAAGCCATTGCCTTCATCCTGCTCTCTGCATTCGGCTTTGCGCTGATGAACGCATTTGTCCGGCTGGCCGGGGATCTGCCCTTCACGCAAAAATCTTTTTTCCGGAATTGTATTGCAATGATTGCAGCCGCGATCGTACTGAAGCGCGAAGGCGTGGGCTTCCGCTGGCAGAAGGGCAATTTGCCCCTGCTCCTGATGCGCTCGGCCTGCGGTACGCTTGGCATCTTTTGCAACTTTTACGCGATCGACCATCTGCTGCTTGCGGACGCCAACATATTAAATAAGATGTCGCCGTTTTTCGCCATCCTGTTTTCACTTTTCCTGCTCAAGGAACGCGCCAATTTGGTACAGTATGCCGCCGTGCTGCTCGCGTTTGGCGGCAGTATGCTGATCATCAAGCCGGGCTTTTCCGCCGCTGTCTTCCCCGCGCTGGTGGGGCTGCTGGGCGGCGTTGCGGCGGGCGCGGCCTATACGGCGGTGCGCGCGCTGAGCAAGAAGAATGAATCCGGCGCGCGCATCGTATTCTTTTTCTCCGCGTTTTCCACGCTGGTGACGCTGCCCTTCCTGCTGTTTGATTTCCATCCCATGACGGCCGGGCAGGTGCTCTGCCTGCTGGCCGCCGGGCTTTCCGCCACGCTCGGTCAGTTTGGCGTCACCCTAGCGTACGCGCATGCGCCGGCGAAGGAAATTTCCGTATTCGACTATTCGCAGACGCTGTTTGCCGCGCTTTTGGGGTTTATGCTTTTCGGGCAGGTGCCCGACTGGATGAGCGTTGCCGGGTATATCGTGATCTGCGGTATTTCCGTCGCCATGTTCTTCTACAACCGCTCGCTGGAAAGCCGTGAACAGGTACAGGAGCAGCTTTGAGACGAAAAAACAGGCCGTGCCTATGTGGCACGGCCTGTTTTTTTATCCTGGCAGGACGCGTTGCAGCTCGTCCAGGGTCGCCATGACCGCGCCCTTTTTCTGCACGGTCAGGGAGGCGTAATACGCGGAAAATTGTAAGTACGATGCCAGTTGTTCGCGGGACAGCGCTTCCAGGCCGTCCGCGCGCACGCCGTCGCGTGTGAGCTGGTACAGGAAGGAGCCGATAAACGAGTCCCCGGCGCCCGTCGTATCCACGACCGGGACGGGCACGGGATCGGCAAACGCTTCGGCATGCGGCGTATAGACCGCCGACCCCGCCGCGCCTTTCGTAACGAGCAGCATCCGGCAACGCCCCCGGAACAGCAGGCTTGCGGCTTCGCGCTCGTCCGTACATCCGGTAACAAAGGCCAATTCGTCGTCCGACAGCTTCACAAGGTCGGCTTCGGGCAGGAACGCGCGGATCGCCGCCTGGCAATCCTCCGGGCGCTCCCAGAGCGGCAGGCGCACGTTGGGATCAAACGAGACCAGCGCGCCCGCCTGCTGCGCCAATGCGATCGCGCGCCGGTGCGCTGCCCGTACCGGCCAGTCGACCAGGTCGACCGAACAGAAGTGCAGCGCCGCGCAGCCGTCAAACATCCCCGGCACGATCTGCGACTCCTCCAGAAAAAGGTCGGCCGACGGATTGCGAAAAAAGGAGAACTCCCGGTTGCCGGTTGCATCCAGGGACACGAACGCAAGGCCGGTATTCGCGCGCCCGGTACGGAATACATAGGACGTGTCCACGCCGTTATCCCGCAGCACATGCAGGATGTGCGTCCCAAACGCGTCCTCGCCTACCTGGGAGACCATTGCGGCCTGCCCGCCCAGCCGCGCCACCGCAGCGGCGACGTTTGCCGGCGCGCCGCCCGCGACGCGCTCGAAATGGGTCACCTCGTCCAGCCGGCAGCCCTTTTGCTGCGGTACGAAGTCTATTAACAGTTCGCCGATCGCGACGACCTTCTTCATCGTGTCCCCTCCAAAATATACCTTTCAATCGCGCGCGCCACGCCGCAGGCCGTATAGCCGTCCGTCACGGCGTCTGCCGCCGCGCGGATGTGCGCGGCCGCGTCCCCCATGGCGACGCCCAGCCCGGCCATTTGCAGCATCGTCAAATCGTTGTCGCTGTCGCCGACCGCCATCACTTCATCCAGACCCATGCCAAGCTGCGCGGCCAGCGCCGCCAGCGCGCGCCCCTTGTGCACGCCTTTCCGGTTGACCTCCACGTTTTTAAGCGCCCCGCCGTACATGACGGACGGCGCAAGCTCAAATAGCCCCGTCTGCGCCAGCGCATCCTGCATCCGGTCGACCATATCAGGGTCGCTGTGGTACAGGATCGCCTTGATGAACGGTTCCGGCTCGCGCCCCAGCAGCGCCTGCCACGCCGCCGGCGCGCCGATAAACAGCCCCGGGTCGCACAGGGCTTCATCGACCGGATGGCCGCGCCCGCGCAGGGATGCGACAAACTTCCGGAACTCCCACCCATAATACAGCTTGTCCGCCGTATACAGGCACGGGTCGGCCTCAAAATCGCTGCAAATTTGCAAAATCGTATCGCATTGCGTGCGTTCGAGCGGCGCGGTATACACCGGCGCGCCACCGTCAAGCGGCCGCACATCCGCGCCGTTCGCCGTCACCGCCCAATCGGCCGGGGCGGCCAGCATGGCGCTGAAACGCCGTGCATCGGCCGCGTTCCGCCCCGTGCAAAGCGCGACCTGTACGCCCAGCCCCTGCGCCGTGCGCACGGCGCGGGCGTTTTCCTCCGGCACGCGGCTGTTTTCATCCAGCAGCGTGCCGTCCAGGTCAAGGGCGAGCAATTTATACTTTGGCATCGATATCCCTACTTTATCTTTGGATTTTGAGCGCGTCCAGTTCCCACAGCGCCGTTTCCCCGCCGCCCGTGACGGCGACGCCGCGCGCCGCTAAATCCGGATAGTACCGCGTGGACAGTACGGCTTCGCCGCCGTTAACAAAGACCTCCAGCGACGAGGTATCGGCCAGTATGCGGAGCGCGCGCACGTCCCCCACATTTGCAGTGCGGACGGTACGCCCCGCGCCGCCACGCGGCAACGACAAGGCCAGCCGCCCTTTTCCCCATTCTATCACGGCGCTGTCCCGGATGACAAGCCTGCCGTCGCCCTTTGGCCGGTGCTCCAAATCAAAGCAGCAGGCTTCCTCCGGCTCGGCAGGCCGCACACGCAGCGCTTCCAGCTCACGCGCCGGGTTGCGCAGCAGCTTTTCCCCGCGCCGCGTCAGCTCGCACGGCACGGTCAGCCCATGCTGCCAGCCGAAAGGGACGGTCGGGTTTTCGTAATCCGCGTCCGGCATGCCCATCCAGCCAAGCATCAGGCGGCGCGTGCCGTCCAGGAAGGTCTGCGGGGCGTAGAAATCAAAACCGCAGTCCAATTCGGTATAGCCGCCGAGGGCGTATTCGCCCCAGAAGTCGCCGTACAGCGGGAAATACCCACAGGAATAGACGTTTTGGAAGCGGTCCCCCTGCCGTGCAACGCCCTGCGGCGAACAAACCAGGAACCACTGCCCCTCCAGGCAGAACAAGTCGGGGCACTCCCACATGTAACCGAACGGTTCCGGCGTGGCCAGCGTGTTAATATGCGTCCAGCGGCGCTTATCCGGCGATGCAAAGACCAAAAGCTCGCCCCGGCCGTTCAGCGTGCGTGCGCCCTGTACCATATAATATGCCCCATCCTGCGCCCATACCTTGGGGTCGCGCACATGGCAGGTCAGGCCGGGCGGGTAATCGGCATTCGTCATGAGCAGCTCATTGCTCTCCACCGTCACGCCGTCGCGCGATATAGCGAGTGCCGTATTGTGCCCGCGCCCGGTTTTGATATAGTCGTGCGCGCCCGGCTGTTTGACGTTGCCGGTGTAGTACAGGTAGAGGACGCCGTCTTCCACCAGCGCGGAACCGGAATATACGCCGTGCACGTCCCACGGCTGATCCGGGTAGAGCATCGGCGGCAACTGTTCCCAGCACAGCAGGTCGCGGCTGCGGTAATGCCCCCAGCATTTGACCCCGCCGGTGGGGTCAAACGGGCCGTACTGATAGAACACGTGATACCATCCGCCGCATTTACACAGGCCGTTCGGGTCGTTCATCCAGCCGGCCGGCGGCATCAGATGGAAGCGGAGGCGGTAGGGGTCCTCCGCCGCGCGGCTATGCCGCTCCGCCTGCTCCACCAGCCGCGCCAAGTCGCGGTGCATTGCGTTCATTGCTTCTTCCTCCCTGCCCGTTCAGCGTGTCAGCGTCAGCAGCGCGCCCTGTCCGGCTTCCACCGCGCCGGACACGCCCTGTATCCCAGCAAAATCGTCCGGATTGGTCACGATTACGGGCGTGATGGCCTTGTAACCCGCCTGTTCGATCGCGGCAATATCAAATTCCAGCAACAGGTCGCCGGGTTTCACGCGTTGCCCCTCGGCGGCGTGGCCGGTATAGTGTTTGCCGCCCAGGTTCACCGTGTCGATGCCGACATGGATCAGCAGTTCCGCGCCGTTGTCGCACAGGAGGCCGACCGCGTGCCCCATGACGACGGTGACCGTGGCCTCGCACGGCGCGACGACCTTCCCTTCGCGCGGCCGCACGGCCACGCCTTTGCCGAGCACCTCGCCCGAGAACGCATCGTCCCCCGTTTCCGACAGCGGCACGGCCTCGCCGCTGACCGGCGACGGCACCACAAGGCCGCCGGAGGGCAGCGGCGCAGGCTCCGGATCTTCCGCAGGCGCGTCAGGCTTTGCCGGCTGTTCCTCCGGGATCCCCATGACCCATGCCAAGGCAAACGAAACGCCGAGCGCAATCAGCATGGCGATGATATACTGTACCGGGCGGTGCAGGTGCAGCAGAATACCGAAAATACCGGTTACGCCCGTGCCGGTCGCGCCAAGGTGCACAATCGAGGCATACAGCGCGCCGCACGCGCCGCCGAGCGAACCCGCAATAAACGGACGCAAAAACCGCAGGTTGACGCCAAAAATCGCAGGCTCCGTGATACCCATAAAGGCGGAAAGCGAAGCGGGCAGCGCCATGCTTTTGAGCTTCCTGTTGCGGGTCTTGAGCGCGACCGCCAGCGCCGCGCCGCCCTGCCCGACATTCGCCGCCGAGGCGAGCGGCAGCCAGAAGGTCAGCCCGTATGCGCCAAGCTGCCCGAGGTCGATGACCGTATACATATGGTGGATGCCGGACACCACCGTGGTGGCGTAAACGCTGCCCACAATGAAGGTGCCGATGCCGAACGGGATGGCGAGCAGCCACTGGATCCCGTTAATGATATTGTTTTCCACAAAGGTAAACACCGGACCGATGGCGGCCAGCGTCAGGTAGCCGGTGACGAACACCGAAACGAGCGGCGTAACAAACAGGTCAAGCATGGCGGGCACGACCTTGTGCAGCCGTTTTTCGATCTGGCACATGACCCACACCGCGATAATCACCGGGATGACATGCCCCTGGTATGCGACCAGCGGCACGTCGTACAGGCCGAAGAATACCGACTGCATGTTGTGCACGCCTTCGGTCGCCACCGTCCACGCATTCTGCAAATCAGGATGCAGCATGATCATGCCGATGACCGCGCCGAGAAACGGGTTGCCGCCGAAGACCTTGGCCGCCGAAAAGGCGATCAGGATCGGCAGGAACACATAGGCCACGTTGGAAAACAGCTTGGCGAATACAAACAGCGAACTGCCTGTATCCAGCGCAAGGTAGCCGTTGTTTACCATAAAATTGAGCGCTTCCATAATCCCCATCAGGAAGCCGGAAGCCACAATCGCCGGGATGATCGGTACAAAGATGTCGCCCAGGGTTTTGATGGCGCGCTGGAACCAGTTGCCCTTGCGGGCGGCCTGCGCCTTCGCTTCATCCTTGCTGACCGCCGCCGCGCCCGACAGCGCAATAAACGCGTCGTACACCTTGTTGACCGTGCCCGTGCCAAAGATCACCTGCAGCTGCCCCTGCGCTTCAAACACGCCCTGCACGCCGCCGGCATCCTCAAGCGCGTGCTTGTCCACCTTGCCATTATCCGCGATGACAAGCCGCAGGCGCGTGGCGCAATGCGCCGCCGAAACCACATTATCCTTGCCGCCGATGCAGCGAAGCACCTCGGCCGCCGTTTTCTGATAATCCATGCCCTTTACCGCCTCTCCTGAAACTTCAATGACTTATTTTATGAAATCGATTTCATTTTTTACGATCTTATTATAAGCTTTTGTCAAACGAATGTAAATCCACATACCTCAACAAAGTTCAGCGCCTGTTTTTGCGCATATCACCCAATAGGCGGGTTTAGTATGCCCAGGAAAACGAAAAAAAGCCGCCCGCTTTTGAAAGCGGACGGCTTTGCCTATTTTCAAACGGAATCACGTTTGCAGATTTCGTACCCCAGCATCAGTTGCTTTGTGCGGTCGATCCCCTGCGTGATGATCTCGAGCAGGGCGCGCGCCGCCTCCTCGCCGCTGGTCTGATAATAATAGTGCGCCGTGGTCAGGCGCGGACGCACCAGCTCGCTCAGGCGCGAGTGGCCGATCCCGACGATGGCCACGTCCTCCGGCACGCGACGGCCCAATGCCTCCAGACGGTTCAGTGCGCCGATCGCAATGGAATCGGTTGCACAAAACAGCGCGTCGATCGACGGCTCGCGCGCCAACAGGCGGCCTGCCGCCGCATATCCGCCTTCTATGGAAAAATCGCTCTGCTCCATCCAGCCATCCACGGCGGTCAGGCCCGCCTGCGCAAGCGCTTCCTGGTACCCCGCGCGCCGCGCCGCGCCCGCCGCCTTGTCGCGCGGCGTAACGCCGATATAGCCGACCGTGCGCCGGCCGCTTTCCAGCAGCAGCGCGGTCATTGCGCGCGCCGCGCCGCAATCGTTGTGATAGACGCAAGTCACGCCGTCCATCTGCTGGCCTGCCAGCACCACAGGCACGCTGCATGCGCGCAGCGCCTTCCGATGCGCGGCGGATAAAATTGTCGCGACCAGGATCACCCCGTCGACATTGCCCGTGCGGAACACCTCCAGGTATTCCAGTTCCTTTTCCACGCGGTTATCAGTGGTCGCGAGCAAAAGGCGGTAGCCCTGCTCTTCCAGCACCAAGGATATCCCCGCAACCACACGGCTGATAGACTCGGAATCAATGCGCGGCACGATCACGCCGATCGTGCGGCTTTTTCCCGTACGCAGCGTCTGCGCCTGCTGGGATGGCACATAGCCGGTCTCCTCGATCACGCGGCGGATGGCTTCCCGTTTTTCCGACGACACATACCCGTTGTTTAAATACCGCGAGACCGCCGCTTTGGATACCTTGGCACGCGCCGCGATTTCTGCAATCGTCATAACCATTTCCACCTTCCGCTTTGTTTTTCCCATTTTAACACGCGAAAGCGCCCTGCGTCAACCGTGCGATCCCGTTCTATTTTCAAGGATTGCTTCCCTTAGCCAAATCAGCCTGTCCCGCTTCTTCCTCCTCGTACGGCGCGCCCGCGCGTCGTCCCGTCAAAAGGAGCCCGGCGCACAGGGCGGTAAACGGCGCTACCGTTACAAGGCCAAAGGAACCGATGACGGTGTGAATCAGCTCGGCCGCGACGTATTTATAGTTTAGAATATTGTACAGCGGCGTACCCTGCGCCATAAACACCATTAGCAGCGCAATATAGCCGCCGGAATAGGCTAGCAGCAGCGTAGTCGTCATCGTGCCCATGGCGGCGCGGCCAACATTCAGGCCGCTCTTTACCGCTTCCCACGGCTTTATCCCGGGCTTTTTATCCACCACCTCCTGCACCGCGGAGGTGATATCCACGGACAAATCCATCACCGCGCCGGAAGCGCCCAGGAAAATCGACGCCATGAATATCCGGGTCAGGTTCAGATCCTGATAGCCGGCGTACAGCAGGCTTTCGGAATAGGACATCACCGCCCCGTGGATTTGGAACAGGTCGGTAAACAGCGCCCCCAAAATGCAGGTGACCAGGATCCCCAGGAAGGAGCCTGACACGGCGGCCGCGCACCGGCGGTCAAAACCGTACACTAGGGCGATAATCAGGAACGTCAGCAAAAGCGCCACGGCCAGCCCTACCCAGATGGGGTTCCACCCCTTGAGGTACAGCGGAATGAGGAGCTTCCACAAAGCAAGCACCGTCAGGGCAAAGGAAACGATCGCCCTGACCCCTGTGCGCCCGGCAAAGAGGATCAGGAACGCCATGAAACCGATGGCCATCACCACTTCCCAGTGCAGGCGGTAATGGTCGGTCATGGTCACATTGGTGATGGAGCCCCCACTGTAACTGACGACCACCATCGCCTTGTCGCCTACGGCAAATACCTTGTCCTGTTCCAGCGAGCCGTTGAGCATGTTGACTCCCGTCACGGTCTGGCCTTTGAATTTACCGCCCAGCAGTTCCAGAGTACAGGCCTGTTCCCCGGAGCGCACAAGCCCGGTGTCTATAATCGCAGAATCGTCCACCGCTAACACCAAAGCGGAACAGCGGTCTGCTTCCCGGTACTGTACCGCATCCTCATAGCCGGTAGGCAGCGCCAGAAGGATGCCGATCAGCACTGCGCAGACCAGCACCGGGGCGAAATACGCCAATTGTTGCCGGGTGAAAATTTGTCTCATGGATGAATCGCTCCTTTAAAAAAGTGGATAACGCAAGCCGCCCCCGGCCGTTTGGCGCAGGGGCGGCGCTCGTATGCTATATTCCCGGTCGAAGGATGCAGAATTACTTGACGTTCAGCATCTTTGCCAGCTTATTGTAGATCTCCGTATTGTCGTAGTACCCATTAAACATCCCGGCATTGACGCCCTCCGCCAATACGGCTACCGGCAGGCCGGTATGGGAGTACGAAGTGAAGCTGATACCGGACTTATTGTTCAGGATATGCGTGATCGTAACAGTCAGCGGCTCATACGTACCGTAGAGCACATATTCCTGCTGTTCGTACTTGCTTGCCGCGGTGCCGTTGATGCTCTTTTCATACGCGGCCTTGAGCTGCGACAGTTCATAGTCGGTAAGCACCAGCTTGTCGTCCGCCGCGCCTTGCTTTTTAAGGCCGAACAGTTTCTCGACGTCCTTCAGCACGTTTTCAAAAGAGGTCTTTTTCTCCTTATACGCAGCGACATAATCACTGTCGAACTTTGCAAAGGAAATCGTCTGGTTTTTGAGCAGGGTTAAATAGGTGTCATAGTCCGTGCCCGCAAAGCCGATGGTTAGGCCGCCGGTTTCATGGTCGCCGGTCACAAGGATGAGGGTTTCGTCTGCATGCTCCTTGGCAAAGTCGATCGCCACCTGTACGGCGTCGGCCAGCGCCTGGGTGTCATGGATGGAGGATGCCGCGTCGTTGGCGTGGCAAGCCCAGTCGATCTTGCCGCCCTCGCACATCATGAAAAACCCCTTGTCGTTGTCCAGCACATCGATGCCCTTTTCGACGTAATCGGCCAGGGACCACATCCCCTCCGTACGATCCAACTCGTACGCCATCGCGTCCGCATCGGCCAGGTTTTCGTCGATCAGGATGACCTTGCCGTCCGCAGCGGATACCTTCTCGGCCTCAGCCTGGGTGGTAACCACCTTATAGTTTGCCTTGCTTGCGAGATCGTACAGGTTCTCCTTGTCCCCGTCCGCGCCGGTGGGCTTCAAGAGGCCGCCGCCGGCAAAGTACTCAAAGCCGGAATTGACAAGCTCCTGGCCGATTTCATAGTAATTGGAACGGCTGGCCTGATGGGCATAAAAAGCGGCCGGGGTTGCGTGGTTGAGGTTGACCGAGGAAATAACGCCCACCTTCATCCCCAACTGCTTATGGATCTTTTCGGAAATGGCCTCATAAGGCACCGCACCGGTCTCGTCCACATTGATGGAACCGGAATAGGTCTTGTGGCCGGTGGAAATCGAGGTCGCGGTCGAGGCGGAATCCGGCGCAAAGGAATTGGAATCATAGGTTACTGCGGAACCGGCCACCTCAAAATTCATAAAGTTAAGGTAGCTGGGGCCGTCCAGCTTCGCGCCCTTGTTATCATCCAGGCTGGGTTGCGCCTGGAAATAGTCATTGTCCTTCAGCGCGCCTAAATAGTCGGCTGTAGACTGGATTTGGGGATAACTCATACCGTCGCCAATGAAAAGGAACACATACTTCGGCGCCTTCACCGCGCCTGTGGCAGCGGCCGTGTTGGATGCGAGGACGGCGCTGCTCGCCTGGGTGGCCGCCCCGCTATCTGCATTACCCGTGGAGCAGCCGGCAAATAGCGGTACCGCCATTGCCAATGCCAAAACTGATGCCAAAACCTTTTTCATACCTTTTTTCCTCCTGATAATTTGCGTTCTTAATCCTGAACAACTTTCATTTTATCGTGCAATTATCAAGTCTGTTACCGATGTTTTGAAAAAACGATGTAAAATGATTGCCATTTAAAAAGGCGCCATATAAAGAAACAGCCGCCCCAAAGGGACGGCAGGACAAACGGTTGCAGCGCCTACATGCTTCAAGAGGGCATGAAAAATCCAAAGGGGAAGGGCGATCACGCTTTTCCCCACCTTGTGCGGTTTTAAGCAAAAAAATAACCCGGACCCCTTTCCAATCGGAAAAGGGTCCGAGTTATTGAACTCTGGTGGAGACACGCGGGCTCGAACCGCGGACCTCTCGCGTGTGAGGCGAACGCTCTGACCAGCTGAGCTATGTCTCCGTGTGTTACTTTATTATTGTAACACATTTTTCCCAATTTGCAAGAGGTAATTTTGGATCATTTGCTGCATCCATCAGGAGCGTTTAATAATCACAAACGGCGTCGCGCCGCGGCTCTTGACCTGATGGTTGTACGCAATCGCAATCAGGATTCCCGCGACAAAGCCCGCCACGCCGGCCAGCGCCGCCACGCCTTCCCCCTGCCCCAGCACACGCGCGGCTGCGTAGAGCGCGATGAACAGGATCAGCGGGACTGCGTATACCATGATGGCGGCACGGAATACCGCCTTATTATCGCCCTCGATCGTAACCGTTTCCCCGACCTGCGCCCCTGCACGGTTGACCGCGCTGGCCTGGATGCGCTCTGTCGGCGCGCCGCAGCCGCCGCAGGAGGCGCAGTCGTGCCCGCAAGCGCTCTGGCGCTGGACTTCGATTTCGGCAAGGCCGCCCGGCAGCAGCTTCTTAACCACAGCTTTTTGCGTCATATCTATTTATCTACCTTTCTCTGCTCTAAAACGGTGCAAATTCACTCATAATGCGGTGTGCCACGCGGATACCGTCCACCGCGGCGGACATGATGCCGCCTGCATAGCCCGCGCCCTCGCCGCACGGCAGTAGCCCCGGCATGCTGACGCTGCCCAGATCCTCGCCGCGCTTTATGCGAACCGGGGAGGATGTCCGTGTTTCCGGTGCCGTAAGCACCGCGTCGGCTGCGGCAAAGCCGTGCATCCGCCGGTCGAACGCGCGCAAGCCTGTCCGCATTTTTTCCGTGATGAACGCAGGCAGGCATGGGTCGATCCTGCCCGGCACAACGCCGCGCGGATAAGTCGGCAGCACCCCGCCCAGCCGTGTGGTCGGACGGCCTTCCAGGAAATCCCCGACACGCTGGCACGGCGCGCCCGCGCCGCCTGCCAGGCGGTATGCCGCGCCTTCAATCCCTCGCTGGAAAGCGATGCCCGCGAGCGCCCCGCCTTCCGCAAAGTCTGCGGGGTCAACCGAGACCACAATTGCCGCATTGGCATTGCGCCCGTCGCGCGCATGGTAGCTCATGCCGTTCGTTACGGCGGTATCCGGCTCGCTCTGCGCGGCGACCACATGCCCGCCCGGGCACATGCAGAAGGAATAGCACGCCCGTCCGCCCTCGCGGTAAGACAGGGTGTATTCCGCGGGCGGCAACGCCGGATGGCCGGCAAATTTGCCGTACAGCATCCGGTCGACATCAGCCTGGAGGTGCTCGATGCGCGCGCCGACGGAAAAGGGCTTCGGCTCCAAATACACGCCCGCATCCCGCAGCATAAAAAACGTATCGCGGGCGCTGTGCCCAATCGCAAGGACGGCGCGCTCGCATGCGATATGCTGCCCATCTACAAATATCCCGGCAAGGGCGCCGTTACGCCCAGCCTCGATTGCCGTCAAGGGCGCGCGGAACCGGACGTCGCCGCCAAGGGCGGTGATCCGCCCCCGCATGGAGCGCACCACGTCCTTGAGGATATCCGTGCCGATATGGGGCTTTGCCTGCCGCAGGATCTCCGCCGGCGCGCCATGCCCCACAAACGTCTGCAGCACGGTTTCACACAGCGGGTCGTTGATGCGCGTGGTCAGCTTGCCATCGGAATACGCGCCCGCGCCGCCCTCGCCAAACTGGATGTTGCTCTCCGGGTCGAGCGCACCGCCGGCAAAGAATGCCTGCACCGCGCCGTCGCGCACGCCGATTTCGTCCCCACGCTCAAAAACCAGGGGATTGTAGCCGTATTGCGCGAGCGTATAGGCGGCAAACAGCCCGGCAGGCCCTGTGCCGATCACCACCGGGCGGTGCGGCAGGGGTCTGTCCCCGAATACCGGGGCGGCCTCCTGCGGCGCTTTCCAGCGCACGGACGGCGATGCGATCTGCGCCACCAACGCCTCTTCCCCGTCAATCCCATCCACACAGATGGTGTAGACCTTCGTGACCTTGCCATGCCGCGCGTCGATGGACTGCCGGTAAATCGCAGCTTCGCCGCCCTGCAGCCCATATTGGGAACGCGCCAGGCCGATGGCCTCGCTTTCCAGCCTGTCAAATGGCAACCGGATGCCTGAAATCAAAATACTCACGTTTCCGGTTCCCCCGCCTGTGCATCGCTGCCGTTATCCCCGCCGTCGGTGGTATCCGTCTCCGCTGGGGCAGAGATCGTTACCGCGGCCTGCAGCGAGTCTTCGCCGATCACCGTTATGCCGGAATTCTCCGGCAGCTCCACCTGCACGGGCATCATATGCGTGCCAATCCCATAGACCGAGGAGTCATAGGTAATGCTGACCTTGATATCGGCCGGGTCGAGCGCGGTGAGCGCGCTGTTCTTGCCGCTCAGGGTAATCTCAATCGCTTCCGCCGCAAGATCTGCAGCCGGCTTGGCCTCCGCCGGGCTTGTGTCGATCAGGTCGACGTCGCTGATTTTGACCATCTTGGAGGAAACGCCGTCGATCTGCAGCGTGACGGCCGCGGTCGCAGGCTGCCCCTCCATGAGCTTGACGCCGCTTGGCAGCTTGATTTCCATGTTGATCCGCGCGCCGGTCTGGACGCGTCCCAAGTCGATTTCGCCGAGCTTGATGGACTTCACCTTGCCGACCGCGCTTTCCGTACCGTAAATCTGCACCGTCTCCGGTTCAATTTTGACCTTTGCCATGTCCTCCGTGATATCCGCGCTCGGCCGGAGGCCCACCTCAAGCGGCACGGATGCAAACTTGTAAACCGGCACCGTCACGCGCACCTTGTCGACGTCGTACGACAGGTGCGGCGAGTTGACCTCCGCGCCGTTTCCGTCCAGCAGGACAAAGCCGCAGTTCATATTCTGCGTTTTGCTCAGCCCGTCCGCCTTGAGCGCCAGCCGCGCGGTGGAAACCGTTTTCAAAATACTCGCCGGGCCGTCTACGCGCACGGCCTGCGCGCCGACCTCGGGCGTTCCATACAGGTACCCGTCCGCCGCCGTACCGAATTCACTCGGCAGGGAAACCGGGACGTCCTTGTAGGTGACCTCGTCAATCGTCAGGCGCACGCGCCCCGTCCGGTATGTGTCGTTGATGGAAACCTGCGCGCTGTCCGGCAGGCGGATGGTATAGCGCAGCTCGTGCTCCCCCGCCGTATCGATATCGGAGACATCGACGATGACGCGCACCTGCTCGACCCGCTTTTGCAGGCTCGAAATATCGGACGCTTTGCCTTCGGCGGAAAAGGTGATGCTGGCCTCCTGTCCGTCGATCACGGAAAGGTTATGCTTTTCCATCAGTACGTCTTCCCCAACCAGCTCGATGCTGCCGGGCACAGTTTTGAAGTTATGGTTGCGGATCGGATCCTTGTCGGTCATCGCCACGCCCCAAAGCAGGATGGCGAGGGCGACCGCAAGCGTGCGCATGGGCAGGTCGGTTTTTTTGAAAAAATTCTTCACTTTTCCTTCGACCTCCACTTTTTCAGCCCGCGCTTCCCGCTTTTTGTATCCTCCTCCGCTGGCAACAGTTCGGCGCGCAGCACCTTTTCTAGCGTTTCCGGCGCAAGGTGGCGCTTGAGCATGCCGCCGATCGCAACGGAAATCGAACCTGTTTCCTCAGAGACGACGACCAGCACGCTGTCGGAGACTTCGCTCATGCCGACAGCGGCGCGGTGCCGCGTCCCAAGCTCCTTGCTCAGCGTCTGGTTGCCGGACAACGGCAGTACGCAGCCGGCCGCCAGGATCCGCCCCTCCCGTACGATCATCGCGCCGTCATGCAGCGGGGACTTCGGGTAAAATATGTTCTTAATCAGTTCCGCAGATGGCGCGGCGTCGACATACGTCCCGTTTTTGACGATCTCGCCGAGTTTTTCCGAACGCTCGAACACGATGAGCGCGCCGGTACGCGTCCAGGACATGGCCTCGCATGCCGCGGTGGTCTGCACGATGCAGGTCTCCACCTCGCCCTCTTCGTGTTCCCGTGTGGAGGCGATCAGCCCGGACACCATCTTGCCCTTGCCAAGCTGCTCCAGCATCCTTCGCAGCTCCGGCTGGAAAATGACAACCAGCGCAATGACGCCCCAGGTGATCGCCTGGTCCATCACGTAGCTGATCGTATTGAACCGCAGGACTTTGGCGAACTGCGTCAAGACCAAAATAATAAAAACGCCCTTGATCAGACGTTCCGCGCTGGTATCCTTGAGCAGCTTCATAACCTTGTAGATTAAGAACGCCACAATTAAGATATCAATTGCATCCGTAATTGACGCCGTCCTGATATAGTCCAGCATCTTATCCAAATAATCCATGCACTACACCCAACCATAGTATTTCGGCAGCCCGCCCCCGGCGAACTGCCGCTTCCTGTCCTTTTGACGATACATATTTATATTAGCATATGGCACAGCCCATGTGAATAGCTTTCACAGACTTTTCATTTTTCCTTCATAATTTCTTTTTGACAATGTCGGCGTATTCTTGCGTAAACCGCTCCACTTCCCCCATCGTATTGAAATATCCGACCGAAGCGCGCACCGTGCCGCTAGCCAGCGTGCCCGCGCTGCGGTGGGCGAGCGGCGAGCAGTGCAGCCCCGCGCGCACGCAGATGCCGCGTGCCGCGAGCGCTTCCGCCAACCCCTCACAGGCGAAGTCCGCGCGCCGGAACGACAGCACGCCGCACTGCGCGCGTTCGTCGTCCGCCGCAAACACCTCAGTGCCCGGCACGCCGCGCAGGCCTTGCGCGAGCGCATGCAATAATTTACGTTCGCGCCGGAGGATCGTATCCTGCTCCACGCGTAAAATAAAGCGTACGCCCTCCGCAAGCCCGGCGATACCCGGCGCGTTAAGGGTGCCGCTTTCAAAGCGGTCGGGCAGGAAATCCGGCTGCCGGATGTCGCTCGACACGCTGCCTGTACCGCCCTGGAGCAGCGGCGCGCGCAGTTCGTCGGACAGCGCAAGCAGGACGCCCGTGCCTTGCGGCCCATAAAGCGCCTTGTGGCCGGGCATGCAGACCGCCGCCAGGCTGGTATAGCGCGACACGTCGATATCCAGGATGCCCGCAGACTGCGAAGCGTCCAGGATCATCGGGATCCCGTGCGCGGTGAGCAGCGCGTCCAGCGCGGCAAGCGGCGCGACCGCCCCAAACACGTTGGAGACATGGTTTACGATAAACAGGTTTGCCCCCAGCCCAATCGCCTTTTCGGCCGCAGTTACCATGGCCGCGCCATCAAACAGCGGGCTTTCCAGCACAATGTATTCCGTGCCCCGCTCGGTCAGCGGCCGCACGACGGAGTTGTGCTCGTAACCAGTGACCGCGGCGCAGGTATCCGTGCGGCACAGGGCGTGTATCGCAAGGTTCAGCGCGTAGGTCGCATTATAAGTGAAAATCACGCGCGTGCAGTCGTCCAGCCGGAACAGCCGCGCGACCGCCTCGCGGCAATCATAAATTAGTTGCCCGGCATGCATGGCCGGACGGTGCCCGCTCCGCCCCGCGCCCGCCGCCGTGCGCATGGCAGCGGAAACCGCCCAATACACCTGCTTTGGCTTCACAAGGGTCGTCGCCGCATTGTCAAAATAAATCATCGCGTCCTCCTCCCTGCCGGTTAATCTTCCAGAATGTGCACTTTACAGGGGACAAAATTCTTTTCCTGCAGCCGTCTCTGCGCCGCGTCGAGTTCGGAACAGTCGATCCGGACGGCGTAGGAGCAGGAGCTGGTACGGTCCTGGCGTGGCGGGCGCGTCATGGCCCCGCGGATTCCCGCGCCTTCCAGCAGACGGTAAGCGGCGAACGCCTCGGTCTGCGAACGGCATACGATTAAAGCTTTATGCATTATGGTCACCATCCATTTTTCAGTCTTTTCCATCCTATGCATTTTGCACGGGAAACGCGCGCAAGCTCCTGGTATCCTTGCAAAAAAAAATGCTGTGTGATATCCTTAAATTGAAAATAAATTAATTTTATGGGGTGTTTCCATGAACCAGCAGACTTTGCGGCTGCGCGCCGCTTCGCTTTCCGTGTTGCGCAACATCGGCGACCTGCCGCTTTACCGGCATTATACAGGCGTCTTTTCCAGCTTAAACGGCGACATTAGCCGCTTTGCTGAAGCTTACGGCGCACTTTGCGATATGGTATACCGCACGGGGGACGTCGGCCGGGCGCTGGCGGACGCCGTGCATTTTGATATGAACGCGCTGACCGCGCTGGTGCCGTCGCCCGCGCCGGCTTTCTTGCTGGACGCGGCCACGCGCGACCTGGAAACGCTCCAGGCCGTCGCCGCGCTCGATGGCGAGGCCCTGCTTTCCTATGCGCGCGAAGCCTTCCCCGGCTGCGGCGCGTTCCTGGACGGCCTGCCGCGGTTCCCTGCGGGCTCGCCGCTCCCGGTGTCCGACGGCGCGGCGCTTTATGCGTATTACCATGCAGAAGGGTATGGCCCCTTCGCGCAGGGCACGGCGTTTTCCGTCGGTGCGGACGCATGCATCTCACCGATTTTCCATGCCGACCCGATCCGCCTGACCGACCTCAAAGGCTACGAGCGCCAGAAAAAATCCATCATCGATAATACGCTGTCCTTCCTGGAGGGCAAAAATGCAAACAATATTTTGCTGTACGGCGACAAGGGCACCGGCAAATCCTCCACCGTCAAGGCCGTGGCCAACGAATTTGCCCCTCTCGGCCTCAAAATCATTGAACTGCCTCTCTCCCGGATCACCGCGTTCCCCTCGCTCTGCACGCAGGTCTCGCAAAGCCCCTTCCATTTTATTGTATTCCTGGACGACCTGTCCTTTAACCAGGAGGATGAAAACTTCACCGCACTCAAGGCCTTTATTGAGGGCGGCATCACCGGCAAGCCTGAAAACCTCCTGATTTATGCGACATCCAACCGCCGCCATCTGGTCAACGAGCGCTTCTCCGACCGCCAGGGCGACGATATCCACATCCGCGACACGCTGGAGACCATCACCTCGCTCTCCGACCGTTTTGGCCTGGAGATCACTTTCTCCGTACCGGATAAGGACGACTACCTTGTTATTGTAGACCAGCTCGCGGACGAGCAGCAGCTCGATATCCCGCGCGGCGAGCTCCATCTGCTAGCAGAGCGTTTCGCCCTGCGCAAGAACGGGCGCTCCCCCCGTACGGCGCGCCAATTCATCAGCTACCAGGTAACACAGCTCCGCGAGGCGGATTCCTGACGCATTTCCCCCTTTAATTTACGCGTTTTTTGATGTTTTGTACGTTTATTCCACCCAATTCGGATTATTAAGCAATTATTTATTTTTCGTTAAGAATTAAGCAAGAACTGTATGATATCCTAAGTACAGTTAAAAAGAGAAGAGTGATGATATGAAGATATTGATAACTACCGACACCTATGCCCCCTCGGTCAATGGCGTGGTAACCTCGATCCGCAGCCTGTGCGCCGCGCTGTCTTCGCTCGGACATGAAGTACGCATCCTGACCCTGGCGCCCAAAGCCGAACGGTCTTATCAGGAGGATAACGTCTATTACCTGCGCTCCTTCCGGTGCGCGGTCTACCCGGACGCCCGCCTGACGATTGCCTTCCGCGACCCGCTGCTCCGCAAAATCGAAGAGTGGTCGCCGGATATTATCCATTCGCAGACCGAGTTCAGCGCATTCTTCTGCGCACGGCACCTGGCGCGCCGGTTGGGTATCCCGCTGGTACACACGTACCATACGTTATATGAAGATTATACCTGCTACTTCAGCCCGAGCAAGACGATCGGCGCGCAGGCCATCCGCTCCTTTACGCGGCTGGTCTCCCGGTCGGTCACCGTGCTCTGCGCCCCTTCGGTCAAGGTGCAGCAAACGCTTATGCGTTACCGCGTGCACGCCCCGATCTCCGTACTGCCGACCGGCATCGACCTCTCCCGTTTCGGACATGCCCTCCCCGCCCAAAAGCGCGAGGCCCTGCTCCACGGGCTGGACCTGCCGCAGGATGCGCAGGTCATCCTCTCCCTCGGCCGCATTGCCGAGGAAAAGAATTACGACGTGCTGCTGCAAAATGTCGCGCCCGTACTCCGCGAACGGGAAAACACCTATTTCCTCGTGGTCGGCGACGGCCCTTACCGAGAGGAGCTCGAAAAACAGGTCGATTTCCTTGGCCTGCGGGACAAGGTCCGCTTTTCCGGCATGGTAGCGCCGGGGGACGTCCCGGCGTACTATATGCTGGGCGACGTATTCGTCTGCGCCTCCACCAGCGAAACCCAGGGGCTGACCTATCTGGAAGCGATGGCCAGCGGCCTGCCGCAGGTCGTCCAGAAGGACGATTGCTTGCTCGGCGTGGTAAACGACGGCGAAAACGGTTTCCAGTACACCAGCCCGGAAGAATGCGCAAACCGCCTGCGCACGCTGCTCGACGACGACGCATACCGCGGTATGCTGTCCGAAAACGCCAAGGCGGGCGCCCATAGCTTCGGTATGGAGGTCTTTGGTGAACGCGCGGAGTCCTGCTACCGTGCGCTGCTCTCTTCCGCTGTGCCTGCGCGCAGCGCCGTGCTCTGTGAATGAGGTAACCCGAATGGAAAACATCAAAAATATGAAAAAGCCCCTCCTGCCGCGCCGCGGCGTGCCCTCCGACATGATCCTGCATATCGTTTCAACCGGTGGGCTGATCGCGACCATTGTCCTGGTGCTGGTCGGCTGGCGGTATGGTATTTTCGACTCCCAGGCGACGTTTTCAAACTTTATGATGCAGCTTGGCTGGCTGGCCATCCCGGCGTTTATCGCCATCCAGGCCGTGCAGGTCATTATCCCGATCCTGCCCGCGGCCATCGGCTGCAGCGTAGGCGTCATCGTATTCGGCCCGGTCTGGGGCTTCGTCTACAACTATGTCGGCATCTGCATCGGTTCCATTATCGCGTTCCTGCTGGCGCGCAGCTACGGCCTGCCGCTGGTGCGCCGCATGGTGCCGCAAAAGCAGTATGAAAAGTATAATGGCTGGCTGACCCGCGGCAAGGCGTTCGACCGGTTCTTCGCCATCGCCATCTTCGCGCCCGTCGCGCCGGATGACCTGCTGTGCTACCTGGCCGGGCTGACCCCGATGTCCCTGCGCAAGTTTACCGCCATCATCCTGCTCGGCAAGCCGTTCGCCATCTTCCTGTACAGTGCGGGGCTGACCGCCCTGGTCACCTTCTTCTGGCACTAAAGAAAGGGAATCTATATGAAAATACTGCTTTATTCCGGCCATCTGAACTGGATCTATAAAAGCGGCGTGGGCCGCGCGCTCCGCCACCAGCGCCGCGCGCTCGAGGATGCCGGCGTGCCCTACACCACCGACCCGAAGGACGATTATGATATCGTGCATATCAATACCATTTTCCCGTCCTCTTACCTGCTCGCAAAGCGCGCGCACCGCAAGGGCAAGCGCGTCGTATATCACGCGCATTCCACGCAGGAGGATTTCCGCAATTCGTTTTTGTTTTCCAACCAGGTCGCGCCGCTTTTTAAAAAGTGGATTTCAGCCTGCTACCGCACGGGCGACCTCATCCTGACCCCTACCCCGTATTCGAAGTCCCTGCTGGAGGGCTACGGGCTTGACCGCCCGATCGTCAGCGTTTCAAACGGCATCGACCTTTCCTATTTCGACCGCGCACAGGCAGACGGCGCGCGTTTCAGGGAAAAATACGGCATCAAGGACGGGGAAAAGGTGATTATTTCCGTCGGCCTGTTCCTGGAGCGCAAGGGCATCCTGGAATTTGTCGATATGGCAAAGCGCCTGCCGCAGTACCGCTTTATCTGGTTCGGCGAAACCGACCTCAAGACCGTGCCGGCGGCCGTGCGGCGCGCGGTGCGCACCCAGCTCCCCAACCTGACGTTTGCAGGCTATGTAGAGAGCGATGCGCTGCGGGACGCCTATGCGGGCTGCGACTTGTACTGGTTCCCGACGCATGAGGAGACCGAAGGCATCGTCCTGCTGGAAGCGTTCGCCATGCGCGCGCCGACGCTTATCCGCGCCATCCCGATTTACGAGGGCTGGCTGCGCCATGGTGCAAACATCTACAAGAGCAGCACGCAGGAGGGGTTCCAAAAGCTGATCGGCGACATCGTTGAAAAGCGTGTCCCCAACCTTACCGGGGCGGCTTACGAAGTCGCACAGGAGCGCTCGATCCATGAGATCGGCCGCCAGCTCCGCCGGCAGTATGAGTCCCTGCTGACCCAGTCCCAGCCGCAGCGCCTGCCTGTACTCGGTACATCAAACCCCTGAAAAACATATAAAAAAGCCTGTGGCGTAATTGCCACAGGCTTTTTTATATACCGTCAAACAGGGATATCTGCGGGTCTTCCACCCGTTGCAGCCGTTCCTGCATGGGCTTTGTATAGCTGTTGGAGAGGCCGTACTGCTTGCGCAGGGCGTTGAACATTTCATAAAAACCGTTTTTGTAATGCCGCTCCGCACCGCCGGTCTTATAAAGCGTGACCATTTCCGCATGGAGCGCCGGGAACTCACGCTGTACAAATGAAAGGAACGCCTGGCGCGTCTCCCCGCGCAGGTACATCATCCCGGGCAGGACATAATGTACACGGCAATCCCGCGCATTTTGCAGCAGCGCGTCCATGTTTTCGCGGCTGTCCGTCAGGTGCGGGATGATCGGCATCAGGTGCAGCCCGACCGAGGCGCGCGTTTCCCGGAAGGCGCGCAGCACCTCGAAACGCTTTGCGGAGGGCGCCGCGCCCGGCTCCAGCTTGCTGCGGAGCCCCTCGTCCATCGTGGTGATGGTCTCCGCAATATTGACATAGGTGATATGCGACAGCTCGTCGATCAGGTCGTAATCCCGCAGCACGAGCGCGGATTTGGTCGAAATAATCGCGGGCGTCTTGTAGCGGATGAGCAGGCGCAGGATCTCCGGCATCAGGCGGTACTGTGCCTCGGCGGGCTGGTAACTGTCTGTCACCCCGCCGATATTGACCACTTCGCGCTGCCAGTCCGGCGCGCTGAGCTGCCGCTCAAGCTGCTCGGCGATATTTGTTTTTACATAGATATCGCGGTAAAAGTCCGTGCCGTCCCCCACATATTTATGCGAGCCGAGGGCATAGCAGTAGCAGCAGCCATGCGCGCAGCCGCGGTAAATGTTGAGATCCCATCGGTAAGGCGTTTTGCGCTTCAGCCGGTTGCAGGCCGACTGGCACGTGATTTCGTGATATTGTCCCATCTGCGCGCCCCTTATTTCGGCTCGATCAGGCAGACGGCATGGGCGGCAATGCCCTGCCCCGCGCCGGTAAAGCCGAGGCCTTCTTCCGTCGTCGCCTTGACGCTGACCTGTCCCGGTTGCACGCCCATCGCTGCGGCCAGGTTTTCGCGGATTTGCGCGATATGCGGCGCGAGTTTCGGCGCCTGCGCCAAAACCGTGGCGTCGAGGTTGCCGAGCCGCCAGCCATGCGCATCGAGCACACGGGTTACCTCGCGCAGCAGCGCGATGCTGTCCGCGCCTGCAAAGCGTGGGTCGCTATCCGGGAACAGGTGGCCGATATCGCCAAGCGCGGCCGCGCCGAGCAGCGCATCCATGACCGCGTGGGTGAGCACGTCCGCATCGCTGTGCCCCAGCAGGCCGGTTTCGTGCGGGATGTCCACGCCGCCGATGATGCAGCGGCGGCCGGGCACCAGCCTATGTACGTCATATCCGTGGCCAATCCTCATCTGTCCGTCCTCTCCGCCAGGATCGCTTCCCCCATTGCAATGTCCTCCGGCGTGGTAATCTTGATATTTTCATAGCTGCCTGCCGTGGCGCGCACATCCACGCCGAGCGCCTCAGCCGCCGCGCAGTCGTCCGTCAGCGTGCGGCCCGCGCGGACCGCCTCGTCCAGCGCCTGCTCGATCAGGTTCCAGCGGAACACCTGCGGCGTCTGCACCGCCGCCACGGTCTCGCGCGGGATGTCGGCCATGATCCGGCCGTCCTCCACGCGCTTGATGCTGTCCTTGAGCGGCACCACGGGCGCGGCCGCCCCGTACTGCCTCGCCGCCTCTACGGCCTCGCAGATGATGCCGGCCGTGACCAGGGGGCGCGCCCCGTCATGGATCGCCACCAGCTCGGTGTCCTCCGGGCACGCCCTGACGCCCGCGAGCACGGAGTCGGCGCGCGTCTCGCCGCCGCGCACGATATTCGTCACCTTGGAAAAGCCGTAGGTGCGCACCAGCTTGCCGTACGGCACGATATCCTGCTCCCGGCAGGTAATAATGATCTCATCGACCTGGCTGCAACGCTCAAACACCGCAAGCGTGCGCGCCAGCACGGGTACGTCGAGCAAGGGCAGCAGCAGCTTGTCCTCCCCGCCCATCCGGCGGGACGAACCCGCCGCCGGGATCACGGCGCATACGCGCCCGCGCGGTTCCTGCCTGTTCTTTTTCAGAAAATCAAACATCTTCATCATCCTATCCGATAAGAACAGCCCTGTCTACACGATTATAAACAGAGCCGTTTGTCCAGTATTTCTTCAATCCTGCCGGGTTCGTCCGCAAGCGCGAGCGCAAGTTCGGAAACCAGGATACGCTGCGCGGAGCCCAGCATCTTCTTTTCGCCAGTGGACAGGCCGCGTTCGCCGTTCCGCCGCATCAGGTTCTTGACCACCTTGGCGACCTCATGGATATCGCCGCTGCGGATGCGGAGCATATTTTCACGGTAGCGCCGGTTCCAGCACTTGTCCTCGTCCTGGCCGATCTCCCCCATAAAACCGATCAGTTCCTGTGCATCTGCGCGGGAACAGACCGGTCGCAAGCCGATTTCCTCGCTATTTTTGACCGGTACAAATAAAACCACATCGTCCAGAATCAGCTTCAGGGCATAGTACTGCACGGACTCGCCGTCAATCTTACGGTCGACAATTTCCTCGATTACGCCCGCCCCGTGCATGGGATGGACCACCTGGTCGCCTGGAGAAAACATCTGCATCACCCCGCTGTTCACAACTATGCGATTTTCCACTATATGTTTTCATTGTATCCCCTTTTGCCCTTTTTTGCAAGTTTTTTTGCTGCAATAAAAGTAAACAGCCCATTCCAAGCACGCCTACGCCGTAACCGGCCGCTGCCAGTGCCGCCCCAGCCGCTGCCAGCACCGCAGCCGCCGCCACAGACACCGCCCTGCACAGCCGTCCCCCTGCCGCGCCGAGCGGCGAAAGCGCGCAAGCGAGCATCGTCCCGCCGTCCAGCGGCGCCACCGGCAGCAGGTTAAACAGGCCGAGCAACACGTTGGCGCCCGCAAAGGCGTAAGCCTGCGCGCCCGCCGCGAGCGCCGCCGCGGCAAAACTTGCCGCAGGCCCTGCCGCCGCGATGCATAGCCGCTTTGCCGGGCGGTCGGCCGCCCGGTAGCGCATGACTGCGCCTGCCGCGCTGAGCTGTAAGCACAAAAACCGCCCCCCGCACAGCCGCAGCACCAGGTAATGACCGGCCTCATGCGCCGCCGCGGCGCACAGGAACAGCAGCAGCACGCCGTTTGCATCCAACAGGAGCAGCGCGGCGAGCAGCAGCCAGAACGAGTCCTGGACGATTACCGCGGGCGCTGCTGCGTCAATACGTGACATAATGCAGCGGGTTGAGCGCCTTGCCGTCCCGCCAGACCTCAAGGTGCAGGTGGTTGCCGGTCGCGTTGCCGGTCGCGCCGACCTGCGCGATCTCCTGCCCGGCTGATACGGCGTCGCCCTTCTTTGCAATCAGCTTGCTGCAATGGGCGTACAGGGTGGAAAAGCCGTCCGCATGGTCGACAATTATATAATTGCCATAGCTGCCGTCCCCGGTTTCGCGCACGGTACCGTCTGCGAGCGCGCCGATCGGCGTACCTTCGGGCGCGGCGAGGTCAAGGCCGAAGTGGAAGCTGGCCTTGCCGTTAATGGGGTGCGTCCGCTGGCCAAACGTCGAACTGAGCGTCGCTTCCACCGGCTGCACATGCGCAAAGCCCATGACATAGGCGGTTTCGTCCGCGGTTTTGGGGAAGAGCGTCTGTTCGCGGTCTTCCAAATCCTCCGCGAAGCCGCCCGCCTCGACATAATCGGGGGCGGGGTCGGCGGGCGCGGCGGCATCCTGCCCTGCATCGTCCTGCGCCGCATCCCCAGCGGCTTCCGGCGCGGCCTTCGGCACCTTTGCCCCCGGTGAAAATACCGCTTTCATGATATCGTGCCCGCCGAACACCTCGAGCAGGGCGTCCCCGTCCGCAAGGCGGCCTGCAGCCTCCATCACTTGCCCCACGTCCGCCCCGCCGCGCAGGATGCCCGCCGCCTGCCGGCGCAAGTCCTGTGCCGCGTCAAAATCGGCGTATTTCAGCAGCACCGACGCCAAAAAGACCACAATGCAAAGCAGGAGCTTGATATCGTTCTTCGTGACCGGCTTGCCCGGCGGCCGCCCCGGGCGGCCTTTCTGTTTTACCGTCATGTTGATTCCGTCCTCCATTTTCCCATGCGTGCCCCGTGGAACAATAAATCCCCCGAACGGACAGATTCGGAGGATTTATCGGGGCGCGCGGCGCTACAGGATGATGCAGATCAGGCCGCCGCTGCCTTCGTTGATGATTTTGGTCAGGGTCTCCTGGATTTTTCCGCGCGCCTCCTCCGGCATGCGGCCGAGCTTATTGTTCAGCCCCTCCCCAACCAGCTCGCTGAGCGATTTGCCGAAAATATTGCTCTGCCAAATGCGCTCCGGCTCCTCGTCGAACTCGCTTAGCAGGTAATGTACCAGTTCCTCCGACTGCTTTTCGCTGCCCACAATCGGCGACACCTCGGTCTGGATATCCGCCCGGATGAGGTGGATGGACGGCGCGGACGCGCGCAGCTTGACGCCGTAACGCCCGCCCTGCTTGACGATCTCGGGTTCCTCCAGCGTCAGTTCGTCAAGCGACGGCATGACGATCCCGTAGCCCGTGGCGCGCACCTGCTCGAGCGCGCCCTGCACCCGCTCGTACTGCCGTTTGGTCTCCGACAGCTCCGCCAGGATCGGGATCAGGTCGGCCTCGTCCCGGATATTCACGCCGGTCTGTTCCCCGACGATTTTATAAAAGACCTCGTTTGGCACGTCAACGTGCAGCCGTACATTGCCGCTGCCGAGGTTCATATCGCTGACCGCGGACGCGGCGACATATTCATTTTCCCCAATGGCCTTGGCCGCGGACTGCATGTCGCGCATCTTGGAAATCGAAACCGCCGCCTCGCGGATCGCGCCGTAAATCGCGTTCTGCACCGGGTGCCCCTGCGGGAGCGCGCCGACGAAACGCGGCAGCTCCACGCCAATTTCGCGCACCGGGAACTCATACAGCACGTTGCTGATGATATCCGCGATATCGCGCGTTTCCAGCGCCATACAGTCGACCGCCAGCGCCTCCACACCGTGCTTTTGGCGCAGCTCATCGCGCACGGCCTGCGCCGCTTCGCCGTCCGGCTCGCGCGAGTTGACCAGCGCCAGGAACGGCTTGCCGAGGTTTTGCAGCTCCCGGATCACGCGATCCTCCGCGTCGACATAACTTCCACGCGGGATGTCGGTAATCGTGCCGTCCGTCGTGATGACGAGGCCGATCGTCGAGTGCTCGGAAATGACCTTCTTGGTGCCGATCTCAGCCGCCTGGCTCATCGGGATGGGGTCGTCGCTCCACGGCGTGGACACCATGCGCGGGACGTCGTCCTCCATGCTGCCGAGCGCGCCGTCCACCAGGTAGCCGACGCAGTCAACCAGCCGCACGCGGCAGCTCCCGCCGCCGGGCGTTGAGATTTCCGCCGCCTCTTCCGGCACAAATTTGGGTTCCGCCGTCATGATCGTGCGGCCGGAACCGGATTGCGGCAATTCGTCCTTGGCGCGCTCCCGCTTGTAGACGTTGTCGATGCCGGGCAGCACCATCGTTTCCATAAACCGTTTGATAAAGGTCGATTTGCCGGTGCGCACCGGGCCGACGACGCCGATATAGATATCGCCGCCCGTGCGCCGGCCGATATCCTCATACAGGCTCTTATTGTCCATTTTCGTCCCTCCTTACCCCTCTACTTTTCACAAATTGGGATGAGCAGCATCTGCCCGCACGCACTGGCCGCGTCCTCGGGCAGGCTGTTCGCCCCGCGGATCGCCTGTACCGTCGTGCGGTAGCTCTTGGCGATATCCCAAAGCGGTTCCTCGCCGTTGACGTACCGCAGCACCAGCGTCACCGCGCCCATGCCGCTATCCGCCGCGGGCTCGCCCGCCTCGACCGCTGTAATATCGTTCACCATGCATTCCGTGCGCTGCAGCAGGCCGCCGCCCACGCCGATGCGCAGCGCGGCGCCGTCGCCGTTCGGCGAGGCTGTGACCGTAAGCGTTACGTCCTGCGCCGCCAGCTGCTCACTAGCCTGCGCCAGCTTGACCGGCACCGTCAGCGTGCGGCCGGCGCTGTACAGCCCGCCGTCGTCCGATGTGTAGAGCAGGCGGACATACATCGTGACGCGCATGGTCTCCGGATCCTCCTGCTGTACGCCGTGGCACACTGCGGACGCGTCGACCACCTGCGCGATCCGCATGCCGAGCGGCATGGACTCCTCCGCATTGCCCGCCAGCGCGCCCTGCGGCCGCATCCCGAGGATGCGCACCGGCTGTGCCTGCACCTCAAGCGGGCGGGTCGTCTGGTACAGGTCGCGGATCGTGCGGAGCTGCTGCTCCTGCTCGCTGCACAGCAGCGCGCAAGCGCCGACGCCGACCGAAAGCACCCCGGCGTCGTGCAGTTCGCAGTCCAGGTTCTTGACCGCAAAGCGCACGCGCAGCGGCTGCCCCTCTTCGAGTCCGTCCATTTCGAAAATCTGGGTGAACGGGACCATCTGTTCCATGGTGCGCAGGCCGTCCGGCTGGAGCAGCAGGCTGTGCAGCACCGCGTCCCCCTTGACGACCGCCTTGCCATGCATCGTGCGGCAGTCGCCGAGACGCATCGTGCACTGTGTATGGAGCAGCTTCGCATCCCCCGCACCGGCCAGTTCAATGTCGTCGAGCACCGTGAAATCCCGGTTCTGCACCGTGGCCGGCAGGCATACCGTATGGGTCTCATGCAGGATTTCGAGCGGCAGCTCGCCGCCGTCGACGTCGCCGGTCAGTTCCAGCGCGCGCCGGTCGTAGGCGTCGGTCTCAAAACACAGCCGCGCGGTCACGCTGACCTTGCGGGAATTGACCGCGCGCGCATCGACCGAAACCACCTGGCAGCGCACGAAGCATACGCTGTCCGCGGTCAGCCCCTTCCCCTCTTCAATGTGGGCAAAGCTCAGCGGTACGACCAGCTCGCGGTACGCTTCCTCCCCCTCGGGCTGGTACAGCACCGACGCCCTGACCGTGCCGGACACGAGCACCCGGTCGTTTTGCGGCGACTCGTCCTTAATCACGGCATTCCCCGTCGCACAGATGATACGTGCGATATCGGGATAGGCGTCGGGCACGATCGCATCCGTGCTTTCCTCGTAGACCGAGGTGCGGTCCAGCGTCAGATCATAGAACTGTATGGTGTTTCTGATAAGCTCCATAACGGCACACTCCTCCTTTTTGACTGCTTCTATCCCCAGTATATTGTCCGCGGCGGGACAATATGAGAAAAGCCTGTAAAAAAGGATGCCCGCGCAGGCAAAAAGCGGAGACGCCCGTCTCCGCTTTCCCACAGTCAGTTTTCTTCCGGCTTGCCGATTTTAAACAGCTTGCGCAGGATACCGTTTAAGTATTTCGGGCTCTTCCAAACGACGACTTTCACTTATCCCACCTCCTCCAAATGAACTGGGGCTTTTGCACTCATTGCCGCAGGAGCAGCACGCCCACGGCAATCAGCAGCGTCCCTAAAACCCATACGGTGCACCATGACGGCAGCAGGCCGCCGATCAGGACGCCAAGCCCGAGGGCCGCTGCCGCCAAACCGATCGCTCCCGGAAAGCATCCCATGGCATCACGCTCCTATCCCAGTATAAGCGCGCGCCCCCGGATGGGTGCAAGAATCTTTGCGCCGCCCCGCGACACCCAATATTTAGTGGCATTTTCTTGTCAACCCCACAACAGGTATCTTTTTGCTTTTCTACAGGATATCGTAATTTGGCATTTTGGGGCGCTTTCTTTTGTATGGTTTGTTCCTATCGCAACCCCTATGGAAGTGATATAATGGGAAAGCATTTCAGATAAGAGGAGGGTCGATATGATCTATGTGATAAAGAAGGATAACACGCGCGAGGAGTTCAACGTCCAAAAGGTCGTTGCCGCCGTTAATAAGTCGGCGTACCGTGCGCTTGTCGAATTTACGCCCGAGGAAATCGGTTTTATCTGCGGCTATGTCGAGGATACCGTACGGCAAATGAAGGTCAGCGAGGTCAAAATCGCGCAGATGCACAATATCGTCGAGGCCGCGCTCGAAGCGGTGCGGCCGGAGGTCGCCAAGAGCTACCGCGACTACCGCAACTACAAGCAGGACTTCGTCGGCATGCTGGACAGCGTCTATAAAAAAAGCCAGTCGATCATGTACATCGGCGACAAGGAGAATTCCAATACGGATTCCGCCCTTGTCTCCACCAAGCGCAGCCTGATCTTCAACCAGCTCAACAAGGAGCTGTACCAGAAGTTCTTCATGACGACCGAGGAACTGCAGGCCTGCCGCGACGGCTATATCTACATCCACGACATGTCCGCCCGCCGCGATACGATGAACTGCTGCCTGTTTGACGTCGGCAACGTGCTGCGCGGCGGGTTTGAGATGGGCAACCTGTGGTATAACGAGCCGAAAACGCTGAACGTTGCGTTCGACGTAATCGGCGACATCGTGCTCTCGGCGGCGAGCCAGCAGTACGGCGGCTTTACCGTGCCGGGCGTGGACAAGCTGCTCGAGCCTTACGCGGAGCGCAGCTATGCGATGCTGACCGAAAAATACGCCCGCCTCGGCCTGTCCCCGGAGGCCGTCGAGCGCGAGGTCATGGCGGATATCCTGAACGACTTCGAGCAGGGCTTCCAGGGCTGGGAGTACAAGTTTAACACCGTCGCCTCCAGCCGCGGCGATTACCCCTTCATCACGATGACCATGGGCACCGGCGCCGGGCGCTTTGCCAAGCTTGCCTCCATCACGATGCTGAATGTGCGCCGCAAGGGCCAGGGCAAGAAGGGGCAAAAAAAACCCGTCCTCTTCCCCAAGATCGTTTTCCTGTATGATGAAAACCTGCACGGCCCCGGCAAACCGCTGGAGGACGTGTTTGAGGCCGGCATCCTGTGTTCCTCCAAGGCCATGTACCCGGACTGGCTCAGCCTGACGGGCGAGGGCTACGTCCCCTCGATGTACAAACAGTACGGCGAGATCATCAGCCCGATGGGCTGCCGCGCCTTCCTGTCCCCCTGGTATGAGCGGGGCGGTATGAAGCCCGCGGACGAAAACGACCGCCCGGTCTTTGTCGGCCGGTGGAACATCGGCGCGGTTTCACTGCACCTGCCGATGATCCTGGCCAAGGCGCGGCAGGAAAACCGCCCCTTCCACGAGGTGCTCGACTATTACCTGGAGCTGATCCGCAAGCTGCATATCCGCACCTATGCCTACCTGGGCGAGATGCGCGCCTCCACCAACCCGCTGGCCTACTGCGAGGGCGGCTTTTACGGCGGCCGCCTCGGCCTGCATGAGAAAATCAAGCCGATCCTGAAAACCGCGACCGCCTCCTTCGGCATCACGGCTCTCAATGAATTGCAGCAGCTTTATAACGGCAAATCCCTGGTGGAGGACGGCGCTTTTGCGCTTGAAACGCTGCAGTATATCAACGACAAGGTCGCGCAGTTTAAGGAGGAGGACGGCAACCTGTACGCCATCTACGGCACGCCGGCCGAAAGCCTTTGCGGCTTGCAGGTGCAGCAGTTCCGCGAGAAATACGGAATTGTCGAGGGCGTGTCCGACCGTGAATACGTGTCGAACAGCTTCCACTGCCATGTAGCCGAGGAAATCACGCCGGTCGAGAAGCAGGACTTTGAAAACCGCTTCTGGAACCTGTGCAACGGCGGGAAGATCCAGTATGTAAAGTACCCGATTGATTATAACCTGGACGCCATCCGCACGCTGGTGCGCCGCGCGATGCGGCTCGGCTTTTACGAGGGCGTCAACCTGTCGCTGTCCTATTGCGACGATTGCGGCCACGAGGAGCTGGAAATGGACGTATGCCCCAAGTGCGGCAGCCACAACCTGACCAAGATCGACCGCATGAACGGCTACCTGTCCTACTCCCGCGTCAAGGGGGATACCCGCCTGAACGAAGCCAAGATGGCGGAAATTGCAGAAAGAAAGAGCATGTGAGATGCGATACCACAACATTACAAAAGACGATATGAAAAATGGGGACGGCCTGCGCGCCGTCCTCTGGCTTGCCGGCTGCGAGCACGCCTGTCCCGGCTGCCACAACCCGGTGACCTGGGATGCGGCCGGCGGCCTGCCGTTCGACCAGGCGGCGCGGGACGAGCTGTTTGCCGAGCTTTCCAAGGACTACGTGGCGGGCGTGACCTTCTCGGGCGGCGACCCGCTGCACCCGCAGAACCGCGACGGCGTCGCGGCCCTGTCCCGCGAAATCCGCGCGCGTTTCCCCGGTAAGACCATCTGGCTATATACCGGCTACCTGTGGGAGGCCTGCCGCGGCCTGGAAGCCGTGCGGCTTGCCGATGTACTCGTCGACGGGCCGTTTCTCCGGGAACAGGCGGTTTCCACCCTGCACTGGCGCGGCAGCGCAAACCAGCGCATTATTGACGTGCGGCGCACGCTGGCGGAAAATCAGCTTGTGCTGCATGCGGAATAGGAGTATAATCTGACATGGAACGAATTGCAAAATTTCACAAGGTGAGCCTGCCGCAGTTCCTCGCGGACTGGACTGAAACCTTCGGCGGCGCCGAGGACGAGGCGCGCGCGGCGTATGACGGCGTACGCCTGCCCGTGCGGGCGACCGCCGGCTCCGCCGGATATGATTTCTTCGCCCCCAAAACGCTGACGCTCGCGCCCGGCGAAACCGTCAAGGTGCCGACCGGCGTGCGCGCGCAGATGCAAAACGGCTGGGTGCTGCAGATTTTCCCGCGCTCCGGGCTGGGGTTTAAATACCGCCTGCAAATGGACAACACCGTCGGCATCATCGACAGCGACTATTTCGGCGCGCAGAACGAGGGGCACATCTTCATCAAGATGACCAACTGCACAAACAGCGGGAAAACCGTTGAAATCCCCTGCGGCAGCGGCTTTGCGCAGGGCGTTTTCCTGCCCTTCGGCATCACGGAGGACGACGGGGCGGGCGCCCAGCGGCGCGGCGGCTTCGGCAGCACCACCTGACCTTTGTAAATTCCAAATACATTACATATATACGGAGGATTTACACCATGAATACCGCAGATTGCATCCTGTCCCGCCGCAGCGTCCGTGCTTTCCAGGACAAGCCCGTCCCGCACGCGCTGTTTGAGGAAATCGTCGGCCTTGCGGCATACGCGCCTTCCTGGAAAAACACCCAGATCACGCGATACATCGCGATCGAGGACAAGGCCATGATCGCCGAGATTGCGGAAAAGTACGCCCCGTTCAACGCGCACGTGCTTTCCACCTGCCCCCTGCTGGTTGCGGCGACCGTCATCAAAAAGCGTTCCGGCTACGAGCGCGACGGCTCCTTCACGACCGACCGTGGCGACGGCTGGCAGATGTTTGATTGCGGTATCGCCTGCCAGACGCTGAGCCTTGCGGCGCACGACAACGGCCTGGGCGCTGTCATCATGGGGGTTTTCGACCGGCCGGCGCTCGAAAAGTACCTTGCGGTACCGGACGACCGCGAACTGGTTGCGCTGGTTGCCATGGGCTATCCGGCGGAAGAACCCGCGGCGCCGCGCCGTAAGCCGGTGGAAGAACTCCTTTCCTGGCGGTAAAACCGTATAAAAAAGCCCCGGAAGCTATTGCTTCCGGGGCTTTTATCATGTCATTTTTTCAAGCTTTTGCAGGATTTCTTCAAAAGACGCCGGGCGCGGGGCGGTAAACGACAGTTCCTCCCCGGTCGCCGGGTGGGTCAGCGTCAGCCGCCATGCATGCAGGCATTGCCCGCCGATTCCCGCGAAACGGTCCTTGGGCTGCCCGTATAGCGGGTCGCCGATGATCGGGTGCCCGATCGCCGCCATATGCACGCGGATTTGATGCGTCCGCCCGGTCTCCAGTTCAAAACGCAGATGCGTGTAGCCGGGATAGCGCGCAACCACCGTAAAGTGCGTGACCGCCTCCCGCCCGTCCGGCACGACGGCCATCTTCTTGCGGTCGGTCCGGTGGCGGCCGACCGGCTTGTCGACCGTGCCGGCGTCCTCACGCACGGTACCGCATACGATCGCCTCGTACTCCCGGCGCACCGCGTGCCGCTGGATCTGCGCGGCCAGGTGCTGGTGCGCGCGGTCGTTCTTTGCGACGACCAGCAGGCCGCTCGTGTCCTTGTCGATACGGTGCACGATGCCGGGGCGCAATTCGCCGTTGATGCCGGAAAGCCGCCCGCCGCAGTGGAACATGAGGGCGTTGACCAGCGTGCCGTCCCAGTTCCCCGCCGCCGGGTGCACGACCATGCCGCGCGCCTTGTTCACCACAATGATATCCGCATCCTCATAAACGATGTCGAGCGGCAGATCCTGCGGCACAAGGCCAAGCTCCCGCACAGGCGGGCAATCGACGGCCAGCGTTTCCCCGCCGCGGATTTTATAATTCTTTTTGACCGGCACGCCGTCCGCCGTCACATGCCCTTCGGCCAGCAGCTTTTGCACCGCGGAGCGCGTGGGCGCATCCTCCTGCGCGCTCAAATAGCTGTCCACACGCATGCCCGCGTCCTGCGCCCCTGGGATGTAAATACGCTGTTCCATTACTTCTTTACCGCCTTGTCGTGCTGGAAAAGCAGGTAATAGGCGAACAGCACCCCGCCGACGCAAACGAAAATATCCGCGACGTTAAATACCGGGAAATGGATCAGCCGGAAATCGAACAGGTCGACGACAAAATGCCGGAAGATACGGTCGAGCAGGTTGCCGACCGCGCCGCCCGCGACGATGTACAGCGACCAGCGGCCGAGCGCGCTGCGCACCAGCCCCCGCCGTACGGCGATCACGATTGCGCACAGGATCGCAATTGTCAGCAGCACAAACAGCCAAATCTGGTTTTGCAGCACGCTGAACGCCGCGCCGCGGTTCTCGACATAGGTCAGGTGGAAGACGTTTTCAATCAGCGGGATCGTGTGCCCGGGCGCGGCCTGCAGTGCCGTTACCGCCCAATATTTCACCAGCTGATCCGCCGCGACCATCAGAATAATTGCTATAATAGCGACCATAAGCCCCTTCTCCTTCATAAGTAAAAGGGCAGGCGGTATGCCTGCCCTTTTTTACGTGATATCAGCCGACCACGCTGGCGCAGCGGGCGCACAGCTCCGGATGCTTGGCATTTTCGCCGATGGTTTTGGATATCTTCCAGCAGCGCAGGCACTTGTTGCCCGCTGCGCGTACGACCTTGATCGAAACGCCCGGCCAGCCTTCTTCCGTGTAGCCTTCGCCCTCGCCGGCAACCAGTTCCAGCTTGGAAACGATGCACAGGTCGGCGAGGTCTTCGCCGAAGTCCGGGGCTTCCGGCATATAGACGGTCACTGCGGCCTCAAGCGGCTTGCCGATGACCTTCTCATTGCGCGCCGCCTCAAGCGCCTTGTTGACCCAGTCGCGGAGCTGGATGATCTTCGCCCACTTCTCGGCCTGCGCCTCCGCGAACGCCCAACCCTCGCAGGCCGCGGGCATTGCATTCAGCGCGGCGTTGCGCAGGTCGTCCCCGTCGCGGTGCGGCATGGCCTGCCAGATTTCATCCGCGGTGAAGCACAGGATGGGAGACAGCATGCGGACGAGCGCGTCCAGGATGAGATAAATCGTCGTTTGCGCGCTGCGGCGGCCAAGGCCGTCGGCGGCGTCGCAGTACAGGCGGTCCTTGATGACGTCCAGATAGAAGTTGGACATATCGACCACGCAGAAATTATGGATTGCGTGGAATACGGTGTGGAACTCATAGGCGTCATAGCCGCGGCGTACCTTGGCGGTCAGCTCGTTCAGCTTCATCAGCGCCCAGCGATCAAGCTCGGGCAGACGATCGTATGCGACCATATCGGCCTTGGGGTCGAACCCCGCGAGGTTGCCCAGGATATAGCGCGCGGTATTGCGGATCTTCAGGTAGTTCTGGGACAGGTGCTTGAGCATGTCCTTGGAAATACGCATGTCCTGGCGGTAATCCGCGGACGCGACCCACAGGCGCATGACGTCCGCGCCGTACTCCTTCAGAATATCGTCCGGCGCGATGCCGTTGCCGAGGGACTTGGACATCTTCTGCCGCTCTTCGTCCACGATCATGCCGTGCGTGATGACCGTCTTGTACGGCGCAACGCCCTTGGTCGCGATCGAGGTCAACATGGAGGACTGGAACCAGCCGCGGTACTGGTCGTTGCCTTCCAGATAGACGTCGGCCGGGAACTGCAGGTACGGGCGGCCGTCCAGCACTGCCGCGTGGCTGGAGCCGGAGTCAAACCATACGTCCATGGTGTCAGTTTCCTTCTCAAACCCGCTGCAGCCGCATTCGCAGCGCACATCGGCCGGCAGGATATCGGCGGCGTCCAGCTCGTACCAGGCATTGGAACCCTTCTCGGCGAACAGCTTTGCGACTGCCTCGATCGTTTCCTCGTTGACAAGCGGCTTGCCGCAGTCCTTACAGTAAAAAATCGGGATCGGCACGCCCCAGACGCGCTGGCGGGAGATACACCAATCCGAACGCTCCTGAATCATGGACACCATGCGTTCCTCGCCCCAGCCGGGCAGCCAGGTGATCTCACGGCAGGCCTTGACCGCGTCGTCCTTGAGCGCGTCGATCGAGCAGAACCACTGCTCGGTGGTGCGGAAGATGATCGGATTTTTGCAGCGCCAGCAGTGCGGGTAGGAGTGGACGATGTCCTCGACCGCGAGCAGCGCATTGCATGCCTTGAGGTCGTCAAGGATCACCGGCGTGGTCTTGTCATAGTACATGCCCGCGTACTTGCCCGCGTCCTCGGTCGCATAGCCCTTGCCGTCGACCGGCACGATGATCGGGATATCGTACTGCTGGCAGACAATATAGTCGTCCGCGCCGAAGCCCGGCGCCGTGTGGACGCAGCCGGTACCGGCGTCCAGCGTGACATGGTCGCCGCAGATGACGACGGAGTCGCGATCCATGATCGGGTGCCGCGTCTTCATCATCTCGAGGTCGGAACCCATCAGCGTGCCGAGTACCTCCCAGGAAGCGATGCCCGCAGCCTTCATGACCGCTTCGGTCAGTTCCTTGGCGAGGACGTAAACGTCGCCGCCCGGCACCTTGACCAGGTCGTATTCAAAAACAGGGTTGACCGAGATCGCCAGGTTGCCCGGCAGGGTCCAGGTCGTGGTTGTCCAGATGACGAAATATACGTTGTCAAGAGAGCCGGTGATTGCGGACAGCTTGCCGCCTTTGTCGTCGGTCACGGCGAACTTGACATAGATCGAACTGCAAGGCTCGTCCTGGTACTCGATTTCCGCCTCCGCGAGCGCTGTCTCGTCGTGCGGGCACCAGTAAACCGGCTTCATACCCTTATAGATATAGCCCTTCTTGGCCATCTCGCCGAAAACGCGGATCTGCGCGGCCTCGTAGCCGTGCGTCAGCGTCAGGTACGGGTCGTCCCACTCGCCCACTACGCCGAGGCGCTTGAACTGCGTGCGCTGGGTGTCGACATGGTTGTGCGCGAATTCCTCGCACTTGGAGCGGAATTCCGCAACCGAGACCTTGTCGCGGTCCATGCCGTACGCCTTGATCGCCTGGCGCTCGATCGGCAGGCCGTGCGTATCCCAGCCCGGCACATACGGGGCTTTAAAGCCCGCCATGTTCTTATAGCGGACAATGAAATCCTTGAGGATCTTGTTGAGCGCATGGCCCATATGGAGGTTGCCGTTGGCATACGGGGGGCCGTCGTGCAGAATGAAGAGCGGCTTGCCCTCGTTCTTTTCCATCATTGTTTCATAAAGCTTTTGTGCTTCCCAGCCCTCCAGGAAGCCCGGCTCCCGCTTGGGCAGCCCTGCCCGCATCGGGAATTCGGTCTTCGGAAGGTTGACCGTGCTGTTGTAATCCTGCGGCATCGTACCGTTTCCGTCCTTTCGTGTTGACAAATCTATCAATTAATCTATTTATTTATCGTTTTCCGGCGAATAGTCGGAGCCGAATTTAAGGTCGCCGAAGCTGAACTTCGCCGTAGCGTCGTCCGGCTGCTTGTCGCGGCCGGACTTCGCGGGGGAAGCGTCGTCGCTCAGCGTAACTTCCATCATCTTGACCTTCATGCCGCCCTCTTCGGCGGGCTGCTGATCCATGAATTTGCGGATATCCTCCGGGATGGTATATTCCTTTTCCGGCTTGTCCGCAGGCGCGCCCAGCTTGGAAAAATCCCGGGTGGTTTCCTGCGGCACGGCAGCGGGCTCAGCCGCCTGCGCGGCATCCTGCGGCTGCAGTTCCTTGGACGCTGAAAAAGAGACCAGATCCTTGAGTTCGCCCTCAAAGAAAGCGGTCATCCGGGCGATAAAGTCGGCGCACTGCTGCCTTGCGGCCTCGTGCTTCTGCGCCTCCGCCTGGATCCTGGTACGGTAAGCCGCAAGCTCGGCTTCGGATTCGTCCCGCGCTGTGGCGATGAGCTGCTCCGCCTCGAGCTTCGCCTTGTCGATCGTCTCCTGCGCAATGCTCTGCGCGGAAACCAGGGCGCGGCGCATCCCGTCTTCGACGCTGCGGTATTCCTCGATTTTATCGACAAGCACCTTCATTTTGGATTTGAGCGCGGCGTTTTCCTTTTGCAGCGCGGCATAATCCTCCGTCATCTGCTCGACAAATTCGTCGACTGATTTCATATCATAGCCGCCAAAAACGGCCTTTTCAAAGCTCATCGCCTGAATTTCCTGCACCGTCAGCATATTTATCCTCCGTTTTCAGTTAGCCTGTCCCCGCAGGGACGCATTATACGGTAAAATGGCCGGGGGAATTCCCCCCGGCCACTGATCTGTCCTTTACACAGCCCTTAACAGTATTCCCAGGATAATTTCCAGCGCGAAAAACGCGCACAAAAACGAAATATCAATTGGCATCATCCGGATCGCGTCAAACCGGTTCAGCAGGTTGCGGAACGGCATGATCAGCGGTTCGGTTACCATATACAGGAACTCGGACAGCTTTGACCCGTGCGACTGCGGGAACCACGACAGGACCGCGCGGGCAAGCAGCAAAAATTCGAGCAGCCGTACGACAGACACGGCGATACTTCTGATCAGCAGAATCAATTTTTAAAATCCCTCTCCGTGTACTTAGAAATACAGGCCGTTGTTCTCCAGCTCGTCGATCAGGTCGCCCAGGATGTCGACGTTATACGGCGTGATAATATAGGTGCTGTTCGCAACCTTCTTGATCTTGCCCTCGTTTGCGTAGGCTACGCCGCTCAGGAAGTCGACCAGGCGGCGCGCAACGTCCTTATTCGTCTGCTCCAGGTTGAGCACGACCGTGCGCTTGTCCTTCAGGTGATCCGCGATCTCTGCGGCGTTCTCAAAACGGTCTGGCTTGACCAGCACGACGGCGAGCTGCGTCGTCGCATTGATGTTGACAACCTTATTATTCTTCCGCGCGGTATCCGCGGTATAGCCAAGGGATTCCTCCGGCGCGGCGGCGGTATGCTGCTTGGGGACAAATTCCTCAAAATCGTCCTCTGCGTCCTCGCCCTTGACCCAGTCGATAAAAGATTTGATCGAACCCATTTTTTCTATTTCCTCCTTATGGATACTTGCTTTTTTGCTTCTTGGCAATCATGCGAAGCCCTTAATAGTGGCGGGGGCCGAAGATCGCGCTGCCGACCCGTACCATATTAGAACCGCAGGCAATCGCAGCCGTAAAATCGCCGCTCATACCCATAGACAAAAAATCCATATTTACATTATCGTATTTTTTTGCCGCCATGTCAATAAATAGTTGTCGCATTCTATCGAAATAGCGGGTATTTTTGTCGGATTCGTCCGCAACGGGAGGGATCGCCATCAATCCGCGGATGCGGACGGAAGGATTTTCCTGCAATATGGCGGCCGTTTCGTCCAGCGCGTCCGGGTCAAGGCCGCTTTTGGCCGCCTCCCGCCCGATATTGACCTCGAGCAGGATGTCCTGGCATACGCCGCGTTTTTCCGCCTCCCGCGCAATGGCCTGGCCAAGCTTTAGCGAGCCGACCGACTGGATCAGCGCCGTTTTGCCGATCAGGTACTTGACTTTGTTCGTCTGCAGCGTGCCGATAAAATGCAGCGGCTTGTCCCCATAGGCGCCCGCCTCATACTTATCCAGCAGTTCCTGCACACGGTTTTCCCCTGCCGCGTCGATCCCATGCCGCAGCGCCTCGCGCACCCGTTCGGCATCGTTCATCTTGGTCGCGGCAACGAGCTGGATTTCCTCCGGCCGCCGCCCGGCGCGCAGCGCGGCTTCGGCCATCTGCTCCCGCACCCGGCGGATATTTTCTGCAATCTGTGTTCTTTCCTGCTCCGTCATTTCTTCACAACCTTCTTATCCTGAAGCGCACGGCCCTTTATAATAATGCTGTCCTGGACAACAATGCCGGTCTGGCTGCTGCTGCCCTGCTCGATGACGTAAAAAGTGTCCCCCTCGTACAGCGGGGTAATTTCCCGGAACATGCTGGCCGACCCGCTCAGCGTGTAGACGCCCAGCTTGCCGTCCTCCATCCGGATGGCCTCCTTCGGCACCTTGATGCCGGTATAGCTGGCGCGGATGATATCGACCACCTGCCGCCGCATGGAGACCAGTTCGCTGCTGATGCGGTTGCTTTTAAAGATCAGCAGCGTTTGCGTGCCGTCCTCGGAAACGCGCGCGGCATATACGCTGGCCGGCACATCCTCCGTCACCTGGGTGAAACGCAGGGAAACGCGCGAACCCGCGCGCAGGCCTGCCGCATCCGAAGTGGGCACGAGGGCGGCAAAATACCAGTCAAAGCCTTCGATTACCTTGCCGAGCGCCGTTCCGGGATTTTCCGGCTCGGACGCGATCTTCTGCGCAAAGACATCCGCGGTCATGTCCGGCAATTCGCTCGCCTTTAGGATATTTTCATACCCGTCCACCGTTTCGCTAAAAAAGCCGTCGTACGGCGAGGAAATGACCTTTGTCCGCGTGACGATCGACTGCTGCAGGCGCTCGCGCTGCTGGGCGAGCGCGTCTACCTGCGCCTGGAGCGCCGCCGGGTCCTGCCCGCCGGCGCCGCGCCGCAGTACAAGCTGCCGCAGGTCGCCCGTTTCCTCCTCCAGGCCGCTGACCATGCCGTTCTTGGCCTTGCCCGCGATCGCCTGCATGTCCATCGTAATCAGCTGGTCGAGCTTCGCCGTGTCCGCAAGGTCGGACGCCGCCGTAACCGCCGATTGCAAAAGCGTGATCTGTTCGGTGAGCGACTTGACCTGGCGGCTGGTCTCCAGGGCGCTTTCATCGGTGTATTCCACCGCGAGCCGCGCGCCCGTGTAGACCTTCTCGCCGCTATGTACCGTGTGCTCCACGGTCTCCCCCGTCGTCCCCGCGACCACGGCCTCATTCCGCACGAAATAGCCGGTCACCGTGACCGCGTCGTCCACCGTCACGCGCGTCGCGTTCACGGTTTCCACGCCGTCCGTCAGTACGGAGACGGCCTGTCCGACAAAATATAACGCCACAACGACGCCGACCACTACGATCATGCGCGCGCCGGGCGACCTTTTTTTCTTTTTAATATGTTGGCCGCTGTTTTTTGCCATAGCCCCTCATGCCTTATTCCGTCCGCGCGCGCTCCTCCCGCCTTGCGCCCAGATCCAGCCGCCGCTGGGGGACGAGGGTGGAAATCGCGTGCTTGTAAATCATCTGCTGCTTCCCATCCGATTCGAGCAGCACAATAAAACTGTCAAAACCGCGCACAATGCCGCGGAGCTGGAAGCCATTCGTCAAAAAGACCGTGATAGTCTGCCCCTGCTGGCGCGCGCTGTTTAAAAAAGCATCCTGTAAGTTAAGTTCGTTCCGCACTGTGATTCCTCCATAATATTCCAAATTATGGAACTATCATAACCCTTGTGCGGACAAATATTCTGTCGCTTCCTGTAATACGCGCGAAAATTCTGTATCCTCATTATAGTATATCCAGTGGATCCTGTCATCTTTTTTCAGCCAGGTCATCTGGCGTTTCGCATAATTGCGCGTGCGCCGCTTGAGCACTTCGATACAGTCTTCCAGGCTGTCGCGCCCCTCCAGGTAGCTAACCAGCTCCTTGTAGCCAATCGCCTGCCCGGCCGTGCCGGCCAGCCGGCCGGCCTCATACAGCGCGCGCGTTTCCTCCAGCAGGCCGTCCGCCGCCATCTGGTCTACGCGGCGGTTGATGCGGCTGTACAAGGTTTCGCGCGACGCGGGGCAGACGCCGAGCATCACGGCATGGTATTTGGGGGACGGGCGCTTGTTCCGCGCGTTGAGCGCCCCGATCGTCATGCCGGTCTGCTCATAGACCTCGAGCGCGCGGATGACGCGTTTCAAATTGTTGGGGTGCAGCCGCGCCGCGCTTTCCGGGTCGACCTGCCGCAGCAGCCCATGCACATACTCCGTACCGTGCTCCGCCGCAAGCGCCTCGTATTTGCGCCGCGCGGCAGTGTCGGCCTCGTCCCCAGAAAAGGTGTTGCACTCGATCAGCGCGTCCATATACAGCCCCGTGCCCCCGGCGACGACCGGAACCTTGCCGCGCGCAAGCAGCGCCTGCGCGCACGCGTCCGCAAGCTCGACATAGCGCGCGACCGAAAAATGCTCGCCCGGGTCAGCCACGTCGATCAGGTGGTGCGGCACACCGCCGCGCTCCTCCATGGCCGGCTTGGCCGTGCCGATGTCCATGCCGCGGTAAATCTGCATGGAGTCCGCCGAGATAATCTCCGTCCCGCGCTGCCGGGCGAGCGCGACCGAAAGCGCGGTCTTGCCGCTCGCGGTCGGCCCCGCGATACAAATGAGTTGATTCGGGTTTTGCAACCGTACGTCCTCCTTGCCGCTTATTTTACTGATTGACCCTTTTAAAGAGCTTATCCAGCTCATAGCGCGTCAGCCGCACGGTGACCGGGCGGCCGTGCGGACAGCAGGTCACTTCCGGGTCGCCGAGCACGCGGTCGCACACGCTTTGCAGCTCGGCCATGCTCGAATGGCTGCCCGCCTTAATCGCCGCCTTGCACGCGACCATATGGATAAGGTCGTCCAGGCGGTCGGTGACCGGCGCGCGGCTGGTCAGCAGCTTTTCCGCAATTTCCGCCAACGTACCGGGGATATCCGCGCTGTCCAGATAGGACGGTGCGGCGCGCACGGCAAAGCTGTCCGCGCCAAACGGCTCGATGTCAAACCCGGCCGCGCGCACCTCTTCGATATGTTCCTGCACCGCCCCGGCCTGCGCGGCGTGCAGTTCCGCCACAACCGGCGCGAGGAGCTGCTGCACGGGCAGCTGTTCCGTCTGCCGCAGGCGGTTGAAGATCATGCGCTCNGTATTCTTGCAGGCAATGTATACCGCTTCGAAAATCTGCTTTTCCTGCGCGAATTTGACCTCGGTCTTGGCCGGATGGACGTTGACGTCCACCATATGCAACGGCAGGGACAGGAACAGCGCACAGCAGGGGTACTTGCCCGTGATAATCTTGTTGCGGTAGGCTTCCTCCAGCGCGGCCTGCATAACCTTGCTTTTTATGTAGCGGTTATTGACAAAGAAATGCTGCATGGAGCGGTTCGGGCGCGGGCTGTGCGGCTTGGTGATGTAGCCCCAGACGCGCACGCCCCCCCGTTCAAACGGTTCGATTTCCAGCATCACTTCGGTCAGCTCCCGGCCGAACACGCCAAACACCGGGGTCATCAGGTTGCCGTTGCCCGCGGTTGCAAACACCTGCTTGCCGTCGCGGATCAGCGTAAAGGCGATTTCCGGATGGGAAAGCGCCGCATGCTGCACGACCCCCATCACATATCCCGCCTCGGTAAAATCCTTTTTGAGGAACTTCATGCGCGCCGGGGTGTTAAAGAACAGGTCGCGGATGACGAGCGTGGTGCCCTCCGGGCAACCGGCCTCCTCCTGCTCCGTGATCTGACCGGCCTCCAGGTGCAGGTGCGTCCCGGCAAGCGCACCGCGCTGCTTTGTGAGCAGGTCGATACGGGAAACCGACGCGATGGCCGCGAGCGCCTCCCCGCGGAACCCAAGCGTGCCGATCGCCGCAAGGTCTTCCTCCGTACGCAGCTTGCTCGTCGCGTGGCGGCGGAAGGCGACCGGCGCGTCCTCCGGCGCAATGCCGCAGCCGTCGTCCGCGATACGCAAATAGGTCACGCCGCCGTTTTCTATTTCGACCGTAATACGGGCAGCGCCCGCATCGATCGCGTTTTCCACCAGCTCCTTTGCCACCGAGGCGGGCCGCTCCACGACCTCGCCCGCAGCAATCAAATCGGCCAGGTGGGAGGATAGCTCATGAATAACCGCCAATCTGCGTGCTCCTTTCACCGTCCATCTTCTCGCCCAGTAACCAAACCATGCCGCGAAATCCTAATCCGTCACGAAAGCAGTTTCTTGAGTTCATACAGCGCGTTCATCGCCTCGATGGGCGTCATGGTATCGACATTCAGCGCGCGCAGGCGGTCGGCCACCTGGTTGCCGCCCAGGTCGGTCATGGTGACCTGCGGCGCCTCGTCCGTGTCGTCCGTCAGTGCGCGCACCTCGATCTTGGGCGCGTCACGCTCGAGGTCCTCCAGGATGCGCTTGGCGCGGCGGATTACCGCGCCCGGCACGCCCGCAAGCTTCGCCACCTCGATACCATAGCTGTCGTCCGCGCCGCCGCGTACGATCTTGCGCAGGAATGTGATGTCGTCGCCGCGCTTCTTGACCGCGATATTATAGTTTTTGACACCGTCCACCAGTTCTTCGAGTGCGGTCAGCTCGTGGTAATGGGTGGCGAACAGCGTGCGCGCGCCAATCTTCTTTTTATCCGCGGCATACTCGACCACGGCGCGCGCGATCGACATACCGTCATATGTGGAAGTGCCACGCCCGATTTCATCCAGGATGAGCAGGCTGTTCTTCGTCGCATTCTTCAGGATATCGGCCACCTCGGTCATCTCGACCATAAAGGTCGACTGCCCGCTCGCCAGGTCGTCCGACGCGCCGACGCGCGTAAACACACGGTCGACCACGCCGATATGCGCCGACGCCGCCGGGACGTAGGAACCCATCTGCGCCAGGATCGCAATCAGCGCCACCTGGCGCATGTAGGTGGATTTGCCCGCCATGTTGGGGCCGGTGATGATGGCCACCCGGTTGTCCGCGCCGTCCAGCACCGTGTCGTTCGGGATGAACAGGTTGCCCTCGAGCATGCGTTCTACCACAGGATGGCGGCCGTCGCGGATATCGACGCGCCCGGAAAAGTCCACATCCGGGCAAACATAGTGATAATCCTGCGCGACCTCGGCCAACGCGCACAGCACGTCCAGATTGGACAGCGCCTGCGCGGTGCGCTGCACGCGGTGCACCTGCTCCGCCGTCTTTTCCCGCAGCTCGCAGAACAGCTCGTATTCGAGCGCGGTCAGCTTATCCTGCGCGCCGAGCACGGTATTTTCGTATTTTTTCAGTTCTTCCGTAATGTAGCGTTCACAGTTTGCAAGCGTCTGCTTGCGGATGTAATCCTCCGGCACAAGATCGGAATTCGCGCGTGAGACCTCAATATAGTAGCCGAATACGCGGTTGTACCCGATTTTCAGCCCCTTGATGCCCGTGCGCTCGCGCTCGCGCTGCTCGATCTCGGCGATCTTGCCCTTGCCGCCCGAGGACAGCTCGCGCAGCTCGTCGACCTGCGCGCTGTAGCCCGGCCGGATGAAGCCGCCCTCCCGCACGGAGACCGGCGGTTCCTCGACCAGGGCGGCGTCGATCAGCATGCGCACGTCCTGCAGCAGGTCGATGCGCCCGGTCAGCTCGCGCAGGAGCGCGCCGCCGAACAGCCCCGCCGCCTGCCGCACCGCAGGGAGGCGCTCCATCGTGCAGAACAGGGCGCGCAGGTCGCGGCAATTCGCCGTGCCGTACACGATGCGGCCAATCAGGCGCTCCATATCAAAAATCTTTTTCAGCTCGTCCGTCAGCGCGCTGCGCGCCACGATATCGGACAGCAGCGCGCCGATCGCATCCTGCCGTTTTTTAATGTAAATGGGGTTCAGCAGGGGTTTTTCCACCCACTGGCGCAGCAAGCGCGCGCCCATCGCCGTCCTGGTGCGGTCGAGCACCCAGAGCAGCGTGCCCCGCTTTTCCTTGGTGCGCATGGTCTCGCAAAGTTCCAGGTTACGGCGCGCGGTCAGGTCAAGCTCCATATACTGCGACTGGCGGTACACCTCGAGCGTATTGAGGTTTGCAAGGCTGCTTTTCTGCGTTTCCGTCAGGTACGCCAGCAGTCCCCCAAGGCTCTGCACCAAAACCGGCTGCCCGGCAAGCCCCGCCGCGTCAAAGTCCTCCGTCCCGAACCGCTCCTCGATGCGGCTGCGCGCGGCCGACGGCTCGAAAGCGTCCTCCGGCATGGGTTCAATGTTGCACGCGAGCCGCTCGCGCAGGAAGGACAGCATCTCCTCGTTGGCGGCGGCTGCGCCGCCGACCAGCGCCTCGCGCGGCACAAAACGCCCAAGCTCGGACAACAGTTCCCGCTGCATCTCGCGCCCGGCCAGCGCGGTCGCGAAGACCTCGCCCGTCGAGATATCCGCGAAGCACAGGCCGGCGTCCTCCGCCGTCTGGTAAATGCAGGCGAGGAAGTTGTTCCGGCTTTCGTCCAGCATGGAGGCTTCAATGACCGTACCGGGCGTAATCATGCGCACGATTTCACGCTTGACCAGCCCTTTGGCGCTTTTGGGATCCTCCATCTGTTCGCAGATGGCGACCTTATACCCCTTGCGCACCAGCCGTGCGATGTAGGCTTCCGCACTGTGGTACGGCACGCCGCACATCGGCGCGCGTTCCTCCTGCCCGCAGTCGCGGCCGGTCAGCGTCAGTTCGAGTTCCTTGGACGCAAGCTTGGCGTCCTCAAAAAACATCTCGTAAAAGTCGCCCAGGCGGTAAAACAGGATATAGTCCTTATACTGGTTTTTGATTTCAAAATACTGCCGCATCATGGGCGTCAGTTCGGCCATTTGTCCCCTCTTCTCTCTATCTATGCTTCCTGCTGCCGCCCGTACAGGCTGCGCAGCGCGGCCTTTTCGATGACAATATCGGCAAACTCGCCGACCTTAAGACGTTCCCCCGCGCAATAGACCAGCAGGTTGCCGTCCGTGCGCGCGGTATAGGGGTATTCCGCGTGGCGGCTTTCGCCGTCCACCAGCACGCGCAGGCGCTTGCCCTGATAGGCCAGCATACGCGGCTCCGCGCACTGGTCCTGCAGCGCGAGCAGGCGCTCGAACCGCGCCTGCTTTTCCGCCTGCGGCGTTGGGTCGTCATAGTCCGCGGCGGGCGTGCCGCTGCGTTTGGAATACTGGAAGGTATACAGCATATCGAAGCCGGTATCCCGCACCACGCGGAGCGTGCCTTCAAAGTCCTCCGCCGTTTCGCCGGGGAAGCCCACGATGATGTCGCTCGATACGACCAGCCCCGGCATCCGGCTGCGCGCATACGCGATGAGCGCCTGATACTGCTCCGCCGTATAGCCGCGGTTCATGCGCCGCAGCACCGTGTCGCTGCCCGACTGGAACGGCAGGTGGAGCTGCTTTGCGACTTTGCCGCACTGCGCCATCGTGTCGAACAGCTTGTGGGACGCATCCTTCGGGTGGCTCGTCATAAAGCGCAGCAGGAAGTCCCCCTCCACCCCGTTCAGGCGGCGCAGCAGGTCGGAGAAGTCGATCTCCAGATCCAGATCCTTGCCATAGGAATTGACGTTCTGCCCCAGCAGCGTGATATCGCGGTAACCCGCCGCGACCAGCTCGCGCAGTTCCGCCTCGATCGCCTCGGGGCGGCGGCTGCGTTCCCGGCCGCGCACATAGGGCACGATGCAGTAGGTGCAGAAGTTATTGCAGCCATACATGATGGACAGCCAGGCGTGCGCCTTGCCGTCTCGCAGGACGGGCAGCCCCTCCGCGATCTCGCCTTCCGCGTCGCCCGAAATATCAAACACGCGGCGGTCGCCCGTCAGTGTGCGGTAAAGCAGCTCGGGGAAACGCCAGAGCGCGTGCGTCCCGAACACGAGGTCGACCTGCGGGTAGCTCTTCTTGACCTTCTCCGCCATGTGCTCCTGCTGCACCATGCAGCCGCAAAGGGCGATTGTCAGCCCCGGCTTCTGTTTCTTCAGGTGCGCCAGCGCGCCGACATTGCCGAGCACGCGGTTTTCCGCATTTTCGCGCACCGCACAGGTGTTGAGCACGATCACGTCGGCCTGCTTCGCATCTTCGGTCATTTCATAGCCCATATCCCGCAGCATTCCCGCGATTTTCTGTGTATCCGCCTCATTCTGCTGGCATCCGTAGGTATGTGTAAAGGCTTTGCACTTTTCACCGTTTTTCTCTGTTTTATCCCGGTTCATGTGCCCGATAAAGTCGATAAAATCCATTTGACGCCGAATTTGCTCCTCCGGCACCACGCGTGCTTTGGTCATGAATCCCCTTGCTCCTTCTGTGTTTAGCGGAACGGCCGCATGTCTTCCGTGTACACGCAAAGCCTGTGATAGGCCGCGTCCTCAATTTTATACTGCGGCAGATACTGTTTGATTGCTTTTGTGATATATTCTGGGCTGAGGTTGTTGTTTCCCGCCGCTGTAACAGTATTTACCTTTACAGTATTTCCCTCGGTTTCAACGGTCAAACCGCGCATCAGCTCGCGCATATTGACGAGTTTTTCGCCGCGTTTGGAACGCTTGAGGATTTCCACCGTATCACGTTCAAAGAGCGCGCGCACGTCCGCTGCAAAGTCCTCCGGAACGCCCGCTGCGAAGCGGTAGGTGACGAGGTACCGGGAATATGCGATCTCCGCAACCTTCATGCCGCCGTCCGACAGCGGATAGATTTCAATGGCGCGCAGCCCTTCCGGGAACGCGCTGTTCACCGCGCCGACCGCGCCCTCCGGCACGGTCTCCGACAGCAGGTTAAAGTCCAGGAATTCGCATTCGCCGGAAAAACCTGTCGAGAGCGGCAGCGCGACCGATACGTATGCGTGCTGGTTGAAGCCCTCCGTAAACCACAGCGGCATTTGGCAGCGTGCCATCGCGCGCTGCATGGCCTGCATCAGGTCGAGGTGGGAAATGTACTTGGCGCGGCCTTCCTTGGCAAATTTCATGCGGGCCTTAAACACAGCACTTCCCCCCTTCCAGCAGCGCGTTGGCGCCGCAGCCGGCGCACTTGGTCTTGCAGTCCGGCGTGGGAACCGCGTCGCGCGAGCGCTCCCACTCGCGCTTTAAATGCGCCTTCGTCGTGCCGCAGCCGATATGGTCCCAGGGGAACAGCTCGTCGAGCGGGCGCTGGCGGGCGGAGTAAAAGAGCGGGTCGAGGCCGCAGGCAGCGAAGGCTTCCAGCCATTTGTCCAGGCTGAAAAGCTGATCCCAGCCGTCGAACACGCAGCCGTTTTTCCAGGCTGTATAGATAACCTTACCCTGGCGGCGGTCGCCGCGTGCGATCGCGCCCTCCAGCACCGAGGTCTTCGCATCGTGCCAATTGTAGGTCACGTTTTTGGTCTTCATAATCTTCTTCATATAGTCCTGCTTGCCTGCCAGCATGGGCAGGGTGTTCTGCGCGTCCCACTGGAACGGCGTCTGCGGCTTGGGCACAAAGCACGAAGCCGAAGCCGTCACCTTGACGCCGCGCGCGCGGTTGGCTGTGGTCATGCGCCAGGTATAGGCGACCTTTTTGCAAATTTCCGCGATGCCGTCGAGATCCTCCGAGGTCTCGGTCGGCAGGCCGATCATGAAATACAGCTTAATATTGTTCCAGCCGCCGCGGAACGCGATTTCGCAGGCGTTCAGCAGGTCTTCTTCCTCGAGGTTTTTATTGATGACGTCGCGCAGGCGTTTGCTGCCCGCCTCCATCGCAAAGGTCAGCCCGCTTTTGCGCACCTTTTGCACGCGCTCCATCAGCTCCACGTTAAAGCTGTCCGCGCGCAGGGACGGCAGCGAAAGGCTGATATGGTTCGGCTCGCAGTAATTGAGCATGCTGTCCGTCAGCTCGCTCAAACATCCGTAATCGCTCGTGGACAGCGACGAAAGCGAGATCTCCTCGTAGCCGGAGTGCTTCAGGATGGCTTCCGCCTGCTTTTGCAGCACCTCGGGCGATTTGGTGCGCAGCGGGCGGTATGTATGGCCCGCCTGGCAGAAGCGGCAGCCGCGCGGGCAGCCGCGGAACAGCTCGATCATCGCGCGGTCAAACACAATATCGGTCGAGGGGACGACAAAATAATCCGGATAATACATCGTATCCAGATCCTTGACGATACGCTTCTGTACGAATGCGGGCGCGCCGTCGCGCGGCTCGACCGCCGCGATCGTGCCGTCGCCATGGTAAGAGACCTCGTACAGCGTCGGGGCGTACATGCCCGGGATATGCGCGGCCTTTTTCAGGAAATCGTGTTTCGACCAGCCGCCGCGCACCGCTTCCCGGAACAGCGTCGTCAGGTCGAGCATAATCTCTTCGCCGTCGCCGATCATGAAAAGGTCGACAAAGTCGCAAAGCGGTTCCGGGTTATAGGCGCACGGCCCACCCGCCACGACGAGGTTTTTAAGCCCCCCGCGCTCGGCTGCAAGCACCGGTACGCCGCCCAGATCCAGCATGTTAAGGATGTTGGTAAACGACAGCTCATATTGCAGTGTAAACCCGATGATATCAAACTGATGCAGCGGGTCGCCGCTCTCCAGCCCGTAAAGCGCGATATCCGCCTCCCGCATCTCCTTTTCCATATCCACCCACGGGGCGAACACCCGCTCGCACCAGACGCCTTCCTGGTCGTTGAGCAGGCCATACAGGATGCGGGAACCGAGGTGGGACATGCCGACCTCGTATACGTCCGGGAAGCAGAACGCAAACCGCAGGTCCACCGCCCCTTTATCTTTTATGACGGAACCCCACTCGCCGCCCACGTAACGCGCGGGTTTTTGGACATTGGGCAGGATCCGTTCCAATTTCGAATGCAGCATGACATTCCTCCTGATTCTTATACCGAATTATTATACCATAAAAAACGTTTGATTGACACGATAAATTTTGTTCCCGATACAAAAAGCAAGCCCTGTGCGGGATGCGGCGTTCCTCCCCGGATATGGAAAATAAGCACAAACCATCATTTGTTTTTATAGTGCTTCTTGTGCAGGTATGATATAATGGATGCACAACAGGTACTAATAGGAGGCGAAGTAAATGGCAAAATACAAATGCTCGGTCTGCGGTTATGTATTTGACGACGCGCGCGCGCCGTTTGACAGCCTGGAGCGCTGCCCGATTTGCGGGCATCCCCGCGATGTCTTCCAGCGGCAGGACGAGCCGGGGACGGCCGCCCCGGTCTCGGAGGATGGGCTTATATACGACGGCGCCTATGCCCGACGCGACCCCGATTGCCGGCATATGGACAGCATCCATGAAATGGCGCAGACCGGCCGGCCGATCATCGCAGCGATGGGGACGCAGCTCCCGGTGCCGGGGTGGGACGATATCCTGCTGCTCGGCGCACAGCTCAATCCCCTCCCGCTTGACGAGCATGCGCCCGTCAGCACGCGCACCGTGATCGGCAAGCACGCCAAGCAGCCGATGGTGCTTGAAAGCCCGGTTTATATCTCGCATATGTCGTTCGGCGCGCTGTCAAAGGAAGTCAAAATCGCACTGGCGAAAGGCAGCGCCATGGCCAAAACCGCGATGTGCAGCGGCGAGGGCGGTATCCTGCCAGAAGAGCGCGACGCGGCCTACAAATATATTTTTGAGTATGTGCCCAACCTGTACAGCGTGACGCCGGGAAACCTGCGCCGTGCGGACGCGATCGAAATCAAGATCGGCCAGGGCACCAAGCCCGGCATGGGCGGCCATCTCCCCGGCGGCAAGGTCACGCCGGAAATCGCGGCGATCCGCGGCAAGCCGCTGGGGCAGGACGTCATCAGCCCTTCCCGCTTCCCCGGCGTGGACAGCAAGGAAGATTTGCGCAACCTGGTGACCCAGCTCCGCTATGCCTCCGAAGGCCGCCCGATCGGCATCAAAATCGCGGCGGGCAGGATTGAGAAGGATCTCGAATACTGCGTCTTCGCGGAACCCGACTTTATCACGATCGACGGGCGCGGCGGCGCGACGGGCGCAAGCCCCCAGCTTGTCCGGGACGCGACGAGCGTGCCCACCATCTATGCGCTGCACCGCGCGAAGAAATACCTGCGCGAACGCGGCGCCCCGATCGACCTTGTGATCACGGGCGGCCTGCGCGTGTCCCCGGATTTCGCCAAAGCGCTCGCCATGGGCGCGGACGCGGTCGCGATCGCTTCCGCCGCCCTGATCGCCGCAGCCTGCCAGCAATACCGCATCTGCGGCACTGGCAAGTGCCCCGTCGGCGTTGCAACGCAGGACCCCGCGTTGCGGGCGCGCCTCAAAATCGACCAGAGCGCCCAGCGTGTGGCGAATTTCCTGAATTGCTCGAACGAGGAACTGAAGACCTTCGCCCGCATCACGGCGCATGACGATGTGCACGCCCTGTCGGTGGACGACCTGTGCACGGTATCGGACGAGATCGCAAACCATACCGATATCCCGCACGCTTGACTGAGCCGTATACATACCCCACCGCTCGCTGGGTATCCTAAGGTATATGCGTCCCCACGGCTACAGGTATTTTGCAAGCCATGTATTGACAGCCTGCGGGGGCTGTGCTAGTCTGTGAATATAAAAACAGCACACGCAATCTCCCCCGCGGTTTATCCAAAGGGAACCCCCTTTCATAATGTTAGCCCCATATAGTATGGCCTGCCCTCCCGGCAGGCGGCGTTTGACGAAAAGGAGTGATTTTATGGATTACAGCGCAATGTCACAGGTCCGCAAATCGGTCAGGGCCTTTTGGGATACCCCCGTCCCCGCACTGACAGTGGATGAAATTGAAACGTATTTTGGCCGCTGCAAACGGCTCGTCCCTTCCATTGACGTACAGATGCGCATTTTTGAGCGCGATGTGAAAGAAAAGCTGGAAGGCACCGCCGGCTACCAGGGCTTTATGATCGGCGCGCCTTGCTATATGGTGATCCTGTCCGACGAAGCCGACCATTATATTGAAAATGCAGGCTTTATTGCTGAGGACATGATCCTCAAAATGACGGAACTGGAACTGAGTAGCTGCTGGATCACCTTCAGCGACGGCGAAGAGGTCAAAAAGGCGCTGGGCATCGAATCGGGCAAGCGCATCGGCGCGATCGTCGCATTCGGCTACGGCCAGCGCACCTCGAAGAAAATCCGCCTCAACATCAAGAGCATGTCGAATATCGATATCAATGTGGAGCGCGAGTACTACTCCCCCAAGCTCAGCATCGACGAGCTGGTGCACATCCAGAAATGGGGCGGCAAATCCACGATCGAGGATATTGGCGACACGGACAGCGCTCTCTGGCGGGCGCTCTATGCGGCCAGCCTGTCCCCGAGCTATCTGAACCGCCAGCCTTACGGCTTTATCCTCGACAACGGCAAGGTCATCCTGGTCGTCAAAAAGGACGAGCACACGGACGAAGTCAACGAGAAGCTCAACATCGGCATTGTGATGCTGCATTTTTCGGGCGTGATCTCCCAAATGCTGTTCAACGTGGACTGGCATTGGGGCGCGCCGGAGCAGGATCTCGGCCTGCCGGCGGACTGCAGCGCAGTCGCCTATTGCCTGGTCTGACGCCGCTGGGCGCAGGCCGGTAAAACAATAAGAAACGGGAGGGACGCCCCAAAGGGTGTCCCTCCCGTTTCTTATTTTCTCTCACAAACCGTCCTTATATGGGCAGCAGGCTGCCGGCCGCGCCCGCGATCAGGCGCTCGGAGCGCAGGACTAGCGCCTGTTTTTCCATCCGCATCCCTGTATCAAGCCAGCGTTTGATCAGTCCGATCATCCCATAGGTCACAAAGCTGAAAAAACAGCCAAGCGCCTCGTCCGTAGCCGCGGGATAGCCCGTGTGGATCAGGTCGGTGCCGCTTTCGCGGATAAGCTGCTGGAACTTCGTCGTAAAGTCGGTCGAGGCGCGGTTCTGGAACAGGCTGCGGCAAATCTCGGCATTCGCCGCAATATAATCGGTAATAGAGGTCAGCAGCCCGTGCAGGTTTTGCAGGTTGCCGCTCGCGCGGTAAGCATCCAGCATCTGCTGGAAATCCAGCAGCGTTTCATTTTCCAGGCGTTCGAGCAGGTCGTAGATGCCCGTATAGTGCATATAAAAGGTGCCGCGGTTGATATCGACCCGGTCGGTGATGTCCTTGACCGTGATATCCTTAAAGTCCTTTTCCTGCATCAGTTCCGCCAGCCCTTGCTTCAGCATGCGGTGGGTGCGCCGCACGCGCCTGTCCTCCCTTGGCTCCGTCATCCCTCTCGCCTCCCCGCTTTCACAACATGTCAAATTGCCTTTCACAATATTAGACAATTCGCTGTATTCCTTATCAGTATGGGAAAATATTTTGTGTAAACCGCTTGCATTCTTCCTTGTAAGGTATTATAATCCAAACAAAGAAGAAAATCAACACATTATCGGATAACGGAGGAAAAGATGAAAAACAAAGTCTTTGACCGTTTACTGACAGTTGCCGTAAAAAAGCGTAAATGGATCGAAAAAATATTCTTTATATTGACGATCGCCTGCCTGCTTTGTTATCCGTTCGTTGGTGTAAATTATGATTTAAGTGAATATTTGCCCGAATCCGCGCCAACCCGCCAGGCGCTGGACGTCATGGAGCGCGAGTTCGGCTATCCCGGCATGGCGCGCATCATGGTGAAGGATGTGTCGATGTCCGAGGCCAAGCAGCTCCGCAAAAAAATATCCAAGGTCGAGGGCGTGGATCTCGTCGTCGGGCCGGACGCCATGACCGACGTGTACATGGGCGAAGGGTTCGTCCAGAACGACCTGACCGATGAATTCTACAAGGACGGCAACGCGGTCTTTGAAATCATGTTCAAGGGCGGCGATTCCGACAAGGAGACCCATCAGGCGCTGGACGAAATCTATGAAATCACCGGTGACAGCCGCAGCTGCTTTTCCGGCAGCGCGGTGTCCAGCAAATCCCGCCAGGAGACGATCACACGTGAAATCGCGATCGCAATGGTTATTTCCATCGTCATCATCTTCGCGATCCTGACGCTCACGACGACTTCATGGTTTGAGCCGATCCTGTTTATTTCCATCATGCTCGTCGCAATCATCCTCAATATGGGTTCCAACCTGATGTTTGGGTCGATCTCCTTTTTCACGTTCTCCACCGCGGCAATCCTGCAGCTTGCGGTTTCCATGGACTACTCCATCTTCCTGCTGCACACCTTTACCGCGTATAAGCAGCAGGGCATCCCGCTGGAACAGGCCATGGTACTGGCGTTGCGGGAAGCGTGCAAATCCATCCTGGCCAGCGGCGCGACCACGATCGTGGGCTTCCTTGCGATCGCGCTGATGGAATTTTCCATCGGCAAAGACGTGGGATTCGTGCTGACCAAGGGCATCCTGTGTTCGCTTGCGTCCGTGCTGCTGCTCATGCCGGCGCTTATCCTACGCTTCAACGGCAAAATTGAAAAAACGGCGCACCGGCCGTTCCTTCCGAAGTTCGACAAATTTTCCCGCGCCATGCATAAGATCCGCTGGCCGGTACTTGTCTTTGCGCTGCTCATGGCGGTGCCCTGTTACTTCGGGCAGGGGCTGAACGCCTTTTACTACGGCGACGAAGCGCTCGGCGCCGGCCCCGGCACACGCTACCACGAGGATACGCAGCAGATTGATGCGGTGTTCGGCAAATCAAACGTCGTGCTGGCGATCGTCCCGCGGCAATCCAACGTACGCGAGCATGCGCTTACCACCGCGCTCGGCGACCTCGATTTTACGAACTATGCGCTTTCGCTGGCCGGCGTCCTGCCCAAGGGCATCCCGGAGGATTTCCTCCCGCCCGACCTGGTGGAAAAGCTACATACCGACCAGTATGCCCGCGTGCTGATCTCCATGAAGACCGCGCAGGAAAGCGCCTACGCCTTCGATTGCAATCAAAAGCTGACCGACGTTGTAAAGCGGTACTACCCCGAGGACTCCTATGTCATCGGCATGACCGCCACGACGATCGACATCCGCGACATCCTGACGCACGACTACAACCGGGTATCCATCCTGTCGCTGATCGGCGTCGCCATCGTGGTGCTCCTGACCTTCCGCTCCGTGCTCGTGCCGGTGTTCGTCATCATCCCGATCGAAATCGCGATTTACCTCAATATGACGATCCCGTACCTGATTGGCGACAGCATGGTCTATATCGGCTACATTATTGTCAGCTGCCTACAGCTGGGCGCGACCATCGACTATTCCATCCTGATGACGAACAACTATCTGGATGCGCGCAAAACCTACGAACGGCATGAAGCCGCCGAACGGGCGATCAGCCGCAGCGCGCTGTCGATCCTCACATCCGGCTCGATCCTCACGGTGGTCGGCTACCTGCTGTACTTCACCTCCTCCATCCAAGCGATCTCCCAGGTCGGCCGGCTGGTGGGGCGCGGCGCACTACTGTCCATGCTGCTTGTACTGTCGCTGCTCCCGGCGCTGCTCAGTGCGTTCGACCAGCAGATCCACCGGCAGCAGAACCGCCGCACGATCCGCCGCGCGAAGCACCGCAAACGCCTGGATGACCTGCAGGTGCCGGAAGGGAACACCGGGATGCACCTTCCGAAGCTTGGCGAGCTGCACAAGCTGCCAAAGCTTCCCGATTTGGCAAAACAAGCGGAAAAGAAGCATCATGACGAATCGAAAGGAGGCCTTTCGCGTGAAACCAAGGAAGAGGACGCCGTCGGCAAGAAGTAATGCCGCAAAGCGTATCGCGGCTTCGGCGCTAGCGGTATGCGTATCGCTTTCGCCGTTCCTGTCGGCAGCAGGCGCGCTCGAACCCTCCCATTCCGAGGCGCTTTATGTGACGCTTTCGCCGGACGGCACGCCGCAGGAGAGCAGCATCGTCAAGACCTACCTGCGCAACGGCGCCGACTCGGTCACCGATTACGGCGACTACGATGAGATTATCAATATGACGGATTATACCGAGCCTGACCGCGGCGACGGCTCCGTGACCTTCCACTTTACGGACGATACGCCCGCGCGCTTTTACTTCGAGGGCAAGACGTCCGCGCCGGTATCCGGGTTGCCCTGGTCGCTCAAAATCGGCTATAAGCTTAACGGCGTACCCAAAGAGGCGGCGGAGCTTGCAGGCCAGCAAGGGCTGGTGGAAATCACGGTCGACGCAACCCCGAACCCGGGCGCAGACCCCTATTTCCGGAACAATATGATCCTGCAGGCGGCTACCATCATTGATGCGGACGACGCGCTTTCCATCGAAGCGCCGGGCGCGCAAGTACAGTCGATCGGCAGCATGACCGCCGTCGTCTTTATGGCGCTGCCTGGGGAAACGCAGACCTTTACGCTGCGCATCGGTTCAGACGATTTTTCCTTCAGCGGCCTGTATTTCCTGATGGTGCCCGCCACCCTCTCGCAGCTTGACCAGATTGCCGACCTGCGCGAGGTCAAGGATAAGGTGGAGGATTCCGGGGAAGCGATCAACGACAGCCTGGATGTACTGCTCAGCACGATGGGCGCCATGCAGGGCAGCCTGTACGCCACGTCTTACGGCCTGGACGCGCTCGACCAGGCGCGCCGCATCATCGCATCCGGCAAAGGCGGGGTATACGATAGCGCGGACAGCGCGCTGGCCAGCCTGGATGCGGTCAACGCCGCGCTCGAACCGGTAAACGGCCACCTGTCCGTGGCGCAGAATGCGCTGGACGATACCAAAAAACAGATGGACGCAATGGTGCAAACAGCGCTCGGCCTAAAAAGCCAGTTATCCGATACGCGGCATAGTATTGAAAAGACGCAGAAGGATGTAGAAAAGCTGCAGGATATGCTCAAAGATCTCAAGAAGCAGGACGGCTACCGCAAGGACGTGGCGGACGACCTCGGCGACGACCTGCGCGTCCTCGGCGACCAGTTCGACGTGCTGAGCTGGAGCCTTGACAGCCTGCGAAAATACCTCGGCAGCCCGCCGGAAATCTCCGACGTGGGCAGCGTCAACCTGGATGACCTCGTCGTAGATGGCCAGACCGTCGGCCAGATCAAAATTGCCGTCGCGGCGCTCCAGCAGGCCTATGCGCAGGCTTATGCACAGGCACAGGCGCAGGCCGGCGATGCCTTTGATGAAACCGCGTTTAACGCAGGGTTTGCCGATTCGCTTTCCCCGGAACAGAAAAAGCTATGGGGTATGATGCAGGACGGTTCCCTGGAGCAGCAGCTCAAGGACGCGCAGGAACAGGTCGGCACGGTCAACGGCGTGATCGGGGGCGTAAACTCCAAGCTTGACGAGGTCAACGGCATTGTCGGCGACCTGTACGGCCCGCTTGCCAGCGTGGTATCCAGCCTCAGCAACGTCTGTGAACTGCTTGGGCAGGACGACAAGCACAGCATCACCCAGCGGCTCTGGGAGCTGAACGACACGCTGAACAGCTATCTGGATGTTGTGGCGAAGTACAACGGCGATATTTCCGACCTTGCCGGCCAGCTGAACGAAATGGGCACGGTCGCCTCGCAGGTTACGGACATTGCAGACGACCTGCTCGACCAGCTCGACGGCCTGGATAAAATCCTGAACGATTACGAGCCGGACGCACAGCAGGCGCTGGAGGATGCAAAAACCTTCACAGACGCGGCCAGGGGCGGTATCACCGATGCAACCGCATTCCTGACACGCTTCCGCGACCTGTTGGAAAAGGGCGGCAAGCAGCTCAACACCGGCACGGAAAAAACGCTGGACGGCCTGATCGACGCCCTCAACCAAGCGGCCGACGGGCTTGGGCAGACCGGCGTGATCCAAAATGCGAAGGATACGGTCAAGGATTTGATCGACGACGAATGGGATAGCCATACCGGCGAAGACAACAACCTTCTCAATATGGATGCGGGAGCAACCCCGATCTCTTTTACCTCCGCGCGGAACCCCGCCCCCACCAGCCTGCAAGTCATCCTGCGCACGGACGCCATCAAGGTGGACGACGACAAGGATGCGGTATCCCGGGACGAGGACTTCCATGCGGAAGGCAATTTCCTGACGCGGCTGGGCAATGTCCTCAAGGAAATCTGGCGCGCCATTTGCAGCCTGTTTGATTGATGGTAAGGCACATTAAAAAAGCCCCCGGATGCAAATGACTGCATCCGGGGGCTTTTTATAAGTCGTCAATTTAACGCAAAAGACAAGGGAGGCCGCCGTAACCCAGCGCCTCCCTTACTGGCTATTTGAAATTATTGCTGCAACAGCGTATCGAGCAGAAGCACCTTATCGATGTTGCCCTCCACCTTCATCTTGCTTTCCGCGATGGCCACGGAAGCCTTGAGCTTGCCGCTCAGGATTTTATCCAGGTTGGTCATCGTCACGGAAATAGCGGCATCCTTATCAATGTATTCATAAGGCATCACGGAGAGCACGCCATCCAGAATCTCAATATAAAAGACGCCACCGACCTTGCCGGTTAAATTAACCTGTACGGCCAGCTTGCCTTCCGTACCGCTAAAATCCTTATTGTTAAGCTTGGTGTAGACCTTGTCCATAATTTGCTCAACCGTCATGTTCTAAGCTCCTCTCATGATGACTCATGGTGTTTTCTTTATTATCGCGCAGTTGGCAGGAAATTGCAATGCCTTTTGAAGTTTTTTTTACCAATTCTACGACTTTGTCGTGAATTGATGCCTGCATTTCGGGCATGTGACATGAATCTTCCCTTTTCCGCGCGGCACACGCAGGGTCGCTTTGCAAGATGGGCACTTCAGGTACTTGTGGAATTTCCGGTCCTGGAACTGTGCGGACTTATTGCGGAACTTCGCGGACAGCGGTCCCCAGAACTTCAAAAATTTCTGGTTTTCCGCATAGCGCGCCTGGATGTTCCGCGAAAACATACGGAAATAACACAGGAGCAGCAGCGCCAAACCGAACAGCATAAAAATCCGCCATCTGGTCAGCCAATTGAGCACAACCAGAAGCAGGCACAAAACCAAAAACGCATTGTTGAGCTGATCGCCGCCATAGCGGCCAACCATCAGCCTGCGCAGCCAATTAAGCATATGATTCCCTTCTCAACCTACTATTGCTGTCTTATCCCGGCGGTTACGCCCGGACGTCCCCCTTGCGGCGGCCGACCGTATTCCGAAGCACGCCGATTCCCGGGATCTCAATTTCCACCGTGTCGCCGATCTGCATCGCGCCGATCCCTGCGGGCGTGCCGGTCGAAACGATATCGCCCGGCTCCAGCGTCATGCATTCGGTGATGTAGGCGAGCAGCGCCGGGATATCCCACAGGAACTGCTTCGTATCCCCCTGCTGGCGCACCTCGCCGTTCAGCCTCGTGATCACCGGCACGTCCCAGTAATTGAGGTCGCTCTCGATGCAAGGCCCGATCGGCGCGAAGCCGTCGTAGCTTTTGGCGCGCGTCCACTGCCCGTCCTTCTGCTGCACGTCGCGGGCGGTCACGTCGTTTAAGATGGTGAAGCCGCAGATATAACGGTCGGCATTCTGGGGCTTGATGCGCGTTGCGGTGCGGCCGATCACGACCGCCAGCTCGCCCTCATAGTCCAGCCGTCCCACCGTGTTCGGATACGGGATCTCGGCTTCCGGGTCGTTGACGCAGGTCGAGGGCTTAAGGAACAGGATCGGTTGATCCGGCACCTCCATGCCCAGTTCCGCCGCGTGGTCCGCGTAATTCTTGCCCACGCACACGATCTTCCCCGGCGCCGCCGGCGCACGGAATTTGGCCTTCGACGCCTTGAGCTCAGTGCCGAGATAGCTCCAGCCCTCATAGGGCGCGCCGTCGATCAGGCGGACATACTTGCCCTCCAGCACGCCCCACTGGTATTCGTCGTCCAGAAGAATCCTTACAAATTTCATGTCATTCCCCTACCTGCGTCAAAATCTTTTCCAGCACCTCGTCCCGGCCGTCGCCCTTCTCAGCGGAAAACGGCACGACCGCGACCTCTTCGGGCAGCATGAGCGTCTGGCGGATAAGCCGTAAGCTGGCTTCGCGCTCGCTCTTTTTTATTTTGTCGAGCTTGTTTGCGATGACGGTAAACGGCACGCCGGTACCCAGGAACCAGTCGGTCATGACCTTATCCTCCGCCGTGGGCTTGTGGCGGATATCGACGATCTGGAACCCCATAGTGATGCCCGCGTCCGCAAAATACTCCTCAATCAGCTCGCCCCAGCGCTGTTTCTCCGCCTTGGATACCTTGGCATAGCCGTAGCCCGGCAGGTCGACAAAGTAGGCGCGTTCATCGATCATAAAGAAGTTGATGTGTACGGTCTTGCCCGGCTGCCCGCCGACGCGCGCGAAGTTCTTGCGGTTCAGCAGCCGGTTGATGACCGACGATTTACCGACGTTTGATTTGCCTGCAAATACAATCTGCGGCAGCCCGTCGTGCGGGCAATCGTCCATTTTTACGGCGGATCGGATAAACTCCGCCCGGTGCAAATTCAGCATGTTCACCTTTTGTCTTTCATTCTTATTGTCGGATGGCGGTCGCCGCCGGGGCGGTCGCCTGTGGGATGGGCAGCGCATCCTTTTCCCCCTGCCCCGCCGGTTCCAGTTTCTTGGCCGCGCGGCGCGAGAAATCAATTGCGTGCTCCATGACGGTATCCATGTGCTCGGCAAGGATAAATTTGACGTTGTCGCGCACGACCGGTTCGATCTCCTGCAGGTCGGATTCGTTTTCCTTGGGGATGATGACGGTTTTCATCTTTGCGCGGTACGCCGCCATCGTCTTTTCGCGCAGGCCGCCGATCGGCAGCACACGGCCGCGCAGCGTGACCTCGCCGGTCATCGCGACGTTGCCGTACACCGGCGCGTCAGTCAGCGCGGACACGATCGCCGTCGCCATGGTGATGCCTGCGGAGGGGCCGTCCTTAGGGATCGCCGCCTCGGGGAAGTGGATATGCAGGTCGGTATTCTTATAGAACATCGGGTCGATATCCAGCGTCCGCGCGCGCGACCGCACATAGGTGACCGCCGCCTGGGCGCTTTCCTTCATCACCGTGCCGAGGTTGCCGGTGATTTCGATCTTGCCGGTGCCCTCGATGGCCGAAACCTCGACCTGCAGCATCTCGCCGCCCACGCTCGTCCAGGCAAGGCCGTTTACGATGCCGACCTCGTCGCGGCCGGACACGATGTCATCCTTGTACCGCGCCACGCCGAGCACCTTTTCCATGTTTTCGGCCGTAACGGTCAGCTTTGTGGCTTCGCCGTCCGCGACCTGCTTGGCCGTGCGGCGGCACAGCTTGGCAAGCACCTGCTCCAGCGCGCGGACGCCCGCCTCGCGGGTGTAGCCCATGATGATATCATGCAGCACCGTATCATCCACGGACAGGTTTGTCTTTTTGAGGCCGTGCTTTTTCATCTGCTTCGGGAGCAGGTGCCGCTTGGCGATCTGGAGCTTTTCCTCCTCGGTATAGCTGGAAAGCTCGATGACCTCCATGCGGTCGAGCAGCGGGCGCGGCACCGTGCCGAGGTCGTTCGCCGTCGTCACGAACAGCACGTCCGACAGGTCGAACGGCAGCTCGAGATAATGGTCGCGGAACGCAAAGTTCTGCTCGCTGTCCAGCACCTCCAGCATGGCGGAAGCCGGGTCGCCCCGGAAATCGTTGCCCATCTTATCAATCTCGTCAAGCAGCATCAGCGGGTTGCGGCTGCCGGCCTGGCGCATCGCCGCCATGATACGGCCGGGCATCGCCCCGATATAGGTCTTGCGGTGGCCGCGGATATCCGCCTCATCGCGCATACCGCCAAGCGACAGGCGCACGTATTTGCGCCCCATGGACTCGGCGATTGATTTTGCAATCGAGGTTTTGCCGACGCCCGGGGGGCCGACAAGGCACAATACCTGCCCCTTGAGATCCGGCGCAAGCGCCTTCACCGCGATAAATTCAAGGATACGCTCCTTGACCTTTTCCAGGCCGTAATGGTCGCGGTCGAGCACCTTGCGGGCACGCTCGAGGTTTAGTTTGTCCTTTGTCTCCTTACCCCAGGGCAATTCAATGCAGCTATCGAGGTATGTACGGATTACCGCACCTTCCGCCGTCGCGCCGCCCATCTTCGCCATGCGGTCGACTTCACGCAGCAGCTTGTCTTCAATTTCCTGCGGCAGCTTAAGCGCCTGTACCTTTTCGCGGTACTCTTCCGCCTCCGCCGCAGCATCCTGCTCGCCCAGCTCGCTCTGGATTACCTTGATCTGCTCGCGCAGGTAATAGTCGCGCTGGTTTTTATCGATCTGGGTTTTCAGCTCGTCCTGGATTTCGTTTTCCAGCTTTAAAATTTCGACTTCGTCGGTCAGCAGCCGGATCACGCTGGTCAGTCGGCGGATCGGGTCGAGTTCCTCCAGGATATCCTGTTTGACGTCGTAATCCACCGCCATGTTCTGCGCGATAAAGTCGGCCAGGTAGCCCGGCTGTCCGCCGGAGGCGACAGTGACTACGACATCGTTGGAAACGCGCTGCGCAAGCTGCGCATATTGGTCAAACCGGTCCTGCACCGTGCGGATGAGCGCCTGTTCGCGGCGTTCCGGCGCGGTCACCGGTTCGTCGTGCAGCACCTCGACCTGCGCGAACAGGCAGGCAGGGTCGCCCTCGCCCTGGATAAACTCGTGCGCCATCGCGCGTGCGCGCCCTTCCACCAGTACGCGGATATTGTCGCCGGGCAGCCGCAGGATCTGTTTGACGATGCAGATCGTACCGACCTGGTATAGGTCGCCAGGACCCGGTTCGTCGAGCTTCAGCTCCTGCTGCGCGGTCAGGAACAGGACCTGGCCATCCTTCATCGCCGCTTCCAGCGCCTTAATCGACATGGCGCGGCCTACGTCAAAATGAATCAGCATTTCCGGGAATGCCGTCAGCCCGCGCAGCGGCAGGACAGGCAGCAGCCGGATCGCTTTTTCTTCATTATTTGGCATATTTTCAACTCCTCATGCAGGGGTTTGCTTCTTTCAAAAGCCCATTTGTTTTAGTATAGTATAATCCGACTTTTTTTGCAAGCGGAATCCTATCCCAAAATAGGCAAAAGGGGCGCGGTAAATCGGTACCGACGCCCCAAATTCCCCAATATTCAGAACTTTTAACCAGCAAATTCTGTCGGCTGCGGTTTCTCGCCGCGCTTCTTGCCGCGCACGATCTCAGGCTCCCCCGCCCTGTCGATCACAGCCTTCGTCACCCGTACCTTTTCAATGGCCTCGTCGGACGGGATTTCATACATAATGTTCGTCATCACGTCCTCCAGCACGCCGCGCAGGCCGCGCGCGCCGGTTTTGCGCTCGGTTGCGATCTGCGCCACGCGGACAAGCGCCTCGCGGTCAAACGCAAGCTCCACGCCGTCCAGCTCAAACAGCTTCTTATACTGCTTGACGAGCGCGTTTTTCGGCTCTGTCAGGATGCGCACAAGCGCTTCCTCATCCAGATTATCCAGCGCGACAATCGCGGGCAGGCGGCCGATCAGCTCAGGGATCAGGCCGTATTTCATCAGGTCATGCGGCTCGATCTGTGCGAGCAGCGCGGAAATATCCTTTTCCTCGCGGCTGTGCACCTGCGCGCCGAAACCGACCCCCTGCTTGCCCGTACGGTTCTGGATGATCTTTTCGATCCCGTCGAACGCGCCGCCGCAGATAAACAGGATGTTCGTGGTGTCGACCTGGATAAAGTCCTGGTGCGGATGCTTGCGCCCGCCCTGCGGGGGGACGTTCGCCGTCGTGCCTTCCAGCATCTTCAGCAGCGCCTGCTGTACGCCCTCACCCGAAACGTCGCGGGTGATCGAGGGGTTTTCGCTTTTGCGCGCGATCTTGTCGATCTCGTCGACATAGATGATGCCGCGCTCCGCCAGCTCGACGTCGAAATCCGCGGCCTGGATCAGGCGCAGCAGGATGTTTTCCACATCCTCGCCCACGTAACCCGCCTCGGTCAGCGTCGTCGCGTCCGCGATGGCAAACGGCACCTTGAGCGTCTTGGCCAGGGTCTGCGCAAGCAGCGTCTTGCCGGAACCGGACGGCCCCAGCATCAGGATGTTGCTCTTCTGCAGTTCCACGTCGTCGCCGCCCATGAAAATGCGCTTATAGTGGTTATAGACGGCGACGCACAGCGCCACCTTCGCCTTATCCTGCCCGATGACATATTGGTCGAGCGTCTCTTTCAGTTCCTTGGGCGTGGGCAGTTCGGTCATATCCTCCGGCGCGGCGTCCTCGTAGTCCTGTGCGGGTACGGATGGATGGTGGATGCCAAAATCCTCCTCGAGGATGCTGCTGCACACATTGATGCACTCGTCGCAGATATAAACGCCGGGGCCTGCGATCAGCTTGCGCACCTTATCCTGCGTTTTCCCGCAGAAGGAGCATTTCAGCCCTCTTGTATCGTCCTTGTTCGGCATAATTCACCTCAGAAATGGTCTGTGTTGCAAACGGACAAACCATCGGGGCGGATTTTCGCCCCGATGGTCGTCCCGGTATATTTATCTCTTATCAAATACCTTATCGATCAGGCCGTACTCTACAGCCTCCGCCGCGCCCATGAAATTATCACGGTCTGTATCGCGTTCGATAATTTCAAGCGGCTTGCCGGTGTTTTCCGCCAGGATACGGTTCAGCTTGTCGCGCGTCTTGAGGATCCAGTCCGTGTGGATCTTCATATCGGAAGCCTGCCCCTGCGCGCCGCCCATCGGCTGATGGATCATGATCTCGCTGTTCGGCAGCGCATAGCGCTTGCCCTTGGCGCCGGCCGCGAGCAGGAATGCGCCCATGGAAGCGGCCATACCGATGCAGATGGTCGATACGTCAGGCTTAATGTAATTCATCGTGTCGTAAATCGCCATACCCGCCGTAACGGAACCGCCAGGGCTGTTGATATAGAACGAAATGTCCTTATCCGGATCCTGCGCCTCCAGGTAAAGCAGCTGCGCGACCACCAGCGAGGCCGTCACGTCGTTGACTTCCTCGGACAGGATGATAATACGGTCGTTCAGCAGACGGGAGTAAATATCATACGAACGCTCGCCGCCCCTATTGGTCGGCTCGATGACCATTGGTACCAGACTCATAATACAATATCTCCTTTCGATATCTTCCAGCGTACAGAAGATATGTATCGGTATCTTCCCTTTTTATGCCCCGCGGATTACGCCTGCTCTTCAGACCCTTCCGCGTCGGCCTTCTTCTTCGCCTTCTTCTTTGCCTTTGCGGTCTCCTTGACCAGGTCGAGCGCCTTGGTCAGGCGCAGGTCGCTGCGGAGCGCGTCCGCGGCAACCGCCTTCTTGACCTTCTCGACCTCGAGGCCGTAATTTTCAGCCATCTTGCCGTACTCTTCTTCCAGCGTCGCATCGTCGATCTCGATATGCTCCTGCTCGGCGATCTTCTGCAGCGCAAGGCGTACCTTGACCTGGCGCTCCGCCTGGTCGCGGAACAGCTTACGGAAGGACGCCATGTCCATGCCGTTCATCTGGACATACTGCTCGATGCCCATGCCCTGCATCTGCATGCGGTAAGCGAAATCCTGTACGATATTGTCGGTCTGCGCCTCAAACATCGCCTCCGGGATATCCGCCTGCATGCCGCCGACCAGCGCGTCGAGGAGCTGCTCCTCAAAGTTATGGTCGACTTCCTGCTGGCGCGTCTCGGTCAGCTTGTCCTTCAGTTCCTTCTTCAGGTCGTCCAGCGTCTCGCAGCTCTCGGATACGTCCTTGGCGAACTCATCGTCGATCTTCGGCATGACGGTTTCCTGCACCGTATGCACCTTGCACTTGAATACCGCCGGCTTGCCCTTCAGTTCTTCCGCATGGTATTCCTCCGGGAAGCTGACGTTTACGTCAAGCTCGTCGCCCGCCTTAGCGCCGACAAGCTGATCCTCGAAGCCCGGGATAAAGGAGCCGGAGCCCAGGGTCAGGCTGTAGTTCTCGCCCTTGCCGCCCTCGAACGCCGCGCCGTCGACAAAGCCCTCGAAGTCGATGACGACCGTGTCGCCGTCCTTAGCCGCGCGCTCAACGGTCTCGGTGCGTGCGACGCGCTGCGCCATACGCTCCAGCTCCGCCTTGACGTCCGCAACCAGGACCTTTACCTCGTCCTTCTCCGCCGTCAGGCCCTTGTACTCGCCCAGGGTGACTTCCGGCTCGACCGGTACCTTGGCAACGAAAACGAAACCGCCCTCTTCGGGGATTTCCTTCATTTCAATATCGCCCATGCCGACCGGCTTGATGCCAGCCTCTGCAACCGCCTTATCATATGCGTCGGGATAGCAGGCGTTCACCGCGTCCTCAAAGAACACGCCTTCGCCGTACAGCTTCTCGATGAGGTGACGGGGCGCCTTGCCCTTTCGGAAGCCCGGAACGGTGATCTTGTTGCGGTTCTTTTTAAATGCAGCCTGCTTGCCGGCCTCGAGTTCATCCGCGGAAACCGCGATCGTCAGCTCGACAATGCTCTTTTCCTGCTTTTCAACGTTTTTCAGTTCCATTATAATTTTTTCCTCCTAAAATTATATCCAATCTATTCTATCAGATGATCCATAAAAATGCTATAGGTTTTTTCTACTTTTTCAGCAAAACCGGGGCAAAATCCACGTGATCGCCCGAAACCAGCGTAAATTCAATGCCGCAATGGCGGCCTTCGACCGCGTAACGCAGGCTGTCGGAATGCAGGTGCCCGTAAACGCAGCGGGACACGCCGTATCCCTGCATCAAGCCGATGATCTCATCGCAGCGGAAATTTGCGTAAATCGGCGGGTAATGCAGGAAACAGATGGTTTCCGCCGGGTTTTGCTGCTGCGCGGCCTTGAGCGAGGTTTCCAGGCGGAGCAGCTCGCGCCGGAAGATCTTCTCGTCATGGCTCTCCTTGAAATCCTCTTCAAAGAACCACCCGCGTGTGCCGCACAGCGCGGTATCCCCATAAAAGAAGCAGTTATTGAACAGGAACTCCACGTTTTCAATGCCGTTTTCCGCAAGGAATGCGTTCATTTTGCGCACGGTGTTCCACCACAGGTCGTGGTTGCCCTTGAGGATGATCTTCCGCCCCGGCAGGCCGCCCAGGAACAGGAAATCCTCCCGCGCCTCGGCAAAGTCGATGCCCCAGGAAATATCCCCGCCGATGACGACCGTATCCCCCGGCTGCACGACGGCCAGCCAGTTTTTTTCAATTTTGTCCATGTAGCCCTGCCAGCGCCCGCCGAAAATATCCATCGGCTTCTCGACGCCGTGCGACAGGTGCAGGTCCGCTATGGTATAGAGCGCCATCCCCCGCCGCCTTACAGGTCGCGCAGCAGGCCGGTCGTAGACAGGATATCATCCTTATCCACCACCATGTCGAAGCGCGGCTCCTTGCCTGCAAGCGCAGCCAGCGGCGCGGGCGCCGGTACGCCGGTCATCCCCGAAAGCTGGCCGAGCAGGCCTACGCCGTCGGTGTCCACCGTGCCGCCCAGCGCCTCGATGACGCTCTGGCAGAACTTAAACGGCGACGCGGTCGACGCGATGACGGCCGGCGTGCAGTCGCCCGTGCGGGCGCGGTAATCCTCGTACACTTTGACGGCGACGGCGGTATGCGTATCGCACAGGTAATGCTCCTGCTGGAACAGGCGGCGGATGGTTTCGGCGGTCGCGGCGTCATCCGCACAGCCCGCGTCGAATTCCGCCTCCACGCGGGCGAACAGCTCGCGCGCCAGCGTATACTTGCCGGACGAGGACAGGGACGCCATCATTTCGGCAACCGCCTTGTCATTCTGCCCGGAAACATAGAACAGTAAACGTTCCAAATTGGAAGAAATCAGGATGTCCATGGACGGCGACGCGGTCGTATAGAAATCGCGGTTGCGGTCGTAGGTGCCGCCCTTTTTGAAGAAGTCCGTCAGCACATTGTTCTGGTTGGACGCGCAGATAAACTTATTGACCGGCAGTCCCATCTGCTTGGCAAAGTACGCCGCCAGGATGTTTCCGAAATTGCCGGTCGGCACACAGACGTTGATCGGATCGCCCATCTTGACTTCGCCGCGGTTTACCAGGTCGCAATACGCGGAAATATAGTAGGCGATCTGCGGCGCAAGGCGCCCCCAGTTGATCGAGTTCGCGGACGAGAGCGTCAGCCCCTCTCGGTCCAGCTTGTCCAGGGTGCCCTTGTCGGTAAAGATACGCTTGACCGCGCTCTGCGCGTCGTCAAAATTCCCGCGGATTGCACAGACGGCGACGTTCGCGCCCTCCTGCGTGACCATTTGCAGCTTCTGGATCGTGCTGACGCCGTCGACCGGGTAGTAGACCATGATCTTGGTGCCCGGCACGTCCGCGAAGCCGTCGAGCGCGGCCTTGCCGGTGTCGCCCGAGGTCGCGACCAGGATGCAGGCCGTGCGGGTCTCGCCGGTCTTGCGCAGCGACGCCGTCAGCAGGTGGGGCAGCATCTGCAGCGCCATATCCTTGAACGCACAGGTCGGCCCGTGCCACAGCTCCAGCATGTATTTGCCGTCCGCCAGCTTTACGACCGGCGCGGTGTCCGCCCCGCCGAACTTTTCATCGGCATAGGCTTTGTCCGCGAAGCCCTTCAGCTCTTCCGCGGTGAAATCGGTCAGGTACTTGCCCAGGACAAAGGCGGCGCGCGCCTTGTAGTCCATGCCGGTAAGCGCCTGCCACTCCCCGCTGCTGAGCCGCGGGAACTCGGTCGGGCAGAACAGGCCGCCATCCGGCGCAATGCCCGTGGCGATCGCCTTGGCTGCGCTGACGCGCAGGCTTCTGTCTCGTGTGCTTACGTACTCCATTTCTATCCTCCAGGTCTATAAATTTCTATGCAAAAAAGCGGCCATATTTTCATAAAAGATGCCGTTTACAGTAGATTCCTTGTAATTGCGCCGCAAAAGCGCCTCCGCGATTAGTGGCAGGTCCGCGACGGTATCAATGCCCTGCGGCAGTACGTCGCAGCCGTCCAGGTCCGCGCCCAGCGCCAGGTGCGCTTCGCCGCCGCGCGCGCAGAAGTGTTCGATGTGGCGCACCACGTCGTCCGGGGTGCATGCGCCGCCCTCCTTGACGAAATCGCCATATATATTGATGCCGGCCATGCCGCCCGCCTGCACAAGCGCGTCGAACTGCGCGTCGGTCAGGTTGCGGAAATGGCCGCACACCGCGCGGCTGTTGGAATGGCTTGCAACAAACGGCTTGGTGCTGGTTTCCGCCACATCCCAGAAGCCCGCTTCCGACAGATGCGACACGTCCGGGAGCATGCCATAGGCATTGAGCTGCCGGATAAGCGCCTTGCCGGCCGGTTTCAGGCCGCGCCGCTGGTCGAGCTTGGCCGGCGTGCCGTAATCGTTTTCATAGTTCCATGTGATCGTGACAATGCGCACGCCCGCGTCACGGGCCTTTTCCACGGCGCCCTCATAGCACAGCAGATCCGCCCCCTCGATGCCGAGGAAGGCCGCCGCCTTGCCCTGCGCCACCGCAGCGTCAAACCCGGCCGCGGAACAGCAGGGCGTCAGCCAGTCCGCGTTCGCCGCGAATTCCTCGCGCGCGGTACGCAGCATCGTGTCCAGGCGTTTTTCCGGCGGTACATCCAGCAGGCAGCGCCGCCCGGGCGTGACCGCCGGGTAGCCCGGCTCCCGCGCGCCGCAAAAAAGCGCGAACACCTGCGCGTAATGCGTATAGCCCGCCGCCTTCGCCTTGTCGATGGCGAGGCCGTTTTCCCGCAGGTGCTTCCCGGTTTCATAGCACTCATACAGGGTGTCGCAATGCATGTCAAACAGCTTCAAAAAGGTCGCCCCCTCATGCTTCAAACGCATTTTCCCAATAGCGGATTTCCGACGGCTCGGCAGCCCCTGCCGGCCAGTAGACCTCCGCGACGTCAAACCGGGGCTGGAGCGCGCACGGGTGCGCCGCCAGATACTGCGTTGCCGCAAGCAGCAGCCTGCGCTGCTTCTGCGGCGTAACAAACTCCCGCGCCTCGGCAAAGCGGCTGTCCGCGCGGGTCTTGACCTCAACAAAGGCCAGGACGCCGTCCCGCTGCGCGACCAGGTCGATCTCCCCCTCGCGCACACGGAAATTGCGCGCCAGCACGGTATAGCCCCGCCGCCCGAGGTAAGCCGCGGCGGCTTCCTCGCCGCGCTGCCCGGTCTCCCCGCGCGCCCTCAAGGGGTTTCCCCGCGGGACGCAAAGTATTTTTTCAAAAAGCTCATGCGGTGGATCGGGCTTGGGCCGTAGGCGTCCAGCGCGGCATAATGCGCCTTTGTGCCGTAGGCCTTGTGTTTTTCAAAGCCGTACTGCGGGTATTGTGCCGCCATTTCGCACATGAAGCGGTCCCTCGTCACCTTGGCGAGCACCGACGCGGCCGCGATGGACGGCACCTTGGCGTCGCCCCCGACCACGCATGTAAACGGGATTTCCAGCCCCTTGGAGCGGTTGCCGTCCACGAGCGCAAAGTCCGCGGGCTGCGGCAGCCCAGCGACCGCGTTTTTCATGGCGAGAAAGGTCGCGTTTAAAATATTGATCTCATCAATAACCTTCTCGTCGACCGCCGCGACGCTGAATGCAACGGCCTTTTCACAGATCACGTCGTACAGCGCTTCGCGCTTTTTTTCCGTCAGCTTCTTGCTGTCGTCAAGCCCGTCGATCTCTACATGATATGGCAGGATGACCGCCGCTGCCACAACCGGCCCGGCCAGCGGCCCGCGCCCGGCTTCGTCGATCCCGCAGACCGCGCGGAACCCCTGCGCCATGGCGCGCGCCTCGTATTCCCAGCCTGCCGTCATGCGTAATCCTCCGGGGTTTCCAGCGTAATGCGGCCAAGCACGCCGCCGCGGTACTCGTCCAGCAGCACGCGCGCCATGCGCTCGGTATCAATTTCCCCGCCCGAAATCAGGAAGCCGCGCTTTTTGCCGGCCTGCTGCAGCAGTCCATAGCCAGGGAAATCGCTTTCCGCCGCCGCTGTANCAGCAGCACGCGCGCCATGCGCTCGGTATCAATTTCCCCGCCCGAAATCAGGAAGCCGCGCTTTTTGCCGGCCTGCTGCAGCAGTCCATAGCCAGGGAAATCGCTTTCCGCCGCCGCTGTAAGGTCGACCTTATAGCGCGCCGCCAATGCCTCCGGCGCATGCTGCGACAGCAGTTCCATTAGCTTGCAGGCCAGGGTCTCGACGTCCAGGATATCGTCCTTGACCGCGCCGGTGCACGCCAGCAGGATACCGGTGCGCTCGTCGTCAAATTTCGGCCAGAGGATGCCCGGCGTGTCGAGCAGGTCGATGCCGTCGCCCACGCGGAACCACTGGCTGCCGCGCGTCACGCCCGGCTTGTCCGCCGCTTTGGCGGATTTACGCCCCAGGATACGGTTGATAAAGGTCGATTTCCCGACGTTCGGGATGCCGACCACCATGACGCGGACGGCGCGGCCGGTCTGCCCCTTCTCCACCCACTGGGCGATCTTATCGTGCAGCACCTCGCGGGCGGCCGCGGCAAAGCGCGCGGTGCCCTGCCCGGAGCGGCTGTCCGTTTCGATCACCGCCCAGCCCTTCGCGCGGAAAAACTGCATCCAGCGGCGCGTGGTTTCCGGGTCGGCCAGGTCGATGCGGTTTAAGATGACCATGCGCGGTTTGCCCGCCGCCAGCTCGTCCATATCCGGGTTGCGCGACACCATCGGGATGCGCGCGTCCACGATTTCACAGACAAGGTCGATATTTTTGATGTTCTCCTGCATCTGCCGGCGCGTCTTGGTCATATGGCCGGGGTACCATTGGATATTCACGAAATCCCTCCGATCCGGTCGAGCGGCAGGACACGCACCAGCACGTGGCCCAGGATATAGCGCTCGTCCACCATGCCGAGCGACGCGACGCGGCTGTCCGAGCTGTGGTTGCGGTTATCGCCCATAACGAATACGCAGCCCTCCGGCACGGTCTGCGGGAAAATCATGTCCCCCGAAAGCAGCGGCGCTGTGGTTTCCGGGTTGACGTAAGGCTCGTCGAGCACCTCGCCGTTCACCGAAACCTCCATGGTGGAAAAATTGATGTCGATCGTGTCGCCCGCCGTGGCGATGACGCGCTTGACGATCGGCCCGTCGATGAAACTGCTCTTGGTGAGCACGACGATATCGCCCTTTTCCGGCGTATAGAAGAGGTTGCTCATAAACACCTTGTCGCGGTCGTGCAGCGTGGGGTACATGGACGAGCCGTCCACGCCGATCAGGCGCACGACGAAGGTAAACAGCAGGATGATCACGGTCAGCGAAATGACCAGCGCTTCCCCCCACTCAAAAAACTCACTTTTATACCGTCCCGGCTTTTCTGCCGCCTGGCCGGCCTCTTGCTCCTCATACATAACGGTTTTGCCTCCTGTCTGGGCGCATACGGCCCAGGGTTATTATGAAACGGCGCCGATACTTTTAACCGGCAGCACACGCGCCAACACATGGCCGAGCACATAGCGGGTATCCACCATGCCGATGCTCACGTCGCGGCTGTCCGTGCTCTTGTTGCGGTTGTCGCCCATGACAAAAATGCAGCCCTCCGGTACGGTCTGCGGGAAGCTCATGGTAAGCTGCTCATGGGTGGGCTCGTTAATATACGGCTCGTTAAGCTTCTCGCCGTTGACAAACACTTCCCCGGCTGTGAAATCGATATCCACCGTGTCGCCCCCGGTCGCAATGACGCGCTTGACGATGGGCTGCCCGTCCTGGAAGCTTTTCTTCGCCAGCACCACGACGTCGCCCTTTTGCGGGTCGTGGTACAGCAGGTTGTTGAGCAGGATCACCTTGTCCCTGTCCTGCAGGGTGGGCACCATCGACGAGCCGTCCACGCCGATCAGGCGCACGGCAAAGGTAAACAGCAGCACGATCACGGTCAGCGAAATGACCAGCGCCTCGCCCCATTCGAAAAATTCACTTTTAAAGCGGCCTGCACGGTCACCCTGCGCGGCGGCGCCGTACGCGCCGGACGCATTCCCTTGTTCACGCAAAGCCATTTCCTCCATTTTCGATTGTCATACAGTTTTTATTATAGCTTTTGTCCCGGTTCAGCGCAACAATAAGTTTCCTATTCCCCGTATTTTTGTAGGGGCGTTCAAAAAAGCGGGCCCCCGAAGGGACCCGCATGGGTTTGTTGCAGCCTATCCCAACGCCAGGCGCACCAGCGCGATCAGCGCCAGATGGGCGGGATATACCGCGTAAAAGAAATATTTATGCACTTTGGGGCGCACCTGCGTATGGCAGAAGATTAGGGGCAAGGCCAGCAGCGCGAACGCCTGCCGGTCAAACGTCCAGCCGAGCAGGGTCACCGTCCCCCAGCCCGGCGCGGACGGCCAAAGGCAGGGCAGCCAGAAAAGCGTATACAACGCCGCGCCAAGCTTCGGCCGGTTGCGGCAGCAGTAAAAGATCAGCATCAGGATTACGCCGTTGCCGCTATAGTCAAAATTAAACCAGAAAACCGTAAACACCGCGAGCGCAAACAGCCACCATTTCTTTTCCTTGAACCCCCACAGCGCCAGCAGGCTGAGGAAGAGGGTGAAAAAGATATTAAACTGCCCGATATTTTCCCAAAAGCCATACGGATGGAAGGCAAGTACGTAAAACGGCTGCGATACCAGCGCAAAAACGCCGAGGCGCAGCAGGTACCGGCCGATATCGCGCGTATAGAGCAGCCCGACTGTCATACAATAGCAGAATATCGGGAACGCAAGCCGGCCGGCCACACGGAAAACCGCCATATCCGGGAAAAACGCGCCGCCGATATGGTCGATAACCATGGATATCACGGCGATCAGCTTGAGGAAGTTGGTGTCCAGGTTTGTCTGTAGTTTGGCTTCCTGCATTTATGCTTCCCCTTGCCCCGCGGGCGCACCGTGCATTTCCGACTCCACCCCCGCGTGGCGCTTGAGGTACCGCACACAGAAGAACATGCCGAGCGGGAACAGCACCGCAATCAGCAGGCCGAGGCGCAGCCCATTCGAGGCGCGGTCAGCCACAAAGCCGACCATCCACGGGCCGATCGAGGAGCCCGCGTCCCCCGCGCCTGAAACGAGCGCGAACATCGTCGCACCCGCAAGCGGGTAGGTCTCCGCCGCGATCGTCACACAGCCCGGCCACATGACGCTGACGCCCAGGCCGCACAGTGCGCAGGCCAGCACGCTTACGACCGGGTTGCCCGAAAGCGCCGCCGCCGCATAACAGGCGGCGCACAGCACCGAACCCGCCAGCATCGCGCGGTAGAGGTTGAACTTTGCACCGAGCTTGCCGTATATGGCGCGCCCAACGCCCATCATGCAAGCAAACATACACACGCCCGCGACGTCGCCAACCACCTTGGGCAGGCCTGCGGCGGTCTCGAGGAAGCTGGAAGCCCACTGCCCCATCGTGACCTCGATCGCACCGTTCAGCAGCATCGCGGCCATGCAGACCAGGAAAAAGCGGCGGGACAGCAGCGTTTTAAGCCGGGTGCGCCGGTGTTCCTCCACTGCCGGGGCGAGCGGCACGCGGGTAAAATTGACCGCGTTTAGGATCGGGAAAATACTCCAGACCACTGGGATGACGAACCACAGCTTCGCGCCGAGCAGGAACACCAGCAGCGTGGTGACCAGCACGACGACAATATGCCCCCAGGCATAAAAAGAATGCATAAAGCTCAGGACGCGCGCCTTTTCCTCCCCGGGGATGCCGCTGATCACCGGGTTTAAAAGCAGTTCCAGTAGGCCGCCGCCCGCGGAAAACAGCACCGTGCCGAGCAGCAGCCCGGCATACACGTGGCTGCCGAACAGGAACGGCGACGCGGCGAACATCAACAGGCCGAAGCCCGCGCACAAATGCCCTCCGACGATAAACGGGCGGATGCCCCAGCGGTCGACCGGGCGGCCGCACAGCATATCCACGGTGAACTGCGTGATGAAATTGATGAGCACCAGCCGCCCCATCTGCTCAAACGTCAGGCCGTATTGCGACATCAGCGGCACAAACAGGATCGGTGTGACATTTAAGATGACCGCTTGGACAAAATTCCCTGTATAACAGGCCAGGATTGTTCTACGGTAAGACATTCCCCTATCCCCTCTTGCTGTCAATTTGTTTGCATATACAAAAAAGGGGAACCGGATGGGTTCCCCTTTTGCGTCTGCCGAAAAAATGTTTTAGATCTTCTCTGCAACCTTGGCGGCCTTGCCGACACGGTCACGCAGATAGTACAGCTTCGCGCGGCGTACACGGCCGTTGCGGACTACCTCGAACTTGGCAATGTTCGGGGAATGTACCGGGAAGGTCTTCTCCACGCCTACGCCGTAGGAAATACGGCGGACGGTGACGCTCCGGTTGATACCGCTGTGCTTCATCGCGATGATGGTGCCTTCGAACACCTGAATTCTCTCGCGGTTGCCTTCCTTGATCTTTGCATGAACCTTAACGGTGTCGCCGATCTGCAGGTTGGGCAGGTCGGACTTGATCTGCTGCTCGGAAAGAGCCTTGACTAAATCCATGTTTTGTCTTCCTTTCATCATAGACATTCATGCCCTATCAACTGCCGATAAGCAGAGGAATGCCCGTAAACTCGCAATTTATTGTAACACAGGGATCCAGCCAATGCAAGTATTTTCTTCGTCTTTTGGCAAATTATTTGGCGTTTTCCCGTTTGCCGTTGGCAGTACGGGTAAAATAGAGTATACTACAAACGATAAGCCATTGTAAAGGAGTCAACCGACTATGTGGGCCTACCAAAGCGTTTTTTATCAAATCTATCCGCTCGGCTTCTGCGGCGCGCCGAAAACAAACGACGGCGTCACGGAACCCCGTATCAAAAAGGCGGGGGCGTGGGCGCCCCACCTGAAAAAGCTGGGGGTAAACGCCGTTTATTTCTCCCCGGTCTTCCAGTCCGACAGCCACGGCTATGACACGCGGGACTTCCGTCAGGTCGACTGCCGCCTGGGCGGCAACAAGGATTTTGCCGCCGTCTGCCGCCGTCTGCACCGCAACGGCATCCGCGTCGTGCTGGACGGCGTGTTCAACCATGTCGGCCGCGGCTTTTGGGCCTTTGAGGACGTGCGCCAGAAAAAATGGGATTCCCCGTATAAGGATTGGTTCCATATTTCCTTTGACGGCAACTCGCCCTATGACGACGGCTTCTGGTATGAGGGCTGGGAAGGGCATTACGAGCTAGTCAAGCTCAACCTGCAGAACGAGGCCGTCGTGCAGCACATTTTCGACTGCATCCGCGGCTGGGTCGAGGAATTCGAGATCGACGGGCTGCGCCTGGACGTCGCGTACCTGCTCGACCAGAATTTTATCCGCCGCCTGCGCGCCTTCTGCGACAGCCTCAAGCCGGATTTCTTCCTGGTAGGCGAGCTGATGCACGGGGACTACAACCAGTTCGTCGGGGACGGCCTGCTGGATTCCTGCACGAACTATGAATGCTACAAGGGGCTGTACTCCAGCTTCAACAGCATGAACCTGTTTGAGATCACCCATTCCCTCCTGCGGCAGTTCGGCCCGGAAAACTGGACCCTATATAAAGGTAAGCACCTGCTGTGCTTTGTGGACAATCACGACGTGTCGCGCATCGCCTCCACGCTGACCAATCCCGCGCACCTGCCGCTGATCTACGCCCTGCTGTTCGGCATGCCCGGCATCCCCTGCGTCTATTACGGCAGCGAATGGGGCGCGGAAGGACTTAAAACGCCGGGTTCCGACGATAACCTGCGGCCGGGCTTTGAAAAGCCGGAATGGAACGGCCTGTGCAAGTGGATTGCCAAGCTCGCCAAGGCGCACCGCGAAAGCGACGCGCTGATAAACGGTGACTTCAGCACGGTTGTGCTGACCAACAAACAGGTGATCTTCCAGCGCCGCACCGAAAAGGAGCGCGTGCTTGTGGCGATCAACGCGGACAGCGAACCCTATACCGCGCACTTTGACGCGCAGGCCGGCTGCGCCGTCGACCTGATCACCGGCGCGCCGCACGATTTCGGCGGCGGCAGCGAGCTTCCGCCTTATTCCGCGTTTTTCTGGAAAACCGAATAAACCTGCTGGAACCGGACGGGCGGCAGGGACATAGGCTGTGTTACCGAATGTTTACGGAGGCGCACTATGGACCTGTTGCTCGTCTTTTTTATGTCTTTTGACACGCTGACGGCGTGTATTGCGTGCGGCGCACGCCAGATCGACATCCCGTTCCGCTCCAAGGCCGTCATCGCGGCGGTTGGGACGCTGTGCCTGGCGCTTTCCTTCCTGCTGTCCGGGCTGCTGTCCGCCGTATTGCCGCCGGAACTTTTTAAAACCATCGGCTGCGCCGCGCTCGTCGTCATCGCGCTGTTCTGCCTGTTTGACGAAGCGTTCCGCCGCCTGTCAGACCGGCTTGCCGCGCGCTGCAACCCGCTGCGCTTCCATCTGCGCGACCTGTGCTTCGTCCTGGAGGTCTATGCGGAAAACACCCGCGCCGACCGCGACCGCTCGGGCATCCTATCCGTACCGGAAGCCGCGATGCTTGCCTTGCCGCTTTCGCTCGACTCCCTGCTGACCGGCCTGTCGATCGGCGCGTCGCCGGTCAAGGCGCTGCTGCTGCTCGCCTTTTCGTTCCTGTGCGGGATCGCGGCCGCAACCGCAGGACGCCTGCTCGGGCAGCGCCTGCGGCACGCCGCCGGCCAAAGCGCGTCCATGTTCAGCGGCCTTGTGCTGCTGGCCATAGCCGCCTTCAAATGGTTTGTATGACCCCCCTACATAAAGCTGGATTTTATACCGCAAATACGCTATGATGGAGAAAAAGCAAAGGCGGTAAAGGAATGTCGAAACGCATTTTCTGTTATGGCGACTCCAATACTTACGGCTTTGACCCGCGCTCGTATTTCGGTTCCCGGATGCCGGAAACCCGCCGGTGGACCGGCCTCTTACAGGCCGGAGGCGCGTGGGACATCCTGCCATTCGGCGAAAACGGCCGCGAAATCCCGCATACGGAGGCGGCCTTCCGTGAACTGGATGCGCTCCTCCGATCCTCGCCGGGACCGGACTGCTTTGCCGTGATGCTGGGGACGAACGACCTGTTCCAAATGCCACAGCCGTCCGCGCAAGCCATCGCCGCGCGGATGGAGCGCCTGCTCCACTGGGTACGCGCACATCCGGCTGCGAAGGACGCTGCCCTCCTCCTGGTCGCGCCGCCGGTGGTGGACGTCCCTACTTGCACGCAGATATGCCGGGAATCCGCCGCACTCGGTGCGGCTTACTGCGGCCTGGCCCGCCGGCTGGGCATCTATTTTGCCGACGCGGGCGCATGGGGCATCCCGACCGCCTGCGACGGCGTCCATTTTTCCGAGGAAGGGCACGCGGTTTTCGCGCGCCGCATGTCGGCGTGCCTACATGGGATTTTCACAGAGCAGCGCTAAATGGCAAAGCGCCCGCTCCCGCTTTTATACGGGGGGCGGGCGCTTGTTGTTTGAAAGGCCAAAGGTTGCCAAGCCCTTACGCAAGCTTCCGGCGCTGCGTACAATCACATCGCCCGGCATAATATCGAATGCCCGGTAAATCCGCCCCGTGCCCCGCAGAGCACGGTTTGCGCGCAGGCTTCCAACGGCATACACATCCCCTTAGCAAAAATTACGGCTCTTTTATACCCGTAAAATTGCCTTTACCCCATCTTTGCAGAGAAAGGGGTATAACAAAGATGGAAGAAAGGCGATATAAAAAATGTTACGGTATTTTGCTCAAACCCATCCGGTACGGCTGCGCCGCTCTTTTAAGGCTACCCGGCCATCCCAGAGAAAGCTTTGGGGATCCCGCCGTTTTTTCGCTGCGTCGCAACGCTAGTGCTGTCCTCGGCTGGGCTTGTAGCGGCTGTCACCGCAATTGCCGCCGCCGTGGCAGCCCCCATTGCGCTGCTTTTCGGGTTCCCCCTTTAACCACCGCTGCCAAAAGGGAAAGGGGCAGTGGCTTTCCACCGCCCCTTATTTTTGTGCCCGGCTCCATATCAGGATTCCTATTTTGCCGCGGCGCCCATATGGGGTTACCGCAAAAGCGGCAGGCTGCCCGTCAGCTTATTCACCAGCTTTTTCGCGCCGCAAATACCGATGCCGAAATAGGTATACTCGTCCTCCGCTGTGTGCGCCGCTTTTTCGATAAATTCGTCGTAGACGTTGCAGCCCTGCGCCACATCTGAAAAATCCACGACGGTCAGCCCGGAAAATTCCGGCTGGTAAAGCTGCGCGCGGATTGCCCGGAGTTTTTCCTGATCGGCTTTCAGGATCGGTACCGGGATCTGTATGATGCCCTTGTGCGTTTTGCCGCTGCGGTCGCACACGTCCGGCCCCACCGTTTCCGGAACCTGTTTGCCCAGTGTAATCCCGAGGATGCCCGCCGTATTGGCCAGGATGCCGAGCGGCAGCGCCTCATCCATCACCATGACGCATTTGTTATTTTGAAGTTCCATATACTTTTTACCCCTTTTTAATGGTTCTGTTTTCCGATAAGAACAGGCCGGCCAAAGTCAGCAGGATGCCAACCACGGCCGCGGCGCCCAGCTTTTCGTGCAGGATCACAGCCGAGGTGACCGCCGTTATGACCGGCACCATATAAATGTAAACGCTCGTACGGACGGAACCCAGGATTTTGACCGCAAAATTCCACGTGACAAAGCACAGCGCGGACGCGCCCAAGCCCAGGAACAGCAGGTTCAAAATGACGCTTGCACTGTACATCTGCGCGGGTTCCACGCGGAAACCCATGACGGCCAGCACCGGCAGCATGAAAACCAACCCGTAAAAAAAGGTGCGCCGCGTCGTCTGGATCGTGTTATACCCAAACCCGCTGATTTTCTTCGTAATGGTGAAGAATGCAGCCCAGATGACCGCCGCCATGACCGCCAGAATATCCCCCAGCGGGTTAAGCCGCAGGGCCGCTTCGCTCCCAAAGCTGATCATGCAGATGCCCGCGACGGCAACCAGCAGCCCGACAAAAAAACGTGCCGTCGGCCGCCTGTCATGCAGGAACAGGCAAGAAAAAATAGCCGTAAAAAACGGAGCGATGGAAATGATCACCCCCACGTTCGAGGCCAGCGTGTAGGTCAGCGCAATGTTTTCAAACAAATAGTACAGGGTCACGCCGCAAAGCCCCGCGGCCGCAAAATACCATTCCTGCCTGCGCTCCGCGACCCGCAGCCTGCGCGGGCACACGCACCACAGCGCAAGATACCCCACTGCGAAGCGGATAAACAGGATTTCTATCGGCGTAAATACCCGCAGCAGCACCTTGGTGGAAATAAACGTGGTTCCCCAGATCAGTATCGTGACCAGGGCGGCGATATGGCCGGAAGCGGTCTTATGCATTGCCCGGCCGCCCCTTTCCCGCCTCGCCGCAGGATGACGGCTCGGTAAATATTCTCTGATACTGTTTGGGGGTTAGCCCGATGAATTCCTTAAAGAAATTCGTAAAATGGCTCTGGTCTGCAAACCCGGCCATGCTGGCCGCATCGACCGGCGCGATCCCCTGCTCCAGGAATTTTTTTGCCTGATCCAGCCGGATCGTCTGCAGGTAGCGGTACGGCGAAACGCCCACCTGTTTTGTAAAGGCGCGCAGCAAATAGGATTTTCCGAAGTCCGTCATCGTGAGCAGGTCGTCAAGCGTGATATTTTCGGAAAAATGGGCCTCCATATAGTCACAGAGTGTCTGGATCTTTTGGTTGGGGGCGGATTGGCCGGCTTCGCCCAACGGGGCGGCATAATCCTGCAGCACCTGTTCCAGCAGGAAAAAAAGCGCTTCCTCCTTTTCCATTTTGGGCGCGCCGGAAACGATCGACCGGTACAGGCCTCCCACCGACTGCGCGATTTCGCTCTGGTACACGACATTCTGCGTAAAACGCGGCGCATACGCCTCCCCTGTGATGTCCCCGACCAGCTTTACCATCCTGTCCGGTGTGATATTGGCCGCACGGTAATCCAGCAGTTCGCCGTTAATCGGCGCGCAGTAGTGGTTATCCCGCGGGTTGAATAAGATTAAGTCCCCCGCGGACAGGTCGTACTCCTGCCCCCTGCACCAGAGATGGCGGCATCCGCCTTCCACAAAACCGATTACGTAATATTCATGGAAATGGTTTGGGAACTTCTGCACGATACCGCTCAGGTTATAAATTTCAATATCCAAATCGCGGTCATAGTACACATGCCGCTGTTCCTGTTCCTGCAACATATAATAGGCCTCCTCCCAAGCTTGTTTTATTTTAACATGGAAGCGCCCCTTTTTCTTGCATGATATGACACCCTTTTGCCGCTGCGGCTTAAAATTTTTTCCAGCATAGCCAGATTGCGCAAAAGAATGCGGCGTAACACGAAAGCGCTACGCCGCTGATCCCCCGGCCGGCAAGGCCGGAATTGGGCTTGCTTTTTATCCGTTCAGCTTATCCAGGACGCCCTCCACGTCCATGCCGTGTTTCGCGCAGGCGTCCGCCAGCGATTCCATCCGGGCAGACGGGCAGCCCAGGCAATGCATCCCGTATTCCATCAAAACCTGCGCGGCTTCCGGCTTCCCCTCAAGGATTTCGCCGACCCGCATATCCGCCGTGAGCGCAGGGGCGGCAGCTTCCCCGAAAAACAGCGCCATGTCGTCCTCCACCGTGCCAATCCCGGCGATCCCGAAGTTTTCCACCAGCACCTTGGCCACATTAGGCGACAGGAAGGCGGGCAGCGTGGGACCCAGGTGGATGTCCTTTATGCCGAGGTGCAGCAGGGCAAGCAGGACGATGACCGCTTTTTGCTCATACCAGGCGATGTTATAAATGATCGGCAGGTCGTTGATATCGTCCAGCCCAAAAGCCTCTTGCAGCTTGCATGCGATCACGGCCAACGAATAGGAATCGTTGCACTGCCCAGCGTCCAGCACACGCGGGATGCCGCTGATCTCGCCCAGGCCGAGCTTGTTGTATTTATACTTCGCACAACCGGCCGTCAGGATGACGGTATCCTTTGGCAGTGCCTTGGCAAAGTTGGTATAATACTCCCTGGACTTTGCGCGGCCGTCGCACCCCGCCATGACGACAAATTTTTTGATCGCACCGGACTTTACCGCATCCACCACCTTGTCGGCCAGCGCCAGCACCTGGTTGTGCGCAAAACCGCCGATAATCTCGCCGCGCTCCAGCTCGGCAGGCGGCGCGCAGTGCTTGGCGCGCTCAATCAGGATAGAAAAGTCCTTCTCTTCGCCGGCGCCGCCGGGGATATGCTTGCAGCCCGGATAGCCCGCCGCACCGGTGGTGTACAAGCGATCCTTATAGTTGTCCTCCGGGGGTACGATACAGTTCGTCGTCATGAGGATCGGGCCGTGAAAGCGTGCGAACTCCTCCTTTTGCTTCCACCATGCATTGCCGTAATTGCCAACGAAATGCTCATACTTTTTAAACGCCGGATAATAATGCGCGGGCAGCATCTCGCAGTGGGTATAGATGTCCACGCCCGTGCCCTCGGTCTGCTGAAGCAGCATCTCAAGATCGCGCAGGTCGTGGCCGGAAATCAGGATGCCCGGACGCGTCCCCACGCCGATATTGACCTTTGTAACTTCCGGGTTGCCATAGGCGGAGGTGTTGGCCTTGTCCAGCAGCGCCATCCCGCGCACGCCGTACTTGCCGGTCTCCAGCGTCAGCGCGACCAGGTCGTCTGCCGTCAGGGAATCGTCAAGCGTCGCAGCGAGCGCCCGCTGTAAAAACGCGTCCACTTCCGCGTCCTCCTGCAGCAGGGCGCCCGCGTGCCTGCTGTACGCCGAAAGCCCCTTGAGGCCGTAAGTGATCAACGCGCGCAGGCTGCGGATGTCCTCGTCCTTGGTCGCAAGCACGCCAACCCGCGCCGCCTTGCCCGCAAACGCCGCGCGGCCATGCGCGTCCCAGCGGGCGGCTTCCGGCAGGCTTCCCGCATGGGATACCTGTCCCAACAGCGCGCGCTTTTGCGCCAGGGTATCAAGAATACGGCCTATCGCCGCATCCTCGTCAAAGTTGGCATTGGTGATCGTGAGAAACAGGTTGAACGTAATCAGGCGGTTGACCTCCGACGGGACCGTTTTCCCTTCCGCCCGCAGTTGGGTTGTGACGGCGGACAGCCCCTTGGTCACATAGACCAGGAGATCCTGCATCGCCGCAACCTCCGGCTTCTTGCCGCAAACGCCCATTTGCGTGCAGCCGGTGCAGCCCGCGGTTTCCTGACACTGATCACAAAACATTTTATTTTCCATATATAACTTCCTTCCTAGCCGTCTTGGTTCCCTTTACTGGCTCTATCCTAACAGCGCGGGCAAAAAAAGTCCGTAACATATGTTACGGACTTAAAAAATTAGAACATTTGCTGCAGCGCCCCAAGGTCTGCGATGAAAACGCCCTGCCTGCCTACCCGTACCAGCCCGTCGTCCTGCATTTTCATCAGTTCACGCGACAGGGATGGGCGCGCAACGTTCAGGTAATCCGCGAGCGCTTCGCGCCCCATGGAAAGCGTCCCCCGGCCATCCGCCCCGCAATGGCACAGCAGCATCTTCGCAATTTTCTGGCGCAGGGTCGCGCAGGAAAGGATTTGCAGCTTCTGATTGAGGTAATATGCCTTTTGCGCGAAAATAGACAGCATATTCGCCACCAGCTTTGCGTGGTATTCGCAAGCGTTCCCACAGGTGCGGTAAAAATACTGCTCGGGGATTTGCAGCACGGCGGAAGGCGCCAATGCCTGCGCATAGTGCTCGTACGCCTTGTGGTTTAAAAACGCGAAAACCTCCCCAAACAACTCCCCCGGCTGGTCGAAGGTAGCTACTATGCTGCGCCTGCCGTCGTTGGAATCGTTGCACACCGCCACAGCGCCTGCGACAAGCACGGAAACGCTTTCCGGCATATCGCCCTGGCAAAAAACCAGCGCATCCTTCTCATAGCGGGTTACCTGTGCCTTGCTGCATGCCAGGCATCCCCTTATGTCGTCCTCCGCCATGCCACGGAACAACGGACTGCCTTTTAAAACCTCAACCATGCCTGCACCTCCGATCCTCTGCATGCTTATCATACCCGTCCCTATCATACCCTATTTGCCGCCGGATGGGAACTGCGCGATAGGATTTCGTCCGTGCATAGGCAAAGGCTCCCCCTCCCGGATATCCTGGTTGCATATACCGGCTGCCAGCTCGCTGCGCGTCTCTAATTTAGCATCCCTGCCGCAAGCTTCTGGTAACAATTGTTACAGGAAGCCGCCCTGTTTTGCAGCCGATCGGCAACATCTCCTAAATTACACCAAAATCATGCTTTTTAATACGGCGGGCTGCCGGAATCCCTTGACTTCATCCGCGGCTTGATTTAGTATGTAGTTAGAAAAAAGCTGTCTTACGGGAAGTTGTGGCCTGCCCTGCCGGCAACCCCGCTTCCTCCGTAAGAACCATGGTTGCCATACAATTACTGTAACATCCGCATAGTGAAAGTGAGGAAAAGCATGTACTGCACCCGTAATTTATCGGATTCTGTTTATTGGGTCGGCGGCTGCGACCGCCGCCTGTCCTTATTTGAAAACCTTTTCCCGATCCCGCGCGGGATCACCTATAACTCTTATCTCATCCTGGACGAAAAGACGGCGCTGATCGACACGGTGGACGCCTCTGTCTCCCGCCAGTTCCTCGAAAACATCCTGCATACGCTGGATGGGCGTGCACTCGATTACCTGGTGGTCAACCATATGGAGCCTGACCATTGCGCCAATCTCGAGGAACTGATGCTGCGGTTCCCCAGCCTCAAGCTGGTGGGCAACGCCAAAACCTTTGGGCTGATGCAGCAGTTCTATGACTTTGACCTTTCGGAGCGCATGGTGACTGTGAAGGAAGGCGATACCCTCTCGCTCGGCAGCCATACCCTGCGCTTCTATTTCGCCCCTATGGTGCATTGGCCGGAGGTCATGATGACCTATGAGGAGACTGAAAAGCTGCTTTTCTCGGCGGACGCTTTCGGCAGCTTCGGCGCCGTCAACGGCAACCTGTTTAACGACGAGGTGCGTTTTGAGCAGGAATGGCTGGACGACGCCCGCCGGTATTACGGCAACATCGTAGGCAAATACGGCGCGCAGGTGCAAGCGGCGCTCAAGAAGCTCCCCGGGCAGGAAATCCGGATGATCTGCCCGCTGCACGGGCTGGTATGGCGCAGCAACCTGGATTGCCTGCTGCAAAAATACGACCTGTGGAGCCGGTACGAGCCGGAAGAGCAGACCGTCGCGCTGCTGTACGGCTCGATGTACGGCGATACGGAAAATGCGGTCAATATCCTGGCGTGCGGCCTGGCGGATGCAGGCGTCAAGCACATCGCCGTCCATGACATTTCCAGCACCCATGTTTCCGCGCTGGTCTCCGAAGTCTTCCGGTGCAGCCACCTGGTGCTCGCCGCGCCGACCTACAACGGCGGCATCTATCCGGCGATGCTCAATTTCCTCCACGACATGAAGGCGCTGAACCTGCAAAACCGGACGGTCGCCCTGCTGGAAAACGGCTCCTGGGCGCCGACCGCTGCAAAGCAGACGCGTGCGCTGCTGGACGAGCTGAAAAATATCCAGGTACTGGAGCCGGTCGTCACCGTCAAATCCGCCCTCAAGGGGGACACGCTTTCCCAGCTTTCCCAGCTCAAGGACAGCATTTTGGCTTCCCTTGCCGGCTAAACCATTCCGAACCATCCTAAACAGCCCGTGTACTTGATGTACACGGGCTGTTTTCCGTATGCGGATGCTTTATAAAAAACGGGCTTTTGCCGCACATCCCGGCAAAAGCCCGTTTCTAATATTAGTTGTTGTGCTTATCAGGCTTAAAACCCTTCAAACGCCGGGTTCGGGGTACGCGAAATATCGCCGAAGGAGCCGTAGCCCGGCATCGGGTAGGCGAGGAATTCGCGCCCGTTGCGGATATTCTCCATACCTTCCAGCGACCTCATGACGTCTTCCATCGGCAGGGTCAGGATCATTTCATCATGCGGCAGGCCGCCGAAGACGCGCTCGCCGTTGCTGCCGATCGCAAGGCCGGGTTCCCCGGTCGTCACGGTATGCATCCAGGAATCGCTGCATGTGGATTCGCCGAGGAAGGTGAAGGTGCGCTTTTTATATTCCACATTGACCGACGCCGTCAGGATCCAAAAGGCCTGTTCCGGGTTGACGTACATCAGGCAGCAGTCCGGGTCTTCAATGATCCCGGATTCGAGCGGCGCGACGGCAAAGCCCTCATGCCGCGTCTCCCCCCAATCGGTCATCGCCTTATGGTGCGCCTGCGCGGAGCCCAGGTTCTGGCTCCAGCGGTCGAGGTAAGGCTCGGCGGAGTACCATTTTTCATCGCGCGCGGCAAAACCGTTGGCCGCACGGCAATAATTCGTGTTGAAATTCTCGCTCGTGATTGCGACCGCGGAGCCAAGCGCCACCGCCTGCCCTACCGCGAGGCATGGCGTGCACAAATTTTCCGGGTGCGCAAGCCCCGGCACCGCCAGCATGTCTTCCTTCTTTTTGTAATATTTGAGGACGATCGGCAGCGTGCGCAGACGGTAATGCTTCATCAGGCGGTCGTGGATGTCCTTCCAGTTATACTTGCCCATATGTAATTGCCTCCATTTTTAAAGTTCCTGGTATCCGCCGGAGAAACTGGCAGCCTCCCCGGCGGATACCGGTAAGAGAAGAAGGATGTGAGGGGCTCCGAAGGGGTTCCGGTTGCGGAACCGGCACCCGTACGACTTATGCGAGATAGTCGGCGGCATTATCGGCGGTGATCGCCTCAAAGGGGATCATGACCGATTTGTCATAGGTTTCGCCGCCAATCAGGCCGAGGGCGACCTCTACGGCCTTGCTGCCCTGGCCTTCGGCATTCTGGAAAACCGTCATATCATAGGTGCCGTCAATGATCGCCTGTACCGCGTCCTGGTCGCCGTCCACGCCGCAAATCAGGATATCATCCTTTTTCCCGGCGGACATGACGGCCTGCATCGCGCCAAGCCCCATCGCGTCGTTCTGCGCGATGATGATCGTGATGTCGGGGTAGGTCTGCATCCAGTCTTCCGCAATGCGCATGCCTTCGTCGATCTGCGCTTTGCCGTCGTCTTCCGCCACGACGACCGCGTCCGGGCATACGTCCAGCAGGGATTGTTTCAGCCCCTGCGTGCGGCCAATTTCCGCTGAGCAGCCCATCGGCACATGCAGCAAGCCGATTTTGCACTTGCCACCGGTCTTTTCCTTGACCCAGTCGCCCTGGATCGTGCCCGCGTCCACATCGTCCGAACCGACGTACACGTCGTATGCGTTTTCATCGTCCACGAGCATATTGACGCAGACGAGCGGGATGCCCGTGTCCTTAACGGCCTGTGCGCCCGGCAGTACGCCCGCCGAATCGACCGCGCACAGGATGATTGCGTCGTACCCGCTCGCGATCGCGCTTTCGATCTGGTCGAGCTGGGTGCTGACGTCGTTATCCGCGTTGAAGGTATCGGCCTTTACGCCAATGTCCTTGGCCTTTGCCTCAATGGCGTCGCGCAGGGACGCCTGAAAAGTGTTATTTGCCTGTGCGAGGAAGCAGATGCGTGTATTGCCGGACGAAGCGCTGCCGCCATCCCCCTGCGCAGCATCGCCGCCCGCGTCAGTACCGCCGCCGGAACAGGCGCATAGCAGGAAGCTGGCGCAGCACAGCATGGCGACGAGCGATAATAGCTTCTTTTTCATGGTTATTCCCTCCATATGCCATAATGTTTGATGGCAGCGCCGCGCGCCAAACCGCGCCGCAAGCTGCCGTTTTCCTTTTTTCCAAGACAGCCACCGGTTGTGCCAGTCTTGCCGCATCGCAGGGGTGGGCAATGTGCTATACCGGGCATAATCAATGCCGATTTTGCGAATGCAGAACGGGAGCGATCCCCTTACGCGGCACGGGACGTCCGCCACGCCAATCTGCAATGGCCGCTATTTTTTATTGGCGCGGGTATCGAGCAGCACCGCAACAAAGATAATGGCCCCCTTGATGACCATCTGCGGGTAAGTCGTTACGCCAAGCAGGTTCATACCGTTGCTGATGAGCCCGAGGATAAGCGCGCCCAAGACCGTACCGCTGATCCGGCTGACGCCGCCGCTAAGCGAGCAGCCGCCGATGACCGCGGCCGCAATCGCGTCCATCTCAAACCCTTCGCCGGCGGCCGGCATGGCCGAACCGACGCGGAAGGTCAGTACGATACCCGCGACGCCTGCAAGCAGGCCACACAAGGTATGGGAAAGCACGCGCGTTTTGAAGACATTAATGCCGGAAAGCGCCGCGGCCTCTTCGTTGCCGCCGATAAAGTACACATACCGGCCGAATTTGGTCTGCCGCATGAGCACCGCTACCAGCACGGCGACCGCCGCCATGATATACACCGGCACCGGGACGCCGAGGAAGTATCCCTGTCCGATAAACAGATAGCTTTTGGGGAAGCCTGTGACCGGGAAGCCCTCGCAGAACATATAGCTCAGGCCGCGCGCCGCCTGCATCATCGCCAGGGTGACGATAAAGGACGGGATTTTAAACGCCGCGATCGCAAGGCCGTTCACACAGCCGAACGCCGCGCCGACAAGCACGCCAATCAGCAGCGCCGCTATGCCCGGCACACCCGCCTTGGCGCTCAGCGCCACGACTACGCCTGCCACGCCGACGACCGAACCCACTGAAAGGTCGAAACTGCCGGTGGTCATGACGACCGTCATGCCGACCGCGAGGATGGCGTTAACCGCGATCTGCTTCAGTAAGTTCGTCAAATTTGTATACGTAAAGAATGCGTCCGGCCGCACGGCCGACATGACGATGAACAGGGCGATAAAAATAAACAGGATCTTATTGTCCCCTACAAACCGTTTCAAACGGCTGTTGCCCTTGGGTTTCGCCGCAGCTTCCAAATTATGCTCCCTCCTTCACGGTGTTGGTGGCCAGTGCCATAACGTTTTCCTGGGTTGCCTCCGCGCGTGACAGCACGCCGCGGACGCGCCCCCCATGTACAACCATGATGCGGTCCGACATCCCGAGCACCTCCGGCAGTTCGGAGGAAATCATGATAACCGCCATGCCTTTGCAGGCCAGCTCCGAAATGAGGCGGTGGATTTCGGACTTTGCGCCCACGTCGATGCCGCGGGTCGGCTCGTCCAGGATCAGTACCTTCGGCGCCGTCAGCAGCCAGCGTGCAAGCACGATCTTTTGCTGGTTGCCGCCGCTCAGCGACCGGACGGCCTGCTCCGGGTCGGCCAGGCGGATGGACAGCGCATGGATCATCTCCCGCACCTCCTCCATCTCCTTTTTCTTATTCAGGAAAGCGGATGGGGAGGTGCGTTTCAGATTCGTCACCGAAATATTTTCCTTGCAGGAGCGGCACAGGGACAAGCCGGTCAGCTTGCGGTCCTCTGTGACCATGGCCAACCCGTGCCTGATCGCGTCCCGCGGGTTGCGGATCGCCACCCGCTCGCCGTCAATATAGATTTCCCCGCCGTCAACCGGCATGCCGCCGAAAAGCGCCGTCATGATTTCCGAGCGCCCCGCGCCCATCAGCCCGGCCACCCCGAGGATTTCGCCGCGATGTACCGCAAACGACACATCCTCAAAAAGCCCCTTGCGGGTCAGCCCCTGTACGCGCAGCACGGTTTCGCCGATTTGCGCCTCCTGTTTGGGGAACAGCTCGCTCAGCTCGCGCCCGACCATGAGGGAAATGAGCTTCTTTTCGTCAATCTCGGAGATCGGGTGGGCGCTGACGTAGCTGCCGTCGCGCAGTACGGTGACTGCATCGGAGATTTCAAACAGTTCATCCAGCTTATGCGTGATCATGATGACCGAAACGCCCTTGTCCCGCAGCGTCCGGATGATGGAAAACAGCATGCCGACTTCCTCCTCCGTCAGCGCCGAGGTCGGCTCGTCCATAATGATCAAGTCCGCGTTATACGAAATCGCGCGGGCAATTTCGACCATCTGCATCTGCGCCACGCTCAAATGGCCTACTTTTTCGGAGGGGTCGATGATGATGCGCAGTTCCGCAAGGAGTTTTGCGGCGTCCTCGCGCAGCGCCTTATAATTTACAAAACCGTGCGACGCGGGTTCGCGCCCGATCCAGATATTTTCGGCAACCGTCATGTTGTCCGCGAGGCTGATCTCCTGATGGATCATGGAGATGCCGGCCTGCAGCGCGTCCATCGGCTTTTGCGGGCGGAAAGCCTTGCCCTTAAACGTCATTTCACCGGCGTCCGGTGCGTGCACGCCCAGGATGATTTTCATGAGCGTGGACTTGCCCGCGCCGTTTTCACCGATCAGCGCGTGCACTTCCCCGCGCCGGATGGTAAGCTGCGCATCCCGCAGCGCGTAAACGCCGCTAAATGTTTTGGAGATGCCGCGCATCTCCAGGATCACGTCGTCCAATGCAGTACCCCCTTCCTCCGTCCCCCGGCGTTTGCCAAGGGACGCGTCTGTTATTCCGGATGTTTTAAATCCTGTCCAGCCGGCGCACGGCGACCGGTTTGCCTTCCTTGAGCGACTGTGTCGCGGCCAGGCCGATCAGGATCGGCTGCAGGCCGTCCCAGCCGCCCACAGCCGTCGGCTTGCCCCCGTTCACCGCGTCGACGAACGCCTGCACCTCAGTTGCGTAAGCCAGTTCATAGCGGACGCGGAACGGGCGGATCGGGTTGCCGCTCACCATGCAGTCCGGCGTGTAATAGTCGACCGAGGTGTCGGTATCGTTGCGGGCGGCCAGGCAGCCCTTGGATCCAAAGACCTCGACGCGCTGGTCGTGCCCGTAGACCGCCTGTCGGCTGTTGTCAATCACGCCGAGCGCGCCGTTTGCAAACTTGAGGGAAACGATGGCCGTATCCACGTCGCCCGCCTCGCCGATCGCCGGGTCGACGAGCACCGCGCCCTGCGCGTAAACCTCGGCGACCTCGCTACCGGACAGGAAGCGCGCCATGTCAAAGTCGTGGATCATCATATCCAGGAAAATACCGCCGGAAACCTTGATGTAGGGGATCGGAGGGGGCGCGGGGTCGCGGGACGTGATTTTAACGACCTGCACATCCCCGACCTTGCCGTCTTGCACCATTGCACGGATTTTGCCGAAGTTATGGTCAAAGCGGCGGTTAAAACCGATTTGCAGCTTGACACCGCATTCTTTGACGACGCGCAGCGCCTCGACGATTTTATCGATATCATAGCTGATCGGCTTTTCACAGAAGATCTGCTTGCCGGCGCGCGCAGCTTCCATGATAATCTGCGTGTGCGTATCGGTCGAGGAGCAGATAAAGACTGCGTCAACCGCCGGATCCGCGAGCACCTCGTGATAGTCCTTGACGACCTTGCCGATCCCCAGGCCGTTTGCCCAGGCGATGGTCTCGCCGTTCGCATAAACCTCAGCGACCACGGTGATCTTGGCGCCAGTGACATGCTTTGTCAGGATTTCCCCATGGATGCGGCCGATCCTGCCTGCACCAATAAGCCCTATGTTCATGAAAACACCTCCATAAAAATTTTGTTTCCTGTTGTTTTATATAAATTGTGTGCGAACACAATTTATTGCAAGAGAATTGTTCTATCCCTGCCAATTCATCATCAATTCGCATAAAATTATCTTTATATCTTCATTCATCTTATATAAGTACATAATTACTTTATTGTGTGCGCACACATAAATTAACAAAAAAACTCTTACTTTAAATATTCAACATTTTCCGCGTTGATGATGTTGAGCGCAGTGTATTGATACCGGCGCTCCGGGATTCGCCGGGACATCAGCATGTCCCCTAAAATCATCAGCGGGCGGTATCCTTGCGCGTACAAATCCTGCTCGATCGTAAAATCCACGACGCCTTCCCGCAGGAGCTGGCAAATAGTATCGGTCACATCGTGGCAAACGACGCGGATCTTACCGGCCAGCCCCATCCGCCGGAGCACTTCCGCACACGCGGTAACACTGCGGTTGGCCATATAAATAAAGCGGATATTGGGGTTTGCAGCAAGCGCATCGTAGACTTTATCAAATGTGATTGTGTACTCATTGTAGCATTCTATAATGTGGAAACGCTCCCTTGGAACGCCGATCTCATCGAAGCGCTGCAAAAAACCATCCACACGCGCCTTATGTCCACTATATTCGTAGTTCCCGAGCACAACAAGGGTCTCTTCCCCATCGCGCAGGTACTTCGACAGGATCTCCGCCGCGACGCGGCCGCTCCGCAGCGTTTCCTGTCCAACAAAGCAAATTCGTTTGGAATCGGCAATATCGGAATTGAAGGTCACGACCGGGATGTGCTGCTCATGCAGATCGTTGATCTTCTCCCGGATCAGCACGCTGTTCTCCGCGCAGAGCGCGATGCCGTTTACATGGGACCTTTGCAGGGCGTCCAAAATATCCAGGCATTGTTTATGGTTGCGCTGGTCGTATATATACGGTTGGACAGAGACGCCGAAATCAGAAAGGTTTTCCTCCGCATCCGCGATACCGTGTTCGATATCACGGCGGAAATACCCGCTCCATGACGGGAATACAATCGCAAGCTGCTTATAATTATCGCGGTAAGCCAGCGCACGGGCGGCCTTGTTCGGCTGATAATCCAACTCCTGGATCACTTTTTCCACCCGTTCGCGTACCTCGGGTTTGACGTTCGGCCGGTTATGCAGCACCCGGTCTACCGTGCCTGCGGACACGCCCGCCTTTTCCGCGATCATTTTAATCGTGATTTTCATAACGTCCCCTAAAAACAAACTATTTTTGGTGCTGTGTCTGAACACAGTTTCTTTATAACAAATAATTTGCAACATGTCAATCATGTAAAAAACGGACAGGGCGCGTTGCCCTGCCCGTCCCAAGCGATTTATCGGCTTTTTGTGAAAAAACGCCTTGCGTTTTTGTGGATTACAATCAAGCAGTTTATCGATTTTCGCCGATAAACCCGAAATTGTGTTTAGCAGGTTTCACAATTTTCTGCTATTTTGAATTTTTCTGTGTGATTTCTGTGCCTTTTGTATTTTTACACAGTATGCAGCCAAAATCAGATATCATACCCAACGCCCTTCAGGTACTCAACGCTTGCGCGCACCTCGCGCAAGCTGTTGTCCGCGTCGCGCGGGTCGCGTTCCTGCTCGATCGTAATATAGCCATTATACCCAATCTCCTGCAACACGTCCGAGACCGCCTTGTAGTCGATGATGCCCTTGCCGATCGGGCACATGGAACCCTCATGGCAGCCGTCAAAGAAGCGGATATGGCGGCTCAGGACGTCCTCATAGACCTTTTCGTCGATGTCCTTAAAATGTACGTAATCCAGGCGGTCCTTGTATTTGCGCAGCCATTCGACCGGGTCAAGCCCCGCATAACGCAGATGGCCGGTATCCAGGCAGAAGCCTGCAAGCTCGTTCGGGATTTCAGCCGCCAGCCGGTCGATTTCGTCTCCAAATTCAATATAACCGCCGCAGTGCGGGTGCAGCACCGGGCGCACGCCATAGCTGTTTGCTTTTTCACACAAGCCCTTGAAGTGGGAAATGAGCTGGTGCCAGCCTTTTTCATCCAGGCGCGGCGCACGGCCGGGATGGCCTGCCGCATAGTCGCGCTCGTCGTGCCCCCAGTCCATAACGGTCATATACGGGGTCGCCCAACGCTGCCCCGGCTCGCGCGGCAACGGCGGGAGCTTGGTAATCAGGGAGCAAATATCTTCCACCTGTTTCAGCAGGTTCGGGTAGTTTTCCTCGCTCAGCACATCGTCAAAAATCGTGCCAGCAACGATAGCGATCTGGTTTCTGTTAAGTTCCTCGGTCACGCGCGGGATATCGATTGGGATATAGCCGTAAGGCCCCAGTTCGATGGCGCGGTAACCGGCCTCGTGCGCCTCCCGGAGTACGCGCTCCCAGGATGGGATATACGGGTTATTGACGTCATCCACGCCCCAGCAGCAAGGCGCACCGCAAATTTTGATTCCCATGTTTTTACCCCTTTCCGCTTATACCTCGTCTACCTTGACCCAACATCCTTCACGTGCGGACTTCTCCATCGCGGCGCACACGCGCTCGACATAGTAGCCATACGGGATATCAATATCCAGCGGCTTGCCGTCCGCGACCGCCTGCAGGACGGAATGCGCCTGGATGCCCATCACGTCCGCGTAGGAGATGCCAAGCCCGTTGAGCTGGGAAAAGTTCTTATATTCCCCATGCAGCGTATTGCCGTCCACAGTCGTAAAGCCGGCGTTTGCCGCGTCCCCGACCTTGGCGTATCGCAGCTCGTTCAGGCGCTGCACATCGTACTGGATTACGCCCTTGGTGCCCTGGATTTCATATGCCATGGCGCAGGGTTTCGCCGCACTGATACGGCTGGAGGACATTTGGCCGATGCGGCCGTTTTCATATTTTAGCAGGATGTAAATCTGATCATCGGTATCCACGTCGGCCGGCGCGCCGCCCGCCTTTTCCGGGCGCTGCTTAAAGGCCGTATCCCAAACCGCACAAACCTCGGTGATCTTGCCCATCGTGCTGCCGACCAGCATATCCGACAGGCTGACCAAGTGGCTGGTCAGGTCGCCGAGCGCGCCGGTACCCGCAAACTTTGCATATTGGCGCCAGGTCATCGGGGTGGATGGATCCGCGCAGTACGAGCAGTCAAACGCCCCGCGGAAGGTTACGATTTCACCGAGGTCGCCGCGCGCAATCATTTCCTTTGCATGCACCTGCACCGGGCAGCGGCGATAAATAAAGTCGACCAGGCTGATTACGCCTGCCTTTACCACCGCCTCGCTAATTTTCCGGCTCTCTTCCGCGCTGGTGGACAACGGCTTTTCGCAAACGATATGCTTACCTGCCTGCGCAGCCGCAATCGCCACTTCCGCATGGGTAAAGTTCGGGGTCGTGATCACCACCAGGTCGACGTCCGGGTCGTTCACCACATCGTGCCAATCGGTCACCGCCTTGCGGAAACCAAACGTATCCTGCGCCTTCTTTGCCGCGGCCTCGATCGGGTCTGCTACCGCTTCAAAAACGGGCACGACCTCCGTGCCATATGCTTTCCGTACGTTATAAAAACCGGAGGCAAAAAATGTACCCATCCAGCCCGCGCCAATCAGGCCGATTCGAATTTCCTTCATTGTCGAAAACTCCTTTTTAATAGATTTACAGCAATATGCGCTTTTCGTAAGCGCTTACGTTCCATGGCTGCATCATATCACGGTTACATATAAATGTCAACGATTTAAAGTTATAATTTTGCGTCTTGTTTTTGTATATTTTTATTTTAAAGCTGTATTTACTCAAAATTATCTTCCTGGAGCATATTTTCGCATCCTCTATTTATCTAGAAATCCGTAATCGATTACGGGCATGCCGCGCTTCCGCATTCAACGGCAACATCCCCCGTTATCATTACCTAGCTGTGTTGCGGATCAGCCGTTCCGGATAAAGCAGCACTTTCTGCGGGCTGACACTATGCCATGTCCAGGATCATTTTTGCAGCCAGCGCACCTATTTTGCCTCACAGGCCGCGCGATCGTCGTCAAATTGATCTGCGGCAGCGACGACGGCTGGTCGTTGTGAAAGCCAGTCAGGCGGAGCTGCCCGGGCACTTTGATCCCCTGCTCCGTTAGGGATAAAAATGCCATTCCCTGATACCCATTGGGGATGGTGTAATCTCCCATACCAGATATATGGCTCTGGAAAGCCCAAGCCCTGCGCTGTAACCTGTGCGATCGTGTGTGTCTGCTGCGACGCAAGGCTTTGCGCAATGGCGTTTGGGCGGTACCCGGCCTCCTCCATCATCTGTAGGATGTGCTTGCGCGTTTCCGCATGGATCCCTGGGGGGAGTGATTGCGCGGGATACCGTGCCCGAGAAGCAACCCGCGATATTGGCAATATCCCGTATTGTAATCGCTTACGAATATATTTGCAATGGATTCCCGTATTTTTCTGGTTCTTACAAAAAATTTGCCGTTATTTTGTATACAATTTTGGCGAAATCCGCTTGAAAACTGAATGATTTATTGATATCCTAAATTCACAGATAGAAAGCGCTTACGTTCCATCCCCTACCAACCTGTGGCTCTTATGCCACAACTTGAAAGAGAAGAAAAGGAGTGTATCCCCGTGAAACGATTCTTATCCGCATTGTTAGCCGCCGCAATGGCCTCCACCCTCCTGCTTTCCGGCTGCAGTTCCGCCGACGGGCAGAAGGACAGCGGCGCGGATGCCGGCAGCAGCAAGCCCGCCGCCAGCACGCAGCAGGACAGCGGGAAAACCTACAAGATCGGCATGACGTTTTCCTACCGCGCGGAGTTCTTCACCCGCATGGAAACCGCGCAGCACAAGATGGCGGATGAACTCGGCAACGTCGAGATGACCGTGTTTGACGCGAATAACGATATCCAGCAGCAGATCAGCCACGTGCAGACCTGCGCGACCGACGGCTACGACGCGATGATCGTCAACCTCGTCGACTCCAACAGCACGCAGGAAGTCATCAACGCCGCGGGCGACATGCCGATCGTGTTCGTCAACCGCCTGCCGGACGAGTCCCTGCTCGTCGACAACCGGTACGTCTACGTCGGCTCGGACGAAAACCAGGCCGGCCAGCTCCAGGCCGAGTATATCGAAAGCATCTTCCCGGACAAAAAGGAGCTCGACGTGGTCATGCTCATGGGCGTGCTCGGCATCCCGACGCAGGTGCTGCGCACGAACTCGGTCAAGGACAAGCTGACCGAGGACGGCTGGAAGCTCAACATGGTGTTCGAGGACGCATGCGACTGGGACCGCGCCAAGGCGATGGACAAGATGCAGCAGTTCCTGGGCACCGGCAAAACCTATGACGTCATCATCGCCA
>NZ_LT707051.1:0-12958 GCF_900155735.1 Intestinibacillus massiliensis
CGTCCATCAGGCCGGCGCCGACGGCGTAAGCCATCGCGTCCTGCGCCCAACCGGAAACCTGGTGCGCGTCGGCAAAGCCGTCAAGCGCGGCGCGCGTTCCTGTCGGCGCGCCCAGCATGCCGCTGTACCGGTACAGGCAAACCGCAAGCTCCTCGCGGCTTATCGCGCGGTCGGGCGCAAACTTGCCCGTGCCGTCGCCGGAAACGATGCCGTTTTCCGCCGCCCAATGCACGGCGCTGCTGTAATACTGCCCCGGCTGCACATCGTCGAAGCGCTGCGCCGTCGCCGCCTGCGGCGCGTCCTCCAAACGGCTGAGGACGGTCGCCAGCATCCCGCGCGACACCGCGCCGCCCGGGTCGAAATGGGTATCGTCCACGCCGGTAAACAGCCCGCGCGCGGAGACGAAGGAAAGCGCGGGTTCCGCCCACGGCGCCTGCGATGCGTCTGCAAACGGCTTGCTGTTATCCACCAGCCGGATCGTGGCCGAGCCTTCCAGCGGCACGACCATGCCGTCCCCCACCACGACGGATTTCGGGACGAGCTCCTCGGTGCCGTCCGCCTTGACGACGACGGCCACAGTCCCCGCCGTCAGGGAGGGCGACGGCACCGCCGCCTTCAGGCCGCCTTCGACCTGCCCGGCTTCGCGCCCGCCGACGGATACGGCGACCCGTACGGTATCGTCCGCCGCCCGTGCGGCGGAAACGGTCACGGTATCGCCCGTCCGCCCGGCAAGGTCGGCCAGCGCCTTGGAGGGGATGGTCACGTCGGCCACCGGGGTCTTGACCGTCATATCCGCCGCGGCCTGCGCGCCCAGCGCGGCGGCCGCCTTCTTCGGCAGCTGCACCTGCACCGTGCCGACCGACGCGGCCTGCCCCTCGGGCAAACCGGCCTGCACGACGACGTCCGCCTTGGCCTGGTCCGCCTGCCCGAGCGCCTGCGCCGCCTTTTCCGCCTGCTGGATCAGCGCCTGCGCCGCCTGGCCGCCCAGCACCGCCGAAGCCACGCCGTCCTTGACCGTGGCCGTACCCGTGTTGACCTCGGTATGCGCCTCGGCGGATACCGCGCCGTCCGCCCCGGTCTGCGTGGTGACCTTGGTCGATACGCCGGACTGCTTGTCGTCCATGGAGACCGTTTCGGTGCGCGTCACCTCGCCGGTCTGCCGGTCGGTCGCGGTCTGCGTTTCGGTCACCGTAGTCGTGGAGCCGCTCACCTCGGTCTTTGTGACCGTCTCCACGGTCGCGCCGCCCTTATCCTCCACCTTGGTCGACTCCGACGGCTTGCTGGGCGTCGAAGGCGAAGACGAGGACGTCGACCCGCCCGAAGGCGGATTGGGCGTGGGCGTGCCGGGTTCTGGGTCGGGCTCCGGATCGGGTGCTGGTTCGGGCTCCTTTGCCGGCTTGGTGTAGCGCCACTGGACGGCTGTGCCGTCCCCATTTGCCGCTTCCAGCGTCAGCGTGCCGCCGTCCGCCGTAAAACCAAAGGTTTCCGCGTGTTCTACCGTGGTCTTCGGGCGGGAAAGGATCACCGCGCCGTCCGGCCAATCTTCCGCCGACGCCTTGACCTTCGTCCCCTTGGCTGCCGGCGCAAATGTCCCGATTTGGAAAGGCTCCGCCAGCGCCCAGTAATCAATGCAGCCGATTATCACTTCCGGGTCGTTGCCCTTCCCCCAGTCCAAGTACACGTCACAAGATTCGAGTTCATCCGCGCCTTCCGTGCCGCCTACCACCATATCCACGGCGCTGCCCGTAAGTGAAAATTTCACCGTACCCGTTGGGCTTGCCTGGGAAGCGCCGCTTGCGTCCCCATCGGCCAGCAATGTTAGGCCGGCATACTGGGTATCCGAAAAATAGTCCCGGCGCACGTTGGATAACGTCATTTCGCATGCGCCGCCATGCGCGTCGCCCTTCTGGCTCGCCTCCCCCGCGCCGTAAACCCGGCCGGCCATAACGCTATCCGTTATCCCAATTTTCATATCGCCTGTAACCGCGCTTGCGTTTTCTCCCGAGGCCGCGCCGCCCATATAAATGGCGCCTGCGGACAAACCAAATGATGACATCTGAATCGGCATTTGGCAGCCTGTTAGGCTTATTTCAGCCGACCCAACGTCTGCCGTCCCCCCGCTGCTCGCATTGCCCCCGCCATATAAATAACTTAGGATCCTCGACTGGTTTTTCAGTTCTATTTTCGCCAATCCACGGACGGAAGCCCTGCCGCTGCCGGTGGCCGTGCCCCCGCCCCGGAGCGTTACGGAAACTTCGGTCTGGTCTCCCGTTATATACACGGATTCTGCGTCCGCGACAGCGTTTGCCCCCGATGCATACCCCGCGCCGTACACTTCCCTGATATCGCCGTTTAACAGGGTCATTGCAACCGCCCCTGCCGAAGCGTCCGCCGTTTTCCTTTGTGCGGATACTGCATAGCCGCCGCCACGGATCACATGGATCGGCTCGCCGCTTTTGGTAAACGCATCGCCTACCGTGGCATGGGCGGCATAACGCTGCGACGATGCATAGCCCCCGCCCACGATATCATGGCCGTTTTTGGTATACCCCTCCTCCGGCCTTGGCACCTGGGCTAGGATATCCGAACGCACCGTACCGGCCACATTAGCAAAGGCCTCGCCGTTTTGGCCTATAGCATACCCGCCGCCATAGGTGTGCGCAACCTGCGTGCCTGTAACACAAATATACGCATCCCCCGACACGTTCGCGCTGTGCGTCCCGTCAGAGTACCCGCCGCCGTACACCGTCAGCGAAAGGTCCTCCACCGTGACCGAGGTGTCCCCGTCCACGTCCGCGTTCTTGCCGCCGCCGTATACCGTGGTAAGATTCGGGGCGTCCATCAGCTTAATTGCCCCGTCCGCGTCATACACCGCCTTTTGCCCGTCGCCGTCCTTTTTGATCACAACCGGCACGCCGTTTGCATATAGCGTGCCGTTGTCCAGCGTGACCTGGCGCGCGCCGTCGTCCGGCAGCCCGTCCGCCGCGGGTTCTGCAAAATTGGCGGGGCTGGGGGCGGCCGCACTCCGGCCTTCCCCGTCTTGCCCCTCTGGGGCAAGGCCGTTCCCCGCCTGCCCCGCACCGTCCACCGGGGGCGTGCCTGTTTCCTGCCCCGCGCTGTCCGCCGGGGGCGTTTCCGTGCCCTGCCCCGCGCCGTCCGCCGGGGGCGTGCCTGTTTCCTGCCCCGCGCTGTCTGCCGGAGGCGTTACCCCCTCTTCGGCGGATGCCTGGAGCCCTTCCGCCCCGGCGGGGACGGTGCCGATCCCGCAGAGCAACGCGAACGCAATTACCGCCGCGCCAAGCCGCTTGGTGAATATTTTCATCATCTTTCCACCCTTTCGCGCATAAAAAAACAGACCTATCCCTGCATGGACGTGTCTGCCGTAAAAATGTGTTGTCACATGCAACTGGCTGCCGTTCCCGCACCGTGCTGCGGAAGTAGGCCCTATAGCTTTGCGTCGCCGGCTTTCGCCGGGTTTGCCCAATATTTAGTTCTTCTACATTATATCGGTTGTATAATTTTAGGATACCACATTTTATTATCTTTGCAAGCCCATTTTGGCATCCCGCGCATACAAAAACAAACCATTTTTTACAGCACTTTTCCGAAGCGCCCGTAGCGCCCCGCCGCCCCTTGTTTTTTTACGCCCAAGCGCCACCTATACGCCGCCCGCAAACCGCGTCCTGTTTATTGCCCATTCCCCCCGGCGCCCGCCTTATGGTAAAACAGCCGGAGCATCCGCTGGTCAAGCGCCGTCAAATCCGCTTCCTCCCCCAGGTACTGCGCGACCGCCTCGTCATATAGCTCTTCCAATACCTTCTGCCCTGTACTTATCATCAAGCTGTTTAACAAGCTATCCACATGGTCGTCTTTCAATCCAGTTCACCCCTGTGATCTATAATGTACCGCTTTATCTGTTCCCGCGCCCGCCGCAGGCGCGTATAGGTGGTGCTTACATTCAGCCCGAGCAGCTGCGCGATCACCGGGACGTCGATTTCGTACACATACCGGTAGATGACCGGCTCCAGGTACTCCGGCTTGAGCCATTTGAGCGCGCTGCGCATGTACTGTTCCGGCTCCTTGCTGATGAGCGTCTCCCACAGTTCTTCATTGGACACCGCCTCCCGCTCCGTATACTCATCATATGCCTGCGTCCCAACGGACCTCGCCCTTTCTTTATACAATTCTGAGACCGCTTGTTTGCACATCAAAATCAACAATCCGCCGGTTTCTTTTATGTTATCTTCGTTAATTTTATCGACGATTTTTATAACCTTCACAAAGGTGTGCTGGAGCGCGTCCTCCGCCATCTGCTTGTCTTTCGTTAAATCCAGCGCCACTTTAAACATCAAATTCGCATAACGATTGTAAAGACGTTCCGTCTTTCCCATTTCGCTGCCCCCATTTCCAATTTCCTAATTTCCGGTATGCCCGCGCGCCGCGCGCAGGGATGGGACGCCGGGCGCGCCCCCCCCTTTACCGGCTAGCCCGCCTGCGCGGGCATATCCATCCCCCAGAAATCTTCAATGACGTCGTAAAGATGGCACAGGCTCACCCGGTTCCGGTTCAGCAGGCTGGCGAGGCGTTCCGCCTCCGCCCGTTCCGTCGTGATATCCTTGACATAGGCGCCCCCGCCCTGCACACCGAACTGGTTGTTTTCCTCAAACAAGCTATACATACCGCATATACTCCTATCTATCAATGTCCTTCAATGCACACGATCCACCAGTGGTTTTGCTGCGCCACCGGCTTACCCTTCATATATTGCAGCGCCGCCTTCGGCGTTTTGAACTTCTTTGCGTACTCCGGCTGGAATACCGCGAGCCTGCCGTTATACAGGTACTTGATACAGCCGCCGACGCATATCCGGATATAATACATATTCCCTTCCGTCCTTATCGTTTCAGTGGGCCACTATATATTACTACTGTAACTTCCTGTCGATTTTATTCACTTCCTGTCGAAAAATTTTCAACATACAAAAAAAGCCCCCGACCTGTCCCATGGGACAAATCGGGGGTTCCTGGCATCCATGCCCTGCGAGAAAAGGGCGGCCGCCCTGTACCGCCCGCAGTTATGGTTCCAAACGGCGCGCCCCGCCGGCGGGGCGCGCCGTCTTATTGTTTGCCGCCTTGCGGCTAATGTGTGTTATTATAACATGATATGCGCCCATGGCAAGGTGGCGCCCTGCCGTCCCCCACGCGTGAAAAAGCCCCGGCCGCGGTGGGGAACCGCGGCCGGGACGCTTTGCACGGGGCTTTACTGCTGGGGCGGCCTGCGGCGTAAACGCTCCAAAACGTATATCTATATAAAAATAAAACCGATAGTATAATACTATCGGTTTTATTTTAATCTATTTTCACTTTTCGGAATCTTTTAGCGCACTTTGCTTTTTTCACGCTCCAGAAGCTCCAGCATGATGCGCGGGTACTCCTTGTCCAGCTTATAGAACAGCAGCACGACGATCATCACGGCACCCAGGGCGGTGACGCCATAGATGAACATGTTGGAGATGGTCGCCAGCGCCCGCTCCGACTGCGCGGCCAGTTCGCCGCTGTAGCCGGAAGCCGCCATGATGCCGCCGATCAGCGCGGAGCCGATGCCCTGGCCGAACTTCTGGCCGGAGGTCGCCGCGGACTGGATCGCGCCCGCCGTGCGCACGCCGGTCTTCCACTGGCCGTACTCGATCGCGTCCGCGATCATGGTGAAGATCATGCCGAGGATCGGGGTCATGCCGATGCCGCGCAGCAGGCCGCCAATGGTGACGGCCGCGACGCTCGTCGGGCTGACGAGCACGGCAAGCGAGCCGGCGATGATGAACAGCGCGCCCAGGATGCACCAGTTGCGCTTGGTGGTCAGGTGCATCACCCTGCCGAGCAGCAGGGTGGCGACGATCGTGATGCCGTAGCACGCCGTGTTGACGTTGCCGATGATCGCCATGTCGCCGATGATCCATTTGCAGTAATAGGTGGTCACCGTGCCCGAGAAGGTCTGGTACATGGCGAACGCCACGAAGAACAGGAACAGCATGATAAAGTACTTGTTCCGGAAGAGCGCCGGGATGGCTTTTTTGAGCGGCACCTTCTCCTCGCCGTACGCATCGAGCACCTGCACGCGCTCGCGCACGTTGGCGAAGCAGAACAGCATCATGGCCGCCGCTGCCGCCGCGTAGATCGCGGTCAGGATAATCCAGTTCTGCTGGCTGGTCTCGCCGCCGTTCGGCATCACCTTGAGGATGCGGGTAAACACCAGCGTGATCAGGATATTGCCGACCGGGCTCATCGCCATGCGGATGATGTTGATCTTGCCGCGCTCCACCTGGTCGCGCGTCATGTAGGTCATGGTGGTCGCGAACGGGAGCTGGAACATGGTGTACACCACGGTCAGCATCAGGTTGTATGTAATGAAAATATAGATCGCCTGCGCCATGCCGCCGATCTGCGGCACGGTCATCAGCAGCACGGCCGCAACCGCATACGGCACGGACATGCGCAGCATCCAGACGCGGGCGCGGCCGTATTTGGAGCGCGTGCGGTCGATGATGAAGCCCGCGGAAATATCCGAAATGCCGTTGAACACCTGCGAAATCGCGATGATCAGGCCGATCACGGCCGGGGACACGTGCACAACGTCGGTGTAGAACGTGACCAGCAGGCTGGTCGCGATCGTGAACACGATGTTCGTGGAGATTTCGCCCATACCGAAGGCGAACTTCTCAAACCCCGAAACGCGGCCTTTCTTTATCAGTTTCCCATATCCATTCAAATCCATGGAACATCCCCCCTGCCGCGTTTTACTTGCTGATCGTCGCGTTCAGCGCGTCGATCGAGGTCTGCAGGCCGGCCTCCACGCTCATCGTGAGATCCTCCATCTCGAGGGAAACGTCGCCGTCATAGCCCATCATATGGACGACGGAGAAGAACTCCTTCCACCACTGCAGGTCTTTGCCGCAGCCGACGGCCACGTAGTTCCAGACGCGCTCCGCCGGTTCGGTGACCGGGCGCGGCTCCAGGATGCCGTCCACATCGGAGAGCTGCCGCTCGATGCGCGCGTCCTTGCCGTGCACGTGGAAGATGCAGCCGCGCAGCGCGCGAGCGGCGGCGATCGGGTCGGCGCCCAGCACCATCATGTGCGACGGGTCGAGGTTGATGCCGATCATCGGGCCGACGGCGTCGCGCAGCTTCAGCAGCGTGGACGCGCTCCATACCATGGTGCCCGGGAACTCCTCGATGGCGATCTGCTCTACGCCGCAGGCCTTGCAGTGCGCGGCAAATTCCTTCCAGAACTTGATGGTCACTTCCCACTGGTACGCATAGGCGGGCGCCATGAAGTCCGGCCAGGACACGGTGGACGTGATCCAGTTCGGCGTGGTGTCGGTCTCGTTGCCCGCGGGCAGGCCGGCCATCGCGACGAGCTTCTTGACGCCCAGCTTGCCGGCCAGGGTCGCGCAGTCGTACATGGATTTCTTATACTCCTCGCCGGTCGCGGACGGCCAGAGCGGGTTGCAGGACGTGTTGAGCGCGGAAATGCGCATGCTGCGCCGCGTCAGCTCGCCCTGGAAGGCTTCGAGCTTGGCCGGGTCGGCGAGCAGCGCGGCGGTGTCGACGTGCTTGCGCGCGCCCCAGCCGCCGGCGGTCATCTCGACCGCGTCGATGCCGAGGGACTTTACCTTATCGAGCATGTCCGGGAAGGGCAGGTTTGCCAGCACGTCGGTGCAAAGTGCGAGTTGCATAGGGATATCCTCCTAAAAAAATATAAAATGGGTGAGGTTGGCGGGGGCTTTTTGCGCCCCCGCCATATATAAGAGAAGAATAAGAAGGGGGCTTAGCCTTTGTAGAAATCCGGCATCGGGTCGTACTCGACCGGGACGATTTCCTGGGTCTCGCGCGCCTTGGAAGCGGCCGCCGCGGCCACCTGGCAGGCATAGCCGTCCCACGCGGTCGGGCCGTCGACGCGGCCTTCCTTGGAGGCGTTGATCCATGCCTGGATCTCATCGTTATACGCGTCCGCGAAGCGCTGGAAGCAGTCGGTGTACATCGCCTGGCCGGTGACCGCCTTGGCGTTGACCGAGATGTAGTTCGGCTGCGGCATGTTGAGGACGGCGCCGTCGCACACGACCTCGCACTTGATGTGATAATCGTTATGGTTGTTAACAAAGGATTCTACGTCGATGCGCACGCCGGACTTCGTGGTCAGGATCATGACCTGCGGGTCGTGCAGGCCCTTGGGGCCGTTGTTCGTGGGCTTGCCGTAGCGCACCTCGGCGGTCGCATAGTCCTCGCCGAGCAGCCAGCGCAGCACGTCAATTTCGTGCACCATGGAGTTTTCAACCGCCATGGAGTTGTCCCAGTCCGCCGGGACGGACGGGTTGCGGTGCGCGCAGTGCAGCAGCAGCGGCTCGCCGTACTCCTTGCTGTCGATCGCGGCCTTGAGCTGCTTGTAGCCCGCGTCGTAGCGGCGCATGAAGCCGACCTGCACCAGCTTCCTGCCGGCCTTCATCTCGGCCTCGACGATGCGCTTGCAGGCGTCCGCCTTGGGCGCGAGCGGCTTTTCGCAGAAGATGTACTTGCCCGCCGCGATGGAGGCGAGGACGCACTCCTCATGGTACGGGTCGGCGGTGGTGCACATGACGGCGTCGATCCCCGGGTCGTTAATCATGTCGATCGGGTTTTCAAAGCCCTGGATGCCGTACTTTTCCGCGACGGAGAGGCCGAACGCGCCGGCCGGGTCGGCGCAGGCGACGACCTTGCCGCCCTGGAGCCTTCCGTTGATGCGCTCGATGTGGGTGCGGCCGATGCCGCCGGTGCCTACGAGGCCAATTCTAAGATCGTTCATTGNCGCGCGTAATCGCAGCGCAGCCCCGGGTAATTGAGGATGCCGTAGCTCGCCTGCAGGTGCACCTTGGGGATGGCGCAGCCGTGCCCGCGCAGCGCCTGCACCATCTGGTAAAATTGTTTAACCTGCAGCCAGGTGCTGTCCACATCGTCCGGCAGCAGGCTGTCGGACGCGCAAAGGTGCGTGTACGCGCCGGTAATCCGCAGGTTCTTGCAGCGGCAGATTTGCAACAGGCGGCCTTCGCTGCGCTCCCCGAGCCGGTTCATACCGGTATCGATCTTTAGATGCACGTCGAGCGCCCTGCCGTAGGCGCAGAGCTGCCCGGCATAATCGAGGTCGAGCACGGTCTGCGTCAGGCGGTAGCGCGCCAGCAGCGGGAAATCGGCCGGGCTGGTATAGCCCAGGATCAGCACCGTGCCCCGGACGCGCGCACGCCGCAGCGCCACGCCCTCCTGCACGCACGCCACGCAAAAGGCGCGTACCCCGGCGCGGTTCAGCGNCAACCGCCCCCTCCAACACGCGGCGCACGATCCCTTGGAGCGGCACGCCGATCTCGCGCATCATCGCGGGGTACCGGCTGTGCGCCGTCATGCCCGGGATGGTATTGACCTCGTTGAAGACGAGCGCGCCGTCCGGCTGCAAGAACAGGTCGACGCGGGCAAACCCCGCGCAGCCCAGCGCGCGGTAGATCCGCACGGCGGCCTCCTGCACCTCCCGCGCCTTCTCCGGCGGGATGCGCGCGGGCACGTGGATTTTCGCCGTTTCCAGCGTGTATTTCTCGGTATAGTCAAAAAAGCCCTGCGCCAGCTCGATTTCATCGACCGCGCCGGCCAGCAGCTCGCCGTCGCCCAGCACCGCGCAGCCCACCTCAAAGCCCTCAATGGCCTGCTCCAGGACGGCGCGGCGGTCAAAGGCAAGCGCGCGGCGCACGGCCTCCGGCAGCGCCGCCGNACCGCGTCGATGCCGAGGGACTTTACCTTATCGAGCATGTCCGGGAAGGGCAGGTTTGCCAGCACGTCGGTGCAAAGTGCGAGTTGCATAGGGATATCCTCCTAAAAAAATATAAAATGGGTGAGGTTGGCGGGGGCTTTTTGCGCCCCCGCCATATATAAGAGAAGAATAAGAAGGGGGCTTAGCCTTTGTAGAAATCCGGCATCGGGTCGTACTCGACCGGGACGATTTCCTGGGTCTCGCGCGCCTTGGAAGCGGCCGCCGCGGCCACCTGGCAGGCATAGCCGTCCCACGCGGTCGGGCCGTCGACGCGGCCTTCCTTGGAGGCGTTGATCCATGCCTGGATCTCATCGTTATACGCGTCCGCGAAGCGCTGGAAGCAGTCGGTGTACATCGCCTGGCCGGTGACCGCCTTGGCGTTGACCGAGATGTAGTTCGGCTGCGGCATGTTGAGGACGGCGCCGTCGCACACGACCTCGCACTTGATGTGATAATCGTTATGGTTGTTAACAAAGGATTCTACGTCGATGCGCACGCCGGACTTCGTGGTCAGGATCATGACCTGCGGGTCGTGCAGGCCCTTGGGGCCGTTGTTCGTGGGCTTGCCGTAGCGCACCTCGGCGGTCGCATAGTCCTCGCCGAGCAGCCAGCGCAGCACGTCAATTTCGTGCACCATGGAGTTTTCAACCGCCATGGAGTTGTCCCAGTCCGCCGGGACGGACGGGTTGCGGTGCGCGCAGTGCAGCAGCAGCGGCTCGCCGTACTCCTTGCTGTCGATCGCGGCCTTGAGCTGCTTGTAGCCCGCGTCGTAGCGGCGCATGAAGCCGACCTGCACCAGCTTCCTGCCGGCCTTCATCTCGGCCTCGACGATGCGCTTGCAGGCGTCCGCCTTGGGCGCGAGCGGCTTTTCGCAGAAGATGTACTTGCCCGCCGCGATGGAGGCGAGGACGCACTCCTCATGGTACGGGTCGGCGGTGGTGCACATGACGGCGTCGATCCCCGGGTCGTTAATCATGTCGATCGGGTTTTCAAAGCCCTGGATGCCGTACTTTTCCGCGACGGAGAGGCCGAACGCGCCGGCCGGGTCGGCGCAGGCGACGACCTTGCCGCCCTGGAGCCTTCCGTTGATGCGCTCGATGTGGGTGCGGCCGATGCCGCCGGTGCCTACGAGGCCAATTCTAAGATCGTTCATTGTGATACCATCCTTTTCTTCTTTTTGGGTGCGGGCGGCGTATCCCGCCCTTACGAGACCGGTCTCTCAAACCCCCAAAAGAAATTCCGCGCAAAGCGGAGGTTTCGATTTAGTCTCATAAAGTAATCACGATACCGGAATCTCTTATTGCGATACCGGTCTCTTAACTGTGATTTGATTATAACACTGTACATTTTCATTTGTATATAGGAATACTCGACAGGTTTTCCCCAAATCTTTTATACACTTTCCCCAAAGGGCGCGGCATAAAAAAAGCCGGCGGCCAAAGCCGCCGGCGGGGTTTTCAGATATTTTCGCGCAGCAGGATTTCGTTTTTCGTGTAAATTTCCTTCTGCGCGGGCGTGCGGTCGTAGATGATGTGCTCGAACAGCAGCCGCATGGCCAGCCGCCCCTGCTCCACCAGGTCGCCGCTGATCGTGCAGGCGATTTCCCCGCCCCGCACCAGCTCCACGATGCCCGCGTACCGCTCGTAGCACAGGATCTTGAGCCGCCCGGCCAGCCCGAGGTCGCGCACCGCGCGGCAGATATCGGGCACGCAGCCGCAGGTGATGAACAGCCCGTCCAGCCCCGGGCGGCGGCGCAGCATGTCCGCCGTGCCCTCATAGGCGAGCGCGGGCGATTCGTGCGTGTCGATCGTCTCGGCGATGCGGATCGCCGGGTAGTTTTCGGTCAGGTAGCCCTCGAAGGCGCGCTTGCGCTGCTCGACCGAGCGCAGGCTCTCCCGGCTGGAAAGCACGCCGATCTCCCCGGACGCGCCGAGCAGCAGCGAGGCCAGCCGCGCGGCGACCTTGCCGGACTGCTCCACATCCTGCCCCACGAAGCACAGGCGCGGCGCGTCCTCCAGGTCGGAGTTGACGGTGACCACCGGGATGTGCGCGGCGTCCAGCGCGGCGAGCGCGTCATAGACCGCGGCGTCCTCCATCGGGCTGCAGACCACGCCCGCGACCCCCTGCCCGCACAGCGCCCGCAGGCACGCGGCCTGCGCGGCCGCATCCGGGTAGGGCACCTCATGGTAAACCGTTTCGCAGTTGAAGCTGTCAAAGTCCTGCCGCACCAGCTCGATGCCGCGCCGCAGCTCGGGCGTCGCGTCCACGGCCGGCAGCACCACCGCGACCGTCATCTTCTTTTTCTGATAGTTGAGCGCCTTGGCCAGCGGGTTGGATTCGTAGCCGTGTTCCCGGAGCAGTGAGCGGATCTGCTGCCGCTTGGCGTCGCTCACGCCGGGACGGTTGTGGATCACCTTATCCACGGTGGATTTGTGCACCCCGGCCATTTCGGCGATCTGTTTTAGCGTAATACCCATACAAACACCCTCGAACGATTTCAAAGAGTCCGGTACCTTTTCAAGGGGCCCCAGCCTTATCCCTTTCATTATAGAGGCTTGCAGGCGGTTTTTGCAACCCTTATATTTTATCATCCTGCTTGCGGGTTGCCGGTTCAGCCGTACGCCATCGCGGACCGCCGCGCCGCGTATAGACGCGCGGCAGGCGGCCGCCCAGCCGGGAGAGCAGCTCGTTTGAGATCGTGCCCGCCCAGCCCGCCAGCTCGGCCGCCCCGATTTCATCGCCCCCCGACACGCCGATGAGGGTGGCGCAGTCGCCCGGGGATACCGCGCCGCACCCAGTCGCGTCCACCATCGCCTGATCCATGCAGACCCGCCCGACGATGGGCGCGCGCACCCCGTGCAGCAGCACCCAGCCCTTCCCGCAGGACAGGCTGCGCGGCAGGCCGTCCGCGTACCCGATGGCGAGCACCGCGAGCACCATGTCCCGCCCCGCCGTAAACGCGCGGCCATACCCGACCGTCTCGCCCGCGCGTACCGCCTTCACCGCCGCCACCCGTGCCCGCAGGGACAGCGCGGGCTGGAGCGCCGGGTTGCACCGGGTCGCGTCCCCCGGCGCGCTGTGCACCCCGTACAGCGTAATGCCCGGCCGCGCGTAATCGCAGCGCAGCCCCGGG
>NZ_LT707051.1:13613-48286 GCF_900155735.1 Intestinibacillus massiliensis
GAAACCCCGGCGGCAAGCCCGCACACCGCAAGGTAGAGCGCCACGCTGTTCCCAACCAGCGCCGCCTGCACGCCGGCCGCTTTGGCCAGCCCGCGCACCGCGACCAGGCACAGCGGGTGCAGCACGTAGACGAGCGCGGTGAAATCCGCCGTCCCGGCAGGCGCGCGCCCCTTGCCCGTCAGCAGCGCCTGGAACAGGAACCACATGCATAGGGGCAGCATGAGGTACATGCTGTCGTGCCGCGGCCACCCCAGGGCGTGGAGCGCCACCCCCTCCGCCAGCAGCAGCGCCAGGCAGGCCGCCGTACAGGCTGCCGCCCTGGTGCGCCGCACCGGTGCGCGCCGCGCGAGCAGCACGCCGAGCAGCAGGAACAGCGGGACGTAAAACAGCCCATTGCGCGTATAGGCGCTCACGGCAAACACCGCGTCATAGAACCGCGCCGCCGCGGGCAGGGCGGCGGCCAGCCCGTAATAGCTGTCCCCCAGCAGGCCGGCGGCGTACAACCCGGCGCACACGCCCAGCACGGCTTTCCCCGGCAGCAGCGCCAGCAGGGAAGCCGTTAGCCAAACGCCGAGCAGCAGCGCGGGGAAATACCACAAATGATAAAAGGTGCCGTCGACAAGCAGCCGCTGCAACGCCTGCGGCAGGCTGGATACCTGCCCGGCGTAGAGGTTGACCGGCAAATACAGCAGCACCGCGGCGGCGTACCATTTGCACACCCGCAGGCTAAAGCGCCGGAGCCTGTGCCAGGGGGCGCCGCCCGGCTGCCCCAGGACGAAGTAGCCGGTGACCATCAGGAAGAACGGCACCGCCACACGTGCCAGCACGCGCGAAACCGCCATATCGAGCGTGGGGTTGGCCGACCCCAGCGGCCCGACATGGACCGCCACCACTAGCAGCGCCGCCACGAGCCGGAACCGGTCGATCCCCGCCGCCCTTTCCGCCGGGTTATCCATGCGTATCCACCCGCCTCGCCGTCAGGATATAGCCGTCCAGGTTGTCGCCGGAGGACGAGAGCAGCACCCCCTCCGGCACGGGAAGCACGGCTGGGCGTCCCACGGCGGGCAGGTAGGAAATCTCGTAGCCCTGCCCGCCGGCGCGGTATCGCAGGGGGCGCNGCCGGATAAGGAAATTCCTAAGGAATCATAAAGATCGGCCTACCACGCCCGCCCCTCCGGCGGGTCGGGCAGGGTGACCGTGAACGCGGTGACGCCGTTTTCGCTCTCCGCGGTGATCGTGCCGCCGTGCAGCAGGACGATCTCCTTGGCGATGGCAAGCCCCAGCCCCGACCCGCCCGCGTTGGAGGAGCGCGCGTTGTCCAGGCGGTAAAAACGCTCGAACACCATGTCGAGCTGGTGCTTGGGGATGGCCTTGCCGGTGTTGCGGAACGTGACGGCCACCGACCGACCGCACCGCACGGCGGAGATTCCGACCGTGCTGCCGGGCGCGCTGTAGGACACCGCGTTTTTCAGGATGTTGTTGAACACCCGCGCGAGCTGGTCGGGGTCGGCGTAGGCCTGCAGGCTCTCGTCCGCCCGCACCTCCGCCCGCTTGCCCTGCCGCGTAAGCTGCGGGTAGAACTCCTCCGCCATTTGCAGCAGCATGTAGTGCAAATCGACCCATGTTTCCTCCAGCTGCACCGACTGCGAATTATAGCGTGTGATTTCAAACAGGTCGTCGGTCAGCTTCTCCAGGCGGTACGCTTTGTCGAGCGTGACCTTTACGTACTTGGCGCGCTGCGGCGCCGGCATATCCGGCACTTCGTCCAGCAGGCTGAGGTAACCGATCACCGAGGTCAGCGGCGTGCGGATGTCGTGCGCCAGATAGACGACCAGGTCGTTCTTGCGCTGCTCCGCCAGCCGCGCATCCCGCTCCCTGTCCTCGAAAGCGGCGCGGCAGCGGTCCAGCCGGTCCTGCAAAAAGGCCAGCTCGTGCGGCAGGGCTTCCGCCTGCCCCGCCTCCCCGGTGAGCGACGCCACGCTGTCCGCGACCGTGCCGAACACGCGCGTAATGTAGCCCGCCACCGCGCGGAACGCCGCGCAAAAGATCAGCACGCAGGCCAGCACCGAAAAGGCCAGCAGGATCTTGTCCAGGTTGTTGCGGAACACAAACTGGTAGATCGTGTGGCTGTCCTGCCATTTCAGGAAAAAGTGCTCCTCCAGGAAATCGACGAACGATTGTGCAAAGCGCCCGCGCAGCAGCGTATAGACGGCCACGCAGCCCCCGCCGACAAGCAGGCCGGCCGCGAACATGCGCAGGAATAACTTGCGCCGCAGCAGGATCGTGGCCGCGCGCGCCCCTTTCTTACTTTTCAATTTGATAGCCCACCCCCCAGACCGTCCGGATATACTTCGGGTGCTCGACCGAGTCGCGCATCTTTTCCCGCAGGTGGCGGATATGCACGGTGATGGTGTTGTTGCTCTTATTGTAGTACGCATCGCCCCACAGCTCGTGGAACAGCTCTTCCGCGCTGACGACGCAGCCGCGCTTCTGGCACAGGATCCGCAGGATTTCAAACTCCGTGGGCGTCAGCGTGAGCGGCTCCCCGTCCAGCGTGCACTGGTGCCTGTCGATATCCATCACCAGGCCGGATACCGTGAGCACGCTGCCCCCCGCGGCCGGCGCGTTGTAGCGCAGGTAGCGGCGCAGCTGCGCCTTGACGCGCGCCACCAGCTCCAGCGGGCGGAACGGCTTGGTCACGTAATCGTCCGCGCCGAGCGCGAGGCCGTTAATCTTGTCGATCTCCTGGTCCCTCGCGGTCAGCATCAGGATCGGGTAAGCATGCTGCGCGCGCAGCTTCTGGCAGAGCGTAAAGCCGTCCATGTCCGGCAGCATCACGTCCAGGATGGCAAGGCCGACCGCTTCGTGCGCCGCGCAGGAGAGCGCGTCCGCCGCGTTATAAAATTTCAAGACCTGGAACCCCTCGTTGCGCAGGTAGACCTCGACCAAATCCGCGATTTCCTGCTCGTCGTCCACCACGAGGACCGTCTCGCCCATTTGCGTCACCTCCGTTTACGCTAGTATTGTACCATACCGGCGGGTGCAAATGATTAAGAAAATCCTAAGAACGCGCGGCCTGCCGCCCGCCCCCATGCGCGCCGCGCGAAAATCGTTGCGCGGCGCGCGGCACGTCCGGTTTTAACCCCGCCAAAAAGTTCTGTAAATTCCCGTTCCACGCGTAAGAATGCGTAGTTATGCCCATCTTCCGTCCGCGCGCCCGTGTTGCTTTTCCGTTTCCCGCTGTTTATAATAAAATTAGAAAGGGGGGTCTGTGCATTGCAAAAGGCAAAGCAGGCCGTTGCGCGCATGCGGGAAAGCTTTACGAAAAACTTCCGCCATGCGACGCTGAATTTTATTTTTATCATCCTGTTCGTGAACGTATTCCAACAGGTTTTCGGGATGGAGAACTCCATCGTGGGCGTTATTTTTACGATCATGATGTCCGCCTCCATGGTGCGCGACCTGACGGCGGCGCCAGTCAAGCACCTGTGTATCCAGACCGCCGTGCTCTTCCTGATGGCCGCGGCGGCGTGCTTCGTGGCGAACGCGCCCCCAGCCCTCGCCCTGCCGGTCAACCTGGCGGTGCTGCTGCTGATCCTGTACGCCTTTACGTATGAATATGTCAGCCACCTCTATTTCCCGTACATCCTGTCCTACCTGTTCCTGGTGTTTATCTCCCCGGTGACGCCCGCGCAGCTTCCCAAGCGCCTGCTCGGCGTATTCGCCGGGGCGGCCTGCATCATCCTGTACCAGCTTGTAAACGGCAGGGGGCGCGTGGTGGAGACCGCGCGCGACGTGCTGACCACTATGATCGGCAAGGCCGACACGTGCATCGGCTGCCTGCTGTCCGCGGAGGGCGTGCCGCAGGACCCGGAACAGCTCCGCGCCGACCTGTGCCGCCTCAGCCAGGCCGTTTACGACCGCCGCAAGCGCGTGCTCTGCATCTCCGACGCGGGCTTCGCCATGATCGACGCCGGGCGCGGCCTGGAAAACCTCGTGCTGCTGCTCTATGATGCCGAGGGGCCGGTCACGCCCGCCCGCGCCGCCATGCTGCGCGAGGTGTCCGCGTGCCTGTCCGGCTTCCGGGCGTTCGCGCTGCGCGAGGCGGCGGGCATCCCGCCCCTGTGCCGGGCGCGCTTCGGCGCGCCGGAGGACGCGGAGGCCGGGCAGTTTTACCAGTGCCTCGGCTATATCCGCGACCGCATGCTCAGTATGGCGCACCCGCAAAAGCGCAAACGCTACCGCAAGACGCTGCTTTCCTTCTCCGTGCGCCTGCAGGCGGCGCTGCGCGTCAGCCGCGTGCGCGTGGCCTATGCGCTGCGCGTCTCCTGCCTGCTCGCGCTCTGCACGCTCGCGGTGCAGCTTTTGCAGCTCCCCCACGGCAAGTGGCTGCTGTTTACCGTCGCGTCCGTTTCGCTGCCCTATGCCGACGACGTGGGGCTGAAAGCGAAAAAACGTATGGCCGCCACGCTCCTGGGCGGGCTGTGCAGCGTGGTCGCCTTCTCGCTCATCCCCTCGCCTGCGGGGCGCACCGCGGTCATGATGCTGTCCGGCTACCTGACGTTTTACTTTTCCGACTACTCGGCCACCTTTGCCTGCTCGACGGTGGGCGCGCTCGGCGGCGCGGTCTTCATGGGCGCCTTCGGCTGGGGGGCGGTGGGCTATGTATCGCTCGTGCGGCTGGGCTACGCCGTGGTGGGGATCGCGATCGCGCTGTTTGCAAACCTCGCGGTCTTCCCGTACCGCCGGGCGGACGCCACGCGGCAGCTGTTCCAGAAATATGTTTCCACCTCCGCGCTGCTGGCCAACGCCTGCCGCGACCGGGACGCCGACACGCAGCTCTATTACGGCCTTGTCATCCAGACGCACCTGCTGGAAAATAAGCTCCGCCAAAACGCCGAGGCGCTGGGCTGGGGCGACGCGAAGGCGCTGCTGCAAAAGTGCCGGGCGGACGTGCGCAGCGCGCACCGCGCCGCGTATGCGCCGCGGTAGCGGCATGCCCGCCGGTCTGTGACAGCCGCGCGCAAATGTGGTATACTGTTGCTAAGGATCCCCGCGGGGCAGATGGGGAAGCCCGCGCGGGCAAGCGAAGGAGGCTGCACAATGGAAAAAGCCAAGGTATATTTTACGGATTTCCGCACGAAGCTCGGGGAGGGGCTGCCCACAAAGCTCAAGCGCCTGCTGCGGCAGGCCGGGATCGGCCAGATCGATATGGACGGCAAATTCGTAGCCATCAAGATGCATTTCGGCGAGCTGGGGAACCTCGGCTTCCTGCGCCCGAACTACGCCAAGGCGGTCGCGGACGTGGTCAAGGAGCTCGGCGGCCGCCCGTTCCTGACGGACTGCAACACGCTCTATCCCGGCAGCCGCAAGAACGCGCTGGAGCACCTGTACTGCGCCTGGGAAAACGGCTTTACGCCGATGACGGTCGGCTGCCCCATCCTGATCGGGGACGGGCTGAAAGGCACGGACGATATCGCGGTGCCCGTGCAGGGCGGCACATACATAAAGGAGGCCAAGATCGGCCGCGCCGTGATGGACGCGGACGTCTTCATCAGCCTGACGCACTTCAAGGGGCATGAAATGGTCGGCTTCGGCGGCGCGATCAAAAACATCGGCATGGGCTGCGGCTCGCGCGCGGGCAAGAAGGACCAGCACTCCAACGGCAAGCCCACCATCCACGCCGAAGCGTGCCGCGGCTGCCGCGCGTGCGAACGCGAATGCGCCAACGGCGGCCTGCAATTCGACGCGCAGGCCAAAAAGATGCGCGTGGACGAGGCCGCCTGCGTGGGCTGCGGGCGCTGCATCGGCGCGTGCAACTTCGACGCGATCGAGTTCCAAAGCGACGCGGCGACGAAAGAGCTGAACTGCCGCATCGCCGAGTACGCCAAGGCGGTGGTGGACGGCCGCCCCTGCTTCCATGTCTCGCTCGTCATGGACATCACGCCGAACTGCGATTGCCACAGCGAGAACGACACGGCCATCCTGCCGGACGTGGGCATGTTCGCCTCGTCCGACCCGCTGGCGCTCGACCAGGCGTGCGTGGACGCGTGCCTGCGCTCCGACCCGCTGCCGGGCAGCCAGCTCGCCGACCAGATGGCGCGGGCGGACTTCTGCGACCATCACGACCATTTTGAGAACACCACGCCGAACGCCGAATACAAGACCTGCCTCGCGCACGCGGACAGGATCGGCCTGGGCACCCGGGCATACGAGCTGATCGTCATGAAATGACACGCCGCGGGGACGGCAAAGGGGCGGGGGGGCGGCCCGGTTTGGGGGGCCCCCCCCCCCTTCTCCTTTTTTTTGCCCCNGAGGAAAAGCGGCGCCCCTGAGGGTGAGGAGAGGAGAAGAGAGGGCGCCGCCGGAAAGATGCGGTTTTAGTCCCCGTCAGGCAGCGATGCCGAGGGGGGAGAAGAGTACGTAAATGCCGATCGCGATCAGCACGCCCACGCCCGCGACCACGTAGCGGTACTTCCACGGGGTCAGGTCGACCGCGCCGACGTCCTTGATCTGGTACGCCTCCGCCGGGCGGTACTTGTTGAGGAACCACATGATAATCAGTTCCACCGGGAACAGCACCGCCATCGCGTAGAGGTAGTGGATCGGGTTTTCGCTGCCCGGGTAGCAGGGCTTGAGCAGCAGGAAGGCCGCGTAGCACACCACATGGACCGCGGTGATGACCTTCGGGGTATATTTGGGCAGGCGCTTGAACAGGAACACGCCCAGGATCGTGCACAGGACGGGCAGGGACACGAACTGGCTCATGGAATTGAGGAAGGTCGTGATGCCCGTGGCGTTCATGATGAACGGGGCGATGACGATCGCCACGCAGCCCGCGATGGTGCCGTAAACCTTGCCGACCTTGACGCACTTGACGTCCGACGCCTTCGGGTTGATCGAGGAGCGGTACAGGTCGAGGGTGAACATGGTGGACGCCGAATTGAGCACCGAGTTAAAGGAGGACAGGATCGCGCCGAACATGACGGCCGCGAAGAAGCCCATAACCGGCTTCGGCACGATTTCGGCGATCAGCGCCGGGTACGCGAAGTCGATCGCGGAAGCGCCCGCCGCGGACAGCTTGTCCTGGATGGTCGGCAGGTAGAAGGCGATGATGCCCGGGATGACCAGGTACATGGGGCCGAGGCACTTGAGGAAGCCGCAGAAGATCGCGCCCTTCTGGCCTTCCTTCAGGCTCTTTGCCGCCAGGGAACGCTGGACGAAGGACTGGTTCGTGCACCACCAGTACAGGTTGCTGAAGAACATACCGGTGATCAGGAGCGGCCACGGCACCTCGGGCTCCGGGGCGTTCCATGCGTTGATTGCGTTGAGCTTGGCTGGGTCGGCGTCCAGGATGTAGCGCACGCCGTCCAGGATGCCGTCGCCGCCGGTGGCCGCGGCCAGCGCCGCAAAGCCGAGGAACGGGATCAGCAGGCCGCCGATGATCAGGCCGACGCCGTTGATCGTATCGGAAACCGCGACCGCCTTGAGGCCGCCGAAAATCGCGTAGCAGCCGCCCACAATGCCGATGATCACGCACAGCACGGCGACCGCGCCGAACTTGGACATGCCCAGCATGCCGGAAATATCAAAGATCTGCTCGAACACCACCGCGCCCGAATACAGGATGACCGGCAGGTTCAGGATGGAATACATGATGACGATGACGAGCGAGAACATCGTCTTGGTGCCCTTGCCGTAGCGCTCCTCCATGAGGGACGGGATGGTCATCGCGCCCATCTTGAGGTACTTCGGCAGGAAGTAGAACGCCAGCGCCAGCAGCGTGAACATGGAGCCGACCTCCCACGCGATCGGGCCCATATTGGTCTTCCAGCTCTGGCCGTTCAGGCCGACGAGCTGCTCCGCCGACAGGTTGGTCAGCAGCAGGGAACCCGCGATGACGATGCCCGGCAGGCCGCGGCCTGCGAGGAAATAGCCTTCGGCGGTTTCCAGGTTGTCGCCGCGCGTTTTCCAGCTTGAAATGACCGCGACGCCTACGGTGAACAGCAAAAACGAAATTACCGTCCATACGACCGATTGAAAGAACTCCATTGTCAATCCCCTTTTTTCTCATGTCTCTTTTGGATGCCACCCCCCGGTTTTATCTTGCCGGGAGCCGGTTCCCCAGCCCGCCCCCGTCCGGAGTACATACAAATTACCACAGCGTGCCGCCGGGCGCAAGGGAATCGGGAAATGAACCTTGCGCCGTGCACCATATCGTTTTTTTCGCCAAAAGCCCGCAAGGTATTTTGTCACTTTTGACGCAAATTGGCACGTGCACGCAAAGTTTTATCGCTTTTTCCCTTCACGCACGCCGTGCACTGTGATATAATTTGGGAAAAAGCTTTGCCGGAGGAGGATGTCCCGAATGGCTGTTACCCTGAACCAGATCGCCGAGGCCTGCGGCGTGTCCCGCGGCACGGTCGACCGCGCCCTGCGCGACAAGGGGCAGGTGCGCCCGGAGCTGTGCGAGAAGATCAAGCGCACCGCGCGCGAAATGGGCTATATCCCGAACCAGAGCCGCGCCCCGGCCAAGGCCGCGGTACGCATCGGCGTGGTGCTGCACTCCGCGGGCACGGCGTTTGTCAAGATGGTCTGCGCCTCCATGAACCGGACGGCGGCGGAGCTGCGGGAATACGGCGCGGAGGTCATCGTCCGCACGATGAACGGGCTGGACGCGCAGCAGCAGGCCGCGCTGATCGACGAGCTGACCGAGACCGAGCGCATCGACGCGCTCGCGGTCATGCCGCTGGCCAGCGCGCAGATCCGCGACAAGCTCAACGCCCTGGCCGAGCGGCAGGGCATCCCGGTCGTCACCTTTAACAGCGACATCGCGGACTGCAACCGCCTGGCCTATGTGGGCACGGACAACCTGGCCTCCGGGCAGGCCGCCGCCGCGCTGCTGGGGCTGGCCACGGGCGGCATGGGCGCGGTACTCGCCATCGCCGGCCGGCAGAACGGCCACTCCGCGGACAGCCAGCGCATGGTCGGCTTCCTGGAGGAAATCCAGGCGCATTACCCCGGCATGGAGCTGCTCGACATCCAGCAGTGCTTCGACGACGCCGCGATGGCCGAGCGCATCGTCCTGCGCACGCTCGCCCACGGCGCGCCGCTGGCCGGGATTTACGTTTCCTGCGCCGGCCGCAGCGGCGTATACCGCGCCCTGCGCAAGGCTGACATGGCCGGCAAGGTGCACGTGATCGTGCACGACCTGACGCCGGGCAACCTGCGCATGATCCGCGACGGGGTGGTCGACTTCGCCATCGGGCAGGACGCGGACACCCAGGGCTCGCTGCCCCTCCGCCTGCTGTACGACTATACGGTGCGCAAAAAAGCGCCCGAAAAGCGCATTTACCTGACCGATATCGAAATCAAGTTCCGGTGCAACCTGGGGGCGCTGCCGGACGAATAGGCGCATAAAAAAGGGGCGGCCTTGGGGGCCGCCCCTTTTTTATGCCCGGGACCATTTTTGCGCCGGCGGCGCGCCTTCGCCGCCTACAGCGGCGGGTAGTCCTGGAAGCGCACCTCCAGCGGGCCGTAGGTGTCGTCCCAGACCGCCCAGGCCGCCGCGTCGTCCCAGCCGCCGCNCCCGTCCGCGTGCGCAGCACCTTGTACTGGCACGCGAACCAGCGGTACCCGCCGCCCCGAACGCGGAAACGCGCTTCCTCACTGCCCACCGTGCCGTCCCGGTGCGACCCAAGCCCCTGCAGCCCGCGCTGCATTTTCGCGCGGTCGTCCGGGTGCACAAGGCCGGTATCGCGCCCGGACAGCGCCGCGCCCCGGATGGCCGTATCCTCCAGGCAGAGCTGCCCGCGGGCGTTCGGCGTAAACTCCAGCGTGTCCGTCGCGCAGTCGTACTCAAACAGCAGCGTGTCGGTAAATTCCGACAGCACCGAATAGCGCTGCTCCTCCAGGTCGAGGCGCTTTTTCTGCCGGTACATCCAGCAGATCAGGAACGCGCCGGACAGCGCGGTCATGACGATCAGCGCGATGCTGTACCAGATGACGCTGTGCATGATCTCGTCGGAATGCAGCAGCACGTCCGGCGAGCGGACAAAATCGACGAGGTACCAGCCGTTATAGCCGATTTCGCGGAAGGACAGGAAATAGGTGTTGCCCTTGGCGCTGAAGCGGTGGGTCGCCGCGCCCCCCGCCTGGAGCAGGCGCGCGATCTGCCCGACCTCCCCCTCGGGGATGCCGTTTTCCTGCGTGGACTGGAACAGGTTGCCGGTCGAGATGTATTTCCCCGCGTCCGCGTACAGCACCGTGCCGTCCGCCCGGGCGATGAGGGAATGGACGGACTGGAACAGGTAACTGTCCTGCGCGCCGCCGGCCATGACCGAGGCGTCCAGCCGGGTGCGCAGCACGCCGACGACCGCGCCGTCCCGCTTGACCGGCTGCGTAATGGAAAAGGCGGGCGCGCCGCCGTCCCGGGGCGTATGGATATCCGATACGGCCGGCCGCCCCGCCAGCAGTTCCGCGCATACCCTGCGGCCGTCCGCGGGCAGGCCGCCGTCCGCCAGCAGCGCCCGCACTTCGTCCACGGCGCCGTAGCTGATCTCATAGGCGCTGTTGCGCTTGCTCAGCCCGCGCAGGTATTCTTCCAGCCAGCCGTCCTCGGGCGGCATGCCGGTGGTTTCGATCATCTCCGCCAAGCTGGCAAGCTGGTTCTGCACGTCCCCGATCATGCCGCCGGCCGTGCGCTGGCGGCTTTCCGTGAAGGCGGCGAGGTTCTCGCTGACGAGCGCGTTAAAATCGTCCGTCATGCGGCGGTACTGCGTGGAAAACACCGCCGCCACCGACAGGATCACGGCCGCGCACCACAGCGCGATGGCAAGGGTGAACTTATCCTTATGCCTTTTGTCCCGCGGCATCCGCCCGCCCCCTTTCCTTGTCAAAACAGCAGGCTTACACAAAACATGCCGTCAATGATGTCAAATTGCAGCGCGGCGCCGTACTTTTTGGCAAATGCGGCCATGGACTGCGTGCCGTAGCCGTGCCCAGGGCGGGTGGCCTCCGGCAGGCCGGTCTTCCGGTCGAACCGCGGCGCTTCGGAGAAGGTATTCGCCACCGTCAGGAAAAACCCGGGCGCGCCCGGCGTGTCGTACACCCGGATCTTGCGCGCCGCGCCGGGCGGCATCGTGCTGCACGCGCGCAGGGCGTTTTCCAGCGCGTTGGACAGCACGACGGCAAGCTCCGTCATATCCGCCCGCAGGCCGCCCGGCATGCACAGGCGCACCTCGAACGCGGCGCCGTTTTCGCGCGCCTGCTCCGCGTAGAGCGACAGCACGGTATCCATCAGGCTGTTGCCGGTATAGGCATGGAGCACGCCCTCGGTCGAGAGGTCGCCCAGCTCGGTCTCCATGCGGCCGAGCAGCTTTTCGACCTCCCCGCGCTCCCCGGCCTCCACGCTGGCCTTGAGGAGCTGGACGTAATGGCGCAGGTCGTGGCGGAAAATATGGTTTTTCCGGTCGCTCACGCGCAGCTGCTCAAACCGCTGCCCGAGCGCCTGCACCTGGGCGCGCAGCATGAGCGCGTCCTCGCGCGCCTGGTATTGCGCGTGAAGGGTCTGGGAAAAGTAATACAGCGCGGCGTATACGAGCGGCGTGGACGCGCAGAGCAGCAGCGCCGTCAGCAGGTTCGGCGCGCCCAGGCCAATGGTCTCGGGCAGGTCGTACGCGGTGGCAAGGCACATCACGAACGTCAGCGGGATCAGCGTCATGCGCACCCAGCCCTGGTCCGCGCTGTGCAGCAGCTGCAAAAACGGCCGCCGGCAGAACAGCCGCAGCACCGCGCCCGCGGCGGCCGAAACGGCGAGCTTGGCCGCGAGGAAATACGGCGAGCCGTACGGGAAGGCGACGCAGGCGAGCGTATCGATGATTGTCATCAGCAGGGCGACCGATACCACGGTGAACAGGAAGCGGCCGTCGCGGTATTTCGTCAGCAGCGCGTAGAGCGCCCAGCAGATCAGGATGGGCACCGTGCCCAGGATGCGCGCGGCGGCCGCGGGGTTTGTCAGCTTGTAGACGGATACGCACAGCAGGATGTGGAACACTAGGTACGCGGCCACAATCCGGTACATCCTGCGCATCGGCTGGCGCCACCCGTCCACCAGGATAAAGATGTACACGATCCCCACCGGGACGAGCACCGCCGAGGTCAAAAACCGGCAGAACTCATTCGGCTGCATAGCTGATCCCCTCTTCCGCCGCGCCCCGGCGCGCGAGGTACCGCATATACGCGGCCTTCACCTCCGGGAAACGCAGCCGGGAAATCGGGACGCACATGCCGTTGTCCATATGGAACTCCCGCGCCGCGAAATCCGCGATGTGCGCCGGGTTCACCGCGTAAGACTGGTGCGGGCGCAGGAACCCCGCCGCGTGCAGGTCCGCGATCGCCTTGCCGAACGAGACGCGCAGCACCTTGCTGCGGATGCGGCGCCCGTCGCACAGCGTGTAATGCAGCACGTGGCCGGTGACCTCCACGCACACGATCTGGGAGACCGGCACGCGCAGCGCGCCGTCCACCGCGGGCACCACGGCATGGCTTTCCACCTTGTGCCCCAGCATGGCCACCACCTCGTCCAGCGCCTCGTAAAAGGCGCGGGATGAAACCGGTTTCACCATATAGTTCGTCGCCCGCACGCTGAAAGCCTGTACCGCGTATTCCGGCGACGCCGTCAGGTAGATCACCGCACTGCGGCAGCCCTCCCCGCGCAGCGCGCGGACAAGCTCGATCCCGTCCATGCCGGGCATGACGATATCCAGCAGGTAAAGGTCAAAACGCTGCCCTGCGTTTACAGCCTGCAACAGCACTTCCGCACTGCCGAATACGGAATGTGCTATTTGCAGCTGCGGGACGCGCGCCTGATACCCCGCCAGCATCTGCTCGATGTGGACGGCTTCCGACGGCATATCCTCACAAATAGCGATTCGCAACATATGTAATCTCCTGAAGCAATTTTCTTATTTATAAGTTTATAAGAAAAGCCGGGAAAAGTAAAACCGGTCACGTGTAAATACTGCATGATATGCGAAAAACAGGCAGTTTTCCGAAGCTAGATGCCAAAAAAAGGTGCGCCCCGCCGAGTGGGCGCACCCTTTTTCACAGAACATGTCGGGTTTTCACACAGGATGTCAACAGCCCCGCGCATAAGATCGGTTACAATGGAAGTAGAAACCCCGCACGGCGGGAAGGAGGGATACCGTTGGAGCTTTTTATCTATGACGGCGCGCTGCACGGCGAACGCCTGCTGCGGCTTGTCCGGCGCGCGTCCGCCCCTTTCTCGGCGGCCGATATCGACGTGCGCGTCTGCGACAACGAGGCGGCGCTCGAAGCCGCGCTGCACCATGCCGTAGCCGAGGAGGCCAAGCGCCAGGAGCGCTTCTTCCCCATGCGCACGGACGACGGCATCCGCCTGCTGCGCCTGTCGCGCGTGCTGTACTTCCAGAGCGAAGGGCACCGCATCCACACCGCGCTGACCGACGGCACGGTGCTGCGCAGCAGGAGCCTGCGCGTGTCCACGCGGGAGCTGCTGTCCCCCCTGATCGCATCCGGCAAGCTGCTGCAGGTCTCTAAATCGACTTTTGTCAACACGCAGCACGTATGCAGCATCTCGCTCGACGGCGTGCACCTGGCCGGCGGCTGCATCGTGCCGGTCTCCCGCAAATACTACGCGGAGTTCCTGCAGGCCTCGCGCGAATCCTTCGGCCCATAACCCATAAAGAAAGCGCCTGTGTGCCATACACAGGCGCTTTCCCTTATGCCTCCGTGCCGCCCAGCCCCCGGTTGCGCAGGAACAGCATGAGCATTTCCGCGATGAACAGCAGCACCTCGATCTGTGGCTGCGTCCACAGGACGCGCCGCTCGCAGTCGTCGAAGCCGACCCAGCCGCAGAAGCGCCCCTTATGCCGCATGGCGCATTGCAGCATGGACTGCACGCCCTGCGGCTCGAGCAGCGCCGCGATATCCGCGGGCAGCGCCGAAACGTCGTTGCAGTAAAACACCCCCTGCTCGTTAAAGAGGCTGCTGTACGGCACGGACAGGGACGCGTACGGGATATTTTGCAGCGTGCCGATCTGCGGCGCCACGCCCTCCGCGCACCACTCGTGGGTGTTGCTGCAGGAGCGGCCGTCCGCCGAGCTTTCAAATAAGTACGCGCGCCCCACGCCCAGCCGCCGCCCGACGAGCTCCAGGATCATGTCGATCGCCCGGTCAAGGTTTTCCGCGCCGTTGAGCATGCGGAACACGCCGGTCACCAGGTCGGAAAGCACGTCCGGGCCGTTCTGGTCGGAATCGATCTCCGTGCGCGACGCGACCGCGAGCGGGGCGGCCTGGCCGAAGGTCACGCCCTCCATCGAGGGGTCGTACAGCTGGAACTGGTTCTTGCCGTGCGCCTTGGCCTGGTAGAGCGCCATGTCCGCGCGCTGGAACAGGGTCTGGAAATCCTTCCCGTGCTGCGGCGCGCGCGAAATGCCGACGCTGCACGAGACATGGCAGTTCGACGGCAAATCCTGCAGCGCCCGCTCAAAGCAGCCCACGATGCGGCGCGCCACGGCCTCCACCCGGCCGCCGTCCATCCCGTTCAGCAGCGCGACCATGAACTCGTCGCCGCCGATGCGCGCCACAATATCCTCGCCGCGGAACAGCTGCGCGATTGCGGTGGCCACGTTGCCGAGCACCGCGTCGCCGAACATATGGCCGTACCGGTCGTTAACGAGCTTAAAATCGTCGATATCGATGATAAAGAGCACCGCCCCGTGCGTGCCCCCCTGCGACAGGTAGCTTTCGATCCGGTTGCGGGCGGACTGCTTGTTGAGCAGCTTCGTCAGCGCGTCGCGCTCGGCCTGCGCCTGCAATTCCTGCTGCGCGCGCTTGGCGTCGTTGATGTCCGACAGCACGCCGATGACGCGGCAGGTTTGCCCCTCGCCGTCAAACTGCGCGGTCGCGCGCAGGCGGCACCACTGGTACCGCCCCTCGGCGTTCGACACGCGGAAATCGATCTCCTCGTACGGCTTGCCATGCTCCATGGAACGGATGAACCGCCCCACGTCGGCCATATCGTCCGGGTGCAGGTGCGAGACCGTCGGCAGCAGGATGGAGGCGCGCTCCCGGATCGGCTCGTAGCCGAACTTTTCCTTCCAGTTGGTGGAATACGTCACACAGTCGGTCGCCATGTCCCACTCGAAAATCACGTCGTTCGTCTGATCCATGACGATCCGGTAGCGCTCCAGGCTCATGCGCAGCGCTTCCTCCGCCTGCTTGGAGCGGTTGATGTCGACCAGCACGCTGTAGAGGTGCTCGCCGTCGCCGTCCGCGACGCGCCGTCCGCGGTGGAGCACCCAGACCGGCTCGCCCTTGACGCCGATGAGGCGGTGTTCCGTCTCATACTGCACGCCGGCGTCCAACTGCTGCGCCATCTGCTTGCGGACGCGCGCGCGGTCGTCTGGGTAGACCATCTCGATAAAGCGGTCGTGGAAGCGCGTGCGGACCTCCTCCCGCGTGTAGCCCAGCAGGCGGCCGTGCGCCTCCTCGACCGTCATATAGCGGTCGTTGCGGCACCGCAGCACGCCGTTCAGGATATCGCGCAGGAAGCCTTCACAGCCCGGTGCGGGCGGCGGCGCCGCGCCGTCCTCCAGCACCTTCCACAGCAGCAGCGCCTTGCGCCCGTGCGGGTGGTCGGTATCGATGCGCAGGGCGACCATTTCGCACCAGCACCAGTCCCCGCCCCCGGGGTATTTCACCCGGTAGCGCCAGCTCTGCTGGAACCTGCCCGCCTCGAAAAACGCGGACATGCCGCCCTCCCAGGCGGCGCGCAGCCACGCCTGGTCGCCGGGCGCGACCAGGCGGCCGATGTGCTGGTCCAGCACGTCCCGCAGCTTGCTGCCCCGGAACAGGTTCTGTACGCCGGCCATGCCGGTGTAGACGAGGTGGTAGCTGCCGGTCGTAAAGTCGACCTCGAGCACGGTCGCGTTCTCGTGCCGCAGCACGGCGATGTACTTCATCTGCTCGAGCTGGAGCGCGCTGACCGACACGCTGACCGGGTCGGTGTGCGGCAGGTGCGCGGCGGCGGGCGCCTGCCCGTCCTCATATTGCCGCCGCAGCACGTCAAACTGGTCTATGACGCTTTTGAAGCACTCGATCAGCTTGGGGGAAAATATGCCGCACTCGCCGTTGAGGATCATGTTGACGGCCTGCTCGTGCGGGATGGCCTTTTTATACACGCGGTCGGACGTGAGCGCGTCGTACACGTCCGCCACCCCGGTGGCCTGCGCGCAGACCGGGATCGCGTCGCCGCACAGCCCGTCCGGGTAGCCGCGCCCGTCCCACCGCTCGTGGTGGTAACGGCAGATGTTGTAGGCGTACTGCAAATACTCCTGGTCGCTGATGCGGCCGAGGCTGCCCAAAATCTCGCAGCCCTTGACCGTGTGCGTCTTCATGGTCTCAAATTCCTCGGCCGTCAGGCGGCCGGGCTTGTTGAGGATGCTGTCTGGGATGGCGATCTTGCCGATGTCGTGCATGGCGGACGCCGCGGCGATCAGGTCGACCTTGTGGTCGCTCAGGCCGTACTCCGGGCAGTTGCGCTGCACCTCTTGCAGCAGCGCCTTGGTCAGCAGGCGGATGCGCCGGATGTGCTGGCCGGACTCCATGCTCCGGTACTCGATGACCGAGGACAGCGCGTCGATCAGGATCTCGTTCGATTCCCGCAGCTTTTCCGCCTGTTCCTCCACCATGGACTCCAGGTTGTGCTTGTGCAGGGACAGCTCGATGATGTTGCGCACGCGCCGCGTGACGACGTGCGGCTCAAAGGGCTTGACGATGATGTCCGACGCGCCCAGGTCGAAGGCGCGCAGCTCGCTTTCCAGCGAGTTTTCCGCCGTGATGACGATGGCGGGCACCTCGTCCAGCAGGCCGTCCGCCCGCATCTCAGCCAGCACCTGGTAGCCGTCCTTGACCGGCATCACCACGTCCAGCAGCATGACGACAAGGCTCTCATGGTACTGTTTGAGCAGGAGGAGCGCCTGTTCGCCGTTTTCCGCCTGGAGTATCTGGTATTCGTCCTCAAACAGGCCTGCCAGGATCACGCGGTTCATCTCCACGTCGTCCACCAGCAGGATCGTATCTCGTTTTTGCACTTCCGTCCCCCCTGTCGCCGCCTCATTACGGGCCCGCGCGTCCTGGAGGGGGGCGGCGCCGCGCCCTGTGTCTCCAAAAGCCATGGCCTTCTTTTGCCTAGTTGCTTAAATTATAGCAGCGTTTTTGGTATAAATCAACAAATTTCCGCCCTGCAGCGCCCCGCCGGCCGATTATTTGCCGTCCAAATACTGGGACATTTTGGCGTAGAGCGCCTGCAAATCGAACGGCTTGGAGATATGGGCGTCCATCCCGGCGGCGCGGCTCCTGTCCTCGTCCTCGACGAAGGCGTTCGCCGTCATCGCGAAGATCGGCACGGTGCGCGCATCCGCCCGCGGCAGCGCGCGGATACGGCGCGCAGCCTCGCAGCCGTCCATGCGCGGCATCTGGATGTCCATCAAGACCAGGCCGTAATAGCCTTCCGGCGCGGCGGAGAACTTTTCCACCGCCTGCACGCCGTCCTCCGCCGTATCGGCCTGCGCCCCGGCCAGGGACACGATCTCGCAGGCGATCTCGCGGTTGATGGCGTTGTCCTCGGCGACCAGCACCCGCAGCCCGGTGAAATCGTNCTGCTTTGTGATCGACAGGCCAAGCCCGGTGCCGCCGTATTTGCGCGTCACGTCGCCGCTTTCCTGCTCGAACGCCTGGAAAATCTTATCGAAATGCGCCGGCTCGATGCCGCACCCGGTATCCCCGACCTCCATGCGCAGCAGAACCCGCCCCTCGCCCGCCGGCGTTTCGGACACGCGCAGCGTGACCCGGCCGCCCGCGGGCGTGAACTTGAGCGCGTTGGACAGCAGGTTGTGCAGGATCTGGCTCAGGCGCAGCGAATCGCCCCAGAAGGCCTCGTGCACGTCGCCGGAAAGCCCGGCCTCGAAGCGGATGCCCTTGTCCGCCGCCTGCCCATAGGTGACGGCGGCGATCTGCTCGAGCAGGATGCGGAAATCCACCCGCTCGCGGCGCAGCTCGATCCTGCCGCTCTCGATCTTGGACATGTCGAGCACGTCGTTCAGCAGCGCGAGCAGATGGCTGGACGAAAAGCTGATCTTGCGCAGGCAGTCGGCGACCTTTTCCGGGTTGCGCGTGTTCTGCATGGCGATATAGTTCATGCCGATGATGCCGTTCATCGGCGTGCGGATCTCGTGCGACATGCGCGAGAGGAACTCGCTCTTAGCCGAGCTTGCCTGTTCCGCCAGGCGCAGCGCGTCCTCGGTCGCGGCCTTTTCCTGCGCAAGCAGGGCGCTGCTGCGCCGCACGGCGCGCACATAGACGAAAAACAGGCTCAGGATGACCGCGACGATGATCAGGATCACCACGAGCGCCGTGTGCATCATATACCTGCCCAGCCCGCTGATGTGCGCGTCCAAGTTGCCATACGGCATGGTGATGCACATGTTCCAGTCCGTGCCTTCCAGCGGCGTGAAATACAGGTACTGGTGCACGCCGTCCAGCGTGAAGGCGGCCATCCCGCGCACGCCCCCGGCAAACTGGCGGCGCAGGGCGTCCCCGCCGTACCCCTTGTCAAACGCAGCGTGCCCCGCGAGGAAGTCCAGCAAATTGCCGCCCCCGAGCGCGTCCCCCGCCCAGCCCGAGCGCATGACGTACCGCCCCTCGCGGCTGACGATATTGGCGTACGCCTCGGAATCCTCCTGGTTGAGGGCGAGCCGCGCCGCCAGGAAGGATGGCTCCATGCCCACCAGCGTGGCCGTCAGGCGCGTGTCGCCGAAGGGGATCGGCGCGATCGGCGTGGCGAACAGGATGAACGGCGCGCCCGCCGGCGTCTGCTGCAGGCTGACCGAATCCTCCCCGGCCTCAAGGTGGGCGCGCACCTCGGGCGCTTCCCCGCCGGGGTAGCGCCCCTCCTTTACGTAATAGTAGCCGTCCTCGTCGAGCACGGCAAAAAATAGGAAATTGTTGTTGCTTTGGCGCATGCCGATAAAACGCTCAAGCGAGCGCGCGTCCTGCAGGTCGTCCTGCGTGATGTTGGTCAGCAGGCTGCTCACGCGGGTAAACTGGCTATGCATCGTGGAGCTGAACTGCCCCGCCATCTGGTCGGCCATTTCGTCGAGATAGATGCCGCTGATCTGGGAGATTGTCTCATCCGTCTTGCCGCCGTCCGCCCATACCATCCCGACGAGCAGGGTCAGGCACAGGAGGATTGCCCCGCCCGACAGGGCCGCCATGCAGCGGTTCCGCTTCCGGGCGGAAACGTCTGGCCTTGTCATGCCGTATCACCATCCAAGCCGCGGCAGCCGCCGCCTTTTGTTACCATATTACCATCGATCGCGCGGCGGCACAAGGCCAACCGGCGGATTATTTGTGCGTTTTATACATCCTGTGCGGATTTGCAGCGCACACAATTATGCGAATCGGAAAACTTGCGCGCAAAATAGTTTTCCCGCTTGCTATTTTGTATACATAGTGATAATATTACATACATCAGGGAGCCGGGGTTCCCCAAAGCCCTTGTTCCCCGGTCTCATACGACTCCTTATCCATTATACATCTCTTCATTTGGCAAAGGCCGGCGCCCGGGGCGCCGGCCTTTGTTTTTTGCCTGCCATGCCGGGGCGCCGTTCCTGTAAAAGCGTACACAGTGGCCGGAAGCCGCGTGTTTTGGCGGTTTCCGGCCATTGCCCGCACTATCTGGCATCTTTTTACGATCTTATCCAAATAATCCCTGAACGGCGCGCGCCAAAGTTGGGCATGTGGCCAATATCTTTCCGGCGGCCGCCGCCTTATAATAAAGGAAAAGCAGTTCCCAGCCACAGCGGGCGACGTCCCGCGCCGGAATGGAGGAATCTAAAAATGACCACGGTCTCCCAGGATAGCCTTTTGCATGTGGACAGCTACGGCTGTATTTTTATGTATACCACCCACCGCGACCTGACCACCGCGCCGCGGCATATCATCCGTATGTTTGAGCCGGTCGACCCCATCAAGCTGCTCGGGGCGCTCAATACCGCGCTCGTGCGCTTCCCGCAGATGGCGCTCGGGCTGACGCGCGGCGCGCGCAGCTACGCCTACCACCGCATCAGCCAGCCGCCCGTCGTGCTGCCGTTCGACGACCGCTCGCCCTATTATATCGGCTCGGAGGACACAAACGGCTACCTGTTCCTGTGCGGCTACCGCGACAACACCATCTACCTCGAGTACCAGCACTGCACTGCGGACGGGCGCGGGTTCGACCAGTTCATCCGCTGCGTGCTGTTCTACTACCTCAAATACTGCGGCAAGCCGGTGAAAAACGACGGCACGGTGCGCACGCTGGAAACCGTGTACACCCCCGCGGAGGGCGAGGACGGCTATGTCCGCCTGCGCCAGGCGCCGCAGTCCGACGCCGGCCACCTCGACGAGGCGCCCGCCTTCCACCTGGACTGCCAAAACGATGAGGACAGCGACGAGATGACGACCGAGATCACGCTGTCCCTGGCCGCGCTCAAGGGCTTCCTCAAGCCGAACGGCCTGTCCCCCCTGCCCTACCTGATGACCGCGCTTTCCCACGGCATCTACCGCACCTATTACGCCGGGACGGGCCGCCGCGAGGCGGTCATCGCCGAGGTGCCGATGGACCTGCGCGCCCGCGTCCCCTCGGAGACCACGCGCTTTTACGTGGCGCTGCTCGACCTGCCGTTCCGGTACGAGTATTTCAGCCTGCCCTTCGTCGAGGCCTGCCGCAAGTGCAAGGAGACGTTCGACACGCAGAAGGCGCTGCCGCACGCGGCCTGGTGGGCGCTCAAAAACGCCACCCGCGTGGCCGAGGCGCACGCATCGGATATGCCCATCGATGAGAAGGAGCGCATGATGCGCGAGCAGGCGCGCAGCTACATCCGCCGGGACAGCTTCATCCTGACGAACATCGGCGCGTTCGAGCCGCCCGCCTGCATGCAGCCCTACATCCTGGATTACAGCGCCATCCTGCCGAGCGCGCACCAGCCCTTCGGCGTGCTGGTCAGCTCCTACCAGGACACGCTCAAGGTGTCGCTGTCGCAGCGCGACTTCGACCCCCGGCTCGTGCACAACGTGGCCGCCGTGCTGCAGGAGACCGGCATGGACGTGCACACGATGTCCTACCCCTTCCACGTCACCCGGTACGACGGCCTGCGCCTGGCCAAGGAAGGATAGGCCGCGCCGCCACCCCGCCCCGCGCCCTTGTAAAGCCAAAAGCCCCGCGCCCCCGGAGTTCCGGGGGCGCGGGGCTTTCCATATGCCTGTAAATTTTACCGCTTGCCATCCTGCCCCTTCGTGCAGGCCGCGCCGTCGTAGCGCGTGACATAGAAGGGGTAGCTCTCCATCCGGGCGCGGACGCCCAGGCCGCCCAGCAGGGCGGTGAAGTCGCTGCACACCGCAAGGTCGTGGTCGCGCTGCGCGATGGAGACCTTCATCGTGCCGCCGTAAGAGCTGATCAGCATGGCGAAGGGCTGCGCCGCGCAGGGCAGCACCGCGCCGTAGCCCTTGACATAGGGCGCCATGGATTCGGGCAGCGTGAAGCGGCCGACGTTCGTGATCAGGAAGCTGTCCGACGTCACGAAGTCGCGCGTCATTTTGCGCGCCTCCTGCTCCTTTTCCGCCAGGGGGATGTCCTTCTGGTGCAGGTTGCGGCACGCGTCGCTCGCGACTTTGGCGCGGTAGAGCAGCAGCTCCGGCTCCATCTGCCGGCTGAGAAAGCCCTTGGCGAGGCGGAAGGCCTCGGGCAGTGGCTTTTCCTGCCATGCGGCCTCGTAGGGCAGGTCGATAAAGCAGATGAAGTAGCGCGTCGTCACGCTCTCGATGACCTGGCGCATATCGACCGGGATCTGCGCGATGACCGGCTTATCCTGCCCCGCGCCGAACTTGTTGTAAAACGCGCGGCAGAAGGTGGGCGCGATCACGGTGAGCGGGCTGACGTCGTACTGCTTGGCAACCGCGCGCAGCTCGGAAAACGGGAAGGTCACCTCGCACACGATCTCCGGCGCGTCGTCGTCCCACGACAGGCCGTCCGCATGGAGCGCCGCGGGCTTCTCGTACAGCCCCTCGCCCGACGGCTCCAGGCCGTCCAGATAGCGGTAGGCGTCCTCGCTTTCCGCGGGGGTGTAATAGCTGTCCTGCGCGCGGATCGTGCCGTCGTTCTCGACCGGCTTGCCGCACAGCTTGAGGTACTGGAACAGGACGCAGCGGATGAACTCCTCAAACCCGCGCCCGTCCGAGGTGCTGTGCTGGTACTCCATATAGATATTGTTGCCCTGGTACCCCACGAGGAACATATAGCCGTGCGTATCCTCCGAGCCGATCGTATAGCGGTGCCGCGCGTTGTCGAAGGGCAGCACCACCGGCTCCTCGCCGACCATGCGGTACTCGTAGCTTGTCGCCGTGGCGCGGATGCCGACGCTCATGTGCGGGAAGCGCAGCAGCGCGTCCTTGACCGCCTGCTGGAGCAGCTTCGGGCGCACCGGCGCGTCCATCTGGATCGTATGGCGCGGCACGCACGCCGTATCGTTCTGCGTCGTGTACAGGAATATCTTCCCGTATCGGTCGGTCTGCAGCAGCGGATGTACAATAAATTCTTCCATCGATAACCCTCCCAAGGCCATGTGCAAGGCGATAACCAACACTATGTATCTAAAGTGTTCAAAACCCATTCTGTTCCCTGTATATGTTTATTATAGCCTTTCCCGCCGCTCCCGGAAAGAGAAAAAATTACCAGATTGTGCCGGGTTTTTCGCACCCGCCTTGTCACCCCCCGCCGGGGCGCACCATCCCGCCGCGCGGCGCATACCCTGGTAAGAGGTGGTGAAACGCAATGCAACATCCCCCNACCTCGAAACCGGCCGCCCCGTCCCGCTCTCCGCGCTGTTCCCCGCGCGCACGGACTGCGAGGGCTATATCCTCGGGCAAATCAAGGCGCAGGTCGCGCGCCAGCCCGGCCGGTTTTTCCCGGACGCGGCGGCGCTGGCCGCGCAGTATTTCGACCCGCGGCGCTTCTATCTCACCCCGCAGGGCGTGACGGTGTATTACAGCCTGTACGAGATCGCGCCCCATTCCTCGGGCATCCCGGCCTTCCGCATCCCCTACGACGCAGGCCCCGTCCGCCTGCTGTGCGGGCGCTGCCCGTGACAAAAAAACGCCGGACGTACGGTTACGCCCGGCGTTTTCCCCGTTTACGGCAGCCCGCCGATCCCGAACCCGTGCAGGGCCAGCCCGCGGAAGTCCGCGTATTCCGCGGCAAGCCCCTCCAGGGCAAGGCGCTCCGGGGGCGTGAGCGCTTCAAAGGGGCTGATGGTAACGTCCAGCCGCCCGTTGCGCGCCTTGCCCCGCCAGACGCCCACGACCCTGCCGTCCTTCAGGACGGCGCCGGGGTTGCCGACGGTCTTCCACACCTGCTTTTGTAGGGACGGGCTTTCCAGCAGCACGTCGCGGTCGCGCACGTCGAGGTAGGGGTCGTGCGCGCCGAGCAGGAGCAGGCGCCCCGGCGCTTCCGGGGCGCAAAACAGGCTGCCGAGGTCTTCCTCCAGGACATAGCGCGTCTTCCCGCCGACGGCGACCGCCGCGTACCCGTCCGCCCCCGCGTCCCAGATGCGGCGCGCCTGCCGCCGCGANGGCGCACGGCCGCAGCAGGAACGACACCACCGCGCCCCCGACCGTCTGCCTGTCCGGGCTGCCGTACATGGACGGCGCGCGCCAAAGCGCCCGCTTGCCCTCCGGAAGCCCCGGCTCGATGAGGTCCGCCAGCGTGCGGTCGAGCGCGTCCTTGCCCCACACCGTGTGGGAATACAGCCAGCGCGCCGCCTCCGCCGTGCGCCGCAGCAGGCCGTCAAAGGGCATTTGCAGGAACTCCAGCGCCCCCGCGACGCCCATCGTGTAAATCCACGGCTCCTCGCCGTCCCGCGCCGCCAGCGGCGTGAGGAAAACGCCGCCCTCGTCCGCCGGGAACACCACCGGCGCGCCGCGGAACGACCATGCCTGCAGCAGCGCCTTGTCCCGGTACAGCGCGTCCCGCAGGCGCGGCAGCGTGCAGCCCTCCAGCCGCTGGAACAGCGCCGTTTCCCATGCGCCGGGCGGTGAATTTTGCAGGCCGCACGCCCCGGCGGCGTCCAGCAGCCCGCCCGCGGGCAGCCGCCTGTCCAAATGGTGCGCGCGCAGCCGGAACTGCCGGATTTGCGCCTTGCTGGGTTCCATCCCGCTCCCCCCTTTGCCGCAGTTTCAAAACTTTTTACCATCATACCGCATTGCGCCGGCAAAAGCAAACCCGGGGGTGCATGCGCGCCGTTTTTCGGGTATACTATAGCTATCCATCCGAATCGAGGTGCTGTATATGAACCCAGAAGCGCTTGACGGTCTGCTGCGGGACGTCGCCCCGCCGCTCGACCAGCCCGAGCTGCTGGCGCTGCTCAAGGAGGCGCAGGCGCTGGCCGGTGGCGCATTAAGCCCCGCACTGCAAAGCCGCATCGCGCAGGCCGCGGGCGTGCCGCCCTCCGTGGTCGCCGCGCTCGTCCGCGTCACCCCCAGCCTGAAGGCTTCGGCCTGCCGCCATGTGATCACGGTATGCCTGGGCAAGGGCTGCCGCGCGCACGGCGCCTACCCGCTGCTCAAAGCCGTGCAGCGCACGCTCGGCGTCGCCACCGGGCAGACGACCCCGGACGGCCGCTTCCGCCTTACCACGCGCACCTGCCTCAAACGGTGCGGCGCAGGCCCCAACCTGCTGGTCGACGGCGACCTGCACACGGGCGTAACCCCCGCGCGCCTGCCCGCCATCCTGTCGCAATACCCGTGACGTTTACAGAATTTTAACGGATTATCCATTTTCCCATGCACCTTTTTGCGCCCGGGCGGGTTATAATAGCGTCAGAAAGGATGGAACACACACCATGGATAGATTCTTGCTGCTGTTATCGGAACGCGCCGCCGCCCACGGGTGGCTGCCGCAGTTTATCCGTTTATACCACAGGCTGACCGGCTACAAATTGCAGCCGATCCGCGTGCACCCCCGCAACCGGTAAATACAGGGACGGCCTGCCGCATAAGCGGCAGGCCGTTTTTCCGCCGCACGCCCGGGCGGGCGCGGTCAGGCCTCCCGCAGCTTTTGGAGCAGCGCCCGGATCCGGTACGCCGGCATCCAGTCCTGCGCGAGCTGCAGCACCCGCCAGAGCGGCATATTCCACACCATGCGCTGTATTTTCGGTTTCCGCAGCGCGGGCACCTCCTCAAACGCCAGCGCGCGGGCGCGCGGGTGCGACAGGATCTGCCCCACCGTGACCCGGTTATCCATCAGGTCCAAGGCCATCACCCCCCATCCCAGTATATGCCTCCCGTCCCGCGCGCGGCACCGCCCGCGGTTTGTCGAAACCGCGCGGCCAAACAGTCTTTACAAGTTGGGGCTGGTATGATATACTACTAATCACGGTATGCGTCCGTAGTTCAATTGGATAGAGCGTCAGATTCCGGTTCTGAATGTTGGGGGTTCGAGTCCCTTCGGGCGTGCCAGGATAGGCTGGCGGTGCAACGCAATGTTGCACCGCCAGCCTTTTTCATTTGCACAGGCCAGGGGAAGCGCCGTTGGAAGGGTCCCCGACTGGCGGGGGGCTTTATCCCGGTATTTCTGCCGCGGCGGGTTTCCCCGCCGCGGCTTTTTGCCGTGCCTGGTGTCCGCCGCACGTTTTGCCATAAATGCCGTTCCCCATAGGCTGGCCTGCGGTTGCGGGCATTTTGCCTCGCCGGCGCGCACCTCCGGGCAACGCTTTATCTATTTTCGACAGGTTTCGGCAAACGCGCAATTGCTTTTTGTTATATTTTGCATTATAATGGATAAAAATAAATTGTATACGTGGTGATATATATGGGGCTAGAGTCTACCATTGTAACGGTCAACAACTTACTAAAGTTGGATTTTCACAACAAATCCGATGACTTCCGCAGGTTTATGCATCCGCAGCGGATGCTCTTATCCATTCCCGCCTATCAGCGGGAATATAAATGGGAGAAATCAAAGATCAAAACCTATGTCGACAACGTGCTGGTGCGGAACAAGTTCCTGGGTATCATTACAACGGAAGTGCCCGAAGGGCAGTACCTTTCCCTAGTGGACGGGCAGCAGCGGCTCACCACCACGATCCTGATCTTGGCGCAGCTCTATAACGCCTGCGCGGAAGAGGGCGAGGTTGCGACGCAGCATGAAATCGAGGATCTCATCACCTGTGAAATAGGGGGCCGCCTGCACTTCCGGCTGGAAAACGAGAGCGTCGGGGAATACCTGCACTTCTTTACCGCAGAAGATGGCCGCAAGAAGATCCGCCTGGGGATAGAACCCGACGCCGATATTTACAGGCAGGCAAATAAGTTCCACGAGGCCTGGGACATCATTGAAACCGAGCTAAGGGAATACCGCCGCCGGAACCCATACACGACGCTTGACCAATATAAGTCGCAGCTCCTGGACTGTGAAATGCTCCTTTTTGCCCAAAAGAACCCCGAAAACCTGCAACAGGGTTCCTCCGAAGAAATTTATATCGATATTAATGAAAAGGCGCAACGCCTCGACCCAGAGGATATTTTTAAAGGGCATTGTTTTGCCATTTGTAAAACGTCCTGGCAGCAGGATCAAATCAAGACATTGTGGCGTTCCATTAAGCAACAGTTCTTTTGCATGGACAAGCTGTTTAAAGCCGCGCGCATGGATCATTTCCTGCATTTTTACCTGCTCACGCAGGAGGCTACGAAGGACCTGCGGCAGGATATCAACACGGAACTCACGATCGGCGGCGAAAATATCATTATACACAGCTATAACACCTCTAACAAGGTTATCAACCTGCTTACGGATATCGAAACCTATCAGCAAAACCTTTTGTCCTTTTCAAATGACCTAAAGATAATTAATTACTGCTTTACCCGCGTTATGACGGCAACGCCCCAGGTAATCGGGAACCATCGCGAGCGGTTCCGGGAATTGGCAGTTATATTCCAGGATATTATGGCCTGCAAACAAAACCTGTTCAAACTCCCCCTATTCTATTTCATCGACCAAAACTGCCGGAAAAGCCCGGCGGACAAGCTATCTTGTGCACAGCTCGAGGGGTTTGCCTACTTATACTATATCTACATGTTCCTTTTCTCCAAGGCCTGCAATTCAAGGAAACGCGGGGATCTCGCCAACGGCCTTATTTACAAGCTAAACGCCGGGCAAGGCTACCTGATGCAGTTCATGAAGGAGATCTTAGACTACGCCGGTGGGACCGATGTCGAGATCGGCAACAAAATCATGCGGAACGCGGATGCACGCAAGCAGTTCTATACCATATTGGACTATTTCAGCATCGTGTCTGCAAATACCCCCGCCGGGGCAGACAGCGACCTTACGATCAAACTGCGCCTGTTCCCCAGCGACTATAACACAGAGCATTTACTGGTCAACCAATCGCACACGGTTGTCTGGCATTCCGCCGGATACCAGGAGGGGCATGCCCTCCCCAATACGGAGCACACGTTCTCGGCGGACGACTTTAGCGCTTGCCCGGCCTGGTCGGACGGCCACCGGCATTGGTCCAATTTCGTGCTGATAAACGAAACCTTTAACCGGGAGAACTTAAAAAACCACGATATCATTCATAAATTAACCCTCTTGAGGGGCAGTGCTGACCGCACAGTGCCGGCCAAATCCGGTTCTTATGCCAAAAAGCATGCCCACATTGAGACAGTCTGCCAACACATCATGCGGACAGAAGGGTTCCCCGCATTGTTGGACGCCTACCAAAACGATGCGCCAAAAGAAGACGTCTTGCGCTGCTACACAGCCTTCCTCACCAATTATTTTTCCGACGAAAATACCGATATGCTTATGAACCAATGGAACGGGCAATTTTCAGGCATCCTAAAACGCTTTCAATTACTGCTCCCGTGATCCCCCCTGCGGTTTGCAAGCGTGCAGGCAAAAAGCCCCTCCAGCCATCAGGCCAGAGGGGCTTTCGCATGCCTATTTTCACTTATACAGCCCGGCGCGCCAGTTGATCACCAGCCCGCGCAGCATGTAATGCTCCAGGTCGAGTTGCCCGTCGCCGTCGCCCTTGAGATACCCTTTAGCGATCAGGTCGTTTACGCAATCGCGCGCCCAATCCGGCACATCCTGGATGGTCTTGTAAACCGTATACATATCGTCGTCCTCCTCGATCTTCTCCGGCTTTGTGACTGCCTGTTTGAACGCCGCCCACAGCTTCGGGTCAGCCACCATCGGCGCAGGGCAGTCCTTGCCGGTCACGTCGTAATGCCGGAGCACATGGCCGCTGTCCACGCCGTACTTCGCCATCAGCTCACGGACAAGTTTGGCCGCGTTGTCGATGCTGCCCTGCCGCACGCGTCCGGCCTTGTCGAGCATACAGATTTCCACGCCGATGCTGTTCGCGTTGCGGCAAGTCTTGTGCACGTAGCTGCGCGCGCCGACGTGCCAGGCGACGTCTTTATCCGGCACGCTCTGCCAGGCTTCATGCTCATCGACAAAGTAGTGCGCCGAAGCTTCCAGCCCAGCCGTCCGGGCGAAGTAATCCGCGTTATTCTTCGCGGTGTCGCCCCGGTTGCCGGTATAGTGGACGACGATAAAACCGATGTCCGCCGCGCTGCGGCTTGCGGCCTTGTAGTTCGATGCGTGGGCGGTCTTGGTTTGAATCGTCACTTGTTACACCCCGCTTCCATAAAAAATCCCCGCCTTGACAAAGGCAGGTAGGATGGTATAATAATCATAGAAAAGGGGCGCTGTCGGCAGACGGTTAGCCCTAGAGAAGTGTTATGAAATAACCGCTAACTCTTGGCTGGAGGGGCGGTTATTTCGCATTTATGGAGAGTATGTATAGCAAGAATGCCGTGCATACGCAGATTCTAAGAACCTTAGCCCACAAAAGCTATCACCCCCTTTCGCAAGGGAGTGGCCAACCGCCTACGTCGCGCTAAGAGCCGCCTTTCGGCGGTTGCGCTTTGTACGCCGGGTTTCGACCCGGTGTGCCGTCTGTTGACAGCGCCTTAACCGAATTATACCAAACACGCCGTCTTTCGTCAATGTTCGCCCTGGAGGATACCCTCCGGGGCTTTTTTATTTCCCGCCCAACTGCTTGGCAATCTGGTTGACGCCCGTCGCGGCCAGGCCGCTGACAATACCGATCGCAACCGCCGTGATCGGGTCACCCGCACCGTAGTCCGGCATGACGTTCATCGACACCACGCCGAGCAGCGCGCCGACACAGCCGCATACGATCGGCAGCCACTTGTTGTCAAGTTTCGTCGCTTTGACCACATGCGCAACCAGGTAACAGATCACGGTAATCGCAGGGATTGCTGTAAAACCAAAATCCATATATGTAACCTCCTATTTTACCGGCAGTTCGTCTACTGCCGCCATAAGTGTATCAAGGTCGCCGTTCCCGCCCAGGGCGTGGTAGGCATCGTGCATCTTGTGCAGCCTGCGCCGGTCATCAAAGTCCACTTTGTCATCATGGATATAACAGCGGCATAGGTATTGGATGCGGTCAAGCAGGATCACCCGCTGTCCCTCCTGCAGGGCTTTGAACTTGGCGTCGCCCGCGTCCTTGCGGCTCAGTTTCCACATGATCACGTTATCCAGCACCTTGATGATCGCCGCCCCGCACGCACCGGTCAGCAGCGGCAATAGTAATTCCTGCATATGTCCTCCCAAAAGGGTTGGGGCGGTTGCCCGCCCCTCGCCGCCTTACTTGTGCTTCTGCTCCGGCTCGTCATGGACGCTGCCGTCCTTCCAGACATAACCGCGCAGGGTGCCGTCCTCATGGAACGCCTTGCCGCGCACGTAGTCGAAGAACGCCCGGCGCTGCTCCTCGCAGCCCTCCGGCGTGCCGTACTTGGCGTCAAACATGCTGACCGCGACGCCCCAGTCCTTGCCATTCTCGTTCGCAATCTTCGTAATCTCCGCGATGTGGCCAATGTAGTAGTTTTCCATGGTCTTGTCCTTTCCGGGCGTTAGCCCTGTCCGTTAATGATTGTATTTGCCTCGCCCTCCGTGATCCACTTCGGGACGTAGGTCTTCACTTGTCCGGCGGTAAGCTGGCCGAGCTGGTACTGGATGCGGATGAACTCATACATGCGACATCACCTCCAGCATGGCGGCTTCCAGGGCGGTTAGGCGGTCGGAGAGGGTGGGGATGCGCTCTGTGACAACATCCGGACGTTTCTTCCATCTGCCGTCGATACAACTATCCCCTATACCAAACTCTTGCGGCAAGGCAACGCCGCCTATTGCTGTTGCAAACGCATCATCTGCTGTAATGATGTTGATGCATATGCCGTTCTTTAGGATTGCATAATCAGCCATAAATAATCACCAACCCACTTCCCCCTTTTCCGCCCGCACCGCTAATCCCCCTAGAGCCAGTCCAGCAGTATCCACCGCCACCGCCACCACCTCCGGTACCTCCATTGCCTCCTGCAGCGGGGCTTTGTGAACCCGATCCGCCACCTCCACCCCGGGCACGCGGATTGTTATTGCGGGTTCAGCGCCCCACACAGGAATATTTTATCATTTTAATGCTATCCGCCTGTTCTTGGGTAATTACGCCCAGATCGACGTACTTTTGCAACTGGTCGTCGCGGATGTAGCCCATCCCATAGCGCTTCTTGATGTCCTCATACATGCTGTGTCCCTCCTAAGATAGAAAGTTCAATGTCTGTCTGACGCTGCCCCAGTTCGATGCGGGCAAGCTGCTCGTCGGTGATCTGCTGGCCGTGCTCAATGTCGTCCAGATGCATGTCCGTCATCTCCTGATAGATGCATTCCATGGCGGTATAAACGCGCGGCGGGTCATAGGGGGCGCCGATGCATGCCCCGTCATAGCTTTCTCGCATCTCGACTCCCGGAAGCGCGTCGGCACTGTCGGCCACAACCATGTTGGTGATGATGTTTTCCTCTGATACGATGCAAAAATCCATAAACTCTCCCCTTACGCCGTGTAATGCAAACGGACACATACTATGCCGCCACCGCCTTGGCCTCCGCTGCCGCCTTGGCCGCCTGCACCACCAACATTTAATTTGTTGGTATTAGCGCCGCCGCCACCGCCGCCAGCACCGCCACCGCCGCCAGCACCATACGTCCCGCGCTCCCCGGTAGATCCATTACCGCCCTCGGCCCCGGATCCATTGCCACCGGTGTATGCACCTGCACCACCTCCCGCGCCGCCGCCAAGACTTGATCCTGACATACCTGTCACGCCAGCACCGCCGGTTCTTGTTCCGCATGCGCCACCCGTCCCGCCGTCATACCCGCTCATCCCACCGCTACCGCCGCCTCCGCCTCTGCCCGTCGCTGTACGGGTAAGCGTATATCCGCCATTAAAAAGCGACACATTTTCGGTAGTACTGACAACACCGGATGAACCACTGTTACCCTTACTTGCTGTGCTTGGTGCCGCGCCGCCAGACGATGTTGTCCCATTAACAAATATTCCTCCGGCGGCGGAATAACCGAACGCCGTAGTCTGCCCGCCTGTCGCCCCAGTACTTCCTGGTGAACCTTCTACAACGGTATAGCCATTAGCCGGTTGACCGGCACCACCAGTTCCGCCAACTCCACCATTACCTCCCGCGCCTATCGAAATTGGATAGTTCTGATCTGGCACAATCTTTATATTTGATGCTTGCTGTATCGCGCCATTGCCCCCCTTGCTTCCACTTTTGCCGCCTGTTGAACTAGATCTACTCGATCCTCCTCCACCCTGGCCGCCGCTGCCGCCGCTGCCGCCGCCAATTAAGGCCACGTCGACGGCCTGGATGTCCTTGCTAAATTTGATGCTTTGGGAAGATGTTATACTTGCAACCCCGCCCTCCGTATATTTATGGGCAGCCCGCAGGGTAATACTTTGTATTTCCCCTGTTTTTAAAGTAATGCTCTGCGCAGGGATATAGGTGTCAAAATAGGAAACCGACGGCACCGATAGCGTGTAAGACTTGGCCTCCACAAGCAACGTCACAAATCCGTCGCTGTTTGTATAGGTTAGCTCGGAATTAACGCCCGTCAGCCCCTCTATCTTCACCCCGGCCATCGGCGTTCCGTCCGTCCACAAAACGCGGATGGAAAGCGCGGTATTTCCCGAAAGCCGGATCATCGAAAGCCATGCATCCTTAATTTCTGCACTGTCTGAATCAAGTCCCAGCGCCGCACATACATTATCCGGCAAAATCGTCGCCTTACACAGCGGCGTGCCCTCCTCCACCGGCTCGTCCGCCCTGGTCATTGTGACCTGCACCTTCGTCCCGTCGTCATACCGCAGTTCCACCCGTCCGGGCTTCCCCGGAATCCTGTCTTTCATGCTCAAACCTCCCCACTGAAAATTTCCCCGCTGTACACAAACGCCGCCGCCATCCTGTCCACCCACACGCCCAGCGCGTGCAAATCCCATTCCTCGGCGTTCAAAATCTCCGCGTCGAGCGCCTCCTGCCCGCCGGACAGGTACTTCCTTGCGATCTCCCGCCAGTCCGGCAGGCTGTAGAATCCGGCCTGCAGGGCGTTGATGTTCTCCCTGATGCGCCCGAGTTCCGCCGCCGCCGGGAACGCGCCCTCTTGCCAGTCGGTCTTGCACGACAAGGCGATGCTGTAGCCGTAGCCCTCCAGCCGGCCGCGTAGGAAGGCGGTCTGCGTCTCGATGCGGTTGAGGTCGGCGGCGCTTAAAAAGCTGTCCGGCGCGTGGTTCCAATCCATTTCAGCCACCCGCAACCACCGCCTTTGCAATGCCGCCGCCCAGCAGGTCAATGTCCAGGCTTTCCACCATGCCGGTCAGGGTATGGCTGCCCGCGGTCTCGACGCGCACCACCTCGCCCGCCGCCGCGTCCACCGGGAACAGGTCGCCTGTGTCCTCGATGCGCTGCTGGTAAAAATCGTACAAGCCCTGCGCCACGGCCTGCGGGTCTGCGGTAAGCGTGCAGCCCTCCACGGTCTTGACGCTTGCCCGCGCGCCGGCGGGCATCACCGCGGCGTATACGCTGCCGCCAAGGCTCGTCTGGTCGTCGTAGGGCTTGCCGGACAGCACGACCTGCCCCGCCGCCGGCACGTTCAGCTTCGCGTAATTGACGCCGCTCTCCACGATCGACGCGCCCGAACAGGACAGGCTTGCCGCCGGGCTGCTGAACCGCACGAACTCCGTCCCCGCCTTGCAGGTTGCCTTGAACAGCTCGGTTACATCGCGCGCGGGCACATAATTGTGGGTGTAGACCTCCACGCCGGACACATACCCGCGCTGCACCTGCCGGTGCCCGGCCGCCTTGTCGTGCGGCGTGATCGTGGACGTGGCAGGCGGCAGCGGGTAAATCCGGATGTTGTCCGACCGCGCGCAGGACGCCACCGCGCCGAGCGCAAACGCCACCTGCTGCAGCGCCTCGCGGTGCGTACAGATCGGCAAATAGCCTTTTATGACAATACCGGCAAGCGACGGCGCGAGTTCGTAATACGCCGCCGCGTCCGCGGACGTCATGATCTCCCGGATAAGCGCCCCGGCCGTGATGCCGTCCAGCCACAGGCCGCCCAGGTATTCGGTCTGGCCGAGCACGCCCACGAGGTCGATGCAGTCGATCGTGACGACGCGCTCATCCTGTACCTCGGGCACGTCGGTGTAAAACAGCCCCATTTCGCGCGTCACGCCGTCCACCGCCTGCCGCACGCGCACGCGCTGCTGCTGCTGGAACACCGCATACACGCCCGTCAAATCGAGCAGGTCAAACCGCCTGTCCGCGTAGAACCCGAACCGCAGCGTGTTGACGCTCACGGTCATGCTCGTCGGGTCGGCCTCCTCGAGCAGGGACGCTTCCGTCAGGCCGCTGCCCGTCAGGTGCTCCACCACGCCGTAGCGCACGCGGAACAGCTTGAGGTACCGGCGCGGCTTGTTCGTCTTGCGGAACGTCGCGACGACCTTGTAATAGTCGTGCACCAGCCGGTCGCAGAAATAGGAGGCGCTGTCCGGCGCAAAATCCTGTTCGGCCAGCACCGCGCCCGCCGCGTCGTACCATGCCAGGTGCAGGTCGTCGCACCAGTCGCCCGTCGGCTCGGCAAACACGAACGTGATACCCAGCGAGGTGTGCGGCTGCGAAAACGCCACGGTCAGCACGGGCGGGGCGGTGAACCGGCCGTCCGCGCCGCTCATCCCCGCCGACCACAGCCCCATATCCTGCGCGGCCGGGTCGTCGGGGAACATGGCCGCCGTGCCGTCCAGCACGAACTGGCCCGGCTCGAGCGTGCCCCATTTCGCCATGACGTGCGTGTCGTCCTCGTCGTGGAGCTGCGATACATTGACCCACGGCTGTTTTGTGGTGACGGACGGCACGCCGTCCCCCGCCGCGCCCGGGTCGACCAGCATGTAATGGATTTCCGTCTGTGTTTTCATTGGCCGTCCTCCAGCGGGCGCACGCCCGTGACCGTGAGCGTCAGGCCGTCCCAGCGGTTCGTGCCGTCCGCCTCGATAAAGCCGAGCGCGTCCGCGCCCAGCTCGACCTGCGCCTCGAGCGTCACCTCTTCCTGCCCGTCCGGCAGGGTCACGCGCAGCACGCCCCCGGCCGCCGCCGCG
>NZ_LT707051.1:48855-57398 GCF_900155735.1 Intestinibacillus massiliensis
CCGCCGCGCGCCGCAGCGCGTCGTACTCCGATTGCCGCAGGCTGCCGAGCGTCACGTCGTAGGTGCGGTAACGCGCGCGGGTTTCAAAGCGGCGCGTGCCGTCCTCCGCCACCAGGTCGTATTTATACTCCCGTTTTTCCCCGCGCTGCAAATCCGTTATCCCAACGTCATAGGCCACGCCGTCTATTTGAATCATCGGATCTCCCCCTTTACCAGGTTCCCGCCGCGCCGGCGGCTTTCGACGCGGATATGCGGCTCCAGCACGCGCCCGAGCGCCGCAAGGCTGCCGCGGAACTCCACCACCGGCTGCTTTTCCACGATCTCCGACCGGTATACCGTCTGGATGGGCTGCGGGCTTAGCCGCGCCGCCTCGCGGTCGGCCTGGGGCTGTACCGCGGCGGAAATGCGGGACAGTTCGCCGTCCAGCGTGCCCCGGATGCGCCGGTAAACCTTTGCCATCTCGCGGTCAAAGCCCACCGCCACGCCCTCGGCCGCGGGCTTGCCGACGAGCCTTGCCATCTTGCGCGACGGGCTGTGGATGTCCAGCGCGCGCTGCATCTCGGAAATGATGCTGTCCGCGATCCAGGCCGCCGTGCTGATCGCCGATTGCCCGCCCTCGCGCAGGCCGGTTTCCAGCCCCTGCATCGCGTACAGGCCGGTTTGCCGGAACTGCCCGTACCGCGCGTTTACCGTGTCGCAGAAGGATTGCGCCGTCTGCCCCGCGGACGACCGCACCGCGCCCTGCCGCTCCGCGACCGCGCCGGTTAGCGTATCTATCACGCCGCCGCCCGCCTGCCNTTTCCGCACCGAGGGTTGCCATCGTGCCCGGCACGCCCGCGAGGGCCTCCCCCAGCTTGCTTTGGAACCCGCTGTCCAGCGCCTCGAACTGCCCCGCGTAAAACCTGGACGAGACCTCCTGCGACAGGCGCTGCTGCTCGTCCCAGGCGTCCATATATGTTGAAAAGCCGTCCGTGCCCATGTGCACGAGCTTTTCCGCAAACTTGGTGCCCTCGTCCACGCCGAGGGCCGTCACCTTGGCCATGAACTCGTCCGAAACGCCCTTTTCCGCAAGGGCTGTCAGCGCCTGGTCATAGCGCTTGATCGCCTCGATGTTCTTCTCGATGTCCCCGAGCGTCAGGTCGCCGGATTTGCCGGCCGTGAACATATCGCCGTAGCCCGCCAGCTTGGACTGCATGGATTCCTGCTGCCGCGAAACGGCGTCGTGCGCCTTCTGGAACGCGTCCGTGATCGCCGTGACCTTTTGCCTTGTGATATCGAGCGCGTCGTCGAAGCCCTCCGCCAGTTTGGCCTTATACGCGGCGGCCGCGCCGTTTGCCGCGTCCTCATAGGCTTTTTTCCTGTCCGAAGCGTCCTTCTGGAGCTGGTCGGTTTCCTTTTGCAGCGCATCCTTCTGCGCTTTGGAGACCTTGCCCATCTGCTCCTTTTTGGCCTTGACGAGCACGGCGGTTTCGTCGTCGGCCTTCTTTTTGTAGGCCTCGACGTTAGCTTTGACAAACCGCGCCATTTCGTCCGCCGCCGCGTCCCGCCCGGCCTTCACGCCGTAGGACAGGTCTTCCATGTACCGCGCGCCGATCTCCCGGTAGGAACCGCCCCCGCCGCGCGCGGCCGCGGACNGGCGGAAACCGTGTCCAAGGCAAGCCGCGTAGCGGCCGCGAGCGCCTCGGCCTTTTCCGCCTCGATGCCGGAGGCAAGCCCGCGCGCGAGCTGTTTGCCGACGCTGTCCATCTGCTGGGATACGTCTGTACCCGCGATTATGCCGCTGGAAATAGACTGGATTGTGGCGTCGATATCAGGCTGCCCCGCCGCCAAGCCTTCCTTCCATGCCTGCGTCGCTTTGGAACCCTGCTCCGCGACCGCTTCCGCTACATCCGCCTTGTCTAGCACGCCTGCGGCAATCAGCTGTGCGGCAGCGGTCACATCCGGTTCGCCCGCAACCAGGCTGGCCTGCCAATCTGCCATTAGGTTGTCGGAACCCGCTACGATCTCCTGATCCGCCTGTTTCAGCATATTTTCCCACTGGATCAGGGTCGCATCGCTGACCTGGATGATACCCGCTTCCGCACGCTCTTTAATATCCCCATAGATGCCCGCGATTTCATCCCGCTGTCGGGTCAGTTCATTGAGGGAGGCCTCTGAAGAAGTTTTAAACGCATACTGTACGCCGGAAACCGCCTTCTCGATTTCATCGGTGCCCTTCGTCATGGATTCCGCGACCGATTCATATTGATTGATGGTCCCGTAATATTCGGTTACCGTCTCATCCTGTACGCGGTAAGCGTCGGATAACGTCAAAACCGTGTCTTTAAGGGCTTCACAGGCTTCGCTTTCCTTTTGAAACTCCTGGCTATATTCCCAGTTGCCGTTTTGTCGCATCTCTTCCAGATGCTCTTGGGATGCTTTCAGTTTCTCCTGCGCGTCGGACAATTTATCGGCGATGCTGGCGCGTTCCTTTTCAGCCTGCATCACATTGGTAACCGCCTCCGCATATTTGGGTTCCATCGCGTTCAGGACGGCCTCCGCTTTTTTCTTTGCCAACATATCGTCGATCGCATCCGTGATTGTATAATAGCTGCCCGCTTCATCCTGGTTCTTTTGGATTGCATCCGGGATCAATTTATTGATTTGCCCCATCAGGAAGTCCGCGCGCGCCTCATACCCCTCCTTAACGCGCCCGTTTGCGTCGGTCAGGTTATCCAGCTCCTGTATTTGCGCCTCGGTGATTGCCACCTCGCCCAGGCTCCGTTCCATGGATTGCTGCTGCGCGTTGTCAAGGTCGCGGAGCGCCGCCGCCTGTTCCTGCACGGCGGATAACTGTTCTCCCGCCGCGGCAAGGGATGCTTTTGCCGCCTCTGCCCTTTGGTATTCCGCGGACGTCGTGTCCCGCGTCGCCGCGCCCAGCAGCGCCAAGCCGCCCATCAGCGCCGCGACCGCCACGGTAATCACCCCCACCGGGCTTGCCGCCATCGCGGCGTTCAGCACGCCCTGCGCCGCCGCGAGCCCCTTGAGGACGAACCACTCCTCCTTATGGACGGTGCGCTCGATATTGCGCTTGCCCGCGACGATCGCGGTGATCTTGCCGAGCCACTTCGTCCAGAAGAAAAAGGTCGCGGACGAGCCAAATACCAGCACGAGCATCAGCACGGCGTGGCCGGAGTCGATAAACGCCTTCATGGCCGCCCACTTGGAAATCAGCATGCCGAACGGCGCGAGGAACATCCCGCAGATGCCGATCGACATACATACCGCGAGCTGCGGCATTTCCGAGAACAGACCGTCAAAGTCCTCGATATCGCGGCTGCCGACATGGTGCTCCGCCGTACCGACGCACAGGAACATCAGGCTCTTCGCCACCGCGTGGAAAATGACCAGCATGATCGCCGTCCAGGCCGCTTCAAACGTACCGATACCGGCGCAGCACACGATCAGGCCGAGGTTGGAGATCGTCGAATAGGCGAGCACCTTTTTGCCGTTGGACTGCGATATGGCCGCAAAGGATGCAAAAAGGAAGGTCATGCCGCCCGCCATCATGGCGAGCAGGCCGGCGGAATTGTCGCCCAGCACCGGCGCGAGCTTGATGATCAGGAACACGCCCGCCTTGACCATGGTGGACGAGTGCAGCAGCGCCGAGGTCGGCGTCGGCGCGACCATCGCGCCGAGCAGCCAGCGCGAAAACGGCATCTGCGCCGCCTTGGTCAGGCCGGCAAATACGAGCAGCGCCGCGGGAAGCACGACGTCCGCGCCCGTGCGGCCGAGGAACACCATGCGTTCCAGCTCGACAAAGCCGGTCGACAGGCCGAGCGTGATGATCGCCAGGCAGAACGCCAGGCCGCCCAGCAGGTTGAGCCACAGCGCGCGGAACGAGTTGCGCTCCGCCTCCTTGGTGCGCGTGTAGCCGATCAGCAGGAAGGAACACACCGAGGTGACTTCCCAGAAGAAATACATGAACATCAGGTTGTTCGACAGAACCAGCGCAAACATCGCCGCCAGGAATATGTACATGACGAAAAAGAAGAACGGNTCTTTGCCATGCTGTCGTCCGCCGCCTTGGCCGCGTCCTTCATCGGGGCCTCCAGCCCGTCGTGTATCTGCTCCCCCACGTCCCCGAGGTACGAGCCGAGCCGCTCCAGCGCGCCCTGCAGGCCGGACAGCATGCCGTCGCCGTCTATTTTGATGATCACTTCGCCGTCATAGGCCAATATCGTTCCCTTCCTTCCTTTTGGGCGAAAAAAAACCACCCTACATGGTAAGGTGGTTTTTTAGTATCCTTTTGGCTCCCAAATATTATTATTTTTTAATCGATATGGAGAGGTGCGGCCCATCCGAAGCATCCTGTAAATACCCCATGACGGTATATCCTGCAACCTCTTGCTTTGAAGCGCCTTGGCCTTCCAGGCTTTGGAGCATTGCGGATACCTTGGCCTGATCCTCCTTTGGCACTTCCAGGATTGAAAGGACTGCGATGGCGCAGGTTTCATCCTTTAACGCGCCGCCATACAGCTCCAACATCGCGCTATTTAAAAGCGTGCCATCGTCATTGTCTTCGAGCCACAGCGCGCCGCACTTTTCACCGTTTGCAGACAAGCTTGTGGCATAAAGTGTCGGTTCCCCATCCCCGTTGATCGTGCGGAAGTCATCCGCCTGGATGTCGCCGGATACCGTGTCGTTAAAATGCTTCGTAACATATTCCGCATTTTTCACGTCCGTTCCCCCGCCGCACCCCGCCAGCGCCCCGCACAGCAGGCACAGCGCCAGAATACCGCCTAAAACCTTTTTCATCGTACGATCCCTCCTGTTTCAGGGACAGTATACCATATCATGTGCTTATTTACAACACCGCGTTTACGTCCCCGCCGTGCAGCAGCGCCTCGGTGATCGCGTCCAGCCGCCCCTGCTCGCCCCCCGGCAGCGGCAGGGCGTACCGCTTTTTCATCTCGCGGTAATAGCGCTGCTGCTCCTTGTCCTTCACCCTGCCCAGCTCCATCGCCCGGCAGCGCCGCACCTCGCAGAACAGGTGGCCGTCCGACAGGCCGTCCAGCAGGGCGCGGAACGTCCACCAGTGCAGGAACGGGACGTCCACCAGGTCGATGCCGTACTGCTCCAGGAAGGCCGCGTAAATCAGCGCGCCGTCATGGGAAAACGAAAAATCCGGCTGCGCGGGCTTGCCGCCGCCGTCCGCCGCGCCCCCTTTTTTGCCGCACTGCATGAACCACAGCATCCGTGCCGCCGCCGCGTCCACATCCGCCGGGACCTCCCCGTAAAAAAGCTGCAGCGCGCGCATGCCGCGCGCCGCCTCCGGCATGCCGTCTGGCAGCTCGTCGATCCGCAGCATCACGCGGTAATCCGCGTTGACCGGGACTTCCCGGCCGCCGACCTCCACTGTAGCCGGCGGCCTTTCCGTCAGGAAGCCCATTGCGCCGTGGCCGCGGCGGCCTGCGCCTTGTAGGCGTCGCACAGGTAGGTCAGCACGTCCACCAGGTCGAACAGGTCGTGCTCCCGCCCCGCAAAGATGGTATCCGTCGCGCCGTCGCCCAGCAGGCCGTCCAGCGTGCCCGCCAGGAAGCCCCACGCCGTTTCCATGCCCTCCGCCGTTTTCGGCAGTTCGCCCGCGAGGCGCTTGGCCTCCGCGCCGAACGCCTCCAGCTTCCTGGCCGCCGCCGTGCCGGTCTCCAAAGTGAAGGGATGCCCGGCGACCTCCACCGGGAAGCCGCGTTTTTTAAACTCAAAACCCATCTTTCCCCTCCATGCCGTCATCAAAATTGCCGCCCGCCGCCGCCCCCTCCGTGGGGACGGCGGCATTTAAGGGTTTGCCGGGTCGCTGCCGGCCTCCGTAAACGCCTTGGTCGCGGTATTGAACTCGCCGTCCGTAAAGTCGCCCACGCCCATCAGGTTGCCGGTGACCTTGATCGCCTCGCCGCCCGCGCCGGCGACCGCATCGACCTGCACGGCCACGCGGAACCTGCGCGCCTTGAAGGTGTTTTCCTTGCTCGCCACCGGCTCGAACAGCTCGACGCGGACATAATCCTTTTCCGCCGCCGCGCCGGTGAGCTGGTTGCGGCCGACCTCGTAGAGCGCCATGACCGCCGCCTCGTCCTTGATCAGGTCGGTATCGAACGGGAAGGACGGCTGGTAGCCCTTGACCTGGCTGGTCTGCGCCTTCTGGTTGATATAGGTCTTGCCCTCGGTCTGCGCGGAGGGGTTTTCGTCCAGCGTGTTGAAGCCGATGCCCATCAGCGCGTAGGTTGTCGCGCCCTTGCCGTCCGCCGTCCCCAGATAGTCGGCGACCTGGTATCTCATCACGGTATTTGCCATAATTATCTCTCCTTATCCTGAAAGTAGGTTAATCTGCATTGGATTTGGTATTTGGCCGTATTCCCGCCCTGCAAGAAGGCGTAGCCGGAACGGACCGCCTCCACCGCGCGCGCCGTGCGGCTCTGCCCGAGCGCGGGCAGGTCGTCCGCCGCCGTCTGGCGGTCGAGCCAGCGCGAGAAGCCCTCGTAAAAGCCGAGGTTGTCCAGCTGCTGCCGGATGGTCTCGTCCATGGCCTCGCGGCTGCACAGGTTGAACAGGAACTGCTTGACGCCGCTGCCGTCCACGTACCGCTTGACCCATTCCCGGCAGGGCGCCACGTCCAGCGAGTAGCTGCCCGCGTCCCCCGGCAGGAAATCGACGTTGATGCGGCCGTCCTGCAGCGGCCCGTACCGGCTGACGTACCCGTGCAGCGCCTCGATGATGTTCATTTGCATGCCCCCCGTCCTGCGCGCAGCGCCTGCCTCACGCCCCGCGCACCGCCCAGTGCCGCAGCCGCCCGCGCCGGTTGTCGCGCACGGATACGATTTTAAAAAATTCCCGCCCCCACAGGTCNGCCGCCACCGCGAACCAGCTCGCGCCCGCGACTGGGATGCAAGTGAAGGCGTCGCCCATTTTGCCCTTGTTGTGGCGCACCAGCGTCACGGCCTCGCCGCAAAACAGCACGCCTACCACCCCCTGTACAGCAGCCCGGCCGCCCCCAGGTACAGCGCCGCCGCCGCATAGAGCCGCGCGTCGGGCGTCTTCCCGGAGGGGACGTAGGTCTCGCGGTAGCCGTCGTTCGATACGCCGGCGACCTCGCCGCCCTGCGCCTGCCGGTACATTTCGTCCGCCACCGCGCAGCACGCGTCCCGCACCTTGCCCGCGAGCGCTTCCGGCGGGCGCGCCGCCCGGCCGAAGGTCATCCGGTCGAGGTAGGCCGAAGCCCGCCGGGACAGGCGGCTGAAGTCCGTTTCCGGCATCATGCCGCCGTATCCGCCCGTATAATAGGCGTAATCCGCATACGCCATGGGCTTAACCGTTCGTGACCAGCTTGGCCAGCGGGATGGCCTTGGGGTCGAATTTGACCGACCAGTTCGCGGGGGAAAACAGCTGCGCGTCCGTCGGGGAGTCCGTCCAGCCGGAGGACGGCACCTTGAAGCTGAAGCCGTTCGGGTGGATGGTCTCGCGCAGGCGGGTGTACAGCGTCTCCTGGCCGCCGTTCTTCTCCGGGTCGTAGCGCGTGTCCGCCGGGTGGTCGAGGCGGCCGTTCGCGTGGCGCAGCACGCCTTCGCCGAGCAGGTAGGTCGTGTAGCGCTTGAGGGCCTTGTTTTCGCCCTCGCCGCCCACGGCCTGCACCGGCACGCTGTCGTCGATCACCACGGTGTAACCGCCCATGGCGGCGATGTTCAGCGGGCGCTGCAAGCCGTTCGCATCCGTCTGCTTCCAGTATTCCAGGAGCTGGAGGTTTTCCAGCGTGCGCGCCACGTTCGAGTGCATGACCGCGACGCGGAACGCGCCCTTCTGGTCGCCCATCGCCTGGGTCGCCAGGTCGTTGAGGTCGGTCTCGCCGATCTTGTACGGCGCGGCGGTCGCGGAGCTGAGGTCGGCGACGTGCGTTTCCGCAAATTCCTTGGCATAGCCGGACGCGCCGGAAATGCCGAACACCGCGTCCAGGATGCCGATCATCACGGACTGGCGGTACTTCGCCCAGTAGCGGCCGACCGCGCCCGCGATATGCCCGACCGGGTCCGCGCCGGACAGGTCCGCGGTAAAGTTGCGTGCGGTAAAGCCCCGCGCGCGGCCATAGACCACGCCGGTCTGGCTGCCGCCGCCGGCCTCGTCCGCGGTGATGTCCGTGCGGCCGTCGTAGTTCTGCGGCGCGCCGTCCAGCACATTAAAAAACGGGATCGTGTAGAGGTTGCCGCCGGTCTGGATCATGCCCTCGACCGCCGGGTCCTCCACCATGACGCCGCTGTCGAGCAGCGCGGCCTTGACCAGGTCGGGCGCCTCGCCCCACATCTGTAAAAACAGCTCCTCGTCGAATGGGATGCCGAAAATAGTTCCTGCCATTGTGTTGGATCTTCCTTTCTGTTACCGTGCCGCAAGCTCCCTGTAAAGCTCCGGCTGTTCCGTCTTGAGCCGCAGGCGTTCGCCGTAGCCCATGGCCGCGTACTCCTCCCGCGTCACCGCGGCGGCGGGCGGCTTGCCGCCGCTGCCCGTCACGAGGCGCGGGA
>NZ_LT707051.1:57825-59056 GCF_900155735.1 Intestinibacillus massiliensis
CCCGCCGCTCGATTTGATTTATAAACGCGCTGCCACTCAGCGCCGCGGCGTCCCCGGCATTTTAAGCCCGGCCGGGAGCAGGGCGGTTTCCCCAACCAGGGGGCGCGCGGGGATTCCCGTGTCAGCCGTCCAGCGCCGCCAGCGCCGCGCGTGCCGCGGCCTCGTCCTCGCCGTACCACTTCATGCGGTATTCCGCCTTGCCCAGGATGCCGTCCCGCACCTCCTGCAGGTCCTGCTGCTTCTGCACGTCCGGGTCGTTCAGCACGCCGTCGTCAAAGTGCACGGCCAGATGGTAGCGCCCCGCCGGGGCGAGCCGCCCGAGCGTCGCCCATACGTCCATTGCGTATACGAGCTGCTCTAGCGCGGCCTGCAGCGCCTTCTGGATTTCCGTCACCGTGGCGTACATCTCCTGCTTGGAGGATTTGATCTCCGTGGCCGTCCTGTCCACGCTCTGCGGGTCGGACAGCGTGCCGAAGGAAAGCCCGCACGCGCGCTCCACATGCTGGAGCTGCCTGTTCAGCCCGTTAAACAGGCTCGCGTCGCGGATCGGCGGGGAAAACACCTGGTAGAAATCGCCGCCCGCACCGCCGGACAGGCCGACGCTGCGGAACAGCCGCGCGTCCCGCTGGGGCAGCCTGCCCGGCGCACCCCCGCCGTCCGGCGCGAGCGCGGCGAGGTCGGCGTCCACCGCAAGCTGCGACCCCTCGTATTCCCACAGGATGCCGCTGTGCAGCATGTCGGCCTGCCGGATCTGGCCGGCCGCCCGCGCGAACACCGACGCGCCCAGCGGGGACGCGCGGTCGGCCGTGTTGGCCTGCGGGATGCGGAAATACGCAAACAGCGGCCGGCTGACATGCTCGATCAGCGCCTCCGGCAGAAGGTCCGCCCACGCTTCCACCGCGTCCAGCGGCACCTCCACGCCGAGCGTGTCCCGCACCCTGCTGCGGAAGGCGCGGTTCGTGATGCGGTAGCCCGCGTCCGTCAGCGCGTGGTGCTCCAGCTTGGTGAAGAAATACCTGCCCTGCACCGCCTGCTCGGCAAATACCGCCGCCGTCACCTCCCCGCGCCCGTTAAACGCCGTGGGGAAAAAGGCGTCCGCCTGCGCCGCGTCCACCGCGACCGTGCCGCCGTCGATATACGGCTTGAACGCCAGCCCGCCCAGCGCGCAGGCGTGCTCGGCATGCGTGCGGATGCGGTCCATGACCGGCCGGAGCTGCGCGTCCAGGGAGGC
>NZ_LT707052.1:0-17073 GCF_900155735.1 Intestinibacillus massiliensis
CGCGCCTTCGCGCCGCCCACCGTGTCCGGGGTGCGTTCCAGGCGGTCCGCGGTGCGGCGCAGGGCGATCTCCCGCAGGGCGGCCAGGTTTTTTTCCGTAAAGAAGTGCTCCATCGCCCGCGCGGCCTGCGCCCCCCGGTAGACCTTGCCCTGGCGCAGCCGCTCAAGCAGGTCGGCGGACTCCAGGTCGACCAGCTCCACCTGGTCGGCGGAGTCGAAGATAAAGTCCGGGATGCGCTCCTTCACCGTGACGCCCGTGATGGAGGACACCACGTCGTACAGGCTCTCGAGGTGCTGCACGTTCACCGTGGTATAGACGCTGATGCCCGCGCGCAGCAGCTCCTGCACGTCTTGGTAGCGCTTGACATGGCGGCAGCCGCCGGCGTTCGTATGCGCCAGCTCGTCGACCAGGATGAGCTGCGGGCGGCGCCTGAGGGCAGCGTCCAGGTCGAACTCCCGCAACGTGACGCCCTTATAGGCGACCATCTGGGGCGGGAGCTGTTCCAGGCCGTCCAGCAGCGCCATGGTCTCCGGGCGGGAGTGCGGCTCGATATAGCCCGCCACCACGTCCACGCCCGCATCCCGCGCCTGGTGCGCCGCCTCCAGCATGGCGTAGGTTTTGCCCACGCCCGCGGCATAGCCGAAAAAGATTTTGAGTTTTCCCGCGCCCTGCGCGGGCGCCGCCCCGTCCCCGGGGCGCATGGGCTCCGCCATAGGCGCACCTCCCGCAATTTTATCATCCGGTGTTTCTAGTATAGCACGGCGGCCGTCAATGCGGCGTTGCCTTTTTGTGCCTTCCCATTAAGATTGTGTAAAGATGGGAGGGCAAAAAGGGGAGGCCGCCCGTGGATGGGCGGCCTCCTATAGCCGGGACGGGGCGTTTACGCCGGGAGGACGCCGTCCAGCACCAGGTTGACCTTGAGCACATTGACGCGCGGCTCGCCGAATAGCCCCAGCGCGCGCCCCTTGGTGCATGCGCGGATGGCCTCCCGCACCGTATCTTCCGGTACGCCGCGCGCCTTGGCGATGCGCGGCACCTGGTATTCCGCCGCGTCCGGGGAAATTTCCGGGTCAAGGCCGCTGCCCGAGCAGGTGACAAGGTCTGCGGGCACGGCCGCATCTTCCATATCCGGGTTCGCCGCGCGCAGGGCGGCCAACCGCTCCGCGATGAGCGCATCGTATTCCTCGCCCGCCGGGCTGAGGTTGGACGCCCAGGCGTACATAACCGGTTCGCCATTTTCATCCGTGAACGAATTGACGTCCACGTTCATGACGCGCCCCCACAGGTGCCCGTCGTCGGTGAACTGCTGCCCCAGCAGCTCCGAGCCGTAGGACTTGCCGTCCACGGTGATGATGCTGCCGTTTGCCTGCCGGGGGAACAGCAGCTGGCTGACGCCGGTGACCAGCAGCGTATAGACGAGGCCGCACAGCACCATCATGGCCAGCAGCATGCCGCCCGCGCGCAAAAGCGTCTGTTTCATGGTATATCCTCTCCTTTATGGCCGGGCGCCGCCCGGCAGGTTTTTCACAGCGCCGCCAGCAGCGGGGCGACGATAAGGTCGATCAGCTTGATCGCGGCAAACGGGACGAGGATGCCGCCCAGGCCGTAGACCAGCAGGTTGTGCCGCAGCAGGCTACCCGCCGGCACCTCGCGGTACTTGACGCCCCTGAGCGCCAGCGGGATGAGCGCCACGATAATCAGCGCGTTATAGATCAGCGCGGACAGGATGGCGCTCGACGGGCTGGCAAGCCCCATGATGTTGAGCGCGCCCAGCCCGGGGTACAGCCCCATAAACAGCGCCGGGATGATGGCGAAATACTTGGCGATATCGTTCGCGATCGAGAAGGTGGTCAGGCTGCCGCGCGTCATCAGCAGCTGCTTGCCGATGCGCACGATCTCGATCAGCTTGGTCGGCGAGGAGTCCAGGTCGACCATGTTGCCCGCCTCCTTGGCCGCCTGCGTGCCCGAGTTCATGGCGACCGCCACGTCGGCCTGCGCCAGCGCGGGCGCGTCGTTCGTGCCGTCGCCCGTCATGGCGACCAGATGGCCTTCCTCCTGGAACTTGCGGATCATATCGAGCTTGGCCTCCGGCGTGGCTTCCGCGAGGAAATCGTCCACGCCCGCTTCCGCGGCGATGGCGGCGGCGGTCACCGGGTTGTCGCCCGTGATCATGATGGTGCGGATGCCCATCTTGCGCAGGTCGGCAAACTTTTCCTTTACGCCGTCCTTGATGATGTCCTTGAGGTGGATCACGCCGAGCACCTTATGGTTTTTCGCCACCACGAGCGGGGTGCCGCCCTGGCGCGCCACCTCGTCCACGCATTTGGCGCACTGCTCGGAAAACGGGTTGCCCGCCTGCCCCACGTAGGCGCGCACCGCGTCCGCCGCGCCCTTGCGGATTTCGCCGTCGTCGCAGTCCACGCCCGACATGCGCGTCTGCGCGGTGAAGGGGATGAAGCGCATGTGCGCCAGTTCCCGGCCGCGGATACCGAACTGCTCCTTTGCGAGCACGACGATCGAGCGCCCCTCCGGCGTTTCGTCCGGCAGGGAGGAGAGCTGCGCCGCGTCGGCCAGCTCCTGCTCGGTGCAGCCGTCCACAGGCAGGAAGGCCACCGCCTGGCGGTTCCCAAGCGTGATGGTGCCGGTCTTGTCGAGCAGCAGCACGTCGACGTCGCCCGCGGCCTCAATCGCGCGGCCGCTCATGGCCAGGACGTTGGCCTGGTTCAGGCGGCTCATGCCCGCGATGCCGATCGCCGAGAGCAGCGCGCCGATGGTCGTCGGCGCAAGGCAGATGAGCAGCGCGACGAGCGACACAGCGGAGGTCGGGTTCTGCCCGCCCATCTGGCCGGCGGAAAAGGCGGAGTAGGCGTACAGGGACGCCGTCACCAGCACGAAAATGATGGACAGCGCGACCAGCAGGATTTCGAGCGCGATCTCGTTCGGGGTCTTCTTGCGGTTCGCGCCCTCGACCATGGCGATCATCTTGTCGAGGAAGGAGCCGCCCTCCTCCTGCGTGACGCGCACGACCAGCCAGTCCGACAGCACGGTCGTGCCGCCGGTGACCGCGCTGCGGTCGCCGCCCGCCTCGCGGATGACCCTGGCTCTTNCACGATGCCGTCCGTAATGCCCGCCAACGACAGCACGAGCAGCACGCTCGTCAGGATCGCGGACAGGTATACGAGGAACATGACAGGGTTCTTTACCTGGTCGCGGGGCGAGAGCTTGCGGAATGCGTCCCCGGCCGCGCGGGCTATCATTTGCCTGTTTGTAAAGGATTTTTGTTTATTAGACATGATTTACACCTCTCAACCTAACCCGGTCATCTGGGTAAATTCCGCGATCGGCCCGAGGGAGAGCGCGGGGAAGAAGCTCAGCGCGCCGATGATCAGCACGATGAGGATCAGCAGGAATACGAACATCCCGTTGCTGGTGGACAACGTGCCCGCGCCCTCGGCCACCTTGCGCTTGCACACCATGCTGCCCGCGATGGCGAGCGTGGCCGCCATCGGCACAAACCGTGCAAACAGCATCACCAGGCCAAGCGAGACATTGAGGAAGGGCGTGTCACAGCCCATGCCGGCAAACGCGGAACCGTTATTGCCGCCCGCTGAGGCGTAGTTATAGAGCACCTCGGACAGGCCGTGCGCGCCGCCGTTGCCCAGCGCGTCCGCGGTCGCGGGCAGCAGCGTGGCGACGCCCGAACCGACCAGGATGGCGATCGGCGTGGCCAGGCACAACAGCACCGCCATGCGCATCTCGCGCGGCCCCACCTTCTTGCCCAGGTATTCCGGCGTGCGGCCGACCATCAGCCCCGCGATAAAGACCGTCAGGATGACGAAGCCTATCATGCCGTACAGGCCGCAGCCCACGCCGCCGAACACGACCTCACCCAGCATCATGAGCAGCATCGGCACCATGCCGCCGAGCGGGGTGTAGCTGTCGTGCATCGAGTTGACCGAGCCGTTGGAGGCCGCCGTGGTATAGGCCGCCCAGGTCGCGGAAGTCGCGATGCCGAAGCGGGTTTCCTTGCCCTCCATGTTGCCGCCCGGCTGCCCGTCCGTCGCGCTGACCGTGACCCCGCCGTCCTGCGCAAGCTGCGGCGTGCCCGCCTGTTCGGCCACGGCCACCGCGCCCAGCGCCGCCGCCAGCAGGATAAACATCGCGAGGAAGATCGCCACGCCCTGCTTCCGGCTCTTGACCGACCGGCCGAAGGAAAAGCACAGCGCCACCGGGATGAGCAGCAGCAATGTCATTTCAATCAGGTTTGTCCACGGGTTCGGGTTTTCAAAGGGATGCGCGGAGTTTGTGCCCAGGATGCCGCCACCGTTCGTGCCCGCCTGCTTGGGGGCGACCTGGCTGGCCTGCGGGTACAGGGGCACATACTGCTTTGTGACGACCTTTGCCCCCGGCACGGCGGCGCCGTCCACGGTGACTATCCCCGTCTCAGGGTCGGCCTGCGCGCCCGGGATCACCTCATAGCCGTCCGCCGTCTGCTGTACGGCGATTGGCTCGACCAGATCGACGGTCTTGCCGCCCCCCAGGCTCTGCGGGACGCCCAGCCCCGCCAGCGCAATGGAGGTTACAAGGCACACCGGCAGCATGATGTACAGCACGGAGCGGACAAGGTCGGCCCAGAAGTTGCCGACCCCCTTGCCGCCCGCCCGTACCAGCCCGCGCACCAGTGCAAACAGCACCGCGATGCCGCAGGCGGCGGAGACAAAGTTCTGCACCGTCAGCCCCATTGCCTGGGAGAAGTTTGACAGCGCCACCTCGCCCGAATAGGTCTGCCAGTTCGTATTCGTGACGAAGCTGACCGCCGTGTTGAACGCGAGGTGCCAGCTCATCCCGCCGAAGCCCTGCGGGTTCCAGGGCAGCACGCCCTGGAGCATCAGGACGGCAAACAGCACGGCCAGCCCGAACGCGTTAAAGGCCAGGGCGCAGAGCAGGTACTTCTTCCAGCCCATTTCCGCCGCCGGGTCGATCCGCAGCGCCTTGTAAATGACGTTTTCACAGGGGCGGACGAGCTTTGACAGGAATACCTTCTCGCCGCCCATCGCCTTACTGATATATTTGCCCAGCGGGATGGCGAGCGCCACCAGGACCGCAAGGTATAAGACATATTGCACGGTGCTTCCCACGCCGGTCACCCCTCCCTCATCAGCGTCCAGCCCAAGTAGGCCAGGACCGCAATCACGATAATGCCAATGCCGATCATAACGAACTCCATAAGATGTTCCTCCTTTTGCATCCCCTATGGTACCGCAAAAGGGGTAAGGGTGCCGTTCAAGGAAGCGGCGCCGCCGTTAAGATTGCGTTAAGGCGGCGGGGCGGGTTGCCCGGGAAATAAAAAAACGGGGCGCCCGATGCATGTACGCATCAGGCGCCCCGTCCAAAATCCGGTATGCCGTTGTCAGTTACGCGGGGGTATACGTGCCGGCCAGCTCCTTCAGGCTGCCGCCGATCTCGATAGAACCGTCGTCCCGGTACGTGAAGGTGAGCGCGCCGTCGTTATAGGAGGCGGTGTTGCCCTTGACGCGCGCCACGCCGGCCGTGTCGTCGGAGAACTCAAACTCAAACGAGGTCGTATCCGCCTGCATCAGCTCGACCGAGAGGCCGCCGTTTTGAAAGACGCCGTTCCAGTCGCAGACCGCGTCGCTCGACGGGTTATACAGCGGGAAATCGCTATACTCGCCCAGCTTGCCGTCCTCGCCGTAATTGTAACGGTCGCCGCTCTCGACATCGACCGCGACCGCGCCGGCCTTCTTGCCGTCCGCGCCCATCACGTCGAACACCTTATACTTGCGCCCCTCGGCGATATCGCTGCTTTCCACCTCGCCGGCCGCCTTGGAGGTATAGCCCTCGGGCAGCTTTTCATCGACAAGCGTCTTGCACTCCTCCTCCGTCAGCGTGGGGGAGGGCTGGGGCTGCGGGTCCTTATTCGCGTCGCCCGTCTGTACCGGCGGGGTTACGTCCTGTGTATCGTCTTTGCTGCACGCCGCCAGGCCGAGGCCGAGCACGAGCGCCAGGGCGAGCAGCCCTGCGAAAATCCTATTCCTTTTCATATTGAAACGTCCTCCTTTAAGGGTTCGGGGGGCGCTGCGCAAAACGCCCTGTTACAGCCTAATGATACCCTGTTCCCATGGAAAAAGCAAGAACATTCCGTTAACAAACTTTTACGTTTACGTGGCTTTTACGCGCGGTCCGAACCCTTCAAACAGGTAATCGACCGTTTTTTCCAGCGTTTTTTCGTCGGCATCGGCGAAGAGCAGCTCGTTCCCCGCCGTCAGCAGCAGGGCGAACACCAGCGCCGCGGCAAAGCGCGGCTGGATATCCTCCCGCACCTCGCCGTCCTCGATGGCCTTGCGCACGCTGGTTTCGAGCAGCGTCAGGATAAAGTCGCGCTCGCGCTCGCCGTAGTCGCGCATGAAGGCGATCGCCGGCTCGCATTCGCGCAGGTTCATCAGCGTGCCCATCGTGCCGCGCAGCATGTTGCCCGCGTGGCCGAGCATGGAGATGAGCTTGCTGCGGAACCCGGCCTGTTCCCGGCGCATAAACGCTTCCAAATTCCGGTTCATGCGGGTGATCCCCTCCGTCAGCACCGCAGTGAGCAGCTCGTTCTTGGAAGGGAAGTACTCATACACCGTGGACTTCCCAATGCCGGCGCGGCGGGCGATCCCCTCCATTTTGGTGCGTTCGTAGCCGCGTTCCGCAAATTCCTGCTCGGCGGCGGACAAAATGTCCGCGCGCCGCTGCATCCTGATTTCAGTAGACATAGCTTTTCCCCCCGTTTTTCCCCATGCGGATCAATCCGTGATGCCGGGCGTGTTCAGCGCCTCGTCCAGCTCCTTCTTTTCGGTGGGGAGCGGGCGCTCGCCCGGGCGGCGGTGGAACTTGCCTGTGATGCTGTCGATCACCGAATAATAGACCGGCGTGACGAACAGCGTGACAAAGGTGGAAATGATCATGCCGAAGATCATGACGATCGCCATCGGCTTCATCATCTCGTTGCCCTCGCCCATACTGAAAGCCATCGGCAGCAGGCCGAGCACCGTGGTCAGCGCGGTCATCATGACCGGGCGCACACGGCGCGGGCAGGCGTTGAGGATCGCGGTGTTCTTATCCTCGCCCTTTTGCCGCCGCGTCTTGATATAGTCGACCAGGATGATCGACGAGTTGACGACCGTACCGGCGAGCACGATGACGCCGATCAGCGCGGGCATCGAGATCGGGCGGCCGGTGAGCGGCAGGCCGAACAGGCCGCCGAGCAGGCCGAACGGCAGGATCAGCATGATGACGACCGGCATGACGAAGGACTCGAACTGGCTTGCCAGCACGAAGTATACGAGCGCCAGCGCGACGAGCAGCGCCGTGCCGAGCGCGGAGAAGGATTCGGCCATCTGCTCGCTTTCGCCGCCCATATCGTATTCATACCCCTCCGGAAAGTTGTAATCGTCCAGGATGGCCTGCACCTGCCGGGTGATGGCGGCGATATCCGCGCCCTCCTCGGCGGTGCCGGTGACGCTCAGCATGCGCTGCTGGTTTTCGCGGGAAATGGTCTGCGGCGCCATTTCGGTGGTGACGTTCGCCACGAGGTCCAGCGGCACCGAGCCGCCCGACTGCAGCGGGATCGGGATGGTCTTGATCGCGTCCAGGCTCCTGGAGCTGCTCTCGTCGCCGCGCACGACGATATCGTACTCGTCGCCCGCGATCTTGAGTTCGGTCGCGGTGGAGCCGTCGATCTGCGCGCGCACGGCCGAGCCGACCGTCGCCGCGGTCAGGCCGAAGCTGGCGGCGTTCTCGCGGTTGAGCATGACGTTGACCTGCGGGACGGCGTCCTCCGCGGAGCTTTTGCTCTCGGTCACCTGCGGGATCTCCTCAAAGCGCCGCGCCAGGTCCTTGGTGATGGCGGCCAGCTCGTCGAGGTCGTCGCCCGTGATGGATACGTCGATCGCGGAGCCGGTCATCGAGCTCATGTCCGCCGCGCCCGAGGTGGAGACCGACAGGTCCGCGCCCGCGACGTCCGCCAGGTCGCGGCGGAGCTGGTTGCCGACCTGGTCGGAGGAGCGCTCGCGCTCGGACAGGCCGACGAGGTTGACCGTGACGGTCGAAGATTCGTCCGACGCGGAATAGTACATGCTTTCCGCCTCCGGGATCGTGTCCTCGCAGATCTTCATGATGCGGTCGGACATCTCCGCGGTCTCATTGACCTTGGAGCCGATCGGCATCTTGACCGAGACCGAAACCGTGCCCTGGTCCATGGCCGGGATCAGCTCCATGCCCGCCGTGGCGATGCCGCCCAGGAAGATGACGAGCACGAGCACCGAGGCCACGCAGGACAGCAGGCGGTGGTGGATACAGAAGTTGAGGGACTTGTTATAGGCGCGCATGACCGGGTTTTTGCCCTGCTTGGCGAGCCGTTTGGCCTGCTTTTCGACCTGCTTGGCGCGCAGCTTGGGCTTGGTCTGGCCGCGGTCGAGCAGGATGTAGCACAGCAGCGGCACCAGGGTCAGCGCGATCAGCAGGGAGGACATCAGCAGGGAGACGATGGTCAGGCAGAACTCCTTGAACATCATGCCCGCGATGCCGCCCGCCAGCGCGATCGGCAGGAATACCGCCACGGTCGTCAGCGTGGACGCCATGACCGACAGGCCGACCTCGCCCGTGCCGTAAATGCACGATTCATAGCGGCTGTGCCCCTCGTCGCGGAAGCGGTAGATGTTTTCCAGCACGACGATCGAGTTGTCGACGATCATGCCGACGCCCATCGCCATGCCGCCGAGGGACATCAGGTTCATCGTGATATTGAGCCCCCGCATGATCAGGAAGGTCGTCAGGATACACAGGGGCATGGCGACCGCGATGACCGCCGTCGCGCCGAAGTTGCGCAGGAACACGAACAGCACGAGCGCCGCGAGCACCACGCCGATGATGATGTTCTGCAAGACCGAATCGACCGACTGGTTGATGTAGTCGGACTGGTCCATCAGGGCGAGGTACTCGACCTGCGGGATCTTCTCCTCGTGCAGCTTCGCCATGGCCGCCGCGGCTTCCTCCGCGACCGCGGCCGTGTTGACGCCGGAGCGCTTGTTGACGGAGATCTGCACGCACTCCTGCCCGTTGATCTTGGAGATATTGTCCACGTCGTCGTGCGTTTCATAGACGTGCGCGATTTCCGACAGGCGCACGGTGCCGCCCGTGGGCAGCGGGATGATCGTGTTCGCGATATCCTGGACGGACTTGTATTCGCCCGTGGTGCGCACGGTCAGCTTTTTGGTGCCGTTCTGCACCGAACCGGCCGGGATGGTGACGTTTTCTGCCGAAAGCATCTGCGAGATATAGGAGATGGACAGGTTATAGCCGCGCATGCGGTCGGTGTCCATGTCGATGGCGACTTCGGTCGTATAACCGCCCGTGATGTCGACCGAGGCCACGCCGTCGATACGCTCGAGCGCGGGGCCGATGGTGTCCTCCGCGATGGACTGGAGGTTTGCCAGGTCGGAACCCATGACGCCAAACTGGATGACCGGCATCGCGTCCGGATCCATCTCGATGACGGTCGGCGCGTTCGCGTCGTCGGGCAGGCTGCCCTTCATCTGGTCGATCTTGGCGCGGATATCGGTCAGGGTGTTATCCATATTCGTGCCGTCGGCAAACTGGACGATGACGATCGACACGTTTTCCTGCGAACGGGACATCAGGGTATCCATGCCCGCGATACGCGCGACGGTCTCCTCGACCGGGCGCGTGACGAGGTTCTCGACCTCCTCCGGGCCCGCGCCCGGGTAGGTCGTCATGACGAGCGCGACAGGCAGTTCCATGGTGGGCATCAGCGCGAGCGCCAGCCCCTGGAAGCTTGCAAAGCCAAACACCACGATCAGGATGTACAGCAGGATGATCATGACGCGGTGCTTGATACAGGTGGCGGCAAGTTTCATGTTTTAGCCCTCCGTCCCGGCCGCTTCGGCGTCCGGGGCCGCCGCGGCTTCCGCCTTCGGGGCTTCGGCCTTCGGAACCTCTTCGCCGTCCCGCACGACGACGCGCACATCCGCGCCCTCGGACAGGTAGCTCTGCCCCTTGACGATCAGCTGCTCGCCGCCGCCAAGCCCTTCGACGATCTCGGTGGTCTCGCCGGTGGTCAGGCCGGTGGTGACCGGCACCTTCGCCGCCTGCCCCTGCCCGTTGACGACAAAGACCCAGGAGGTGTCGCCATCGGTCAGCACGGCCTCAGACGGCACGACCACCACGTCGGTGCGGCGGTTCATGCGGAAAACGACGTTTGCAAACATGCCGACCTTGTACCCCGCCTCGGCGGAAACGTCCATTTTGACCTCATAGAGCTGGGTCTGGGCGTTCGTCGTCGGGGAAATCGACTGGATGGTCGCAGTGAACGGGTTCGCGGACACGGCGGGCACCGTGATGCTGACCGGGTCGCCGACGTTGATCGACGGGATCAGCGTCTCGGACACCGAGACCGACACCTGCGGCTTCTGGTTCTCCGCGATGGTCACCGCGGGGGTACCCTGGCCGGCGTTGTTGTTTTCCACCACGTTGACCGCGGTGACCACGCCGGCAATCGGCGCCTTGACCGAGGTATCCTTCAGCGTGTCGTTGACGTCCTTGATATTTTCGTCAAGCTGGGAAAGCTGGGTTTCCGCCGTCGTCTGCTGCTGCAGCAGCGCGAGCTTGGCCTGGTCGAGCTGGCTCTGAGAGGCCGCACCGATCTCCAGCAGCGCCTGGGTGTCGTCGACGTTCTTCTGCGCCTGGCGGATGGATTCGTCCATCAGCGTCTTGGTGCGGTTATAGTTGTCCAGCAGCGGCTGGTAGTTCTTCGTGATATCCTTGGGGTCGAGGGTAAACAGCACCTGGTCCTTCGAGACCGTGTCGCCCACCTTGACCTTGACGGAAAGCACCTTGGAGGGCAGGGGGGAGGCGACCGCCACCTCGCGGCTCGCGATGACGCGGCCGGATAGCTCGCTCTCGTTATAGATTTCGCCGCGCGCGACCGTCTGGGTCTCTACCGCGGTGCCTTTTACTGTGGAGTCGTCGTCCGCCGGGGCCTCCTCCGCCTTGCCGCAGCCGCCAAGCAGCAGCAGGCTGAGCGCCAATACCCCGGCCAGGGTTCTCTTGCAGTTCATTCTATGTAAGCTCCTTTATTCACACTGTGTTGACCGTCCTACCGGGCGCGCGGTCAGCTCCCAGAGACCACGCCGCGAACCGCCCAGTCGTACTGGTTCGTCGCGGTAAACAGGTCGATTTGCGCCTTCTGGGTCGCGCTGCGCGCGGCTTCCAGGGCTTCCTTTTCGGTCGTGTACTCGTTTTTCGAGATCAGGCCGCGCTGGTACTTGACCGCCGCCGCGTCGTACAGGCGCTGCTGCAGGTCCTCGTCCGCCTTGGCCTGGCTGTAGGCGCGTTCCTTTTCGGGGATCGCGTCGTACATCTTGCGGAAGTTCTGGGTAAGCTGCTGTTCCGCCGCCTGGTAGGCGATCTTGGCGGCCTCGTAGGCGTGCTTGGTGTTGGTCTTGTCGTCCTTGAAGTCGTTCGAGGCCGTGCGCATGGTGTCGTTCTTAAAGTACAGGTCGTAGCTCGCCTTGATCGCGGCCTTGAGGTCGTTATCATAGTTGCGCTTGCTGTTCGGCGAGGCGGGCAGGGGGCTGAGCGTCAGGTTGACGGCCGGGTCGATGCCCAGCATGAGCGCCAGGTCGCCCTTGAGGTTCTTGACCTGGTACTTGAGCGATTCAATCGTGCTCGCGGTCTGGCTGCGCTGGTTCTTGATCTTGAGCAGCTCCAGTTCGGAGACCTGCCCGAGGTCGTAGCGCTTCTGCATCTCGGTCTGCGCGCGGGTGAGCTGCTCGAGGCCGCGCTGCGCGTCCTGTTGCTGCAGTTCCATGGTGTGCAGGGTGATAAACAGCGTCTGCGCGCCCATGACGAGCTGGTCGGCGACATAGTCGTACTGCTTCTTGGCCAGCACGTACTGATCCTGGATCGAGGTGTCCGTGCGGATGCCCTTGGCCTGCCCCTTGTAAACGTCCGCGTTATAGTCAAAAAAGGACTGCACCGCGCCGAGGCCCTGCGTAATGGAAGATACCAGGTTGGGGTCAACCACAGACGGATCTAATTGTTCGATCTCCGCGATCGAATCACTGATCTGCCCGCTCAGCATCTGCATAAAGCTCTGGCTGCTCGAGGCCGCGAACTCCTGCGCGTCGGTATCCATCGCGCTGATGCCCGCAAGGGTCTCGTTGTTGGACTTGACCGTCAGGTTGTTTTCGCGGATCGTGCGGTCAAGGCCGGTAAAGCCGATGTTGCGGGACGTGGGCTGCGCGCTGTCCACGCCGTCCGCCGTGCCCGTCTTGGCGGGATTGCCGGATGCAGCCACCGCGGCGACCGCATCCGGGGCGGCCGNTGATCGTCAGCACGCCCGCCAGCAGCATTGCAATGAGTCGTTTCATTAGGGGGTCCCTCCCTATCCCTATTTTAATTTTTATTGTTCCTATTTATCACCCGACCGACCGGTCGGTCGGCAGCGTACTTAATTATACGACGGGCGGCGGCCATCGTCAAGAAGCGTTAGGTAAATTTTTAGGAAGGCAAAACAAAAAGTACAGGCAAAATGCCTGTACTTTTCAAACCGCTGTTTTTTGTTCACAAATCGTTCACAATCCGCAGGCGGCGCGGCGCGGCTTACACCGGCTGCTCGGCGATACGGTAGATCTCCAGGATCCTCGCCTTGTCCATTTCGCCATAGCACGAGGGCGCGCATTTCGTGCCGTTTGCCGTGGTCAGGTTGACGACGTCCTCGTAATCCGCGGGCGTGATGCCGAGGCCTCCCATAGTGACCGGCATGCCGATCTCCCCAAAATACGCCTGCATCGCGCGGATGCCCTGCAGGGCGGTGCGCTCCGGATGGTCAAAATCCATCTCGCAGCCCCAGACGCGCACGGCGAGCTGGGCAAACTTGCGCACATCCTGCCGGTACACCGCCTTCGCCCAGGCCGGGAACAGCACGGAAAGCCCCGCGCCGTGCGCGATATGGTCGTGCAGGCCGGAAAAATCGTGCTCCAGCTTGTGGACGGTAAAGGTATGGTTATGGCCGCAGCCGGTCAGCGTGTTGTGCGACAGGGAGGACGCCCACATGAGCGTGGCGCGCGCCTCATAATCCTCGGGATGTGCGATGGCGATGCGTCCCGCGTCGCGCACGGCGACGAGCAGCCCCTCGGCCAGCCGGTCGGTCAGGTCGGTATCGGTATCCGGGGTAAAGTAGCGCTCCATGGTGTGCATCATCGTGTCGACGATGCCGCAGCCGGTCTGGAACTTGGATACCGTAAAGGTATTTTCCGGGTTCAGGAAGGACACGAGCGGCCGGTTCAGCTCGGTCGTCAGGCCGCGCTTGAGGTGCGTCACCTCATCGGTGATGACGCAGGAATTGCTCATTTCGCTGCCCGCGGCCGCGAGCGTCAGCACCGTGCCGAAGGGCGTGGTCTTTTTCGGCGGCTCGCCGCCGGAAATATACTCCCACGGGTCGCGCCCCTCCGCGTAGCCGTGCGCGATCGCCTTGGCCGAGTCGATGACCGAGCCGCCGCCGACCGCGAGCACGAAGTCCACCTTTTCCCGCTTGCAGGTTTCGATGCCCTCGCGCACCAGCGAAAGCTTGGGGTTCGGCGCAACGCCGCCCAGCTCCACGTAGGAAAGCCCCGCCTCCCGCAGGCTGGCTTCGACCTTATCGAGCAGCCCGCTGCGCCGCACCGAGCCGCCGCCGAAATGCAGCAGTACGCGGGTCGCGCCGCGCGCCTTGAGTTCCGCGCCGGCCTGCGCCTCCGCCCCGCGGCCAAAAACTACCTTCGTCGGCGTGTTGTAAATAAAATTCAGCATTTGCATTCCCTCCGCTGCCCGTTTGTATGGCCTTTCTTGCATACTTCCCATTATACCCGCCGAAATCCCGTTGTCAATCGCAGGGAGGCTTGCCAAACCGCCGCGGGCGCGTTAAAATAGACCGGCGGCATGGCGGCCAGCCGTACCGGTTTTGCGCCAAACGGCCGCCCGGGCATCCCGGCGCAAGCCCGCGGGCTTTTGCCCGGAACCAAAGCTTTTTACCGTATCCTATCAATCACTATAATAAAAGGAGGGCATCCCCTTGGAACATCCATCCACCTGGACGCTAATCCGGCGGTTTTCCCCGTATTTTAAGAAATACCGCCTGACGCTGTTCTTCGACCTGTTTTGCGCCACCTTGACCTCGGTGTGCGACATCGTACTGCCGATGCTGGTGCGCTTCCTCGCGCAGCTCGGCATGGGCGACATGGCGTCGCTCACCGTGACGGTGATCGCCAAGGTCGCAGGCCTGTACCTCATCCTGCGCGTGATCGACGTGGCCGCATCCTATTTTATGGCGAACGTCGGCCATGTCATGGGCGCGAAAATCGAGACCGATATGCGCTCCGCGCTGTTTTCGCACTTGCAGCGGCTGTCCTTCTCCTATTTCAGCAGTATGAAGACCGGCCAGCTCATGGCGCGCATCACCTCCGACCTGTTTGACGTCACCGAGTTTGCGCACCATTGCCCGGAGGAATTCTACATCGCGGCGGTCAAGATCGTCGTATCCTTCCTGATCCTGTGCACGATCAACGTGCCGCTGACGCTGATTATCTTTGCCGTGGTGCCGGTCATGGCCATCTGCGCCGGGCTGCTCAACGGCGCGATGCGCCGCACCTTCCGCAAGAACCGCCAGCAGGTGGGCGAGGTCAACGCGCAGGTCGAGGACTCGCTGCTCGGTATCCGCGTCGTGCAGTCCTTCACCGGCGAAGCCCGCGAGATCGAAAAATTTGAAGAGGGCAACCGCGAATGGCTGTCCATCAAGAAGGAAAACTACCGCTGGATGGGCTCGTTTACGGCGACCACGCGCGCCTTTGACGGCCTGATGTACCTGACCGTCATCGTGGCGGGCGGCCTGTTCATGCTGCGCGGCGTCATCGACCCGGCCGATCTCATGGCCTACCTGCTGTATGTCACCACGCTGCTCGCGACGATCCGCCGCATTGTGGAGTTTGCCGAGCAGTTCCAGCGCGGCATGACCGGCATCGAGCGCTTTTTCGAGGTCATGGACGCGCCGCCGGAGATCACCGACCCGGAAAGCCCGGCGGACCTCGGCGCGGCGCGCGGCGAGATCGCCTTTGAACACGTCTCCTTCGCCTATGCCGACGACCCAGGCACCCCGGTGCTGACCGACGTAAACCTGCACATCCGCGCGGGCGAGAACGTCGCGCTCGTCGGCCCGTCCGGCGGCGGCAAAACCACCATGTGCAACCTGATCCCGCGCTTTTACGACCCGGTTGCCGGCCGCGTGACCGTCGACGGGCATGACGTACGCACGCTCTCGCTCGCGTCCCTGCGCCGCCAAATCGGCGTGGTGCAGCAGGACGTGTACCTGTTTGCGGGCACGATCTTTGAAAATATCGCGTACGGCAAGCCGCATGCGACGCGCGCGGAGGTCGAACAGGCGGCCAAGCTCGCGGGCGCGCACGATTTTATCCTGGATACGCCGGACGGCTACGACACCTATGTCGGCGAGCGCGGCGTGCGCCTGTCCGGCGGGCAGAAGCAGCGCATCTCGATCGCGCGCGTGTTCCTCAAGAACCCGCCGATCCTGCTGCTCGACGAGGCGACCTCGGCGCTCGATAACGAATCCGAGCGGCTGGTGCAGCAGTCCCTGGAGCGCCTGGCCAAGGGGCGCACCACGCTGACCATCGCGCACCGCCTGTCCACCATCCGCGGCGCGGACCGCATCGTCGTGCTGTCGGAGGACGGCATCGCCGAGCAGGGCACCCACGCGGAGTTGCTTGCCCGCGGCGGGCTGTACGCGCAGCTTTGCCAGCTTGCGGAGCAGTCCTGAGGGGAAGCGAACCCCCGGGGCGCCCTTCCCGATGATGGCGCGCCTTAGAAAAATACAAAAAAGGGTTTAGGGGGATTGCCCCTAAACCCTTTTCCCTTATTTATGATACCTTAAATTTTAATCCCCAGCGCGCGGCACACCTGTCGCCACTCCCGGACGCCCCTCGACAGCAGCCCCGGGGCAAGCGTATCCGCCTGCCCGTCCCGGCCGGTGACCGGCAGGGGTTCGCCCCCGGCCAGCGTGCGCGCCAGGGCGCGGCAATCCGCCCAGACCATGCGCTGCACCTCCGGGCCGGGCGTAAACGCCGGTGCGGCGGGGGCAAAATAGGCGAAGGAGGCGGCCAGCTCGTCGTCCACAAAGTCGGGCGCATNGGCCGACAAGGGCGGCGTTACAGGTGAACTGCGGCTGCAGGAACCGCGCGCGCGTGCCGTCCGCGAAGGCGCGCCAGCTCCGGGAGATAAAGGTCTCGAACGCCGCGGGCAGGCCGTCCGCCCGCAGGGAAGACTGCCGGCGCTCCATCAGGATGCGCACCAGGTTGGTATACAGCCGCTCCTTGACCATATCGTAGACCTTGTCCGCCAGCTTTTCCGGCGTGGTATCCGCGCAGCGCGCCAGGAACCGCAGCGCGGGCAGCGGCGCTTCCGCGTCGAACCGGTTGAAATCGCCCTTGATATGCATGATATCCGTCGGGGTCAGCCCCGCCCGCTGGATCACGCCCTCGCGCTCCAGCCGCTCGGGGCGCAGCATGTATTTGTCCAGCCCGGCCGCCGCGGCCAAGTCCCCAAACACCATCGGACCCTCCCGCAGGGCGGAGATCAAGCGGTGCTCCGTCTTGTCGTAGCGCGGGTCGCCCTCCGCCACGTCGCGCAGGAGCACGAAGCACTCGTGCAGCGGCAGCGTATGGCGCGGCACGTCGTCCGCGAGCGCCCATAGCCGCTTTTTGACCGCGGGGTACCGCTGCCCCAGCACGCACAGCGGCATCAGGCGGCGCTGCATGAGCGCGGGGCGCTCGCCCTCCACCCGCACGCCGGTGTCTCCGCCGAGCGCAAAGGTGTCGATATCCAGCCCCTTGGCAAAGGTGCGCCAGCGCCCGACGCGGATGCCGTCCACCGCACGCAGGGGCACGCCGTCCGCCGCGAGCGCGACATCGGTCGTCGTGCCGCCCATATCGGCGAGCACGCAGTCGC
>NZ_LT707052.1:17728-65821 GCF_900155735.1 Intestinibacillus massiliensis
GGCTTCATGAAACCTGCTCCCCGCGCCGCCGCCCGGGGCGGCAGATTTCCCAGAAACCCGCCATTTTATCGCCAAAAACGACGGATAAACAGCGTATATCCCGCAAAGATGTGAACTTTCCGAAAATAATACGCCGCCCGCGCCCCTCTTTCATTGACACCCCGCGGCAAAGACAGTATCATAAGGATATATCGGAAATCGCCGCGCAACAGCGGGACGGCGGGAAGGGGAGTGGCGCATGGAAGGGAAAACGCTGACGCTGACGGGCGGGCTTTCGCTCGGGCAGGCGGGAACGGCCTTCCCCCTCGGGCAGGACAGCGTGCTGCTCGGCCATTTCGCCCGCCCCAAGCCGCGCGGCCGCGCGCTCGACCTCGGCGCGGGTTCGGGCGCGCTTTCACTGATTTTGCTCGGCAGGTTCCCGCAGCTCCATGTGACGGCGCTCGAGCTGTGCGGGGAGGCCGCCGCGCTGTGCACCCGTAACCGCGCGCGCAACGGGCTAGAGGGACGCATGGACGTCATCCAAGGCGACCTGCGCGACCGCGCCGTCCTGCCGCCCCACGGCTCCATGGATTACGCCGTGTGCAACCCGCCCTATTTTGCCCCCGGCAGCGGCGCTTCTCACAGCGCCCTGCCCGCCGCGCGGCAGGAACTTTCCTGCACCGCCGCGGACGCGGCAAACGCCGCCGCCTACTGCCTGAAGCAGGGCGGCAAATGCGCCATGGTCTACCGGCCGGAACGCCTGCCCGCGCTGCTGCGCGCCTTCGGGGACGCGCGCCTGACACCCAAGCGCCTACGCTTTGTGCACCAGCGCGCGGACAAGCCCCCGTCCGCGGTGCTGCTCGAAGGCATGAAGGGCGCGCGGGAAGGGCTGTCCGTCCTGCCTCCGCTGCTGGTGCAAAACCCGGACGGCAGCTTTACGGACGAATACAAAACAATATATCAACTTAAATAATTGCAATACGTATAATACAGAAACGTCTAGAAGAAATATAATCGAGGAATATTACAATGAGTAGTGCAACCCTATACCTGGTCGCAACGCCGATCGGCAACCTCGGCGACCTGTCGCCGCGCGCGGCGGCGGTGCTCGGCGAAGCCGCCTTCATCGCGGCGGAGGACACCCGCGTCAGCCAGAAGCTGCTGCGCCATCTCGGCCTGCACAAGCCAATGGTCAGCTATTACGAACACAACCGCCGCCAGCGCGGGGAGGAAATCCTGGCGCGGCTGCNATCCGCTGCACATTTACCGGCTGCAAGGCGGTCGGCGCGCGGCTGGTCGAGGGCTATTTTCACGATGTTTTGCTGGAAGAATGCAATTTTTCGCTGTCCAATTGGGACGGCGCTTCCATCCGCGCGCTCCGGATGCAGAAGTGCGGCCTGCGCACGGCCAACCTGACGGGCTGCAAACTCCGCGCCTTCGACCCGGGGGACGCCGACCTGACGGAGGCCAGCTTCTTCGGCACGCCCCTTGCCGGGGTCGACCTGCGGCGCGCCTGCATCGACCGGTTGGTCGTGGAGGGCAGGGAGCTTGCGGGCGCCATCGTCACGGAACCCCAGGCGGCGCAGCTCGCGCGCCTGCTTGGGCTGGTCATCCGATAAAAAAAGGAGGGATATGTATGCGCCACCCTTATGCAAAAACCGACCTGCATCTCCATCTGGACGGTTCGCTCCGCATGGAGACCATCTTAACCCTTGCCGCGCGGCAGGGGGCCGCGCTGCCTGCCGCCACGCCGGACGGGCTGACGCCTTACTGCATGGTGCCGCCGGACTGCCATAGCCTCGCGGAATACCTGGCCTGCTTCCGCCTGCCGCTGTCCGTGCTGCAAACCGCGGACGCGCTGCGCTATGCGGCGAGCGAGTTGGTGATCACGCTCGGGATGCAGGGGCTGACCTGCGCGGAAATCCGTTTTGCGCCCCAACTGCACGGGCAGCGCGGGCTTGCACAGGCCGGTGCGGTCGAAGCGGTATTGGCCGGCGTGCAGGATGGCCGGCGGCGCTATCCCTTCCTAAAGGCCGGCGTGATCCTATGTATGATGACGACGGGCAGCGACGCGGACAACGCGGAAACCGTGCGCCTGGCGCTCGCCTACCGGGACAAGGGCGTCTGCGCAGTCGACCTCGCCGGGCAGGAGGACGCGCGGCCGATGCAGGAGTACGCCGGGCTGCTCGCCCCCGCGCGGGACGCCGGCCTGCCGATCACGCTGCACGCGGGCGAGGCCGGGACGTACCGGAACGTCGCCCTGGCGGTCAAGCTCGGGGCGCGGCGCATCGGGCACGGCACGCACGCCGCAAACGCGCCGAAGCTGCTGCGGCAGCTTGTCGCGCAGGGGATCGTCCTCGAACAGTGCTTGACCAGCAACGTGCAGACGCAGTGCGTGGGCAGCTACCAAAGCCATCCGATCCGCCGCCTGTTTGACGCGGGGGTCAAAATCGCGGTCTGTACGGACAATATGACCGTTTCCGGCACAACCCTAGCGCGGGAATACCAAATCCTGCGCGACGTGCACGGGTTTACGGACGACGAACTTGCCGTCCTTGCACGGTATGCGCGCGAAGCCTCGTTTGTCGCCTGATGCTCATAAAACATTTCTGAGAATCCCGCCTGTGCGCGGGATTTTTGTTTTTTGCAAAAGCACCCGCTGGCTTCCTCACTTGGGGTTCGCGCCCCGGGGCACATCCCACTTTGTACCCTGCGCGCAGGCGTGCCGGACGGGCGGGCTGCACCGTCAAGTTACCCTGCACCCCGCGTCCCCGTTTACATGCACCACCCTCCAATCCCCGGTTCGCGCAAGGGGCGTGCTGCCCGCGTAGGTATATTCGCGCCACGGGCGCGGGACGGGGATATGCGCTCCCGCGCAAGGGCCAAAGGGACATGGGGGAACCCATGGTTCCCCCATGTCCCTCTGGACACCCCGCCCCCTCCTTTGGCGCGCTACCCGTCGGACAGGCTACGCCTGCCCTCCTAAGGCGCGCGCCGCGGGGGGCGTGGCTGTTTCCGCAATCACGCAACGCCGCGTACCGCTTTAAGAAGGGGGCTGTTTTTGGGGATGATTTCCTGCCGATTTGACTGTGATCCCCCGCGCCGCCGTGCTGCTGTGCGCCTGGGGGTTCGCGCCCCGGGGCATATCCCACTTTGTGCCCTGCACGCAGGAGTGCCGGACGGGCGGGCTGCACCGTCAAATTACCCTGCACCCCGCATCCCCGTTTATACGCATCACCCTCCAATCCCCGGTTCGCGGGAGGGGCGGCGCACCGCACGCAAAGGAACGCCCCCGCCCGCCGTTTGGCGGTCAAAATGCGGGCAGCATTTTGAGCCGCCGCAGGCGGAAGGGAAAGGGTGGGGATTCCAAAGGGGTCCGGGAAAACCGCAGGTTTGCCCATACCCCTTTGGCGCCTGCGGCGCGCAGCCGCAAACCCCCGCGCATACCGCGCGCATGAACATCAAAAAGGGCCTAGGGGAAACATCCCCTAAACCCTTTGCTCATTTCCCTCGCGGGTATGACTTCTTTTCATCCGTAAGCCCCGCCAGATAATCCATACTGGTATCCAGTGCCAATGCCAGCCGCTTGCACTGTTCAAAGGTCATATAACGCACGCCGTTTTCAATCTTTGAGTAATCGCTTTGGTCAATCCCGGTTAAAGTCTGCATTTTAATTTGGGTATAGCCCTTTTCCTTCCGGAGCGCTTTTAATCTCGTCAATTGCATCACCAAAATTATTATGTCAAATTGACCTATTGACATTAGGGTGAAATTGACCTAAAATAAAAAAGAAAGGAGTAAGATTATGGAAGATTATAAACTCGCTTATTTAAAGCTGTTTAATGAAGTGACCGACGTAATCGCGCAATTGCAACAAATCCAGTTAAAAACAGAAGATATTTTGACCCATGAAACAGGAAAAGAGGACGGTTAACCGTCCTCTTTTTGTGTCCCGGTCGCCGCGTAAAGCGCAACCAGCTTCTGCGCCATCTCCATCGGCGCTTCGCCCTTATTGAGCCGCAGCGAAATATACGGCTGGCTGCCCGCGTTAAGCAGCAGCCGCCCCTTGTACGCCTTTTCTGCGCACAGGGCGGACAGCCGCGCAAAATCGGCGGACTCCCAGGTCAGCAGCAGCCGGCCTTCGGTCTGGCGGATTTCCACGATCCCCTGGTCGGACGCCTGCGCGCGCAGCAGCGCGATATCGCATAGCGCGGCCACCGGCGCCGGCGGGTCGCCGAAGCGGTCGATCAGCTCGTCGAGCATATCCTCGCGCTGCTCCGCGTTCCGGATGAGCGCGATGCGCCGGTACAGGTCGACGCGCTGCCCCGCGTCCGCGACGTAATCCGTCGGGATATTGGCCGACAGCGTCAGTTCCGCCGCGCATTCGACACGGCGCTTCGGGGTCTTGCCGCGCTCCTCCAGCACCGCTTCTTCCAGCAGCTTGAGGTATAGGTCATAGCCGACCGACATCATATGCCCGGACTGTTCCGGCCCCAGCACATTGCCCGCGCCGCGGATTTCCAGGTCGCGCATCGCGATCTTGAAGCCCGAGCCGAACTCCGCAAACTCACGCACCGCGGACAGGCGTTTCTGCGAAATCTCGCTGAGCACCTTGCCCGCCCGGAAGGTCAGGTAGGCGAACGCATGGCGGCTCGAGCGGCCGACGCGCCCGCGGATTTGGTGGAGCTGCGCCAGCCCCATCGCGTCCGCGTTCTCGATGACCAGGGTGTTTGCGTTCGGGATGTCGATACCGGTCTCGATGATCGTCGTGCACACGAGGATATCGATCTCGCCGTCCGACATCTGCGTCATGATATTCGCCAGCTCGCGCTGGGTCATCTTGCCGTGCGCCACGCCGATGCGCGCGTCCGGGAAGGCCTTCTGGATGCGGTTTGCCGTGCGGTCGATGCTTTCCACGCGGTTGTGCAGGTAATAGACCTGCCCGCCGCGCGCCAGTTCGCGCCGCATCGCGTCGTTTACGACCGGCTCGGAAAACTCGATGACAAAGGTCTGTACCGGGTGGCGGTCATGCGGGGGCTGCTCGATGACCGACATGTCGCGGATGCCGGACAGCGCCATGTTGAGCGTGCGCGGGATCGGGGTCGCGGACAGCGTCAGCACGTCGACCTGCTTGGAAATCTCCTTGAGCTTTTCCTTATGGCTCACGCCGAAGCGCTGCTCCTCGTCCACGACGAGCAGGCCGAGATCCTTGAACTTCAAGTCCTTCCGGAACAGCTTATGCGTGCCGACGATCAGGTCGATCATGCCGGTTTGCAGCTTTTCCAGGATTTTTTTCTGCTCGGACGGCGTTTTATAGCGCGAAAGCAGCTCGATCGTCATCGGGAAGCCGGAGAAACGGTCGAGCGCGGTCAGGTAATGCTGCCGCGCGAGCACGGTCGTCGGCACCAGGATGGCCGCCTGCTTGCCCGCAAGCACGCACTTCATGATCGCGCGCAGCGCCACCTCGGTCTTGCCGAAGCCCACGTCGCCGCACAGCAGGCGGTCCATCGGGCGCGCGGACTGCATGTCGGCCTTGATTTCCTCGATGCATTTGAGCTGGTCGTCGGTTTCGTCATACGGGAAGGAAGCTTCAAACTCCCGCTGCCAGTCGTCGTCCGCGGGGAAGGCGTAGCCCTTGAGGCGGTTGCGCTCCGCATAGAGCTGGATCAGCCCGGCGGCCAGTTCCTTGGCCGCCGCCTTGGCGCGGGTACGGGCGCGCGCCCAGTCCGCGCCGCCCAGCTTGTTCAGGCGCGTCTTTTCCGGGTCGCCGCCCCCGCCGATGTATTTGGAGATCAGGTCGAGGTTGGTCGCGGGGACATAGAGGAAATCGGTGCCCGCAAACGCGATTTTGACAAAGTCGCGCTGCGCGCCGTCCACCGTCATGCGTTCCATGCCGACAAACCGGCCGATGCCGTGGTGTTCATGCACGACGAGGTCGCCCGGGGTCAGGTCGGTATAGCTTTTGACGCGGTCGCGGTTGGACTTTTTGCGGGTTTTGCCCGCCTGGCGGCGGCTGAGCACCTGCCCTTCGGTCATGACGGCCAGCCCCAGCGCGGGATACTCAAAGCCCGCCGACAGGCCGCCTTCCATGATGTGCACGCGCCCTTCGGCGGGCAGCTTATCGGAGAGGGCGCAGGGCACGCCCGCGTCCCGCAGCGTCTCCTCCATGTTCTTGCAGCGCAGCGGGCTGGCGCACAGCATGACCACCCGCCGCCCCTGACCGGCATAGAGCGAAATATCCGCCGCCGCCATATCGACGTTGCCGCCGTAGGCGTTCATCTGGTTGGCGGTGAAGTTGACGATCGCGCCCAGCGCCACCTCGGGCACGGATGAGAGGAAGGTATCCATCAAGACGCAGCCATACCGCTTGAAGTTTTCCACAATCTGTGGAAAACCCAGTGCAAAACCGGTATGTTCACCGGAAAGCTCGCCGCGCTCCAAGAGCGCCTCGACGTCGTCCGCCATGCGCGCGGCAAACCCGCGCGACGCTTCGCGCACGCGGGGCGTATCGTCCACCAGGAACAGCACGTCCTCCGGCAGGTAGGCAAGCGCGCAGGTGCGTTCCGGGTATATGAGGGGGAGGTACTTGTCCGCGCCGGGCAGCGTGCCGTCCTCCGTCAGGCGCTCGATATCGCGGCGCAGGTTCTTATCCAGGTCGGGGTGCTTCTTGCGGCGGCCCGCGAGCGTCTTTTGCAGCGTCTCCACCAGCCCGGGCACGCCGCCCGGCGCCAAATGGGGCAGCGCCTCGGCGCAGGGCAGGCACAGCAGCGTATCCAGCCGGTCGCCGCGCCGCTGGCTCCCCACGTCGAAATAGCTCATGGTGTCCAGCTCGTCGCCGAAGAATTCGCAGCGCACCGGCGCGCGCTCCTGGGGCGGGAACAGGTCGAGCAGGTCGCCGCGCACGGCAAATTGCCCAGGCCCCTCGACCTGTACGGCTCGCGCATAGCCCGCGCGGGACAGGTCGGCGGCCAGGCGCAGCAGGTCGTATTCCTCCCCGGCCTTGAGGGTCAGGGTCGCGGCGGCAAGCCGTCCGGGCGGGATACAGGCCTCGGCCGCCGCCGCGACGGACGCCACGACGGCCGGCGCTCCCATGCGCATCCGGTGCAGCGCCGCCAGGCGTTTGTGCTCAAATTCACGCGACGAGCCGAGCGCCCCCAGCATGACAAAATCGCGGTAGGGCAGCGTCAGCACGTCGCGCTCCAGGAAGGCCGACAGGTCGCGCGCCATACGGGCGGCCGCCTGGTCGTCCGCCGTTAGTACGAACACCGGCCGCGAGGTCTCGAGGTGCAGCGCCGCCGCCAGGTGCGCTTTATGGATAGGGGACAGGCCCGCCGACGCGACCGGCGTATCGCCGCGCCGCAGCGCGTCGTATACTGCGTTGTATTCCCGCAGATTTGTAATACTTAAAGCAATTTCATTCATAAATTACACCATCTGTATTCGGATTATGGCCTGTCTGCGCCAAAAGTACGGATACGCCAAAAAGGGCAGATTTTTCAATCTGCCCTTATACGCTATGCGGGTTTGCGGGGATTAATGCTCGTGGCAATGCGCGCAGTCGCAGTCGCAGCCCAGGATTTCGGAGGGATCCTTGCCCATCCGCTTGTAATAGTCTGCGATGGCGGAGCGGAGCGCCTCCTCGGCCAGCACCGAGCAGTGCATCTTGACCGGCGGCAGGCCGTCCAGCGCCTCGGCAACGGCCTTGTTCGTCAGCTTGAGCGCTTCCTCAAGGCTCTTGCCCTTGACCATCTCGGTGGCCATGGAAGAGGTCGCGATTGCCGCGCCGCAGCCGAAGGTCTTGAACTTGACGTCCTCGATGATGCCGTCGTCGGACACCTTGAGGTAAATTTTCATGATGTCGCCGCACTTGGCGTTGCCGACCTCGCCGACGCCGTTTGCGTCTGCAATCTCGCCGACATTACGGGGGTTGGAAAAATGGTCGAGTACCTTGTCGCTGTATTGCATGGTGATTCTCCTTTATGAAAACACAGGGTTTTTGTTACGCTTTTAGTGCGCGTGAAGCTCGGTCGCCGCCGTCATGTTGGGCTTGCCGTTTTCCCATACAGGGCTCATGGAGCGCAGGGTCTCCACGACCTGGGGCAGCTTTTCGAGGATATAGTCGACCTCTTCCTCGGTGTTCTGCTCGCCCAGCGTCAGGCGCAGGGAGCCGTGGGCGATCTCGTGCGGCAGGCCGATGGCCATGAGCACGTGGGACGGGTCGAGCGAGCCGGTCGAGCAGGCCGAGCCGGTCGAGCCGCAGATGCCCTCGTTATTGAGGCGCATGATCAGCCCCTCGCCCTCGATCGCCTCGAAGATAAAGGAGGCCGTGCCGGGCAGGCGGTTGACCGGGTCGCCGGTGTAGTGGGTGTAGGGGATCTTCATGATACCCTCCACCAGGCGGTCGCGCATCGCCTGGACGCGCGGCAGGATCTCGTCCATGCGCGCCGTCGCGTCGCGGACAGCTTCCGCCAGGCCGACGATGCCGGCGATGTTTTCCGTGCCGCACATCTTGCCGCGCTCCTGGCCGCCGCCGTGGACGAGGGGCACGATATCAATGCCCTTTTTCACATACAGCGCGCCGATACCCTTGGGGCCGCGGATCTTGTGCGCGGTCAGGGACAGCATATCGATATCCATCGCGTGCACGTCGATCGGCATATGGCCGACGCCCTGCACCGCGTCCGTATGGAAAAGCGCGCCCGCCTCGTGGGCGATCTGCGCGATCTCCGCAAGCGGCTGGATCGTGCCGATCTCGTTATTGGCGGCCATGATGGTGACAAGCGCGGTGTCCTCGCTGATCTCGCGGCGGAGCTGGCCGAGGTCGACGCGGCCCTGCGCGTCCACGTCGAGGTAGGTGACGCGGTAGCCCAGCGTCTCCATGTACTGGCAGGTATAGAGCACCGCGTGATGCTCGATCTTGGAGGTAATGATGTGCTTGCGCCCCTTCGCCGTGCGGCCGGGCATAAAGCCCTTGATCGCGAGGTTATCCGCCTGCGAGCCGCCGCCGGTGAAGATGATCTCGTCCGGGTCGCAGCCGATGCCCTTGGCCACCGTGGCGCGCGCGCCGTCCATGGCGCGCTTGGCGTCCCACGCGAGGCCGTACAGGCTGGAGGGGTTGCCGAAGCCGCCCGTCAGCCAGGGCTGCATTGCGTTATATACATTCTTGGAAATCGGCGTGGTCGCCGCGTTATCGGTATAGACCAGTCTTTTCATGAAATATTGTTCGCCTCCTATGTTGGCTATTACTAACTTAAAATATACACCCCAAAGGTAGGGTTATCAACGCCAAAATTGCACGAAAGAATCGCCTTGAATCGCACGAATTTAGACGGACTTCCTAGGATATCCTAAAATAGCGCCGCCTAATTTATAAGTTTACTCGCTCCCCGCATCAAATGCAAGGAAATCAGTGCATTTTCCGGACTTTTTCTTAGTATTGCCCCGGGATGGGCGGCTTATCCACCCGTCCTGCCGGAGGGGTAGGGAAAAGCCCGCTTTGCAGCGGGCCTTTGCGTTTATTCCATCATGCCGACGCAGTCGAAAAACGGCTTCGCGGCGATCTTGTCCCGGTTTTCCTGAAACAGCGAATGGCCGAGCGTGACGACCACATAGTCCGCGCGGGACAGCGCCTCTTCAAACGGCACGTTCTGGATGCCGTGCACCTCGCCATACGGCGCGAACGGCTCGCAGGCGATGAAGTTCACGCCCTTGTCGCGCAGGATGTTGCACAGCTCGATCGAGGGGGACTCGCGCAGGTCGTCCACGTCGGGCTTGTAGGACAGGCCGAGCACGGCGACCAAGTCCTTCTTGGGGTCGCGCAGGGAGGAGAGCACCTTTTCCGCGACAAAGCGCGGCTTGTTCTCGTTGCGCAGGCGGGAGGCGTGGATCACCTTGGCCTCCTCGGGGAACTGCTCGTAGATAAACCACGGGTCGACCGCGATGCAGTGGCCGCCGACGCCGACGCCCGGCGTCAGGATATTGACGCGGGGGTGGCAGTTGGCCAGCTTGATCAGCTCGAACACGTCGATCCCCATTTTATCGCAGATAACTGATAACTCATTGGCATATGCAATGTTAACATCACGGAAAGTATTCTCCGTGAGCTTGCACATCTCGGCGGTGATGTCGTCCGTGACGCGCACGACGCCCTTGTCGAGCACATGCTCGTAAATCTCCTTGGCCATCTGCGCGGCCTCCGGCGTGCGCGCGCCGACGATGCGGTCGTTATTCTTCAACTCGTACATCATATTGCCGGGGATGACGCGCTCGGGGCAGTGGGCGACATGGATCTCGCCCTGCGGGATGCCGCTTTCCTCGCCCAGCACGCGCGCGAGCATTTCGGTCGTGCGGGGCGGCACGGTCGACTCCAGGATAACGAGGTCGTCCGGGCGCAGCACCTTGCCCGCCATGCGGCCGGCCGATTCGACAAAGCGCAGGTCGGCCTTGTGCGCGCCCGACGCGTCCTCAAAGAACGGGGTGGGCACGGCGATATAAAACACGTCGGACGGGCTGAGCTCGCTCGAAAAATGCAGGTGCCCGCCCGCGACCGCCTGGTCGAAGGCCTCCTGCAGGCCGGGCTCGACAATGTGGATCTTGCCGCCCTTGAGGCTTTCGACGACCCGTTCGGTCACGTCGAAGCCGCAGACCTCGTAGCCCGCGCCCGCCAGGGTGATCGCCGTCGGCAGGCCGATATAGCCCAGTCCCATGACTGTGATTTTTTTCATATTGTATAACCTTCCTTTATGCGCCGCGGCCGCGCGCTGCGCGCCTGACACGGCCCTTTTTCTTATACACGTCCATTTTAACACAAAGCATGGGCGGTTACAATTTGAATTTACAGAAAAATGGCGATTTTACGCATTTATACGGCGGCACGGTCGTTAAAATTGCACGAATCCCGCCGCCTGTCCCATATCCCACAACTTTTATTTGAATTTCCCGCCCGTTCAGGATATAATGTACTATACGCGATATTGCTATTTGTATGGCCGGCAGCACACTTTTCTTGCTGCGGCCATCCCGCGGATAAACGCAAAAGGACGATTGCTTATGATTTTTGAAGGCCTGCTGACAGACGCACGGCTGATCCGCGACCGCGACCCCGCGGCGCGTTCCACCCTGGAGGTTTTCCTGCTATACCAGGGCTTCCACGCCCTGATTTACCACCGCATGGCGCATTTCCTGTACCGGCACAAGCGCTTTTTCCTGGCGCGCCTGGTTTCCCAGCTCGCCCGCCACCTGACCGGCATCGAGATCCACCCGGGCGCGAAGATCGGCCGCGGGCTGTTCATTGACCACGGCATGGGGATCGTGATCGGCGAGACCGCCGAGATCGGCGACTACTGCACCATCTACCACGGCGTGACCCTGGGCGGCACCGGCAAGGACACCGGCAAGCGCCATCCCACGATCGGCGACAACGTGCTCATCTCGACCGGCGCGAAGGTGCTCGGCCCGTTCAAGGTCGGCGACAATTCCCGCATCGGCGCGAACGCCGTCGTGTTGCAGGAGGTGCCCGCCAACTCGACCGTGGTCGGCGTGAAGGCGCGCGTGGTCAAGATCGGCGGCGAGCGCGTATCCACCACGCCCTCCTTCGACCTCGACCAGATCCACATGCCCGACCCCGTGGCGCAGGAGCTTTGCCAGCTCACCCGCCGCGTATACGAAAACGAACAGCGTATCCGGAAAGCCGAGGAGGATGCGCGGGAATACGACGAATAAAAGCGCCGTATTTTGTTAGCTTGATCAAATTAAAGCACTTTTATTTAGATAAAAACGGGGTTATTTCATGAAATAACCCCGTTTTTCTATTTATGATTGACAGTTTGTGCGCGATCCGCTATACTGAAGTTACACCGAATATAAGAACCATTCTTATTGGCAATTAGAAAAGGGAGAGGCCTATGAACAACACCAAGCAGCGGACGCTGATATACGAGACCGTGCAGGGCAGCTACGCGCACCCCACGGCGGACGACGTCTTCCGCGCGGTGCGCCGGGATTTGCCGAACATCAGCCTTGGCACAGTCTACCGCAACCTCAACGTACTGACCGAGCTGGGGAAAATCCGCAAGATTTCCGTGCCCGGCCAGCCCGACCATTTCGACCGGCAGGGCGAGTGGCACGACCACATGGTCTGTGAGCGGTGCGGCAAGATGATCGACATCACGCTGCGCTGCACGCCGCCGCTTGCCGAACAGCTTGCGATCCAGTCCGGGCTGGAGGTAACGGGCTATTCGCTCGTCGCCCAGTGTATCTGTCCCGCATGCGCGGAAGAAAAAGAAGACCAACCCATGGGGCAGGCGGCTGTTTAGCCGCCTGCTTTTTTGTGCGCCATGGGGTGGGGAACCGTGTCCTTTTTGTGTTTTTGTGCGCGTGGGATTGTATTTATCCGTGCATAGTGCTATAATAGCAACTGTATTTTGTGATAAAAAACAGGAGAATCAACATGAAAAAGAAACTGATCCCCATCATTGCGATGGTTTTGATCGCCGTGATCTGCATCGGCATCGTCCTCGCAATGCACCCCGCGCCGAAATTCAAGGTAACCGACCCCGGCACGCCCGTCGTCATGACGGTCAACGGCGAGGAAATCCATGCCAAGGAATACGCCTCCATGATGGTCTATTCCAAGGCCTACATGGACAATATGATGACCATGTACGGCATGGGCACCGAAATCTGGGACGACCCGGAGATGAGCGCGTCCCTGTTCGCCCAGCTGCAGGATCAGACCAAGCAGCAGGTGGTCTATATCCATACGATCGTCGACCAGTTCAACAAGGCCGGCCTGAAGCTGGGCCGCGACAAGGTCAACGCCATGGAAGAGCAGAAGGCGCAGGTCGTCGAGCAGCAGGGCGGCAAGACGATGTTCGGCATCTGGCTGGCAACGCTCGGCTTTGACGAGGAGATGTACGACAACATCCTGCTTGTCAGCAGCTATGTCGAGGCGTTGAACGATTATTACTTCGGCGAAAACGGCAAGGCGCTGCCCCCGCGCGACGAGCTGCTCAAGGCTTTCAACGAAAACTATATCCAGGTCAAGCACGTGCTGATCAGCACCGTGGACGACCAGGGCAACGCCCTGACCGGCGACGCGCTCGCGGAAAAGACCGCGCTGGCGGAAGACGTGCTGGCGCAGGCCAAGGCGGGCGAGGACTTTGATTCCCTGATCAAGACCTACGGCGAGGACCCGGGCATGACGCAAAGCCCCGAGGGCTATATCATGGATAAGGACGGCAACACGCTGACCGGCACCATGATCGAGGAGTTCAACAAGGGTTCCTGGGCGCTCGAGGTGAACGGCGTCTCCGACCTCGTCAAGACCTCCTACGGCTACCACATCATCAAGCGCGTGCCGCTTGACGAAACCAAGCTCGACGATTATGCCGCCGCCGTGGCGAGCATCGTCAAGGGCGAGGACGTATCCTTTAACGCAATGGTCGACCAGTGGATGGCTGAGGCGCAGGTCGAAACCACCGAAGATTTTGACAAGATCAACCTCGACAACGTGTTCGACTACATCCTGCCGGGCGACGGCGGCGATCAGGCGGGCACGGCGCCTGCGGGCGGCGCTTCCAGTACGGACGCCGGTCCCGCAGACGGCCAGGGCGAAAGCAATCCCGACGCGGGTCAGGCCGCTTCCTAAAACAAACGCAGAAAAGGCCGGAAATCGTAAAGGTTTCCGGCCTTTTTTATACGCTCCCGCCTGGCCTTGCGGTATCGCGGCATCCTTGCATTGCATTTGCATTTTATGAAACTTTGAAATTTATACCTATTTTCCTGTACAATTTTCGTCATTAGATTTATACTTTTAGCTATTGGATAGGCATATCCTGCTTTAAGCACAGATGGAGGGCATATGAAAAAGAAAGTTCTCATCACGGCAACCATTGCGCTTTCCGTCTTGGTTGCCGTGCAGCTGATTTACTTTATCTACCTGGGATCCTTTATGTTATCGGCCGACTCCGCCAGCGCGGTGCTCATCTCGCTCCCGCAGGGGATTTATAAAAACCCAATCGTCTGGTTTATCGTCTCCTTGGCCTTACTCGCCTGTGTGATTTATCATCTGAAAAAATGCAAAAAAGTTAAATGAAAAAAGGCGGTTATCCCGTATCTGCGGGTGCGGGAATTCCCAAAAAAGTACCTATAAGCTGCAAAGCTTTTGTCATGCGGAAGTACCGGGGGATATGGACTGTCGGGTATTGTTTACGCAGAAAAAACCGTTACGCTATAAAACAACAGGGCAGCGGGCAAATACGCCCGCTGCCCTGTATTTATGGCCGCGCCCCACGTGGGGCTTTTTTTATTTGTATTTTTGATAAGCCGCGACCGCCAGCTCGTCGCACCGGTTGTTTTTCGGATTGTCCGCGTGCCCCTTGACCCAGTGGAAACGCACGGTATGGTAATCCAGCAGGCCGAGCAGCGCATCCCAAAACTCCGGGTTTTTCGCCGGGGTCTTGTCGGCTTTTTTCCAGCCGCGCGCCTTCCAGCCCTTCGCCCAGCCCTTGGTGATCCCGTCGATGACGTATTTCGAGTCCGAATACAGGTCGACCTCGCACGGCTCCTTGAGCAGCCGCAGCGCCTCGATAACGCCGGTCAGCTCCATTTTGTTGTTGGTCGTCTGCGGGTCGCCGCCGGAAAGCTCCTTTTCATGCGCGCCGTATTGCAGGATCGCGCCCCAGCCGCCCGGCCCCGGGTTCCCGGAACAGGCGCCGTCGGTATAAATTGTGACCTTCTTCATAAAATCTCCCAATGTCTGTTTTTTTCCCATTATACCACAATGGCAAGTGGAACCCTACAAAAGCCATTGCATATCGTGCCATTGTGATATCATTTTTAAATCAAAGGTATCGTAGCCGCTTTGCGGCTATGATACCACAACGGCGGTGGGAATTTAAGGGGTTTACGCGTATTCCACGCCACAAAAGCAACCCCGCGCCGGGGGGATAAAAAAGCGCGCGGCCGTATTTGGCCGCGCGCTTGCCGTTTATCCTTCCGTGGGTTCGGTGGGCGCGCCGTTTTCAGCGGCTTCGCCTACGTCCTCGTCCTCATCGTCCTCGGCTTTTTCCGTCCGGGCGATCGAAATGACCTTGACGTCGTCCCCGGTGCGCATGGTGATCACGCCCTGGGAGGCGCGGCCACATTCGCGGATGTCCTCGCACGCGGTGCGGATGATGACGCCATCGTCCGTAATGATCATGACGTCGTTATCCAGGTCGACGACCGCAAGCCCCGCGATCATGCCGGTCTTTTCCGTCAGGCCGTGCAGCAGGATGCCGCCGCCGCCGCGGTGGTGGACGGTATATTCGTCGACCGGCGTGCGCTTGCTGTAGCCGTTCTCGGTCACGGTGAGCACGTAGGCATCCTTACGCGCACGCGCGGCGCCCACGACGTAATCTTCCTCGGAGAGCTTGATGCCGCGCACACCGACCGCCGTGCGCCCCATGGCGCGCACCTCGTTCTCGTCAAAGCAGATCGCGCGCCCCTCGTGCGTTGCGATCAGGATGTTCTGGTTACCGTCCGTCAGGCGCACGTCGACGAGCGCGTCGCCGTCGTTCAGGCCGAGCGCCCGCAGGCCGCCCCTGCGGATATTCTGCAGGTCGGACAGCACGATGCGCTTGGCCACGCCCTGGCGGGTCACAAAGAACAGGAACTTATCGTCCGCGAACTCCTTGATCGGGAACATCGCGGTGATCTTTTCATCCGGCTCGACCTCCAGCAGGTTTACGATGTTCATGCCCTTGGCGCTGCGCCCGGTCTCCGGGATCTGGTAGCCCTTGAGCTTGTATACCTTGCCGAAGTTGGAGAAGAACAGGATGGTATCATGCGTCGAGGCGGTGAACAGGCTCTTTGCAAAGTCCTCCTCGCGCGTTGCCATGGCCGACACGCCGCGGCCGCCGCGGCGCTGCGCCCGGTAAGCGGAGGTCGGCTGGCGCTTGATATAGCCGAAGTGCGTCAGGGTATAGGCGCACTCCTGTTCCTCGATCAGGTCCTCGATATCGATCTCGTCCGCCACATTGGCGATCTCGGTCTTGCGCTCGTCCCCGTACTTGCGGCGGATTTCGAGCATCTCCTGCTTGACGACCTCGGCAATGTTGTGGTCGGAGGACAGGATGCGCATGAATTCCGCGATCTTGCCCTCCAGTTCGCTGTATTCGTCGTCGATCTTCTGGCGCTCCAGGCCGGACAGGCGGCCGAGGCGCATGTCGACGATCGCCTGTGCCTGCGCCTCGTCCAGGTGGAACTCATATTCCTCCTGGCCGTCCACAATGCCGAGCAGGGCGATCTGGTTGACGATGAACGGCTCCTTCTGCAGGTCGGCCTTGGCGATGGACTCGTTTGCCGCGGCGCGGATGATCTGGATAATGCGGTCGATGTTGTCGGTCGCGACCTTGAGGCCCTCCAGGATGTGCGCGCGGTCCTGCGCGCGCTTCATGTCGTAGCGCGTACGGCGGGCGACCACGTCCTTCTGGAAGGCGATATATTCGTCGATGATCTCGCGCAGGGAGAGCACCTTGGGCTGCAATTTATCCGGGTTAAACGGGTTCGGCACCAGCGCAAGATGGATCATGGAGCAGGTATCCTGGAGCTGCGTATAATTATAGAGCTGGTTCAGGATTACCTGCGCGTTCGCGTCGCGCCGCACGTCGATGACGATGCGCATGCCCTCGCGCGAGGAATGGTCCTGGATGTTCGTGATGCCGTCTACGCGCTTTTCCTTGACGAGGTTCGCCATGGACTCCACCAGGCGCGCCTTGTTGACCATATAGGGGATTTCGGTGACGATAATCTGGCTGCGGCCGTTCGGCAGGTCCTCAATCTCGGCCTTGGCGCGCACCTTGATCTTGCCGCGGCCGGTGGCGTAGGCCGCGCGGATGCCGGCACGCCCCATGATGATGCCGCCGGTCGGGAAGTCCGGCCCCTTGATGAACTGGCAGATCTCATCCAGCCCGGCCTCCGGGTGGTCGATGACATAGCACACGCCGTCGATGACCTCGCCGAGGTTATGCGGCGGGATATTGGTCGCCATGCCGACCGCGATACCGGACGAGCCGTTGACCAGCAGCGTCGGGAAACGGGAGGGCAGGACGACCGGTTCCTTGCGGTCCTCGTCGAAGTTCGGCTGGAAATCCACCGTTTCCTTCTTGATATCCTCCAGCAGGGCGTTGGCGATCTTGGCCATGCGCGCCTCGGTGTAACGGTAAGCCGCCGGGGGGTCGCCGTCGACCGAACCGAAGTTGCCGTGGCCGTCTACCAGCGGGTAACGCAGGGAAAAGGGCTGCGCCATGCGCACGAGCGCGTCGTATACCGAGGCGTCGCCGTGCGGGTGGTACCGGCCGAGCACGTTGCCGACCGTGGTCGCGGACTTGCGGTACGGTTTGTCCGAGGTCAGCCCGTCCTCATACATGGCGTACAGGATGCGGCGGTGTACCGGCTTGAGGCCGTCGCGCACATCCGGCAGCGCGCGCCCGACGATGACGCTCATCGCGTAATCGATGTAGGAGCGCTTCATTTCCCGGTCAATGTCGACCTGGATGATTTTTTGGTTTTCAAATTCCTGACTCATTGATTGCCTCCAAGAAGCTTAACGGAAGGGGCGGCAGCCGCCTGCCCGCATCCAGCCTGCCTTAAATGTCCAGATTGTTGACGTACTTGGCGTTCTTTTCGATGAACTCGCGCCGCGGCTCGACCTTTTCGCCCATCAGCAGCGTGAAGATTTCGTCCGCCTGCACGGCGTCCTCCATGCACACCTGCTTGAGGATGCGGTTAGCCGGATCCATCGTGGTCTCCCAAAGCTGGACGGGGTCCATCTCGCCGAGGCCCTTGTAACGCTGTACGTGCACATTGTCGCCCATCTCGTCGATGCAGGCGCGCTGTTCCTCCTCGGTGTAGGTATAGCGCACGTCCTTGCCCTTTTCGTTCTTAAACAGCGGCGGCTGCGCGATATAGACGTGCCCCTCCTCGATCAGGGGGCGCATGAACCGGAAGAAGAAGGTCAGCAGCAGGGTACGGATATGGCTGCCGTCGACGTCCGCGTCGGCCATCAGGATGATCTTGCCGTAGCGCAGTTTTGTCGTGTCGAAATCGTCGCCAAAGCCCGCGCCGAAGGCGGTGATCATCGGGGTCAGCTTTTCGTTGCCATATACCTTGTCCAGGCGCGCCTTCTCGACGTTCAGCATCTTGCCCCAGAGCGGCAGGATCGCCTGGCGGGTGCGGTCGCGCCCTTCCTTGGCGGAGCCGCCCGCGGAATCGCCCTCGACGATGTAAATCTCGGTGAGCGCGGGGTCTTTCTCGATGCAGTCGGCCAGCTTGCCGGGCAAGGAAGCGCCGTCCAGCGCGGATTTGCGGCGCGTCAGCTCGCGCNACTGCGCGTCCTGGAGTTTGACGGAAAGCACAACGGTCAGCCCCTCGCGCGTGTCGTCGCCGGAGAGCTTGTCGCCCTCCTTGATGATGTTATACTTGCGGCCGTAATCGTTCAGCACCTTGGTGAGCGCGGATTTGAAGCCGGTCTCGTGCGTGCCGCCCTCGGTCGTGTTGATGTTATTGGCAAAGGACAGCATGAGCTCGGAATAGCTGTCGGTATACTGCATGGCGACCTCGGCCATCGAGCCGTCGCGGCTGCCCTCGATGTAGATGACCTCGTCGTGCAGCGGGTTCTTCTGGCGGTTGAGGTGCTCTACGAACTGGCGGATGCCGCCCTCATAGTACATGCTTTCCTCGGTCGCCTCATCGTCGCGCTCGTCGCGCAGGGTGATGCGCACGCCCGCGTTCAGGAAAGCCTGCTCGCGCAGGCGGAGCTGCAACGTGTCGTAATCGTATTCAGTGGTCTCGAAAATCTCCGGATCGGCCTTGAAACGGATCGTGGTGCCGGTCTCGCTGTCGCAAGGGGTGGAAACCATCTTGCGCGCGGTCTGGCCACGCTCAAAGCGCATATAGTGCTTGTGCGTGCCGTCGCGCACCTCGGCCTCCATCCATTCCGACAGGGCGTTTACGACGGAGGAGCCGACGCCGTGCAGGCCGCCGGACACCTTGTAGCCCGCGCCGTCGAACTTGCCGCCGGCGTGCAGCACGGTCAGCACCACCTCGAGCGTCGGGATACCCATTTGCGGGTGGATGCCGCACGGGATGCCGCGCCCGTTGTCCGTGACGCGGATGACGTTGCCCTTCTCGATGGTCACCTCGATATGCGTGCAGTAGCCCGCGAGCGCCTCGTCGATCGAGTTGTCGACGATCTCATACACCAGGTGGTGCAGGCCGCGCGCCGAAGTGGAACCGATGTACATGCCCGGGCGCTTGCGCACCGCCTCCAGGCCCTCGAGGACCTGGATCTGGCTTTCGTCATAGGTTTCGGTGACCTTGAGGTCCAACATTTCTTCACTCATGCTCATATTTCCGTATCCTTTTCTCCGAAAGAGTCGCTTCCCTGCGGCTGGGGGTGGGCGCGCCCACTGTTAGAAAACCGCCGCAAAATCAAAAAAACGCTCAGCTTTACACTGTGCGATCGATAAAACCGTACTATGCGCCCCTATGCAAATTCGCCCTTTTGCAGCCGCTCCACGCGCTGCGCAAGCGTCGCCGTGGATATCTGCGAGATATACAGCCGCTCGCCGAGCGCGGTTTCGCACAGCACGGCGGATTTCGGCAGGTCCTCGAACAGGGCGACCGCCTTGGCCTCCCGCTCCATGCGGGCGACGAAGGCGCGCGTATGCTTGGACACCGTAGCGGTATCCATATCAAAAATACCAATGATGGAGCGCACCGGGACGATATAGTCCTGCCCTAAATGCACATACAAGCACAAATCCCCCCTTGCCCGCGGCGCAGGCGCCGCAATACCGGCTCTGCAATGCAGCCTATCCGGCCAAAATGGCGGCGGGCACGCGTCCGGGACGCCGCATCCCGCGCCGGGGGCGTCCCCCTTTCGGGTGCGCCGCCACGATAGCCGCCTTGCGACTATTATACCATAATTTTGCGCGTTTGTGGTCGTTTTTCATGAAAAACTTTCAAAAAAATTTATGATTTCTTGTGTTGGCTGACACATTCTTACACAACCCGCCCGCCCTCGATGCGGAACACCGCGCCGCTCCCGACCTTTGCGGCAAGCTCCTCCTCGCAGCAGGTGATCAGCACCTGCCCGCCCCGGATGCGGTTCAGCACAAAGTCCTGCCGCCCGCGGTCAAGCTCGGAGAGCACGTCGTCAAGCAGCAGCAGCGGATATTCGCCGGTATCGTCAAAAAACAGGTCGCGCTCCGCCAGCTTGATCGCCAGCGCGCAGGTGCGCACCTGCCCCTGCGAGCCGTAAGCCGCGGCAGGGCGGCCGTCGATCTCGAGCACGAGGTCGTCCTTGTGCGGGCCGGACAGGCAGGAGCGCGCCGATACCTCGGCCGCGCGGGGCGCCAGCGCGCGCGCGTAAAGCTGCGCGGCCANGCGCCATGCGCAGGGAAAAATCGTCGAGCAGGTCGAGCAGCGCGGGCTTTTCCTCACTGTCGCGCAGGATGCGCGTCTTATGCTCGAGCAGCCGGTTATATTCCTCCAGGATCTGCGCATAACGCGGCCGAAGCTGGCACAGCGCAGTATCCAGGAAGCGCCGCCGCACCGCCGCGCCCTCCCGCACGAGGTACAGGTCGTCCGGGCAGAACAGCACGCTTTGCAGCAGCCCGGCCGCGTCCGACTGCCGCCGCAGCCGCACGCCGTTGCGGTAAATCTCCATCGACTTGCGGCGGAACAGGCGCAGCTCCAGGGTGAAGTCGCGCCCCTGCGCGGAAAAAGCGCCCTCGACCGCGGCGGCGTCCTCGCCGAAGCGCAGGCCGTCCTTCTTCTGCCCGGTGCGGAACAGGCGCATGGTGGACAGGGCGGAGACCGCCTCGAGCAGGTTGGTCTTGCCCTGCGCGTTGCGGCCGCAGACTAGGTTGACCCCCTCGCCGAAGGTAAACGCCGCGTCCCCGTAATTGCGGAAGTTATGCAGTTTTAGCGTGCGCAAAACCATGCCTGCCCTCCTGCAAAAGGGCGGGACTGTCCGTGTGAGGCGGACATTTTGGCATACCCGCCCCACGCCGGGGCTCTGTCCCGCCGCAACATTTTTGGATTTCCCAATGCATATTTATACTTTTCCCGAATAATCAGCCGATCACCCGCACGGCCTCGCCGTTCAGCGCGACCGTATCCCCAGGGCGGATTTTCTTGCCGCGCTGGGTGCAGGTTTCGCCGTTTACCTGTACCTGCCCCTCGGCGATGAGGATTTTCGCCTCCCCGCCGGAACAGGCCAAGTTTGCGAATTTGAGCAGCGCGTCAAGCTTGATAAACGCGCCGGAAATGGCAATTTCCTGCATTTTAGTCCCCCGCTTTCAGACGGACGGGCAGCACGAGGTAGGTGAACTTGTCCCCCTCGACCGGGGTGACGATCACCGGGTTCAGTGCGCCCTTGAGCGAAAGCACGACGGTTTCGTCGCTGCAGGCGCGCAGCGCGTCGAGCAGGTAGCGGTTGTTGAAGCCGATTTCCAGGTTTTCGACCATGCCGCCGATCGTGCACTCGTCGTAGCTCTTGCCGATCGCGGTGATGCAGCTCATTTTGAGGGTGTCGCCGTCAAAATCCAGGCGCACCGGGTTTTTGAGCTTCTCGGACACAATGAGCGACACGCGCTCGATGCAGGTGATCAGGTTTTTGACGTCCGCCTTGACCTGGTAATCCGCGTCGTTCGGGATTGCGGCGCGGTAATTCAAAAATTCGCCGTCGATCAGGCGGGTGATCAGCACGGTATCGCCGACCGAGAACAAAATATGCTTCGGGTCGGGGTAAACCGAGACCGGCGCGTCGTCCTCGCTCAAAATACGTTCGATTTCGCGCAGCGCCGAACCGGGCACGACGAATTTCAGGCCGTCGGGCGCGGGGTTTTCCAGGTTTTCGCGCCGGACGGACAGCCGGTAGCCGTCGACCGCGACGACGTTCAGGCGGCCGCCCTCGGTCTCGAAGAGGCAGCCGGTGTGGATCGGCTTGCTCTCATTGTCGGAAACGGCGAAAATCGTCTGGGAAATCATCGATTTCAGCGTCTGTTCCGGCAGGGAAATGAAATTTTCCTGTGAAACCTCGGGCATCTGCGGGAAATCGTCCGCAGGGGAGGCGATCAGGTTAAAGACGGCGCGGCCGCATTTGATCGTTGTCAGCAGCTTTTCATCGGTTTCCACATAGACCGCGTCGTCGGGCAGCTTGCGGATGATGTCGCCCAGGATGCGCGCGTTCAGCACGACCTCGCCGGGTTCGATGATATCCGCGTCGACCGTGGTGCGGATGCCGAGGGAAAGGTCGTAGCCGGTCAGCGCCAGGCGGTCGCCGGCCTGGATGAGCAGGCCTTCGAGCAGGGCGATGGCGCTTTTTCCGGAGACGGCGCGCGAGGAGGTGTTGATCGCGTCGAGCAGTGTCGATTTTTCACAGGAGAATTTCATTTAAACTTCTTCCTTTCGATTGTCCACAGGTAAGCGTCTGCGGTGTGGACGCATTATCCGGGAAATAAAAGATAAATAGGATATGTTTTTCGTAGTAGTAGTAGTAGTGTGGAAACTGTGGAAAACCCTTCCGCGCCCAGGCAGGCCGGGGTTTTTCGCGTCCCCAGCGGGTTGTGGATGTTTTTGGCGGAACTGGTCGGAAAATCAGGGGGTAATTTTTGTCCACAGGTTGATTGTCCACAATCCACAATCCCTGTGGATAAATTTTTACGTAAAATATCCCTGTTTCCGGCTGCGGGCAACCCGTTGCCGGAGGGTTTTTTAAAGGGTCCCCTGGTGGATATTTGAGATCAGGGTCTTTAGGATGCCGTCCATTTCGGAGGAGTTTTTCCGCTCGTCCTCGATTTTGTTGATCGAGTGCAAAACCGTGGTGTGGTCGCGCGAAAAGACCTTGCCAATTTCGGGAAGGGAATAATTCGTCAGTTCGCGGACTAAGTACATGGCGACCTGCCGGGGCTGCACCGTATCCTTGGAGCGGCGGGAACCGACGATCTGCTCGACCGGGATGCTGTAATAATTGGCGACTGCCTGCAGGATTTTCGGCGGGGTGGGGGTCAGCGCCTCGTCGGAGCCGCGCACCTCTTCAATCGCGCGGTTGGCCAGTTCGACTGTGATATCCTGGTGCATGAGGTTGTGCAGCGCCTGGATTTTCTTCACGGTGCCCTCGAGCTGGCGTACATTGGAATGCAGCGTTTCCGCGATCACCTGCACGACCTCGGGCGGCAGGGTAAAGCCGATTTTCTGTGCCTTGGCCTGGATGATCGCCATGCGGGTCTCGTAATCGGGCGGCTGGATGTCCGCGAGCAGGCCCCATTCAAAACGGGTCTTCATCCTGTCCTCCAGGGTGTTGATCTCCTTGGGCGGCCGGTCGGAGGTCAGCACGATCTGCTTTTTGGCCTCGTAAAGCGCGTTGAAGGTATGGAAAAATTCCTCTTGCGTGCGCTCCTTGCCGGCGATAAACTGGATGTCGTCGATGAGCAGCAGGTCGGCCATGCGGTATTTGCCGCGGAAATTCTGTACGTCGCCCTCCTGGATCGCGCCGACCAGCTCGTTGGTGAAATCCTCGCCCTTTACATATATAATACGGTAGGACGGGTGGTTCTGGCGGATGACCGCCGCGATCGCATAGAGCAAATGCGTCTTGCCGAGGCCGGACTGCCCATAGATGAAGAGGGGGTTATAGTACTGGGCGGGCTGGTTTGCCACGGAAAGCGCGGCGGCATGCGCGAATTTGTTGGAGTTGCCCACGATGAAGTGGTCGAAGGTGTATTCGTCGTCCGGGGTCAGGCCGTAGCTGACGCCGCCCGGGTTCTCAATCTCCCCGGTGGTGAGCACCACGCCGATCTCGTCGTCGAACAGCTCGCGCAGCGCCGCGGTCAGCGGCTCCATAAAGCGCGTTTCGATGATCTCCTTTTTGAAATCGTTCGGGACATGCAGTGTCAGCACGTTCCCGACGAATTCGACGACTGTGGCGTCGTCAAACCAGGCGGTCAGCGTGACCGGGTTGATCGTGCGCTGCATTTGCGAGAGCGCCATTTTGAGGATGTCGTTAGACGGGTTCAATACGGGACCTCCTTTTTCAGCCGATTTTTATTCACCTTAAATAATAGCAGAAATTTAGGGGCGGTTCAAGGTCAATATCCACAGGCTGGGGATAACTTTGTGGGGAAATGACGGAAAAATGGAAATCCGGCTGCCCGCCCGGCGGCGGGGATGTGCATGTATTTTTCCCCGGAAATAGGGTAAATCCAGCTTTTTATCAACATATGGGGGTGGTTCCATGCGAAAAAACCAGAACTAGTGCTTGACAATCGCCCGCATTTACCTGTATAATGAATGCTGATTCAGAGTGTAGCGGACGGGCAGCGGCACGCGCCCGAGTGCTCCAGGAATTCCGGAGGGGTTCGGACCCGTGCCGGTGCCCGATTTCACTTTATTTTAGGAATGGAGGTGCTTTAGAGATGTTAAGAACGTACCAGCCGAAGAAGCGTCAGCGCGCAAAGGTGCACGGCTTCCGCAAGAGAATGTCCACCTCGAACGGCAGAAAGGTTCTTGCCCGCCGTCGTGCGAAGGGCAGAGCTAGACTGTCCCACTAAGGGGTAAATACCGAAGACAAAGATGGATCGCCGAGGCGGTCCATTTTTTGTAAGCCTTGATCTTTTTGGCCCGCCGGCAGCCGGCGGGCAGGCCGCGGCGCCCTTTTATAAGGGTATTTCTGAACCGTGCCGCGGCGCGGGGAAACCAAGTCCGTTTTGGGCACTTGCGGACGGGGGACGCCCTGCGTACGCTCTCTTTCAAAAAGGAGCCATTTTTAGCATGAAACAAACCGTTTCCATCAAGGAAAACCGTGATTTCCGCCGGTTATACCACCGCGGGAAAAGCGCGGCGACCCGCTATGTCGTGGTCTACTGCGCGAAGAACCGCCTGGGGAGAAACCGCATAGGGCTCACGGTCAGCACCAAGCTGGGCGGCGCGGTCGTGCGCAACCGGATCAAACGGCTGTTGCGCGAGGCGTACCGCCTGCATGAAGCGGAGTTTAAAACCGGCTATGATTTTGTGTTAGTCGCGCGGGGCCGCGCGGCGGGCGCCAAATGCCGGGAAATCGAAAAGGCGCTGCTTGCAGCGATGGACGAGCTGAAACTCCGCGTAACGTCCGGGGAGGCGTAATCCAAATTGGCAAAGAAAGTCCTGCTGGCGATCGTCCGGTTTTACAGGGGCTATATTTCGCCGTGCATGGCGCCGCGTTGCCGCTACATACCGACCTGCTCGCAATACGCCGTCGAGGCGATCGAGAAGTACGGCGCCCTGAAGGGCGGGTGGCTGGCGCTGCGGCGCATCCTGCGCTGCCACCCGTTTTCCCACCGCGGACCCTACGATCCTGTCCCATAATGCGCGCCCAGGAGGCGGAAAAACCGGGAAATACCTTTTTCCGGTATGATTCCTGCTGCTCGGGGTACCTTATGGAGGGGAGAATACACATTTTTGGAGGACACTAATGGCCTATATTTTTGGTGTTTTGATCGTCCGGCCGTTCGGCCTGATCCTGATGGCGATCTACAACCTGGTGCAGTCTTACGGCCTGGCCGTCATCCTGTTCGCACTGCTGGCGCAGATCATCCTGCTGCCCCTGGGCTATAAGAGCAAAAAGGGCATGCGCAAGATGACCGCCGTACAGGGCAGGATGCAGGAATTGCAGAAAAAATATGCGAACAATAAGGTAAAACTCAACGAAGAGATGCAGAAGCTTTACGAAAAGGAACATATCAACCCGATGTCGGGCTGCCTGCCGACCGCGATCCAGTTCCCCATCCTGATGGGCCTGTATTACGCGGTGCAGAAGCCGTTGACCTTTATGATGGGCCTCGGCGAGACCGATATCGGCACCCTGGCCGCCAAGGTCGGCGTGGAGATCACGGCGCAGAACTCGAACACCTTCCAGCTCGTGGTTTCCCAGGCGCTCAACCAGTTCGTCGACGCGGGCGGGCATTTTGCCACCGAGATCACCAACCTTTCGGCGGATATTGCAAATTACCTGGTCCCGCTGAACTTTAACTTCCTGGGGCTCGACCTCTCGGTCACCCCGGACTTCAAGGCGCCCGGCATCATCTGGATCATCCCGGTCCTGTCCGGCGTGACGGCGTTCCTGTCGAGCTGGCTCATGCAGAAGATGCAGGGCAACACCGTGCAGGGGCAGATGAAGACCATGATGTACCTGATGCCGCTGATGTCGGTCTATTTCGGCTTTATTTTCCCGGCGTCCATCGGCATTTACTGGATCACCCGTAACGTGCTGATGATGGCGCAGGAGGCGGGGCTTACCTGGCTGCTCAACAAGCGGCACCCGATCATCACGCCCGAACAGGAGCGCGCGATGGAGGCCGAGGAACGGCGGCGCAAGCATGAGGAACATATGAAGCGTATCCAGGAGGAGAAGGAGACTGGCGTGGCCATGCTGAACGGCAAACCGGTCAAGGCCAAGCCCAATCCGAATACCAGCCGCAAGAAGCTGGAGAAAGATAAGAAAAAGGGGGATTAAGGCATGTTGAAGAGCATTGAAGCACAGGGTACGACCCGTGATGAAGCGATCGAAAACGCGCTGCGCCAGCTCGGCATGGACCGCGACAGCGTTTCCGTTGAAGTGCTGGATAACGGCAAAAAGGGTTTCCTGGGCATCGGCGCGACCCCCGCGCGCGTCCGTGTGAGCTATGAAGCGCCCGACGAGGCGCCCGTGCGCCACCCGGAACCCGTGCAGAAGCCCGTTTCCGCCCCCAAGAAGGCGGAGCCGGCGCGCACGGAACCTGTGCGCCCGGCGGAAGTTAAGCCTGTAAATCCCGCCGGGGAGGCGCCGGCCGCCCCCGAAGAAGAAGCGGCGGAAGCGCCCGCTCCGGTCGCCGCGTCCCCGCTGGACGAGGGGCAGATCCCGCCGGTCGGCCGCGAAGCGGTCAAGTTTATCGACGGCCTGCTGGAAAAGCTGGGCATCGACGGCCACGCCGTTGTGCTCGACACCACGGCGGAAGACCATGTGCAGATCGAGATCGTCGGCCCGGATATGGGCCCGGTCATCGGCCGCCGCGGCGACACGCTGGACGCGATCCAGTACCTGTCCTCGCTCGTGGCGAACCGCATTTCCGAGGAGCATGTCCGCGTTTCCATTGATACCGAGAATTACCGCGCCAAACGCGCGGAGAGCCTGACCCGCCTGGCGCGTAAGATGGCCGGCAAGGTCACCCGTTACCACAAGAGCATGACGCTCGAACCGATGAACCCTTATGAGCGCCGCATCATCCATTCCGCGCTGCAGGACTATAAGGGCGTCACGACGTATTCCACTGGCACCGAACCCGGCCGCCGCGTGGTGATCGCGCCCGAAGGACGTACCGGCGGCGCGCGCAGCGGCGGTTATTCGTCTTACGGCGGTCACAAAAGCGGCCGCTGATTGGGGTGGCTGCTATGAGTGACACCATTGCGGCGGTTGCGACTGCGCCCGGCGGGCCGATCGGCATCATCCGCGTGTCGGGGGACGGCGCCGCGCGCGCCGTTTCCGCGGTCTTCCAGCCGAAAAACGGCGGCAGCCTGGTAGATGCATCCCCCCACAAGCTGGTTTACGGGACGCTGCATAGCCGGAAGGGCGCGGTCTTGGACTGCTGCCTTGCCGCGTGGATGCGCGCGCCGCATTCCTACACCGGCGAGGACATGGCGGAAATCCAGTGCCATGGCTCGCCCGCCGTGCTCGGGGAAGCGCTCGCCGCCCTGTTTGCAAACGGGGCGCGGCAGGCCGGGCCGGGCGAATTTACCAAACGCGCCTTTATCAACGGGAAAATGGACCTGTCCGGCGCGGAGGCCGTGCAGGAGCTGGTGACCGCGCAGACCGCGCAGGCCGCCCAGAACGCCTCCGCCCAGATCGCCGGCAAGGTCGGCGGCACCGTGCAGGCGCTGCGCGACAGCTTGGTCGAGATGGTCGCGCATTTCCACGCGGTCGTGGATTTCCCGGACGAGGACATCGACCCGTTCCTGTTCGAACAGGCGCAGGAGATTCTGCACCGCGCCGCGGGGACGCTCTACAGCCTCGCCGAGAGCTATGAGCGAGGCCGCGTCATCCGCGACGGCGTGCCCTGCGTGATCCTCGGCCGCCCGAACGCGGGCAAGTCCTCGCTGCTCAACGCGCTGCTCGGCTGCGAGCGCGCAATCGTCACCGACCAACCCGGCACCACCCGCGACGTGATCGAGGAGACCGTCCGGGTCGGCCCGGTGCTGCTGCGCATGCTGGACACCGCCGGCCTGCGCGATACGGACGACCCGGTCGAAAAGATCGGCATCGAGCGCGCGCTCGCAACCGCGAACGGCGCGGCCATGATCCTTGCGGTCTTTGACGGCTCGGACATGCTGTCGGACGAGGACCTTATGGTCATCGCCCGCAGCCACGGGCGGCGCGCGATCGCGGTCATCAATAAGAGCGACCTGCCGGACACGCTTGACCTGGCGAAAATCCGCCGCCATTTCGACCATATCGTCAGCGTCAGCGCCAAGACCGGCGAGGGCATGGACGCGCTGACGAAGCTGATCCCGTCCATGGTCGGCCTGGACGGTGCGGTCTTCGACGGCAGCATCATCACGAGCGCCCGCCAGGCGGCAGCGCTTGCCCGTGCGGCGGAACGCTGCGAGGAGGCGCTGTTTGCGGCGCAGTCCGGTATGACGCCGGACGCGGTGGTCATGGACGCGGAGGGCGCGATCGCCGCGCTCGGCGAGGTGACCGGCCAGAACGTCACGGAAGACGTGATTTCCAAGATTTTTGAAAATTTTTGCGTGGGCAAATAAAGTGCCGTCCCGCCATGCGGCGGGCGGCTGAAACGCGGGGGAGAGGGCAAAAAAATGCCCTTTCCCCTTTGTTTTCCCTTGCATATCGACGCGTGATTCGGTATGATAGGCAAGGGGAAGGGGGGAACTCTCCCCCGTCATCCGCAAGGGTTTTCCACAGGCTGTGCAAAAGTCTGTTGATAAAATTACAATACAGATAGCATTGCCGTTTTATAACGCAGTGCAATCAACCAATTTGAAAAAAGCGGGTTATCCACAGTTTACACAGAGTTATCAACAGGCTGGGGGTAATCATGTCAAGCGATAGAAGGCAAAAATACTTGATGAAAAAGCCGTTTGTTTTTTGGCGGCGGAAAGGACGGTTGTGCCTTGACATTCGAAGCAGGACAATATGATGTGGCCGTGATCGGCGCGGGGCACGCGGGCATTGAAGCTGGGCTTGCTTGCGCGCGGCTGGGGCTGCGCACGCTGGTATTTACCATGAACCTGGACGCGGTCGGCAATATGCCGTGCAACCCCGCGATCGGCGGCACGGCCAAGGGGCACTTGGTGCGCGAGATCGACGCGCTCGGCGGCGAGATGGCCAAGGCGGCCGACGCGGCCTGCATCCAGTACCGGATGCTCAACCGCGGCAAAGGGCCGGCGGTGCATTCCCTGCGCGCGCAGGCCGACCGCGTCCGGTACCGCGTTTATATGAAGCACGCGCTTGAGCGGCAGGAAAACCTGTTCCTCAAGCAGGCGGAGATCACCAAAATCTTGACCGAGGGCGGCGCGGTGTGCGGGGTCGAGACCGATATGGAAGCGGTGTACCGCGTGCGCGCCGCGATCGTCTGCTCCGGGACCTATTTGGGCGGGCGCATCATCATTGGCGAGCATTTCCGCGACGGCGGGCCGGACGGCATGTTTGCCGCGACCGGGCTGACCGCCTGCCTGCGCGGGCTGGGGCTTGACCTCCAGCGTTTCAAGACCGGCACGCCCGCGCGCGTCAACCGCCGGTCGATTGATTTCAGCGGCCTGGAAGTGCAGGAAGGGGAAGAGGACGTTATCCCGTTTTCCTTTGAGACCGAGGCGCCGCCCCCGAACCGCGCCGTGTGCCACCTCACCTATACCGGGGCGCGCACACACGAGGTTATCCGGGCGAACCTGCACCGCTCGCCGATTTATTCGGGCAAGATCGAGGGCATCGGCCCGCGCTATTGCCCCTCCATCGAGGACAAGGTCGTCCGCTTTTCGGACAAGCCGCGGCACCAGCTCTTCATTGAGCCAATGGGGCTGGACACCGAGGAGATGTATATCCAGGGCTTCTCCTCCTCCATGCCCGAGGAGGTGCAGCTCGAGATGCTGCATTCCGTGCCGGGGCTGGAACACGCCGAGGTCATGCGCCCGGCCTACGCGATCGAGTACGATTGCGTGAACCCCTTGGAGCTTTTGCCGACGCTCGAGACCAAAAAGGTCGCCGGCCTGTATGGCGCGGGGCAGTTCTGTGGATCCTCCGGGTATGAAGAAGCGGCCGCGCAGGGGCTGGTCGCCGGGATCAACGCCGCGCTCAAGCTCAAGGGGCAGCCGCCCATGGTGCTTGACCGCGCGGACGGCTATATCGGCACGCTGGTCGACGACCTTGTGACCTGCGGCACGAGCGAACCGTACCGTATGATGACCTCGCGCTCGGAATACCGCCTGCTCCTGCGGCAGGACAACGCCGACCAGCGGCTCGTCCCGATCGGCGTGCGCGTCGGCCTCAACCCGCCGTCACGCGGCGAACGCGTCGCGCGCAAGTACCAGGCCGTCGAAGCGGAGATCGCACGCCTGGGGCGCGTCTCGGTCGGCCCGTCGGAGGGGATGCAGGCCTTCCTGGCCGCGCACGGCAGCACGCCGCTCAAATCGGGCGCGAAGCTGATCGACCTGATCCGCCGTCCCGAACTCGGGTACGGCGCACTTGCGCCCTTTGACCCGGCGCGTCCCGCGCTCAGCCACGCGGTGCGGGAGCAGGTGGAAATCTCGATCAAATATGCGGGCTATATCGAGCGGCAGCAAAAGGACGTGGAGCAGTTCCGGCGGCTGGAAAGCCGCCCGCTGCCCGCGGACATCGATTACGGGGCGGTGCCGTCGCTCCGCCTGGAAGCGCGGCAGAAGCTGGGACGTATCCGGCCGCTTAATTTCGGGCAGGCCGGGCGCATCTCGGGCGTGTCGCCCGCGGATATGACCGCGCTCATGATCTACGTGGAGCAGAGGGGGAAGGCATGAACGAACGCGAAGCACTGACACAAGGGCTGGCGGAACTCCACATGGGTTTTCCACAAGCTGTGGAAAACCTTGTGCATTTCTCGGATTTATTGCTGGAAAAGAACAAGGTGATGAACCTCACCGCGGTCACTGAACCGATGGAGGTCGTCACGCGCCACTTCCTGGACTGCGCGGCGGCGGGGGCAATGCTTGGGCTGGAAGGCCGCACGCTGGTCGACGTGGGCTGCGGCGCGGGCTTCCCGGGGATGCCGCTCGCGCTGCTGGCGCCCGGGCTGCAGGTGACGCTGCTCGATAGCCTGGGCAAGCGCATCCGCTTTTTAAACGACTGTATCGCGGAAATCGGCGTGCCAAACGCCGTGGCCGTCCACGCGCGGGCGGAGGAGTTTGCCGTCGCGCATCGGGAGCAGTTCGACCTTGCCACCTCGCGCGCGGTGGCGCGGATGAACGTGCTGGCCGAGCTGTCGCTCCCCCTGGTCAAGGTCGGCGGGGTGTTTGCCGCGATGAAGAGCACGGGCTGTGACGGGGAGCTGCGCGAAGCGGGGCAGGCCATCCGCCTGCTCGGCGGCGAGGTCGAGGCCGTGCACGATTACCATGTGCCGCTGACCGACGTCACGCAGCGCCTGGTCGTCGTCCGCAAGGTCAAACCAACACCGGGGAAATACCCGCGGCCGTTCCGCAAGATTTCCGCCGCCCCGCTGTAAGCGGCAGGAAGCACGAATTTATTACAGGTTGTTGATTTAACAACCTGTAATTTTTTTTGAAAATAATAGGTCTGGAAATGCATGAATTGCATGTATTTCGTCGTAATCTGCGGCTTTCTGTCAAAATACGCGCACGATTTTTCTTTACAATTTGGTAGCAAATGGTAATCTAATACTAAGAGAAATATTTTAGCGACTGGAGGACACCATATGCTATCCACCCTGATAGGCGGCGGGATCGACCGCTCCCTAAGAAAAATCAAGTTGTCCGCAATTACCCGTAACCCTTACCAGCCCCGGAAATACTTTGACCCCGAAGCGATCACCCAGCTTGCCGAAAGTATCCGTCAGTACGGTGTATTGAACCCGTTGACCGTCCGTCGGATCGGGACAGGCTTTGAGCTGATTGCCGGGGAGCGCCGCATGCGCGCCGCCAAGGCGGCCGGCCTGACCGAAGTGCCCTGCATCGTCATGTCCGCGGATGAGCAGGATTCTTCCGCCATTGCCCTCGTCGAGAACCTGCAGCGCCGCGACCTGGATTTCTTCGAGGAGGCCTGGGGCTACAAGCGCCTGATCGAGCTGCACGGGCTGACGCAGGAGGAAGCCGCGCGCAAGGTAGGGAAGACACAGAGCGCGGTTGCGAACAAGCTGCGCCTGCTCAAGCTTTCGCCGCGCAACATGCAGCTTATCCGGGATGGCAACCTGACCGAGCGCCACGCCCGCTGCATCCTGCGCCTGCCGGACGAGGCCGCGCGCCTGTCCGCGACCGAGTACATCATCGCGCACGAGCTGAACGTCAGCCGTAGCGAGCAGTACATCGACCGCCTATTGGCCGAGCCGAATGAAAAGGAGAAGGAGCGGCATGTGCTGCGCTTCATCAAGGACGTACGCTTTTTCCTGAACACGGTGGACAAGGCGGTCGATGTGATGCAGCAATCCGGCGTCGAGGCGAAGGTCGAGAAGGAAGAGCAGGAGGCCGGCTTGCTGGTACATATCCTGATCCCGAACGCAAAGAAGTAAGCTGTTCCAGGGACGTTAAATGTTTCACGTGAAACACGAGGCCGGCGCAGATCGGTTGTTTCACGTGAAACATTTTTTTGCGCTTTTTGGGAAACACTAAAAAAACAGAAGTGTTCCACGTGAAACATTTGCACTTTGTACATTGCAACCTGTCCGTTTCGTGATATAATAAGTAAGTATTGAAAAGCTACGGAACGGGAGAAGTGCTATGGCGAAAATAATTGCATTTGCAAACCAAAAGGGCGGCGTTGGCAAGACCACCACGGCGGTCAACCTCGCCGCGACGCTGAGCGAAAAAGGCAAACGGATCCTGATCTGCGATTTTGACCCGCAGGGGAATGCGACCTCCGGCTTCGGCGTGGACCCGCGCGGGCTGGAATACAGCATTTACGACTTGCTGATCGACGACGAGCTGAAGGTCGAAGATTGCATCGTAAAGACAAAATGGGTCGACCTGATCGGTGCGAACGTCAACCTAGCCGGCGCGGAGCTTGACCTGATCGGCATGGAACATCGCGAATACCGCCTGAAGACCGTGCTGGAGCGCGTGCGCCCGCAGTATGATTATATCCTGATCGATTGCCCGCCGTCGCTCGGCCTGCTCACGCTCAATTGCCTGTGCGCCGCCGACAGCTTCCTCGTACCGTTGCAGTGCGAATACTACGCGCTGGAAGGGCTGACCCAGCTGATGAGCACCGTGCGCACCGTGCAAAAGGCGCTTAACAAGAAAATTAAGCTGGAAGGCGTGCTGCTGACCATGTTCGACGGGCGCACAAACCTGTCGATCCAGGTGGTCGAAGAGGTCAAAAAACACTTCGGGGATCAGGTTTTTGCAACTGTAGTGCCGCGTAACGTGCGCCTGTCCGAGGCGCCCAGCCACGGCCAGCCGATCACCGCGTACGACCGGTATTCCAGGGGCGCGGAAGCCTATATGCGGCTTGCGGAGGAGTTTTTACAAAAGAATAAGGGATAAGGCGGTGAAGGGATGGCAAAAAATTTGCATAGGAGCGGCCTTGGCAAAGGCCTGACCGACCTGTTCGGCGGGGAAGAGATGGTGGACGTCAGCGAGCCGGAAGTGGCCGGCGTTTCCAAGCTTCCGATGAACCAGATCGAACCGAACCGCGGGCAGCCGCGTAAGGTGTTCGACCCGGCCGCCATGGAAGAGTTGACCGAGAGCATCAAGCGGCACGGCGTCGTGACGCCGATCACCGTACGCCGGCAGGAAAACGGCTTTTACCAGATCATCGCCGGCGAACGCCGGTGGCGCGCGGCACGCGGCGCCGGGCTGACCGAAATCCCGGCCATGGTGCTCGACGTGACGGACGAGCAGGTCATGGAGCTGGCGCTGATCGAAAACCTGCAGCGGCAGGATCTCAACCCGATCGAAGAGGCCGAGGGCTACGACGTGCTGCTCAAGGATTTCGGCATGACGCAGGACCGCATTGCGGAGCGCGTCGGCCGGTCGCGCAGCGCGGTCGCAAACGCGCTGCGCCTGCTCGCGCTCGACGAGGGCGTCCGGCAGNCGCGTCTCGGTCGGCCCGTCGGAGGGGATGCAGGCCTTCCTGGCCGCGCACGGCAGCACGCCGCTCAAATCGGGCGCGAAGCTGATCGACCTGATCCGCCGTCCCGAACTCGGGTACGGCGCACTTGCGCCCTTTGACCCGGCGCGTCCCGCGCTCAGCCACGCGGTGCGGGAGCAGGTGGAAATCTCGATCAAATATGCGGGCTATATCGAGCGGCAGCAAAAGGACGTGGAGCAGTTCCGGCGGCTGGAAAGCCGCCCGCTGCCCGCGGACATCGATTACGGGGCGGTGCCGTCGCTCCGCCTGGAAGCGCGGCAGAAGCTGGGACGTATCCGGCCGCTTAATTTCGGGCAGGCCGGGCGCATCTCGGGCGTGTCGCCCGCGGATATGACCGCGCTCATGATCTACGTGGAGCAGAGGGGGAAGGCATGAACGAACGCGAAGCACTGACACAAGGGCTGGCGGAACTCCACATGGGTTTTCCACAAGCTGTGGAAAACCTTGTGCATTTCTCGGATTTATTGCTGGAAAAGAACAAGGTGATGAACCTCACCGCGGTCACTGAACCGATGGAGGTCGTCACGCGCCACTTCCTGGACTGCGCGGCGGCGGGGGCAATGCTTGGGCTGGAAGGCCGCACGCTGGTCGACGTGGGCTGCGGCGCGGGCTTCCCGGGGATGCCGCTNCGCTGTCCGTCCGGCAGGCGGAGAGCCTGGCGCGCCGCCTGAACAAGGCGCCGAAGGAGGAGCCCGCGGGCGAGACCCCGGCGGTCGATTACATCGCGGAGCTGGAAAAGAAGCTGGAAGGGCAGCTCGGCCGCCGCGTGCGCATTGAAGTAGGCAAAAGCCATGGGATGCTTTCGCTGGAGTTTTACGGCGACGAGGATCTTGAGCGCCTGAGCGAGGCGCTGGGCGCGGTGCAGATCTAGCCCCTGCGCCCAACAATTTCACAGGAGGATCATGATGGACGATCAGAAAAACCAATCCCCCCAGACCGAGGAGCACAAAAAGCAGAGCAAACGGTTCCTGGCCGTGTACATCATCGGGCTGTTTTCCGTGGCGCTGGTGCTGATCCTGCTCAGTTACCTGACCCAGGTGCGCGCAGACCGGCAGCTTGCGTCCAAGGATTCGCAGCTCAATGAACAGATCAGCGCGACGCAGGGGGCGGTGCAGAAGATGGAGACGTTGCAGGCCACATCGGAGGAGCAGCGCAAGCAGATCGAGGCGCAGCAGAAGGTGCTGGACGCGCTTGCGGCCACGCTGGGCGTGGATTCGCAGGATAAGCTGATGGCGGAAGCCGAGCTGCTCAAGGCGCGTTATATCGCGCTGGACGCGCTGCAACAGGCGCGCCGCATGGCGGACGCGGACGACCTAGCAGGCGCGCATGAGGTGCTGGAAAAGATGGTCGCGCAGTACGGCGAAAGCCGCCTGGTGCCGCCTTCCGGCGACGTGCTGCTCGGGCAGAACGCGGCGGAGTTCCAGGCGCTGTATACGCGCACCGCGGCGCAGGACGAAGGCTGATAGAGTTTCTATATATAAGGTAAGGAGTAAATTACAGATGCTGGATATTAAGTTAGTTCGGACGAACCCGGAGCTGGTCAAGGAAAACATCAAGAAGAAGTTCCAGGATGAAAAGCTGGCGCTGGTGGACGAGGTCATCGAGTTCGACCAGAAGTTTCGCGCCGCGAAAACCCGCTGCGACGAGCTGCGCGCACAGCGCAACCAGAAGTCCAAGCAGATTGGCGGTCTGATGGCCAAGGGGCAGAAGGAAGAGGCGGAGGCCGTCAAGGCCGAGGTCAAGGCCATGGCCGACGAAATGGCGCGGCTCGAAGAGGATGAAAAAGCCTTCCAGGAAGAGGTCAGGAAGCGCATGATGGTCATCCCGAACATCATCGACCCCTCCGTCCCGGTCGGCAAGGACGATTCCGAAAACGTCGAGATCGAGCGCTTCGGCGAGCCGGTTGTCCCGGATTTTGAGATCCCGTACCACGTCGACATCATGGAGCAGCTCGACGGCATCGACCTGGACGCCGCGCGCCGCACCTCGGGCAACGGTTTCTATTACCTCAAGGGCGATATCGCCCGCCTGCATTCCTCGATCCTGTCCTATGCACGCGACTTCATGATTGGCCGCGGCTTCACCTATTATATCCCGCCGTTTATGATCCGCTCGGACGTGGTCTCGGGCGTCATGTCCTTTGCCGAGATGGAGAACATGATGTACAAGATCGAGGGCGAGGATCTCTACCTGATCGGCACTTCGGAGCACTCCATGATCGGCAAGTTCATCGACACGATCAACGACGAGTCCACGCTGCCGCAGACGCTCACGAGCTATTCGCCCTGTTTCCGCAAGGAAGTCGGCGCGCACGGCATTGAGGAGCGCGGCGTTTACCGCATCCACCAGTTTGAAAAGCAGGAAATGGTCGTCGTCTGCAAGCCGGAGGAAAGCCCGATGTGGTATGAAAAGCTGTGGCAGAACACGGTTGATTTTTTCCGCACGCTGGATATCCCGGTGCGCACGCTGGAGTGCTGCTCGGGCGACCTCGCCGACCTCAAGGTCAAGTCCTGCGACGTGGAGGCTTGGAGCCCGCGCCAGCAGAAGTATTTCGAGGTCGGTTCCTGCTCCAACCTGGGCGACGCGCAGGCGCGCCGCCTGGGCATCCGCGTGCGCAAGGAAGGCGGCAAGGAGCTGTATTTCGCGCATACCCTCAATAATACCGTGGTCGCGCCGCCGCGCATGCTGATCGCCTTCCTCGAAAACAACCTGCAGGCCGACGGCACGGTGCGCATCCCTGAGGCGCTGCGCCCGTACATGGGCGGGCAGGACCGCCTGAAGTAAGCAAGAAACCTAAGTAAAAAAGCAGGTTATGGGATTGCGCCGCCCCAGGCGCTCCCGTATAATAAGGACAACCAATGTGAGAGGAAAGGCGGTATTCCCATGAATGATTCTGCAACCTTGCTCCAGGCCTGCGAGCGCCAGGAGGCGCTGTATCAGTTTGACCGTTTCACCCGTGAGGACGCGCTGAAGCTCGGCTTAAAGCTGCACGAAAACGCGCTGAAGTACCCGCAGGGCGTGGCGGTCGAGATCACGGTCAACGGCCTGTCGGTTTTCCGTTATGTGCCCGAGGGCGCCTGCCTGAACAATATCAAGTGGCTCGAGCGCAAGGCGCGCACGGTCACCCAGTTTGAAATGTCGTCCCTGCGCACCATGGCGCAGCTGGAGGTCAACGGCGAGGACTATGTCGCGCAGAAGCTCAACCCGAACGATTATGCGCTCGGCGGCGGCGGCTTCCCGCTGACGGTCCGGGGCGTGGGCGTCGTGGGCGTGATCGCGGTATCCGGCTTGCCGCACCTGGACGACCACCAGCTTATCGTCGATACGCTCGCGGAGTTCATCGCGGAAAAGTAAAGATAGAAGCGCGAAGAGGGCAAACCTGCTAAAACAGGTTTGCCCTCTTTTTTTGCGCGCAAAAAAACCAGGCCTTAGCAGTCTTGGAACCTGCCGGGGACTGGTTTTACGGAATAACGGTATTCATAACCGGTAGCAGGGGCAGCAGGCTGTACTGCACGCCGAAGGACGGCCTGGGGTGGGCTTGCTGGAACTTGGACATCAGCCGGCTGATTGCCTTCTTGGCGTTTTCGTAACTGGCTGACGGCAGCATGATGAGGTACTGGGTGGGGCTGAACTGGGTGATCACATCGCCCAGGCGCAGGGTGCTGGACAGCGTATCCCGCAGCCGCGACATCGCCGCGTGGATCTGCGGCTTGGGCAGGGGTGCGCCCGAAAGGGACTGTACCGTCAGCATGGCAAGCTGCACCACTTCGCCTGACCGGGCGGCGGAACGCGCGGACAGGTGGTACACCTCCTTGAAGGTGGCGTAGCCGCAGAAGTAGGGGCCGCGCTGGAAGTCGGTCTCCTGCAAGTCCTCGCGGACGGACTGCAAATCCTGTTCCTGGCTCTGGATGGCCTTGCTCAGTTCGCGGTACAGCGCGGTCATTTCAGCCGAGGGCGTTACGCCGAACTGGTTCATAAACAGCTCCGTCGTGTAATTGTAGTGCTGCATGGCCGAGTGCATCGACCCGGTCGCCGCAAGGGCGCTGATCAGCGAGCGGTGCAGGTTTTCGTCATACGGCTCGATCGCGATTGCATGCCGGCAAAGCTGGATGATTTCCTCGTGCCGCCCGTCCTCCCGCATCAGATCGACCGCATCGGTGCAAAGCTTGAGGAAGCGCGAGTGGTAATAGACGTTCAGCGGTGTGATCCAGCGGTTGCCGCTGTTCTGCGGCAGGAAATCGCCGCGGTAAAGCGCGAGCGCTTCAAGCATGTGCCCGAGGCAGGTATCGTGGTGATCCAGCATGGATTCCGCGGCGCGGTAATGCTGTTCAAAAGCCTCGGTGTCCAGCTCGATCGTGATATTTTCGTTGAAAAAATAACTACCGTTTTGGTAGAGAATTACCTGCTTCGGGTTTTCAAACCCCAGCCCATCCTTGCCAAACATCGCGCGCACGCGGAATAGCAGGCCTTTGAGGGAATTGGCGGGGTCTGCCGCCGATTCGTCCCCCCAGAGCAGGTCGAGCAGGGCGTCGCGCGGGACGGGTTTGCCGTGGTTCCAAAGCAGGTATTCCAGCAGCAGCCACATCTTCCGGGAGGAATTGTCCTGGTCGGAAATTACCCATTCCTGCCCGCCTGCCCGGTGCGTCACCGTGCAGCTATTGAACATGGTTACATGCAGGCTTCCCAAAGTGTCCATCACAAATCCCCCCCCTTCGCGATCGCGTTTTGCCTGCGGTAGCAAACCATAGGCGCTTTTATGTATTCAGCATAGCATAAAAATGCCATTAAATCAATTCGGATGCGCTAATTTTGTGAAAAGAATAGGCAAACTAGACAGAATATGTGACAGTATATTGTGCAATGTGTGGAAATCAAAAATCCTCATGTACAAATTAGAAATATAACCGGGCAGATAACCCCGGCCTTTTATACTGAAGTTACAAGCAATGGATGAAGCAGCCCTTGAGGCTGTGTCAACAGGAAAGAAGGTAGATGGCTTGGAGAAAATGCCTTCCCGTTTCGTACCCTACGAAATGCAGACGACGCTGGTCAAAGTCACGTCGTACGAGTACAAAAACCTATGCGGCTATTTGTCCAACCCCTTCTTCGGCGGTAGCGTTTACTTTAACGGGCTGATCCCGATGCTTCAGCTGATGGAAGACATGCTGGACTCCCTGCGGTTCCCGCAGCGCAGCATGGAGCGCCGCACCTTCGATACCGAAGCCCCCAGGGTGCAGCCCGTGACGGTGGAGGAGGCCGACCGGGAACGGCCGGTTGCAACCTTCAAGCTCCGGGTGCTGTTCCGGCAGAACGCGAGCTGGGAAGGGGACCTTGTCTGGGTCGACCGGCAGGCGGCCGCGCAGTTCCGTAGCGTCCTTGAGCTGATCGGCATCCTGGACAGCGCGCTAGGAGGCCTATATGAACAAAACGGTTAAAAGGGTATGGAATATCGTCACATGGGTCCTGGTGCTGTGCGCCGCCGTACTCGCCGTGCTGATGGCCGGCGTCCGTATCGTCGGCCTCACGCCCTACGCCGTACTGAGCGGCAGTATGGAGCCGACATACCATGTCGGTTCCCTGATCTACGTCAAGCATGTGGAACCCGAAACGATCAAGGTCGGGGACCCGATCACCTTTGTACTCAATGAAGACTTGGTTGTCGCAACGCACCGCGTGATCGGCATCGACACAGAAAACCAGACCTTCCAGACCAAGGGCGACGCAAACGAATCGCCGGACGCGGGCGGGGTATACTTCCCGAACCTGATCGGCAAGCCGATATTCACCATCCCGCTGCTGGGTTTCCTATCCTACTGGATCACGAACCCGCCGGGCATGTACATCGCAATCACCGCGGGCATCGTCCTCATCATCCTGGTGTTCCTGCCGGAGGTGCTGGAAAAGGCGGACGCCGCGGATAAGAAGAAGCAAAATGGGAAAAAACCCGACGATATATAAGGAGGCGTACAACATGAAAAAGATCCTTACAATTGGCGCAACGGTCATGATTATCGCAGCGCTTGCCATCGGGAGCACGCTGGCGTTCCTGACCGGCAAGACAGACGCATTGGAAAATAAGTTCCTATTCGACGGTATCACGCTTGAACTGAACGAATATAAGGACACCGGCCATCAGGAAGCGTATCCGGAGGATCCGCAAGTCGTTTACCCGGGCGCGGTGGTCGATAAAGTGCCGGTGATTACCGTGGACAAGGGCAGCCTGGACTGCTATGTATATGTCCAAATTGAGAACGGGCTGAACACCGCGGTTGATGGCGCCACCACACTGGATATTTCGAAAGACTGGACGCCCATCAAAAAGGGCTATGACATCTACCGTTATAAGGAAGTCGTGCAAAAGGCAGATACCGCCCAGAAGCTGACGGATATCTTTACCAAAGTCACTGTCAACGGCGAAAAAGTCACGATGGAAAATATCGCGAAGCTGCAAGATTCGCAGATCACGATCCAAGGCTTCGCCCATCAGGCAAACGGCACCGGCGATACGGAAGCAGAACGTCAGGCTTTCGCAGACCAGGCAGCGCTTACGTATTTTGCCACGCCCGTGAACCCGTAACGGCAACCCATGAAATCAATCACACACAGGGGAAAAGATGTGTGTTTGAATACGAAAATTAATAAGTTTTTACCTAACCAACCTACGACATGAAAAGGAGCGAAATGAAATGAAAAAGAAGAGTATCGTTATGACAGCAGCGGCGGTTATGATGACCGCATCCATCGCCATCGGCGGCACCTTGGCGTACCTGCAGGCGAATGCATCCTTGAAGAACGCGTTCACCATGGGCGGCCCCGACGGAAAAAACGACTTTACCATTACCCTTGATGAAGCGACGCTGTCCCAGAACGGCAAGGATGACAATGATAACTGGGGCTGGGTAGCCGCGGAAACCCGCACGTACAAAGGCAATACCTATAAGGACATCGTCCCGAATGTAACCCTTCCGAAGGATCCGACCGTTACCAACACCGGCGCGTACGACGCGTGGGTACAGATCGACGTGGAAGTCCCGATGAGCGAAGCCGCTTATGCAGCGTGGAAGGAAGCAACGAAAACGACGAATGCGATTGACCTTGCCAAGGCGATGTTCACCGGCACGCCCGAAGGCTTCACCGGCATGGACGCAAGCTATGCGGATGGCAAGCTGGTAGTCAGCTATCCGTATGACGATGTTGTCCTGGCCGCTGAGGGAGAAGCCCCGGCAGGTATGGTAACCGCGTTCACGCATGTAATTATTCCGAACTTTGATAACGACCAGTGGTCGGCGGTTACGGAGGATCTTGGCGATGACGGCTTTGTCGTCAATGTCTCCGCGAAGGCGATCCAGACTTCCCCGCTGTTCAACAACGTAGCTGATGCAATGGGCGAGTATGTGGAAGAGACTGGCGAGTAACCCGGACAAAAAATAACCTGGAAAAAATGCTATGTGGTGCGTCCGGGGCGGGGGGAACCCGCCCCGGGCAGCGCCACCGTTAGGCCTTAAGCTTGCTGTTTCCTGTAAGATAGACGGCAGGCTTAAGCCCTAAAAAATCAACCGATACCTCGTAGAAAGGCGGTTTTTGTATGAAAAAAAAGATAGCGTTAATTGCCGCGGTCGCGCTGCTCCTGGGGGTGGCTGGATACGGCACCTGGGCGGCGCTCAATGCGACCGCAACCGCAAAGAATGTCATCACAATGGGCACCGTGGAGATTGGCCTGCGGGATGAAATACAGAAGGCGGGAGTGGACGTAGAGGAAGCCTGGGAAAAGTTCCCGGACACGCTGGATATCAAGCCGGACGACGAAGTCGTTAAGCGTGTGTTCATCAAGAACCTTGGCGACAGCGACTGCTATGTCCGCCTTAAGCTGCGTATGCAGATCACGCCGCCTGAGGGCAAAGAGGATCAGGTCGATCCGGATGACGTAAAGATCACCTTCCCGGAGGGGCAGGACTGGACGCTCGATGAAGACGGCTATATGCGTTACAACAAAATCCTGACGCCCGGTTCGGAAACCGCGGAACCCCTGCTTTGCAACATCTTTTTTGATGGCAAGCAGATGTCCAACGAATACCTGGGCGCAAAGTTCGACGTGCTGAACATTGCCCAGGCCGTACAGTCCAAGAACAACACGTATGATGTAAACAACGGCGAGACTGTCCTTGAGGTGCAGGGCTGGCCGGACGACAGCACCGTAGTAGAGCCGGAACCTACACCGGAACCGGAACCGGGAGTATAACAGGGAGGGGGAATTACCATGAAACGTAAAAAGATTTTAGCCATGTTGCTGGCGATGTGTATGGTGATGTCCGTACTCTCTACGGCAGTCTTCGCAGAGGAAGGCGAAGGTACGGCCGGCGGTGACAGCAGCACCTCCAACAGCGAAGTAAGCGGCGGCGGCTCCACCGAGGGCGGCAGCGGCTCTACTGAGACCGGCAGCGGCAGCTCCACCGAAGGTGGCGGTTCCACCGAAGGCAGCGGCACCACTGAGGGTGGCGGCTCTACTGAGGGCAGTGGCTCCACCGAAGGCGGCGGTTCCACCGAGGGTGGCGGCACCACTGAGGGTGGCGGCTCTACCGAAGGCGGCGGCACTATCGAAGGCGGCGGCACCACTGAGGGCGGGGGCACTACCGAAGGCGGCGGCACTATCGAGGGCGGCGGCACCACTGAGGGCGGCGGCTCTACCGAGGGTGGCGGCACTATCGAAGGCGGCGGCACCACCGAGGGCGGCGGCACCACCGAGGGTGGCGGCACTACCGAAGGCGGCGGCACTACCGAAGGCGGCGGCACTATCGAGGGTGGCGGCTCCACTGAGGGCGGCGGCACTACCGAAGGCGGCGGCTCCACCGAGGGCGGCGGCACAGAATTACCCCCCGTCGACCCGAACGCGCCGGTTGATCCGAACGCACCGGTTGAACCAGAAGTTCCCCCGGTCGTGGCTCCGACAGTCACCGAACAGGCTTTAGTCGATAAGTTTGAAGCAACCGGTTCGGATTTAGGCGCATTTTGGGATATGTTAAGCGCACTTAGCGAAGATGAATGGGCACTTTTGGCAACGTTGGTAGACGAAGATGAGATTAACTTCTATAAGGATTTCATAAACGGGGAGAGACCCGAATCCGATACTTCTTCCGAAGAACCCTTTTCTGAAGTTGGTACGCTGGTGGAAGAAAGCGATTTGATCCCGGCCGTACAGGAAGACTACGGAATGCAGGTTTTTGCAAGGGCGTTTCGTGCAATGCCGAAAAAATACACCGTTGCATATGATTTTACCAAGCCGGTAGAAGGGCTGCTGCTTAACAAATCTGCAACGGACATGAGAGGCGACGGTTCCAAATTCCAAATCGACTTGAAGGCGGAAGCGGAGTCCAATATCGTTGTGACGAGCGCGCCTTGTGACATTATTTTGGTATTGGATACCTCGGGCAGTATGGCGGGTAAGGCGATCAACAGTTTAAAAAGCGCAGCTAAGAATTTTGTCGATACCGTAAATAAAAATTCCCCGACAAGCCGGATTGGCTTGGTGGCTTACGGCAACAGTGTAAAATCTTATACGGATTTGACGCAGGTTAGTACCGGCGCGACGTTCTTAAAAAATACGATTCAAAGTTATGGTACTAGCGGCAGCACGTATTCTGACGCGGGCTTGGAAAAAGCAACTGAAATGTTCCAGGCGATACGGCCGAATGATTCCAATTATAACAACACGCGCGCGGTGATCCTGTTTACAGACGGCGTACCTGGTGATGGTTCTTGGAATGATTGGTTTAGTTTCAATCCTTATTCTGCTGAACATACTGCGCAGGACTCGATCCAATGGTCCAAGATTTTAAAAGGCGCGAAGGGGTCGAGCGTAACGATTAACAAGAACGAAGGTTTCTATAACTACCATGGCAACGACAGCTTTAATAATACGACCGGCTGCGGCGCTAAAGTGTATACCGTTGGATTAAATCTTCCAGCCGGTGATGTAATGATCAACGAGTACCTGTACCGCGTATCCAGTAACCGCGAGGATGGTTCCCATGTATCGGGATGGGACTCAGCTTACTGGGATTCCAGGACGCGCAACCAGCCGCCATATTATTATCTGACCACCGACAATCTGGATGAACTGGATAAAATATTCCAGAAGATTGCACAGCAGACAGGCAAGACGATTGAAAACGCGACAATCCGCGATTATATCCCCGCCTATCTGCAGCTAATCGACAGCAATGGCAATGTATTGGATACCGGAGATACCGTTTATGATGACGCGGGGCATCCCGGCACAGTAGCATACGATTCCGAGAAGAACAGCTATTATGTTGAGTGGACAAAGATTACGCTTGACCCTGGTGAAATTGATACCTCCGGTGAGAAGTTCTCGGCAAGCATCTATGTGAAGCCCGCGGACGATTTCTTCGGCGGGGCAACAGTACCTACGAACCTCGGCGGTGTTTCTGCTGTTTATAATGGCGAAGACGATTCCTGCATCGGTAGTTTTGAAGTACCCACGGTGAATATTCCCATTCAGTACGAGATCGCGGCGCAGGATCAGACGATCTATCTCGGCAACAAGGCCAAATTAGCCGGCCTCATGGTTTATGCCGGCAAGGGCAGCGCAAGCGAATACTACCAGCCCAACGGCACGAACAATGCCTATGTGGACATCACGTACACCCTCAAGCAGGGGAGCACGACGGTTGCCACAATGACAATCCCGGCAGGGGCGGCCAGCGGCACGTGGAGCAATCCTACGGCCATGGAACCCGCGCTTTCCGACTGCACCGGTTACACCCTGGGCTGCACGGTATCCCCGGCATCTCCGGGCAGCGTATCGGATAAGGTTTGCGATACGGAAAAGGCTACCGTCCATGTCATGATGCCGAAGTTTAAAATCCAGGCCAACGACGTCTGGGCAGACTTTAGCACAGCCGTCGACCTCAGCAAGTGGGCGCTCGGCGGTGCGGGTCAGGCAGGGGAAATCACAGGGTATAAACCCTCCTTTGAAGCAGGCCAGTGGGTCGATGCCAATAAGCATCAGACAGTTACGGTGGACGGCGCCATTGGCACAGCGCCGACGCTGGACGATATGTCTGATTTCACGTTCACCTTCACCAAGAAGGCAGACCCCAACGGGGATGGCTCGCTGAGTGGTTCGGTTTGCACGACGGGCGAAAAGGATACGGACTTCAAGGTGGCGCTGGCCAAGTACAAAATCCATGGTACGGAATTTACAGTCCCGGCGGGCACCGACCCGATTTATATCCAGGTCGCCTATCCGGACAACAGAGACCACTTTACCGTTCACACAAACCGCTTTGACCTTACCGTTACAAAGACGCATAACACCCCGCCGGAATACGGCGCCCAGACCTTTGCGTTCCAGCTGACGGGCGACAGCGGCTTAAGCGTCCCGTTCGCACTGGGCGACAATCGCGACCTCGGCCTTAGTAAGACCTTCAAGGGCCTGCTGTGCGGCAAGGCGTATACGGTAGCGGAAGACGGCGCGTGGGCTTGGCGGTACGGCATGCCGGGCAGTAAAAACGTCCCGGCAGTAACGAATGAGACTTCCCGGACAGCGCCCACGATCGCGGATCAGGACTTGACGTTTAACAACGCATTTAACAACCATAAATGGCTGTCCGATGGCGACAGTAAGTCCAACGTCTTCGGCTCGAAAGGCTGAGAAAGGAGGGGACTGACATGAAATTCAGAAAGAAATTTACAAAGCCCCTCCTGCTGATCGTCGCGATGGCGACGGTCGCAGCGGTGGCGGTCGGCGGAACGGTTGCGTGGCTGCAAATCGGCACGGATGCCGCAGAAAACGCTTTTGTCCCCGGCGAGGTCACAGGCGAAATCCATGAGACGTTTAATGGCAGTACGAAAAGCAATGTCTATGTGGAGAACAAAAGCAACATCCCGGTTTATGTCCGCGTCGCGCTCGTCCCGACATGGGTCGATAAGGACGGCAACATCCTCCCGCAATCGGCCAGCGAAGCGAATCTGAACTTTGCGCTTGGCAGTGGTTGGTTTAAGTCGGATGGCTATTATTACCACAAAAGCGTCGTAGCGGCAAATGGGCAGACAGCGAACCTCGCGGACAAGATCACGGTAACCGGCGCCCCGGACGGCGCGCACATGGACCTGCAAATCCTGTCCGAAGTCATCCAGGCCGACCCCGCCGATGCGGTTAAAGAAGCCTGGGGCGTCACGCCGGGTGCTGACGGCACACTCAGTTAAAGGAGGCGGCAACTATGAAACGGAAATTCAGTAAGCTTGTCATCGCCGCCATCCTGTGCACGGCATTCGTCTTCGTGTACAGCGCAGGCGCGCTGGCGGCGGCTGTCCTGAACCCCAGCGAGCAGGGCACCACCCCCACCGTCACGCTCACGGCCACAAGCGCAAGCGCATCATTCAGTTTTAACCGCGAGAGCGGCAACCTGTTTGATAATTTTACCGGCGTCATGCCCGGCGACGAGCTGACGCAGTCTATCCGGGTGCAGGCGGCTTCCGGCAACCCGGACAGCTACCGTATTTACCTCTACGCGAGAGAGAACACCGAGGAGGCCAATACCGAGGATTTCCTAAGCTCCCTGAACCTCACGGTACAGGATAGCCAGAACAACGAGCTGAAGGTGATGGACGCGGGCGAAGGCACCGCGGGTGTGCTGCTCGGCACGTTTGCCGGGAGCGAAAGCGCTGACCTCACAGTCAAGCTGACCGTGCCGATTGAACTGGGCAATGGCTTCCAGGGCGCAAAGAGCTTTGTCAACTGGATGTTTTATGCCGAGCAGGTCACCGGCAGCGTCACCCCACCGGGCGGCGGCGGCGACACCACGCCGGGCGGCTCGACGGGCGGCAGCAACAAGCGTCCGACCCCCTCCGTGACCGTGACGGACCCTGAAGTCCCGACCGGCTCGCTCGACCTTCCCGACCCGGAAGTGGTCGTAGAAGACCCGGACGTCCCGCTGGGGCTACCGGAGATCGACGTGGAAGAGGAAGCTGTCCCGCTGGCCGCGATCCCCAAGACCGGCGACAGCACCCCGATCCTGCTATTCATCGTCCTGATGGTTGCAAGCGGCACGGCGCTGACCGCGCTGCTCGTCATGGGACGGCGCACAAGCAAAGGATAACATGCAAAACGCCCCCGCTTAAAAAGCGGGGGCGTTTTTTTGTCCAGCGGGTTAGCGACAATCTTTTGCACACCCTGTGCAAAAGTCACACCAGCTCCACACGGTACTTTTTAAACCAGCGGTCAAGCTGGATGATATACGCGAATAGCTGCGGCGTGCGCATAAGCTGCCCATACCATGGCGCAGACAGCGTCTCAGGCTGCTCCATGAGCCGCAGGACGGCCTCCTGGCGAAAGAGGCTGGCCGCGATTGAGTGCTCGTCACGGAAGATCTGGCGCACGTAGCTGGCAGCCAGCGCCGTGTAAAGCGGATGGGACGCCCTGGGGTAAGGGCTTTCTTTGCGCCCTACCACCTCCCCAGGCAGGTCGGCCGCGAACGCGCGGCGCAGGATGCCTCCGTCCATCCCCCGCAGCGCCCAGGGCATATTGTAGGCGTATTCTACGATGCGATGGTCGCAGAAGGGCAGGCGGACTTCCAGGCCGGCGTACATCGACATGCGGTCCTCGCGTTCACGCAGCGTTGCAAAAGGGAAAATAGGGGCGCGGGGCGCTCAAAGGGGCGTACCCCCCCCCCCCCCCCCGGGGGGGCCCGGGGGCGGGCCCCCCCCTGTTGGGCCGACGAGATTTTTGG
>NZ_LT707052.1:66390-81080 GCF_900155735.1 Intestinibacillus massiliensis
CCCCCCCCCCCCGAGGGGATGCCGCGGGATCGTCGTCATCCTTGGTGAACGCATAGATCTTGCGGTACTTAAGCGGGGACATCCCGACCTTTTTGGTGAAGATCGTGTTGAAATAGCTCGGGTTGCCGAACCCGACCTTGATGCCGATCTGGGTGGCGGACTCGTCGGTCTTTTCCAGCAGCGTCTGCGCCTCGCCGATGCGGCGGTAGGTGATGTACTGCAGAGGGGAATAGCCGTACTGCCGTTTAAAGATGTGTGACATGTGGTACATGCTGATGTTGACCTCCTGCGCGATGGCCTGGAGGGTCAGGTCCTCGCAGAAGTGCTCGTCGATGTAGGCCTTGATCTCCATGCAGAGCCGTGTGTCCTTGGCCTTCTGGAGCTGGTCGGGCGTGGTGGCCGATTGCGTGATATCCAGCACCGTGGCGATCAGCGTGAAGAGCAGGAACGCGCAGGCGTCCTCCGAGCGGCTCATCGGGTTGCCCAGGTGGAAAAACATCAGCTCGAACAGGCTCGAGATGCTGTGGAAACGGTTGACGCCGTCGCAGGTCGTCGTGTGGAAGATCGGCGGCATGCTGTCCGGGATCAGCGCGTTTTCCCGCAGCCCCTTGAGGTGCAGCCCGCGGATGCTGCACGAATAGCACTCCAGGTTCTTATCATGCTCAAAGTTTTCCTCATGCACGACGTTGCTGTTATAAATCAGCAAATCCCCCGGGTCGACCCCGTAGGGCACGCCGTTGATGGAGAAAACGCTGCTCCCTTGGCTGACCAGTACCAGTTCGACCGTGTCGGCGTGCGCGTGAAGCGTCCGCATACAGTTGTAATAACGGGACTTTACACGGTGCAGGTGCGCCAGTTCCGGCCGGCTGCCGTGTTCCAGCCAGGTAAACAGGTCGCGCCTCGCAAAGTTCTTTTTCAGCGTATATTGTTCCATGGTAATGCATCACCCCGCCATTCCGATAAAAACTGACCTTTCCTTTATAGTAGCGGAAATATAAGAAAAACGCAAGATGGCCTTGTGTATTTTGTAGAATCCAATCATATTAATTTACAGAGCCTTGTGCAGATAGACGGAAACGGCAAGGGCTATGCGCAGGAATGTGAAAGGTTCCGTGCGGAAAGGGGGCATTTCTCCCGGATACCCCGCAAAATCGTTATACCTCTGTGGGGCAAAACGCGGTATCATGAAGGCAATCCCCAGGGGCTTTCATAAAGCCCCGCACTCTCTCTTCTTTTCCACACCCCCCGCCCGTGGGGCCGCACACGCTGCGGCTCCCCGCGGCAGGGTGGGAAAGCCGCAAAAATATGGTGTTTTCCAGACATCCCGACACGGCAGGCGCCTTGTAGGGATGTCATTTTTTCGCATGAAAATGCTAGCCTGGATGCTGTAAAGGGGGAGGGCAGCCCTGAAAACCATATATGGACAAGCGCACAGGATAATAAAAAACCAGCTATAATTGTCAAATAAATAACGATTTAGCGATATTTCACACAAAATACGCCTGAAAATCTACGCGCGCAAGAATGTGGAAGGAAACCGGCGCAGGGCGGGAAAACAGCTCCTGGATTCAGCAAGTTTGCGATATGTGAAAAAGGCTTTTGGGAATATACTGATGTCACTGAATCACAAAAAACAAAAGTCCGGCGCAAAGCCGCGAATGAGTCAACAGGAGGGTTTTAGATGAAAGACATCGGTATCGGCCTGATCGGCGCGGGCAACATCGCCCAGTTCCACATGCAGGGTTACAATTCCGTGCGGGAGGCATACGGCGAGGTGAACCCCCGTTTTGTCGTGGTCGCCGACCTGATCGAGGAGCGCGCGCAAAGCATCGCCCTGCGCTACAATTTTGAAAAAGTGACGGCCGACTGGCACGACGTGATAAACGACCCCGCCGTCGACTGCGTACTGATCACCACCCCGAACTACGTGCACGCGGAAATGGCAATCGCGGCGGCAAAGGCTGGCAAGCACGTGATGTGCGAAAAGCCGATGGCGATGGACAAGGCCGAGGGGCAGGCCATGGTCGACGCGGTCAAGGCGGCGGGCGTGGTCAGCCAGGTCGATTTTATTTACCGCAAGTGCCCGGCGACCGAAGAGGCCAAGAAGATGATTGATAGCGGCGCGCTCGGCGATATCATCACCTTCCGCGGCTGGTTCGACGCGGCCTACAAGGCCGACCCGGCCTCGCCGATGGAGTGGCGGCAATATGAAAAGTATGCCGGCACCGGCGCGCTCGGCGATATTACGGCGCACGTCATCAGCCTTTCGGACTACCTGGTCAACGGCCAGCTCGGCGGCATCGACGAGGTCTGCGCGGTGTGGGATATCGCGATCCCGGAGCGCACCTCGATGGACGACCCCGCAAAAATCGATAAGGTGGACACCGACGACCTCAATTATGTGCTCGTCCGCTATCAGAACGGCCGCATCGGCACGATGTACGCCAGCCGCGTGGCCACCGGGCACGACTGCCGCATGGGCTACGAGATCCACGGCACCAAGGGCACGGTTAAATTTAACGTCGAGCGCCTGAACGAGTTGGAGCTGTTCCTCGAGGACGGCGACAAGCAGAAGCGCGGCTTCAAGACCCTGTCCCCGAACACCGCGCACGGCGATTACCGGCACTATTCCATCTATGACGACATGGGCATCAGCTACTCCAACGTCATGGGCATCCAGGCGCAGTCCTTCCTGCGCGCGGTCGCCGGGGGCGGCACGGTGGATACCGATATCGCCTACGGCTACTATGTCGACCGCGTGATGGAGGCCATGCAGAAATCCATTGCGGAGCGGCGCTGGGTCAAAATTTCCGAAGTGTAAAAGGGGACAGGCGCGCGGGCGCAGGCCGCCCGCGCGCGGCGGGACACGGAGGCGTTACAGATGAGCGAATATATCGTAGAGCTGCGGGACACCACCAAGCGCTTCCCCGGCGTCGTGGCGCTGCGGGGGATGCATATCGGCATCCGGCCGGGCGAGATACACGGCCTGATCGGGGAGAACGGCGCGGGCAAATCCACCCTGATCAAGGTGCTCACCGGCGTGCATAGGCCGGACGAGGGGCACATCCTGGTAAACGGGCAGGAAGTGCATTTCCGCAACCCAAACGAGGCCAAGGACGCGGGCATCGCCTGCGTTTACCAGGAGCTGAATATCGTGAAGCTCCTGTCCATCACGGACAACATTTTTATCGGGCGCACGATCGAAAAGAAAAGCCGGCTGCTCGATTACAAGAAAATGCACCAGATGGCGCACGACGTCATGCTCTCCCTGGGGCAGGACGTCGACCCCCAGAAGCCCTGCGGCAACTTCGGCATGGGTGTGCAGCAGATGGTCGAAATTGCAAAGGCCGTGCTGTTTGACGCGAAGCTGATCATCATGGACGAGCCGACATCCAGCCTGGGCGAAAACGAGGTCGGCCAGCTCATGGACACGGTGCGCGAGCTGAAGGCGCGCGGCATCGCGATCCTGTTTGTCTCGCACAAGCTGGAGGAGCTGTTTGAGCTGTGCGACCGCGTAACAGTCATGCGGGACGGCGAATGGATCTGCACCGAAGACATCGCGGACATGGACAACGACAAGCTGATCCAGGCGATGGTCGGCCGCTCGCTGTCGAACCTGTTCCCGAAGGTGCAGGGGCAGCGGGGCGCGGAGGCGCTCCGGGTGGAGCACCTTAAATCGGCGGGCGTGCTGCGGGACATCAGCTTTGCCGCCTACCGCGGCGAGATCCTCGGCTTCTCCGGGCTGGTCGGCGCGGGGCGCACGGAGACCTTCCGCGCGATCTTCGGCGCGGACCCGCTGGACAGCGGCAAAATCTACCTCGACGGCAAGGAGGCCAGGATCCGCGCGCCGCTCGACGCCGTGCGCCAAAAGGTCGCCTTCCTGACGGAGGACCGCAAGGGGCAGGGGCTTGTGATGTCCCAGCCGGTCAAGACCAACCTCATCCTGGCGAATATGCGCGGGTTCCGCAAGGGGCCGTGGCTGGACGAGCGCCAGATCCGCGAGGCGGTGGCGGGCAACATCAAGTCGCTCAGCATCAAAACGCCGTCGGCCGACGAGACCGTCAGCAAGCTTTCCGGCGGCAACCAGCAAAAGGTGGTCATCGGCAAATGGGTCAACACCGACGCCGAGGTCTTCATCTTCGACGAGCCGACGCGCGGCATCGACGTGGGCGCGAAGATCGAGGTCTATAACGTCATGAACCGCCTGGTCAAGGAGGGCAAATGCGTCATTATGATTTCCTCCGAGCTGCCCGAAATCCTCGGGATGTCCGACCGCGTCATCGTCATGCGCGAGGGGCGGGTCATGGCCGATATCGGGCGCGATAGCGTGCATTTTAACGCGGAGGATATCATGAAAGCGGCTTGGGGAGGTGCGCTGTAATGTCAAATACAAAGAAACTGAGCTTCAAGGACCTGGCGTCGAAGGTTGGGCCTTGCCTGGCGCTGATCGTGATTTTCCTGATTTTCACGGTCGCGACGCCGAAATTCCTGCAATATGACAACCTGATGAACGTCTTTAAGCAGACCTCGATCAACGCGCTTATTTCCGCGGGAATGCTGATCGTCCTGATCACCGCGGGCATCGACCTTTCCGTCGGCGCGGTGTGCGCGCTGTCCACCTGCATCATGGGGCTTGCGCTCCAGGCGGGCGTTCAAAACAGCGCGCTGCTCATCCTGATCTGCCTTGCGACCGGCGTGCTGATCGGCGCGTTCAACGGCGCGCTGCTGACCAAGCTGCACCTGCCGCACCCGTTCGTCTCCACGCTCGGCACGCGCAATATCGCCCGCGGGCTTGCGCTCTTCCTGACCGGCGCGGCCACGATCGGCGGCTTCCCGGACGGCGTGCTCAGCCTGGGCTTTTCCACCATCAACGGCTTCCCGGTCAGCTTCCTGGCGGTCATTATCCTGTTTATCTGCTTCCACTTCTTCCTGAATAAGACGTCCCTCGGCCGCCAGATTTACTGCGTGGGCGGCAACGCCGAGGCCGCGCGGCTTTCGGGCATCCGCTCCGACCGCGTGCTGCTCATCTGCTACATCCTGTCCGGCCTGATGGCGGCGCTCGCGGGCGTCGTGCTGGTCGGCCGCACCGCGACGGCTTACCCGCTCGCGGGCGACACCTACGATACCGACGCCATCGCGGCCTGCATCATCGGCGGCGCGTCCTTCATGGGCGGCAAGGGCACAATCTGGGGCACCCTGATCGGCGCGATGCTCATCGCGATCATCCGCAACGGCCTGAACCTGCTCGGCGCATCCTCGTACCTGCAGCAGATCGTGCTGGGCGCGGTCATCATCCTCGCGGTGTTTGTGGACGTGACGCGCGAGCGCATGGAAGCCAAGGCCAGGCGGCTCGCCGCGGTATAAACCCTGGACGGCGCGCCCCGGCGCGGGGCGTGTGCAATATGGTATAACCACATCGGAGAAAAGGAGCTGTACATGATGTTCAAAAAAAGGTTATTGGCAATGCTGCTCAGCGGCGCAATGGTACTCGGCATGACGGCCTGCAGCGGGGGCGGCGATACCGCGCAGCCGGACGGCGCGGATAACGCCGCGCAAGCGGATCAGGGCGGGGACGCCCCCGGCAAGCTCAAAATTGGCGTCGCGCTATGCTCGACCACCACGGAGTTCTGGTCGGCGGTCGTTGACGGCTTCAACGCCGCGCAGGCCGACCTCGGCGTGGAGATGACCATCGTCGCGCCGTCGTCCCAGACCGACGTTTCCGGCCAGGTGTCCCAGATCGAGGACCTGGTCACGCAGGATATCGACGCGATCGTCGTCGGCCCGTGCGACTCCACCACGGTCAGCCAGCCGCTGCAGGCGGCCATTGAAAAGGGCATCCCGATCGTCATCCTGGATTCCGAGGTCAAGGACGTGCAGGACTGCTTTGTCGGCACCAGCAACCAGGAGGCCGCGGCCTCTTCGGAAACCATCTTGAAAGAGACGCTCGGCACGGGCTGGAACGCGGTCATCATCGGCGGCATCCAGGGGCACGAGGCCGGCAACGGCCGCGTGGCGGGCTTTGAGGACGCGATGAAGGCGTGCGGCGCCAACCTGCTCGAGATGCAGTACGGCGACTGGACGCCGGAAAAGGCCATGGATATCATGGAGAACTTCCTGCAGAAGTACGACAACATCGACGCCGTGCTGTGCGCGTCCGACAACACCGCGCTGGGCGCGATGCGCGCCATCCAGTCCTCCGGCAAGGATATCAAGATCATCGGCTTTGACGCGAACGAATCCGCGGTACAGGAGGTCATCAACGGCAATTTCCTCGCGACAATTTCCCAGGACACCTACGGCATCGGCTATGAGAGCCTGAAGGCCGCAACGCAGCTCGCAAACGGCGAGAAGGTCGAGGACTATGTCTTTGTCCCGACCCACCTGATCACCAAGGACAACGCCGAGGACTTCCTCGCGGGCACGCTGTCTTAAAGGGCGCTGTAACGGATAAAAGGAGGCAACCTATATGGAGGAACTGCGCATTGGCGTAGTAGGCACAGGCGCGATCGGCCGGAAGCACATCCGGCGCATCACGGAGCGCCTCAAGGGCGGCAAGGTGGTCGCGGTCTCGGATGCAAACCTCGCGGGCGCGCAGGCGGTCGCGGCGGAATACGGCGCAGAGCTGTTTGAGGACGGCGGCGCGCTGATCGCTTCGCCCGGGGTGGACGCGGTCATCGTCACGGCCTGGGATCCCGCGCACAAGGAATATGTCATGGACGCGGTCCGCGCCGGGAAATACGTATTCTGCGAAAAACCGCTCGCAACGACCGCGGCGGACTGCCGGGAAATCGTCGAAGCGGAACAGGCGGGCGGCAAGCGCCTCGTGCAGGTCGGCTTCATGCGCCGCTACGACGAGGGCTACCGCCGCATGAAGGAGGCGGTTGACGGCGGCTTCATCGGCGCGCCGCTGATGGTGCACTGCGCGCACCGCAACGCGTCCATGGATCCGGAATACGAGGACGATTACATGATCACCCAGTGCTGCATCCATGAAATCGACCTGGTCAAGTGGCTGATCGACGACGAATACGAATCGGTGCGCGTGCTGCTGCCGCGTTCGACGAAGTTCACCGGGCGCCGGCTGCACGACCCGCAGATCGCCCAGATCCGCACGAAAAAAGGCGTGTGCATCGACGTTGAAATCTTTGTAAACTGCCAGTTCGGCTACGACATCCAGTGCCAGGTGGTGGGCGAGAGCGGGACGGTCAACCTGCCCGACCCGTCCTACCTGCCGTACCGCAAGGGCGCGGTACGCGGCGCGGCGCTCTGCACAAACTGGGAAGACCGGTTTGTGGAGGCGTACAACGTCGAGCTGCAGGAATGGATCGACGCCACCCGCGCCGGCCGCGTCGACGGCCCGAACGCCTGGGACGGCTATGTCGCGGCGGTCACGGCGGACGCGATGATCCGCGCCCGGGAAGCCGGGGAGGAGATGCCGGTCGACCTGCCGGAACGCCCGGCGTTTTACCGATAAGCCCGCGCTCCGATGTGTTTCCTCACATCTGTAACAAGCCGGGGGGCGGCTTCCCAGGAATGGGAGGCCGCCCCCCGGACTTCGTCATGCCGCCCGCCCCCCTCCGCATAGGATACAGGGAAAGGGGGGCGGGGCATGGGGAAACAGCAGGTGGATACGCCGCCCGCCGTGCGCATCCGCACGGGGGGCAGTACGCCGGCGGCGGTGAAGCTGGCGGTCGTCCGGGCGCAGGCGGAAATCGAAAAGCGCCGCGGCGGCGCGTGACCGCGGTGTACGCCCGGCAGTCGGCCGACCGCCCGGACAGCATATCGGTCGAAACGCAGGTGCAGCGGTGCCTTGACCGGCTGCCCGCATCCGAGCGCGCCGCGTGCCGCACCTATACCGACCGCGGGTTTTCCGGCAAGGATACCGGCCGCCCGGCGTTCCAGGCGCTGCTTTCCGCGATCCGGGATGGGGAAGTGGGCAAGCTGCTCGTGTATAAGCTCGACCGCGTCAGCCGCAGCGTGCACGATTTTACCGGGCTGTGCGCGCTGCTGCGGGAAAAGGGCGTGGCCTTCCAGTCCTGCGAGGATGGGCTGACGCTCGACGAAACCCCGGCCGGTACGGCGATGGCGCAAATTATGATGGTGTTCGCGCAGTTTGAGCGCGAGACCATCCAGCGCCGCGTGACGGATAACTATTACAGCCGCGCCCGCGCGGGCATGTACCTCGGCGGGCGGCCGCCCTTCGGCTTTGGCAAGGGCGAAACGCGGGTCGCGGGGAAAAAGACCGCGTGTTACATAGAAGCCCCCGCGCAGGCAGAGGCCGTGCGCGCGCTGTACAGGCGGTACCTCGAGCCGGGCGCGTCGCTCGGGTCGCTGATGCGCTGGCTAAACGACGGCGTTCGCATCCCGACGGGTCGCGGCGGCGCATGGGGCACGGTGCAGCTCGGCAGGCTGCTGCGCAACCCGGCGTATGTCCGGGCGGACGCGGCGGTTTACCGTTACCTGCGGGACAAGGGCGCGGTGCTGACCGACCCCGTGGACGAGTATACCGGGCAGCGCGGGTGCTACCTTTACGCCCCGCGCGCCGGGCGGACGCAGAGCAAGTTTACCGGGCTCTCCGGGGCGTACGTCACGCTTGCGCCGCACGCGGGGCTGGTGGACGCGCAGGGCTGGCTGTGCGCGCAGCGCAAGTTGGATCAAAACCGCATGGTGAAAAACAGCGGGCGCGGGTCGCACAGCTGGCTTTCCGGCCTGATGAAGTGCGCGGCCTGCGGTTATGCCGTCACGGTTTCGCCCCGCCCTTCGGGCGGGTATTACCTTTACTGCGGGGGGCGGAAAAAGGGGAAGTCCGTGTGCCCCGGGCGCGGCCGCACGGTGACGCTCGGGCAGGCCGAGGCCGCGGTGGCGGGCGCGCTCCTGCCCTACCTGCAAAGNCTGGAGGAAAAGAAGCTGCTGGCGCGCGCGGCGCTGGAATGTGTGCGGATCGGCGACGGTTTTGTCGAGGCGGTATTAGCATCGCCGTACGGCGCGGCGCAATAAAAAAGGGGGCACGGCGTTATGCCGTGCCCCCTTTGGGGTGTTTGGAGCCTTAGAGGTCAGCGTTCCCGGATGCGGCGCTTCCGCAGCAGCGCCATCCCGCCGAGCGAGCCGAGCATCATGCTGAGCAGCAGCGCAATTGGGGCGCTGTCGCCCGTGCGCGGGACGCCGGTCGCCGCCGGTATGGATGCCGCCGGTACAGCTGTGGGCGGCATGTAGGCCAGCGGGATCTGGTTCTCAATGATTTCCTCCGGGGTAAGGTCGGGCGCGTCGCTCAGCGGGACATAGCCGTCCTCTATCAGCTGCTCGACCTCCTCCGGGGTCATGCCTTCCGGCGTGACAACCGGGCGGTTGGGGCGGTTCCCGCCCCCGCCTCCACCACCGCCGCCGGTGGAGGTCAGCTGGTTGGTAACGGTGTAATAGGCCGTGTTGTTCTGGCCATTCTGCACGGCCGAGACCGGGATCAGGCCGGTGTGGAGGTCGTAGCCCTCCGGCGCCTTGGGCTCGCGCAGGTAGTAGGAGCCGAGGCGCAGGCCGCTGAAGGTAACCTGGCCGTTTGCATCCACGGCCTGCGCGGCGCGCACCACCGTGGCGCCGTCCGCTGCCAGCAGTTCAAATTCCGCGCCGGTCAGCAGGGACTGCGCGCCGGCCGCGTCCTTTTCGCTCATCTTGGTGACGACCAGGCGGCCGAGCACCGGTTCGTTGACAAAGGTCAGGTCATAGAAGGTGTTGTGGTCGCGGATGTCCTGCGCCTGTGCCTGGGAATCCAGCACGTAGCCGTCCGGCGCTTTCAGCTCGCGGACTTCGTACTCGCCGAACGCAAGGTTCGGGAATACCGCCAGGCCCGTGGCGTCGGTGGTGGCGGTCCGGAGCGGTTCCGCGTCCGCGGCCGCGCCCTTCGGGAATAGGCCGAACTCCGCGCCGGGCAGCGGCGTCGCGGTATCCGCGCTGCCGTCCGCCGCCTTTTCGTACTTAAATACGTTGATGCCGCCGCGGATACGCTCGTTTGCAACCAGCACGGTATTGTTAAGGTCGGTCGATTCGCCGGGCACGACGGTCACGGGGATGCCGTTTTTACTCTGTTCGCTTGCGAGGTAACCGCGCGGGGCGTAGTCCTCATAGACGACATAATCGCCCTTCGGCAGCACGATGCTTACCGTGCCGTCCTTGCCGGTGTACCCGCCGCCGGCACGCGCGTTGCCGTCCACCGTGTATACCGTAAAGTGCGCGCCGGACAGCGGCTTCGCGGGATCGGGCGCCGCCGGGTTGCCGTCGGCCGCGGCGTATTTGTGGATGGTCAGGCGGCCCATGGTGTCCCAGTTGACCGCCGCTTCGACATTGCTGATCTTGATGTTCTTCACGGTGGCGGAGCTGCCGCCCTTATACCATTTGACGCCGTTCTGAATGGAGATCGCATTTACGCCCTTGAGGCCCTCCGGCACCTTGATGCGGGTGCTGTAGGTCAGGGTATAGGCGTTGGTATCGTACTGTCCCGCGCCGTAAGGGGTGACGAGGTGCACCTGGATGGTCAGCGTATCCGGGTCGTACTCGTACCAGCTTTGCCCCGCGCCGCTGTCCATGCCAAGTTCGAAGGTCTCGGACTTGTTATCGCGTCCGGTGACCTTTAGCTTGACATCCGACGGCGCTTCGGCCACATCCGACGGGGCGACGCCCTCGGGCAGGTTGCCGATGGCCAGCTGGTCGGTGATAACCTGGCCGTTGGTGCCTGGGAACTCGACCTTGTTCTCGTTGAGCTTGACCGTCCAGGAGATCATGTCCTTGTTGTCGTAGCTTGCGGATTTGCTCGCCGGGACGACGGTGATGGACTGTTCCTCCCAGTCGCCAGTGGCGTGGCGCACCCCTTCCGGGTCCGTGCCGGACTGGCCGCCGTTGTTGCGCCAAGTCAGCTTCGCGGACGCCGGGGTCTTTTGCAGGGCGCTGTCAATCTGCTGCTGCAGCGCCTCGTCGGTGATCTTGGTGCGCACTTCGACGTCGACCGCGGTGTACACGGTGCCCTGAAAGGCGAGCACGAGGTTGGTGCCGTCAAACGCAACCGTATAATCCTTGCCGTATTCATAGGTGACGCCGTTGCCCTTTGCCAAGTCGCCGTCCGCCGTCACGGTGAGCGCCCGTTCCGGATGGCCGCCGCACGGCTGCAGGTTTTCGTCCACGAGGACGAAGCCCGCCGGCAGGCTGTCGACAATCTTGAATTCGGTCTGTGGCAGGTTCCAGTGGTTCGCTTTGAGCAGCCAGGTGACCGTGTGGTTTGCCTGGTTGTACCCATGCCCGCTTTTGAGCAACTTATCGAACTGGCGGTTTGCGTTCCCGCCGCTGACGCTGGCCGACGCGGAACCCGTGTACGTTTTGCCGCCGGTTTCCAGTGTAACGCCGTTTTGCACGCCCTGTGCGGGGATATAAGCGGTCACGTTGTCCGCGGAAGCCTGGTTCCCGTTGGACACCGGGCCATAGACGATGTTGCTGCCCATCTGCGTCCAGAAACGCAGGCGGTAGGTGCCGGCAAGCGGCCCGCTGAACGCGACGGTAAGCGTCTTGGAATTGATGTCATAATTTGCGGTCGCGGTCGTGTCGTTTTCGCCCGGAACGCGGACTGCGGTGCCGAGCGGCAGCGCGACCGCTTCGCCCTGCGGGATGTTCTTAGTCGTCTGCACCGAGCCGTCGATGCGCTGGAGGTAGATCGTCGCAAACGGGTTTTTCCCATCGCCCGGTTTGAAGCCGGTGTTGCTGTAACGGCTGCTGTAGAACTCGCTAAACGTTTTGCCGGTGTCGCCCACCGGCGCGTCGTCCCGGTACTGTTCGGCCAACGCGGGCACGCCCGCGATCAGCGCCTGGTTTGGCCCGAAGGTGTCGCGGAGCGTGGACGTGCCGGCCGTCTGGCCGAAATACACGTCCCAGCCCGCCGCGCGGATCGGGACAAGCAGGGAGACGGAAGCCTTGCGCACGATGTTGCCGGTCATTTCGCCCGAACCCGCCGAGCTATTGACGGTGTAGCCCCAGAAGGACAGGGAAGCCTTGTTGGTAAAGGTCTGCTTGTCGTTCCAGTTTTCGGGCAGGGCGGTATCGAACTCGATCGCGAGCGGGCGGTCGATCCCCTGCTTGAGGGTGAAGGCCAGGGGGGCCGTCGCTGTCAGGTAGTCGCCCGTTACGACTTCGTCGTAATTTTTAAGCTCGGTCAGGGAACCGGTAACGTTGCCCTTAAAGAGGTAGGTTTTGAGGGTGCCCGGCAGGTAGGTCAGCCCCTCGGGCAGGGCGTCCGTGATGGTTGCGCCTGCGGGCATCTGCATAAAGTTGCGGTTGACATAGAGCCGCCAGGTCAGCACCTTTTGCCCGCCGCTGTCGTGCGCCGTGCCGATGCGCGCCTTGGTGAACACGTTGGCCGAATGGGTGACCTGCGCCTTGGCGGTGCCCCAGTCGCGCGCCGGCGTATCCTGCTCCGCATTATAATTGTAAGAGGTTACCGTATTTTTGACGGTCACATCCTTTGCCGCCGGGTTTTTCGCATTGCCGTACAGCGCCTTATAACCCGCTTCGGACAGGTTCGAGGTGAATGCCACCGTCAGGGACTTGCCCTCGGGAAAGCCTTTTTTGAGCGCGACCGTAAAGCCGCCCGCGGGCGACCCCTTGGTCAGCGTGTAGTCCCCGCCCTCGGTCAGGGTCAGCATTTCGCCATGCTGGTTTTCGACCTTTACGCTTTCCAGGCGGCGCAGCTCGTGGATTTCCTGCGCCGTATCGCCCAGCGTCATCTGATCCTCCATGACGAGGCCCGCCGGGAAGCCGGTGGCGCCTTCGGCCGGGGCGACGGTGTACGTCCAGGCGATCATGCCCTGGTCGTTTACGGTAGCGCCGGATTTGCCGGTGCGCCCCGCGGCCTGTTTGTCCGGGCCCTCGGGCGAAACGATGACGGTGACGGGCTTGCCCGCGACGCTGAATTCCAGTTCGCCGCTGCCGCCGCCCTCGGTGGCGGCGATATTGCCCTCGTATGTGAACCAGCCGCCGATGGAGGCGGTCAGGTCGGTGATGGTTTGCGTGAACTTGATGGAGGCCTTCGCGTGCTCCGCGTCGAGGTAGAGGATGGCGATACGCTGCCCGGACGCGTCATAGATTTCGATCTCCTGCGCGGAAAGGTCGTAGGAGAAGCCCTTTTCCGGGATGGTCACGGGGTAGGCCGGGACATTTTCCGGGTCCGGGTCGCCGCGGAAGCCCTGCTGATAGGGGTTCCGGATCAAAAACTCGTATTTGACGGTCACCGCGTCGCCGACCTTGACGTTCTCGAGCGCAGGGGCTTCATCGCCGCCAGTCAGCTCGACCGTTTTGCTGCCATGGGTCAGGGAGATCTTGGTGACAAACGGGTCGAGCGAATCGGCCTCGCCCTGCGCTTCCTCGGAAAGGGTGTAGGAGAGCGTGGTTTCTTCGCCCGCCGCCACCTGGACGGAAAAGGCCTTTTCCGCGTGCGCGGCGCCGTCCAGCGTGATGCCGCCGACGGTGTAGCCGCCGTACTTGTCGTCAAACGCGACGGTATAGGTCCCGGCCGGCACCTGGGCTTCCGCGGCCTGCGGCCCATCGCCGGTTACGGCAGACAGGGACAGCGTGCCCTTGGGGCAGTTATCCGGCGAGCCGTAGTCCGCGCCCTCCGGCTTGGTAAAGCCGGTCAGGGCCAGGGCGAGCGGGAAGCCGTCCTCTGATAGCCCGTGAAGCGCGTCCTGCGCCGCCACCAAATAGGCGTCGTCCCAGCCGCTCCCCCCGGCCGCGAGCACAGGGGACGCGCCGAGCAGCAGCACCAGGGACAGCATCAGTGCGAGCACCCTGTGTAAACGCTTGCTAGTATAATGTTTCATACGATCAAACCTCTCTTTATCCGGACATGTTCCCCCATCCGGCAATAGGTGGAGTAATGTTATCATTATTATACAACCGTGTAGTTACATCGCGGTTACAGATTGAAAAAATCCTCCTATAAAAACGTATTTTTTTAAATTGTACACTTTTTGTGTAAAATAACGGAAACAGTAGGGATTGCTTGGTCAAAAATTTTTTAATTTTTTTAGAAAACAACTCTGATTATCTCCAAAAAGCCCGGGAATACGGGCATTTCACGGGATATAAGAACTGAATTTACTACCGATTTACTACTTTCGGATTGAGCTTTGACACGCTTCTGCCTCCCGTGAAGCCCACCACCCAAATAGTGACACATCGAAANTGTTCTGGCCATTCTGCACGGCCGAGACCGGGATCAGGCCGGTGTGGAGGTCGTAGCCCTCCGGCGCCTTGGTCTCGCGCAGGTAGTAGGAGCCGAGGCGCAGGCCGCTGAAGGTAACCTGGCCGTTTGCATCCACGGCCTGCGCGGCGCGCACCACCGTGGCGCCGTCCGCTGCCAGCAGTTCAAATTCCGCGCCGGTCAGCAGGGACTGCGCGCCGGCCGCGTCCTTTTCGCTCATCTTGGTGACGACCAGGCGGCCGAGCACCGGTTCGTTGACAAAGGTCAGGTCATAGAAGGTGTTGTGGTCGCGGATGTCCTGCGCCTGTGCCTGGGAATCCAGCACGTAGCCGTCCGGCGCTTTCAGCTCGCGGACTTCGTACTCGCCGAACGCAAGGTTCGGGAATACCGCCAGGCCCGTGGCGTCGGTGGTGGCGGTCCGGAGCGGTTCCGCGTCCGCGGCCGCGCCCTTCGGGAATAG
>NZ_LT707053.1 GCF_900155735.1 Intestinibacillus massiliensis
CGCCCTTCCCGCCGCTGCACCCCGCGCCGCGCGCGCGGACGCTGTTCCTGCGGCTGCTCGTGTTTGTTTCGGTCGCCGCCGCAGTCATCTGCGTGCTGGTGAACTGGATGCTGCCGCACACCGGCGCATGGTCGCTCTTTGTGGTGGCCGGCATCGCCTGCCTGTGGCTCAGCCTGGGCGTGGCGATCCGCAAGCGCCGCTCGCTGCTCAAAAACATCACCTGGCAGGCCGTGCTGCTCAGCGCGCTCGCCGTGGTGTGGGATATCTGCACGCACTGGCACGGCTGGTCGGTCAATTTCGTCGTGCCCTGCATTTTCCTGGCGACCATGCTGCTCACGCCGCTGCTCGCGCGCCTGCTGCGCATGCCGTCGAACGCCTACCTCGTCTATTTCTGCCTGGTGTTCTCCTTCGGCCTGATCCCGGTCGCCTTCCTGCTGACCGGGCTGGTCACGGTGCCGCTGCCATCCTTCCTATCGGTCGGGTGCAGCGCGCTGTCGCTGCTGGCGCTGTGCGTTTTCGGCGGCCGCGCCATGCTGCAGGAGCTGCACCGCAGGTTCCATCTGTAAAGGGGGCCGCATACCTGTGACCGAACGTGAAAAGATGCTGTCCGGCGCGCTGTACGACCCGTCGGACGCGGCGCTTTGCGCCCTGCNTTTTTGCCTTTCGCGCCCCTTTCCCTTGACATCCGGGGCTGCCGGACGTATAATGAACTATCGTCATACAAGACGAACTAATTTTAAAGAGGTATCTCATGTTCCAAGACAAAACAATCGTCTGCAAGGATTGCGGACAGGAATTCATCTTCACCGCCAGCGAGCAGGAGTTTTTCGCTGAAAAGGGCTTCGAGAACGAGCCGCAGCGCTGCAAGCCCTGCCGTGACGCCCGCAAGGCGAATTCCGGCCGTGGCAGCCGTGGCGAGCGCCAGATGTTCGACGCTGTCTGCTCCTCCTGTGGTAAGCCCTGCAAAGTACCGTTCGAACCCCGTGGAGACCGCCCTGTCTATTGCAGCGATTGCTTCCGTAGATAAAGCCCTCTCAAAGCGCGCCCTGTCAAGGGCGCGCTTTTTATTTTGCGCGCACGGAAAAAGGGATGCCTTCCCGGCATCCCTTTTGCATTTACAGCAGCCCCAGGTCGTATTTCCAGCCCAGCACGCGCGCGCACGCCCGGTCGACCACGCCGCTGTCCAGCGTCCCGTCCTGCAGGGCGGCCAGCACGGCGGCGTACTGCGCGGGCAGGTCGCTCGAGATCAGCATATCGTTCCCCGCCTGCAGGGCGAGCACCGCGGCGGAAGCACCGCCCGTATACTGCCGCACCGCGTCCATCGCGAGGTCGTCGGTCAGGATCACGCCGCCGAAGCCCAGCCCGTCCCGCAGCACCGCGTGCACGGCGGGCGACAGCGACGCGGGGCGCGTGCCGTCCATGCACGGCACGATATTGTGCGAGACCAGCACGCAGCCCGCCCCGGCCTCGATGCCCGCCGAAAAGGGCAGGAAATCGCTTTCCTCAAAGGTGCTTAGCGGCCGGTTGTCGACCGCCACGCCGGTATGGGTGTCGGCGTTATTCCCGTACCCGGGGAAGTGCTTGAGCACGCAGCCCACGCCGCCCGCCTGGGTTTCCCGCACGACGGCCGAGGCATACGCCGCGGTCTGCCCCGCGTCTTTCCCGAAGGCGCGCGCGTACATATAATCGTCCGGGTCGGTGGACACGTCGCACACCGGCGCGAGGTTGACGTTCAGCCCCAGCCCGCGCAGCAGCGCGGCCTTTTCCGCCGCGTCCCGCCCGACGGCCTCCATGCCGCCCGCCTTGAACAGCGCCTGCGGGGACGGGAACTTCCCCGCCGCGCGGTACTGCGCAAACCGGCTGACCCGGCACACCGTGCCGCCCTCCTCGTCCACGCCGAACAGCATGGGCACGGCGGACTGCCGGTTGCACCCGTCCAGCATCGCGCGCAGCGTATCGGGCGTGCGGCCTGCAAAATCACGCGCAAACAGGATATACCCGCCCGGCTGGTACTGGGCGGCCTGCGCCGCCTCGTCCCCGTCCGGGCAGCGGGCAAAAAAGAGCTGGCCGACCTTCTGCCCCTCCGTCAGCCCGTCCATTACGGCCTGCACCGCCGCGTCCCGCGGGTCCTGTCCCGGCGGTTCCGCGGGCGGCGTGCCCGGCGCGNACAGGGGCGGCGCGCTGTCAAAAAAAGCGCTACCTGCCGTCGACGACGTTATACAGGATGGTGAGCGCGTTCCAGGTCTTGCTGTCCAGGATACCGTCGGGCGGGAAGCCGCTCAGGCGCTGGATGTTGCGCACCTGGGCGACGGTCTCCTCGTCGTAGCGCAGCGTGAGCGGCACGGCCTTGATATTATGGAATTGCCTGCTGAGCGCCCACAGCATGACCTGCACCATGCCGATGCCAGCCCCGGCCTCCCCCGGCTCGATGCTGAGGGGGCCGGAGATATACGGCGTGATGCCGATCGGCGCGCTGCGGTGCTGCATCTCATGCAGGTAATGCGCAAAAATCACGTCCCAGGTCTGGTGGTCGACCCGCCCGGTGGCCGGCAGACCGTGCCGCCGCTGCAATTCCATGACGCTCTGCGTGGTCTCCGGCCCGAAGATGCCGTCCCGGTTGACGCGCGGCACGGTGTCGTCAAACAGGCTGATCTGATAGAGCGCGTTTTGCAGGTCGTACACATGCGCGCGCCGTTGCGCCTCGGTATATGCCATGCTTACACCCCCTCCCCCAGTTCATAGCCCGGGTACTGCCCCGGCTGCACCTGGAACCCCTTTTTGAGGTCGGAATACACCGAGGCGATCGCGTCCCAGGTCACCGCGCCGATCACGCCGTCCGGCTCCAGCCCGAAAAGCTGCTGGAAAGCCAGCACGGCCTGGCTGGTCTGGTCGCCGAAATAGCCCGTGACCGGGAAATTGTTGATCTCCGGGTAGGAACCGGCGATGAAGTTCAGGTACTCCTGCATGAGCGTCACGTCGTCGCCCGTGGAGCCGCGCGCGAGCACGGTGCCCGGGAAGAGCGGCACGCCGCCCTGCGTCAGCGCGTTGGGCACGGCCTCCAGGATTCCGCTGTAGGCCTGGTACAGCAGGTTCCAGGTCTGCGGCCCGACCACGCCGTCCACCGGCAGCCCGGCGAGCTGCTGGAAGGCGCGCACCGAGGCCGTCGTCTCCGGGCCGAACACGCCGGTGATCGGCACCGCGGGCACGGTGTCGACATACTGCGACACGACGGACAGGAAATACTGCACCACCCGCACGCCGATCGCCGTATCGCCCTCGCGCAGCACGGCGGGGAACTGCTTGGAAACGTCCGCGAGCGACAGCCCCTCGGAATCCAGCTCGGCCAGGCGCTTCACCGAAGTGAAGATATAGGCGATGCGGTACCAGGTCGCGCTGCCGACCACGCCGTCCTGCGTCAGGTTGAACAGGCGCTGGAACTCCTTGACGGCGTTTTCCGTGGTCAGGTCGAAGAAGCCGTTGACCGGGTAGATCTTCGGGATGGCGGGGTAATTGTTCGAGATGCGGTTCAGGCGCACCTGTATGTCGCGCACCGCGTTGCCGCTCATGCCGCGGCGCAGCGGCGAGCCGGGATAGGACGGGATGGGCTCCGCGACCGGCGCGTCCCGCACGATATTGAGGTCGGGGCCGTAGAAATGCGTCAGGATTTCATAGGGCGTCATGCCCTGCTCCGCGAGGGGCACGGTGCCCCACTGGCTCAGCCCCTCGCAGGTGACCGTCGTGCCGTTGCAATACTGCGCGAACAGCGGCTCGACGCTGCCCGGGCGCACGAGGTAGTCGCGGAACAGCTCGTCGACGATCTGCCCAATGTTCTCGAAGATTTCGCGCCCCTGCATAAAGGACTGGTCGTAGCGCGTGGAGTTGGTGATATCGAAATTATAGCCGCGGCTGCGGTACCACTCGGTATAGACGCGGTTGAGGGCATAGGATATCTGCGCATAGATGTTCGCGCGGATGGCGTTTTCCGGCCAGGTCGGGTAAATCTCGCTCGAGGCGACGTTTTTGATGTAGTCGGGGAAGCTGACCGTAACATTGGGCGCCGAACGGTCGTCCGGCACGCCGAGGTGCACGGTGATAAAGTCCGGGATGACCGGGGTCCTTGCGTCTGGCATAGTGCGCCTCCTTTACAGCGTGCTGGAATAGGGCGGGAAAACCTGCGGCTCCGGGTTCGTCACGCCGTCCGGGACCGGGGTGAGNGCGGGCACGGTGTCGACATACTGCGACACGACGGACAGGAAATACTGCACCACCCGCACGCCGATCGCCGTATCGCCCTCGCGCAGCACGGCGGGGAACTGCTTGGAAACGTCCGCGAGCGACAGCCCCTCGGAATCCAGCTCGGCCAGGCGCTTCACCGAAGTGAAGATATAGGCGATGCGGTACCAGGTCGCGCTGCCGACCACGCCGTCCTGCGTCAGGTTGAACAGGCGCTGGAACTCCTTGACGGCGTTTTCCGTGGTCAGGTCGAAGAAGCCGTTGACCGGGTAGATCTTCGGGATGGCGGGGTAATTGTTCGAGATGCGGTTCAGGCGCACCTGTATGTCGCGCACCGCGTTGCCGCTCATGCCGCGGCGCAGCGGCGAGCCGGGATAGGACGGGATGGGCTCCGCGACCGGCGCGTCCCGCACGATATTGAGGTCGGGGCCGTAGAAATGCGTCAGGATTTCATAGGGCGTCATGCCCTGCTCCGCGAGGGGCACGGTGCCCCACTGGCTCAGCCCCTCGCAGGTGACCGTCGTGCCGTTGCAATACTGCGCGAACAGCGGCTCGACGCTGCCCGGGCGCACGAGGTAGTCGCGGAACAGCTCGTCGACGATCTGCCCAATGTTCTCGAAGATTTCGCGCCCCTGCATAAAGGACTGGTCGTAGCGCGTGGAGTTGGTGATATCGAAATTATAGCCGCGGCTGCGGTACCACTCGGTATAGACGCGGTTGAGGGCATAGGATATCTGCGCATAGATGTTCGCGCGGATGGCGTTTTCCGGCCAGGTCGGGTAAATCTCGCTCGAGGCGACGTTTTTGATGTAGTCGGGGAAGCTGACCGTAACATTGGGCGCCGAACGGTCGTCCGGCACGCCGAGGTGCACGGTGATAAAGTCCGGGATGACCGGGGTCCTTGCGTCTGGCATAGTGCGCCTCCTTTACAGCGTGCTGGAATAGGGCGGGAAAACCTGCGGCTCCGGGTTCGTCACGCCGTCCGGGACCGGGGTGAGCGCGACCGGCTGCTCCGTGCTGATCTTTTCAAAAATCGGCACGCCCTCGAACCGCACGGGGTAAAACCGCGGCTTTTGCACCCGCACCTGGTATTCCCGGTAGGGGTATGGCGCGCCCGGCTGGTCGGAGAGCGACGCGGGCGGCGCGGGCAGGGCGAATTTGGCCGTCAGGCCGCTTTCGTCCGTCACGGCGTTATACAGCATTTCGCCTGTGCTGCCGTCCTCCGCGCGTTCGTAAATGATTACAGAGGCGCCGGCTATCGGCAGCGCCCCCGTCGCGGTGTTGACACGCACCTGCAAATAGCCGTCCCCGCCGGAGAGCTGTGTCGTCGGCATGAAACATTCCTCCTTTTTTCGATTGCTACCATCCTATGCGCGCCGCGGGGGGAATATCCGCAAAACCGGACGGGAGGGGGTCGCCCGCCATGCGGCGGGCGACCCCCTCCCCTTATTTACATCCGCTTGCTGTCATACCCGATAAACACGCCGGGCAGGCCAGGAAATCCCGCGCCAAAAAAAGCCCCCGCATGCTTTTTCGCATGCGGGGGCTTGCGGTTTCATTGCCGCTACAGCGCGCGGCGCAGGTAGTGCATATCGACGCACTGCACGCCGTCCTCATACAGCGGCGCCGGGTAATTGTCCGTAAAAAAGCCGGGCACCGTGTGCGAATAGGCAAAGCCCAGCCGCGCGTAAAAGCCCATGCCCTTTTCCGAAGTGCCCACCAGCATCTCCGTAAACCGGCCGGCAAAGGCCAAAAACAGGTATTCCAGCAGCAGCGACGCATAGCCCTGCCCGCGGCAGCCCGGCGCGCACGCCAGGTTCTTCAGCTCGCACCTGCCGCCGGGCAGCGGGAGGACGACCGCCTCGCACACCGGCGCGCCGTCCACAACGACCGCGTACATCTCGCCGCGCGCAAGGTAGCGCGCGACCATCTCTTCCGAAGGATCCGCGTCGAGCAGCAGCGGCAGGTAGGCGCGCCGCGCGGCCGGCTCGACCGCCTGGATATCAATCATGCCGCGCCCCCGTCAGCCCACGCGCTCCTTGCGCTCGCGGCCTTCCTTCAGAAGGCGGCGCAGGTCGTCCTCCCGGCCTTCCGCGATCGCGTCGCGGTATTCCTTGAGGTGCGACACGATCTCGTCGATCTCGCGCACCAGCGGCCCGGCGTTGCGCAGGAACAGTTCCGTCCACATCTGCTCGTTGAGGCGCGCCACGCGCGTCAAATCCTTGTAACTGCCCGCGGAGTAGCCGCTGTGCAGCAGCGCCTCCGGGCTTTTGATGTAGGCGCTCGATACGACGTGCGCGAGCTGCGAGGTGAAGGCGATCATGCGGTCGTGCTGCTCCGCCGTGGTGCGCACCACGCGCCCGAAGCCCAGCCTGGTGAAGAACTGTTCCATTTCGCACACCGCGTCCTCGGACGAGCCCGCGTTCGGGACGAGGATCATGGACGCGCCCGCGAACAGGTCGTCCTTGGCGTACTCGTACCCGGAAAACTCGCGGCCGGACATCGGGTGCCCGCCGACAAACTGCACGCCGTGCGCGCGCGCCTCGGCCGCCACACGGTCGCAGACGTACTGCTTGACACCGCACAGGTCGACGATGACGCAGCCCTTCTTGAAGCTGCCGATGTTCTTGAGGATGTATTCGACCGTCGGCACCGGGTACAGCGCCACCAGCACGATATCGGCCTGCGCCAGCCCGGCCTCGTCCGCGATATCGTCGATATCGCCGAGGAAACGCGCGTCCGACAGCACCTTTTCCGAAATATCATGGCCTAAAATGCGGTAATCGGTATTCGCGCGGATGGCCTTCGCCATCGAGCCGCCGATCAGGCCGAGGCCTACGATAAGAACGGTTTTTTTCATAATCCTTTTCCTTTCTTGGGACGGGGCGGCACCGCGCGGTAGGCGTGCCGCCGGATAAAGGGCAGCTGCACGATCAGCCAGACGGACAGCGCGCCCATGGTATTCAAAATCAGGTCGTCGATATCGCAGCTCCCGGTCATGGTCACGATCTGCGTGACCTCCACGCAGCACACCATGGCGGCCACGCCGAGGGTAAACAGGAAGACGTTGCGCATCGGGCGGCACAGCGCGGGCAGGAAAAAGCCCATCGGCGCGAACGCGGCGAGGTTACCGAGCAGGTTGATCGCCACGATGCTGCCGCGGATGCGGCCATGCTCGAGCGCGCGCAGGTAATTGCGCACGGTCTTGAACGGTTCCAGGTTGATATCCACCGCGTAAAAGCGGAAATCCTGCCGCATGGGGCGCGGCGCGCGGCCGAACGCCGCGTCAAAAAACAGCATGTTGCACAGGATCCAGACGTAGTACAGGAACAGGCCGAGCAGGTAGCGCCGCATCCTGCGGCGGCGCGCCTCCGCGTCCTGCCCCGGCGGCGCGAATGCGAACACGGCCAGCGTCCACAGCGCGATAAACCCGGCGGCAAACGCCAGCTTGTGGCCGACCGGCACGATGAACCGCCCGCTGTGTTCGGCATAGATATTGAAAAGCAGATAGAGCGCGAGCGCGGCGTCGGCCAGCGCGCGCAGCGCCTTTTTGAAAACACCCATAAGCAAAATTCTCCTGCAAATCCCATTATACCACAATGGCAGGTAGAACCCTACAAAAACCATCGCATATCATGCATTGTGGTATAATTTTTAAATCAAAGGTATAATGGCCGCTACGCGGCCATTATACCACAACGCGGGCGGGCGGGTAAAGCATAACCTGTCGCATGGAAACCGCCGGAGGCGAACGCCGGGCCTGCAAAAAGGGGGGCGCCGCTTGCACGGCGCCCCCCTTTGGGTCGTCCTGATCCGGTTTTACAGGTGGTCGTAGGCGTTTACCATCGTGATATAGGCCTGCTCGCGCGTATAGGTGCCGAGCGGGTTAAACGTATCGCCCTCGCCGTTCATGATCCCGTTCGCGGTGACGAACGCGACCGCGTCCCTCGCCCACGGCTCGATCTGCGCCGCGTCCGCAAAGCTTTTCCCGCCGCCCTGCGCCGTTGCGCCGAGCACCTGCGCCGCGCGCTGCAAAATCGCGGCGGCCTCCTGGCGGGTCAGGCTGTCGTTCGGCTTGAACGCGCCGTTATAGCCGGTCACAATGCCGAAAGAGGCGCATTCCTGCACATACCAGTCGTCCGTATCCGAGAAAGCGGGCGCGAGCTGCACATTTTTCTCCAGGCGCAGCGCGTCGATGCTCTTGCCGCCCTTCTTTTCCAGCAGCTCCTTGATGAGCACGCAGAACTCGCGGCGGGTCAGGTTGCTGCGGTAATTGTACTGCATCCAGTCCGGCACCAGGCCGAGCGCCTTGGAGCGCGCGACCGCGTCCGCCGCCCAGGCAGAGGGCGTATTCGCGTCCACCCCGGTGGTGGAGGACGGGTTTGCCGCGGCCTGCTGCGCCGCCGGGCGCGTCTCGCGCACCTTTTCATCCACGACGACAAAGGCGCTCGCAAGCGGCCGCCCCGCGGCCGTCAGGTAGCCGGAACCGTTTACATACAGCATCGTGGACGCGCCGCCGTCCAGGCTGACCGCGTTGACCGCGCCCGCGGACTTGAGGTAAGCGGCGATCTGCGCCATGGAGGCGTTCGCCGTACCCAGCACGAGCCGCCCGTCGCCCATCACCGCGGCGAACGCGCGCGCGGAGGAATAGCCCGCGGCCTGCTTGGGGTCGCTGTCGAACTCGGCGTTATAGCTGGTATCCTGCACGACGTTATAGGTGTTCTGCACCAGCATGCGGCCGCCCGCGATGACCGTCTTCATATTGTTCCACTGGGGCAGGTCGGCTGCCCGCTTGCACGCCGTCGCGGAGGTGGAGACCACCGCCGTATCGCCGACCGCCGGGAACTGGTTCCACTTTTGCGCGTCGGCCACGGCCTGGGCATTATACACCATGAGGTTCGTGCCCGCCGCGACCTTGTAGCTGCCCGCCTCGGACACCGCGGCGACCTTGCCGTCCTTGATGGTAAGCACCTTGCTGCCCTGCGGCGCGCTGACCGGCAGGGTGAATTCCGGCGTGAACAGCGAAATGCACTTTGCGTCCGTATAATGGTTGTTGACCGCCCACATGCCGACGTTTACCGTGCCGTTCACCTGCACGGTGGCCTGGTACTTGACGCGGTCGATATACGGCTTGCCGTCCCACGTCACGCCCAGCATATTGGTTTCGCCGACGCCGTTGACCAGCACGCCGTCCTTCACGATGGTCGAATAGATCCGCGGGCAGTTGTCCGGGAAGGACTGCGCCGCGCCGCTGTTGTAATAGGCGTTAAAAAAGCCGCCGTTTACCGCCGCGACCACGGACGAATTGCCGTCCCACGTCACGCGGTTGACCAGCGCGTCGGATGCGGCCGCGCTGTGGACGCTGCCGTTCGCCAGCGCGACGTCCGCCGTGCGGTTGCCGTCCATCGTGATGTAGACCAGCTTGGCCGCGCCGTCGCCGATCACCGGCGAATCCGTGACGACGCCGCTTGCCGCGGCCGCCCGGACGGGCATAAACGTACAGGCCATCAGGATGCTGAGCAGCCATGCGATTTTGCGTTTCATCTTTTTGTCCCCCTTGTGCCCCGCGCTCCCCTCGCCCCGGTACAGGACGCGCGCAGGATGTAATTTTGCATGCCGGATTGTAACATGTTGACAACTGCATTGTACCACAACCTGCCGGGGTTGTCTATATTGTATGCATTTTATCCGGGGCGGACAAAACTATCGGGGTGCAGGCCGGCCGCCCCTGTACCTCCAAGGGGCGGCGGTTTCGCGGCGCAACCGCAAAATACATTATTTAAAAGATGTCCCCACCGCCAATCGCCTACGTTGCTTTTGGGCCCCAATCGTGATACCATATAATCCTTATATGCGATACTGTGCCAAAGGAGGCGCCTATGGAGGCCATTTTTATAAAATACGTGGAAATGCTGTTACGCGTGGTCATCGCCACCGCTTGCGGCGTGATCATTGGCTATGAGCGGGAAAACCGGAACAAGGAAGCGGGCGTGCGCACCCACGCGATTGTCGCCATGGGCGCGGCCTTGATTATGATCGTTTCAAAATACGGCTTTGTGGACGTCCTGAAGCTGCAAAACTATGTCCTTGACCCCTCGCGTATCGCCGCCCAAATCGTCAGCGGCGTTGGCTTCTTAGGGGTCGGTATTATTTTCAGGGACAACCGCTCTGTCAGCGGGCTCACCACCGCCGCGGGGCTCTGGGCAACCGCGGGGGTCGGCATGGCCGTGGGCAGCGGCATGTACTTTATCGGTATCACCGCAACCATTTTAATCGTCTGTGTGCAGTTCCTCCTGCATCGGCAAACGGTCTTAAAGAAAGCGCACAACTATAACAAAATGGTGATGGTACTGGAGGACAGCTCTGTGCTGAAGCCTTTGCAGGATAAGCTGCTGAGCAAAAATATTGAAGTGGAACAGATCGAAGCAAGCCCCACGGACGATCTGTGCTACCGGGTGGAACTGCTGATGCTGTATCCCAAAGGATGCGGGAGCATGGAAGTGAGCCAGATTATCCTGGGCTGCAAGGGTGTGAAGTACCTGAAAAGCTGATATTTGCTGCGGGCAGCACCCCTGCCGCTTATTCCAGGCGGATACCTGCCAAACAAAAATCTTTTGCTGGCCGCCGGAAGGCAAGGCCATGCGATAACATGGGCTGAAACGTCAGCTTTCCCCCAAGGGATTGGGGAATAAAAAGGCCGCCCCCAATGGGGCGGCCTTTTAAAAACTTAGGCTGTTAATCATATTTCAATAATTGCGCTCTCAGGCATTTCATAGGGGTATTTTACATCCACACCCTTTCGGGCTATATACTGCTGAACGGCATATGCGCAAAATCCCCTTGAGAATACCTCTGGATGCGAGGCGCGTATGGAATAATTTTCACTAATTTTATGGTCGAGCCGTTCCCTGTCTTGATCAGTCAGCTTATTACGAATGCTTTCTTGCGTGAGCATAACCTCCAAATACGTTACCTGATCAACGTTTTGAGCAATAAAACGCTGCGCATTCAGCACAACTTCCGTATTGAAATAAACTTCCATGATGGCCGTACTCGCATCTGCCCGTGCAAATAGCTCCTGAAGTAAGGTGGAGTCACTTAAAGAAGATTCAAAACCTGTTTGAAGGTCATTTGACAGCCATATATTGAACGCATCTGGTGCATTTAATGCGGTTTCTACCAATGCTTTGGTTGTCATTTTATGCAGGATATCTTTGGGGACCCGTTCTCCAAGATAATGCAGTCCATATGGGCTGTCGATATATCGCGTCTGCTGATAGGTAACCGTTATCAACAGCGGCACAACTACAATGGCTAGTATAAAAAGTATCTTCCGTTTCGCTTGCCGTTTCATCGCATCCACCACCCATCCGGTTCCTCCGACATGCCCCATCCCACGTAGCACTGCAATAATTCCATCTTTTCCTGGCCTCCCCGCCCCTATATGGCCATAATACCATGAAATGGGGAGGGTTTCCAGTACGATCCACAAATAAAGCCAGACTCTCCGGCCGCCACTAGCCGGAGGGGCTTTCGCCTGCCGGCCTTGATATTCCTGGCAGCCCGGTACGCCCATGCGGGAAACCGCCATATCATCCCCGCATATGGGGGCGGCATGGCAGGCAAATGATCGCGCAAAGCTTCCTGCTCTTTTGTTGGGAGCCTAGCTTGGCCACAAAATTATAAATGCCTTTTCATGTACTTCTTTACGGATTATGTTTGATCGGCGCGCTTTAATATGTTATATTTTAACAAAGTAGCGATGGCTCCATATCCAAAGAGGAGGGGTGCATGATGCGCTATAAAGCCAAAATAAAACGGAACGCAATTTTTATTTTAACAATCATTACCGTCCTGATCCTGCTAGCAACCGCCTACTATGCAGCACATCCCTTCACCGATGATCCAGCAGATTATAAAACCGCTTCCGGTTCCATAAATTATGATAAAATTGCCAGGCGATTAGACGCTACGCCATACCAAGTCGCAGATTTGCAGAATCAAAAAACAATCATTGTGCGCCATAAAGTAGAAAAATATCAAGTCGAATATAGCATAGAAGTAGGTCCCGAGATACTTGCGGATTTTGTTGCACGCACGGGCGACCATCAAGAAGCGTATATACGCATTATTGCCGACACGTCCCTTCATCCCACAACCACTGATTTATATTATGACGGCAGCAAGTTTTTTGGAGTATGTAAGTATATCCAAGAAGGTTCTGGCTTACCTGTATACAACAAGTTTGAATTTTCGGATTTAAGCGCTGTGTATTCCGGCAGCTTGTGGTATTATGTCCTTGCAGATCAAACCTTTTCTACGTTTGATGACTTAATGCGCATACTTAGCAGCAGCGATCTTTATGAATATTATTCTGCCCATGTACTCTTTGCATGTTCAGGGTAAGCACTGGAAGCACCCGCGCTGTGGGACGGAAAACCCTGCGAAAAACGTCATGTCCCCGGCGCTACCGTCATCCCCTTGGATATTCCGCCATACTACAACCATGAAAGGGACGTCACACATTGCACTTAAAAAAGAAAAATCATATACATCCGTTGGTTATAGCGGCATTGCTGCTCACAATCGTGCTGGGCGTTACCCTCGCATACCAGTTCTATAAAGAACGGGAAACCGGGTATACTTTGCTGTCTGTACGGGACTGCCAAAATGCGTTATCTGGCGAAATAAATTACGATGCCATCCAAAAACGCATTTCCAACATCCCTTTCAGCGTATGTTACGCCGATGCGGTTTCCAATGGATATGTTGTGCTTGCAAGGGATCCCGCCACTTATAAGGATCTCATTGTCAACCGGGAAGCCCTCAAAAACTTTATTGCAGCGGCTGACAGCGGTATGGAATCCAGTGTCCGCATCGTAACCTGTAACACCAATCGAGAGGACAGCCCGATTATCAACGTCATAGATTTGTATTATAACCGGGAATACTACTTCGGGGTTATGGATGATAACCGCGTGGGGACGGCAAACGGCACACACGAACCGCAAACGTTAAAGTTTAAAAAGCTGAACGAATTTGACACCGTCCAATCTTATATCGTATGCCTATCTGATGATACACTCACCGAAAAAGAATATTGGGGCCGCATGGTAAGCAGCGATTTAAACAAGTTTTTATCCGTCAAGCTGTTATTCTCGTTAAAAAAATAAGCCACTGTACGCCCTTGCCCGTTGCGGCCTTTGCACTTATGCCTGCATTATCCTATGCGCCAGACAAATGTAACCCTTGCAGCAAATTTGGTAGGCGAACCCCTCCGGCATCCCCCGCAGCCGCCTGCCCTGTGCCTTGTAACGGCCACGCCTGGATGTAAGTCAATTTTCATTTTTGACTTATCGCCGGTGGTTTTTTATTTGCACGATTTCGGATAACATCTTTTAGGAGGTACTGGTTTATGAATAACGGTACTGTAAAATGGTTTAACGCGGACAAGGGCTTTGGATTTATTAAGAATGACGACGGCAGCGAAGACCTGTTTGTCCATTTCTCCGCCATCCAGGGCGCAGGCTACAAGTCCCTCGACGAGGGGCAGCGGGTCACTTTTGATTGCGAGGCCGATCCGAAGGGCAGCCGCAAGATGCGCGCCGTCCATGTTTGCCTTGCTTAAAGCTTTGCGCTGACCGATTGCCGCCCCTTAACCAGGGCGGCTTTTTTACCCCCCTCCAGCCGTTTCCCGGCGCACGGCCGCCCGTGGATGGCATCCCGGGCGCTTTTTCCCTTTGCCGGCGGCAGCGGTTCATTGCATCTCCCCTCTGGATATGATACGATGGTACCATAAATTTTTCAGGCGGGGCGCTATTATAGATACCCGCTGCGGGATCATGGGAACCGGCGCGGGAAGTATCCCAGGCAGCGCGCAATAATCCCCCGCAAACAAAACATCCTTATAATTGCCCGCGGTACAACCCATAATAAGGTTTAGCCTGTAAACAAGGAGGGAGCACTGATGAAAGGCTTTATACGTACAAGCCTCCGGGCGAGCTTTAAAAATTGGCCTACCCTTTTATTATTTGAAATATTATATAAATCGGTTGGATTCATCCTATTTACGGAGCTCGCCTACTATGTCCAGATGGGCGTCCTCCGGGTTTTGGACGTCCCTTATATCAGCCAGGAAAACATCCAGTTGGTATTTCGCAACCCGCTCACCATTGCCATGGCCGTCGGGGCCTGCCTTATCATAGCATTCTATCTGTACCTGGAAATTATCACATTGATGGTTTACTGCGAAGCGGGATGGGATCGGGGTTATATTTCGCTGCCTGCCCTATGCAAAAAATCCTTCAAAGCGTCCCTCAATGTATTCACGCTGCGCAACCTGCCCTTTACCCTGGTATTGCTCCCCGTCATCGGGCTTTCCAACATCCCTTTGGCATACGGTTTGGCTGCCCGGCTCAATATACCCGAATTTATTATCGATTATATCAAAAGCTCCCATCCGCTGTTTATCCTATTCATACTTTTAACCTTATGTATCAATATCTTCCTGCTTTTCAGCCTGTTCAGCATCCCCAACGTGATTTTTGCACGTAATCATTACGTGCAATCGTTTCAGGAGAGCGTACGCCTGTTAAAAGGGAAGATCCTCAAGACGGCTCTGGCGCTGTTTGTGAATATTGCCCTTTTTGTGCTCCTCATCTTAGGGATATTCGCCGTGATCATCTTGGCTATATGGTTGCTGAGCAAGGACTCCGCCACCCTTTTCCAGCTGTATTATATCAAATGGGTGGCCATGGCAATCAATGTTTTTAACATCCTGATGTCGTTATCGGTGTGTGCCACCGCAATCACGCTATATCATTCGTACCGGGAAGATCAGCCCGCACCTGCCCCACATCCAAAGTCTAAAAAAGCGTTTTTGTACCGGTTTGGATTGTTCATGGCCTCGCTGCTCTTATTAGCATTTTATAGCGAGACAGAAGTTGGCGCCAAATTCACATACCCGGCCAACCAGGATACCGCCATCGTCGCCCACAGGGCGGGCGCAACTTTTGCGCCGGAAAATACGCTGGCCGCCTTGTCCCACTCGATTGCCGCCGATGCCGATATGGCGGAGATTGATATCCAGCAGACACGGGATGGGGTGCTTATCATTATGCACGACTCGGATTTCCAGCGGACAACAGGATATAGCCAAAAGGTCTGGGATACGGATTATGCTACCGTGCGGAAATTAGACGCCGGTTCCGCCTTTTCCGCGCGGTTTGCCGGCGAGCATATCCCGACACTCCATGATATGCTGGCAAGGGCAAAAAACAAAATCCAGCTTATGATCGAAATAAAAATCACCGGGCATGAGCGGGACATCGTTGCACAAACCGTGGCGGAAATACAAAACGCCCAAATGGAAGGGCAATGTATGATTGCCTCCATGCGTTTGGATGTTTTAGAAGCGGCCAAGGCTTTGGATCCCCGTATAAAAACCGTTTATATCACAACGTTCCTGATCTCCGATTTATACGACCTGGGCTTTGTAGATGGCTTTAGCGTCGAAAGCAGCTTTTTAGATGCAAGCATCATCGAAAATGCCCATGCGTACGGGAAGGAAATCTATGTTTGGACGATCAATTCTGATAACGCGATCCGGAAATATCTGGCGTCCGGGGTGGACGGCATCATTACGGACAATCCCGACCTTGCCCGGTATTATTTGTCCGCGGGCGACAGGGCCAATGTCTTGGAATGGCTAACGGACATGCTATATTCTTAAAGAAGGTGGCGCCGCCGCCCCCACGCGCCCCGGTTGCCGGGCGCTTCCCCGGTTCCCGCATAAAAAACCCCTTTTGCCGCACAGACGCCGCAAAAGGGGTTTTCTCCATATTAACGTATAAATGTACCGCCCGATCCCCCGCCCTGCGTCCCATACGGCAGCGCGCACAGGGGAAAAGCAGCCGTCGGACGCTGCCAGGGGGCGCCAATGCCTTACCCGCAAAGGCAGCCCACTTCCATTATGGCTTGCGCCCATTCTGGATTTTCTCGATCCGCCGGGTGAGGATCGCCGTCAGCAAGTCCCGCCGCTTGATGGCGATTTGGTTTTTGCCATCCCCTTTGATCACCCCGTGCTTCAGCAGGATGAGCGCTTCTTTTTGCCACCCGGCAGGTACTTCACTGATATTTAAATACAGCGTGTCCAAATTATTTAGCATACCCTTACCCAAACGATTTCCCAATTTCCGCTCCTTTACACGGCGGCTCTGTAGGCCGCCTTTCCCTTGCCGGCCGCCTGTGTCAACCCGATCGCGGCCATACAATATCCGGTACGCCACCGGGCGCTTTTTCGATGCCGATGACTTGCGCCCCGCACCGCTGGATCGCCAATTGCACCGCGTCCTCTGTTTCCTCAATCAGCGGGCCGTGCACATAGCCTAACCCCGACTTGTCCAGGGCAAAAACCTCCGGGCAGGCCGACGCGCATCTGCCACAGCCGTTACAGCCGCTTTTTATATATACTTTCAATGAAATTACTTCCTTTCCCATTAACGCCGCCCGCCGTAGCAGTTTTGGGCAGCTATCGAAAGATACTATGGCTTGATTTTTTTAGTATAACACAAACATGTGAACTGCCAAGGCGTGAAATAAAGACAAACTATGAACAAAAGGCCATAAAAGCCGCCCGCTTGCGCAACGCAAGCGGGCGGCTAAGGGCTATGGCCGGTATATGGCCTTGCAAGGTTACCAGGCGCTGCGTGCGATCCGCAAGAACTCGTCCGCCATGGCCTCCGGCGTTTCTTTTGTGCCGCTTTCCAGCCAGCAAAGCATCATGTTATAAAATGCCCCCGAAAAATAGTAAAGCTCGTATTTCGATATGGAACTCGCCGGCATATCGCCGTAAGCGTCTATTTCGCAGTCCGTGATCACGTCCAGCAGCGTAACCGCCATCTTGGCGCGATGGAATGCCAACACGGTTGCAGCGTTTTCTTTGTAGAATTGGAACTTGTACCGTATCGCCTCCCGGCTGTGAAAATCCCCGTCCCGGCCTGCATTCCCCTCGTGGTAACGCAGGGCCATACGCTGGATGCCATAATCGACCAGCCCCTCCACAGACTTGAAGTTGCGATAAAAGGACGCCCGGGCAACGCCAGATTTTTGGATCAACTCCGTGACGGTCAGCTTTGACCAGTCCTTTTGCCCTGCAAACGCAACCAATGCGGAGAACAAGCGGTCTTTGACCCTTTCATTCGCTGCTTTCCTCTGATCCATGATACAATCCACCTCGATTTGTCTCAGGCTGGCTTCTTGACAGCGCCGCCCATTGTGATACAATGTGTATCATATTGTATGGTTTCTATTTTGTCAAGGGGAGGATACCATGGTCTTATATTTTAGCGGTACGGGCAATAGCCAGTTTGCGGCGGTCCGGCTGGCGGGGCTGATCGGAGACGGCGAGGTGGTTTCGATCAACCGTTACATGAAGGAGGGCAAGCAGGCCACCATCCGGTCGGAACGCCCGCTGGTTTTTGTGGCGCCAACCTATTGCTGGCGCCTTCCCAAGGTTGTGGAGCGGTGGATTATGGATACCCAATTTGAGGGCGCCCAAGACGCCTACTTTATACTGACCTGCGGCGGTAATTGCGGAAACGCCGCACATTACGCCAAAAAGTTATGTGTAAAAAAGGGGCTGCGGTTTTGCGGGCTCGCCCCGGTGGTCATGCCGGAAAATTATCTGGCGCTTTTCCCGACACCGGATGCGGCAGAATGCCAGACGGTTATGGCGCGTGCGCTCCCGGAAATTGCCGCCCTTGCAGGACAAATCCAGGCTGGCAAGCAATTGGCCGCGCCGCCCCCATCCCTTGCCGGCAGGCTGGAGAGCGGCCCGGCGAATCCGCTGTTCTATGCGTTTTTCGTGCATGATAAGGGTTTTACCGTTTCAAACCGCTGTGTTTCCTGCGGAAAATGCGCTTACCGTTGCCCGCTGGGCAATATTAAAATAACGGATGGCAAGCCCGTATGGCAGGGGAATTGCACGCACTGCATGGCGTGTATCGGCGGCTGCCCTACCGGGGCGATTGCGTACAAGACGAAATCCCAGGGACGGAACCAATATTATATCATGGACGATCCGTTATGCTGGGAAGATGGGAAGCAGGGGCGTTGAAAAAACATCCGATCCGGGTTGCCCCCGCAAATTGTATTGGATGCGGCCTGCGCCAAAAGGGTTGCCCGGCTTCAAATGTAGGATTATAAATTCCGCATTTTTTATCATCCAATGCTTTTAAGCCCCTCAAGCTATCTTGGCCGGAGGGGCTTTCTGCATAGATATCTTGTGCCTGTTAATGCCGTCTAGGGTTCCAGCGTGTACGATTAATCTCATGGTCAATATGATTATACACGTTTGCCGGCATCTGCTGCCGTGTGAACGCTCCCAGGAACCGGAAATTATTCACATTATTATTAAGCATGCACTTAAAATGGATGACGCTGACTTCGCGTTTCATATGATACGCATCGTTTAGTTGTGGATCACGCACAAGTGTAAAATGCCCATGCAGTTCAACGTCTATATTCGCCGCCAAAGCAGAGCCGGATCGCGCGAGCGCGGTATCTAAACGGCTCGTGCCGCCAGGAAGCACGCCTGTAAAGTATGCTACCCCAAAAATTATATTGCCGTTCTGCCCCTGCCCCACATGGGTAGGCAGCAAATGCGAATATTCGTTCGTAAACATAGTATGAATATCTGTACTTACGGCATCCCAGTCCGCTTGGACAAAATTTTGTATCGATAATGCCGGCACGTTGTCCCCTCCTTTGGCTCCCTTTTTTTATTAATATGAAAGTAAAGTCAAACTTAGACCAGTGGGTTCTGCATATACTATCCCGGTGATGTATATGCGGAAAAAGATAGACCCGATGAGCGGCAATGTCTCGGGCGGCAAAGCCTCCCACCCTGCAAGGCCGCAGCCGGCGCCGGCCATAGATGTACAGGTCAAGACCCATACCGTCGACGGCCTGCTGCTCCCCCATGTGATCCTTTTACCGGATGGAAGGGAGTTTCCCGTCGAACGCGTATACGGCAGCCGGCGCGACCCCGCACGGGACGATGCGCTACGGTATGCAGTCCGGGTCGGCGGCAGGACGAAGGCGGTCTGGCGGCGGAAGGACGGGACATGGTTTGTGGAAAAGGAAAAAGGGTGCCCCTAAAGCTGGCGCCCAATAAGGAAGTATTGAGGAATAGCCTGATTGGGCAGGCGGCAAGCGGAATGTGGCAAAACAAGAGGGGCTATCGGCACAAAGCTGATAGCCCCCCTTTTCTTAGGCAGTGAAATGCCGCATGCATCTGCCATCTATCTAAGGCTAAAACGCCAATAAGTTTGGTGCGGCACGGATCTGTTGCTTATCTGTTGTTTCACTTCCGGCTGCCCGCTTGAAGCGCCCATAATAAAATATTTATTATGAACATGTTCATTTTAGTATTGACAAAGCGGCATGTATTCCGTACACTATAGATGAACACGTTCATATATAGTGTATAAGGGGAGAGGGATACCATGCGAAGGAAAGACGATACCCTGCGCGAAACGCTGCTGGAACTTGCCCGCAGCATTGTTGACGCGGAAGGGATAGACGCCCTCAATATCCGGGCGATCGCCCAGAGAGCCGGTGTGGCGGCTGGAACCATATATAACTACTTCTCAAACAAAGAAGAAATATTACTTGCACTGACAGAAGAATATTGGAAGCAGATATTGCTTGAAATGGAAACCGTAATTACCGCCGATTCATTTTGTGAGCAATTGATCAAAATATATGTTTTTCTTAAAGAGCGGATTGACCAGTCCGCAGGAAAACTGATGAGCAGCCTTGGCGGCTTGGAGCCGGTGGGGCAAACGCGCATGGCCTCCATGCAGTCCGCGCTGGAAGCATCCTTAATAAAGCGTATGGAACAGGATGCAAAAGTACGCGAGGATATCTGGAACGGGCAATTTAGCAAAGGACAATTTGCACGCTTTATTATGGGGAACATGCTAATGTTGTTGAAATCGAAAGCGCCCATGGCAGACCTTTATTTTTTTGTCGAAATCATTAAAAAAATCATTTATTAAACGCAAAGGGGAGAAATTTATGCCACAGGCAATCGCAGAAACCGTTTTTGACGTCTTATATCTCGGCTTTGCAATCATTGCAGGGCTTACTATGCTAATGAGAGGGAAAAGCCCTTTGGTGCGCAAGGCCGGATTCATGGCCGTTTTACTTGGCGCGGGGGATTCCTTCCATTTGATCCCCCGCGCTTATGCGCTTTGGACAACAGGGTTGGAAGCCCATGCGGCGGCACTGGGAATTGGAAAATTTATTACGTCCATTACCATGACGGTATTCTATCTGATACTTTATTACATTTGGCGCGAGCGCTATCAGGTAAAAGGCCGGAAAGGCCTTACGGGAACTATGTGGGGGTTATCTTTTATTCGGATCGCGCTTTGCCTGCTTCCGCAAAACCAGTGGCTCGCATACCGTCAGCCGCTTGTGTACGGGGTTTTGCGCAATGCCCCCTTTGCCATTATGGGGATTATTGTGATTGTTATTTTTGCGCAGGAAGCGAAAAAGGCCGATGACAAGGTATTCCGTTTTATGCCCCACGCGGTAGCGCTGTCGTTTGGATTTTATCTGCCTGTCGTTCTGTTTAGCGGGATGCTCCCCGCTGTCGGTATATTGATGATCCCGAAAACGCTTGCCTATGTTTGGATGATCCTGATGGGTTGGAAGCTTTACAAAACATCGCATAAATGCGTGAAAACAGCATAAAAGGAGGAAAATACAATGATGAAGCGTTATGCAAATATGGCTTTGGCCTATGCTGCCATTGCCATGGTATTCGGGGTGTTTTATAGGGAATTTACAAAGTTCAATAATTTTACAGGTAAAACGGTTCTGTCCGTCATGCACACACATTATTTTTTATTGGGCATGTTCTTCTTCCTTGTACTTATGCTTGCTGAAAAATCCCTTTCCTTTTCGGGAAAGAATACGGGTAAAATTTTGATTGTTTACCAGTGCGGCTTAAATATTACCGGCCTCGGTTTCCTCATGAGGGGTTTAACGCAGGTATGGGGGACCGTGTTGAGTACCGGCGCGGACGCTTCCCTTTCCGGGGTTGCTGGCATTGGCCATATTTTAATAGGCGTCAGTATCATCCTTCTGCTGCTGGAAATCAGGAAAAAGGCAGTTTAAGGAGGCATAAAAAAGCATAATGAAAAAGTTTATCCCTTGCATAAAGCCAAAGTACCTGCTCTTTATCGCTGGGTTTGTCTGGATGATTGCGGGTGGGAATATCCTGCGTATCGGTGCGCCGGAGTTTGTACAGTATTGGCAATCCAATGCCCTGTATCTATTCGGGGCAATCGCCGTTTTTTTAATCTTCATGAGCCTGGTTTTTTATCGGCTCGTGCAAAAACATAATGCCCGCATCATGGATATGGAAGATCGGAAAGTCCCCTTTTACCAATTCTTTGACCGAAAAAGTTATTTAATGATGATTTTTATGATGACTGGCGGTCTATTACTGCGGAGCGCACATCTTTTGCCGGCAATCGTAATCGGCGTTTTGTATTGCGGGATCGGCGCATCGTTAATAGGGGCAGGGATTTTATTTATGAAAAAATTTGCCGTCGCTGTGCTTGAAATGTAAAGCGCGCAAAATAAAAGGGCACGTCAAGGGCGACCCCGATAAAGAAGTATTCAAAGTCGGGGTGCAACCGCATGATACGAAAGTGTCATGCGGTTGTTTTTTGCGCGTATTCGGGCGACAAGTCGATTTCCCCGATGAAATTGTAATGTACGTCGATACGCTGGACGCGGTGGCCGCTGGATTTGTCGGGGGCATGAACAACGATTTTCTCCACAAATTCCCGAAGCATGGCCGCCGTCAGCTTGTCGGGCTGGGTGTACTTCCGCACGACTTTCAAAAAGCTCTGGACGTTGACGGCTTGTGCCTCGCTGTCCTGCACCATGGCGGCCAGCTCGGCAATAGAGGCTTTCAAGCCCTCCTGCTCCCGTTCATAGCTGGCGGACATTTTGGCGAAGCGTTCATCTGTCAGCTTGCCGATTACATTGTCCTCATAGAGCCTTTGAATGATTGTGTCCAGTTCGTCCATGCGGCGGGCCTGTTTTTCCAAAAGCCGCTTGGCCTGTTCCCGCTCCGCTGCCTGCACCGCCAGCTTCTTTTCCATGACGCCGCGCACAAACTCGTCCTCGTCGTCCTGGGCGTAGGCAACGACCCGTTGCAGATTTTGAAGCACAAGCTGTTCCAGCACCACCGCACGGATATAGTGTGCGCTGCACCCTTTCCGGGTGCGGTAGCTGGAACAGGTGTAACACTCCTGTTCATACGTCCACGAACCGCTCCGGCAATGGTAGAGCCTCGCGCCGCAATCGGCGCAGAACGCCAGCCCGGAGAACATACCCATTTCGCCCATCTTGGTGGGGCGGCGGCGCTGTTCCCGTATCTTTCGCACAAGCTCCCATGTGTCCCGCTGGATAATGGCCTTATGGGTGTTCTCGAACACCGCCCATTTTTCCGGGGGATTGTCTATTTTCTTCTTGCTCTTGAAAGACAGTTTCGTGGTCTTAAAATTGGTCGTCTGCCCTAAGTAGGCGTCCTGATCCAAAATACCGGCCACGGTATCGGAGGTCCAGCCGCAGGGATTGTCCGGGTGGTAGTTGCGGGTCCGGCCCGTGCGCCGGAATGTGATCGTTCCCGGCGTGGGTATCTCCCGCTCTTTCAGCATACGGGCGATTTTGCCGGGGCCGTTGCCCTCCACGCAAAGCTCAAAAATCAGTTCCACCACCGGGGAAGTCTCCTCGTCGATGATCAGGTCGCCGTCCTCTCCGCGGATATAGCCGTAGGGGGCGTTCGTGGATAGCCGCTGCCCGGACAAGCCCTTGTTGCGGAATACAGCGCGGATTTTCTTGCTGGTGTCCTTGGCGTACCATTCGTTGATGATGTTGCGAAACGGCGTGAAGTCGTTGTCCTGCTGGTTCTCGCTGTCCACGCCGTCGTTGACGGCCACAAAGCGCACGCCCATTTCAGGAAAGCGGATTTCGGTATAGAGGCCGACTTCCAGATAATTGCGCCCGAAGCGTGACATATCCTTTACCACGACCATGCTCACACAATCGCTCTCAATATCGGCAAGCATTTTCTGAAAGCCGGGGCGGTTGAATAATGAGGTGTGATAGCGATAGCGGCAAAAAGCTAATAAAATCAATGGTTTTGCGGACAGCGGATAGACAGGGAATGTGTTAAAAACTGAATACGCACACAAACGGCGTTACCTTAACCCCTTTGGGGGAGAAAGTAACGCCGTTTTTTTATGCCCGCAGGAAAGGAGGTGCAGCCGGAATGTATTTCACAAAGGGCAAGCAGCGGGCGTTTGAATTGCTCATGCAGCAGAAGCCGGGATTTGACCGCTATCAATCCGGTTGTGCCGGAGATGATGAAGATTGCGGCACTTGCCGTTTCTACCGCCCCGGGTGGAAATATGAGTTTTGCGTTTTCAAAGAGTGTCCCTATTGCCCCGGCAAAAGGACGCGGAAAACGCACGCCAGCATGGACAAATAGACGGGCAAAAGCCCTTGTGCCATGCGGCTTTGCAGACGCGAAAACGGCAAAGGGCATATTGCAATACCAAAACAGCCGAAAACGGCTTTCTAATTGTCCACGCATACCAAGAGAGGAAGTGAGGAAATATGGCAGTTTTCAGAGTGGAGCGAAATACGGGATATACCGTTATGAGCAACCACCACTTGCGAAACAAGGAATTGTCCTTAAAGGCAAAGGGCTTGTTGTCGCAAATGCTTTCGCTGCCCGAAGATTGGGATTATACCCTTGCGGGCTTATCCCATATCAACCGGGAGAAGATCGACGCAATCCGCGAAGCGGTAAAGGAACTCGAAAAAGCCGGATATATCGTGCGCAGCCGGGAGCGCGACGAAAAGGGACGCTTGCGGGGCGCAGATTACGTCATATACGAGCAGCCGCAGCCGCGAGAGCCGGAAGCAGCTACCAGCGGCGGACAGCCGCCTATATTGGATTTACCTACATTGGAAAATCCAACATTGGATAATCCAACGTTGGAAAAACCTACGCAGGAAAAACCTACGTTGGAAAATCCAACGCAATTAAATAAAGATATATTAAGTAAAGAACAATCAATTACTGATTTATCAAGTACCGATTCCATTCCTTTCCATTCCCTAAACCCCTTGCCCTTTGCGCATGGCGAAGCGGCTACGCCGCCGGAAAGGAAAAGAACGGAAGCGAAAAGCAATAGCGCAGTAGAGATTTACAGGGAGATTATCAAGGACAATATCGAATACGACCATCTCATTCAAAACTGCAAAATTGACAAAGACCGTTTGGACGAGATTGTTGACCTTATGCTGGAAACCGTCTGCACAGCCCGAAAGACAATCCGTATTGCCGGGGACGACTACCCCGCCGAATTGGTGAAATCCAAGTTTTTGAAGCTGAACAGCAGCCATATTGAGTTTGTTTTGGATTGCATGAGGGAGAACACAACCAAAGTGCGCAACATCAAGCAGTATCTAAAAGCGGTGCTGTTCAACGCGCCGAGTACCATTGACAGCTACTATACCGCCCTTGTCAATCACGACTTATACGGCGGCGAATGAGCATAGCCGCACTTTACCGGGAAAGGAGTTGATACCTTGCAGGAGGAAGTAACCCAAAAAACGATTGCCCTATACGTCAAAGTGGGAAAAGGCGCGGCGCGGCTTACCGAACAGGCGTTACAGAAAGCAATCCAAAAGTTTTTGGAGCAGAAAAGCAAACCCGCGCATGGGAAACAGACCATGCGGCAGCTTATGAAGCAGAACGCGGGTGTTTCCAACATCGAGATCACCGACAGCAATATTAAAGCCTTTGAGAGTACGGCGAAGAAATACAACATAGATTTTTCGCTAAAAAAGGTTAAGGGCGAGCAGACCCGTTACCTTGTGTTTTTCAAAGGCCGGGACGCGGACGTTATGACCGCAGCGTTTCAAGAGTTTTCCGCAAAGAAGCTGAACCGGGAGAAAAAGCCCTCTATCCGCAAAGCCCTTGCCGCTGCAAAGGACAAGGCGAAGCAGCTTAACGCCGCCCGCGACAAGGTAAAGAAAATGGACAGGGGGCGCGAGATATGAAGCAGATCAACTACAAAAAGCTGATACTTCCGAATATCCCCTATGTGTTCTTTGTCTATCTCTTTGATAAAGTCGGACAGGCGGTGCGGCTTGCCCCCGGCGCGGATATTTCTGCAAAGATACTGAATATCACACAAGGATTTTCCGCAGCCTTTGAAAACGCCTTGCCGAGCGTTTACCCGTTGGATTTGCTTGTCGGCATTGTCGGTGCGGTGATTATCCGCTTGATAGTCTATGTCAAAGGGAAAAACGCGAAGAAATACCGCAAGGGCGCGGAGTACGGCTCTGCCCGATGGGGAAACGCCGAAGATATAAAGCCCTACATAGACCCGGATTTCCAAAACAACATCATTTTGACGCAGACGGAACGGCTTACCATGAACAGCCGCCCGAAGCAGCCGAAGTACGCGAGAAATAAGAACGTCGTCGTGATCGGCGGCAGCGGCAGCGGAAAAACAAGATTTTTTGTCAAACCTAATCTAATGCAGCTTCATTCCTCTTACGTCTTAACCGACCCGAAAGGTACGGTTTTGATTGAGTGCGGGAAGCTGCTGCAACGGGCGGGCTACCGCATTAAGGTACTGAATACGATTAACTTCAAAAAATCTATGCACTACAACCCCTTTGTGTATATCCGCAGCGAGAAAGATATTTTGAAGCTGGTAAATACGTTGATAGCGAATACCAAAGGTGCGCGCCCAGATAGGGCGTAGTAAGAAGTAGAATCAGGCACTACCCACTCAGATAACAGTGGAAACGACCCGCCTAACCGATAGGCGAAAGCTGATGCGGGACCATAGCATGGCGGGAAAGCGATAAGTTGCTCTATACACA
>NZ_LT707054.1:0-53447 GCF_900155735.1 Intestinibacillus massiliensis
CCCTGACCGCCGGTACCGGCTCGGAGATCAACTTCTGGGGCGTCATCTCCAACCCGGATACCCACGAAAAGATCGGCTTCGGCGGGCATCCCTCCCTAACCCCCGTGCTGGCCGTGGTGGATCCGGAACTGATGCGCACCGTACCGCCCAAATACACCGCATACCAGGGCTTTGACGCCTTGTTCCACAACACGGAAGTCATGATAAGCAAGGGCGTCAACCGCCTGAGCGAGACGCTGGCGCTCTCCGCCATCGAGAGCATCGCAGAGTATCTGCCTCGCGCCGTCCGTGACGGAAACGACCTGGAGGCCCGGGAGCATGTGGCCTACGGCAGCACCATCGCCGGCATGGCCATGCAGCTCACCAGCACCACCGCCCAGCATTCCATGGAGCATTCTATGAGCGCCTATCACCACGAGCTGCCCCACGGCGCCGGCCTCATCATGATTTCCAAAGCCTTTGCCGAGTTCTTCCTTGCGCGTCACGCCTGCGACGAACAGTTCGTCAAGATGGCGAAAGCCATGGGCGTCCCCAACGCCGGCCGGCCGGAGGACTTCATCACCGCCCTGGTGAAGCTCCAGGAGGGCTGCGGCGTGGCTGGTTTAAAGATGAGCGACTACGGCTTTACGCCGGAGGAGGCCATGACCCTGGCCAAGGGGGCCCGCTCCATGCAGGGCGGCCTGTTCGCCGCCAACCCTTGCGAGATGACCGACGAGGACTGCGCGGAAATCTTCCGGAAGTCCTACCGCTGATGCACGGGAGGATCTGCAATGAATCCCAATGATCAAATCCTGTCCGGCCTGAAAGATCCACAAGTTATGCGCGCTGCCAGCCAGCGGGCACTCCGTCTGACCATGGAACTGAATGGGGCTTACCACACCCCGGAGCGGGTGCGGGAGCTGTTTTCCCAGCTCATCGGGAAGCCGGTAGATGACAGCTTCTGCCTGTTCCCGCCCTTCTACACCGACTACGGGCGAAATATCACGGTGGGTAAGGACGTATTTATCAACACCGGCTGCCGCTTCCAGGATCAGGGCGATATCGTCCTGGGCGACGGCGCGCTGATCGGCCATAATGTGCTTCTGGCGACCCTGAACCACGACAAAAACCCGGCCAAGCGCCATATCCTCCACCCAGCGCCCATCACACTGGGCAAAAACGTCTGGATCGGGGCCAACGCCACCGTTGTCCCCGGCGTTACCATCGGGGATGGCGCCATCGTGGCTGCAGGAGCCGTCGTGACGAAGGATGTGCCGCCGTGCGTGATCGTGGGCGGCGTGCCCGCCCGCATCCTCAAACAAATCGGAACGGAGGAATCAGAATGAAAAAACAAGTCCTGGCCCTGTCCACCAGCCCCCGGCGGGGCGGCAATTCGGAACTGTTGGCCGATGCCTTTCTCCACGGGGCGGCCGCTGCGGGGCATGAAACGGAAAAAATCTGCCTCTACGATAAAAATATCCAGTTCTGCCGAGGGTGCCTGGCCTGCCAGAAAACACAACGCTGCGTCATCCACGACGATGTGGAGGGCATTCTGGAGAAGATGCGCCGTGCTGATGTGGTCGTCTTTGCCACCCCTATCTACTTTTACGAAATGAGCGGCCAGATGAAAACCCTGCTCGACCGCAGCAACCCCCTGTTCCCGGCGGAGTACGCTTTCCGGGACGTCTACCTGCTGGCGTCGGCGGCGGACGGGGATGAGAGCGCCATGAACGGCGCGGTGAAGGGCTTGGAAGGCTGGATTTCCTGCTTTGACCAGGCCAGGCTCACCGGTGTGATGCGGGGCGTGGGCGTGGACAGCCCCGGCGCGATCCGAGCCTGCCCCGCCATTCTGGAGCAAGCCGCCCAAATGGGGCGGAACGTATGAAAGGGAGGCTGCTTATGAGAACACGGTTTTTGTCCCTGGCGCTGGTATTCTGCACAATGGGCCTGCTGACGATGCCGGCCTGTGCCGCAGATCACCCGGCGCCCGCCGCCGCGCCGGATGCGGGGGCGTTTACCGACGTGCCCGAGGACGCCTGGTATGCAGAAGCGGTTCACTTTTGTACCGAACAAGGGATCATGGGCGGTACCACCGGTACGGCCTTTTCCCCCAACGGCTCCATGACCCGCTCCATGCTGGCCGCGGTGCTCTACCGCATGGCAGGAAGCCCCCCTGTGGCCGCTAACGTCAGCTTTGCAGACGCCGTCAGGGATGCGTGGTACCGTGACGCAGTCTCTTGGGCATCCGGCGCCGGCGTCTTGTCCGGCTATGGAAACGGCGTGTTCGGCGTGGAGGATCCGGTGACCCGGGAACAGATTGCGGCGGTCCTCTGGCGCTGCGCCGGGACGCCCGCGGCCGGCACGGCGGCGGTGGGCTTTGATGACGCGGCATTGCTCTCCGATTGGGCGCAGCCGGCCGTGGGCTGGGCGAAAGCCAGCGGTATCCTAAACGGGAAATCAGGCAACCGGTTTGATCCCCAGGCAGAGCTCACCCGCGGGGAGGCCGCCGTGCTCCTGTATCGCTATTTAAACCGCAACCAGGCGGATATGCCGCCTTCGAGCCGGCTTCTTACGATCTCCGTGGACGGCAAGGACTTCACGGCCGTGTTGGAAGAAAATGCCTTGGCCCGCGCCCTGGCGGAGCGGCTCCCCCTCACGGTAAGTATGGGCGAGTTAAACGGCAATGAGAAATATCACTACCTCCCGGAAAGCCTTCCCACCGACCCGGAGCGGCCGGGAACCATTCAGGCCGGCGACCTGATGCTGTATGGTTCGGACTGCCTGGTGCTGTTTTATAAGAGCTTCCCCAGTTCTTATTCCTATACCCGGCTGGGGCAGATTACCGACCCGGCCGGATTGGCCGAAGCCGTGGGCGGCGGGGCTGTGGAGGTGACCTTTCGGATGCAGGCACAGGGAAGCGTGCCAAATACCGATACGGGAAGCAAAATCCTGGTGGCCTATTTTTCCGCCACCGGCACGACCCGATCCGCGGCCGAATCCGCCGCCGATGCCCTAAACGCCGACCTCTATGAAATTGTTCCGGGAACCCCCTATACTGCCGATGATTTGGACTATAATAACAGTTCCAGCCGCGCCAACCGGGAACAATCCGATACTTTCGCCCGCCCTGCTATTTCCAGAGATGTGAATAAAATGGAGGGCTATGACGTTGTGTTCCTGGGCTATCCTATCTGGCACGGCCAGGCTCCCAGGATCATCTGCACGTTCTTGGAGCGTTACGATTTTACCGGCAAGACCATCGTGCCTTTCTGCACCTCCCACAGCAGCGGCATCGGCTCCAGCGATACCAACCTCCACGCCTTGGCGCCCGGCGCCGACTGGCGCGCCGGCAGACGGTTCCCCGGCGGAACCGGCCGGGAGGCTATCACAAGCTGGATCGGCGGCTTGGAGCTGCCACAGCCGCCCTCCGCTTCGACAGGCAACGGGAAATTCAACTTTGAGACAAAGGCCGTGCCCTTGACCGGAATGAAAAGCATGATTGGTATTAACGTGTGCACCGACCGATCATTTTTCCATAAGCAGGGCTGGAATGTAACACGGATAGGGCGTTGCTATGCTGACGGGATCTTTGTGAGCATAAACAGGCCAGGAAGCACCATATTTAACAGCCAGGACGTTCCAATGGAACGTCCTTTTTTATTTTACAGAGATAAATAAAATGGGCGACACCGTCAATGTTGCCCCCAAAAGCGAGGGCGGAATACTCCGCGAGGAGGTTCCGCCCTGCTGCACCTGTAGGTATTAACACGGGTATTGCCTGCGGCATTTGTTTTGGCAATTCCCCCGCCCGCTTTTCCCGGCGCTTCCCCTATTATCCTTTACAATAAGTTTAGGCGGCGAACGCCGTCGGATACTCATGGAAAGGAAGTAACCGAATGGAGCAATACGGTTATGTGCGCGTGTCAGGGAAAGACCAGAACCTTGACCGCCAAATCGACGCCATGCTGAAAGCAGGCGTCCCGCGCAGGCGGATCTGCACGGAGAAGAAAAGCGGGAAAGACTTTCAGCGCCCCACGTATCAGCGGCTGATCAAGCGCCTGAAACCCGGCGATCTGCTGATCATCAAATCCATTGACCGCCTGGGGCGTAACTATGACGAGATCATAGAACAGTGGCGGATGCTTACCAAGGAGCGCGGCGTGGATATACGGGTGCTGGATATGCCCCTACTGGACACCACCCACGCCAAGGATTTGCTGGGGACATTTATTGCGGATCTGGTGCTTCAAGTGCTCTCCTATTGCGCCCACGCCGAGCGCGAGAACATCCGCCAACGGCAGGCAGAGGGGATCGCCGCCGCCAAGGCGCGGGGCGTCCGTTTTGGCCGTGAGCGGAAAGAACTGCCCCCAGACTTCCCCGAGCTGTACGCCGCGTGGCGGCAGGGGGAGATCACAGGGGACGAGATCGCCGCCCGGTGCGGTATGGCTCTGGGCGTGCTGTACCGCAAGCTACGGGAGCTAGGCATACAGGTACAGGCCGCGCCCCGACCCAAGGGATAAAAAGCCGCATCCCCAGCATGTCGCCTTGAAACAGCTATGCATCGCCCGTCTCTTTCCCCGCCGTTTTGCCCGCGGGCAAATCCGCGCCGGCCAGCAGGTACAGCCGGAACATCCCGTCTTTCGCCTTGTAATGGAGGCTTGCCCCATGCTTGCGGGCATAGGCCGCGATACTGCGCGTGCCGAAGCCGTGCCCCGGCTGATCCGTCACCGGCAGGCCGTCCCGCCCGAAGCGCACCTGCCCGGAAAAAGTGTTGGCGATCTCGACAGCAAACTGCGGCTCCGTCACGGCGTTCAGCTCTATGCGGCGTGCCGCTCCCTCGGGCTGGCGGCGACAGGCAGTCAGTGCGTTTTCAATAGCGTTGGCAAACACCGTGGACAGCTCCACAATATCCACGGGCAAATCCTTCGGGATGTCCAGACGGGCGCTGACCGCGACCCCCTCCTGTTCCGCCTGTTCCAGATAGAGGCTCAAAATCGCGTCGAGGGTGGTGTTTTCACACCAGCGCCGCCGCCTGGTAGCCAGGATACTCTCGTCGTACTGCTGCACGAAGCGCAGGGCTTCCTCCGGCTTGCCATCTTGCAGCAGCGCGCCGATATTCTGCATATAAAAGCGGGTATCGTGCCGGATAGTGGCAAGCCGCGTCTCACCCGCGTGGATCGCCGTCGCCTGGCGCCGCAGGGCGTCCATCTGCGCTTCCAGCAGCCGCTGCTCCTCCCGCATGGCAGCTTCCCGTTTCGTTTTCTGAAACAGGACGAACACAACCCCATAGGCCGCCAACAGGATCACAAGAACGGCGGCGGTGAGCGCGATGCTCTCCAGATAATTCTTATGGGGGCGGAAAGTCAAGAGGTATAAGAATACCCCGTAGAACACCAATGGCATCAGGCACAGTAGCCCCCACCCCCGCCGCATCGAGGTAAGCGTGGCGAGGTAAGCCGGGCGGAAAAAGCGATACAGCACATAGAGCAGCGGCACAGTCAGAACAAGGCGGGAAATAATATCCGCCGATACCCCAAAGCCAAACACGCGCGTCAACAAAATTCCCGGAAGCGTGGCAACGCTGCAAGTGGTAATCGCCGTAAGCAGATTGAACAGCAGAGGTAGGCCTCGCTGCTTGGAAATCAGAAAAATCACCGCCAGCGCAAGGCCGTTCGTCGCCGCCGGGTAAAGGGTGACGAAAGCCTGAAAGCCGCACAGCCCGTAGACCAGCAGGTTAAGAAGAATGATCCCCAGCGTACCGAGGCTTAAAATGGTTAGGGACTTCTTCAGGCTGTATTTCAGATCTGTGAGCAGGAACATCATGCCAATCCCGGTAAAGGTCAGCAGGATATAGCGGAGCGCGTCTATCGCCGTCATATATACCTCCCTTTTTTTCATATCCATACCAAAAACCACAGGATGCACCGTGTTTTCTTGCCTGTGGCCGCCAGGGCACAGGCAAGAATCCGCACCGTGCCGGCCAGCATGAGAAAGCCGCCCCTGGCCAGCTTTTGCGAAAAGCTTATGCTGACGATATACGGACGTTGATCTTTACAACCCGCCCCGCTTCCGGATGCAGTCCATCAGGTCATAGGCCGACTGGAAGCGCCGCAGGGAGCCGTCCAGTTCCGGCCGCCCAGCGAGATACCCCGAGACCAGCCGCCCAATCCATTCCAGTTCCTGGATATTATTGTCGCACAGGGCAATCTGCACCATGCTTCCCCCTCCCCTTTTTCCACCGCTTTATGTAAAGTACGTGTTTTCAGCTACAAAGTACGTGTAACGTGCGCCGCTTCCCAAAATATGCGCTACAATACAGGCAGAACCTTTCATCCATTTTAACGAAACTTATACTCTTTGTCAAACGGTACAATCGGCATTTTGGACGAAAAAAAGAGCCTTTTACAAGGCTCCCATGCGGAAAAGATATTTTGACAAAAGGTATGCCTATTATCAAACAGGAGGTGCGAGACAGTAGAAATGACTGGAACACGGCGTAAGGCAAGCCCCAGCGCCCCCTTTCACGCAGCGGCGCGCAAGCCCAGGACACCAAGGAGGTGGTGTGGTGGAAAGGATCGACCTGCGCACGATTTACAAGGGGCAGCCGGAATACGAGCTGTTTTCCGCGCCAAAGCCCGGCGAGAGCGTATTGCCCCACCAGGGCTGCCCCTGCTGGACGGCGCGGCGGTACACGCTGCTGGCCACCCCCGACCATGAGTGCTGGTGCTGCGCCTTTGCGGACTTCCACCTGGGGCAGGACAAGGCGCTGGAGGTCGGCATCTGCCAGTACCCAAAAAAGTGAAACAACAAGGGATTACGATAAAGGAGGAAGAAACGAATGATAAAAAGCGTGGTTCAGGCCGCACGGCCATTTAGGCCGTCCCGGCAAAAGGTTCGCTGCACTGGGCGTCGGGTCCTGGCGGCAGCGCTGGCATATCTGCTGGCATTCCCCCTGCTGCCTGCTTCGGCCTTGGGCAATGAAGGCTGTAGCTATCCCTGCGGCCACGTCCATGATGAAACCTGCGGCTACACTGAGGGCGTAGAGGGCGCGGACTGCACCCACACCTGTCCGCTGTGCGCGCCCGCCGAACCCGGGGCGGAACCATGCCTCTGCGACCCGGTTATGGAGGGCGGGGGCGCGCACACCAACCCGGATTGCCCCTATTTTGTCGAGCCCCAAGAAACAGCCGTAGAACAGGCCGCGGCGCTTTTTGCCGCGCTCCCCGGTGCGGACAGCGTGACGGCGGACATGGACGCGGCTGAAAAAGCGGCGCTGGCCGCGCAGCTTACGGCGGCGCGCGACGCACTGCACGCCCTTCCGGAGGCGGAAATCGCGGCGTTTACTGAAACATATGCAGACCTGCTCGCAGCGGCGGACGCGCTGGAAACAGCGATCGCCGCGGTGGGGACGCAGGAGCCCGAAGCCCCGGCGCAGAACGGAACGCCTGCGGTACGGCGCAGCGCGGCACGGGCGGGGACGGCCATCCCCACGGTGAGCGACACCGGCAACGCGATCTATGCCAATGGCGTACCCATCAAAATCGTGACGGGTTCTGAGACGGGTAAAACGAACATCCTCTATGATCAGGACGGCAACGGCCAAATTGAATCAAACGAATACATGCAAATCGGCACCCCAGCGAGCGCTGCGGGCTACGACCTCTCCCAATACCTGATTTATGGCGGTAGCAAAGACGCCGCCGTCCCTTCCACCAGCATCACGATGGAAGGCGGCGAGGTGGGCTACCTTTATGGCGGCGGCTCTAGCGGGAATAGCCATGTCGACGGCAATATCGGGATCACGGTCAACGGCGGCACGGTAAAGCAATACGTTTACGGCGGCAGTGTTGGCGTCGTGGGCGGCAATACCAACATCACAATCACCGGCGGCACGTTAAAAAACACCGTTTACGGCGGCGATTTGGGTGAGATAAAAGGTAATACCAAGATCACGATCAGCGGCGGTACGGTAGGCTACGTCTGCGGTGGCGGCGCCAAAGACAACCCGGCGGATACCAGCCAGGCTGGCAGTACCGTTGCAGGCAGCACCGCGGTCATCATCAGCGGTGGTACGGTGAGCGGCGTCTATGGCGGCGGACGGGGTACGGTAGGCACCGCAGGCCAAAACACGAGCACCAATGTTACAATCAGCGGCGGCGAAGTACTGTACAACGTTTACGGCGGCAACAGCGGTGACCGGAGCGTGGTCAACGGCGACGCCAACATCACAATCACCGGCGGCACGGTAGGGGGCGACGTCGACGGCGGCGGCACCATCGGCAGCGGCAGCACCAGGATTACCGGCACATCCAACATCACGATCACCGGCGGCACGGTAGCGGGCAACGTCATCAGCAAAAGCATAGGCACCACGATCTCCGGCGGCGTGAACGTAACCGTCGGCGGGACGGCCAAGATCGGCAGCGCCAGCGCGGGCGTGCTCATCAACAGCGGCAGCGCGATCAACGGTGTGGACAATTTTACAATTGCCCCCGCTTTGGCAGAGGGCGCGGCGGTCTCCGTCAAACTGCCCACGGGCTACACCGACAGCACCATCGCCACCGAAGCGGTTGCGGATGACGTGGCCTATATCAAACTCGTCGGCAGGGCTGCAGAGGGCAAGGCCGCGTATTTTGACAGCGGCGCAATCAAGGTCAAAGACGTGCCCGCCGCCGTGGAGCTGATACGCGACGGCAACAAGCAAAGCGAACACGACACCCTCGCCGACGCGATCAGCAATGCAATCGACGGCGACACGCTGAAAATCGCCGCCGACATCGACCTCGGCACAACCGGCGTGACGATCAGCGGCATATCCCTCACGCTGGATCTGAACGGCAACACCATTACATACAGCGGCACCGACCCCAACAGCGGCGCAGTCACGTTGAACAGCAGTGCGTCGCTCACCGTAACGGACGGCAGCACCGGCAAGGGCGGCAAGCTGGAGGCCACCGGCGCATCGGGCAAATCCATCCGCAACGAGTCCACCGGCAAAATTCTGGTAAATAGCGGCACGGTGAAGACGGCCAATGGCGGCACGGCCATCGATAACGTCGGCACGTTCACCGGCGTCGCCGGCCCGGTCATCGTCAGCGGCGGCACGGTGGAAACGGCCAATGGCGGCAATGCCATTTCCTGCGGCGACAGCACGGTCACCGTCAGCGGTGGCACGGTGCAAGCGACCGGCTCGTCGGGCATGGCCATCTCCAGCAGAAACACGATCACGGTCACGGGCGGCACGGTGTCGTCGGCCAATGGCAACGCCATCTTCTGCGGCGGCGCGGTCAACATCAGCGGCAACAGCAAGGTATCCGCAGCGAACAGCCGTGCGATCTACAACACCTTCACCGGCAAAATCACCATCAGCGGCGACGCCGAGGTAACCAGCGCGTATGCGAATCCCGCTTACGGCACGATTTACCTGCAAAAAGTGCCAGCCGACGGCGACCTTGTTGTGCTGGACATTCGGGACAACGCCCAGGTGACGAACACGGCAGACGGCTATGCGGTGTACTTCGCGGCCAACGGCGTGACCTACGGCAACCTGAGTAGCTATTACACGGCGGCGTCCACCGCGCAGGTGGGCCGGGTCTATCCCAAACAGCCTGCCGTAGAGCAGCTCGACAGCAGCGGCGCCTTCCAAGGGGGCTACGCCACCCTCGACGACGCGATCAACAATGCAATAGACGGCGATACGCTGAAAATCAACCAAGACATCCCTTTGAACGGCGGGGTCGAAATCAGCGGCTCAAAAACCCTGACGCTTGACCTGAACGGCAAGGCCATTACAGGCAACTTAAGCGGCGTAATGAAGCTAACAGGCGGCGCGTCGCTCATTATAAAGGACGGCACGGGCAGCGGCAAGCTGACGTCTAGCAGCGACTGTACGATTCAAAATAATTCCACCGGCACGATCACCATACAGGGCGGCACGGTGGAGAACACCCACGAGATCGGTCTCACGCTCAGCAACAGCAGAGACGGCGCCATTGTGGTGAAGGGCGGCACGGTGTCGGCGACCGGCTCGTCAGGCGTGGCCATCTACAACACCTCCACAGGCAAAGTCACGGTCAGCGGCGACGCGGCCGTCACCAGCGCGAATGCGGATGACGCTTACGGCACGGTTTATCTGTACAAGGTATCGACCAGCAACCCGGAAGTCGTGCTGGACATTCAGGGCACTGCCCAGGTGACGAACACGGCAGACGGCTATGCGGTGTACTTCGCGGACAACACGGTAACCTCCGCCAACTTGAGCACCTACTACCAGGCGGCATCCGCCGCGCAGGTGGGCAAGGTTCATCCTGAACCACCGCCCATGCCCACGGTGGAGGTCGATTCCTATGGTAAGCACACCGTCTACGCCAACGGCACGGCGCTGATCATCGCGGGCACGAGCGCCACGAGCACCACCATCTATGTGGACATGGACAGGAACGGCGTGCTGGACACGAGCGTGGACAAATCCCTGAAAGAGTTGAGAATTGCAAACGCCCCGGCGGATGGAAGCAACCTCCGAAACTGCACGGTCTACGGCGGCAGCAAAGAGAACGCGCTGACCGGCGACCCGAAAATCACGATGACCGGCGGTGAGGTGGGCTACATCTTCGGCGGCGGCTATGGCACAGGCGGCACGGTCACGGGTAGCTCGAAAATCACGGTCACCGGCGGCAGTGTGGGCTCTGTCTACGGCGGCGGCGACAAAGCCGATCTGACCGGCAATCCTGAAATCACGATGACCGGCGGCGGTGCGACGACCGTCTACGGCGGCGGCAGAGCCGAAAACGGCAGCGGCGGCAACGTCACCGGCAACACCTCGGTCACCGTCGGGAACAGCGCTGAGGTGAGCGCTTCTGTCTACGGCGGCGGCAATGGCGGTACAGTCAGAGGCAAGGCCACTGTGCTCTTTGATAGCCCGAAGAGTGCCAGCGTAACGGTCTATGGCGGCGGCAGCGGTAGCATCAGCGGCAGCGGCAAAACCGCCACAGTAGGCAGCACCGAGGTCACCCTCGGCAGCAGCGGCACGGCCAGAAGCGTCAATGGCGGCGGCAGCGGCAGCAGCAAAGTCACCGGCACCGCCGACATCACCGTGCGGGGCGCCACGATGGATGTGTTCGGCGTCAGCGGCATTTCCGGCGGCACAATCGAAGGAAAAATCACCGTCACCGTCGATGGTGCGGCCAAGGTTCACGAGAACGATGACATTTGCGGTCTGCACATCAACGGCGGTAACCCGGAGCAAACAATGGGCGTGGCCAGCTTTGTCATCGGCGATCTGCAAGGGGACGCAAAGATTTACGTCGTCCTGCCTGCGGGCTACGGCACCGGCGTGATCGCGACCCAAGCGGTGGAAAGCGACCTCACAAAGCTCAAGCTCATGGGCAACGGCGCGAAGGGCAAGTCCCTGCAGTTTGACGCAGCAAAGGGGGAAATCTCTGTCGTCGATCCCCCCGCGGCGGCCTACACCGTAAACGGCGGGGCGGACTGGACATCATGCGACTCGCTCAGCAAGGCGCTCACAGCGATGGCGGGCGCGGACAACGCGGCAACGTATCGGGTGCGCCTGATGCAGGATGCGGCCATGGCGATGGAGATTCAAAGCGGCACCTTCACCCTTGACCTGAACGGCTTCACAAGCGCGGAGTGGCAGCTTTCCGGGACTGCCAAGCTCACCGTGACGGACTCCGCGGGCAGTGGTAAAATCATCGGCGCAAATGCCTCCGAAAACGCCGCCGCCACGCCCGCCGTCTCTGCGACGGGACAGGCGGTGCTCACCCTCGCCTCCGCGGACGGCAAGGCCTTCACCCTCCAGGGCGGCAAGGGGCTGGCGAGCGAGACGCCGGCCATATGCAACGGCGCGCCCGGCGTNCCGGCGGCGTCTTCACCGGCGGCCGGGGCGGCAACAGCGCCTCCGGCAGCGTCGGCGCAAGCGGCGGCGACGGGATTTCTCTCAACAGCGGCGGCGGAGCCGCCGTCCTCACCGGCCTGACCTGTACCGGCGGCGCAGGCGGCACGGGCATGATGGGAGGGACACAGGGTGAGGGCCTATCGGCCGACAGCGTGGATGTCACGATCAACGGCGGCGCCTTTACCGGGCTCGATGGGTGTTCTCTTATGAATGGCATTGATGATACCAAGGACTGCCGGTGGGTCATTACTGGCGGCAGTTTCACCGGCAGCAGTTGTGGGCTGTATACGCAGAAGATGGGAGCGAATCCCAGCCTGTCCGTGACCGGCGGCGTATTCTCTGGCGGCAACGCCGCTCTGTACGCCAACCTGGCGGGCGCACTCTCAGGCGGCACCTTCACCGGAAACGGGGCGGACGCTTATGCCGTATCCTATGGATACACCAGCGGCACGGCCGCCAGCCTGCTGGCTCCCGGCATGGCCTATTTCGGCACGGACGGACAGCCGGTCACCGAGGGGCTGGGCAGCGCCGCTCTCGGCAAAAACACCATCCTGCGGGTGGCCCCCGCCGGCAGCACCCCGGAGCCGCTGTACAGCATCTCGGGCACGGTGTCGGACGCTCACGCCGCCGACCTGAAGGGCGCCGTGCAGCTCGTGCAGCGGGGGCGGGTTTTGCAAACGGTCACTCTGGGGAGTAACCCCTGCGCCTTCACGTTCTCCGGCGTGGCGCCGGGGATCTATACCCTGGTGGCCACCAACACAGTGGGAGGCTACCACGGAAGCACATACATGACCGACACCCGGCAGGTCACCGTCTCCGGCGGGGACGTGACCGGCGTTGCGATGGGCTGGAGCGCGGAACACTATGTCAGCAGCGAGGTGGAGGTCAAGGGGGATACGACGCCCCCCGTGTCCGCGGGCGGGCTGGAACAGGTCGCCGCATCGGTGGATAACAATTCCGATGTCTGTACGGTCAGGCTGACGGTGGAGGCCGTGGACGCCCCCGCCGACAAGGCGGAGATCGACGCCCTGGCCGCCGGGAAGGCCATGGACCTGTATCTGGATCTGCGCCTGGTGCTGCTGAAAGACGGTTTGGTCAGCGAGAACCTGACAGACGCCAAGGGCAAGATTCTGGAAATCACGGTTCCCTACGACTTCACGGATAAGCAGGATGTGACGGTCTACCGCAAACACGGGAGCGAAGCCGCCCAGGCTTTGATGCAGAATGACAGCGGAGACGATGGCACCTTTTCCCTGGACAGAGAAAACGGGTGCATCCACATCTACGCCAGCAAATTCTCCACCTATGCCGTGGGCTACATCCCAGTGGTAACGCCGCCCGAGCCCAATCCCAGCCACTCCAGCAGCGGCAGCGGCGCAAGCAGTTCCACCATCACCGCCACGGCGGGGACGGGCGGGAGCATCTCCCCCAGCGGCAAGGTACGTGTCAGCCGCAACAGCAGCAAATCCTTCACTATCAAGCCTGCGGACGGCTATGTGGTGGACGACGTGCTGGTGGACGGCAAGAGTGTGGGCGCGGTGGAACGCTACACCTTTGAAAAAGTCACCAAGGCGCACACCATCGCCGCCAGCTTCCGGGAAGAAACGGGCAAGGCCGCGTGGAACCCCTTTACGGACGTGCGGGAAGGCGACTGGTTCTATGACAGCGTGAAGTACGCCTATGGGCATAGCCTCATGCTCGGTACATCCCCCTCTGCGTTCTCCCCCGAAGCAAGCACGGAGCGCGGCATGATCGTCACGGTTTTATGGCGCATGGAAGGCCAGCCGGAGGCTGCCGGCATCCACGCCTTCACCGACGTGGGCAGCGGGGCTTACTATGCCGATGCCGTGGCCTGGGCGGACGGCAATGGGATTGTCCTGGGCTATGGGGACGGCAAGTTCGGCCCCGAGGACACCATCACCCGGGAACAGCTTGCCGCCATCCTCTGGCGCTATGCCCAATATAAGGGCAAGGACGTGGGCGCAGGCGGGACGCTGGAGCGCTTCACCGACGCAGCGGCGGTTTCCGGCTACGCACAGGAAGCGATGCGCTGGGCAACCGGGCAAGGCATCCTTTCCGGCAAGGGCGACGGCATCCTCGACCCCATGGGCCAGGCCACCCGCGCGGAAACGGCGGCCATGCTCATGCGGTATCTGCAAGGCGGATCATAACAACGAAGCGGGGCGATCGATAGATCGCCCCGCTTTTCATGCAAGGGGATATTATGGATACCGGACAACCCGTACCCATCATTGCCACTAATTAGGGCGCCGTAAACAAACGAAATATATGCTGCGAAAGTACGGTGTGGCTGCCTACTCTACGTAGCCTGTGGCAGAGGGCATCGACTGCCCCTTACGTTTTGGACACCAACTAGTTATCCGGCTGCTCGCCTTTTCACAAGCGGCCATACGCCGACAAGCGTGAGAAGCAAGAACGCATATCTATGACGGATTCAAAAACACAGGCAGCTATGTCCCTTGACAATAGTGCAATGGAATGGCTTATTGCCTCTATAAGGGGAACCCATATTAAGATCGACCCTGCATCGCTCTAAAAGCTGATTCCAAGCCAGATTGAATATATAATAGGAATGTGCTATAGTAATAGTGCAAATTCATAATGCAGTTAAATTTACAAAGAAAGAGGGAACAACATGAAAGTAAAAAAATGGCGGGCTGCAATGGCAGGCGTGCTCTTTTCTGGACTTATTAGCACCATGGTACTCTCTGTATCCGCCGCTGCAACAAACAAAAGTATTGGTAATGGTGCGGTTACTTTTAGGGGGATTACTTCTGAAAGCACCGTCCAAGTAGCTTTATACGATGAACAAAGCAAACCTGTGACCGTCCCCCTTTATCAAATGGATAAGAGCGCAGTGGTTTCCCATGATAAAACCATCACGGACGGGGATATGTTCCTTCTATATGATGCCTATGAGTTCCGTGGTTCTGTTTTAGTGCCAGCGAGCCAGTATGAGGACACAGGCATCCATTATGAGGATCATTCCAAGGATGGCACGGACATAACGGAAAGGAAATTTACTTTTACGAAGGACGGTTACTTTCTAGCGGAATATGACCCTGCGCCTCTTCGCACTTCATATGAGATTGTACCCAGCGATGATGTCCAGTATTGCATCATTCAGATTGGCGGTGCTGCAAAGCCCACTGAGCCTGCCAAACCGACCTTGGTTGCGACGCCAAACCAGTCAGCGGTACTGGTAAATGGCGTGGCCACTCCATTTGAAGCTTATACCATCCAGGAAAATAATTATTTCAAACTTAGAGATATCGCAAGTGTTTTAAACGGCTCTAATAAGCAGTTTGAAGTAACTTGGGATGGCGAGAAAAACGCTATTAACTTGATAACCAACCAGCCTTATACCGTGGTAGGTGGTGAAATGACATCTTCTGGTATGCAAGCGACCGTGACTCCCACCCTAAACACTGCGACTATCCTCCTTAACGGGAAACCGATTTCTTTGACTGCCTATACTATTAACGACAACAACTATTTCAAGCTCCGCGACCTTGCTGCGCAAATTGATTTTGGCGTAACCTGGGACGGCGCAACGGGTACCATCGGCATCGATAGCAATACAGGCTACACAGCGGAGTAAAAGTATCTTGAACCGTAGAGCGTGTACCGGCGTGATCAAACATGTCGGTACACGCTTTTTTTGGTACGCTGTGCTATTGGATGTCAAGGACACAATGTTATATCCTTTCACAACACAAATGGGCCGCAATCTTATTGGCCAGCCCCAAACTATGGGTTATACCCATACAAACGCCAGTATACAGCACGGGAGTTTCCCCCCGCCACCGCTGGTGTGTTCGCTTTTACATTGTGTATTCCGCCCATAAAAGCTACAGATGCGCCTGCAATTCCACGCGGCTGAGCTGCTGCTGTTCCAGCCCGTACAGTCCCTGCCCGGCTTGGCTGATTTCCCGGTCGCACGCGGCGTTCATGGAAAGAAAATCACGGTCGCTGATCTGTCCGGAAGCATTGTAGCCGAGCAGCTTGCCCTTCTTCTTTTGGGCAAGCTCTATTTTTTGTGGAGCGCATCCAACTGCAACACGACGCCGTTATCGTCATTTCCCAGCGAGCGGTACAAGGCGATTATCCTGTTTGCGGTAACCGAAAATACAGGGAATGGTAAAGTATTCAAATAGATACTATAACCGCAGACACCATAAAAGGGCGTGATCTGCATGAGCAATCGGCTTATAAAATCAAATCATAAGGTATTTGGCTAAGATTCCACACGATGAATCCGACGCTTTACTCCCATGGTGTGAAGTATCGGTTGGAAACCACTAAAATGGTTATCACAACCGAATACAGTATCCGGACTACTATTAGTCTACCTGCTGCCTGTGACCATCCATCGCGTTTACAAAAGCAGGCGGGATCCAGCCTGGGTCGATGCACTGCAATATGCGGTCAGGACCGATCGGCGGCAGGACAAAGGCAGCCTGGCAGCGGGAGGGTGTGCCTTGGTTTGTTAAGATAGCCCTTTTGCCACAGCAAATCCCAGGATTCTTATGATTCTTAAAATCATATTGACAACGCCATTTTGATTTGATACACTGATCACATCAAGATATTTTGATGTGAGGTGATACCTATGGAAGCAGCCCATCAAAAAAACGCCCGGGTATTTAAGGCTCTATGTGACCCCAACCGGCTTGCGATATTGGAACTATTGCGCACCGGCGAAAAATGTGCCTGCGTTTTGCTGGAAAAGTTAGAAGTAACACAATCCGGCCTTTCTTATCATATGAAAATACTGTGTGAATCAGGCATTGTAGCTAGCCGGCAAGAGGGGAAATGGACGCACTATCGCTTAAATGAATCAGGCAGAGAGCATGCTATCAACCTTTTGCGTCAATTAACCACGCCGGAAACAGAACAACATGAGGGTTCCTGCTCTTGCGGAAAATAACGCCATCCAAACGATGGCGTCTCTTCCGGCACTACACATCAAAAAATCTTGATATTACGAACGAGAGGTGAACGGTATGAAAATTTGGGACTTCCTGCAAAATGAAGTTCTCGGTATGAAATGGCTAAACCGGCTGATTGGCTCATTGCTGGAACTCTGTGGGGTGGATATTGGTACACGGATGGGCGGCAGCCTTCAGTTTTTCTTATATGACACAATTAAAATCATGGTACTCCTTGGGTTCCTAATACTTCTAATTTCCTATATCCAAAGCTTCTTTCCACCAGAGCGTACGAAAAAGATATTGGGGCGATTCCACGGCATAGGTGCAAACTGCCTTGCCGCACTTCTTGGTACGGTAACACCATTCTGTTCCTGTTCCTCTATCCCCCTGTTTATTGGCTTTACCAGCGCCGGGCTGCCTCTGGGCGTGACTTTTTCGTTCCTAATTTCTTCCCCTATGGTTGACCTAGGCAGCCTGGTTTTGCTCATGAGTATCTTTGGCTGGAAGGTAGCTTTTTTATATGTACTGCTTGGGCTGATAATTGCAGTCGTCGGCGGCACATTGATTGAGAAACTACATTTTGAGAGCCAAGTGCATGAATTTATACGCAAAGCCAATGCCGCTGATATCCCGCAAGAAAAACTGTACTTTAAGGATAGGATAAAATATGCATGGGAGCAGGTTATATCCACGGCAAAAAAAGTATTCCCCTATGTACTAGTAGGCGTTGGCATCGGGGCGGTAATCCATAACTGGATTCCTGAAGGCTGGATTGAGGCGGCGCTCGGCAGTAATAATCCCTTTGGTGTCATCCTTGCCACACTGGTGGGTATCCCCATGTATGCCGATATTTTTGGCACCATTCCGGCTGCGGAAGCCCTGCTTTACAAGGGCGCACAGCTTGGCACGATCCTAGCCTTTATGATGGCTGTTACAACGCTCAGCCTACCGTCCATGGTCATGCTGAAAAAGGCCGTGAAACCAAAGCTGCTGGCGCTGTTCATCGGCATCTGCGCCGTCGGGATTATCCTTGTGGGATATTTCTTCAACGCAATCCAAGCGCTCCTGATATAAGTAAATTGATTTAGGACGGGAGGTATGAAAGATGGCTTTATTTGCAAAGAAAAAGAAAAAAGAAACTGCTTCCTGCTGTTGCCAAGGCAGCTGCACACCGGAAAATTTGGAAAAGGCGCGGGCTGCCAAAGTAGAGGGGGTCTCTGTTAAAATCCTTGGTTCCGGATGCGTAAAATGCAACCAGCTTGAAGCAGCGGTCCATGAGGCCCTTGCACAGCTTGGGATGGAGGACACCATTGAACATGTGACAGATTTTACACAGATTGCCGCCTTCGGTGTGATGACCACCCCCACACTGGTGGTAGACGGTAAGGTAGTGTCCTACGGGAAAGTCCTGAAAGCCGGAGAAGTGATGGAAATCCTGAAAAAGGCACGGGGCTGATCCGATGAACGAAAAACCTAAAGTGGCGTTTATCTGTGTCCACAACTCTTGCCGTAGCCAGATTGCAGAAGCTCTTGGCAAACACATTGCGGCTGATGTATTTGAAAGCTACTCTGCCGAAACAGAAACCAAGCCGCAAATTAATCAAGATGCTGTACGGCTGATGAAACAGCTCTATGGCATTGATATGGAGCACACACAGTACAGCAGCTGCTGGCGGAAATCCCTCCAGTGGATATTGTGGTAACAATGGGGTGTAATGTGCAGTGCCCCTCCTTGCCGTGCAAGCACACAGAGGATTGGGGGCTGGACGACCCAACTGGAAAACCCGATAATACTTTTATAGAAACAATTAAGCAAATTGAAAAAAACATTAAACTGCTTTGTCTATCCTTGTTGCCTGGCTCTATTCCGTAAGGTTAAAATAAAACGCCCATGCTAGCATTGCTATATCAGCACTTACTTTTTATGGTGCAAAAACCAGCCCCTCCGGCCATCACAGGCCAGAGGGGCTTTCCCACACCCATCTTTCCTGATACAGTGCGGTGCGTTAGAGAATTGCCAGCGCGGCATTATCTGTGCTTCCCTGCCGGATATGCCCAACATGCAGGCCTCTACGCCAATTCCGTCCGCATTGCGGCAGGCTTTGTGCGCATAGCTGCGTACGCCCACATGCCATGCAAGCCATCTAACAATTTTCGTGCTTGTTCACAAAATAGCGCACCGAAGCGTTTAACCCTGCTTGGCATGCAAAGTAACCCGCAGGGTTTTCGCCGTGTCGTTCCGGTTGCCTGTGTAGTATATCACAATAAGGCCAATGCCCGCCGCACTTCGGTTTGCAATTATATAGCTTGCTGTGCGAGCGGCCTTGGCTCAAATAATTATGATATAACCCCTCCCGTCATTGGAGACGTATCACCTAACTGCCCTGCCCGTTACCGGCTCCGGCCGCCCAGCTCAACCGCCTCATACTGTAATCCATATATTTGTTTCTCTAGCCGTTTTTTCATCTTTTGTCCACTCCTTCTGCCGTCAGCGTCTGCTTTTGCCGTGGGGCGCACGCGCCCAGCCGTCTTGCGCGCGCGGCGACTCCACTATTTTGCTGTATGCATTTTTCATCCGGGTCATCCCCGCTTGCCCGCGCGCCGTCTTTCCCATCTGATAAATTCCACATATTCTCCATTTTTGTTGCTTTATTCAGATTATATGTGGCTTTATTGCTTTATATATTATCACGATTGTTTTGTGACCGGTATACCGTGCTTGCTGCTTTCGCTTCTTTTTTTACCGCGTTTCACGAAAGCGATTTAGATATTTTGCTTTTGCCCAGTCCTCTGCATGGTTCCCAGTGCCGTCCGGCACCTGCATGTGTTGCGCCGATTGACTGCAATTGACAGCCCGGCATACCTGGCGGCGCGGTTTATTTCCGCCCCGTACGCACAAAATAAATGCGAGGTGATTAGTATGAACCAGTACGACGGCTTGGGCGAAATGCTCAAAAGCGATCCGGCGGCATTTGATTATTACACCAGCCTGCCCCAGTATGTGCGCAGCATGATTGCCCGGCGCAGCCAGAACGTCCACTCGATGGAGGAGCTTCGCAACTACGCGGACAACCTGCTTCGCGGGGACGGCTGACCGAAGCGGCGCAAGCCGCTTCTTACATACCGCTTTGTACTTCCTGCGACGCGGAAAACGCTGCGACCGCGCCGTCCGCCGCCGCGGTCACGATTTGGCGGAGCAGCTTGGTGCGGCAATCCCCCGCCGCAAAGACGCCCGGCAGGTTGGTTTTACAGTCCTCCCCGGCGATGAAATACCCGCCCCCATCGCAGTTTACGAACGCACGGAACAGCGCCGTGTCCGGCTCCTGCCCGACTGCGACGAATACGCCGTCCACGGCCAGCACTTCCTTGCGGTTCTTCAGCCGCACCGCCTCGACATGCTGCGCCCCTTCGATCTCCGCGACCTCTTCCTGCAGGATGGGCTGGATGTTCTGCTTTTTGTGCACCGCCTCCTCCAGGTATTTTTCACCGCGGAAGGCGTCCCGCCGGTGGATCAGGTACACCCGCTCGCACAGCGCGGACAGCGTCAGCGCGTCTTCGAGCGCGGTATTCCCCCCGCCGACCACCGCCACGGTTTTCCCTCTGAAAAACGCCCCGTCGCACGATGCGCAGTATGATACGCCGCTGCCGAGCAGACGTTCCTCCCCCGGGCATCCCAGCTTTCTGCGCTTTGCCCCCACGGCCAAAACCAGCTTTTCCCCCGTGTATTTGCTGCCGTCCGCCGTTTGCAGCGTCCTTTGCTGTGCGGACAAAGCCAATACGCCGGTCACCTCCGCCGAAATCAGTTTTGCGCCCAGGGACGCGGCCTGCTGGTACAGCGCGCTTGCAAACGTGTAGCCGTCCGTCAGCGGCAGCGCCGGATAATTTTCAATCATCGCGGTCTCCGCGATCTGCCCGCCGTAAGGCGCGCGTCCCAGGACGATCACGTCCATCCCCGCGCGCCGCGCGTAGAGCGCCGCCGTAAGGCCTGCCGCCCCCGCGCCGACTACCAAAAGCTGCGTCTTGTGTTCCATATCAGTCCAGCTCCTTTAAAATAAATTTCCTCATGACGGGCAGGAACAGGCCGCCCAGGGTATTGCCCAGCGTGATCAGCAGCAAATAGGCCCACTTTTTGGCCGTCCATGCGCCCGCCAGGCTGAAAAAATACATGTTTGCAATGCAGTGTTCAAAACCGATCCCCGCGAAGACCAGCACGGGCAGGAAAATGGCAAACACCTGCATGGCCGCGTTGGGCGCCACACGGTAGGTGTGCACGGCAAGGTACATCAGCATCCCGCAGAAGAACGCCAGGACAAGCAGGCTGCATGCCGAATCCGCCATCTTGACCCCGACCAGTTCCTGCGCCCGCGCCACCACGCCGGTCAGGCGCGTCAGCCGGATCAGCCGCGCCACGGCAAACGTGCCGAGCCAGTTCCCCACCCAGGTCACCAGGACCTCCAGCATAAACGCCCGCTTGCTCCCCAGCAGGTAGCCGACCTTGCCGGTATACAGGTGCAGCCGGTACATCAGGATAAAAAACAGCCCAAACGTGAACAGGAACGACCCGATGAAGGGCTGGTCGGTGGAAAACAGCGCGGTGCCGCCGATCCCGACCAGGATGCCGGACAGCCACGCCGAAACCAATTGCCGTACAAAGAGCATTTCGCCGCCCCCTTTCCCTTCTTACATTTCCCCGCGCGGGCACGCGCTATGCATGCACCACCGGCAACCGGGCGGCATAGGATAGGGCAAGACTGAGAAAGGAGCCCACTTTTCCAATGAACGACTTTTCTGCATATAACCGCGAACCGGAATACCGGACGGACATGCTGCTCCCGCAAACGCCGTCCACCCGCACCCCTTCCCACCAGGCAGACGTCAACCCCACCCGCTCGGAGGAGACCGAGCGCTTTATCCCCCGTATCCCCCTGGAGGATGCCGAAGACACAGAGGCTCAAAACGATATTATTGAGCCGTCCGAGCGCTTTTTCCCCGGCGGTCCCGGGCCTGTCATCATCCCCCCGGTTACCGGAGGCCCCGGCCCTGTGATCCCCGGCCAAACCCTGCCGGATTGCCCCGGCGGCGGGCCGGGTCCCGTCATCCCTGACCGGCCGAATTTCCCCGGCGTCATCCTGCCGCTGCCCCCGACCGGGACGGCGCAGGTGCGGTTCCTGCATGCCGCGACGGGCACCCTGCCGTATTCGGTTTCCGTCGGTACCCGCACGGTCGCCCCAGGCCTGCGTTATGCCGAAGCGACCGATTACGCCCGCGTGGCGGACGGCTTCCGCACTGTCACGATTATGAGCGCACGCTCCCCCCGCTCCATCCTGCTGCGTAAAAGCATCCCGTTCCGCGCAAACGGGCGTACCACCCTCGTCATCGTCAATGCCCGGAACGGTATTGACCTGCTGGAAGTACAGGACAACGGGTGCGTCAATATGCCGCGCAACGCGGCCTGCTTCCGTATGGTCAATACCTCCTATACGGATATGCCGCTCGACCTGCTGCTGTACGACGGCCGCATCGTCTTTTCCGACGTGCGCTTCCGGGAGGCCACGACCTTCCGCCGGGTGCGTCCCGGCGAATACGGTTTTTACCTGGCCGCGACGAACGCCTCCCCGTATTTCCCCTTTGCGCCCGACGTGGATATTGAGACCGTCGAAGACCTGCCTATCCCGGTCGGGGACAATTACATCCCGGATTACGGCGACCTGATGCCGCTCGCCTCCTTCTACGAGGCCTTCCGGCAGGGCATCCTGTACACCGCCTATGTGCTTGGCCTGGGTACGCCGGATTATCCCTATTTCGTCACAACACTCGAAACCCGCTGAACTTGCGGACATAAAAAGACGGGGCGCCCTCCAAGGGATGCCCCGTCTTTTTACGCCTTATTCTGTTCCGCTTCGTCGACCTGATAGCACAATGTCATTAGGCTGTCGGAAAAATGCACATTTTCCACCGGCACGCCGAGCCCCTCCAGGTGGAGGTCCTCGCCGGTAAAGTTCCACAGCCCCTTGATGCCGCGTGAGACCAGCTCCCGCGCCATATCCGGCGCAAGGCCGCGCGGCACGGTAAGCACGGCAATATCCGGCTTGTGCTGCGACACATAATCGTACAGCTCAGAGCTGTCGCGTACCGTGACCCCGCCCGGCTCGGTCCCGATAATGGTTTTGTCCGTATCAAACGCGCACAGCAGGCGGAACCCGGATTCCCCAAATCGGAAATTCTTGATCAGCGCGCGGCCGATGTTACCGACGCCGACCAGCACGGCTGTGCGGCTCAGGTTGAGCCCCAGGATATCGGCCAACTCCTCATGCAGCTTTTCCACGTTGTACCCGTATCCCTGCTGCCCAAAGCCGCCGAAACAGTTGAAATCCTGCCGGATCTGGGAGGCAGTCAACCCCATCCGCTCCGCCAGCGCGCGGGAGGAGATACGCTGTACGCCCTCTGCCTTCAGTTCGCTGATGTACCGGAAATAGCGCGGGATACGCTGGACAACCGCCCTTGAAACTTCCTTCTTCTTCTCCAAAATCAAGCCTCCTGTGGCGGGATGCGCCCGGTTTTGCCGCCTTACAGCGATTCGATCGTCTCGAGGACGTAATCCGTGAACTGCTCGGCGGTCGCGCCGGTGTCGCGCCCGGTAATGGTGAATTTCTTATCCTCGAACATGCAGTGATCCAGCGCGCGTTCGAGCTTCTGCGCCTTTCCGACCTGGCCGATGTGCTCGAGCAGCATGACCGCTGCGCGCAGCATCGAGGAGGGGTCGGCGTACTGGGCGCGGCCTTCCTGCACCATACGGGGCGCGGAGCCGTGGATCGCTTCAAACATCGCGTAGCGCTTGCCGATATTGGCGGAACCCGCCGTGCCGACGCCGCCCATCATCTCGGCGGCCTCGTCAGTGATGATATCGCCGTACAGGTTCGGCAGCACGACGACCTGGAAATCGCGGCGGCGCTTCTCGTCGATCAGCTTGGCTGTCATGATATCGATATACCAGTCGTCAAACGTGATATCCGGGTAACCTTCCGCGATCTCCTGGCAGGTCTTGAGGAACTTGCCGTCGGTCGTCTTGATGATGTTCGCCTTGGTTACGCAGGTCACGCGCTTCTTGCCCGTCTTGTGGGCGTAATCGAAAGCCAGGCGCGCGATGCGGTCGCAGCCCTGCGCGGTCGCGATCGTGAAGTCGATAAACAGGTCGTCGTTATACTGCACGCCCTGGGAGCCGACCGCGTAGCCGCCTTCCGTGTTCTCACGGAAGAAGCGCCAGTCGATGCCCTCTTCCGGGATCTTGACCGGGCGGACGTTGGCGAACAGGTCGAGCTCCTTACGCATTGCGACGTTGGCAGACTCCACGTTCGGCCACGGGTCGCCCGCGCGCGGGGTCGTGGTCGGCCCCTTGAGGATGACGTGGCAGGACTTGAGCTCCTCCAGTGTGTCGGGCGGGATCGCGCAGCCAAGCTCCGCGCGGCGCTCGATCGTCAGGCCGTCGATGTGCCTGAACTCGACCTTGCCCGCGGCCAGCTCGTCCTTCAGCATGGCGCGCAGCGCCTTTTCCGCCATCGCGGTGATCATCGGGCCGATGCCGTCGCCGCCGCACACGCCGATAATCAGCTTGTCTAGCTTCTCATACTCTACAAAATCGCCCTGCTCCTTCATGCGCTGCACGCGCTCGAGCTGGCTGCGGATGATCTTTTCGTACTGCGCAATTGCGCTCTGGGAAATAGCTTCCATGGATGGTCCCTCCGTAAAACTGGTGTGGTTGCGGCAGGAAAACCTGCCTAGGCGGGACGGCGCGGGGATGCCCCGGCCGCCCCGGTACGATCTTTACTTTGCCTGCGCCTTCGCGTAGTTGAGCGTGCCGCCCGCGAGCAGCGCCGCACGCTGGCGGTCGGAAATATCGCAGTCTGCCTTGAACGTGCGCCCGCCGGCGGTCACGGTGACCTGGCCGCCGTTCCGGATTTCCTCCAGCACGTGCGGCAGGGAAATCACGTCGTTCAGGCTGACCTTGTCGTAGTCCGCCGGGTCTGCAAAGGTCAGCGGCAGGATGCCGGAATTGACCAGGTTGGCCTTGTGGATACGCGCGAAGGACTTCGCCAGCACGGCCTTGACCCCCAGGTAAAGCGGCACCAGCGCCGCGTGCTCACGGGAGGAACCCTGGCCGTAGTTTGCGCCACCGATGATCACGCCGCCGCCGTTTTCGCGGCAGCGCTCCGGGAACTTCGGGTCGACGTTGATAAAGCAATAGTTCGAATAGTGCGGGATATTGGAGCGGTACGGCAGCAGCTTTGCGCCCGCGGGCAGGATATGGTCGGTCGTGATATTGTCCTCGGTCTTGAGCACGACCTTGCCCGTGTAGGAAGCGGCCAGCGCCTCGCCCAGTGGGAAGGGCTTGATATTCGGGCCGCGGACGACCTCGACTTCGGCCGGGTTTGCCGCCGGCTTGATGATCATATCGTCGTTGACGTCGAAGTGCGCCGGCATCTCGATTTCCGGCATGCCGCCCAGGGTGCACGGGTCGGTCAGCACGCCTGCAATGGCGGACGCCGCCGCGGTCTCCGGGGAAACCAGGTAAATCTTCGCGTCCTGCGTGCCGCTGCGGCCCTCAAAGTTGCGGTTGAAGGTACGCAGGGAAACGCCCGCGGATTCCGGGGACTGGCCCATGCCGATGCAGGGGCCGCAGGCGCACTCCAGGATACGCGCGCCCGCCGAGATGATATCGGACAGCGCGCCGTTCTTGGCGAGCATGTTAAACACCTGCATGGAGCCGGGGCTGATCGTCAGGGAAACGTCCGGATGGACGCGCTTGCCCTTGAGGATCGCCGCGACCTTCATCATGTCGTAATAGGACGAGTTGGTGCAGGAGCCGATGCAGACCTGGTTGACCTTGATGCCGCCGATGGAGGCGACCGCCTCGACATTATCCGGCATGTGCGGCTTGGCCGCGAGCGGCTGCAGCGCGTCGAGGTCGACGGACAGCTCCTCATCGTAGGCGGCGTCCGGGTCGCTCGCAAGCGGTACCCATACGTCGCCGCGCCCCTGCGCCTCGAGGAACGCCTTGGTCACTTCGTCGGACGGGAAGACCGAGGTCGTCGCGCCGAGCTCCGCGCCCATGTTGGTGATGGTCGCGCGCTCGGGCACGGACAGCGTCGCCACGCCCTCGCCGGCGTACTCGATGATCTTGCCCACGCCGCCCTTGACGGTCATCTGGCGCAGCACTTCGAGGATAATATCCTTCGCGGATACCCAGGGCTTGAGCTTGCCCTTGAGGTTTACGCGCACCATCTTCGGCATGGGGATGTAATACGCGCCGCCGCCCATGGCGACCGCAACGTCCAGGCCGCCCGCGCCGAACGCCAGCATACCGATGCCGCCGCCCGTCGGGGTGTGGCTGTCGGAACCGATCAGCGTCTTGCCCGGCGCGCCGAAGCGCTCCAGGTGCACCTGGTGGCAGATGCCGTTGCCGGCCTTGGAATAGTAGATGCCGTGCTTCTTGGCTACCGTGCCGATGTACTTATGGTCGTCCGCGTTCTCAAAACCGGACTGCAGGGTGTTGTGGTCGATGTAGGCGACCGAGCGCTCGGTCTTGACCTGGTCGACGCCCATCGCCTCAAACTGTAAGTACGCCATCGTGCCCGTAGCGTCCTGCGTCAGCGTCTGGTCGATGCGCAGGCCGATTTCCTGGCCGGGAGCCATCTCCCCGTCTACCAAATGTGCCGCGAGGATTTTCTCCGCAATCGTTTTACCCATTCTTCTCTATCGCTCCTTGTGTTTCTACCGTCATGCAGCCTTGCGGCGCTGCATGCTGCATGCTGCTGGGATGCAGTTTCTATGGCGGCTTCCACAGCCTTCTCCACGGCGAAAACCCGCCGTGCCCGTTCAATAATAAACAAAAGAGGTCGTAAAACCTCTTTTATTTTACTCCATTTACGGCTTTTTGACCAGAGGTTTTCGCTCGCTTTTTGTACAAATATTTTCGCCGATATCCGCAGTGGCAAAAGCATTCTGCAAGGTTGTTCCAACATTCCCTGCAAGATACTCAAAATAAGCCTGGCTGCCGATCATCGCGGCGTTGTCGCCGCACAGGGACAGCGGCGGGAGGTACAGGTTAGCCCCCGTGCGCGCCGCCATCTGTCCCAGCGCTGTGCGCAGCACGGAGTTCGCCGCAACGCCGCCGGCGCAGGAAACGTCGCGCAGGCCGCTCTCCCGCACCACGGTTTCCAGCCGCGGCACGAGCGTTTCGGTCACCGCACGGCAGAACGAGGCCGCAAGCCCCGCCCGGTCGAGCGTTTCGCCCTTCTGCTCCGCATTGTGCGCGAGGTTGATCACCGCGGTCTTGAGGCCGGAGAACGAAAAATCGAGCGGCGCGTCCTTGATATGCGAGGACGGCAGCTTATACGCCCCGGGGTCGCCTCCCTGCGCGAGTTTGTCGATTTTCGGCCCGCCCGGATACCCTACGCCGAGCACGCGCGCAACCTTGTCAAAGGCCTCGCCCGCCGCGTCGTCCCGCGTGCCGCCCAGCACGGAGAACGAGGTGTAATCGTCCACGCGCACGATCATCGAGTGCCCGCCCGAGGCGACCAGCGTGATAAACGGCGGCTTCAGCGCCGGGAACGCGAGGTAATTCGCCGCGATATGCCCGCGGATATGGTGCACCGGGATAAACGGCTTGCCCAGCCCATAGGCCAGCGCCTTGCCAAAATTCGCGCCGACCAGCAGCGCGCCGATCAGCCCGGGCGCGCAAGTCGCGGCGACCGCGTCGAGCGCCCCCTGCCCCATCCCGGCCTCGGCCAGGGCTTGCCTTGTCACGCGGCAGACCGCCTCCATATGCCCGCGCGACGCGATCTCCGGCACCACGCCGCCGTACAGCGCGTGCGTTTCGACCTGGCTGTCCACGATATTCGATAAAATTTTCCGACCGTCCTCGATGACCGCCGCCGCGGTTTCGTCGCAGGACGATTCGATTGCCAATATTCTCATGTTTTTCCTTGCCCCTTCATTCTGCCGCTCGGGTTTGCAGCGTCTTTTCAAAGCATATGCGGCCGCGCCGCCGCGCGGCCATATCAGCGCATGGTGCCGTCCGAAATCTCCTTTGCCATGCAAACGCAGATTTTATCGTCCACGAACGCGCCGTAATTGGCCACCATACGGTACCCCTGCTTTTCGTAAAAGGTGATCGCGTCCGGTATCTCCGCGCCGGTTTCCAGCACGGCCCTATGGCACCCGCTCGCGGCGGCGTGCTGCTCAAGCGCACGGATGACCTGTGCCGCGACATGCTCCCGCCGGTAATCCGGCAGCACAAACATACGCTTGATCTCCGCCGTCACCGCGTCGTAGGGCTTCCAGCAGCCGCAGCCCACGGGTTTTCCGTCGGCATATGCCACGACGGCGCAGGACATCGCGGCAAGGTCGTGGTGCGGCGCGTAGCTTTTCGCCACATCGCCCCAGCTCGCCTGGAAATAAGCGTCCAGCATATCGACCAGCAGCTTCAGGTCTTCATTCCCAATATCCACAAATTTTAATGTCACTTGCATTCCTTACGCCTCTTTTATGTAACAAGTCATGAGCAGCGCATCCTCCTTGGGCGCCGAATAGTAATTCTTGCGCGTGCCGACCGGCCGGAACCCCGCCTTTTCATAAAGCGCGATCGCGGGCGCGTTGGAGACGCGCACCTCGAGCGTCAGGAAGGCCAGCCCCGCCTGTACCGCGCGCGCCGTAAGCGCATCCACCAGCAGCCGCCCGACCCCGCGGCGGCGGCGCGCCGGGGAAACCGCGACGTTTGCAATATACCCCTCGTCCAGCACGGTCTGGCAGCCGATATAGCCGCATACCGCACCGTCCGCATCTTCCGCCACCAAAAAGAGGGCGTTGGGGTTTTCCAGTTCCTCGCGCAGGGCGTTTTCGCTCCACGGTGCGGAAAAGCAGGCCGCTTCAAGCGCGGCGAGCGCGGGCAGGTGGCGCGCCTCCATCCGGACGGCCTTCATACGCGCTTTTCCAGCCCTTCGATCAGCCGGCCGACCGCCTCGTCGATCTGTTCGGCGGCATGGCGGTATACCGTCAGGCTGCCGCCGAACGGGTCGCTCACATCCGTGGGCGCGAGCGTAAACACCTTATCCGCAAACTGCGGGTACTGCTCCGTCAGGCGGTCGTACTGCGCGCCCGTCATACAGACAAGGTACTTTGCGCCGGCGGCCAGTTCCGGCGTGAGCTGGCGGGAGGCGTGGCCGGAAAGGTCCGCGCCGCGTTCCCGCGCCGCAATCACCGCGTTTTCCGACGCCGGGATGCCGTCAGACGTGAACAGCCCGGCGGATTCCGCCTCCAGCCCCAGCCGCGCTTCCCCGCCGCGCGCCTTGAAAAAGCCCACGCACATGGGGCTGCGGCAGGTGTTGCCCGTACACAAGAATATAATTTTGTCCATTGTACTTCACCCAATCCAGCATGTCAAAATGGTTATCATCCCTCACGCCGCCGCGTGCGCTTTCCCGGAAATTGCCCGCGGCAGGCGCGCGGCGGGATCGGACGGGGGATGCTCCTCCGCGCCCTTAGTGCGCCGTATACCAGTCGTGCCCCGCCTTCGCCTCGGCGACGAGCGGCGCGTCCATTTGCAGCGCGCCCTCCATCTCCTCGCGCAGCAGCGCGGTGACGGCCTCCTGTTCCCCCACCGGCGCTTCGATGATCAGTTCGTCATGCACCTGCAGGATGAGGCGCGCGCGGCGGTTTTCCGCGCGCAGGCGCTTCCAGATCCGCACCATGGCGATCTTGATGATGTCCGCCGCGGTGCCCTGGATCGGCATGTTCATCGCCACGCGCTCGCCAAAGGAGCGGATGTTAAAGTTCTTGCTCTGCAGCTCCGGCAGGTAGCGGCGGCGCCCAAACAGCGTTTCCACATAGCCCTTTTCCTTGGCGTGCTGCTTCGTTTCCTCCATATACCGCTTGACGCCGCTGTAGGTGTCGAGGTATTTGGCGATATACTCGCCCGCCTCCCGGCGGGAAACGCCGATATCCTGCGCCAACGAAAAGTCGGAAATCCCGTAGACGATGCCGAAGTTCACCGCCTTGCAGGAGGAACGCATCTGCGGCGTGACCTCCTCCAGCGGCACGTGGAACACCTGCGACGCGGTCGTCGCGTGGATGTCCCTGCCCTCCCGGAACGCCTGGATCATCACCGGGTCCTGCGCGATATGCGCGAGCACGCGCAGCTCGATCTGGGAATAGTCCGCGTCGACCAGCACGGTATCCGCATCCTCGGCGACGAACATGCGGCGCAACTCGCGTCCCAGCTCTGTGCGTACCGGGATATTTTGCAGGTTGGGGTCGACCGAGGACAGGCGGCCGGTTGCCGTGACCGTCTGCTGGAAATGCGAGTGGATGCGGCCGTCCGCAGGGTCAATGACCTTGAGCAGGCCGTCCACATATGTGCTCTTGAGCTTGGTGAGCTGGCGGTACTCCAGGATATTCCCGATGATCGGGTGGTAGCCGCGCAGCGCCTCCAGCACGTCCGCGTTCGTCGAATAGCCGGTCTTGGTCTTTTTGAGCGCGGGCAGCCCGAGCTTGTCGAACAGGATGCCGCCGAGCACCTTGGTGGAGTTGATGTTGAACTCCTCGCCCGCGTCCTCATAAATCTGCGTGGTCAGCTCGGCCACGCGCTCGTCGAGCGCCTCGCCAAACCGCCGGAGCTGCTCCGGGTCCGCCTTGCAGCCGATGCGCTGCATATCCGCGAGCACCGTCATCAGCGGCAGTTCCACGTCATAATACAGGCCCTTCATGCCCTGCGCTTCGATTTTGGGCGCGATATCCTGATAAAGCGCTTCGACCGCCTCCGCATGGCGCACGATGGCGGCCACCGCGTCCTCCCTGCCGCCAAGCGGGGAAAACGCCGCCTCGTCCTCAAACGAGGCGGGCGAGAGCTGCGTGTTCAGGTAGGACAGCGCAACGCGCTCCAGGTCGTAACTGCCTTCCGCCGGGTTGAGCAAATACGCGCCGAGGCAGGTATCGAATACGACGCCCTCCGGCGACAGCCCCATGCCCATCAGGGCGGCCAGCAGCTCCTTCGCGTCGTGCATCACCAGCGGGACGGCGCCCGAAAACAGGCGGCGCAGGATTTCGCGCCACTCGTCCGCGCTGAAGTCCGGCGACGCGAACACCGCCGCCTTGCCGCCGCACAGCAGGCAGGCCGACGCGCAAGAAACCGGGACGACCGCGGCGGCCGGGCCGCCGTCCTGCAGGCTGCCAAGCAGCTCGAAAACCGCATCCGCCGAATCTAGGGGGAGCACCTGCCGCTGCACTTGCGCGGCGGCAGGCGAAGCGCTCTCCTCCAGCCCCATTTTTTTAATAAAGCTCTTAAATTCCAGCCGCGTCAGCAGGGCATAGAGCCGCTCCGCATCGGCGAACGCCTCCGGCAGCGCCGAAACGTCAAGCGGCAGCGGCACATCCCGGTCGATCGTGGCGAGCATATAACTCATGCGCGCGGACTCCTCGCCCGCCTCCAGCTTGGCGCGCACGCCCTTTTTGACCGCAGGGTCGTCCAGGTGCGCATAGACCCCGTCCAGCGTGCCGAAGCTGTGCAGGAGCGCCATCGCGGTTTTTTCACCCACGCCCGGCACGCCCGGGATGTTGTCGGACGCGTCGCCCATCAGGCTCTTGAGGTCGATCAGGCGGGGCGGCGCAAAACCGTATTCCTCCTCAAACAGTGCGGTATCATAATTCTTATAGGTGGTCTGCCCCATCCTGGTCGAAACCAGGCGCACGGTCGTGCCGCCGCCGATCAGCTGCAGGCTGTCCCGGTCGCCGGTCACGACGACGCACTCGTCGCCCTGTTCCCCGGCCTTGCGGCTGATCGTGCCGATCAGGTCGTCCGCCTCGTAGCCCGCCAGCTCGCAGCGGGTCACGCCCATCGCGTCCAGCACGTCCTTGAGCACCGGCATCTGCACGGCAAGTTCGTCCGGCATGCCCTTGCGCTGCGCCTTATAGCCCTCGTATTGCTTGTGGCGGAACGTCTTTTCCCGTACGTCGAAGCAAACCACGGTGCGGTCGGGCTTCTCGTCCTCCTGCAGCTTAAAATACGTGGAAAGGAAACCGTAAATGGCGTTTGTAAACAGGCCATCGTGGTTTGTCAGCATCCGGACGCCATAGAAGGCGCGGTTCAGGATGCTGTTGCCGTCGATCACCATAATTTTCATCGGTTAGACCCTCATAAATTCAAAAATTTTATCTCAGAATATAGTATACTCCATTTGCGGACAAATTTCCATCCTATTTCATGGTTCAGGCCTCCCAGGGCAAAAAAAGAGCGGAGCTTTCGCTCCGCAAAAACCCTTATGACCCGATTTTGATCTGCAGGCGCAGACGGTCGGCGATCATAGAGATAAATTCGCTGTTGGTGGGCTTGCCCTTTGCATTGGACACGGTATAGCCGAAGAAACTTTGCAGGGTCTCCAGGTCGCCGCGATCCCAGGCGACCTCGATCGCATGGCGGATCGCGCGCTCGACGCGGGAGGAAGTCGTACGGTATTTCTTTGCGATGGAAGGATACAGGATTTTGGTGATCGCGCCGACGGATTCCATATCGCCCACGGCCATAATGATCGCATCGCGCAGGTACTGATAGCCCTTGATGTGCGCCGGGACGCCGATCTGGTGGATCACGTCGGTCACCATGACCTCGAGCGCCAGCGCGCCGTCCAGCCGGCCGGCGTCGGTGTGCAGGAAGGTCTTCTTGGTCGAGCCCCACTGCTGGACGCGGGATATCAGCATTTCCGGTTCCAGCGGCTTGTGCAGAAAGTAATTGACGCCAAGTTCGGAGCATTCAGCCGTGATTTCCTGATTGCAGAAAGCGGACATCACGAACACGCCCGGGCGCTTCTCCATGGATTGCAACCGGCGTACGACTGTCAGACCATCGATCTCAGGCAAAATCAGTTCGGTGATCAGCAGGTCGGGCGCGAATTCCTGGGTCATCTGCAGCGCCTGTTTGCCGTCGCTTGCAGCCCCCACTACTTCAATGCCCTCCGCTTGCTCGAGCGTTTCGCTCAGCATGAGGCGAAAATCCTTATCATTATCTGCAATCAGTACGCGAATTCTGTGATCCATGATGTCTTTCACTTTCCTTCCAAAAAATTATGAATTGCCGGGCGAACCGACTTCATAAATTTACCATATACTTCCATAAATAGCAATAGTTTCACGGAAAATTTTTATTTTTAATTTTGCTACCCTTCGACAGGATGATATTAATTTTACCATATTTCCAATTCAAATGACAAGTCAATCGCTTGAAACTTTTATTTTGCCATCTCTTCTAACATCTTTTCGACAAAAATCGCGTAACCCCTCGTGGGATCATTTACCAGAACATGGGTCACCGCGCCTACCAATTTGCCATTTTGGATCAGCGGGCTGCCGCTCATGCCCTGGACGATGCCGCCCGTCTTGTCCAGTAACTTCGGGTCGGTCACATGCAACATCATGCAGCGCCCCAGGTCGTCGTTTTCGTCATAGATCTTGACGATCTCCACATCGTAAAGGGCGGTTTCCTCCCCTTCGATGTTGGACAGGATCTGCGCAGGCCCCGCTTTGACCTCTGATGCCGCCGCTACCTGCATTTTCCCAAGCGCCTTATAATAGCTGTCGTCCGTCAAGGTGCCAAAAACGCCGCTGTCCGTGTTCTTCACAACCGAACCCATGTCCTGCTGCAAATTAAACTCGCCCTTGAGTTCGCCCGGCTTGCCGGCTTCGCCTTTTTGCACGCCGCTCACCGCGGACTCCATAACGCTGCCCTTGCCAAGCGGCAGCAGCACGCCGGTGTCCATGTCACAGATGCCGTGCCCGAGCGAGCCGTACGCGCCGGTATCCGGGTCGACATACGTGATGGTGCCGATGCCCGCCATGCTGTCACGTACCATTACGCCGATCTTGTATTGCCCTGTGGTATCCATGACCGGTATTACCTTGACTTCCATTGCTTGCCCGTCCCTGCGCACCTGTAGGGCAACCGCCTTTTCGCCAGCGGCCGCCACCGTTTTTTGCAGGCTTTCATTGGACGTCACCTGCTTGCCGTCCGCTGAAACGATCTGGTCGCCCTCATGCAAGCCCGCCTGTTTCGCCGGGTACACCTCGCCGATTGCCGTCTGCACGCCGCTCAGGCGCACCACCATTACCCCTTCCGCCGACATCTTGATGCCCGCGGTCCGCCCGATCGGGATGACTTCCGCCGGTGCCGCCGCATACGCAGTTAAGCCGCTGCCCGCCAATATGGCCGCCGCCAGCAACGAACTGCCCAGCCGCCGCACCCAATCCCACTGTTTTCCTTTTTGCACGCGCAATTCACCTCCCTTTTTACTATGCCACAGNCGCCAGCAACGAACTGCCCAGCCGCCGCACCCAATCCCACTGTTTTCCTTTTTGCACGCGCAATTCACCTCCCTTTTTACTATGCCACAGAAGGTTTGCGCTTATCGCAGAAAGTGTTTGTCTAACCGGCGAAGATTTGGGCGCTTTCTCAATACAGGAAATCCCTATTGCAGCGCCTGCGCCGCCGCGTTATACTGGGGGAAACAGGAAATCAAATTTTTTTGACGGGAGGCGGTGGCCGCATGCGGGTGGCGATTATCGGGTCGCGCAGCGTTACCGATGCGTTTTATGGCAAGCTGTGCGAAAAAGTACCGGTCGGCGCAAGCGAAATCATTTCCGGCGGGGCAAAGGGCGCGGATGCGCTCGCCCGGCGTTACGCCGAGGAAAACCGGCTGCCGCTGACGACAATCCGGCCGGATTACGGCACATATGGCCGTGCCGCGCCGCTGAAACGCAACGAACAGATCGTTTTGCGCGCAGATTATGTACTCGCGCTGTGGGACGGCCGCTCGCGCGGCACGGCTTATGTCATCGACGCATGCATCCGCGCCTATACACCTGTACGCGTCATTTTATGCAAAAACCAGACAGCATATACATGATTTATTTTTTTATTGCAGCAAAAAAGCGTCCCGCACATGCGGGACGCTTTTGTTTGCAAATAAATTGCTTACGCCTTGCCGTTGCAGCCCAGGACGTCAACCAGCTTATGGCTGACCATGTCCTTGACAGCCTGACGGGCAGGCTTCAGGTACTGGCGGGGATCGAAGTCCGCCGGATGCAGCGCAAAGTGCTCGCGGACCGCCGCGGTGATCGCCAGACGGATGTCGGAGTCGATGTTGATCTTGCAGACCGCGCCCTTGGCAGCCTCACGCAGCATCTCTTCCGGGATACCGATGGCGTCCGGCATCGCGCCGCCGTACTTGTTGACCTTGGCGACCATGTCCTGCGGGACGGAAGAGGAGCCGTGCAGTACGATCGGGAACTCCGGCAGGCGGCGGGAAACCTCTTCCAGGATGTCGAAGCGCAGCTGCGGCTTCTGGCCGGGCTTGAACTTGTAAGCGCCGTGGGAGGTGCCGATTGCAATCGCCAGGGAGTCTACGCCGGTCTTCTCGACGAAGTCCTGCACGACCGCCGGGTCGGTGTAGGAATGCTCCTCTGCGCAGACGTCGTCTTCCACGCCCGCCAGCTGGCCAAGCTCCGCCTCGACGACAACGCCGTGCGCATGCGCATAGTCGGCGACCATCTTCGCGATCTTGACGTTCTCTTCGTACGGCATTGCGGAGCCGTCGAACATAACGGAGGAGAAGCCGCCGTCGATGCAGTCCTTGCACAGCTCGAAGCTGTTGCCGTGGTCAAGGTGCAGGGCGATCGGGATATCCGGGCACTCGATTACGGCAGCCTCAACCATCTTGATGAGGTAGGTGTGGTTGGCATAAGCGCGCGCGCCCTTGGAAACCTGCAGGATGACGGGAGCCTTCTGCTCCTGGCAAGCCTCGGTAATCCCCTGGACAATTTCCATGTTGTTCACGTTGAAAGCGCCGACCGCGTAACCGCCGTGGTAAGCCTTCTTGAACATCTCGGTAGTAGATACTAATGGCATAATCTATCTTCCCTTTCAAAATAAAAATTTATCGGGTTTCAATCCCTTTCAGGACTAGCTATTGCTATTTTACCAGCGCCCCGCGTTAAAATCAAGCATTATGTTGCAAAATTGTAAAACTTGGTTTATTTTTAGATAACCACAAGAAAATAAATTGATTTTGCACCCAAACTATGTTATCATTTTGTAATGAAAGTGAACGCCAAAAAACAGGCTGTTTAACGAGATATTAGGAGGTTTTCTTATTATGAGTGAACTCAAAGGCGCATGCGTCATCGGCCAGTCGGGCGGCCCGACTTCGGTCATCAACACTTCCGTGCTGGGCGCGCTGGAAACTGCGCTGGACAACCCGTCCATCACCCGCGTTTTCGGTATGGCGCACGGCATCAAGGGCCTGCTGAACGACGAGCTGTATGACATCGACAAGGAGGACCGTGACGAGCTGGCCCTGCTGCGTTACACCCCTTCCTCCGCGCTGGGTTCCTGCCGCTACAAGCTGGCTGATCCGGATGTCGACGACACCGATTACAAGCGCATCCTTGAGATCTTCAAGAAGTACGATATCCGCTACTTCTTCTACAACGGCGGCAACGACTCCATGGACACCTGCAACAAGGTTTCCAAGTTCATGATGAAGTCCGGCTACGAGTGCCGCGTCATGGGCATCCCGAAGACGATCGATAACGACCTGTTCGGCACCGACCACTGCCCGGGCTTCTCCTCCGCAGCCAAGTATATCGCGACTTCCTGCATGGAAATTTACCAGGACGCCCGCGTATATGACACCGGCATGGTCTGCATCGTCGAGATCATGGGTCGCCACGCTGGCTGGCTGACCGCGGCCGCCGGCCTGGCTACCGCACAGGGCGCAGGCCCCGACCTCATTTACCTCCCCGAGACCGACTTCGACATGAAGAAGTTCCTGGCGGACGTCAAGAAGGTTTACGACGCAAAGGGCAATTGCCTGGTCGCCGTTTCCGAGGGCATCCACTATGCGGACGGCTCTTTCGTTTCCGAGGCCAAGACCTCCGCGACCGACGGCTTCGGCCATGCGCAGCTCGGCGGCCTCGCCGTGATGCTGGCGGACACCGTCAAGAACGAGCTGGGCTGCAAGGTCCGCGGCATCGAGCTGTCCCTGCTGCAGCGCTGCGCGGCGCACTGCGCTTCCAAGACCGACGTCGACGAGTCCTATATGGCTGGTAAGGCTGCGGTTGAAAACGCTGTCGCCGGCAAGACCGACTTTATGCCGGGCTTCAAGTGTACCCGCGACGCAAACGGCTACAAGTGCGAAATCGAGCTGTTGCCGCTTTCCGAAGTTGCAAACACCGAGAAGAAGGTTCCGCGCGAGTGGATCAACGAGGAAGGCAACGGCGTAACCGAGCAGTTTGTCGAATACGCAATGCCGCTCATCAACGGCGAGAACAACGGCCCGAAGGAAAACGGCCTGCCGCGCTTCGCAAAGCTCAAGAAGGTCAAGGCCGAGGCGTAAGTTCCGGCTATCCTAGTGTAACAGCAAACAGGCTGCGGTATGCAAACCGCAGCCTGTTTTTGTTTGCGCGGATGTGCGCATAGCGACAAACCGCTATGGGAAACGGGGGAGGCTGCCGCGATGCGGCGCCTCCCCCGTTTTATCGCCCTGCGTTTGCGCACAGGTTTTTTTCATAGCCTTATTGGCCTGGTTTGCAGATGCTGCCCACGATATCAATACAGGCGGCCTTCATATATTCCGGGAAGCCCGCGGAATACTCCAACGATGTTTCCCATTTGCCCGCGTCGTTCTGGTGCGGTGCGGCCGATACGACATAGGTGCCCTTGGTGACTCGGTCGAGCACAAAGTTACAGTCGATGCCTTCGGTCATTGCGACGATGATCTTGCCGCGCGTCAGCGCGCAGATCGGCGCGAGCACCGTGCCGAACTCGCGGCGCGGCGCCGTGATGATCACCAGTTCGGCCTTGATAAGGGTCGTCATATCGTCCTTGAAGACCGAGATTGCGCGCCCTTCATATTGTGCGCAGCTCGACGGGCTGGCATCGGATACATATATATTTTTTTCGGGGATGACCCCCTTGTCGATTATGGCCTGGATCAGCTCGTGGGCAAAGTCATTCACGCCAAGAAATCCAACATGGATGCTATGTGGCATATTTTTCACCCTTTCTGTTTTAGAAACCAACATTCTGCAACTTTAGTATACAGCAAGAGCGCCAAAAATAGCAACCATTTTTTGTGAAAACCTCACGATTTATATGGTTTTACGAATCGCTCTCGTCCATCTCCGCGGCTTTCAGGTAAATTGCACATTCCAGGCGTTTGCGCTCCATTTCACAGCCCAGCGCATAAGGCTCGTTCAGGTTATGGTTCATCTCGTCGTTTGCCGCGCTGCAGCCGCCGGAACAGTAGAACTTCGCCCAGCAGTCGCGGCACTTTTCGCGGGTATAGATATTTTGCGCCGCGAATTTTTTGGAGATTTCCATATCGAAGCTGCCGTCCATGACGCTTCCCTGCCGGTAGCCCTCGCGCCCGACAAACTGGTGGCACGGGTAAATGTCGCCCTCCGGCGTAACGGCCACATACTCGTAGCCCGCGCCGCAGCCGCGCAGGCGCTTGATCACGCACGGCCCCTGGTCGAGGTCGACCATGAAGTGGAAGAACGAAAAGCCCTCGCCCTTCCTGCGCTTTTCCAGCATGATATCGACCAGCCGGTCATACTCTGCAAAGATTTTGGGCAGGTCCGCTTCCGTCAGATCGTAGCCGCTGCCCGGCTCGCTCGCCACCGGCTCGACGGAGAGGCGGTCAAAGCCTTCGTTGGCGATATGCAAGACGTCGTTGGCAAAGTCCAGGTTTTTGGCGGTAAAGGTGCCGCGCGCATAGTAGTCGCGCGCCGGGTCGCGCGCTTCAATCAGCTTTTTGAACTTGGGCACGATCACGTCGTAGCTGCCCTGGCCGTTGACCGTCTTGCGCATCCCGTCGTTGACCTCGGGGCGGCCGTCGATGGAAAGGACGACGTTGTCCATATTTTCATTGATGTAGCGGCGCGCGTCCTCGTCCAGCAGCACGCCGTTCGTCGTGATGGTGAATCGGAACTTCTTGCCGTGCGCCCCTTCGATGGAGCGCGCGTATTCCACGGTCTTTTTCACCGTATCGAACGCCATCAGCGGCTCGCCGCCGAAGAAGTCCACCTCGATATTGCGGCGCGCGCCCGAGCGCTCGATGACAAAGTCAATGGCTTTCTTGGCGACCTCGAACGGCATGATCTTGCGGCCGGTGCCGAAGTCGCCGGTTGACGCGAAGCAGTATTTACAGCGCAGGTTGCAGTCGTGCGCGACGTGCAGGCACAGCGCCTTGACGGGCGCGCCCACCGGCACATATTTGCTGACGTCGATATAGTCGTCGTCCGCAAACAGCTGCCCCGCCTGCTTGAGCGCGTAGAGCTCCGCATAGGCGTCCGCGACCTCTTCGCGCGCATACTGCGGCAGCGCCGCAAAAATTGCCTCCGGGCAGCCCTCCCCCATCTCCGGCATCAGGAATTCCGACACCGCGTAGGAGATATCGTCCAGCACATGCACCGCGCCGCTGTTGACGTCCAGGACGAAGTTGAGGCCTTTCATTGAATATCGATGGATCATAGTAATTTTTCTCCGTCTTCCCGTTGATTTTTTATCGTAGCAAAACGGCGGGGCGCGCCGTCAAACCAGCACGCCCCGCAGCTTTTTCATTTTGTCAGCAAGGATTACTTGCTGTGCTCGCACTTCTGGTTCGCAACGGTGCAGGAAGTCTTGCAAGCGGACTGGCAAGAGGTCTGGCACTCGCCGCAGCCGCCATGGGCCGCAGTCTGCTTCAAGGTTGCGGAAGTCAGGGTCTTAATGTGCTTCATTCGGGTTTCCTCCCTTGCTATTTTTTCTTACGCTTGGATTTTTTGAGGCTTGCGCCAGTAATACTGCCCGCGCAGGCCGCAACTAATGTCACGCCGAACACCAGCAGGACGCGTGGGAGCCGCACCGGTTCCCCGATCCACACCAGGCTCAGCAGCAACAGACAAAGGAAAAGGATGCCGCCGGCCGCAAGCCCCCAGAGGAGCCTGCTCCTGCCTGCGCGGCGGGCTGCAAGCAGCGCCGCGACAAAGCCCCCTACCCCGAGCGCCGCCAGGGACGCCTGCGGGATCAGGTCGCCGCTGACCTTCCCCCCATACACCGCCAGCGCGCCGGCCAGCATGAGTAGCAGGGTCAGCACCAGGCCGGCCAATATGGGAAACCCCAGGACCGCGCTAATGGGCGCTGCGTTTTCAGCCTTTTTCATAATTTCCTCCTCCTGCCCGAATGATCTTTGGTTCCAATCTATTCGGCCACGGGGAAATTATTACGAATTCTCCAGCTTTTCCGCCGGCGCTTCGGCCTGTTCCTTGCCGCGGATCGCCCAACGGTACATCTTGATCTTGGAACGGTCGCCGCTGGTCTCCAGGACGAACACATCCTCCTTGATCGTGACGACGCGGCCGATAATACCGCCGATGGTAGAAATCTCATCACCAACCGAAATGGAATTACGCATTTCCTTTTCCGCCCTGTCGCGCTTCTTCTGCGGACGGATCAGCAGGAAATAGAATACGACGATGAGCAGGACGATCGGCAGAAACTGCATCAGGATCTTGCCGTACTCACCCGCCTGTGGCATTTGCATGTTTGATAACCTCCTAGTTATGCTTTATCGCATGAATACTTTTATTATAATGGACAAATATACAAAATACAAGTCTTTTATTGCAACGTGCCCCGCACTTTTGGGTATGGGCGTCACCATTGCCGCAGGCGGCGCTCCATCTGCTCCTGGTTGACGGCGTACCGCACCGCCATCTGCGGGGCGATCTTGCCCTCCCGGCACAGGCTGAGCAGGGAGTTGTCCAGGCTGACCATGCCCTCCGCCGCAGAGGTCTGGATGACCGTATCGATCTGGTGCACCTTGGAATCGCGGATCATGTTCCGGATCGCGTTGTTGACGTGCATGATCTCGAATGCGGGCGTCAGGCCGCCGTTCACCGTCGGGATCAGCTGCTGCGTGATGACCGATTGCAGCACCATGGAGAGCTGCACGCGGATCTGCTGCTGCTGTTCCGGCGGGAAAACGTCGATAATACGGTCCACCGAATTTGCCGCGCCGATCGTATGCAGCGTGGCCAGCACCAAATGGCCGGTCTCCGCCGCAGTCATGGCCGTCTTGATGGTTTCGAGGTCACGCATCTCGCCGAGCAGGATGACGTCCGGCGCCTGGCGCAGCGAGGCGCGCAGCGCGGTGACATAGCTCTCGGTGTCCGTGCGCACCTCGCGCTGGCTGATGACGCTCTTGTCGTTGCGGTGCAGGTATTCGATCGGATCCTCGATCGTGATGATATGCGCGGAACGGGTGTGGTTGATCTCATTTGTAATGGTGGCGAGCGTCGTGGACTTGCCGCTGCCCGCAGGCCCCGTGACGAGCACCATGCCCTGCGTTTTGCGGGCGACCTTGATCACCTCGTCCGGCAGGCCGAGCGCGTGCCGGTCGGGCAGGCCGAACGCGATCGTTCGGATGACCGCGGCCATGGATCCGCGCTGCCGGTAGGCGCATACACGGAAGCGCGAAAGACCCTTGACGGACAGCGAATAGTCGTCGTCGCCGGTCTCCAGGAAATGCGAAATGTCGCGCCCCGCAAGCTCATACAGCTCGCGCACCAGCATGTTCGCCTTGTCCGGCATGATTTTCTCCTCGCCGACCGGGTGGATTTCACCCTCCGCCTTAAAGGAAACCGGAAGCCCGGAAATAATAAATATATCGGACGCGCCGCCTTCGACCGCGGCGCTCAAAAACTGCCCGATTTCGCCCATGTTTTATTCTCCTTCCCCGTCCCAGACCTGGATCGTCGTATCCGCCTGCCACGCTTCGTCGGCGGCCGCCTGCCACGCGCGCACCGTGGTAGCGCCGTCCGGCGACAGTGCCAGCGTAACGCGGAGCGCCATCCCTTCGCCCATCGGGCAGGCATAGCGCACCTCGCCGCCCGCGGCTTCGAGCGAGACCCCGTCGATTTCGGATGGAAGCGCCCCCGCCCGCGCGGCCTGCTCCACCGCTTTGCGGATATGGGCGGCCTGGGTGTCGGCCGCATAATACGACTGCACCGAATCCGCCGTGCGCTGCGCAAGCGCACGGTCGTTCCGCGCGGTCATCAGCGTGAGCAGCGAAAAGACCGTCAGGCTTAAAACGGCAAAAATCACGACCAGGGAAGCCGTCCCCATGCCGATACGCGGCGTCCTTCTGCTCATGGCTCCCCCTCCCCCTTGACGGCCGTAACACGGTAAAGCTCGTTGCCGGCCGCGTCCGTCACCGCGACCTGTACCTCGGCCAGGCCGTCGCTGCACGGCGTTTCCGACAGGGTTACGCGGTATGCCGCGTCGCCGTCCGTCGGCATGCCCTGCGCGTCGTAGCCCGCCTGGGGCGCTTCATGCCCGGCGCGCACGGCCTCCGCCGTGTTCCGGGCGATTGTGACCGCATGGCTGAGCGCGGTGGTCTGCGCTGATATCTGATAAGCGCCCGCAAAAATGCGGATGCAAATTGCGGCGGCCACCGCGAAGACCAATAGCCCGAGCAGCAGCTCGATCAGGAACAGGCTCGCGCCGGAGCGTTTTGTCTGCTTCATGCCGCACCTCCGCTGCGCAAAAAGGTTTCCATGGAAGCGGAATGCCCCTGCGCGTCCGTCACCACGGCGCGCACGGTATCCCCCTCGAGTGAAAAGGCCAGCGCGCCCATTTCGAGCAGCTTCTCCCCGTCGTCCGGTGCGAGTTCCACGCCGTCCTGGCAGTAAAGCTCATAGAGCCAGCCGTCCGCCGCGTAAAGGATCGTATAATACCGCTCGCCGTCCGCTTCTTCCGCCAAATACAGGGCGCTGAGGCCGTCAAAATCGCCGACCGAGACCGTGCCCGCCAGATCGTAGGCGTGGATCTTCGTGGAGATATAGGACAGGCCGACACGGCTGTTGTACCCCGATTCCGTGCGGTCCTCGACACTGCGGTAAATCCGCGCGCCGAACGCCAGCGCCAGCAGCACGCTGGCCGCAAATACGCAGCAGACCAGCAGCACCACAACGCCGCCCACGGAATGGCTGTTTTGCTTTGCACCCACTTACGTCCCCGTCCTTTCCAAAACGGTGATATCCGGCATCAGATTGGATGCGAACACCTCATAATGCACAGCGTAGCGCCCCTCGTCCACCTGTACGCCGTAATGCGTCCGGATATACGCATAGCTGGGCGGGTATCGCCCCTCCGCCGCATAGCAGCTTACCGCGGCGCGGCGGATGCTTTGCTCGGCGATCCGCAGCCCCTCTTCGTCCGCCACGCGGCCGGCGTCTTGCACGCCCGCGTGCATAAACACAAGCACAAGCGCAAACAGCGCGGCCATGACGCCAAGCAGCGCGGCGTCCTTCCTGTTTTTCCTGCGTTTCATGCGCTTCCCTTTCTCAGCCGATGGAGGACATGATACTGAGCAGCGGCAGCATGACCGATAGCAGCACCACGCCGACGACAAGCGCCGTCAGGATGACGAGCGCCGGCTCGATCCAGCCGATGATACGGTCCAGTTCGTCGTCGACCGCCTGCTCGCTGCGGCGCGCCACCTCGGCAAAAATATCCGCCTGGGAGCCGGTGCGCTCGCCCAGCCCCACCATGCGGCAGATGCGCGGCGGCAGCAGGCCGCTGCGGCGCAGCGCGTCCGATACATGCGTCCCCTGGGCGAGCAGTTCCATGCACTGCGCGGTCTTCCGGTCGGTGCGGGCGTCGCCGCCGCACACTTCCGCCGCGGCATGGGTTGCCTCCTCGATATCCAGGCCGCTTTTTGTCGCCATGGCCATGGCCGCCGCAAATTTAGCGGATGCGATGCGGCCGAGCACGCCCCGGCCGCCAAACAGGGCGGAGCCCGCCGCCTGTACGCGGCTGCGCAGCGGGGGCGCAAGCCAAACCGCGAGCGCCAGCACGACGATCGCGGCCAGCACCACCCCAATCGCCGCCGACGCGCCCGAAAGCGCCTGCCCGAGATGCATCAGGCTGACCGCAAGGCCGGACATGCGCGTGCCAAGCTGCTCGAACACGCCGTTAAAGATCGGCAGCACCTTGGTGACCAGCACCCCGACCACGAGCAGCATGATGACCACGAGCAGCGCCGGGTACAGCACCGCGCTGCGCACGCTGTTTGCCAGCCGGTCGCGCCGCTCGTAATACTCGGACAGCGCGAGCAGCGCCTCTTCCTGCCGCCCCGTGCGGTCGGCAAGCGTCAAAAGGTTCACCATATATGCCGGGAACGCGCCCGTCTGCTGCAGCGCCGCGGACAGCGAAACGCCGTGGTCCGCCGCATCGCAAAGCGCTTCCATCCAGGGGCGGCTGTCGTGGCCGTCCTCCCTGTCGCAAAGGCTGCGCACGCCATCCGCCAGCGGCAGCCCGGCGTGCCAGATTTCATGCAGTTCCAGGCAGAACGCCGAAAGCTCTGCGTCCTGCATCCGTTTTCCTTTCATATGCAACCCCCTGATCCCGTCCCTGCGGACGCAGCCTGCCAAAAAACCGGCAGCAAAAATAATAGGCCTGCATTCTTAAATGCAGACCTATTATAACATACCAAAAAATCCTTTTCAACGACGCGGCGCTCAATACAGGTACTTAGCCTGATAATTCGAACCGTTGCCGATGTACTTCATGATTTCGCTGCTCTGCTTGGAGGAGGACGCAAACGTCGGATCCATCAGCTTCCACTGCTTGCCGTCAAAGCTGATCACGCCGTCAATCCAGCCCTTTTCCTTGGAATAGACGTTGATCCAGGCGTGGTACACGTTGCCCGTATAGCCGACGACCAGTTTGGTCGGCACGTTCTGGCTGCGCAGCATCGCAGTCATGATCGCGGCATAGTCGAAGCAGATGCCCTTTTTCTTGGCCAGCACCGCGTCCACATTGGGCAGGTAGCCGCTCTGGACGGTGGCCGCCAGGTCCTTGTCGTACGAAATATTGGTGACGACGAAGTTGTAGACCGCGGCGACCTTCTCCAGCTCGTCGGACTTGCCCGCGGTCAGTTCCGCGGCCTTTGCGACCGTCTTGCTGTCCTTCGTGAAGTTTACATACTGGTTCGGGCGCAGGAACGGGGCAAATTCGTCCGCCAGCTTGACGTCGACCTTGACCGACTGTATTACGGCGTACTTGTTGCCCGAGGTGTTGCGCAGGACGGTGACCTTGTAGCTGCCATTGCCATCCGACAGCGGGAACGTCTCATATGTGCCCGCCGTGTTCAGGTCGTAGGTATAGGTGGTGCCGCTCGGCCCCGTGACCTGCACCTTGATCTTAGTGGTGCCGCCGCCAAGCCAGCGCGCCATCACGTAGCCGTCCTTGGTGTTGGAATAATCGATGTCAGACTGCGTCACTGCCGCGACCAAAGCCCCCGAAGCCACAGGCGACAGCACCGTGGACAGCGCGGGCGTATCCGCCAGCGGGGTCATATCCAGTTCCATATCATCGAGCGTAACGACCTGACCCGTCCCTTCCGGCTGCGCCTGCGCCGCTGCATCCGATGCGGAACAGCCGGCGAGCGCGCCTGAAAGCATGACGCCGGCCAGCAGGAGCGCCAGGCCCCTCTGCATATGCATCATACCAATCACACCTTTCTGTATGCTAAAAGCTCATTTACTAATACTTCTCCAGTTTCATAGATTATACTTCATTTTTCTCTGAAAGTAAATATGTAACCTTACCAAATCAGTAAATTTTCCCTGCCCCGTTTTGTAATCCCCTGCCAAACGCATTGACCTTGTAAATACTTTGTGTCATAATATATATAGCTAATTATGCGTGTGCGGTTACCCGTTCACGATTTGGAAAGGAGTGTAGCCCGTGGCCACAAAAAAGCGGTGTCAGGAGCTTTTGCACCTCGCCCTGCGGGACGATCCCGGAAAGCTGCACATTAACATGCTTGGCGGATGCAGCCTGTCAAATGGGCAGCAGTCCATCAGCGACCAGGTCATCCGCTCCAAAAAGCCCTGGCTGCTTCTCGAATTCCTGATCGCGTTCCGCGACCGCGAGCTGTCGCAAAACGAACTGATCGAGGCGGTCTATCCGGAGGGCAAAAGCGAGAACCCCGTCAACGCCCTCAAAACGCTGGTACACCGCATCCGCGCTATGCTGGACGAGCTGCACTTCTCCGACAGCAAGAACATGATCCTGCAAACGCGCGGTACATACATGTGGAACAACCAGCTCAATTTCGATGTGGACACCGAGCTGTTCGACCAGCTCTATACCGCCGCGCTGGAGTCCGACACCGAAGACGGCGACCGGATGGAGTGCCTGCTCGCGGCGGCGCACCTTTACAGCGGCGACCTGCTCCCGAAGTCGGCCATGGAGTCCTGGGTTATCCGGCTGAGCGCCTACTACCACTCCCGCTACCTCGACGCGGTCTCGCGCCTGTGCGACCTTCTGCGCCGCCAATCTCGCTTTGAGGACATCGTTACGGTCTGCCGCCACGCGGTCGATATCGACCCCTACGAGGAGTCGCTGTACTACCACCTGCTGTGCGCGCTCGTCGACCTCGGCCGGCACCAGACCGCGCTCACGGTTTACAAGGACATGACCGACCTGTTCTACCGGGAATTCGGCGTCACCCCATCGGACAACCTGACCTCGCTCTACCGCGAGATCATCAAGTCCATCCACACCGTGGAGACAGACCTCGGGGTCATCAAGGAAAAGCTGCGCGAGGATACGGCGGAAAACGGCGCTTTCCTCTGCGAATTTGAAGTGTTTAAGGACATTTACCGGCTCGAGGTCCGGGCAGCGGCGCGCACCGGCGAATCCGTCTTCCTCTGCCTCATCACGCTGTCCAGCGCGGAAGGCGTGGACGTGCCGGTCAAGGCGCTGAACACCAATATGGACAGGCTCTCCTCCAGCATCAAGTATTCGCTGCGCCGCGGCGACGTTTACGCCAAGTACAGCGTGGCGCAATATTTGCTGATGCTGCCGACGATCACCTATGAAAACTGCGAGATGGTGCTGTCCCGCATCATCCGCCGCTTCCGCAAGGACGCGCCCAACTGCCCCCTGCAGCCTACCTTTTCGATACAGCCTATCGACATGGTGCTATAATCCCCCTAAAACAACAGACGGGAAACCGCTTAACCAGTGGTTTCCCGTCTTTTTTATTCAGTTCGGTGGGAATTTAACCCGGATGCAGGTGCCTACCTGCTCCTTGCTCTCGATCGAAACCTGCGCGCCGTGGATCTGTGCGATGTGCTTGACGATCGACAGGCCGAGGCCGGTGCCGCCCGTGTCCTTGGAGCGGCTTTTGTCGACGCGGTAAAAACGCTCAAACACCCGCTCGGTCAGCCCATGCGGGATGCCGATGCCGGTGTCCCGCACGGCCAGGCACGCGCCGTCCCGCGCCGGCCTGGCCGATACGGTGACGCTGCCGCCAGCCTTGTTGTACTTGACCGCGTTGTCGCACAGGTTGAACATCAGCTCATCGAGCATCGCGGGTGCGCCGAGCACCACAGTAGGCTCCCCTTCGACCGTCACGGCGACCTGCCGCTCCGCCGCGGGTAGCGCGAGCCGTTCCACAACCTGCTTCGCTACTTCGTACAGGTCGACCGGCTCGGCCTGTTCCTGCGCCGTGCCCTCGTCCAGGCGGGACAGCTTGATGATATCCTGGATGAGCGCCAGCAGGCGGCCAGCCTCGCTGTAAATCCGCCCTGCGAACATCTTGATGTCCCCATCCCGCACCATGCCGCCGGCCAGCATTTCCGCATAGCCGGAAATGGAGGTCAGCGGCGTCTTTAGCTCATGCGACACGTTCGCGGAAAACTCACGGCGCATCTGTTCCGCCTGCTGGCGTTCCGTCACGTCGAGGAACAGCAGCAGCGCGCCGCGGATCGTCTCGTCCGCCGTGACCGGGCTCGCGATGACCTGGTATTGCCGCCCGCGGAAGGGCAGCGTATCTTCCGCCCGGTCTCCCCCGAGCGCCTTCTCAATCAGCTTTTGCAGCTGCAAATCGCGCGAAAGCTGTAAAAAATGCTGGGACGCATAGTCGCGGTCGGCGTCGCCGCCCAGCAGCGCCTGCGCGCTGTTGTTGATGGTCAGGATCGCCGCGTTCCGGTCAAGCAGCAGCAGCCCTTCGCTCATATTCTCCGACAGCAGGCGGAATTCCTCCTGCCGCGCGGTAAGCTGGCGCATCTGCCGCCCGATCGAACGGTTTTGCTGTGCGATCCGGCTGAGCAGCGGGGACAGCTCCTCATATGCGCCGTCGCGTTCCGGATGCTCCAGGTCGAGCGCGTTGAGCGGGCCGATGATGAGGTTCGCCATGCGCCGTGCCAGCAGCAGCGTGAGCAGCAGCACGACCACGGCGATAAACACCATCAGCGGCGCGACCGAAAGCACCGCGCCGAAGGCGCTGCGCATGGTGGACGCCAGGCGCAGCACCGTGCCGTCCGCCAGCGCCAGCGCATAATAGTAGGTCTTGGTATCCATGGTTTCGGAGCGGCGCACCGCCTCTCCGCTCCACTGGCCGGACAGCACCGCCTGTACCTCCGGCCGGGACAGGTGGTTTTCCATCCTGCCCGGTTCGGCGTCGCTGTCAAACAGCACCATGCCGTCGCGCCGGATGCGCGTGATGCGGAAATCGTCGCCGTAATCGATCTGCAGCGCGCCGAGGTAATCCTCCCCGCCGTGCGACAGCCCGACGGAGATCAGGGCGGCCTCGCGCTGCACCTGGGTCTTCATTTCGGTAAAGCTGCGGGCATAGACCATGGCGGACACCAGGACGCTCGTCAGGATGACCGCCGTCAGCGCCAGCAGGCACATGCTGCGGAAAATACGTTTCCTCACTTGCCGCCTCCGATACGGTACCCCACGCCGCGCACGGTCTCGATCATGGAGCCATATTCGCCGAGCTTCTGCCGCAGCGTGCCGACGTGTACGTCGACCGTGCGCGTCTCGCCCTCAAAACCGTAGCCCCACACCGTGGACAGGATGCCGTCCCGGGTGAGCGCCTGGCCGCGGTGCTCCATCAGGTAGCGCAGCAGCTCAAATTCCTTGAGCGTCAGCGGCAGCTCGCGCCCGCCGGCGGTCACGATATGGCGCGCCGCGTCGAGCGTCACCCCGCCGACCACCAGCGCGTCGGACTGCACGGCGCCGCCCGCGCGGCGCAGCACGGCCTTGACGCGGGACAGCATTTCCAGCACGCCGAACGGCTTTGCAATATAGTCGTCCGCGCCGCTGTCCAGGCCGACGACCTTGTCGTATTCCGTCGATTTTGCCGTGAGCAGGATGACCGGCAGCGACTGGGTGCGCGTGTTCTCCCGCAGGCGGCGCAGGATGGAAAGCCCGTCCTGCCCCGGCAGCATGATATCGAGCAGCACCAAATCGGGCAGGCCGCCGTCCAGCGCGTTCAAAAACGCCTCTCCGTTGCCGAACCCGCTTACTGCAAACCCCTCGCCCCGCAGCGCGTAGGCGATCAGTTCATTGATCGCGCTGTCATCCTCCACAACAAAAATCGTCTTCATAGTCCCCTCACTCTGTTTCGTCCTTATGCTGGCCGGTGATGGAAAATTCCACCCACTCCGCGATATTAGTCGCATGGTCGCCGATGCGCTCGAAGTATTTGGCGACCATCAGGAAGTCGATCGCCTGCTCGCCGCACGCGCTGTTTTGCGCGATGAAGCGGATCAGGTCGTTTTTCACCTCGTCAAACAGGTCGTCGACCACGTCGTCGTACCGGACGACCGCGCGCGTCAGCTCGAGGTCCTTTTTTACAAAGGCGTCCACGCTGTCGCTGACCATGCGGATGGTCGCGCGCGCCATGTCGCCGATGTGCGCGCTGCCCAGCAGCGGTTCGCCGCGCCCGGCCAGCATGACCGCAATTTCCGCAATATCCGCGGCCTGGTCGCCGATGCGCTCCATATCCGTGATCATTTTGAGCGCGGCGGAAATCTGCCGCAGGTCGCGCGCCACCGGCTGCTGCTGCAGCAGGAGCTTCAGGCACAGGCGCTCGATATCGCGCTCCTTCTGGTCGATCCCATCGTCCAGCCCGGCCACCTCGTGCGCCTTTTCCGCGTCACACTCCAGCAGCGCTTTGGCCGCGCCCGCGATCGCGTGCTCGATCATCGCGCCGAGCTGGATCAGCTCGCAATCGAGCTGGCGCAGCTGCATATCAAAACGGTTTCTCATTCTGTTTCCCCTTCTCCCTCAGCCGAACCGGCCGGTAATGTAATCCTCGGTACGTTTGTCGGACGGCACGGAAAACAGCGTTTCCGTGTCGTTATATTCGACGATTTCGCCGAGCAGGAAGAAGGCCGTCTTATCCGATACGCGGGTGGCCTGCTGCATATTGTGCGTCACCATGACAATAGTATAATCTTTTTTCAGTTCCAGCACAAGGTCTTCGATCTTTGCGGTCGAGATCGGGTCGAGCGCCGAGGTCGGCTCGTCCATCAGCAGCACGTCGGGCTCCGCGGCGAGCGCGCGCGCAATGCAAAGGCGCTGCTGCTGGCCGCCGGACATGGACAGCGCGGACTTTTTCAGGCAGTCCTTGGCCTCTTCCCAGATCGCGGCCTGGCGGAGGCTGCGCTCCACGATGCCGTCCAGCCGCGCGCGCGATTTGACGCCGTGCGTGCGCGGGCCGTAAGCGATATTATCGTAAATCGACATCGGGAACGGGTTCGGCTTCTGGAACACCATGCCCACGCGTTTGCGCAACAGGTTGACGTCGCAGCCCTTGTAGATATCCTCGCCGTCCAGCAGGATATCCCCCGTGATCTTGCAGCCCTCCACCAGGTCGTTCATGCGGTTGAGGGAGCGCAGCAGCGTCGACTTGCCGCAGCCGGAGGGGCCGATAAAGGCCGTGATCTGCTTTTCCTGAATGCCCAGGTTGATATCGTGCAGGGCGTGGAAATCGCCGTAATGCAGGTTCATATTCTCTATTTGTATTTTATCCATGCGAAAGGCATCCTTTCTCACTGTTTGGTAAGACGGCGCGCAACCAAGGCGCTGAGCAAGTTCATCAGCAGCACCACGACGAGCAGCACCACCGCCGTCGCGTACGCCTCGTTCATGTGCAGCCCCTCGCCGGACAGCACATACATATGGATCGCCAGCGTGCGGCCGGACTGCAGCAGCCCCGGGATTTGCGCCATGGTGCCGGCGGTGAAGATCAGCGCCGCGGTTTCGCCCACGATGCGCCCGATGCCCAGGATGACGCCCGACAGGATGCCCGGCATCGCGGCCGGCAGCACGATGCGGAAAACGGTGCGCAGCCGCCCCGCGCCCAGGCCGAAGGAGCCTTCCCGGAAGGTATCCGGCACCGCCATCAGCGCCTCTTCCGCAGTGCGCATCACAAGCGGCAGGATCATGATGGCGAGCGTCACCGCGCCCGACAGCATGGAGTAGCCCCAGTGCAGCGCAGTTACAAAGAACAGCATGCCGAACAGGCCGTACACGATCGACGGGATGCCGGACAGCGTTTCCGTCGTGATCCGGATGATATTCACGAGCCGGTTGCCGCGCGTCGCGTATTCGTTCAGGTAGATGGCCGTCGACAGGCCGAGCGGCACCGCGATCAGGAGCGCGAGGAAGGTCATTTCCACCGTCGTGATGATCGCGGGCACCATGGACACATTTTCCGAGGTATAGGTCCACGAAAAGAGCGACGGCTTCAGCTGCGGGATGCCGTTGACCAGGATATAGGCGACCAGGAACAGCAGGACGGCAAAGGTGATGGCGGCCGCGCCGTAAACCAGCCCTTTTTGCAGCCGCGACTTGAGATGTCCGTGCAGCCGGCGTCCGTTTTCCGTGCGCGCAGCAGGCCGTGCCACGCGCAGCGCCGTATTTTCCGTCATGTGTTTTTCCTCCTTTTCAGCACCGAGAAGGACAGGTTGATCAACAGAATAAAGACAAAGAGCACAACGCCCGTGGCGATCAGCGCCTCGCGGTGCAGGTCCGTGGCGTAGCCCATCTCCATGACGATATTCGCGGTCATGGTGCGGATGCCCTTGAGGATGTTGCCGGTCAGGCGCGCCTGGTTGCCCGCAACCATGATGACCGCCATGGTCTCGCCGATCGCGCGCCCGATGCCAAGCACGACTGCGGCCAGCACGCCGGACTTTGCCGCGGGCAGCATCACGGCGAACACCGCGCGTTCATGGCTCGCGCCCAGCGCCACCGCGCCCTCGTAATAGCTGCCGGGCACCGCCCGCAGCGCGGCCTCGGACACGCCGATGATCGTCGGCAGGATCATGATGCCGAGCAGGATCGACGCCGCGAGGATGCTCGAGCCTGAGCCGCCCAGCCCGGTCACGTCCCGCGAACCGAACCAGCGGATGAGCGGCACGATTACCACCATGCCGAAGAAACCGTAAACGATCGACGGGATGCCCGCGAGCAGCTCGGTGCACGGCTTCAGCACGCCGTACATGCGCTTCGGACAGTAAAACGCCATAAAGATTGCGGTCAGCAGCCCGATCGGCACGCCGACCAGGATCGCGCCCGCCGTGATATACACGCTGCCGAGGATCATCGGCAAAATGCCGAAGGACGGCGGCACGTTGGTCGGCGACCACTTTGTGCCGAGCAGGAAGTCGAGCAGTCCGATTTCCCGCATGGCGGGCACGCCGTTTGCAAACAGGAACACACAAATGAGCGCTACCGCCAGGATCGAAGCCAGCGCACAGGCAAAGAATACGCCATGCATCAGCTTTTCCCGAAGTTCTTTCATTTCTTCACCCCATGTACGGGTACGGGGGCGAAACCCGTTCCGCCCCCGTACTGTGTCGTTATTCGCGCTTATGCGGCCACGTCCGCCCAATCGGTGATTTCACCGGTATAGATGCCCTTGATCTGGTCGGCCGTAACGCCGTCCAGCGTGTTTTCCGGGTTGACGATCACCGCGATGCCGTCCAGCGCAATCGCCGTGCCGGTCAGTTCGGCGGTCTCGGAATCCTTAAGCTCGCGGGACGCCATGCCGATGTCAAAGGTGCCGTCCATCGCGCCGGTCATGCCCGCGGTGGAGTCGGAGGACTGCAGCTCAACCGTTGCGTTCGGGTTGGCGGCCTTGTACGCTTCTACAAGCTTTTCCATGACCGGGTATACCGAGGAGGAGCCGCCCACAGAAATCGTGCCGGAGGAGCCGTCCGAAGTGAAAGCTGCCGCCCCGTCGTCTACTGCAATGTACTTATTGTCCACAATGACCTGCTGGCCTTCCGCGGACAGGATAAAGGCGATGAAGTCCTTGGCAACGCCGGTAGGCTCGCCCTTGGTCGCAATGTTGAACGGGCGCGCCAGCGTATAGGCGCCGGACTTGACGTTATCGGTGGTCGCCTCCACGCCGTCTACCGTCAGCGCCTTGACCGTGTTATTGAGCGAACCGAGGGAAATGTAGCCGATCGCCGCCGGGTCGCCGGAAACGCTCGTCAGCACCACGTCGGTCTTGTTCGCGATCTGTGCGTCCGGGGTTGTGTTGTCGGCCTTGTTGCCGTCCGCGTCCTTTTCCTCCACGCCGGTCAGCTCGACAAACGCGCCGCGCGTACCCGAACCCTCTTCGCGGGAAATCACCGTGATCGGGCCTTCCATGGCGGCCGCCGTGCCGGCGCCGCTGTCCGTCTGCGCAGGCTCCTGCGTG
>NZ_LT707054.1:54102-63361 GCF_900155735.1 Intestinibacillus massiliensis
GGCCGCGCCCGCGCGCGCCGCCGCGATCCCGGCCTGCTGCGCCGCGAGCACGGTTTCATATACGCGGCGCATTTCGTCGGTGCAGTGGCCGACCGCCACGGTGCGCGTCATGTCGGAACAGTAGCCGTCCACGATACAGCCGAAATCCATCGTGACGAAATCGCCGTCCGCAATGGCCTTGCCCGAAGGCACGCCGTGCGGCTTGGACGAATTCGCGCCCGAGACCACGATCGGGTCAAAGGACATGTTTTCGCCGCCGTACAGCAGCATCAGGTAGGTCAGCCGCGCCGCGACCTGCTTCTCGGTCACGCCCGGGCGGATATCGTTCAGCGTTTCCGCGAGCGCGCGTTCCGCGATGCGCTGGGCGCGGACGATGCATTCGACCTCGCGCGGCTCCTTGATAAGGCGCAGCCGGTCCATAAAGCCCGCCTGGGGCGCCGCTTCGGCCGACAGCCCCTTTTCCCAGCCCTTGTAGGCCGCAAAGGTCAGCGCCTCGTCCTCAAGCGCAATGCTCTGCGCGCGGTCTGCCGCAATGCAGGCGTTTACCGCTTCACTGTAGCTCATGCCGGCGCCGACCTCGCGCACCTCGAAGCCCTGGATTTGCGCGCGCGCCGCTTCGATATAGCGGAAATCCGTGAAGAAAACGGCGCGCTGCGCGGAAATATAGCACGCGCCCGCCGAGGAGTGGAACCCCGTGGCATAGCGGCGGTTTTGCTCGCTGGTCAGCAGGAGCGCGTCAAAACCGGCGTTTGCCAGCGCCTTTTGGATTTTTGTGATCATACCATCATCGCCTTTACCGCATCAACCGCAAGCAGGTAGCTATCCTTACCGAAGCCTGCGATGACCCCCGCACACACCGGCGCGATCACCGACTGGTGCCGGAACTCCTCGCGCGCGTGCACGTTGGACATATGTACCTCGACGCACGGCAGGCGCACGGCCGCGATGGCGTCGCGGATCGCATAGCTGTAGTGCGTGTATGCGCCCGCGTTCATAATGATCGCGTCGCATTCGTCCATGGCCGCATGGATGCGGTCGATGAGCGCGCCCTCGCTGTTCGACTGGAACACCGAGCACTTCATCCCGAGCTTTTCACACTTCTGCACCACCTCGGCGTTGATCGCCGCCAACGTGTTGCGCCCGTAAATACCCGGCTCCCGCACCCCGGTCAGGTTCAGGTTCGGCCCGTGGATCAGCAGTACATGCTTCATTTTTGTCTCGCTCCCTCATATAGTTGTTTCATGGTGACCGCGTCCGCAGCCTGTGTGCCTGCGGATTCGCAGATAAAGGTCGGCGTGTAGCCGCGCTCCGCGGCGAGCGCCGCAACCGGTGCAAAATCCGGCCCGTAAACCGTATCCGCAAAGGTCAGATGGCGCTTTTCGCCTTTTTCACCGTATTCTATTTTGGAAAAATGGCTGTGGAACACACGCGTGCGCGCCACGCCGATGGTATTCTCCATCAGGTCGAACAGCCCCGCAAACGCCTCGCGGCTGTTGTACCGCCCCTGCGTGCGGGCGTTTAAGTGGCCGAAGTCAATGCAGGGCAGCAGCCGGTCGTCCTGTGCGACGAGCGCGCAGACCTCCTCCGCGCTGCCGATCACGCTCTGCTTGCCCATGGTCTCAAGGCACAGCGTCAGGCTGCCGAAACCTTCCTGCTCCATCAGGGACAGGATATTTCGCAGGTTTTTCGATGTGTTGGCGAGCGCCCGCGCGCGCGACAGCTTGCCCTGCCCGCCGCAGTGGACAGTCAGCCGCGTCGCGCCCATGGCCTTGGCCACGCGGCAGCTTGCCAGCACATAGCCTGCGTTTTTCTCCATGCGCACGGTTTCATCCGAAGACAGGTTGATGAAATACGGCGTGTGGATCGACATGGCGACGCCGTGCGCCGCCGCCTGCGCGCCGATTTTGGCGGCCGTCTCCTCGCCGACGTTTACGCCGCGGCCGCACTGGTATTCGTAGGCGTCCAGCCCCAGCGTGCTGAGCCAGCGCGGGGCGTCCACCGTGGCTTTGAAGCCCGCGTCCGCAAACGCCTGCGCGTTGCCTGCCGGGCCAAATCTTGCTTCCATTATTTTTTTCTCGCTTCCATCTGCTTTTTGCCGCGCGCGATAAAGCCGCGCTCAAACTGGTAGCGCAGGTTGATCCAAAAATCCTTGAGGTCGAGCGACCGCACATAGCAGGTCGCCGCCGCGCCCGCGCGGTTTCCGCCGCAGGTATCGGTATAAATCTGGTCGCCCACGACCGCGCATTCGCTGATCGGCACGCCGAGCACGGCCGCGCCGCGCTGGAACCCGCGCCGGAAGGGCTTGCCCGCCCGGCTGAGCCAGGGCACGTCCAGCCCTTCGCAGAAAACCTGCACCCGCCGTTCATTATTATTGGACAAAACAAGTACTTCTATGCCCGCGTCCAAAAAGCTGTGCAAGAAGGGGCGCAGCGTATCCGGCGGGGTCGCGTCGTGGCGCGACGCCATCGTCCCGTCGAGGTCGATCAGCATCCCGCGCGCGCCGTGGCCCTGCAGCAGGGCGGGCGTAATCTCGTAAATGGATTCAAACACATAAGTGGGGATCAATTTGCTCATAAGCTTCTCCTGTTGTACTTGTTTTGCCGCGTGCGACATATAGTAGTGTAATCGATTTTTTACGCGATGTCCAGAAAAAAGGAGTGATTTTACGTGTCGCTGCCCGCATCCGTCATCCTTGTCTGCGCCGGCGCGGATACTTCGCGCGCGGCCGGGCACGGCCACCCGCTGCTCGACCTGTGCTTCCGTGTCACGCCGCGCGGCGCGCTCGGGCGGCTCAAACTGAGCGTGCATACCACAGGGAACTATATCGGCATCGGCGACTTTCCCGCGCCGTCCGTCACCGTGCATCCCAAGACCTTTGTAAACGACGTGCTGTACGAGGCCGGACGGCTCCAGGCGCGCGGCGTTTTCGCGGATTTTGAATGCGGCTCCCCTTCCGCGCGCGCCCTCTGTACGGCGCTGGACGAGGCGCTCCAGGAACGCGGCCTGCCGTTTTTCGTCCCCGCGGCGCGCGCGCAGGACGTCCGCCACGCCATCCTGACGGTGGAAACCGCGGTCTCCGGCGGCAGCCTGCGCGGCATGGTCGCGGAATTGCAGGAGCAGTACGGCGCCGGGCGCATCGCCGCGCTGCTGCGGCCGGTCAGCGCCGATTTCTCCCTGCCAGCCGCATCGCCCGACGGCATGTCGCTCACGCCGGAGGCGCGCGAATCGCTGCGCGCGGCGCACGGCGCGCAGGTCTTCTTCTCCCACGAGCTGTGCGCCAAATACTATACCTATATGGACAAGGACGCGCACGGGCACTTCGTCCTGTTCGACGACGACAGCACCATGGAGGAAAAGATCATGCAGCTGCAAAAGCAGGAGGTGCGCCACCTCTTCGCCCTGTACCCGGATGTGGCCGGCATGCTGTAAGCGCCGTCAGGCCGTGATGTCCGCGATTGCCGCCCCGGTCAGCGCGATCAGGTCGGCGGGGCGCGTTTCGACCTGGTAGCCGACCTTGCCCGCCGAAACCATGATCGTCGGGATGTGCGCCGCCGTTTCGTGGAATACCGTACCGTACGCCTTTTTCATGCCGACAGGCGAGCAGCCGCCGCGCACATAGCCCGTCAGCCCGAGCAGTTCCTTGACATGCACCATTTCCACCGCCTTTTCCCCCACCGCGCGCGCCGCTTTCTTGAGATCGAGCTCGGCCGCGACCGGGATGACAAATACATGGATCGCGCCGCCCTTGCCGCGTGCCACAAGTGTCTTGAATACGGTATTGACGTCCTGCCCGAGCAATCCCGCGACCGTCACGCCGTCCACCGCTTCCTTCCCATGCGGATACTCATGCGGCGTATAGGCCACCTTCGCCTGCTCCAGGATGCGCATAACATTGGTCTTCACTTCCGTGTGCTTCGCCATTTGTACGGCCCGCCCTTCCATAAACTCATAACGGCAATATTATAGCGCCTTTGGGGACAAAAAACAACCCGCGCAGCCATGCCGCGCGGGCAGATTGCCGCACCTCCGCCGCGCCGGAGCGCGCCTTTGCCGGGGGGCGCTTTTGCCCGCCCCCATAAAACGGCGGCAAGCATCCCCTGCAAGGGCGCGCTTGCCGCCGCAAAACACATCCGGGATGGGATCCCGCGTGCGCATTTATCCCCGGTTTTTCTTGAGCACCTTGAGCCGGGAAAACTCCTCGCGCTCCTTCTCCTCCAGAGAGTCCGTGATGAACTTAACGTTGTCCTCAAACCGCGGGATGATGATGTTCTTAAGCGCATTGGCGCGCCGCTGCGTTTTTTTGATTGCGCTGGTCAGCCGGTAAATGCTGTTTTCCACCTCGGCCAGCCGCCCCGACAGCGCGCGCACCTGCATGAAGCAGCAATATGCGTAATCCAGGCGCGAATTGGTGTCGAGCAGGCTGTAGGCCGGGTCTGGGATATGTTCGCGCAGGGTCACGCCCGGCAGCTCGACGCCCATGACGCTGCGGTAGCTGATCTCGATGCCGCCCGCGACCGGCAGGCGCTCAGCCAGCGGCTCGATCACGCCAAGCGTAATGTTCGCCTGCTGCAGCGCGCGGTAAGCCTCGTCAAAGATCTCACGCACCTGCCCCTTCAGTTCCCGCGCCTCGTCGATGCGCAGCATCAGCTCGCGCACCAGGATGTTGCGCTTGCGGTCAAGCAGGTCGAAGCCCAGCGTGGACAGGCCCAGGTATTTCTTCGTCGTCAGCAGGTTGCCCTTGGTTGGCACGACCTGTTCCGCCATCGTATCCCTCCCCTTTCAGCCAATGCGCGGCTTTACTGGAACCGCTTTGCCTTTTCCGGATCATAATGCGCCGCCAGCACCTCCGGCTCGACGCGGTCAAGTTCCTCCCGCGGCAGCGTGGACAGCAGCGCCCACGCCAGGTCGAGCGTCTCCCCAATCGTCCGGTTTTCCGTAAAGCCCTGGTTTAAGAAGTAACGCTCGAACAGCCCGCCGAAGCGCAGGTGCAGCCGGTCGGAGGGTGCAAGCTCCTCTTCGCCGATGACCGACGCGAGCGCGCGGGCGTCCTGCACCTTGGCGTAGCTGGCAAAAAGCTGCGCGGACGCCGCGGAGTGGTCGTCGCGCGTGTAGCCCGCGCCGATGCCGTCCTTCATCAGGCGCGACAGGCTGGGCAGCACGGACACCGGCGGGTAAATCCCCAAATGGTCGAGGTTGCGGTCGAGGACGATCTGCCCCTCGGTGATGTAGCCCGTCAGGTCGGGCACCGGGTGCGTAATATCGTCGTTCGGCATGGTCAGGATCGGGATCTGCGTGACGGAGCCTTTTTTGCCCTTGAGCAGCCCGGCGCGTTCATACAGAGACGCGAGATCGGAGTAGAGGTAGCCGGGATAGCCCTTCCTGCCCGGGATTTCGCCCTTGGACGAGGAAAACTCGCGCAGCGCCTCGCAGTAGGCCGTCACGTCCGTCATGATGACCAGGACGTGCATATCGTGCTCGAACGCCAGGTATTCCGCCGCGGTCAGCGCGCATTTCGGCGTGAGGATACGCTCGATGATCGGGTCGTTCGACAGGTTGAGGAACATGCAGACATGCCCCATGACGCCCGCCTCGTCGAACGAGCGCCGGAAGTAGTCCGCCACGTCGTTTTTGACGCCCATCGCCGCGAACACCACGCCGAACTTCTCCCCGGCCTGCGCGGCGGTCTGCGCCTGCCGGACGATCTGCACGGCAAGCTGGTTGTGGCTCATGCCGGAGCCGGAAAAGATGGGCAGCTTCTGCCCGCGGATCAGCGTTACCAGGCAGTCGATCGAGGAAACGCCGGTCGCGATATAGTTGCGCGGGTATTCGCGCGCGACCGGGTTCATCGGGCTGCCGTTGATATCGCCGTATTTTTCCGCGTAAAGCCCGCCGAGGCCGTCCACCGGGCGGCCCGCGCCGTTAAAGACGCGGCCAAGCAGCTCCGGCGACAGCGGGAGCTGGAGCGGGTGCCCCAGGAAGCGGGTGCGCACGCCGTTCAGGGACAGGCCGGCGGTGCCTTCAAACACCTGCACGACCGCGCGCGCGCCGTCCAGCGCGATCACGCGGCCGGTACGCACCGAGCCGTCCGCAAGGGACAGCTCCACAACCTCCTCGTTGGATACGCCGGATACGCCGTCCAGCGCGACCAGCGGGCCGTTGATTTCCTGCAGGCCCAAACGTTCGACCTTCACCGCGCCTCACCGCCTTCCGCGCCCCTTGCGCGCAGCTCCGCGCAGGTTTGCCTGATTTCCGCCTCGTACCCGTCAAATTTGGACAGGTCGTCGTTCGGGATGTCGTATTTCATTTTAATCAGCTTGTCGAACAGCCCCGTGCCGAGCACGGTGGCGATCGGCACGCTCTGCTGCACCAGCCGCAAGGCCTCGTCGTACAGCAGCAGGATTACCTGCATCATGCGCAGCTGCTTTTCCATCGGCACATAGGTATCGTCCTTATGGAAGGCGTTCTGTTGCAGGAACCCCACGCGGATGACCTTCGCGGCCTCAATGACCAGCTTCTGCTCGTCGGGCAGCACGTCCGCGCCGATTAGCTTGACGATCTCCATCAGCTTGTCCTCCTCCTGGAGGATATTGTTCATGCGCTGGCGCACGGGCAGGAAATCCGGGGATACGTTCTTCTCATACCAGCCCGCCAGCTCGACCACGTACTCGGAATAGCTGGTCGACCAATTGATCGCCGGGTAGTGGCGCGCATAGGCCAGCGATTTGTCCAGCGCCCAGAAGCAACGCACAAAACGCTTTGTGTTCTGCGTGACCGGCTCGGAAAAGTCCGCGCCCTGCGGGGACACCGCGCCGATGATCGTCACGCTGCCCTCGGAGCCGTCCAGGTTTTCCATATAGCCCGCACGCTCATAAAACTGCGAGATACGGCTCGGCAAATAGGCCGGGAAGCCCTCCTCCGCGGGCATCTCCTCCAAGCGGCCGGAGATTTCGCGCAGCGCCTCCGCCCAGCGGGAGGTGGAATCCGCCATGATCGCGACATGGTAGCCCATGTCCCGGTAATACTCCGCAAGCGTCAGCCCGGTGTAGATCGAAGCCTCGCGCGCCGCGACCGGCATGTTGGAGGTGTTCGCGATCAGCACCGTGCGCGCGGACAGCGGCTGGCCGGACTTGGGGTCGATCAGCGCGCCGAACTCGTCGAGCACCTGGGTCATCTCGTTGCCGCGCTCGCCGCAGCCAATGTAGACGATGATATCCGCGTCGCACCACTTGGCGATCTGGTGCTGGGTCATGGTCTTGCCCGTGCCGAACCCGCCGGGCACGGCAGCCGTGCCGCCCTTGGCGATCGGGATCAGCGTATCGATGACGCGCTGCCCGGTCAGGAGCGGCCGGTCGATGGGCAGGCGCGCGCGACAGGGGCGGGGCGTCCGGATCGGCCACCGCTGCGTCATGGTGAGCACATGTTCCCGGCCGTCCCCATCCCGCAGGGTCAGCAGATGGCCATCCATCGTATATTCCCCGTCGGGCGCGGCAAACACGACCTCGCCCGACACGCCGGGCGGCACCATGATGCGGTGCTCGATCAGCGGGGTCTCGGGGCAGGCCGCAAAGACCGCGCCGCCCGCGAGCCGGTCGCCAGCTTTGACGCGTAGGGTAACCCGCCACTTTTTCCGGGTGTCCAGCGCGGACACGTCCAGCCCGGTCGGGATGAACGCGCCGCTTTGCGCCGCGATCACGTCCAGCGGGCGCTGGATGCCGTCGTAAATGCCGGTCAGGATACCGGGCGCGAGCGTGGCGCACATCGGCCCGCCCGTCGGCTCGACCGGTTCGCCGACGCGTAGGCCGGTCGTGTTTTCATAAACCTGGATGGTGGTCTCTTCGCTGTTCATGGCGATGACCTCGCCGAGCAGCCGCTTTTCGCCCACATGCACCATTTCCATCATGCTGAAGTCCGCGGTACGCCGCACCTTGACGACCGGGCCGTTGATTGCGCCGATTACATTCTGTGCCATCAGCCCTCACCGCCTTCCACTTCGTGCAGGATCACGCCGGAATGCGCACGGAACCAGTCCCGCTGCGCGGCAAGCGCGGCGTCCAGCGTGGCGTCCGCGCGGACGCCGTGCTCCGCGTCGGCGGCTGCCGCGCCGCCGCGCCGGAACGTCCCGTCCGTACGGATTTCCCCCTGCCAGATGTCCCGCAGGCCGTCCGCATACCCCGCGTCCTCCGGGCGCAGGGACAGCGCCGCCCCGGTTCCGGGCAGCGTTTCTCGCAGGCGGCGCACGCAGCCCCGCAGATATCCTTCGTATTCCTCGGAAGCTGCTAAGGCCGCGAGCCGCGCCCCCGTTTCTTCAAAAACCCCTTCGGTCAGGGTTTCGCGCAGGCGCAGCAGCCTTGCGCGGCATGCCGCGCCGGCACGCGCCACCGTCTGGCGGCTTTCACGCGCCGCCTGTACGCGCGCCTGGGCGATGCAGCGGTCCTCGCCCGCCTCCGCGCGCGCCTTTTCCCGTGCGGCGCGCGCCTGGCGGAGCGCCTCCATCTCCTGCTCCATGCGCGCGATCTCGGCCTCGGCCTGCGCGGTCATGGAGCGGCGGAAAGCGCCGAGTTTGGATTGTTCATTCATTCGGTTACCTCCCCGCGAGGGCTAACATTAAAACTGTACGGGCTTCCCCACGCCGCAGCGTGCCTATTTCCGGGATTGCAAAGGGCAACCCCATAAAAAGCCAGGGACGCAAGGCTTCCCGGACGGGTTGCTTAAATGGTGATGCCGATCGCGTCCTTGATGTACTCCGCGATGATGCTGCCGCTGTCGCCTGAGCCGTGGCGGTCGGGGATTTCCACAATCAGCGGCGTGCGGCGGTGCAGCTTATAGTCATACACCGTTTCCGCGCACAGGCGGATCAGCTTCTCGGTCATCAGGATGATGCCGATTTGCGAGTCTGCCATCGCGCGGTCGAGCGCCTCGAGCGTTTCGTGCTTCTCGTGCACGACCACGCCCTCGATCCCCGCCAGCCGCAGCCCCATCCGGGTGTCGATATTGTCGCTGAGCAGGAAAAATTTCATAAAACTCCCACCCTTACAGCTTGTTCAGGATCAGGATCGAGATCAGGAGTCCGTAAATCGCAACGCCTTCGCCGAGCGCGACGAAAATCAGCGACTTGCCGAAGGACTTCGGGTCCTCGGAAAACGCGCCGATTGCCGCGGGCGCCGCCGCCGCGACCGCAATACCCGCGCCAATTGCCGCCATACCGGTAACCAGCGCGGCCGCAAGATAGCCGAGGCCGATTGCAAGCCCGTCCTGCGCG
>NZ_LT707054.1:63930-79762 GCF_900155735.1 Intestinibacillus massiliensis
AAACAGCACCGCCGCGACGACCGCCGCCGTGCCCAAAAACAGCATGATTTCCATTTGTTGTTCCTCCCTTTATTCTGTCCCGGACCCAGCTTCAAACGAGATCGGCTCAAACGGCACGCCCTCGCCCTGGAAAAACCGGCTGAACATTTCGTAAAACTCCAATCGGAGCACCTGGATGCCCACGATCATGCCCTCGAGCGCCATCACGAACAGGTTGCCGAGGATGATGACCGGGACGCTCGCGCCGGACAGCATGTCCGACAGCGTGAAAACGACGAGCATCATGCCCGCGTGGCTCAGCACGAAGCCGCCCACACGCAGGAAGGACATCGTATTGGCCGCGAAGCTCAGGAAAATCTCAAATAATTCAAAAAAGCTTTCCGCGATATACCCGCCTATGCCGTCCTCGGGTGCGATGCGCTTGGCGCGCCGGAGCAGGCGGAGCAGCGGCTCCTTGCAAAAGATCAGCAGCGCGGGCACGGCCACAAAGAGGATGATATAAGCCGGCACGAAAACGCGGATGTCCAGGAACATCTGGCACACCAGCCCGACGAGCAGCGCGCCGTACATCACCAGCCCGGCAATGCCGTTGGCGCTGAGCACCGCGCGTTCCATATCGCGCTGGCGGATGCCCTGCACGATATTGATGAGGATCGAGAGCACAATGATCACTGCGCCCGCGGCGACGGCGAAGATCAAAATTTGGTTGATCGTCGCGCCGTCCATCACATGGATGGGCTTGCCCGCCAAGCCGAGCGCATGGTAGAGCGGGTCGAGCGCGTCCTCAAAGCCGAAGACCGAGCCATACAGCAGGCCGAAGACCGCTGAACACAGGCCGACACGCAGCATGATGCCACCGAGCTGGGCCTTCATCACCTTCTGGATGATGAGGCCGAGCACGCTGAGCAGCATCCCCTGGCCGAGGTCGCCGAACATCGCGCCAAACAGCAAGGAATAGGTGACCGCCACGAACGGCGTGGGGTCGATATCGGTCTGCGACGGGATGCCGTACATGGTCACAAACATTTCAAACGGCCGCACCACCGGGTTGTTATGCAGCCGCGTCGGCGGGACGAAGCGCCCGTCCGCCTCGGGCGGCATAAAATTGACCGTTACCTTGGGAAACCCCGCCAGGCGCTCGCCGAAGCGCTTCTGCTCCCGCGCGGGGATAAAACCGACCATGTGGAAGGTTTTCCCCGCCACATCGTTGGAAACGGCGACATATTTGCGGATTTCATAGGTCAGGTTCAGGTAATAGGTGCGCGACCACAGGCGGCCGAACGCCTCCTTCGACCGCGCCACCAGCTTGTCCCGCGCCTCGTCGATATGCGCAAGGCGGCGCTTCTCCTTTTCCAGCCGGGTCTGCAGGGCGGCGCTCGCAAGGCGCGGCGTGCCGTGCGCATAGTTCGGGATAAAGATGCGCTCAAAATAGAGCGATGCAAAGATATTGTCCGTCACGGCTTCAAATTCCCCGGTGGTCAGGTAACAGCACCAGTAATAATCCCCGTCAAAATCGAACGGGTGGAAAAAGAAAACCTCATCATCATAATACTTTAGCTTGGGATAGCTGTCCGCGGGCAGCCGGCCGAAACGCACCTTGGCGAACCGGCTGGCAAACAGCTCGTCCAGGCTGACGTCCAGGTTCCCGATGTGCGCCAGGTGCTTCAGCACGTTTTCCTGCTGCTCGATCGCCGTCGTCAGCTCCCGCCGGATATCCGCCAGGCGGTTGAGCTGCTCCTCAAAGCTTTGCAGGAAGTTGTCGTCCGGCTGTACGGTCAGCCCGTCCGCCTGGTTATAGGCCGGCTGCAGGCCGGCCTGCGACGCGATGGCGCGCAGCCGGTCCATTTTTGCCTCATATGGGTTGTCCTGGGCAAGCACTGTCATGGATTTGCTGTTCTTCACGAGCTTTTGCACCGGTTCCGGATGGAAGCACCCCAGCCCGGAACAGGCGGCAAGCACCTCGTCCAGCCGGTCAAGCGCGCCGTGCAGGTTGACCAGCACCATTTTTTCTATTGCCACGTAAACTTTCCCCCTTTCACAGCATGACCAGCAGGCCGCGGATTTCGTCCGCGGGCACGGAATAGCGCACCCCCTCGACGATGCTGAGCACGTTGGACAGCTCGATCTCCCGCATCGTCAGGAAGGCAAGGAACGCCACAGCCGGGCTGGTCGTAAACTGGAAGGCTTTGTGGCACATCTGCAGGCGGTATTGCGCGGTACTGTGTTCGATAAACTGGAAATCCTGTGGATTGACCGCGCGCGCCGCGCGCGTTTCCCGTAGCAGGCGCTCAAACGCCGCCGCGTCCGGCGCGGCCATCAGACGCTCCACCGTGCGCCGCCGCACGGAATAATAAAGCGGGATGACACGCTGCGCGATGCGCGATGCGTCTGCGCCGAAATATCGCTTCATGCGGTAAACCACCGTCAGGTTTTTGACCTCGACCTGCGTCAGCAGGATGCGCCGGAGCTGCTCGCGCTCCGCGCCGTCGTAATTGCGCTCCACGATGCCGAGCGCGTCCTGGTAGTATTGCAGCCCCAGGCGCGCCGCGCAGATTGAAAGCGAGGGCAGCGCCCCATGGTAATCCGCAAGCAGCTGGCGGAACGCCTTCCCGTACCGCGTCCTGTCCAGCACGCGGGCAAGCTGCGCCGCGTCGCGCGCGCGCACCATGCCGTCCAGATCCAGGCCGATGCCGTCCAGCAGGTACCCTGGCACGCTGACGAGGAACTGTTCCTGCCGCCCGTCGCGCAGGTACCCAATGCAGCTGATAATCTGCTCCAGCTCGATGCGCGCGTAGTAGATGCGGAACAGCGGGCCGCCACGGTCGTAGCCCTTGAGGCGGCCGACCTCCTCAAACAGCGCGCGCCCGAGCAGTATCTCAAGCTGCCCGCGGTGAATCGTCGATTCTTGCACGCCGGTCAAGCAGCCTGCAAACCGCGCCGTGTTTTTCAGGTAAGCCGCGATTTCGCCGACCGACCGTTTGTGCAGCATTTCTTCAAAATTCTGCGTGGTCAGCCGCCGCCCATACATCGCGTGCAGCTTTGCGCCGATTGCGCGGGAGGACGTCGCCCGTGTCATTCCCCATCCCCCGCCGGGCGGATGCAGCGCTCAAACAGCGCCTGCACCCATGCTTCCCGCTTTTGCGCATAGGTTTCGCGGAGCGCCTGCTCCTCCTCAGCATAGCGGGCTTCCAGGCGCCGCGCCGCCGCTGCGGCGCCCTCGCGCGCCTGCCGCAGGATCTGCTCCGCCTCGCACTGTGCATGCGACTGCGCGGCAGGTTCCCCGGCTTCGGCCGCGGCGTCCTCGTCCCGCATCCGGGCAAGGCGCGCTTCGCATTCCGCGACCCGCGCGCGCAGCCCGCCGTCTATTTCGACGATTTGCCGGATGACGTCATCCATCCCGCGCCTCCTTTCCGGTATCGTGTACACATTTCCCAATTTACCTCCTATCTTACTCTAATATTTATAAATTATCAATAGCATTCCTGTTTTCCACGGCAGGATTTTCCGGCAACCTGGATAAAATCCGCCCTGCATTCCTTTACATCTTTGGATGGTGCTGGTATACTGGATGCGAGGTGATTTATGATGAAAAAAGGTCTTTCTGTCGCAACCTTCATCCTTGGCGTCGGCGTCACGCTGCTCGGCGCGGCGGTCACCATTCTGGGCGCCGTCGGCATCGGCAAGGCCAGGTAAGCCGGCGCCCCGCCGCCTGCAAAACCATCCCCTATTTTTGCGTTTTTCTTGTTGAGATATGGGATACATTGGGTGTATAATGGTCATGTAACGGAAATTTATTCAGATAACGGAGGAGAAAACAACATGTTAGAAAACCTGATTGCCACTTTGAAAGCAAATCCCCGCAAGATCGTCTTTACCGAGGGTCCCGACCCGCGCATCCTGGAGGCGGCTTCCCGCCTGAAGAACGACGGCATCCTGGAGTCCATCCTGGTCGGCAACGCCGACGAGGTCAAGGCGGCCGCCGCTGCCGGCGGGTTCGATATCGAGGGCCTCGAAATCCTCGACCCGGCCACCTATCCGGAGATGGACGCCATGGTTGCCAAGATGGTCGAGCTGCGTAAGGGCAAGATGAGCGAAGAGGATTGCCGCAAGGCGCTGTCCAAGGGCAATTATTTCGGCACCATGCTGGTCAAGCTCGGCAAGGCCGACGCGCTGCTCGGCGGCGCGACCTACTCCACCGCGGACACCGTCCGCCCGGCGTTGCAGCTTATCAAGACCAAGCCCGGCAACAAGATCGTATCCTCCTGCTTTATCCTGACCCGTGTGGGCGCGGACGGCAAGGAAGAGAACTACGCGATGGGCGACTGCGCGATCAACATCACCCCGGGCGAGGACGACCTGGTCGAAATCGCGGTCGAGACCGCCAACACCGCCAAGGCGTTTGGCATCGACCCCAAGGTCGCGATGCTGTCCTACTCCACCATGGGTTCTGGCAAGGGCGATTCGGTCGATATGATGCGCAACGCGACCGCCAAGGCCAAGGCCGCCGCACCCGGCCTCGCGATCGACGGCGAGCTGCAGTTTGACGCCGCCTTCTCCCCGGTCGTCGCGCAGACCAAGTGCAAGGGTTCCCCGGTTGCCGGCCAGGCCAACACCTTTATCTTCCCGGACATCAACGCCGGCAACATCGGCTACAAGATCGCGCAGCGCCTGGGCGGCTTCGAGGCTTTCGGCCCGATCCTGCAGGGCCTGAACGCGCCGATCAACGACCTGTCCCGCGGCTGCAACGCGGAAGAGGTTTACAAGATGGCGATCATCACCGCCGGCCTCAAGTAATCCCCCCGTTATCTTAAAACATGCTGTTAAGCGCCCCTGCCGGGTTCCCGGCGGGGGCGTTTCCCTTTTTCGCGCACAAAAAAAGCGCCGGGCTTAAAGCCCGGCGCTTTCCCTATTTACGCTTCCTTGTTGCCCATCAGTGTGACGAGCACCGCCTTCTGCGCGTGCAGGCGGTTTTCCGCCTCCTCAAAAATCTCGTCGGCATGCGCCTCAAAGACCTTGGTGGTGATCTCCTGCTCGCGGTAGGCGGGCAGGCAGTGCTGCACCATGCAGCCCGGCTTTGCCGCGGCGAGCAGCTCGTCGTTCACCTGGTAGCCCCGGAACGCCTTCATGCGGGTTTCCTTCTCCGCTTCCTGCCCCATGGACGCCCAGGTATCGGTGATGACGACGTCGGCGTTTTCCGCCGCCTTCATCGGGTCGTCGGTGAGGGAGAAATCCGGGTTGCCCCCTGCAAACGCCAGCACCTCCGGATGCGGGCGGTAGCCCTCCGGCGTGGCGATGGAAACCTTCATGCCGGTCTTCAGGCCGCCGACGATCAGCGAGTTTGCCATGTTGTTGCCGTCACCAATGTAGCACAGCTTCAGCCCTTCCAGCAGCGCAAACTTCTCGCGGATGGTCATAAGGTCGGCCAGCACCTGGCAGGGGTGGCAGAAGTCCGTCAGGCCGTTTACGATCGGGATCGTGCCGTAACCGGCCAGGTCCTCGACCTCCTTCTGCTCGTAGGTGCGGATCATGATGCCGTCCAGGTAACGCGACAGCACGCGCGCGGTATCCTGCACCGGCTCGCCGCGGCCGATCTGCAGGTCGCGGTTGGACAGGAACAACGCCTGGCCGCCGAGCTGGTACATGCCGGTCTCAAACGAAACGCGGGTACGGGTCGACGACTTCTGGAAAATCATGCCCAGGCTCTTGCCCTCCAGATGGCGGTGGGAGATATTGTGCTTCTTTTCATACTTGAGCTGATCCGCGAGGTCGAGGATCGAGACGATCTCTTCGCCGGAGCAGTCCAGCAGCTTGAGTAAGTGCTTCATGGGTTGACCTCCAAATTATTGTGGCTTAAAAACCTGTTTCATAACGGCGAGCGCCTCGTCCATCTCCGGATAGGAAATGGTCAGCGGCGGTAGCAGGCGCACGGCGTTCTTGCCCGCGGTGATGGCGAGCACGCCGTTTTCAATCAGCTTGTTGGCAAACTCGCTGTGCCGCCCATCGTCCACGATGATGCCGAGCATCAGGCCGAGGCCACGCACGCCGTGGATGTCCGGGGAGCCGATCGCCAGGATCTGCTGCTTGAGGTATTCGCCCTTGTCCCGCACGCCCTGCAGGAAATCATCGTCCGCCACGATGGACAGCACCGCGCCCGCCGACGCGCACACCAGCGGCGTACCGCCGAAGGTGGTGGCATGCGTGCCGGGACCCAGCACGTCGCAGCAAGTCTTGGCCGCCATAACCGCGCCGATCGGCACGCCGCCGCCCAGCCCCTTGGCCATGGTGACAACGTCCGGATGGACGCCATACTGCTGGAAGCAGAACAGGCTGCCCGTGCGGCCGACACCGGTCTGCACCTCGTCGATCATGAGCAGCAGGTCGCGTTTGCGGCACAGTTCCTCCACCGCCTTGACGAACGCCGGGTCAAGCGGCAGCACGCCGCCCTCGCCCTGCACAAGCTCGATCAGGATCGCGCAGGTGGAGTCGTCCACCTCGGCCTCCACGCTCATCATGTCGCCCGCGCGCGCGTAGCCGAAGCCCTCGGTAAACGGGAAAAAGTAGTTGTGGAATTTTTCCTGCCCGGTCGCGGTCAGCGTGGTGACCGTGCGGCCGTGGAAGGAGTTGAGCAGGGTGACGATCTTGTTGCGCCCCGCGCCGTAACGGTCGAAGGAATACTTGCGCGCAAGCTTGATCGCGCCCTCGTTGGCCTCCGCGCCGGAATTTGCAAAAAACACCTTGCCCATCCCCGTCTTGGTGACGAGCGTCTTGGCAACCTGCACCATCGGCGCGGTCGTGAACAGGTTCGAGGCGTGCATCAGCTTTTTGGCCTGCTCGGTGATGGCGGACACGACCGCCGGGTTATTGTAGCCGACCGAGCACACGCCGATGCCGCTGGCAAGGTCGATATACCGCCTGCCCTCGACGTCCCACAGCGTTGCGCCCTCGCCATGGTCGAGCGCGATCGGGAAACGGCCGTAGGTATTCATGACGTACTGGTTTTCCTCGGCCTTCAGTTCTTGATATGTCATGGTATCACTTCATTTCTTTATCATCCGGGATTGTATTTTTACTGGAACATCGTACCGACGCCGACCTTGCTCAGCAGCTCGATCAGGATGGAGTGCTTGACGCGGCCGTCCTGGATATTGGCCTGGTCGACGCCCTTGCGCACGGCCTCTACGCAGCAGTCGACCTTGGGGATCATGCCACCCTTGATCACGCCGTCGCGCACCAGGCGTGGCACGTCGGACACCTTGAGGTGCTGGATGAGCGTCGACTCGTCCTGCGGGTCGCGCATCAGGCCGCGCACGTCGGTCAGCAGGATGAGCTTCTTGGCGCGTAGCGCGACCGCGAGCTTGGCCGCTGCAGTATCGGCGTTAATATTATAGTTGGTGTCGTCGTCCACGCCCTGCGCGACCGTGGAGACCACCGGGATATACCCCTGCTCCAGCACGTCGATCACCGGCGCGGGGTCGACGTCGACGATCTCGCCGACATAGCCGTAATCCGTGCCCATGCGGTCGGTCAGGCGCTTGGCCTGGAACAGGCCGCCGTCCATGCCGCCAAGGCCGATGCCGCGGCCGCCGGCCTTGGCCAGCAGCGTCACAAGATCCTTGTTGACCTTGCCGCACAGCACCATCTGGACGATGTCCATCGTCTCGCGGTCGGTATAGCGCAGGCCGTTGACAAACTTGGACTCCTTGCCGATCTTGCCCAGCATCTCGTTGATCTCCGGGCCGCCGCCGTGAACCACGACGACTTTGATCCCGACCAGGTTGAGCAGCACAAGGTCGTGGATGACCGCGTCCTTCAGCTCCTCGTTGACCATCGCGTTGCCGCCGTATTTGACGACGACGGTCTGGCCGTAATATTTCTGAATATACGGCAGCGCCTCTACCAGTATGCGCGCCTTGACTTCTGCATCCAATTGCATGATTTTCGTCCCTTATTTCCTAGTATCGTACGGCTTAGGTCCTGTAATCGCCGTTGATCTTAACATAGTCATAGGTCAGGTCGCAGCCCCAGGCCGTCGCCTGCCCGTCCCCTTCGCGCAACTCGACCGCGATGACGACCTCCGCTTCGGACAGCACCTGCTTTGCCAGCGCCTCGTCAAAATCGAGCGCCGCGCCCTTCTCGCACACGGCGACCTCGCCCGCGGCGGAGCGGAAGGCGACCGTCACATACTCTGGGCGGAATGGCGCCTTGGAATAGCCCATCGCGCACAGGACGCGTCCCCAGTTGGCGTCCGCGCCGAACATCGCCGCCTTGACCAGGCTGGAAGCGCAGACCGCCTTGGCCAGCCGCTCGGCGGCCTCCTCGGTGCGCGCGCCGGTCACGGTGCAGGTGATGAGCTTGGTCGCGCCCTCGCCGTCGCCGGCGATCATGCGCGCCAGGCGGGGGCAGACCTCGGCCAGCGCCCTGTGGTACGCCTGGTAGTCCTCATCCTGCCCATCGAGCAGCGGGTTGCCTGCGCGGCCGTTGNCCTGCGCGGCCGTTGGCCAGCACGACGCACATGTCGTTTGTCGAGGTGTCGCCGTCGACCGAAACGCGGTTGAAGGTCTTGCGCACGGTCTCCTGCAGCGCGTCCGTCAGCATCTCATGCGTGATCGCGCAGTCCGTCGTGATAAAGCACAGCATAGTGCCCATGTTCGGGTGGATCATGCCGCTGCCCTTGGCGATGCCGCCCATGCGGCAGGCCTTGCCGCCGACAGTGAATTCGACCGCGACGGATTTCATCTTTGTATCGGTCGTCATAATGGCCTCGGCCGCCTTGTCCGAGCCGTCCGGCGTAAGCTCGATCCCGGGCAGATGCTGCTCGATGCACTCGACGTTCAGGCGCTGGCCGATGACGCCGGTCGACGCGACCACGACGCCCCGCTCGTCCACCCCGAGGCGCGCCGCCGCGGCCTTTGCCATACGGCGCGCGTTCTCCATGCCGTCCGGCGCACAGGCGTTGGCGTTGCCCGCATTTGCGATCACCGCGCGCGCGACGCCGTCCTCCAGGTGCTCCATCGTCACATAGAGCGGCGCGGCCTTGACGCGATTGAGCGTGTAGGTTGCCGCAGCCGTGCATTCGCAGTCGCTCAGGATCAGCGCGACATCGTCCTTCTCCCGGCTCTCCTTGACGCCGCAGCGGATGCTGCCGGCGGTAAAGCCCTGCGCGGCGCACACGCCGCCACTGATAATTTTCATAATACCGGTCCTCCCCCAGTTACGGAGCACTCGGGAAACCGCGCGGCGCGCCCGCTTCCCGTCGTCCATTTTAAATTGCAAGCCCCGTGGTTTCCTCCAGGCCGAGCATCAGGTTCATATTCTGTACCGCGGCGCCGGACGCACCCTTGCCGAGGTTGTCAAACAGCGCGGTGATGATGGTCTGCCCCTCGTGGCCGTTTACGATCAGCCGGAGTGCGTCGCTGCCCGCCATCGCGTTGCCCGCGATCATCGGCGTTTCCCCGCCGAATGGCGCGACCGAGACCACCTTTTGCCCGGCGTAGTATTCCGCCAGCCTGGCATGGATCTCCTCCGCGGACGGCGCGGCCGCGAGCGTGCGGTTTTGCAGCATCACCGTGGTCGCCATGCCCTTGTAGTAATCCGCCACGACCGGGCAGAACACCGGCGGATGGTCCAGCCCTGCGATTTTTGTCATTTCCGGCAGGTGCTTGTGCTGCAAGCCCAGGCCGTAAATACGCGGGGCGTCCAGCTCGCCGGGGCGCGTGTCCGCCTCGTATTCCGCAATCATCTTCTTGCCGCCGCCGGAATAACCGGTCAGCGAAAAGCAGGTCACCTGCGCGTACCAGGGCAGCAGCCCCATAGTGACGAGCGGCGCGGCCGAGGCCAAAAAGCCGGTCGCATGGCAGCCCGGGTTCGCCACCCGCNTGCGGCGCTCGTCTGTGTCCTTGCGCTTGCCTTCGTCGATCAGCAGCAGCTCAATATCCCCGCGCTGCCCGAGGCGCTCATAGATTTGCAGGCCGGTGGTACCTTCCTTGCCGTCGATATAGATTTTAGGCTTCATCCGCTTCCACCCGCTCGACAAATTTCTCGATCTTTTCAATCTGGCGCGTGACCTCCTGCGGCGCGGGGCCGCCGATGGCCTTGCGTTCGCCGACGCAGGTGCGTAGGTCGAGCGCGTCGTACACGTCGTCGCCAAAGCTGTTGGAAATCGCGGCAAAATCCTTGAGGGTGAGCGTTTCCAGCGTTTCGTCCGCCTTGATGCACTGGTTGACCAAGCGGCCGACCGTCTTGTACGCGTCGCGGAACGGCATGCCCTTCTTGGTCAGGTAGTCGGCGCAGTCGGTCGCGTTGATGAAGCCGCCGGACGCGGCGCGGCGCATATTGTCGCGGCGCAGCGTCATGGTGGAGAACATCGGCGTAAAGACCTCCAGGCACTGCTTGACGGTGTCGATCGCGCCGAACACGGCCTCCTTATCTTCCTGCATATCCTTATTATAGGCCAGCGGCAGCCCCTTGAGGACGGTCAGCATGGTCGTCAGGCTGCCGTAGACGCGGCCGGTCTTGCCGCGGATCAGCTCACAGACGTCCGGGTTCTTCTTCTGCGGCATGATCGAGGAGCCAGTGGAGTATGCATCGTCCAGCTCGACAAACTTGAACTCCCAGGAGCACCAGGAGATGATTTCCTCCGACAGGCGGGACAGGTGCATCATCAGGATGCTGAGCGCGGAGCACAGCTCGACGCAGTAGTCGCGGTCGGAAACGCCGTCAAGCGAGTTGTCGGTGACGCGGGCAAAGCCGAGCTGCGCGCGGACAAAATCGCGGTCGATCGGGTAAGTCGTGGACGCGAGCGCGCCCGAACCGAGCGGCATCTCATCCATACGCTCCAGGCAGTCCTGCAGGCGGGAAACGTCGCGTTTGAGCATATTGGCATACGCCATCATATAGTGCGCAAAGGTCGTCGGCTGCGCGCGCTGCAAGTGGGTGTAGCCCGGCATGACCGCATCCAGGTTTTCGCGGCTCTTCTTGGCCAGCGCCTTGAGGAACCCGCAGATCAGGCCGATGATCTCCCTGATCTCCTTTTTGCAGTACATCCGCATGTCGAGCGCGACCTGGTCGTTACGGCTGCGGGCGGTATGCAGGCGCTTGCCCGCGTCGCCGATGCGCTCGGTCAGGAGCTGCTCGATGTTCATATGGATATCTTCGTACTCCAGCGAGAACTGCACCTTGCCGTCGTCGATATCCTTTAAAATGCCCTTCAGGCCTTCTACAATCTTGTCGGCCTCGTGCTGCTCGATAATCCCCTGCTTGCCCAGCATGGTCGCGTGCGCGATCGAACCGGTGATATCCTCCCGGTAAAGGCGGCAGTCGAACAGGATGGAGGAGTTGAAATCATTTACCACCAGGTCGGTTTCCTTCTGGAACCGGCCCGCCCAAAGTTTTGCCATAAATTATTACCTCACAAAAACGGCTGGAACTTGTAGGGCGCGACGACTCGGCGCGCCGTTGTCGTCGCGCCCTACGCATGTAGTTCGCTCGTTTTACTTCTAGTTTTGCAAAAGACCCCTGGCTCCGGCGTTATTCCACGCCCGGGAAGCCTGCGCCGGTCTTGCCCCTCAGCGCGTTGTCCGCCAGCGCGCGCACCTTGATCGGCAGGCCGAACAGGTTGATGAAGCCCGCGGAATCCGCCTGGTCGTACGCGTCGTCCTCGTTAAAGGTCGCCATGTCCTCGGAATACAGGCTGTACGGCGAAACGACGGACGCGGGGATGATGTTGCCCTTGTAGAGCTTGAGCTTTACGTCGCCCGTGACGGTCTCCTGCGTGGAATCGACAAACGCGGAAAGCGCCTTGCGCAGCGGGGTGTACCACTGGCCGTTGTAGACAAGCTCGCCGAACTTCAGCGCGACCTGCTGCTTGTAGTGCGCGGTCTCACGGTCGAGGGTGATCTCCTCGAGCTTTTGGTGCGCCGCATACAGCACCGCGCCGCCCGGGGTCTCGTACACGCCGCGGCTCTTCATGCCGACAAGGCGGTTCTCGACGATATCGAGGATGCCCACGCCGTGCTCGCCGCCGAGCTGGTTGAGTTTTTCAATGATCGCGACGGAATCCATCTCCTGGCCGTCGACCGCGGTCGGCACGCCCTTTTCAAAATGGATGGTGACATAGGCCGGCGCGTCCGGCGCCTGCTCCGGCGAAACGCCGAGTTCCAGGAAGCCGGGACGGTTGATCGGCGCCTCGTTGGAGGGCAGCTCGAGGTCAAGCCCCTCGTGGCTGAGGTGCCACAGGTTCTTGTCCTTGGAATAGTTGGTCTCCTTGGTGATCTTCAGCGGGATATGGTGCGCCTCGGCATAAGCGATCTCCTTCTCGCGGGAATTAAGCTCCCAGAAGCGCCACGGCGCGATGATGTGCATATCCGGTGCGAAGGCCTTGATCGCCAGCTCGAAGCGCACCTGGTCGTTGCCCTTGCCGGTGCAGCCGTGGCAGATCGCGTCCGCGCCTTCCTTGAGCGCGATCTCTACGATGCGCTTGGCGATGATCGGGCGCGCGAAGGAAGTGCCGAGCAGGTACTGCTCGTATGTAGCGCCCGCCTTCATGGTCGGGATGATATAGTCGTCGACGAACTCCTTCGTGAGATCCTCGATGTACAGCTTGGAAGCGCCGGTTTTGAGCGCCTTTTCCTCCAGGCCCTCCAGCTCGGTGCCCTGGCCGACGTTGCCGGATACGGCGATGACCTCGCAGCCGTCATAGTGCTCCTTGAGCCACGGGATCAGCACCGAAGTGTCCAGGCCGCCGGAATACGCCAAAACGACTTTTTTAATCTTCTTTTCCATAAAATTATGCCTCCGCTTACTTTTTTTACGTTATTGCCCTTATTATAATACTCTATCCGGCAGATTGCAAGGTCTATTTTTAAAAAATCGCTCTTATGTATATTTATTCATTCTGTGAATTTTTATTTGCCCCAAAGGTGCAAAAATGAGCGGAATTTCCTTGCCATTTGGCGGCAAACGTACTATCATAAGTTTTGTGAGAATCTTTTTTCGATCGAATACCTGCGGGCTTATCCGCTATATCAATAAGGAGTCTTCCTATGACAGAGAAAAATATGACCATGCTGACCGACTTTTACGAGTTCACCATGGCGAACGGATATCTGGAAAAAGGGATGGCAAACCGCCGCGCATACTTTGATATGTTTTTCCGCCGCGTGCCGGACGGCGGCGGTTACGCGGTCATGGCAGGGGTGGAACAGCTCCTGCAATATTTTGAAAACCTGCACTTTACCGAGGGGGACATCGCATACCTGCGCGCCTGCGGCTGTTTTTCCGATGAATTCCTGGACTATCTGACGGATTTCAAGTTCGAGTGCGACGTTTGGGCGGTGCCGGAGGGCACGCCGGTCTTCCCGGGCGAGCCGATCGTCACGGTCGCAGGGCCGATGATCCAGGCGCAGTTCGTCGAGACCATGATCCTGCTGACGGTGAACCACCAGACGCTGATCGCCACCAAGGCGAGCCGCATCACCCGCGCCGCGCAGGGGCGGACGGTGCTGGAATTCGGCTCCCGCCGCGCGCAGGGGTACGACGGCGCGGTTTACGGCGCGCGCGCGGCCTATATCGGCGGCTGCCACGGCACCGCCTGCGTTATGGCCGACCGCGATTTTAAAATCCCCGCCGGCGGCACGATGGCGCACTCCTGGGTGCAGATGTTCGACAGCGAATACGACGCTTTCAAGGCCTACGCCGAGATTTACCCGACCAATTGCGTGTTCCTGGTCGATACGTACAATGTATTAAAATCCGGCGTGCCCAACGCCATCCGCGTGGCGAACGAGGTGCTGGCGCCCATGGGCATCCGCCCCAAGGGCATCCGGCTGGACTCCGGCGACATCGCGTACCTGTCCATCAAGGCGCGCGAGCTGCTGGACGCGGCGGGCTACCCGGACATGCAGGTCATGGCCTCCAACTCGCTCGACGAATACCTCGTGCGCGACCTGCTGGTGCAGGGCGCCCGGATCGACTCCTTTGGCATCGGCGAGCGCCTGATCACCTCGAAATCCGAGCCGGTCTTCGGCGGCGTATACAAGCTTGCGGCCGTTGAAAACGAGCGTGGCGATATCCTCCCCAAGATCAAGGTGTCCGAAAACGTTGAAAAGATCACGACGCCGCATTTTAAAAAGGTCTGGCGCCTGTTCGACAACGAGACGGGCAAGGCGCTCGGCGACGTGCTCTGCGTCCACGACGAGGCCATCGACGAGTCCAAGCCCTACACCCTGTTCCACCCCATCCATACCTGGAAGAAAAAAGTGGTCACCAATTACAGCGCCAAGCCGTTGCTGGTGCAGCTTTTCGACAAGGGGTGCAAGGTGTATGAAAGCCCGGATATCGAGCAGATCCGCGACTACTGCGCCCAGCAGATGGAAACACTGTGGCAGCAGGTCACCCGCTTTGAAAACCCGCAGACCTATTATGTCGACCTGTCGCAGGAGCTTTGGGATGTGAAGCACAAGCTGCTGGAAGACTGCCGCATCGTATAAACCTGATTAACGGAAAAAGGAAGGGCGTGCCCCAAAAACGGGGACGCCCTTCCTTTTTTATACCGCGAGCTGGTAATTGACGCTTATCAGCTTGCTGTCCTCAAAATGGAGATACAATGCAAAATCCTCATCCGCAAGGCAGACGACCGGCTTCGCGGTGTCCACCCACTCGATCACGCCATACGTCGACATGTGGACATATTGCCCGTACAGCACGCGGTACTTGCCCTCCCGCTGGGAGCCGTCGCCATCGCCGTCCCCCTCAAACTCGTACAGGGTTGCGTCACCGTCGTCCGGGAATTTGGCGAGCACGCTTTCGTACGAATCGCCGATCTTGATGCCGCGCGGCGCGGGCACCGCGTCCGACCGCACGTTCAGGATGGCAAGCGCCCCATCATTAAACTGCGCGAGCGCGTCCTGATAGTCAATGACGACCCCGCCGTCCTCCTCCGCCTTGTTGAGCGGCGCGCCAAATACGTCCTCGACATCCTGCTCCGTCATCCGGAATACGTCTTCCAACTCCGTATACGCCAGCGGCTCCACCTCCCCCTCTGGCGGGGCATCCGGCTCCGTCACGCCCGGATTTTGGCCATCCTCCGGCGGTTCCGGTTTGGCCGGCTCCTTGGCGCACGCCGCGAGCAGCAGCAGGGCGGCCAGCAGCAGGGGGATCCATTTCCGTTTCATCCTCATCGCCTCCTCGGTTTATCCTATGCCGCCCTATACGGCAAAGCCGCCGCTTACGCCGAGCACCTGCCCGGTGATGAACGACGCGCCCGGCGCGCACAGGAACAGCATGGCCTGCGCCACCTCGTCCGGCGTGCCGATACGGCCGAGCGGCGTCTCTTCCGCAAGGGTCTCCATGGTTTCCGCGCTGTGCCCGGCGTTCATATCCGTGTCGATCACGCCGGGCGCGATACAGTTGACCCGGATGCCGGACGGCCCCAGCTCCTGCGCGAGCGACTTGGACAGGCCGATCAGCGCGGCCTTGGACGCGGCGTAATGGCTTTCGCAGGAGGCGCCCGTCACGCCCCAGATCGAGGACACCGTGACGATACAGCCCGCCTTGCGGCGCAGCATCCCCGGCAGCGCGGCCTGGATGCAGTAGTATGCACTTTTGACGTTGACGTCGAACATCTTGTTCCAGTCCCCGTCCGTAATATCCTGGAAAAGCTTTTCCTGCGCGATCCCGGCGTTACAGACCAGCGCGTCCACGCCGCCGAAGGTGCGCGCAATGACCTCAGCACAGCGTACAACATCCGTGCGGCACGACATATCGCCCTGCACGGCCAGCACGTCGCAGCCCTCCTGCGCCAGCCCGGCGGCCAGGGCGCGCGCCTGCCCGTCCG
>NZ_LT707054.1:80189-87340 GCF_900155735.1 Intestinibacillus massiliensis
GCGCCAGCCCGCCTGCGCAAACGCGCGCACCGCCGCCGCGCCGATACCACGCGAGCCGCCGGTAATCCAAACGGTTTTTGCCATAGTCCCTCCGATAAAACAGGGGGCGCAGGCACATCCATGCCCCGCCCCCGTTGATATACGCCCGCCCCTCCCGCCGTGCGGGAAAAAGCGCATCCCTTACCAAGGGGGATCCCCCGCCCTGGGATTTGTCAGGTCGCTACCATCTGCGCCGCTTCAAACAGCGCCTGATTGATGTCCTTCTTGCGCGCGAGGCCTTCCTCGATGTCGTAATCCGTGATCATGTTGTCATCGAACACAACGACGCGGTTGGTCTTGCCCTCGATCAGGATCTTCACGGCATGGTAACCCATGCGCGTGCCCATCACGCGGTCCTGCGTGGACGGCGAGCCGCCGCGTTGGATATGGCCGAGGATGGTGACGCGGGTATCGATGCCGGTCTGTTCATGGATGCGGTCGGCGACGTCCTGTGCGGAACCGTAGCCCTCCGCGACGATGATGATGTGGTGGTTCCTGCCCTTGATGCGGCCCATGCGCATCTTTTCAATGACCGTACTTTCAAAATCGACCTCGCGCTCGGGCAGCAGGATCGCGGTCGCGCCGACGGCTACGCCGACATGCAGCGCCAGATGCCCCGCGCGGCGCCCCATGACCTCGACCACCGAGCAGCGCTCGTGCGACTGCATCGTATCGCGCAGCTTGTCGATCGCGTCGACCGCCGTGTTGCAGGCCGTATCAAAACCGATGGTATAGTCCGAGCACACGATGTCGTTGTCAATCGTGCCCGGGATGCCGATCGCCGGCACGCCGAGACGGGACAGCGCCTGTGCGCCGCGGAACGTGCCGTCGCCGCCGATGGCGATCAGGCCGTCGATCCCCATATACTTACAGGTGTTCGCCGCCTTTTCCAGGCCTTCCGGCGTCAGCATTTCCAGGCAGCGCGCGGTATACAGCATCGTGCCGCCCTTTGTGATAATGCCGTCTACCGAACGGGCCGCCAGTTCGATGATATCGCCGTTGATCAGGCCGCTGTAGCCGCGGCGGATACCCAGCACCGCGACGTCCTGCGCAGTGGCGGAACGGACGATGGCACGGATCGCTGCGTTCATGCCCGGCGCGTCGCCGCCGCTCGTCAGAACGCCGATCCTTCTGATCGGTTTTTTATCCATACAAATGAACCTCCGCAAAAATTATCCCTGTGGTTTATTTAATTATAACATTGTTTTCACCTAGAAGAAACCTCAATTTTTCCAATAATACTAAATCGCGGCGGACCCACATCGCCCGCGGCGCGAGCATCTTCTTTTTGGTGCCGGCCGGCACCAGGACGACCGGCATGATCCCGTGATACTGCGGCAGCAGCGCCTTGACCTGCTCGGTCTCGCCGCAGTCCATTGCGGGCACCTGGATGAAAAGCCGTTCGGGCGCGCGCTGCTCGGCCTGTTCCGGCCGAAGGGCGGGACGGCTGGTGCGCGCGGGGTCTGCCTGGGCGTTGAGATATTCCTCGCTGAGCGGCACGGCCTCGGACGCGATGATCTTCGGCGCCTCGTCCTCGCGCGCGTCGATGCGCCCGGTCAGCAGCACGGCGTTGTCCTCCTTAAGGTACGCGCCGGACTGCTGCAGCGTCCTGGGGAACACCACAAGCTCGATGCCTGCGGACTCGTCCTCCACCGTGACATACGCCATCATGGAACCGTTTTTGGTGGATTTCAGGCGCACAGCGGTCACGACGCAGGCCAGCCGGACGGTCATGCCGTCCTTGTAGCGCGGCTGCGCGGTTTCCTCGGACAGGTCGTCCACGATATCGTGGATGCGCGCGGCGTTGGCCTTGGCCGCAAGATCGCGGTACTCGTCCATCGGGTGCCCGGAGAGGTAGAGGCCGGTCGTCTCCTTTTCCATCGCCAGCATCTCGCGCCGCGGCAGGTCGGGCACGTCGGGCAGGGCAATCTGTACGTCCTGTACCGCGCTGCCCTCCATGCCGAACAGGTCGAGCTGCCCCTCGAGGTTCTTTTTCCGGTTCTGCGCGACGGCGTCGAGCACACGGTCGTAGATCATCAGGAGCTGGCTGCGACGGTAACCCATGGAGTCGAACGCGCCCGCCTTGATGAGGCTTTCCAGCGCGCGGCGGTTCAGCTCGCGCTCGTACATGCGCTCGCAGAAGGATTGGAAGGATTCAAACTTGCCGTGCGCCTCCCGCTCCAGGACAAGCTGCTTCATAAACGCGCGGCCGACGTTCTTGACCGCCGCCAGGCCGAAGCGGATGTGCTCCCCAGAAACCGAGAACTCGTCGCGCGACTCGTTCACGTCCGGCGGCAGCACGCGGATGCCCATGTCCCGCGCCGCGGCAATGTATTCGGATACCTTTTCCGACCAGTCGAGCACGCTCGTCAGCAGCGCCGCCATGTATTCGCGCGGGTAGTGGCACTTGAGATAGGCCGTGCGGTAGGATACCACTGCGTAGCACACGGCGTGCGCCTTGTTAAAGGCGTAATTCGCAAAGTCCAGGATCTGGTCGAAGATTTCGGCGGCGGTCTTTTCATCCACGCCGCGGCGCACCGCGCCGTCGATCCCCAGCTCCCCGTTGCCGTAGATAAAGTTTACCCGCTCCCGCTCGAGTTCCTTGAACTTCTTTTTGCTCATGGCGCGGCGCACCATGTCCGCCTTGCCGAGCGAATAGCCCGCAAGGCTCTGGAACACCTGCATGACCTGTTCCTGGTAGACCATACAGCCATATGTGACGGACAGGATCGGCTCCAGCAGCGGGTGCTTGTACTGCACCTTGGAAGGGTCGTGCCTGCACTCGATATAGCGCGGGATGGACTGCATCGGCCCCGGCCGGTACAGCGCCACAACCGCGGTGATGTCTTCGATCGACTGCGGGCGCAGGCCGGTGACGACGTTCGTGATGCCTGCGGATTCGAGTTGGAACACGCCCATCGTCTTGCCCTGCCCAAGCATTTCAAAGGTCGCCGCGTCGTCCAGCGGCGCGTCCTCCATGGAGAAGCCCGGCTCGCGCAGGCGCACCATCTTTTCCGCGTCCGCGATGACGGTCAGGTTGCGCAGCCCCAAAAAGTCCATTTTGAGCAGGCCGAGTTCCTCGAGCGTCACCATGGTGAACTGCGTCACCGGCTGGTCGCCGTTCATGGAAAGCGGCACATAGTGATCCACCGGCTCCTTGGTGATGACGACGCCCGCCGCGTGCGTGGAGGCGTTGCGCGGCATGCCCTCGAGCTTGCGCGCGGTGTCAATCAGGTTTTTGACCGTCAGGTCGTTCTCATACATGCGCCGCAGCTCGGCGTTTGCCGAGAGCGCCTTCTCGATCGTGATGTGCAGCTCGTTCGGCACCTGCTTGGCGACGACGTCCACCTCGTTATACGGCACGGAAAGGGCGCGCCCAACGTCGCGGATCGCGCCGCGCGCCGCCATGGTGCCGAAGGTGACGATCTGCGCGACGCGGTCCTTGCCGTACTTGTCCGTCACGTACTGGATGACCTCCGGCCGCCGCACATAGCAGAAGTCGATATCGATATCCGGCATGGAGACGCGCTCCGGGTTGAGGAAGCGTTCAAAGTACAGCGAATACTGGATGGGGTCGAGGTCGGTGATATCCAGGCAATAGGAAACGACCGAGCCCGCCGCCGAGCCGCGCCCCGGCCCGACCGGGATGCCGCTGCGCTTGGCGAAGCCGATGAAGTCCGAGACGATCAGGAAGTAATCGACAAACCCCATCTGGGCGATCATGTTGATCTCATAGTCCAGGCGCTGGCGCACCGTGCCGTCGTCCTGCGGGTAGCGCTTTTCAAAGCCCTCGCCGCACAGCTTTTCCAGGTACTCCCGCGCGGTGTAGCCCGCCGGCACGTCGAATTCCGGCAGGTGGTACTTGCCGAACTCAAACTCGACGTTGCAGCGCTCCGCGATTTTGACCGTGTTTTCGAGCGCCTCCGCGTGCCCCGGGAACAGGGCGGCCATCTGCTCGCCCGACTTGATGTAAAACTCCTCGGTCTCAAACTTCATACGGGTCGGGTCGTCGACCGTCTTGCCCATCTGGATGGACATGAGCACGTCCTGGATCTTGGCGTCCTCGTGCGTCAGGTAGTGCGCGTCGTTCGTGGCGACGAGCGGGATGCCGGTCTCCTCCGACAGGCGGTACAGCCCGGTGTTGACACGCCGCTGCGCCTCGATCCCATGGTCCTGTATCTCAAGGAAGAAGTTGCCCTCCCCGTAGATTTCCAGGAACTCCAGCGCCTGCCGCTTCGCGCCCTCATAGTCGCCGGACTCGAGCATGCGCGGGATACGCCCCGCCAGGCAGGCGGACAGGCAGATCAACCCGCCGCTGCACTCCCGCAGCAGCTCCATATCGACGCGCGGCTTCATGTAGAAACCCTCGGTAAAGCTGCGGCTCACCATATGGATCAGGTTGCGATACCCCTCCATATCCTTGCACAGCAGGATCAGGTGCGTATGCCATTCGCCGTTTATATAGGTGCGGTCAAACCGGGAACGCGGCGCGAGATAGACCTCGCAGCCGATCACCGGGTGCAGACCCTTGGCCTTGGCCGCGCGGTAAAAATCGATTACGCCGTACATGACGCCGTGATCCGTAATGGCGATGTGCTTCTGCCCGAGCGAAGAAGCGCGCTCCATCAGTTCCTCGATGCGGCACGCGCCATCCAGCAGGCTGTATTCCGTATGTACGTGCAGATGTGCAAAATCAATCATCTGGGGTCTCCTCTACAGGTGCATATTGCGCGGCAAACGCCATGAGCTTGCGCATGCGGTGGTTCATGCCGGGCTTGCTGACCGGCGGGTCGCACAGCCCGGCAAGTTCGGCCAGGCTGGCGTCCGGGTGCGAAAGGCGCAGGCGCGCCGTTTCCCGCAGCGCCTCGGGGAAAGCGTCCTCCCCCGCTCGGTCGATCACGCCGCGGATGGCGAGCACCTGCCGTGCGGAAGCGTCCGCCGCCTTGACGAGGTTCGCGGTCTCGCAGTTGACCTGCCGGTTCACCGTATTGCGGATGTTTTTCTCGACCTTGGCCTCCATGATCTCCATGGCCGCGCGCGAAGCGCCGATGAGCGTCAGGAAATCCTCCACGCGCGCAGTGTCCTTAAAATAAAGCACCGCGGAGGAGCGCCGCTCCGTCATCTTGGGGGACAGCCCCATATCGAGCATCAGGCTCATGACCTCGCGGCACAGGCTCTGGTGCGCGGTCTTGATTTCGAGATGGCACTTCTTGTCCGGGCTGGCCACCGCGCCGCCCATCAGGAAGATGCCGCGCAGGAACGCCGCCGCGCAGCAGTCGTTCTCCACCATGTTGCGGTTGAGGTGGTAGCTGATATGGTATTTAAAATCATAGCCGAGCACGCCCAGGATGCGGCGCAGGCTGCGCTCGTCGGCCACCTGCACAATGTGCTTGAGGCCGCACGCCTCCGCCTGCACCTGCACGCCGAACGCGCGCGAAATCAGCACGCACAGCCGGTTTGCAACCGCGGCGTTTTCCGTGGTTAGGCGGATTTCCCGGTGGGAAAACGCGCCGCCGTAGAGCAGCACGCCGTAGGCCTCTGCCACCGTGCAGCACGCACGTGCCAGCGGTGCGCGGCAAAGCTCGGTTTTTGTCTTGGAAGAAAAGGACATCTCGTCATCCCTTCTGGTAATCGCGGTGCGCGGCCGCGGCTTCGTAGCCGCGCGCCTTGACATGCGCGGCAAGCGCCTCGGCGATCGCGACCGAGCGGTGCTTGCCGCCCGTGCAGCCGATCGCCACGTTGACCGAGGTCTTGCCTTCCGCCACATAGCGTGGCAGCAGGAAGTCCATCAGCGAGGTCAGGTGGCTCATGAGCGCGTCGGCCGTGCCACCCTGGAACACATAGTCGCGGACACCCTTGTCCGTGCCGTTCTTCTGTCGCAGGCTGATTTCGTAATAGGGGTTCGGCAGGAAGCGCACGTCAAAGACCAGGTCTGCCTCCGGCGGGATGCCGTACTTGAACCCAAACGACTGCACCGTTACCTCGAGCAGGTCGTCGTTCTCGTTTGCAAACAGCTTGATCAGCTTGTCCCGCAAGCCGCCGGTCGAAAGGTTGGTGGTATCGACGACGTAGTCGGCCTTGCCGCGCACGCCCTCGAGCAGGGCGCGTTCCTTCATGATCGCGTCGGTCATGCTGACGCCATCCTCCATCAACGGGTGCTTGCGGCGCGTCTCCTTGAAGCGGTTGATCAGCGTGCCGGTCGCGGTGTCCAGGAACAGGATGCGGTAATCGCACCCCATGTCCCGGATGGCGTCCAGCGAGTCGAAAAGCTGCTGGAAATCGCCGCCCGCGCGCACGTCGGTCACGAGCGCCACGCGCTCGTACCGCTCGGTCGCAGCGAGGCAGATTTCCGCAAACTTGGGGATCAGCGCGATCGGCAGGTTATCCACACAATAAAACCCGAAATCCTCCAGCGTTGCCACCGTGCGGCTCTTGCCCGCGCCCGACATGCCGGATACAATCAAAAAATACATGCCTTTTGCCCTTCTTTCTCTCTTAAAGGAACCGAACTTCACATTCCAGCGCAACGCCGAACCGCTCCAGCACCGTGCGCTGCACCAAACTGACCAGCGCGCGCACATCCGCGCTGGTCGCGCCGCCGCGGTTGACGATAAAACCCGCGTGCTTTTCCGAGACCTGCGCGCCGCCGATTGCCGCGCCGCGCAGCCCCGCGTCCTGGATCAGCTTGCCCGCAAAATAGCCCTCCGGCCGTTTGAACGTGCTGCCCGCGGACGGCAGGTCGAGCGGCTGCTTGTCGCGGCGGCGCTGCGCAAGGTCTTCCATCTGCGTGCGGATGGAGGCCGGATCGCCCGGCGTAAGCCCGAGCGTCACCGATACGACCGTCCAATCCGGGTGCGCCTTAAAAACGCTGGTGCGGTACCCAAAGCCGCAGCCCGCGCCCGCGCAAGTGCGCAGCGCGCCGTCCCCGTCCAGGTAGGCGACCTCGCGCACGACGTCCGCCATCTGCCCGCCGTATGCGCCCGCGTTCATAAACACCGCGCCACCGGCGGAACCCGGGATGCCCGCCGCGAACTCCAGCCCTGTGAGGGACGCCTCCAGCGCCGCCTTTGCCACGCCCGACAGCAGGGCGCCCGCGCCCGCGCGTACGCCCT
>NZ_LT707054.1:87440-131756 GCF_900155735.1 Intestinibacillus massiliensis
GCGTCCGGCGCAAGCACATTGGAGCCGTTGCCCAGCACCGTGCAGGGTACCCCCTGCGCCCGTGCCTCGCAGATTACCGCGCGCAGCGCGTCCACCGACCGCGGCCGCAGGAAGATATCCACAGGGCCGCCGATGCGGAACGTGGTGTGCCGCGCCATGGGTTCGTCATACAAAATTTCTATTTCACCGGAAAAAGGCTGCAAAGCCTGTAAATATGCATGGTATTCCGCCATGAAAATGCCCTCCAACAGCAGGTACCTCCGTAAAAAGGTTCAGTATTAGTATAGCAAATTTTACGCCCCTTTAGAAGGGGGCAACAAAAAAAAGCCGCGGCAGTCCCCCTGCCGCGGCCCCTATTTTACATAAATTTTATCGGGACAGCCAAACGTCCTCGCTCTCGTGCTTTTTGGCGCGCGTCATGAGCTGCACAATGGCTTCCTTGGCGCTTGCGCCCTCATACAGGACTTTGTACATCCCCTCGGTGATCGGCATGGATACGCCGGCCTGCTGCGCGAGGTGGTAACCCGCCTCGGTCGCGTAGTAGCCCTCCACGACCGCGCCGACCTCCTTCATGGCCTGCTGCACGTCCATCCCCTTGCCGATCAGGATGCCGGCGCGCCGGTTGCGCGAATGCATCGAGCAGCAGGTGACGATCAGGTCGCCCACGCCGGACAGCCCGGCGAAGGTATCCTGCCGCGCGCCGAGCGCCACGCCGAGGCGTGCGATCTCGGTCAGGCCGCGCGTCATGAATGCGGCCTTGGAGTTGTCGCCCAGCCCCATGCCGTCCGCAATGCCCGCGCCGAGCGCAATGATGTTTTTGAACGCGCCGCCCAGTTCCGCGCCCACGATATCGGAGGACGTATACACACGGAACAGCGGGCTCATAAACATGTCCTGCACAAATTCCGCGGCCTCCTGGCTCTTGGAAGCGGCAAGGATGGCCGTCGGGATGCCGCGGGCAACCTCTTCGGCGTGCGTCGGCCCGGTCAGCGCAACGACGGCGTTCCGGCCGCCCAGCGCGCGCTCAATGGTTTCGGAAAAACGGCAGTAGCCATTTTTGGAATCCAGACCCTTGCCGACGTTGACCACGACGGTCTGCGGCGGCAAAATCTGCGCAAGCTGCGCCGCCGTGGACGCGACCGCGAAGCTCGGCACCGCGAGCACGACCATATCAGCCTTCGCGGCGCCGGACATATCGCAGGTGATCCGGATGCCTTCCGGCAGCTTGACGCCGGGCAGCAGCTTCTCGTTGCCGCGCTCCCGCTCGAGCAGGGCGCGTTCCTCTTCAAAAAACGTCCACATGGTGACCTGATGGCCGTTGCCGTGCAGCAGCATGGCGAGCGCCATGCCCCAGCCGCCGCTGCCGAGTACATACAAATTCATGGCTGTGCCTCCTATTTTTCGATCTTGGGCTGCTCCTTCTGGATCTGCGGTTTGCCGGTAAAGGAGAAGCGGTTTTCCTTGCCTGCCAGGATGCGCTTGATATTGGAGCGGTGCAGGAAAATCACCGCCGCCACCAGCCCGACCGCGATCGCGGTCATCAGCCAGTCATGATAGAAAAAATGCATGGTGAACGGCACGGTCAGCGCCGCGCAGATTGAGCCGAGCGAAATCCAGCGGGTGGCGGCCACGATGATCACGAACAGCACGATCGCAATCACGAAGATCCGCCAGTCGAACAGCGCGAGCAGCACCGCGCCGACCAGCACGCCCTTGCCGCCCCGGAACCCGAAATACACCGGGAACACATGGCCGACCACGACGAACACGCCCGCGATCAGCTTACCGAGCTGGCCGTCCAGCAGGCCGCCGACCGAGACCGCCGCCACGCCCTTCAGGATGTCGCCGAGCAGCACGTAGACGGTCTTCTTCGCGCCCATCGTGCGGTACGCGTTCGTCAGGCCGGCGTTGCCGCTGCCGTAGCTGCGGATGTCCTGGTGCAGCGTCAGGCGGCACACGATGATGGCGAAGCTCAGAGAACCCAGCAGGTAGGAGCTCGCCGCAATAATCAGGAAATTTACCAGTGTCATAATATAAGATCACTCCGTTCGGTCATTCTTTGTCGCCGCGCTGCCGCACAACCATGCGCACCGGCGTGCCGGTCAGGCCGAACACCTCGCGGATCTGATTTTCAAGATAGCGCTGATAGGAAAAATGGAACAGCCGCGCGTCGTTGCAGAAGCAGACGAACGTCGGCGGGCACACGCCGGCCTGCGTCATATAGTAGACCTTCAGGCGGCGGCCCTTGTCCGTGGGCGGCTGGACGCGCGCGGTGGCCTCGGCCAGGATGCTGTTGAGCTGCCCGGTCGGGATGCGCTTGTGGTTCTGCTCGTACACCTCGCAGATCGTATCGTAGATCTTGTCCACGCGCTGGCCGGTCAGGGCGGAGATGAACAGCACGGGCGCGTACGGCATATAGGCCAGCCCCTCGCGCACGCGGAGCGTATACTCCTTCATCGTCTTGCCGTCCTTTTCGACGAGGTCCCACTTGTTGACCACGATAATGCAGGCCTTGCCCGCGTTATGCGCCTCGCCCGCGACCTTGGTGTCCTGCTCGGTCACGCCCTCGGTCGCGTCGATCATGATGACGCACACGTCCGCGCGCTCGACCGCGAGCAGGGAGCGCATGACCGAAAACTTCTCGATCCGCTCCTCCACCTTGGACTTTTTGCGGATGCCGGCCGTGTCGACAAAGACAAAACGGCCGTGCGCGTTTTCCACTTCGGTATCGACGCTGTCGCGCGTCGTACCCGCCATGTCGGACACGATAACGCGCTCCTCGCCCACCACGCGGTTGACCAGGGAGGATTTGCCGACGTTCGGCTTGCCGATGATCGCCACGCGGATCGGCGGGTTTTCCTCCTCCTCCCCGTCCTCGGACGGGAAATGGCCGTAGGCGGCGTCGAGCAGGTCGCCCGTGCCATAGCCGTGCAGGGCGGAAATGCCCATCGGCTCGCCCAGCCCGAGGTTATAGAACTCGAAGATATCCGGCGGGGGCGCGCCCGGCGTATCGCATTTGTTGACCGCCAGGACGACCGGCTTGCCCGAGCGCTGCAGCATGGACGCGACGTCCTCGTCCGCCGCCGTCACGCCGGTGCGCAGGTCGGTGATGAAGATGATCACGTCCGCGTGATGGATCGCCGCCTCGGCCTGGTAGCGCATGAATTTCAGGATTTCATTGTCGTTCGTCGGCTCGATGCCGCCCGTGTCGATGACGGAAAAGGTGCGCCCGCGCCACTCCGCGTCCGCGTACAGCCGGTCGCGCGTGACGCCCGGCGTGTCCTCCACAATCGACAGGCGCTTGCCCACCAAACGGTTAAAAAGCTGGGACTTGCCGACGTTCGGCCGTCCTACAATGGCAACAATTGGTTTTGCCACTCCGTTCGCCTCCTTTCAAAGGGGTTACGATTCGAATATTTTTCTCAGCAGGTCTGCGCCGTCGATCTCGACCGGCACGAGCGGCACGCCGAGCGCCTCCCCAACCTGCCCCGGCGTCATATCGTCCAGGAACACGTCGCCGCCGTCGCGCAGCATATTGGCGGAGATGAGCACGCGCTCGCCGAGCGCCCGCCCCCGGAGCTGCCGCACAAGGTCCTGCCCGGTAATCAGCCCCGCGACCGACACGCCTTCCCCAAAGAAGTCGTTCCGGATGCTGATGACGCGGCTTGCCTCTAAATTATGGCACGATGGGGACGCTTCGTCAAGCAACTGCGCCAGGAAGGGCGCGGCCGCCGTACCCGTCGCAATGGTAAATGGCCGGGCGCCCCTGCCCTCATACCCCGGCAGCGCCGTGCGGAACTCGTCCATAAAGAGCGACATCATGCCGATGCCGTTTTCAAACTGGGTAAAATCCTCGTAGTAATCCACGTCCGGCAGCGGCCTGCCCGCCTTGATATAAAGCTCGTCGCCGCCCCAGGCCAGCCGCGTGCCGTATGCCTCCATGCAGTGTGCGGCGAAGGCTTCCACGATATCGATGATGTTGGCCGCGCCCCCGGCGGTGGTCGGCTGGAGCGGGTACAGGCCTTCGCGGTGCCGCGTCATGCCGAACGGCACGACGGAAATGCTGTTGACCGCAGGGTACAGCTTTTCCAGGTCGGAAAGCGAGCGCCGCAGTTCGTCCCCGTCGTTCATGCCCTCGCACACGACGAGCTGGCAGTTCATCGTAATGCCGCCCTCTGCAAAGCGGCCGAGGATCTTGAGCGCCTCGCCCGCCCGGCGGTTGCGCAGCATCTTGACGCGCAGCTCCGGGTTTGTCGTCTGCACCGAGACGTTGACCGGGGAAATGTGCATCTTTAGGATGCGCTGCACGTCGGCCTCGGACAGGTTCGTCAGGGAAATATAGTTGCCCATCAGGAAGGACAGGCGCGCGTCGTCGTCCTTGACATAGAGCGTCTCGCGCATGCCCTTCGGGAGCTGGTCGATAAAGCAGAACACGCAGCCGTTCGAGCAGCGCTTCATCTTATCCATCAAATAGGTCTCGAACACCAGCCCGATGTCCTCGCCCTCGCGCTTTTTGACCGGCACTTCGCGTTCCGTGCCGTCCTCCGCGGCCAGGCGCAGGGCCAGGTGCGCGTCGTAACCGTAAAACTTATAATCCAGCACGTCGCGGACTGGCGTGCCGTCGATCGCGAGCAGGGTTTCCCCCGGCCTTACGCCCGCGCGCGCCGCCGGGCTCCCCGCGTCTATCCCAACAATTTTCGGCGCCATGCGCCCGCCTCCCTTCCGGCTTTTTCGACAAAGTCAAAAAAAATAGAGAAAGCTTCCCGCCTTCCCTACTTTTTTCGAATTTTCACTTACGCTTCCTGGGTCTTGACGACTTCGCGGCCATTGTAATAGCCACAAGCCTTGCACATTCTGTGGGAGAGCTTCATCTCGCCGCACTTCGGGCACTTGGCCATGCCGGGCAGGGAAAGCTTCCAGTGGGAGTTACGTCGCTTATCACGTCTCGCTTTGGACGTTTTTCTCTTAGGTACTGCCATTCGGTAACACCTCCTACTCTATCTCATTCTTTTACCTAACGAATTAGTTGTCCTGCTTTTTATCGAGCAGGGTTTTCAGTACCGCAAGACGGTCGTCGATCTGCTGATCGCCGCAATCGCACGTTGTCACGTTGCGGTCGGCGCCGCAATGCGGACACAGCCCCTTACAGTCCTCTTTGCAAAGGTAAGCCATATCGATCTCAAAGTAAAGCGCCGGGATCAGGACATCCTCCGGGTCTACTTCATCGCCCTCAATCACAAAAACGTCCTCGGCCTCTTCCTCGCCGTCCTGCTCCTGAACCAACACCATCTGGACGTCGGCGCAAAGCGGGATTTCAAGGGGCTTCAGGCAGCGGGCGCACGCAGTGGCATAGGCCGTCGAGACCTCGCCCGTCAGCCGCAGCACGCCGAGATGGCTCGTGACCTCCCCCCGGTAGCTTACAGGGTACCGGAACGGGTGCGCGCCGTAAAGCTCTTCTGCGCCCAAATCAGCCGTGCCTTCGAACGGGATCCGCTCTACCGCACCGCTAAGCAGTTTTTTCAGATTGATTTTCATGATTACCTCACATGGTACATCTGATAGTATACTATAAGTAACAGAATGTTGTCAACAAATTTCTTGGGGAAATCGTGTATTTTCTTTTGCCTTTCCCTGCTTTATACTAGATAGATGAAAGTATACACGAAAAACCGGGAGGATGCAAGCCTTGAAAGAATTTCACATTGCTAAAAACGACAGCGGACAGCGCCTGAACAAATTCCTGGAAAAGGCCGTCCCCCGCCTGCCCGGCGGCATGATGCACAAATACTGCCGCCTCAAGCGCATCAAGCTGAACGGCAAGCGCGCCGAGCCATCCTGCTGCCTGCAGGAAGGGGACGTCCTGCAGCTCTACATCAACGACGAGTTTTTCAGCGTCCCCGACGGGGCGCAGGCCTTCCGCACCATTGCGCAGCCGCGCGTTTCCGTCCTGTACGAGGACGAAAACATCCTGCTCGCGGACAAGGCGCCCGGCATGGTCGTCCACACTGACGACCGCGGCGATACCGATACGCTGATCGCCCACATCCAGGCGCACCTGTACCAGTCCGGCGCGTGGGACCCGGACGACGAGCTGTCCTTCGTGCCCGCGCTGTGCAACCGCATCGACCGCGGCACCGGCGGCATCGTCATCGCCGCGAAAACCGCGGAGGCGCTACGGGTACTGAACGGCAAAATCAAAAACCGGGAACTCAGCAAAAAGTACCTGTGCATCGTGCACGGCCACCCCTCGCCCGCTTCCGGCCGCATGGATGGCTTTTTGCGCAAGGACGAAAAGCTCGGCCTCGTCACGGTGCACAAGACGCGCGTCCCCGGCGCAAAAACCGCGGTCACGCTGTACCGCACCCTGGCCGTGCGGGACGGGCTGGCGCTCGTCGAGTGCGAGCTGATCACCGGGCGCACGCACCAGATCCGCGCGCACATGGCCGCAGCCGGCCACCCGTTGCTCGGGGACGGCAAATACGGCCTGAACGAGCTGAACCGCAAGTTCGGGGAAAAGTCGCAGGCGCTCTATTCCTACAAGCTCCGGTTTGACTTCACCACGGACAGCGGCGGGCTTGCCTACTTAAACGGGCGCGCCTTCACCGTGCGTGCCGTCCCGTTTGTACAAAAGTATTTCCCGGGTTACCGTATCCCCTGAGCAGGAAAGGGCTTCCACAGGTTGTGGAAGCCCTTTTGCATTACTTCGCCGAGGGGAAGAACGACCGCAGACTGCCCGCGACCGCGCTGATCGGCATGGTTTGCAGGATCAGCTTGCCCGGCCCCTTGACGACCGTATTGAACACGCCCTCCCCGCCGAACAGCATGTTTTTGACGCCCGGCACCGTGACGATATCCATCGTACAGCTCTCGCTCATCGCGGCGAGGTAGCCGGTGTCGACAACCATGGATTCCCCGGCGGCAAGGTCGTACTCGACCGCGTGCCCGTCGATCTCCACAAAGGCCGTGCCCTGGCCGGAAAGCTTCTGCATGATGAAGCCCTCGCCGCCAAAGAACCCGGAGCCCAGCTTTTTCTGAAAGAATACCGACAGCGTCACCGTCGTTTCCGAAGCCAGGAAAGCGGATTTCTGCACGATCATGCCGTTGCCCGGCGCGATATCAAACGCGCGGATCGAGCCCGGGAAGCTGGACGCGAACGCGATCAAACCCGGCGCGCCCTGCGCCGTGTAACGGTTCTGGAACATCGCCTCGCCCGCGAACATACGGCCGAGCGCCTTGCCGATGCCGCCGTTCGAAGTCGTTTCCATCTTCATGTTCGGGCTCATCCAACTCATCGAGCCGCGCTCGGTGATCATGGCCTCCCCGGCGTCCATCGTACAGATTACAACCGGCAGCGTGCCGCCTTCAATCGAATATTTCATAGCCTGTCTCCTATCCTTTAGCTGTCATATGGGGGCTTGCCCCGCTACCTTGAGGGTACTTCGGCGGGGCGCGGTTGTCAAGCGTTATGCGGTAATTTTTGTATACACCTTGCCCGGCTGGAGCGTCACACCCTTGATTTCGGCAAGCTCGCTGACCGTGACGAACGCATAGCCCCGTGCCTGCAACTCGTCGATGGCGGCGAGCACGCCGTCGAGCGTGGGCTGGTGCAGGTCGTGCATCAGCACGATATCGCCGTCCCGCGCGTTGTTTACAATCGCCTTTTTGATCCGCGCCGCATCGCGGTATTTCCAGTCGAGCGTGTCCACGCTCCAATTGATGACCGGCATGCCGAGCGCCTTCATCTGCGCGCGCACCGTGTCGCTCACCGCGCCGCCGACCGGGCGCATGACGGTCGGCGCCGCGCCGGTATACGAGCGGATGAGATCGTTATTGGACGCCACCTGCTGCCGGATGCTGTCCGCACCCAAACGGGCGAATTTGAGCGGATGGTCCATTGTGTGGTTGCCCAGCTCGTGCCCCTCTGCAAGGTAACGCTCCATGTGCGTATGGAAATCCTTGACGCGGTAGCCGCACATGAAAAAGGTCGCGTGCGCGCCGCGCGCCTTCAGGCCGTCGAGCAGGCGCACGGTCAGCCCGGTCTTGCCGCCGGTCGGGCCGTCGTCGAAGGTCAGTGCGATATATCCCTTGGCATCCGGTTCTTTCGTTGGGAGGCCGCCGCACAGGGCGGAAATATAGGCCGTCTGGTCGGCATACCCATACAGCACCGGGCGCGTCAGCGCGATCTGCCCCTGCGCCGGGAAGCAGAGCGCATAGCCCGCCGCCGCGGCAAAGGCCTGCGGCGTGACATACACGGCCTGCCCTTCCTGCCGGATGCGGTACGCGCCATCGGCCTTGCCGTTTACTGTGCCGTCCGCGAGCGCCGCGGGTTCCATGTGGTTGACGCCGCGCAGCGTATAAACGCCGTCCGTCCCGCTGTCCACCCCGCCGCCAAGCGCTTCCGCGCAGGCGCGCAGCGGCAGCCAATAGTAGCCGTCCGCCGCCTTGGCGGCAATGAGTTTCCCATCCGCGCCCAAAAGCTGCACGCGGCTGGCATTCGCTACCGCATAGTCCGAACCCGCGCGCAGCAGCAGGCCGCCAGACAGCAACTCCTCCCGCGAAGGGCCGAGCGCCTGCTTTGCCGCCGCGACCGCCGCGTCGTNTGTATTGACTCGCCTCTTTCTACGTCGTTGCCCTTAGTATACATCTTCCCGCGCGGTACAACCCTCTTTTTTACCGGATTGAAACCGGAATTTGCTGCAAAAAACGCATGCGCCGCCCATCGGCTGCTTAAAATAACAATCATATGCCTTCTATTCCCGTAGACAGGCCCATTCCCCCGTCAATCCTTATCCGTCCGCCGGCGCCTCGCCCGCGATCAGGCGCTCCAGGCGGCGGCGCGCGCATGCCAGGATATCATAACAGTCCGCATCGCTACCGAGCGCCGCCGCGACCGCGTCCGCCAGGATATCGTCCACGAGGCCGGGGTCGACGAGCCGCCCAAAGGTGTCGTATACCGCCTCCCGCACGCCGCCGTTTGCATAGACACGGTCGACAAAGCCCAGCCACTTGTGCTGGCGGCGCAAGCCGGCATCCTGGTACACCGCAAGCGTCGGGATTCCGCCGCACATGCGCATATTGGCGACCGCGGCGCGGTCGGTCAGCATCCATTTGAGGTAATTGCAGCAGGCCTCCGGCTGCGCCGTGGCGCGGTGCACGCCAAGCGACCAGCCGCCCAGGATCGACCGGTAAAGCGGCACCGGCGCGACTTCGATAAAATTTTCAAACGTGTCGCCGTGGTACTTGTCCGGGATAAAGTGCGAGGTAAAGGAATGCACCATCGGCACCTCGCCGCGCAGCAGCAGCTCAATTACCTCGTCGTCGATCCCGCCCGCCCGCTGCGGGCAGGCGGAAGCGGCGGTCTGCCGCAGGTTTTGCAGGGCGCGCACGCTGCCGTCCTGGTCAAGCGCCACCTTGCCCCATTTGTCCACAATATGCCCATGGAACGCCCATTGCCGCGGCAAAAACTCGTTGACGCGTGCATTTGGCCGCGAGAGCGTCATCGCCGTGCCATAGTCGAACGGCGACAGCGGGTTATTCCCACGCGTAAAAAACTCGCTGATGAGCCGGAATTCCGTCCAGTTGCGCGGCACAGCGAGTGGGAACCCGTATTGCGCCGCAAATTGCGCGCGCATTTCCGGGTCGGAAAAGCAATCGCGCCGGTAGTAGATTGCCTGGATACCGGATACCACTGGCACGATATCCCGCCGCTCCAGGTTGCGGAAAAACGTTTTTTGAATGGATTCCGGGTATTTCTTCGTCAGTTCCGCCGCCAGCGCGCGCCCCGTTTCATACAGCAGGCCGCGGTTGACGAAATGCGGCAGCCACGGCAAGTCGAGCATAAGCAGGTCGTATTCGCTGTGCGCGGCGAGCGCCTCCCGCTCGGCCGCCTCCTTGAGCGTGTTGTAATCCACGCGGTCAAACACGGCGCCGACGCCGGCCTGTTCGCGGGCGCAGGCCGAAAGGCGCTCGAGCGCGTCGGTCGATTCGCAGTCAAGCGCTAGCACCCGCAGCGACCTGCGCCCGGGCAGGACGGGGATTGCCTCCTGCGCCCAGTCCGCCCGCGCGCGGATGCGGACGGTCTGCTTATCCATAGGGCATTTGCTTTCCGCCGCGCGCAGCAGCAGCGCCGCCGCTTCCTCCCCCGCGCGCGCCGCCTGCCGGGCGATCGGGAGGATGGAACGGTAGGCTGGCTGCAGGTTCCAGCCGTCGCCCGCGAGCGCATGGATTTCCATGGAAAGCCCGCGCAGGCCGAGCAGCTCGTAAAGCGCCAGCGCCAGCGGCATGTCCGACACGACCGCGGCGCGGTACTGCTCGCCGTCCTCTTCCAGGGCGGAAAAAAGCTGCTTGAAGGCCTCATTCCGCACCCGGCTGACCGTGAGCACCCGCCCCGCGCCGGCGGCGGAGCAGAACCCCTCCTGCGCCTCCTGCTCCGCGGTGTTCTGCACGCTGCTGCGGATAAACAGCAACGATGACGCGGGCAGCCGTGCGGCCAGGCTGCGCGTGCGCGCATAGACCAGCGTCTTATTGTCAAACAGCACCTGATGGCTATCCAGCCCTGGCAGGCGGCTTTCCACCAGCACCAACGGCAGGCCGCCTTCCGCATAAGCCCGGTAATGCCGCAGGCTGCGCGCCCCGCTAGGCACGGCGGCCAGCCCCATCACCCCGATGTCCGCCAGGCTGCGCAGCATTTCGGCCTCGATCCGCACGTCCCCCTGCGAAAGCTTGAGCACGGCGTAGCAGCCGCTTTCATCGAGCGCCTGCAAAATCCCCTGGTATATCTCCCCGTAGGGCGGATCCAGGCTGGGCAGGAGCACGCCGGCAAGCCGCGTTTTATGTGATTTTAGGTTGCGTGCGAGGTAACTGGGGTGGTATTGCAGCGCTTGCATCGCGCGGCGCACCCGCCCATAGGTTTCCCCCTTCATGGAGGCTTTCCCGTTTAAAATATTGGAAACCGTGGCCACCGATACGCCTGCCAGCTTCGCGACATCCCGGATCGTCGCCATGCCAATCCCCCCTTTTCCATTTTAGCATACGCGCCCCGGCGGCAGGGCGCAAGCAAAATGCAAAACCAATTTTTGAACCGGTCTAATTCTCAAAAAAAGGACTCCCCGGCGCGCAGGATGCATCCTGTACGCCGGGGCGTCCTACGGCTGGGCAGAGGCGCGGCGGGTCAGTCCTCGTCGTCGTCAAAGTCCGGGTCGTAATCCTTGAATAGCGCCGGTTCCGGGCTGGAAAACGGGGGCGGCACCTCCTGGCCGAAAAAGTTCAGCCATTTGCCGCATTCCTCGCACTGCCACGCGCCCCGGTCGTCGCCGCTTGAAACATAAATCTCGTTCCCGCAGCCGCACTCGATAATAAACACTGCTTCACACTTCCTGTCCCGCTAAAATTACGCCGCCTGCAGCTCCTGCAGGCGCATCAGCATGGCGGCGGCTTCCGCGCGGGTGGTGACGCCCTGCGGGTCAAGCCGCCCCGCTTCCTTCCCGGTAAGCAGGCCGCTGCCCACCAGATCCGTTACGGCCGCCTGCGCCCAGGCGGATACTTTCCCGCTGTCGCTGAACGCCCCGAGCGTACCGCCTGCGGCGCCCTGGTAGCCGCAGGCGCGGCGGCAATTATAGACCATGGCCGCGAACTCCTCCCGGGTCACGCGTTCCTCCGGGGCGAAAATGCCGTTGCCGACGCCCTGCGCGACATCGTTTTCCGCCGCCCAGATGACGGCAGGCGCGTAATATGCGTCCGCCGGGGTGTCGGTATAAGGCGGCCGCGCGCCGTACACCGCAGGGCTGCCCTGCATCCGGTACAGCACGGTTACGGCCATGCCGCGCGTAATGGGCGCGTCCGGGCTGAACGCCGTGGCCGACGTGCCGGAAAACAGCCCCTTGCGGACGGCCTCGTTTACAATATCCTCCGCCCAGTGCCCTTCCATATCGGCAAACTTCGGGGCGGCCGCCGGTTTTTCTTCCGGTTGCGGTTCCGCACCCCCGTCGATCGAGGGCTGTTCCAGGACGACTTTCTGCGAAGCGCCCTCCAGCACGCCGTCCGCCCAGCGGGCTTCGCCGGCAGAGAAGGTGTACACGTTGCGCCCGGCGGTGCGTACGACCGCGCCGCCCTCCGTCACCGTCATGCCGGGGATGGAGAGCGAAGCGCCCAGCATGGCCGCCTTGCTGCCCACGGCGGTCACCGAACCGCCGATTACCTTGAGCGCCGCATCCGCCTGGACCGCGACCGTGTCGGACGCGGCGGCCAGCATGCCGCCGCGGATCGAGATTTCGCCGCCGTTGCCCTCCTCGTCCGACAGCGCCTGGATCGCGACGTCGGCGGTCTGCAAGTCGAAAATGCCCTCGGATATCTGGATATCGCCGCCGGTGACGGAAATCGCGCTGCCGTTCGTCACGATGGACAAGCTCGCGTCCGCGGATTCATTTTCCGCCGTGCGGGTCAGGAACGTCAGGCTGCCGCCCTTCAGCGCAATCGCGGGGCTTTTGCCGCTGTGCAGCTTGTTGCGCCCAATGAACTGGATGGTGACGTCCTCGTCCTCCGGCAGCAAAATACAGCCGCTTTTGCCCGCGCTGTCGATATCCACGCCGTGCAGCGTCAGCAGCTTATTGTCATGGTTCCATGTCCAGCCCTGGGACGCCATACGGTCGTCGTTTTTATCCGCCCGCCGCAAATCAATGCTCTCAATTTGCGTATGGCGCACCGAATCCGCCGCCGCGGCCGAAAGCGGCAGCAGCGTGCAGGCCATAGCCGCCGCGATGAGCGCGGCAAGCCCTTTCCATGTTTTCCTCATGCCTGATCCTCCTAGATGATATGCCCGTGCGGCCCTTTGCCGCGCAAAGCCCTTTTGCACATAGCATACCACAATGCGCGTGTTTTTACCACCGTTTTGTTTGTGCGACATAGGCCGCGCCCGCCGTGCATATAGATGTACAAACCGGAAAAGGGGGACTTTGCATGACTTTAACCGTGGTTGCGGTTTTATTTTTTGCCCTGGGGCTTTACCTGACCATGCGCGGTGGGGACGCGTTTGTCGAAGCGGCGACCTTTATCGCCGAGGTGACCGGCATCCCCAAGATCATCATCGGCGCGACGATCGTCAGCGTGGCCACCACCGCGCCCGAGCTTTTCGTCAGCGTGCTCGCCACGCTGCACGGCGCGAACGACATGGCCGCCGGCAACGCGATCGGGTCGGTGTGCTGCAACATCGGCCTGATCCTCGGCATCTCGCTGCTGTTCCTGCCCGGGCGGCTGCCCGTGCGCGAAATCCGCGTCAAGGGCGCGCTGCTGTTCCTGTCCGCCATCCTGCTCGGGGTCTTCTGCGTGGACAACGCCCTAGAGCCGGCGGAAGGGCTTGTGCTGTTCGCCGTGCTCGGGATTTTCCTCTTCCTCAACCTGCGCGGCGCCAGCGCGGGCAAGCTCCCGCCGCACCACCGGCTGCACGCGGAAACGCCGGCAAAATTCCGCCACGGCGCAAAATTCGTACTCGGCGCGGCGGCGGTCGTGCTTGGCGCGCACCTGATGGTCGATAACGGCGCGCTGCTGGCGCGCCTATTCGGCGTACCCGAGGGGATCATCGGACTGACGCTGGTCGCCCTGGGCACCTCCCTGCCCGAGCTTGTCACCACGCTGACCGCGATCCGGCGCGGCGAGGCCGCGATGTCGGTCGGCAACATCCTGGGCGCGAACATCATCGACCTGACGCTTGTGCTGTCCGCCAGCGCCCTCGCCTCCCGCGGCACGCTCGAAGTGACCGCCGCCGTGGCGGCGCGCGATGTGCCGGTCGCGCTGATCCTGACGGGTATCGCGCTGCTCCCGGCCATGCGGGACGGGCGTTTCCGCCGGCTCCAGGGCGTCGCGCTGCTCGCGGTCTATATCGGCTATATCGCCAGTTTGATGTTGTGAACCGCCGGATTTATGGTATACTTAGAGGGAAGTGAGACATAAAGGAGTATCGTATACCATGGCTGATGAACTTCGCCGCGTCCCCAAAAGCGAACTTGACAACCGCCTTGCGGCCTTCCGCCGCGGCATGGACGCGCTCGACCCCGGTTGGTCGATGGCGCTGGTGAACCACAAGATCAATATGTACTACCTGACCGGCACCATGCAGGACGGCGTCCTCGTGATCCGGCCGGACAGCGCCATCCTCTGGGTGCGCCGCAGCTACGAGCGCGGCCGCAACGAGTCCCTGTTCGACGATATCCGCCCGATGCGCAGCTTCCGCACGCTCGGCGAGCATTACGGCGACGTGCCGGAAACCATTTATGTGGAAACCAAGACCGCGACGCTGGAATGGATCGGCCTTGTGCGCAAGTACCTGCCCTTCCAGGAATTTAAAAGCGTAAACCGGGTGCTAGAGGATATCCGTTCCATCAAAAGCCTGTATGAAATCGGCTGTATGCGCCTTGCGGGGCGCAACCACGCGGAGGCGCTCGAGGTCGTCGCGCCCTCCCTGCTGCGCGAGGGCGTCAGCGAGGCCGAGCTGGCCGCCGAGATCTTTGAAGCGCTGCTGCGCATGGGCAGCCACGGCATTTCGCGCTTCAACCAGCCCCTCGGCGAGGACGTGATCGGCTTCGCCTCCTTCGGCAAGGCCGCGCTCGTGACCACCGCGTTCGACGGCCCCGGCGGCACGGACGGCACCTGCATCGCCGTGCAGACCATCGGCTCCGCCGAGCGCAAGCTGTCGCGCGGCCGCCTGGTCTATCTCGACATCCCGAGCGGCATCGAGGGCTACCACACGGACAAGTCCACGGTCTTTTATTTCGGCCGCCTGGACGAAGACCCGGACGGGCAGCTTATCCGCGAGGCATACGCCTATTGCCAGGCGCTCGAAAGCGAGATCGCCTCGCGCCTCGTCCCCGGCGCGGTGCTGGAGGACGTCTACGCCGAGGTGATGGACAAGTTCGACGTGCGCTATATCGAGGGCTTTATGAACGGCGGCCGGTTCCTCGGCCACTCGATCGGCCTGACGATGGACGAAACGCCGGTCATTGCGCGCGGCTTCAAAACAGCCGTACAGGCGGATATGACGTTCGCGATCGAGCCGAAAATCGCGCTGCCCGGCATCGGCACGGTCGGCACGGAAAACACCTACCTCATCACGGCGGACGGCGCGGTATCCCTGAGCGGCACGCCGCAGCCCCTGCGCGAAATCTATTGACCCATACAAAATGCCCGCGGCGGGATGCCGCGGGCATTTTGTATGGCGCGATATAAAGGGTGCCGCTTTGGCCGGCACAGCCGCCGTTATACGGCGATATTGAGCTTGGACAGGTACTTCTGCTCATAGAAGTGCATCTGTTCCTCAAAGAGCGGCGTGCTCTTGATCTCGTGCTTGGAATAGCCGTGCGTATCAAACTTGGATGCGCCTTCACAGAGCTGGATGGTGTAGATCGCGATATTCGAGCAGTGGTCGCCAATCTTCTCCAGGTCGTGGATGATGTCCAGGAAGGGGACGCCGATCGTAAAGGTGCAGGTGCCCTCGTTGAGGCGCTGGATATGGCGGCTCTTGAGCTGGTCCTTGAGGATATCGACGATTTCCTCGATCGGCTCGACGCTGCGCGCGATAGAAGCCGACCGCGTGCTGTAAGCCTCGACCGTCATATCGATCAGCTCGCCGACCGCGTCGCACATGACGCGGAGCTCGTCGGTCGCGGCGGGCGAAAAGCGGTTGCCCGCCTCAATGAACTCGGTAATGGACTCCATGATATTCTGCGCGTAATCGCCCATCTTTTCAAAGTCGCTGAGCGAATGCAGCATTTCGGTATGCAGCTGCTGGCCGTCCTTGGACGGCAGGTTAGCCTGCATATTGAGCAGGTATTTGCCGATTTCCACTTCCGCCCGGTCGAGGAATGCCTCGTTTTCCTTAAAGGTCTCCTGATCCGGCTCCGCACCGCTGAAGATCGGGCCGGTGGCCAGCAGGAAGTTGGCCTTGGCCGCGGTGCCCATCTCGGAAATGCACTTCTGGCACTGGTCGAGCGCGATGGACGGGGTCGCAAGGAAACGGGGTTCCAGCTTGGACAGCGGGTCGGGCTTTTCCTCCCCGGCGGGGATGGTGCGCTCCGCCAGCTTGACCAGCAGGTTCGCGAAGGGCAGGAACATCAGGGTGGCGACCACGTTAAACAGCGTATGGAAGTTTGCGATGCCGCCCTTGTCGATCGCGGTCTCCCAGAAGGAGAAGTGCAGCGCGGCATTCAGCCCGTAGATCCCGACCAGGAAAATCACGGAACCGATGAGGTTAAAATAAAAATGCACCATCGCCGTACGGCGCGCGTTCTTGTTGCCGCCCAGCGAGGACAGGAACGCGGTGATACAGGTGCCTATATTCTGGCCGAGGATGATCGGGATTGCGGCGGCGTAAGTGATCACGCCCGTGGTGGACAGCGCCTGCAGGATGCCGACGGAAGCGGACGACGACTGGATGATCGCCGTGACGATCGCGCCAACCAGCACGCCGAACACGGGGTTCGAGATCGCCGCGAAAATCTGCGAAAACTGCGGCAGTTCCGCAAGCGGCGCGACCGCGGCCTCCATGGTGGACATACCGATAAACAGGATGCCGAAACCAATCAGGATATCGGCCTTGTCCTTCGTCTTTTTCTTTTTCGCCAGCATAATGATAATAATACCGGCGAGCACGGCGACATATGCGAGGTTCTTCGGCTTAAGCAGCTGCATAAACAGGCTGTCCCCCAGCCCCCCGGTCGAATCCAGCCGCAGGATCTGCGCCGTGATGGTGGTGCCGATGTTTGCGCCCAGGATGACGCCGACGCTCTGCTTCAGCGTCATAATGCCGGCGTTTACAAAGCCGACCACCATAACCGTGGTGGCGGATGAGGATTGGATGACCGCGGTGACCGCCGCGCCCATGATGAGCGCCTTGAAAATGTTGCCCGTCATCCTCTCCAGTGTCTTTTCCAGCTTTGCGCCCGCCGCGCGCTCCAGGCCGCTGCCCATGGTCGTCATACCATAGATAAACAGCGCCAGGCCGCCGATCAGGCGCAGAATTGACAGCAAGTCGAATTCCATTCTGACCCTCCCGTTAAGCCCGTCTTTTTGGCTTAACTAAAATTTTACAATTTTTTCACATTATCAAATTAAGTATACCGTGTGAAAAAGCGCACTGTCAACCTGTATTACAAAAATTACGGAATCCTTTTCAGTTTTGTCCAGACGATAACCTTTTACAATTGGGAGATGAATTTTTTGAAAAACCCTGTTATACTGTTATCATGCGGCAATACCGCGGGGGAATTGTCGCCGCAGCGCATCCTATCCGCCTATTACGGCGCGGCTTTCACCGCGGCGGGCACGCTGGCCGCGGCTTTTACCGGCGGTGCGCCGGAGGCGGCCGCGGGACGTTTCGACGGCCTTGTGCTCACAGGGGGCGGCGACCTTGCCCCCTCCTATTATGGGCAATCCCCTGAAACCGATACCCTTGCCATAGTCCCGGCGCGCGACCAGGAGGAGCTCGCCCTGCTCGCGGCCTTTGCCGCGCGGGGCAAGCCCGTGCTCGGCATCTGCCGGGGCGTCCAGGTGCTGAACGTATTCTTCGGCGGCACGCTGGTGCAGCATATGGAAGGGCACGGGGGCGGCGTGCGCCATACCGTGCAGGCCCTGCCGGGCAGCCGCCTGCGCGCATGGTGCGGCGCGGCCTTTGAAACGAACAGCTACCATCACCAGGCCGTCGATGTACCCGGGCGTGGCCTGCGCGTCACGGCGCGCAGCACGGACGGCACGGCCGAGGGGCTGGAACACCGCTCCCTGCCGGTTTTTGGCGTGCAGTGGCATCCGGAGCGCCAGACCGCGGCGACCTGCATGGACACGCCGGACGGCCAGGAAGCCCTGTTCGCAGGCTTTGCGGCGCTGTGCGGATGAAAAGACAAAGATAAGGGATGTAATCATTTATGGCACAAAATTATCGGATTATCAACCTGGAGGACGACCTCCCGACGGTCGAACAGGCCATGCGGCGGCTGGTCTGGGAGGTGCGCACCGCGCGCAAACAGGGCATACGCCTGCTCAAAGTGATCCATGGCTTCGGCTCGTCCGGCCGCGGCGGCAAAATCCGCCCGGCGGCGCGCCGAGAGCTGGAAACCCTGCAAAAGAGCGGCCACGTCCGCTTTTACATCCCGGGCGAACGGCTTTCGATCTTTGACGCGGACACCCGCCGCGCGCTCGACCTCGTCCCCGCCCTGCGCGGGGATTCCGACCTCGATCGCCACAACAACGGCGTCACCCTGGTCGTCCTCTGAACGGCAAAACAAAGGAAGTGTATCAATTATGGTAACCATCGACGAGGCGCATGACCTGCTGGACGAGGTCGCGCAGGAACTGCCCGAGGAATTTTGGGAAGGCCTGAACGGCGGCGTATCCCTGCTGCCGCAGTCCAAGCGCAGCCCAGAAGCCCGGGCGGACGACCTCTACGTGCTGGGGGAATACCGCATCGACCCGGCGCTGGGGCGCTATATCAACATTTATTACGGCTCGTTCCAGCGCCTGTTCGGCGATATCCCGCCGCAGCGGCTCAAGAAAAAGCTGCGCAAGACGCTGTTCCACGAATTTACGCACCATGTGGAATCTCTTGCAGGCGAGCGCGGCCTGGAGATCAAGGACGCGGAGCAGATGGCGCGCTACCTGCGTTCCCACGGCGAAGGATGAACAAAAAAGCCCCGCGGCTGCATAAGCAGCCGCGGGGCTTTCCCATGGATACGCCGTTTACTGCTTTTCCGCCCGGTAGATGCGGTATGCCGTCGGCGACATGCCGACATATTTGCGGAACAGCTTGTCCAGGTGCCCCGGCCCGTCGAAGCCGGTGGCCTCCGCGATCCGTGTCACATTCTCCCGCGTGTTCATAAGCAGGGACTGCGCCTCGCCGATGCGCCGCCGCAGGATATACTGCCGCACAGAATAACCGGTTTCCCGCTTGAACACATGCGCCAGGTGATACGGGCTGACGCGGAACCGCGCGCCGAGCGCCTCCAGCGTGAGCGCCTCTGCGTAATGCTCCGCGATATACTCCTTGACGCGCGTGCAAAGCGGCGCGCCCGCAGTATCCTGTGCCGCCGCCCCTTCCCCGGCCATCTGTCCCGCCAGCAGCACGGCTGCGAGCATGAGCTGCTGGCAAAGCTGCGCGTCCAGGGCGGTGTCTGCGGCGGCATGGTGGTTGATCATGTAAAGCAGCGCGCACAGCTCGTCGAACTGTGCAGGACGGTGGAAAACCGGGGAGGCGCCCGGCGGGAGCAAGCAGTTTTCCCGCAAATCCCCGTGCCGGATATTGGTCACGCCGATGCACAGCGTTTCGTAAGGCATGTCATGGTAAATCAGTTCGTCGTGCACCTGCCCGCTGTTGCAAATCACCACGTCCCCCTCGGAAATCGCGAAGCGCCGCCCGTCCAGGCAATACATCCCGTGCCCCTGGCAAATAAGCAGGATTTCCACAATGCCGCTGTGGCTGTGCATCATGTGGGAGTGCTCCTCCGTCGTGCGGTGGTCGATATGTACGAGGTGCGGCTGCCCGGGCGGCAACCCCGCGCGCCCCTCCTCTGTAAACACAATATACTGCTGCTGCATACCGCGCGCCCCTCCCGGGCAAGCCAAACGGCAAACGGGAGCCGTTTGCCGCTTTTTTACTGTTACTTAAACTTTTTCGCTACCAGGATCAGGATCGGGACCGCAATCGCCGCCCCGATGAGCCAGCAGGCCGCCATCATCAGTGCCATCGCGTCAGTTCAGGAAGTCCTTGAGCTTCTTCGAGCGGCTCGGGTGGCGCAGCTTGCGCAGCGCCTTGGCTTCGATCTGGCGGATACGCTCGCGCGTGACGTTGAATTCCTTGCCAACCTCCTCGAGCGTGCGGGTGCGGCCGTCCTCGATGCCGAAGCGCAGGCGCAGGACCTTTTCCTCGCGCGGCGTCAGCGTCTTGAGCACCTCGACCAACTGCTCCTTGAGCAGCATGAAGGATGCGGCTTCGGCCGGTTCCGGCGCATCGTCGTCCGGGATGAAGTCGCCGAGGTGGGAATCCTCCTCCTCGCCGATGGGGGTCTCGAGGGAGACCGGCTCCTGCGCGATCTTGAGGATGTCGCGCACGCGGTCGACCGGCATGTTCATCTCCGTGGCGATCTCCTCCGGCGTCGGGTCGTGGCCAAGCTCCTGCAGGAGCTGGCGGGAGACGCGGATGACCTTGTTGATCGTTTCGACCATGTGCACGGGGATACGGATCGTGCGCGCCTGGTCGGCGATCGCGCGGGTGATCGCCTGGCGGATCCACCACGTCGCATACGTCGAGAACTTGAAGCCCTTGGTGGAGTCGAACTTCTCGACCGCCTTGATCAGGCCGAGGTTGCCCTCCTGGATCAGGTCGAGGAACAGCATGCCGCGGCCGACATAGCGCTTCGCGATGGATACGACCAGGCGGAGGTTGGCCTCCGCAAGGCGCTTTTTCGCCCGCTCGCCCGCGGAAATCGCGCGCGTCAGCGTGCGGCGCTCCTCGTCCGTCAGCGCGCTGCTCTTTTCCTTGAGCGTCTTGACCGCGTCGTTGCCCGCGAGCATCTGCTCCGCGAGCTTGACCTCCTCCTCCGGGCTGAGCAGGTCGACCTTGCCGATCTCCTTCAGGTACATGCGCACCGGGTCGTCGATCGCGAAGTTTTCCGCCATCGCGGACGGGTCTGCAAGCTCTTCCTCGGGCACTTCCTCGATCTTTTCGGCCTCGAACTCCTCGTCCTCGTCCACCAGGTCAAGCGCGGCCAGCTCCGCGCCCTCGATCTCGATGCCCATGCTTTCGAGCGTCTCATACAGCTTATCCAGCTGGTCGGATTCCAGGTTGACGTCTGCCAGCGCATCCGCCATCTCTTTGAGCGTCAGCTTACCCTTTTTCTTGCCCATTTCGAGCAAATCACGGACGGCCTGCTTCTGCGCATCCATATCCGGCGCGCCCTGGGGGGCCTGTGCACTCTGTGTCATACTCTATTTCCTCCATAGCTCTTTTTTTCTCTTTGTTTCCGGCTCATTGCGAGCAGCGGGTCTTCGCCGTCCAGGGCGCCGTCCGCCTGCCGCAGCGCGCGCTGCGTTTCAATGATGTTTATGTAATCGTCGAGCGCCTTCTCGCGCTTCCCGACGGCGACCGGGGTGGCCAGGATGCCCGAAAGCAGATCCATTTCGCTTTGCTCCAGCCAGCCCTCGCACGCGGGCACCGTTATCAGGATGCCCTTCCCGTGCAGCTCGCGCGCGTAGCCGTAGATTTTCTCCAGCACGGGCGCGGAAAAGTGCCCGGGCGGCAGCCGCTCCCACAGGTAATCCATGGTTTCCGGGCTTTCAAACACCAGCCGCAGGACGCCTTCCTCCGCGCGCGCGGACTTGACGTCCGTATATTGCAGCGTGCGGTCCTTGGGCTGCACGGCGGCCACCGGCGCGCGGATTTCGCGCCGCTCGGCGGTCTTCTGCTTCTTGCGCCGGATGGCGAGCGCGCGGCGCACCTCGACCTGCATGGCCTCCATGCTGATGCGCGCCATCTGCGCCGCGCGGCCGGTATAGACCTCGCGCTCGACCGCGCCGTCGATCCTGGCAAGCTCCCGCGCCGCGTCCTGCAAAAAGCCGACGCGCTGCTCGTCCTCGTCCAGGTCGTACTTGGCGGCGATGCTGTCCAGCCGGTAGGCGATATGGTTCTCCGATTGCTCGATCAGGCGCCGGTAAGCGTCCGGCCCCTTGTCCTTGATGAACTCGTCCGGGTCCTTCGCCCCCGGGATGCGCAGCACCTTGACCGAAAGGTCGGCCTTTTTCAGGATGTCGATGGCGCGCTGCGCCGCCGCCTGCCCCGCGCCGTCCGCGTCGTAGGAGATGACGATCTCCTTCGTGTGCCGCGCGATCAGGCGCGCCTGCTCCTCGGTCAGCGAGGTGCCGAGCGAGGCCACCGCCGAGTCGAACCCGGCCTGGTGCAGCGCGATCACGTCCATATAGCCCTCCGCGAGGATAAAGTACTCCGCCTTGGTCTTTTTCGCGATGTTGAGGGCAAAAAGGTTCCGGCTTTTGTGGAACACCATCGTTTCCGGGGAGTTGAGGTACTTCGGCTTGGAGTCGTCCATGACGCGCCCGCCGAAGGCGATCACCTGCCCGCGCGTATCGATGATCGGGAACATCACGCGGTTGCGGAAACGGTCGTAAACGTGCCCTTTTTCGCTCTTGGACGCAAGCCCGGCGTCCAGCAGCTCGTCCTTCGTGTAGCCCTTGGCCTGCATCGCGTCCAGCAGCGCGGAAAAGCTGTCCGGCGCAAACCCGAGGCCGAAGCGGTTCATCGTCTTGCGCGTCAGCCCGCGCCTGGCGAAATACTGCTGCACGCGCACATGCTCCGGCGCCCAAAGCTCGTCGTAAAAAAACCGCGCCGCATCCCGGCACAGGCACAGCACCCGCTCCCGCCGGTGCGCCGCGCGCGGGTCCGCCCGGTCCTCTGGCACCTGCATGCCCGCCTGGTTGGCCAGGAAGCGCACCGCGTCCGGGAACTCCAGCCCCTCTGCGCGCATAATGAAATTGATCACGCCGCCGCCCGCGCCGCAGCCGAAGCAGTGGTAAATCTGCTTGTCGGGCGCGACCGAAAAGGAGGCCGACTTCTCGTTGTGGAAGGGGCACAGGCCAAAGTAGTTCGCGCCGCTCTTTTTGAGCTGCACATACCGCGAAACCACGTCCAGGATATCGCACCGGGCGGTCAGTTCGTCGAGGAAACCGCGGTCAAACGCCATACTTTAGTCCTCCTTCCTCGTGATAGAATACATGTTTCAGTCGTCAAACGGGTTCCAGCTCTTGGGGATAAAGAGCTTTTTATACATCATGATCGAGTACCGGTCGGTCATGCACGCGATGTAGTCGCACACCACGCGCGCGCGGCTGTCCCGGTCCATCAGCTGCCGGTAATCCTCCGGCAGCTCGTCGATATGCCCGTAAAAATACCCATACAGCGCGCGCAGCATATCCATCGCCCGTGCCTCCTCGGCCTGCGCCTTGGTGCCCTTGTAGATGCTCTGGAAATTGAAGCGCCGCAGCGCCAGCATGGCCTCGTGGATTTCTGCGTCCATGCCGATGCCGCCGGTGCGCTCGCCGTATGTAATCATATTGCTGACCAGCGTATCGATGCGCTGGCCGTGCGTGTCCCCGAGCGTCGCGCGCAGTTCTCCGGGGATATCCGCCTGCCGGATCAGCCCGGCGCGCAGCGCGTCGTCGATATCGTGGTTGATGTACGCGATGCGGTCGGCAAAGTGGATGATCTGCCCTTCCAGCGTCTGTGCCTTTTTGCCGCCGGTGTGGCAGACGATGCCGTCGCGCACCTCCCAGGTCAGGTTCAGCCCCCGGCCATCGTGCTCGATGCGCTCCACCACGCGCAGGCTCTGCTCGTTGTGCCGGAAGCCCTCCTCGCACACGTCATTGAGCGCGGCCTCGCCCGCGTGGCCGAAGGGCGTATGCCCCAGGTCGTGCCCGAGCGCGATCGCCTCGGTCAGGTCCTCGTTAAGGCACAGCGCGCGGGCGACGGTGCGGGCGATCTGCGCGACCTCCAGCGTATGCGTCAGCCGGGCGCGGTAATGGTCGCCCTCGGGCGAAATGAAGACCTGCGTCTTGTTGGACAGCCGCCGGAACGCCTTGGAGTGGATGATGCGGTCGCGGTCGCGCTGGTAGCAGGTGCGCATGGGGCAGGGGGCGATTTCCCGCTCGCGCCCGCGCGTATGCGCGGCCAGTGCGGCGCCCTTGCCCAAAACCTGCGCTTCCCGCGCCTCCAGCCGTTCCCTTACCGTCATAGCCGCCCTGCCTTCCTGCGTCCGCCACAAACCGTTCTACATGTATAATACCAAGCGGGTTTGTCTTTCCCTCTTTTTTTTCGTAAATTATTTTTTAAATATTATCCCGGGCGCGCCCTGCGTGCAATCCGCAAGTTTTCGCGCCCCTCTTGCAATCTTTCCCAAAGTATGCTATGATTACTCATGGAAAACAAAAATGCGGCAGCCTCCCGGGTGTGACAGCACCCGGGAAGCCTATGCAGGTGAGCACGCACCTACACAACGGCCATTCACAGGCCGTACCGCGGATTACAGTATACCACATTTCCCCCTTTTTTACAACCCCGGGCCAGCCACCGCCTCCGGTTTATTTACATTTTTGTACATAAACCCTGGCCCGGCGTCCCATCGCGGCAAAAAGGCAGCCCCCTTTTGCCGCCCTGTTTTGCGTTCTGGTTGTGGCGCGTCCCCTCCTCGGGATTTGAACTGTATGGGGGTTTGTGGCGCTGTTCCCCGCGCCCGCGTTTCTGACGATATGCGGCTTTTGCCGCCCCGCCGGACGCTGTGTAGGACTTCAACATCCTGCGCAGCGTTTTTTGTTTTCCCGCGCACGGCGGGAGGGGTTTTGTCCTTTTTTTTATCCCCTCCCTGTCCGCGGCGTGCGGAAAACCGGCGGGGCGGCGTGGTGCGCCGCCATCCGGCACGTCCCCCGGCCGGGCGGGGGGCCACAGAAAACTAACACGGACAGCGTGATGCTGTCCGTGTTTTTTTGCGCCTGTTTACTTGACCCGCCTGCCCATGAACCTGCTTTCCATCACCTCTGCGTACACCGTGCCCGCGGTCGCGTCCGCCAGCGCCCGGTTGAGCGCCGCCGCGCCCCCGGCAGGGATGGTGCAGGTCAGCGTCACATCCGCGCCGAAGTCCGTGTCCTCGGCCGCGCAGTCGAAACCGGGCAGCATATGCAGCACGGTTTCGTATAGGTGGTAGGGGCAGGCCACCAGCAGCACGTCGTACAGGCTCATGCGCTGCACGCCCGCCGCCGCGACGGCGATTTTCGCGCCTTCGGTATAGGCGCGCACCAGCCCGCCCGTGCCGAGCAGGATGCCGCCGAAATAGCGCGTCACCACGCAGCACACATCCACCAGCCCCTCGTGCCGCAGCACCTCGAGGATGGGCAGCCCGGCGGTGCCCTGCGGCTCGCCGTCATCCGAATACCGCATCATATTGCCCTCGCGCAGGATATATGCCCAGCAATTGTGCGCCGCGTCCCAATAGGTTTCGCGCATTTCGCGTATTTTGGCGGTCGCTTCCTCCGGCGTTTCCACATGCCACAGACGCCCGGTGAATTTAGAGCGTTTTTCCTCAAACCTGTCCTCGCCGTAGGGTTCGGCGGGAATGAAATAGTCCTTTTCCAAGCTGTCACCTGCCGTGCCGTCAGCCGTCCGTCATATAGGCCTGCATCCGCCCATAGGTTTTATCGTCGACCACCGCCTCGACCATCGTGCCCTCCGCGGCGTATTCCACCGTCAGCACCTGCGCCTCGCGGTGCAGCGCGTCGAGCAGCGCGCCTTCGCTGTACGGGATGAGCAGGCGTACGCGGTGCTTGCCGCGGCCGAGCGCGGTCTCCACCGCGGAAAGCAGGCGGTCAAGCCCCTCGCCCGTTTTGGCAGAGATGCGCACGCCCTCGCGCTCGGTAAACTCGAGCACGTCCGGGTCGCACTTGTCGGACTTGTTATATACCATGATGCAGGGGATTTGCTGCGCGCCAAGCTGCGCGATGACCCGCTCGACCGTGCGCACCTGCTCGCGCCACTGCGGGTCGGACAGGTCGGCGACGTGCAGCAGCAGGTCGGCGTAGCTCAGCTCCTCCAGCGTCGCCTTGAAGGCCGAAACCAGATGGTGCGGCAGCTTGCGGATAAAGCCGACCGTGTCCGACAGGAGGATTTCCTGCGTGTCGGAAATGCGCTTTTTGCGCGTCGTCGGGTCGAGCGTGTCGAAAAGGCGGTCGTTCGCCTCGATGCCTGCGCCGGTCAGGGTGTTGAGCAGCGTCGATTTGCCCGCGTTGGTATACCCCACGATGGCCACGAGCGGCAGCTCGGTCTTTTTGCGTTGGCGGCGCTGCACCGCGCGCACCTGCCGCACCTGTTCCAGGTCGCGCTTGAGCTTGTCGATCCGGCTGCGGATGTGGCGGCGGTCGCTTTCCAGCTTGGTTTCGCCGGGGCCGCGCGTGCCGATGCCGCCGCCGAGGCGGCTCATGGACTTGCCCAGCCCGGCCAGCCGCGGCAGGATATACTGGTACTGCGCCAGCTCGACCTGGAACTTGCCCTCGCCCGTGCGGGCGCGCTGGGCAAAGATATCGAGGATCAGCCCCGAGCGGTCGAGTACCGTGCGCCCGGTGATCTCCTCCAGCGTGCGCATCTGGGAGGGTGAAAGCTCGTTGTCAAATACAATGAGATCCGCGCCGTTTGCATCCGCCAGCATGCGGACCTCCTCGGCCTTGCCCTCGCCGATAAAGGTGCGCGCATCGGGCGCGGGGCGGTTTTGCAGCGCCCGGCCGACGCATGCGCCGCCCGCCGTTTCCAGTAGCGCCTCCAGCTCGTCCATCGTCTCCTCGGTGGAGTCCTCCTCCGCGGTAAAGCTGCGGCAGGACAGCCCGACAAGCACCGCGCGTTCCTTCTGATATTCCTGTTCTATGTTGTCCGTCAATGTACGTACCTCCGGTCTGGGGCGCATCCTGCGTCCCCCTGTGCGGCGTGGCCTGCGGTAGCGTCGTTTGCTGCGTACCGCGATTCGTGGAATAGCCGGTATAATGGCCGCTTTGCGGCTATTATACCACATTCCCGCCGCTTTATCCAGACGTACTTTCCCGCGCCCCCGCAGGCAAAGGCTGCGCCGTGCGGCACTGGGCCGCACGGCGCGTTAAAAGCTTTATTCCACATTTTCCGCAATTTTCAGGGTTTCCGCCTTGTCAAACGGGCCGCTGATTTTGAAAACCGATTCGCCGTCCGACCAGATGACCGCATAGCCGTCGTTTGTCTTGAAGAGCGCCGCGTCGTAGCCGCGCACCTTGACCTGCTCCGCCGGCTCGTCCGAGTTCTGGTACATGACCGTCGAGGTCGTCTGGCTCTGCTCATAGATCATTTCGTCGTCGCCGTTGGCGTAGAGCGCCAGCAGGTGCATGTCGCTGCCCGCGGTGTCGGTGAGGCGGTAGCCCTCCGGCAGGTACATCGGCAGCTTGAAGTCGCCTTCTATCGCACCGCCGCCCGTCTTGCCGGGCGTCTGGAACTGTATCCGCGTGCCGCCGCTTTCCGAGCTGTCCAGCACGATGTTGAGCAGCCGGACGCGCCACGCGTCCACGCTCATCATGGTGACCCCCGCAACCGTGACGACCAGCGCCGCCGCCACAACGCCGCGCCCCATATACCGGAAGCATTTGCGCCGCTGTGCCGACCGCCGTATTCTGCGCAGGAGGGCGTCCATCCGCCCTTCGAGCGCCGGGGAGGGCACGGCGTCGCCCACCGGATGCGCCGCGTCGCAGAACTGGTCGTAAAGCGCGCCGAGCTCTTCCTCCGCCGCGCACGAGAGCAGCTCGCCCAGGATATTGTCCGCCTGTTCCGTATTCACAACGCGTCGCCCCCTTTCCCTGCCAGCCACTCCTTCACCTTCTGTTTGGCGCGGTGCAGCCGCTGGTTCACCAGGTTTTCCTCGATCCCGAGCACCTTTGCAATTTCCACGCCCGATAGCCCCGCGCCATATTTGAGCAGCAGCGGTTCCGCATATTTGGGATCCAAAAACCGCAGCGCCTGCCGCAGCTCCTCCATGGACTCCTTACGCAGCAGCAGGTCGAGCAAATCCTCCTGCTGCATGTCCGGGTTCTCCCCATGCGCTTCGTGATCCAGCGTCTGCGCGCCGATCGTGCGCATCTTGCTTTCATAGAGGTCCGCCACCGCCTGCCGGCACATTAAAACCAGCAGGCCGCCCGTCCTCCGTTCATTATCTTCATCTATCCGGTCTGCCAGCCCAATGACCTTTTCGAAGGTTTGCTGCACCGCGTCTTCCGCCAGCTGGCGGTCGTCCGTCGCGGCCATCGCGGCCCGCAGCATGGCACCGGCATATTTCCGATAGAGGCGCTCCACCTTGTCCGCGCCGCCTGCCGATCCATCCGCCTTCATCCCAAAATCCACCTTTACATAAATTGCCTTGCCTTTATTATACAAATCTTTCCGTAGGTTTGCAATTTATTTTCTTGGCGGCAGGCCAGTGTCTTGGCTGTATCTGTAATTATATGAGTTTTCTTCCAGTCCAGGGGGAAAGGGGGCGCCGACCCGGCAGCCTCCTTCGGTGGCCAAATCGGCGTTATCCCACGCAGTAGCTCGCTTCATATGCCGTCTGCATATGGAGCAGTTTGCCGCACGGATTGGCCAGATAGGCGAACCCGTTCTCCACGACATCGTAAATATGCAAGGGGGAAACCTCGTAATAGTTGAGCAGATACGTAAAAAACGCCGCCCAGAGCTTGCTTTCCGTTACATCGTGCACTGCAATGCCCTCGCCCTCAATGCCGTACTGTGTAACCCCGCCGCTCTCGCGGCTGACAATCCGATACATGGCCATACCTCCTGTTTTTAGAAGAAAACTCCATTCCCTTTAGGGCGTCCCATCCAGCCCTATATTATATATACGGCTGGAACCATGCAAAACTTACAGCGTCCGACAAAAAAATTTAAACTGCTAAAGCGATAGCACAGAAACGCCGCCCGCCCCGTCCCCACGCCGGACGCGGGCAGCGCGATATCCGCAAGCCAGCCCTTCACCGCCCCGCGGGATGGGAAATAGCCGCTGGCGTACATACGGAACCCTTCCACACCAGCAGATGGTCTGCGCGCAGCAAAAAACCCCGCCGTCCCAACCGGGACAACGGGGCCTCTTCTCTGTGATTACTTGTCGAGATTGAATCTCTTCTTAAAGCGGTCAACACGTCCGCCTGTATCTACCAGCTTCTGCTTACCGGTAAAGAACGGGTGACACTTGGAGCAAATTTCGACAGAGATGTTCTCCTTGGTGGAGCCGGTTTCAATCACATTGCCACAAGCGCAACGAATCGTCGTCTGCTTGTAGTTGGGATGGATACCTTCCTTCATGCTTGTTTCACCTCTTTCCGCATAAGCCTTACAGTCGTACGATTATGATATCACAGCCCCCGGCAAAATGCAAGAACTTTTTTATCCTGGCATGCATAAAAACGCCGCAATTTTACAGCAGCCCAAAGCCGGGGCTTTCCATCACGGCTTCCATCCCGCATAGGCAGAACGGATGCCCGGCGGGGTCAAACATCACCCTCCAGGTATCGGAAAACTGCTGCTCCGCGACGGTCGCCCCGCAGCGCAGCGCGTATTGCACGGCTTTTTCCAAATCATTCACGGCGAAATCCAAATGCGCCATTTGCTGCTGCGCGCCCGGTTCTTCCGGCCACACGGGCGGCTGGTACGCCGGGTTGCACTGGAACGTGATGCCCGGATACGCGCCCTGCGCCGTACCGGGCGCGCCAATGCAGGCCCAGTCTTCATCGTGGAACGCAATTTCCCAATTGAGCAAGCCCGCATAGAATTTTGCCAGCCCATACGGGTCCTTGCAGTCCACCGTAAACGAATACATCTTGATTTTCAGCCCGTCACCCATTGCAAAAACCCTTTCAGCCCGTTGGGGCGCGCTTCCCTTTCGGCACGGCGCCGCGTGCCTGGGGAACCGTTATTTTTTACGCCTCGTCCGTCCCATCCGCGCAGCCGCCTTCATAATAACTGCCGTTGTAGCTGTCGACGACCTTTTTGCTGAGCGGCGACAGCAGCATGCCGGCCGCCAGGCCGGAAAGCGCCGCAATGGCCAGGATCAGCGCGCGCTCCGTCGCCGGCCGCTCGTCGCCCACCAGGCTTTTCATCCATTTACACATTTGCAATACCTCCTCATTCCGGATAAGATAGCTGTCCCGCCGTCCAGCCCGCGAGCACGGGGAGCATGCTGCACGCCATCTTGCGCGCGCCCTCAAGGTCGTGCTCCAGGTAGTTGCCGCACTCCGGGCGGCTTACGCCCGGCACCGCGCCTTCAAACGAGGCGACAAACGCCATCGTATCCTGTACCAGCTTGATCGCGTCCTGCGCCGCCATGTCCCGCACCAGGAAATAAAAGCCCGTGCGGCAGCCCATCGGGCCGCAGTAAATGACCTGCCCGCCCAGCGGCGAATTGCGCGTAAACGTGGCGAACAGGTGCTCAAAGGTGTGCATAGCCGCGTTTTCCAGGTATACGCCGCCGTTCGGCTTGACCATGCGGATGTCATAGGTCGTAATATCCCCGTCCACGCGGGAAACATACATGCCCGGCGTCAGGGTATCGTGGTTTACTTCAAAACTGGCAATCCGTTTCATGTGATCCTCACTCCGTAATTATCTGTGTCCTTTGATTATATCACAATCCGCAAAAAACAAAAGCGGTATTTGAATTTTTGCCCCGCCTTGACGGAAAAGCGCCGCATCCTGTATAATGGATCCCAAGCATACTATTTGTTATAAAAGGAGAGTTTAAATATGGTTTGGGGAATTTTAGGCGCGCTCGACGAGGAGGTCGCGCTGATCCGGGAAAAAATGGACGTACGCGAAAAGGCGGAGCTGCTCGGCACCTGCTTCTATCAGGGCACGGTTTCCGGCAAGGAGGTCGTCCTTGCGTGCTGCGGCATCGGCAAGGTGAACGCGGCGGTCTGCACGGCGACCCTGATCCAGCGTTTCGGCGCGGGCTGCGTCATCAACGTCGGCATTGCCGGCGCGATGCGGCACGGCCTGCACGTGATGGACGTGATCGCCGCGCGCGAGGTGGGCTTCCACGACCAGGACGCGGTTATGCTGCATTACTATCCGGAAAAGGAGTTTTTCCAAACGGACGGCGGCCTGCTCGACCTGTGCACCCGCGCCTGCGCGCAGCTCCCCGGCATGAAGGGGACGTTTTCCCCCGGCCGCATCGTTTCCGGCGACGTGTTTGTGAGCGATAAGGCCACAAAGGACGCCATTAACGCCCGCTATGCGCCGGATTGTGTCGAGATGGAGGGCGCGGCGGTCGGCCATGCCAGCTATATGCACGACGCGCCCTTCCTGGTCATCCGCACCATGTCGGACACTGCGGACGACGGCGCGCAGGAAAGCTACGACAACTTTATCCACGACGCGGCGGCGCAGAGCGCGCACATCATCCTTAAGATGTTGGAAATCGGCTGACCCCGGCAGGAAACCGCACCGTTAACTTTTCCCTTGACAATAGTTTACGGTGCGGTTATACTTTTACCAGTGTGGTAAACCATATGTTTTATTTAAGTTTACAAAAGGAGAATGAACATGAAAACCCCTGTCAAAACCATGGTGTCGGCTGCGCTGCTCGCCGCGCTGACCGCCGTTTGCTCACAAATCGCCATCCCCCTGCCGTGGGGCGTCCCGCTGAACCTGGGCACGCTGTCGGTCTTCCTCGCCGGCGCGCTGCTCGGCGCAAAGTGGGGCTTTATCAGCCAGCTTGTGTACGTGCTGCTCGGCGCGGTCGGCGTGCCGGTCTTTGCCGGGTTCCGGGGCGGGCTGGACGCGCTCGCCGGGCCGACCGGCGGTTACCTGCTGGGCTACCTGCTGGCTGCGCTGCTTATCGGCCTGCTGGTGCAGTACCGGCCGCAGAAAAAATGGATGCTGCCGCTTTCCATGGCCTGCGGGCTTGCCGTGTGCTACGCCTTCGGCACCGCCTGGTTTATGATCCTGACCGGCACGGGGCTGCTGGCCGCGCTCGCGCAGTGCGTGCTGCTCTTCCTGCCGGGCGACGCGGCAAAAATCGCCGTCGCCAGCCTGGTCGTCGCCCGCGTGGGCGCGCTGCGGCTGCGGCAGCCCACCCAGGACGTCCCCGCAGCCTAAAAAGAATCCCCGCAGGACCCAGGTCCCGCGGGGATTTTTGTCATTCGCCCTTATATTCCGGCTCGCGCTTTTCCAGGAACGCGTTCAGCCCCTCCTCAAAATCCTTGTGCCGCGCCATATACCGCGTATAGGTGACCTCCAGGTCGTTTTTGCGCTTCATCTGGAAATCCTCCTGCGCGTTGAGGCAGGCCTTGAGGTAGCGCAGCACCAGCGGGCCGCGGCGGCAGATTTCGCGCGCCTTGCCCATGGCGGCCGGCATCAGCTCGTCCACCGTATCGACCACCTGGGTCACGCCGCCGTACTTTTGCAGCTCCTCCGCGGTGATGAACGAGCCGCAGTAACACATGTCGCGCTGGATTTGCGGGGGCAGGATGCGGCCGAGGTGGCCGGAACCGCCGACAACCGACAGCTTGGCTTCCGGCGCGCCGAACTGCGTGCCCTTGACCGCGATCGTGATATCCGCGCCCGCCGGGTAGCACAGGCCGCCGCCTAGGCAGTGCCCGTGCACCGCACAGATGAGCGGTACGCGCAGCTCGTACAGCGCAAGCGCGCCGTCATAATAGACCTCCTGGGTGTTGGTAACGTCCTTGTCGACGACGCTCTGCTTGAAGCGTTTGATATCCACGCCCACGCAGAAGGTCTTCAGGTCGGAATGCAGGATGCATACCCAGATATCGTCGTCATGGTTGATGTAATCGCACAGCAGCAGGATTTCTTCCTGCACCGTGCCGCTCGCCGCGTTGACCGGCGGGTTATGCAGCGTCATAATGCCGATATGGTCCTCAACCGTCAGAAAAACCTGCTCCAGCGTGTGCCCGCCGACCGCTTCCACGTTCCTTGTCGCCATACTATTTCCGTCCTCCCGCAATATATCCCGCGCGCCGCGCCGCGGCGCCCTTTGTTTTCCAATACATCTTCACTATACTGTTTTGCTTGCATTTTGTCAACACATTGCACGAAAATGCCGTTGACACCCCTGCCGAATATGGTATAATAGCCGCAAAGCGGCGGTTATACCTATGGCATCCATGTTTGCGAAATACGGCGCAGAATTTGGCATTGGGGCTGTATGCCCGCCGCCGCTGTGGTATAATGGCGTTAAGGGAATTTTTGCGCGCCGCCCCGCCGTGGCCGGTGCGCGTACTATGACACAGGAGGCCAGACCCATGAAAGAATTTAAAATGTACCTCGACCTGCTTTACTATGATTCCTTCAAGGAATTTATGGAAGACGCGGCGGTCGGAGAAGGCGATTTCGTCCTGACGAATGAGTTCCTGTACAACCAGTTCGTCAAGCCGCTGGAGCCGTCCTGCGGCGCGCTGTTCATCGAAGCCTACGGCCTTGGCGAACCGACGACCGAAATGGTCGACCGCATCCGCGCCGACCTGCCGGACGGCGTGCGGCGCATCATCGCGATCGGCGGCGGCAGCGTGCTCGACATTGCGAAGATGCTGTCCCTGCACGTGTCCTCCGGCAAGACGGAGGACCTGTTCCTCGGCGACGAGGCGCCCAGCCGCGTCTATGACGTTTACGCCGTACCCACGACCTGCGGCACCGGCTCCGAGGTGACGAACGCCTGCGCGGTCGAACTCGTCAGCCTGCACACCAAGCGCGGCCTGAACAACAACCTGATGTTCCCCGCCAAGTCCGTCCTGATCCCCGAGCTGATTTCCGGCCTGCCCTACAAGTTCTTTGCCACCAGCTCCATCGACGCGCTGATCCACGCCGTCGAATCCTATATGTCCCCCAAGGCCTGCCCGCACACCGAGCTGTTCTCGAAGGAAGCCATCCGCCTGATCCTGCGCGGCTACCAGTACATTGTGGAAAACGGCCTTGAAAAGTGGACCGACCTTGCGGACGAGTTCATCCTCGCGTCCAACTATGCCGGTATCGCCTTCTGTTCCGCGGGCTGCGCGGCCGTGCACGCCCTGAGCTACCCGCTCGGCGGCAAGTACCACATCCCGCACGGCGAGGCCAACCAGCTTGTATTCGCGGCGACCTTCCGCAAATATAAGGAGAAAAAGCCGGAGGGCAAGATCAACGACCTGGAGGCGCTGTTCGGCGAGCTGCTGGGCGTGCCCTCCGACCAGGCGCTTGAAGCGGCCTTTGCCCTGTTTGACAAGGTGCAGCCGCGCAAGCCCCTGCGCGAGTTCGGCGTTTCGGACAGCGAATTCAAGGACTTTGCCGAGGGCGTGATCGCCGGGCAGACGCGCCTGCTGAACAACAACTATACCCTTCTGTCCCTGGAGGATATGGTCGAAATCTATCAGGCGATCTATTAAGCAGATACAGGATAAAGAGAAGGCCGGGAGCAGTTTGCTCCCGGCCTTCTCTTTATGATTTTATTTATGCGTTGCCCATCCCGGCGTCGGGCGTCAGGAAACGCAGCTCCTTGGTGTAAATGCGCCAGAGCAGCGCCATGGAAACCAGGAAGGAAACGATCTCCGCGACCGGGAACGCAAACCAGACGGCGGGCAGGCCGGACAGCTTTGCCAGCACAAAGGCCACCGGCAGGATGACGACGAGCTGGCGCGCGACCGATACGATCAGGCTGTCCACACCGCGGCCGACCGCCTGGAATACCGTGGAGTTCACGATACCAAACGCCGCACCGATAAAGGACAGGCTGATCAGCCGCAGCGCCGGCACGCCGATCTCCAGCATTTCGTCGGACGCGCTGAACATGAGCAGCAGCTTATCCGGCAGCGCCCAAAAGATCGCCGTGCCGACCGCCATAATGCAAAACGCGGCGATAAACGTGACCTTATAAGCGCCCATCAGGCGGTGCCGGTCGCGCGCGCCGTAGTTATAGCCCATAACCGGCATCGCGCCCTGCGTCAGGCCGAAGACCGGCATGAAGATGAAGCTCTGCAGCTTAAAGTAGACGCCGAGCACCGCAACCGACGTCGCGGACAGCGTGTTCAGGATCGCGTTCATGCCGGTCAGCATGACGGACGCGATCGCCTGCATAACGATGGACGGGAAGCCGACCTGATAGATCTGGCGCACAATGTAGCCGGAAAATTTGAACCCGCGGAAGGTGACGCGCAGGCCGTGGTTGTGCCGGAACAGAACGGTCAGGCCGATCGCCATGCTGACGAACTGGCCGGTGACGGTCGCGATCGCCGCGCCCGCGATGCCCAGCTTCGGGAATCCGAACAGGCCGAAAATCATGATCGGGTCCAGGATGATGTTGACGATGGCGCCCGCAAGGTTCTGGATCATCGGGAACAGCATGTTACCCGTCGCCTGGATGGTCTTTTCCGCGCACATGGACACGATCGGGAAGCACGCAAGGCCGATGACGATACGCGTATATACACAGCCGCCCGAAAAGACCTCCGCATCGTTTGTGAACGCGTGGAAATACGGCACGGTCGCGACGACCGCCAGGATCAGGAACGCCAGGCCGCTCAGCACCGCGAGCACGATGCCGTGCGTCGCGGCATGCCCGGCCTCCTCCACGTTCTTTTCCCCCAAGCGGCGCGAAATCAGCGAGTTTAAGCCCACGCCGGTGCCCACGCCGACCGAAATCAGCAGCATTTGCAGCGGGAACGCCAGCGATACCGCAAGCAGCGCCTTTTCGCTGATCATCGCGACGAAAATACTGTCGACGATATTGTAGAGCGCCTGGATCAGCATCGCAATGATCGCAGGCAGCGCCATCGTCGCAATCAGGCGGCCGATGGGCATCGTCGCCATCTTGTTTTGTCTCTTTTCTTCCACTTTACTTCCTCCTACCAAACCAAAAAACAGGGCTGCAACGGCAGGGTAACCCGCCATGCAGCCTTTCACTGTTGTTCTATTCTAACGCAATAAAAATTTGATTGCAATCCCCAATTTGCAAAAAACCGCTCTTTTCCCTGCAAAATTACAGGATGCGCGCCATATGGCACAGCGGGCCGTTGCCCGCGCCGAGGTCAAGCCCCCAGGCGATCGCGTCCGTAATATACGCCTTGCCCCGGCGCACGGCCTCCACGAGCGGCAGCCCCTGCGCGAGGTAGGCCGCGACCGCGGACGATAGCGTACAGCCCGTCCCGTGCGTATTCGGGTTTTGCAGCCGCGCCGCGCCCAGCCACAGGGGTTCGCCGCCGTCAAGCAGCAGGTCGTCGCTTGTCCCGTCCTCCAGGTGGCCGCCCTTGAGCAGCACCGCCGCGCCGGTTTGCGCGGACAGCGCGCGCGCCGCCGCGAGCATATCGCCGCGCGTCCGCACCGGCAGGCCGGTCATCTCCGCGGCCTCGGGCAGGTTCGGCGTAATGAGCGTGACGAGCGGCATCAGCGCCTGCATAAGCGCGCCGGACGCGTCCGCATCCAGCAGCCGCGTGCCACTGGTTGAGATCATGACCGGGTCGAGCACCGTATATCGCGGCGCGTAGGCGCGCAGGGCGTCCGCCACCGTTCGGATGGCCTCCGCTGTGCCAAGCATGCCGATCTTGACGGCGTCCGGCACGATATCCGTAAATACGGCCTCGAGCTGCGCGCGCACCATCCCCGCCGGGACGGGATGCACCGCATGGACGCACGCCGTGTTCTGCGCCGTCACCGCCGTGATGCAGCTTTCGCCGTACACGCCGAGCGCGGTGAAGGTCTTGAGGTCGGCCTGGATACCCGCGCCGCCCGAGCAGTCCGACCCCGCAATGGTCAGCACGGCGGGCAGCGTGCGGCCGGCCATCAGCCTGCCGCCTTTCCCGCGAGCTTGCCCGCGAGCTCGTCAAAGCTGCGCTCGATGAACAGGTCGCTCACCGAACGGAGCAGCGTCTCCCCGGCCGCGTACGCCGGCTCCGCCAGGCCGCACACGGCAAAGCCCGCCTTTTTTGCGGTCTCCGCCGCATAGGGCGCGTCCTCAAAAACCATGCAGTCCTCGGGCGCACAGCCCATGCGCGCCGCTGCCTGCAAATAAATATCCGGTTCGCGCTTGCTGACGCCGATGTCCTCGATGGTCAGCAGGAAATCAAAATACCGCAGCATATCGCGGTCGAGCAGCGCCTTTTCCGCGTGCATCCGCGAGGTCAGCGTCGCAATGCAGCAGGGTACGCCCTCGCCGCGCAGGCGTTCGAGGAAGCCGGTCACGCCGTCCTTCGGGCGCGCTAGGCGCGCATAGCGTTCGGCGATCGTGTCGTTCAGTCCCGCCGCCATCTGCTCCGCGGTCAGCGGCACCTGCGGGTAACGCCGGGCAAAGTATTCCGCCGTCTGGTACTGGGTATGCCCTTCGATCGCGGCGTAATCCTCCGGCGTGATGCGCACGCCATAGGGGTCTAAAAAGCCCTGCGAGAGCTGGTGCCACACGCACATAGAATCCAGCACGGTACCGTCCATATCGAATATTGCGCCTTTAATCAACTTCATTCCGTTTCATCCGCCTTTAATCAGTTTCACTTTTTTGCAATCCATCCCGCAGCCCGGGGCTTGCAAGGCTCGCGCCGCCCTATCCCGAAGCCTTTTACAGGCTTTTCAAGCATGTTATCTGATGCTGAAGTATATTATACCGTTTTTTATCCCAAAAGGCAATCCGTGCCCGGCATAAACGCCTGCCCGGCGGTACGGTGGCGGTGCACCGCATGGGCAACCATCCACCGGGTATGCCACATACCCCCGCGTGCAAAAAAAGCAGTTGATGCGGGGGACGTTTTGCCGTATGATGGAGATACAGCTTTGGAAGCCCCGTTTTATAGGGATTTGCCCACCTCATTGGCGATAAAGCAACTGGTTGCAAGCCGATCAAGGAGAATTTTATGCTGTTTCAAAAAGAAAAAGTAAAGGTGCTCGCGCACCACACCGGCAGGCTGGCCGCCTTTCCTGCGGAGCACCTGCTGCTCTCCGTGCAGGGCAGCCGCGGGGCGCTCCACATGGGCTGGCATGATACCGGGCAAGCCGAGCCGGATGATGGGCTGGGCTACCGTTCCATCCTGTACCTGGGCGAAACCCCACTGATCCAGATTTTAGGCAGCGGCTGCCCCACCTGCGAAAGCCTGTTGGCGGCCGGGTACGGCCTGCCGGGGGACTGTAACGCGCTCCAGGCGGTAAGGGCGGCATTGGGGCAGCCCTATGCCGGGCTTGCCGACGCGGTGGCGCGTGTGCGCCCAATCCTCGGCCTGCTCCAGCCGGGCATCTATACGCTGTCCTATTCGGGCTACTACCCTACAGACGGTGACGGGCGCTTCTTCTGGGACATACCGGAAGCGCCGACCCCCTATAAAGCGACGGCGGAATACTATAACACAGAGAATTACGGCGTACTGCCCTGCTTCCCCTGTTTCCTGTACCCCGCCCAGGGCGCGGGGACGTACGACCCCCGGCGGGTGGCGCACTACCGCCGGCGCCTCCAGGCGGGCGAGGATATCCCGCCCGTCCTGGCCTATTCGCTTTGGGGATACATGGGCGTGCTGCTCGACGGGCACCATCGCGCTTGCGCCTGCGCGCTGGAGGGGAAAACCGTGCCTGCCCTGACCATCTCCCGCCCTGGGCGCATCTGGCATGAGCAAGTCCCCTACCTCCTCTGGCCGGATGGGGAGGAGGTTCCGGCGTCTTCCCTGACCCCGACGCAGCAGGCTCTTCTTGCCCATCCGGCCGGGAAGAAGCACCCGGGGACGCCCCCGCCCATGGAACCTTGTATCCATTTCCGCCGGGCGTGGGAGCCGGCATATCGCAAGGCCGCACGACAATTTCCCACCTGTACCGACGTCGGCGCATTGGCGCTTTATCCGGGCATCGGGCTGGACGCGGACGGCCTGCGCCTACTGGCGATGGACGACGACTATGAGGCGCCGGGCTTGGCTGCACAGCTGCTCCGCTATGCCGCGCGGCAGCCCGGGGCGGATGCGAAAGGGCTGGCGATGGCCTTTATTGCGCCTGGATACCCGGCGGTACTGCGGCAGAGTGCCTTTGCAGTTTTGGATCAAATCAAAGGCGACCCCGAAATCGACGATTTAATGATTTCTGTCCTGGTCAATTGTGAACGGAAGGACGACCCCATCTACCGGATCGCCGACAGGCATTGGGAATAGGGGGAGGGAACAGAACCATGCGGGGTGCGGCGTAATGGGCTGCACAGGGATAGATTAAAAGCACCCCCTTCCGCTTTAGGGCAAAATCGCCCAGCGGCGGCAAAGGGGACGGAATCAGAAAGGGAGTTACGCACGGTGACCACGTTTGCATTAAAAATTACCGCCCTGGTCTTGATGGTGCTCGACCACGTGGGCTTATATTTCCAGCCCTTCCTGCCGCCATGGCTATTCTTGCTGCTGCGGCTTATCGGGCGGGGGAGTTTTCCCCTTTTCCTCTTTTGCATGGCGCAGGGCTATTCCCACACCCACAGCCGGAAGGCCTACCTCTTGCGGCTTTACATCGGCAGCCTCTTTATGACCGTCTTTACCCTCGCCATACGCCATCTTTTTCCCGCTGAGGGCTTTGGCTACAACAACCACAACATCTTCCTGACCATGCTGCTGGTGGGTCTCCTCATCAGCACCCTGGAAACGGTGCAGCGCGACCGGAAGAAGGGGCTTTGGATGGCGGCGGGCATATTCGCCGTCCAGGTGCTCTATTTCGCCGTCTTCCACTTCGTCCCCTTCGTCAAACACAATGTCGGCGGCGACATCCTCGCTGGCGTGATCCCCAACCTGGCGCTGAGCGAATATGGGCTGGAATTCGTAATCCTGGGGGTGCTGATGTATTTCCTGCGCGGCCGCAAGGACCTGTTCGCCGCGACGTATCTCCTGTTCTGCACCGCGCAGTTTGGCTATGAGGCCGCCTGGAGCGCGTTGGGCTTTCCCATCCAGTTCGCCATGGCCATCGCCCTCCCGCTCATGCTGCGCTATAACGGCCAAAAAGGCCGGGGGATGAAGTGGTTTTTCTACATTTTTTATCCCGCCCATACCTTCCTGCTCTTTTACCTGGCAAACTTCGTATGGCAACCGTAGCGAAAATACCGGGAACCAGCCGGCGACGCCAGAGAGGAAGCCCCGTAGCGGGCGGGAAGGCTGCATTTTCGCCGCCCGCCATATTCTCCCATTGGGGAGCCTTTCGGGCGACGTCCGGCACAGGGGCTTCCCAGCGCAGTTTGACGCGTCCGACCTCCCCGAACCCTCTTCCCCCGCCGGGCAGCTTGCCAAACGGGGCATCCCGCGAGCCGTGGTTATGCCTGTCCCAAAGCGGATACTGCCGGAGTTACAAAAAAGGCGCTGTCATATGGAAGCACTCCGCTTCCTTCATGACAGCGCCTTTCTTTTTATAAGCGAGGGGGGGGCAACCACGCCCCTCCCGCGCCCCTCCGTACAATCCTTTTATGCCCGCGCGGATATGGCTATCGCTGCGGCCCCGCGGTATGGTGGAGTGCCGGCGGCTTTACATTGAAATTAGAACGGTACTCCGTCTCATGCCAGTAAATATCCTCGGCTACCAAGCATTCCGGATTCAGTACCACCCCGTCCAAGATGAGTTCCTTGAATTTTTTATAGCCTGCCCGGTCAATGAGATGGCCGCCATGGAGGTATTCCGGCTTGTAGTCCATCACCCAGGCGGAGAACTTCTGCCAGTTGCGCAGGACCGCGAGTATCACGTCCTCCGTGGCCCAGTTGAGGAACATCTTGCCGGTGCGCGGCGTCTGCCGCCCGGTGCGCCCGCCCAAAATGACGCGGTAAAACTTTTGGGCGTCCCGTGTCCAAGCGCCGGCAGGGCACGCACGCACGCACTCGCCGCAGCCCACGCAGCAACACGCATCCTTTTCGACCTTGCCCGTGTTCTCATTGAGCGCGAGGACACGGGACGCCCGCTCTTCACAGGCGCGCACGCATGCGCCACAGCCCAGGCACCGCTCCGGGTGATAGGTCATGTGGGCAATGCCGATCACGCCAAAGTCGCACAGGTGCGCCTTGTTACAGTCGTTCGGGCATCCGGAGATGTTCAGCTTAATGTGATAGTGGCTGGGGAAAATAATGGGTTCGATCTTCCTCGCCAGTTCAAAGGTATTGCAGTTGCCGAAGATACAGTGGTAGTTGCCGATACAGGCGGTAATATTACGGGCGCCGATCGTGGGATAACCGCTCTTGGGGTCCCACGGCTGCGGCTTGCCCGCTACCGTATCCATGTCCGCGCCGCAGAGGGTTTCGTCCACCTCCCGGATATACGTTTCCAAATACGCGTTGACGGCCGGGATATCCTCATACTTGATGCCGGGGATTTCAAAGGACTGGCGGGTGCCGAAGTGGAAGTTGCCGTCGCCCCAGGTTTTGGACAAATGCTCCACCATAGACAGGTACTTGGCGTCCACCATGCCGCCGGGCACCCGCATTTGGAGCATGAACTCCCCAGGCACCTTGGACTGCCGGAAACAGTTTAACCGTAGATTTTTGACGTTAATATCATGGTTCATGGCATGTTCTCCTTCCTCAGTCCACCAGTGCGCTGGCAATGGGGTATGGGAATACCGGGCCGTCCAGGCAGACATATACCTCGTTGATTCGGCAGTGGCCGCACTTGCCGATGGCGCAGGACATCTTCCGTTCAAAGCTCATCCAGATTTTGTCCGGTTCTGCGCCGCACTTCAAAAGCTCCAGGCCGGTAAAGCGCATCATGGACGGCGGCCCCACCACCGCGACGGCGTATTCCCCGCCAAAGGTGCTAAAGGGGACCTCCTTGACAAAATCCGTCACAAAACCCGTCCTCCAGCCTTCCTTCTGCGCGGCGTCCAGGGCATAGATGGTGTTAAAACACCCTTGCCAGCCGTCCAGCTCCCCGCGGAACAGGATGCCGCCCTCGTCTTTGAAGCCCGAGATTAAGTAGACGTCCTGCACGTAGCCGGGATGCTCCTGAAAGAAGCGGAGCATCGAGCGGACTGGCGCCAGGCCGGTGCCGCCCGTGATAACCACCACGTGCTTCCCCTGGAACGACTCCAAAGGCCACCCCTTGCCATAAGGCCCCCGGAGGAAGAGCGCATCCCCCGCCCGCTTGGTAAAGATACGATCCGTGACCTTGCCTACGGAACGGATAGTGAACTCCAGCCAACCGTCCCCTTGGGCGGAAACGGAGATCGGCACCTCGCCGACCTTTGGGATGGACAGCTGCATAAACTGCCCGTGGGCAGGATGGACGTCGGTGGCCACACGGAAAGTCCATTCATGCGTGCTCTCCTGATGAACCTGCAGTATCTCGCAGCATTGGGGCTGAACAGGATTTACCATAGCATGTCTCTCCTTTACTCTGTCAGGTCCGCTTTGATCTCCGCAACCGCCGCGTTCATTTTTTCTACCGTGGCGGCGATGGAGATGCATTCCGGGCAACGGCGGATACAGCGGCCGCAGCCCACGCACATATGGGAGCCGCCGAAGCGCGCCTTATAGTCGTAATACTTGTGGAACACCTTGTAGCGCATCCGCTCCCCAGGCGTGGGGCGGAGCTCGCGTTGGCCCGCCATCTGGTCGAAACCCGCGATTTGGCAGGAATCGGTCACGCGGCGGCGCTCCCCCACCTCGGGGTTGTCGCCGTACTGGATATCCCGGGTGGTGAAACAGGTGCAGGTGGCGCAGGCCACCGTGCAGCTGCCGCAGGAGATGCACCGGCTGTCGTACTCCTTCCACATGGGATGCTGCCGCAGCAGCCCGCGGACCTCCGGGTCGTCCAGGTCGGGGACCGATACTTTGAGCGCGTTCTCCTCCACAAAGGCCGGATGGTACTCGGTTTCCGGCAGGCCGCTGAAATAGGGTTTGAACGCCTCGTCCGCCACCTGCACCAGCGCGCCGTCCCCGCTAAAGCGGAAGGCCAGCGCATAGTTGTCCGTCCGGTTCGAACCCATGGAGACACAGAAGCAGGTGTCGTCCCCGCCGTTGCACTCCATCATGGCAAAGGTCACCAAATTGCGCATCCGCTCGTAATAATAGTCGTCGAACCCGCCATTCCCGGCATAAATCCTGGACTGTACCTCCTGGGCGTGGATGTCACAGGGACGCGCCAGCAGCAATATCGGCTTCTGGGGATCCTTGCTTGCACGGAACTCCTCTTCTGTAAAGTAAAACAGGGTTTGCTGGATGGGGGAAAGCACCTCTTTTGCCGGGAAGTCGGATTTTGTGTCCCACACGATGTCGCCAAAGGACTCCACCTCGGCGTACCGGATCATATCCGTGTCCGAGTACCGTCCCTCCTGCGGGAACCGCTTGGGGGCATACACCCGGTAATCCTTCCGGAGTGCTTTCAGGACGTCATCGCCCTGGTCCATTGTCAGTAAATAACCCATTCCACAAACCTCCTTCAATACATCTGCGCGCCGTTTCCTTGTTCCTCCATCATAGCACATCGAAGTCCCGGAATAAAATACGGAATTATCATAGCACCATAACGTACGGTAATGCCCAGGCGCCGCTGTCAGGCGTTTGCCTGCGGGAAACCGCACAGCTCTTCAAACAGGCTGCGGAACTCCGATTCGAAGATGCTGCCCTTCCGCCAGAGGAAGGTGAATTCATGGTAAATGGGGAACCCCTGCACGGGGACTTGCCGCAGGCTGCCCTCCTCGAGTTCCCGCGCCACGGCCCTGCCGTATAAAAAGGTAATGCCACAGCCGTTTTTCACCAGCTCCTTGATCACATGCAGGTCGCTGATTTGGATGGTGTGGCGGAAGTCGGAGACATAGCAGTTTTGCTCCGCCAGGGCATGGACGAGCACTTCCCGCGAACCGGAGCCGGGGGTGCGCAGGATCAGGTTTTCCCCTAACAGGTCTTCGATGGACAGCGTGCCATTTGGCAGCGCATAGTTTGCAGCACAGACGCAGAAAAAGGGTTCGGAGCTCCAGGGGATGCTGTCGAACTCGCTCCTGGTGAAGTACCCCTCCACGACGGCGAAGTCCAGGTCGCCCCGGTCCAGCGCGTCCAGCAGATGCTGGGTGTTGTCTACGGCCATGTAGATATCCGCGTCAGGGTGGCGGGAAAGGTAGCCCGACAAATGGGCGGGCATCGCGTATTCCCCGATGCTCATTGTGGCGCCGAACCGGATGGGCCTATCCATCCCCCGCCTGCCCTGGAGTTCGCGCTTGAGCTTTTCCTCATCATGGCACATGGCCAACGCAGCCCAGCGCAGCTGTTCGCCCTCCGGCGTCAATGTGAGCCGTTTGCCCTCGTAGGTGAAAAGCTTCACCCCATAGTAATCCTGCAGGAAGTGTATGTGGCGGGTCACGGCCGGCTGCGTCATACACAGCGCCTCGGCAGCCCGTGTGAAGTTGAGATATCGGCAAACCGCCAAAAAAGTCTCGATCCGGAAATCCAGCATTATGGTCGCCCCTTTCGCTTCCAGTATATCGCGAATCCGCAAGGGATACAAAGGAAATCGTAGGCGGCGCGGGAATGTAAAACAGCGTTGCCCCTATCCCGGAAGGAAGGGGCAACGCCGTTTATGCCATATTTCCCGCTCACTGCGGCTGGGAGCATCCCCAAAAGCCGGTTTGGGGCACGGTTCCCAAAAGATCGTGCCCTGCATGCTGGGACGGTTGATGCGTTTGTGCGGCCGGCCGCAAATATCACATGCCGCGCCTTGTCACCCGGCGCACACCCCGTCCGCCGCGGCACGCAGCACGCGCGCCGCCTGCTCAATGTCCTTACGCCCGTATACCGAGGAGATCGCGCACAGCCCCGCCGCGCCGCAGCCGGCAA
>NZ_LT707054.1:131772-135813 GCF_900155735.1 Intestinibacillus massiliensis
CCCCCGCCGCGCCTACGGCCGCTGCGACCGCCGCGTTGTCGTTGATGATCAGCGGCACGCTGTACCGGTCGCACACGGCCTTAATCGACCGCGCGCGCGCAATATAGGTTTCCTCGTCCACGCCCTTTTCGCGGATCTGCACCAGCGTCGCACCGCCGCGCAGCGCGCGTTCGGTATCCTCCTCGAGCGTGCGGCCGTCCAGCCAGGTGCGATCCGTGATAATATACAGGCGATATTGTTTCCGCTCCATAAATAACCCCTCAATGTCTGGTCTTGCGGCCAATGAACTCCGGCCGCAGCTTACTGTACATAATCTTCTGCTCGCTGTACAGGCCGGAATAGCCCGACAGCATATAGGAAACCGCGCAGACCAGCCCAAACAGCGGCAGACCCGCGCCGCCGAAAAGCTCGTACGCGAGGATCACGCTGGTCAGCGGGCAGTTGGTCACACCGCAAAACGCCGCCATCATGCCGAGCGCCGCGCCGAAGGACGGCGGCAGCCCGAGCAGGCCGCCCATCACGCAGCCGAATGTCGCGCCGGTGAAAAAGACGGGGACAATCTCGCCGCCCTTATAGCCCGCGCCCAGCGTCAGCGCCGTCAACAGGATTTTGAGCGCAAAAGCCACCGGGTGCGCCTGGCCGCCGATGGCGCGGGCGATGACGTCCATACCCGCGCCGTTATAGTCGCGCGTGCCGGTCAGCAGCGTCACCAACACGACGAGCACGCCGCCCACGGCAATCCGTACGTACGGCGATTTGAAATATGTAGTATAAAGCTTCGCGCCCATCTTGAGCGCCCAGCAGAATACGATCGCAAGCAGCGCGCACAGGCAGCCGAGCGCAAGCACGCGCAGCAGCGTCGGGAGCGCGGGCGCGGGGACGTTCAGCAGCTCGTAGGCGGGCGCCTCGCTGCCCAGGTGCAGGGCGACCCGGTGCGCAAGCAGCGCGCCGAACACACAGGGGAAGATTGCCGCGTAATACATCACGCCGACGCTCACGACCTCCATCGCGAACACCGCCGCGGCGAGCGGCGTGCCGAACAGCGCGGAAAAGCCCGCCGCCATGCCGCACATCGTGACGATGCGCGCGTCCTTTTCGTCCAGGTGCATCAGCCGCCCGATCTTGCAGGAGAGCGCGCCGCCCAGCTGCAGCGCGGCGCCTTCGCGGCCGGTCGAGCCGCCCGCCAGGTGGCTGAGCGCCGTGCTGACGAAAATGAGCGGCGCGGTCAGCAGCCGCATCGGCTCGTTTTCCCGCACCGCGATGAGGACGAAGTTTGTGCCGCGGTCGCGCTCCATGCCGCACAGGCGGTACAGGGACACGATCAAAAGGCCGGCCAGCGGCAGCGTAAACAGCAGCCAGCCGTGCTCCCCGCGCAGCGCGGTGGCATACTCGACCGTGTGGTGGAACGCCGCGCCCGCCACGCCGACCACCAGGCCGATCACGCAGGAAAACACAAACCATTTGACGAGCGCCCTGCCCTGCTGCAGCAGGAACACGCGCCATTTACGCAGGTACTGCCGCCAGCGGATATGTTTGATCCACTTCGGCTCGTTCTGCCGTATCACGAAGTTTCCCCCTCCCCCGCAAAAAATGCCCCGCGGTATGGCAGCCGCGGGACATTGAGAACTTACTTATTGACCGAGCTGACGGACGTTTCCTTCAGCTGCACGTCATGCGCGCCGCCCTCTACGATCGAGGTCGCGGAAACCAGCGTGATCTTCGCCTTCTGCTGGAGTTCCGGGATCGTCACCGCGCCGCAGTTGCACATCGTGGAACGCACCTTGCTCAGTGTGATATTGACGTTGTCCTGCAGGCTGCCCGCATAGGGGACATAGGAGTCGACGCCCTCCTCAAAGGACAGCTTCTTGTCGCCGCCGAGGTCGTACCGCTGCCAGTTGCGGGCACGGGCGGAACCTTCGCCCCAGTACTCCTTCATATAGCTGCCGTTTACGTTGACCTTGTTCGTCGGGGATTCATCGAAACGCGCAAAGTAGCGGCCGAGCATCAGGAAGTCCGCGCCCATTGCGAGCGCCAGCGTCACATGGTAATCGTGTACGATGCCGCCGTCCGAGCAGATCGGGACGTAGACGCCGGTCTCCGCAAAATATTCGTCGCGCGCGCGGCATACGTCGATCAGCGCGGTCGCCTGGCCGCGGCCGATGCCCTTCTGCTCACGGGTGATGCAGATGGAGCCGCCGCCGATGCCGACCTTGACAAAGTCCGCGCCCGCCTCCGCGAGGAAGCGGAAGCCTTCGCGGTCGACGACGTTGCCCGCGCCGACCTTGACGGTCTCGCCGTACTTCGCGCGGATCCAGTCGATGACGCGCTTCTGCCACTCGGTAAAGCCCTCGGAAGAGTCGATGCACAGCACGTCCGCACCGGCCTCGACGAGCGCCGGGACGCGCTCTGCATAGTCGCGCGTGTTGATGCCCGCGCCGACGATATAGCGCTTATGCGCATCCAGCAGTTCCTGCGGGGCGGCCTTGTGGGAATCGTAGTCCTTGCGGAACACCATGTAAACGAGGTGCTGGTTGTCGTCCACCAGCGGCAGGGCGTTCAGCTTGTGATCCCAGATGATGTCGTTTGCGACCTTGAGCGTCGTATCCGCCGGGGCGGTGATCAGCTTGTCGAACGGGGTCATGAACTCGGAGACCCGGGTGGACTTATCCATACGGGAAACGCGGTAATCGCGGCTCGTCACGATGCCGAGCAGCTTGCCGTTGGCCGTGCCGTCGTCGGTGACGGCCATGGTGGAATGGCCGCTGCCTTCCTTGAGCGCGAGCACGTCCGCAAGGGTCTGCTCCGGGCGGACGTTGGAATCGGATACGATAAAGCCCGCCTTGTAGCTCTTGACGCGTGCGACCATGGCCGCCTCGCCCTCGATGGACTGGGAACCGTAAATAAAGGAGATGCCGCCCTCCTTGGCAAGGGCGATTGCCATTTTATCATCGGAAACCGACTGCATAATTGCAGATACCAGCGGGATATTCGCGTTCAGGGGAGATTCCTCCTGCCCTTTCTTGAACTTTACGATCGGGGTGCGCAGGCTGACATTCGCCGGAATGCAGTCGACGGAAGAATACCCCGGGACCAGCAGGTATTCGCTAAAAGTACGGGACGGTTCCTCAAAATAAAACGCCATTTTCTATCTACTCCTTTTCTCGTACGCGCCGTCCCGCCGGACGGCCTGATTCACTGCCACAACATACAGTATATCTGACATATATATAGTACATTTGATTATAGCCCAATTGCATACTAAAGTAAACCGCCGTTGTGACAGAAATTGCGCGTTATTTGCGCGTTATTCCTATGCAACACGCGCACCGCCCTGATAAAGCGGTAAAAACAGCCGCCGTCAATGCAGCACGCAGCGTTTCCCGGTCTTCTGGTAGCACGAGAAACAGCCAAAGCAGCCGATGCATTTGGAGCTTTCCCCCGCCTGCAGGCGCTTGAGGATATCCGGCTGGCAGACGAACGGGCGGCTGAGCGAAACCATGTCCAGGCCGCCCTCCAGCACCTCGTCCATTTCCGCCAGCGTGCGGATGCCGCCGACCAGGATTACGGGCAGGCCGGACGCCTCGCGGGCGCGGCGGGCGCGTTCCATATAATAAAGGCGCTTGTCCCGGGGCTGCTTGGCGAAGTCGAAGCCGCTGATCTCGGCCGCTTCCACGCCGAGCGCCGCCGCGGCCTTCAGCATATACACAAGGTCGGATGCAAACTGCGCGTCGCCTTCCACGGCGTTGCAATGGATTTTAATAAAGACCGGGAACGTCCCGCCAACCGCGTCCTTGACCTTGCGGAGCGTTTCCTCCACGATGCGGAAGCGGTTCTCCACGCTGCCGCCATACGCATCGGCGCGCTTATTGTGCGCGGGGTCGATGAACTGGGAGAACAGGTAGCCGTGCGCGCAGTGCACCTGCACGCCGTCGAACCCAGCCTGCTTCGCGCGAAGCGCCGCCGCTGCAAAATCGTCCTCGACCTGCGCAATTTCTTCGGCCGTCAATGCGCGCGGCATCACGCCCGGCGCCACCTCTACCG
>NZ_LT707054.1:136283-138282 GCF_900155735.1 Intestinibacillus massiliensis
CGTCCCACAGCGCGTTCTGGTGGATATCGTTGCGGCCCAGCGGGCAAACCGCATAGTGGCCGGTGATAATCATGCCGACGCCGCCCTGTGCAAGCTCCCGGTACAGCCCCATCTGGAACTCGCTGACCGTGCCGTCCTCGTTGCCCGCGTAGTCGTTCGTCGCACTGCGCGCCACATGGTTTTTAAACGTCACGTGCGGGAAGCGTACTTCCTCAAAAATCTTACTCATGCCATTACCCTCCATCAGCACTTACTCTCTGCCTTCCAGTTTAGCAGAAAGCGCGCCTTTTGTCTAACCCCGCGCGGCATTTTATTGGAACTTATAGGCATAGGCAAAGCGGAAGCCATAGGTATGGGAGGCAAAGAAGATGGAGCCGCGGAAATGCAGCGTGCGCGGCGTTTCCAGGATAAACAGGTATTTTACGCCGTCAATACGCGCGATCGGTTCCATGCCCTCGTGCAGGATATCGAGCGTCTTGCCCGTCCGCCTGCTGTAGGCGATCAGTTCATCGGTAAAATCGGCACGGTCCATAATCGGCTGATCCGGTTCAAACCAGAAGCTCGGCTTCGGCAGGATATTGCGCGCATAGGTCAGGCAGTCCCAGATGATATTGATAAACGCGCCGCCCTTGCCTTCCCTTGTCTCGATTTCATGCAAATAGCGTTCCGGTTCCAGCGCGTCGAGCGACGGGTTCGCCGTATGCAGCATGTCGCAGACCGATTTCATCTGGAACAGGCGCTCCTGCTCGTCGCGGATCTCCTGTTCCCGCAACTCGATGCAGTCGCGCAGCAGGATCTTCCCTTCCAGGCACAAACGGATCATGTCCAAGGAGACGCCGAGCTTGCGCAGGAGTTTGATCTTTTTCAGCGTTTCCACATCGGTATCACTGTAGGTACGGTATTTGTTCTGGTTTTCCCGCGCAGGCGACAGCAGGCCTTCCTTCTCATAAAAACGGATATTCTTGGCCGTGATCCCGGTCAGCGCTTCGACCTCTTTGATTCTCATCGCAATCCCTCTTTCCGGTACTTGATACCCCTATCAAACACCTTCCACCCGATGGAAAGTCAAGGCTTTCCCGTTGGGTTTTGTAAAAATTCGCGTACCGCGGCGTTAAAAGCTTCCGGCTGTTTGGCCGCGCAAAAATGGTCGCCGCCCGGCAGCAGGCACAGCCTTGCGTGCGGGATCGCCTGCGCGATTCTGCGTGTGTGCGGCTCCAGGATCATGTCCCTTTCCCCTGCAATCACCAGCGTGGGCGCGGCGATGCGGCGCAGGTCGGCGAACGTCACGCCGTAGCCGTGCACCATCAGCCCCAATACGTCCCTTTTCCTGCGCGCCTGCGCGCTGAAGCACCCAAACAGGCGCAGGAGCGCATAGCCGGATATGACGGGGAGCTGAACCGACGGCTTGACCGCGAGCATATTGATATTTGCGCCGTTCAGAATAAGCCGGCCGACATACGACGGGTAGCGCAGCGCGAACAGGAGCGCGAGGTTCCCGCCGTCGCTGAAACCGAGGATATGCGCCTTTGCAATGCCCAACGTGTCAAGCAGCGCCCGCAGATCCTCTGTAAAAAGGCCGAAGGAAAGGCCGCGCGCCCCTGTCTCGGAGCGGCCATGCCCGCGGCTGTCCACCGCAATGATGCGATATTCCCCGGAAAACGCCTCGACCTGGTGGGCAAAATACGTGCTGTCCTCCCCATTGCCGTGCAGCAGGACGAGCGGCTCCCCCGCCCCATATTCATAGTATGCAATTTTAATGCCGTTGCAATGTGCGAAAGCCGGCGCATCAAACATTCCGTCCCCTCCCAAAAGGATTTATTCTAGCGTAACATAACACCACACGCGGGGTCAAACAGGAAAAAGCGGCGACCCCCAAAGGATCGCCGCTAAAAATGTAGGCGCTGCGTTATCTTCCCGGGCCGTCGCCAGCCAAGTATTGTCACCGTTAACGAGCTTAACTACTGTGTTCGGTATGGGAACAGGTGTACCCTCGTCACCA
>NZ_LT707055.1:0-31498 GCF_900155735.1 Intestinibacillus massiliensis
AGGATACGGCGGCGGAAGGCCAGCCCGCAGGATCCACTGACGAAGCCGTTGCCGACGCCCCCGCGTCCCTCCCGGCGGACGACGCCCTGATCGACGAAGATATGGCGGTCACCCCTGAGGACGAGGCCGTGATCGAAGAGCCCGAAGTCCCCGCGGCGGAAGCGCCTGCGGCAGTCGCCCCGGCAGCCCCGGAGCAGGCGTTCGTCACGCTGACGGTCGAGCAGGTCCTGGTTTACGGCGGCAAGGAATTTGTCGAGCGCGAGGCCTATGAAGTCGTGGAAGGCAGCACGGTCGATACCGCGGATTATATCCGCGCCACCGCGGGCGTCCGTTATGTGGACGGCGCAGGGCAGGCCGATGCAGCGGACGGCCTGGTTGTCCGGCTCTATTATGAATTTGCATAAGCGGAAATCGCAAACGCCCCGCGTCCCGGGAAAAGGGACGCGGGGCGTTTTTTTCCCTTTTGCTGCGCTGCCTTCGAGCAGGGGAGCCAAAAACCATTGCAGGCCGAGTTGGAACATTTTGCGCCGGCGTGCGTCTTCCTTAGTATCCGGCTCCAGCCCGTGCGCCGCCGCGCAGGCCGCCGCGCAGCATTCGCGGACATAATCCTCCGCGTCCTCCACCACGCCTTCCCGCAGCAGTGATAGGCGGAAACCCAGTGCATGAGACGGGGGGCACCCCTCCTCCGGCGCCGCCCCTTCCGGGCACGGCCACGGGTCGCCGAACAGCGCGTCCGCGCCCACGCTGGAGAGCGCGCACGCGCCCCCTTTTTTGACCTGCGAGCAGAGCAGCAGCAGGGAAGCGTCCACGTCCGCCATGCCCGGCAGGTCGCGCGCATCGGTCGCGGGCAGCAGGGCGGCGCAGAGCGCGGCGTTGCTAATCGGCACCGTATGGTGCGCCGTGCCAAGCAGGTTTGCCATGATTTCTATATACGTATCGTCGTTATCGGATTCGAAGTAACTCTGCGTAAAGGATTTTTCGCTTTCCTGCGAACCGGCCGACCAGGTGTGCAGCGGAGGCAGCCCGCGTTTTTCATATTCGCGCGCGGCCACGAGCGCCATGGCCGAGGACGCCAGGCCGCCGGAAAGGAAGGCGCAGGGCGGCGTGCCGGCCTCAAGCTGGCGGCGAACCGCGTCCTCTACCAGCCAGCGCGTGTGCTCGGCCGTCTGCTCCGGGGAATCCGGATGTGCCCGCGCTTCGAGCGTCCAGTAAGCGTGCGAGGTGAATTCCCCGGCCTGCAGCACGGCGTAATGGCCGGGCAGCACCTCGTGGACATTTTTAAACACGCCGTCCCCCGGCATGCGCGCCGGGCCAAGCAGCAGGAGCGCGCGCAGGCCGTCCTGATCCAGCTGCGGGCGCACGCCGGGGTGGCACAGCAGCGCCTTGAGCTCGGATGAAAACACCAGGCCGTCGCGCACGCGGCTGTAGAACAGCGGCTTGACGCCGAGCCGGTCGCGCGCGAGCGTCAGGGCCTTGGCGCGTTTGTCCCAGACGGCGAAAGCGTACATGCCGTTGAGCTGGGGCAGGCAGCCCGCGCCCCATTCCATGAAGGCGTGCAGCAACACCTCGGTGTCCGAGCGCCCGGCAAAGGTGTGCCCGCAGGCATATAAGGCATGCCGCAATTCCTCTGTATTATACAACTCTCCGTTATAAATAAGTATGATATTGCCATCTGGCGAGGCCATCGGCTGCTTCCCGCCCGCCGGGTCGGCCACGGCAAGCCGCCGGTGCACCAGGCACGCGGTTGCGTCGGCGTAGCCGCCNCACAGAATAATTCGATATGTAACTGCGATGTAACCGCCGCAGGGTAGAATAAAGCCATAAGATAAAGACAGCGCAATGCATGAAAGAGGTTGACGATCATGATGAAATATACAATTTCGAAGTTTATGGCAACTGCAGCAGTCCTGACGTTCGGCGCGACGATGCTGTTCTCCGCAGCGGCGGCCGACCTGGACAGCGCGGACGCTTCCAGCGCATCCACGGCTTCCACCGAAACGGCGGCAGCAGAGCCCTCCGCCCCTTCCGAAACGGCGGCGGCAGATACTTCCGCCCCCTCTGAAACCACGGCGGGCAGCGCCGAGGCTTCCGCCGATACGGGTGCCGACGTTTCCGCGGACAGCGCGGAGGCGGATGGGGAAACCGGCGCCGCAGCCGAGGATACGGCGGCGGAAGGCCAGCCCGCAGGATCCACTGACGAAGCCGTTGCCGACGCCCCCGCGTCCCTCCCGGCGGACGACGCCCTGATCGACGAAGATATGGCGGTCACCCCCCAGGCCGTCTCTTTTACACATCTAGATGGGGATAAGAGAAAGCATCAAAACAAAGGAAAGGTGCGCAATCAAGGCGGCATTAAATCAGAGAACGGAAGNTGAAGGAGGTCCTGCGCATGAAAAAAAGGGTGTGCTGTTTGGCGCTGCTGGCCGGCCTGCTGGCGGGACAGGCGGGCGCATGGTATTACGACCTGCCGTCCGAATGGGCGCGGGACGAAGTGCGCGCCGCGGAGGATTCCGCGCTGGTGCCGAACGAGCTGACGGTGGGGTATTCCCTCGGGATGCCTTTCTATACGACGAAGGGCGGCGGGATCACCCGCTATGCCTTCAGCGAGATGCTGGGGCGGCTGATCGCCCTTTCCCAAAAGACCGACCCGGGCACCCTCGCCGCGCGGCAGCGCGAAGCGGGCAAAACCGCCTCGTTCTCGGACTACGCGCCGGACGACGCGGTATTCCTCGCCTGCGCGTTCGGCCTTGTGGAGGGGCAGCCGGGCGGCGCCTTCCAGCCGGGCGGCGCGCTGACCCGCGAACAGGCAGCCAAGATCCTGACGCTTGCGGCCGAGGCCGTGCAGCCCGGCACCTACCAGGCCGGCGGGGATGCGCCCCTTGCCCTCGCGGACGCGGACGCGGTTTCGCCCTGGGCGCGGGGCTATGTGGCCTATGCGCTGCAGAGCGGGCTGATGAAGGGCGTCGGCGAAGGCCGCTTCGACCCGCAGGGCGGGCTGACGATCGAGCAGGGCACGGTGCTGGCGTACCGCCTGGCGGACAGGCTCGGGCTTTCCGGCGTGGTGCCCGCGGGCGCGAATAGCTGGATGTGGGAATACGGGCTGGACCGCACGTATTTCGCCGCCCATGAAGATGCGTACGGCGTGTGCTACACCGGCAGCAAGGGCGGCCCCATTAAACGGGTCGAGGTGACGGAGGCGCAGGTGAACGGCCTGCCCGCGTCGATCGCCCCGGCGGACGGGTACCAGTTCCCCGGTGCGCTGAACGTGGGCGCGGCGCTCGTGCACGAGCCGCTCAAGGTCGGCAAGATGTATGAATTTTCGCTCAAGCTCAAGCTATACCCGGCGGGCGGGGGCGACCCCATCGAGGTGGACGACCAGTTCACCTACTTGTGCGGGAAGTACTGCACCTACCCGGACGACAATTATTATTAATCGGGGAGGGCTTTGCGGGCATGCAAAAGGGAAGGACGTTTGTCCTTCCCTTTTTTGACGTTACAGGGCTTCCGCCTCGGCGAGCCAGAGCGCGGAAACTGCGTCGGAGGGCATGCGCCAGTCGCCGCGCGGCGACAGCGTGACCGTGCCGACCTTGGGGCCGTCCGGCAGGCAGGAGCGCTTGAACTGCTGCGAGAAGAAACGGCGCAGGAAGGTGACGAGCCACTTTTTAATCGTCGCGCCGTCGTACTGCCCGGCGAAGGCCTTCTGCGCTACGCGGAAGACCTTGCGCGGCGAATAGCCCCAGCGCAACATATAATAAAGGTAGAAGTCGTGCAGCTCGTAGGGGCCGACCAGCTCCTCGGTCTTCTGCGCGATCTCGCCGTCCTTGGGCGGCAGCAGCTCCGGGGAGACCGGCGTGCCGAGCACGTCGAGCAGGATCTCGCGCAGGCCGTCGCCCGAGCGGGAGGCCTCGAAGGCAGTCAGGTAGCGCACAAGCGTCTTGGGGATCGAGGCGTTCACGCCGTACATGGACATATGGTCGCCGTTATAGGTCGCCCAGCCGAGCGCAAGCTCGCTCAGGTCGCCGGTGCCGACCACCAGGCCGCCCACTTCGTTGGCCAAATCCATGAGCACGAGCGTGCGCATGCGCGCCTGCCCGTTTTCAAAGGTGACGTTGAGGTCGTCCTTGGCGTGGCCGATGTCGGCGAAGTGCTGGTCGACCGCGGCCTTGATATCGACGACGCGCAGCGTCGCGCCGTAGGCTTCGGCCAGCTTTTCCGCGTTGCCCTTGGTGCGCGCGGTGGTGCCGAAGCACGGCATTGTGACGGCCAGGATGCCGCTGCGGTCGAGCCCCAGCATGTCGAAGGCGTGCACCGTGACGACCAGGGCGAGCGTGGAGTCCAGCCCGCCCGACAGGCCGATGACCGCGTCCTTGCAGCGCGCGTGGCGCAGGCGGGTGGCAAGGCCGGTCGCCTGCATGGTCAGGATTTCCTGGCAGCGCTCCTCCAGCGCGCCCTTGTCCGTGGGGACGAAGGGGGTCGCGGGCACATAGCGGTCGGCGAGGTCGTCTTCCAGCGGCTCGAGCCGCAGCTCCGCGACATAGGGCGCTTCCATGGTTTCAAAGGTATTCATGCGGCGGCGCTCGTGCACGAGGCGGCCGAGGTCGACGTCCGCGTAGCACAGGCCGCTTTCAAACCGGCGGCTTTCCGTGAGCAGCGCGCCGTTTTCCGCGATCAGGTTGTGCCCGGCGAAAACCAGGTCCTGCGTGGATTCGCCGAAGCCCGCGTCCGCATACACATAGGCGCACAGCAGCCGTGCGGACTGCCCCCGGACCAGGTCGCGCCGGTAGGCCGCCTTGCCGACCACCTCGTCCGACGCGGACGGGTTCGCGATCACCGTCGCGCCCATCTGCGCCAGCGCGGCGGAGGGCGCGTCAGGCACCCAGAGGTCCTCGCAGATCTCGACGCCGAGCGTCAGCGCGGGCAGTTCCGGGCACTGGAACAGCAGCCCGGTACCGAAAACCGTGTCCTGGCCGCAGGCCTTGGCCGGCGCCGGCTCAAGCCCCACGCCCGGGGCAAAGTGGCGCGCCTCGTAAAATTCCGCGTAGTTCGGGATATTCTGCTTGGGCACAAGCCCCGCGATACGCCCCGCGCACACGACGGCCGCGCAGTTATACAGCTTGCCGCCAAAGGCGAACGGCAGGCCGACGACCAGCGCGGCGTTGAGGTCGGTCGTCTGCGCGCAGACTGTGCCGAGCGCGTCGAGCGCGCCGCGCAGCAACGTCTCGTGCAGGAACAGGTCGCCGCAGGTGTAGCCGGTCAGGCACAGCTCGGGGAAGACGACGAGCTGCGCGCCCTTTTCCGCGGCCTGCCGCGCCTGGCGGATGATTTCCGACGCGTTATAGGCGCAGTCGGCCACGCGTATGGCCGGCGTGGCCGACGCTACCTTAATAAATCCGTCCTTCATGATGGGTTCCCTCCAAAATCTAAACAGCCGGGGCTGTATTTTTTACTTCTTGCCGGATATGCCTCATTTTAACCCTGTGCATTAACAGTATACCCCGCGCCGCCCGGTTTCGCAACGGGAAACGCGCGGATGCGGCCGCGTGCCGGCGCCATGGCATGCGCTAGGAAAAGAATGGTAGAAAAATCCCCGCTTATTTTGTGCAGTTTTGCTGCCCATGCGCGGGTCCGCCTATAAATGGCGGATTTTGTGTACCCGTGCCCGCATATGCGCAGAATGCGCCCCCGGGCGGAACGATTACAAAACGATAATTTTATACGCCCTTTCACAGGATGTTGAAATTAGGACGGTTTGGCAAGATTATTCCTGGTTTTTTCGTACAAAAATCAAACGTTAAATTATTGACAAAAACCTGTGGCCGTATATAATAGAAATAGACATGCTAAAAGTAAGGTGTGTCCTAAATACATCGCTTTATAGGCTGCGTTTCGGCGTTTTGCTGGGCTGATCGTCCTCCTTCGGCTGGGCGGACAGCGCTTTTTTGTGAGCGCGGGAGGCCGGCCGTGGAACCGGGCTGTAAGGCGGGGCAAAACTGCTTGTATTTACAAACATCTACTACAATTTTTTTGGGAGGTTTACTGGCATGGATTTTAGGCTTACGAAACAGCAGGCAATGGTTCAGAAGCTCTGCCGCGAGTTCGCAATCAACGAAGTTGAGCCGATCGCCGCAGAGATTGACGAGCAGGAGCGTTACCCGGAAGAAACCGTACAGAAGCTCATGAAGTACGGCCTGATGGGCATTCAGTTCCCGAAGGAAGTCGGCGGCTCCGGCGGCGACTACATCTGCTACTCGATCGCGATCGAGGAGGCATCCCGCTTCTGCGGCACCACCGGCTGCATCATCTCTTCCCACGCGACCCTGGGCGCTTGGCCGATTTACGCGTACGGCACCCCGGAGCAGAAGGAAAAGTTCCTGCGTCCCCTGGTTTCCGGCCAGAAGCTCGGCGCGTTCGGCCTGACCGAGCCGAATGCAGGCACCGACTCCGCTTGCCAGCAGACCACTGCTGAGCGGCAGGCAGACGGCACCTGGCTGATCAACGGCTCCAAGGTGTTCATCACCGGCGGCGGCCGCGCGGATACTTATGTTATTTTCGCAATGACCAACAAGGCTGCGGGCAACAAGGGCATTTCCGCCTTTATCGTTGACAAGAACGACCCGGGCTTCAAGATCGGTAAGATCGAGCACAAGATGGGCATCCGTGGTTCCCAGACCTCCGAGCTGATCTTTGAGGACATGGTCCTGCCGGCAGACCGTCTGCTGGGCCAGGAAAACAAGGGCTTCAAGATCGCTATGCAGACCCTGGACGGCGGCCGTATCGGCATCGCTTCCCAGGCGCTGGGTATCGCGCAGGGCGCCCTCGACAAGGCTGTCCAGTACATGCAGGAGCGTGTACAGTTCGGTAGGACGCTGGACAAGTTCCAGGGCCTGCAGTGGATGGTAGCGGACATGGAAGTCAAGATTGACGCCGCCCGCCTGCTCATCCGCCGCGCCGCTTTCAATCATGACGTAGGTCTGCCGTTCACCAAGGAAGCTGCTATGGCTAAGCTGTACGCTTCCGAGGTCGCTATGGAAGTTACCACCAAGTGCGTCCAGCTGCACGGTGGCTACGGCTACATCCGTGAGTATCCGATGGAGCGCATGATGCGTGACGCCAAGATCACCGAGATCTACGAGGGTACTTCTCAGGTTCAGAGAATGGTTATCGCTGGCCAGATCTTCAAGAAGAAGTAATTTAGTAAGAGGAGGAAGTACTGAATCATGAAAGTTATTGTTTGCGTAAAGCAGGTTCCTGATACGTCCGGCAAGGTTGCCGTTAACCCGAACGGTACCCTGGACCGCGCTTCCATGGCGACCATCATCAACCCCGATGACAAGAACGCGGTTGAAGCGGCGCTGACCCTGAAGGATAACTTCGGCGCAAAGGTCGTCGTTATCACCATGGGCCCCCCTCCGGCGGCCGAGATGCTGCGTGAGCTGCTCGCAATGGGCGCTGACGAGGGCGTACTGGTTTCCGCGCGCGAGTTCGGCGGTTCCGATACCTTCGCTACCTCCCAGATCCTGGCCGCTGCGATCAAGAAGATCGGCCTGGAGAAGGACGACATCGTCATGTGCGGCCGTCAGGCAATCGACGGCGACACCGCGCAGGTCGGCTCCCAGATCGCTGAGAAGCTGGACATCCCGCAGATTTCCTACGCTGCCGACATCCAGCTCGACGGCTCCAAGGTTACCGTTAAGCGTATGCTGGAAGACGGCCATATGACCATCGAGACCCAGACCCCCTGCCTGCTGACCTGCATCAAGGAGCTCAACGAGCCCCGCTACATGTCCGTCGGCGGCATCTTCTGGGCGTTTGAGCAGGAGATCACCGTTCTGGACTATGAAGCTCTGAAGGATGATCCGCTGATCGACCTGGACACCATCGGCCTGAAGGGTTCTCCCACGAATATCTTCAAGTCCTTCACTCCCCCGCAGAAGGGCAAGGGCGTTATGCTGGAAGGTGCTGACAAGGCTACTTGCGACACCCTGGCGGCTGCCCTGCTGAAGAAGCACATTATTTAATCGAAAGGAGAATTTACAACAATGGCTGATTTTAATAACACCAACCTGGCCGATTTCAGCGGCGTATGGGTATTTTGTGAGCAGCGTCAGGGCACGCTGCAGCCGACCGTCCTGGAGCTGATCTCCGAGGGCCGCAAGCTGGCGGACGACATGGGCGTAGAGCTGTGCGGCCTGCTGCTCGGCGACAAGGTCGAGGGCATGGCGAAGGAACTGGGCGCTTACGGCGCTGACAAGGTTTTCGTCTGCGACGACCCGTCCCTGGCTACTTACACCACCGACGCTTATGCGAAGGTGATCTGCGACGTCGTTATGGACAAGAAGCCGGAGATCATGCTGATCGCGGCGACCAACATTGGCCGTGACCTCGGCCCGCGCTGCGCGGCCCGCCTGCACACCGGCCTGACCGCGGACTGCACGCACCTCGACGTTGATGTTGACAAGTATGCTGCATTCCTCGGCGAAGCTTCCACCCTGCCGCAGGAGCAGCTGGACGCGCTCGACCGCAGCGACCGCAACCTGAAGATGACCCGTCCGGCATTCGGCGGCCACCTGATGGCGACCATCATCTGCCCGCGTTTCCGCCCGCAGATGGCGACCGTCCGTCCGGGCGTCCTGAAGCGCGGCGAGTACGACGAGGCGAAGGCGAACGCGGTTGTCGTTGAGAAGCTGGCTGTCAGCGTTTCCGACGCGGACCTCAAGACCAAGGTCCTGGAAGTTGTCAAGGAAGCCAAGGAGCTGGTCGACCTGACCGGCGCTGAGGTTGTCGTTTCCGTTGGCCGTGGTATCTCCAAGGACGTCGAGAAGGGCATCGCGCTGGCGGAAGAGCTGGCTGCGGAGTTCAACGGCGGCGTTGTCGGCGGTTCCCGTGCGGCGATCGACTCTGGCTGGCTGTCTGCTGACCATCAGGTTGGCCAGACCGGCAAGACCGTACACCCGAAGCTGTATGTTGCGCTGGGTATTTCCGGTGCGATCCAGCATAAGGCTGGTATGCAGGATTCGGAGTGCATCGTTGCTGTCAACAAGAACGATGGCGCCCCGATCTTCGACGTAGCCGACTACGGCATCTGCGGCGACCTGTTCAAGGTTGTCCCGATGATGATCGATGCGGTTCGCGCTGCGAAGGCTGCTAAGTAAGCATTTGCATGATAAAAGCCCTGTCCGGGAAACCGGACAGGGCTTTTTTGCGCCTGTTTTGCAGTTCTCAGTACCTGCGCCGCAGCCCGGCCAGCACGGCTGCCAGCCACAGCGGGAGGAGCACCGCGCCCAGGGCGTAGGCGGGGGCAATGGCCGGGCAGGGGAGCGCGGCCAGCCCCAGGCACAATGCGAGGAAATGCCCGGTGCGCAGCCGTGCGCGGGCGCGTGCCAGCGGGGCGGGGTCCCGCTCCAGCAGGGCTTCCGCCTGCTCAAGGGCGAGGAGAGACGTTTCGCACCGCAGCAGGGCGCACGCCCAGTAGACGGCCAGCGCGGCCAGCGTCACCCAGTGCTGGCCTGCGGGCAGGGGGGGCAGCAGCATATACGCCGCCCAGGCGGCGGCCNGAGCACGCCCCCGCAGGCCACGGCCGCCGCCGCGCCCCACCCGGGGCAGGGCAGGCAGGCCTGCAGCGCCGCGCCGTAGGCGAGAAGCAAGGTTGCACGGCGCATCACAATCCCCCCTTTCGCTTAATGTATACAGTATAACACAAAAAATTAGCAAGATGTGACAATGTCTATCCCAATTTGTTTGGTTATTTTCACGATAGGAATCCTGTGGATAACCCTGTGGAAATGTGGATAACTACTTGTAATACCGCGCCTGGAACCTCCAGGTCGCGCCGTTTCCGGTTTACCATTTGTATATGTTAAAATATTCATTCTGTAAATCGGGGCATATACAGCCAAAATATCGGGCAAAATGACGGTAAAATTGCGACTGATATGGAGGTAAGTTCTGATGGAAGATGAGAATATTTTCGGGCAGGGGAGCGGCGACGAGTCAAAGGACAGCATCACGCAGACCGGCTCCATTACCGCGAAATCCGCGCGCGGCGTGATCCATTGTATCACGATCGTGGGGCAGATCGAAGGGCATATGGAGTTGCCGGCGCAAAATAAAACCACCAAGTACGAGCACATCATCCCGCAGATCACGGCGGTGGAGGAATCGGACGAGATCGACGGCCTGCTCGTGCTGCTTAACACGGTCGGCGGCGACGTGGAGGCCGGTCTGGCCATCGCGGAGCTGATCGCCGGGATGCGCAAGCCGACGGTATCGCTCGTGCTGGGCGGGGGGCACTCGATCGGGGTGCCGCTCGCGGTGGCGAGCCGCAAGAGCTTTATCGCGCCCTCCGCGGCCATGACGATCCACCCGGTGCGCATGAACGGGATGGTGATCGCCGTGCCGCAGACCTATGCCTATTTTGAAAAGATCCAGGAGCGGATCGTCAATTTCATCACCGCGCATTCCCACGTGGACGAGCAGACCGTCCTGAAGCTCATGATGGAGACTGGCGAGCTGTCCACCGACGTGGGCACGATCGTGGGGGCGCAGCAGGCGGTCGACGTCGGCCTGATCGACGCGGTCGGCACGCTGTCCGACGCCCTCGACTGCCTGCACGCCATGGCGGACGAACACAAGGCGGCACAGGGCGGCGATGTCGCGCAATAACGTGCTAAATCACTAACAATTTGCCCCGATACCGTTGTTTTACACCTCTGGATATGCTATTATAAGCATAATGCGGCTGGGGTAGCCGCAAAAGAGAAATCAAGGGGTGTAACATGAAAGAGAGAGAAAAGTTTGGCTCACGGCTGGGCTTCATCCTGATCTCCGCAGGGTGCGCCATCGGCCTGGGCAACGTCTGGCGCTTCCCCTATATTACCGGCCAGTACGGCGGCGCGGCCTTCGTGCTGTTTTACCTGTTCTTCCTGCTGATCCTCGGCCTGCCGATCATGGCGATGGAGTTTGCGGTCGGCCGTGCAAGCCAGAAGAGCGCGGCGCGTTCCTTCCATGAACTAGAGCCGAAGGGGACGAAATGGCATTGGTACAGCTACGGCGCGATGGCGGGCAACTACCTGCTGATGATGTTCTACACGACGGTCGGCGGCTGGATGCTGTCCTACTTTGTCAAGATGGCCAAGGGCGATTTCGTCGGGCTGGACGCGGCGCAGGTGGGCGACGTCTTTAACGGCATGCTGGCCAACCCGGCGCTGCTGGTGTTCTGGATGGTCGTCGTCACGCTGCTGGGCTTTGCGGTCTGTTCGCGCGGCCTGAAAAACGGCGTGGAGAAGATCACCAAGGTCATGATGGTGTGCCTGCTGGCGCTCATGGTGGTGCTGGTGTTCCGTTCGGTCACGCTGGACGGCGCGGCGGACGGCCTGTCGTTTTACCTGAAGCCGGACTTCGGCAAGATGGTCGAGGCCGGCGCGGGCGAGGTCATCTTCGCGGCCATGGGGCAGGCGTTCTTCACGCTTTCGCTCGGCATCGGCGCGATGGCGATCTTCGGCAGCTATATCGATAAGAAGCATACGCTGACCGGCGAGGCGGTAAGCGTCACGGTGCTCGATACGTTTGTCGCGATTATGGCCGGCCTGATCATCTTCCCGGCGTGTGCGGCGTTCGGCGTGCAGCCGGATTCCGGCCCGGGGCTGGTCTTCGTCACCCTGCCGAATATCTTTAACGCGATGCCCGGCGGCCGCCTGTGGGGCGCGCTGTTCTTCGTGTTCATGTCGTTCGCGGCGCTGTCCACGATTATCGCGGTATTTGAAAATATCCTGTCGTTTGGCATGGACCTGTGGGGCTGGACGCGCAAGAAGGCCGTGCTGGTCAACATTGTGGCGATTATCCTGCTGTCGCTGCCGTGCGCGCTCGGCTTCAACGTCCTGAGCGGCGCGGCGATCCCGGCCATCGGCAATATCCAGGACATCGAGGACTTCATCGTGTCGAACAACCTGCTGCCGCTCGGCTCGATGGTCTACCTGCTGTTCTGTACGTCCAAGCACGGCTGGGGGTTCAAAAACTTCCTGGCCGAGGCCGACGAAGGCCGTGGCATCAAGTTCCCGCGCTGGACGCGTGTCTATGTGTCCTATATCCTGCCGGTCATTGTGCTGGTGATCTGGGTCATCGGCTATATCCAGAAGTTTGCAAAGTAAAAAATAGGGGAAAAGTGCCTGCCCAGCTGGGTAGGCACTTTTTTGCGCCTCCAAGGGCTTTGCGGGCGTTTCCCCGCGCCCCTTGTATCGGACGGGAGCGGCGCGGTATTCCCCCGGGATAGGCTGCAAAAACGCGATAAAAAAGCCCCCCGGCCATCATCGCCGGGGGGCTTTTTGCTTTATGCGCGGTAGAACGCTTGGAAGCCCAGGAACGCCATATAGAGGTCAAGCTTCGCGATGACCTCAAACGGCGCGTGCATGGAAAGCACCGGCACGCCCGCGTCGACCGTGTCGATGTTGCGGTTCGCCAGGAACATGGCGACCGTGCCGCCGCCGCCCTGGTCGACGCGGCCGAGCTGTGCGGTCTGCCAGACGACGCCCGCGCCGTCCAGGATGCAGCGCACGCGCGCCATCAGTTCCGCGGCCGCGTCCGAGGTGCCGGACTTGCCGCGCGAGCCGGTGTACTTGACGATGGCGAGGCCGCAGCCTGTCCGCCCGTCGTTGCGCTTTTCCGAGACCTCCGGGAAGTTGGGGTCGTAGGCGTTGCACACGTCGGCCGACAGGCACATGGAATTTTCATAGCAGACTTCCGGGTACACGCCTTCGGCGCGGCACAGGTCGGCCATCATCGTGTCGAAGAAGCGGGACTGCATGCCGGTCACGCCGTCCGAGCCGATCTCCTCCTTGTCGACGAGCAGCGCCATCGCGGTGTGCATGGGCGCGCCCGCCAGCGCGAACAGGCCGGTCGCGGCAGGGTAGGAGCAGACGCGGTCGTCGTGGCCATACGCGCCGACCATCGAGCGGTCAAAGCCGATGTCGCAGGCGTTCCACGCCGGGACGGCGGACAGCTCGGCGGACAGGAAATCGGCCTCGGTCATGCCGTATTCACGGTTCAGGTACTCCATGACGGCAAGCTTTACCTTATCGCTGCACTTTTCGTCCTCGGTCCTCGAGGGTTCCAGGCCGATCAGCAGGTTCATGCCCTCGCCCTTGACGACCTCGGTCGCCTTTTTCGCCATCTGCTCGGAAGCCAGGTGCGGCAGCAGGTCGGTGATGACGAACTTCGGGTCGCCCGGCTTGTCGCCGATGCGCACCTCGGCCTTGCGGGTCTCGCCGTCCTTGCAAACGCAGACCACGCCGCGCAGCTCGAGCGGGATCGCCATCCACTGGTACTTTTTGATGCCGCCGTAATAATGGGTCTTGAAGTAGGCCATGCCGGTGTCCTCGTAGAGCGGCACGGTGCGGATGTCGATGCGCGGCGCGTCCAGGTGTGCGGCGGTCAGGCGGATGCCCTCGGCCAAGCTCTTCTGCCCGATCACGGCCAGGATCACGCCCTTCCCGCGGTTGACCTTGTAGACCTTGTCGCCCGGGTGGAGCTGCATCGTGCGGTCATACGCGGTGAAGCCGTGCGCCTCGGCCTGGCGGACAAGCTCCGCGGTCGCGTCGCGCTCGGTCTTGCCCGCGTCGAGGAAGCGCTTGTAGCCCTCGGCATAGTCCTGGATGGCGCGGCGGCCGTCGTCGGTCAGGCGGTCAAAGCCGGGCTTTTTGTCGTAAAAAAGCTGTTCGGAATTCATGGATAGGATCCTCCTTTAAGAATGGGAATGGCAAGGGGAGAGGGGGTCAGCCGGTGGGGAGCGAAGCCCAGAACCGGTCGACAAGCGGCCGGAGCGCCTCCAGGCCGTCGCTGTTTTCTATGATATAGTCGCACCGGGCGCGGTAGAACGTGTCGGGCGGCTGCGCGCCGACCCGGGCGCGGGCGGCCTGCTCCGTCAGCCCGTCCCGTTCCATGATGCGCCGCACCCGCACCCCGAAGGGGGCGAGGACGCCGAGCACGCCGGCGTCGCACAGNTCAGCGGCCCCGGCCAGAAATTGTTCGCCAGGATTTTGGCCGCGGGCGGCACGTCCGGGCACAGGTCGTAAAGCTGCGCGAAGTCCGCGATGTGCACAATGAGCGGGTTGTCCTGCGGCCGCCCCTTGGCCGCGAAAATCTTACGCACCGCGGCCTCGTCGAACGCGTTTGCGCCCAGGCCGTAGACCGTTTCGGTCGGGATGCCGACGACCTGGCCGGCGCGCAGCAGGTCGGCGGCCTGCTGCAGGGCGGTGGGATCGGTCGCCGGGTCGAGTAATTTGGTTTCCATTGAAACACTTCCTGTTATAATTAAAATAGATATAACTAATAGTTTACGATTTATCGCATGGTATGCACGGGCGGGGGAGCTTTACAACAGCCCCGGCAGCGCCGCCGCCACGCCCGGCAGGCCGATCAGCCCGGTATAAAGCCCTACCGCGACCAGCGCCGCGCCGATGCCGAGCAAGATCAGCTTTTTGGTCAGCTTCATGATCAGCAGGATCACGTTCAGCAGGATGAACGCGCCGCCGAGCACCAGCCACGGCGAGGACTGCAATAGGGAAACAACGTCTTGCATAAGGGGTCTCCTTTCAACGGGGGTCAGGCGCTTTCCTGCGCCTTGAGCTTTTCCGCGGTGTCCGCGGTGACGAGCGCGTCGATCACGTCGTCAAGCTCCCCGTCCATGAACTGGCCGAGCTTGTACAGCGTCAGCTTGATGCGGTGGTCGGATACGCGGTTCTCCGGGAAATTATAGGTGCGGATGCGCTCGGAACGGTCGCCCGTGCCTACCTGGCTGCGGCGGTCGGCCGCGATGGCGGCGTTCTGCTTTTCCACCTCGGCTTCGTACAGGCGGGTGCGCAGCACGCGCAGTGCCTTGTCCTTGTTTTTGTGCTGGCTCCGCTCGTCCTGGCACTCCACGACGGTATTCGTCGGGATGTGGGTGATGCGGATCGCGGACGAGGTCTTGTTGATGTGCTGGCCGCCCGCGCCGGAGGAGCGGAAGGTGTCGATGCGCAAATCCTTGGGGTCGAGGTAAAAATCGACCTCCTCGGCCTCGGGCAGCACCGCGACCGTGACGGTCGAGGTGTGGACGCGCCCCTGGCTCTCGGTCTCGGGGACGCGCTGCACGCGGTGCACGCCGGATTCAAACTTCAGGCGCGAATACGCGCCCTCGCCTGCGATCTGGAACACGATTTCTTTATACCCGCCAAGCTCGGTCTCGCTGGCGGAGAGCACCTCGGCCGTCCAGCCGCGCTTGGCCGCGTACATGGAATACATGCGGTAGAGCGAACCGGCGAACAGCGCCGATTCCTCGCCGCCCGCGCCGCCGCGGATTTCCACGATGATGTTTTTCTCGTCGTTGGGGTCGCGCGGAAGCAGCAGCACCTTGAGCTGCGCGGACAGGCGCTCGATATCGCCCTTTGCCGCGGCAAGCTCCTCCTGCGCCATTTCGCGCAGCTCGGGGTCGGAGAGCATTTCCTCCGCGTCCGCCAGCGTGTGCTGCGCGGCCTTATATTCGCGGAACGCCGCGACAATCGGCTCCAGGTTGTTGCGCTCGCGGAGCAGCTTGGCCGCGTTTGCGGGGTCGTCGTACAGGTCGGGCGCGGCGAGGCGGCTTTCCAATTCCTCCAGCCGCGTTTCAAGCGCTTCGAGTTTATCGAACATGGTTTTGATTTCCTTTCCAGAGGGGGTTACATCGTATCGCCGGGCGGCGTACCCATGGCGCGCAGCGCGCCGATCAGGCCGTCGAGCGCGGCGTGCCGTTGGTCGAAAAACGGGCGGAACACGCCGCGCCAGTGCTCGACCGCCTCGAAGGTCACCGTTTCAAAGCCGGGCTTGCCGTCCTCGCCGGTATAGCACACGCAGTACAGCACGCAGGTGACAAAGCGCTCCGCCTGCGCGGGGGAAAGCGGCGCGCCGCCGTCTTCCAGCACCTGCATGCCCAGCGCGGCCTGGTATTCGGCGGGGACGCGCAGAATGCGCGCGGCGATGCTGTTGTACAGGCTTTCGGCCGCGAACTCGTCGAGCGCGCCGTCCGTCAGGCGGAGCAGCAGCGCCATGACGCGCGCGTCCTGCTCGGCGGGCATTTTCTTTTCGTCCATACGGAGGCTCCTTTCAGGGCGGGGGCTTCACAAAAACGCAGGGGCGGGCGGCGCGCCGTCACCATCTCCCCGTGAGCACAAGCCCCATGATGGAGCCGTACTCGCGCAGGTGCAGCGCGATGCGCTGCATGAAAAACGGCGTTTTGGCCGGGATGGCGTAGGGGTCAAGCCCGGCGTGCAGCAGCAGGCGGCGCGCCCGCGCGATATGGAAGTCGCTCGAGATCACGGCGGTGCGGTAACCGTCCGGGAACCGGGCGTCCAGCAGCTTTTTGGCATTTGCGATGTTCTGGATCGTATTGTTGGAGCGGTCCTCCAGGATCAGGCGGTTTTCGGGCACGCCGCGCGCGGCCAGGTAATCGCGCATGGCGAGGGCTTCCGGGCAAGGCTCGTTGTCGCCCTGGCCGCCGCACAGCACGGCGACCGACTGCGGGTGCGCCTCCAGGAACCCCTGNCGTGCCGGTGAAGCCCTCGACCGCCTCCTCCAGCCATTCGCGCGAGAGGATATCGAGGTGGTTCGTCGGTTCGTCCAGGATCAGCATATTGAGCGGGTCGTACATCAGCTCGCACAGGCGCAGGCGGCTCTTTTCGCCGCCGGAAAGGCTGCGCACCAGCTTCTGCTGGTCCTCGCCCGAGAACAGGAACGCGCCCAGCCGGTTGCGGGCGGTCTGCATGGTCAGGTTTTTGTCGTAAATCAGGGTTTCGACCAGGTTGCGGTTGCCGTTTTCAAAATGCACCTTCTGCGGCAGGTAGGCCGGCCGCAGGCCGACGCCCTTTTTGACCGTACCCGCGTCCGGCGCAAGCTCGCCGACCAGGATGCGCAGCAGCGTGGTCTTGCCGGTGCCGTTGTCGCCCAGGATGGCGATGCGCTCGCCGTTGCGCACGTTAAAGGATACGTCCTGCAATACGGCGCGGCCGTCAAAGCGCTTGGTGATGTCGCGCACTTTGAGGACGTCCTCGGTCTCATAGTCCGGGTCGCCGAAGGACATGGACATACGCTTTTCCGGGCGCGGCCGGTCGGCCACCTTCATGCGGGCGATGCGCTTCTCGATCGAGGCCGCGCGCTTGGCGAGGTGCTCGGTGCCGTGTTGGTGCATCTTGCGCGCGGTGGCCTCCAGGCGCTGCCTCTCCGCAAGCTGGTTTTCGTGCAGCGCCATCTGCTGCTCGATGCGGCGCTTGCGCTCCTCCGCGTAATACGAGTAGGAACCGGCGTAAAAATCGCACTTGTGGTCGCGCAGCTCGATGATGCGCGAGCAGCACTGGTCGAGGAAATAGCGGTCGTGCGAGATGATGAGCACGGTGCCCGCGTAGCCGTCCAGGTAGTCGCCGAGCCAGGCGACCGCGTTCATGTCCAGGTGGTTCGTCGGCTCGTCGAGCAGCAGGATGTCGGTGTGCTCCAGGATGATGCGCGCCAGGTTGACGCGCGTCTGCTCGCCCCCGGACAGCAGGGAAAAGGCCTGCGAGCGCTGCGCCTGGGGGATTTCGAGGCCGTTTACGACCTTATCGACCTCGTAATCGCGGTTATAGCCGCCGAGCGCCTCGAGCTTTTGCCCGAGCGCGCCGTACTGCCGCAGCAGCCCAGCGTCGTTTGCGTTCTTGGCCATTTCATTTTCCAGCCGGGTCATCTGCGCCATGATCCCGTCGGTCTCGTGGAAGGCCGAGCGGAGCACGTCCTCGACCGTCGTGCCGGGCGCGAAGTCGGGCATCTGGTCGATCACGCCGACGGTTTTGCCCGCGCCGGTGGTCACCGTGCCCCCGTCGAACGGCAGGCGGCCGGTGATGCAGTGGAACAGGGTGGTTTTGCCCGTGCCGTTGGCGCCGAGCAGGGCGACCTTTTCGCCGGCCTGGATATCGAACGTAATGCCGTCCAGGATCAGGCGGTCGCCGTAATATTTTGTAAGTTGGTTGATAGAAAGGTCAGCCATGGTGGTTGTTTCCCTCACTCGACGGATGTGGATAAGATGACAAAAAGACCGCAGGCAGGCGCCCCCGGTCTTTCCGTTTATGCAGTCTAAATGGTGAGCTGGGCGTCGTCCGCGTCGGGCTGCGGCAGCAGCGAGAACGCGATATCGGGGCGCAGGGTCTCGATAAAGTTGACGCCAAACTCGAGCAGCCGCTGCAGCATCGCCTCGTCGTGGCACTCGGTGCACGCGATGTACAGGCCGACGCGGTGCGCCTCTTCGCAGAGGGATGCCGTCAGCACGGCGGGCGCGACGCGCAGGCCGAACAGGTGCGCGTCCTGCGCGGAGCGGATGAGCGCGCCCTCGTTCGTGGGCGCCTCGAGCACGTCCGCCATGAAGTGCAGGGCGGGGAAGCGGTGCGCGAGCTTTGCGGCCTCGGACAGCGTCAGGTCGACGAAATAGGCAAAGTCGGTATAATCCGCGTGCGCGAGCGCAAGCTGTACCTGGGCGCAAAGGCCGGCGTTGCGCAGGTGGATGCAGAGTTTGGACGCGCAGGACTTGGCCAGCTCGATCGCCTGGCCGATGGTGACGATCTTCTGGAACGCGCCGCGCGCCTCCTCGAACGTGGCTTCGGGCAGGGACAGGCGCGAGCCGTCCGCGAGCGGGTAGCCGCCGCGGCCGCACAGCACGGCGATGCCGTCCGACGTCAGGTCAAGCTCGATCGCGCAGCCGCCCGCGCCGGCCTCGTTGCCGGCCATGATCGCCTCCAGGCTGTCCGGTTCGGTGTCCATGCATGCGGGCGCGGAAACGATAAAGGTATCCTTGTTGGTGTATAGCATAATGTAAAAAGCCTCATTTCAAACCGGTGGATATTGCAAGGGCCGCCTCCGGCCCGGCTGCCGGCGTCAGACCTTTTCCGGTGCCCCGTAGGCCTCGCCGAAGGTCTCGACCGTGACGCGCTGCATGCGCTGCGCTTCGCGCGGGCGGTCGTTGTAATCGCGGGGGGTGTTGACGATGGCGTCGCATGCCTCGATGTTCTCGATGACCTTGCCGAAGGCGGCGTACTGGCCGTCGAGGTGGGGCGAATCCTCCGTCATGATGAAGAACTGACTGCCCGCGGAGTCCGGCATCATCGTGCGCGCCATGGAAAGCACGCCGCGCGTATGCGTGAGGCCGTTTTGGAAGCCGTTCGCAGTGAACTCGCCGCGGATGCAGTAATCCGGGCCGCCCATGCCGGTGCCGTCCGGGTCGCCACCCTGGATCATGAAGCCGGGGATGACGCGGTGGAAGATCAGCCCGTCGTAAAAGCCGGACCGCGCGAGCGAAATAAAGTTGCGCACCGTGTTCGGCGCGGTTTCGGGATACAGCTCGGCGCGGATCACGGCGCCGTTTTCCATCTCAATGGTTACGATTGGGTTTTTCATAATATCATGCCCCTCCTGGAAGGGGCCTCCCTCCAAACATTAAATTTTCGACCATCCCTATTCTATCAAAGTTTGCCTGGCAGGACAAGGTGCAATGCGCTTTTTCGCATAAAATTTTGCCTGTATAACGCGCCCGCCCTGTGCGCAACCTGACGGAAACGGGCTTTTTTGTACCGGTATGGCGAAAGGGGGCGAGAAAAATGGCGAAACACAAGATCAGGCACGCGTGGCAAAAGCTGAACCGGGTATACCCGACCGGGTTCGAAATCGACGAGGAGGGCAAGACCCCGGAGGGCGCGACCTTCCCGTCGCAGGTCTATGTCGAGGATTTGCGCAACTGGTGCGCGGACCACGAGGTCTAGGCCGTCGGATGATAAAGGGGGCTGGCACAGTAACCTGCGCCAGCCCCTTTTAAGAGAGATTTAAATGTTTGTGGGCGTATTTTGGATTAGCCCTCGAAGGATTTCAGGAACTCGTCGACATTGTCGGTGGTAACCTTGTCCGCCGGGGTGAACAGTACATACTGGTCGTTGACGATGGACGGTACCTTGCCGTTTGCGAGGTCGACCGCGCACTTCAGCGCGCCTTCGCCCTGGCCGATCGGGTTCTGGTTGACCGTCATCTTCAGCGTGCCGTCCTTGACCGCGTTGCAGCCGTTCTCGGTCGCGTCGATGCCGACGATCGGGACGGTGATCTCGCCCTTGTCGGAGGTCTTCATCGCTTCGGCTACGCCGAGCGCCATGTCGTCGTTGTTGCAGATGACCATGTCATACGGCTTGCCGGTGCCCATGAACTGGGTGAACTTGTCCATCGCCTTGGCGCGGTCCCATTCAGCCGTGTCTTCATAGACGTAGGTGACGTTGAAGCCCGCATCCTTGAGCGCGGCCTTGACGCCGTCGGTGCGCTTGGAAACGCTGTCCTGGCCGAGAGGGCCCATCAGCAGTACGGCGTTCAGGTCGGGGCCCTTGCCCTTAAACAGGGAAGCGAGGTATTCGCCCTGCGCCTTGCCGGCCTCGGCTTCGTCCATGCCGACGTAGCAGTGCTTCTCGTCGAGGATCGACAGGTCGGTGGGCATACGGTTGAAGAATGCGACCGGCATGTCGCCGGCGGCCTGGATGATCTCCGCGCCGGAGTCGTTGTTGCACAGCGCGACGATCATGGCGTCATAATCGTCGGAAGCGCAGGTCTGTACCTGGGAAATCTGTGCGGAAATATCGTTGTTTGCGTCAAAAACCTTGAGCTCGACGTTGCCGTCCTGCTCCGCAAGCTTGAGCGCGGCCTGCTCGCAGTTCGTCAGGAACTGGTCGCGCTGCGCCAGGGACATGCCGATCTTGAGCTTGCGGCCGGTATCGGCAGTATCCTTCGCGTCCGCGGCGGCGTTGGAACCGGCGGGCTTGGAAGCGGCATCCGGCTTTTTCTCACCCGTGCCGGCGCAGCCGGCGAGCGCGCCCAGCATCATGATACCGGCCAGGCCAAGGGCTAACAGTCTTTTCTTCATGTGATCCTCTCCTTCTTCTCATTGCGTCAGCGCTGCCAAGTGCAGCACCAATGACAATAATTATAAGCTCGGGTTTCAATTATTGCCTTCATATTTTTGCGGTGCCACTAGGCCGGAATGGCAGAAAAATCGGGTAATCGTTCACAAAATGTGTATACAATTTTTCTGCACCTTCAAATTTTTGCGGAATGGACAGAAAAAGAAGGTTTCAGATTACAGTTTATAGGAGAATTGCACATAAGGGGGGCGCCGCCTACGGGCGGCCGCTGTGCCGCTTGAGCGTGGGGATGAATTTGCGCGCGAAGGCGCCGCGCCCGCGGTTCTTTACATAAAAGTAGCCGATGACGGAGAAGACCACCGCGCCGATGAAGTTGACGAACAGATCCTTCATCGTGTCCAGCAGGCCGACGTCGATATAGCCGCCGTACTTGGCCATCCAGTCCTCCCCGTTGACCACAAGGCTGTGGATCGGCTCGTGCACCACGACGTTCAGGCCGTCCGGGTTGAGCAGCACCGAATTGACCTGCGTGATGACGAAATCCTTCTGCATATCGGTGTGGAACACCAGATCCATAAAGCATTCAAAAAACTCCCACAGCACGCCGACCGTCATGGAGAAGCAGAACGCGACGACCGCGACGAATAGCGGCGACAGGTGGAAGGAGAATTTTTCGCTCCGGTTCAGGATGTCGACGAGCGCGATGCCGATCGCCGCCATCAGGAAGCCGTTCAAGGTGTGCAGCATGGTGTCCCAGTAGGGGATGCGGGTGTAAAAGGAGTCGATCTCGCCCAGGATTTCCGCGGCGAAGATGAATAAGTAGATGATTGCTTCGAGCACGGGCGGGATGTCGATCCCCAGGCGGCGGTCGACAAAGATCGGCACGCAGAACAGCAGAAGGGTCAGCACGCAGGTGAAGATATTCTCATAATTGCCCATCAGCGCCTGGCGGATGATCGTCAGCACGACCAGGATGGACAGGAAGCCGCGCAGTGTGAGGCGCCGCTTGACTCGTTTTTCCATAGTTCCTCCTTACAATAAAACGGGTATGTTCCCTACTATTATAAAGGAGGGCGCGGGGTTTGTACAGACGGGGGGCTTATTGCCCGCGCGCGGCCATGTCCGCCATGATCTTGGGGTACAGGCGGTCGAGCCGGTAAAAGAGCAGCGCCGCGGCGATCAGCCCCCAGGCGAGCAGGTTGCCGAGGATATAGATGTGCTCCACCATAAAGGCCGCCTGCGCCGGGATCAGCGACGTGCCGGTAAAGCCCGCGGCCTCAAGCAGCAGGCCGACCAACGCCATCGTCGCGCCGCTGCCGAACTTCTGCCCGGCCGTGGTCGCGGAAACGATCACGCCCTCGAGCCGCACGCCGGTCTTCCAGTGGCCGTATTCGATGATATCGCTCAGCATGGAGTATTTGACGCCGCGGAAACAGCCCTTGCCCACGCCGCGCAGCACGCAGGCGAACAGCGCGAGGGACAGGTTTGCCGGGGCGAACAGCTGCGCCGCCATGCCGGAAACGGCGATCAGAGCGCCCAGCAGCGCGACATTGCGCTTGCCGAGGCGGAAGATCAGCGGGCCGATCAGCAGCACGGCCGCGATCTGCGGGACGGACTCGAAGGTCGCCAGTACGCCGGTGAGGTCGCGGTTTCCCAGGACATACTGCGCATAGTAGGCGCTGCACGAGCCGGTGACGGCCTCGTAGAACGCGAGGAACACCGAAAGCAGGAAAAACAGCACAAAATACTTATTGGTGAGGACAAGGCGCAGGCCGGCCAGCGCGGGCACCGCGCGCCCCTCGCGCGTCTTGGTCTCGAGCGGCACGCGCTCGTGGCAGTTTTTGAAGCAGAACCACAGCATCCCAATGGCGAGCACCGCGTACAGCAGCGAGACCGTCACCCAGGCGCGCTGCGTGTCGCCCAGCAACGAGACAAGCGGGAAGGTGACCGCGGTGACCACCAGGTTGCCGACCGCGGACATGCCGGTGCGGAACAGGTTGATCGAGGTGCGCTGCCCGGCGTCGCGCGTCATCAGCGTGGCCAGCGTGGCGTAGGGCAGGTTGAGCGCGGTATACACCACGGTCGTGCACAGGTTATAGGTGATAAAGATGTAGATCGCCTTGACGAGCGGTGAGCCGGGCGGCACGGTGAACAGCAGCACGGCGGACGCGCCGTAGGGCAGCATCATCCACAGGATCCAGGCGCGCGCCTTGCCGTGGCGCGAGTGCGTGCGGTCGATCAGCGCGCCGACCACGATATCGCTCACGCCGTCGAAGATGCGCGACACCATCAGGATCGCGCCGACGACCAGCACGTCCACATGCGCCACATTGGTGTAAAAGTAAAGCAGCAGGGAGGTGGTCAGTGCAAAAACCACGTTGCACGCCACGTCCCCCATGCCGTAGGCGGCCTTTTCCCGCAGGCTGATGTGCTCAAACTGCCGCTTCCCGTCGCTGTAACCCGCTTCCATCCCCAGTCCCCCTCCGTTTTAAAGTCCCTGTTACCATGGTAGCCTGGGAAGGAATAAAAATCAATTGACAGAACAACATAAGGTATTTTGTTCATTATGGGCATGGTGTACAAGCGGGCGCTGTGGTACAATGGGGAAAATAAACGGCGGGAGGCGCGCGTGATGGAGAAAAACCTGTATATGCTGCTCGAAGGGATGTACCCGTCCCTGCACCGGGTGGAAAAGAAGATCGCGGGCTATGTCCTGGCGCACGCCGAGGCCGTGGCGGGCATGAGCGTGCAGCAGCTCGCGCGCGAGCTGGGGGTGGCGGAGTCCAGCATCGTGCGCTTCAGCAAAAGCGTGGGCTGCACGGGGTTTGCGGCGTTCAAGCTCATGCTGGTCAAGTACGCGCCGAGCGCCACGCGCACGATCTTTGAGGAGCTGACGCCGGGCGACGACGCGGCCACGGTGACGAAAAAGGTCTTTTCCCGCAATATCGACACGCTGGAGCGCGCGCTCGGCCTGCTCGACTTCGACAGGATCGGGCAGGCGGTCGACTGGATGGACGCGGCGGAGCGCATCCTGTTCTTCGGGCTGGGCGCGTCGGCCTCCATCGCGGAGGATTTCTATATCCGCCTGATGCGCATCGGCATGAACGCGCAGGCGGTGACCGACGCGCACCTCTCGCAGATCGCCGCCGGGATGCTGGACAGCCGCGCGGTCGCGGTCGGCATCACGCACACCGGGCGCACGCTCGAGGTCGTGCACGCCCTGGCGACCGCGCGCGAGCAGGGCGCGCGCACGATTGCGATCACCGGGATCCCCAAGACCCCGGTGGAGCGCACGGCCGACCTATGCCTCGAGCTGTATTCGCCGGAGCAGCTCTTCATTTCGCCGCGCGTGGCGCAGGTTTCGCTGATCGACAGCCTGTATGTCGGGCTGGCGCTGCGCCGCAAGGCCAGCGCGCTGAGTTATGTAGGGCGCATGGATACGTCGCTCGAAGATTTCCGGCTCAAGTGAACGGATTTCCGGATACGCTGCAAAAAGGCGGGGCTGGCAAGCCCCGCCTTTTTGCGCGGCCAGGAGCTTGCCGGCCCCCGTTTGGCGGGTTCGATGACGCGGAATATTATTCGATCAAAATGAATATAAAATTTCGTAGTCGCTTTGCATAAGAAATATTATTCGATATTGTGAAGAAGTTATGAAAAATAATTATTTGGCAAAACCGCCTTGTTTTTTGCGCGATAGGACGCTATGATTTGAGATATATTCACGATAACCGCAGCAAGCCGCATTTTTGGGCAGCCTCCTCCGGCGGACCGGGAATCCTGTTCGGAAATGAATAATATTCCAAAAATGCGGCGGCTGCGGCGTGCAAAACAAAAGGGATTTGGACGATAAGAAGGGAGAAAAGGATGAAAAGGACAGCAAAAAGGATGGTTTCCTGGCTGCTAGCGGTGGTCATGCTGCTGACCTGCATGCCCGCGGCCTTTGCGGCGGAGGGCGCGCAGTTTAAAAACGGCCCCTACCTGCTCGCACCCAAGACGGACAGCATGGTCGTCACTTGGGAGAGCACGCAGAAAACGGACGCCACCATCGCCTACGGCACCGCGGCAGATGCGCTTTGCGACCCGGTCCCGGTAGCCGCAGACGCGGACGCGCCGGATTTCCAGGGCGCGAAGATGCAGCTTTTCCACTACAAGATGGAAAACCTGCAGCCGGGCACCCGGTACTATTATGAGGTCAAGCTCGCGGGCGGCGAAACCTGCAAGGCGAGCTTCAAGACGCTGGAGGAAAACCCGGAAAGCATCAACCTGATGTCGATTTCCGACTCGCACGCGTTTGCCACGCGCGCCGAACTGGACGCGGCGGTCAAGGCCAACGACCCGGCGTTCCTCATCCACTGCGGCGATATTGTCGAGGGCACCGGCGCGCAGGCCGAGCAGTTCAGCTTTTTCCTGCAAGCCAAAAGCGAAGACGACTTTATCCATTCCTACCCGGTCGTGTATTCGAGCGGCAACCACGACCAGGGCGGCATCTACTACAATACCTACATTTACAGCGTGCAGGACAAGGAATACGGCGCGGAGGTCGAGGGCGACAGCTCCTTCAACTACGGCGGCCTGCACATCACGCTGATGAACAGCAACCCGTGGGGCCTGTTCCAGATGAATTCAGAGGCGACCGGCAACAAGGCTGACGCCGCCACGGTCAAAACCATCGAGGACGCGATGGCCTGGCTCAAGAAGGACCTGGCTTCGGACGCGGCGAAAAACGCAGATTTCCGCATCATCACGATGCACCACCCGGTTTCCGACGCGTACACCAAGCGCTATATCCCGGACGTGATCGAGCCGGCGGGCGTCGACCTGCTGCTGTCCGGCCACACGCACAGCTATGCGCGCGCGGTTTCCGACAACCCGGCGGTCGGCGCGGGCACCGTCTACCTGACGCACCAGGACGCGCGTACCTATAATAAGAAGGGCGACTACTTCCATATCACGGGCGGCAAGGACACCCTGACCGTCGACGTGTTCGGCGCGGAAGGCGAGGGCAAGGAGTCCAAGCTGGCCGCAACCACCGTGATCGCCAAGGACAAGCAGGTGCTGGGCTATTCCGATATTTCGATCACCCCGGCCGAAGTGCTTTATAACGGCGATATCACGGTTTCCGCCAAGGTCACGAACAACGGCAAGGGCATCGCGGCGGCCGTGCTGCCGGTTATGGACAACGGCAAGGCGCGCTACCTCTACAAGTTCGACGGCGAGGTCAAGACCCTTGACCCCGGCGCCTCTACCACGCTGACCGGCACGCTGCGCATGGAGTCCCTGGGCGCGCACACCGTCAAGCTTGCGGACAAGGCCGCGAACGTCAACGTCAAGTTCCGCAACGCGACCTTCGATTACACCAACCTGCGCACCCGCCTGGGCGACGGCGAGACGAGCGACCTCAACAGTAACAAGCTGTATATTAAGGCCGACGTGACGAATATCGGCAACGAGGCCGGCACCGCCGCGGCGGAATTCATGCTGGACGGCAAGCCGATTGCAAGCAAGCAGTACGACCTGGCCGCGGGCGAGACCAAGACCGTGGAGTTCGTCCACGTCTTTGACAAGGCGGGCGAATACAAGGCCACGATCGGCAACGCCGCGCCGCAGGACGTCTTTATTGAAGGCTCGATCCAGGGCATGCCGATCGTCAAGGACAAGTCCGGCAACGGCAACAACGGCTACATCCACGGCCAGCCCGAGTTCGGCACCGACGACAAGGGCAACCAGACCCTGGTGCTCGACGGCAAGCGCGACTACATCGAAATCCCCGACAACGGCGGCTATACGGTCAAGGACGCGTGCACCGGCATGGTGTGGGCGAACCTGCCCAGCGCGGGCACGACCAAGGGCGGCGTTTCCGAGCTGACCGAACCCTATGTCGACCTGGACGGCAAGGGCGCGATCCCCGACCACAACCCGCTGATGGTCAAGGGCATCGGCCTGGGCTGGGGCACCCCGTACCTGTTCCGCATCGCCGTGCGCGAGACCGGCAAGGTCACCTACGGCGTGTGCCTGCTGGACGACAACGGCGAATTCAGCTGGAACGACGGCAGCCAGGACGAGGCCGGCATCAAGAAGGACACCTGGATGCAGTATACCAGTTCCTTTGACTTTGAAAACGGCGGCGACGCGTACCAGAACGGCTACAACAGCTCGCACGTCGACAAGCCCCCGTTTACCGCCCCGGTGAAGAACTGGGAAGGCGTGCCGATGTATATCGGCCTGGGCTTCAAGAACACCATCCAGACGGCGCGCAACCGCGGCATGTACCACACGATGCTGCCGGGCGCGATCTCCCAGGTGCGCTTCTATACGACCAAGGTCTCCGCAGCGGAAAACGACGCGGTGCGCAATAACCCCACCGCGGCGGGCGCGGACGCAAAGGACCTCAAGATCTGGCTGATGTTCAGCGACGACAACATTATTAAGGAAGGCACGCACACGACCGAGTGGGTCGAGGCGTCTGCCGCGCCCTCCAGCCTGTCTTACGACGTGTCCTTCGCGGGCGCGGCGGGCGTGACCGCGGCCGTGCAGACCTCCGACGACGGCAAGACCGTCAAGCAGGAGCAGGAAATCAAGCTGGCGAGCGGCCAGGACAAGGCGGCGCTGACCGGCCTGGACAACGCAAAATATGTCCGCGTCAAGACCACCTTCGTCTCCGACCTCAACAAGACCGAATCGAGCGTGCCCGTCCTGAACGAGTACGTGCTCGAGGCGGGCAACACCAAGGTGTGGAACACGCTGGCCGACTGGGAGCGCGGCACGTTTGAAGGCGCGGCCGGCCACCAGCCGGGCGACGTTTACCGCAACCATGCCAAGGACTTTGACGACTACAGCGGCACGGCGGACGAGGCCGACGCGGCCGGCTTCACCGACGTTGCAAACCACTGGGCGAAGGGCGCGATCGACTATGTCGTATCAAGCGGCCTGTTCACCGGCGCAAGCGCGACCCGGTTCGAGCCGGAGGCCGCGATGACCCGCGCCATGTTCGTCACCGTACTCGGCCGCATGGCGGACGCCAAGGGCGACGGCGCGGCGGCGGCCAAGGCCTTCGCGGACGTTGCGGCGGACGCATACTACGCCCCGTACGTGGCGTGGGCTTCGGAAAACGGCATTGTCACGGGCACCGACCCCGGGCGCTTCGACCCGGAGGCGCCGGTTACCCGCGAGCAGATGGCTGCGATCCTGGCGCGCTACATCGGCAAATCCGGCCTGGAGCTGGCGGGCAAGGGCGACAAGGCGGCCTTCGCCGACGATGGCAGCATCTCGGCCTACGCCAAGGACGCGGTCTATGAGATGCGCGGGACGGGCGTCATTTCCGGCAAGCCGGGCAACCGGTTCGACCCGCAGGGCGTGGCCGTCCGCGCAGAGGTCGCGGCGCTCATGCAGCAGTTCGCGCAGGCTTCCGGAAAGGCCGCGTAACCCCCAGGTTTTTTACGGTCCCGTATTGCAGGGCCCCGTGCCGGGCAGACGCCCGGCACGGGGGCTTTTGAAGTTTTCAAACTGTTCATTTTCTGGTCACACTTATTTCACGGAAACCCCGTATACTAAAACCTGTCGATAAAACGACGAATCTTTTTCATTTCTTATTTCCTATTTCTACTTAGGCCGCCCCATCCCCCGGGGCGGCCTTTCCCCGTTTTGCGGCAGGCCGCAAGGTTTTCCAAAATAGGCGCTGGAAAATGGCAATTAAGCGGAGAAAAAGGCGGATTTAGCGCAAGGATTTCCTTACAAGGGCACGGGATGCGGCCTATAATAAAAGAAAAAGCGGGCATTTCTGCCCGCAGGCAGGGGGGAGCAGGATGACAGGGCCGATACATTTGTCCATTGCGGCGCCGGTGGAAGGCGGCCGGCCGGTATTCCGCGCGGGCGGGGTGCCGGAAATCGTGCGGTGCAGCGAAATGGTGGTCTCGCACGGGCGGCTGACGCGCACGATGCACCGCCATGAGGGGGAGGCGGAGCTCGTGCTCGTGCTGGACGGCTACGGCCGCCAGGTGATCGGCGGCGAGACCTACCTCACCGGCGCAGGCGACCTTATTTTCCACAACAGCGGCGTGATGCACGAGGACGATTCCCGCGCGAACACCGACTGCCACACCCTGTGTTGCGTCTTTTCCGGGCTGCATGCCGAGGGGCTTGCGCCGGGGGCGCTGATCGCGCCGGGCAGGCGCCCGGTCGTGCAGGCCGGCGCACAGTTCCACATCCTGCGGGCGATGTTCGGCCTGGTCTATGAGAGGCTGAAGACCGGCGACCCGTATGACCGGCGGATCGCGCAGGATATCGCGGCGCCGCTCGTAATGCTGGCCATGCAGCTGGCGGAAAAGCAGCCCGAAACGCCCCCGCCGCCGCGCCATGCGCTGGTGGCCGCGATGCAGTCGTATATGGACGAGCACTTTGCCGAGGATTTGCATCTTGAAGACATCACGCGCCGTTTTGCCGTCAGCCAGTACTATGCCTGCCGCCTGTTTAAGGAGCAGACCGGCATTTCCCCTATGAAATACCTGATCCGCCGCCGCGTGGGCGAGGCGCAGACGCTGCTGCTGGCCACGGAGCGCAGCGTCGAGGAGGTCGCGGCCGCGGTCGGCTACGCAAACCCGAACTATTTCAGCACAGTGTTCAGCCGGGTCGTCGGGCTGCCGCCCAAACGGTACCGGCAGGAAAGCACCTGGGCGTCCGGCGCTTGACAGCGCGCGGCAAACGTGATACGATACTTTTCGCAAGGGAGCCCCGCAAGGGGGCTGAGAGGAGGGCGAGCCCCTCGACCTTTGGGACCATAGGTCCCGGAACCTGATTTGGATCATGCCAACGTAGGGAAGCGATGGGGGAAACCGCTTTTTCCGGCGCGGTACGCCCGCGTTCCGTGAAAAATGCAGAGATACCAAGGGAACATTCCGTACGGGGTGTTCCCTTTTTTTCGTGCCTTCATTGGCAAAAAGGAGGAAATGGATGAAGAAAGTACTAACCATTGCGGGGTCGGACTGCTCCGGCGGCGCCGGGATACAGGCCGACCTCAAGACCATGTCCGCGTACGGCGTGTTCGGGATGAGCGTCGTGGTATCGGTCGTGGCGGAGAACACCGCGCGCGTCATCGGTATCCAGGACGTCAGCCCGGAGATGATCGCGCAGCAGATCGACGCGGTGTTCGAGGACATCGTCCCGGACGCGGTCAAGGTGGGCATGCTGTCCTCGCCGGCCTGCATGCGCGCGGTCGCGGGCAAGCTGCGGCAGTACCGCCCGGCGAACGTGGTCATCGACCCGGTGATGTTCGCCAAGAACGGCGACGCGCTGATGGACCCGTCCTCGGTCGGCGCGCTGATCGAATCCGTGCTGCCGCTCGCGGACGTGCTCACGCCCAACATCCACGAGGCCGAGTGCATCACGGGCGCGCCGGTGCGCACCGTGGACGATATGGAACGCGCGGCGCGCGAAATCCTGGCGCTCGGCTGCAAGGCCGTGCTGGTCAAGGGCGGCAACAGCATCCCCGGCGCGGTCGACGTGTTCTGCGACGCGGGCGGCGCGCGGCGCCTGATGACCCACCAGGTCGACACGCGCAATACGCACGGCACTGGCTGCACGCTGTCCTCGGCGATCGCGTCCGGCCTGGCGCTCGGCTACGGCGTGGCCGAGGCGGTCGAGCGCGCGAAGGCCTATGTAACCGACGCGATCGACCATGCGCTGCCGATCGGGCACGGCAACGGGCCACTCAACCACTTCTGCCGTATTTTCCCGGAGGAGGGATGAAATGAACCACAAATCGATTAAAAAACTGGTGCTCGCGGGCATCCTGGTCGCCGTGGCGGTCGTCGGGGGCACGTTTTCCGTGCCGATCGGCGCCGCCAAGTGCGCGCCGGTGCAGCACATGGTGAACGTACTGGCCGGGGTGCTGCTCGGGCCGGGCTACGCGGTCGGCATGGCGTTCCTGTCCTCGCTGATCCGCAACCTGATCGGCACGGGCACGCTGCTGGCGTTCCCGGGCTCGATGGTCGGCGCGCTGCTGTGCGGCCTGTGCTACCGTGCGGGGCATAAGATGTACCTGGCCTATATCGGCGAGGTGCTGGGCACGGGCGTGCTCGGCGCGGTCGCCGCCTGGCCGGTCGCCAACCTGCTGCTCGGCAAGGCCGCCGCGCCGCTGGCCTTCGTCGTGCCGTTCCTGGTTTCGACGGCGGTCGGCGCCGCGGTCTCGGTCCTCGTCCTGTCCGCCCTGGAGCGCACGGGCGTGCTCGGGCGGCTCGGGGAGGGGCTGCGATGAACCTGGAAGCCATCTGGGCGCGGGCGGTGGAAGCGCGCCCGACCGTCCACGCGATTACGAACCCCGTCACGGTCAACGACTGTGCAAACGTCATCCTTGCCGCCGGCGGCGCGCCGATCATGGCGCAGGACGAGCGGGAGGCGGCGGAAATCCAGTCGCGGTCGGACGCGCTGGTGCTGAACCTCGGCGCGCTGCACGCGCAGGAGGCGATGCTGCGCGCCGGCCGGGAGGCAAACGCCTGCGGCCACCCGGTCGTGCTCGACCCGGTCGGGGCGGGCGCCTCGTTCTTCCGCGGCGAGCTTGGCCGCCGGCTGCTGCACGATGTGCGCTGCAC
>NZ_LT707055.1:32153-55654 GCF_900155735.1 Intestinibacillus massiliensis
CCCCGGGGCAGCTCGCGCGGGAAGCGCGCGTAACGCCCCGTTAAACCGGCTGCTTCCGGCAGCCATGCCACAAATTGCTGTCGGCAACCCGCCGGCGGCTTACAAACACCGTAGAAAGAGGGTACCACTTTGTCTACTGTCAACCAAACCACCGAGCGCCTGCTCGACGCGGCCCGCGGCGTCTGGGAGGGCTACCATGCCCACCCGTTCGTCCGGGGGATTGCCGACGGCAGCCTTGATGTGGAAAAATTCCGTTTTTACCTGGTGCAGGACTACCTGTACCTGTTCGACTATGCCCGCGTGTTCGCCATGGGCGTGGTCAAGGCGCGCGAACCCGCGGTGATGCGGGCGTTCGCTTCCTATGTCCATCAGATCCTGGATGGGGAAATGGACATCCACAAGGCCTATATGGAACGCCTCGGCATTTCCCGGGACGAGGCCGAGCGCGCCCGCCCGGCGCTGGCCAACCTGTCCTATACCGCCTATATGCGCGCGGTCGCGGAGGAGGAAGGCCCGGCGGAGATCGCGGCGGCCATCCTGTCCTGCGCGCTGAGTTATGAGGAGATCGCAAAGCGTATCGTGGAAAGCAACCCCGCGGCGGCGGAGCACGCCTTTTACGGCGAGTGGGTGCGCGGCTACGCCGCGGAGGGCTATGCGGAGGCCAACCGTAAACTGGTCACGCTCGTCGAGCAGCTCACGGCGGGCTATACCGAAGCGCAGCTGCGCCGCCTGTCCGATATTTTCGTCGCGTGCTCGCGCTATGAGGGCATGTTCTGGGACATGGCCTGGAAAATGGAGATGTGATATGCTCGATTTCCAGAACGTCGTCTTCCGGTATCCGGGGGACGGGGAGGACACGGTGAAGGGCCTGTCCTTCCATGTGGGCAAGGGCGAATTCGTGTCGCTCGTCGGCGCGTCCGGCTGCGGCAAATCGACCATTTTCCGGCTCATCAACGGCCTGCTCGCGCCCGCGTCGGGCGATATCGTGGTGGACGGGGCGTCCGTCCGGGGCAGGCGCGGCTACTGCGGGTACATGCCGCAGCGCGACATGCTGTTCCCGTGGCGGACGATCGGGGAAAACCTGCGCCTGCCCATGGAGGTCGCCGGGGGGCTGCCCCGCGCGGCGCAGGACAAGCGCGTCGACGCGACGCTTGCGCACGTCGGCCTGGCCGGCTGGCGGGACAAACGCCCGGCCGAGCTTTCGGGCGGGATGCGGCAGCGCGCGGCCTTTGCGCGCACCCTGCTGACCGGGTCGGAACTGCTGCTGCTGGACGAGCCGTTTTCCGCCCTCGATTTCCTGACGCGCGTTTCCATGCAGGAATGGCTGCTCGGCCAGTGGGAGGACGACCGCAAGACCGTGCTCTTCATCACGCACGACGTGGAGGAGGCGCTCTTCCTGTCCGGGCGCGTGCTGGTCGCCACCGAGTGGCCGATCGCGCGCCTGACCTCGATCGAGGTGCCCGCGGGCTACCCGCGCACGCGGGAGTGCCTCGGCCGGCCGGAGATGATCGCGCTGCGCGAGCAGCTCATCGATATGCTGCGGAAGGGGGCGCGAGCATGAAAAACCGCTGTAAGGGCAACCTGCCCGCGCTGGTGTTCCTGGCCGTGCTGCTGTTTGCCTGGCAGCTCGGCGCGATGAAGGCTGACGCCGCCTATATCATCCCGTCGCCGGTACAGATCCTCGTGCGGCTGTGGGAGCTGCGCGAGCCGCTCTTCACCGCGCACCTGCCCGCCACCATGCTGTGCACCGGCGTGGGGCTTGCGATCTCGGTCGTGCTCGGCGTGCTGCTGGCGGTCGTGATGGACGCGTTCCCGATGGCGGAAAAGGCGCTCTACCCGGTGATCATCGCCTCGCAGACCATCCCCACCACCGCGCTCGCGCCGCTCTTTGTGCTGTGGTTCGGGTATACGATCTGGAGCCGCGTGCTCGTCACCGTGCTGATCACCTTTTTCCCGATCACGATCTCGGTGTTCGACGGCTTCCGCGCCGTCAGCGGCGAGATGGCCGACCTGCTGCGCACCTTCGGCGCGGGCAAGCGGGAGATCTTCTGCAAGCTCAAGCTCCCCGCGGTGCTGCCGTATTTCTTCTCCGCCATCAAGATGGCGGTGCCGCTTTCCATCATCGGCGCGGCCATCGGCGAATGGCTGGGCGCGCAGTCCGGCCTGGGCTACTTCAGCCGCCGCATGATGACCCAGCTCGACGGCCCGGGCGTGTTCGCGCCGATCGTGCTGCTGAGCGCGGTGGCCATGCTGCTGGTCGGCGTGGTCTCGCTCCTGGAAAAGCGCCTGCTGAAATGGCGCGGGGAGAGCTAAGAGGGGAAAAACGCGCGTTTTTTCAATAACAAAACGTAATATTTAATATATTTAACACATCAAGGAGAGTTTCTATGAAACGCATTTTTGCAATCTTCACCATGGCGGCGCTGCTGCTGACGGGCTGTTCGTCCGCGGGCGACGGCGGGGAGGGCGCGCAGGCGCCCGCGGGCGGCAAGGGGCTGCGCGAGATAAACGTCGTGCTCGACTGGTACCCGAACGCGCTGCACGCCTTCCTCTATGACGCGATGGAAAAGGGCTATTATGAGGAGGAAGGCCTCAAGGTCAACGTCCAGTTCCCGGCCAACGCGAACGACGCGATGAGCCTGGTCGCGGCGGGCAAAAGCGAAATCGGCCTGTACTACCAGCAGGACGTCATCATGGCGCGCGCGAACCAGGGCGTGCCGGTCAAGTCGATCGGCGCGGTGGTGCAGTCGCCGCTCAATATCGTGCTGTCGCTCAAGGAAAAGGGCATCACAGGGCCTAGCGACCTGGTCGGCAAGACCATCGGCTACGCGGGCACCGAGCTGTCCGAGGCGCTGATCAAGGCGATCATGGAGGACGCGGGCGCGGACTATTCCGACGTCAAGATGCAGAACGTCGATTTCGACCTGATGCCCGCCATGACGACCGGCAACGTCGACGCGACGATCGGCTGCCTGGTCAACCATGAGGTGCCGCAGATGGAGAAGGAGGGCTTCGAGGTCAATTACTTCTTCCCGGACGATTACGGCGTGCCGCAGTACTACGAGGGCGTGTTCCTCGCCAACGACAAGCTGATCGAAAGCGAGCCCGAGGTGCTGGCCGGCTTCCTGCGCGCCTCGGCGAAGGGCTTCCAGGATATGAAGGACGACCCCGAGGGCACGCTCGCCATCCTGCTGGCGCACCAGGACAAGGCAAACTTTGCGCTGGACGAAAGCGTGGAGCGCCAGTCCACCGAGACCCTGCTGCCGCTGATGGAGACCGCGGATGCGAAGTTCCTGAGCCAGACCGCCGCGTGCTGGCAGGAAAATATCGACTGGCTGTACGGCCAGGGGCTGATCGACGAGAAGCCCGCGGTCGAGGACGTGATGGCCGACATCCCGTACTGACTGCAGCCCAAACCATGGCAGCGCCCGCCGCAGGGGTTCCCTTGCGGCGGGCGCTGCCATTTGCAGCCGTCCCGGCGATAGAAAAGCAGGAATATGATAAAAATATGCGCGCGCCTTTGTACGAGGAGTGTATACAATTGGGCTAGGCGGTATGAATTTTGTGAAAACCGCCATTTTGCCGGGCGCTTGCGGCAATTTCCGTATGATATCACTATTTTTGAAATAAACCAAAAACTTGCATGACAAATCTGGGGCGGGCTGTTATACTTAATCCATGAGGAGAAGCAACCCCACAGTGTATTGAACCTGGTTTACTGCGCCGGCTGTTGGGGCTGGGCGGGGCGACCCGTCCGGAAAACCGCAGGGTGCGCGTGTACGTCGGGAACCATACCGTACACCGCTTCTGTCAGTATTAACCTAATGAAAAGAAGGGGAAAGTTATCATGAAAAAGTTGAAAATGGGTATCATCGGTGTAGGCCGACTGGGCTACGAGCACGCTTGCAACATTGCAACCCGCGTACCTGGCGCCGAGCTCGTCGCGATCTGCGACGGCAACCTCGACCGTGCGAAGGAAGTCGCTGAGGAACTGGGCGTACCGTCCGTATACAGCGACCCGAAGGAGATGTGCGCAAACCCGGAAGTCGAGGCTGTTGCGATCATCACGAACACCGCTTCCCATGTGGATATGATCCGCATCGCAATGGATGCGGGCAAGCACGTATTCTGCGAGAAGCCGCTGGCTGAGAACGTAGAGAAGTGCCTCGAGGCCGAGAAGATCATCGCCGCGCACCCGGACCTGACCTTTATGCTGGGCTTCATGCGCCGCTTCGACTACTCCTACCGCCTGGCGAAGAAGAAGATCGAGAACGGCGACATCGGCAAGGTCATCCTCGTCCGCTGCTATTCGCAGGACCCGATCTCCATCATCAAGGGCACCCTGGAGTATGCGCCCCGCTCCGGCGGCCAGTTCATCGATATGTCCATCCATGACATCGACCTGCTGCGCTGGCTGACCGAGTCCGAGCCGAAGAACCTGTGGGCGATCGGCGGCTGCTTCGAGTTCAAGCAGTACAAGGACTGGGACGATGGCGACAACGTCGCCTGCATGCTGCAGTTCAAGAACGACGCGATGGCGTTCTTCTTTGCCGGCCGCGCCGCTGCGCACGGCTCGCATGTTGAGACCGAGATCGTCGGTACCCGCGGCACCCTGCGCATCGCGGCAGTCCCGACCGATTCCATGCTGGAAGTCATGAGCGAGCACGGCGTATGCCGCGAGTGCTATCAGGACTTTGTCAGCCGCTGGCACGATGCGTACATCACCGAGCTGGAAGAGTTCTGCGATTGCGTACAGAACGGCCGCCCGGCTTCCCCGAGCGTCGTAGACGGCACCAACAGCACCAAAATTGCATTCCGTTGCAAGGAGTCCTTCCTGAAGAACGAAATGCTGCCGATGGACTAATATTTACCAATCGAAAAGGCTTCCGGCTTGTGCCGGAAGCCTTTTTTTGCGGGTAAAAAGCCGCGGAAAATAAAAGGTACCTGGCAAAAGGATATGTGGCATGATAAGCAAAAAAGGGGCTGTTTCCCGCAGGAAGCAGCCCCTTTCCCCGTGCCGGCAATCCAATTACCGCCCGCCGTTAAACTCGTGCACCGCGTCGATCATGGCGACCACGTTTTCAATCGGGGTACCGTATTGCACGATATGGATGGAATTGAAGATATACCCGCCGTTTTTGGAGAAGATTTCGCAGCGTTCAAGCACCTGGCGGCGCACCTCCTCGGGCGTGCCGAACGGCAGCACCTTCTGCGTGTCCACGCCGCCGCCCCAGTAGAGGATCCTGTCGCCGAAATCGTCCTTGAGCCGCTGCGGCTCCATGCCGGCGGCCGAGCACTGCACGGGGTTGAGCGCGTCAAAGCCGCTCTCAATGAACTTCGGGATAAAGGGGTAAACCGCGCCGCAGGAGTGCTTGAGCGTCTTCCAGGCGGTGTTTTCATGCACCCAGCCCGTGACCTTCTGGTAGTAGGGCATATAGAATTCGTCGAATGCCGCGCCGGAGCACATTTGCGACTGCTGCGCGCCGAAGTCCGTGCCGCAGACATAGATGATATCCGCGATGTCCCCGGCGATTTCGTGCAGCTTCTTCCAGTTTTCCAGCACATAATCGGTCTGTCGGCGGAAGACCTCGTGCACGTAGTCCGGGTAGAGCAGGGGCGCCATGTACCAATCGGCCACGCTGCGGATGCCCTTCGGGTGCTTCAGCCCGGGGCCTGCGATCTGGGACGCGTCGCCTAGCGCCGCGCCGCCCGGGTCGAGCACGACCGCGCGCTTGCTGCCCTTGTATTTGGCAAGCTCCGCGCGGTAATACGCGAGCGCCGCCTCGCTGATGGGGCCGTACTCCTGGAGGTTGTCGTCGGCGTGCATGTCGTCCTCGTCGATCTCCTCCTGGCGCTCGATGTTGTCAAAATAGTAGCCGCCCGCAGGCATATGGCCGCTCGGCGGCGCAGCCCGGTCGCCCTGCGGGTAAATGAGCAGGCCGCCCTTGCCGTCGTCCGCGACCTCGAATTGCTCGGGCACGAGCAGGTCGACGTCGAACATGCGGTATTCCTTCCATTTGCCGGTGTCCGAAATGCCGAAACAGCCGTTGAAGGCGCGGACCATCTCCACATCGGTGCCGATCGCGTCCTTCAGGTCGTCGTCGATCAGGCCGGTCATGCCGAACACGTCCCACAGCCGGATGGGGCGGGGCTCCAGGCCGTAATACTTGCGCAGCTTGTCGATAATGGTCACGTGCATCTGGGAGCAGCTCATACCGCCGAAATCGAGCGGCACCTTGTCGGGCTGCTGATGCGAAAATGCACACTTCACACGTTCTTTTGATGTCATGTCAAAGACCTCTTTCCCAAATTGTCGATCGCGCATAGGCTCCGTGATTTTGCCCAGTTGACTTCTTCTGTTAGGTAGTATATCATGCAAGTAGCACAAAATATATCGGATTCCAAAGGTTTCGTCCCGCGCGGACACGGGAAAGGCGGAAAGATGCTCTGGGGAGAAAGGGAAAAACGTTGATAACTGATATTTTACAGTTTGATAAGCTGGATTTTGAAGCGGCTGCACAAAGCGGATGCGCAATGCTTGTGTATTTTGACGGAAGCTGCGCCGCCCGGCGCGGCAATACGGCAGGCCGCCGCATTGCGGCAAAGGGGGGGACGGCATGCGCCTGTGGAACCTGATCCCGGAAAACAACTATATCAGCTTCCAGATGACGGAGGAATTTGACGGCGTGCCGGGCTGGAACGCCGAGCTTGAGATTTTGTACGTCCTGGAGGGGGAGGGGCTGTCGTGCACGGTACAGGGCGAGGCCCACACGCTCGGCCGGGACGATTTTATCGTACTAAACCCCTACGAGATCCACACTTTGCAGGGCACGGGCTGCCGCGCCGTCTCGCTGTTTATCTTCCCCGCACTGCTGGCGCTGCGCACGCAGCGGGAGGGGGAGGCCATCCGGTGCCGCTCGAACGACCCGGCCGCCCCGCGGGACGCGTGCGGGGAAATCCGGAGGTTCATGGCCGACGCGCTGCTGCTGTGCTGCCGGGAGGGGCAGGCGGACAAGTACGAGGTCTATGAAAACATCCTGCGCATCCTGGCCATCCTGGATGGGAATTTCTGCGTGCGCGAAGGGCGGACGGGGCGGCGCGCCCAGCGCACCGTGGCGCACCTGCAGCGGGTGGTGCAGTATATCGACCAGAATTATATGGAGGGCTTGACGCTCGCATCGGTGGCTAAGGAGGCGTTTATCTCCCCGAACTACCTTTCGCACCTGTTCCGGACGTATTTGCAGACCTCGTTCGCGCAGTACCTGCGCATGGTGCGCCTGAACCACGCGTATGCCGACCTGATGAATACCAAGGACAGCGTCACCGAGATCGCGGGGCGCAACGGCTTTTCGGGCGCGACCGCGTTTATCCAGCACTTCAGCGCGGTCTATGGGAAAACGCCCGCCAAATTCCGCAAGGGCGGCCAGGCGCAGCGCTATTACCAGACGCTGCCGGACGAGGGCTACGGCGAGGCGTTCGGGACGCTGCTGCGGCACGCGACCGGCTCGGCGGGCAGGACCGCGCTGCTGCGCCGGAGCATCGAGACGCGGGAGGCGGCCGCGGATTGCAGCCAGGCGGGCAGCCGGCGGCCGGCGGGCTGGAACCAGGTCATGAACGTCGGCTGGGCGAAGGAGGCGCTGCTCGCGCCGCTGCAGCAGCAGGTCGCCCGCGCGGCGGAGGAGCTGGGGTTCCGCATGGTGCGCTTCCACGGGATCTTTGACTACGATATGTACGTGTACCAGGAGGCCGGCGGCGCGCCGCGCTATAATTTTACCTATCTTGACACCCTGTTCGATTTCCTGCTGGCGCACGGGTTGTCGCCGTTTGTCGAGCTGGGCTTTATCCCGCCCGCGCTTGCATCGGACGGAAAGGCCTATTATAACCACTTTTCACGCATCTGCTTCCCGCGCGACCTCCGGCGGTGGACGGCGCTCGTCGGCGCGACGCTGCGCCACTGCATCAACCGGTATGGCCTGCGCGCGGTGTGCACCTGGAAATTCACGCTGTTCAACGCCATCTATGTCTATTATGGCTGCATCAGCGAGGACGCGTGGTGGACGCTGTGGCAGGCGACCTATGAAGCGGTCAAGGGCGTGCACCCGGGGCTGGCCTTCGGCCTGAACGACGATATCGGCCTGCTGTCGCCGGGCTACCGGCGTTTCTGGACGTACCTGGAGCGGGGGCGCGCGGCGGGCTGCAAGCCGGATTTCCTTTCCTTCCAGTGTTTTTACGGCGATTATGGGGAGCCGGGCGGCGAGGCCTTCCAAAAGGTCTATGCGCAGGATACCATGCCATTGCCGCACAGCCCGGACGAGGACTATCTGGCGCATAAGCTGGACTTCCTGGAGGCGGGGTTCCGCCAGCGCGGGCTGGAGCCGCCGCCGGTGCTGTTTGAGGCGTGGAACTCCACGGTCTGGCAGCGGGACGCGTGCAACGACAGCTGCTTCAAGGCGGCTTTCCTGGTCAAGAACATCCTGGAGAACGAGCAGCGCATCCAGTCCTTCGGCCACTGGACGCTGAGCGACTTTATGGAGGAGGTGCCCCACGCCCCGCAGGTCTTCCACGGCGGCTACGGCATCCTGACGTTTAACGGCATCCCGAAGGCGGGGTATTACGCGCTCGAGCTGCTGCGTCGGCTGGGCGGCCGCCTCCTGTGCCGCGGGGACGGCTGGTACATCACGCGCGACGGCGACGATATCCAAGTGATGCTGTACCACTACTACCACTACGACCTGCTCTACCAGCAGCATTACACGACAAAAAGCGACAGCGTGTTCCGCTTCGAAAACGAGGTCTCCTTCCATGTGCGGCTTGGCCACATGCGCCCGGGCAATTACAGCATCACGGAGCAGTGCGTCAACCAGGAGGGCGGCAGCTCTTACGACATGTGGCTCTATATGGGCGCGCCGGACGAGCTGACACGCGAACAGGCCGAGTACATGAAACAGGTTGCAAAGCCCAGCGTGTCCACCGGCATCCGGTCGGTTGGCGGGACGTATGAATTCACCGCGGAGCTGCGCGCGCACGAGGTGCGGCTTATCACCCTCCACCGGCTGCACGAGGGGTGAGGCGGCGTACGGCGCATGGGAATAGGGAAGCCCCCCCGGCCAATACGGCCTGGGGGGCTTTTTTCCGCGCGGCGGCTACCTGCATTTCTTATTCCGGTACATCATGGCGTCGGCGCGGATAAACGCGTTTTCAATGCTTTCCCCGGGCTGGGTGGCCGCATACCCGGCCGCCGCGGACAGCGGCATGTGCAGCGCCTGCGCGGCCGCTTCCATTTCCTTTTCAAACTGTGCGAGCAGGGATGCGGCTTCCTCCACCGTGCCGTCCGGAAGCATCACCGCAAATTCATCGCCGCCGATGCGGAATACGCTGTCCGTGCGATTGGCAAACACCAGGCGCAGGGCGTCGGCGGTTTTTTGGAGCGCCATGTCCCCGCTGTGATGCCCGAAACGGTCGTTGATCTCCTTAAAGTGGTTGCAATCCAGCATGATACAGCAAACCGGGCTGCCCGTGCCTTCCCGTTCGAGGTCATTGATGTGTTCCACATAGGCCGCCCGGTTATACAGGCGGGTCAGCGTATCCGTGTACACCATTTGGAAAAGGTGTTTTTCGTGTTCCAGCTTTTGGTTTTGCTCCTGGATACGCATTGTTTTATGGATGGATTGCAGGAACACGCCATAACAGGCCAGCACAACCAGTGCAAACACCAGCCAGCAGGGCGCGTATTCCGGGCGTTCCAGCATCGGTTTGGGGTAGGCGGCAAAAAAGATGAGGGCAAAATAGATCAGCACCGTGGCAAGCGCCATGGCGCCCCAGCCGGAATCCACCGTGTCGAGCAGGACGTGGTAGGAGGAAAAGCGCCCCCGCCCGATGGCCAGCAAGGTGATAGAGATGGCGACGACCACGACGAATGCCAACACGGCCCCGCCATGGATCATAATGCCGACATAGCGCCCTAAAAACGCGATCATCAGCGAAACGGTATCCACAAAGCAGAAGGTCAATAAAAAGCGGCTCCCTTTGTGGCGCGATAGGGCGAGGAACAGCAGGAAGCTGGGGATGGTCATAAAGAGGGTTGACGCGATAGACGCGGGGATCCCCCACAGGTGGACGCCCGCAAAATAGAAGAAGAGGATCACGCCGCAGCCGCCGTACATCAGGAAGCGGTAAAGCGGCGTTTCCTTTTTCAGTGCAAAGATCATGGAGTAAACCAGCAGGTCAAAGAGGATGACCACCAGATCGGATAAAACAGCAAAAATATTTGACAAAGGGGCGCCTCCCTTCCGAGGTCAGTATACCTATTATAGCGGAATATCGCGCAAAGCTCAACTTCTGCCGATAGAATTTGCGGCCAAAATTTGCAGTTTGCGGCCAAATACTTGAAATGAACCGGGCGCGCCGCTAAGGTAAAGGCATAAGGAAGGATCAAGACGGAAGGAGGCGGCCTATGCAAAAGGTGATGATTTGCGACCGGGACGATACGGAGCGCGCACAACTGACGGCCCACATCCGCGCGTGCTATGCAGCGCGGGGAGAAGGGGTACAGGTGGAAGGCTGCGCCGACTGGCCGGGGCTTGCGGCAATGGTCAAGCGGACGGAGCCGGATATCGTCGTGGTCGCGCAGGACGGCGTGGAAGGGCTGGACACCATCACGAGCGCCCGCCTGCTGACGGGGAAGACGATCTGGTTTTCCGACCTGGATTTTGGCGTGCAGGCATATTGGCTGTGCGTGGCCTACTTTGGCCGGAAGCCGGTGACCTACCAGAAGGTAGCGCGGGCGCTCGGGTCGTTTTGGGAGGGTAAATGATGCTATTGAAAGAGGGGCGGCGTCCGTGGGCAGGCGCCGTGTGTACTGGGGCAGGAAAGGATGCGTACCATGGAACAGACCTTTGAAATCACAATTACGTCCTGCGAGGAAGGCACCTGGCAGGGCGTCCTGCGGACGCAGGAGGGAGACGTCCCGTTCCGCAGCGAAATTGAGCTGCTGCTGGAAATATCCCGCCGCCTGGAGGGCGGCAGCGTGGGGCGCTGGAAGCATTGTGCATGCAAAACGGAGGAATAAAAGCCCTGCGGGTGCGCCGCAGCAAAGCCGCCCCGGTTAGGGGCGGCTTTTTGGCGTTTGCGGGTGTTTGGGGGGGCGGCCCCGTTAAATCATCGTTGCTATTGGGCGGCGTGTTAGGTGACGTGTAAAAGGGCTGAAAACGCCGTATAAGGCGGTATCATTAAAAATCCATAAATGTCAGTAGCGCAATAAAAAGTTTTAAAATAAACAAAAAAAACCCGCCTAACCATACGATTAGGCGGGTTCCTTTGTTGGTGGCTCATCGGGGATTCGAACCCCGGACACCCTGCTTAAAAGGCAGGTGCTCTGCCAACTGAGCTAATGAACCAGATATGAGGGAGGGCAGGAAAATGGCAGGGACGGCTGGATTCGAACCAGCGAATGTCGGCGTCAAAGGCCGATGCCTTACCGCTTGGCGACGCCCCTGTATCCGTTCGATTCCGGCTGCCCGGCTATTTGGTGGGCTTAGACAGAACGCGCTGCGTTTTGCAGCGCGTTTGTCTAAATAATGGGGTGGATAAAGGGACTCGAACCCTCGGCCCTCGGAACCACAATCCGATGCTCTAACCAACTGAGCTATATCCACCATATTGATGCTGCAAATGGTACGCCAGGAGGGATTCGAACCCCCGGCCTACTGCTTAGAAGGCAGTTGCTCTATCCAACTGAGCTACTGGCGCATAAGGAAATCCCGTTTGCTGGGGAGTACCGTGTTGCTTGTTCAGGAAAATCTTCCCATCTTAAAAATGGAGCGGGTGATGGGAATCGAACCCACGTGTTCAGCTTGGAAGGCTGACATTCTACCATTGAACTACACCCGCGGGTTTTCTGAGACTTGTATATTATAACAAGGCAGTATAGGGTTGTCAATAAGTTTCTGCATTTTTATCAAAAATTTTTTGCGTATCAGACCCATGCAAATGGCCTCCGGGGCGGGGCCGCAAAAAGACGGCCGCCCCCATCCCGGGGGCGGCCGCATATGGCGCTTAGATCGTCTGCACGGAGAGCTTGCCGTCCTGCGCGGTGATGTGCGCGCCGGCCAGCGGGTGCTCCCACGAGGCCACGATTTCCGCGGCAAGGGCGTTTTCTACCTCTTTTTCGATCAGGCGGCGCAGGTTGCGCGCGCCATACTGCACGGAAAAGGCCTTTTTGACCAGGTAATCCACCAGGGAAGCGTCCCACGTCAGGCGGATGGCACGCTCCGCCAGCGAATCGCGCAGCTCGCCGAGCAGGATGCCCGCGATGCGGGTAAAGTCGGCCTCGCTGAGCTGGTTGAAAGCCACGATCTCGTCGATGCGGTTGAGGAACTCGGGGCGCATCAGGCTTTCGAGCGCCTTCATCGCGCGGTCCTTGGCCTGCTCGGACACCGTCTTGCCGAAGCCGACCTGTACGGACTTGTTCTGCGAGCCGGCGTTCGAGGTCATGACGATGACCGCATTTTCAAAATTGACGACCCGGCCGTGCGCGTCGGTGATGCGGCCGTCGTCCAGGATTTGCAGCAGGATGTTCAGCACGTCGGGGTGCGCCTTTTCGATCTCGTCGAACAGGACGACCGAATAGGGGCGGCGGCGGATCTTCTCCGTGAGCTGCCCGGCCTCGTCATAGCCGACATAGCCCGGGGGCGAGCCGACCAGGCGGGACACCGTGTGCTTTTCCATAAATTCCGACATGTCGAACCGGATCAGCGACTCGGGCGTATCGAACAAGTCGGCGGCGAGCCGCTTGACCAGTTCGGTCTTGCCCACGCCGGTGGGGCCGACAAACAGGAAGGAGACCGGCTTTTTCTTGGGGCTGATGCCCGCGCGCGAGCGGCGGATGGCCGCCCCGATGGCGCCGATCGCCTCGTCCTGGCCGATGACATGCTCCTTAAGGCGCTCCTCGAGCGTCTGCAGGCGGGAAAACTCGATCTCGCACACCTTGGACGCGGGGATGCCGGTCCAAAGCTCGATGACCTGCGCCAGGTGCTCCGCGTCCAGCGCGGGCGCGGGCTTCTGCCGCAGCGTATCGAGCTGCCCCTGCACCTGCAGGGCGTGGCTCTGCAGCATGGCCATGCGCTCGTAGGTGCGCTCGTTCTGCTCCTCCTGGAGCAGCGCCTCGCGCTCCTCCTCAAGCTTGTCAAGCTCGTTCTGCAGGCGCGGGATTTCGCCCACCGCCGGGTTCTCGAGGTTGACGCGCGAGCACGCCTCGTCGATCAGGTCGATCGCCTTGTCGGGCAGGAAACGGTCGGTGATATAGCGCTCGGAAAGCTGCGCCGCCTGGCGGCAGATCGCGTCCGAGATCGTCACGCCGTGGAAGGCCTCGTAGTAGGTGCGGATGCCCTTGAGGATCTCCACCGTGTCCGCAATGGACGGCTCCGCGACCGTGACCGGCTGGAAGCGGCGCTCGAGCGCGGCGTCCTTCTCGATATACTTGCGGTACTCGTTGTAGGTGGTCGCGCCGATGACCTGGATTTCCCCGCGGCTGAGGGCGGGCTTGAGGATGTTTGCGGCGTTCATGGAGCCTTCGGAATCGCCCGCGCCGACGATGTTGTGCACCTCGTCGATGACCAGGATGATGTTGCCGAGGCGCTTGACCTCGTCGATCAGCCCCTTCATACGGCTCTCGAACTGGCCGCGGAACTGCGTGCCCGCGACGAGCGCCGTCAGGTCGAGCAGGTGGATTTCCTTGTTTTGCAGCTTGTAGGGGACCTTGCCCTCCGCGATGCGCAGCGCGAGGCCTTCGGCCACGGCGGTCTTGCCGACGCCGGGCTCGCCGATCAGGCAGGGGTTGTTCTTCTGGCGGCGGTTCAGGATCTGGATGACGCGCTCGGTCTCGCGGTCGCGGCCGACGATGCGGTCGATGCGGCCGTCGCGCGCCTTGGCGGTGAGGTCGTCGCAGTAGCCCGTCAGGAATTTGCGCTTCTTATCCTTCTTGGGGTCGCGCTTTTCCGTGCGGGTCGCGGAGGACGCGGCGTCCTCCGACGGGGCGGGGCCGCCGTGCGCCTGCCCCTGTTGGAACAGCTTCTCGAGGAAGGGGAAGGAACGGGTGGTCGAGCCGTCGTCGCCTTCGCCGTCTTCCGCGCCGCCGGGCAAATCCTCGACGTTTTCCGGCTCGTCGCCGTCGCTGTCGCCGTCCCCGTCGCTGTCCATGGGGACGAGGCCTTCCGCGCCGGCCAGCGTCTCCATCTCGCCGGAGAGGGCCTCGAGGTCGTCCTCGGTAATGCCCATCTGCTCCATCAGGCTGTCAACCGGCTTAATGCCCAGCTCCTTGGCGCATTTGAGGCAGATCCCCTCGTGCGTGGTGGCACCGCTGTTTTCCATTTTTGTGATAAAGACTACGGCGATATTCTTGCCGCAGCGGGAACACATTGGCATTTGCATAATAGATACTCCTTAAATATAGGGGCCGGCGTCAGGCCGACCCGAGCAACCCCGGGGGGATCAGCCCCAGGAGGGATTTCGTAAGCAGGGTCTTATCCAGCGCGGCCGGCGAAAGCGGGCCAAGCTCGGAAAAGAGGGCGGGGGAAAAGCGCGCCAGCGCCCACAGGATGGCAAATGAGAGCACAAGCCCGCAGACGAGGCCTACTGCGCCGCCGCCGAGCGCATCGAGCACGCCCAGCGGGGTGGCGCGCGCGATCAGGTGGAACGCCTCGCCCGCCATCTTGAGCAGGCAGGCGAAGGCGGCCAGGAAGATAAAGAACAGCAGGAAATAGGAAAGGCTCTCGGCCATGCGCTGCGCCGCCTGTTTCGCGGCGATCTTCAGCGGCTGCGCCGCGCCTGCAAGCAGGTCGGCGTCCAGAAGGCTTTGCAGCGTGGCGGAAAGGGAACCAAAGAGCGACGCGCCGTCCGTGCCGCCCGCCGCGCCGGACAGCGCCGTCTGGGCCTGCTTCTGGAACACGTCGCCCACGATCGGGGTCACGAGGTAGCGCGCCATATAGGGCGCGGCAAACCGCGCCGCGCCGGCGGCCAGGAAGAAGGCGCCAATCTTGCCGAGCAGGCCGAAGAGCGTGCGCGAAAAGCCGCGCCGCAGGCCTGCCACCACATTGGCGAGCAGGATGGCCAGCAGCACCAGGTCGCTTGGCGACAGCAGGAGCTTAAGGGTCTCCGGCGTCAGCTGCAGGGGTATCGTTTCCATCGATGGGGTCCTCCGATTGCGTTTCCCGCAGCAGGCGGGCTTCCTTGCCGAACAGCACGCAGGCCGTCCCGTCCGGTTCGAGCAGGATGCGGCGTGCGCCGGCGGCGGAGGCGTCCGTCCAGAGCGGTTCCAGTTTGTCGTTATAGACGTGCAGCCCCGCCGTGGTGAGCAGCGCGAGCCGCCCGTTTGACAGGGACAGGCTGGCCAGCTCCTCGCTGACCAGCAGGGGGCCTGTGACGCCGCCGCCCGCGGAAACCACCGACACCTCGGTGCGCGCGGATTTCGTGTAGGAGCGGCAGGCGAGCGCGAGCGCGCCGTTATCAAAGGAAAAGCCGACCAGGTCGCTCGCCGGGTAGGCGGCGGAATACACTGTTTCCCCCTTGAGGTTCACCAGGTAGGCGCCCGTGTCGCACACGGCGGCGACGGTATTGTCGTTTAAAAAGCGCGCCTCCACGCCGAGGCTCGTGCCCAGGCTGCATTCCGCGGCGACCTCCTGCCGCCCGAGGTCGAACAGCAGCAGCTTGCCTTCGAGCGCCGTGCCGTCCTGCCGGAAAGCCAGCGCGGCCATGCGCCGCCCATCCGGCGACACCGCGGCGGACTGTACATAATATTCCGAGGTCAGCCACTTATACGTGAGCTGCTGGTCCTTATTGAAAACACGGACCGCGGTTTTATACCCGGCTTCGTCCGTGACGACGGCGAACGAGCCGTCGCGCCCCATGGAGGCGTTGATGATGGACGCGCCGGGCTGGTCGCCGCCCCAGTCCAGTTCGAGCGGGGCGAGCGCGTTCGTCACCGTGATGCCGGCGCCGCCGCGGTCGTAGGCCAGGATATATTCTTCGGAAGTGTCAAGCGCGATATGCGCGTAGCCGAGCTGCAGGGTAAGCTGGTTGAGCCCGCCCGGGCGGGCGACATAGAGCGTGTCGCTGTCGGCCACGGCGAGGCCGCCCCCGAACAGCGCGGCGTCCACATAGCTGCCCGATACGAACGGGATGGTGGACAGGTCTTCCGGCTCCGCTGTCAGCCCCAGGCTGATATAAGTCCCCACGCGGCGCATGTTATCCGGGAGGAACAGCCGGAAATTCGCCGCAAGGAACAAAATGACCGAGAGCAGCAGCAGCCAGCCTGTCAGCCCGCGCAGCAGCGTGACCAGGCGGATGCGCCCGTCACGGGAACGGCGCAGCAGGCGGCGGCGTTCGCGCTTGGTGGCCGGGAAACGCGCCACTTTTTGATTTTCGTCCATGGTGCTCCCCACCTCCCTCATTGTACCGCGAATATGCGGAAAAGATGTGAATAAACAGTGAATTTCTGCGTGGTATCCGTAAACGATCGTGCATTTGGGGCGGGAAAACGGTCAGTCCGCCAGGCCGAAGCGGTCGAGCGCGGGGGTGTGCCCGTACCACAGGCGGTTCATGAACAGGCCGCAGGCGGGCAGTGTCGGCCCGGCCNATACTTTGCGCCCTCCTGCATCCTTTGCAGGTCGAGCGGGTAATGGTAGCGGTACGCGCGCCCGGACAGGAAGGGGTCGCGCAGGCGGGACGGGTAGAGGTAGTAGGCGTATTCTTTTTTTGTGCAGTCGAAGCGCGCGTCGAACCCCTCCGGCACCTCCGCCGCGCCCGATACCGCGATATCCTCGGGAAGCTGGGCGTTCAGCGCGAGGGGCAGGCGGTCCATCGGGATGGTGCAGGGCGCTTTGAAGTTCGCGACATAGCGGCGCGCGTGCACGCCCGCGTCGGTGCGGCCGACGCCGGAGACGTAGGTTTTGCAGCCGAGCAGGCGCCCGACGGCGTCCGTCAGCGCCTGCTGGATGGACGCGCCGTTCTTCTGTACCTGCCAGCCGTGATAGGCCGTGCCGTCATAGGACAGCACCAGGGCAATATTTTTCATCATAATGGAAGCCCCCAAAGGCAAAGGGTTAAAGGCCGAAGCGCCCGAGCGCGATGACCGCGCCGAACACGGCGGCGCACACGGCAGACGCGGCGTAATCCACGCGCGTCACCTTGAGCTGGCGCATCCGGGTACGGCCGACGTCGCCCCGGTACAGGCGGCACTCCATCGCGGTGGCAAGCTCGTCCGCGCGGCGGAAGGCCGAAATGAAGAGCGGCACCAGGATCGGCACGAGCGCCTTGGCGCGCTGGACGATGTTGCCGGACTCGAAGTCCGCACCGCGCGCCTTCTGCGCGGCCATGATCTTGTCGGTCTCCTCGATCAGCGTGGGGATAAACCGCAGCGCGATCGACATCATCATGGAAAGCTCGTGCACCGGCGCGTGCAGCTTCTTGAGCGGCGAGAGCAGGCTCTCCAGGCCGTCGGTGAGCTGGATCGGGCTGGTGGTATAGGTCAGCATCGAAGTGCCGACGATGAGCAGCATGATGCGCAGCACCATGAGGATTGCGGTCTTGACGCCCGCGGTCGAGATGTGCAGGAAGCCCCACTCGAAGATATACGTATCCCCGGGGGTATAGAAAAGGTTCAGGATTGCCGTGAAAATGACGATAAACAGGATGGGTTTGAGGCCGCGCACCACCATTTTAAGCGGGATTTTGGAAATGTGCACGACCATGAGCAGGAACAGGATAAAAAGCCCGTAGGAAACCGGCCCCGCGCCGAGGAACAGCGTGACGATCATCGCGATGACGAGCACGATCTTCACGCGCGGGTCGATGCGGTGCACTGGGCTTTCGCCGGGGAAAAACTGGCCGATCGTGATGTCCTTCAGCATGGCTTTCCCCCCTTGAGCGCGCGGATCGCGTCGAGCGCTTGCGGCACGGTGTAGACCGACGGGTCGACCGGCACGCCGCGGCGGCGCAGTTCCATAAATACCTTGGTGATCTCCGGCACGTCCAGCCCGGCCGCCGTGATTTCCGCCGCGTGGGCGAACACCTCGCGCGGCGTGCCGGTGAGCATGACCTGGGCGTGGTTCATGACGAGCATCCGGTCGGCCACGCGCGCCACGTCCTCCATCGAGTGCATGACGAGCAGCACGGTCGCGCCGGTCTGGCGGTGGTATTCCCTTACATAGCCGAGGATTTCGTCGCGGCCGCACGGGTCGAGGCCTGCCGTCGGCTCGTCCAGGACGAGCACGTCCGGACGCATCGCGAGCACGCCCGCGATCGCCACGCGGCGTTTCTGGCCGCCGGACAGCGCGAAGGGCGACTTTTCCGCCAGCTCGGGCGCAAGGCCGACGACGGCCATCGCGTGCTGCACGCGCGCGGCGGTTTCCTCTTCGGGAAGCCCCATGTTGCGCGGGCCGAAGGCGATGTCCTTGGCGATCGTCTCTTCAAAGAGCTGGTACTCCGGGTACTGGAACACGAGGCCGACGCGGAAGCGCGTTTCGCGCGCGCACTTGCCCTTTTCATTCCAGATGGGCTTGCCGTCGAGCAGCACCTGGCCGGAGGTGGGCTTGAGCAGCCCGTTGAAATGCTGGATCAGCGTGGATTTGCCCGAACCGGTGTGGCCGATCACGCCGAGGATCTCGCCGCGCTCGATCCCGATATTCACATGGTCGAGCGCCGTGCGCTCAAAAGGGGTACCCGCCCCGTAAACGTAGGTCAGGTCCCGGGTCTCGAGGATGTAAGACAAGGTGGTTACCCTCCGTCAATCAATTAAAGTAGGGGATGCAGGGCGGTCGTATCCGGCCGGGCGCCGGTCTACGCCAGGTATTTTTCCAGGACGTCCGCGCATTCGTCCACGGTCAGCGCGCCGATGGGCAGGTCCGCCCCGGTTTCGCGGTTGAGGCCGGACAGCACCTCGACGGTCTGCGGCACGGTCAGGCGCGCGCCGTGCAGCGCGTCCACCTGCGTGAAGATCTCGCGGGGCGCGCCGTCCATCAGCACCTTGCCGGCGTGCATGACGACCACGCGGGAGGCCTGCACGGCCTCGTCCATGTGGTGCGTGATCAGGATCACCGTGATGCCGAAGCGGGCGTTCAGCTCGCGCACGACCTGCATGACCTCGCGCCGCCCCTGCGGGTCGAGCATCGCGGTCGGCTCGTCGAGCACGACGCAGCGCGGCATCATGGCGATGACGCCTGCGATGGCGATGCGCTGCTTCTGGCCGCCCGACAGCATGTGCGGCGCGTGGCGGCGGAACTCGTACATGCCCACCGCGCGCAGCGCGTCGTCCACGCGGCGGCGGATTTCGTCCGGCGGGACGCCGAGGTTTTCCAGCGCAAAGGCCACGTCCTCCTCGACGACGGTCGCGACAAGCTGGTTATCCGGGTTTTGGAACACCATGGCGCAGGTCTTGCGCACCTCGTAGGTCTTTTCTGGGTCCGCGGTGTCCATCAGGTCGACGTAGACCTTGCCGCCCGTGGGCAGGCGGATGGCGTTGAAGTGCCCGGCCAGCGTGGACTTGCCCGAGCCGTTGTGCCCGAGCACCGCGACGAACTCGCCGCGCCCGATGGTCAGGTTTACGCCGCCCAGCGCCTGCACCGGCGCGCCGTCCTCGCCGCGGTAGGCGTATTCCAAATCTTCCGTGCGAATAATTTCAGACATAAAAATCGTCCTTATCTCTTTTTAGGGCCGTTGGCCGCGTGCCGTACGCGCTTCGGCTCAGTTTGTATCCGCGATAAAACGCGCGGAGGAGCCGCAGGGCAGCACAAGGCCGGTCGATTTGACCGGCAGGCCAAGCTCCTGCGCCTCGACCCAGCCCGGGGCGCGCTTTGCCGCGGTAATGCCGAGCAGGTAGGCCATGACCGAGGGGGCGAGGCCGGTGGAATAGCTGGAAATCAGCACGAACAGGGGCTTGTCCGACAGCACGCCCATGGCAAGCCCGACAAAGCCCGCGATATCCTCCTCGATCTTCCAGGTTTCGCCCGAGGGGCCGCGCCCATAGGAGGGCGGGTCCATGATGATCGCGTCGTACTTGCGGCCGCGGCGGATTTCGCGTTCGACGAACTTTTTGCAATCGTCCACGATCCAGCGGATCGGCCGGTCGCCCAGGCCGGAAGAGGCCGCGTTCTCACGCGCCCAGCCGACCATGCCCTTGGAGGCGTCCACATGGCAGACCGACGCGCCCGCCGCGGCGGCGGCCAGCGTTGCGCCGCCGGTGTAGGCGAACAGGTTCAGCACGCTGACCGGCCGGCCGGCGCCGCGCACCATGCCGTCGATAAAGTCCCAGTTGGCCGCCTGTTCCGGGAACAGGCCGGTGTGCTTGAAGGCCATCGGCTTGAGCTGGAAGGTCAGCTCGCGGTAGGAAACCGTCCACTGCGCGGGCAGCTTGCGGATGTCCCACTTGCCGCCGCCCGAGGACGAGCGGTGATAGGTCGCGTCCGCCGTTTTCCAGGCGCGTTCGCCCGGCGTGCGCGGCCAGATGGCCTGCGGGTCGGGGCGCACCAGGGTGTGCGGCCCCCAGCGTTCTACTTTTTCGCCGTCGCCGCAATCGAGTACGGCATAATCGGTCCATTGATCTGCAATCCACATGGTCTTTTGTATCCTCCGTCGGGAACGCCGCGCGGCGGGGGTTGTCCCGGCCGCGGGCAGTCAAATTTATGATGGGCAGGCGCAGTATGCGACTATTGTTTATTCTACCACCAAATATGCGCCGGTGCAACCAAAAAACAGCCGTTTTATCGCGCTAAATGGGGTGTTTCCCGTGGGACATTGCACAAAAACACGGATATTAGCGAAGGGGGACGGAACGCCGCGGCGCACCGTCCCCCTTCACGTAAAAGAGAGGTAGGATATAGGATGATGTGGGCAAATTAGGGGGCCGCCGCCGTCAGACCATCACGCCGCGCGGGGCGACCGGGCTGGAAAAGACGATCTGCGTCTCGGTCTTGCCGAACTGCTGCAGGCGGCCGATGAAGCTGTCCAGCTCCTGCGTGGAGGGGTAGGATACCTTGATCAGCATGGAATAATTTCCGGTTACGCAGTTGCACTCCAGCACGTTGGGGCAGGACTGGATAAACGGGATGAACTTGGGCTTTTCCGCGGGCGACATGTCGAGATGGATGTAGGCCAGGATATGGTACCCGAGCTGGAGCGGGTCCAGCTCGAGGGTATAGCTGCGGATCACGCCCTGGCGCTCCAGGCGCTCGATGCGCGCGGATACCGCGGGGGAGGACAGCGAGACCTCGCCGGACAGGTATTTGACCGGCGCGCGTGCGTTCTTTTGCAGCAGCTTGAGCAGCTTCACGTCGATTTGATCCATGGTAGACCCTTCCTTTCGATGACGGGAGGCGTAAAGGCGCCGGGAAAAAGATAAAAGGCGCCCATCTTCCGATGAACGCCTTTGTTCGCTTTTTATTATACTGCGGGCGCGCCGCGCTGTCAAACAAAAGTAAGCGGGAAGCCGCTGTTTATCCGTTTTGCACGGGGGCGCGCTTTGCAGAATACACTTTTTCGGGTATATTGTTGAAGGTCAGCCCTCGGCCGCCGGGCGGGCGGCGCGCAGCGGGGCGCCTTCCNGGCGGCTGATGGACAGCACGAGCGAGGCCGCCGCGCGCCCCATCGCCTGCAGCGCGTTGGTCAGGACGAACAGCACGCCGAGCACGGGCGCGGACCACATCAGCGCGCGCAGCATGGGCACGCCGGCCTCGATCACGGCGGTATCGGCGATAAAGACCGAGATAATGCCGTCCGCGGCGAAGAAGTACACGGCGGTCAGGATCACGCCCATCACCGTGGTGCACAAGATGGAAAAATTGACGACCTTACGCAGCCGGCCGATGTTTTTCGCGCCGTAGGCATAGCCGACCAGCGGCTGGATGCCCATGGCAAGGCCAAGCTGGACGAAGACGACGAGCATGTTGGCCTTCATCGCGACGCCCATGCCCGCGACCGCGTTGTCGCCGTAGGAGACGAGGAAATTGTTCAGCAGGATGTTCGTGACGCTCATGAGGATGTTGTTGAGCGAGGCGGGCAGGCCGATCGCAACCACGCCCCCGGCAATGCCGCGCACCGCGAAATGGCGCGGGCTTAGGGACAGGATGGATTTGCCGCGCAGGAAAAACGCCAGATAGAACAGGCTGGCCGCGATATTGCCGATGACGGTCGCAATGGCCGCGCCCTTGACGCCCCAGCCCAGGCCGAGGATCATGATGGGGTCGAGCACGATGTTGACCACCGTGCCGACCATGTTGCCGACCATCGAGGCCGTGGCCGCGCCCTCCGCGCGGATGATATTGCCGAAGGCGTTGGAAAAGATGATGAAGGGCGCGCCGAGCACGATGTAGCGCAGGTAGTCGCCCGCGTAGCCCACGGTGTTTTCACTGGTGCCGATCACCTTGAGGATCGCCGGCATGGCGAGCAGGGACGCGGCGACCAGCACGACGCCCAGCAGGAGCGCGCCGTAGCAGCAGAACGCGCTGACCTTTTTGGCGCGGCCGCCCTCCTGCGCCCCGAGCATGCGCGAGATGAGCGACGAGCCGCCGATGCCGAACATGTTGCCGAAGGCCATCAGGATGAGGAACACCGGCGTGGCGACGGAGACCGCCGCGACCTGGTTCGCGTCGCCCGTCTGGCCGACGAAGAAGGTGTCGACCATATTGTAGAGGACGACGACCAGCATGCTCAGCACGGTCGGGATCGCCATTTTGGCGACCGCGCGGGGTACCGGCGCGTCTTTGAATACTGATTCGCTATTTTGATTCATTATATTACCTCCTGTAATTACATAATAAGTAGTGGGCTACCTATTATGGGGATGGAAAACGTCAGCCGCCGCTGACGTTTTTGTATACGCGCTCCAACATGCCGCGAAGCTGGAGCAGTTCCGCGTCGGTAAAGCCGAGCGCCGAGCGTGCGTCCAGTTCCTCGTGCACCTGCTCCATGACGCGCATCACCTCGTCCGCCTTGGCCGTGGGGCGGATGATGCGGCAGCGGCGGTCGCGCGGCGACTGCGCGGCCGAGATGAAGCCCTTTTCCTCCAGCCGGTGCAAAATGCCGATGACGGTCGGGTGCTTGAGGTGGAAAAACGCGCCGATATCCTGTACGGTCGTTTCCTCCGCGGCGTGCATGGACAGGAAGCGCAGCACGTCGCTCTGTGCCGCCGTCAGCCCGAGCGGGCGCAGCGCCGCGTCGGCGCGCGCGACGGCATGGATCTGGATCATCTTAAAATATTCGCCGGGAAATGGCACAGCAGGCATAGGCTCCCCTCCGAATCTGTAGCTTGCTACATGATTATAGGCGCAAAACCGCCCCGCGTCAAGAGGGAAGATTGTGTAGATTTTGTGTACAAGGGCAAAGGGGATGGCGTATGCCATCCCCTGCGGTCACTTTTTCTTCTTTTTCGGCTTTGCCCAGCCGGCTTTGCGGGAAGGCGGCGCGGGTTTCGCGCGCGGCGGCGCTTTCTTTGCCGCCCCACGCGCGGGCGCGGG
>NZ_LT707055.1:56223-69161 GCF_900155735.1 Intestinibacillus massiliensis
GGCGCGGGGCGCGGTTCGGGCGGATCAGGCATTCGCGGCCAAAGCCGATCAAATCCTCGCGCCCGGCCTTTTTGAGCGCGGCCAGCACGATCGGGCGCTTGTCCGGCCGCCGCCACTGCAGGAGCGCGCGCTGCATGGCCTTTTCCTCGGGCGTTTTGGCGACATAGACCGGCTTCATCGTGCGCGGGTCGATGCCGCTGTAGTACATGGCGGTGGACAGCGTGCCCGGTGTGGGGTAAAAATCCTGCACCTGCTCGGGCATGTAACCGACCCTGTTCAGGTACTCCGCGAGCAGGATGGCGTCGTCCAGCGTCGCGCCGGGGTGGGAGGACATCAGGTACGGTACCAGGTACTGCTTCCGGCCAAGCATCTGGTTGATGCGGGCGTAGCGTTCGCGGAACTGTTCATATACGGAGAATGAAGGTTTGCCCATATAATACAGTGCGTTATCACTCATGTGCTCGGGCGCGACCTTGAGCTGGCCGGAGATATGGTGCTCGACCAGCTCGCGGAAAAACGCGTCGTTCCGGTCGGCCATCATATAATCATACCGCAGGCCGGAGCGCACGAACACCTTTTTGACGCCCTCGACCTGCCGCAGCTCCCGCAGCAGGTTGAGGTAATCGGTATGGTCGGCCTCGAGGTTCTGGCACGCGGTGGGGAACAGGCAGCGCTTGTCCCGGCACAGGCCGTGCCCGTCCTGCTTTTTGCAGGCGGGGAAGCGGAAGTTGGCCGTCGGCCCGCCGACGTCGTGGATATAGCCCTTGAAGCCCGGGTGCGCGGCGATCTGCCGGGCTTCGGCGAGCACGCTTTCGTGGCTGCGCGCCTGGATATAGCGCCCCTGGTGGAAGGCGAGCGCGCAGAAGTTGCACGCGCCGAAGCAGCCGCGGTTGTGGATGATGGAGAACTGCACCTCCTGGATGGCGGGCACGCCGCCGAGCGCCTCATAGGACGGGTGGTAGGCGCGCTGGTATGGCAGGGCGTAGACGCGGTCCATCTCCTGCGTGGTGAGCGGGCGCGCGGGCGGGTTCTGCACGAGCACGCGTTTGCCGTGGCGCTGCAAGAGGGCGCGGCCGTTCACAAAATCCTGCTCGTCGTACTGCTGCTTAACCGAGCGGGCATAGTCCGCCTTGTCCGCGCAGGCCGCCTCGTAGGAGGGGCACTCGGCCGCGGGGAACGGCAGGCCGTCCGCGCTGTGCGCCAGATAGGCCATGCCGCGCACGCCGACGCAGGCCGCCGCCCCGGTTTTGCCGTGCTTCAGGTTGTCCGCGAGCGCGAGGACGGAATGCTCGCCCATGCCGTACATCAGGCCGTCCGCCGCCGCGGATTCCAGGATGGAGGGCATGACGCGGTCCGCCCAGTAGTCGTAATGCGCAAAACGGCGCAGGGACGCCTCGATGCCGCCCAGGTAAATGGGCGTGTCCGGGAAGGCGCGGCGCGCCAGCATGGAATAGACGGTCACGGCGCGGTCGGGGCGGCGGCCGCCCTTGCCGCCGGGGGTGTAGGCGTCGTCCGAGCGGCGCTTCTTCGCCGCCGTGTAGTGCGCGACCATGGAGTCGATATTGCCGCCGTTGACCAGCACGGCGTAGCGCGGCTGCCCCATTGCGGCAAAGTCGGCCTCGCTGTGGAAATCGGGCTGGGACAGGATGGCGACCTTATAGCCCGCGTCCTCCAGCACGCGCGAGATGATGGCCGTGCCAAAGGAGGGGTGGTCGACGTAGGCGTCGCCGGTGACGAGCAGGAAGTCGCAGTAATACCAGCCGCGCGCCTCCATTTCCGCGCGCGAGACCGGAAGAAAATCAGACATGGGAATACCTCGGTTTCTACGGGTTTTGCAAACCGGACGGTTTACAATCACAAAAGGACGTCTTGATAGCGACTTATTATATCATAAAATCGCGCGGCAGGCAAAAAAAGCGGGCGCGGGAAACTTTCCCGCGCCCGCTTCCTGGGTGGTGATGCAGATTATCCCTCGACATAGGAGGCGGCGGTGTCGACCGTGATGGTCTGGGTCGCGTCGTCCCAGCCAATGCCGATATCGAATGCCTTCGCGACGTCGCGGAGCTTGAAATAGTTGTTGTCCGCGATCTCATAGGCGGCCAGGCCGAGCGCCGCGCCGTCCTTGGAAACGGAAGCGGTGGAAGCCTTGGCGGCCTTGTCCGCGCCGTCGCCCTGCGCCAGTTCGCCGCCTACGGCGGTGTAAGCCTTGCCGGAGGTCAGCGCAATCGCGCCGGCCGCCTCGTCCCAGCTCACTTCGAACTGCTTGGCGGAGCCGTTCAGCGCCATGGCGAGGTCGCGGAGCTTAAAGTAGTTGTTGCCCGCGATTTCGTATGCGTTGAAGGCGACTTCCTTGCCGTCGACCAGCACCTTGGCGGTCGCGGCCTTGGCGGCGGGCTGGGGATCCGCTGCGGGCTGGTCGGCGCCGTCCGCGGGCGCTGCCGTCACGTGGTTTCCGCCGACGTCGATCCAGGCGACGACCTGGCCGTCCAGCGCGGCGTACCGCGCCATGACGAAGTATACGCCCGGCTCGGACAGCGTGACGCTGCAGCCCTTGAGGTGCTCGATCGGGCCGTCGGCCTCTTCCGGGTTCACGGACGCGGCGGTGCAGCCCGCGGCGTCGGTGACGGGCAGGGCGTCGAACCAGTTTTCATAGCCTGCTTCATCCAGGCCGGAAACGTAAGTCCACTCGCCGTTCACGAGCTGGCAGGGGATGACGTCGAACGACAGGTAATCGTCCGTCAGGGTGAGCGTGCAGGGCGCTTCGGCCGTGTAGAGGTTGGTGGGCGCGTAGCTGCCGCCCGCCCCTGCGGGCGCCAATTCCTTGGTGGATACGACGTTCGAGATAGAGAGCTGGTCGGGCGCCTCGGAGCCGCCGTAGCCATCCAGCTTGACCGTGTCCAGCGCGGCGGCGCTTACCGTGAGTGTGACCGCGGCGGCGGTCAGCAGCGCGAATAGTTTGCGTTTCATGTTTGTTCCCCCGTTTTAAAATATTCAGCAGTTTGCAACTACTAAATATTAGTATAGCAAATGGGTTTCGGAAGTCAAGGGAGAAAAATGCAGCCCTGACGGGTGTTGGAACCGCTTCCACCCGTACGGGGAGGCTGCCGCCCGGCGGGGCAAAAAACCGCCCCCTGCGCTGTGGCGCAGGGGGCGGCTGGAAACCTTGTGAAAAATTGGGGTGCGGCGCGGGGGCAGGCCCCGTCAGCCCCACAGCTCCGCCCCGTCCGGGACGTGGTTCCCCGGCATGAAATCCGCCACGCGCGTAATGTTCATCAAATGGAAGTAACCCAGGTTTTCCGACAGGCTGTTGCCGCCCCAGGTGCCGCAGCCCAGCGTGTTCGTGGGCGTGAGGCCGTTATAGAAGCTGCCGCCGCCCGACAGCGCGCAGCACTGGTTGACCACGACGCGCGAGACGTGCAGCGCGCACGCGGCCTGCTCGATGTGCGCGCGATCCTGCGAGTGGATGCACACGCTGTGCCCCTCGCCGATCCGGGCGAGGTTGCGGCGCGCGATGGCGATGGCTTCGTCGAACGTATCGTAGGAGTAGACGGACAGGGCGGGGAACATTTTTTCGCCCCCGAGCACATCGTCCGTACCGTCCACCGGGAAGGCCAGCACGCGCGTGCCCGCGGGGACGCACAGGCGCGCTTCCGCGGCGAGCGCGTTGGCGCTCTTGCCGATCAGCGCCTTGTTCATCGCGCCGCCCGGGAACAGCGCGTCGCGCAGGCGGGAGATATGGGACGGGTCGTCCAGCACCGCGCCGCCCGCGGCGGCAACCGCGTCCCACACCGAGGGGAGCTGCTCGCGCGGGACGATCAGGCTCTGTTCCGCCGTGCACAGGATGCCGTAATCAAAGGCGCGCCCCTTGACGGCCTCGGCAACCGCGTGCGGCNCCGTGCGGCCGCTGCAGCGCATGGCGCTGTGGTTCGGGGAGACGATGACCGCGTTGCGGCACTTGACGGCGAACATGGCGTTCGACATTGGCGTAACCACCGGGTTCGTCACCGGGGTGAGCGCGGCGACCACGCCGACCGGCTTGGCGATCTTGGTGATGCCCGTTGCCGGGTCGCGGCTGATGACGCCGACCGACGGTTTGCCGCGCAGGCTGTTCCAGATCACGGACGCTTTGCTGCGGCACTTGGCGATTTTATCGGGGACGTTGCCCATGCCGGTCTCCGAAACGGCCAGCCCGGACAGCTCCTCCGCGTTTTCGTACACGGTTTTGGCGATTTCGCGCACCAGGCGGTCGGCCTGCTCCTGCGTGTAGCTTTCCAGCTCGGCCTGCGCGGCGCGCGCCTTGGCGACATAGCCGCCGATATAGGACTGCGCATCCATTATAAAAAACGCTTCCCTTCCGTATGTTTTTGCGCCCCTACTATACCATTGCGGCAAGGGGATGTCAAAAGTTTTTTTGTATTTTGAAAATAGCGCTTGACAAAGCGGTTGTATGACTGTATTATTGTGTCATGAACTTAATACAGCGGTACACGGTGCCGTGGAAAGGAGCGTACACCATATGCAATGGATGATCAACGGCGACCGGCCGATCTACCAGCAGCTTACGGGGCAGCTCACCGAGCGCATCGTCAGCGGGGTTTTCCCCGCAGGCGCAAAGATGCCGTCGGTCCGCGACCTGGCGGCGGAAGCCGGCGTAAACCCGAACACCATGCAGCGCGCGCTGGCCGACCTGGAGCGGGAGGGCCTGCTCTACACACAGCGCACCAGCGGACGGTTTGTGACGGAGGACAAGGGAATGATCGAAAAAGTCAGACAACAGCTTGCCATGGGGCGGATTGCGGATTTTTTAAGCAGCATGAGGCTGATTGGCTTCTCAGAGGACGAGACCATGGAGCTGCTGCGCAAAGCAAGCAGACAGGAGGGGGAAACACATGAACACTAACGACCTGATCGTATGCAGCGGCCTGACCAAGTATTTTGGCGGGGTCAAGGCGCTGGCCGATCTCAACCTGACCATCGGGCGGGGGCGGATCGTCGGCCTGCTGGGCCCGAACGGCAGCGGCAAGTCCACGACCATCAAGCTGATGAACGGGCTGCTGACGCCGACGCACGGCGAGGTGCGCATCGACGGCGAGGCGCCGGGCGTGTACACGCATTCGATCGTCAGCTACCTGCCGGAGCGCAGCTACCTGAACGACTGGATGAAGGCCAGCCAGCTCATCGACTTCTTTGCGGACTTCTACAAGGATTTTGATAAGAAGAAGGCGTATGAGATGCTCAAGGCGCTCGACATCAGCCCGGCCGACCGCCTCAAGACCATGTCTAAGGGCACGAAGGAAAAGGTCCAGCTCATCCTGGTGATGAGCCGCGCCGCGCAGCTTTACCTGCTCGACGAGCCGATCGGCGGCGTCGACCCGGCGACGCGCGACTATATCCTCAACACCATTTTGACCAATTACAGCGAAAACGCGACGGTAATGCTGTCCACGCACCTGATTTCCGACATCGAGCGCGTGCTCGACGAGGTGATTTTCCTGCAAAAGGGGCAGCTGACGCTGCATGAAACCGTCGACGATATCCGCGAATCCCGCGGTAAGTCGGTGGACGCGCTGTTCAGGGAGGTGTTCGCATGCTGAGGAAACTGTTTAAATACGAGTGGCGCGCGACAAGCCGCGTGCTGCTGCCGCTCTACGGCAGCGTGCTCGTCATGGCGATCATCAACCGCCTGTTCGCCACCATTAATATGCATATGCTCGAATCCGCCACGGCGGGCGGCCTTTCGTTCGGGCTGCCGCAGGTCATCGCGGGCTTTGTTTACGGCGGCCTGATCATCGCATCCTTTATTGTGACCTTTGTGCTGCTGATCCAGCGCTTTTACAAAAGCCTGCTCGGCGACGAGGGGTACCTGATGTTTACGCTGCCGGTCACCGTAACCCAGCACATCTGGGTCAAAACCTTCGTCGCGGCGATCATGTGCGTGCTGAGCGGCGTGGCCACCCTGCTTTCCGTCTTTATCCTGGCCTTTAACGGCCAAAACTGGCTGAGCCTGCTCAAGGTATTCCCCGAAGCGCTGCAGATGATGTTCAAGGAACCGCATCTGCTGGGCTACACGGTGGAAGGGGTTGTCTGGTGCGTCGCCGGTATGCTGGCCAGCATCCTGTCGGTGTACCTGTGCATCGCGATCGGCCACCTGGCCAAGCGGCACCGCGTGGCCGCGGCGGTTGGCGCGTACTTCGGCCTCTCGGTCGTCGGCCAGGTCGTGATGTTCCTGGTGATCACGTTCGCGGATGCGACCGGTTTCGACTTCTGGTTCGCGAACATGGCGCCCGTCGCGGCGATGCACGCGGGGATGCTGCTGCTCATCGTATTGACCGCCGCATCCGGCGCGCTGTTCTTCTTCTTTACGCGCCTGATCCTGACCCGCCGCTTAAACCTTGAATAACCGCCCGTAAAGTTTACCCCGGGCACTTGCGCCCCCCTTCTTCCTTTGGTATGATGGATACACAGACGCCGCGCACCGCGCGGCCGGGAAGAAGGGGGGCTTTTTCCGTGAAATGCCAGAACTGCGGCATCAATTACGACGACAGCGACAAGGAATGCCCAATGTGTGGGACGAAGTCCGGCCATAGGGGGCGGCTATCCGCGCCCCGCTACACAGGATACAACCATAAGGAGGGCGCGGAGCCCTGCTCGCATGAGACCTACACGAAAAAAACCACGTCCGCCGCGCCCACGGTGCAAAAGCCCAAAGTCTCGCCCGCGCAGCAGGCGGCGGCGAGCCGCACCACGGCCACGCTCAACGGGAAGCCGGTCAACAAGAAGGGCGGCAAGGCCGCGGGCTGGGTGGCGGTGCTGATCGTGGTGCTGCTCGGCCTGGTGCCCACGGTGGTCGAATCGCTGTCCTCGCACATGGACGGCCTGCGCTACGCGATCGAGGACGCGCTGGACGGCCATTCCTATGGGGACGGCTACGATTACAGCGATGATTTTTACGAGGGGCTTGTCGATTACCCGCTGCTCAAGGGGCAGTGGCGCATCGACCGGACGGACGGCGGCACGGTGCTGCTCGACGTGGATGGGGACGACAATTACACGCTGCGCATCTCGTCGCCGGCGGGTTGGTCGCTCGAGGAAAACGGCGTGCTGACGCTGTGGGAGGAGGACCAGTCGGAGGGCGCGTACGACGGACGGTACCCGCCCGAAAGCTACGCGTGCTACAGCCTGTTCCTGGCCGGGCGGAGCGTTGCCCTCGGCGGGCAGCCCGTCCCGGAGGCGCTCGCCCGGCACGAGGAGCAAGGCCTGATCATGCTGCTCGTGTACCACGAGATCGGCGCGCCCGAGGACAGCTTTATCCTGTACGACTACATGGAGGAGAACGCGCCGATGTTCCCCGCGGAGCCGGAGCAGCTCGTCAAGGTGCAGGGCGCGTAGCGGCGCAGAATACGGATAAAAGGGAGGGGAGACCCTCCCTTTTTGCTATTGGGGCGCAAAAAAGGGACGCCTGGGCGTCCCTTTGGGCCTGTCTCGCAACCGGGCTCATTCCTTGCCGAGCAGATGGTAGATCGCCTGCGCCACGCCGCCGTGGTTGTTGTCCGCCGTGATGTAACGCGCGATCCCCTTGACGCGCGGGTCGGCGTTGCCCATGGCGACCGGCATGCCCACCGCGGCGAGCATCTCCAGGTCGTTCTCGCTGTCGCCGATCGCGATGGCGCGCTCCAGGCTGGTGCCGAGCTGCATACACAGCATGCCGAGCGCGGTGCCCTTGTCCGCGTAGGGCGCGACGACCTCCAGGTTGTCCTCCGCGGAGGACATGACGCGGATGCCCTCGATCCCCTCGAGCAGGCCGCGCGCGTTTTGCAGCAGCATGGTATTTTTGGAGCGGCAGAACAGCTTGTCCACCGGCAGGTGGCGCGTCGCGACGGCCTCGGCCACGCTGTCCACGACGACCTTGCTGTTCAGGAACCCCTCGTTGGTCTTGTACTGCGTAAAGGCGAAATCGGAATAGGGCGTGACAAAGATCTCGCCGTCCAGGTAGGCCATGGTGGTCAGGCCGACGCGCTCCAGGATGGCCGCCGCGCGCACGGACGGCTCCCACGGCATGGACAGGCGGGTATAGCAGCGCCGGTCGGCGGCGGTGCCGAGCGTCGCGCCGCCCGAGGCGACGATAAAGTCGTCCGCGCCCATCTTGCAGGAGAACTCGGCGGCCTCGCCGCAGATGCGCCCGGTCGACACCACGACGCGCACGCCGCGCCCCCGCGCCCAGCGCACCGCCTCGATGGTGCTGTTCTGTACCTCGTTGTTGCTGCTGAGCGCCGTGCCGTCCAGGTCGAGCGCGATCAAATCATAGTTCATTTTGGCCTCCTTGGGGCTTGCAATACTTTCATACTTTACTAGGATAGCGTGCCGCGCGGCAAATTGCAAGCCTCACAGGCGGAAAAGGGCAATATTTTTCCGGGGGCGCCCCCGAATATTTTTAACAGTACGGCATCTTTTCTGGAAAGTTTGCCAAAGGTATGGTAGTATAATATCGTATGTGAATTTAACGGAGGAACAAAGTTATGACCATCTTACAAGCCATCCTGCTCGGCCTGGTCCAGGGACTCACCGAATTCCTGCCGGTCTCCTCGTCCGGGCACCTGGTGCTGGTACAGAAGCTGCTCGGCGTAAACCCGGAAACCGACTTCATGCTGTTTTCCGTCCTGCTGCATTTCGGCACGCTGCTCGCGGTCGTCATCGCCTTCTGGCCCGATATCAAGCAGCTCTTCCTGGAGTTCTTCCGGTGGATCGGGGACGGGTTCAAGATCAAGAACCAGCCGTACCGCCGCTTTATCGTCATGCTGCTCATCACGGTCGTGCCGATGTTCGCCATCCTGCCGGTGAAAAGCTTCCTGGAGGAGGCGATGGGCTCTACCCTGATCGTCGGTATCATGCTGCTGGTCACGGCGGCGCTGCTGCTGTTTTCCGAGCGCGGCGCGCACGGCCGCAAGACCGAGCGGGACGCGACCTGGCTCGACGCGCTGATCGTCGGCATCATGCAGTGCTTTGCCGTGCTGCCCGGCCTGTCGCGCTCCGGCACCACCATGGTGGGCGGCCTGCTGCGCGGCTTCTCGCGCGAATTTGCCGTGCGCTTCGCATTCATCATGTCGCTGCCCGTCATCCTGGGCGCGAACATCCTGGAGGTCGGCGACGCGATTGCCGCGACCCCGGCGGTGCCGACCCCGGTGTACATATATGTCATCGGCGTGCTGGTGGCGCTTGTTTCCGGCCTGGCCGCGATTAAAATGGTCAAGTTTGTCGCAAAACGCGGCAATTTCCGCCCCTTCGTCGTGTACTGTACGCTGATCGGCATTGTGACGATCGTCGTCAGCTTCGTCGCGGGATCATGAAATAGTAGGTGTAAAAGAGTTGGCAACCAGAAAAACATCGACAACAACCAGAAAAACGAATACCCGGAAACCCAGCGCCTCCCGCAGCCGCCAGCCGCAGAAGAAAAGCGGCGTGCGCAGGGAGGTCTGGGCGCTGCCCTACGGGCTGCTCGCCGTCGTATCGTTCCTGTGCCTGTGCGGCTTTGACGGCTTTGTGCTCAAATGGCTGCGGCAGGGGCTGGGGGCGCTGATCGGCGCGGGCGTCTATGTGCTGCCCTTCGCGTTTGCGGGGCTGGCGGCGCTCATGGTCGTGCAGCGCAAGGGACCTGTGCGGCTGCGCGCGGTATGCATCGGGCTGCTGCCCGTCTTTGCCGGCGCGATCGTACAGGCCGTGATGCAGGCGCACGAGTTCCCGCTCAATATGGACCTGTTCGCGGCGCTGCTGAAGGCCGGGATGGAGGCCGCCTCGGGCGGGCTGCTCGGCGGGCTGCTGTACGTCCTGCTCGAGTGGGCGGTATCCGGCGTGGGCGCGCTGCTCGTGCTGATCCTGCTGACGCTGACGGCGCTGATGGCCGCGCTGCGGCTGACCCCCGCGGCGGTCTGGCGCATGCTGCAGTCGCCCGAGTATGAATATGAGGACGAGGACGAGCGCCGGAAATACGAGGCGCCGCCCGAGCTGCCGAATATCCATGTGGTCGCCGCGGGGCACGCGGCCGCGCGCGAGCAGAAGCGCCGCCGCCGGCAGGTGATCGACANGCACAGGCGACGCCAAGGCGGAGCTTGCGGAAAGCTCGCAGCGGCTGATCGATACGCTGCAATCCTTCGGCGTGGACGCGCAGATCATCAATATCGTGCGCGGGCCGACGGTCACGCGGTTTGAACTGACCATCCAGCGCGGCGTGAAGTTCTCGCGCATCACCGCGCTTTCCGACGATATCGCGCTGTCCCTCGGCGCGGTCTCGGTGCGTATCGCGCCGATCCCGGACAAGGTGGCCATCGGCATCGAGGTGCCGAACAAGGCCACGACCACCGTGTTTATCCGCGAGGTCATCGGCTCCCGCGCCTTCCAGGGGGCGAAAAGCCGCCTGTCCTTCGCCGTGGGCAAGGACATCACCGGCGCGGCCGTGATCGGCGACATCGCCAAGATGCCGCATATGCTGATCGCGGGCACCACCGGCTCGGGCAAATCGGTGTGCATCAACTCCATGCTGATCTCCCTGCTCTATAAATCGACCCCGGAAGAGGTAAGGCTCATCATGGTCGACCCGAAAATGGTCGAGCTGGGCAACTATAACGGCATCCCGCACCTGCTGATCCCGGTCGTCACCGACCCGAAGAAGGCCTCCGGCGCGCTCAACTGGGCGGTCGGCGAGATGGAGCGGCGCTATAAGCTGTTCGCGGACAACCAGGTGCGCAACCTGACCGGCTATAACGACCTGATGCGCCATAAGAAGGCCGAGGCCGAGCAGGTCGAGGGCGGCGCGCCCGAGCAGTACGCCGTGCTGCCGCAGATCGTCATCGTCATCGACGAGCTGGCCGACCTCATGATGGTCGCGGCCAAGGAGGTCGAGACCTCGATCTGCCGCATTGCGCAGAAGGCGCGCGCGGCGGGCATGCACCTCGTCGTCGCGACGCAGCGCCCGTCCGCGGACGTGATCACGGGCATTATGAAGGCCAACATCCCCTCGCGCGTCGCGTTCGCGGTCGCGAGCCAGATCGAAAGCCGCATTATTCTGGACACGACCGGCGCGGAAAAGCTGATTGGCAAGGGCGACATGCTCTATGCGCCGCTCGGCGAGGGCAAGCCCCAGCGCGTGCAGGGCTGCTTTATCTCAAACGACGAGATCGAGGCGGTGATCGCCAAGGTCAAGGAGTCCGCGACCGCCGAATACTCCGAGGAAATCCTCGAGCACATTGAAAAGCAGGCGGAAAGCGGCGCGTCCGCCGGCGGCGGGGGCGGCGACCCTGGCGAGGACGAGGACGAGCTGCTCATGGACGCGATCGACGTGGTCATGGACTGCCGGCAGGCCTCGGTCTCCATGCTGCAGCGCCGCCTGAAGCTCGGCTACTCGCGCGCCGCGCGCATCGTCGACCAGATGGAGGAGCGCGGCATCGTCGGCCCGTTCGAGGGCTCCAAGCCCCGCCAGCTGCTGATCTCCAAGGAGGAGTGGCAGGAAATGAAGCTCCGCCGGACGATCTGACCGGCATCAATTGCCGCCTGCCACGCATACGATGGATATCTGAACGAAACGATATAGTAGGAGGAACTGACCATGGCACTGACAAAAATCGACCTTGCATCCCTTTCCTTTAACCCCTTCACCAAGATCAAGAAGCAGTGGATGCTGCTCTCCGCGGGCAGCGAAGGGCATTGGAACACCATGACCGCCAACTGGGGCGGGCTGGGCGAACTGTGGTATAAGCCGGTTGCGACGGCCTATGTGCGCCACAGCCGCTATACCCACGAATTTACCGAGGGAAGCGACTACTTTACCCTGACCTTCCTGCAGGAAGGCCACCAGGAGGCGCTGAACCTGTTGGGTTCCAAGTCCGGGCGCGACATCGACAAGATGCATGGCAGCGGCCTGACGCCGGAATTCGTCGAGGGGCAGCCCACCTTTGCGGAGGCCGAGCTGGTCTTTGTGTGCAAGAAGCTGTACGCGCAGGACATCGTGCGCGAGTGCTTCAAGTACCAGGAGACGATCGACCGGTGCTACGGCGACAACGACTTCCACACGATGTACATCGGGGAGATCGTGGCCTGCTACCAGGACCAATAAAAACAGCCGCCCCGGCACTATAAAAAAGCAGAAAGAAGGACGTGCAAAATGGCAATTTCGCTGGATAACCTGACGGAGTATTTGGACAGCCAAGACTGGAACTATACGGTACACGAGGAAAAGAACTATATCAGCCTGCGGATGAACATGAAGACCGTGGATAGCTGCTCGCTGATCCTGGATGTGATCGACGACACGACGGTGCTGTTTTACACCGTGTTCCCCATCAAGATCCCGGAAGAGCGCCGCGCCGCGGTGGCGGAGTTCCTGTGCCGCGCAAACTATGGCCTGTACCACGGCAATTTTGAAATCGACTTCCGCGACGGCGAGATCCGGTACAAGACGACCGGCATGACCACCGAGGCGGAGGAGCTGGACGAGGAGGTCATCGGCCGCCTAGTCAACCTGGGCTTCGCCATGACCGACCGCTACGCGCCGGGCATCCTTTCCGTGCTGTACGCCAACGACGAGCCGGAAAACGCGATCGCCCGCATTGAAAACCGCAAAAAGGACGACGAGGAGCAGGATTCCTGACCTTGCCGCCGCATGAAAAAGGGCGCATCCCCCAGCGTGGGGATGCGCCCTTTTTCGCGGCGGCTTATTTTTTGGCCTTTTTCTTTTTCTTGCCGGGCTGCGGGGGCGCCGCGGCAGGTTCCGGCTCGGGCAGATCCTCCGGGTCGGGTGCGGGCACCTTGGCCGGCCGGTCGCCGGTCGTCAGCGTGTGGGACAGGAACAGGGAAGCCTTCGCGCAGGCCGGGCCGACCATCTCGTACAGAACCGCGGAGGACAGGATGATCGTGGACAGCAGCGTGGCCGCGGCGGGCGGCGGCAAGCG
>NZ_LT707055.1:69588-84693 GCF_900155735.1 Intestinibacillus massiliensis
GGCGGGCGGCAGCAGGCGCATGCTGAGGGCGGCCAGGCCGATCGACACGCCGGCCTGCGGGATGAGCGCAAGGCCGAGCCAGTTGCGCGTGCTGGCCGGGGATTTGCAGAGCGCGCAGCCCGAGAACGCGCCGATGTATTTTCCCAGGATGCGCAGGAAGAAGTAGCTCACGCCGATGACGCCCGCGGTTTTCAGCGCCGGGATATTGAGCTTCATGCCGGACAGGACGAAGAACAGCAGCAGGACGGGCGGCGCGAACCGGCTGACCTGCTTGAACAGCGCCTTGTTGCCGGACAGGTTGATATAGGCCGCGCCCATGGCCATGCAGGCCAGCAGCGGCGAGATGTCGAACGCCGAGCACAGGCCGGTCAGCGCGAGCAGGAAGGCGGTCGACAGGGCGAGCTTATGGTCGGGCGAGCGCTTTTCGTTGATCAGGCGGTTGAGGATAAACGCCATGCCGATGCCGAGCAGGACGGCTGCGATATTGAGCAGCACCGGGGTTACGACGACCATGGGGTCGAACGCGCCGCCCGCCTCGATGGCCTGCAGCACAGCGGTACACACCGAGAACGCGATCAGCGCGACCGCATCATCCAGGGCGACGACCTCCAGGATGGTATCGACAAACTCGCCGTGCGCATGGTACTGCCGGATCGTCATGATGGTGGAGGCGGGCGCCGTGGCGCAGCCGACCGCGCCGATCAGCAGGGAGAAGGGCACCGGCAGGCGGAAGATAAAGATCATGGACAGCGTGACGACCGCCATGGCCACGAGCGATTCAAACAGCGTGATGACCACGGTTTTGCTACCGTTGCGGCGCAGGGTGGAGAACTTGAAGTATTTGCCCGCTTCAAAGGCGATGAAGGACAGCGCCATATCCGTGACGAAATCCATGCCGGTCACGATATCCGGCGGGATGGCGCCCAGCAGGTAGGGGCCGATCAGGATGCCCGCGAGCAGGTAGCCCGTTACATTGGGGAGGTGGAGCTTCTTGGTCAGCCGGGTCACCAGGAAACCGGCAAACAGCATAATGGACAGGCTCAGGATGACCTGGGAAGCCAAGTGCTTCTGGGAAATCAGGCCGAACAACATGAAAATCCCTCCCTTTCACAAACGCGCGCCCTAAAGTGTAAGGCGTATGTAAAACAAATGTAAAGTTTATGTAAAGTGGTATGATACTTATTATATGTCCGCGGTTTCACAAAGTCAATGACGCAAAAAGCCCGGCTGCATTTGCAGCCGGGCTTTTTTAGTAAGATCGGGGTTTTGTTACTTGTAAAGGTCGGGCTTTTCGATGGTTTCGACCTTGAGGAACGCGCCGGTGCCGCGGGAGCGGTTGAGCGTGTCGGCCGTGACGCAGGCGACGTAGCCGTCCCACGAGGAGGGGCCGGTGAGCTTGCCGGCGGTGACCGCCTTGACCCATTCCTGGAACTCGATGTCGTAGGCCTCGATGAAGCGGTCCTTCCAGTCGGTCAGGATCGGGAAGGAACGGGACGCGTCCGAGCGGGTGACGACGGCCGCGGGGTCGGGCAGGTTGACGGTGCCGTTCTCGCACACGACCTGGCACTGGATATCGTAGCCGTAGCAGTCCGCGACCTGTACCTCGACGTCGATGCGGACGCCGGACTTGGTCTCGAGCAGGACGATCTGCGGGTTGTCATAGCCCTTGCTGTTGGCGCTCTGGCGCACCTTGAGCACCTGCGCGCTCTCGTACTCCTCGCCGGTCAGCCAGCGGCAGATATCAAGCTCGTGGATGGCGACGTTCGTCACGCCCATCTCGGTCTGGAAGCCGGCGGGCTGGGAAACGTTGCGGTGGCAGGCGTGGATCATGAGCGGCGCGCCGAGCTTGCCGCTGTCGATCAGCTCCTTCATCGCGACGTAGCCGCGGTCGAAGCGGCGCATAAAGCCGACCTGCACCAGGCGCTTGCCGGCCTTGAGCTCCTCGGCGATGATCTTTTCGCAATCCGCCGCAGTCTGCGCGAGCGGCTTTTCACAGAATACATATTTCTTGGCCTTGAGGCATTCCAGCACATAGCCCGCATGGGAAGGGTCGGAAGAGGTGATGACAACCGCTTCCACCTCGGGCGCGGCGACCAGCTCCTCGCCGGTGGCGTAAGCCTTGATGCCGTACTGCGCGGCGACCTTTTCCGCCGCTTCCGGGAAATAATCGGCTACCGCGACAACTTCTGCGCCCGGGACCAGGTCGGTCAGGCGGCGGACATGCTCGCGGCCGATCGCGCCGCAGCCAATAACGCCAATCTTCAGAGACATAGTAAATCCTCCCTTGAATTTTCATCGGGCCGCGCCGGGGCGGCGCAAAACCCCTACTTCCTCGCCTTTTATTATATAAGTGCGCCGTTTTGAAAACATGCGGATTCTTGCGATTTTAAAGGGGCGGCTGCCAAAGTTTGCAAGCGGAATTTGTCCATTATTTCAAGAACAAGCGTTCTAAAATATTCTTGACAGAACAATTGTTCTAAACTATTATAGGATTTATGGGATGCAAGGCAATACGACAGAAGGGGGGATGCGGACTGGAAGCATCGGAAACGGCGCGGGACGGCCTGCGCCATATCACGGAAACCTGCATCGCGCGGCTCGAAACGGCGCTTCGCGACGAGGTGCTCGGCGTGCGCGACCTGCTTGCGGCCGGGAAGGAAATACGCGCCCTGCGCGAGGCGCTGGACGGGCTGTACCCGGCGCAGGAATTCCGCCTGGTGCTGGAAGTCGAGGGGGCATGAGGCTGCATGTCACGCGGCGGCAATACGAATTCCTCCGTTCCGGGGCCGACGAAACGCTGTTCGGCGGCGCGGCGGGCGGCGGCAAAAGCTGGGCGCAGCTCATTGACGCGCTGCTCTACGCGCTGCGGTTCTGCGGCTCGCACCAGCTCATCCTGCGGCGCACGCTGCCCGAACTCGAGCGCTCGCTGATCCGCGTCAGCCTGGGGATTTATCCACAGGCTGTGGGAAACTACCAGGCCAGCTACCACCGGTGGCGGTTTTCCAACGGCTCGGAGATCGAGTTCGGGAGCTGCCAGGCGGAGGCCGATGTGACGCGCTACCAGTCAGCGGAGTACGACGTGATCCGCTTTGACGAGCTGACGCATTTTACAAAGTACCAGTTCACCTACCTGCTCAGCCGGGTGCGCGGCGCGAACGGGTACCCGAAGCAGGTGAAAAGCACGGCGAACCCGGGCGGCGTCGGCCACGACTGGGTGAAACGGCGGTATATCGACTGCCTCACGCCCGGCGAGGCCAAGGAATGCGGCGGGGGCACCCGGCTATTCCTGCCCGCGCGTGTGCAGGACAACCCGTTCCTGCTGCGGAAGGACGCGGGCTATGTCAGGCGGCTGGGGCAGCTTGACGGCAACAGCCGCCGCGCGCTACTGGAAGGCGACTGGGACCTGGCCGGCGGGCGGTATTTCCCGGAGTTTTCCCGGGAAATGCACGTGTGCGCGCCGTTCCCGGTGCCCGGGGGCTGGGAGCGGGCGCTTTCGATCGACTATGGGCTGGATATGCTGGCGGCGCTCTGGATCGCGCGCGACCCGGCGGGCAACGCCTATGTGTACCGGGAGCGGTACGAAAGCGGCCTGATCGTATCGGACGCGGCGGCGTGTATCCGCGAAGCGGAGGAGCCGGGCGAAACCATTGCCCGCCGCTTTGCGCCCCCCGACCTGTGGGGGCGGCGGCAGGAGACCGGGCGCACGGCCGCGGGCATTTTGGAGGGGCAGGGGCTGTATTTTGAAAAGGGAGACAACCGCCGCGTGGCGGGCTGGCTCGCCGTCAAGGAATACCTGCGGGCGCGGGAGGGCGGCAACGGCGTCCCGTCCCCGCGGCTGCGCATTTTCAGCACATGCCCCAACCTGATCCGCACGCTCGGCGCGCTGCAATGCGACGCGCGCAACCCGAACGACGCGGCAAACACGCCCCATGAACTGACCCACGCCCCGGACGCGCTGCGCGGCTACTGCGCAAGCATCGGGGAATGCGGGGGGCTCCCACGGGCGGGCGCGTACGACGAGGAGGTCGGCGCGTTCTTAAGCTACTGAAAGGAAGGGGAATATGGAGGTTTTACTCTATCTGTTCAGCGCGGTCGCGCTCGTCGTGACGGGCGCGGTGGTATCGGGCGGGCTTGCGCTGCCGCAGGCGCGACGGACGCGCGGGGAAGCGCGGGAAACGCCGCCGGAGGACGAACTGGGGCGCGATTTGGCGGCGCTGCTCGGCTACCAGGCCGGCGGCGCGCGCCGGGAAATGGGGGATGAGGATTGAACGGGGGGATGACGCCCGCCGCCGTCTGGCGGGAATACGGGCACGGGCAGGACTATAAGCACCGGATCGGCCTTTACGAGCAGGTGCGGCGCAACGAGGATTTTTTCCTCGGGCGGCAGTGGGAGGGGCTGCGCGTGAAATCGCTCGACCCGCTGATCTTCAATGTGCTACGGCGCTGCGTCAACCTGTTCGTGTCCATGCTGGTATCGGACGACGTGGCGGTCGAGGCGCGCCCGTTCGACGGGGACGAGCGGACGGCGCGCGTGCTCGGCAAGGCCTTCGAGGGCGCGATCGAGCGCAGCCGGGTCAAGGTGCTGGGGCGGCAGCTGCTGCGCAACGCCTGCGTGGACGGCGACGGCTGCTACTACATCCACTTCGACCCGCACATGGAATCCGGCCAGGCGGTGCGCGGCGACATCGCGGTCGAGCTGATCGACAATACGGACATTTATTTCGGCAACCCGGCCTGCGACGAGGTGCAGCGCCAGCCCTACCTGATCCTCGCGATGCGGCGGCAGGTGGAGGACGTCAAGTGCGAGGCGCTGCGGCGCAAGCGCCCGGCGGAGGATATCAACGCCATCGTGCCGGACGGGGAGGGCGCGGGGCAGGATGAGGCGGACGGGGATGGCCGCCGCTGCACCGTGCTGCTGCGCATGTGGAAGGCCGCGGACGGCATGCATTTCCTCAAAACCACGCGCGGGGCGGTGGTCATGCCGGAAACCGTGCTGCCGTACCGGCTGTACCCGGTGGCGTACATGAGCTGGAACCGGGTGAAAAACTCGTGCCACGGCGTGTCGCCCGTGACCGAGGCGATCCCGAACCAGGTCGCCATTAACAAGCTGTACTCGATGTACGTGCAGTGCGTCAAGCAGGTGGCCTTCCCCAAGATCATCTACGACATGACGCGCTTCCCGGACGGCTATTCCAACGACGTGGGCAAGGCGGTCGGCATGCGCGGCAACCCGAACGAGGCCGTGCTGGCCGCCTTCCGCGCGCCCGACATCTCCGGGCAGGTGATGGGCGTGCTCAAGCAGATGATGCGCGACACGATGGAGCTGATGGGCGCGTCCGACGCGGCGCTCGGCAACGTGGCTCCGACCAACACCTCGGCCATCGTCGCGGTGCAAAAGGCGACCGCCGCGCCCATGGAACTGACGCGCATGGAGTTTTACCGCTTTATCGAGGACTGGGCGCGCATCTTCCTCGACCTGATGGGCGCGCACTACGGCGTTCGCAGCTACGTGCTGACGGACGGGGACGGCGCGGAGGTGCGCACGGAATTTGATTTTTCAACGATTGCGGGCAGGGATATGATGCTGAACGTCGACGTCGGCGCGGCGAGCTACTGGTCGGAAACGATGCAGACGGTGACAAATGACCATTTGCTGGAAAGCGGCGTGATCACCGACCCGCTGCTCTATCTGGAAAACATCCCCGACAGCCAGGTGCGCGGCAAGCGCGGCCTGCTGCGCGCCCTGCGCGGGCAGAAAAACAGCAACACGGAAAAGGAGAAGGCATATGACGGAAATACAGGAACCAATCTTTGAGGAACAGCCGGCGGCCCCCGCGGAAGCGCCGGGGTACGAGGTCGAGGTGGACGGCGAAACGCTGCGCCTGACCCTGCCGCAGCTCATCGAGGCGGCGCAGGCGGGCCTGTCCAAGCGCTGCCAGGAGGTCAGGCGGGGCGGCGCGGCGCGCGCGGTGCCGAACGGGGAACAGTACGCCGCGTTTTTGCAGGAGTACCCGGACGTGCGGCCGTCCGACATCCCGCAGGCGGTGTGGCAGCTTGCCGCACAGGAAGGCAGCCTGCTCTCCGCCTACCGGAAATATGAAAACACGCTGCTGCGCGCCGAGCTGGAGACGCTGCGCAAGAACAACGACAACGCGGCGCGCGAGATCGGCCCCGCGGCCTCCGACGGCGAAAACCCGGCGGCAGACCCGGTCGTCCGGGCGCTGCTGGGCGCGTCCTGACGGCGTGGAATGATCATTAAATGTAATGAAACGGAGGAATATTACGAATGGCAATCAATTTAGCCACGAAATATGCGGATAAGATCGCGGAGGTGTTTACGCGCGCGTCCTTTGTCAAGGGCAGGACGGCGAATACCTTCGACCTGACGGGCGTCAAGACCCTCAAGGTCTATACGCCGGTCACGGTCGAGGAGACCGACTATGTGCGCGAGGGCATGAACCGCTACGGCACGCCGGCCGAAATGCAGGACACGGTGCAGGAGCTGCGCATGACCCAGGACAAGGCGTTTACGCTGACGATCGACAAGGGCAACAACCTCGACCAGAACCTGGCCAAGCGCGCCGCGGACATGCTGCGCTTACAGATCAACGAGAAATCCACCCCCGCGGCCGACGAAGTCAAACGTCGTGTCGCTGATCGCAAACGGCGCGCAGGCGCTGGACGACGGCCTGGCGCCCGACAGTGACCGCTATATCTATATGACGAGCGCCCTCTATAAGCTTTTGTGCACCTCGGACGAGTTTACCGGCGTGCCCGCGCTGGGTGAGAAGGCGCTCGGCAAGGGCGTGGTGGGCGAAATCTTCGGGATGCAGGTGGTGCGCGTGCCGCAGAGCTATATGCCCGCGGACTGTTACTTCCTGATCACGCACAAGGACGCGGTGCTGCTGCCCTACAAGATTTCCGACGCCAAGGTGCATAACGACCCGGTCGGCGTGTCGGGCGCGCTCATCGAGGGGCGCCACTATTACGATGCGTTTGTGCTCGGCGCAAAGTGCGCGGGCGTGTATGCGCTCGTCGCCGCGGGCAAGGTGACGGCGGCGCCCACGGCCGTCCTGGCGGACGGCGCGGCCACGCTTTCCTGTACGGACAGCGGCGCGGTGATCCGCTACACGCTGGACGGTTCCGACCCGCGCTATTCCGACAGCGCGAAGGACTACACCGGCGCGGTCACGGTGGGGGCGGGCGACAGCCTGCGCGCCTTCGCCGCCTGCGGGGGCAAGTACCCGTCCGCCGTGGCGGACCTGTAATACGCAAAAGGAGGAGAGGACAATGACCGGAACCGAATGCTACCGCGCGGCGCTGGCGCTGCTGGCCGAGACGACGGACAGCGCGGGCTATTATGAAACGTTCGCCCTGTACGGCGTCAACCAGCTGCTCGCCAACTGCTTTCGCGAAAACAACGCGCTGCGCGAGCGGGCGGGGCAGGAGCCGTTTGCCAAGCCGCCGCGGATAGAGGCGCTGGACGCGGCGCTGCCTGTGGACGAGGCCATGGCGGCGGAGTGCTTCCCGTACGGGCTGGCGGCGCTGCTCGTCTGCGAGGACGACAAGGACAAATTCAACTGGTGCGCCGCGGAGTTCGCCGCGCGGCTCGCGCGCCACTGCCCGGCGGCCTTCCTGCCGGTCGAGGAGATGTACTGATGCGGGCCTACCGCTTCCCGCAGGCGGACCCCGTGCACGAGGCCACGGTATCGCGGTTCGGCGGCGTGGATTTTGAGACGCACCCGGCCAAGGTCGACCTGTCGCACAGCCCGGATATGAAAAATATGCTGGCCGGGGAAACGCATTTCCTTGTCAAGCGGCCGGGCTATCGGCGCGTGTGCAAGCTGGGCGCGCCGGTTTACGGGCTGTTCGCCCTGCCGGGCAGCGGGGAAGGGGCGCTGCTGCACTGCGGCACGTCCTTTTACCGGCTGTCGCCGGACGGCACGGCCGTAAAGCTGCGGGACGGCGCGGCGGCGGCCTTTTCCTCCTCGTTCCTCATGGGCGGGCGGCTGTTCCTGCTCGACGGCGCGACCTACTGGGCGGTGCGGAAGGGCGCGGGCGGCTGGGCGGTCTCCCCGGTGGCGGAGGAGGCCTTCGTACCGACGACCACGATCTCCGCGCCGCCCGCGGGCGGGGGCGTAAGCTTCGAGCCGGTCAACCTGCTGACCCCAAAGCGCATCAACACCTTTATCGGCAACGGTTCGGCCACGCAGTTCTACCTGGACGCAAAGGATATCGACGGCGGCGACGTGACGGCGGCCGTAAACGGCGCGGCGGTGGCGGTCTCCTCGGTCAACCGCGCGACCGGCGTGGTGACGCTGGCCGCCGCCCCGCCGAACGGCAACGGGCTGGCGAACGTAACCGTTACCTTCCGCAAAACCGTGGCCGGCCATGCGGACAAGATCAATAAATGCCGCTTCGCCGGGCTGTACGGCGGCAAAAACGACACGCGCGTGTTCCTGTCCGGCAACCCGGACGAGCCTGCATGCGACTGGCAGTCCGGCCTGTACGACCCCACGTATTTCCCGGACAATGGGTATACGTGCATCGGCACGGACGCCGCCGCGGTGATGGGTTACGTCAAGCAGTTCGAGAGCCAGGTCGTCATCAAGCAGGGCGGCGCGCAGGAGGCGACGCAGTACCTGCGCGCCTACCTGATGGCCGACGACGGCACGGCGCTATACCCGCTCAAGCAGGGGGCGCAGGGCGCGGGGGCGGCGTCCACCCGCTGCTTCGGCAACCTGGGCGACCTGCCGCTGTTCCTGTCGCGCGAGGGCGTGATGGCGGTGTGCGGCACGGGCGTGGCGGAACAGCGCACCATCCGCGCGGCGGGACGGCCGGTCGCCCCCAGGCTGGCCGCCTGCGCTGGGCTGGAGTCCGCCTGCGCCGTAGCCTTCGGCGACCGGTACTACCTGGCTGTGGACGGCTGCTGCTATGTGGCGGACGGCCGCATGGCCCGGGAGGACGGCATGCCGGAATGGTATTTCTGGGACAACATCCCGGCGCAGTGCCTGGCCGTGGTCGGCGGGGCGCTCTATTTCGGCACGGCGGACGGGCGGGTCTGCCGCTTTTGCAGCCCGGACGAGGAGGGCGCCTATTTTGACGACGGGGCGGCGATCGACGCCTATTGGCGCACGCCGGTGCTGGATCTCGGGGACTGGACGCATTACAAGGGGCTGCGCGACTTCTATCCGGTGCTGATGCCCTACCCGCGCTCGGGCGCGGCGGTATCCTATGATGCGGACGGCACGGAAACCGTGGCCTTATCGCGCAACCTCGACCTGTTCAGCTTCCGGACGTTTGATTTTTCGCGCCTGAGCTTCCGGTGCAGGCCGGGCGCGGTCCCGTTCCGCACAAGGCGGCGGCTGCGCCGCGTGCGCACGGTGCAGCTCCGCGTGCGCAACGACCGCCCCGGCGAACCGTTCGGCCTGCTCGCGCTCGCTGTGCGGTGGACGCGGGGGCAGGATGTGAAGTGACAGTGCAAGGCGGCGTATCCAAACCGGCGCGCATGCCGCCGGTTTGGATACGCCCCGGCCGGGGGGCAGGCTTCCCCGNACGGGTACCCGACGCTGGAAACGCGGCAATATCAGGCCAATTTGAGCCAGGCGGCGGCGCAGCAGGCGCAAGAAAGTGATAGAAGCGCGTATGAGGATGCGATGGCGCGCTGGAACACTTATGGGTATGTCTTGCCCGCGGACGCGGCGGTGCTCGGCGTGCCCGCGGGCACGGGCACTTCCGACCAGCGCTACCGCGACGCGCAGACACGCCTTGCGCAAATGCGGCTGGTACGTTAGGCCAGCAGGTATCCAACATTTACCGAACATATGCTCAAATTTGAAAAATGCAAGTTGAAAAGGTAAAACTTGCAATCGCAAGAATTAGGGATTGACGCGGCGGCTTGTTTGGGAGTATAGTATATAAGGATAGGAACGGGGAAAAATCCCGGAAAACCCTGTTATTTTACTGGCCGGAGCCATCAAACCCGGTGTGTTTTTGCATCCCGGGGGGCCGGCGAAGAGGAGGAAAAACGGATGGATCGTCTACTTACAAAATTCACCTTTACCGACGAGCTGACCGACGTCATCGAGCACTGCAAAGGCGTTTCGGTTCCGACCAGCAAGGCTGAGCTCTATGAAATGGTCTTCGGCCCGGACAAGGCCGACAAATTCGACGTTGTTTTCGACGTAGAGGGCAAGGGCCCCGTGAAGGAGGCGGACGTCGTCCGCTGCAAAAACGGCGCGTCTGTCAACTACGTGGAAGATTATATGCGCCGCCGCGACCCGGACTGCATGCGCATCGCCGACGACAAGCCGACGGACAAGCCGCGCTTTGAGGATGTTTACGGCTATCCCTTTGCCGACCTGCGCCACGAGACCATGGAATGGTTCAAGACGCAGGAGCTGATCCTGATGCCCTTCAATTCGGGCGGCAATATTTACGGTTACGGCTCGATGCTGGTCTGCCCGAAGCAGGCCGCGTTCTTCGCGTTCGCGCTCGCCCATCTGCAGGGCTTTGTAGACGCGCGCGAGACCCCGGGCTACAAGCCCCGCGCGATCGTCTATGTCGCGCCGCCGTTCCGCCACACGCACTTTAAGGGCCGCCAGGTCTGCGTCCACAACCGCCTGGACGACTGCCACGAGGTCTTTTCCTATAACCTGTATCCGGGACCGTCCGCCAAGAAGGGCGTTTACTCGGTGCTGCTCGACATCGGCGAGCAGGAGGGCTGGGTCACCGCGCACACTTCCGCGGGCCGCCTGGTCACCCCGTATGAAAACGAAATGGTCATCATGCACGAGGGCGCTTCCGGCGGCGGCAAGAGCGAAATGCTGCAGGATATTTCCCGTCAGCCCGACAGCCGCGTGCTGCTTTCCGTAAACACCGTCACCGGTGAGGAAACCTTCCTCAACATCGGGCAGACCTGCAAGATCGAGCCGGTGTGCGACGACATGGCGACCTGCTATCCCAAGATCCAGAACGACAGCGGCAAGCTGGTGCTGGTCGACGGCGAGGACGGCTGGTTCCTGCGCATGGACGGCGTGCTGCACTATGGCAGCGACCCGGTTTACGAGCGCATCTGCACCGAGCCGGACGAGCCGCTCTGCTTTTTCAATATGGAAGGCCACGCAGGCTCCACGCTGCTGATCTGGGAGCACACGCTCGATTCCAACGGCGAGCGCTGCCCGAACCCGCGCGCCATCGTACCGCGCTGGAAGGTGCCGAACATCGTCAAGGAGCCTGTCGAGGTCGACGTACGTTCTTTCGGCGTGCGTATGCCCCCCTCCACCCGTGACAACCCGAACTACGGCATTATGGGCATGATGCATATTATCCCGCCCGCACTCGCCTGGCTGTGGCGCCTGGTCGCGCCGCGCGGCTTCAAGAACCCGTCCATCGTGGGCGGCGGCGAGCTCAAGAGCGAGGGCGTCGGCTCCTACTGGCCGTTTGCCACAGGCAAGCGCGTCAAGCAGGCGAACCTGCTGCTCCAGCAGATCATGGCTTGCCCGAACACCCGCTACGTGCTGATCCCGAACCAGCACATCGGCGTTTATAAGGTCGGCTTCATGGCGGAGTGGATTTCCCGCGAGTACCTCGCGCGCCACGGCGGCGCGAAGATCCGCCGCGAGCATCTCGAGCCTGCGCGCTGCCCGCTGCTCGGCTATGCGATGAAGGATATGACCATCGACGGCCAGCGCATCCGCTCCAAGTACCTGCGCGTGGACACGCAGGACCGCGTCGGCACTGACGGCTATGATGCGGGCGCCAAGATCCTGACCGATTTCTTCCGCAAGGAGCTGGAGAAGTTCTACACCAGCGAGCTTGACCCGCTGGGCCGTCAGATCATCGAGTGCTTCATGAAGGGCGGCAAGCTGGAAGACTACGAGGCCCTGACCCCGATCGGCCTTTAAGCCCTAAAAAGCGTCTGAAAGTATAGGCAAAGGGAGCCATCCAAGCCGGATGGCTCCCTTTTTACGGGGCTGTGCAGAAGATAGGGGGGCATGATGGAATTTTATGAGGCCGCGGCGCGGCCGGAGGGGCTGATCCACGCGCTGTGCCGCGTTTGGGAGCGCTCCGTCCGCGCCACGCATACCTTCCTGGATGAAGCGGAGATCCGCAGGCTGTCCGCTTATGTCCCGGGCGCCCTGCGCGAAGTGCCGCTGCTCGTGGTGGCGCGGGATAGCCAGGGGGAGGCGGCCGGGTTTATGGGCATCGACGCGCCCCGGCTGGAGATGCTTTTCCTGGAACCCGGGCAGCGGGGCAAGGGGTACGGCAGGCGGCTGGTGCAGGCCGCGGCCAGCCGGTACGGGGTCACCGAGGTATGCGTCAACGAGCAGAACCCGCAGGCGCGCGGGTTTTATGAGCGGATGGGGTTCCGCGTTTACCACAGGAGCGCGTGCGACGGGCAGGGCGCCCCGTACCCGCTGCTGTACCTGCGCCTGCCAAAACCATGAGCCGCGCCCGCCGCGGGAAAAAAGAAGCCCTGCCTTGCGGCAGGGCTTCTTTGCGTTTAACGGTTGGAAACGATGACGGCCTGCGGGCTGTTCAGCCAGCCGACCTGCGCGCCGAGCGATTCCGCGATAAAGCGGACGGGTACGAGGGTGCGCGCGTTGCCGCTCGGGGCGGAAAGCTGCGCCGGGACGTCCAGCGCGACCTCCTTGCCGTCCACCAACGCGGCCTTGCTGCCGATGGTCACCTTGACCACGCTGTCCCCGCGGGCTATGGTTGCGGTCTGCGTCGGCTGGTCCCACGAGACCTCCGCGCCGATTTCCTCGAAGATGCCGCGCAGCGGGACGAGCGTGCGGCTGTCCACGATGCGGGGCGGGACGTCAAGCTCCAGCAGGCGGTTGTTCACGACCAGGCCGATGCCCGTGACGGTATCCGGGTAGCGGATGGCGGAAAAGCGCACGCTGCCGCTTTTGATCTCGTTGGTCAGCAACACTTCGCCGCTGTAATAGGCGAGCAGGTTATCCGCGGTGCCGGAAGGCGAGGTGCTGTCCAGCCGGAGCGCGGCCGCCGCGGCGTCAAAATCCGCCTGCGGCGTCAGCACCTTCATGATTGCGCCGCAGGCGGCGCCGTATTGCCCGGCCTGCGCGTCCGTGGCCTTGGACGTGTCGAGCGAGGCGTCGATGGCGGAAGGCTTGCCCTGCGCGCCGGATATTTTGACCGTCACCTGGCCGGCGCCATAGCCCATCGTGCAGGTGAAGCCGGCGTTTTCCTCTACCGGGGACGGCAGGGCGGGGAGCGCGGGCGCGCCGGACGCCGTGAGCGCGGCGCTCACATCGTCGTGCAGCTGCTCGGGGAATACGTTCCAGGAACCGCTGTAAGAATCTGCATAGGCCGCGGCGGCGCTTACGGTCAGCAGCGCGCCTGCGAGCAGCAGGGAACAAAGTCTTTTCATGGGGATCCTCCTTTTTTGGATGCTCTTATCATAGCACAGGGCGCGGCAAAGGACAAGGCCGCGCCCGCAAAATCGCCATCCCGGGAGCGCCCGCCTACTCGAGCGCCAGCACCATGCCGATGTGGGGGATGCCGTCCTCCAGGTATTCCGCCGTGCTTTGCCGGAAACCGGCCTTTTCATAGAACGCCCGCGCATAGGTTTGCGCCCCGATCCTGACCTTGCCCGCGTGCAGGCGCGTCCTGGCGACGCCGATCCCTGCGGCAAGTACCTGCGCGCCTAGCCCGCAGCCCCTCCTGCGGGCAATCACACGGCCGATCGCGGGCGCGTCGTCATAGGAAATGCCGGCGTCGGCCACACGCAGGTAGGCCTGGATGCCGTCCCCGTCCCGCAGGAACACATGGTAGCAGAACGGGTCCTTGCCGTCGATCTCCTGGTACGGGCAGCCCTGTTCCACAACAAAAACGCTGACGCGCAGCGCCAGGATTTCATAAAGCTCCTGCAAGGTAAGTTTATCAAACCGCTTGATGGTAAGTTCCATGGTGCGCCCTCCTAAATACGTTTGAAACCGGGGAACCGAAAACAGCGGCAGGAAAGCCTGCCGCCGTGGGGCGCCGCGTGACGGGCGCCGTTATGCCGTATATTTTTCCTTGACGAGCGACCGCGTCGCAATCACCAGGTTTGCCAGCAGGTAGACCGAGGCGGCGGCGAAGCACACATACCGCAGCATGGCTTCCGCGCCCAGCTCGACCGGGCTGCCGCCGAGCAGCCAGCACACCAGGTAGCCGCCCACGCAGGTGAACGAGAAGAACACGCCCACCGCGGCCGTGAACACGAACCGAGCCGGGTTGCTGGTCGAGTACAGGAAGCCCGCGATGGCGTAGAACGCGAACACCAGCGCGATCGCTGCGAACAGCTCGAACGCGTACAGGGAGACAAACGGGCTCGCGCCGTTGTCCTTGAAGGTGATGATCAGGTCGAAACACGCCCAGAACATCGGGATGATGGTGAAGAACGCGCCGCCCTCGTTGATGGAGCCGCGCGACTGCGCCGAGGCCGTCATGATAAAGGACACCATGGTCAGGATGGCGAGCAGCCACAGCGGGACGAGCGGGATAAAGTCCAGCAGCTGCTTGCCCTCCGACGAGAAGCCCGACTGGATGCCGCCCGTCACCAGGGTGAACAGGCCGGCCGCGCCCGCGACGCCCATTGCCAGGCCGGTGACGGCCGCAAGCATCTTGTACCCGGTCGTGCGGCAGCCGAAAGTGCGCTCAAAGGAAACGCCGCGCTGGGGCGCGAACGCGCGCGACCACGCCAGCATGCCGATGGCCACCACAACCGAGAGGGCGATCAGCAGGATCTGGGGCAGGTTGCCCGGGATGGGCAGGCAGGTGCCCTCCTCGTAGCCCGTATGCAGGTTCAGGCCGCGCAGGACGGCCCCTAAAACACCGGCAGCCGCCGCTGCCAGCGGGATCATTCGTTTTGCATGCATATGCAGTTATCCTCCCGTCAAAGGCCGCCGTACAGGCCGCCCGGAATTGCCGTATACTTCAGTATACCACACGTATGCGCCTGAAAAAAGGGGCGGATGCAAAAAACCCGCCGTTTTTTCTACTGAAAACGGCGGGGCTCTTAATTTGGCTTTTTTTGCGGGTTTTTGCCCCTCGGCCGGCGGGGGGGGGGGTTTTTTTTACAACTTGTGTTGTTTAGTG
>NZ_LT707055.1:84793-89165 GCF_900155735.1 Intestinibacillus massiliensis
CTACTGAAAACGGCGGGTCTCTGAATTGGCCTTTTTAGGCGGTTTGCTGCCCCTGGGCAGGCGGGGGCGTGGGGTCCTTTTTCATGGCGATCTTGAGCAGGATCGGCGTGATCAGCGTCGTGACGATGACGACGACGACGATCGCGGGGAACAGGCTTTCGCTGATCAGCCCGGCCTGCGCGCCCTTCTGGGCGACGATCAGCGCGACTTCGCCGCGGGAGATCATGCCGATGCCGACCGAAACCGATTCATGCATATTGAAGCCGCACACCTTCGCGCCCAGGCCGCAGCCGATGATCTTGGACAGGATCGCCACGGCGAGCAGGATCAGCGAAAATACGACCAGCGTGCCCGTCATGCCGGTGACCACGGTCTTGATACCGATGCTCGCGAAAAACAGCGGGGAAAAGAACATATAGGAGATGACGGTCATCTTTTTGGCGATATATTCACGGGTACGCATGATATTGCACAGGATCAGGCCGGCAAAGTACGCGCCCGTGATGTCCGCGATGCCAAAGACGACCTCGGAAATGTAGGCCAGGATCAGGCAGAACACCAAGCCGACGATCGCGACGCGGCGCTTTTCGCCCCAGGCCTTGTCCATTTTTTTGAAAACCTGGTACGCGCCGAAGCCCACGATGGCGATAAAGACGAAGAACAGCAGGATGCGGATGAACACGCTCGCCGGGTTGACCGACGGGTCGGCAAAGCCGGAGATCACGGTCAGCACGATCAGGCCGAGGATATCGTCGATGACGGCCGCGCCCAGGATGGCGGTGCCGACCTTGCCGCGCAGCTTGCCCATTTCGCGCAGGGTTTCCACCGTGATGGAGACCGAGGTCGCCGTCAGCACGACGCCGATAAAGGTCGCCTTGAGCACGTTCGCCGGGTCGGCCGTGTCGGAAAAGAACGCCATATAGCAGCCGAAGCCGCAGGCGAGCGGCACCACGACGCCGATGACCGCGATGACAAACGACGCGAAGCCGGTTTTCTTAAGTTCCTTGATATCGGTATCCAGGCCGGCGGTGAACATCAGCACGATGACGCCGATCTCGGAGACCTTCATCAGGAAATCGGTTTCCGTGACCATGCCGAGGACACTGGGACCGAGGATCACGCCGGCGAGCAGCGCGCCGACGACTTGCGGCATATGTACGCGTTCACTGAGCAGCCCTAGCACCTTTGTAGACAAAAGGATGATCGCCAGGACGAGCAGGAACTGATAGGATTCCATAAATAACACCTTCCCCCATGTATTTGCTTCTGGACTGGCAATGTGTTATTATACACGGTTCAACCTGGAAATGCAAGAAAATCTGAAACCATGAAAGAATTTCTGCACCGGGGGCAAAAACTTTTTGCCGGGGAAGGCAGTTTTTTGTGGGTGTGGACAAAAAAAGGGGAAGGCCGCCCGCAGGCGGCCTTCCCGGAAAGATAGGGATGGAGGAAGCGTTTTTTCAGAGGGGCTTTGCCTGCCCGCGTAGGGTTTCCGCCGCGCCGACGAGCTTTTCCAGCTCGTTATGGAACGCCGCGAGCGCGTCGCCGTCCACATTGTAATGGAGGAACAGGTCTTCCAGCTGGCCGACGAGCTGCCCCATGCGGTCGTTGACCTGGACAAAGCGCGGGAAATTCTTGGAGTTGTGCGCGTTGCGGAAAGCCGCGATGTCCACGGTGATAAAATCGATGATCTCCTGCGCGTCTGAAAACTTGCCCTGCGGCAGCGGGTAGGGGCGCATGCGCTGCAGGAAGTAGCGGCTGTCCTTGGTGATGTTAAAGACATAGGAGACTTCGACGCCCCCGCCGAGGTCGAAATTCGCGATATGCATCATGCTGTGCACCTCTTTGATAGAGGTCGCGCCGAGCTGGCGCAGGGCGACGCCGATCAGGTCGCCGCTGATAGTGTTTTCATTCATGGCGTGTGCTCCTTTCAGTTGCCACCCGGGTCAATACTTGATGGCCAGGAAGATGGTGGAGATGACGATGGACAGGATCATCAGCGGGAAGCTGACCCGTAAGAACTGCATAAACGTGATGGGGTGGCCGTCCTTGGCGGAAATGCCGGACAGCACGACGTTTGCGGATGCGCCGATGAGCGTGCCGTTGCCGCCGAGGCACGCGCCGAGCGAGAGCGCCCACCAAAGCGGGGTCACGTCCATGCCGCCCTGCTGCATGGTCAGGATGAGCGGGATGAGCGTCGCGACAAACGGGATGTTGTCAAGGATGGCGGAGAACAGGGCGGACAGCCACAGGATGACCAGCATCGTCACCATGGGGTGGCCGCCGGTCGCGGAGAGCAGGGCGTTGCCCAGGAGCTTGATCACGCCGGTCTCCACCAGGCCGCCGACGACGACGAACAGGCCGGTGAAAAACAGGATGGTCGACCACTCGACGCCGAGGATGGTCTCCTCCGCGTCCTGCCTGCCGAGCAGCAGCATGACCGCCGCGCCGGCCAGCGCGATGGTGGCCGATTCCACGCCCAGCGCGTCGTGGAAAATGAACGCGAGCGCGATCAGCACGACCATGACGATGCTTTTCATCATCAGCGGGCGGTCCTTGATGGCCTTCTGCTCGTCAAGCTGCATGACCGCCTGCATGGCGTCCGCGGCGACCGTCATTTTGCGGCCATAGATCACGCGGAAGCACAGCAGCGTCGCAATGATGATGAAAATGACCGCGACGCCGGTGTTTGCGAAGAAATCGGTAAAGCTCAGGTGCGCCGCGGAGCCGATCATGATGTTCGGCGGGTCGCCGATCAGGGTCGCGGTGCCGCCGATGTTGGAGGCCAGGATTTCGCCGATCATGAACGGCACGGGGTCGACCTTCAGGATGCGCGTGATGGCGAGCGTCATCGGGCCGATCAGCAGGACGGTCGTGACGTTATCCAGGAACCCGGAAAGCACGGCCGTGATCAGGAAGAACATGACCATGATGCGCCAGGGGTTGCCTTTGGCGATTTTGGCCGACTTGATCGCGATATATTCAAAGATGCCCGAGTTTTTGACCACCGCGACGAACAGCATCATGCCGATCAGTACGCCGATGGTGTTAAAATCGATGTAACCGACCGCTTTGTCCACGGTCAGCAGGTGGCACAGGAGCAGGATGACCGCGCCGGAAATCGCCGCCACCGCACGGTGCACCCGTTCGGACATGATCGCGACAATAACCGCGAGAAAGATGATAATGGACAGGATTTGCTGTAAATTCATTGCATATGACCTCCCTATTGACGCCAAGGCGCGCAAAAGCGGCCGGACGCCTGCAGTATTCTGCTTGTGTCAGCCATTATACGCCCGGGTATTTGGGATTGCAACGGCGTAGGGTAACAAAAAACGGAAGATAATAATTTTAAATAATGACCGTGTAACTACATTGCACAGGCCGGCGGACGCGCGGGGGCGGCGTTTCGGGGAAATTGCCGAAAGGGTGCGAAAAAAGGCCCATCCCTATTTCAGAGACGAGCCTTTTATCCGCGTATTAAGTACCTGTTACGGATTAGCCCTGGGCAATCGCGCCTACGGGGCAGCCGCCAGCACAGGAACCGCAGTCAACGCAAGCGTCCGCGTTGATAACATACTGGCCGTCACCGGCAGAGATCGCGCCGACAGGGCACTCGCTCTCGCAAGAACCGCAGCTGATGCAAGCGTCAGAAATTACATATGCCATGGGAAAGCACCTCCTGATTAAAATTACTCTTACATTGTAGCATAAGTTTTCGAAAAAACAAGCCGTATATCCCATGTTAGCGGGGTATAACATTTTCCCGAAGGGAAACCTGGGCGTTTTGGCAAATTGTCCGAAAGCGCGCCGGGGCGGGGGCGCGGGAGGCGTTTGTCGGCCTTGCAGGTGGCTGTGGGGCCGTCACATAAGGTCAGGGAAGGTCAAATAAATTGAAAACGCTTGAAAAACAGAGATCCTGTGAGCAAACGGGATTTCCTTTGGGATAACGGCGGATTATCGGAAATGCAAGGTCAGGAAAGGTCAGAAACCGGGTTGCGCTTTGGCGGCGCTGTGCTATAATAGAGACAAAGGTCAGGAAAGGTCAAAGGCAGGGAAAGTCAGAAATCCGGCCGAGGCCTTGCAAGATAGATTGGAGATGACGGATATGAAGATGAGCGATGTGATCGCCGACTTTATCGGCGAGATGCTGTCGGACGGCGGCGGCGTCGCCGAGCTGCAGCGCAAAAGCCTCGCGGACCATTTTTCCTGCGTGCCCAGCCAGATCAATTATGTGATTGAGACGCGCTTCACGCCGGAAAACGGCTACCTGGTGGAGAGCCAGCGCGGCGGCGGCGGCTATATCCGCATCATCCGGCTGATGGACGACAAGCAGCGCACGCTGGTCGAGGCGGCGCGCGGCATCGGCGGG
>NZ_LT707055.1:89181-116403 GCF_900155735.1 Intestinibacillus massiliensis
GGTCAGCGCCGAGCTGCTCACCCCGAACGAAGGGCAGCTGCTGCTGTCCGCATGTTCGGACGGCGCGCTCGCGGAGGTGCAGGAAGCGGACCGCGACCGGCTGCGGGCGGCGATCTTCCGATGCGCGATCCTCGGGGTCGCGACCTAGCGCGCCCGCACGGGCGGTGCGGCCCCATACGTAACATGGTAATCGATACAATCCCGGATAGAAAGGAAGAATGACTTATGAAATGCGAAAAATGCGGCAAGAACGAAGCCACCACCTATTATAAAGAGACCATCAACGGCCAGACCCGCGAAATGCACCTGTGCGCGGACTGCGCGGGGGGAATGCATATCGGCGCGGATTTTGAAAACGCTTTTGCAGGCATTGCAAATACCATGGGCAGCCTGTGGGGCGACCCGTTCCATCCCTTCCTGGGGAGCGGCTCCCTGTTCGGGAACATGCTGGGCGGCCTGCCTGCCGGCGGCCTGCTCGGGACGGAGCGCAAATGCCCGTCCTGCGGCATGACCGAATCCGAATTGCGGCGCACCGGCCGCGCCGGGTGCCCGGACTGCTACCATACCTTTGAGGATATTCTCACGCCGTACATCCGGCAGGTGCACGGCGCGGACAGCCACCTCGGCAGCAAGCCCCAAGACGAGGCCGCGCCGCCGGCCAACCCGGTGACCGAGCTCAAGGCCAAGCTGCAGGAGGCCATCCAGGGCGAAAACTATGAAGAAGCCGCGCGGCTGCGCGACGAAATCCGCAGATTGGAGGGGGAACAGAAATGAGTGCATTCCAGATTGAAGGCGGGTTCAGTGGCATCGTCGCCAGCTCCCGCGTACGTTTAGCCCGCAACGTGAAAGGCTATACTTATGGGCAGCAGCCCCCGGAAAAGCTCAAGGAAATCGCAGATAAGGTCTGGGAAGCCGTGGGCGCCGCCCCGGCGATCGCGGGCGAGTTCGACCGTCACCAGATCCGCCCCGGCCTGGCCGAGACGCAGCAGATGGTGGAAAACCACATCATCTCCCCGGCGCTTGCGCAGCGCGGCGGCTGGGTGGTCGTTTCCAAGGACGGCGGCGCGTCCATCATGATCGGCGAGGAGGACCATCTCCGCATCCAGGTCATGGGCAGCGGGCTGTGCCCGCGCGAATGCCTGGCCGAGGCGCAGCGCCTGGCCGCCCTGATTGAACATTCCGTCCCGATGGACTTTGACGAAAAGCTCGGGTACCTGACCGCCTGCCCGACTAACCTCGGCACCGGCCTGCGCGTGTCCGTCATGCTGCACCTGCCGATGCTGACCGCCGCCGGCGCGATGCAGAACGTGATCGGCTGGGCCGGCCGGCANTGTGCATAAGGCCGGGCAAACCGGAAAAAAGCAAACCGTAAATAACTAAAATCATATAAAAAAGCCCCTGAAAGGAGCGATGCAACATGTTTTTTCAAAATAGGTTTACAGAGCGCGCGGCAAACGCCATTTCCCTGGCGCAGGAAACCGCCGCGCAGATGGGCCACAGCTATGTAGGCTCGGAGCACATCCTGGCCGGCCTCGTGCGCGAGGGCGGCGGCGTGGCCTTTAAAGTGCTCGGCCAGTTCGGCGTGACCGAAGAAAAGGTGCTGGCGCAGATCGAAAAGTCGATCGGCCGCGGCCAGCCGGACAACACCGCCCCCCAGGGCATGACCCCGCGCACCAAGCGCATCGTGGAGCTTGCCATTTCGGTGGCCGCGCAGATGGGGCACAGCTACGTGGGAACCGAGCACTTGCTGATCGGCCTGATCCGCGAGGGGCAGAACGTCGCGCTCCAGCTGCTCGAGGGTATGGGCGTCGACGTCCAGAAGCTGTACCAGTCGCTGGCCGAGGCGGTCGGCGCGCAGGGCGGCGAGGCCGAAGGCGGCGAGCCCGCGCAGGGCGCGAAGGGCAGCACCAAGACGCTCGAGCAGTTCGGCCGCGACCTGACCAAGGCCGCGCGCGAGGGCAAGCTCGACCCGGTCATCGGCCGCGAGGAGGAAATCCAGCGCGTCATCCAGATTTTGAGCCGCCGCACCAAGAACAACCCCGCCCTCGTGGGCGACCCCGGCGTCGGCAAGACCGCCGTCGCGGAGGGGCTGGCGCAGCGCATCGTGGCGGGCGACGTGCCGGAAAACCTGAAAAACCGCCGCCTGATCGCGCTCGACCTGACGGGCATGATCGCGGGCACCAAGTACCGCGGCGAGTTCGAGGAGCGCATCAAGGCGATGATCGAGGAGCTGACGAACGCCAAGGACGTCATCCTCTTCATTGACGAGCTGCATATGCTGGTCGGCGCGGGCGCAGCCGAGGGCGCGGTCGACGCCGCGAACATCCTGAAGCCCGCCCTGTCGCGCGGCGAAATCCAGGTGATCGGCGCGACCACACTGGACGAATACCGCAAGCACATCGAAAAGGATTCCGCGCTCGAACGCCGCTTCCAGCCGGTCACGGTCGGCGAGCCCAGCCCGGAGGACGCGGTCAAAATCCTGCAGGGGCTGCGCGACCGCTATGAGGCGCACCACCGAATCAAGATTTCCGACGAGGCCATCCAGGCCGCGGTCAAGATGTCCGTGCGCTATGTCTCCGGCCGCCAGCTCCCGGACAAGGCGATCGACCTGATCGACGAGGCCGCGTCCCGCGTGCGCCTCAAGGCGATGACCGCGCCGCCCGACCTCAAGGACCTGGAGGATGAGCTTGCCGCGGTTTCCGCCCGCAAGGAGGAGGCCGTCAAGGCGCAGGAGTACGAGAAGGCCGCGAAGCTGCGCGACAAGGAAAGCGCGCTCAAGGGGGACATGGAAAACCGCCGCAAGGAGTGGCAGGACAGCCAGTCCAAGACGCACGGCGAGGTGACGGAGGAGGACATCGCAGAGGTCATCGCGGGCTGGACGGGCATCCCGGCCGCCCGGCTGACCGAGGACGAGTCCGAGCGCCTGCTGCACCTGGAGGACACGCTGCATGACCGCGTGATCGGCCAGGACGCCGCGGTAACCGCTGTGGCCAAGGCCATCCGCCGCGGCCGTGTCGGCCTGCGCGACCCCGGCCGCCCGATCGGCTCGTTTATCTTCCTCGGCCCCACGGGCGTGGGCAAGACCGAGCTGAGCAAGGCGCTCGCCGAGGCGCTGTTCGGCGACGAATCCGCCATGATCCGCGTCGATATGTCGGAATACATGGAGAAACACAGCGTTTCCAAAATGATCGGCTCGCCCCCGGGCTACGTCGGCTTCGACGAGGGCGGCCAGCTCACCGAAAAGGTGCGCCGCAAGCCCTATTCGGTCATCCTGTTCGACGAGATCGAGAAGGCGCACCCGGATGTGTTCAACATCCTGCTGCAAATCCTGGACGACGGCGTCCTGACCGACGCGCAGGGGCGCAAGGTGGACTTCAAAAACACCGTGATCATCATGACCTCCAACATCGGCGCGCACAAGATCACCGGCAAGCAGCGCAAGTCGCTGGGCTTCCAGGAGGGCGCCGGCAGCGAAGAGCAGACCTTTGAACAGATCAAGGAGCAGGTGATGGGTGACCTCAAGGAGGCGTTCCGCCCGGAGTTCCTCAACCGTGTGGACGATATCATCGTCTTCAACCGCCTGACCGAGGAGGAGATCGGCAAGATCGCCGCCGGTATGCTGGCGGGCGTGGCCGCGCGCATGACCGATATGGACATCGTGCTGCGCTGGAGCGACGCCGCCCGCGCGCATCTGGCAAAGGCGGGCTTCGACCCGGTATACGGCGCACGCCCGCTGCGCCGCGCCATCCAGTCGCAGGTCGAAGACCTGGTCGCGGAGGAAGTGCTTTCCGGCAAAATCCATGCGGGGCAGACCGTACTGCTCGACGAGCACGACGGCGGCCTGGTATTGGCGCCGCAGGCGGAGGCAGCCGCCGCGGAATAAGCGCCCCTCCCCATGCAAATTTGATAAACCTCCCAAAGCGCAGGGCGCCCGGGCTTCGGCCCGGCCCCTGCGCTTTTTTATGCGCCTTCCTACATTATATAATATAACTATTTTGCGGCGCGCCCCATGCGGCGTATCCCCCGCCCCGGCTTGACAGCCCCGCGGGACGTTGCTATAGTGGGGGTATTCACCGCATAAAATAGGGGAAAGAGGGTTTTTATGATGGATAGACAGGGAATTAAACGGCTGGTGCTGGCGGCGCTGTTCCTGGCGCTGGGGCTGGTGCTGCCTTCGGCGTTCCATATGGTCGGCGCAGGGCCGGTGTTCCTGCCGATGCACATCCCGGTGCTGTTGTGCGGCTTTGTCTGCGGCTGGCAGTACGGGCTGGCGGTCGGCCTGCTGACGCCGCTGCTGTCGTCGTTCACCGGCATGCCGCCGCTGTTCCCGACGGCCATTGCCATGATGTTCGAGTTGGGCGCGTACGGCTGCCTGACCGGCCTGCTGCGCCGCAAGCTGGGCTGCAACGTCTATGTCTCGCTCATCGCCGCAATGCTCGGCGGGCGCGCGGTCTCCGGCCTGGCAAACGCCGCGCTGATGGGCGTCGCGGGCAAGGCCTACGGGCTGACGGCCTTCCTGAGCGCCTCCTTCGTCACGGCGGTGCCCGGCATCGTCATCCAGGTGGTGCTGATCCCGCTCGTCGTGCTCGCGCTCGAGCGTACGGGGCTGGTTGCGCGGAGGCGTGCGCATTGAGCGCGTTTACCGCGCAGGCGCGCCGCTTTTTTGACGCGCTCGCGCCCGGCTGGGACGCGCGCTGCCAGCACGACCCGCGCAAGGTCGCGGCGATCGTGACGCTGGCCGGGATCCCGGCGGGCGGGCGCGTGCTCGATATCGCCTGCGGCACCGGCGTGCTCGAACCCGCCCTGCTGGAATGCGCGCCGCGGGAAATCCTGGCCGTCGACCTGTCGCCCGCCATGATCGCGGAGGCGCGGCGCAAGCTGTCCGACCCGCGCGTGCGCTTTGCCGCGTGCGACCTGTTCGAGCTGGCGGAAACCGGGTTCGACACGGCGGTCGCCTACAGCGCGTACCCCCACTTCCCGGACAAGGCGCGTTTTGCCGCGCACGTGGCCGGGCTGCTCCGGCCGGGCGGGCGGCTGCTGATCGCGCACAGCCAGGGGCGCGCCGCCATCAACGCGCACCATGAATCGGGCGCGGCGCGGGAGGTTTCCGTCGGGCTGCGCCCCGCGCGGGAGGAAGCCGAAGCGCTCCGGCCGTATTTTAGCCTCGATATCGTGGCGGATACGCCGGAAATCTACGTGCTTTCCGGGGTCTGCCGCGCCGCCGCCGGGGGATAAGAAAAAAAGACGCTGCAAGGGCCGCCCGCGGGGGCGGCCTTTTTTATGCCCGCTTTTGGATAAAACGCGGATAATCCCGTGGTACAATGGGATCAACATAAGGAAGGGGGGGACGCCATGCGGGTTTTGCTGGCGGAGGACGGCGTGCGCTTCACCGTCTCCCCCGCATAACGCCTTGCAAAAAGGTGCGCCGCCGCAGGATGTCCTGCACATCCTGCGGCGCGGCGACTTAAAATATGCAAATCCGTTCCATTTCACAAAAGCGCCTGATTATCGCTTATTACAGGAATTTTACAAACATTTTATGCATATAAACGAAAATGAAGCCGGGCGGATTGTCGAAAAAGCGCGCTGCGGTTTGAGATAAAAAACTTATTTCGTCAAAATGCACAATCGGAAAGTGGCAAATAGGTATATTCCCACAGTGGCGGGCAGTTGGACAAATATGTTATAATGTACTGCGTAAATAAGAGATTTTTGGGCAAAATGTCAAGGCAATGAAATGGAGGAGCACCACCTATGAAAAAGTATGTTTACATGTTCTCCGAAGGCAACGGCCAGATGCGCGAACTGCTGGGCGGCAAGGGCGCAAACCTGGCTGAGATGACCGGCCTGGGAATGCCCGTACCGCAGGGCTTCACGATCACGACGGAGGCATGCACCAGATATTATGAAGACGGCAAGACGATCTATCCGGATATCGAGGAGCAGATCATGGAGTTCCTGGACCGCCTCGAAAAGATGACCGGCAAAGCCCTGGGCAACCCGGACAGCCCGCTGCTGGTATCCGTGCGCTCGGGCGCGCGCGCGTCCATGCCCGGCATGATGGATACGATCCTGAACCTCGGCATGAACGACGGCGTGTGCGAAGCGGTCGCAAAGCTGACGAATAACCCGCGCTTTGCGCGCGATTCCTACCGCCGCTTTATCCAGATGTTCTCGGACGTCGTCATGGAGCTGCCGAAATCCTCCTTCGAGCAGTTTATCGACGAGGTCAAGGACAAGAAGGGCGTAAAGCACGATAACGAGCTGGACGCGGACGATATGGCGCAGCTCGTCGAGATGTTCAAGGCGCATTATAAGAAGTCGCTCGGCGAGGACTTCCCGCAGGACCCGAAGAAGCAGCTGATGGAGTCGATCCGCGCCGTGTTCCGCTCCTGGGATAACCCGCGCGCCAACACCTACCGCCGCATGAACGATATCCCGCACTCCTGGGGCACCGCGGTCAACGTGCAGTCCATGGTATTCGGCAACATGGGCGAGACCTCCGGCACCGGCGTGGCCTTCACGCGCAACCCGGCCACGGGCGAAAAGAAGCTGTACGGCGAGTTCCTGATGAACGCGCAGGGCGAGGACGTCGTCGCCGGCATCCGCACCCCGCAGCCGATCTCCACGCTGCAGGACATCATGCCCGAGGTTTACGAGCAGTTCGTCGACATTTCCAGCCGCCTGGAGCAGCACTACGGCGATATGCAGGACATGGAGTTCACGATCGAAAACGGCAAGCTCTACATGCTGCAGACCCGTAACGGCAAGCGCACCGCGCAGGCCGCGCTCAAGGTCGCGGTCGACCTGGTCGACGAGGGGCTGTGCACCCGCGAGCAGGCGATCATGAAGGTAGAGCCCAAGCAGCTCGACGCGCTGCTGCACCCGACGTTCGTACGCGCCGCGCTCGACGCCGCCACCCCGGTCACCACCGGCCTGCCCGCGTCCCCCGGCGCCGCCTGCGGCAAGGTGTATTTCACCGCGCAGGACGCCGTACAGGCGCATAAGGTCGGCGAAAAGGTCGTCCTGGTGCGCCAGGAGACCTCCCCGGAGGATATCGACGGCATGGCCTCCGCCGAAGGCGTCATGACGGCACGCGGCGGCATGACCTCGCACGCGGCGGTCGTCGCGCGCGGCATGGGCACCTGCTGCGTCGCGGGCTGCAACGAGATCCGCGTCTCCGAAGCGGATAAGACGATCACGATCGGCGATACCGTCATCCGCGAGGGCGAGTATATCTCCCTGGACGGCTCGACCGGCAACGTATACCTCGGCCAGATTGCCACCCAGGAGGCCGAGCTGACCGGCGACTTCGGCCGCTTCATGGGCTGGGCGGACGAAATCCGCACCCTGCACGTCCGCACGAACGGCGACACGCCGCGCGACGCGACGCAGGCGCGCAAGTTCGGCGCGGAAGGCATCGGCCTGTGCCGCACCGAGCACATGTTCTTTGAAACCGACCGCATCAAGGCCGTACGCGAGATGATCGTGTCCGAGACCACGGAGCAGCGCAAGAAGGCGCTGGCCAAGATCCTGCCGATGCAGCGCGGCGACTTTGAGGCGATTTACCGCGCGATGGGCGGCCTGCCGGTCACCATCCGCCTGCTCGACCCGCCGCTGCATGAGTTCCTGCCGCAGGAAGAGGCGGATATCCGTGAGCTGGCCGCGGACATGGGCCTGACCTATGAGAAGCTGGAAGACGTCGTGCACGACCTGCACGAGTTTAACCCGATGCTCGGCACCCGCGGCTGCCGCCTGGCGATCCTGTATCCGGAAATCGCCGAAATGCAGACCGAGGCCATCATCTCCGCCGCCATCAACGTGTGGAAGCAGGACGGCCTGAAGATCACCCCGGAAATCATGGTGCCGCTGGTCTCGGATATCAAGGAGCTGCGGTTTGTCAAGAAGCGCATCAAGTCTGTGGCCGATCGCCTGATCGAGGAAGCCGGCATCAACATGAAGTATATGGTCGGCACGATGATCGAGACCCCGCGCGCCGCGGTGACGGCGGGCGAGATCGCGGAGGAGGCGGAGTTCTTCTCCTTCGGCACGAACGACCTGACCCAGATGACCTATGGCTTCAGCCGCGACGATATCGGCAAGATCCTCGAGCGCTACTTCGAGGAAAAGATCCTCGAGTCCGACCCGTTTGCCCGCCTTGACCAGGACGGCGTGGGCAAGCTCGTCAAGATGGCGGTCGACGCGGGCCGCGAGACCCGCCCGTCCATCAAGCTCGGCATCTGCGGCGAGCACGGCGGCGACCTTTCCTCCGTCGAGTTCTGCCATAACGTCGGCCTCAACTATGTATCCTGCTCGCCCTTCCGCGTCCCGATCGCCCGCCTCGCGGCGGCGCAGGCCGCGGTCAAGAACCCGAGATAAGGCCTTATCCGGAAAAGGTGCATACCTATGCCGCAAACCCGCCCATAGCCAGGTTTTGTTCCTTAGGTGTCATCTATCATGTATCCAAGGTGTGCCATGGTTCCTGTTTTGGAATCCATGGCACACCTTTTTGCTGCAGCCTGGCAGCTATTTGGCTTGGATATACATCCAGTTGTCTTTCCGGGCGTAAAGCGGGGCTGGCACCCAGTTGGCCAACTTGACGCGTTCCCATGCGGCCTGATTGGCTGCCATAATCGGTATGTCGACAAAATAACGCAAATGATGTATAATTAAGTTACAATACAATCCGTTAATATTTGCAAGGTGGAACCTTATTCATGGAAAATAGCTTCTTTAATGAAAATACATTGGACGACCTGCTGGATGAAATAGAATATGTTTACCTTTCGGACAACCGGCCCTGGATTATCGGGTACAGCGGGGGGAAGGACTCCACGGTCGTTGTCCACCTGGTCTATTCCATGCTCCTCCGCCTGGATCCTGGCAAGCGGGCAAAGCATGTCTATGTGGTCTCTTCAGATACCATGGTGGAAAACCCGCTGATTAAGGCGTATCTCTCTGAGATGCTGGACTCCCTGAATGCCGCTTCGGCAAAAAGCGGGCTCCCGCTAACTGCCCACCCGGTCCGTCCGGAGCCGGGAAATACCTTTTGGGCCAATATTATTGGGCGTGGGTTTCCCACGCCCAATTTGAATGGGCGCTTCCGCTGGTGCACCGACCGCCTCAAGATAGACCCGAGCGGAAAGTTCATAGAGGACGTCATCCGCAGGGAAAACAAAGAAGTCGTTGTCTTGCTTGGCGTCCGCAAGGCGGAAAGCATTGCGCGGAAGCGCCGCATTGAGGGTAGGGAGATCATGGGGCGCCTCTTGAACCGGCATGAATCGATCAAAAAGGCGTTTGTCTACCCGCCGATCGTAGAGCTTACCACAAACGACGTATGGAAGATCCTGTTGTCAAATGACCGGTGCACCGCGTGGGGCGGGGATAATTCAAAACTGGTAAACCTCTATACGGACGCCGATGGCGAATGCCCCTTCGCCGGCATTTCCAGCAAGGATGAACAGCAGCAGTCCTGTGGCAATTCCCGCTTCGGCTGCTGGGTCTGTTCCGTTGTGAAGGAGGACAAATCGTTAAATGGGTTCATCCGTTCCGGGCATCGGGAATTGATCCCGCTGCAACAGTTCCGGCAATGGCTGATTGATTTGCGGTGGGTGCCGGGCAAACGTGAAAACAAGATGCGCGGCGGCCGTATTTACTATACAAAGGACGGCGATTTGGGCTACGGCCCCTTCACTTGGGAGGCGCGGCAGGAAATACTGACAGAGCTGCTACAGCTCCAAAAGCGTATAGGTTACGAGCTGATTACCATTGGGGAGCTCCGGGCAATCGACGCCATTTGGGATGAAGAGCTTGACCTGTCCCGGCGCACCTTGGTAGAGCTTTATTACCGTGTTACGGGGGACAAGCTCCCCTGGCACGACCTGAAAGCGCCGCTGCTGGACAGCGCCGCCGTCTCTGAAGTGGAAAACTATGCGGCGCGCTATGATATACCCATAAGCCTGATCCGCGACATGATTCTTGCGGCTGAAAAGAACAAGTATTTCTCCAACGCCAAGCTGCTCCGTAATGCCCTGGATAAAGCGGTAACCCAGCACTATTTATTCGAAGACAGATTGAGGGATTACATTTATGAGAATTGACCGGATTGAGCTTTACAATATTAGTTCGTATTCCGGCGCCCATACGTTGGATTTTACCGTCAAGGGGGCGCGCAATATCATCCTGATCGGCGGGCAGAACGGTACGGGCAAGACGTCGCTGTTTACAGCCATCAAGCTCGCCCTGTATGGGCCGCTTTGCTTCCGGTTCCAAAGTAAGAACAACCAGTATACGGCGCGGGTCAAGGAACTGATCAGCCACGACGCCTTTGCCCAGGAAAAAGTCCGCGCATATATTGAAATCGGGATTGAACTGCCCCGCGATGGGGTGATGGTCCAGTATACCATACGCAGGGCGTGGGCTTATGAGGATCAAAAGCTTTCGGAACAGGATTTTGTCTGGGAAAACGGGAAACTTCTCGAAGACCAGGAACTGGACTTCTTCCAGAACTACCTTTACCATGTCATCCCGCCCAACATCTTCGACTTCTTCTTTTTTGACGGTGAGGAGATTGCGGGTTTCTTCAGTTCCCCAAGCTACCGTTCCTATTTAAAAGAGGCCGTCCTCACGTTGGACCATTACGACACGTTTGACTTGATCCAGAAATTCTGCCGCCGGTATGCGGTTGGGGAGGATGAGCAGGTACGTGCGCAGCAGCAGCGGGAGGAGTATGAAGCGGTCTGCAACGAGTTGGACCAGGCGGATACGGTCAGGCAGGAACGCGCGCTGCGGATCGGGGAGTTGGAGGCGCGTTGGCAACAATGCATCCAGGAACGCATGGACCTGGAGAGCAAATTCCAGAAAAAAGGCGGCATCCTCCAAGGGGAACAGGATATCCTGAGCAAGCAGCTGGCGGTACTCGAGCGGAGGCGCGACCAGATTAACCTGTCCCTCAAAAGCTTTGTAGAGGAAATGGATGCGCTGGTGCTGACGGCGCCAGTGGCAGGACGCCTACGCAAGCAGCTGGCATTAGAACAGAAAATGCAGCAGTACCGGGTTGTTGCTGCGCAGTTGTCCCCAGCGCGGATGCAGGACGCGCTTTCCGGGTTGCTTCCAGAATTCGGCGTTGAACGCGGGGAGGAATTCATCCAGTCGCTGTCCAGGGTGCTGACCGACTCGCTCAAAACGGGTATCGACCCGGAACACTTCACCTTTCTGCACGATTTGTCCCAGGAACAGCGCGATACGGTGGGTGAGGTTTTAACGCGCCTGGAGCGGTTCCAGAGTGAAGGAATTGTCCGCCAGATCGAGGAAAAGGACAGCTTGAACCAAAAGGCAGCTGGGATCCGCAAAACGCTGGAAAGCGCCCCTTCCGCGGAAGAACTGCGGGCATATGAGGAAAAAATTGCGTGCCTAAAGGAAGCTGAGGCGCAATTCCAGGCCAGCCTGGAGGCGGAAAGGCAGCAGGAAGAAGAATATGCGGAGAAATTGGAAAGACTGGAGGCTAGGCGGAAGTCCTTGCGCGTTGCGCTGGTCGGTGCAACCAGGCGGATCGATGCGCTGCAATATACCGAGCGCATCAACGTCATGATGCAGGATATGGTTTCCGCACTCCTGGCGCGTAAACGCAGGGAAATTGAAGCGGAAACGCTGCGCCTTTCCAAAGAGATCTTGCGGAAGGAACATTTTATAGACTTAATCGAACTGGACGAGCAATTTGGGTTCGCGCTTTACCGGCAACAACCGTACAGTTTTGAAGAACTCGCGGCGCTGTTTAGCAATATTGGCGCGGACGATTTGGCGCACCGGATTGGTACGCGCGGCGTATCCGCGCTGTTGGGATACTTCCAGGTTGATTCCGTGGCATCGCTCAAAAAAATCTTCCGCCGGGAAAAAGGGCAGGCGACGCTTTATGATGGGAAAACTTTTGCGCTCTACAAGCGTATTGAATTCCAGCAGCTGTCAAAGGGCGAGAAGCAGATTTTTATCCTGTCCCTCTATTGGGCGATCATAAAGGCTTCGGGGCGAGACATCCCGTTTGTCATTGATACCCCTTTCGCCCGGATCGATACGGAACACCGGGAGCAGATTGCGGAAAAGATGTTCCCAAGCATCAGCGGCCAGGTCATTATCCTTTCAACCGACGAGGAGATCACGCCGCCCTACTACAGTACGCTGCGCCCCTATATCGCACAGGAATACACCTTGACCTACAATGAGCAGGCCGGGCAGACCGAAGTCTCGCCGGGCTATTCCTTTGGAGGTAGTAACGCATGATTTTTAAACTCAAGCTTTCGCAGCAGACAAATAATATTTTTAAGGCGCTGGATCACCGTATGGGGCTTAAACCATACACGCTAGTAAAACATGCGATCGCCTGGTCCGTCCGGGAGACGCAGCCCCTATCCCCCCAGGACTTTGAAACCGATTCCTTGGGCATGGAGCTTAACCGTCAAACGATTACCGGGAACTACGACGTGTATTTCAAAGCGGTCATTGAACAGTATGAGCAGCGCAAGCTCTCGGAAGACGAGTATTTCCCCCGCTATGTCAAGGCGCATATCGACCGGGGGGCGCAGATCCTCAACGCGATGATGAACCATGCCGGATCGTTGGAGCGTTATATCTTAAAGAGCTTGGGTGTGGGTGATACGGTATGATTTATCTCGATCACTGCGCAACCACGCCGGTGTCCCGGCAGGTCTACGCGGCAATGGCGCCCTACCTCACAGAGGAATACGGGAACCCCTCCAGCAAGTATTATGGCCAAGCTGTCCGCGCCCGGGAGGCGGTGGAGTGCGCCCGGGAACAGGTGGCCGGCCTGATCCATGCCAAGCCGGAAGAGATCGTTTTTACCTGCGGCGCGACCGAAAGCAACAACACGATTATCAAGGGCATTGCCGATTACCGGAAATATTATGAGCGACGCGGGGACCACCTCATCACATCCCGTGTCGAGCACCATGCGGTACTAAATACCTGCCGCTTCCTAAATGGTGAGATTTACTCAAACGACGACGACACCTTCACGCTTGATCAGTCGCACCCCACGGTGGACAGGGGGTTTTCCGTTACATTCCTGGATGTGAATGCGTATGCCCAGGTGGAAACGGGAGCCCTGGAGGCTGCCATCCGCCCGGGGACGACGCTGGCCACGATCCTTTGGGGCAATAATGAAATCGGGTCGCTCAATGACATTGTATCCCTTGGGGCGGCCGCACAAAAGCACGGTGTCTTTTTCCATTCAGACGCCACACAGGTGCTGGGGAAACTCCCCATCGACGTGCGCAGCCTCCCGGTGGACGCGCTCTCATTTTCCGCGCATAAGCTGAACGGCCCCAAAGGGGTGGGGGCGCTTTACGTGCGTACCGACGAATTTGGGTTAATGCCGCCGTTTTCCTCGCTGATGCATGGAGGGGAACAGGAAAACGGCATCCGGGGCGGGACGTTGTGCGTCCACAATATTGTCGGCTTTGGGAAGGCGGCTGAGCTCGCCGCCTCGCACCTAGAAAACAGGTTGGAAAGGATGCGGGCACTGGATCGCGAGATCCGCGGGCTGCTACAAAGCAATAAAAATATTGAATTGCTTGGCGACCCGGAACATCATATCCCGGGCATCTTCAGCATAGTCGTCGGGGACACCTTCTTTAACAATGAACAGTTCTTAAAGCAAATCGGCGATGAAATCGCCGCGTCTGCCGGTTCCGCCTGTTCTGCGGGGGAACCTTCCCATGTACTCCAAGCAATTGGGCGCGGGCGGCAGACGGGGCAGGTGCTGAGGCTTTCCCTTGGCCCCGACAGCAAGGCGTCCGATGTGGAAGCGCTCCTTGCGCGTCTTTTCCCACGTTGATTGCAAAACCTGTCGCAATTTGTATTTAAGCCGTCCCAACAGGGAGTATATCCGGGCGCGCTGCCAAAAATCCAAGGATTTGCGGCAGCGCGCCCTATTTTGCGTGATATTATGGACATTTTACCGGCATCATAGTAAAATAAAATAATTCCGGGGCGGCGCCGTGGGATGAGATGACGGGTTTACGGGGATGGGTGAATGTTGAGGTTAAAGGCTTCCTTCTGGTCGAAGGTTTTACTCGCAGCAGTTACGATATTGATCTTCGCGGCTTGCGCCGTGCTGGTATGGAATACGGCCAGGCTCCAGCGGGAGGCCGACGCGCAGACCCGGCGCTATGTGTCCGGCTTTTCGGCGCAGCTCGCCCAGGCCGTCGACGACCGGCTGGCGCAGAACATCCTGGTTTTGGGGTCGATCAGCAACAGCCTGCTCCAGATCGATAGCGGCCAGCCCGCAGCTCCGTTCGTTTATGGAACGCAAGGCGCGGACGCTCGGGTTTTCCGGCCTGGCCGTGATGGGCACGGACGGGCGGGACGGAATCCATCTTCTTCGGCGACAAGGGCATCGAGCGGGTCAAGGGATCCATCCGGGAGATGTACAGGCTGGGCTTTGCGTGCTCGCTGGACGATTTCGGCTCCGGCTACTCCTCTCTCGGGCTGCTGATGGAGTTCGACGTGGACGCGATCAAGCTGGACCGCAGGTTCTTTAAGGACATGGGCAACGCCAAGATGCGCGACCTGATCGCCTCCCTCCTGGAGCTGGCGCGCAAGATCGGCGTGCAGACGGTTGCCGAGGGCATCGAGACCCCGGAGCAGCTCGCCCTGCTGCGGGAGCTGGGGTGCGACCTGATCCAGGGGTATATCTACGCAAAGCCCTTGCCGGTGCCGGATTTTGAAGCCTGGCGCCGCGGGAACGGTCCCTGACGCAAGGGGGGCGCGGCCTCATACGTGCAAAAATGCGGCCGCCCTTTACGGGCCGCCGCGTTTTTGTTATACTGAATGTAAAAGCAGGCAAGAATATAGGGGGCATGGGCGGCAGGCCGGGGTGTTTTGTAAAAATTAAGAAAACACGGTCTGGCGAATATATGAGCAGTATGGTATACTATGTGCGGTAACGTATTAAATCCCGAAAGCACGCCGTTTGGATACGGCGCGGTATCAACCCCATAGAGCAAAGGAGTACGCATGAAGGGAATCCTTTTGGCGGCGGGCAAGGGCACCCGCTTATACCCGATGACGCTGCCGGTCTGCAAGCCGCTGTTGCCGGTTTATGATAAGCCGCTGATCTATTACCCGCTGGCCGCGCTGCTGCAGGCCGGCATCCGCGATATTATGATCATCATCCCGCCCGGGGAGGAAGCGCTGTTTACCCGCCTGTTCGGGGACGGCAGCCGCCTGGGCGTGCACATCAGCTATGCGGTGCAGCCCGTGCCGCGCGGCATTGCGGATGCATTCCTGATTGCGGAGGGCTTTATCGGGGACGATTCGGTCTGCCTCGTGCTCGGGGACAACATCTTCCACGAGCAGGACCTGATCGGCAAGCTGGCCAAAGCGCGCGCCAACACCACGGGCGCGACCGTGTTCGGCTACTATGTGGACGACCCCCGCGCGTTCGGCGTGGTCGAGTTCGACGAGACCGGCCGCGCGATCAGCATTGAGGAAAAGCCGCGCTTCCCGAAATCCAATTATATCGTCCCCGGCCTGTATTTTTACGACAACCGCGTCGTGTCGGTGGCCAAGACCCTGCGCCCCTCGGCGCGCGGCGAGCTGGAGATTACCGACGTGAATAACCACTATTTGCAGCAGGGCGAACTGAACGTCGTCACGCTCGACCGCGACTTCCTGTGGCTGGACGCGGGCACGGCGGACAACCTGCTGTCCTCCTCGCAGGCGGTCAAGCGCGTGCAGGACGAGAGCGGGCGCTATATCGCCTGCATCGAGGAGATCGCATACCGCAGCGGCTTTATCACCGCGGAACAGGTGCATGAGCAGGGGCTTTTGCAGAGCAAGACGCTGTACGGGCAGTACCTGATGTGCATTTAAAAATAAAGGCATAAAGGAGCAGACGGAAACCATGGCAGTTTATACCGAAACCAAAACATACCGCACCAAGGCGCACATGGGGATGATCGACGTGACCGAGGATTTCCAGGCCGCGGTCAGCGCCGCGGTGGCGCAGTACGGCGTCCACAGCGGCATTATCACGGGCTTCACGACCGGCGGCGTCGCCGGCCTGACGACGCTCGAGTTTGAGCCGGGCATGGTGTACCATGACCTCAAGGCCGCAATGGACATATTTTCCCCCTATACCGACGAGACCGGCCGCGTGATCCACTACCACCATCACGAGACCTGGCATGACGACAACGGCTCCTCCCATATCAAGGCCGCGCTGCTGTCGCCGTTCATCACGATCCCGTTTGTCAACGGCAAGCTGACGATCGGCCCGTGGCAGAACCTGACCCTGGTCGAGTGCGACACGCGCGACCGCACGCGCGACGTGGTGTTCCAGGTCATGGGCGAATAATCCGCATAAAAAAAGAAGCATCCGGGCTTTCCGGGTGCTTCTTTTTTATTTGGCTTCGGAGATGGAGAGCAGCAGCTTGGCGAATTCCGCGCGCGTGACAGGCGCCTGCGGCGTAAGCCGCCCGTTCGAGCCGGTGATAAGCCCCTTCTGCACACAGAATGCGGCGGCCTCGCGGCGGTTGGCCGGGATGGACACGGTATCGGAATAGCGCGCCAGCGACCGCATGACCTGCAGGTCGCTCAGCGCGCCCTTGCCGTCCCGGCGCACGGTGTTGGCGGCAAGCTGCATAACGTCCGCGCGGGGCAGGGCGGCGTCCCAGTTTTGGGCTTCCAGGCCGCCGAGCAGGCCGGCTTCATAGGCCGCGCCGACTTCGGGCGCGTACCATTCCCCGCTGTCCAGGCCGGGCATCGTACCCGGCGCCAGCCCAAGCGCGCGCGTCAGGGAAGCGGCGGCCTCGCAGGCGAGCACCGGGCGGTCGGGTTCAAACCGTCCGCCGCTGCCGGTCATCAGGCTGCGGGCCGCGGCGTTTTCGATGTACTCATACGCCCAGTGGGTTGCCGGCACGTCAGTAAACCGCTGCACGGGCGCGGCCTCGGCCACAACGTCGGGGACGGTGGCTTCCGCGGCCTTCGCGGCGGACGGGGACAGCGCGCGGTAGCAGGCGCTGTCGGTGTCGATCACGTCCCAGATGCTGTTGTAGGGAATCTCGGCGGTTTCCGCGCGGGCGGGGGAGGACTGCGTCGCCGCGACGTTGCGGAACAGCGTCAGGTGGTCGCCCGCCATGCGTACATAGTCATAGGAGGAAAAGCGCGCGGGGAGCTGGGCGGAAAGCGCGCTTTCATAGCCCGGGAGCAGCAGGTTGCCGGTGACGGTGTAGCGCTGCCCGGTGCTGAAATCGAGCGCGATGCTGTCGTTCCAAAGGGTCGCGCCCTCGCCCAGGCCGAGCGTCGCGTCCGCATAGACCACGAGCACGCGGCCGTAAAACGCAAAGCCGTAGTCGCCGACCAGGGACTGGCGGCGCGCGGCGTCCGAAGGGCCGTCCAGGAAGAACTTTTCGATCGCGGAATTGACCTTCGCCTGCACGGCGGCGTCCTTCATGCCGGTGAACTGCGGGTAGGACAGGTGCCAGCCGTATTCCGTGCCGTCCTTCTGCGTGCCGACGTAGCGCTCGTACTTGCGGGTCTCGACCTGCACGCCGCCGTCAAGCTGGTAAACGCGCGCGGGGGCGTAGAGCACCTTGCCGTCGGACAGGCGGATGTACTGGCGGCTGCCGTCCACCGTGACCGCGGCGACGTCGCCGCTCACGATCTCCGGGTTTTCCGCGCCGTCGATCTTGCGGCTGAACACGCCGTTTTTGTTGAAAAACATCACGCCGCCATCCATGGTGCCGTGCCACGACAGGCCGAACCGGAAGGTCTCAAAGCCGCCCACATAGGTATCGGTATAATAGATGCGTGTGCCGTTCGCGTCGATCGCGAGCACCTCGCCGTTTTCACCGCGCGCCGCGTACACGCCCTCGCCCATATAGGAGAGGTAGTAATACTGCGGCTCGACGGATACGTTTTCCTTCGGGGTGATGATGCCCCATTTGTTGCCCTGCTTGACCATGGCGTAGCCGTCGTCGTGGTAGGGGCTGATCTCCTGATAGATCATTTCGCTCAGGTAATCGCCCTCGGACAGCGAGTACAGCCGCATCGCGCCGCCGTCGCGCAGGATCGCGAGGTCGCCCGCGTAGATGGACAGGTACGCCGCGTCGCCCGGCAGGGGGGTGAGCGTCCCGTTCTGCGACAGCACGGCATAGGCGCCGTCGGCTTTGCGCACGAGCGCGCGGCCGTTTACGAAATCGCCCGCCTCGGCGAACTGCGCCGGGATGCCCATCGAACCGTCGCGCAGGGCGTAGCCCCACAGGCCGTTTTCCCGCACGCGCAGGAACCCGTCCTCAAAAAAGCCGACCCCGGCGGGGAACACGGTATCGTACGGCGTGCCGTCGTGCGCGAAGAAGAGCGTCCGCCCGGCGTAGTGGAAGGCGACCGCCTCCGCGTTGAAGTCGACCGACTGGGGCGTCTCCTGGTAGGCGATGACCTGGCGGCCGGTAGCGTCGATCACGCCGGTCTGCCCCTGCGCGTTCTGGACGGCGGCAAGGCCATATTCATTAAATACGCCGGCCTCGGCATAGAAAAAGCCGATCGGCTGGCCACCCGACTCGTCCATATAGCCCCAGCGGGCGACCCCGTCCTCGCCGACGGTCTCGACCGGGAACAGCGTCGGCCCGGCGGCCGCGGCGGTGGTAAACAGCAGCATCAGCGGGAGCAATACTGCAAATAGGTATTTCTTCATGGCATTCATCCCTATATATAGATTTCCTGTTAACCCAAGTATAGCGAGAATTGGATGGCACGGCAACCATACCGGGGCAATTGAAACGAGAATGAAACATTACGGCGCGGGAAATGGGCGAAATTGCCTAATTTTTGAAACTGTGCGCCCGGGAAATAGCGCGGGGAGGGGGCGCGGCCGGGCGCATACATTGTATGGGGAATATCCCGGCGCGGGAAATGTTACGGAATATTACACTCGTGTTACACATCCGAACATCCCGTTGACGGGGCGGGCTCCTCCTGCTAAACTATGTTCCATAAGGGAACGGTTCCAATCAGGAACACGAGACCAAAATTTAAAGGAGGAACAAAACCTATGAAGAATCTCAAAAAGATTCTCGCGCTGGTTATGGCGTTCGCTATGGCGTTCACCATGATGGCTGGCGCGGCGTTTACCGACGCGGCTGACATTAAGGCCAACGACGCGGTAAACATGCTGACCGCACTGGGTGTCATCGAAGGCAACCCGGACGGCAGCTTCAAGCCGGACAACACGGTTACCCGTGCTGAGATGGCGAAGATGATCTTCGTTGTTCGCAACAACAAGATCGACGACTCTGCTTATCAGACGAACTCCACCAAGTTCGTCGACATCACCGGCCACTGGGCTGCAGGCTACATCAAGTTCTGCGAAACTCAGGGCATCATCGCTGGTAAGGATGCGACCCACTTTGATCCGGACGCAACCGTAACCGGTGTGGAAGCGGCGAAGATGCTGCTGGTCGTAGCTGGCTATGACGCTGACAAGGCTGTCCTGACCGGCCCGAACTGGTCTGCGAACACCCTGAAGTACGCTGGCTCTGCCGGCATCCTGGACGACGTAAACTCCGGCCTCGAAGCTGGCCTGCCCCGCCAGTATGCGGCGCAGATGATTTACAACACCCTGGATGTAAACCGCGTAAAGTGGTCCACCGACTCCGATTCCTTCGACGACCTGCTGAACGGCGGCGTGAAGGAGACGGTTGGTAAGGCTTATATGGGTCTGACCAAGACGGTTGGTATCCTGACCACCGTTAGCAAGGACTCCATCACCCTGACGGGCGTTGACAAGGCTGAGAGCGACCTGGACAAGAACGAGAAGCCGTACGCTACTTCCTTCACCAAGGTTAAGGAAGACTACTCCTCTCTGCTCGGCCAGAAGGTCAAGGTTATGTTCAAGGACGGCAAGTCCAACAATGTCCTGGGCGTGTACGCGATTTCTGACAACGAGTCTTACACTGTCAACGCTTCTGGCGTTGAGGCGGATGACAAGAAGGTCAAGTTCGGCGGCAAGTCCTATTCTATCGAGAACGCTTATGGCAATGACTACATCGACGTTTACTATACTGCAGTAAACGGTTCTGAGTCTAACCTGATCGGTTCTGAAGATGCGTCTACTGGCGGCACTGCTAAGGACGTATTCACCAACCAGGCTGGCCAGAAGTTCAACGCCAAGGCTCCGAACTATGGCTTTACTGCGAAGGAACTGTTTGACAACTGGGATACTTCCGCAGCTACCATGAGCTTTGTTGATAGCGACGGTAACGGCCGTTTCGACTCCGTTATCATCACCGACTACACCGCGGCTGAAGTTTCTTCTGTTACTTCCTCCAAGATCGTAGCGGGCAAGAGCTACAACTTTGACGACGAGAACATTGACGAGAACCTGGCGAAGGACGACTGGGCGATCATTTCTTATGACCGTTACAACGACTGCCAGAAGATCGAGAAGGCTGACGTTGTTACCGGCAAGCTGTCCGGTATGAAGAAGGACAGCAAGTCCAAGAACACGCTGTCTACCTACAACGAGTATCAGATCGACAGCACCTGGTACAACGGCGCTGAAGACAAGGATGGCAACACCGATATCAATACTGTCAAGGCGGGCAACACCGTTGAGGCTATCATTGTAAACGGCGTAGCTTACAAGATGAAGCGCTCCTCTGGTACTTCCACTGCTGGTGACGTAACCGACATCGCAATGGTTATCAACAAGGATGCCGGCATTGGCGGCAACCAGGTTAAGCTGCAGTTCTTCAACGACACCACCAAGGTTGTTGACGTTGATGACGACAGCACGATCAAGTATGGTGCGCTGAACGTTGGCCAGCTGTACGAGTACAGCATCTCCGGCGGCGAGTACTCCTTCGAGACCCCGGTTCCCACGAAGGACTACTATGGCGATTACACCTTCCACGATAAGTACGCTTACAGCATTGGCAAGGATGCCATCAATGGCAAGACCATTGACGACAAGGCCAAGGTTATCCTGTTCAAGAGCAGCGGCTCTGACAAGGGCAACGACTCCAAGGTCCTGACCGGCAAGCAGCTGAAGAACCTGGATAACGGTGAGTATAATGTAATTGGCGGCAAGGCTTATTACTTCACCGCTGAGATGAATGGCCTGGATCGCGCTGGCGCGGTTGCGTTCACGATCAATGCGCTGCCGACCACCACTTCTTCCAACGACTACTACGCTTACATTCTTAATGATGTCCGTGAGACCGGTTCCAACGAGATCTCCTATCTTGCTCTGCTGGAGAACGGCGAGACCGTAACCGTCACCGAGAAGAATGCTAAGACTGCAGACCGTCAGAAGAATACCCTGATCGGCTACAAGTCCCTCACCGACGAGGACGACAATGGCGTTCGCTACATCGACGATGTACACGCTTACACGCTGGACGAGAGCGGCTTTGGCCTGGATGCGATCAATAAGGTCAGCAGCAACAAGGGCACTGTCGAGTTCGTCAACCACGGCGAGAGAGACGTAACGGCTGATACCGTTGTCTTCTATGTCGATACCGATGCGAAGACCGGTTCCACCGAAGGCAGCATCCGCACCGCTTCCAAGTATGTGAGCGACGGCGTCAAGATCGGCAATACCGATCCGAAGATGGCGAACTGCCTGTACCTGGATAAGGACAAGGAAGACCTCGAGGTTCTGGTCGTTGAGTCTGGTGACAACCAGTTCCGCGGCCCGTACGCTGACAACTACTCTCCGGAAGGCTACGCTTCCATCAAGGTTGCTGACGCTTCCGCAGCTACTGCAAACACTGCTGATGTTGACCTGACCTTCGAGATGACCAAGACCGACGTAGCGAAGGATCTGGACATCAAGCTGGTTAACGCTCCGTATGGTTTCACCCTTAAGACTGCGACCAAGACGGATGACCAGGAAAAGCAGAATGTAGTTGTTACCGCTGACAAGAACGTTGCTCGTGGCGAGTATCAGCTGACCTTCGCAATTGTTGATAGCAAGGGCGAGACGGTTGCGACTGCGACTGCGACTGCTAAGCTGACGGGTGCGCTTGTTAGCAGCATTACTTTCCAGGGTTCTCTTACGACTGCCGCAGGCACTGCGCTGAGTGCTGTGTCCGCTATCACGGCTCCGGCTAATGGCGATGTAACTATTGTTCCGGCGAGCACTGTAGTTACAGTCGAAGGTAAGTCTGTTGTTGACGCTTATGAGCTGGTAGTCGGTGACGTTGTAAACGTTACCATGTCTATCAAGGCTGCTGCTGGTAAGGAACTTGCTTCCAACCTGACTGTTGCGGACATTGGCATTGCCAAGGGCGTTGTTTCCAAGAACAACGGCGAGACTGCTACGGTTGTTTATAGCTTCACCGTTCCGAAGACCAAGATCGCTGCGCTTACTATCTCCAACACGCTTTCTGCTCCGGCAGCTGCGGCTGTTGATACTTTCGTGGCCACGGTTCCGGATCTGGTGGGTCTGACCAACGTAAACGTCGAAAAGGCGGCTGCGTGGACTGTTGCCGGTAAGACTGCTGGCGACAAGCTGACGGTATCTTACACCCTGACCCCGGTTGAAGGTTATGAGTTCGATACGACTAGCATTACTTCTGTAACGGCTAGCAATCTTACGAACATTACTGTAGCTATCACTTCCAAGGCGGCTGATAAGATTGTTATCACCCTGGAAGCAACTGTTCAGGCATAATTTTCAAAGCAAAAACCCCTGAGGATTTATCCTCAGGGGTTTTCCCTTTTTTTAACGAAGTGCCAGATATACGTAGACATGCCCGTTCCGGTTTAGCCCGAGCCGCACCATAAAACCGGTTTCCGTTAACACCACGCTGCCTGCGGATTGACCCGGGACGCCGAGGCCGCAGAAGCTGATCGTTGCGGTTGTGCCGCTGTCTGCGGTGGGGTCGGCTACGATGACGCTTAGCGGCACAAACCCGAGTTCAATGTCGTGGCTCAGGGAGCCGTTGCCCTGGTAGGTGCCGGCTGTCGCCCCGCATTTCTGTGCGGCCGCCTGCGTAATGGCCGTTGCCACATTGGTTTGGAGCGCGGCCAGGTCGCCCTTTGTCGCCAGCGTCCCGCGGTACCCCGCATCAATCATCCCCTCCTTGACCGCACCGCCAAACGTGCGCTCGACGATGCCGTCCACGCGCCCCTCCAGCGCCGCCGCGTCGTCGCACACGCCGTTGACCGCCCGGCGCAGCTCCTCCGGGCTGCTGTCGAAATACGCCTTGAGTTCCCCGGCTGAGAGCTGCGGCTCGTCGGGCAGGTCGGCCAGGCGGCGGGCGAAGGCCGGGATTTTGTGGTTTTCAAACATGGATTGTCCCCCTTTTCAGGATGTGTCAAAAAGTAACTTTATCGGATGCCTGTTATAATACAAACAAATGTTCCAAATGTCAAGCCGGGATGCGCGCGCCACGCTGTGGGGCGCTTTTTTTACGCCTTTTGGGCTGTTTGCACAGAAATACCGCGCAGGAAGCCGGACATTTGCCTAAAAAATATTTTGTCTTTTGGGCAGTCTTAGCGTATACTTAATACTGAATAGATATCAAAGGAAAAGGGAAGAAACATACAATGAATTTGATCGTTTTATTCGGCGGCGTGTCGTCGGAGCATGATATCTCCTGCATTTCCGCCGCGTCCATCCTGCGCAATATCGACCATGGGAAATATGATGTGTTTGCCGTCGGCATCACGGCGGACGGCCGCTGGTTCCTGTGCGAGGACGCGCAGCCCGACGCCATCCAGGACGGTTCCTGGGAGCGCGGGGCGCTGACGCCCGCCGTCCTCTCGCCCGACCGCAGCACGCACGGCCTGCTGGTGCTGCGCTCCACCGGCGTGGAGGTGCTGCGCGCGGACGTGGTGTTCCCGGTGCTGCACGGCGTCGGCGGCGAGGACGGCACGGTACAGGGGCTGCTCGAGCTTGCGGGCGTCCCCTATGTCGGGTGCGGCGTGGCCGCGTCCGCCAACACCATGGATAAAAGCATCACCAAGGTCATCCTGGAACAGGCGGGCGTCCGCCAGGCGGCCTATTACCTTGCGCGGCGCGCACAGTTCGCGCGCGACCCGGAAAGCGTCGTCACACAGGCGATGCGGGCGCTCGGCTCGTGGCCGGTGTTCGTGAAGCCGTGCTCGTCCGGCTCCTCGGTCGGCGTGACGCGCGCGGACGGCCCGGAGGCGCTGCGCGCCGGCCTGGAGGAAGCCTTCCGCTGGGACGGGAAGGTGCTGGTCGAGGAATTTATCGACGGGCACGAGGTCGAGGTCGCCGTCCTGGGCAACGAAAGCCCGGTCGCGTCGACCGCGGGCGAAATCGCCCCGACGCAGGAATTCTATACCTTTGACGCCAAGTATAACGACGAGTCCTCCGCGCTCTATATCCCCGCGCATATCGACGAGCGCGCCATGGAGACCGTGCGCGAGACCGCGGTGCGCGTCTACCAGGCGCTCGGCTGCCGCGGCCTGTCCCGCGTGGACTTTTTCTGCACGTATCAGGGGAGCGAAATCGTGCTCAACGAGGTGAACACCATCCCGGGCTTCACCAGCATCAGCATGTACCCGAAGCTGTTTGCGGAGAGCGGCATCCCTTACGCCAAGCTGATCGACCGGCTGGTCGAATTCGCACTGGAGGCCGCGCATGGATAACCGGGCGATCGGCGTGTTCGATTCCGGCCTCGGCGGCCTGACCGCGGTGCGCCGCCTGCATGAGATCATGCCCCGGGAAAATATCATCTACTTCGGCGACACCGGCCGCGTGCCCTATGGGACGCGCGGGCGGGATACCATCATTAAATATACGCGGCAGGACATCCGCTTCCTGCTGCAGTTCGACCCCAAGGCCATCGTCGTGGCCTGCAACACGGCGTCCGCCGCCGCACTCGAGACGGTGCAGGGCGAATTCGGCCTGCCGGTTTTCGGCACGGTCGCGCCCTCGTGCGAAAAGGCGCGGCAGGTCACGCGCTCCGGCAGGATCGGCGTGATCGGCACCGCGGCGACCGTGCGCAGCGGCGTGTTCGAGCGCCTGCTGCACCGTGCCGACCCTAGCCTGGACGTGCGGGCGGCTGCCTGCCCGCTGTTTGTCTCGCTGGTGGAAAACGGGCGCGTGCACCGCGGGGATATCGTGATCGAGACCGTGGTGCGCGAATACCTGCAGCCCCTGCGCGACGCCGGCGTGGACACCCTGATCCTCGGCTGCACGCATTACCCGCTGCTCCAGGACGTGATCTCGGACTTTATGGGCGGCGGCGTGACGCTGGTCGACTCCGGCGCGGAGGCGGCGGACGCGGTGCGCCGCGCGNATTAAAGGACAAAGGGCTGCGGCACGCGGCCGAAAGGAACCGACAGACGAATGAAGAAAGAAGTTTTGGTCGCCATCAGCAGCACCCAGCATTTTGAGGGCACCGACCCCGAACAGGTCGACCTGGTCACCTGCGCGCTGCTTTACGAGCGCGGCGGCAAATACTACCTCGTCTATGACGAAAGCGCCCTGACCGGGCTGGAGGGCACGCGCACGACCATCAAGCTTGACGGGCAGGCCGTGATGATGCGCCGCACCGGCACCTACCCCTCGCAGATGCTCTTCATCGAGAACCAGCGCCACGTCGGCCTGTACGAGACCGGCTACGGCACGATGACGGTCTCGACCCACACCTCCCGCGTGTACAACACGGTGGGGGAGGACGGCGGCCAGCTCGCGATCGATTACACGATCGAGGTGGATAACAACGTCACCGGCGAACACCATTTTGAAATGGTCATCACGCCCCAGCCGCAATAGCGGACGGGCGATTCAAATACAAAGCGTAATAATACAGAAACAATATAACGGAGTGTGAACCTATGAACCTGATTGAAAACGCCAAGCAGCAGGCGCAGGCCGTCGTCGCGCAGGCATACCGCGCCGCCGTCGCCGCGGGCACGCTGCCCAGCGCCGAGGTACCGGCCGTGCGCGCGGAAGCGCCCAAGGACGCCGCCAACGGCGACTGGTCGTCCTCCTTTGCCATGCAGTGCGCCAAGGCGCTGCGCCAGCCGCCGCGTAAGATCGCGGAAGCGCTCGTGGGCGCGATGGACCTTGCCGGTACTTACTTTGAAAAGGCGGAGATCGCGGGTCCCGGCTTCATCAATTTCACCCTGGGCGCCAAGTGGTACGGCGACGCGCTGCGCGCCGTGGCCGAGGAGGGCGCGGATTTTGGCCGCACCCGCGCGGACAAGCCGGAAAAGGTCATGGTGGAGTTCGTTTCCGCGAACCCGACCGGCCCCATGCATATGGGCAACGCGCGCGGCGGCGTGCTGGGCGACTGCCTGGCCGAGGTGCTCGCCTGGGCGGGCAACGACGTGACCCGCGAATTTTACATCAACGACGCGGGCAACCAGGTGGATAAGTTCGCGCACTCCGTCGAGGGGCGCTATATCCAGCTCCTGCGGGGCGAGGACGCGGTGCAGTTCGACGAGAGCTGGTACCAGGGCGCGGACATCCGCGAGCTGGCGCAAATCCTGGCCGACCGCCACGGGGACAAGCTGCTCCGCATGGACGAGCAGGAGCGCTTCGACGTGATCGTGGGCTTCGGCCTGCCGCACAACATCGCCAAGATGGAGGCCGACCTCGAGCGCTACAAGATCCATTACGACGTGTGGTTCCGCGAATCCACGCTGCACGACACCGGCTATGTGCGCGAGACCTGCGAGCTGCTGGCCGCCAAGGGCGCGACCTATGAGCAGGACGGCGCGCTGTGGCTGCGCTCGACCGCTTTCGGCGCGGACAAGGACGACGTGCTGCGCCGCGCGAACGGCTTCTACACCTATTTCGCCGCGGATATCGCCTACCACCGCAACAAGTTCGAGCAGCGCGGCTTTGACCGCGTCATCAATATCTGGGGCGCGGACCACCACGGCCACGTGGCGCGCCTGCAGCACGCGCTGGACGCGCTCGGCCTGGACGGCTCCGGCCGCCTGGAGATCGTGCTCATGCAGCTCGTGCGCATGATGCAGGGCGGCGAGGTCGTCCGCATGTCCAAGCGCACCGGCAAGAGCCTGACGCTCTCCGACCTGCTGGACGAGATCCCGGTCGATGCGGCGCGCTTTTTCTTCAACTCCCGCGCGGCCGATACCCAGATGGAGTTCGACCTCGACCTTGCCGTGCGGCAGGACAGCGAGAACCCGCTCTATTATGTGCAGTATGCGCACGCGCGCATCTGCTCGGTGCTGGCGGGCGTGGCCGAGGCCGGCGTCGCC
>NZ_LT707055.1:116873-117993 GCF_900155735.1 Intestinibacillus massiliensis
CTGCGCCCCCTATGCGCGGGTGTCGCTCGGCGCGCGGGTCGACCCGGGCTGGCTCGCGGGGGACGTGCGCTTTACGAATGCCGAGCTTTATGTCCCGCGCCGCGCGGAGGACATCGGCGCGCTGCGGGCGGCGCTCGCCGCGTATTCGGGTGCGGTGCAGGTGCCGCGCGACCATGACGGCCTGCTGATCGCGCCGGACGGCACAAACGCGCATTTTATCGACCCGATGATCGATATCTCGGACGGGATCGAGTGCGACAGCCACCTCGGTGAGCTGCTGCTCGAGGCGGAGGACGGTTCCGGCGCATACAAGATCCTCCTGCAGGAGGAAGAGGACCTCATCTGCTTTGAGGAGCATGTCTTTATGCTCGCGCGCCCGGTCTGCCTGTGCGCGGAGCAGCCCGAGCTGCTGGAAAAGGCGCTGCGCATCTATCCCGGCCGCGCGCTGTACGACGGCACCTGGGAACTGGACGCGCGCCTGACGCGGTATTTTTCCGAAAAATATGGCATGATCTGCCTGTAAGCCGCCCGCGGCGGCGTGCGCCCGGGAGGGGCGGAACCCTCCCGGGCGCTTTTTTTCGCGGGGCGGGTGCAAAGTTTTCAAAAAATTTTCCTTTTTTCTGAAACAATTTGCCCGCTTCCGGCGTTTAATAAATGAGGGGTTCTGCGCGCAGGCGCAAACCGCCCGGATAAATGTTAAGAAATTGTGTATTTCCTTGAAAAAGGTGTGCCAAAGGAGTACAATAACAGGACAAGCGTGTAAAATAGGCAGGGGAGGGTTCCATGGACTTTACCGAAGTGACCATATCCACCGCGACGCCCGGCATAGACCCGGTCACCGGGCTGCTGGACGACCTGGGCATCGAAGGGTACGTACTCGAGGACGCGGCGGATTTTCAGGAATTTTTACAGGATACCGAGATATACTGGGACTATGTGGACGAGGACCTCGTCCGCGAGAAATCCGGGGCGGAAACCAGGATCAAGATCTACCTGACGCAGGACGCGGACGGGGAGGCGCAGCTTGCGGCGCTGCGGCAGCGGCTGGATACGCTGCGCGCCGCGGACCCCGAGGGGCGCTACGGCCGGCTCGCGGCCGAGGCGGGCACCGTGCGGCAGG
>NZ_LT707055.1:118092-120999 GCF_900155735.1 Intestinibacillus massiliensis
CCCGCCTGTTTGTCGAGGAATGGGACAGCCTGCCCGCCAAGGGCGTCCGCGCCGCCATCATTGACCTGCGCGGCAACGGCGGCGGCCTCATCGACATGGCGCAGAAGATGATTGAAACCATTGCGCCGCAGGAGGGCGCCTATTACCTCGGCCTGCGCTACCGCGAGAGCGAGGGCGGGCTGCAGCAGTTCTACACCCCGGGCGGCGGCCCCGCGCTCAACAAGGTCGTGCTGCTGGTGGACGGGGGCACGGCCTCGGCGGCCGAGATCGTCACCGGCTCGCTGTCCGACCTCGGCATTGCGACCGTGGTCGGCACCCAGACCTACGGCAAGGGCGTGGGGCAGTACCACTTTACGATGCCGGACGGCTCGATGCTCATCCTGACCAGCCTGGAAATCCAGCTCCCGGTGCGCGGCACCTATGAGGGAGAGGGGCTGAAGCCGGATATCAATATCGAGAACGGCGACAGCACAGTGACGATCGAGGGCTTCCTGCCGCTCGACAGCACGCACACCCTGCTGCCCGGCATGAAGTCCGACACGGTGCAGGCCATGACCGAGCGCCTGTCCGCGCTCGGCCTGCTGGACGGCGCGCGCCGCGTGTTCGACATGCGGGTGCTGGACGCGGTGCGCCGCTTCCAGGCCTCGGTGGGGCAGTTCCCGGGCTTCACGGCGCCGCCGGAGATGCTGCGGCAGCTGGACGCGCAGACCTCCTTCCTGTCCGGCGGCGAAACGACGGACGTGCAACTCGCCACCGCGCTGGAAATCTGCAAGCTTGCGGCCAAGGAGCCGGCGAAATACACCGTCCGGGCGGACGGCACCTGGAAAAACAATGGATAAGCGATTATCCCGACAGCCATATTGGGAGGAAAAGACGATGGAACCCATCCCTTTGTGTAAGGGGCAACTCATTTTAGCGGAAACACACGACCTGGCGGTCTATCAGGGCGCGTGCGGGGCGGACTGCGCCGCGGCGCTCGCCCCCTCGGCCGGCGCATGTATGCCCGTCGCNGGCTTTGCACCGGAGGAGGTCCGGGCGGCGCAGGACGCCGGGCTGCGGAGCATATCGCTCGGGTCTAGGATTTTGCGCTGTGAAACCGCGCCGCTTGCGGCGCTGTCCGCCATCATGTATGAGAGCGGCAACCTGTAAACGCCCGTGCGGGTACAGGGATTTTATAAAACTAGGGAGTTGATTTTCTTGGCAACCAAGAGAAAGCCAAACGAAAAGGATTATATAACGAACAAGGTGCTGTCGGTCTTTTCGCTGTGCCTGCTGGGCGTATTGCTGCTGATGCTGTTCTACCGCGTGGCCGCTTATGGCAGCACGTACATGCTGGGCCGCCAGATCACATGGGTGGTGCTCGGCCTGGGCGTGCTTGGGGTCATCTGGGGCGCGGTCAAGACCGGCATGGAGCGGAGCCGCGGGCAGGATATGCGGTACCGCCTGCTGCGCGGGCGCAACCTGGTCATTGTGTTCGCGGTGGTCGCCGTGTGCATGGCGGCGGTGCTGTGGCGCGGCCCGGAAGTCATCAAGCTGTTTTATATCATCCTGCCGGCGCTTGCCGTTTACTACCTGATCTATCATTCCTACCCGCGTGAATTCTTCGTAATCTCCGTCGACTGCGGCCTGATGGCGGTGCTGCTCTATGCGGCGCGCCGCGCCCTGGCGACGACCAATTTCCACTGGGGCGCCTACGTTGCGGCGGCGGCCGCGGTGGTACTGTGCCTCTTGCAGGTCGCAGGCGTCTTCTATGTCAAGAAGCACGGCTGCCGCGGCCTGGTCGACGGGCAGATGGTCGACCTGTTCAGCTCCAAGAATGCGCACACCATGATGCTCGTCACCGCGGCGGTGCTCGCGGTCCTGCCGGTTGCCGGGGCGCTGCTCGGCGCGCAGATCGCATATTATTTGATTTTTGCGGCTTTTGCCTATCTGTTTGTAACGGCGGTGTACTACACGGTCAAGATGATGTAAGGCGGGGCCGGCCTGGAAGCCCAACAAAGCGGACGGCGCGTAAGCCGTCCGCTTATTTCTTTTTTGGGGGGAGGGGAAACCGATGCGAAAGTTCCTGGGCGTGCTGTTTGTGGCGGCCGCCGTGCTGTTCGGCGCGTGGACGCTCGCGCCCGGCCTGCTGGGGCACGGGGCGCAGACGGCGGAGAACGATTTCCAGGCCACGCAGCAGCTGCTGGACACGCTGGCGGACGGCGGCGACAGCCTGACTTTCCGCGCGGGCGGCCTGAGCGAAAACGGCATTTTCCGCGCGCTCGAGGCGACCTACCCCTACGCCTTTTCCCTGCACTGCACGCGCCGGGGCGACACCACGATGACCGTGCGCGTCGAGGTCGACAACGCGGAGGCGCAGAAGCAGGCGGCGCTGCTCGCCAAGGGCGTCGCGGACAGCCTGGTCACGGACGATATGCTGCTGCGCGACCGGCTGCGCGTGCTACACGATTACGTGGTCAAAAACTGCGTGTACGACACGGAGACCGCGGCGCGCGAAACCCTGTCCACGGGCAGCGGCGCGGACGCGCCCTTCACCGCGGCGGGCGCGCTGGTGGACGGCAAGGCGGTCTGCGCGGGATACGCGCGCGCCTATATGCAGCTTTGCCATGCGGCGGGCATCGACATGGTCTATATCTCCGACCAGGGCATGAACCACGGGTGGAACGCCGTGCGGCTGTACGGGGACGTACGCTATATCGACGTCACGTTTGACGACCCAGTGCCCGACCGGGGCGAACTGGTCTCCGATGAGTTTTTCCTCAAGGGCGCGGACGAGTTTGCGCATACGCACACCTGGGACCGCGATTTTTACGACGAACTGATTGATTACGCGCTGCCGCAGGGGCTGGACCATGCGCAGCGGCTGTTCGACCTCGGGCTGCTGGACGCGCCGCCGACGGCGCAGGC
>NZ_LT707055.1:121149-124194 GCF_900155735.1 Intestinibacillus massiliensis
ACAGCCGCTGCGCATGGTCCAGCCGCCGACGGCGCAGGCCGTGCGCGCCCCGCTGCCGGACGATACGCGCCGCCGCCTGTCCGAGCTGTCCGGCGTGCCGCTCGCGGCCGATATGACGGGCGCGCAGGCGTGCGACGCGGTTTGGGATGCGCTGTGCCAGGGGACGCTGGCGCGCCGGCTCGTACAAAAAGGGGTTTTTGACGAGGTACGGGCGAGACAGGCGGGAATCCCGGATGAAGTGATGAAAAAATAAAAAAAGTTGTTGACAAAAGGGGGAGAATATAATATAATCAAATACGTCGCCAGCGAACGGGCGACGGGGACGGATATGGCGGTATAGCTTAGTTGGCTAGAGCGTTCGGTTCATACCCGAAAGGTCATTGGTTCAAGTCCAATTACCGCTACCATTTCCCTTGGCCCGTTGGTCAAGCGGTTAAGACACCGCCCTTTCACGGCGGTAACGGGGGTTCGATTCCCCCACGGGTCACCATTTGGAAGTTTAGCTCAGCTGGGAGAGCATCTGCCTTACAAGCAGAGGGTCAGCGGTTCGAGCCCGTTAACTTCCACCAAAAGAAAAGTCTCAATAATCAGCTTAAATGCTTGATTGTTGAGGCTTTTCTTTTTGTTTTATTCGATTTTACATGCTTTTTGAAAATCGGGTGCGCCGTCCTTTTGACCCGTTTTGCCCCTTTTTGACCTTCTGCTGTTGCACCTACTGTTGCACTATTTTTGCGATTTTGCCCGCGACGCCCGCAAGGGTATTTTCGCGCATATGCGTGTATGGCGCGCCCATCCTTTTTTATCGGCCTGCCCGCAATATATTTTGCAAAAACCGGTTGACATGGAGTGCGCTCCAAGTGATAGGGTAAAGGAAAGGGCGGGGGGCTTCGCAAGGGGAAGGCGACGGTTTGCGTTACAAAAGATTGTAAGCCCCACAGTGCCGCAAAAGGCGCTTGACATGCGGCGTATTCCCTGTATGATGAGAGAAAAAGGAGGCGGGATATGATGCAGTACCGTACATTGGGGCGCACCGGCCTGCGGGTGAGCGAGATCGCCCTGGGATGCGAGGGGCTTGTCCTGCAGGACGACGCGTTCGCGGAGGGGCTGTTCCGCGCCGCGCTGGACGCGGGCGTCAACTGTATGGACCTATACAGCCCCAACCCGGACGTACAGCGCCGGGTCGGGAAGGCGATCCGCGCGCAGCGGGCGGATTTCATCCTGCAGGGGCACCTGTGCGCCATCTGGCAGGATGGGCAGTACAAGGCCACGCGCGACCCGCAGGAGGTGGAAACGGCGTTTGAAGCCATGCTGCGCAACTTGGACACGCCGTATGTCGATATCGGCATGATCCACTATGTGGATTCGCCCGCCCTGTGGCGGCAGATCGCGGAGGGGCCGGTGATGGCGTACGCCCGCGCGCAGCAGGCTGCGGGGCGCATCCGTTATCTCGGCGCGAGCAGCCACAACCCGGAAGCCGCCCTGGCGGCAGCGGAAAGCGGGCTAATCGACGTGCTGATGTTCAGCGTCAACCCCTGCTACGACCTGCTGCCCGGCGACGAGGACTGCGAAAACCTGTGGCGGGCGGACAGCTATGCCGGGACGTTGTCCAATATGGACCCCGCGCGCGAAAAGCTGTATGAAACCTGCCAGCGGCTCGGCGTGGGGATTACGGTGATGAAGGCGTTTGGCGGGGGCGACCTGCTGGATGGGAGGCTGTCCCCGGCGGGCAAGGCGCTGACCCCCGTACAGTGCATCCATTATGCGCTGACGCGCCCGGCGGTGGCCTGTGTGATGGCGGGGGCGCGGAGCGTCGACGAGTTGCGTAGCTCCCTGGCCTATGAAGGCGCCACGGACGATGAGCGCGATTATGCCGCCGCGTTTGCCGGTTTCCCGCGCATCCGCTGGGAGGGGCACTGCATGTATTGCGGCCATTGCGCGCCCTGCCCCAAGGGCATCGACGTGGCGACGGTGACCAAGTTCCTGAACCTCGCGCGGGCGCAGGGCATGGTGCCGGAGACCGTGCGCGAGCATTACGCCGCGCTGGCGCACCACGCCGGGGCGTGCGTATCGTGCGGGGCATGTGAAAAGCGCTGCCCGTTCCATGTGCCCGCGGTGGAAAACATGCGGCAGGCCGCGGCGCTATTCGGCGATTGACGGCGGAAGGGGGCATTCAAGTGACGATTGCAGAAGTCAGTAAAAAGTATGGTATTTCCGCGGATACCCTGCGCTATTATGAGCGGATCGGCCTGATCCCGCCCGTGCCGCGCACCAAAAGCGGCATCCGCGATTATGACGCGAACGCCTGCGGCTGGGTGGAGCTGATGAAGTGCATGCGCGCCGCGGGCGTGCAGATCGAGGCGCTGGTCGAGTACGTCGCCCTGTTCCAGAAGGGGGACAGTACGGCCGATGCTCGCAAGGCGATCCTGGTCGAGCAGCGGGACAGCCTCGTCGCCCGCATGGAGGAGATGCAGCGCTCGCTGGCGCGGCTGGACGACAAGATCGCGCGGTATGAGCAGGGGCTGATGACCAAGGAAAAGCTGTTGCGGCGCGAGGATCATTGAAACGGGGAGGCCCTGCAATCCACAGATTGCAGGGCTTTTTTTGATTGCACGTTTCCTGCAATTGGAGGTGCGATTGCACAAATTGCGCAATTCTATTTGCAATTGCAGGGTTCGTGCAATATAATAAACACATAAGGCTTTCAGGAAGGGCGGTGGCGTATGCGGTACTGTGCGCTGATCGGGGATATCATCGGCTCCCGCGAGCTCGCGCCGGAGGCGCGAAGCGGGCTCCAGGCACGGCTGAAGCATGTGCTGGAGGAAATTAACGAGGAATTTAAAATGGATATCGCCGCCCAGTTCCTCATTACGCTGGGCGACGAATTCCAGGGGCTGCTGTACCTTGCGGAGCCGGTGCTTGAGATCATCGAGCGGATCGACCGCGCGGCCTACCCGTCGCATATCCGCTATGGCATCGGCATCGGGGAACTGAGCACGCCGGTCGCGGACGAGGCGGCGCTCGGCGCGGACGGCCCGGCCTACCATC
>NZ_LT707055.1:124316-127010 GCF_900155735.1 Intestinibacillus massiliensis
TGCTCGTGCGGACGGGCGGGCCGGAGGAGCACCTGCTCGACGGCTTATGCCTGCTGCTCGACGAAATGGCCTCCTCCTGGTCGGAAAAGCAGCGCGAATGCGTGCGCATGATGCGCCGGCTCGGCGAGCAGCTCGCCGTCGCGGAGCGGCTGGATATGGCGCCCTCCACCGTGTCGCGCACGCTCGCGCGCGCCCGTTACGGGACGTGGGAACGTGCGCTAGGCGAGCTGGCCGCCTACCTCGCGGCGCAGGACGACAGCGCGGCGAAGGATATCCCGCGGGTCTATGAGCAGTGCCGCCGCCTGATGGCGCAGGACAGGTTGGCGGAAGCGGGGCAAAAGCTTTCCGCCAACCTGTCGGCGGCGGGGATCGATACGCTGCCGCGCAAGCAGCAATGCCTTTTGCACCAACTGTCCGGCGAACTGAACCGCAGGATGGGCGACGTGGGACGGGCGGTGCAGGAGTTCCGCCGCGCCCTCACGCTGGCGCAGGAAAGCCAGTGGGCGCAGGGGCAGGCCGTTGTGCTCAATAGCTTGGCGCTCTGCCAGATGGATCAAAAGGCGTACGGGGAAGCCGGGCGCACGCTTGACCAGGTCGAAGCGTTGGCGCAGTCCGCCACGGTGTCGGACAGCACGCGCTACACCATGCAGGGCAACCGGGCGGTGCTGTATGAACTGATGGGGGACCGGGATAAGGCCATCGAAGCGGAACAGGCGCTGCTGGCGCAAATGCAGCAAAACGAGGTGGACGACCCCCTTATATTAGGGAACGTATACTTTAATCTCGGCAATTCCCTGCTGAAGCAGAAAAAACGGGAAGATGGCGTCCGGTACGTCGAACAATCGCTGGGGTATTTCCAGCAGGCCTGCCCCGAAACCGACCTTAAAATCGCCAAGGTCTACACGCTGCTGGCGGCCGCCCTGGATGAACATGACCCGAAAATCTGCGAATACCTCAAAAAGGCGCTCGGCGGCTACCAGAAGAACCGCCGCTGGGATATGGTGGAGCGGGTTACGCAGTTGCTGCAGCTGGCGTACCGGCTCCGGGGCGACGAAAAGCAGGCCGCGGAATATGCGCGCCTGGCAAAGCTGGCGGCGAAAAAGGCGAAACAGTGTGATACGCTGCAACCGCCCGCGGACGGGTAAGCCCGCGGCGGCGCAGGGGGTGGGATCATGGGCATATTACACGACAACCTGTTTTTGTGCCTGCTGTGCGGGCACCTGCTCGGGGATTTTTACTTCCAGACAGACAAGATGGCAGGGCGGAAGGATGAAAGCGCGCGCGTTTTGCGTACGCACGCCCTGGTTTATGCGGGCGCGCTGCTGCTGGGGGCGCTGCCGTTCCTGCGCCGGGACGCGTTCCTGTGGGTGCTTTTGCCCATGGCGGCGCATTTTGTGATCGACGCGGCCAAGGCGGCGGCATGCGGGCGTTTTGGGGACCGCGCGGCGTTTTGCGCCGTGACCAGGCGGGGGCGGCTGTTCCTGTTTGACCAGGCGCTGCACATGGCGACGCTGGCCGCGGCGGCCTGGCTGGCGGGCNGCAGTACGCCACCGAGGCGGCGCAGGCGTTTTATGAAATGTACCTCGGCATGATGAGCGGCCTCCAGCACGGCAAAAGCGCGGCCGACCAGGATGTGCGCGCGGTGTTCGACCGCGCCGCGGACAAGGTGTGCCGCCGGTGCACGCTGTGCGCGGCCTGCTGGGAAAAGGATTATGTGGGCACGCTGAGCGCGCTCAACGACGTATCGGTCGCCATGCTGCGGCGCGGGCGCGCGGAGGCGGCGGATTTCCCGGGGCATTTTTCCGCGCGCTGCGTCAAGTTCCCGGAATTTTTGCGCGCGGTCAACGCGGCGCTGGCCGCGCTGCGCCAGCGGCAGGAATACCAAGCGCGCTGCGAGGAAAACCGCAGCCTGATCGCGCAGCAGTACGCCGGGCTGACCGGCATTTTGCGCCAGATGGGCGCGGGCATGGCGCAGGACATCACCTCGCTGCCCGCGCGCGAGCGCCAGGTCAAGCGGTATGCCGCGGCCTTCGGCAAGATCGACCGGGTGGCGGTGTACCGCGACGGCAACCGGCGCCTGCGCGTCGAGCTCGGCGGCGAGGGGGCGGAGCGCATCCTTGAGCAGGCCGAAGGNCTCCAGCTTACGGAGGGCACGGTCAAGTCCCGGCTGGCGCGCGCGCGGCGGGCGCTGCGCGAAATCCTGCTCAGGAGAGGGAACATTGTAGCGCCTTCCACGTCAAAACAGGCAGAAGGGAGGACGGTACAGTGAACGAATGCGAAAAATATGAAGAGCTGTGTTCGGCATACCTGGACGGCGAGCTTACCGCGGCCGAGCAGGCCGAACTGACGGCGCACCTGGCCGTCTGCCCGGATTGCGCAGCCTATATGGAAGCGCTGCGGCAGATGCAGGGCGGCCTTGCCGGCGGCAATATCAAACTGCCGGAGGGGCTGCACGAAGAGATCATGGACCTTGTGATGGCCGAGGCGCAGAAGACGGTCGTGCAGACCGCCAAGCCGCGCCGCCGCCCGCCGGTGTTCACGATGCTGGCCGCGGCGGTCGCCGCCGTCGTACTTGTGATGAGCGGTGCGGTCGGCGAGCTGGTCAGCAACGGCCGGGATATGCTCGGCCTGGATACCGCCCCGATGGCGGATACGGCGGACGGCCGCGCGGCGGGCGGGGGGGCGGGCCCCCCG
>NZ_LT707056.1:0-2743 GCF_900155735.1 Intestinibacillus massiliensis
GCGTTCATCCTGAGCCAGGATCAAACTCTCTAAAAATTGTATTAATACAGGCCATAAGCCTGCTTTAATCAAAACCCTTAGAGTTTCTGACGTCGCCGTCTTATTTGGAATGGGTTTACGGCGCCCATTTTTAACTTCGGAGTTTGCACTCCAAAGGAATTTCAGGTTCGCTTTGGTTTGCTTTGCTTTACGTTGTTTAATTTACAAGGTGCAATCTTTTTCAGCCTTTCCGGCGCTTTTCTTCACCGGAGCAGCTTATTTAGTATAGCACTCAGCAGGCCGCTTGTCAAGGGCTTTTTTTCAAGGCCTTTTCACGCTTGCCGGCTGGCGCCGCGCCGCCTCACCGAAGCAGCTTGATTAGTATACCGCTTTTACTTAGGTTTGTCAACAAAATCCCGCAAGATTTTTTACCTTTTTTTGCGCGCCCCAAAAACGCCCGCGCGGCCTACAGGAAGGCGCACAAATCCGCCGGTTTTTCCAGGTAATACGTCGCGGGCAGACCTTTGTCCTGCGTCCCCCAGCCCGCCAGCGCGCTGTCCACGCCCGCGGCCTTGGCGCACGCCACGTCAAACGCGCTGTCGCCTACATAAAGGGTGCGCCCCGCCTGCGCGCCGGCGCGCCCGAGGTACGCGAGCAGCGGCTCCGGTTCCGGCTTGTGCCGCTCGGTATCGTCGCGGCAGACCACGGTTTTGAAATACGGCTCCATGCCGTGCGGCTTTGCGCCGAGCAGGTAGGCTTCATAGGAACGGGACGTCACCACGCCGAGCGCCAGGCCGCGCCTGTCCAGCGTTTCCAGCAGCGCCGGGATGCCGGGGAACACCGGGCTTTGCCCGATCGTCGCCACCGAAAGCTCGTACCACCGCGGGTAAATCCGGTCAATCTCCTCCGGCGTATAGCCCAGGATCTGCAGCCCCATGCGCCCGGTGGTGCCGAACACGGTGTTCAGCTCACAGTCGGGCTTGGCCTGCCCCATAACCTCGCAAAGCGCCTGCCGCAGCGCCTGCAATTCGGACTGCGCGGTATCAATCAGCGTACCGTCTACGTCAAATACAATGTGCGTATACTTCATCTGTACCTGCCCTTTCTTAAAAACCGGTGGATAAAAATCCGGAAAAGCCCTTGACCGTGCCGCTGCGTCAAGCGGTATACTGTGCCTGTGAGGTGGTTCATATGGAATACACAATCAACCGTTTGGCGGCGCTCGCCGGCGTCAGCACCCGCACCCTGCGGTATTATGACGAAATCGGCCTGCTGCGCCCGTGCCGGACAACGCCCGCCGGGTACCGCATCTACGGGCCGGGGGAAATCGACCTGCTGCAGCAGATCCTGTTTTACCGCGCGCTGGATTTCCCGCTGGACGAGATCGCACGCATCGTGCAGGCGCCCGGCTTCGACCGGCGGGAAGCGCTGCGCCGCCAAAGGGACGCCCTGTGTGCACGGCAGGCGCGGCTCGGCCGCCTCATTGCAACGATTGACCGTACCCTAGGTTCCCTGGAAGGAGGAATTCCCATGGAAGATCAGGAAAAGTTCGAAGCCTTTAAGGCGCGCGCCGTCGCGCAAAACGAGGCCGCCTACGGCGCGGAGGCCCGCAGGCAATACGGCGGCGCGGCCGTCGACGCGGCAAACGGCCGCCTGCTGCGCATGACGCAGGAGGAATACGCGCGGTTCCAGACGCTCGGCGCGGCAGTGATGGACGCGCTGGCGCAGGCCGTGCGCGAAGGCGCCGACCCCGCGGGCGAGGCCGGCCGCCAGGCCGTGGCGCTGCACCGCAGCTGGCTCAGCTATAGCTGGGAGGAATACACGGCGCAGGCGCACAAGGGGCTGGCGCAGGGCTACCTGGCCGACCCCCGCTTTACCGCGTATTACGACCGCGAGGTGCCCGGCTGCGCGCAGTTCCTGTGCGACGCCGTGGCCTGCTGGGCGGGACGCGCCTAACCGCACCGTATCCCCCGCAGCCCGGACGGCTTCCCGCCGTCCGGGCTTTTTTGCGCTATCCGGCCTGCCGCGCGGCGAGGTCGGCCAGCCCGCGCTCGTAATCGCGTTCAAAATCCGAAAGCGCCACCGCCGGCACCACCGGGAGGCAGCGCGCGCAGGCGGCGCGGATTTCCTCCACCTGCGCCTCCTGCAGGCCGTCCTGGTATAGCACGACCCGTTCCGGGTCGATCAGCACCGTGGCCATCCGGATGATTTCCGCATACTTCCGTACCAGTTCCGCGGGCGCCGCAGGCGAATCCTTAAACTGCGGCAGGTAGCAGATTTCACCCGCCAGGTTGTGCGCGCCGCGCAGGCACTTGCCCCCGACGATCGTGCACGCCCCGAAGCCGAACGCCCCGCAGTAGACGCATGTGACCGCTTCCTGCAGCCCGTCGCGGTGCGCCGCCCAGTATCCCATCGCCGCGGCGTTCACATCGTTCTCAACCGCCACCGGCAACCCGCATCTATCCTGTAAAACAACATCCAGGCTCAAGCCCCGCAACTCGGGATAATAAAAGGTATCGCACACGACGCCCTCGCGGACGTTCGCGGCGACGCCGAATGCCACCCCTTGGAGTTGCGGGTTACGCGCCTGCTCACGCTGTATAAGCGTGGCCGCCCCCTCGATGAAGCCGGCGGCGCAATCCTGCGCGCCGCGCCGCACCGGCGTGCCGAAGCCGTCGCACACCGCCCATTGCAGCCGCTCCCCCTCCAGGCGGAGCAAAAGCGCCTGCCGGTGCAGCGGGTCGACGGCGTAGGACATCGCCGC
>NZ_LT707056.1:3398-33364 GCF_900155735.1 Intestinibacillus massiliensis
CCGCGCGCCCGCCGGTCGAGGCGCAAAGCCCCCGCTCGGCCAGTTCGCCCGCGCCGACCAGCACATCCACCATATGGCTGACTGTCGGGAAGCTCAGGCCGGTCTCCCGCGCAAGCGCGGTCTTGGTGCGCGGCCTGCCGTCCGCCAGCGCACGGCGGACAAGCTGCACGTTCATCTCACGGATCGAAACCGCGTCCATTGCCTCCCCGCCTTTCTTTTTAAATCTATTTTAAAAACTGTTTATAAAAAGGAGTATACACCCTGCCGCCGCAATCCGCAAGGCCAAACGGGAAAAGGGGGACGGAAAAAATCCCTCCCCCTTTTTGTGCAAGATTATGCGCGGCTCCATTGGGTGCCTTGCCTTGTATCCTTAATTGTCACGCCCATGCCGGCCAGCTCGTCGCGGATGCGGTCGGCTTCGGCAAAGTCCTTGTTCTTCTTCGCCGCCGCGCGCTGCGCGATCAGCGCCTCGATCTTCTCCGCGTCCGGGTCGGCGGCTTCCTCGCGCCGCTGCGCGATGCCGAGCACGCCGGTCAGCTCCATAAAGAGCGCGTGCGCGGCGGTCAGGAACGCCGCCGTCGCGTCCTGGTGGGCGGCCATATAGCCGTTGACCTCGCGCGTCAGCTCGAAGACCGCGGACAGCGCGTCCGCCGTGTTGAGGTCGTCGTCCATCGCGTCGATGAACTTCTGCTTGTACGCGCCGAGCGCCGCCAGCTTTTCCGCCTCTTCCGGGGACATCCCGCCGTCCGGCGCCTTGCTGATGCGGAACTCCATATTGTTCCGCGCCTCGTACAGGCGCTCGAGCGAGGCCTTGTTCATGCGCAGAGACTCTTCGGAATAGTTGAGCGGCGTGCGGTAGTGCGCGGACAGCATGAACATGCGGATCGTCTCGTAGCCAAAGGCCTGCGCGGCCTCGCGCACCATGAAGAAGTTGCCCTTGGATTTGGACATCTTCTCGTTGTCGATCGTCAGGAAGCCGTTGTGCACCCAGTAGTTGGCAAAGGTGCAGCCGTTCGCGCATTCCGACTGGGCGATCTCGTTCTCGTGGTGCGGGAAGGTCAGGTCAAGGCCGCCGCCGTGGATGTCGATCGTCTGGCCGAGGTACTTATTGACCATTGCCGAGCACTCGATGTGCCAGCCCGGGCGCCCCTTGCCCCAGGGCGCATCCCAGGACGGCTCGCCCGGCTTGGCGGCTTTCCAGACCGCGAAATCCATCGGGTCCTCCTTCTGCTCGCCGACCGAGATGCGCGCGCCGGCCTGCAGGTCCTCGAGGGGCTGGTGGCACAGCTTGCCGTATTCCGGGTCGCTCTTGGTGCGGAAGTACACGTCGCCGTTCGGCGCGGCATAGGCGTGCCCCTTGTCGATCAGCTTCTGGATGATGCCGATGATCGCGTCCATGGTCTCGGTCGCGCGCGGGTGGAGCGTCGCGCGGCGGATGCCGAGGCCTTCCGCGTCGACATAGTACTCCTTAATATAGCGGTCGGCGATCACGTCGTAGGTCACGCCCTCCTCGTTCGCCTTGGCGATCACCTTGTCGTCGATATCGGTGAAGTTCTGGACGAACTCGACCTTGTAGCCGCGGTACTCGAAGTAACGGCGCAGCAGGTCGAACACGATGAAGGGGCGCGCGTTGCCGACATGGAAAAAGTTATAGACGGTCGGCCCGCAGGAATACATTTTGACCTCGCCCGGGGTGATCGGGACAAATTCGTCCTTCTGGCGGGTCAGTGTGTTGAAAAGCTTCATAATTTCCTCCTAAATCTATGTTTCAATTTATTTTTTGCGTTGTTTACGCCCGTGGGCGGGCTTGCCGTGCTTCACGCCGACGACCGTACCGCCCCGCACCAGCAGCGTATAGGCCGTCCCCTCGTGCAGCGCATCCTTCCACCGGCCGTCACAGGTATAGGTGCGGATGCGGCCGCCGCCGTCCGGTTCGATATCGACGGTAAAGTGCGGCGTGGCGGTGCGCCCCCGGTAGCGGTCGAAGGATTCGTGGTAGGTGGTGCGGCGCTTGACCACCCTGCCGTGCACCTCGCGCGGCGGGCGCAGGCACAAAAAGGCGAACCCTGCGGCGATGGCCGCCAGGAGCAGGATATACCCCGCGCCCTCCCCGATCTGCATAAGTGTCCCCCTTCCGTCTGCTGAAAAAACATCTTATACCACGGCGTGCGCCAATGCGCGCCCGATTACGGTTTTGCCGCGCGCGGCACGGCGCGGACAATGCGCCCGCCCCGCAGCAGGAACCGGTAGGCGCAGCCCTCCCGCACGCTGTGGTATGCGCGCTGCGAGCAGGGGAACCAGCGGGGCGCGGGCTGCGCGTCCCCCGCCACGGCGATCTCGAACACCGGGATCGGCACGCCGCTGCTGCTGCCCATGTGGCCGTATACCGGGTGCCGGCGCAGCACCTTCTGCCGCCGCGCCCGCACGTAGCCCGCCATGCTCTCCGACGGCTGGGAATAGTATAACCCCACCGTCAGCGCGGCAAGCAGCACGAGAAGCGCGAAAAACCGTAAAATCCCGAACATGCCGTCCCCCCTGCCGCAAAAAAGCCGCCCCCGGGTGTTTTTGTCCCGGGAGGCGGCATACTGTCGCGGTTCCACTCCGTTTTTTCGCTCGAAACGCCTTAACGCGGCGCAAAACGCGGGGCGTTGCCCCCGATGCTCGCGGGCGCACTTCGCCGCACGCCCCATCGCCGCGCCCTTTCAGCCAAGGGGGCGCGTCTCTTTCGCGGAGGCGTATCGGGTACTCTTCCCGGTCGCTGCATACCTAGGATATCACAATGTAAGGCCAGTATACCGCAAAAACGTGCCGATTGTCAACCCGCGCGGCGGTTATCCGCCATGCCGGGCAAGTATCGGCGGCCTGCCGGTCCGGCCTTCCTTCCCCATAGGCAGGAAATAAAAGAAGCCATCTAAAAAGGCCGGCTGCCTGGCAAACCGGATTTTACCAGCCCTTGCGGGGGCGAATCATGATTCTTTTGTCGGCGCAATGACCACTTTGCATTTGGGACAGTAATGCGCTTGCGCCTGATACCCATTCACCTTCAGCGGTTTGAACCGGTTCATCAGGGGGATCCCCTTTTCTGCAACCGAAAAAGAAAATAGGGACGGCTTGCCCCCTTCCGGGATCCATTGCACCGGCTGCCCCCCATTCGGGATATACCCCAGCAGCATTTCTTCTTGGCAATAGGGGCACTTCATGGCGTTGCACCTCCAATCCGATTATGATGCTTTTTCCGGAATCAAGGCGGGGCGCGCCTACTTACTTTCCGGTCGCGCCCGTTCCTCGACGAGGCCGCCGTCAAAGGCGACCGACACCAGCGCGTGTTCGATCCCCGTCCCGGTGAACCCTATGACGTATTCCTTCCCGGCCTCCATGTCGCGCAGCGGGATGTCGAAGGTTTCACGCGCGGTAGCGCCTTCCCAAGCCCGGCTCCACAAAACCTCGTCCGCCTGCTTGTCCTTAATTTCGACAAGGGCGCTGTCCCCCTCCATCTCGAAGGCGCCTTCCGCATCCAGCGCCGCGGCGTCCTTGCGCACGCAAAACAGGCGCGCGTTGACAAACGGGTCTTCCGGCTGGTAGTTGCCGTCCATTTCCATCGCAATGGACAGTTTACCGTCGCCGTCCCGGCAGGCCGTCAGGCAGGCGGCGGCGAGGATGGCCAGGCAAAGAGCCGCTAATTTTTTCATGTCCGTCATCTCCTCGGTCATTTTATGGCTCGCGCGGCGGGGGCGGGAAAAGCATGGGGGCAAACCGCGCGGTTTGCCCCCATGCTGCTATGCCTTCGGGCGGCTCGCGCCCTCACGGATCAGATCCCAGTTTTTGCGCAGGTAGTCCCAGCCGGAATAGAGCGTGACGAGCGTCACGGCCCAGGCCACGGCCAGCGGTATCACCGCGGCGCCGTGCCCGATCAGGATGGCCGTCGGGCCGTCCGCGCCGCCGATCACGGCCGCCGCGGCGGCGTTAAAGTCGCCCCCGCCCACCGCGATCAGGAACAGGAAGTCGATGATGATGCCCGCAATCTGTACGCAGGTCTTGACCTTGCCCGTCCAGGTCGCCGCGAGGACGCGCCCCTTGGCCGCTGCGACGTTGCGCAGCGAGGTGATGATGAACTCGCGCGCGAGCACGATAAACACCATCCACGCCGGGAAAATCCCCTTTTCGATGAAAATGAGCAGCGCCGCCGTCACCAGCAGCTTGTCCGCCAGCGGGTCGACGAATTTGCCGAAATCCGTGACCTGGTTGTACTTGCGCGCGACATACCCGTCCAGGAAGTCGGTGAACGACGCCACGCAGAACAGCACGAGCGCCGTCACCAGGAAGCCCGCCGTGGATTGCAGCGCAAAGAATACAAAAAACGGGATCATCGCGATGCGCACCATCGTGATTTTGTTTGCAGTTGTCATGGCCTTACCCCTCCACGCGCACGCCGAGCAGGTCGGCGCCCAGGCTGTCGTCAATGCGCACGCGCACAAACGCGCCGGGTTCCACCGCCGTTTCGGATGCGAAAAAGATTTTGCCGTCCACCTCGACCGAATCGGCGTAGGAGCGGCCATAGTACAGCCCCTCGTCGCCGTCGTAGCCTTCGGTGAGCACGTCCAGCGTCTGGTGCATCCGCGACAGGTTGAAGTCGTCGATCACGTTGGACTGCAGCTCCTCGACAATCAGGCGGCGGCGCGCCTTGGTCTCCCCGTCGATCTGGCCGGGAAGCTCCGCGGCCTCCGTGCCCTCCTCGGGCGAAAACTCGAACACGCCGACCCGCTCGATGCCCACGTCCTGCAGGAACCCGCACAGCTCGGCAAATTCCTCCTCGGTCTCGCCGGGCAGGCCGACAATCAGGCTCGTGCGCAGCGTCAGGCCGGGGATGCGTCCGCGCAGCATGCCGATGAGCTGCGTAAACTCCTCGCGCCCGCCCGGGCGGTGCATCGCGCGCAGGATGCGCTTTGACACGTGCTGGAGCGGGATGTCGAGGTATTTGACGATCTTGGGCTCGCCCGCGATGACCTCGACCAGCTCGTCCGTAATCTGGTCGGGGTAGAGGTAGTGCAGCCGCACCCAGGTGAAATCCATCTTGCACAGCTCCCGGAGCAGTTCCGGCAGCAGGCGGCGGCGCGCGGGCAGGTCGAGGCCGTATTTCGTGATGTCCTGCGCGATGACGATCAGTTCCTTGACCCCCGCGTCCGAAAGCTGGCGCGCCTCCGCGAGCAGCGCGTCAAATTCGCGGCTGCGGTACTTGCCGCGCAGCTTGGGGATGATGCAGTAGGCGCACTGGTTGGAGCAGCCCTCCGCGATCTTGAAATACGCCGTATAGGACGGGGTCAGGCGGCTGCGGCCGCCCTCGAGCGCGGCGGCTGCCGCATCCCTGAAGTAGGCGGCCTTGTGTCCCGCGAGCACCTCGCGCACCGCGTCGGCGATATCCTCATAGCTACCGGTACCGAGCACCGCGTCCACCTCCGGCAGTTCCTTTGCGATCTCGCCGCGGTAGCGCTCGGCCAGGCAGCCGGTCACCACAAGGCCGCGCAGCTTGCCGCCCTCCTTATATTGCGCGGTTTCGAGGATCGTATCGATCGCCTCCTGCTTGGCGGCCTCGATAAAGCCGCAGGTGTTGACGATGGCGACCTCTGCCTCCGCCATATCCTCCACGACCTCGCAGCCCTGCGCGCGCAGCAGCGCGAGCATGTGCTCGCTGTCCACCAGGTTTTTGGCGCAGCCGAGCGAGATCAGTCCGATTTTGGTATTCACACGCATTTCTCCTTCTAAAAATTCACCGGGGGCCGTCCCCCCGGAAAAGGCGCGCCCCGCGCTACCCCATCAGCCCCCGGAAGGCGGTGCCCTCCAGGACCAGGCAGGCCGCGTGCGCGAGCAGCGCGCCGGTCTGTAGCGCCCAGCCCCGCACGTCGCCCTCGCCCACAAAGCTGCGGCCGACGAACGTGGACGCAACGATGCACACGACATGGAAATATCGAAGCCAGTGCGCGGCCTGCGGGAAGCCGAACAGCACCACCGGCGCGGCGGCCACCGCGGCCAGCAGCCCGTATTTGCGGATCAGTCCCATACTTACCCCCCGTTATGCGCGGCCGTGCGCCGCTAGCTGAAATCGTCGTCGATCTGCGCGCCGTATGCCTTGAGCGCGGCGCGGATATCGTCCCACCGGTAGCCGCGCCGCTGCAACGCGGCCACGGCCTTCTGCACTTCCTTGCGGTCGGACAGGTCGCCGTGCAGGCGCTTGTCCAGCAGCGCGGACATGCGGCCGAGGTCGGCCTCGTATTCGTCCAGCGCGCTCTCCGCGGTTTCCGTGCCGACGCCGCGGCGGCGCAGTTCCTGCCGGATGCGCAGCTCGCCGTAGCCGCGCCGCTCATAGGAGCGCCGCACGCCGGCGGCATAGGCCGCGTCGTCGAGCAGGCCGCGTTCCTGCATCCAGGCCACCGCCCAGTCCGCCGCGTCCTCCGGGATACCGGCGGCGAGCAGCTTGTCCCGCAGCGCCCCNGGCGGGTCTCGCCCATGGAGAACCACGCGCCAGATTTCTGCACCATGCCGTATTTGACGCCGAGGTCGACCAGCTCGCCGGTGAAGGAGATGCCCTCGCCGTACATAATATCGAATTCCGCCTCCTTGAACGGCGGCGCGACCTTGTTCTTGACGACCTTGCAGCGCGTATGGCTGCCGATCAGCTCGGTGCCGTTCTTGAGGTGCTCGGTGCGGCGCACGTCGATGCGCACGGAAGCGTAGAACTTGAGCGCGCGGCCGCCCGTCGTCACCTCGGGGCTGCCGTACATGACGCCGACCTTCTCGCGGAGCTGGTTGATGAAGATCGCGACGCACTGGCTCTTCGCGATGGAGCCCGCCAGCTTGCGCATCGCCTGGCTCATCATACGGGCGTGGAGGCCGACGAACGCGTCGCCCATTTCGCCCTCGATCTCCGCGCGCGGCACGAGCGCGGCGACCGAGTCGACGACTACGATATCGATCGCGCCCGAGCGCACCAGCGCCTCGGCGATTTCCAGCCCCTGCTCGCCGGTGTCCGGCTGGGACACCAGCAGGCTGTCGATGTCGACGCCCAGCGCCTTGGCGTAAACCGGGTCGAGCGCGTGCTCGGCGTCGATGAACGCGGCCTCGCCGCCCATCTTCTGCGCCTGCGCGACGACGTGCAGCGCGACAGTCGTCTTGCCCGAGGATTCCGGCCCGTAAATCTCCACGATACGGCCGCGCGGCAGGCCGCCGATGCCCAGCGCGGTATCCAGCCCGATCGAGCCGGTCGGGATATGGTCGACGTTCATGCCGGTGTTTTCGCCCAGGCGCATGACCGCGCCCTTGCCGTACTGCTTCTCCAGCCCGGCCAGCGCCTTTTCCAGCGCGGCCTTTTTATCCGTGGCCGGCGCAACCGGCTCTATATGCTTTTTGGTAGCCATGATTTTCCCTCCAATTTGCAGGCGCGCGGGGCTTCTCCCCGCATGCCCATCGTGTTTCCGGACGCGGCCGGGAAACATGCCGGCCATGGCCGCGCACGCCGGTGCGTTTGCGTCCATTATATCGCATGGCGCAAAAAATTGCAACATATGTTCGGATAATTTTACACGCCCGCTGTTTGGACGGGCGTGTACAGGGATGCCTATTCAAGCGGCTCGTGCCCTTCCGGTCCGGGCGGGCGGGTCGCGCCGACGATGCGCAGCACGCCCGAAAGGTCCTCCTGGATGTCAATATCCGTCCAGCCGTACTCTTCCAGGACGCCGGCGACCTGCGTATACTGCCGGTAGCCGCACTCAAACAGGAGCGCGCCGCCCGGCAGCAGGGCGTCCTTCCAATGCGCGGCGATGTTGCGGTAAAAGTCCAGCCCGTCGTCCCCGCCGTACAGCGCGAGCACAGGCTCGTAATCGCGCACGCCGCGGTCGAGGCCGCGCATCTCCTCCGCCGTGATGTAGGGCGGGTTGCAGACGATCAGGTGGAAACGGCCGAGCCGCTCGTCCGGCGGCGCGAGCGCGTCGGCGCGCAGCGCGATATGCCGGGCGCTCACCCCGCAGCGGAAGGCGTTTTCCCGCGTCACCGCGAGCGCCTCCTCGGAGATGTCCACGGATACGACGCGCGCGTCGTCCACATTTTTGAGCAGGGCGATCCCGATACAGCCCGAGCCGCAGCACAGGTCGAGCACGCGGGGCTCCATCCCCGTCTGCACCCGCGCGATGGCAAGCTCGCACAGCCGCTCGGTATCCGACCGGGGGATCAGCACGTCCGGCGTGACCTTAAAGGTCAGGCCGTAGAAATCCCATTCCCCCAGCAGGTAGGCCAGCGGCTCCCCGGCAAGGCGGCGGCGCGCCAGCGCCTCCGCGCGGGCGATCGTGCCCTCGGTCAGGTAGATGTAGCCCCAGTTCGCGGTCTGCCGTTTGTCGACCGCGGCCGCGGCCGCGGTCAGCTCCCGCGCCTCCAGCGCGGGCATCGGGATGTCCGCATCCTTGAACCGGCGGCGCAGCTGCATATATAAGTCGTTGATCGTTTCTGTCATATCCCTCACCCAGCGGTTAAAACCTGTATCCCCCGGCGTCAAAGCCCCCGCGCCACAGCGCAATCCCTGGCAGCCGCCCGGGCATATGCCGGGCGGCTGCCGGGGGCTTGTTCCCGGCAGCCCTTTTACCAGTTGTCCGACCCGTCGTCCGGGATGACGCGCCGCATGGCCTCGATCGCAACCTCGATCATGCTGTCGTCCGGCTCGAACACGGTCAGGCGCTGGAGCTTCAGCCCCGGCCAGCGCAAAGCCCTGGTCAGCGTGTTGTCCTTGCGCCCCGCGTAGCGGTTGACCTCATAGGACAGGCCGACCACGAGCGGCAGCAGCAGCAAATGCAGCAGCGCGCGCACAAACGGGTTGGTCGGCTGGATAAACGCAAACACGAGCGAGGACACCAGCGTGGCGATGATGATCACGACGAACAGGAAGCTCGTGCCGCAGCGCGGGTGGAACCGCCCCTGCCGGCGCACGTTCTCGACCGTCAGCTCCTCCCCGGCCTCGTAGCAGAAGATCGTCTTATGCTCCGCGCCGTGGTATTCAAAGGTGCGGCGGATGTCCTTCATATGGGATACGCCCCACATGAAGCACAGGAAAATGATCACGCGCACCGCGCCCTCGATCAGGTTGCGCACGACGGAGTGCACGCCCTCCGGCAGGAAGCCCGCCAGGAAGGTCGGCAGCAGGATAAAGAGCGCCACGGGCAGCGCGATGCCGACCACGGTGGCAAAGCCCATTACGAGCTTCTCCAGCTTCTGCGAGCCCAGGCACTTTTCCAGCCACTGCTCGAATTTGGACGGCTCGCCCGCGTCCTCCTCGTCGTCGAAAAACTGCGCGGAGTAGTTGATGGCCTCCATGCCGTCCTTGAGCGCCATGAACAGGGTCACCATGCCGCGCACGACCGGCCAGCCGAATACCTTGCTTTTTTCGGTCAGCGGCGCCGCGTCCTTGTCACGGATGACCAGCTCGCCGTCCGATTTGCGCACGACGGTGGAGGATTTGCGCGGGCCCTTCATGACGATGCCCTCGATAATCGCCTGCCCGCCGATCGTGGTTTTTTTCATGGGGCACGGCTGCGCCCCGTCCTGGTGGTTCATTCTTCAGTCTCCTCTGTAGGTTCCGTGATGCCCTCAACGCCCATGGCGGTATGCGCCTCCAGCGCGGGCAGGGTGATGTAAACGGCGGTGCCTTCGCCGACGCGGCTGCGGATATCGAGCGCGCCGCCGTGCAGCGTGACGATCTCGTCCGTCACGGCCAGGCCGATGCCGCTGCCGCGCTGCTTGGAGCTGCCCTTGTAGAATTTCTCCTTGACGAACGGAAGCTCGGCTTCCGGGATGCCCGCGCCCCAGTCGCGCACGCACACGACGACGTTGCCGGCCTCGCGGCGCAGGCTGATCTCGATGCGGCCGCCCGACTTGCCGTATTTCGCGGCGTTGTCCAGCACGTTCAGGAACACCTGCTTAATGCGGTGCCGGTCGCCGCTGATGAAGTAGCTGCCTTCCTCCTTGTGGTAGGCAACCTGGATGCCCGCGTCCTCGAGCAGGTTTTCATACATGTAGATGGCCTCGTAAAGCTCGATCGAAACGTCGAACGGCCCGACCTCCAGCTTCATGCGCCCGCTTTCGATGCGGGAGAAATCGAGCAGCTCCTCGACCATCTGGGTCAGGCGGCGGCTCTCCTTCTGGATGATCTCCAGCCCCTGCATGGTCTCCTCGCGGTCCTGCGCGCCGCCGGCGATCAGGGTCTCGCTCCAGCCCGCGATGGCGGTCAGCGGCGTGCGCAGCTCGTGCGATACCGAGGAGATGAAGTCGTTCTTCATGCGCTCGGCGCGGCTGATCTCGTCGGACATATAGTTGATCGTGTCGCACAGCTCGCCGATCTCGTCGTCATACACCTTTTGCAGGCGCATGCCGTAACGGCCCGCAGCGATCTCCCCCGCGATCACGTTGATTTTCATAACCGGTTCCACGATGGATTTGATAAAGTAGCGGTTGGACGCGACGACCAGCACCAGGAATACCAGGCTCGCAACGATGGACAGCAGGATGACGATCGCGATCTGCCGCTCCGCCAGCTCGAGCGAGGTGATGTAGCGCACCGCGCCGATCAGCTCGCCGTGGTTTGTCGTCAGCGGCGCGCTGACGCTCATCACGCGCTCGCCGGTCTGCGGGTCCTCGCCGGTAAAGACGCTGATCGCCTTGTCCCCCATGGCGCGCTCGACGTCGCTCGTGCCGGGGATGGAGTCGGTCGCGAGGCCGGAGGACGAGCAGAACACCCGGCCGTAGCGGTCGATGAACTGCAGCTCCAGCTTGTCCTTCTCCTTGAAGTCGGCCACGTGCTGGTCGGCCATGGAGATAAACTGCTCCTCGCTGTTGGTCCAGTATTTCTTGAACACGCCCGCGGTTTCCGAGGCGCGCGTGACCAGGTTGCCGCGCAGGTTCGAGTAATAGTAGCTCGAGATGCCCATGGACACGAAGATGATGACGGCCGCCAGGATACACACGACAAAGGACAGGGAGTTGATCATCCAGCGCCCCTTGAGGCCGCCCGGCGAATGCTGTACGCGGACCTCCTGGGCCGGCTTCCCCCGCTCCGCCTGCTTTTTTCGGTATTTCATAGATTTCTAAATGCCTTTCCCCTTTTGATGCGGTCAGCCCGCCCACATGTAGCCGAACCCGCGCACCGTCACAATATACTGCGGGTTCGCCGGGTCGTCCTCGATTTTGATGCGCAGGCGGCGGATATTGACGTCCACGATCTTGAGTTCGCCCACATAATGGTGCCCCCAGACCATCTCGAGCAGGTCATCGCGGGACAGCGCCTTGCCGATGTTCTGCATAAAGGTGCGCAAAAGGCCGTACTCGATCTGCGTCAGCTCGACCTTGGCGCCGTTCTTGTGCAGCTCCCTGGCGCGCAGGTTGAGCTTGAACGGCCCGGACTTCACGGTGTCCTCCTCCGCGAACGGGCTGCCGGAGACGCGGCGGAACAGCGCGTCGACGCGCGCGGTCAGCTCGACGACCGAAAACGGCTTGGTCACATAGTCGTCCGCGCCGGTCATCAGGCCGGTCACCTTGTCCGTCTCCTGCACGCGCGCGGTCAGCATGATCACGCCCGCGCCGTAGCCCTTGGCGCGCATGGTGCGGCAGACCTCGTACCCGTCGATGCCGGGCAGCATCACGTCCAGGATCGCGACCGCGACGTCCGGGTTCTGCTCGAACTTTTCGAGCGCCTCCTCGCCGGTGCCGGCCTCGACAATCTCGTACCCCGCGCGCTTGAGGTTGATCACCACAAAGCTCCTGATATTTTCCTCGTCCTCCAGGACCAAAACCTTACGTTTCATAATGCTCCCTCCCGGCTGTTTGCCAATTATCTGCCCCAGTCCTGCGTAATCATGGAGAACCGGCGCTCGATTTCATCCTGCGGCAGCGCAAGCGGGTTGCCGGCGGCCTCGTCGGGGATGCGCGCGGCATAGACCGCGCTGTCCGTCTCGTGCAGCCGGATCATGCCCTCGTTGTCCGCGAGGATGTCCCGGATATCGCTGGTAATATAGTAAACCCGCAGCACGGGGATATTGTCCCCCGTGGGGTTATACTGCTCAAACGTGGTGAACGCCATCCCGCCCATGGAGGTGCCCCGCGTGACGGCCACTGCGCCGTGCCAGGCCTCGGGGATGGTGAACATCCATTCCTCGACCTGGTTATAGTAGGTCGAGCGCACCATCTGCGGCTCCTCGGCCCCGTAGGCGTACCAGTCCAGGAAATACTGCGCGTCCGCCGCGCCGTCCGCCGCGCCCGCGGTCAGGGTGGCGCGCGGGATCTCGGTGATGCCGTCGCCGTTGATATCGGTCGCGTAGACCGAGACCGGGCGGAACGTCGTCACGGGCGCGCCCTGCGCCCCGGCGAGCGCGATGTTGGTGAAGCCCGCCGCCTCGTCATACACGAAGATGTCCGTCATCAGGCCGATGCCGCTCTCGTTCTTTTCCTCCGCGTACACCGCCGGGCGGTTGCCCGCCGCGTAGCCGCTCGTGACGCGCACGATGCTGCGCGCCTCCGGCGACATCTGGGTTTCCCCGACGAGCGGCAGCGCGCCGTCGTCGTAATGGTACAGCCGCGCGGCCTTACGCCCGCCCTGCGGGTCGATTTGAAAGGTGACAAGCTCGGTCGCGCCGTCGCCGTCCAGGTCGAACAGGTCGAACATCGTGTACTCGGTCTCGAGCACGCTGTAGACCTTCAGCCCCTCGAAGGCGCAGGCGGTCAGCGCCGTGCTGCCCTCGCCCGCGATCTGCCAGGCGATGACGATGCCGCGGCGGCCGTCCGGCGTAAACACCGGGTAGTCGACCGATTCGATGGCCGTGCCCGTGCCCGTGATCTGGCCGGTCTTGATATATTTATCGCCGATCTTCTTGTGTACGTATACGGTAAACTGGCCGACCTTCTTGCTGTCCTGGAAGAAGGAGACCGCCTCGTCCTCGCCGTCGTTGTCCAGGTCGACAAGCTGGACGGAATTGCGGTTGCTGCCGGACTTGGGCGCAGCCGTGACCACGCCGGTCGTATCCGCGATCGATTTCAGCTCGCTTTGCAGCGCGACATAGTTTTTCGACGGCTGCGGGGCGCGCAGCAGGTCGTCGCCCGATTGGAACACGCAGCCGCTCAGCAGCAGGGACGCCAGCAGCAGCGCGCAGAATTTCGCAGTGTTCTTCATATTCCCTCCGCATGCCCCGCGGCCGCGCCGCAGGGCTGGTAATCTAAATCATGACAGGCGCGCGTCAGGGCTTCCCATCCCCGAACCGGCGGCGCAGCGCGCGTTCCACGGGGTAGATGGAGCCGAGCAGGCAGGCGACCTGCACGCCTTCCAGCACCAGCGAGGCCGCAGCGGTCCCGCCGTCGCCCAGCCCCCGCATGCACACGGAAGCCAGCAGGGATACGGGCAGCAGGCACAGCCCGATGCGCCGCCACAGGCGGCCGCAGTACTGCTGCGCGAAGCGCCATTGCGCCTCGCCCTGCATCGACCGGCGGGTGCGGTACCCGTATAGGCCGTTTATTTTTGCCGGCGGATGTGCGGCGAGGAGCTGCCCAAAGCCCAGCAGCAGCGCCGGGACCACCAGGTTGCACGCCAGCATAAAAATCCAGAATCCCATCCCAAGGCCTCCCTGTCCCAAGGCCGCCGGCGGTTTGCCGCCGCACGGCGTACGGTTATTGTCATTGTACCATATTAGGGGGCGTTTGGATATAGGTAAAAACCGCAATCGCGGGGCGATACGCTCTTATGCTACTACGCGCGCGCCCAAATTGCAACCCCGGCCGCGCATTGACAACCGCCCGCCGCAGATGGTATACTGTAGCGGGTTACGGCTGCGCCGTACGCCATGGGGGATTGATGGAATTGGTAGACATGTAGGATTTAGGTTCCTATGGAGATAATCCGTAAGGGTTCAAGTCCCTTATCCCCTACCACGCCGGGGCAAAGTCCGCTTTGCCCCGGCGTTTTTTATGCCCGGCCGGCCAGGCCGCGCATTTTTTCCGCAATCCGGCATCGACTTGCGCGGCGGTTTATGGTATGCTTTAAATAGGTTTCGGAACAAAAAATACTTGCAGGAGGTAACCCAGATGGATTGGAACACCGCATTCCCGTTCAGCCTGACCCCGACGATGGAGCAGATTTCCGCCTTCATCGGCAGCCCGCTGTGGGACGGCCTGTGCCGTGAGGTCGAGTCGGCCTACGGCGTGCGCCCCAAAATCGAGCACAGCCGCTGCGGCATGGCGCCCGGCTGGAACGTCAAGTACAAAAAGGGCGGCAAGGCAATTTGCACCCTTTACCCGAACGGCGGCTTTTTCTCCTGCATGGTTGTCATTGGGGACGCGCTGCAGCCAGAGGCCGAGGCGCTGCTCGCGGGCTGCACCCGCTACGCGCGCGAGCTGTACCAGAACACCAAATCCGGCATGGGCGGCCGCTGGCTGTTCATCGACGTGACGGATGCGGACGTGCTGCGCGACACGCTGCGCCTGATCGCCCTGCGCATGGGCGCTTACAAATAGCCATGTTTGAAACGACGGCCACGAGCCTTGACCTCGCCCAGGTCGCAGCCTCCGGCCAGTGCTTCACCTGGAGGCCGCTCGCGGACGGCGGCTGGGCAATCCCCGCCTTCGGCCGCCGCCTGCATATCCGGCAGGCGGGCACGCGCTTCTCCCTCTCCTGCACGCCGGACGAATGGGAAGCCGTCTGGCGCGGCTATTTCGACCTTGACACCGATTACGACGGCCTGAAGGCCTCGATCGACCCCGCGGACGCTTACCTGTGCGCGGCGGCGCGGTACGGCGGGGGCGTGCGCATCCTGCGGCAGGACTTGTGGGAGGTCATGGTCAGCTTCCTCATTTCGCAGAACAACAACATCACGCGCATCACCCGCAGCATCGGCGGCCTGTGCGGCGCATACGGCGCGCCCCTCGGCGGCGGCCTTTCCGCCTTTCCGTCCCCGGACGCGCTCGCGGGCGTGCCCGAGGCGGNATGCTCGGCGCGGTGCAGCAGTACATCTTCTATTACGACCTCAAAAAGGGCGGGTAACCTCCCGCCCCCGCGCGCCGGACGGCCTACCCGTCCGGCGTTTTTTTGTCCGTTTTGCCGCTTGCGGCGGCATGGCGGCGGGGCTATACTGGAAGCAAAGGCATCCTAACATTTTACATACCGGAAAGAGGGTTTCGCCATGAAGGAAATGCTTGCCGCCCTGCTCGCGGCGCTGCTGTCCCTGTCCCCGGCGGTGCAGGCCGCGCCCGGGGACGCGCCCCCCAAGGCCGCCCTGTGCATGGGCAGCCTGTCCGACCCCTGGGAGGCCGGCCTTTGCGCCGCCATGGAGGACGCCGCGCGGGGCTATGGGCTGGAGCCGGTGCGCTTCGACGCCGCCTACTGCGCGGATACCCAGTTTGAGCAGGTCGCGGCCTGCGCGGCCGGCGGGTATGGCGTGATCGCCGTCACCCTTGTGGATTGCAACCTCGCGCCGGGGCTTGCACAGGCGGCGGGCGACGTCCCCCTCATATTTGTCAACACCCCCGTGTACGACGGGACGGTGCTCGCGGCAAACCGCTGCCTTTATGTCGGCACGGTGGACAGCGCGCGCGGGGAGGCGCTGGCCGAACTGCTTGAAAGGCGCTTCCCGGCAACTCCCTCCGGCGGCGCGCCGCGCCAGGTGGACGTCCTGCTGCTCACCGGGCTGGGCGACGCCAGCCGCGCCGCCGAGGAGGCCTTCCGCAGCCGCCTGAAGGCCGACGGCTGGTCGCCTTCCATCACGGAAGCCGCGGCGGGCTGGGACCGCGCCTGCGCTTACGAACGCACGTCTGGGCTGCTGCGGGACGGCGCGCGCTTTGACGCGGCCGTCGCGCTGAACGACGTGATGGCGCTCGGCGNCGGTTTTTGCCACCCACTTTTTTGGCTTTTGCACTTTCATAACGCTGGAAAATGCGTTATACTTAATGAAAGAACTGGAAGCCCACCGCCGCGCGGTGGCAGCCTTTTCATTTCACAAAATGCGCTGCACGGAGGAGGATTACTATGAAAAACATCTTATTTGTGGCGTCTGAATGCGTTCCTTTTATCAAAACCGGCGGGCTCGCCGATGTGGTCGGCGCGCTGCCCAAGGCGCTCGACAAATCCAAGTACGACGTGCGCGTCATCCTCCCGGATTACACCTGTATCCCGGACAAGTTCCGCAGCCAGTTCCACTATGTGCACCATTTCTACATGGACCTCGGCCATCTCGGCGAGGTGTATGTCGGCGTGATGAGCATGGAGCTGGACGGCATCACCTATTATTTCATCGACAACGAGCACTATTTCCGCGCGGACAAGCCCTATGGCGACCTGCACTGGGATATTGAAAAGTTCTGCTTTTTCTCCAAGGCCGCGCTGGCCGTGCTGCCGGTCATCGGCTTCCATCCCGACATCATCCACTGCCACGACTGGCAGGCGGGGCTTGTGCCGGTCTTCCTGCACACGCTGTTCAAGCCGAACCCGTTCTTCGGCGGCATCCGCACGGTCATGACCATCCACAACCTGCGCTTCCAGGGCGTGTGGGATATCCCGACCTTCCAGCTTTACACCGGCCTGCCGCGCGATACCTTCACGCCGGACCGCCTGGAGTTCAAAAAGGACGCGAACATGCTCAAGGGCGGCCTGGTCTACGCCGACCGCATCACGACGGTCAGCCGCTCCTACGCGGACGAGATCAAGATGCCCTACTACGGCGAGGGGCTGGACGGCCTGCTGCGCGCCAAGGCGGGCTCCCTCTCCGGCATCGTCAACGGCATCGACGTGGACATCTACAACCCGGAAACCGACCCGCACCTGCCCATCCCGTACAACGTCAACAACTTCAAGCGCGGCAAGGCCACGGCAAAGGCCGCCCTCCAGCGCGAGCTCGGCCTGCCCGAGGACCCCGGCGCCATGATGCTCGCCATGATCACCCGCCTGACCGACCAGAAGGGGCTTGACCTTGTGGCCTATGTGATGGACCGCCTGCTCGCCTCGGCGGTGCAGTTCGTCGTCATCGGCACGGGCGACGCGCGCTACGAAAACATGTTCCGCCACTATGAGTGGACGCGCAAGGACAAGGTCTCGGCCAACATCTACTTTAACGACGAGCGCGCGCACAAGCTGTACGCGGCCGCCGACGCGATGCTGATGCCGTCGAATTTCGAGCCTTGCGGCCTGACGCAGCTCATTTCGATGCGCTACGGCACGCTGCCCATCGTGCGCGAGACCGGCGGCCTGCGCGACACGGTCGAGCCTTACAACCAGTACGAGGAAACCGGCACCGGCTTCTCCTTCGCCAACTACAACGCGGACGAGATGCTCAACACCATTTTCAGCGCCGAGCAGGTCTATTACGACAGCCGCCCGTCCTGGGATCAGATGGTCAAGCGCGCCATGGAGAAGGATTTCTCCTGGGCGGCCTCGGCCAAGCAGTACGAGCAGTTGTACGACAGCCTGACCTGACCCCCTTCGCGGCAACGCTACCTGGCGGGACACACGTCCCGCCATTTTTATTGATTAAATATCCTGTATTGACAATATATCCCTATAGTGCTATATTTTATTAAAAGGTGCATCTTTTAATTATCTCTTATGGGGAGGCTATTTAACATGACAATTAAAAAAATAATTTGCTATATTTGTGCAACAATGATTGCCTGCTCTTTATTAGTAGGAGGAGTTTCAGCAGAAAAATCATCCTATGTTAAAAATGAAGGTCCCATTTTTCTAGTTACTAACGATGCTGGCGTTTGGCCGCTTGGTGTTGACTTTTATTATGGGTACACTGAAATTTATACCCCCACTTCCAGTTCTATCAAATATACCAATCACCAAAGTTATGCTTATGCAAAAAATTGGAGTTCTTTAATAGCTACTTTAAAAGTTATCAATAGCCATACCGCTAATTATTATGATTCTTCAAATACATTTATAAAAAGTGCTACCATGTCTCCAGACAAGGATAGTATGATTGATCCAAGCTGGTATGGTTATGAATCTGCAACAGGTACAAGTGTCGCTACCATTAACACCAATCCTTCATATGCAAAAGCTAATTTTAGTCTTTACTGCCCAGAAGCTTTAGCTGTATCATTCAATGATTCCATTTCCCTAAGGTGTTCCTAAACTTAGCAGATACGGCTTTGTGAAGGCAGATATTAGGAGGATATATATTATGAAAACAAAATTTCACTTCAACATTAAAAAATTACTTTCTGGTACAATACTTTTCGGCTTCACCGTTGTGCTTCTGCTAATAACTGCCTCAGCTGGCGGGGGCGTGAATTTTTTCCAGATGGGGCGGCAAGCCGCGGAGACCCTATCCAAAGCCGACGGCGGCGCCGTCGCCCTTGTGGACGGCGACCCCATTTCCCGGACGTCCTACCAAATTTACCGGGACGGCCTAAGCAATGCCCTTGGCAGCTTCACCGACCGGGAGGTATTGGACAAGCTGATCCGCCAGCGGCTGCTGGTGCAGGCCGCCATCGACGCGGGCTATACCGTCACGGACGAGGAGCTGGACGGCTACATTTCGGACAGCTTTGCCCTGCTGGAACAGGACGAAACGGTTAAAGCGCAATTTGAGGCGTATCTGTCCGGCCGGGGGATGACGATGGACGAATACAAGGCGTCGATGCGCGATTCCGCGCGGGAGATGCTGCTTTACGACAAGCTGGCCGCCGGCCTCCAGGCTGAATATGCACAGCAGCCCGCCACGGCAAGCGATGGCGCCCCGGAGGGCTTCGACCGTTATCTCGAACGCTATACGGACGCGCTCTACGAGGCGGCGGAGATTGAAGTCCTGGATCCCAGCCTGCGCTGAGCGCGCCGCCCCGCCCAACTTTTTTTGAGTCACGGAGGGAACTTATGCGCCCATTTTATAAAAAGCCCTGGTTTTGGGGCATCGTCGGCGCGGCCTGCATCGCGGCCGTCGCGCTGGCACTGGCGCTCGCCTTTTCCATTGCAAACGCCGCGTCCTCGGGCATCGGCGACAAGTTTGACGACGAGGCCTGGATCGCCTCCCATTCCTCGCACACGGCGATCGGCATCGCCACGCAGGAGCGCGAGCAGGACGGCGTGTATACCGCCAAGGTTACGGCGCGCACCTTCAGCGGCGTCCAAACCCTGTGGGAAGGGAAGGGCGGCTCGCTCGCCATCTTGGCGCAGGCGGACGCGGGCGAAGGCCGGTTCAAGCTTGTACTCGTCGGGGACGACGGCTCCTGCCTCGACCTGTCCGGCCATACGGACTGGTCGGTGTCCATCCCCGGCAGGGGCGAGATTAAAATGGTGGGCGACGCGGCGAAGGACGTGTCCGTCTCCCTCCAGGTATCCAGGAAATAACGGGAAGGCGGGCATGCCGCCCCTCCCCCGCCCTTTGGGGACGCAGAAAGCCCCCGGCCACAAGGCCGGGGGCTTTTTTTTGATGTTTTTCCCGCTTACGCCATCTCGGAAACCTTGACCCAGCGGCCTTCCTTGGCGGAAAGCGCCATGGCGGCCATGACGGAGTCCACATAATGGCCGTAGGCGATGTCGATGCCGATATCGTGGCCGTCCACGATCGCGGTCAGGATGTCGTGCGCCTGGATGGCCATCACGTCGCCGTAGGAGATGCCCAGCTCGTCGGTCGCGCAGAAGTGCTTGTAGTCGCCGTGCTCTACATTGCCCTTAATGGTCTTGTAGCCGCGCTCCGCCTTCCCGCTGTCCACGCTGTAGTACTGCAGGTCGTTGATATGGGTCAGGTCGAACTTGACCGCGCCCTTGGTGCCCTGCAGCTCGTAGGACAGGCTGTCCGGGCGGGCAACCGATACGCGGCTGGAGGACATGGTGCCGAGGCGGCCGTCCTCATACTTGACGATGACATAGATCTGGTCGTCCGTGTCGATATCGACCGTCTTGGAGGTGTCGCGGCCATCCGGGCGGGTCGGGAATACGATATCCCAGGAAGCCAGCACGGAATCGATTTTCTTGCCGACGATCATGTCCGACAGGCTGACGATGTGCGCGGTCAGGTCGCCCAGCGCGCCCGTGCCCGCGAACTCGGCAAGCTGGCGCCATGCCGCCGGGGTGGACGGGTCTGCGCAGTAGGAACAGTCGAACTCGCCGCGGAAGGTGACGAAGTCGCCCAGCTTGCCGGACTGCATCAGCTCCTTGGCGTAGATGTTGGCCGGGCATTTGGTGTAGATAAAGTCCACGAGGCTCTTGACGCCGGCCTGCGCCACCGCGTCGACCATCGCCTTGCCGTCCGCCAGTGTGTTGGCCATCGGCTTCTCGCACAGGATGTGCTTGCCCGCCTTGGCCGCCGCGATGGCGATCTCCGCGTGGGTAAAGTTCGGGGTCGCGATAATGACCAGGTCGACCGCAGGGTCGTTCACCACGTCGTGCCAGTCGGCCGAATGGCGCTTGTAGCCAAACCGGTTGCAGGCTGTGATAGCCGCCGCCTCGTTTACGTCCGCGACGGACTCAAACACCGGCAGCACGTCGCTGTACGCCTGCCGTACGTTCGTCAGGCCGATCGAGTGGTAGTTGCCCATCCAGTTCGCGCCAACCAGGCCGATTCCAATTTCCTTCATAGCGTTTCCTCACCTTTCTGTTTACAGGACAGTGTCCCGGATACCAAACCGTATGCATTTATTCTACTGCAACTTGGACAAATTGTCAGCATGTTCCCCGCTTTTATTTGTCTATAATCTTGCTTTTCTTCCGTTAAAAATAATACTATTTGTATTATTATATGTTGTTATTATGCATTTCGATTCGATCCTCTATCCCTTTCCAGCCCTGTAAATGCGGAGAGGACGCCATCTTTCCCGCTTGCGCGCCTCCCGCGGCGGTTACGGTTCCATTTCCGCGATTTTCACCCAGCGGTTTTCCTTGGCGGAAAGCGCCATGGCGGCCATGATGCGGTCGACCTTGTGGCCGTAGGCAATGTCGATCCCTACCGGCTTGCCGTCCACGATCGCGTCGACCATGTGGCGCGCCTGGATGCCCATGACGTCGGCATAAGAGATGCCCAGCTCGTCGGTCGCGCAGAATTGCTTGTAATCGCCGTGCGCCGTGTTGCCCTTGAGGACATGGAAGCCGCGGTCGCCCTCCTCGCCGCCGTCGCGGTAGACTTGCAGCTCGTTGATGCGGGTCAGGTCGAACTTGATCGTGCCCTTGGAGCCCTGGATCTCATAGGCGAGCGCGCAGGGCTTGCCGGTCGAGATGCGGCTGGATGACATCTGGCCGATGTGGCCGTTGGCGTACCGCACCAGGATATAGATCTGGTCGTCGGTATCGACCGCCACCTTGTCGGGCGCGCCCTCGGCGCGCAGGCGTTCCGGATATACGGTCTCCCAGGTCGCGCAGACCTCGGTGATCTCCTGGCCGACCAGCATGTCGGACAGGCTGATGACGTGCGCGGTCAGGTCGCCCAGCGCGCCCGTGCCCGCAACCGAGGCGTACTGCCGCCATTTGGACGGCGTGGCCGGGTCGGCGCAGTAAGAGCAGTCGAACTCGCCGCGGAAGGTCAGGATTTCGCCGAGCTTGCCCTCCTGGATGAGCTGCTTCGCGTAGACGTTGGCCGGGCATTTGGTGTAAATGAAGTCCACCAGGCTCTTGACGCCCGCCTGCTCCACCGCTTCCACCATGGCACGGCCGTCTTCCAGGGTGTTTGCCATCGGCTTTTCGCAGATGATATGCTTACCGGCCTTCGCGGCAGCGATCGAAATTTCCGCGTGGCTATCGTTCGGGGTGGCGACGACGACCAGCTCCACCGCAGGGTCGTTCACCACGTCCGCCCAGTCGCACGAGCACTTCTTAAAGCCAAAGCGGGCGGCGGCGCGCTTTGCCGCGGCCTCGTCCGGGTCGGCCACATGCTCAAACACCGGGCACACCTTGTCCCCATATGCCTGCCGCACGTTCGTAAAGCCGACCATATGGTAGCTGCCCATCCAGCCCGCGCCGATTAAACCAATTTTCAGTTCCCTCATAATGTTCACATCGCCTTTCTGTCCGTATTGCGCAGCGAGCGCTGCCTACCGTGTTTCCTGTATTATACGCCAAACCCGCGGGAATGTCAGTACCCGCCCTTGCTCATATGATATACATTTCTTGTCTTCCTGCAGGGCAGGGAAAAGGGCGGCCTTGCGGCCGCCCATGAAGAAGAGGGAGCGTTTTCATTTACGGGGTGTAGTAATCGGAAACATTGTCCTTGGTGACCGGCTCGAACGGGACCCAGAGGATCGTGCCGCCCTCCATGCCGTCGACCGTCTCGCCCTTGGCCAGCGCCACGCCCACGTCGACCGAATTCTTGCCGAGGGCGGCGCCGTTCTGGCTGGTGGTAAAGGCCATCGTGCCGTCGATCAGCGCCTGGCAGCCGCCGTCCGTCGCGTCCACGCCCACGACCGGCACCGGGATATCGGTCACGCCCTGGCTGGTAAACGCCTCGATGCAGCCGAGCGCCATGTCGTCGTTATTGCAGATGACGGCGTCGAACGGCTTGCCGGAACCCATGAACTGGGTAAACTTATCCATGGCCTTGGCGCGGTCCCACTCCGCCGTGTCCTCATAGACGTAATTGACCTGAAAGCCCGCGTCCTGCAGCGTCTGCTTGCACATGTCGGTGCGCTGGTTGGTCGCCTCCTCGCCGAGGTTGCCCATCATGACGACCGCGCTCGGCGCGGCGATGTTGTTGTCCTTGAAATACTGCGCCAGGAATTCGCCCTGCATTTTGCCCGCGTCGTTCTGGTCGCAGCCGACATAGGCGGATTTGCCCTGCTCCAGCAGGCTGTAATCCGCGCCGCGGCAGAAGAACACGATCGGCACGTCGCCCGCCGCCTGGATCAGTTCCGCGGTGGTGCTCGTGTCGGTGACCGCGGTCAGGATCACGTCGTACTTATCGGAAGCGCACGCGGAAATCTGGGAAATCTGCGCACTAACGTCCTTATTCGCGTCGAAGCCGACCAGGTCGTAGCCCAGTTCCTTGGCGCGCTCCTGCGCCGCCAGCTCGATGGTGGTCAGGAACTGGTCGCGCAGCGGCATGCACATCGCGATCTTGAGCTTGCCGCCCGCCNTTGGTGTTTTTGGTGCTGCGCGGGATCATGACCTGCACGCTCTCGTACTCGTCGTCCAGCAGCCAGTGCAGCACGTCGATCTCGTGGATGACGGTCTCGCTGACCGCCATGGACGTATCGTAATCGTCCGCGACCGACGGGTTGCGGTGTGTGCAGTGCAGGATAAGCGGCTCGCCGCAGGCGCGTCTGTCCAGCAGCGCCTTCACCTGGCGGTACCCCTTGTCGAAGCGGCGCATAAAGCCGACCTGCACCAGCTTGCGGCCAAACGCCATCTCGGCCGCCATCACCGCGCGGCAGTCGTCCGCGGTTTTGGCCAGCGGCTTCTCGCAAAAGGCCGGCTTGCCCGCCGCGATGCACTGCAGCAGGATGTCCTTATGCGCGAAGCTCGCCGCCGTCACGACGACTGCGTCGACCTCCGGGTCGTTTACCAGCGCGGCGCTGTCCGTATACACCCGCGCGCCAAACGGCCCGCCCGCCTGGCGCGCGCCTTCCTCAAACACGTCGCTCACCGCGACGACACGGCAGCGCTGCAGCTTGCCGCCCAGCCGCGCAATATGTTCGCGGCCGATCGCCCCGCAGCCGACCACACCGACCTTCAATTCCATAACCTTACCCCTTTCCAGCCTTGCAATAATCCGAAAAATGTCCTTAAAACGGGCGAAAACCGCTTCCGTTTGTATTATTGTAGCAAAACGGGCGCGCACTGGGCAATGCGAATTCTTGCGGGATGGTCAACGATTCTTGCTGTGTCTCCCGGCGTAATATACAANGGCGTGGCCTTGGCCCGTGAGCAGGTCGTAATACGGCTGCACGGCGTAGCCGTTGATATGCACCCAGGAAAAGGCGGACGGCACGCGCGCGGTGTAGGCGTGCGCGCCCTTGCAGCAAAAGAGTACGATGGAATCCGGCCCCGCGGCAAAGTCCCGGGACGGGTCGTGGAACGCCAGCTCGCCCGAGCGGATATAAAACAGCACGAACATATCAAAAAAGCCGCGCTCGATCTGCCAAGCGGGCGTACAGGACGCGTCCCCGGCCATCTCCGCGTAAAATAGCGTGCGGCGCGCGAATTCCGACGGCATGTGCAGGTAGATATCGGACGAAGGCAGCACGCCTTCCTGTTTGTACTTCAACCAAAAGCCTCCTTCCATGGGGCGTATGGGGCGTGTCAGCCGTCGCTTGCGCCCGCGATCAGGTACCGGTGGATCTGCATCCGGTTCCGGTCGTACAGGCCGATGGACTGGTAAAAGGCCTTATAGTAGGCGAACAGGCCAAGCCGCGTCTGCAGTGTGTTGATCGGGTTGAGCGTGGTCGCGGTCAGGCTCTTGTTGTTTTTGACATAGTAGTAGATGGGCGTTTGCAGCGCGCAGAAGGATTCCGCATACCGGATGTATTCGAGGTTGAACAGGAAATCCTCGCACCAGTCCAGGTTTTCGTTGCAGCGGATGGCGTGCGCCTGCACGATGTCGCGGCGGTACAGCTTGTTCCACATCACGCCGTAATAGAAGCTCGCCGGCTCGTCCATCAGGTGCTCCGCAAACTGGCGCTTGCCCATCACGCCGGTGTGGTTCAGGAAGCCGTGCACCGTGACCTTGTCGCCGTCCACGCGGCAGTAATGCGAGATGACGAGATCTGCGCCGGTCTCCTCCGCCCGCTCGGCGAGCAGGCGCGTGGCGTTGGCGTCCATCCAGTCGTCGCTGTCCAAAAATTGCAGGTATTTGCCGCGCGCCAGGCCGATGGCGTGGTTGCGCGTGGCCGACACGCCGCTGTTGCGCCGGTCGACCACCGTGATGCGCGGGTCGACGCGGGCGTACATCCGGCAGATCTCCAGGCTCGCGTCGGTCGAGCCGTCGTTGATGAGCAGGATCTCGACGGCGGGGTAGCGCTGCCTGCGCGCGCTGTCGATGCAGCGGGCGAGCAGGGGCGCGGAATTATAGACCGGGACGATAATACTGACAAGGGGCTGTTCCATAGCGTTCCTCCTCGGCGGGGCTTTGGCTTTCGCCGTTATTTTATAAGTATAACACAAAACGGCGCGCGGCGGCAGGGGGAACCCGGCGCGGGGCGCCTGGGAATCCCTCCCGGCCGCGCCGCATATGCAAAACGCCCCCGGGGGAATCCCCCGGGGGCGCCGGCGCCGCGTTTAGCTGCGCACGGTGGCGATGAGGACGCGGACGCGGCCGCCCTCCGCATCGTCCTTGTCGTAGTAGGCGCTTACATTGTAGTCCGCAAGGTTCAGTTCGTTGCGGTCCATCTTGGAATAGGTGTTGTTCTGCAGCAGGTAGACCACGGCGTGATCCCAGATCGTGTGGCGCTCGCCCTCGCCGTCCTGCACGTAGCCCGCGGTCAGCGCGGCGACGGCCTTGACCTTTTCCAGCTTGCGCACCGCCTGCACGGAATTGCCGCTCATCGTGAAGCGCGCCGGGCCGGAGGAAGCCCCCAGCGTCGAGCTGCTCGAGGACTGGGAGGTCTGCACGCCGTCGATCAGCCAGCGGTAGCTGCCGGAAACCGACATGCCGTCCGACTTTTCGCTCGCGGAGAGCACGACGCCGTAGCTGTACTGGTCGCCGGTGACGTCGTTCAGGATCAGGGTCGTGATTTCGCCCGCGCTGTTTTTTTCCGCATAGGCGACGTCCGAGGAATCGAGCGTCATGCCGTCGATGCGGCTGAGGTAGATGCGCACGCCGCCCGTGTCGCCCGCGTCCATGATGTCCGCGCCGTCCGCGACCTTGGTGTTGCCGATGCGCCCCGCGGACGCGCTGACCTTGCCGGAAACGCTGCCCGAGCGCGTGAGCGTCGTGACGTTCGTGCCCGAGGAATCATAGGTCACGCGCACCAGGCTGCCCACGCCGATGCCGGTCTTGTTGCAGGCCACGGTGTAGCTTTCGCCGTCCGGCGCGGTGAGGGTGATGGTCTGCGAGGTGTAGGACGCGCCGTTGGCGGAGGTATACTCCTGCGTGCCCTTGGCCGTGACCACGCCGACCAGGTCGCTGGCCAAGTCGGACGACGGGTAGGCCATGACCGCCTCGCCGTTTTTGCCGAGCAACAGCGTGATGTTGGAGCCGATCGCAAGGCCGCCCTCCGTGCCGAGCGCCGCGGTCGCCATGGAGCCGGAAACCGTGTATTCCACGCCCGCGACCGTGACCGAGGCCGGCGCCTCCTTGTTCGGGGAAGCCTTTTCATAGGTGCCGGTGACGCGGCGCGCATACGCCCACACGGTGCGGCGCTCCGCGGAGTAATACAGCACGTCGTAGGCCTGCAGCGCGTCCGCGGACGAAACCGAGCCGTTGCGGTACACCGTCGACGGCGTAAAGCCCAGCGCGGCCTGCCAGCCCTCCGCGCCCACGACCACCGGGCCGTCCATCGTGCCCTGCAGCAGGTCGTTATAGTCCGGGTTGCCGTCGCCGTCGAGCTTGTAGCCGAGCTTTTCGATGTATTTCTGCTCGCTGTCCTTGGATTTGACGGACAGCAGGTTATAAAACAGGCGCATACAGTTCTGGCGGCTCATCGTGCCCGTGGCCGAGGACGAGATGCCGTCGCCCAGGCCGAGGGACTTGTAAAGCGCCATCTGCCCCTCCGGGTAGGCGCCCGAAAAGTCGGTCGCGGCGTAGCCCAGGAGCTTGAGCACCGCGGTCGCGGCCTCCGCCGTGGTGACGTTGTTGTCCGGCCGGTAGGAGCCGTCCAGGTAGCCGGTCAGCCAGCCCTGCCCCACCGCGGTCTTGATATAGCTCGCCGCCCAGTGCGTATAGGGTACGTCCCGAAACGGCGACGCGTTGCCCGCGGGGGAAACGGTGTCCTTGAGGGTCGAGGCGCACACCAGCATCTTGGCGAACTCCGCGCGCGTGACGCCCGCGGACAGGTTCAGGTTGCCGTTTTCGTCGCCCGTGATGACGCCGAGCGCCCCGACCACCTGCTCGATGGTCGTCTGGTCGCCCGACGCGGCCTGTACCGGCAGGGCGGACAGCAATGTCGCCGTGCAGAGCACGGCGCAAAGCAGTTTCTTCATGGTTTAAACCTCCAGGGTCGATAAGTGAATCCTTTCACGCCGCAGCGTGCCCTTGCGCCCCAAACGGGGTTTGGGGCGCAAGCCCTTTAATCATAGCGCAGCGCGTCGATCGGGTTGAGCTTCGCCGCCTTGTTGGCGGGCATGAAGCCGAAAAATACGCCGATTGCGACCGATACGCCGAACGACACGCCGACCGCGCTGGCCGACGGCACGACCGTCAGCCCGATCAGCCCGCCGACCGCGACCGCGACCGCGGCGCCGAACGCGATGCCGATCAGCCCGCCGACCGCCGAGGTCGTCGCGGCCTCGATGACGAACTGCCGCATAATGTCCTTGCGCTTGGCGCCCAGGGATTTGCGGATGCCGATCTCGCGCGTGCGCTCCGTGACCGATACCAGCATGATGTTCATGATGCCGATGCCGCCGACGAGCAGCGAGATCGCCGCGATGCCGACCAGCAGCAGCGTCATGGTGCCGGTCATCTCCTCCACGGTGGAAAGCATTTCCGACATATCGGAGATCGTGTAGAAGTCGTCGCTCTGGAACACCTCGTAGAGCGCGTTGTCCAGGATGGCGGACGCCTGGTCGTTAAGGCTGGTGTCCGTCGTCATGAAAATATAGCTCGACACCATGCTGCGCCCGAGTTTGGACGCGGTCGTATAGGGGATATACATACAGTCGTCGGACGAGCCCTCGGTCGAGTCGTCCTGCTCCTCGATTACGCCGACCACCGTGAACAGGTTGCCGTTGAGTTTAATGGTCTGCCCGACCGGGTCGCCGGAAAAGGCGCTTTGCGCGAGGTAGGAGCCGATGACGCACACCTTGTTACGGTTTTCCACGTCCACATAGCCGAGGAAGCGCCCGCTGTCCAGGTCGAACTTGCCGATGTCCTCGTAGTCCTCGCTGACGCCGGTCACCGTGGTCGAATCGTAGCTCACCGTATCCTGCTTGACCTGCGCCTGCATGGAGACCGTCGGGCTCATGGAGGCGAAATAGTCCGGGTTTTCCTCGTAAAGGGCGTACATATCGTCCACATCGACCGTGCGGGAGGAGCCGCGCCCCATAACCATAACGGTCAGGCGGTTCGTGCCCATCTCCTCAAAGGTGGAGGTCATCATGTTCGTCATGCCCTGCATGAGCGACACCAGGATGATGACCGAGCCGACGCCGATGATGATGCCGAGCATGGTCAGGAAGGAGCGCATCTTGCTCCCGGACAGGCTTTTGAGCGCCAGCCGGAAGGCCTGCATAAAACCCAATTCAGCCCACCCCTTCCGCGTACCGCCGCGCCGGCGGCTGCATCGGGTGCACGCCCTCGGCGTACTGCACCTGGTCGGCCGGGACGGACGGGCCGTCGTAGACGATCCTGCCGTCCGCCAGGCGGATGATGCGCTGCGCCTCGGCGGCGATCGAGTTGTCGTGCGTGATCAGCACGATCGTGTTGCCTTCCTTGTGCAGCCGCTGCAGGAAGTCGAGCACCTCGCGGCTCGTGCGGCTGTCGAGCGCGCCGGTCGGTTCGTCCGCGAGGATGACCGACGGGTCGCCCGCCAGCGCCCGCGCGATCGAGACGCGCTGCTGCTGGCCGCCGGAGAGCTGGCTCGGCAGGTTCTTGCATTTGCCCTCCAGCCCTACCCGCGCGAGCGCTTCCCGGGCGCGGCGGGCACGCTCNAGCCGGTGAAGGACTGGCCGTCGAGCGCATCGACCGTCACCTGTACCTCCTGGCCGACCTGTACCTGGTTGACGTCCAGCTCGTCGAGCGCGATGTCGAAGGTCAGCGCCGACATGTCATAGATGACCGCGAGCGCCGACACGCCGGACGAGGAATCGATCGAGTCTCCCGCCTGCGTGTTCTTCGTCACGACGGTGCCGGAGATCGGCGCGGTGACCTTGTAGTCGTCCAGCGAATCGATCGTGCTCTGTAGGGAAAGCTCGGCGTTTTTGAGCGAGAGCGCCTGGTTTTCGACCTGGTTTTGAATGCTGGTGCTGGTCATCTTGCAGACGACCTGCCCCGCGGAAACCGCCGAACCGCTATGTACGGAAACGGACGCCACAGTGCCCGCGACCTCCGCGGTGATGGTGGATTCCGCGTTATATTCGAAGTTCGCGCCGCTGTTGCACGCGACCCCGCCCACCGTGGCGGTGCCTGCGGCGGAGGGCGACAGCGCGCCGGGGTTCTGCACCGAAATGGTCACGTTGCGCACCATCTGGTAGCCCTCCAGCACGGTGTCCGCGCCGTCAATCTCCGCGACCGTGCCGGACAGGGTCTCAAAGCTGCCGTCGATTGTGACGGCCGCGGCCTGGCCGACATAAAAGCCCTGCGCGTCCGCGGAATTAAACGGCACCTTGAGCTTCATCACCGAGCTGTCGCGCACGTCGGCGATCTTGTCGCCCGCTTTGACCTCGTCGCCCGCCTCGACCGCCACGTCCGTAATCACGCCGGACTTTTTCGCCTTGACGCTGAGGTCGGCCAGGCTTTCAAGTTGCTGGTTGTAGCTGAGCTGGCTTTGCTGCAGGGACAGGCGGCTCTTTTCAATGTTGTCCTCCACATCAGAGGAATCGATCGTGTACAGCAGGTCGCCCTTCTGCACGGTGTCGCCCTCCTCGAAGGTGCAGGTCAGTACCTCGCCGCGCGCCAGCGTCGTCACGTTGTACTGGTTGAGCGGCGCGAGCGTGCCCGTGCCGGTCAGCGTGGTGGTGATGTCCCGGCGGGCGGCTGCCTCCTCGGTGAAGCTGGCCTTCGCGTCCGCCTGCTTGGGGCTGAGGAAGTGCACGCCCGCCGCGCCCGCCAACGCGAGCACCAGCACGACTGCGACCACCCGTTTCAGCTTTTTCCCGGACTTCTTTTTCTTTGCCGGCTGCGGCGCTTCCGGCGGCTGGGCGCCGGGGGCTGCCG
>NZ_LT707056.1:33933-39948 GCF_900155735.1 Intestinibacillus massiliensis
GCGCCCGCCCCGCCTTGCTTTTTCGGTTTGAACGGCAAGTTCATGGCTCTGATTTCCTTTCTCTCCAAACGGTGTTCCAATTGGTTCAAGGATACCCTGCGCCTGTGAAGTTTTTGTGTCCAAACGGCGTATATTTCGGGATGCTTCCCCGGCGCGCCGGGCGCAAAAAAAGTGGGACGGCCGATGGCCGTCCCACTTTCCAGAGGGGATATTTGCAATGGCAGGATGAATTAGCCCATGTAATCCGCAACGTTGTCGGCGCTAACCGGCTCGAACGGGATCCAGACGACGCCGTCTTCGATGTTCGCAACGTCCTCGCCCTTGGCCATGCTCATGGCCGCGTCGATCGCGCCCTCGCCCTGTGCCTTCGGGTTCTGGAATACGGTGAACGCCATGGTGCCGGCCTTGATGGCCTCGCAGCCGGTCTCGGTCGCGTCGATACCTACGATCGGTACCGGGATCTCGGTGGTGCCGGAAGCGGTGTACGCCTCGATGCAGCCGAGCGCCATGTCGTCGTTGTTGCAGACGACCGCGTCAAATTCCTTACCGGAGCCGAGGAACTGGGTGAACTTGTCCATCGCCTTGGCGCGGTCCCACTCAGCGGTGTCTTCATAAACGTACTCCGCGGTCAGGCCTGCGTCTTCCAGGCCCTGCTTGAAGGACTGGGTGCGCTTTACAACGGAATCCTGGCCGAGGGGGCCCTGGAACAGTACGATCTTGGGGGCGGTGATGTTCTTTTCCTTGAAGTACTCTGCGAGGTACTCAGCCTGCATCTTGCCGGAATCCAGCTCGTTGGAGCCGACGTAGGTCGCCTTCTTGCCGTCCAGGATGGAAACGTCGGTGGGCATTCTGTTGACGAATGCAACCGGCATGTCGCCCGCCGCCTGCAGCACCTCGGCCGCCGCGTCGTTGTTAACCAGGACGACGATCGTCGCGTCGTACTTGTCGGCAGAAGCGGTCTGCACCTGGCCGATCTGTGCGGAAATGTCGCCGTTTGCGTCAAATACCTTGAATTCTACGCCCTTGGACTCCGCGTACGGGGTCATGGCCTTTTCCATGTTGGTCAGGTACTGGTCGCGCTGCGCAATGGACATGGCAATCTTGAGCTTGCCGCCGTTATCGCCGCCCGCAGCATCGCCGGCCTGCGCCGCGTCGCCGTTTGCATCGCCGGTCGCCGCGTCGCCGCCGCCGCAGCCAGCCAGTGCGCCGAGCATCATCATGCCGGCAAGGCCCAGTGCCAAGAGTTTCTTCTTCATAAAAATCTCTCCTCTTCTTCGCGTTAGCTTTCCAGATTCTTGCGCTTTTTGTGCGGATTGCACAGGCGCTGATCCGTTGCATCTATTATACTTGTCCGCAAGCGGCTGCCGCCACGAAATTTTTGCGCATTTGTCCAGGACGGCAGCCCCAAAAGTGCCGTAATTCTGTACAAAATAGATGCATAATTTTTGTTACCTCAATTTTTTTGCTATTTGATCATATTCTGATTTTCCATTTCCGCTTTTTACGCCGCGCATCCATCTTCAAAAAATTTGAGGGCGCGTATTCATGCATGCATTTAATGTGAAATGTACACAATTGTTTTTATGCATTTATTTGCAGAAATCCGTGATTTGTCCATATATTTTACCGCAATTAACCATATGCATCCGTTTTTCAAAAAATATTGTCACTATCTTGCGGTATATGGCTGGAAATTCCGCCCTTGCCTGCAGCAGGACATATCTACGGCTTTTATATTCATTTTTTATATTTTGCTGTTTTGTTACCTTTGTGGAAATCGCCTATATCAATTGACACGGGCAGCGGGTATGCTATACTGAAATAAGTAAAATACTTGTAATCTACAAACTTTCCAGCCTGAGGGGACGTTTATGCCGCTTTTTATGTTTAAGAACGATACACAAAATTGCTTTGACGGAGCACAGGCGCCCCAGCTCGTTTTCGTCAGCGACGTGGAGACCGCCTACTCCAAAATGGCATTGCCGCTGCACAGCCACGCGCACCTGATCGAAATTGCCTATGTCTACAAGGGCAGCGGCACGCATTTCATCGGCAGCCGCAGCTATACCGTGCGCGAGGGCGACATCCTGATTTTTAACGCCGGCGTCGTGCACGACGACAGCTCCCTGCCCGATTCGGTCGAGGGGCTGATCTGCCTGGGCTTCACCGGCCTGCAGATCGACGGCCTGCCGGAAAACCACCTGATCCCGCCGGACGCGGCGGCCGTGGTCAGCACCGGGGAGCACATGGCCGAGGCAGCCGCGCTGTTCCGCATGGTCTACCGCCAGATGGAGGATGGGAGGGAGCTTTGCGAGGATTTCTGCAACGCGGCGCTGCGCGCGATCCTGCTGCTGCTCCGCCAGCTCCTGGGCAGCGGCGAGGAGCGGCTGTGCGGCAAGGAGCATGAGCTGGTCGGCTCGATCAAGGCCTATATCGACCGTAATTACGCCGAACCGCTCACGCTGAGCGGCATTGCGGACGTCTTTTATATCAACCCCTACTACGCCTCCCATATCTTCAAGGCGGTCACGGGCTACTCCCCGATCCAGTATATCACCCGCCGCCGCATCGGCGAGGCGCAGAGCCTGCTGACCTTCACCAGCCACAGCGTCACCGAGGTCGCGGCCATGGTCGGCTACGACAACCCGAACTATTTCAGCACGGTATTCAGCAAGCTCGTCGGCATGTCGCCCGTCAAATACCGGCAAAGCTGGGAAAACAGCCGGGACGGGCTGCCCGGCGGCGCACAATCATAAAAACGCCCCTGCCGCTTTACCCGCGGCAGGGGCGTTTTTTGTGATATAGGGGCTTCAGGCCGTTTCGGTATCGAGGCGGGTGACCTTCTTGACCCATTTCCAGCTGCGCAGCCGGATGACGACCGGGATCGCCTTGTAAAGCTGGTCCCACTTGAGCAGGAAGAACACCACCACGGGCGGCCAGTGCAGCGCGAACGCCGCGATCGCGGACAGCGGCACGATGATGAACCACATGCTGATGAAGTTCATCTTCATGCTGAACGAGGTGTCGCCGCCGCCGCGGATGATGCCGGTGTCGCACGCCATCTGGTAGGCCGTGCCCACCGTGGTGATGGCGAGCACCAGCATGAACTGCAATGCGAGCGCGTGCGCCTCCGGCGAGATGTTGTACATCATGAGCACCGGCTTGCGCGCGAGGAAGATGACAAGCCCCGTCAGCACGCCGAGCGTGATGAAGATGATCTGCAGCGTCTTGACCAGGGAGTGGAGCTTGTGCTCCCCGCCCTCGCCGATCGTGCGGCCAACCACGATGCCCGAGGCCGAAGCCGCGCCGTAGGCCACGACGGAAATGATCTGGAACACGATGGTCGCGATGGAGTTCGCCGCGATCGCCGCCGCGCCGAGGTGGCCGAGGATGCCGGTCTGCACCATCTGCGCCAGCCCCCACTGCGCCTGGTTCATGAGCACGGGAAGCGATACCTTGCGGTAGTCCTTAATATAGGAGGTATCGATATGTATGAGCTTGCCCAGGGTCAGGTTGAGGTTATGCTCCTTGTACTTGAGGTAAAATATAACGATGACCAGCTCCACGCAGCGCGAGACCAGCGTCGCGATCGCCGCGCCGCGGATGCCCAGGCGCGGGAGGCCGAGCCTGCCGTAGATCAGGAGCGAGTTCAGGCAGATGTTGATGCACAGCGTGGAGAACGAGATGACGTACCCGATCTTGACGACGCCGATCGAACGGAGCGAGGCGACCAGGATGTTGGTCACGGTGAAGATGATGTACGTAAAGCAGATGATCTGCAGGTACTTGACGCCCTCCGCGATGACGGCCTGGTCGTTCGTCAGCAGGCCGAGCACCTGGCCGGGCATGAAAAATACGATCGCGAACAGCACGACGGCCAGCGCGCCGCCGAAGCGCAGCGCCACGCCGATGATGTGCGGGATGGGCTGCAGGTTGCGTTTCCCCCAATACTGCGAACCCAGGACGACCGCGCCCTCGCCCGCGCCCACGACGAGCATCTGCAGCAGGAACTGGATCTGGTTGCAGAGCGCGGAACCCGACAGCGCCGTTTCGCTATAAGCGCCCAGCATCACGTTATCCGCGAGGTTGACGCTATAGGTCAGCAGGTTTTGCAGCGCGATGGACAATGTCAGGATCATAAAGCTTTTGTAGAATGCCTTCTCTTTAATGACGCCGGTCACGGCAATTTCCCCCTATCCTTTTGGTTGTACTCCCTTTGGGTTGTATACACTAATTTTCCTTAGAAAAAGTGCCCTGCCAACCCGTGCAGGGCACTTATCCACTGGTGAGAAAGGTGGGCCGGCCTGAGCGAATAGTAGCCGGCCCACGGGGTGTCGGAAGGGTGTCTTGGAACTTCCTTTTCCTATCGCCTTTATCTTACTTAAATTTTTTCTATATTACAATAAAAAAATAGTGCAATCCATTCATATTTTATGCTATTATTAGGGTGCCAACAATCCATTTTGCACAAAGGAAGGAGACGCGCGCCATGAAAGTCCTGCACGAAGCCGGGGTGCTGTCCCAGTCCGAGCGTTTTTTCTCGACCCCCTCCGCAATCGCGCGCCGTTTGTTTTTTTACGTGACCCGCTGCGGGCACTATTACTGTGACGAGCATTATGATTTTAAGGATACCTGCGACATCAGCCAGCTGGAGAGCCACAAGAACTTTTTCCTCATCTACCTGCGCGCAGGGTTCATGCATTTTATCGCGGACGGCGACAAATTTACCGCCGAGCAGGGGCAGCTTGCGCTGATCGACTGCCGCCGCCCGCACCGCTACTACACCCCGCAGGGCGCGGAAACCATCTGGATCCACTTCGACGGCGCGAACGCCGCCGACTTTTACGAGCAGATCATCGCCTTCCACGGCGGGCGGCACGTATTCTACCCCCCCTCAGACAGCCGGGTCGAGCGGGAACTGGCGCAGATCGTCTCCGGGCTCAAGGGCGGCGCGTCCATCCCGGAGGTTGCGTATTCCCAGCGCATCTACCAGATCCTGTGCAACCTGCTGTTCCCGCAGCACGCGGCGGACGCGGCGGACGCGGACAGCCCGACCGCCCAGGCCATGCGCTTTATCGGGGAGCACCTGTTCGAGGAGCTTTCGGTCGAGCGCGTGGCGGCCGCGGTCAACCTCAGCCCTTCGCACTTTTCGCGCCAGTTCCGCAGCCACACCGGCTTTTCCCCGCACGAATACATCGTGCTGCACCGCATCGACGAGGCAAAGGCGCTGCTGCACGGCACCAAGCTGTCCGTCAAGGAGATCGCCTACCGGGTCGGCTACCACAGCGAGGTCAACTTCATCGCGTCGTTTACCGACAAGGTCGGGGTCTCGCCCGCGACCTTCCGCAAGACGCCCATGTAACCCGCCAGGAAAGGGGGACGGCTCCGGCCGCCCCCCTTTTTTTGCGCCGCCGCTGTTTCTTAAATTTATCCAAATTTTCACGCCCCGCGCGGGCAATTGTGATATAATAGCCGCATACGGCCACATGCAGCGCCCCAGCAGCCCCGGGCGGCGCCCGTGCCGCTTCCATCCCCTCCCTGAAAGGAGACCACAAAAATGCTTTTTACCGAGGCCTTGCAGCCCGCCATGGACGGGCTTACCGGCCTGCTCGCGGAATACCCGCTGGTCGGGCAGTGGTTCACCGCGGTGACCCGCTTCGCCTTCCCGCTGCTCGCCATCGCGATCCTGGCGTCCGCCATCCGTTCGCTGCTGCGCGTGCGGCACGAGCCTGAAATCTGGGCGTACCTCGCCCTGCCCAACGGCGAGCGGGTGCCGCTCACCCACTGGGAAAACATCATCGGCCGCGCCGGCGCGGCGGACGTGACCCTCAATTACCCCTCGATCTCCCGCAGCCACGCCGCGCTGACCCGCGCGGACGACGGCTCCTGGACGCTGCACGAGCTGGGCTCGACCGGCGGCACGCAGGTGAACGGCAGGCCGGTGGGCGGCGTGGCCGCCGTGGGCGACGGGGACACGATCCTGCTCGGCGGCGTGCCCGTCGTGCTGCTGCCCGT
>NZ_LT707056.1:40375-127320 GCF_900155735.1 Intestinibacillus massiliensis
CAGGTGGAGCAGCGCCGCCAGGCCGGCCGCCCCGTGCCGCCCTGGGGCTCGCTCGTCCTGCTGACGCTGTTCCAGGTGCTGGCCGCGCTGCAGCTCATCATCACGAAGGGCGGGGAAACCCCGGTCGTCATCCCGCTCACCTTCCTGGGCTTCACCCTCGTGTGCTGGCTGTACTGCATCCTGATGCGCGCCTACCGGCGGGTCGGCTTCGAGATGGAGACCATCGCCTTCTTCCTGTGCACGCTCTCGCTCGCCGTGGCGGGGTCGAGCGCGCCGGGGGAAATGCCCAAGCAGTTCCTGTCCATCCTGCTCGGCATGGGCATCTTCCTGGTGCTCGGCTTCTTCCTGCGCGACCTGCAGCGCGCCCAGCGGGTGCGCTGGCTGATGGCTGCGGCGGCGGTCGGCCTGCTCGCCTTTACGCTGGTGTTCGGCCGCGAGATCCACGGCGCGAAAAACTGGATCTACCTGGGCGGCTTTTCGTTCCAGCCCTCTGAGCTGGTCAAAATCTGTTACATCTTCGCGGGCGCGGCGACGCTCGAGCGCCTGTTCAACCGCCGCAACCTGACGCTGTTCATCGTGCTCACCGCCGCCTGCGGCGGCTGCCTTGCGCTGATGAACGACTTCGGCACGGCGCTCATCCTGTTCGTGACCTTCCTGGTCATCGCCTACCTGCGTTCGGGCGATTTCGCGACGCTCGCGCTCATCTGCTCGGGCTGCGGCATCGGCGGGCTGATGCTCCTGCGCCTCAAGCCCCATATCGCCAGCCGTTTTGCGGCCTGGGGGCACGCCTGGGAGGACGCCTCGGGCAAGGGCTTCCAGCAGGTGCGCACGATGTCGGCCGCCGCCTCGGNGTGTACAACTATGAGACCGGCGAAATCCTGTGCATGGTGTCCACCCCGGCCTTCGACCCGGCAAACCCGCCCCCGGCCGAGGAGATCGAAAGCGCCGCGAAATGGGAGGGCGCGTACCTCAACCGCTTCCTCTCCGCGACCTTCACGCCCGGCTCGGTGTTCAAAACCGTGACGCTGGCCGCGGCGATTGACCATGTGCCCACGCTGTTCAGCCGCGAGTTCACCTGCGACGGCCGCTTCGAGGCCGGCGGTCAGGTCATCACCTGCCCCTCCGCCCACGGCACCATGACGATCGGCAAGGCGCTCACGGTCTCGTGCAACTGCGTGTTCGGCGCGCTCGCGACCGAGGTCGGGCCGGACGTCATGGCGCAGTACGCCGACAAGGCCGGGCTGACCTCCAGCCTGTCGGTCTCCGGCATCCAGACCGCAAAGGGCAGCTTCACCTTCCCGACGGGCGACCCCGGCAACCTGGCCTGGGCGGGCATCGGCCAGCACAACGACTTGGTGAACCCGTGCAACTTTATGGCCTATATGGGCGCGATCGCGCGCGGCGGCGTGCCGGCCACGCCCCAGCTCGTCTACCAGACGACGACGGCGGGCGGCATCCCGACCAGCATGTACCTTAAAAAGCACGGCGCGCGCATGCTGGACGAGGCAACCGCCGCGAAGCTTTCGGACATGATGCGCGACAACGTGGTGAACAACTACGGGGAAAAGCGCTTCCCCGGCATGGAGCTGTGCGCCAAATCGGGCACGGCCGAGGTCGGCGGGGGCAAGCGCCCGAACGCCTGGTTCGCCGGCTTTTCGCGCGACCCCAGCCACCCTTACGCCTTCGTGGTCATGGTCGAAAACGGCGGCGGCGGCAACGCCGTCGCGGGCGAGGTCGCCGGGCAGGTGCTCCGCGCGGCCTTCCAGGAATAAAAAAAGGCCCGCCGCGCCCCCAAGGGGCGCGGCGGGTCTTTTATGCCTTGTTTTATGCCTTGGCCGCGGCCGCCAGCTGCATGTCCAGCAGCGCGTCCACCGCATCCGGCGCCTGGAGGCCGTAATGCCCGCGCGCCTGCTTTTCGAAGCGGCCGCCGTTGCCCCATTCCCACCGGCCGCCGGCCACGAGCGCAAAATGCGCCTTGGCGATGCCGAGGTCGAGGTCGCGGTGCTGCGCGAGGTCGGGCACCGACGCGGAAACCGCCCCCTCCTCATACCGGAACTGCACGGGCTGCCGGTTGAGCGCCGACGGCGCGCGCCGCACGGCCTGCATCCCCTCGAGGAACCAGGCGGGCACGGGCGTTTCCGAGGTGAAAAGTTCCTCGAGGTCCTTCGTGCCGCGGTGCGCGAAGCGGTAGACCAGCGCTTCCTTGACGCCGCGCTTTTGCGCGCACCGGCCGACCGTGACGATGCAGGACAGCTTTTCCCCCGCGCCGGGGGCGCACGGGCAGGCGGCCGCATCGTACGTGCCGCCGACCCAGCAGGTGCCAAGCCCCATGGCGCAGGCCTCCAGCACGAGGAGTTCGCCGAAATACCCGAGCTTTTCGCCCGCCGCCGGGTCGTCCGTGCGGCCGATCAGCGCAAAGAAGCTGTGCACGCCGGAAAACATGCCGTAGCTCTTGCCGAAGCGCGCGAACACCGCCGCGCCGTCCTCAGCCAGCCCGATGCGCACGCCGGCCGCCGCCATACGCGCCGCCAGCGTTTCAAAGCGCGCCTTTTGCGCGCCGTCCAGCTTGTCCGGCAGATAACTGCGCCGGGAAACGCGCGCCGCGACCACCTGTTCCACTGTCATAGTTCCATGCCCCCTGTGCCTGTCCGGTTTTTAAATGCCTGCAAAGCCTATCCTATGCGCGCACGCCGGGCGGCATGCCTGCGGGATATGAAAAAAGCCACCGGCATACGATGGCTTCGCTTGATACGCCTCAGCGCGCGACCTCGCGGAACAGGTCGTCCGGCAGCAGCACGCCCGTATCCTCGATCTCGTAGAAGGTGACGAGGTGCTTTTTGATCGCGGCGAGCACGCGGCCCGCGTCGCGCGCAAACAGCGCGTCGATGATCTCCTCATGCTGGCGCACGTCGCACAGGTCGGTCTCCTTCTTTTTGACCAGCGTGTGGGTCTGCGCAAACTGGGATTTGACATAAAGGTTCTTCTGTATCTCAACAAGCAGGGTGTTCCCGCTGATCTCGACGAGCTTCATATGGAAGGCGCTGTCAAAGCGGATGCGGCTGTGGATATCGCCCGCGAGCTGCGCCTCGATGCACTGGCCGGACAGCACGCGCAGCGCCTCAAAATCGGCGTTCGACCCGTTCTGCATGGCCAGCACGGCGGACAGGCAATCGGTTGTGATGCGCACCGTGCCCAGGTCGCGCTTGAACTTCGCGTCGACCGTGATGACCTCGGCGGATTTGTTGGGCGTGAAAACGATCAGGCCGTCGCCCGCCAGGCGGCGCACCGCTTCGCGTACCGGCGTGCGGCTGACGCCGAGCTGTTCGACAATTTTCTGCTCCGGGATCTTTTCTCCGCTTGAAATATCGCCCCGCAGGATCATTTCCTTGATGTGCTCATAGACCTGCTCGCCCAATACAGCGCTTCTGCTCTGTCTCACTCGCGCGCCCTCCTCCGTCTTTCTTCAATCGCCCAAATCGCGAAACTTTCGGTATCATATAATTATACACAACCGGCGGGGGCGCGCACAATAGGGCATATTTGCCAAAATATGCGAAAGCATTCTGGCTATATCTACTTTTTCACATATCGGCGCGCCCATCCCCATCCGGCGCGCTGCGCCGCAGCCACCGGAATATCGCGCGCTTTGCCGCAAACAGGGCGCACGCCGCAAGCGCCGCCACGGCGGCCGCGCCNTGCCGAACTGATAGATCATCAGGGAGACGGTATACGCGAATACCGTCATATAGCCGATGGCGAACCACGTCCACTTTGCGCTGTTCATCTCGCGCTTGATCGCGCCGATCGCCGCAAAGCAGGGCGCGCACAGCAGGTTGAATACCATAAAGGAGTAGGCCGAGAGCATGGTGAACGCTGCCGCCAGGGTGCCCCAGATCTCCGCGCCGTCCTCGGAAAGCTCGCCCGCGAAGTGGAACAGCTGGCCGAAGGTCGCGACCACGTTCTCCTTGGCCACCAGGCCGGTGACCGTCGCCACGGCGGGCTTCCAGTCGCCCCAGCCGAGCGGTGCGAAAACCGGTGCGATCACGTTGCCGAGCGCCGCCAGGATGCTGTTGTCCATATCCTCCACCGCGCCGAACGCGCCGTTTTCAAAGCCGTAGCTCTGCGCGAACCAGATCACGATGGTGGACAGCAGGATCACGGTGCCGGCCTTCTTGATGAAGGACCAGCCGCGTTCCCACATGGAGCGCAGCACGTTGCCGGCGGTCGGGATATGGTACTGCGGCAGTTCCATGACGAACGGCGCGGGGTCGCCCGCGAACATGCGGGTCTTTTTGAGCAGGATACCGGATACGATGATCGCGCCGATCCCGATAAAGTACGCAGACCAGGCCACCCAGCCCGCGCCGCCGAAGATTGCGCCCGCGAACAGCGCGATGATCGGCATCTTCGCGCCGCAGGGCACGAAGGTCGTCGTCATGATGGTCATGCGGCGGTCGCGCTCCTGCTCGATGGTGCGCGAGGCCATGACCGCCGGCACGCCGCAGCCCGAGCCGATCAGCATCGGGATAAAGGACTTGCCGGAAAGGCCGAACTTGCGGAAGATGCGGTCCATGATGAACGCCACGCGCGCCATATAGCCGCAGTCCTCCAGCACGGCGAGGAACAGGAACAGCACGAGCATCTGCGGCACAAAGCCGAGCACCGCGCCCACGCCCGCGATGATACCGTCGAGGATCAGGCTTTGCAGCCACGGCGCGCAGCCGACCGCTACCAGGAAGCCCTCGGCCGCGGGCGGGATAATTTCGCCGAACAGCACATCGTTCGTCCAATCGGTGACAATCGTGCCGATCGTGGTGACCGAAACATAGTATACCAGCGCCATGACGGCCGCGAAGATTGGCAGCGCAAGCCAGCGGTTCGTCACGATGCGGTCGATCCTGTCCGAGGTGGTCAGCGCGCCGCGCGCCGCCTTCTTGACGACGCATCCCTTCACCACGCCCGAAATATACGTGTAGCGCCCGTTGGTGATGATGCTTTCCGCATCGTCGTCCAGCGCGTCTTCGCAGGTTACGATGATTTCCTCCAGGCGGGCGCGGGTATCCGTGCCGAACTGGAAGCGCTCGAGCACCTTGGCGTCGCGCTCGAACAGCTTGATGGAAAACCAGCGGCGGTGCGCCTCGTCCGTGACGTCGGCAACCATGGCTTCGATCGCGGCGAGCGCCTGCTCGACCGGTTCGGAAAAACGGTGCTGCGGCACGGCGGCTTCCAGCTTCGCCTGGCGTATCGCCGCTTCGGCGGCCTCCATCGAGCCTTGCCCCTTGACGGCCGCGGTCTCGACGACCGGGCACCCGAGCGCGCGGGACAGCTTTGCCGTATCGATCCTGTCGCCGTTCTTGCGCACCACGTCCATCATGTTGAGGGCGATCACGACCGGCGCGCCGACCTCCAGCAGCTGGGTGGTCAGGTACAGGTTGCGCTCGATGTTTGAAGCGTCAACCAGGTTCAGGATCACGTCCGGGTCCTGATCGAGCAGGTAATTGCGCGAAACGACCTCTTCCAGCGTATACGGGGAGAGGGAGTAAACGCCCGGCAGGTCCATGAGGCGCACGTCCTTATGGCCGCGCAGCTTGCCGCTCTTCTTTTCCACTGTAACGCCCGGCCAGTTGCCGACATACTGGTTGGAGCCGGTCAGGTCGTTAAACATTGTCGTTTTGCCGCAGTTCGGGTTGCCCGCGAGGGCAATGGTAATCGGCATGGTGTCATTCCTCCTGTTATTAGCATACGCTAACCGCGCTGCCAAAAAATCGGCCGTTGCCGGCCTTTTTTTATTATTCGACTTCGATCAGCTCGGCGTCGGCCTTGCGCAGCGAAAGCTCGTAGCCGCGCACATTGACTTCGACCGGGTCGCCCAGCGGCGCGACCTTGCGGACAAGGACCTCTACCCCGCGGGTCAGCCCCATATCCATGATCCGGCGGCGGACGGCGCCCGTGCCGTTGAGACGGCGCACGGTCACGGTCTGGCCGCACTTGGTATCCCGTAATGTCTGCATGTAAATCCCCCCTTTATCCTACGGCGTCCTCAACCCAGATGCGGTTGGCCATGCTGCGGTCGAGCGCGACGCGCGCGTCCTTGACCTGCAGGATCAGGTTCCCGCCCAGCTCGGAGACCACCGTGACGCGCTCCCCTTCGACAAAACCCAGCCCCTCCAGGAACCGGCGGGTGTGGTCGCGGCCGTTAATCTTATAAATCGTTCCCGGCATGCCGGTTTTCACCATAGACAGCGGCATCATGCATCCTCCTTTATAAACTACAGTTAGGACTTGCTAACCATATGGCTGAAAAGCGGGGTTAGCTTTTCCTAACCCCTTTTACGTTTAAAGTTTACTACGGCTAACCCCGGTTGTCAAGGGTTTCAGGGGATTTTTTCCGGCTTCCGCTTTTCTGACCGAGGGCGGGGCGGTTTTGCCGGCCGGATTTGCGCGTTTTCACCAATCTTTTCCCCGAGGGGGCGTACTGCGGGTTTGGCGCTTAACATCGCCGCCGCGCAGTGCTATAATGAGAACGTTTGGAATACTTATGGGGGAAAAGAATTATGAGTGAAACCTACACCCGGCGCGTCTGCCCGGAGCGGCTTGCGCCGCACCTGTTTTTCCTATGCATCATTACCTATATCGTCGCGCTGTTCGGGCGCATGAGCTATTCTTCCGTCATGGCCGAGCTGATCGCCACGGAGGGCTTTACCAAAAGCCAGGCCGGCCTGATCGGCACCGCGCTTTTCGCCACCTACGGCGTATGCCAGATTTTCAGCGGCTTCCTGGGGGATAAGCTCGACCCCAAGAAGATGATCGCGGTCGGCGTGGCGGCCTCCGGCGCGCTCAATATCGGCATGGGGCTTGCGGGCACGCTGCCGGTGATGCTCGGCCTGTGGATGGCAAACGGCGTGTTCCAGTCCTTCGTCTGGTCGCCGGTGGCGCGCATCTTCGCGGAGTTTATGCCGCCGGCCTACCGCAAGGGCGCGTGCGCAAATTCCGCGGTCGCCTTCCCGCTCGCGACGATCTTCATGTACCTGGCCGCCTCGCTGCTGCTGCAGTTCGCGGACTGGCGCGCGGTCTTTATCCTGTCGGGCGCGGCCATGCTGGTGTGCACCGCCGTTTGGCTGAACCGCATGAACTATTTCCAGCGCATGACGGAAAAGCACGGCCCCATCGAAACCGTCACGCTGAACGCCGCCGAGGCCGCGGCCTCTGGCAGCCTGCTGAAGGTGCTGCTCGCCTCCGGCGTAATGTTCGCCATTTTCGGCTCCCTGACCGGCGGCCTGCTGCGCGACGGCATCCAGTCCTGGGTGCCCACGTTCATGACCGAGCGCTTCGGCCTGTCGACCGCCCTGTCCGTCGCGCTGGCGATCGCCCTGCCGGTCGTCAACATCGGCGGCGTGTTCGGCGTCAAGGCGCTCGCGGCGCGCCGCATCCGCAACGAAATGCGCGGCGCGGCGGGCTTCTTCCTGGCCTGCATCGTGTGCCTCGCCCTGCTGATCCCGGCGAGCGGCACGAGCGCGGTCGGCTCCCTGCTGCTCATGACCGCGGCGAGCACCTGCATGGTCGGCTCGAACACGATGTTCATGAATTTCATGCCCGTGCATTTCGGCACGATCGGCAAGGTGTCCAGCATCACGGGCGTGCTCAATTGCGCGTCCTATGTCGGCAGCGCGATCTCGTCCTACGGCATCGGGCATGTGGCCGAGCGTTTCGGCTGGGTCGCCGCGATCTGGGTATGGCTCGGCTTCTCCGCGGCCGCCATGGTGCTGGCCTACGGCGGCGTGCGCCGTTGGGGGAAATACCGCCACGACCTTTAATATTTAATATTTTCTTAAATTCCGGCAAGAAACTAGGAAATTTTCCAATGTTTGTTTGACATGGTTACACATCTGCCGTATAATATCGTTGCAAGGCGCAAATGCGCAACAACCACTACATTTTTATGAGGGGGTAAACAAAAATGGTAGCACAAGGCAAAACTATGCTTAAGGTTGTCGGCATCCTGCTGATTATCTTCGGCGCACTCGGCCTGCTTGGCGGCATTATGATGCTCGCGGGCGGCGGCATGATTGCAGCGGCGGGGGCCGATGCATTCGCGGAAGCCGGCCTTTCCGCAGGCGCGGTCGGCGGCCTGGCCATGGTCGTCGGCGTCATCGCCCTGATCGGCGGCGCGCTCGACCTGATTTTCGGCATCCTGGGCGTGAAGAACTGCGACAAGCCCGAGAAGGCGCAGACCTGCTTTATCTGCGGCATCGTCATGATCGTCATCCAGGTGATCAGCGCGATCGTCGGCATCGCGGGCGGTTCCTTCAATATCCTGAGCGTCCTGATCGGCCTGGTCCTCCCGATCCTGTACACGGTCGGCGCGGTCAAGAACAAGAACTCCGTGGCGCAGTAAGCGGCATACATAAAAAAGGCGGTGGGTTTCCCCACCGCCTTTTTTTGCGCCCTTATTCGACGACCAATTCGTATTCCCCGCCCACGCCGGGCATCAGCATGAGGAGCTGGCGCACCGCGCCCGCCGCGCGGGCGCGCGCCTCGGCAAGCAGGCCGTTTTCCAGCGCGCGCTGTTCGATCTTGCCCTTCTGGTCGGCTGTAAAGCCGGTGTAATCGCTGATTTCGAGCTGGTTAAAGATGTTTTTGGTCTCGTCAAAAATCTCGATGCTGTCGTCCGCGATCTCGTGCGACAGGACCTTTGCCTCCGGCAGCGTGATATGTATGCTTTTCCCGCGCACCTGCACGCCGATCGCGGAAGCGTCGACGCCCGCCTTGATCACGCCGTCGTAAGAGACGATAAAGCTCTTGCGCGTGAGCGGCACCTTCCAGCCATAAAAATCGGCCTGGTGTTCAAACTTGCCCATGTTGGTGTAATGGTACTCGACCGTCGCCAGCTCGCTGACCGATACGAGCTGCTGCGACAGCAGGTCGCCCGTGATCTTGGGCTGCGCCTTCCCGCGGCTCCACACCGCGCCCGCCGTGAACACCACCGCCAGAAGCGCGAGGAAGGCCGCCGCCAGGATCACCCGGCGCTTGAACCTGCCCTTCTTCTTTTCCTCGTAGTGCAATCCATATCCCTTCTTTATCTTTTTCTACAGGCTACCATGTTTCCGCCCGGATGTAAAGCAAAAGGACGGTTAAAATCCAACCGTCCCGCTGCCAAACCTGTCCAATATGCAGTTTCCTAGTTTATTCCATCACAATCCGGTTGCCCATGACGGTCGCGCGCACTTCGCCCCACAGCGGCATATTCGTATACGGGGAGTTGTTTGATTTCGACTTATACTCCGTGTATTTGACTTCCGCGCCCCAGTCGGCCAGCATGAGCTCCGCGCGGTTGCCGACCTCGATGCTCTTGCCGTGCAGCCCGTAAATCTGCGCGGGGTTCTGGCTCATGCGGCGCACCAGTTCCATGCGGTTCAGGTGCCCCGCGCGCACGAGGTAGGTATTGCACACGGAGAACGCGGTCTCCAGCCCAATGATGCCGGAGGGCGCGTGCGCGAAATCCTTGGCCTTGTCCGCCGCGGTATGGGGCGCGTGGTCGGTCGCGATCATGTCGACCGTGCCGTCGCACAGGCCGCCGATCAGGGCGAGGCGGTCCTCCTCGCGGCGCAGCGGCGGGTTCATGCGGGCGTAGGTGCCATGCTCCAGCACGGCCTCCTCGGTCAGGCTGATGTGGTGCGGCGTGGCCTCGGCGTAGATTTTCGCGCCGAGCGCCTTGCCCATGCGGATCAGGCGCACGGAGTTTGCCGAGCTGATGTGCTGGAAGGAGACCCGCGCACCCGTGCGCAGCGCGAGCGCGATATCGCGCGCGACCATGCACTCCTCGGATTCCGGCCGCGCCCCGGCCACGCCGAAGCGCCGTGCGGCGGCGGAGCCGTAGTTGACCCCGGGCGAGGGCACCAGCGTGCGATCCTCCTCGTGGAAGGAGAGCAGCGTGCCCAGGGCGGCGGCGCGCTCCATGGCTTCCCGGCACAGGCCGGCGTCCGTCAGGTTCACGCCGTCGTCGGTGAAGCCGGCCGCGCCCGCATCCAGCAGGGTCTTGAAATCGGTCAACTCGCGGCCGCCCAGCCCCCGGGTCACGGCGCACGTCTGCAGGATGTTGACGGTGCCGATCTTCGCGGCTTTGTCCAGCACATACCGCAGGGTATCCACGTTGTCCACGGTGGGCGCGGTGTTCGCCATGCAGACGACCGTCGTAAACCCGCCCGCGGCGGCCGCACGCGCGCCGGTCGAGAGATCCTCCCGGTCGGTCTGCCCGGGGTCGCGGAAATGGACGTGCACGTCCACCAGGCCGGGGGAGACGATCAGCCCAGCCGCGTCGAAGGCCTCGGCCTCCCCGCCGAACATCTGCGCGGCGCGCGCGGGCGTCAGCCCTTCCTCGATGGCGAGGATGCGCCCGTCGTCCCCGATCACCAAGTCGCGCGGCGCGTCCAGCCCGGTATAAGGGTCCAAAATATGGCCATGATAAACAAGCAGCATTTTCCGTTCCTCCTGTTACATCTGGTGGTCAAAGGTGATGACCGGGTTCAGGCGGTGCTCTTTTGCGCGCAGCCCCGCCGCAATGTCACGGCGCAGCTTGTCCCGCGCCTCGGCGCCATAATCGAACGGCACCACCACGTCGAACACCAGGTTGATGTGGCGCTTGCCGTCCACGATGCGGAAATCGTGCATGGTCAGGCGGCTGTCAAGCCCCTGCAGCACCTCCTGCGTCAGCTCCCGGAAGGTGTTGACGCGCGTATCGTTGAGCGAGATCGGGTCCATATGGATGACGAGGTACACGCCGGTCTTTTGCCAGACCAGCTTTTCGGCCTCGTCCACCACCTCGTGGATCGCCACAAAATCGGCGTTGTCGGGCACCTCGGCGTGCAGTGACGCGAGCGAGCGCCCCGCGCCGTAGTTGTGCACGATCAGGTCGTGCACGCCGACGATGCCGTCCATGCCGAGCACAACCTCCTCAATCGAGTGCGCGATATCGGGGTCGGCCGCCTGCCCAAGCAGCGGGCTGAGCGTGTCGCGCGCGATCCCCACGCCCGACCACAGCACGAACAGCGCCACCAGCACGCCGACATACCCGTCGACCGGCAGGGTGGTGAACCGGGAGGCCAGCATGCCCAGGATGACGACCGAGGTCGTGACCACGTCGTTGATGCTGTCCTGCATGGCCGCGAGCAGCGTGGGCGACTGGATGCGCCGCCCGAGCTTGCGGTTAAACGCGCCCATCCACAGCTTGACCAGCATGGACACCGCCAGGATGGCGAGCAGCACGCCGCTGAAGCGCACTGGCTCGGGCGCAATGATGCGGGAAACCGAGCTTTTGAGGAACTCCACGCCGACCATCAGGATCAGGAAGGAGACCGCAAGCCCGGCAATATACTCCGTGCGCCCGTAGCCGAAGGGGTGCTTGGAGTCGGGCGCCTTGCCGGAGACCTTGAAGCCGACCACCGAGATCAGCGACGACATGCCGTCCGACAGGTTGTTGAACGCGTCTGCCATGATGGAGATCGAGTGCGTCGCCAGGCCGATCAGCAGCTTGAGCGCAAACAGGAACGCGTTGCACAGGATGCCGACCGCGCCGGACAGCACGCCGTACCGCTCGCGTACCGCGGGGTTCTGTGTCTCGTCATGCCCCCGTACAAAATGCCGAATCAAAAATTCTGTCATATGCCGTGCCTACCCCTAAACAAAAAGTAATATATTGTCGCAATAATTGCTATTTGTAAAATAAAGATCGCGGGGATGCCCCACATGAAGCGCTTGTGCAGCGTCTTGTGCCGCTTTGCGCGCATCGCCAGGTATACGCCCGGGCAGCCGCCCAGGATGCAAAAGGCGAACAGCGTGCGCTCCGGGATGCGCCATGCGCCGCGCTTCGCCTTCCATTTATCGAGCACGACGGCCAGCGCGCCCAGCACGTTGACCGCCAGCAGGTACCATACCGCCCATTTCACACGTTGCGTCCTCCATAGCCTTTGCAAATGTGCCTATAGTATACCACATCCTGCCGCCCGGCGCAAAGCCCGCCCACGCCGTTTGCCGTGCGTTTTTACACGCCGGGCGGCGTCCGGCGGGCGGTTTTCCCGTCAAATACGCTAAAAAAAGATGTCTTTTTTTGGTTGCTGTTGCATTACCCCCACACTTTCGTGTATGATAATATTATTGTGTGTCGACTTTGCCGGCGTGCACGGCCGACGCCCCGTTGTTTGAAACCACCAAACCTGCAAGGAGTTCCTATGTATAAGAAGCTGCTGAGCCTGTTTCTCTGTGCCCTGTTGTGCTTGTCCGGCGCCCACGCCACCGGGGACGCCGCACCCGCCGCACCCGCANGGAGACCGGCCAGCTCCTGCTGGGCAAGAACGCGGAATCGCCCGCCCCCCCGGCTTCCATCACCAAAATCATGACCGCCCTGCTCGTCCTGGAAAACTGCCCCGACCTCACGGCGGCCACCACGGTCAGCGAAGTCGCGGTGCACTCGATCGAGCGCGGCTCGACCCATATCGCGCTGGACACGGGCGAGGTCGTCACGATCCGGGACATGCTGGGCGCGCTGCTCGTCGAATCGGCCAACGACGCGGCTAACGTGCTGGCGGAGTACGTCGGCGGCTCGCTGGAAGGCTTTGCAGCGATGATGAACGAAAAGGCCGCCGCCCTGGGCTGCACGGGCACGCATTTCGCCAACGCCCACGGCCTCGACGACCCCGCGCATTACGTCACCGCGCACGACATGGCGCGCATCACCGCGGCCGCCGTGCAGTATCCCGCCTTTGCGGAATATGCGGGCGCGTCGACTTTCACGATCCCCGTCACGAACAAGCAGGACGAAGAACGCGTCTTTTACACCAAGCAGAACATGCTGCGCAAAAGCTCCAAGTGGTACGACCCCGAGGTGATCGCCGGCAAAAACGGCTGGACGACCAATGCGCACCAGACCCTGGTCACCGTCAAGCGCCACGGCGGCGTGACGCTGATCGCGGTCGTCATGGGCGAATCGCAGAAAGCCGACTGCCTGGCCGACACGGCCGCGATGTTTGAATACGGCTTCAACGAGCTGCACCGCGTCGAGCTGCCCACGGACGCGCAGGCCAAGGCGGCCGCAAAGACGTATGAAAACACCGACGTGGACGCGCTGCGCGCGCAGGCCGTGCTGCTGCCCAAGGACAAGAAGGCGGCGGACGTGACCCTCGCCTGCTCCGGCGACGCGGCGCACCCGTCGCTGACCGCCTCGCTCGGCGGCGAGACGCTCACGACCATCCCGCTCACCCTGATGACCGCGGGCGCGCCGGGNGCGGCCTTTTGCCGCCAAAAGGGGAATCTCTTTGCAGTACTATTTCGCTCCCATGGAAGGCGTGACCGGCGCGGCCTTCCGCAGCGTCCACCACCGCTGGTTTGGCGGCGTGGACAAATATTTCACGCCCTTCCTCACGCCGACCGAGCAGCCGCGCTTCACGCCGCGCCAGCTCCGCGAGATTGCGCCCGCGAACAACGAAGGCCTCCCCGTGGTGCCGCAGCTCCTGACCCGCCGCGCGGCGGACTTCATCTGGGCGGCCAACGCGCTGGCGGCGCTGGGCTATCACGAGGTCAACCTGAACCTCGGCTGCCCGTCCGGCACGGTGGTGTCCAAGGGCAAGGGCGCGGGCTTCCTGGCCGACCCGGACGGCCTCGACCGCTTCCTCGACACGGTCTTTTCCGCGGTATCCGTCCCGGTCTCCATCAAGACGCGCCTGGGCGTCCGCGACCCGGCGGAATTTGGCCGCCTGCTCGAGATCTATAACCGCTACCCGGTCTCCGAGCTGACCATCCACCCGCGCGTACAGAAGGACCTGTACCGCGGCGCGCCCCGGCGGGAATGTTTTGCCGCCGCGCTCGCACGCAGCGCGAACCCGGTCTGCTACAACGGCGACCTGGTCACGCGCGCGGACTGCCTTGCGGCGCAGGCCGCCTATCCGGCCGTATCCGCCCTGATGATCGGGCGCGGGCTGATCGCCGACCCGGCGCTCGCGCGCCGCGTGAAAGGCGGCCCCGGCGCGGATATCGCCACGCTCCGCGCCTTCCATGACAACCTGTACGGGCGCTACTGCACGCTGTTCGGCAGCCGCCATAACGCCATGCTCCGGATGAAGGAGGTCTGGTCGTACCTGCTGTTCCTGTTTGACGGCAGCGAGAAGCTGGGCAAGCGCCTGAAAAAAGCCGCGGACCCGCGCGAGTACGAGTTGCAGGCGGACGCCATCTTCCGCAGCCTGCCCCTGCGCGCGGACGCGGCGTACGGCTGGTACCGCCCAGCCTGAGGCAGGGCCTGCGCCCCCTTCCGGCGCGCTGCGCCGCAAACAAACTTTCCCGGCATGCAAAAAGGCCACCTGCTCAAGGCAGGTGGCCTTCCCTATCGGTTTTGGTTACGCCGTTGCGGTCGCCGTCTCGCTTGCCGGCTCGCAGACGTAGGTGATATTGATCACCGCAAGCACAACCATCGTGCACACGCGGCAGATGTAAACGACATCGTTCGCGATGCAGTGGCGCTCGGTCTCGTTCTTATACTGCCCGTGCAGGTCCGCGATACGGCGCAACAGGGCGTCCAGCGTGAAGGGCGGGATCACCGGGCTGACCCAGCGCTCGAACTTCTCGTCGTCGATCCGCTTGCCGATGCGCAGGCTGGTGCGCTTCTCGTAAATATAGTGCGCGAGCAGGTTATGGTTGTAAATATCGTCGTTGTGGGGATAGGAGAAGAAATCGGTCATATAATGGCAGATTTCGCCCAGGTCCACACTGACGTCACGCCCGTTGACCGGGCCGATCGAGTGCTTTTCGGTGAAGGCGCGGATTTTGTCCATGACTTCATCGTACATGACCGAAGGGTAATGCCGCTTGGTGAGGTATTCGCCCTTGAGGTCGGGCTTGAGGTTGCCATAGAGAAAAGCCGACTGGTCAAAAGTCACGCCGCAGGTTTCCTCGACATAGGCGAGCAACGTGCGCGCGACTTTCGTGTGCGAGATTGAATCCATTCTAATTCCTCCGAAAAACGTGGCCCGCCCGATCCGGGAAGATGTGCGGCGGTCCGCTTCGTACTCCGCTTCCAATCTGCGCCGGGGCTTCCTCGCCGGCGCCTGCGCGCATACCGCGCGTAATAAAAGAACTACAGCCATTATAGCACAATATTTAAGGTCGTGCCATTTTTTTTGCAAAAAACACCGTTCTGTCACCAAAATAGTGAAGGGTATACAATTGGAAGTGGAGATTTTGTTGAAATTGGCTATCTTGCACGAAAGGCTTCGCTGCGGAATTTGATCTTGCCGTCCAGCGCCTGGCGCAGGCGGGCAATCATGGCTTCCCGGTCGCGGTTGAGCGTGCCGGCCAGGTTGACGTAGTTCGAGGCGTGGTTGGCGCGGAACACGCTGCCCTCGCAGTCGATATGCTCGAGCAGGGTGAGGGTTTCCGCGGCGATCTCCATGGGGCTGAGCAGGTGGAACCGCCCCTCCTGCCAGTCGCGCATCAGCGGCGTTTCCTGCTCGAAGAGCAGCGTCAGCAGGCCGATATAGTGCGGCTTCATGCGCGAGAGCACCTCGGCGGTCTTGACCGCATGCTCCTCGGACAGCTCGTCGCCGCCCAGCCCGGCGATCGCCGTGACGGACAGCTTCATGCCCGCTTCCTTGACCATCAGGCCGGCGCGCACGATCTCGTCCGCGGTCTCGCCCTTGTTGACGCGGCGCAGCACCTCATCCGAGCCGGACTCCACGCCGAGATAGATCATTTCCAGGCCGAGCCGGTGCAGCTCATCGAGGTCTTCCTGCTTTTTGCACAGGATGGACGCAGGCGAGCCATAGCTCGTGACCCGCTCGCACTCCGGGATGACCTCCCGGATATAACGCAGGATTTCCGCCATATGCTCTGGGCGGCACATCAGCGCGTCGCCGTCCGCGAGGAAGATGCGGTCGATCTGCTTGTACATGCGGCGCGCCTCGTCGAAATCGGCCTTGACCTCCTCGATCGGGCGCACGCGGAAGCGCTTTTCCTTGTACATATCACAGAAGGTGCACTTATTATGGCTGCAGCCAATCGTCACCTGCACAATCAGGCTGTAAGCTTCGCTTGGGGGCCGGAAAACGCGGCCTTCGTAGTAAACCATTGGTCTTTCCTCCGTTCCTGAAATGACAAAACAGGGCGGAACCCTGTCCCGCCCCGCATGTCCCTTGTTATTCCTGTTCCTCGTCCGTTTCCGGGGCTTCTTCCTCCGCCGCTTCCGCTTCCGGGGCGTCCTGCCCTTCGGGGAAGCCCTCCGGCGGCTCCTCGGAAATGGAGATCTGCCCGTCGCAGCAGTCGCCGCCCTGGGCGGCGCAATCGTCCAGGCAGTCGCAGGAAGCGCAGGCGCTTTCATTCTCCGCCATGAGGTCGTCCAGCTCGTTCATGGCCTTGATCTCGGCCTCGTGGTAGACCTGCTCGCGCTTCTGGTGCTTAAAGAGCGCGAGCAGCGTCGCGCCCGCGCCGACCGCGGCGCCCGCCAGGAGGAATCCCAGGCCAAAGCCCCTTTTAGCATTTTTTACTTCATTTTTCATATCTTTTCACCTCATTATGTGAAATGGCGTTACACAAAAGTTTTAATACCTAAACTGTATCACAGCCTGCGCGGGCTGTCAATTGCCGTTCATAAAATTTCATTTCCCGTTTCGAAAATAGACATAATCCCTTGAAAAAGGCAGTTATTTCCCGAGCTCATAGGCGCGCGCAATTGCCTTGTCGCTGGCCTCCGCGACGATCGCGTCCAGCCCGCGCGCCTCGAATACGCGCACGCCCTCGATCGTGGTGCCGCCGGGCGAGCAGACCGCGGCGATCAGCTCCTGCGGGGACTTGTCCCCCTGCATCACCATTTTGGCCGAGCCGGCCAATGTCTGGCAGATGAGCGCGAGCGCGTCTGCGCGGGCGATGCCGTGCGTTTCCGCCGAGCGCGCGAACGCCTCGATGAACTGGTAGGCGAAGGCGGGCAGGCTGCCGTTATAGGGGATGACCTCGTTGAGCATCTCCTCGCGGTCAAACACGGCGGTGGTGCCCATCGCGCCGAACAGCGCCGTGACCGCCTCCAGCTGCGCCGCCGTCGCCGCGCCGTTCTTGACGAGCGCGGACGCGCCGCAGCCCAGCATCAGCGGCGTATTGGGCATGACGCGCACGATCGGGCAATCCGCGCCGAGCGCGCGCCCGATCTTGCCGAAGGTCACGCCCGCGGCGATGGAAATGACGAGCGGCTTGGGGTCCGCGCCCGCCGCCGCAAGCGCCGGCAATATCTCGTCGAAGTTCTGCGGCTTGACGCCCAGGACGACCCACTCGCAGCCCGTGTACACGTCCTGGTACGCATCTGTCACGGCAAAGCCGCGCGCCGCCTTTTCCGCCCGCTTTTCCGCGGTGCGGTTGAACATCAGGATTTCGTCCGCCTGCATCATCCCCGCGCGCACCGCGCCTTCAGCGATGGCGGTGCCCATGTTGCCCGCGCCGAGCACGCCCATTTTATAGGTTTTCATCGTAAAATTCCTCCCGCCGTGTGTCCCGTTTCCCCTATTGTACCACACCCCGCGCACCCGCGGCAACTTGACGGGCAGGGAATCTATGGTATACTTAAAAATGTTGGATTTTTACCCCCGAAAGGAGTGGTCGCCCATGCTGCGGCGCCATCTCGGGCTGCGCACCGTCAAGACCGGCCTTGCGGTCGCCCTCGCCCTGTTTTTCGTCACGCTGCGCGGCAGCCCGGCGCCCATTTTCGCGGGCATCGGCGCGATCGTCGCCNGGGTGCCGACCGGCTCGGTGCGCGTCTCGCCGTCCTTTGTCAGCAGCAGGTACGGCCACAGGCCGTCCTGCACGGGGACGGAAAGCGACGCGGTATACGCGCCGCCCTCCCAGACGGCTTCGGCCTCGTATGGCGCATCCGCGCCCTTGACCGTGAACACCGCGGTCTCGCTTTCGGCGCGCACGCGCGGCACGGCGCGCAGGGACAGCCGGACGGTATCCGTCCCCGGCTCGTATTCCCGCCCGACCTGGTATTCGAGCAGGGCGGGCGGTTCGGACGGCGCCCCCTGCGGCACCGTGACCACGGTCTGCCCGGCGGGCAGGCCGTCTACCTGCGCCTGCAGCCGCACAAGCCATACCGTGCAGACGGCNGGGTCCGCGCCCGCCGCCGCAAGCGCCGGCAATATCTCGTCGAAGTTCTGCGGCTTGACGCCCAGGACGACCCACTCGCAGCCCGTGTACACGTCCTGGTACGCATCTGTCACGGCAAAGCCGCGCGCCGCCTTTTCCGCCCGCTTTTCCGCGGTGCGGTTGAACATCAGGATTTCGTCCGCCTGCATCATCCCCGCGCGCACCGCGCCTTCAGCGATGGCGGTGCCCATGTTGCCCGCGCCGAGCACGCCCATTTTATAGGTTTTCATCGTAAAATTCCTCCCGCCGTGTGTCCCGTTTCCCCTATTGTACCACACCCCGCGCACCCGCGGCAACTTGACGGGCAGGGAATCTATGGTATACTTAAAAATGTTGGATTTTTACCCCCGAAAGGAGTGGTCGCCCATGCTGCGGCGCCATCTCGGGCTGCGCACCGTCAAGACCGGCCTTGCGGTCGCCCTCGCCCTGTTTTTCGTCACGCTGCGCGGCAGCCCGGCGCCCATTTTCGCGGGCATCGGCGCGATCGTCGCCATGAGCCGCACGCTCAAGGACGCGGTGCGCGCCTGCCTGACCCAGCTCGCCGGCATCACCTGCGGCGTGGGCATCGCCTGCCTGTTCCTGGCGGTGTTCCCGGATTTCAAGTTTTTCCTGGTCGGCGTGGGGATCATACTCGTTATTTTATGCTGCAACGCGCTCAAACTTGACTTCGCGGTCCCGCTGTCCTGCATCGTGTTCGTCTCGGTCTGCATGATGGACCCGGAGAGCGACTACCTGCTGTACGGCGTGAACCGCCTGCTGGACACCTCGGTCGGCCTGGTGACGGCGCTGGCGGTCAATGTCGGCATCAAGCCCTATAACAACCGCGCGCGCATCTCCAATATGCTGACGCATATCCAGCAGCTTTTCCCCGGCTACCTCGACACGCGCGTGCTGCGCCGCCAGTACCCCGACCTCGGCGCGCTGCACCAGAAGCTGCGCACGCTGGACGGCGAACTGTCCGTATTCGAAAAGCAGCCGCCCCCGTCCCTGTCCCACCGCCGTGCGCAGCGCGAGGCGCGGCGGGACGACGCAGCCTACCTGCGCGGCTGCCAGCAGCTCCTGTCCAAGATGACGGACGAGCTTTCCGCCCTGTGCAACATGGATTCCTCGCCCCCGCCCAGCCCGGAAAACTGCGCGCGGCTGGCCGCGCTCGGGCTGTCCATCCCTGAAAACGTATATGAGGCGGGCAAATGCGAGGAGGCGGACGTGACGGTGCTCAATTTCCACCTCAAAAACCTGCTCGACGCCTACGGCTTCCTGAGCGACCTCAACCAGCCGGTATAATGCCGGCTTTCCCGGCACCCTTTTGGGGGCGGCTTCACGGCCGCCCCTTTTTTACAGGTTTTTTGCGCCGCCGTAACAGGTTCCGCCCCCCTGCGTTGTTTCCCTGATAGGAAGGCGCCCGGCGGCCGCCGGCTTTAGGGCGTCATGCCCTTCAAGCTCTCGTACCGGCGGCTGGTCGACCCCGGCGGGATCGGACGCATCACGATGGGGGATACCGAGCTCCCGCTCCCATAGGCAAAAAGGAAGCCCGCAGGCGATTGCCTGCGGGCTTCCTTTTTATCCGTCCCCGTCCGGGAATTCGACATGCCCGGCATACGCCTTGCCGTAATTGTCGAGCACCTCCACCGCGACGGAGACGCCCTGTTCCGCGTACTCCCCGCGGAACGGCGCGTAGGCCGTCACCTCATACACCGTCCCGGCCGCGGCTCCATCGGCCGCGCCCCCAAAATCGAGCGCCTGCGTGGCCACCGCCTTGCCATCGGCAAACAGCGTGGCCGTGCCGGAAACCGGCCATACGCGGGATTCGCCGCTGTCCCCGTCGGGGTCGGACGCCCAGGCTGCCACCATGGCGCGGCCGTCCAGGTACAGCTTGCCGCCGCGCGCCCGCGNGCTCATCCCCTGCGCGCGGCGCAGCGCCGCGATTTTTTCCCCTGTCGTCATTGTCAAAAGCACCGCCTTCCCTTCGCCTACAGCGTACCCGCCCGATCCTGCCCGCGCCACCAACTGGGCGTTTCTTTTTGTCAACCGCGGGTTGCATCCCTGCTTTTTGGGCAAAAAAGGGGACGCCGGCCTCTTTGCGGCGCCCCCTGCCCTGTTACCCCTCCGCGCTGCCGAGCGTATGGTACAGCGTCTCCTGCAGCACGTCCATATCAATGGGCTTCGCCACATGCGCGTCCATCCCGGCGTCCGCCGAGGCCTGGATATCCTCGGCAAAGGCGTTCGCCGTCATGGCGATGACCGGGATGCGCGCCGCGTCCGCGTGGCCGCTTTCGCGGATGGCGCGGGTCGCCTCGTACCCGTTCATGACCGGCATCTGGATATCCATCAGCACCGCGTCGTAGGTGCCGGGCGCGGCCTCGAGGAAGGTGCGCACCGCCTGCGCGCCGTCCCCCCGCACGTCGCAGGACGCGCCGTACATCAGCAGCAGCTCGGAGAGGATTTCCGCGTTGATGGCGTTGTCCTCCGNGCGCACCGTGATGCTGCCGCCCATCAGGTCGACCAGCCCCTTGGTGATGCTCAGGCCAAGCCCCGTCCCCTCGACGCGCGTGGTGTTGCGGCTGCGGGTAAAGGGGTCGAAAATGTGGGAAATAAAGCCCTCCGGCATGCCGACCCCGGTATCGCGCACCGTGAACCGATAGCGGACATACCCGTCCCCGGCCACGGCGGGCAGCTCCTCCACCTGGAAATCGACCCGGCCGCCCTCCGGCGTGAACTTGATGGCGTTGTTGAGGATGTTGATCAGGATCTGGTTGATGCGCAGCGCGTCGCCGTAGAAGCAGGCGTGCCGCACGTCCCCCGCCTGGATTTCAAACCGCAGCCCGGCCGCCCGCGCCTGCGGCTCCATGATCGCGGAGAGCTGGCCGAGCAGGTCGGGCAGCAGGATGCGCACCCGGCCGAGCGTGATCTTGGCGCGCTCGATCTTGCTCATGTCCAGGATGTCGTTGATCAGGCTGAGCAGGTGCCGGGACGCGACGGAAATCTTTTGCAGGCAGTCCGATACCCGCGCGGGGTCGTCCGGATGGGCGCTCGCGAGCGCCGTCATGCCCATGATGGCGTTCATCGGCGTGCGGATATCGTGGCTCATGGCGGAAAGGAAGTCGCTCTTGGCACGGCTGGCCTCCTCGGCCAGCGACAGCGCCTTTTCCAGTTCGCGCTTGGCCCTGCGCTCCGCGGCCAGCATATCGGTCACGTCGGCCCGCACAAGGCAGACCGTCCGCCGGTTGACGTCGCCCCACAGCACGTTGACCTGCTTGTACCGCAAGCCCTGCGAAGGGTCTGCCCCGCGGTATGGCATCACGAAATCGTAGCCCATGGGCTGCGCCTCCAGCCGCGCGCACATGGCCTCCAGCCGGAACTGCTCCCGCGCGTCCAACCCGCCGTCCGGGACGTAGCTGCGCGTGAACTGCCCCAGCAGGGAGGAATACCCGTCCGCCACATACGGCGCGAGGTTTTCCAGCACGGTCTGGCGCGTGTACATGGTCAGCCGGTCGCTGCATATATCGATAAAGCCGATCATCTCGAAGGTATAGGCCATGATATGCAGCATGCCCTGCTGCTCCCGCACGGAGTCCGTGATGTCGGTGCGCACAAGGCACACGCGCCCCAGCCGCAGGTCGACGGGGGAGACCGTGATGTTCTTGGTGCGGATATCGCCCTTTTCCGCCTCGATGCTGAAGGCGAAGGTATACGGCCCTTCCTCGAGCAGGCGGCGGCGCATGCGCCCCGGCTCCAGCGCCTGCTGGTAACGCTCCCGGTCCCTCGGCACCACCAGGCTGCGCCCCATTTCCTGCAGGCGCGCCGAGTGGCGGCCATGCTGCGCGGGCAGGTTTTGCGCGGCGGCGTTTGAAGCCAGGATCGTATAGGTGTCCCGCTCCAGGTCGAGGTCGATGATGAAATCATAGTTTGTTACGGAAAGCTGGTGCAGGATGCGGTCGGTGATGGTCTGCTCCGTCACGTCGGTCACGGTCAGGATGCCGATCAGGTCGCCGCTGTCCGGCGTTTCCACCAGGTTGACCTTGAACTGCGCGTAGCAGCCGCGCGCCTGCCCGGGCAGGCGGATAAAGCACTTCTGCACCGTCTCCGCCCCGTTTTCCCACGTGCCCCCCGGCGGGGACAGGAATGCCTCCAGGAAGGCCCCGCGCTCGTCCCGCTCCAAAATGCAGCCCGCGAGGCCGGTAAAGAAGCCCTCCGCCCCCGTGCCGAAGGCTTCGAGCAGCGCGGAACCGGTGTGGTCGATGATCTCCAGCACCTGCCCCTGCGTCACATTGTAGTGGCCGACGATCAACGCGTCCGGGTCGGCGCTGCGGTAATGCTGCATCAGCAGTTCCTTGTACTGCGCGCGCAGGCGCTCCTGCTGCGCGCGCTCCTCGGTCACGTCATGGTAGACCGCATACACGCGGCACTCCTCGCCCTCGTCCTGGATGATGGAGAAATTGACCTTGACCCAGATGTAGCCGTCCGTGCCGTGGCGCAGCCGGTACACCATTTCGCACCGCCCCTTGCCCGCGGCGATATAGTCGCGGATGCGCCCCTTGACCATCGCGGCGTCGTCAGGGTGGATGCCTGCGCCCGCGTCCCCGCGGTAAAGCGCCCAGGTCTCCCCCGGGGCCATGCCGGTCATCGCGGCGAACCCGTCCGACAGGAATTCCGGTACCATTTCGCCGGTTTTCCGGCAGCAGACGACCGCGACCCCGCCCGGCAGGTTCTTGACCATAGTCTGGAAATAGCGGTCGAGGCGCTCCTTCTCCCGGCGCATGCCGACCTCGTCGGTGATGTCGCGGACATATTTGATGTAGGCCGGGATGCCGTTCCAGTCGGTTTCCCGCACGCGGGTGCTGTAATAGCGGCCGTCCACCTGCATCTCATGCTCCTCGCCGTCCGCGCCGTACGTGCCGATGGGGCAGGACGCGCAGGGCGACGGCATGCCGTGCAGCGCCGCGTAGCATTTTTGCCCGCTGCACTCCGCGCCCCCCAGGAAGAGCCGCCGCGCCTCGTTGGCGTAGAGCAGGCTGTAGCTCTCCCGGTCGATCACATAGATGCCGTCCGCCGTCTCGTTGGCAATGCCCTGGAACAGGCGCGCCTCGGCCGACATGCCGGTAAACACGGCGTAAAACCGCGTGCTTTCCGCAAGCGGCCCCATGCGCCGCCCGTTTAAATGGATCCAGATCAGCCGCCCGTCCTTATGGCGCATGCGGTAGGATACGTCGAGCACCCCGCCGCCTATCACCGAAGCCTGCGCCGCCGCGAGCACGCGCGGGCGGTCCTGCTCATAGATGATGTCGAGCGCGTCGTCCCTTACCAGCCCTACAAACTCCTCCCGCGTGTGGCCGGAAAGCGCTGGCACGCCGTCGGAAAAATACGTCGGGATGAACCGCTTGCCCTCCACGCGGTAGCTCGCGATGCCGCCCGGGATGGAATTGACCAAGTGGTCAAGCTCGGACTGCGTCTCCTTGAGCGCGGTGATGTTATGGAACACGCAGTGGAGCAGCGGGCAGCCGTCCTCCTCGCCGATCTGCCGCGCCTGGACGTGCACCCAGACGATATGCCCGTCCCGGTGCAGCTTGCGGAACTCGAAATCCGCGACCTCATGCCGCTCGATGGCCTCGCGTATCCTGCCCACCACCATGGCGGTATCCGCGGGGTAGGTCATCACCGCCGCGTCGCCCTTGGCCAGCTCGTGGTATTCCTCCACCGTGTAGCCGGAAAGTTCCGGCACGCCGTCGGAAAAGTAGACCGTCTCAAAGATATCCGAGACCTTATAGATTGCCACGCCGCCCGGGATGGCGTTTATGATATCCTCCATCTTTTCATTCGCGTCGGCTAGCTCCTTCTCCAGGCGCATGCGTTCGCTGATATCGGTATACACGGCGTACAGCAGCCTCGACCCGTCCCCCTGCAGGCTGGACGAGCCTTCGAGGCGGATATGGCGGTATTCGCCCCGCTTTTCGTTAAACATGCGGAAGGTGATGCGCAGCACGCCGCCGCCCATAACCAGGCCCTCCACCTCTTCCTTCAGATGGCCCAGGTCGTCCGGGTGGACGCCCCAAAAGGACATCTCCCGGCGGATCTTGTCAGCCCGCCCCTCCGAACAGCCCAGCAGCTCGAAAAACGCGGGGTTGTGGAACAGGGGCGTGATCCGGCCGCCGTCCGCGCGGTACACGCACAGGCCGCAGGGGATGCTGTTAAACGTCTGCTCCAGCGTTTCCTGGAGCGCGTCCAGCCGCGCGCCGCCCTGCCGGGGCGCCGTGATATCGACGATAAATTCGATTTGCGCCGGGCGGCCGCCCCAGTCGGCCGGCTTGCCGCTCACCCGGTAGGTGCGCGTCCCGCCGGGCGGGCTGAATTCCCGCGTATAGGCGCCGCCTTCCGGGTCGGGCGGGCACGGGGTATCCCAGCCCTCCAGCGCCTCGGCGGCACGGTTGCAATACAGCACTTCCCGCGTGTCCCGCGCACGTACCAAAATGGCGGCTGGCGCATCATCCAGCACCGCCGCCATTTGGGCGGCAGAGGGGAGTTTTTCCCACATCATGCCGCACCGCCCCCTTTTAATGCGTCGCGCAGACCGCGCACCTTTTGGAATTCCTGCTGGACGCCCGCGTACAGCGCCGCGTAGGCGCAGCCGGGCGTGCCCGCGCGCAGCGGCTCCACGATCGCGCAGACCGCGGCGTACAGGGGCGTCAGCCCCATGTTGGCCGCCACGCCCTTGAGGGTATGCGCCGCCGCAAAGGCCGATTGCAGGTCGCCCCCGTCCAGGGCTTCCCCAAGCTTCGACAGGTTTTCATCCTGGAAGAGCATATCCAAAAAGCGCAGGTACATGGCTTCATTGCCCATAAAGCGTTCCATCGTGGCCGCATAGTCCGCGCCATATGCTTCAAACGTCTCTTGAAAGCCCTGCATCCGTCAGCCCTCCTTTCCAAAAATAAAGTCGTAAAGCGTCTGGTACAGCCGCTCCGGTTCGATCGGCTTTGCCAGGTGGGCGTTCATCCCCGCCGCCTTGCTCTTTTCAATGTCGTCGTCAAAGGCGTTGGCCGTCATCGCGATGATCGGGATATCCTTTGCGTCCGCGTTGCTGAGGTGGCGGATGTTCACCGCCGCGGTCAGCCCGTCCATCAGGGGCATGCGGATATCCATGAGGATCGCGTCGTAATAGCCCGGCTCGGACTTGCTGAAGCGCTCCATTGCGCGCAGCCCGTTTTCCGCCGTATCGACGGCGAAGCCCTTGCCCTCCAGCAGCATGACGGCCACCTCGGTGTTGATCAGGTTGTCCTCCGCCAGCAGCACGCGCTTGCCGGAAAAGTCGAAGTCCATCGCGTTATCCTGCTCCGCGCGCTCCTCTTTTTCGCCGAGCGCGCGGGTGAACGCGGAGATCAGGGAGGATTTGAACATCGGCTTGCTCATCAGCAGGTTCGCGCCCGCGAGCTTGGCCTCGTGCTCGATGGAAATCCAGTCGTAGGCGGTGATGATGATGATCGTCACCTCCGGCCCGACGATGGCGCGGATGCGGCGGGCGGTCTCCAGGCCGTCCATCTCCGGCATCTTCCAGTCGATCAGGATCATATCGAAATACCTGCCCTCGCCCCAGAGCTCCTTGACGCGGCCGATCGCCTTGCGGCCGCTGTCGACCCATTCCGCGCACACGCCCATTTCCCGCAGGGTGACGACGGCGCTCTCGCACACGGCGACGTCGTCGTCCACCACGAGCGATTTGAGGTGGGAGAAGTTATAGTGTATTTTTTTCTGGTTGTGGCGCAGCTTTTCCTCCTCGGTGATGCCGAGCTTGACGTCCACGGTGAACTCCGTGCCGATCCCCTTGATAGAGCGCACGGTAATCTTTCCGTCCATCATGTCCACGATGTTCTTGGAGATCGCAAGCCCCAGCCCGGTGCCGCCGTACAGGGCGGTCGTGCCGGTCGATTCCTGGGAGAACGGCTCGAAGATATGCGGCAGGAAGGTTTCGCTCATGCCGACGCCCGTGTCGTTCACGACAAAGCGCAGCGTCGCGTCGTTCTTCGTCCTGGTGCGCTGCGAGACTGAAAAGCTGACCTTGCCGCCCTCGCCCGTGAACTTGATCGCGTTGCTCAGGATGTTGATCAGCACCTGCTGCAGCTTCATCGCGTCGCCGATGTAGTAATCGTCCAGCACCGGGTCGATGATGCACTCATACTCCACGCCCTTCCCGGCCGCCTGCGCGTAGCAGATGGAGTTGATGCCGCGCATGAACTCCTCCGTCGGGATCTTTTCGTTTTTGAGCAGCATTTTGCCACTTTCGATCCGGCTCATGTCCAGGATATCGTTGATGAGCGACAGCAGGAACCGGGAGGAGATGCCGATTTTGGAAATGCAGTCCTCGACCTGCTCGTCGTCGCCGATCGATTGCGCGGCGATGGTGCTCATGCCGATGATCGCGTTCATGGGCGTGCGGATTTCATGGCTCATGCGGGAGAGGAAGTCCGACTTTGCGGCGTTGGCCTGTTCCGCGGCGATCAGCGCGGCGGCAAGCTCGTCCTTCTGGCGCTGCTCCTGGTGCACGATATCGGTCACGTCGGTGCGCGCCATGCACACCCGGCCGAGGTCGCGGCTCAGGTAAAACAGCTGGAACCGCTTGATGCGTGGCCTGCCGTGCAAATCCTGCATCTCCACGAGGAAGGAATACGCGTCCTGCTTGTCCAGCCGCGCCTTGATGTAGGCATAGTCCAGCTTTTCGAGGTATTCCTTGCGCCCCACGCCGTCCATGAGGCGGCCGGCGATCGCCCGGATCTCCGCCTGGAAATCGCCCGGCTGTACGATCGTCCCCTTTTCGCCCTCCTTGAAGGAGACCAGCCGGCAGGTGCCCTGCGTAAGGTCGATCTCGACGATCGCGTCGTAATCCTGTTCCACAAGCTGGTTGATGAGCTTGTGCTGCAGCTCCTGCTCCGTCACGTCGAACGTATAGAAGAAGGCGATCACGTCGCCGGTCTCGGGGTTCATCGTGGTGCGGAAATTGGTCTGCCCCCAAAAGACGCTGCCGTCGTTGCGGCGGCGCAGGAAATCAAAACGGTAATCCGTCTTGCCTGCGGCATAGTCGGCCAGCACCTTTTCCCGGCTGAGCTGCCCGAGGAGCTTCTGCCCGTACGCCGGGTCGACCGCGGAGGCCGCAAGGTTGCGGATGGTCTCCTGGTAGGAAGCGCCGACCTGCGCGATCGCCGCCTCGGACGAGGAAATATAGTTTTCCATCTCGTCCCGGGTCACGTTGACGCGCCCCTGGATGCTCTCGCCGGAGGCCGACATCTCCGCGAAGTAGGCCAGCTCTTTTTCGTACAGCTCGCGCATGCGTTCCTGTAGCTGCTTTTCCTCCGTAACGTCGACAAACACGCAGTAAAAATACCGCTCGCCGTCTTCCCCGGCAAACAGCTGCGCCTTGATCGAGATCCAGCGCACCAGCCCGCCCTTGCAAACCAGCCGGTTTTCGATGTGGATGTTGTTCCCGTGCTGGAGCTGCGCGTTGAGCTTGCCCGTCAAAACCGCGAGGTCTTCCGGGTAAATGACGGCGGACATCCGGTTGCCCATGGCGGCGAACTCCTCCCGGCTGTAGCCGATGAAGTCGAACAGGCCGTCGTTTGCGTCAATGACGGAAAAATCCTCGTCAAAACGGCAGCGGAACACCGCGCCGGGAATATTATTGTAAAGGTTCAGGACTTCCTCCTGCGCCCGCTTCTGCTTGGTGATATCGACGCAGACCGACACGATGGCCGGGCGGCCGTCCTCCGACGTGATCCTGCGCCCGAGGTCGTGCACCCAGATATAGGCGCCGTCGCGCTTCTTCATGCGGTATTCGACGACGTATTCGTCCCCCATCGCAAGCTGCCCCTCGACCTCCCGGTCGACCCTTGCGCGGTCGTCCGGATGCATGCAGTTGGAAACCATGCCCCCGATATCGCGGACGAACTCCGCTTCCGAGGCATAGCCGAGGTAGGAAAGCATCTGGCGGTTGATAAAATAGAAGGGGAACCCCTCCTCGATGTAGCCGCCCATCATCCCGCCGAGCAGCGACTCGTCCAGCAGCTCCTGCCGCTGGCGGGCGAGGTTCTCCATCACGAGCGTATCGGGATAATGCTCCTGGCCGCGCTGGCTGCTGCCCGGCTCCGAGATGTGCAGGTTGCACACGAGCCAGCGCCCGCCTTCTTTGGCCATTGTAAACACGCTGCGCAGCCGCCAGCTATAGACCGGGTTCCGCAGCGTAAACGCCGCGGACAGCACGCACACCGTTTCCGCCGGCGCCTGTTCATGCAGGATGGTGAACGCCATCTCGAACGGCTCCGCAATCTGCCGGATGTCCTCCGCAATGTAGCGCGCCATTTCCGCTTTGCCGCAGGCGTGCTCGTTATCGCCCGTGCCGATGAACTGGATATCCTCAGACAGGCACGCGGTGGCCTTTTGCACGTCCCGCTCCACAAACCAGGCCTGGAACAGCAGCTGCGCGGTCCCTTTTGCTTCTATTGCGTCCCTCATAATGTTTCTTCTCCCCATAGGATGATGCTGCCTTTTTTGCGCTTCTTCGCCTGGTACAGCGCCTGGTCGGCATGCTGTATCACGCTTTGGATGGTATCCCCCTCCCGCATCATGGCCAGCCCCGCGGTACAAGAGACCGGCGCGCCGTCCCCCGGCGCGTACTCGCGCACGGCGGCGCAGATTTCCTCGCCCTTGCGGGCGGCGGCCTCCTCCGAGCGCATCTGCCGCAGCACCGCCAAAAACTCGTCCCCGCCGACGCGCGCCAGGACATCGTCCTCCCGCGTGTGGCGGCGCAGCACCGTGCCGAACCAGGCGAGCACCTGGTCGCCCCGCAGGTACCCGGCGTCCTGGTTCCGGTTTTTGAGCCCGTCCAGGTCGAACGCGTACACCGCAAGCGGCAAGTCGTTTTCGCCGAGGGTGCTGACGGACTCCTCCAGCCCGCGGCGGTTGAGCACGCCCGTAAGCGGGTCCTCAAAGGCCGCGTCCTGTAACAGGCGCACCTTTTTCCTGTCCCCGGCAGCGCGGATCGCGGCCTGCGTGCGCTTGAGCAGGCTCTGCATAAAATGGGGTTTGCAAATAAAGTCGTCCGCGCCCTGCCCGAGCGCGCGGCGCTCGAGTTCAGCGTCCGGCGGCGCGGTGGCGATGACGGGCAGGTCCCACAGGGACTTATCGGCCTGCACGGCCCCGAGCACGGTAAAGCCGTCCGGGGCGGGCAGGGTCAGGCTCAGGATCACGGCGCCGGTATCCGGATGCGTGCGGATGTACTGCAGCGCCTCCTCGCAGCTTGCCACGCCGTCCACCTCATACCGCCCGCGGAAGGCGCGCCGCACCTCCTCGCGGTAGCCCGCGTCCTCATCCGCCACCAGCAGGCGCGGCCCCTCCTGTGCAGAAGGCGGCAGGCCTTCGTCCAGGTCGTCGAGGCGCAGGTCTGCCTGCGCGGCGAGCAGCGCCTCAAATTCGGCGACGGGCATCGGCTTGGCAAAGTAATAGCCCTGCACATAGTCGCAGCCGATCTCGGCGAGGCGGCAAAGCTGCTCCTTGGTCTCCACGCCCTCGGCCACCACGTTCAGGTGCATCCAGCGCGCCAGGTTGATGATGAACTGCAGGATGCCCTGGCTGTTCGGCTTGGCCGTTTCGCTCTGGATAAACTTCATATCGAGCTTGAGGATATCGATCGGCATTTCGTTGAGCATATTGAGGGAGGAATAGCCGCTCCCGAAATCGTCCATCTCGATGATAAAGCCGAGTTCGCGGAGCTGGCGCACCGTGTCGATGATCTGCTTGGGGTTTTCCGTATAGGCGCTCTCCGTGATTTCCAGGTGGAGGCGGAAGGGCGACAGGCCGTACCGCCGCACGGTGCCCATCAGGAAACCGGCGAGGTCGGCGTTATAGATATCCGCGCGGGACACGTTGACGGAAACGGCGACCGGCGGGAACCCCTTGTCGTCCCACGACCGGATGGCGGCGCAGGCCTTGTCCCACACAAATTGGTCGAGCCGCGTGATAAAGCCGTTTTTCTCAAACAGCGGGATAAATTCCGCCGGGGATTGGAAGCCCCACTCCGGATGGTCCCACCGCACGAGCGCTTCCGCGCCGACCATGCGCTCGTCGCGGATACGGTACTTGGGCTGTAAGTAAATCTGGAACTGCCCCTCGGCCAGGGCGGCTTCCATGCTGTCCGTGATGGCCTGCTCCTTGAGCAGCCGGTCGCGCAGCGCATCGTCGTACCGGGCGAAGTACTTGCCGTACTGCCCCTTGATGCTGCGCGCCGCGAGCAGCGCGCGGTCGCACATCTGCTCGACCGGGACGCTGCGGTCGGTGATGGGGTAGATGCCCCATTTCATCACGATGTTGCGCACGTCCAGCAGCTTGTTGACGTCCACGCTCGCCTGCTGGAACGCCTCCTCCGTATAGGTATATTTCCGCTCCAGCAGGCAGGCGAATTGGTCGGCGCCCATGCGGCCGCAGATGCCGCGCCCGTCCATCCCCTGCCGGTAAAGGCCGGCGATGCCGGCCAGCAGGCGGTCGCCGGTCGGGATGCCGAACACGTCGTTGACCAGCTTGAAATTCTCGATGTTGGAACAGATAATATCATACTCCCGCCCCGGGTTGCGCTGCAGCGCCTCCTTGACCTGCTGGTAGAAAAACTCCTTGCTGTACAGCCCGGTCAGCCGGTCGTACTGGAACAGGTTGACCATGGCGGCGGTTTCCCGGAGGTTGATGATGCTGGCCACCCGGTGCAGGATGATCTGCGGCCGGTAGGGCTTTGCGACAAAATCCGACGCGCCGTGGGACAGCGCGGCCACCTCGTCGGATTCCGCATCGTTCTGCGTCGTCACGATGACGGGGATGGCGGCGTACGCCGGGTCGGCCTTGATGATCTTCAAAAATGTATAGCCGTCCATGACGGGCATGACGATATCGAGCAGTATCAGGGAAATCCCCTCGCCATACTGCCCCAGCAGCGCCAGCGCCTCCTGGCCGTTTTCCGCTTCTAAAACCGCATACTCATCCGCCAGGATCTGGCACAGCAGGCTGCGGTTCAGCAAATTATCTTCCACTACGAGGACTGTTTTCCTCATCGGTACTGCTCCCCCCTCTTTGGGACGTTCCCCTATACGGGCGCCTGCGGCGGCAAGCCGCTTGCCGCACCCGCATGATAACCCCAGTCTATTACCAGTATATAGCGAAACGTCAAATATTACAATGGCGGAACACAATTTGCAGTAGATTTTGATGCATTTTGCCGCGAAACCGCCCCAGGTTGCCCTGCGCCGCCGCGGCCGCCGCACGTCCCGGCAGCGGGCAAAAAAATCCCAGCCCGGAGGCTGGGATGGGACGCGCGCCTTGGCATATCCCGTATTAAGTTGGCATTTTATAACCAAACGTAATCGGCCGTACGTCGTTTGCCAGCGCCTTGCAGGTATAGCCCTTCGCGGTAAGCTGCTGCACGATGGAGGCCACCGCCTGCGCCGTAGCGGCTTTATCGCCGCTGTCGTGCATCAGCACGACCGGGTGCCCGGAACGCGAAACGCCGTCCACGACGTTGGCCGCGACCTGTTCGCTCGTCAGCTTCTTGCCGGCCGCATCCTCGGAGGACACGCTCCAGTCATAATACACAAAGCCGCGCCGCGTCATCTCCGCGATGAGCTGCTGGTACAGGCCGCCGTTATAGCCGTTGATGCTGCCGCCGGGGAAGCGGAACATGGTCGGGTAAACGCCGCAAGCGTCATAAACCGCCTGGTATGTCTTCTGGAAATCGTCGAGATACGCGTCGACCGAGGCGTAAATCGCCTTGTAATCGTGCGCGTAGGTGTGGATGGCGACCGTGTGCCCCTCGTCCACCATGCGCTTGAGCAGCGCCTCGTGCCCGGCGATGTTCTTGCCGATCACGAAGAAGGTCGCGTGCGCGTTTGCCGCCTTGAGCGCGTCGAGCACGGTGGCCGTGTTTTTGGACGGGCCGTCGTCAAAGGTCAGGTAGACCGCACTTTTGTCGTCCGCGGCCTGCGCGGGCACGTCCTTCACCACCATCTCCGGGTATTTGGACTGGTACTCAAAGCTGTCGTTCGTGAGCTGGACCGCGGGCACCTTGCCCGCAAGCGCCTTGTTTTCCGCCGTCAGCGTATCCACCTGCTGCTGCAAATCGCGGATTTGCCCGCCCGCCTTGGACGCGCGCACCGTTTGCACCGCCGCGATAGCCGTGACCGCAACGGCGAGCAGCACCGCCAGCAGCCGCGCCGGCATCTTGCTGCGTTTCCGTTTGCCCCCGTAAGGGCCGTATCTAGACAATCCGAATCCCTCCCTGTCTCCTATCGATAAAACCGTTCCTATACCAGCTTATTATACCGCAGCGGCGCACAGATGCAAGCAAAGGGGACGTAACAATTTGAAAAAACCCCGCGGACGGTGCGTCCGCGGGGTGCCGGTGATATCGCTTCGCACGGCCGGGGGCGTCAGCCCAGGGGCACCCAGGCGTTGCCCTGCCGGTGGCTTTCCAGGCAGGCATGGATGAATTTCATGCCCCAGACGCCGTCGTCCACGGTCGGGTAGGTGTAGGACGGGTCTTCCGTGCCCGCCTTGTGCGCGGCGAGCGCCATCATGAAGCTGCGGTAAATGTTGCCGAACGCCTCGGAGAAGCCGACCGGCGCGCCCGTGATGCCGCGCATCAGGCGGCTGCTCTCCGGGCAGGTATAGTCGCGGCCGATCGTGATATACTGTGGCGCCTCGTTGACCGGGGTATACCAGATCGCGTTATTGTCCTTGTGCGTCCAGCGGATCGAGCCTTTGTCGCCGAACAGCTCGACCGACAGGTCCAGCTCGTGCCCGGTGGCGACCTGCGACGCCCACAGCGTGCCCGTCACGCCGCCGGGGTACTTGGCGAGCACATTGACGTTGTTTTCCAGCACGTGCCCCAGGCAGAAATCAAACTGCGCCAGCACCTGCTCCGGGTGCAGCCCGCTCATCGCGGACACAAGGTGCTCGATGTGCGTGCACATGTCCGCCGTGCAGCCCGATTCGCCCGCCTGGCTCTTGTCCAGCCGCCAGGGCGCCTGCTCGGATACGCCGGTCGCCTGCGCGACGATGAACCATTCCTGCGGGAACTCGGCGCGGATGTGCAGCAGCTTGCCGATCGCGCCCGCCCTGACCATCTCGCGCGCCTGCCGGATGATCGCATAGCCCGCGTAGGTATAGGTGACGGCGAACAGCAGCCCCTTATCCTTTGCCAGCGCGGCAAGCTCCTCCGCCTCGGCAACCGTCATGGTCAGCGGCTTGTCGCACACCACGTGGATGCCCTGCTCCAGGAACGCCTTGGCCGCGGGGTAGTGCGTGTTGTTGGGCGTGACGATCGATACGAAGTCGATGCCGTCCTCCCGCGCGCCCTCGGCCTGCGCCATCTCCTGATAATCGTGATAGACGCGCGACATGTCGCGCACGCCCCAGGACTCCGCGCATTCCGTGTTCTTGTCCCAGCGGCGCGAAAAGCATCCCGCCGCCAGCTCGGCGAGGTCGTCCATAATCGCGCCCTGGCGGTGGAACGCGCCGATAAACGCGCCGTTGCCGCCGCCCACCATACCAAATTTCAGCTTCATTGTAAAATCCTCCTGTTTCCCTGCCCTGATCGTACCACGCGCCGGCGGCGGCCGCAAGCCCATCCCCCGCGGGGGCGGGCAAAACGCGCCCTTGCCGCAGCCGGTGCAAAAAGGGGCCGGCCTTTCGGCCGGCCCCGCCGGGAATTACTGTACTTCGAAAATCTTGACCGGGCGCCCCTCGTCGAGCGACTTCTTGGCCGCAGCCGCAATCAGGACGGGGTACAGGCCGTCGACGCCAGTGACCGGGGTCTCCTTGTCGTTGACGACCGCGTCCGCGAACGCCTTCATCTCGTCGACAAACGCCTGCGTGTAACGATCCCACATGACCTTGTAGGCCGTGCCGTAGTGCGTGCAGTCCGCGTTCGAGATGACCACCGTGTTCGGGATGTCGTTCTCGTCCTGCACCGCGCCTGCGGAGCCGAAGACCTCCAGGCGCTGGTCGTAGCCGTACACCGCCTGGCGGCTGTTGTCGATCACGCCGATCGCGCCGCTCTCAAAGGCCAGGGTGACGATCGCGGTATCCACGTCGCCTTCCGCGCCGATAGCCGGGTCGACGAGCACCGCGCCCTTGGCGTAAACCTCGGTGACCTCGCTGCCCGCCAGGAAGCGGATCATATCGAAATCGTGGATCATCATATCCATAAAGATACCGCCGGAGCGCTTGACGTACTCGATGGAGGGCGGCTCGGGGTCGCGGGAACTGATGCGGATCATATGCGGCGTGCCGATCTTGCCGGCGCGCACCGCGTCGTATACCGCGCGGTGGTTGTGGTCAAAGCGGCGCACGAAGCCGATCTGCAGCTTGACGCCCGCGTCCTCGACGGCGGCCAGCGCGGCCTTGACGCGCGCGATATCGTGGTCGATCGGCTTCTCGCAAAAGATGTGCTTGCCGCACTCCGCGGAGCGGATGATAAAGTCCGCGTGGGTATCGGTCGAGGAGCAGATCAGCACGGCCTCGATGTCCGGGTCCTTAAAGATGTCCTCGGGGTCCTTGGACACGGCCTTGACGCCGTAGCCCTTGCAGAACGCCTCGGTCGCGTCGTTCATGAACGGGTCGGCGACCGTCTTGATCTCCATTTCGCGCACATACGTCGCGATATTCTCAATATGTACCTTGCCGATGCGCCCCGCGCCGATAATACCGATTTTCATAATATGTTTGCCCCTTTCTGCAAATCAAGCTTTGGAAACAGCTTCTTTTAGTATTTTGACGTCCTCTCGCAGCAGGTCGTACGGGTCGTCCGCCTGCAGGCGCAGCGGGAGCTGGTCATAGTAGTTTTCCAGCAGGATATAGCCCTCGTAGCCGTGCGCGCCGAGCCAGGACATGGTGTCCGCAAAGCCGGAATCGCCGGTGCCGAGCAGGCCGCCGCTCATCGCGCCCGTGCCGTCCTTGACGTGGAGCTGGTCGCACATGTACGGGTACAGGCCGTCCAGGATCGCGGTTTCGGAATAGCCGCGGAAGAGCTGGTAGTTCTGGCTGTCGAAATAGAGGAAGAAGTTCTTGCGGTCGACCGCCTGGTAAAGCGCCTCGAACTCCCGCTTGTCCATCAGGTTCTCCGTCGCCACGCGCAGGCCGGCCTCGCCCGCCGCGTCGCACAGGTACTGCAGCGCCTTGGCGCTCATGGCGCGGTCCTCGTCGGTCTTGATTTCGCTCTCCGCGAAGGCGGGCACCTGGATGATCTTTACGCCGAGCGCCTTGGCCGTTTCCACGGCGCGGGGCAGCAGGTCCCAGACGATGCCGTGCTCCTTCGTGCCCTCGCGGGCATGCATCGGGATGTTGTCGAAGTCGTTGAGCGCGATCGCGCAGTACTCGACGCCGGTCTTTTGCTGCTCCTCGAGGTAGTACCGCTGGAGCTGCGGCCGGGTCAGCGGGTAATCGTTCTCATACAGGCCGATCCGCAGGGAAAGCGCGTCCAGCCCGCAGTCCGCCGCGATGCGCGGGGCGAACAGCCCCGCGCCGGGGAGCCCCCAGTCGCACGCGCCCAGTTTGATATTTTTCATAAAAAGCTCGCTCCTTTACCGGTTTCCACCCTGCTTGCCGGACCGGCCGCGGCGGGATGACCCGCACCGCGGCAGACCGGGCTTCGGAGAGTGAAAAGAAGAGAGATTGGTTGGGGATCGTGGTTACTCGGCCGCCTTCTTGGCCATGGCCAGGCGGCGGGAGCGCGCCTCGGCGTTGCCGCGGACGACGTCCACGAAGACCGCTGCGATGATGACCGCGCCGATGACGATGTACTGGATGTCGGTCTGCGCGCCCAGCAGGTTCAGGCCGTTGCGGATGACCGCGATCAGCAGCGCGCCCATCAGGGTGCCGCTGACGGTGCCCTTGCCGCCGCTAAAGGATGCGCCGCCGATGACGCAGGCTGCGATGGCGTCCATGTCGTAGGTCTCGCCTGCCAGCGGCAGCGCCGTGCCGACGCGGCCGACCAGCACGATGCCTGCGATGGCGCTCATGATGCCGGACATGATGTAAGCAAAGTTCAGGGTGCTGGAGACATTGATACCGGACAGGCGCGCAGCTTCCTTGTTGCCGCCGACCGAGTAGATTTTACGCCCAAGGGCGGTGCGGTTGAGGAATATACCCATGATGGCGAAGATGACGATGACCGCCAGGAAGCAGACCGGGAACTTGATGGAGCCGATGTTCTGGTAACCCAGGAACATGACGGCCGCCGGGAAGCCCGCGATCGGGGCCGCGCCCGTGATGAACAGCGCGAGGCCGCGGTAAATCTGGCGCGCGCCCATCGTGGAAACGAAGGGGTGCGGGAGCTTCAGCTTGGTGAACAGCAGGCCGTTGAAGCCGCCGCACAGGAAGCCGACAAACAGCGCCACGACGATCAGCAGCAGCGGGTTGGTCACGCCGCGCTGTACGAGTATGCCCATTGCGCACGAGGAAAGCGCTACGACCGGGCCGACCGAAAGGTCGATGCCGCCGGTCAGCAGGACCATCAGCATGCCGCACGAGACCAGCGCGTTAATCGCGGTCTGGCGCAGGATGTTCATCCAGTTGTCCATGGTTAAAAACTGTGCCGATACAATTGTCAGTATCACCGACAAAAGGATGACCGCCATGAGCGGGCCGGCAAAGGCCGGCAGTTTCTTGCCTTTCATTTTACTGCTCATCTAATTTACCTCCCCATGCAGCCTTCATGATATCTTCCTGATTGAAATGCACGCTGCTGCGATCAATTTCCGCCATCTTCTCACCCTCACGCATGACGATCACGCGGTCGCACATGCCGAGGATCTCGGGCAGTTCGGACGAAATCATGATGACGCACTTGTCCTGCCGCACCAATTCATTCATTACGTTGTAGACTTCGATCTTTGCGCCGACGTCGATGCCGCGCGTCGGCTCGTCGAAGATGTAGATTTCCGCGTCCGTGTTCATCCACTTGCCGATGACGACCTTCTGCTGGTTGCCGCCGGACAGCTCGCCGACCGCCTTGTCGACCGACGGCGTGCGGATCTGCAGCTTCTTGACCGCGTCGTCCGCCTGCTTGCGGATGCGCCCCATATCGACCAGGAAGCCCTTCTTGAGGGTGTCGATATTGACGAGCGTCAGGTTCTTTTCGACCGACTCCTCGAGCACCAGGCCTTGGAGCTTGCGGTCCTCGGTCAGCAGCGCGATCTTGTGCTCGATCGCCTGCCGCGGCGTGCGGATGTGCGCTTCCTTGCCGTCGATGAAGATCTGCCCCTTGTCGGGCAGGTCGGCTGCAAAGATGCCGCGCACCAGCTCGGTGCGCCCCGCGCCTACCAGGCCGGAGAAGCCCAGGATTTCGCCGCGGCGCGCCTGGAAATCAATATTATAGTATTCGCCCACACGGGTCAGCCCACGGGTCTCGAGGGCGACCGCGCCGGGATGGGTTTCAATTTTGGGGAACAGGTTGGTCAGCGAGCGGCCGACCATATGCGCGATCAGTTCGTCCTTCGTCATTTCGGCGGACGGCTTCGTAATGATGTGCTTGCCGTCGCGCATGACCGTGACGACGTCGCAAAGCTCGAAGATTTCCTCCAGCTTGTGCGATACGAACAGGATCGCGATGCCCTTATCCTTCAGGATGTTGACCGTGCGGAACAGCTCCGCCGCTTCCTTTTCACCTAAGCTGGACGTCGGTTCGTCCAGGATGATGACCTGCGCGTCCATCAGGATCGACTTGCCGATCTCGACCATCTGCTGCTGGCCCATGCCCTGGTTGCCGCACAGCTCGGTGGGTTCGACGTCCTGCTCCATGGACGCCATGATTTCACGGGCCTTCCGGTTCATGTATTTGTAGTCCAGCAGGCCGCCCTTGCCCTTGACATAGTTGCCGATAAACATATTGTCCGTGATGGACAGCTCTTTGACGATGTTAAGCTCCTGGTAAACGCAGGAGATACCCATTGCCCTGGCGTCGGAAGGTTTATGGAACTGTACCTTCTTGCCGTCGACAAAGATCTCGCCTTCCTCGGGTATGTTGACGCCGGTCAGGGTTTTGATCAGCGTGGATTTACCCGCGCCGTTTTCACCGATCAGGCCGTGCACTTCGCCCCTGCGGAGCTGTATCGACATATCGTCCAGCGCGACGACGCCGGGGAAAACCTTCCGGATATTCCGGAGTTCAACTGCTACTTCACCCAACGCGCAATCCTCCTTTACTCCATTTTCCTCCATAAAATTACCCCATGCTGCTTAAAAAAGGGTTAAAAAGGGGGACCCCCCGGCGCCGGGCGATGGGAAGTCCCCGTTTTTAAGGCCAAATGTTAATCCTGATAATCCTTGTAGTTGTCGCCGTCGATGATGGCGATGCCGGTGTTGATGTACGGGTCGTAGGTCTTGCCGTCCAGCGCGCCCAGTGCGCACTCTACGCCCTGGCGGCCGATTTCAAACGGCTTCTGCGCGATGATCATTTCGATTTCGCCGGTCGCTACCAGGTCGATCGCCGCCTGGAAACCGTCAAAGCCGCAAACCTTGATCTTGCCGCCGAGGCCAGCGCCCTTGATCGCCTGCGCCGCGCCGACTGCCATGGAGTCGCTCGTTACCATGACCGCATCGATCTGGTTCGGGTACTTGGTGATGAAGGCTTCCATTGCGTTTGCCGCCTTATCGGACTCGCAGTTCGCGTCCTGGGTCTCGAGGACGGTGTTGCCGGTCTCTTCCAGGCCAGCTACCAGGCCTTCGGTGCGCTTCTCGTGGTTCGGGTCGCCGAGCTTGCCGCGCAGGATGACGACGTTCTTGCCGCCGCCCAGGCGGGTGCCGAATTCCTTGGCGCCCTCATAGGCCGCCTCGTAGTTATCGGTGCCGATGTATGTAACCTTATCCTTGAAGTCCGGGGCGTCGGTGTCTACCATGACGACCTTGATGCCCTTTTCCGCCGCGGTGTTCAGCGCGTTCATGAGCGTGTCCGCCTGGTTCGCCGCGATCAGGAGGATGTCGACGTTCTTGGCGATCAGATCTTCAACGGACTGTACCTGCGCCATAATCTCGCTTTCGTTGTTCGGGGCTACCGCGGTGACGTTCGCTTCCGGGATGCCCGCGTCCTTCGCGCCCTGCTTAGCGCCGTCGATAACCTGCTGCTGGAACTCGTCGAACGACTTCATGACGACGCCGATCTTGAGGGACGAAACATCCTTCGCGCCGCTGTCGCCGCTATCCGCCGCCGTGCCCGAGCCGGAGTCCGCCGGGGGCGTTGTGCCCGCATCGCTTCCGCCGCCACCGCAGGCGCCCAGCGTAAATGCCATTGCCAGTACCAAAAGAATGCCAATCCATCTCTTCGCCTTTTTCATGTTCTTCCTCCTTCAATTGCCCGCCGGAAGCGCCGGCGGCTTCTACCCCGGGAGCTTGCTCCCTTGTTGATGTCCTTATTATACGGGAACTTTCGTATTTTGTTAATGTGAATTCCCATCCACTTATTGCGGTAATTACGGCCATGGCCAATTGCAATTTCCGGTTTTTTAGCGAAATGTCGAATCCGCGCTTGTATTTATCCGCCCTTCTTGTATGTTTTAAACAACCACCGCCCATCCGGATGGAAAAATATGCTGTCCCGCCCGCGGACGCCGCCCGCCAAGTGTTGGAAATTACAATATCAGGTACAAATATTACAATGCCGTTCCCCCGGCCTGCCCCGTACTTGCTTTTTTTCCGGAAAAGCATTGCATTCCCAAGGCATTAAAAATATAATGATAGACAAACAGTGCGTTTTTTGACAAGGCGTATCTGGACAATTTATACGACTCACAGGGAGGCCAACGCCTATGAAACCTGAAACGCGCCCCCTTTCCCGGGTGCTTCCCGCCCGCCTGCTCCTGTGCGCCTTCCTGCCGATGCTGCTGGTTACAGCGCTGGCCGTCGCGCTCCCCTACCGGGAGATGCTGGGGCAGCGGTATGAGGAATGCGCGCACGTGATGCAGCTCAACATGTCCCGCATCGGGGAGCACCTGGGCCACGTCAGCCAGGCCACGACCCTGCTGCAGGACAGCGAGCCGCTTCGCCAGGAGCTTAAGAAGTACGCCGCCTCGACGGCTTCTTCGCTCACGCCGCGCGACCTTTACCTCACGGTGGGCACGCCGATCTCGTACCGCAACCTGTTTTCCAACCGGGCGATCAGCGCGATCACGCTGTATTCCAACCGGCGGCTGGCCTTTTACGGCCTGCAGCAGACCACGACCGACCTCGCGCTCACCCGCTGCGGCACCGTGCTGCTCAACAATACGCGCGAAATCCCGGAGGGCGGGCTTTACGTCCTGCCACAGACGCCGAACGGCTACATCTATTACATTAACGACTTTACCGACATCTACGACGGCCGCGAGCTCGGCCATATGGTCATCGAGATCGAATCGGTGCCCACCTACCTGGCCAACGAGCAGTTCGGCTTCCCGTTCGACTACCAGGTCGACCTGAGCGCCTACCCGGGCGCGCAGTACCTGGTCTACGGCACGGACGGCACGGTCTTCTTTTCCAGCGACGCGCAGTATATCGGCACCAACCTGACCCGTTCGCTCCCGCCGGAACTGGTCACCGGCACAGGCATCGTCAAAGAGGCGCCAGGCTACACGATCTATCAGGATACCTTATATAAGGAGCACCTTTTCCTGTCCATCATCATCCCGAACGGCTCGATCACGGACGGCCTCGGGCGGACGATGTGGTACTTCCTGGGCGCCGTGCTTGCCACCGCGGCGGCCGCGTTGACCTGCATCCTGCTGCTGTCCCAGCACATGGCCGCGCCCCTCAAGGCGCTCGAGCAATACTGCATCACCACGCGCGACCATGTGGAAACACCGCCGGCCTTCGACCCCGGGTACCGCGAGATCGGCGCGGCGAAGGACGCGCTTGCCGCGCGCGGCGAGCAGGTCAAGGATATGCAGTCCGTGATCATGAAAAACCAGCTTAAGATGAAGGACAACGAGATCCAGCTCCTGCAATCGCAGATCAACCCGCATTTCCTGTTCAACATGCTGGATATCATCGGCTGGCAGGCCGCAAAGGACCAGAACCAGGACGTCAGCGACATGGTCAACCATCTCGGCGGCCTGCTGCGCAACAACATCCTGCTCAACAACGAGGAAAGGATCACGATCGGGCAGGAGGTGCAGTACATCCGCGACTACCTCGCGCTCGAGCAGATCCGGCACGCCGGCCGCTTTACTTACTCGATCGAGGCAGACGAGGATCTGCTGTCCTCGTGCTATATCCCGAAGCTGTCGCTGCAGCCCATTGTCGAAAACTGCATTGTGCACGGCTTCCAGGGGCTGGCGCGCGAGGGCGTGATCGAAATCCGCATCTGGGACGACCTGGACGATATCCTGTGCACGGTGAAGGACAACGGCACGGGCTTTGACGCGGAGGGGTATTTCGAGCGCGCCACCGCGCTGCCGCCCGACCCCAAGCGCAGCCACATCGCGCTGCACAACATCCAGGACCGCATCCACATGCTGTGCGGCCCGCAATACGGGATCAAAATCGAGAGCGTCCCCGGGAAGGGCACGGCGGTGACCGTCACCCTCCCGCTCGATGAAAAAGGGACGTAAACGGAGGGAAAGGCCGCCCGGCGGCCACGGAGCGTGCACTACGTAGGAGAGAAGGGGGGTACCGTTTTGTACAAGGTACTGATTGTGGATGACGAGAACTTCATACGGAAAGGGCTTGTCAGCTGCATGGACTGGGCGGCCTGGGGCTGCGAACTGATCGGCGCGGCCGAAAACGGGGAACAGGCCATGGAGCTCGTGCGGCAGAACAAGCCGGATATCGTCATCAGCGATATCAATATGGAAAAGATGTCCGGCCTGGAACTGGTGGAACAGCTCAGCTTCCAGTATCCTGAGATCAAGGCAATCCTGTTCACCGGCATCTATGATTTTAACAATGTCTACAACGCCATCAAATTCGACGTGGTGGACCTGATCCTCAAGCCGACCTCGCCCGGGCGCATCCAGCAGGCGCTCACCAAGGCGATCTACCAGATCGAGACCGAGAACGCGGCCGGCGACATGCGCGCGCTGATCAAGCGGCAGTCCGAGCAAAACCTCAAGCTCAAGCAGACCATGCTGATCGAAAACCTGGCGGACGGCTCCTCCTATGGGGAGGGCACCGCCGAGGCGCTCGAGGCGGTCGGGCTGACGCTGCACAATTTCGTCATGGTCACGCTACTGCTGTACGGCGCGCACGAGCAGGCCTCCGCCTCCTTCCAGGAGGCGGAGCGTACGATCACAGGCTATATCGACCTGCTTTTCGAGGACAGCGGCTATTATTGCGTCTTCACCGGCACGCGCAGCTTCCACATCCTGCAGGACTTCGGCGAGGTCACGCCGCACACCCTTGCCGAGGTGCGCGCCGTCTGCGCCGACCTGAGCAAGACGATCGACAACCTGACCGAGTATTTCTGCACCATCGGCATCAGCGCGGTACACGCCGACCCTTCCCTGCTGCACCAAGCCATGACCGAATCGGTCGGCGCGGCGAATTACGCGGCCTACGACAAGGACAACGCCTCGATCGTCGAGTACACCCGCATGCCGCGCCTGTCCTCGGATACGATCGGCGGCCTGCGCACCTACCTCGACCAGCTTTCCGACGCGATCGAGCGCATGCAGCCCGAGGCCGCGCACGGCATCCTGCGCGAGATGACGGCCTACTACCCCGCCCACAAAATCCCCTTTGAGGAGGTGCGCGGCGTCGGCATCCTGGTCGCCGACCTGTGCATCCGCCTGCTGTGGGACTATAACTGCGTCGGGGGCGACGCATTCTCCTCCAAGCATGAAGCCTACAAGAATATGCTGCAGTGCAAGCACGCGGACGAATTGCAGCACGACCTGACCGCGATCGTCGACCTGACGATCCGCAACCTGGCCGCGCGCAGCGACAGTTCCCGCAGCATGATCGACCGGGTGGAGAGCTATATCCGCCGCAGCTACCAGGAGGAGCTCTCGCTCGAAAAGATCGCCGCGCGCTACCACATCAGCCCCGGCTACCTGAGCCGCCTGTTCAAGTCCAAGAAGGAGGTCAGCCTGACGACCTTCATCCAGAACGTGCGGATCGAAAAGGCCAAGGAGCTGATCGCCTCCACCGATATGCGCACCTACGAGATCGCGGCCGCGGTCGGCATCCCCGACCCGGTCTACTTCTCCAAGACCTTCAAAAAAGCCACCGGCATGCGCGTGCGGGACTTCCGCAGCCAAGCGCAGGGCGGCGCCGAATAACGGCATATGGGCGCAAAAAGGGCGGGGCCGCCAGGCCCCGCCCTTTTATACTGCCTATTTATTGATCGAAGTCGCGCGGGATGGCCTCCTTGAGCACGGCCATGGATTTCTTGACCGCCGTGAGCTGCGTCATGGTCAGGTCTTCCATCTCCATGCTGACCGCCCCATCGTAGCCCAGCATGCTGAGCACGGAGAAGAACTCCTTCCACCAGCGTACGTCGTGCCCGTGCCCCAGGGCGACGTAGTTCCAGGTGCGCTCGGCGAACTTGTCGATCGTCTTGGTGTCGAGCGCGCCGTCCTCGCCGTGGAACCGGCGCTCGATGCGCACGTCCTTGGCGTGGATATGGTAAATACGCCCCGCGCCCAGCTTATAGAGCGCCAGGATCGGGTCGCCGCCCATCCACATCAGGTGGCTGGGGTCGAAGTTCAGGCCGATCACGTCGCTGCCCACGCCGTCGCGCAGGCGGATCAGCGTTTCCGGGTTATATACGAGCTGCGCGCCGTGGTTTTCCAGCGCGATCCGCTTGATGCCGTGCGCCTTGGCCTGCTCGGCCGTTTTCGACCAGTACGGGATGGCGACCTCGTTCCACTGCCATTCCAATATTTTGGTGGTGATCGGCGGCCAGCTCGTCGTAACCCAGTTCGGCGTGGTGTCGCCGGGCGCGCCACCCGGGCAGCCGGACATCATGACGATTTTCTCCACGCCGAGCAATTCGGCGAGCTGGAAGGTCTTTTCCACGACCGCCTGGTGCGCCTTCCCCTCCTCGTTCGGGGCGAGCTGGTTGCCCGAGCAGTTGAGCGCCTCCAGCGCTAGGCCGCGGGCGGACAGCGCGTCCATAAACGCGCGGCGCTTGCCCGCGCTCGCCAGCATGCCGTCCAAATCCAGGTGGGGCGCGGCCGACCAGTTGCCGCACGGCACCTCCAGCGATTCGAAGCCGACCGCGGCGGCGTGATCCAGCATTTCCTCAAACGGCATCTTGCTCAGGCCGTCCGTAACGAAACACAGCTTCATGTCCATTCTCCTTCCGGGCGTGATATGCCCGCTTTTGAATTTCCCCATATACGCTCTTCTTCGGCCGGCGACCGGCCTGTTTCCAATATAGCAACGCGGGGGCATGCCGTCAATCGCTTTGGCGTGGGGCTCCCGCATTTTCTCCGTTCCCCCTATTTTACGCCGCCCAGCTTTATGCATTTTCACCAACGGCAGGCGCACGCAAAACAGCGCCCCGCCTAAAAAAGGCGGGGCGCTGCCGATGTTTTATGTTAGATATCGTAGCCGATGCCCTTGAGGTAATCGACGCTTGCCTTGACATTTGTCAGGCTGTTTTCGACGTTGCGCGGGTCGCATTCCTGCTCGATCGTGATGTAGCCGTTGTAGCCGATCTCCTTCAGGACGTCGGATACCGCGCGGTAATCGATCATGCCCTTGCCGATCGGGCACATCGAGCCCTTTGCGCAGCCCTGGAAGAAGCGGATATGCTCGCCCATGACCTCGTCGAATACCTTCTGGTCGATGTCCTTGAAGTGGACGTAATCCAGGCGGTCCTTATACTTGCGCAGCCACTCGACCGGGTCGAGGCCGGCATACTGCAGGTGGCCGGTATCGAGTACGAAGCCCGCGAGGTCGTTCGGGATCTCCTCGGCCAGGCGGTCGATCTCGTCGCCAAACTCGATGTAGCCGCCGCAGTGCGGATGGAGCACCGGGCGCACGCCGTAGCTCTTCGCGCGCTCGCACAGCCCCTTGAAATGGGAAATGAGCTGATCCCAGCCCTTTTCATCCAGGCGGGGCGCACGGTCGGGATGGCCGGCGGCGTAATCGCGCTCGTCGTGCCCCCAGTCCATGACCGTCATATACGGCGTCGGCCAGCGCTGGCCAGGCTCCATGGGCAGCGGCGGGAGCTGGGTAATCAGCGAGCAGATGCCGTCCACCTGCTCCAGCAGCTTGGGATAGTTCTCCTCGCTCAGCACGTCGTCGAAGATCGTGCCCGCGACGATGGAAAGCTGGTTTTTATTCAGTTCCTCGGAAACCGCCGCAATATCGTCGGTCGGGATCCAGCCGTTCGGCCCGAGCTCGATGGCGCGGTAGCCCGCCTCGTGCGCCTCGCGCATGACGCGCTGCCAGGTCGGCAGGTTCGGGTTCGTGATGTCGTCCACGCCCCAGCAGCACGGCGCGCCGCAGATTTTGATGCCCATATCTTGTTACCTCCTATATTCCGTCCATTGTAACCCGTTACGTTATCCTACGCTTATTATAAGAACCACCGTGCGGTTTGTCCACTCAAATCTTGTTTTATTTTCACAATTATCGCGGCAGGAAGCCGGGCTTCCTATACAGATTCCCCTAATCCCCTCCGGGATCTTGCGGTGAAGCTGCAAAGGGGCGGCGCTTGTAGCAAGCGCCGCCCCCCGCAGGGTTTTATAGAGGTCAGGATTTTCTTACTTCAGGAAATCGTCCACGTTGTCGATCGTAACGAGCTGCGGGATAATGTTGTAATAGTTATCCTTCAGGTTCTCGATCGGCTTGCCGGTTGCCAGGCCGACCGCGCACTCGATCGTGCCGCCGCCCTGTGCCGCCGGATCCTGGAATACGGTGCACAGCATGTCGCCGTCCTTGACCGCCTGGCAGCCAACGTCCGTCGCGTCGATGCCGACGACCGGGCACAGGACCTTCTTTTCGCCGGAGGTCTTCATCGCTTCGATCACGCCCAGCGCCATTTCGTCGTTGTTGCTGATGACGACGTCAAACGGCTTGCCGGAGCCCATGAACTGGACGAACTTGTCCATTGCCTTCGCACGGTCCCACTCTGCCGTATCTTCATAAACATAGTTGACCTTGATGCCGCCCGCCTCGAGCGCGTCCTTGACGGACTGGGTGCGCTTGATAACGTTGTCCAGGCCAAGCACGCCCTGGAACAGCACCGCGTTGATCTCGGTCTTGCCTTCCTTCTTGAAGTACTCGGTGAGGTATTCGCCCTGCGCCTTGCCGTACAGCGATTCGTCGGTGCCGACGTATACGACATTGTCCTTCAGCAGGGACAGGTCAGGCTGGCGGTTTACGAAGACCACGTTCATGCCGTTCGCAGCGTTGATGATCTCCTGTGCGGAGTCGTTGTTGACGAGGCAGACGATCGCGGCGTCATAACCGTCGGCCGCCCAGGTCTGTACGTGGGAAATCTGGAGCGACATATCGTTGTTCGCGTCGACCGCTTCAAACTGGATGTTGCCGATCTCCTCTGCCTTGGCCTTGGCCGCAAGCTCCATCGAGGTCAGGAACTGGTCGCGGACCGCCATGGACAGGCCGATCTTGAGCTGCTTGTCGGAAGAAGCGGTATCGCCGCCGTTATCCGTCTGTGCCGTGCTGCCGGAGTCCGCCGGCTTGGAAGCGTCGCCGCCACCGCCGCAGCCTGCCAGTGCGCCCAGCATCATCATGCCTGCGAGTCCGAGTGCAAGTAATCTCTTCTTCATTTTTTTCTCCTCTTTTCTCATTTTCCAGGGGGCTTGTCCCCCTGCCGTAATCCCATTATAGTTTCTTTTTCGCGATCCGCCCTTTAAGATGTTGCACTTTCCTGACGTGCAAAAGGCGGAATCCTGCACAAAAATTGGGGGTCAAAATTTTATCTATGTAGATTCTTGCGTTTTGGAGTTTTATCCTGAAATGCGCAAAATAACAATGTTTTTAAATTGTAACCCTTTTATAGCCCTTGTTTGCGCGCAATATCCCAAAGCCCTCATTTGTCACCGGCAAGCCGGCCGCCCGGCGCCTACCAATTTTGCGCACCGGGCAAAAAGGAAGGCGCCCCCTATTGGGGGCGCCTTGTAGGAACCTATGGAAGAACCCTGTAATCAGGTTTGTTTAGCTCATGAACTGGTCAACATTCTCCGGGGTGATCAGTGCGGGCGGGATGTTGTAGTAGTTGTCTACCAGGTTGTCGATCGGTTCGCCGCGAACCAGGCCGGATGCGCAAAGGATAACGCCTTCGCCCTGCGCGCCCTGATCCTGCAGTACGGTGCAAGCCATGGTGCCGTCCTTAACCGCCTGGCAACCGCCGACGGTGCCGTCGATGCCGACGATCGGGAAGTCGATCGGCTTGCCGGAAGCGTTCATCGCCTCTACGCAGCCCAGCGCCATCTCGTCGTTGTTGCAGATAACCGCGTCAAACGGCTTGCCGGTGCCCATGAACTGGGTGAACTTGTCCATCGCCTTAGCGCGGTCCCAGTTGGCGGTATCTTCGTAAGCGATCGTTACGTTGATGCCGTTCTCAGCCAGGGAATCCTTAACGGACTGGGTACGCTTAATAACGTTATCCAGGCCGAGCTCGCCCATCAGGATGACAGCGTTGATATCGGTCTTGTTCTTTGCCTTGAAATAGTCCGCCAGGAACTTGCCCTGGTCGTTGCCGTACAGGGTCTCGTCGGTGCCGACATAGACGACCTTGTTGTCCTGCAGGACGGACAGGTCGGGCTGGCGGTTTACGAAGACGACCTTCATGTCGCCCGCCGCATTGATGATCTCCTGTGCAGAGTCGTTGTTTACCAGGCCTACGATGACAGCGTCAGCGCCGTCTACCGCTGCGGTGGAAACGTGGGAAAGCTGCTGGGTGAAGTCGTACTGGGACTCGTAAACGGTCAGGTCTACGTTAAGCTCTTCCGCCTTCGCAACGGCCTTCTTCTCCATGGAGGTCCAGAACTCGTCACGGATCGGCATGGACATAACGACCTTGATGGTGTCGCTTGCAGACTTGCCGGCATCCCCGCCGTTATCGGTCTGCGCAGTGTCGGCGCCAGTGTCCGCCGCGGGCTCCTTCGTGTCGCCGCCGCCACCGCAGCCAGCCAGGGCGCCGAGCATCATCATGCCCGCCAGTCCTAATGCTAATAACTTCTTTTTCATTCAAATCTCTCCTCTGTCCGGAATGTTGCAGGAAAGCTGCTTTCCTGCCCGATGCATTAATTATAGAAGCATTTCTAACAAATGCCCTTTACTTTATTGTCATTTGATTGTGCATAAAAGCATGAATATTGCACAAAAATAATTTTGCTTTTTTGTTTTATCCACTATCTTGCGATTTCTTCGATTTCTTTTAAGATGTCAAAATTGTATAGTTTCCTTTTTTACCGAATTGTAATCTTGCCTTTTCAGGACAATTTATTATAGTTTACGGTATTTTCCCCCTTTCCTCGCGTCTCCTAAATATGCACAACAATTTGTTTTTTTGCATGTGCGCGTGCACGCAAGATTTTCCCCGCGCCTATCCCCAAAATGCACCCCCTATCCGGCGCCCTTTGCATACAGGGGGGGATTGACACCAGTTTTTGTTCTGATATACTTATAAAAAAGGGTTCTACCGCCGTTTATCGCGCGTGAAGGGAAAGGATTGGTGGAATGGTTGGACACGAGGAGATCGTCTCCTGTTTCGAGGGGGGACGCCTGCCCCAGCTCCTGTATGCGACACGGCAGGAAGAAAAGACGACCAACATGACCCGTCCAATGCACGGGCATAACAATATTGCAGAAGTCCTGCTGGTTTACGGCGGGAGCGGCCAGTATATGGTGGGCAACAAGACCTATGAGATCGCAACGGGCGACCTGCTGCTGTACAACGCGGGCGACCTGCACGAGGTCAGCACGCCCTCGGGCACGGCAATCAGCACCTACAGCTTCGGCCTGACCGACCTGCACCTGGTCGGCCTGCCGGAAAACCACGTCGCCGCGCCGGATACGCCCTTTGTGCGGCAGACCGGCAGCCGGTACGATACCTTTAATAACCTGGCCACGATGATTTACCGCGAACTTGCCGAGGACAAGCCGCTCGCCGCGGAGCTTTGCCGCCTGCTGATGTCGGCCATGCTGGTGCTGACGCTCCAGCTCCCCGTGCACCCGGAACACACGGCGGGCAAGGCGGATTATACGCTTGCCAACCGCATCAAGGACTATATCGACGCCCATTATACCGAGTATATCACCCTCGGCACGATTGCCAAGGCGCTGCGCATCAGCCCGTACTATGCCGCCCACACCTTTAAGGAGATCATGGGCTATTCGCCGATCCAGTATGTCATCCGCCGCCGCATCGGCGAGGCGCAGAGCCTGCTGATCAACAGCGACTACAGCGCCACCCAGATCGCCACGATGGTCGGCTACGACAACACGAATTATTTCAGCACTATCTTCACCAAAACCGTCGGGCAGTCGCCCATCCGCTACCGCAAGCAGTTTTTGGAGAATATGCAAGGCGAACGCATCCAGTAAAGGATGAAAGGCCCGCCCCGCGCAGGATGGCGCGGGGCGGGCCTTTGTTTCCCTATACATCCGGCAGGATGGCCCGTCCTCCCGGCTGCGCCAAAAACCGACGCCGTATCCCGGATTATCCAATATTATGCTATTTATCCAGTTTTGCCTTGACGCGAAGGGCACCCTATGGTATATTCTTACTGTTAAAATAGGTGGTATCCCGCCTCCATCCCCGCCCGCTTTGGTGTGCTATGAAAATTTTAAAACCCTTGTTCTTTTGCAAGCTGCTCGGCCTTGCGGCCGCCTTTGCCCACGCCCCCATCCGCCTCTATGCCGACGGCCTGATGCGGCGCACCTATGACATTTTCCCGGTTGCCGCGTACGGCCTGGCCTTTGCCACCCTGATGCCCTGCATCTTCTTCGCCATCGTCTATGGAAGCGCGACGGAGCGCTACAGCGTGCGCGCGCAGGCGGTAAACGCCCTGTTCCTGCTTGCCCACGTGCTTGTGGGCGTGTACCAATGGGGGATTTACCACCGGCCGGCCTTGCGATCAGCGTTTCGGTACTGTACCTGCTGCTGCTCGCCGTGAAACCCATACAGCACAAATTGCAAAACCGCTAAAAAAACCGCCTCCCCAAAAGGGAGGCGGTTTTGTATGCGCAAATTACTTGAGGTTGAACCAAGCGTCGCGGCCGAGGTACTGCGCGACATCGCCCAGCTCCTCTTCAATGCGGAGCAGCTGGTTGTACTTCGCGACACGGTCGGTACGGCTCGGCGCACCAGTCTTGATCTGGCCAGCGTTGAGCGCAACCGCCAGGTCGGCGATCGTGGTGTCGTCGGTCTCGCCGGAACGGTGGGAAACGACCGCGGTGTAGCCCGCGCGGTTCGCCATCTGGATCGCGTCCAGGGTCTCGGTCAGGGAGCCGATCTGGTTGACCTTGATCAGGATGGAGTTCGCAACGCCCAGGTCGATGCCCTTCTTCAGGCGGGTGGTATTGGTTACGAACAGGTCGTCGCCGACGAGCTGGATCTTGTCGCCCAGCGCCTTGGTCAGCATCTCCCAGCCTTCCCAGTCTTCCTCAGCCATGCCGTCCTCGAGGGAGATGATCGGGTACTTCTCCGCGAAGCCCTTCCACATCTTGACGAGCTGCTGCTGGGTCATCTTCTTGCCGGACTTCGGCTGGATATAGCACTTCTCCTCGTCGTTCCACCACTCGGAGGAAGCCGCGTCGATCGCGATCATGAAGTCGTCGCCCGGCTTGTAGCCAGCGTCCTCGATCGCCTGCACGATAACCTTGAGCGCGTCCTCATCCTTCTTCAGGTTCGGCGCGTAGCCGCCCTCGTCGCCGACGCCGGCGGCCGGGGTGCCGTTTTCCTTGAGGGTGCCCTTCAGCTTGTGGAATACCTCGGCGCACATGCGCAGCGCTTCACGGAAGGAAGGCGCGCCGACCGGCATGATCATGAATTCCTGGATCTCGACGTTGTTGGTCGCGTGCGCGCCGCCGTTGAGGATGTTCATCATCGGCACCGGCAGGACCTTGGCGTTGCAGCCGCCGATATAGTTGTAGAGCGGCATGCCCAGGGCTTCCGCAGCCGCCTTGGCGCAGGCCAGGGAGACGCCCAGGATCGCGTTCGCGCCCAGCTTGGTCTTGTTCGGGGTGCCGTCCAGCTCGATCATGGTCTTGTCGATCGCCTGCTGGTCGAGCACGTTCATGCCGATGATCTCTTCCGCGATCTCGCCGTTGACCGCGTCGACCGCCTTCAGGACGCCCTTGCCGAGATAACGCTCCTTGTCGCCGTCGCGCAGCTCGCAAGCCTCGAAAATACCGGTGGAAGCGCCGGACGGTACGGCAGCGCGGCCCATGTATGCGCCGGTGTCGCCCTCGACATAAACCTCGACCTCAACGGTCGGATTGCCACGGGAGTCCAGGATCTCGCGGCCTACTACGTCAACGATTTCAATGTAACCCTTCATGTGAAACAGCTCCTCTTTTATAATATAAAGTTTTTGCGTCAAATTAAACGGGCAACCGCCCCTTAGTGGACGATCAGGGATTCGCCGTCCATCTCCGCCGGCTGCGGGATGCCGAGCAGCTCCAGCATGGTCGGCGCGATATCCGCCAGGCGGCCCTTATGCAGCTTGCACGGGTGGCCGACGATGGTAAACGGCACCGGGTTGGTGGAATGCGCGGTAAACGGCGTCTTGCCGTCGGGCTCGAGCATCTGGTCCGCGTTGCCGTGGTCTGCGGTGATGAGCGACACGCCGCCCTTTGCCGCGATTGCGTCCACGACCTTGCCGACGCAGGCATCGACCGTCTCGACGGCCTTGACCGCCGCGGAGAACACGCCGGTGTGGCCGACCATATCACAGTTCGCGAAGTTCAGGATGATCACGTCGTACTTATCGGACGCGATGCGCGCCAGCACCTCTTCGGTGACTTCGGGCGCGCTCATCTCCGGCTGCAGGTCATAGGTCGCGACGGACGGCGACTTGATCAGCGCGCGGTCCTCGTTTTTATACTCGGTTTCCACGCCGCCGTTAAAGAAGAAGGTGACGTGGGCGTATTTTTCGGTTTCCGCAATGCGCAGCTGCGTCAGCCCCTGCTCCGCGAGCACCTCGCCGAAGGTGTTCTTGAGGGAGGTCGGCTTGAACGCCACATCGACCCCGGGCATGGTCTCGTCGTACTGCGTCATGCAGACATAGTGCACGCCGACCGGCTTCACGTCAAAGCCGTCAAACGCCGGGTCGACGATCGCGCGGGTGATCTCGCGGGCGCGGTCGGGGCGGAAGTTTGCGAAGATGACGCTGTCGCCCGGGCGTACATTGCCACCCTCGGTGACGATCACCGGCTCGATAAATTCGTCCGTAACGCCCTTGCCATAGGAGGCCTGCATCGCGTGCACCGGGTCGGGGTCGACCGGCGCGTCGCCGCGGACAATCGCGTTGTACGCCTTTTCGACGCGGTCCCAGCGCTTGTCGCGGTCCATCGCGAAGTAGCGCCCCTCGATCGTCGCAATGCAGCCGATCCCGATCTCGTCGAGCTTGGCCTGGAGCTGCTTGATATAGCCGAGGCCGGATTCCGGCGGGGTGTCGCGGCCGTCCATGAAGCAGTGCACGCAGACCTTCCACAGGCCGTTTGCCTTCGCCAGGTCGAGCAGGCCGAAAATGTGCTCGATGTGCGAATGCACGCCGCCGTCGGACAGCAGGCCGAAAATGTGCAGCGTGGGCTGCGCGTCGGTCTGGCAGTTGCGGACCGCGGCGAGCAGCGCCTCATTTTCGAAAAAGTCGCCGTCCTTGATGGACTTGGAGATACGGGTCAGTTCCTGGTAGACGATGCGGCCCGCGCCGATGTTGGTGTGGCCGACCTCGGAGTTGCCCATCTGCCCATCCGGCAGGCCGACGTCCAGGCCGGACGCGCCGAGCAGGGTGAACGGGTTCTCCTTGAATATCTTATCCAGGCGCGGGGTTTTGGCGGTCGCGATGGCGTTGCCCTTGCGGGCGCGGCGCTCGCCGAAACCGTCCATGATAATCAGTGCGAGAGGTTTTTTCATACTTTAGGATTCTCCTTCTCTTCAGAGCCGGCAAAAAAGGGGGACACAAAAGCTTGCCTTGCGTCCCCCTTCCTGCCGGTTGTACCCCGCGCCGTGGCGCGGGCTTGACGGGCCGGTTCCCGCTGCGGGGGAATCAGTCCAAAGAATTACTGGTTTGCCGCCTCGACGATCGCCGCAAAGTCCGGCGCCTTCAGGGACGCGCCACCGATCAGGCCGCCGTCGACGTCCGGCTGCGCGAGCAGCTCGGCCGCGTTCTTAGCGTTCATGGAACCGCCGTACTGGATGGTGATCGCACGGGCAGCGCGCGCGCCGTACAGCTCGCGCAGGCAGTCGCGGATCGCGGAGCAAACCTCGTTCGCCTGCTCGCTGGTCGCGGTCTTGCCGGTGCCGATCGCCCAGATCGGCTCGTAAGCGATGACAACCTTCTTGATGTCCTCTACCGCAACGCCCTTCAGCCCGATCTTGATCTGCTTGCGGATGACTTCCATCGTTACGTCCTGCTCGCGCTCGTCCAGGGACTCGCCGACGCACAGGATCGGGCGCAGGCCGTTTTCAATCGCAACCAGGACCTTCTTGTTGCAGGTCTCGTCGGTCTCGTTGAAGTACTGGCGGCGCTCGGAGTGGCCGATGATGACATACTTGACGCCCAGCTCCTTGAGCATGTCGGCGGAGATTTCGCCGGTGAAAGCGCCGGACTTCTCAAAGTGCATGTTCTCCGCGCCGATCGCGATCTTGGAGCCCTTGGCAGCCTTGACGGCGGTCTGGATGTCGGTAAACGGTACGCACAGCACCATTTCGCACCACTTGGTCTTGGAGAGCAGCGGCTTCATCTCCTCGATGAGGGCCTTGGCCTCGGACGGCGTCTTGTTCATCTTCCAGTTGCCAGCGATGATAGTCTTGCGATATCTGCGGTTCATTGGTTGTACCCCTTTCCTAGGTAGACGAATTATGTAGCTTCGTCGAACTTTGGTATTTTTTATTTTATAGGGGCGCTGGGCGCCCCATATAATCGATTTTACAAACGGTTTTACTTGTCCTGCAGGCAGGCGATGCCGGGCAGCTCCAGGCCTTCCAGGAACTCAAGGGACGCGCCGCCGCCGGTGGAGATATGGGTCATCTTGTCGGCGTAGCCCAGCTTCTCGACCGCGGCCGCGCTGTCGCCGCCGCCGATGATGGATACCGCGCCGGATTCCGCGATGGCCTTGGCGACCGCCTTGGTGCCGACCGCGAACGCGTCGAACTCGAACACGCCCATGGGGCCGTTCCAGATGACCGTGCCCGCGCCCTTGACCGCGTCGGAGAACAGCTCCACCGTCTTCGCGCCGATGTCGAGGCCCATCATGTTGTCCGGGATCTCGCCCGCGGTGAAGGTGACAGGCTCCGCGTCCGCCGCAAAGCGGTCGGCGCATACCGTGTCGACCGGCAGCAGGAGCTTTACGCCCTTGTCCGCGGCCTTCTTGACCAGCTCGTTGGCGAGATCAAGCTTATCCTCCTCGCACAGCGAGGTGCCGATCTTCTTGCCCTGCGCCTTCATGAAGGTATAGGCCATGCCGCCGCCGATGATGATGGTGTCGCACTTTTCGATCAGGTTGTTGATGACGCCGATCTTGTCGGAAACCTTGGCGCCGCCCAGGATGGCGACGAAGGGGCGCTTCGGGTCGTCGAGCGCCTTGCCCATGATGGAGATCTCCTTCTGGATCAGGAAGCCGCAGACGGCGGGCAGGTAGTCCGCGATGCCGGCCGTCGAGGCGTGCGCGCGGTGCGCGGTGCCGAAAGCGTCGTTTACGAAAATCTCAGCCATGGAAGCCAGTTCCTTGGCGAAGGCGGGGTCGTTCTTTTCCTCTTCCTTGTGGAAGCGGACGTTCTGGAGCAGCATGCATTCGCCCGGCTCCAGCCCGGCGGCCAGCTTCTTCGCGCTCTCGCCGATGACGTCGTCCGCCATCTTGACGTTGACGCCGAGCAGCTCGGTCAGGCGCTTGGCGACCGGCTCCAGGGAATACTTCATCTTGAACTCGCCCTTCGGGCGGCCGAGGTGGGAGCACAGGATGACCGCTGCGCGGCGGCCGAGCAGGTACTTGATGGTATCCAGCGCGGCGACGATGCGCTTGTCGTCCGTGATGTTGCCGTTTTCATCCTGCGGGACGTTGAAGTCACAGCGCACGATTACTTTCTTGCAACCTACGTCGATGTCTTCCACACTTTTCTTATTGTACTTCATATCGCAAATCTCCTTTAGTAGGATAAATTTTTAGCGGATTATGGTGCAATTGTGGTATCTGTTTGTGCAATGTGGCGGCCAGCCGCACCCTACTTCCAGATTTCCAATTCCAAATCAAAATTATACTTGGTTTTCCGCCATCTTTCAATAGAATTTCGGAAAAAAGTTGCACAAACGCCGGCTTTCCGGAAGATATTTTTATAGAAACGCGCCGGAACGGCCGTCCCAGTAGCCCCGCGGGCGGTCAAACGCCGTCCCGCGACGCGCCGTAATAGTAGGCCGCCAGCGCCAGCGGGCCGGTGTTTGTGATGACCGAAACGCCGATCGGCCAGCGCTCGACCGCGGCAAACCCGCACTCGCTGAGCAGCAGCCGTTCCAGCTCCTCGATGCGCGCCTCCGGCACGTCGCCATACAGCAGGCCGGCGGTCTGCTGCGCGGGGCTGACCGCGTTTTTCTTCACATGCGCCACCATCTTCGGGATCACGTTCTTGTCGCCGCGCACCTTATCCATGACGGTCACCGCGCCCGCGGAGACCAGGCTGATCGGCCGCAGGCCGAGCGCCTCGCCCACAAAGGCCGCGCCGCCCGAAATTCGCCCGGACTTCTTCAGGTGCTTGAGGCTGTACACGCCCAGCACGGCCTCGCAGCGCTTGAGCCGGCTGTGCACGACCGCGCGGATCGCCTCGAAGCTCTCGCCTTCCGCGCGCATGCGCGCGGCCTTCACCACAACATGGCCATATATATAGGTATAGGTTTCGGAATCGACCAGTTCGATCTCCATGCCCCGGCCATACTCGTCGTAAAACAGGTCGCGCGCGATGCAGGCCGACTGATAGCAGCCGGAACCCTTGCCGTTGATCATCACGCCGAGCACGTGGGTGCAGCCCCGCCCCCGCGCGGCGCGGTAGACCTCCATGAGCTGGCTCGGCGTGGTCTGCGCGGTCGTGGGGATCTCGTCGCTTCCCTCGAGCAGCTTCCAGTACTCCTGCGGCGTAATATCATAATATTCCTGGAAGGTGCGCCCGTTGTGCGTAATCGCGATCGGCACGATCTCGATGCCGTACTGTTCGCAAAGCGGGCGCGGGATATCGGCCGCGGAATCGGTGAATATATGTATCTTTTCCATGGTCCCTCCTCAAATATGCCTCACAGCGCGGGCGGCAGCCCGCCGGGGAACGCGCCCGCTTCCTGCAGCCCGGCAAACCCGGTCTGCCGCAGCGCCTCAAACACGGTCACCGCGACCGAGTTCGACAGGTTCAGGCTGCGCGCGCCCTCCCGCATCGGGATGCGCAGGCAGCGTTCCGGGTGCGCGGACAGCATCGGCTCGGGCAGGCCGCGCGTTTCCTTGCCGAAGACCAAGTAGTCCCCGTCGCGGAACCGTGCCTCGGTGTAGGCGCGGGGCGCCTTGGTGCTCAGGTAATAATAGGTCCCGCCGCCGTTCTGCTCCCAAAAAGCGTCCATGTCCGGGTAGATGCGGATGTCCAGCAGGTGCCAGTAATCCAGGCCGGCGCGCTTGAGGTGTTTGTCGTCGACCGAGAAGCCGAGCGGCTCCACTAGGTGGAGCACCGAACCGGTGGCCGCGCAGGTGCGCGCGATATTTCCGGTATTCTGCGGGATCTCAGGTTCGACCAATACGATATGAAACATGCGTCCTTCCCCTCTGCAGTGCATTAAACTCTATTGATTATAATATGCTATATTGTTGCACATTTCAAGCAAAATAATTCGTTTTACCCATTTTGTTTTTGCGAAAATCATAAGAATGGGAAGCGCCACCGCCCGGGCGGCCATCCGCGCCGCCTATTTGCCCGAAAATTTTCGAAATGCGCTAAAATTTGAAAAATCCCCTTGCCAAAGGTATTTTGAAGTGCTATACTGATTACATTAATGTAATGTATAAACTTTTTGGAGAGTGGGGCAACCCACTCTTTCTTGTTGCTTAGGGGTTTTTAGGAGGGACTATGCAGGCTAAGGATGTTGTCCGGCGCGTGGCCGAACTGGCCCTGCCGCTGTGCGAGGCGGCGGGCTGCACGCTGTGGGACGTGGAATTTGAAAAGGAAGGCGCGCAGTACATGCTGACCGTCACGGTCGACCGCGAGGGCGGCGTGGACCTCGACCACTGCGAAACCATCTCCCGCGCGCTCGACCCGCTGCTCGACGCGAAGGAGTTCGACGCGCTGCCCGCGTATACGCTGTGCGTCTCGTCCGCCGGGCTGGCGCGCAAGCTGAAAAAGCCCTCGCATTTCGAGGCCTACCTCGGCGCGGACGTCGAGCTGCGCTTTTACAAGCCCTGGGACGGCGCAAAGTCCGCGGAGGGCACGCTGGTCGCCTACGACGGGGGGCGCGTGACCGTCGAAATTGGCGGCAAGCAGACCGTGTTCGAGCCGGGCGACCTGGCGGACGTGCGGCTTGCCGTGCGGTTTTAAGCGCACCCGGCGCCTTACCATATATCATTAAACATCGTCTCACATATATTCAAGGAGTGGTTTGAAAAAATGAACGCAGAATTCTTTGCCGCCGTCGAGCAGCTCGAAAAAGAAAAAGGCATCCCGGCCGACTATATGCTCGACCGCGTCGGGCAGGCGCTGATCACCGCCTACAAGCGCGACAACGCCGGCATGACCGACAACGTCTATGTGGTCCCGGACCGCGAAAAAAAGGAAATCCGCATGTTTGTGCGCAAGACCGTCGTGGAGGACGTTTACGAGCCGTATGAGGAGCTGTCCCTCGACGAGGCGCGCGAATACAAGAAGAACGCCATGCTGGGCGACGTGATCGATATCGATATCCCGACCAAGTCCTTCGGCCGCATCGCCGCCCAGACCGCAAAGCAGGTCATCATCCAGGGCATCCGCGAGGCCGAGCGCGGCATGGTGCTGTCCGAGTTCACCTCCAAGGAACACGAGATCCTGACGGCGCTGGTCTCCCGTATCGACCCCCGCTCGGGCGCGGTCATCCTGGAGATCACCTCGCAAGGCGAGAAGACCGAAGCCGTGCTGTCCGCCTCCGAGCAGGTGCGCGGCGAAGCCCTCGTCGAGGGCCAGCGCGTCAAGGTCTATGTCATCGAGGTGCGCAAGGGGCAGCGCGGCCCGCAGGTGCTCATTTCCCGCACGCACCCCGGCCTAGTCAAGCGCCTGTTCGAGCTTGAGGTACCGGAAATCCACGACGGCGTGGTCGAGGTACGCTCGATCGCCCGCGAGGCCGGCAACCGCACCAAGATCGCCGTCATGTCGAACGACCCGAACGTCGACCCGATCGGCGCTTGCGTCGGCACGCGCGGCGCGCGCGTCGGCAACGTGGTCGACGAGCTGGGCGGCGAAAAGATCGACATCATCAAATGGTCGGACGACACTGCGGAATTCGTATCCGCCGCGCTTGCCCCGGCCGACGTCATTTCCGCCCATGTCGGCGCGGACGGCAAGAGCTGCCGCGTCATCGTGCCGGACGACCAGCTTTCCCTCGCCATCGGCAAAGAGGGGCAGAACGCCCGCCTCGCCGCCAAACTGACCGGCTGCAAGATCGATATCGCACCCGCCTCCCAGGCGGACGCCGCGCCCGCGGAAGCGGACGGCGAAGCGCCGCAGGCAGCGCCCGCGGTGGACCTGGACGCGGTGGCCGGCGATATCCTGGGCCTGTAAGAACATCTGACCAAAGGGGGACGTAATGCAGAAAAGAAAGATCCCGATGCGGCAATGCCTCGGCTGCCGCACGATGTTCCCGAAAAAAGAGCTGATCCGCGTGGTGCGCTCCCCCGAGGGCGCGATTGCGCTGGATTTCAAGGGGAAAGCCCCGGGACGCGGCGCGTATGTGTGCCACAGCGCGGAATGCCTCAGGAAGGCGCAGAAGAGCCGCGCGCTCGAACGCGCCTTCGGCGTGCCGGTGCCGGATGAAATTTACGATGCGCTTACCGCGCAGATGGAGGAGGGCGAAAATGGCGAATGACAGCGTATGCGGCCTGCTTGGGCTCGCCCTGCGCGCCTCGCGCCTGGCCGTCGGGGACGACCCCGTACACGACCTGCTCGGCGCGGGCAAGGCGCGCGCCGTCTTCCTTGCCTCGGACGCGGGCGCGGGCATTGTGAAGAAGATCGCCCGCAAGACGCAGGAAGCCGGCGTCCCGCTGCTCACCCTGTCCGAAACCCGCGCCGAACTCGGCGGCGCGCTCGGCCGCGCCTCCTGTGCGGTGTGCGCGACGGGCGACATCGGCTTTGCGGCCTCGGCGGCCAAAAAGCTGGCGCCCCTGTCTGAGGACAACGCCGCGGCCGCTGCCCTGCTCGGCAAGAAGAACACGCGCATCCAGGAGCGCCGCGCCAAGCCCAAAAAGCACCGCACGGGCGGTGGCGGCCCCGTCACCTACATCGACATCGAAGAGGACGATTACGAGCGCCGCTTCGGCAAGCGCGATAAAAAATAAACGGCCGGGCCTTTGCGCCCGATGCAAGATACCACGAACAGAAAGGTGGAACATACCGCATGGCAATTGATAATAAGTACCGTGTCCATGAAGTAGCAAAGGATTTTGGCAAGAGCACGAAGGAGATCAGCGATATCCTGACGCTTTTCGGCAAAACCCCGAAGAACCATATGCAGGTGCTCGAACCCGACGAGCTGGATTTTATCTTTGAGTACCTGACCGCGCACAACCCGGTGGCGAACATCGAGGAAGTGCTCGAAAAGCAGCAGGCCGCCCGCCCCGCAGCCGCCCCGCAGGCCGTCGCGCCGGCGAAGAAGGACGCGCCGCAGGCAAAGGCCGCCGACGGCAAGCCCGCGCAGGGCGATGGGGACGACGCCTCCCAGCCGACCAAGGTCAAGCAGGTGCACCGCATCGACACCCGCGGCAGCGGCGACGTCAACCTCGCGAAGTACGACGACCACGTCGACGCGCTGGTCACCGAAAAGGCCGAGCGCATGGGCGCCGCGGGCAAAAAGCAGAAGCTGACCAAGAAGGCCGACCTGCGCGCCAAGCCCTTCGGCTCCAAGCGCCGCCAGGAGGAGCAGGAAAAGATGCGCCGCCTGCAGCGCCAGCAGCAGATGGCCGCGGCCAAGAAGGTACAGCTCAAGGTCATGATCCCCGACGAGATCAACGTCGGCGATTTCGCGCAGCGCATGAAGCGCACCGCATCCGATGTCATCAAGGAGCTGATGAAGCTCGGCGTCATGGCCTCGATCTCCGAAACGATCGACTTTGACACCGCGGCGCTCGTCGCGGAGGAAATGGGCGCCAAGGTCGAGCACGAGGTGCACGTCACCATCGAGGAGCGCCTGTTCGACGAGTCCGAGGACAAGGCGGAAGACCTTGTGCCGCGCGACCCGGTCGTCGTCGTCATGGGCCACGTCGACCACGGCAAGACCTCCCTGCTCGACGCGATCCGCAAGACCAAGGTCACCGAGGGCGAGGCCGGCGGCATCACGCAGCACATCGGCGCATACCGCGTACAGATCGACGGCAAGCCGATCACCTTCCTCGACACCCCGGGCCACGCCGCGTTTACCTCCATGCGTGCGCGCGGCGCGCAGGTCACGGATATCGCGATCCTGGTCGTCGCCGCGGACGACGGCATCATGCCGCAGACCATCGAGGCGATCAACCACGCCAAGGCGGCCGGCGTGCCGATCATCGTCGCGGTCAACAAGATCGACAAGGAAGGCGCGAACCCCGACCGCATCATGCAGCAGCTCACCGAATACGGCCTCGTGCCCGAGGAATGGGGCGGCGAGACGATCGTCTGCCAGATTTCCGCGAAATACGGCAAGGGCCTCGACAACCTGCTCGAAATGGTGCTGCTGACCGCCGAGGTGCAGGATCTCAAGGCCAACCCGAAGCGCCAGGCAAAGGGCACCGTCATCGAAGCCAAGCTCGACAAGGGCCGCGGCCCGGTCGCAACCGTGCTCATCCAGAACGGCACCCTGCACGCTGGCGACGTCATCATCGCGGGCACCGCGGTCGGCCGCGTGCGCGCCATGACGAACGACGACGGCATCAAGCTCGAGGACGCGGGTCCGTCCGTCCCGGTCGAGATCATCGGCCTGGCCGAGGTGCCGGGCGCGGGCGATATCTTCTACGCCGTAGACGACGAGAAGATGGCGCGCCAGCTCGTAGAGCAGCGTAAGGAAAAGGAAAAGGAAGAGCGCAACAAGTCCTTCCACAAGGTCACGCTCGACAACCTCTTCGATTCCATCCAGCAGGGCGAAATGAAGGAGCTTGGCATCATCGTCAAGGCCGACGTACAGGGCTCGGTCGAGGCGGTCAAGACCAGCCTCGAGAAGCTCTCGAACGACGAGGTGCGCGTGCGCGTCATCCACGGCGGCGTCGGCGCGATCAACGAGACCGACGTCATGCTGGCGGACGCCTCCGGCGCGATCATCGTCGGCTTCAACGTCCGTCCCGACCGCGCGGCGGCCGAGCAGGCCGGCATGCACGGCGTCGACATGCGCATGTACCGCATCATCTACGACTGCATCGAGGAGATGGAGCAGGCCATGAAGGGCATGCTCGAGCCGAAGTTCAAGGAATCCGTCCTCGGCCACGCGGAAGTGCGCCAGGTGTTCAAGATCACCGGCGCGGGCGCGGTCGCGGGCTGCTACGTGCAGGACGGCAAGATCCAGCGCAGCGCGCAGGTGCGCGTCGTGCGCGACGGCATCGTCTTCCACGAGGGCGTGCTCAATACCCTCAAGCGCTTCAAGGACGACGTCAAGGAGGTCGCATCCGGCTACGAATGCGGCATGAGCATCGAAAACTACAACGATATCAAGGAAAACGATATCATCGAGTGCTTTATCATGGAAGAAATCCAGGCCTAAGGGCGAACGCCCCCTTTTGGCCCCACTGGGGCTTCCTGCATAGCTCGGTCGGGGATTTGCCGCGCGCCTACGGGCGCGCGCCCTTCCTTGCCCTGCGGGCACATAATTCCCGGGCGTGCGGTGCACACTATTCTCCCAATCGGCGTACCGGGATATCCCCCTATACGCTAGTTTACTGTCCTCTGCAAAGGAGGTTTTTACCCTATGTCTACCCGTATTGACCGTATTTCCGAGGAGGTCATGAAGGCGCTCGCGGAGTGCATCCGCACGCTCAAGGACCCCCGCGTATCCGGCGGCCTGGTCTCGGTCACCCGCTGCGAAGTGACGGGCGACCTGCGCTACGCCAAGGCCTATATCTCCGTCCTCGGCTCCGAGGACGACGCAAAGGCCGTCATGCGCGGCCTGAAATCCGCCTCCGGCTACCTGCGCCGCGAGGTGGCGCACAAGGTGCAGCTCCGCTACGCGCCCGAGCTCCAGTTCCATCTGGATCAATCGATCGTACACGGCGCGCACATTTCCGAGCTGCTCCACAAGCTGGAAGATCATCCCGATAAGGAGGGCTAAAAGCATGGGCGTCCCCGTAACCGTACCCGAGGCGGCGCGCGCGCTGCTCGACGCGGACGATATCCTGATCCTGACCCACCGCCGCCCCGACGGCGACACCGCCGGCTGTGCGGGCGCGCTGTGCCGCGGCCTGCGCGCGCTGGGCAAGCGCGCCTTTATCCTGCCGAACCCGGAGATTACCAAACGCTATGCCCCGCTGATTACCCCCTGTTATCCGGAGGACGGTTTTAACCCGCAGTTTGTCGTTACGACCGATATTGCGGATTACGGCCTGTTCACGGACAACGCCAAGAGCTATGAGGGGCGCATCGGCCTGGCCATCGACCACCACCGCTCGAACCCGCTGTTCGGCGGTAAGAACCTGGTCTCCCCGGAGGCGGGCGCGTGCGCGGAGGTCATTTACGATGTGCTGATGGCGATGGGCGTGCCGCTGACGCTGGAGATCGCGGAATCGCTGTATGTAGGCGTTTCGACCGATACCGGCTGTTTCCGCTACTCCAACACCACGCCGCACACCCACGCGGTCGCGGCGGCCTGCCTGACGACCGGCCTGGACGGCGGCGAGTGGAACCGCGTGCTGTTCGAGACCAAGAGCCGCCCGCGCTTTGAAATGGAGCGCATCATTTTCGATACCATGGAGTTTTTCGAGGACGGCAACATCGCGCTTGCGACGCTGTACCGCGCGGACATCGACCGCACAGCGGCCACGCCGGACGACCTCGACTCGATCGCGGCGCTGCCCCGGCAGATCGAGGGCGTCGAAATCGGCCTGACGCTGACCGAAAACCGCGACGGCACCTGCAAGGCCTCGGTGCGCACGACCCGCGAGGTCGATGCGTCCGCCCTGTGCCAGCAGTGCGGCGGCGGCGGCCACCTGCGCGCGGCGGGCGCGTCGTTCGCCTCGCTCGCGGAGGCGCGGGAGCGCCTGCTGTCGCTGTCCCGGGCGGTGTACCATGGCTGAGGCGCAGGGCACGCTGTCCGGCGTGCTGATTATGGACAAGCCCGCCGGGTTTACCTCGCATGACGTGGTGGCCAAGCTGCGCGGCATCCTGAAGACCCGGAAAATCGGCCACGGCGGCACGCTCGACCCGATGGCGACCGGCGTGCTGCCGGTGTTCGTCGGGGGCGCGACGCGCGCCGCCGATTACGCGGCCGCGCAGGACAAGGAGTATGTGGCCGGCTTTACGCTCGGCTTCCGCACCGACACGCAGGATACGACCGGCGAGACCCTGGAAACGAGCGGCCGCACCGCGTCGCGCGACGCGGTCGAAGCCGCGCTGCGCGGCTTCCTGGGGCCGCAGGAACAGGTGCCGCCCATGTACTCCGCCGTCAAGATCGGCGGCAAAAAGCTGTATGACCTCGCCCGGCAGGGCAAGGAGGTCGCGCGCCCCGCGCGCCCCATCACGGTGCACGAAATCGGGCTGCTGTCCTTTGACGGGGACGCGCAGCAAGGGACGTTCCGCGTGGTGGCGAGCAAGGGCACCTATGTCCGCACGCTCGTCGACGACCTCGGGCGGCGGCTCGGCACGCTGGCCGCGATGCACAGCCTGGTGCGCACGCGGTCGGGCGCGTACCCGCTCGCGCAGGCGCATTCCTTCGCCTCGGTCGAGCAGGCCGCGGCGGAGGGGTGGCTCCCCTCCCTGCTGCGCCCGACCGACAGCCTGTTCCTCGCCTACCCGCGCGCCGACCTGGACGGCTACGGCTTTACCCGCGCGCAGTCCGGCGCGTTCATCGCGCCCGAGCACGCGCCCGGGATGCCGATGGAGCCAGGCGCGCTGTGCCGCGCCTATTACGACGGCCGTTTCCTGATGCTCGGCCGCGTGGGCACGCTGCAAAAGGGCGGCCTGGCGCTGTTCGTACATAAGAACTTCTAGCGCGGCAGCCCTGCCGACACATTAATTTTTCCACTGGGGGTTTTCCCATGACACAGCAGAAAGTCCGGCGCGCCATCGCGCTCGGTTATTTTGACGGCGTGCACCTCGGGCACCGCGCCCTGATGGAGCGCGCCGTCCTGCGCGCCAAGGAGAACGGCGCCATGTCCGCGGTGTTCACGTTCGACGTGCACCCGGATTCGGTCGTGCTCGGCCGCCAGGTGCCGCTCATCACCGCAAACGCCTACCGCCGGGAGGAGATCAAGCGCCTCGGCGGCGTGGACGAGGTGATTTTCGGCCACTTTGACGAGCGGATGCGCACGATGGACTGGCGCGACTTCATCTCCGAGCTGCTGGTCGGGCAGTTCGGCGCGTGCTACATCATCTCCGGCCGGAACAACCGCTTCGGCTACAAGGGGCTGGGGACCGCGGAGGGCATGGCCGCGGAATGCGCCCGCCTCGGCGTGGGGTACGACTGCATCGAAGACGTGACGGTCGACGGCGTCGTCGTCTCCTCGACGTATATCCGCCAGCTCATTTCCCAGGGCGACATGGAGGGCGCGTCGCGCTTCCTCGGCCACCCCTATACCGTGACGGGGATCGTCCAGCACGGCCGCAAGGTCGGCGGGCGGGTGCTCGGCGTGCCGACGGTCAACCTCGCCCTGCCGCCCGAAATGGCGCTGCCGCCCTACGGCGTGTACGCCACGCGCGTGCTGGTGGACGGGCAGGCGCACCTCGCCGCGACCAATATCGGCATCAAGCCGACCTTTGTGGACGGCGGCGCGCCGACGATCGAGCCGCACCTGCTGGATTACACCGGCGACCTGTACGGCAAGATGATCCACGTGGAGCTGCACAAGTTCCTGCGCCCCGAGCGCGCCTTCGCCTCGGTGGAGGAGCTGAAGGCCGCAATCGCGCAGAACGTGCAGGAGACGCGCGACTTTTTCAAGGCATGATAACGCCGGGGACGGGAACGCCCCCGGCGTTTGCTTTGCCCGGAAAAAAATTTCAGGGCGCGGGAACATCCCGGCCGCGCGGCGCGTGTTAAGGGTGAAAGGAGGGGCAAACAAATGGAACATGTACTGCGTACCGACGCTTTCCTGTCGGAAGCCATGGCCGCGCATGGGGACGCGGTGTACCGCCTGGCGCTCTGCCGGATGCAGCGCGTGCAGGACGCGGAGGACGTCTACCAGGAGGTTTTCCTGCGCCTGCTGCGCGACCCCACGAAGTTTGACGGCGACGGGCACCTCAAGGCCTGGCTGCTGCGCGTCACGCTCAATTGCTGCCACAGCCTGTGGCGCAGCCCCTGGCAGCGGCGCGCGCCGCTTGTAGACCAAGCCGTCCCCCCGCCGCAGGACGAACAGACTGCGGCGCTCTGGGAGGCGGTCGCGGCGCTGTCGCCGCACCAGCGGACGGCCGTGCACCTTTACTACGCGGAGGGCTACCGCACGGAGGAGATCGCGCAGCTCACGGGCTGCAGCGCCGCGACGGTGCGCACCCGGCTGCACCGGGCGCGTACCGCCCTCAAAGGGCTTTTGGAAGGAGGAACCGATGATGGACAAGAAGAACCCTTACCGCAGCCTGCAGCAGGGCATTCACCCGCCCGGTGATCTGCAGGCGCGCGTACTCGCCGCGGCGCAGGACGAGCGCCGTGCGGGACGCGCTGCCCGCCGCCGCATGAANGCCAGCAGGAAACCGCGCCCGTGCGCTTGCCGCTGGACGGGCAGTTCCCGGAGGTGCAGGGCACGGTCGCCGCGGTGGGCGACGGCCTCGGCATCGCGTTCCACATGGATGGCGACGATAAGCCCATGTCCGGCAACACCGCCTGCTATGGCGTGTACGTCACTGCCGTGACCGATACCCGCACGGGCGTGCGCCATGAATACGGCGGCACGCAAGGCGTCTGGTCGGACGCGGAAACCGGGGACAGCTTCCAGGTCTGCCTGGTGCCGGACTTCACCATCGGCGACCTGCCTTACCTCCAGGTTGAACTGGAGTATTCGCTGTTCGATATCCTGACGGACAAACCGTTCCTGCTCTCCTTCAAGGCGGAAAACAAGACCGAACGTTCGCTGCGCCTGGGCTACGATCTCGAGGCCGGCGGCGCCACGCTTTCACTCGATAAGATCGACGTGTCCACCCTCGGCGCGCTGCTGACGGTACGCACGGCCGAAGACGTGAGCGTGTTTGACCTGGCCTATGACGGGCACCAGCTGTCCGTGGCTTACCGCATGCAGGACGGCACGGAAATCCCGCTGCAAGTCCGGGCGGGGCAATACGACGGCAAAAGCCTGCATGTGCTGACCCTCGACCCGGTGGACGCGGACGGCAACCGCCTGTTCCCCGACATGGCGCAGGTGCAAAGCGTCGTGATCAACGGGCGGGAAACCCCCTTAACCTGAAAAGCAGGCACAATCAAAGGCGGCCTCTTCCGAGGCCGCCTTTTATATTGCAAATGCCAATGGCAACCGTCCACGGACGGCGCGAAGTTCCACGGTTGGCGCGCTTCACATCCTGCTTATCTCAGGCACGTTCCGCAAATATTTCCGCATTGATATGCCACTCGCCATCCCCTTTTACCGTTACGTTCTGCCAATGGAATCGATCCTCATCAATCTTGACAAAGACCCACTTCCGATTTTCATCACCGGTGTAGGTCAGGATGACCATTTCGCCCTGTTTCCTTGCTTCCAGCCGTATGATTTTCCCTGTATAGCCATAAGCGACGTCCCAAGCGTGCGTATCGGGATTGTAGATACGGAGTGACGTCCCATATTCATAATCAGGCAGGATAATGACGTCCTGGATTGCCATCCCTTCAAGGACCCATGAAAAATGCCATTCGCCTTCGATGGCGCGGGCATTGCCGCCCTCGGCATAATGGATTTTCCAACTGCCGACCAGCTTCCCAAAATAGTTAAACGCTTCGGGCAATGCGTCATTTTTTCTTTCGCTGGCCAGGGCTTCATAAAAACCTTGCATGTACGGATTCCCCTTTAAAATCAAACACGGTACATTTCAATCGTGATTATGGCATGTCAATCGTCCGCGGGCGGTGCGAAGTTGCGCCGCAGGATATCCTTTGCCGCGGCGGCGAGGTCTACAATCGCGCGCAGCTCAGCGTCGGAACAGTCGTCCACAATCCGCGCGAGGTCGCGCTCAAACTGCGGGCGGGCGGCGGTATCTATCACATCATATAACAAAAGGTCGGCAGTAATCTGCAATGCATTGCAAATACCGACCAGTGCTTGCATGCGAAAATCGCTTTTGCCGCATTCAATCCTGCTGATTTGCGGGATTGACAGCCCTGACATTTCTGACAGCATTTCCTGCGTAATATGCCGCTCTATACGCTTACGCCGAATGCGATCCCCGATTTCTTCAAAATTAATTTTCATATCATCACCGATTATGGCACTATGGCATGTCAATCGTCCGCGGGCGGCGCGAAGTTGCGCCGCAGGGTATCCTTTGCCGCGGCGGCGAGGTCTACAATCGCGCGCAATTCGGCGTCGGTACAGTCGTCCACAATCCGCGCGAGGTCGCGCTCGAACTGCGGGCGGGCGGCGGCGGCAACACAATCAGCGAGCAGTTCATTCACCGTAACGCCAAGGGCGTTACATAATGCAATCAGCATCGGTAAGCTGGCTTTTGTAGAGCCGCACTCGATATTGCTGATATGTGAAGTCGATGAATCGACGAAATCCGCCAGTTGCTCTTGCGTGAAATTCCGCGACTTCCGGATGCTTTTGACCCGTTGCCCAATCGCTTTATAATCCAGTGTGCGCATTGAGATCCCTCCATAACATAGCTATTGTACAAGAATCTCTTCTGTAGTATAATAATCTATATAAGTAATATTACCTATATAATGATAGTTATGAGGTTGAATATGAGAATTTTAAACTACAAGTTCCCGATTGACCGATATGCGCTCCGGTTTTTCATCCTACTGTGGCTGGTTTGGATGTTCAGCTGGTTTCACGGGGAATTTTGCGGCGTCGGCGACGGCTTCAGCCTTTGCATTGCCATGATGCAGCGGCAGGAGCCGTCCGCCTACGCCAACCTGCCCTATGTGCTCGACCCGGTACAGCGCACCATCCATCTGGACGGCTGCCCCCTGCTGCCGGATGGGGATTTCTGCGCGCGATGCGGCGAGGGTTTCCCGCTCAGCCTGTTCGGCTACCGCCCCTGCAAAGCCTGCGCCGCCCGGGCAACCGGGGACGCGGCCGCCGGGGCATAAAAAAATCGTCCGCTTCCCAAAAGGAAGGGGACGATTTTTTTGCACGATCAGTAATTATACCAGCTCGATGATCGCCATCTCGGCGCAGTCGCCGCGGCGGGGGCCGGTCTTGATGATGCGGGTGTAGCCGCCGTTTCTCTGCTCATAGCCCGGGGCGATGTCAGAGAACAGCTTTGCGACAACAGCTTCCTTGGTGATGAAGCCCATCGCCTGACGACGGGAGGCAAGCGTGTTCTTCTTGCCCAGCGTAATCATTTTTTCAGCGAGGGGGCCAACTTCCTTGGCGCGGGCGACAGTGGTCTCAATTCTGCCATTTTCCAGCAGAAAGGTAACCATTGCGCGCAGCATCGCCATTCTATGGTCGGTCGCTCTGCCGAGCTTACGGTTTCCTGCCATGAAATGATACCTCCTATGATAAGGTTAACGTATGTTCAGCGGGCGGGGGCGCGGCATGCGCGCCCCGATCCCGCATCGGTGCATGGGATAAACGGCCGCGGCCGTGTACGATTGAAGGCTTAAGCCGCGCTTAATCTTCGTTCTTGGCAAGGCTCAGGCCCATGGCCTCCAGCTTGCTGATGACCTCTTCAAGCGACTTGCGGCCCAGGTTGCGGACCTTCATCATGTCGTCCTCAGACGTGTTGATGAGGTCTTCCACCGTGTTGATGCCGGCACGCTTCAGGCAGTTGAAGGAACGCACGGAGAAGTCAAGCTCCTCAATGGTCATTTCGAGTACCTTGTCGTGCTGCGCCTCCGCCTTTTCGACGACCGTGGACTTGGAGCCGATCTCCTCGGACAGGTCTACGAACAGGTCGAGATGGTCGCGCAGGACCTTGGCGCCCAGGCTGACCGCATCCTTCGCGGCGATGGTGCAGTCCGTCCAGACTTCAAGCGTCAGCTTGTCATAATCGGTCATATTGCCAACACGGGTGTTTTCCACCGTGTAATTGCATTTATATACCGGAGTATAGATGGAATCGACCGGGATCACGCCGATGGCGGTCTGATACTGCTTGTTGCGTTCCGCCGGTACATAACCACGGCCGGAAGACAGCGTTATCTCCATGGACAGGCGCGCGTCGCCCATAAGCGTCGCGATGTGCAGGTCCGGATTCAGGATCTCGACCTCGCCGTCGGCATGGATATCGCCCGCCTTGACTTCGCCCTCGCCGGCCGCTTCGATATAGACCGTCTTGGGACCGTCGCAATGCAGCTTGGCAATGATGCCCTTTACATTGAGGACGATTTCGGTCACATCTTCCTTGACGCCCGGGATGGTGGAGAACTCGTGCTGTACGCCTGCGATCTTAATGCTGCTCGCAGCGGTACCGGGCAGGGAAGACAGCAGGATGCGGCGCAGGGAATTGCCCAGCGTGGTGCCGTATCCGCGTTCGAGCGGCTCGACTACGAACTTGCCGTAGGAGCCATCCTCCTTCAGTTCTTCGCAGTCGATGCGCGGCTTTTCGATTTCGATCATTACTGGTACCCTCCTTTACGTTCGGCCAAAAACTTTCCATGATTGCACCCGGGTAAGCCCGGACACAACCCATAAAATGAGAGGGTCCGGCTTATTTGGAGTACAACTCGACGATGAGATGCTCGGCGACTTCGTAGTCGATGTCGTCACGGGTGGGCATCGCAATGATCTTGCCTTCAAAGGTGTCCTTATCCTTGTCGATCCACTTCGGCATGGCCTTCTTGCCGTTCTCCTCGAGCAGGGTCTTGAACTTGGTGGTGGAGCGGGACTTCTCGCAGACCGCGATCACGTCGCCCATCTTGACCTGGTAGGACGGGATGTTGACGCGCTGGCCGTTTACGGTGAAGTGCGCGTGGTTTACGAGCTGGCGCGCCTCACGGCGGGTGTTCGCAAAGCCCATACGGAATACGACGTTATCCAGGCGGCGCTCCAGCTCCTGCAGCAGGATTTCGCCGGTGATGCCCTGCTTCTTCTCCGCCTTCTCATAGTACTTATGGAAAGGCTTCTCGAGGACGCCGTAAATGAACTTTACCTTCTGCTTCTCAGCCAGCTGCATGCCGTATTCGGACTGCTTGCGGCGGGACTGCTTCGGGTTCCTCTTGGTGCTCTTGGAATAACCCAGAACCGCGGGAGACAGACCCAGGGTCTTGCATCTCTTCAGAACGGGCTGCATATTCTTTGCCATTTAAAGTATCCTCCTCTATTAGACTCTTCTTCTCTTGGGCGGACGGCAGCCGTTGTGCGGGATCGGGGTTACGTCCTTGATCATCGTTACTTCCAGGCCGGTTGCCTGCAGTGCACGGATGGCTGCTTCACGTCCGGAGCCGGGGCCCTTGACATAAACTTCAACCGTCTTGAGGCCGTGCTCCATCGCAGCCTTTGCAGCCGTCTCAGCAGCGGTCTGCGCCGCGAACGGCGTGGACTTACGGCTGCCACGGAAGCCCATCTCGCCTGCGGACGCCCAGGACAGGGCATTGCCGTTGAGGTCGGTGATGGTTACGATGGTATTATTGAAGGAGGAGCGGATATGAGCCGCGCCCTTTTCAATATTCTTGCGCTCGCGGCGCTTCGTTCTGACAGCGCCCTTTTTCTGTACCTTAGCCATTTGTTCGCTCCCTCCTTACTTCTTCTTGTTCGCAATGGTCTTCTTCGGACCCTTGCGGGTGCGCGCGTTGGTCTTGGTACGCTGACCGCGTACCGGCAGGCCGCGGCGGTGGCGGATGCCACGGTAGCAGCCGATTTCAACCAGGCGCTTGATGTTCAGGCCGATCTCACGGCGGAGGTCGCCTTCCACGGTATAATCCTTGTCAATCGCTTCGCGCAGACGGGCAGCCTCGTCCTCGGTCAGGTCCTTGACGCGGGTATCCGGATTTACTCCGGTCTTCTCTAAGATTTCATTTGCAGTCTTGCGGCCAATGCCGAAGACGTAGGTCAGGCCGATCTCCACGCGCTTTTCGCGGGGCAGGTCAACACCGGCAATACGTGCCATATTTCTATAAACCTCCGAAATATTCGCTGGGGCGTGTTGGCAGACACAGTATAGGGGCCGCCCCCGCCCCTGCAGCGCTGCACCTGCGTGCATGCTTGTCGTGTCCACTTACGGATGAGCCCGCGCCAAAGGCGCGCGCCCTTATAGAAAGCCCGGTTTTTCCGGGCCTTATATCCCCGGTACAGCCGCCATGGGCGGCGTCATTGGGGTTGCAAAACGGGGATCCCATTTTGCAGATAGGGGCTTCTAAGCCTCCTATGCGTCAGCCCTGCTTCTGCTTGTGCTTCGGGTTTACGCAGATGACCATTACCTTGCCCTTGCGGCGGATGATCTTGCACTTCTCGCAGATCGGCTTTACAGACGGTCTTACCTTCATGATCGTTTTACCTCCATCATTTATTGGTGGGATGGGACACACGGCCTCCCCGGCCGGCGACCACTGGCGCTCGGGCCACTTGACGCGCCTCCGCCCGCTTTTTCATCCCCGGTGCGTCCAAATTACTTGGAGCGCCAGGTGATACGACCGCGGGTCAGGTCGTAAGGCGACATCTGAACAGTGACCTTGTCGCCGGGTAGAATGCGGATAAAGTTCATGCGGAGCTTGCCGGAAATGTGGGCCAGGATCTTGTGCCCGTTGGGAAGCTCCACCTGGAACATTGCGTTGGGCAGCGCCTCTATGACGGTACCTTCCAGTTCAATTACGTCATCTTTTGCCATACGCTAAAAATTCTCCTCCCTTGGTCAGTCTGAGCCCGTTTCCCCTGTCCAGAGGGCAAGGGCCTTGCGGATATCGCTGTTGGACAGCTTGCCTGCGGCAAGCAGCTTTTCACGCGTCTTTTCGTCGCACGCCCCCTGGTGGGAAACATGGGCGCGCTTTTTGCGCTTCGGGCTTTCCGCCCGCCGCTGCCTGCCGTTGGCCAGGTAAAGGCATGTGTCATCCTCGTCCAGGACGAGCAGCAGCATCCCCTTGTCCCTGCCCTTCAGCGATAAAACGATGTCGGATTTATGGGATTCCATCGTTACAGTACCTCGCCGTCGATATTCGTCAGAATCTCGGGCTCCCCATCGGTGATTGCAACAGTGTTCTCGTAGTGCGCCGACAGCCTGCCGTCCCGTGTCTTGACGGTCCAGCCGTCCGGCAGGACCTTGACGTCGTACACGCCCGCGTTGACCATGGGCTCAATTGCAAGGGTCATACCCCGCTGGAGCCGTACCCCATGCCCCGGCCGGCCGAAATTCGGGATTTCGGGCGACTCGTGCAGGGCGGCGCCTACGCCGTGCCCCACATAGCTGCGTACGACCGAAAAGCCGTGCGCCTCCACATAGGCCTGCACCGCGCTGGAAATATCGGAGATGCGGCAGCCCTCGCGGGCGTACCGGATACCCTCATAGAAGCTCTGCCGGGTTACCTCGATCAGCTTCTTGGCCTCCTCGGAAACCTCCCCGCAGGGGATGGTCGCCGCGCAGTCGCCATGGAAGCCGCCGATATAGGCGCCCACGTCGACCTTGACGATATCGCCCTCATGGATCACCCGTTTGGGCGAGGGGATACCGTGGATAACCTCGTCGTTGATGGATACGCAGGCGCTCCCCGGGAAGCCGCCGTAGCCGAGGAAGGAGGGCGTAGCGCCCGCATCCTCGATCGTCTTGCGGACAATCCGGTCGATCTCGCCTGTAGTAACCCCCGGCCTCACCGCGTCGGCGGCCGCCTTACGGGCGACCGCTGTCAAGCGGCAGGCCGTCCGCATGAGCGCAAGCTCATGCTCGGACTTGATATTAATCATGCTTAAAGCCCCAGTGCAGCGGCCGCAAAGCCTTGGGTCTTTTCGATCCCCTGCGTGCCGTCGATGCTCTTCAGCTTGCCCTGCGCGCCGTAGTAGCCCTTGAGGGGCTCGGTCTGCGCATGGTAGGTCGCGAGGCGGTCGGCCACGACATCGGGCTTGTCATCGGAACGGGTGTGCAGGCCGTCGCCGCACTTATCGCACACGCCATCCGCCTTCGGCGGGTTGGCAACAATGTGATAGGTCGCGCCGCACTTCAGGCAGACGCGGCGGCCGGTCATACGGGCCTCGATCACCTCGTCCGGGACTTCCAGGGACAGCGCGCAGTCGATCTCCGCAATGGTATCGAGCGCCTCCGCCTGGGGGATGGTGCGCGGGAAACCGTCGAGGATAAAGCCGCCCTTGCAATCGTCCTGCGCGATGCGCTCGCGCAGCATGCCGATGACCACTTCATCCGGGACAAGCTGCCCCGCATCCATATACTGCTTGGCGCTCAGGCCAAGCGCGGTCTTGTTCTTAATGGCCTCACGGAGAATGTTGCCGGTGGACACCGACGGCACCCCCATCTTGTCGATGAGGTATGCCGCCAGGGTGCCCTTACCGGCGCCCGGAGCGCCGAGTAAAATCAGCTTCACAGAAAATGCCTCCCGTTATTCAAGGAATCCCTTGTGGTGACGCATCATCATCTGGGCTTCCATCTGCTTGACCGTATCGAGCGCAACGCCGACGACGATCAGCACGGAAGTGCCGCCCAGCGCAACGCCGGACAGGCTGGAGTTGAACGCAGCGATTACCAGCGGCAGCGCGGCGACAACGCCCAGGAAGATGGAACCGACAAAAGTGACCTTGCCGAGCGCCTTGGTGATAAAGTCGCTCGTCGGCTTGCCGGGGCGGAAGCCCGGGATAAAGCCGCCGTTCTTTTTCAGATTATTGGCAATTTCCACCGGATTAAACTGGATTGCCGCATAGAAATAAGAAAATGCGACGATCAGCAGCAGATACACAACAATATAGAACGGGTGGGTGTGGTTAAACAGGTTCATGATATGCCAGCCGAAGCTGCCCGACGCCGGCTTGTAGAAAATGCCGATCGTGGTGGGCAGGGACATGATCGAGGAGGCGAAGATGATCGGCATAACGCCCGACGCGGATACCTTGATCGGCAGGTGCGTGGACTGGCCGCCGTACATCTTACGGCCTACGACGCGCTTGGCATACTGGATGGGGATCCGGCGCTCGGCGTTCGACATGAATACGACAAACACGATCAGCGCGATGCCGACGACCAGGATCAGGGCGGCGATCAGGATGTTCGCGCTGCCGTTCTTGATCAGGTTGTACATGCCGTTGACCATCGACGGGCCGCGGGAGATAATGCCCGCGAACAGGATGATGGAGATACCGTTGCCGATGCCGTTTTCGGTGATATGCTCACCCAGCCAGATGATGAACGCGGTGCCCGCGGTAAAGCTCATGACGATGACGATACCGGTCCAGACGTCGCGCTGCGTCAGCAGGTTCTGGGCGCGCAGCATGGTGTAGTAGGTGAAGCCCTGCAGAAGACCGAGCGCAACGCCGAGGTAACGGGTCCAGCTCGCGATCTTCTTGCGGCCCTCTTCGCCGTTTTCCTTCACCATACGCTCGAGCGCCGGGATCGCAACCGTCAAAAGCTGCAGGATGATCGAGGCGTTGATGTAGGGGGTGATGGACATTGCGAAAAGGGTTGCATTGGACAGGCCGCCGCCGGTAAACACGTTAACAAAGCCGAGCATGCTGTTCGCGTAATCCGCGGAAGAGAACAGCGTTTTCAGGCCCTGAAGGTCGATAAACGGTACCGGGATGGACGCGCCAATTCGGAAAATCAGCAGAATAAAGAGCGTATAAAGGATCTTTTTCTTCAGTTCCGGAATACGCCAGGCGTTCTTGAAGGTTTCAAACACCTCATACCACCTCGGCCTTTCCGCCTGCCTTTTCGATCTTTTCCTTAGCGGAAGCCGAGAAAGCCGCTGCCTTGACGGTCAGTTTCTTGGTCAGCTCGCCGCTGCCGAGGATTTTAACGCCGTCCAGCTGGTTCTTGACGATGCCAGCCTCGACGAGGGACTGTGCCGTAACTTCGGTGCCATCCTCAAAACGGTCGAGCGCAGATACGTTCACCGGCGCGTAGGTGGTGCCGAAAATGTTGTGGAAGCCACGCTTCGGCAGGCGGCGTGCCAGGGGCATCTGGCCGCCTTCAAAACCGGGACGGACGCCGCCGCCCGAACGGGCCCACTGGCCCTTGTGGCCGCGGCCTGCGGTCTTGCCGTTGCCGGAGCCTGCACCGCGGCCCTTGCGGAAGGGCTTCTTCGCGGAGCCTTCAGAAGGCTGTAAATTCTGAAGCTTCATGGTTTACACCTCCTTATACGTTCTCATCAACCTGGAGCAGATAGCCAATCTTGGCGACCTTGCCGCGCGTCTGCGCGTTGTCCGGCTGAATCGTTACATCATTAATCTTCTTTAACCCTAACGAGTGAGCGGTGGCGATGTGCTTTTCAATGCGGCCCGCCAGGCTCTTTTTCAGGGTAATCTTCATGTTAGCCATTGTATTACCCCTCCTTAAAGTTCGGAAACGTCTTTGCCGCGGACAGCCGCGACCTGGGCGGCGTCACGCAGGGACTTCAGGCCCTCGATCGTCGCGGTTACGACGTTCTGCGGGTTGTTGGAACGCAGGCACTTGGTACGGATGTCCTTGATACCCGCAGCCTCAACGACCGCACGGACCGCGCCGCCGGCGATAACGCCGGTACCGGGGGCAGCCGGCTTCAGCAGCACGCGGCCGGCGCCAAATTCGCCGATGACCTCGTGCGGGATGCTGGTGCCCTTCAGGGAAACCTTGATCAGGTTCTTCTTGGCGTCCTCGATGCCCTTGCGGATCGCGTCAGGAACTTCGGAGGCCTTACCCAGACCGAAACCGACGGTGCCCTTGCCATCGCCCACGACGACCAGCGCCGCGAACTTAAAGATACGGCCGCCCTTTACAGTCTTGGATACGCGATTGAGGGAGACGACGGTTTCTTTGAACTCGTCCTCTCTCTTATCGTTTCTATCAAATTTAGCCATGTTTTACCTCCTCCCGACTTAAAACTGAAGGCCGCCCTCACGGGCGCCGTCAGCGAGTTCTTTGACACGGCCGTGGTACAGGTAGCCGCCGCGGTCGAATACGACAACGGTAACGCCCTTGGCCTTGGCGCGCTCGGCGACCTTCTGGCCGACAAGCTTGGCAGCATCCTTGTTGCCGCCATACTGTGCAAAGTCCTTCTCGATGGTCGAGGCGGAGGCGATGGTGACGCCGGTTACGTCGTCGATCACCTGCGCGTAGATATTCTTTGCGCTTCTAAACACATTCAGACGCGGACGCTCAGCAGTACCGGAAATCGTGCCGCGTACTCTCTTGTGACGCTTCAGACGCGCTTTGTTAGAGTCTTTCTTCGAAACCATTTAGGCACACCTTCCTTTACTTCTTCTTAGCGCCGGTCTTGCCTTCCTTGCGGCGGATGACCTCGTCTACATACTTGATACCCTTGCCCTTATACGGCTCCGGCGGGCGCTTCTCGCGGACTTCCGCCGCGAACTGGCCGACCTTCTGCTTGTCAGGGCCGGAAATGATGATGCTGTTCGGGCTCGGGACGTCGATCGTGATGCCCTCGATCTCGGACATGACCACCTGATGGGAATAGCCAAGGTTCATCACCAGGTCCTTGCCCTGCTTGGCGACACGGTAGCCGACGCCGTTGACCTGCAGCTCCTTCTTGAAGCCCTCGGTCACGCCGACAACCATGTTGTTGATCAGGGTGCGGGTCAGGCCGTGCAGCGAACGGTTTTCCTTCTGGTCGTTCGGGCGGGTTACGACGATTTCGCCGTCCCCGATCGTTACGGTCATGTTCGGGTGGATTTCACGCGTCAGGGTCGCCTTCGCGCCCTTGACAGTCATGACACCCGCGTCCATCGTTACGGTGACGCCGGCGGGGATGGCGATGGGCATTCTACCAATTCTAGACATGTTATACCCTCCTTACCATACGAACGCCAGGACTTCACCGCCGACATTCAGCTCGCGAGCCTTCTTGTCGGTCATGACGCCCTTGGAAGTGGAAACAATCGCGACGCCAAGGCCACGGAGTACCTTCGGGAGCTCCTGCGCGCCTGCGTATACACGGAGGCCGGGCTTGGAAACGCGCTTCAGGCCGGAAATCGCCTGGTTGCGGCTGCCCTGGTACTTCAGGGCGATACGGATGAGGCCCTGCGCACCGTCGTCAACGAGCTGGAAGTTCTTGATATAGCCTTCGTCCAGCAGGATCTGTGCGATAGCCTTCTTCATTTTGGATGCCGGGACGTCAACGCTTTCGTGACGGGCGGAACCCGCGTTGCGGATGCGGGTCAGCATATCCGCGATGGGATCAGTGATCTGCATAAATGCAATTCTCCTTTACTAGAAGTTTGAGGGTAGTGCAGCAATCTGCGGGCATCCCGGCACCACCCGGGGTTCCCTGATTCGCCTGTTTGCCCTCCACTTTTCTATACACTGCCGTAGCCTTTCTACGGACAGCGGCCGGGGTGCTGCCTGCCCGGTGGGCAGACAGATATATACAACAAATTGTCAGTCCGCACGCAGGCGGACCAACAATTCATTATACCGTATTTCCTTTTGCCCGCCCTGGCGGCGGGGCACAATTTGAGAAAACCGCGATTACACCTATTATAGCACGGGGAATGCGGTGTCCACAAGCGTCATTGTGCCAACTTTTGCAAAAGATTCCGCGCTTTTTCCCGTCAAAACGCTCTGTGGGCAACGCCCCAGAGCGTTTTTTTGACGTTTTAAAGCATTATCCGGATATCCTGGTAAACCGTAGCTTACCAGCTCGCCTTGCGCACGCCCGGGATCTGGCCCTTGTAAGCCAGCTCGCGGAAGCAGATACGGCAGATGCCGTAGTCGCGCAGGTAAGCGTGCGGACGGCCGCAGATCTTGCAGCGGTTGTACGCGCGGGTAGAGAACTTCGGAGTCTTCTGCTGCTTGAGTACCATTGCCTTCTTAGCCATGTTTAAGAATCCTCCTTACTTCTCGAACGGCGCGCCCATCAGGGACAGCAGCTCTTTTGCTTCTTCATCGGTCTGCGCGGTGGTGCAGATGATGATGTCCATACCGCGGATCTTATCGATCTGGTCGTACTCGATCTCCGGGAAAATCAGCTGCTCCTTGAGGCCGAACGCGTAGTTGCCGCGGCCGTCGAAAGAGTTGCCGTTGATGCCGCGGAAGTCGCGCACGCGCGGCAGCGCGATATTGAACAGGCGGTCGAGGAACTCCCACATCTTGTCCTGGCGCAGGGTGACCTTGACGCCGACCGGCATGCCCTCGCGGAGCTTGAAGTTCGCAACGGACTTCTTCGCCGTGGTGACGACGGCCTTCTGGCCGGTGATCGCGGTGATGTCGCGCACGACGGACTCGAGGACCTTCGGGTTGCCGTTGGCCTCCTTGCCGCAGCCGACGTTGACAACGATCTTGTCAAGCTTCGGGATCTGCATCGGGGACTTGTAAGCGAACTTCTTCATAAGAGCAGGCGCAACTTCACTTACATACTTATCTTTCATTCTAGGCATGATTTCAGTTTACCTCCTCTTAAATTTCCGCGCCGCAGTGCTTGCAGACGGTCGCCTTCGCGCCGTTCTCAAGTACCTTATGCGCCGGGCGGGTCGGCTTGTCGCAGGTCGGGCATACGCGCATGACCTTGCTGGCACGCAGGGCTGCTTCGCGCTTTACGATGCCGCCGGCCTCGCCCTGTCGGCGGGGCTTCTGGTGGCAGGTCACGAAGTTTACGCCTTCGATTACGACCATGCCCTTCTTCGGGTCAACGCTCATAACCTTGCCGCGCTTGCCCTTCTCCTTGCCGGAGAGGACGACTGCCGTGTCGCCCTTTTTCAGGTGCAGTGTATTCATATTCAGGCGACCTCCTTACAGTACTTCCGGGGCCAGCGACAGGATCTTCATGTAATCCTTGTCGCGCAGCTCACGCGCGACAGGCCCGAAGATACGGGTGCCGCGGGGGTTTTTATCTTCCTTGATGATAACTGCCGCATTCTCGTCAAAGCGGATGTAGCTGCCGTCCGCACGGCGCAGGCCCTTGACGGTGCGGACGATAACAGCCTTGACTACATCGCCCTTCTTCACGCCGCCGCCCGGGGTCGCCTTGCGCACCGAACATACGATCACATCGCCGATGTTGCCGTACCTACGGGTGGAGCCGCCGAGAACACGGATGCACTTGAGTTCCTTCGCGCCGCTGTTATCCGCCGCGCGCAGGTAAGTTTCCTGCTGAATCATGTGTTCTCCTCCTTACTTCGCCTTTTCGATGATCTCGACCAGACGCCATCTCTTGTCCTTGGACAGCGGGCGGGTCTCCATCACGCGAACCTTGTCGCCGATGCCGCACTCGTTGTTTTCGTCGTGCGCCTTCAGCTTATAGGTATTCTTGATGATCTTCTTATACAGCGGGTGCTGTACTCTATCCTCGATCGCGACAACGATTGTCTTATCCATCTTATCGGATACGACCTTGCCGACGCGCGTCTTACGGAACGCTCTCTCGTTCAACTTCGCTTACCTCCCTTACGCCTTGGCCGCAAGCTCGCGCTCACGGAGAACGGTGTTCACTCTTGCGATATCACGCTTGACCGCCGTGATCTGCATCGGGTTGTCAAGCTGGTTGGTAGCATGCTGAAGTCTGAGGTTAAACAGGTCCTTCTTCAGGTCTGCGAGCTTCGTGTTCAGCTCCTCGACCGTCATCTCTCTAATCTCGTTTGCCTTCATCATTCTTCACCACCAATCTTGGTCTCTCGCTGGACGAACTTCGTCTTGACGGGCAGCTTGTGGCTGGCGAGACGCAGCGCCTCACGCGCAGTCTCCTCCGGCACGCCGGCGATCTCGAACAGAACGCGGCCCGGCTTGACGACTGCGACCCAGTACTCCGGGGAACCCTTACCGGAACCCATTCGGGTTTCGGCCGGCTTCTCGGTGACCGGCTTATCCGGGAAAATCTTGATCCATACCTGGCCGCCACGCTTGGTGTAACGGGTCATGGCGATACGGGCAGCCTCGATCTGGTTGGAGGTGATCCAGGCCGGCTCGGTAGCCTGGAGGCCGAACTCGCCGTGGGAAACGAAGTTGCCACGGGTAGCCTTGCCCTTCAGGCGGCCGCGATGCACGCGACGGTATTTAACTCTCTTGGGGAGCAGCATTAGCGGTTGCCTCCTTCCTGACGGGGTGCACGGCGGTCGCCGTTACCATTGCGGTTGAAGTCACGACGGCCGCCGCGGCGGTCATCACGGCGATCGCGGCGGTCGCGGCGCTCAAACGCCGGCTTCGGAGCCTCGATCGAGCGGCCCAGGCGCGGGCCGCCGTGCAGGACTTCACCCTTGTAGATCCATACCTTTACGCCGATGCGGCCGTAGGTGGTCGCAGCCTCGGCGAAGCCGTAGTCGATGTCCGCGCGCAGGGTTTGCAGCGGGATGGTGCCTTCGTGGTAGTGCTCGGTGCGGGCGATTTCCGCGCCGCCCAGGCGGCCGCCGCAGGAAACCTTGATGCCCTTGGCGCCCATGCGCATTGCACGGCCCATGGACTGCTTCATCGCGCGGCGGAAGCCGATGCGCTTCTCCAGCTGCTGCGCGATATTCTCCGCAACCAGGGTTGCGTTGGTGTCCGGGTTCTTGATCTCGATGATGGAGACCTTGACCGGCTTGCCGACCATCTTGGTCAGGTCGGCCTCAAGCTTCTGGATGTCCTCGCCGCCCTTGCCGATGACAAGGCCCGGACGGGCGCACTGGATCATGATCTTGACGTCCTTGTTGGTACGCTCGATCTCGATCGCCGGTACGCCTGCGGCGTACAGCAGCTTCTTGAGGTACTTACGGATTTTATAGTCTTCCACGAGAAGGTCGCCGAACTGTGCGTCCTTGGCGAACCAGCGGGAATCCCAATTCTTAATAACGCCGACACGGAGACCGTTCGGATTTACTTTCTGGCCCATTGTTACCCTCCTCGTTTATTCTTTTTCGGCGAGAACCATCGTGATATGGGAGGTTCTCTTCAAGATCCGGAACGCTCTGCCCTGGGCGCGCGGCATCACGCGCTTCATAACCGGGCCGGGCGTAACGAACACCTGGCTGATATACAGCTTGTCGGTGTCCATATTGTGGTTGTTCTCCGCGTTGGCAACGCAGCTCTTGAGCAGCTTGATCATGATTTCCGAAGCAGCCTTCGGGGTGTTCATGATAATCGCCGCAGCCGTGCCGGCGTCCTTGCCGCGGATCAGGTCGCACAGGATCTTGACCTTACGAGGGGCGATTCGGACGTTTCTTACATAAGCTTTAGCTTCCATTTGTTATCGTGCCTCCCCTTACTTACCGTTATTGGAGGTCCTGCTGCCCGCATGACCCCTGTAGGTACGCGTCGGGGCGAACTCACCCAGCTTGTGACCTACCATGTCCTCGGTCACATAGACCGGGACGTGCTTCCTGCCGTCGTGTACGGCAATCGTATGACCAACGAAATCGGGGAAAATGGTGGACGCCCTAGACCAGGTCTTGAGCACCTTCTTCTCGCCCTTCGCGTTCATCTCTACAACCCTCTTAAGCAGCTCGGGAGCCACAAAAGGGCCTTTCTTTACGCTTCTGCCCATATTTAATAACTCCTTCCTTACTTACCGTTGCGACGGCGGACGATCATCTTGTCCGTGCGGTGATGCTTCTTACGCGTCTTATAACCCATAGCAGGCTTGCCCCACGGGGTAACCGGGGACGGGCGGCCGATCGGGGACTTGCCTTCGCCGCCGCCGTGCGGGTGGTCGCAGGGGTTCATGACAGAGCCGCGGACGGTCGGGCGGATACCCATGTGGCGGGTACGGCCGGCCTTGCCGATCTGGACGTTCGCATGGTCGGAATTGCCGACGACGCCGATGGTCGCCTTGCAGTTGAGGCGGATGAAGCGGACTTCGCCGGAGGGCAGGCGGACCTGCGCCATGCCGTTCTCCTTCGCCATCAGCTGCGCTGCAACGCCGGCAGAACGGACAAGCTGCGCGCCCTTGCCCGGGTACAGCTCCACGTTGTGGATCATGGTACCGACCGGGATGTTCTCGATCGGCAGGCAGTTGCCCGGCTTGATGTCGGCCGCCGCGGAAGAGACGACCTTGTCGCCGATCACGAGGCCTTCCGGCGCCAGGATATAGGCCTTTACGCCGTCTTCGTACTGGATCAGCGCGATATTCGCGGAGCGGTTCGGGTCATACTCGAGGGTCATGACGGTCGCCGGCATATCCATCTTCTGGCGCTTGAAATCGATAATGCGGTACTTCTGCTTGTTGCCGCCGCCGTGGTGGCGGACGGTGATGCGGCCGTAGCTGTTGCGGCCGGCGTTCTTCTTGAGCTTTTCAAGGAGGCTCTTCTCCGGTTTCACCTTAGACAGGCCCTTGTAGGAGAGAACAGTCATGTTTCTTCTGGAAGGGGTCGTCGGGTTGAAAGTCTTGATCGCCATTTGTGTAGTTTCAACTCCTTAATTTGTTGGATGCGCGACGCTTTGCGCGCCCTGCGCACCGCAATGTTTGTTATCGGGGTTTTCCTTCCCCATAGGGACCCTATGCAAACGCCCCATGCCCCCAGCCGCGCACGGCGCGGGGGATTATGCATAAGGCGCGTAGCCGGGCCGTCCCCGCCGGCGGCGCATACCGGCCGCAGCAGGGTATCGGGGGCCGCGCGTATGCCCGGCGCCCGGATATGCTTGGCACCTGATAAGCCGCCGGCCTATCAAATGCAAGTTTAGATCATGTTCTCGAAGATCTCGATCTTCTTGGAGTCGGGCGTCAGGGTGACGACCGCCTTCTTGACGTCCGGGCGCTTGCCGACGTGGACGCCCATGCGCTTCCACTTGCCCGGCAGCTTGATGGTGTTGACCTTGGCGACCTTGACGCCGAAGATTTCCTCAACGGCCTTCTTGATCTCGATCTTGCCTGCGCCGCGTGCAACCTCGAAGGTGTATTTGTTATCAGCCAGGCCCTCCATGGAGCGCTCGGTGATGATCGGTCTGCGGATCACATCATGTGCGAATTTCATTATGCGTACACCTCCTGGAGCTTCTCAACCGCCGCCTTGTCGATGATGAACTTGTCGGCGTGCAGGATGTCGTAAACGTTCAGGGTGCTGGAGACCGTCGTGCGCACGCCCGGGATGTTGGCCGCGGACTTGACGACGTTCTTGCGGACCTCCGGGGTGACGACCAGGCTCTTGCCGGTGGAGTCGACGCTCGCGAGGAACTGGGCGAACACCTTGGTCTTGATCTCGCCCATATCCAGGCCGTCTACGACGATGATCTCGCCGGCCTGCGCCTTGGCGGACAGGGCGGAGAGCATTGCCAGACGCTTGACCTTCTTGTTCAGCGTGTAGTTGTAGGAACGGGGCTTCGGGCCGAGGGCGATGCCGCCGTGCGTCCACTGGGGCGCGCGGATGGAGCCCTGGCGGGCGCGGCCGGTGCCCTTCTGGCGCCACGGCTTGATGCCGCCGCCACGGACCTCAGCGCGGGTCAGCGTGGACTGGGTGCCGTGCCTTCTGTTCGCGAGGTAATTCTTAACCGCCGCGTGGAGAACGGACATGTTCGGCTCGATGCCGAAAACCGCCGCGTTCAGTTCCATTTCACCGGTCTGCTGGCCGGCCATATTGTAAACCTTTACTGTAGGCATTGTCTATTTCCTCCTCCCCTTACTTTCTTGCAGAGGCCTTCTGCGGGTTCTTGCTGACGCCGGCCTCGCCCTTGACGAGCTTGTTGTTCTTGACGGTGTTCTTCAGGAACACAATGCCGCCCTTGGGGCCCGGGATAGCGCCGCGGACCGCGATCAGGTTCATCTCTGCGTCAACCTTGACAACGTCGAGGTTCTGTACGGTGACCTGCTCGTTGCCCATGTGGCCAGGCATCATTTTGCCCTTCATGATCTTGGACGGGTCGGAGCAAGCGCCCATGGAGCCCTGATGGCGGTGCATCGGGCCGGCGCCGTGGGTCATCGGGGAGCGGCCCGCGTTGAAGCGCTTGATAACGCCCGCGAAGCCCTTGCCCTTGGAAACGCCGGTGACGTCTACAAAGTCGCCTTCCTTGAACATGTCTGCCTTGATGACGTCGCCGAGGTTGAAAGCGGAACAGTCCTCGAGGCGGAACTCCTTGAGGTACTTCTTCAGCGCTTCGCCGGCCTTCTTCAGGTGGCCGGCCTCCGGCTTGGTCAGCTTCTTTTCCTTTACATCCTCAAAACCGAGCTGGACGGCGCTGTAGCCTTCCTTCTCAACGGTCTTGAGCTGGGTTACGGTGCAGGGGCCGGCTTCGATAACGGTAACCGGGATGACCTTGCCCTCAGCGTCGAAGATCTGGGTCATGCCGACCTTCTTGCCGATGATTGCCTTTTGCATTTACATTTCCTCCTTAAAGGTTATTGGTTGACGGTCCATGCCGCCAACTTGACCCCGCCGCGCCAGTCATGTGCGCGGCTGGTATATAAGGTGCGTGAGCGCGCCTTACAGTCTGTTTGAAAGCTGCGGGGATATTAGAGCTTGATCTCGATGTCCACGCCGGCCGGCAGGTCGAGCGTCATCAGGGACTCGACGGTCTTCTGCGCCGGGTTCAGGATGTCGATCAGGCGCTTGTGGGTGCGGCGCTCGAACTGCTCGCGGCTGTCCTTGTACTTGTGGACCGCGCGCAGGATGGTGATGATCTCCTTCTCGGTCGGCAGCGGGATCGGGCCGGAAACCTTTGCGCCGGTGCGCTTCGCGGTCTCGACGATCTTCTCTGCGCTCTGGTCGATCAGTTCGCTGTCGTAAGCTTTGAGCCTGATACGGATCTTCTCAGCATTTGCCATTTTGTTTTTTCCTCCTCGTGTACTGTCGTACATAATGATAATGTGTCGACGGCGTACGGAGAGAAACTGCAACCCTTCCGCGTGTATCGCGTTTGGGCATAAAATGAACCGGACAAACCTATGGTGTTTGAAATCCGGCCCCAAGGCACACAAGTGGTTCGTGCAGTCGGCTGCCCGGCCATTGCCGGAAGTCCCGAGCTTACGCAGGAACATTGCGTGAACTTTAATTAGCAGTTGTCTCAACCGCCCGATTGTCGGACCTACTCCGCCGAAGTTACCTGCCCACGGCAGCAATCTCCGGCATCATCGCGTGACCTGCTTTTCGCAGGTGCCCTTATAGTTTACTGCACGCCCTTCCCAAAGTCAAGCGCTTTATAGAAAATATTCCGGCATTTTCGTTGAATTTGCATATTGCATCAGCCGCCCCGCGCATTTTAGGCGCTTTTTGACAAAGATACACAAAGGGCGCGGGGGTTCACCCCCACCCCTTGCATACGTCGACCCAGCCGCGGCTGCCGGAGGCCTCGTACAGCTCCTCGCACGACAGGCGCACCGCGGAGGCCGCCGTGCCCGCCGCGGGGTACACGGTATCGAAACGCTGCAGCGACGCGTCGGTATAGACCTCGACGCCGTCCCGCACGCCGAAGGGGCACACGCCGCCCACGCCGTGGCCGATGCGCGCCTCGACCTCGTCCGCGGAAAGCATCTTCGCCTTGCGGCCGAACCGGTCCTTGAACTTGCGGTTGTCGACCTTGGCATCGCCCGCGGCGACGACCAGGATGCTCCCGTCCCCGTTTTCAAAGGACAGCGTCTTGGCGATGCGCGCCGGCTCGCAGCCGACCGCCTCCGCCGCCAGCCCAACCGTCGCGCTCGATACCGTGAACTCCTGGATACGGCCTTCCAGGCCGAAGGACGCCAGGTGCGCCCTTGCCTTTTCCATCGACATGGTGTTACCCCCTGTAATTTATTATTTTCCCCTCCATGATACGCGCCCTGCGGGCAAAAAGCAAGCGCGGCGCGGTTTTAAAACCGCGCCGCGCCCGTTTAATCCTGATACAGGACGATGATCAGGCCGTGATCCGCCTTGCTGTCGATCAGCACGCCGGACACGCTGTCGCGCTGCTGCGGCTCAAAACCGCCCTTGGACAGGTCGGCCAGCGCCTTTTCCAGCACGCTCATATCGTTTTTGACCGCGAAATACGCCGCGCGGCCGTCGGCCGTCTGGTCGAGGTAGGTCGCCTCAAAGCTGGGCGCCTCCCCGCTCCCGGTCGCGACATAGCAGAACGCGAAGCCCTGCTCCAGCAGGGACGCCGGGGTCTCCGGCAGTTCCGGCATCACCGCCGCCATACGCGGCGCTGCGCCGAGCCGCGGGGACGCCGC
>NZ_LT707056.1:127420-129588 GCF_900155735.1 Intestinibacillus massiliensis
GCCGTGCGCAGCCGCTCCGCAAAAGGCGGCAGCGGCGGCAGCGGTTCGCCGCGCAGCAGGGCTTCCGCCCGCCCGAACAGCCAGGGGTCGCCCAGGCTGCCGCGGCCGACCATGATGAAGTCCGCCCCGGTGTAATCCCGGATGCGCACCGCGTCCTCCGGCGTAAACACGTCGCCGTTTGCAATGACCGGGACGCTAACCTGCAGCTTGGCCTGCCGGATGGCTTCCCAATCGGCCGTGCCGCTGTACTGCTGGCTGCGCGTGCGGCCGTGGATGCAGACCGCGTCCGCCCCGGCCTCCTCGGCCATGCGGGCGAATTCCAGGCAGTTGACGTGCCCCTCGTCCCAGCCCTTCCGGAACTTGACCGTGACGGGCACGGTGACCGCCCGCTTGACCGCGCGGATGATGCGCCCCGCGAGCGCAGGGTCGCGCATGAGGGCGCTGCCGTCGCCGTTGTTCACGATTTTGGGCGCCGGGCACCCCATATTGATATCTATGATGTCGCAGCCGGAAAGTTCCTGCGCCTTGGCTGCGCCTTCGGCCATAATTTCCGGGTCGTGCCCGAAAACCTGCACGCTGAACGGCTTTTCACCAGGCGCTGGCTCGAGCAGGCCGCGCGACTTGCGATCCTGGTAGGCGAGCGCGCGCGTGCTGACCATCTCCGACACCGTGAGCGCCGCGCCGTGTTCCCGGCACACCTGCCGGAACGCGCGGTCGGTTACCCCCGCCATCGGGGCGAGGAACACACGGCCGGAGAGCTGTACGTTGCCGATTTGCATAAACCGCTCCTTTGCATTCTCTTTTCGATCTTGTACAGTGTACCACAAAACCGCCCTATATGCAAACAACAACGCGGTAACAGGACAAAAAGGCCCCCTTTTCGGGAGCCTTTTGGATATTTTTCGCATATTATTACATTTCACGTGATAAACAGGTAGCTGAACGCATAGCCGAAGGAGATCAGCGCGCTGTTCCACAGCAGGATGCCCAGCGCCGACCACGGCACGAACTTCTGCGGCGGGACGCGCAGCAGCCCGGCGGGGATGGATACGATCGTGCGCAGCACCGGGATCAGCCGGCAGGCCACCAGCCCCCAGTTTCCATACTTTTCAATATAGTTCTGGCACCGCTCGGCGAAGCGCCGCAGTTTTTCATGCTTCATGGCGAGCTTGTGCGCGATCGGCGCGCCGCCCGCGTAGCACAAAATATAGATGACGAAGCTGCCCGCCACGCCCGCGGCGAGCGAAATCGCGATCGCGGCCACAAGGCTCAGCTCGCTCTGCGAAACCAGCACGCCCGCGGCGGGCATGATCACGCCCGCCGGGAAGCCCGGCAGGTTCATATATTCGAGGAAAAAAATCACGAACAGCAGCGCCAGCCCGTATTGCTGGAACAGCTCCATGAAGCGTGCGACCGTCATGCCTACCCATCCTATCCGGCGTCCCGCAAAGCCCTTTTTATAAGAGTATACCGCATGGGCAAAAAAATGCAAGCCGGCGGCGGTAAAAACAGGCGGGCGGTCACAGCAGCAGGGCGGCCAGCGCCCAGGCGATGCCGGTCAGCGCCGCGCCCACGCCCCCCGCGCACAGCAGCTGCAGGCGCGTATACCGCCGGTACGGCGCGCGGCGCACCGTGCTTTTCAGGTAGCGCTCCGCCACCGCGCACGCCTCGCGCAGCACGTCGTGCTTCTGCTCGCCGCTGTCCCGCACGATAAAGATCGCCTGTTCAAATACCCGGCCGTCGTCCGGGCGCACCACCACAACCCGGCGCGAAATCCCCTTGACCATACTTCCCCTGCCTCCTTTTGCAGCTTTTCACAAATTATGGGGTTAGTATGGGCGCGCCTGTGGGGTTTTATACCCGCGGCGCGCGGAAAAGCCCGCCCGGGTTTTCGGCAGCGCCTTACCGCGTCTTCTCCAGCCGCAGCACAAAGGCCGTCATATCGTCGGTCGCGCCGCGCTCGCAGGCCGCGACCACCAGGCGCGCGGCCAGTTCCTTCGGGCTGTCCCCGGCGCGCTCCAGCAGCATGCCCTTGAGCCATTCGTCCTCCATGCCGTCGGTCACGCCGTCCGTCAGCATGACGTACAGGTCGCCGTGCCCCATGCGCAGCGGGACGGTCTCCTCCGCGCCGTTTTCCTCGCTCAGGCCGACCTGAGCAGGATTTCGCG
>NZ_LT707056.1:129604-130969 GCF_900155735.1 Intestinibacillus massiliensis
CCCGGCCGCAGCATGTCGTTTTCCGAACGGGGCGGCGACAGCGCGAGCAGGTAGAAATACGACGCGCCGAACGTCAGCACCAGCACGCACGCGAAGAGCAGCACCGTGCCCGGCGTCAGCCGCGGCAAAAACACAAAGCTGCACGCGCCCATACACAGCGCCGCGACGAGCGGCATAAACCAGGCGCTGTGCCGCGCGCGCAGGTCGGCAAACACATGCCCGCAGGCCAGCGTGAGCAGCGCGGCGGCGCAGCAGCCCACGCCGTTTAAATCCGAGCGCAGCACCAGGTACCCGAAAAACGAGCCGAGCACCGCGGCAAAGCCCCCGCCCCGCGCGCATACCGCGCCCTGCATCGCGACCGCAAAGGGCGAAAACCCGTTCAGGATCGTCCCGCGCGCGAGTACGGCGCACAGGACGAACTGCTGCGCCGCGCGCCCCAGGCCCCGCACCACAGGTTTTTGCGCCAGCGCCGTACATGCGCCTGCCGCCCGCGCGGAGAACGCAAAAGCCTTTTTCCCTAATTGTTGCTTGTCCATGAACGTCCCAGCCTCCCTTGTTTTTCCAGTATACGGCAAGCGCGCCGCGCGGTTTGTTGGAAAATGGTTAGGGAAATAGGCACGGCCTAAAATATGCCGGTTCTTTTTTATTTTTTTGCACAGGGCGGCAAAAAAACGCGCGCGGCATGGAAAAAGCGGGGCGGCCAGTGAGGCCGCCCCGCTTTGGGCGCGTTTGGTCTTATGGGGCGCCGGGGAGCAGCAGCCGGGTCGCGCACAGCACGAAGAGCAGGCTGCCGAGCGTGCCGATCAGGTAGTATTCCGCAAAGGGCGGGTCCTTGGAGATGCGGTCGTAGCGCGTCAGCGTCTTGGCGGTGAACACCAGGCCGACCGCGGCGTATTGCCCCATCATGCACAGCACCGCGACGAGCAGCCGCTCCAGCGTGCCGATGATCGCGCCCGCGCCCGGGTATTCCGGCGTGCGCGGCGCGGCGGGCGCNCTTTCCAGCGACCGGTAGACGCGGAGGAAGACCTCCTGTACGATATCGCGGGCATCGTGCTCGTTGCCGCAGGAACGCAGCGCCAGCGCGAACACGCGCCGCTCATAGGCCGTTACCAGCTCCTCAAAGGCAGCGATCTCGCCGCGTTTGGCGCGGGAAACAAGGATCTTTTCCTCATTCGTCGCCATGTAGCCCCTCCCCTCCAATTTGCGCTTCCAGTTCCTCCGCAAGCGCATGCAGCTCCGCGAGGGTGGTCAGCGAGGACACCCGCACCTTGTAGCCTTTCAGGTGCGGGACGCCCTTTAAATACCAGTTTACATGCCGCCGCGCCTCGAGCAGCGCGACGCGCTCGCCCTTGTAGGCCGCGGCCA
>NZ_LT707057.1:0-756 GCF_900155735.1 Intestinibacillus massiliensis
CAGGGCGCGCAGCGTGTCCTCGTCGGCCTCGCGCCCCGCGTCGAGCAGCTCCTCGCGCGCGGGTACATATAGCACGCCCGCCGGGACGACCTCGCACAGCTCGCGGCTCAGCAGCGCCCGGTAGCGCGCCAGCCCCTCGTCCTGCAGGGCGTACAGGTATAGCACCAGCTGCATATTCAGCCCGTACCAGATGTCGGACAGGGAGAAGGACTTTTTCCCGCTCTTGTAGTCCATGACGCGCACATACAGGCGGCCGTCACGGATATAGCCGTCCACACGGTCGACCTTGCCGGAAAGCTGCGCGGAAACCCCGCCGTCGGAGACCGAGACCGGCGGCAGGTCGCCGCCGGCGGAAAAGTCAAGCTCATAGTCGATCGGCGCAAAGTCGGACACGCGCAACTCGTCCAGCACGTTTTGCAGCACGCCTTCCATCGTCTTGACCAGGCGGCGGAACAGGTAGCGGAACCGCGCGGTCTTGTTTTCCAGCCCGCCGAGGTTCTCCTCGATATAGCGGCGCACATATTTGCGCATCACGGCGAACGCGTCCGCATCTGGCGCCGCCGCCACGCCGCCGTCGCGCGCCTGCAGTTCGGCCAACGTGTTTTCCAGCACGAAATGGATGAACGTGCCCGCTTCGGGCGCGGCGAAATCGGCCTGCCGCCGCGGCTTTGCGCGCAGCCCGTACTGCATGAAGAACGCGAACCGGCACGAATAGAATTTATCGACGCGCGACGCGGTCAGGTTCAGTTCCCGGCC
>NZ_LT707057.1:1411-32288 GCF_900155735.1 Intestinibacillus massiliensis
CGGCGGCTTTTGCAGCAGGTCGGCCTTTTCGCTGATGAAGACCGGCACGTCGTAGCGCGCCATCGCCATTTCCAGCGCCGCGGTATACGGCTCCGGGTCGCGCGCGGCGACGACGAAATCGCGGTACCGCGCGCCGTTTTCACGCACCATGCGGCGGATGTAGGCCGCCGCATACTCGCACTCCTCATAGGGGCTGGACGCGGCGTATATCCGGACGCTGCCGCCGTCCGACGGGCGCGGCGCGCGCGCCGGGAGCAGCCCCTCGCGCTCAAGCGCGGCAAGGTCGCGCGGGCGCGGCATCTTGCTCTGCCCAAGCCCCTCCTCCTGCACCCCGGTATTATGCCGCCGCGCCATGCGGCGCAGCAGCTTGGCCGTTTTGCAGCCGGACAGGAAAATATCCGGCTCTGCCGGGTCGCAGGTGACCGCCGCCGTCAGCGGGATGCGCTTGGCCAGCAGCGCGTCGATCACGGCGACCTCCTGCGGGGTGAAGCCCAGGAAGCCGTCCAGATAGACCTGCGCGCCGTCCAGCACATGGCTATCCGGCAGCCGTTCGGCCATTAAGGAGAGGGCGTCGCGCGGGTCGGGCAGCGACACGGCGCACAGCCGGTCGTACATCGTATAGAATTGCCCCAGGTCGCGCAGCTTGTCCGAAAGCGCCCGCTGCCCGTCTTCCAGTTCCTCCGCCGCCTGTAAAAGCTGCTCCGGGGACACGCCGTAACATTTGAACTCGTCGATCGCGCGCAGCAGCTCGCGCACCGTTTCCGGCTTCTGCGACGCGCCCGCATAGACCCGCAGGCCGGATTCCACACGGCGCGCGGCTTCCTGCAGGGTCAAAAGCCGTCCCGCCGGCGTCAGCGTGGTATCCGCCAGGCCGCCCACCTCGGCGAAAACGCGCCCGGTCAGGCGTGAAAAGGTCAGCACCTCGGCCGTGCGCGCGCCGTGGTTTGCCGTGGCCTCCGCAAGGCGGCGCTCATAGGCGTGGGAAAACAGTTCCGGCACAATCAGCACCTGCTGCCCTTCGCCCGCCTCCGCGGCGCGCGCGATTTCACGCAGGATGGCGGCCGTTTTGCCGCTGCCCGCGCGCCCGGTAAGGATGCGCATGGCGTCCCCCCCTTTCTATATCCGTGTATAGCATAGCATTTCCAGCGCGCGCGGGTCAAGTGGAAGGCGCTGGCTGCGAAGAAGCAAAAAATTCAGACAAAATAGAAAAACGGTGTTGACAAACCGAAGTTTGTGTTATATATTAATAAAGCACTTTGCAAATGAAATGGCTCGGTAGCTCAGTTGGTTAGAGCGCCGGCCTGTCACGCCGGAGGTCGAGGGTTCAAGTCCCTTCCGAGTCGCCATTTTATTTGCCTCTGTAGCTCAGTCGGTAGAGCAGGGGACTGAAAATCCCCGTGTCGGTGGTTCGATTCCGCCCGGAGGCACCATTTTTATCTTCATACTGTGTCCCGGAACCGAAAGGCGGCTCTTGTGGATAGTCCGGTGGACTGTCCAAACCGCCGTGGCTTTCCCCGCAGGGAAAGCGATTCCGCCCGGAGGCACCATTTGCGGCTGTAGCTCATCTGGTAGAGCGCCACCTTGCCAAGGTGGAGGTAGCGAGTTCGAGCCTCGTCAGCCGCTCCAAAAAAAGAAGCCCCGTCTGGATATATCCAGACGGGGCTTCTTTTTATCCTCCCCCTGTCCGCCCCGGCGAGCCGATTACCCCCTTTCCCTTGACGGGGGCGGCCGGGGAACGATATACTATAGAAAAGGCCTGGCGCGATGCAAGGGAGGGACACAGTATGCTCGGACATGAAAAGGGGACCTGCTCCGGCTCGGACCTGTATTTTTCGACCCCTTCTGCGGCCGCTACCCGCATGCTTTTTTACATGACCGCATGCGGCTACTATTTTACAAACTACGACTATTTGATCGAACGCGAAAACAACCATAATTTCCTGATTTTCTACATTTCCTCCGGGCGCCTTTCCGTGACGAGCGGCGGCCGGACAATCGTCGCGGAACCGGGGCAGGTCGGCTTCCTGGATTGCCACACCCCGCACGAGTACCACACGATCGGCCACACCGAATTTTGGTGGCTGCACCTCGACGGCTCGAACACGCGCCAGTTTTACGATGCGGTCACCGAGCGCAACGGCGGCTTTGTCTTCCCCTCCGCCGCCGCGCAGGCCGTGCAGCAGATGATCTATGAAATCGTCTCCGCCTGCCGCACAGACCAGCTCCCGCACGAGGCGAAGCTTTCCAACATGCTGTACCAGATCCTGACGACGCTGCTCGGCAGCGAGGATGTTTCCGACAACCAAAACGCGCAAACCGGCAATATCGAGGCCGCGGTGCAGTATATCAAAGACCATTACAGCGAACGCATCTCCCTGGAGGACATCGCAAACTATGTGAACATCAGCCAGTTCCATTTCGCGCGCGTCTTCAAAAAGAGCTGCGGCTATTCCCCGCATGAATTTTTAATCCTGACGCGTATCAACCACGCCAAGCACCTTTTGAAAACCACCGCCCTGCCCATCAAGGTCATCGCGCAGATGGTCGGCTATCAAAATATCACAACCTTCACCAACGCATTTAGCAACCGGGTCGGCCTGTCGCCCAGCGCGTTCCGCAAATACCCCATTTAGCGCCCCGCACGCCGCCCCATCAAAACCGTCAGGAGGTGGCTGCCCCTTGCCCAAAATCAAAAGCCGCCAGCAGATGTCGGAATCCTTTTTCCTCGGCGCGCTGCTCGCGGCCGTCGGCGGCTTCCTGGATGCCTATACCTATCTGCTCCGCGGGCATGTCTTTGCCAACGCGCAGACCGGCAACATCGTGCTGCTCAGCCTGCACCTGGCGCAGCTGCAATTTGCCGAGGCGTTTTATTACCTCATCCCCATCCTTGCTTTCGCCCTCGGCGTGGTCATCGCGGAATTGATCCGCCGCGCATTCCGCAGCCACCCCAGAATCCACTGGCGGCAAATCACCATCGGCGCCGAACTGCTCCTGCTGCTCGTGGTTGCCTTCCTGCCGTGCGGGCGGCTGGATATGGCCGTCAACGTGGTCATTTCGCTGCTGTGCGCCATGCAAACCGAAAGCTTCCGCAAGGTTAACGGCAACGCCTTCGCTACCACCATGTGCACCGGCAACCTGCGCAGCGCCACGGAGCTGCTGCTTCGTTACCGGGTCACGAAGGACAAGGCGGAGCGGGACAGGAGCCTGCAATATTATGGGGTCCTCCTGTTTTTCATCGGCGGCGCGGCAGCCGGCACGCTGCTCTCCCGCCGGTTCGGCGCGAAGGCGGTGCTGTTCTGCTGCATCGCGCTCGCAGCCGCCTTCACCGCGATGTTTTTCCGCGAAGGCCTGCCGGCGCTTGGGAAACGCCGCGCAAAAGACGCATAAAAAAGCCGCGTAGGCCAGGAGGCCTGCGCGGCTTTTGCTATTTCCCGAGTACCATCATGACGGCGGACACCACAATGGGCATGGTGACGACCGCGAGCAGGTTGGACAGGGCGACGGCCTTGCCCACGGTATATTCGTCGTTGCCGTACTCCGCGGCAAACGCAGCGGCCGTCAGCGCCACCGGGGTGCCGAAAATGATCGTGGGGATCGCAATCCAATACTCATTCAGGTGCAGCGCCCCCAGCACCGCAAGCAGCACCGCCGGGAACGCCACCAGGCGGATGAGCGAGGTCATCCAGATGCTCGCCGGGCGGACGAGGTCGCGCGGCTTGGCGCGCCCCAGCTTGGCGCCCACGATCAGCAGGCAAATGGGGATGGTCAGGTTGCCCACCCATTCCAGCGGCCTGTGGATCACATACGGCAACGTGCCGGGGATGATGAAGATCAGGAAGCCGATGACGGTCGCGATAAAGCCGACATTGCCGAAAAGCTGCTTGGCGCTTGTTTTCCGGTCGCGCTTGAGCAGCATCAGCCCGTAGGAGAAGCACACAAAGTTGTGCATCAGGTTAAACATCGAGGCGTAAAACACGCCGGTGTCGCCATAGATCGCGCTGATGACCGGATAGCCCATAAACGCGGTGTTCCCGAAAATCACCAGGAATTGCAGCATCCCAAGTTCCTTTTCCGGCCGTTTGGACAGCTTGCGCCAGATTTCCAGGAATACGATCACCGCGCCGAAGCAGCAGGCCGAAATGACGACAAGCCCCAAGCTGTTGCGCAGCAATTCCGTCGTAAAATCCTTATCCATCGACGCGAGGATCAGCGCCGGGAAGGCGATCTTCATGACGACCCCGTTTAAATACCCGGTGCATTTTTCATCCAGCAGGCCGCGCCTGCCGAAAACGGCGCCCACCGCCATCACGATCACCAGGACTACAAGCTCCTGTACCACTTGTTGCATACCCCTGCCCCCTGCCGTTACATTGTATTGTTTCATTATCGCACACGCGCCGCGCCGCGTCCTTCACGATATTGCGCAAATTGCGGCGGCGTGCCCTTTTGCGCCCCCGGGCGGCAAAAAAAGGCCGGCTGCACCAGCCGGCCTTTTGCCGCGTTTAAAGTGTAAGCTGTTTGTCAGGCAGGTCCTCGTCCCGGAGGATCGCGCCGATAGACGGGATCGTGCGGCAGCGGTAGCGGCCGTTGTCCGACAGCCCGGCCTCTTCCATGCGGCAGGCGCGGGTGACGGTGTTCTTCCCGCGCAGCACCATGGCCTGCACGCCCTGGGTCGAACGGGTCGCCTTCACGTCGAGCGCGCCGACGCGGAAGGTCATCGCACGGTTTGCCGTGGAAAACAGCGTGATCTCATCCTCGTCGCCCGCGACAAAGAAGGCCACGGCGGGGCATTTGTCCGAGTACGCGCCCGTCAGGCGGCGGCGGTTCGTCTTGGTTTCAAAGCTGTCCACCGAGAAGCGCGCCGCCTTGCCGTTCTGGAAGACCACGACCAGCGTCGATTTATAGTCCCCGGGCAGGAAGGCGAATACCGGCGCTTCCCCATCCTCCATCCCGAGCTTCTGCGGCAGGAAGTCGCCGAGCGCCGACGCCTTGCAGTCGTCAAAATCATGTAGGCGCGCCTTGTAGGCCTGCTGGCGGTCGGTCAGGAAAATGATTTCCGTGCGGTTCGTCGCCTCGGCCTGCCAGACGACCTCGTCGCCGTCCTTGAGCTTGTGTTCGGAACCCATGCGGAAGGAGGCGGGCGTAATCTTCTTGAAATACCCCTCGCGCGTCATGAAGAGCAGCACGGGGTAATCCTCGATGCTGTCCTGCTCGTCATATTCCTCGACCTCGTGCGCGTAGATGATGTCGCAGCGGCGGGGCGCCGGGTATTTTTTGATGACCGCCTCGAGTTCCTTGATGATGATGCCCTGGATTTTCGCGCGGCTTTCCAGGATGCCCTTGAGCCGCCCGATTTCCTTTTCCAGCTCCTCGGTCTCCTGCACGCGCTTGAGGATGTATTCCTTATTGATATGGCGCAGGCGGATTTCCGCGATATACTCGGCCTGCTTGTCGTCGATGCCGAAGCCGATCATCAGGTTCGGGATAACCTCGGCGTCCTCCTCGGTGCCGCGGATAATCTGGATCGCGCGGTCGATATCGAGCAGGATTTTGGACAGGCCCTTGAGCAGGTGCAGCTTTTCCTGCTTCTTGTTCAGGTCATAGAACACCCGGCGGCGCACGCACTCGGTACGCCAGGCCGTCCATTCCTCGAGCAGGGCGCGCACGCCCAGCACCCGCGGCATGCCGCCGATCAGCACGTTGAAGTTGCAGGCGAACGAATCCATGAGCGGCGTCATCTTCATGAGCTTTGCCATCAGCTTTTCCGGGTCGACGCCGCGCTTGAGGTCGATCGCGAGCTTGAGGCCGGACAGGTCGGTCTCGTCGCGGATATCGGAAATCTCGCGCACCTTGCCGGCCTTTGCCAGTTCGGCCACCTTGTCGATGATCGCCTCGATCGTCGTGGTATACGGGATCGACGTGACCTCGATCAGGTTTTCCTTTTTGACATACTGCCATTTCGCGCGCACCTTGAACGAGCCGCGGCCGGTTTCGTAAATGCGGCGCATCTCCGCCTCGTCGAAAATGATTTCGCCGCCTGTCGAAAAGTCGGGCGCGGGCAGCGTGGACAGGATATCATGCTCCGGGTTCTTGATGCATTCGATCGCCGTGCGGCAGGTCTCGTGCAGGTTGAAGCCGCAGAAGTTCGACGCCATGCCGACCGCGATGCCGGTATTCGCCGACGCCAGGATGTTGGGGAACGTGGTGGGCAGCAGCGTCGGCTCCTTCATCGAGCCGTCGTAGTTGTCCACAAAGTCGACCGCGTCGCAGTCGATGTCGCGGAACAGCTCAATGCAGACCGCGTCCAGCTTGGCCTCGGTATAACGCGCCGCGGCATAGGCCATGTCGCGCGAATAGACCTTGCCGAAGTTGCCCTTGGAATCGACGAACGGCACGAGCAGCGCCTCGTTGCCGCGCGTCAGGCGCACCATGGTTTCATAGATCGCCGCGTCGCCGTGCGGGTTGAGCTTCATGGTCTCGCCGACGATATTGGCCGATTTGGTGCGGTTGCCGTTGAGCAGGTTCTTCTTGTACATCGTGTAGAGCAGCTTGCGGTGCGAGGGCTTGAAACCGTCGATCTCGGGGATGGCGCGGGACACGATGACGCTCATGGCGTAAGGCATGTAGTTTTTGACCAGCGTATCGGTGATCGGCTGGTCGGTTGCCGGGTATTCCTTATATGCAGAGGGTTTGTCAGGTTTTTTGCTCATGAAATGTTTTCAACCTCTCAATCGATTATTCTGGCGGAACGGGCGTGGCCGTGCTATCATATAGCCATAGGGGGTGTTGCGCATGCGCAGGCAGGAAAAGCCGCAAGTCCCGAAAGCGATGTGCGTCTGGTGCATCGGGGTCGGCGCCGTGATCCTGATCCTGGGCTTTACGTTCTTTTTCCCAACCGGCTGGGGGCTGGATACGCTCGGCTGGGCGTTTATCATGGCGATTGCCGCGAGCCAGATTGTGCGCTACGCCATCCGGCTCGTATATACGGACGATGGGGACACGCCGCAGGCAGCCCCGCCGCCCGTCCGCAGCCCCGCGGAGGAAGCCCGCCTCGCGGAATACCGCCGCCTGCATGACAGCGGCCTGATGACGGACGAGGAACTTGCCCAAAAGGAACGGGAGCTGCACCCATAGATAGCCCATGCCCGCGGCCGTTTGGCGGCGGGCTTTTTTGCCGCCCGTTCAGGAAATATCGGCCTGGTCAAGATATAGGTGCCCGTTTTCCGCAATATAATCCTTGCGGCCGCTCAGGTTCTCACCGAGCAGCAGGTCGAACATCTGCGAGGTCGCCTCCGCCCCCTCAGGGCTTACGCGGATCAGGCGTCGCGTCGCCGGGTTCATCGTGGTTTCCCACATCATGTCGGCTTCGTTCTCACCCAAACCCTTGGAGCGCTGGATGAGCACCTTTTTGCCCTCCAGCTTTTTGAGGATTGCGGCCTTTTCCGACTCGTCAAACGCAAAATAGCTCTTGTCGCGGTACATGATTTCATAGAGCGGCGATTCCGCGATATAGACAAAGCCCTTTTCGATCAGGGTCGGAACCAGGCGGTACAGCATGGTCAGGATGAGCGTGCGGATCTGGAAGCCGTCCACGTCGGCATCCGTACAGATGATGACCTTGTTCCAGCGCAGCGCGCCCAGGTCGAACGCGGATAAGTCTTTGGAAGCCTTATTGCGCACCTCCACGCCGCAGCCGAGCACCTTGAGCAGGTCGGTGATGATATCGTTTTTAAAGATCTTATCATAGTCGGCCTTGAGGCAGTTGAGGATTTTGCCGCGCACCGGGATGATCGCCTGGAACTCCGCGTCCCGTCCCTGCTTGCAGGAGCCGAGCGCGGAGTCGCCCTCCACGATGTAGACCTCGCGGCGGGAAACGTCCTTGGTGCGGCAGTCGACGAACTTCTGCACGCGGTTTGCCACGTCCAGGTTGCCGGAAAGCTTCTTCTTGATGTTGAGGCGCGCCTTCTCCGCCTGCTCGCGGCTGCGTTTGTTGATCAGGATCTGTTCGGCGATTTTGTCGGCCTCGGCCTTGTTCTCAATAAAATAGACCTCGAGCGCGCTTTTCAGGTGGTCGGTCATGGCCTCCTGGATGAATTTGTTCGTGATGGCCTTCTTGGTCTGGTTTTCGTAGGAAGTGTAGGTCGAAAAGCAGTTTGTCACAAGCACCAGGCTGTCCAGCACGTCCTGGAAGGAGATTTTGCTCTCGTTTTTCTGGTATTTGCCGATCTGCTTGATGTACCCGTCGATCGCGGAGACAAAGGCCGAGCGCACCGCCTTGTCGGGCGCGCCGCCGTGCTCCAGCCAGGAGGAGTTGTGATAATACTCCGTGCGGCTGACCGAGGAGGAAAAGCAGAACGCGCACGCCAGCTTGACCTTGTATTCCGGCTTGTCCGCGCGGTCGCGGCCGCGGCGCTCGCCCTCGAAGAACTGGACGGAGGTGAGCGGCGCTTCGCCCGCCAGCTCGGTCACATAATCGACGATGCCGTTCTGGTAGCAGAACTCGGCCGTTTCAAACTTGCCGCCGGACTGGTTGCGCAGGATAAAGCGCAGGCGGTTGTTGACCACCGCCTGCCGCTTGAGCACGTCCAGGTAGTAGTCAAGGGGGATGTTGATGTCGGTAAAGACCTCGAGGTCGGGCTTCCAGCGGATTGTCGTGCCGGTTTTCCGGCTGTCCGTCGGGGTTTTAAGGAAGCCCTCCGGCGTGCCGGTGCAGTTCTCGCCCTTTTCGAAATGCAGCTTGTATTCAAACCCGTCGCGCACCACGACGACGTCCATATATTCCGAGGAATACTGCGTCGCGCAGGTGCCGAGGCCGTTCAGGCCGAGGGAAAACTCATAGTTCTCCCCCTCGTTGTTCTTATACTTGCCGCCCGCGTACAGCTCGCAGAAAACCAGTTCCCAGTTGTAGCGCTCCTCGTTGGGGTTGTAGTCGACCGGGATGCCGCGCCCCTGGTCCTCGACCTCGATCGAGCCGTCCGCGTAGCGCGTCACCGTGATGCGGTCGCCGAAACCCTCGCGCGCCTCGTCGATCGAGTTGGACAGGATTTCGAATACGGCGTGCTCGCAGCCTTCCAGGCCGTCCGACCCAAAGATGACACCCGGGCGCTTGCGGACGCGGTCCGCGCCCTTCAGCGAGGAAATGCTTTCATTTCCGTATTGTGCCGTGGTTTTTTTCATGTATTTCACCCATTTTTTCGCAATTACTATTATTATAATCTAATTTTACACATTCGTCAAATCGCGCCCCGCATAATTTGTCCGCCCCTTCCATAGACTTGAACTGTGGGAGGGATTGCAATGGACATCGGCGCGTATTTGGTATATGGGGTTTTGGCGCTTTTTATACTGCTGGCCTTCGGGGCGCTATTCGCGCCGATCCGCTGGGGGCTCAAGGCGCTCGTACACATGGCCTTCGGCTTCCTAGGGCTGGTGGTATGTAATGTATTCGGCGCGCTGATCGGCGTGACGGTCGGCATCAACGTGGTCAACACCGCCATTGTCGCGGCGCTCGGCCCAGCGGGGCTTGTGCTCCTGCTGCTCCTGGGGTGGAGCCTTACATAGGATGGGTACAGGCGTGCCCATCCTCCACGCCAAGGAGGAGGAGCCTATGCTCAAACCTGATTTATCCGTTTCGGAACCGCGCCTGCGGCAATTGCTGCACGCCGGGCAAAACTTTGACAGCATCGCGCGCCCCGTCGTCCTGCACGGCCGGCGCGCGGCCTTTTTCCTGATCGACGGCTTCGTAAAGGACGAGCTGTTTGAAAAAATCCTGGAATACCTCTACGGGCTGTCGGACGACAGCCTCTTCGCCTCCCCGGACGCCTTCGTGGACCGCGCCATCCCCTATTGCGAGACCGCGCTCGAGGGGGACGAGGACAAGGTCGTCACCGCCGTGCTGAGCGGCCAGACCGCCCTGCTGATCGACGGGTTCGACCGCGCCGTGCTGCTTGATATCCGCACCTACCCGCAGCGGGACACCTCCGAGCCGGACAAGGACAAGACCTTCCGCGGCTCGCGCGACGGCTTTGTCGAGACCATGGTGCTCAACTGCGCGCTGATCCGCCGCCGCATCCGCTCGCCCAGGCTGCGCATGGAGGCTTTCCAGGTCGGCTCGGAATCGAAAACCGACGTCACCCTGTGCTATATGGATGGGCGCGTCGACACGGCGCTGCTGCAAAAGGTGCGGGACAAGCTCGAAACCACGCCCGTCCCCGCGCTCACTATGAACCAGGAGAGCCTCGCCGAAGTGCTGCTCCCCCATAAATGGTATAACCCGTTCCCCAAGTTCAAATACACCGAGCGCCCGGACACCGCCGCAGCGCAGGTGCTGGAGGGGGACATCATCATCCTGGTGGACAACTCCCCCTCGGCCATGATGATCCCGACCTCGATTTTTGACATCATGGAGGAGGCGAACGACTATTACTTCCCGCCGATCACCGGCACCTACCTGCGCCTGACGCGCTTCTTCGTGCTGGTTTTGATGCTGCTGCTCACGCCGGTATGGCTGCTGCTCATCCAGAACCCGGCGTGGGTGCCGCCCTGGCTGGGCTTCATCTTCCTCCAGGAAAACCCGTTCGTCCCGGTCTTCTGGCAGCTTTTGATCCTTGAGGTCGGTATCGACGGCCTCAAACTCGCAACCCTCAATACGCCCAACATGCTGACGACCTCGCTCTCGGTCATCGCGGGCATCGTGGTGGGCGACTTCGCCGTAAAGTCCGGCTGGTTTTCCGCCGAGCCGATGCTCTATATGGCGATCGTCGCGCTGGGCAGCTATAACCAGCCCTCCTGGGAGCTTGGGTACTCCTTTAAGTTCCTGCGCATCATGCTGCTCGTGCTGACCTACCTGTTCAACCTCTGGGGGCTGCTGGCCGGCCTTGCCGCGGTTTTTGCCATGCTCCTCATGAACAAAACCTTTGCCGGCACCTCTTACCTCTACCCGCTCATCCCGCTCGACCTAAACGTCCTGCGGAAAAAGCTGTTCCGTCCCAGCATCCACCGTCAATAACGCACAAAGAAGGCGCTCCCGGCTTACGGGGGCGCCTTTCAAAAAGGCCGGGCGTTTTGCCCGCCTGTTGTATTTAGTCTGCCAGACCCATTGGCCGCGCGGTATTCCGTCCCACGGCCGGATTGGCAGGTTCAGGGTGGGGCGCCCTTACTGGGCGGCCCCGTTATAAAAAGGGGAACATTGAAGGTTTTTCCTTTGATCTGCTATTAGGATACCAAAGTAATGTGGCGGAAGTTTGTCGGAAATGTAAATAAACTTTGAGCAATCGTTTGACAAATTGTAACACCTGAATATTCCTATGCATTTGCCCCTTGACAAATGCCTCCCGGCGGCCTATATCTAAAGTAGAAGGAGGCGGCTGCCATGAAAAACATCCTGAAACCTGCGGAGGTGCTCCGGCGTTACCACACCATTGAGCGCCGGCAATCCATTGCGTACATCCTGTTTATTTTGGCGGTTGCCGCCGTCCTGCTGCTGCACCGGCTCGGGATCGAAAGCGGCGTCGCCGCCGTCCTGCTGGTCGCCGCGCTGGCCGCGCTGGCCTTGTCGTACTTCCGGATCCGCCGCTGCCCGGTCTGCGGCACCCTGCTCTCCACCTGGCCCGCGCGCTTCAACCTCCCGATCGAGTGCCCGCATTGCAGCACCAGCTTTACCACCGGGCGCATCCCCGGGCGTACCCTTTGTGAAAAAAGCGGCTGAACCGGCCGTTTCCCCTTTCCCCATACAAACGCTGAAAAAAGGCAGGATCATGATGATCCTGCCTTTTGAACAGTTCTTATTTGAACTTTTTCTTCTTCGCTCTAGCAGCCTCAGACTTCTTGCGGCGCTTTACGCTCGGGCTCTCATAATGCTCGCGCTTGCGGAGCTCGGAAAGCACACCCGCTTTTGCACAGGATCTCTTGAAGCGTCTCAGCGCACTGTCTAAAGACTCGTTTTCCTTAATGCGGACTTCCGACATCGTTTTCCCTCCCTCCGCGCGTTCCAAAGGATGAACGCTTTCAACACACGGCCCACTGTCCTTTGTTCGGAGCCGCGCGCGTACGCGCATACAACCCCCATATGAAACCGTAAGATTATTATATCTTTTTTCATGCGCGGTGTCAAGGAAAAACTGAAAATTTAGCGGACGACCAGGTTTACGATCTTATTCTTGACCACGATCGTCTTGACAACCGTTTTGCCTTCGATCGCGCTCTTGACCTTTTCGTCGCCGCACGCGGCCGCAACCGCGTCCTGCTCGGGGCAGTCCACCGGCAGCTTGATCGTGCCCTTGAGCTTGCCGTTGACCTGTACCGCGATCTCGATGGAGGATTCCACGGTCTTGCTTTCCTCGTATACCGGCCACGGCTCGAGCGACAGCACCTGCCCGTCGTGCGCATAGCCGCACTTCTGCCACAGCTCCTCGGCGATGTGCGGGGCGAACGGGCTGAGCAGGATGAGCAGCGTGCGGTACTCCGCACGGTTGACGCCCTTGTCGTAAAACTCGTTCAGCATGCTCATCATGGCCGCGATCGCGGTGTTGTGCTTGAGGTTCTCGATGTCCTCGCCGACCTTCTTGACCGTGCGGTGCATCAGCACTTCGTGCTGCGCGGAGTAGCCGTCGCCCTCCTGCACCTGATCGGCCAAGTTCCAGACGCGCTCCAGGAAGCGGCGGCAGCCCTTGATGGACTTCGGGCTCCACGGCGCGGCCTTCTCAAAGTCGCCGATAAACATTTCGTACAGGCGCATGGTATCCGCGCCGTACTGGTCGACGATCTCGTCGGGGTTGACGACGTTGCCGCGGGATTTGGACATCTTTTCGCCGTTTTCGCCCAGGATCATGCCGTGGCTCGTGCGCTTCTGGTACGGTTCCGGGGTCGGGACAACGCCGATATCATACAGGAATTTGTGCCAGAAACGGGAGTACAGCAGGTGCAGCGTGGTGTGTTCCATGCCGCCGTTATACCAGTCGACCGGCGACCAGTACGCAAGGGCTTCCTTGGAGGCCAGCGCCTCCGCGTTGTGCGGGTCCATATAGCGCAGGAAGTACCAGGAAGAGCCTGCCCACTGGGGCATGGTGTCGGTCTCGCGCTTGGCGGGGCCGCCGCAGTGCGGGCAGGTGGTGTTCACCCAGTCCGTCATCTTGGCGAGCGGCGATTCGCCGTTCTCGGTTGGCTCGTAGCTTTCCACGTCCGGCAGGGTCAGCGGGAGCTGGTCCTCGGGCACCGGCACCCAGCCGCACTTCTCGCAGTATATCAGCGGGATGGGTTCGCCCCAATAGCGCTGGCGGGAGAAGACCCAGTCGCGCAGCTTGTAGTTGACCTTTTCATGCCCCAGCCCCTTTTCGGTGAGGAACGCGACGATCTTCTTTTTCGCCTCGGCGACCGACAGGCCGTCCAGGAAATCGGAATTGACGAGCGTGCCGGTCTCCACGTCGGTAAACGCGGCCTGCTGCACGTCGCCGCCCGCAATGACCTCGATGATCGGCAGGCCGAACGCCTTTGCAAAGTCCCAGTCGCGCGCATCGTGCGCCGGTACGGCCATGATCGCGCCCGTGCCGTAGCCCATCAGGACATAGTCGGACACGAAAATCGGGATCTGCTTGCCGTTCACCGGGTTGATCGCGGAAACGCCTTCCAGGCGCACGCCGGTCTTGTCCTTGTTCAGTTCGGTGCGCTCGAAGTCGGACTTGCGCGCCGCTTCCTCACGGTAGGCGCGCACCGCATCGATGTTCGTGAGCTTGCCCGCCCACTTTTCCACCGCCGGGTGCTCGGGCGAGATGACCATGTAGGTCGCGCCGAACAGGGTGTCCGGGCGGGTGGTGTATACGGTCAGCTTATCGCCCTCGGTCGTTGCGAAGTCGACCTCCGCGCCGGTGGAGCGGCCGATCCAGTTCTTCTGCTGCGTCTTGACGCGCTCGATGTAATCGACCTTGTCCAGGTCGTCGATCAGGCGCTGCGCATACTTGGTGATGGCAAGCATCCACTGGCTCTTCTCCTTGCGCACGACGGGCGAGCCGCAGCGCTCGCACACGCCGCCCACGACCTCCTCGTTCGCCAGGACGCACTTGCAGGAGGTGCACCAGTTGACGCTCATTTCCTTCTTATAGGCCAGCCCATGCTTGAAAAGCTGGAGGAAGATCCACTGCGTCCACTTATAGTACGCCGGGTCGGTGGTATTGATCTCGCGCGACCAGTCGAAGGACAGGCCGAGCGCCTTGAGCTGCGACTTGAAGCGCGCGATGTTGTTCTTGGTAACAATCGCCGGGTGGATGTGGTTCTTGATGGCGAAGTTCTCGGTCGGCAGGCCGAACGCATCCCAGCCCATCGGGTAAAGCACGTTATAGCCCTGCATGCGCTTTTTGCGCGCGACGATGTCAAGCGCGGTATACGAGCGCGGATGGCCGACGTGCAGCCCCTGCCCGGACGGGTACGGGAACTCTACGAGCGCGTAGAACTTCTCCTTATCCGAATCATTTGCGGCTTCAAAGCAGTGCTTCTCATCCCAAATGTCCTGCCACTTTTTTTCAATCTGCTTGTGTTCGTACTTCAACGGTGTTTCCCCCATTTACTATTCTTGGGCTTGGAAACCCCGGCGCGCCTCGTGGGTGCGCCGGGTGCCCTTCATTCGTCTTATTCGGTGATACCCAGTTCGGCCAGCGGCACCGGCGCGGCGTCCTTCCACAGGTTTTCCAGCTTGTAGAACTCGCGCGCCTCGGGCATGAACACATGCACGAGCACGGAGCCGTAATCGAGCAGGATCCACTGCGCGGACTCAAAGCCCTCGGTGTGGTGGGGCATGACGCCGTGGTCGGTCTTGAGGCGCCAGTCGACATTGTCCGCAAGCGCCTTGACCTGCGTGGTCGAGGTCGCAGAGCAGATCACAAAGTACTCGGTCAGCGTGGTCAGGTGCTCGATATGCAGTACCTGCACGTCCTTGCCCTTTCTCTCAAGCAAGGCTTCGCAGACGTATTTTACCGTTTCTTGTGCAGTCATAAATTCTGTGTACTCCTTTTCTATTAGGCCTCCGGGTCTACGCTGCCGGTGGGCGGCGTGACGGGCGCGGCCGTGCCGCTGTCGGAGGGGGGATTCGTATTGCCGGAACCGCTGTCCGCGGGCGGGGTAGTCGTCTGGGCGTCCCCGCTGCCGCCGTCCGCGGGCTTATCCGTGCCGCTGCCTTCGCCGGTGGCGCCGCCGCTGCCATCCGGCGTGCCGGAAGCGTCCCCGCCGTCCGCCGGGGGCNTGCTCAGGGTCGGTTTCCGGCGGTGTGGCCGGTTTTTCCTTGTCCTCGTCGTCCTTGTCGTCCTTCTTGGACGAGCCGGAGGACTTGCTCCCCGCGTAGGAGGACTTGTCCGGGCCGGACACGATATCCAGGTTCGTCAGCTTATTGACATAGGGGTTAAAGAACTCGTTGACCAGCGCGAGCGTTTCGCGTTCGTTCGGGAAGAAGAACGAGTACATCGTGCCGGTATTCGCGTAGGACATGGAGTCGTACCCGGGCAGCTTGTGCATCTGGATGTTTTCGCTCGGCGTGCCGACGGCCTGCATGCCCATCCACAGGATTTCGCCTGCGCTCAGGTCGGTCTTGACGTTGGAGAACACCGCGTCGCAGATTTTGCCGATGTTGGCGATGTTGGAGGGCTGCAGCACCTGGGAGGCCAGGTATTTCAGGAACTCCTGCTGCTTATCGATGCGCTCCTCGTCGCCGCCGGTGTAGTGCGGGTCGCCCGTCTTGACGCCGCCGTTGTTCTTGCGCCAGCGCAGGAACTCGACGACCGCCTTGCCGTCCATATGGGTCATGCCGGGCTTAAAGTCGATATTCAGGTTCTGCGAGGGGTCTTTATAGTACATGCGGAACGGGATCTCGTAATCCACGCCGCCGATCGCGTCCACGATGTCCGCGATGCCCTGGAAATTCACAACGATATAGTAGTCCGGGGAGAAGCCGATGACCTTTTTGATCTCCGCCTTGGTCTGCTCGATCCCCTTCTTGGTGCCGTAGGCCGCGTTGATCTTTTTCGCCGGCCCCTTGCGGGCGACGTCCGACATCGTGTCGCGCGGGATATTCAGGATGTTGATCTTCTTGTTTTTGGTATCGAAGCCGCAGACCATGAGCGCGTCCGTGCGCGTCTGGTCCTCGTCGACCGCGCCGACGACAAAGGTAAAGTAATCCGCGACGCGGTCGCCCATGTCGAGCTCCGGCTCGTCGCCGTTTTCCGTATCCATGATCGTGGGGTTGTTGGGGCGCTTCATCGGGTCGGGGGCGCGTACGTTGCTGACCCAGACCGCCGCGCCCGCCGCGCACAGGGCGGCAATCACTGCGACGATGATCACGACCCGCTTGATCACCTGGTTCCGGGTCAGCTTGCGCTTCGGTTTCTTTTGCCTTGGCTGTTTCTGCACGCCGCGGCCTGCATTGCCGCTGCCGAATAGTTTCATTTTTTGCCTCCGTTGTTGCCGTTTCCGCTGGGGGGATCAATGCTGCGCGCGGGTTACCCCCTGGGAGAGCAGGCTGTTGCGCGCGGCGATGGTGTCCGCATGGATCAGCTTGCCCCGCTCAACCAAGTCGCTCAGCGAACTGTCAAAACAGTACAGCAGCGCCTGGTCGATATCCTTTTTTGCCAGCGCACGCGCGGGTTCCACCCCGTCAAAATCACGTGTATCCTCAATAAAGTCCGCCAGATAAAGGATTTTATCCAGCAGCGTCATGTCGGCACGGCCCGTCGTATGATAGGCGATCGCATCCGCCACGTCCTGCGGTGCGCCGTATTCCCGGCGCGCGATCGCCGCGGCGGTCTTGCCGTGCAGCATCTTCCATTCCACTTTTTCAACATCACACGGTATTATATCGTATTTATCGCATAAATACAACTGCTCGTCCCGAGAAAGTCGTTTTGTTATGTCATGCAGGCAGGCTGCAAAAGCGGCCTTTTGGACGTCCCCCCCGTACTGCTCCGCCAGCCATTTCGCCGCGCGCTCGCACCCGAGCGTATGCGTGTAGCGATAGCCCGACAGCCTCCCCAAAATACTCTGTCTGATCGTTTCATCCCATAACATTGCAAAAACCGCCTTTCTGTCATTAGGCCTCGTTTGGGCACAGGGTTGCCGGATGCCCCGTAAAGGGCGGTAAGCCCGTCCCCAAGCAGGTCCTAGTTTTTTATTTCAGAGGTTGCCAGTTCTCAGCGATATAGGTGATGTTCTTCGATATAGGCCGCGACCGCGGGGGGCGTCAGGCAGTCAAAGCCGCCCTGCTCGCGCAGCTGGGTGGAGGAGACAGGGAGCGCCGGGCAGTCGACCAGGCGCACATCCGCCCCGTAAAGCCCCTGCAAACGCGCCGCCTGCCGCTTGAGCGCCGCGCGGTCGTCCTCGCTGCGCGCCACGGTAGCCAGCGTTGCCAGCCGGCAGATCTCCGCCGGTTCGCGCCACTGCTCGAGCGTCATCAGCATGTCGGTACCAATGATCAGGGCAAGCGCCTGCCCTTCCCCCGCCAGCGCGCGCAGCGTTTCCACGGTATAGCTTGCGCCGCCGCGGTCGACCTCGATGGTGGAAAGCGCCGCCCAAGGCTCGTCCCGCACCATCAGGCCGACCATCTCGCACCGCTGCGCCGTCGTCGCGCTGTGCGCGGGCATGCGCTTATGGGGCGGGATATTGTTCGGGACGAACAGCACCCTGTCCAGCCCGAGCGCCGCGCGCACGTGGCGCGCCGCCTCCAGGTGCCCACAGTGCGGGGGGTTGAACGTGCCCCCCATCACGCCCAGGCGGATCGTCATTTTTCCAGCACGATCCTGCGCTTGTCCTTATCGGACGACGGCCGGTAAAGGACGAACTTCGTGCCGATGCACTGCACCGGTTCGGCGCGCAGCTGCGCGCACAGCTCGTCTGAGACGCCGCGCGGCGTCAGGAAGGAGTTTTCGAGCACCTTGACCTTGACCAGCTCATGGCATTCGAGCAGCTCGTTGAGCTGGCGCGCCAGGCCGTCCGTCAGCCCGTCTTTGCCGATCTGCAGGGTGTCGGGCAGGGTGTTGGCAAGTTTGCGCAGCTGCGCACGTTGTTTGCTTGTCAGCATATTTGTTTTCTCCTGTTTTCCGTAAAGTTGCTTCCGCTTTTTGATTATAGGTATTCTTTCAGCTTTTCGCGGCACTTCCGCAGCGCTATCCCGCGGTGGGAGATGCGGTTTTTGTCCGCGGGCGCTAGTTCCCCGAAGGTCATGCCGTACGCCGGGACGTAAAACACCGGGTCGTAGCCGAACCCGCCCGCGCCGTGCATCCGGCGGGCGATCTCGCCCTCGCACGCGCCGCGCACGGTGAATTCGCGGCCGTCCGGGAACACGCAGGCGACCGCGGAAACAAACCGCGCCTGCCGCTTGCCATCCGGTACGGCCGCCATGTTGCGCAGCAGCCGCAGCGTGCGCGCCTGGTCGTCCGCATGGGGCGGCAGCGGCTCCAGCCCAACCTTGAGTCCGTGCTTTTCCGCGTAGGCGAAGTATTCCGCCGAGCCGTAGCGTGCGGAGTACACGCCGGGCGCGCCCTGCAGCGCGTCGACGCACAGGCCGGAATCGTCCGCCAGGGCGGGCTTGCCGGTCAGCGCGCAGGCCGCGCGCGCCTTGATGAGCGCGTTCGCCTCAAACGTCCCGCCGTCCTCGATGGGCTCGGGCGCGCCGTCGGGCAGGGCGGAGACCGAAATCCCCAGCACCGACAGGATGTCGCGCAGTTCCGCCAGCTTTTTCGCGTTGTGCGACGCCAGAACGAACTCCATTACAGTTCCCCCGTGATCTTCTTCTGCTCGCGGCACAGCTTTGCCGTGCCCTTGCGGCCGAGGGAAAGCAGCTTTTGCAGCTCGTCCTTCTTAAACGGGCGCCCCTCGCCGGTGCCCTGCACCTCGACGAATTCGCCGTCGCCCGTCATGACGATGTTGCAGTCCACGATCGCGTGGGAATCCTCGGCGTAATTGAGGTCGAGGACGGCCTCGTCCTCATAGATGCCCGCGCTGACCGCGGAAACCTGCGTGCGCAGCGGCATCTTTTTGAGCACGCCCGCGTCCACCAGCTTCTTGCAGGCCAGCCACAGGGCGACAAAGCCGCCCGTGATGGACGCGCAGCGCGTGCCGCCGTCCGCCTGGATTACGTCGCAGTCCACGATGATCGAGCGCTCGCCGAGCGCCTCCATATCGGTCACCGCGCGCAGGCTGCGGCCGATCAGGCGCTGGATCTCCGCCGCGCGGCCGTTCAGCTTGAGCTTTGCGATATCGCGCTTGGAGCGCGTATTGGTCGCGCGCGGCAGCATCGCGTATTCCGCCGTCACCCAGCCCTTGCCGGTGCCGTACACATGCTGCGGCACCTTGTCTTCTATCGTCGCATTGCAGATCACCTTGGTGTTGCCGACCTCGATGAGCACCGAGCCTTCGGCGTGCATCGTGTAATTCGGCGTGATCTTGACCTTGCGCATCTCGTCGTTCCTTCTCAAATCCGGTCTTGCCAAAAAAGTATCTCCTTTCAACTATGCAAACGGGGCGTCCCCCGGTTTACTCCGTGTCCCCGGGCAGCAGCGCCGCGACAAAGTCCCCGCGGTTAAAGTCCATCAGGTCGTCCAGGCCTTCGCCTACGCCGACCAGCTTGACCGGCACGCCCAGCCCCGCGGAAATCGCGATGACGATGCCGCCCTTGGCCGTGCCGTCGAGCTTCGTCAGCACGATGCCGGTGAGCGCCGCGGCCTTATTGAACTCCTCGGCCTGGTGCACCGCGTTCTGCCCGGTCGTCGCATCGAGCACAAGCAGCGTCTCCCGGCCGGAATCCGGCAGCTCGCGCGTCAGGATGCGGTCGATCTTGGCAAGCTCGTTCATCAGGTTCTGCTTATTGTGCAGGCGGCCCGCCGTGTCGATGATGATGACGTCGCAGCCGCGCGCCTTGGCCGCCGCGACCGCGTCGAACACGACCGCGCCCGGGTCGGCCCCCTCGCCGTGGCGCACGATATCCGCGCCCGCGCGCTGCGCCCAGATTTCCAGCTGATCCGCCGCCGCCGCGCGGAAGGTATCCGCCGCCGCCAGCATGACCCGCTTGCCCTCGGACACGTAGCGCGCCGCCAGTTTGCCGATCGTGGTCGTCTTGCCCACGCCGTTGACGCCGATCACCAGCACGACCGCGGGCTTGCCCGAAATATCGAGCGGCGTGTCCTCCTGCATCATGCCCGTGAGGATGTCGCGCAGCACCCCGCGCAGCTCCCCGGGGGTATTGATCTTCTGCCGCTTGGCGCGCTGCTCAAGCTCCGCCGTGGCCTTGGCCGCCACGCCCGCGCCCAGGTCTGCAAGGATCATCGCCTCCTCCAGCTCCTCGAGCAGGTCGGCGTCGACCTTGACGAAGGTCGACATCACGTCGTTCATTTTTTCAGTGACCGCTTCGGTCGTCTTTTTCAGCCCTTGCTTGATCTTATCAAAAAAACCCAAGATATCCGCTCCTTTTTCCCGGTTCCCGTTTACTTGATCCTGATGCCCAGCCGCTGCTCCGCCTCCGCGAGGTTCAGCATCAGCAGCTTGGACACGCCCTGTTCCTGCATGGTCACGCCGTACAGCATATCCGCTTCCTCCATCGTGCCGCGCCGGTGCGTGATGACGATGAACTGCGTGCTGCCCGTGAGCCGGCGCACATATTTCGCAAAGCGCACGACGTTCACGTCGTCGAGCGCGGCCTCGATCTCGTCGAGCACGCAGAACGGCGTCGGCCGCACCTTGAGGATCGCAAAATACAGCGCGATGGCGACAAACGCCTTTTCCCCGCCCGAAAGCAGCGTAATGGTCTTGAGCGCCTTGCCCGGCGGGGATACGCGGATCTCGATGCCGCAGTTCAGGATATCCGACGTGTCGGCAAGCCGCAGTTCCGCGTGGCCGCCGCCGAAAATCTCCCGGAAGGTCTCCCCGAAATAGGCGTTGAGCTTGGCAAACTCCGAGGCGAAAATCTCCTTCATATTGACCGTCAGCTGGTCGATCACCTTGTAAAGCTCGGCCTGCGCCCGCTCCAAGTCTTCCTTCTGCCCGCCGAGGAAGGTATAGCGCCCCATCAGCTCCTCAAACTCCGCGACCGCGTCCAGGTTGACGTTGCCCAGCGCGCGCATGCGCGCCTTGAGCGCCGCCGCGTCCTTCTCCGCCTGGGCGGGGTCGGGCAGCGGCNCACCGACAGGATGTCGCGCAGTTCCGCCAGCTTTTTCGCGTTGTGCGACGCCAGAACGAACTCCATTACAGTTCCCCCGTGATCTTCTTCTGCTCGCGGCACAGCTTTGCCGTGCCCTTGCGGCCGAGGGAAAGCAGCTTTTGCAGCTCGTCCTTCTTAAACGGGCGCCCCTCGCCGGTGCCCTGCACCTCGACGAATTCGCCGTCGCCCGTCATGACGATGTTGCAGTCCACGATCGCGTGGGAATCCTCGGCGTAATTGAGGTCGAGGACGGCCTCGTCCTCATAGATGCCCGCGCTGACCGCGGAAACCTGCGTGCGCAGCGGCATCTTTTTGAGCACGCCCGCGTCCACCAGCTTCTTGCAGGCCAGCCACAGGGCGACAAAGCCGCCCGTGATGGACGCGCAGCGCGTGCCGCCGTCCGCCTGGATTACGTCGCAGTCCACGATGATCGAGCGCTCGCCGAGCGCCTCCATATCGGTCACCGCGCGCAGGCTGCGGCCGATCAGGCGCTGGATCTCCGCCGCGCGGCCGTTCAGCTTGAGCTTTGCGATATCGCGCTTGGAGCGCGTATTGGTCGCGCGCGGCAGCATCGCGTATTCCGCCGTCACCCAGCCCTTGCCGGTGCCGTACACATGCTGCGGCACCTTGTCTTCTATCGTCGCATTGCAGATCACCTTGGTGTTGCCGACCTCGATGAGCACCGAGCCTTCGGCGTGCATCGTGTAATTCGGCGTGATCTTGACCTTGCGCATCTCGTCGTTCCTTCTCAAATCCGGTCTTGCCAAAAAAGTATCTCCTTTCAACTATGCAAACGGGGCGTCCCCCGGTTTACTCCGTGTCCCCGGGCAGCAGCGCCGCGACAAAGTCCCCGCGGTTAAAGTCCATCAGGTCGTCCAGGCCTTCGCCTACGCCGACCAGCTTGACCGGCACGCCCAGCCCCGCGGAAATCGCGATGACGATGCCGCCCTTGGCCGTGCCGTCGAGCTTCGTCAGCACGATGCCGGTGAGCGCCGCGGCCTTATTGAACTCCTCGGCCTGGTGCACCGCGTTCTGCCCGGTCGTCGCATCGAGCACAAGCAGCGTCTCCCGGCCGGAATCCGGCAGCTCGCGCGTCAGGATGCGGTCGATCTTGGCAAGCTCGTTCATCAGGTTCTGCTTATTGTGCAGGCGGCCCGCCGTGTCGATGATGATGACGTCGCAGCCGCGCGCCTTGGCCGCCGCGACCGCGTCGAACACGACCGCGCCCGGGNGCGGGCGCAGACCCCGCTGTCCTGCCGCGCTTTTTCCGTGTCTTCCCCGACCCGCGCAAGGGCGCGCAGCCAGAGCGATACCTCGAGCACGCGCAGCTCATCGCGCAGCAGCAGGTATTCCTTGGCCTTGGCGGCCTGCCGCTCGAGCGGCGCTTTCCGGCCTTCCAGCTCCGCGTATACGTCGCGGATGCGCACAAGGTTTTCCTCCGTCGCCGCAAGCTTGCGCTCGGCCTCCTCCTTGCGGTAGCGGAATTTGGTAATGCCCGCGGCCTCCTCGAAAATTTCGCGACGGTCCTCGCTCTTTAAGGAAAGGATTTCGTCGATGCGCCCTTGCCCAATGATCGAATAGCCGTCGCGACCCAGGCCGGTGTCCATGAACATCTCATGGATATCTCGCAGCCTGCAATGCTTTTTATTGATATAATATTCGCTTTCACCCGAACGGTAGTACCGGCGGGTGACCATAATCTCGGTAAATTCGGAACGGAAAATCCCGTCCTCGTTGTTCAGGATGAGCGACACCTCGGCAAAGCCGACCGGGCCGCGCCGCGTGGTGCCCCCAAAAATAACATCCTCCATCTTGGCGCCGCGCAGGGAGCGTGAGGACTGCTCGCCCAGCACCCAGCGGATGGCGTCGGAAATGTTGGATTTGCCGCTTCCGTTCGGGCCGACGATGGCCGTCATGCCGCCCAGAAACTGTATTTCAGTTTTGTCGGGGAAGGACTTGAAGCCCTGCAAATGCAAGCTTTTAAGAACCATGCGGCACCTCTGAGCAATTTATAATATATTAGTTTACCACCATGCCCCCTGTAAATCAATGCGCCCGGCGCCTGAATTTGCGGATTGTTCACAAAAACCGCCCACATGTACGCTTATCCGCCGCTTGCTGTAAAGGCCATTCCCATTACAGCGAGGCCGTCCTCCCCGCGCACGCGTACGCGCACGCCGGGGAATTCCCGCCCGAGCCGCGCAAGGTTGCCGCGCTTCTGCCCGACCGCCTTGGACACGTCGCCCGCGGGCACGGAAAACACCGCGTCCCCCCTTTGGCCGCGGTACGGCGCCAGCAGGGCCGCCATGCGCCGGTAATAGGCCTCGTTCCAGGCAAGCTCCCCCATTGCAGGATGGTAAGCGCCCGCCACGACCTCCGCGCCCAGTTCCTCCGTCGGGTTCAGGCCGACGCGCAGCACCGCGATCCCCGCTTCCGTAAAGGTTTCGAGCATGTCCGCGCACCGCGACGCGGCCTGCGCGACCGTCAGGGGCGTGTACGTCCCGGCGCGCCACATATCGTAGAGCACCGTGCCGGGCAGCACGGCGACGGGGTAGATGCGCACCCCGTCCGGCCGGAGCGCCGCCGCGCGCCGCGCCGTTTCCCGCCCGGCTTCTCGGGTGTCGCCCGGCAGCCCGGCCATGAGCTGCAATACGACGGAAAAACCGTGCGCGCGCAGCAGCGCGGCCGCCTGCACGGTATCCTGCGCGGTATGCCCGCGCCCGGCCTGGCGCAGCACCCCATCGTCCATGGACTGCGCGCCGAGTTCAACGGTACCCACGCCGTAACGCCGCAGCCGCGCGCACACCCTTGCATCAATACAGTCCGGCCGTGTCGACAGGCGGATGCCCGAGGCCAGCCCGTCCCGCACGCAGCCCTGCGCCGCCGCGAGCAGCGCCTCCTGCAGGCTCTCCGCGACCGCGGTGAAGCTCCCGCCGTAAAATGCAAGCTCCGGCGTGCGCAGCCCGTCCCGCCGCGCGCCCTCCGCCAGACGGCGCACCTCGTCCGCCGTCACCGGCGCGGCCTGCCCCGCGATGGCGCGCTGGTTGCAAAACACGCATCGGCACGGGCAGCCGAGGTGCGGCACAAATACAGGCAGTATCGCCTTTTTCGCCATGTCCATCCCCCCTTCCAGGCAATAAAAAGGGGCGGAAGTGCCCCTTCCGTCCCCGGTTGCTTACTGCCCCATCAGCGCGAGCGCCTGCTTTGCAGCCATCTGCTCGGCCTCTTTTTTGCTGCGCCCCGTGCCCGTCGCAAAGACGTTGCTGTTCAGCAGCACTTCCATGGTAAACTGCTTGTCGTGATCCGGGCCGGACTCCCCGGCTAGCCGGTATTCCAGCGTTTCCTGCTTGCTCTTCTGGACGATCTCCTGCAGCATGGTCTTATAGTCCTTGAACACGCCGCCGTGCCGCGCCTCCTCGGCCTTGCGGGGCACGAAATCCAGCACGAACTTGCGTGCAGGCTCGATGCCGCCGTCCAGGTAGATCGCGCCGAGCAGCGCCTCTGTGGCGTCCGCGAGGATGGACGGGCGCTGCCGCCCGCCGCCGGTCTCCTCGCCGTGCCCCAGGCGGATCTCCTTGTCAATCCCGAGTTCCTTGGCAATTTCGCACAGGGTCTGCTCGCACACCACCGCCGCGCGCAGCTTGGTCAGCTCGCCTTCGGGCAATTCGGGGTAATGGTTGAACAGGTAATCGGCCGTCACGAAGCCGAGTACGGAATCGCCAAGGAACTCCAGCCGTTCGTTGTGCTGCAGGTGGCGTTCCCTGTGTTCGTTCGCGTAGGACGAATGCGTCATCGCCTTGCGGTACAGCACGATATTTTGAAATTTGTAGTCCGATTTATCCATATGCGCGCCCCTTCCCTTTATAAAGATGCACGAGCCCATAAATGGGCTCGTGTCAGTGTGTATCCCGTCATTATTATTCCGCGTCGCCGCCGATCACGCGCACCGCGTCCGAAACCGTTTTGATGCCCATCGCGGTCTCCTCGTCGATCGTACCGACGTCAAACTCCTCTTCGAGCGACATCATCAGCTCGACCAGGTCGAGCGAATCGGCGCCCAGGTCCTCAACAAAGGACGTATCCATCGTAATCGTCTTCGGGTCTACGCCGAACTGCTCCGCGAGCAGCTCACACAGTTTGTCAAATACCATGCTGTCACCTCCCTGGCGTCCAAGTCTGCGGTTCTATAAATCTGATGATAGAGTGTGCAGAGTGTGATGTCAAGGGGGCGTTTAAATTTTTGTCGCGCCAGGCGACAAAATAACAACGTTTTATTCGGCTTTTCCCACAGTCATATATTCGATGTTCTGCTGTACGGCCTCGATCATACCGCTTTGCGTGTAGGCGATAGCCTGGCGCACCGCGTTCATGAACGCGGTTTCGTTCGAAGAGCCGTGCGCCTTGATGACCGGGCGCGCGACGCCGAGGAAGGGCGCGCCGCCGATTTTATCCTGGTTAAACTGCTCCTGGAAGGCGTCCATGCCTTTCTTGCAGGCAAGGTAGCCCAGCTTTGTCATCAGGCTGTGCAGGAACACCTGCTTGATCTCGCCGCCCATAAACTTGGCCACGCCCTCCAGCGTCTTGAGCAGGATATTGCCGGCAAAGCCGTCGCACACCGCGACGTCGCACTCGCCGAACGCCACGCCGCTGCCCTCGACGTTGCCTACGAAGTTGATGCGCCCCGCATCGCCCGCCGCCCTAAGCAGCGCGTAGGTCTCGCGGCGCAGCGGGTCGCCCTTGGTGTCCTCGGTGCCGTTGTTGACCAGGCCGACGCGCGGCTTTTTCAGCCCCGCCATGCGCTCCATGTACAAGCTGCCCATAAAGGCGAACTGTAACAGGTATTCCGGCGTGCACTCGGTATTCGCGCCCGCGTCCACCAGCATGACCTGCCCGCCGCGGCACGGCATCATCGGCGCGAGCGCCGCGCGGCGGATGCCCTTGATGCGCCCGCCGTACAGGGTCGCGCCGGAAAGCAGCGCGCCGGTGTTGCCCGCGGAAACGACCGCGTCGCCCTCGCCCTTTTTCAGCATTTTCAGCGCGACGGCCATCGAGGATTCCGGCTTGTGCCGCAGGACGGTCGCCGGGTCGTCGTGCATATCCACTACGTCTGGCGCGTGGACGACGGTCAGCTTGCCGCCGGGCAGCGCGCCGTCCCAGCGGCGCTCCCGCAGGATGCCGTTGATGGTATCCTGGTCGCCGACCAGGATAATCTCCTCCTTGAAGGCCTGCGCAGCCATGGCCGCGCCGGTGACCGCGGCCAGCGGCGCGTTGTCGCCGCCCATCGCGTCAAGGATGATCTTCATGTCAAATTTCCCCCTTTAGGCTGTCGATCACGGCGAGCGCCCGCTCGGCAATCGCCATGTTTTTCTCCTTTTTGCCCTTGACCCGATAGCCGAGCGGCGCCAAGATGCCGAAATTGATATTCATAGGCTGGAATTTGGTAACCGTCCCGTTGGAGACATAGCGCCCGAGCGCGCCGATCGCCGTGGTGTCCGGGAAATCCGGCGCGGGGCGGCCAGACAGCGCGCAGGCCGCCGCCAGCCCTGCCAGGAAGCCGGAGGCGTCCGACTCGATATAGCCCTCCACGCCGGTCACCTGCCCGGCGAAGCGGATGCGCGGGTCGGCGCGCAGTTCAAAATTATGCCCCAGCAGGCGCGGCGAATCCAGGAACGTGTTGCGGTGCATCACGCCGTAGCGCACAAACTCCGCGTCCTTCAGCGCCGGGATCATGGAAAACACGCGCTTCTGCTCGCCGAATTTCAGATGCGTCTGACAGCCGACCAGGTTGTACAGCGTGCCCTGCGCATTGTCCCGGCGGAGCTGGAGCACGGCGTAGGGGTCGCGCCCGGTCCTGGGGTCGGGCAGGCCGACCGGCTTGAGCGAGCCGAACAGCAGCGTATCGTGCCCGCGCCGCCCCATGACCTCGACCGGCATGCAGCCTTCAAACACCTTGGCGTCCTCAAAGCCGTGCACGGGCGCTTCCTCCGCTGTGGTAAGCGCCTCCCAGAACACGTCAAACTGCGCGCGGTCCATGGGACAGTTGATATAGTCCGGCGTGCCCTTGCCGTAGCGCGCCGCAAAATAGGCGTTCTCCATGTCGATGGATTCAAAGGTGACGATCGGCGCGGCCGCGTCGTAAAAGTGCAGGAAATCGCCGCCCACCAGCTTGTGGATATGCGCGAACAGCGCGTCCGAGGTGAGCGGGCCGGACGCGACCACGACCGCCCCCTCCGCGGGGATCTCGGTCACCTCGCCATGCGCGACCGTAATGTTGGGATGGCGCCGCACCTCTTCGGTGACCATGCGGGAGAAGGCCTCCCGGTCGACCGCGAGCGCGCCGCCCGCCGGGGTCTGCGTCGCGTCCGCGCAGCGGATAATCAGCCCGCCGAGGCGGCGCAGTTCCTCCTTGAGCAGCCCGGCCGCGTTCGACAGGTCGCCCGAACGCAGGGAGTTGGAGCATACCAGCTCGGCAAAATCGTCCGAGTGGTGCGCGGGGCTGCGTTTTTCCGGCTTCATTTCACACAGGGTGACCGCGACGCCGCGTTCCGCGAGCTGCCACGCGGCCTCGCAGCCCGCAAGCCCCGCGCCGATGACGGTAGCTTTAGCCTGCATCCGCCCCACCCCCGTTTTCCGCCGCCTTTTTCCGCGTCGTCGTCTTTTTCGCCGCCGTCGCCTTGTTCGTGGCCGCCGCCTTTTTGGCGGCCGGCTTGGCCGCGGCCTTTTTGCCGTCCGCCGCCGTCTTCCCCGCCGCTTTTTGGGCGGGCGTTTTCTTCGCCGTGGCCCTCTTCGCGGCCTTCTTGGCTTCCTTCTGCTCGGCCTCTTCCTTTTCCTTCTGCGCCGCGCGCTCCGCAGCCTTGGCCGCGCGCGCTTCCCGGCGCAGGCGGTTCTTTTCGGCCTCCTCGGGCGATACGCCCTCCTTGACCAGCTCGGAATAGCCGCAGCCCTCCCGCAGGCACACGTCGCGCACCTCCTTGGAGTCGCGGTCGGTATGGCGGAACAGGGACGAGTCGCAGGTCGGGCACTGGGTCTTGAGCGGCTTATCCCAGGTGATAAACTGGCACTCGGGGTACTTGTCACAGCTGTAGTACACATAGCCGCGCGCCGACTTCTTCTTGACGACCTTCGCGCCGCACACTGGGCAGGCCGCGCCGGTATCCTCGGTGATGGGCTTGGTATTCGTGCATTCCGGATAGCCCGGGCAGGCGAGGAACTTGCCGAAGCGGCCGGATTTGATGACCATATTGCGGCCGCACTTGTCGCAGATCACATCCGTGACCTCGTCCTCGATCTTGATGCGCTGCCCTTCGAGGTCGACCTCCGCCTGCTGCAGCGCGGACTCAAAGCCGCCGTAGAAATTGTGCAGGAGCTGGATATAGTCGAGCTTCCCGGCTTCGACCTCGTCGAGCTCATGCTCCATGTTCGCGGTAAACTCATAATCCGCAACCGACTTGAACTTGTCGACCAGCAGGCCGGTCACGCCCTCGCCCAGCGGGGTCGGGCGCAGCGCCTTGTTCTCCTTGGCCACGTAATCGCGGTCGAGGATCGTGGAAATCGTCGGCGCGTAGGTGGACGGGCGGCCGATGCCGCGCTCCTCCATCGCCCGGATGAGCGACGCCTCGGTATAGCGCGCGGGCGGCTGCGTGAAGTGCTGCGCAGGCTCGACCTTCTCCGCCGTCAGCGCGTCGCCCTCGTCAAAGGGCGGCAGCGCCTTGCCCTCGCCCTTGTTGTCCTTCTTCTCGTCGTCCGTCGATTCGACGTATACCGCCGTAAAGCCCGGGAAGGCGACCGTATAGCCGCTCGCGCGGAACACATAGCCCTCGCTCAGGATATCGGCGGAGACCGTGTCCAGGATCGCGTCCGCCATCTGGCAGGCCACGAAGCGCGACCAGATCAGCTTGTATAGCTTGTACTGGTCGGGGCTGAGCGAGCCGCGGATCGCGTCCGGCTCAAGGCTGACGTTCGACGGGCGGATCGCTTCATGCGCGTCCTGCGCGCCGCCCTTGGTCTTGAATACGCGCGCCTTCCCCGGGTAATACTGGTCGCCGTATTTCGCGCGGATAAAGTCCGCCGCCGCCGCGGTGGCCTCGTCGGCCAGGCGGAGCGAGTCGGTACGCATGTAGGTGATCAGGCCGGTGAGGCCGACCTCGGGCAGTTCGATGCCTTCATAAAGCTCCTGCGCCACGCTCATGGTGCGCCGCGGCGTCATATTGAGCTTGCGGGAGGCCTCCTGCTGCAGGGTCGAGGTGATAAAGGGCGCGGGCGCGGACTTTTTCTTCTTGCCGCGCTTGACCGTGCCGACCGTAAACGGCTTGCCCGTCACGGCCTGCACGACCGCCATCGCCTGCCCCTCGTTTTTCAGCTCGGCCTTGCCGTCCCGGTCGCCGTAAAAGCGGGCGGTGAATACGCCCTGGGCGGCGGTGTGCAGCGTGGCCTCGATCGACCAGTATTCCTCCGGCACAAAGGCGCGGATCTCGTTCTCCCGGTCGACGACCAGGCGCGTCGCGACCGACTGCACGCGCCCCGCGGACAGGCCGCGCTTGACCTTGCGCCACAGGAAGGGCGAAAGCTGGTAGCCGACCACGCGGTCCAGGATGCGGCGCGCCTGCTGCGCGTTGACCAGGTCGATATCAATATCGCGCGGGTGCTCGATGCCGTATTTGACCGCGTTTTTGGTGATTTCGTTAAAGGTCACGCGCTGGCTGCGGCTGTCGCCCAGCATCAGCAGCTCCTTCAGGTGCCAGGAGATCGCTTCGCCTTCGCGGTCGGGGTCAGTTGCGAGATAAACGAAATCGCAATCGTCCGCAGCCTCGCGCAGTTCGTTGATAATTTTATCTTTACCCTCGATCGGGATATATTGCGGTTTAAAATCGTGCTCGATGTCCACGCCCATCTTCTTCTTGGGCAGGTCGCGCAAATGCCCCATGGACGCTTTGACGACGTAATCCGTACCCAGGTATTTGCCGATGGTCTTGGCCTTGGCCGGGGACTCGACGATGACCAGCTTTGACATTAGGGTTGTCCTCCGTTACTCTGTGTGAATTGCTTGCCCTCACTGATAGGCTGCGGCGGCGCGCAGGCGGCCGCCCTCCCGGGACAGGACGCCGTCCAGTTCCAGCATGGTGATGGTTGCGGTGACGCGCGCCGTCGGCTGCCCCACGGCGTCGATTACCGCGTCCACCGTGTCCGCGCCGGCCTGTACCGCCCGGATGACCGCGCGTTCCTCATCGGTCAGGTGCGCGGGGAGCGCCGCCTTGGCGGGCGCTGCCGGCGGTNGCGACGCCGCCTGCTGTTTCGTCAGGCCGGGCACTTCGGCAACCGCGGCGCTGCCGGCTGCATAAGCCTGCTCCGCCGAACCAAAGTGCGCGAGCAGCGCCGCGATCTGGTGGGGGCGGAACGGCGCGCGCGTGGCGAGCCACAGCCAGTGAAGTCGTGCGGACATGGGCAGCCTCCTTTTCCATTCATGTTATGTCGTTTCAGGCGTTTTTACGCGCCATTTCCCACATCAGGATGGCGGCCGCCACGCCCGCGTTCAGCGACTCGGCGCGCCCGTCCATCGGGATGATGATTTTTTGGTCGCAGGCGGCAAGCGTTTCCGCAGATACGCCGCGCCCCTCGTTGCCGATGGCGACCGCGCACCGGGAAAGCGCGGCCTGCTGCACGGGCAGGCTGCCCTCCGCCAGCGCGGTGGCATAGACCGGCAGCCCGGCGGCG
>NZ_LT707057.1:32857-48567 GCF_900155735.1 Intestinibacillus massiliensis
GCAGGGTGGGCAGGCGGAAAATCGCGCCCATGGTCGCGCGCACGACCTTCGGCGCATACGGGTCGGTGCAGCCCTCGCAAAGCACGACCGCGTCGAGCGCGAAGGCGTCCGCCGTGCGCAGGATCGTGCCCATATTGCCGGGATCCTGCAGGCCGTCGAGCAGCAGCACACGCGAAGCGCCCGCGATCACCCCTTCGCCAAACACGGGCGGGACGCAGGAGAAGACCACGCCCTGCGGCGTTTCGACGTCGCTTGCCTGCCGCAGCAGCGCGCCCGGGGCGGAAAACAGCTTGGCGCCCGCCGCCTCAGCCTGGAGCGCCAGCCCGCGGGCGAAGCTGTCCGCGTCCTCATGCAGCAGCACGGTGCGCACGGATACGCCCGAGGAAAGCGCCTCGTACAGCATCTTTTCCCCTTCGCACAGCATTTCGCCGCAGGCCACACGGTATTTCTTTTCGCGCGCCAAGCGGGACAGGTGCCGGAGCGTGCCGTTCTGGCGGCTCTCGATCACGGTCATCGCAGGTTCCCCAGCCGCTCGATGTCGTCGTTCGCGCCGATGACGATCAGCACGTCGCCCGGATGGATGACCTGGTCGGCCGTCGGGGATATCGTGACGATCTTATGCCCCTCGCCGCGCACGGCCAGGACGTTGATGCCGAACTGCGCGCGCACGGACAGCTCCTTGAGCGTCTTGTCCAGCCAGCTCTGCGGCGGGTTGATCTCGACGATACTGAAATCCTGCGAAAGCTCGATAAAATCGATGACGTTGGAGGAAGACAGCGTCTGCGCCAGGCGGTTGCCCATGTCGTCCTCGGGGAACACGACCTTGTCCGCTCCGATGCGCTGGAGCACCTTGCTGTGCAGCTGGCTCTGCGCCTTGCCGATGACGAACTTGACGCCCATCTCCTTGAGCATCAGCGTGACGAGCACGCTGTCCTGGATGTCCGACGCGATCGCGACGATCGCGCAGTCAAAATTGCGCACGCCGATGGAGCGCAGCACGTTTTCATCCTTGGCGTCGCCCACAACCGCATGGGTGACGAAATCCGCGATACGCTGCACCGCGTCCTCATCCATATCGATGGCAAGCACCTCGTTGCCGCGTTTATACAGCTCGCGCGCAACCGCATTGCCAAAGCGGCCAAGCCCGATGATGACAAAGGATTTCATTTTATTTCCCTCCCATGCTTTTTATCCAACAAAGACCTGCGCCTCGGGATAATACAGCTTTGTTTCACGCTGGCGCCCCATCAGCACCGCGATGCCGAGCGTAAGCACGCCGACGCGGCCGAGGAACATCAGCACCATAATCGTAATCTTGGAGACCACGCCGAGCGTCGGCGTCAGGCTCATGGACAGGCCGACCGTGCCGAAGGCCGACGCGACCTCGTACAGGCAGGTGGTGACCGACGCATCCTCGCACGCGAGCAGCACCATCGTCCCGCCCAGCACGAGCACGACGCCGACGACCAGCATCGTGACGGCGTTCATGATGCTGCGCGGCGAAATCGTGCGCCCGAACACGTGGACGCGGCTGCGGCCGCGCACGGCGGAAAGCGCCGTCAGCAGGAGCACCGCGACCGATACGGTCTTGATGCCGCCCGCCGTCGAGCCGGGGGAGCCGCCGATAAACATCCAGATGACGCCGAGCAGCTTGGACGGGCCGGTCAGCGCGGACTGGTCGACCGTGTTGAAGCCCGCCGTGCGCAGCGTGACGGACTGGAACAGCGCCGCCATCGGGCGGCTTTGCACCGGGAGCGCGCCGAGCGTCGCGGGGTTGTTCCATTCCCACAGCGCGGTGAGCAGGCCACCGCCCAGCACGAGGACTGCGGTCGTCACGAGCACGATGCGCGTATGCTGGCGCAGGTTTTTCAGGGAGCGCTGCTCGTACACGTCGTTCCAGACGTAAAAGCCCAGGCCGCCAAGCACGATGAGCGACATGACCGTTATATTGACCACAGGGTCGGTCGCGTAACCGGTCAGCGAAGAGAACGGCGCGGTTTCGCCCATCAGGTCGAAACCCGCGTTGCAGAACGCCGAAATCGCGTGGAACACGCCCTTGCGCACCCCGTCGATCACGCCATAGTCGGCCGCGAAGCGGATGGACAGCGTCACCGCGCCCACGCTCTCAAAGAACAGCGTGCCCAGCAGCACGCGCTTGGTCAGGCGCACGATGCCGGCCATATCGTTGACGTTCAGCGACGTGGTCATGACCATGCGCTCGCGCAGCGTGATCGTGCGGCGCATCAGGAACGAGAACATGGTCGCCATGCTCATGAACCCCAGGCCGCCGATCTGGATGAGCAGCAGGATGACCGTCTGCCCGAAGGGGCTCCAGTAGGTATAGGTATCCACGAGGATCAGGCCGGTGACACAGGTGGCGCTGGTGGCCGTAAACAGCGTGGTCAGCAGGCTTGTCCAATGCCCCCCGCGCGAGGAGACCGGCAGGCAGAGCAGCAAGGCGCCCGTGACAATGATAATTAGGAACCCCACGACCAGCGCGCGGGTCGGGCGGATGGTTTTGCCCTCCCGCGCCCGCCGGATAAGAAATCTGTGCATTTACCACAATCCCCTTCTTTTAAATGATGCCGCCAACACGCCGAAAAGCCTGAACGCCTTTCGCGGCGTCCAGGCTTCCTGTCTTTCTTCAGTCTGCGAGCGGCTTCATGGTCGGGAAGAGCAGCACGTCGCGGATCGAGGAGGAGTCGGTCAGGAACATGACCAGGCGGTCGATGCCCATGCCCATGCCGCCCGTGGGGGGCATGCCGTATTCCAGCGCGGTGACAAAATCGTCGTCCATCATGCTGGCCTCGTCGTCGCCTGCGGCGCGCAGCGCGACCTGGCGCTCAAAGCGCTCACGCTGGTCGATCGGGTCGTTCAGCTCGGAGAAGGCGTTCGCCAGCTCGCGGCCGGCGACAAACAGCTCAAAACGCTCGGTCAGGCGCGGGTCGGACGGCTTGCGCTTGGCCAGCGGGGAGATTTCGACCGGGTAGTCGATGATAAAGGTGGGCTGTACGAGGTTTTCCTCGACATATTCGTCGTAGCACTGCGCGAGCAGGTCGCCCCAGCTGTCCTTGCCCTTTTCGATCTCGAGCCCCTTGGCGCGCACGGCTGCGAGCGCCTCCTCGGGGCTCATGGCCATAAAGTCCAGCCCGGCGTATTCCTTGACCGCGTCGGCCATGGTCATACGCTTCCAGCCCTTGGAGAAGTCCAGTCCGATGCCCTGGTAGGTCACCTTGGTCGTGCCGAGCACCTTTTCGCACACGTGCACGATCATATCCTCGGTGATGTCCATCATGCCCTCGTAATCGGTGAAGGCCTGGTACAGCTCGATCGTGGTGAACTCCGGGTTGTGCTTGGTGTCCATGCCCTCGTTCCGGAAAATGCGGCCGATCTCATAGACCTGCTCGAAGCCGCCGACGATCAGGCGCTTCAGGTGCAGCTCGGTCGCAATACGCATGTACATATCGATATCCAGCGCGTTGTGGTGCGTGATGAAGGGGCGCGCCGCCGCGCCGCCCGGGATGGTATTGAGGCAGGGGGTCTCGACTTCCATGAAATTGCGGGAATCCATGAAGTTGCGGATCTCGCGCACGATCGCCGAGCGCTTTTCAAAGGTGTCGCGCACCTCGGGGTTTACGATCAGGTCAACGTAGCGCTGGCGGTAACGCATATCGGTGTCCTTGAGGCCGTGCCACTTTTCCGGCAGCGGGATCAGGTTTTTGGACAGCAGGGTCAGCTTGTCGACGGAAACCGAGATTTCGCCCTTCTGGGTGCGGAAGACCTCGCCCTCGACGCCGATCAGGTCGCCGATGTCGAGCTTCTTGTACGCCTGATAGGCCTCCGTGCCGATCACGTCGCGCTTGACGTAAAGCTGTATGCGGCCGTACCGGTCGGACAGGTCGGAGAAGGACGCCTTGCCCATGATGCGCTTGGACATCATACGGCCCGCGATGGAAACGCGCTTGCCCTCAAGCGCGTCGAACCCGTCGCGGATATCCTTCGTATAATGGGTGCGCGAATAGCGGACCTGCTGGAAGGGGTCGTTGCCCGCGTCCTGCAGCTCCTGGAGCTTCTCGCGCCGGATGCGCCGCAGCTCGTGCAGCTCCTCCTGGGTCGGCTCTGCGTGGTTCTGTTCTACTGCCATTTCTTTATCTCACCTTTACTACAACAATTCCAAAGCCGGGCGCCATGCCCGCGCGCATTTTTTACTTCTTGATCTCGAGGATCTTGTACTGGATCATGCCGTCCGGCGCCTCGACCTCCACGACCGAGCCGACCTTCTTGCCCAGCATCGCCCTGCCGAACGGGGATTCATCGGAAACCTTGCCATCCATCGGGTTGGCTTCCTGCGAGCCGACGAAGTGGTACTCCTCGGTCTCGCCGAACTCGATATCCTCTACGACAAAGCGGCAGCCCGGGGAAACCTCGTCCGCCGCATACAGGTCGTCCGTAATGATGACGGCGTGCGCGATGACGTTTTCCAGCTCGGCAATGCGGGAAAACAGCTTGCCCTGCTCGTTCTTCGCCTCGTCATATTCCGCGTTCTCGGACAGGTCGCCGAAAGAGCGCGCTTCCTTAAGCTGCTCGGCAACCTCCTTCTCGCGGACGGTCTTGAGCTCCTCAAGCTCCGCCTTCAGCTTCTCCAGGCTCTCCTGTGTGAGCTTAAATTCTTTCGCCATTGCGTTTACCTTCTTTATTCTTATCAGTATTTTGGAAAATCGGTTACATACTCCCTATTATATGAAGCGATTGCCGCAATGTCAAGCAACCAAATCCCGGATGGTTATTTTTTTATAAATGTGCCGATTGCAAAGGCCTGCGAAAGCCCGGGATTGTTGGAAGCGACTGCGGCAAGCACCGCTTCGCGGTCGGTGTCCCCCAGCGGCTCATAGGGGCCTGGCACGGCGAGCAGGCCGTCAAAGTCACAAAACCGCGCCGCGCCCGGGCAGAGCGCGACGGTTGACACGCCGTGCAGGCGCACCCGGTACCCCGGCGGCGGCGCGTCGNAGCAGCACGGCGGTATCCGGCCTGCGCCCCAGCAGCCGGTCGAGGATTTGCCCCGCCATCGCGCGCATCAGCGGCCAATGCGTGAGCTTATCCATATTGTACCGCGCAAGCTGGGCGTTTATGTACCGGTCGTCCGGCGCGGCGACAGCCTGCGCCCCGCGCAGCGCCAGCAGGCGCAGGCTCTGCCGGACCATAATCCGGTCGACGAGCGCCTCCGTGCCGTGCAGCTGCAGCACCGCAGCCAAAAACGGCGTATTCCCCAGCACCTCCGTGCGCTCCGTGCGCGCGCGCGGCGCGGCCGCGTCAATCCGGAGCCGTACCATCCCCAACATTGCAATCCCTCCTGCCTGTCCTTTGTCCCATCCCTATGCGGGCGCGGGGCAAAAAAGAACGGGCGGCGTGCTTTCCACGCCGCCCGATAGGATCACCGATCGCCCAGCGCCTGCAGCGCCGCCTGCAGCTGGTCGTCGTCGCCGGGTTCCAAAAACTCAAAATTACTGTACTTCTCCTCCGGGAGCGCGATTTCGACATCCGGGGTGATGCCGACCCCGGCGAGGTTCTTGCCCTTCGGCGTATAGTACATCTGGTCGGACAGGATGAGCGCCGAGCCGTCCGACAGCGGGTACTGGCGCTGGGAATAGCCCTTGCCGATCGTCTTGTCCCCGACGATGACCGCCTTGCCGTACTCCTGCAGCGCGGCCGGGAAGAATTCCGCGGCGCTGATGGATTCGGCGTTGACGAGCACGGCCATCGGCAGGTCGATCTCATTTTCGTCTGAGGTATATTCTTTGCCGCCCTCGCCGCCCTTGGGCTTCAGCGTGATGATCGGGCCTTCCGGCAGCAGCCTGTCGAGCATATTCGCCAGCACGGTGACCGAGCCGCCCGGGTTGAAACGCACGTCGAATACCAGCTGGTCCGCGCCTTTATCCAGCAGCTCCTGGAGCGCCTCCTGGAACTGGGTGTCCGCGCCGCCGTCAAAGTCGCGGATACGCAGGTAGCCGATATGCCCGTCCAGCATCTTGCCGCGCACCGTAACCTTATCCACCTTTTTGCGCTCGCAGGTGATTTTATCGGTTTCACCGTCCGCATACCGGACAGTCAGCACGACCTTGGTGCCTTCCTTGCCGCTGACCGCGTTTACCACCTCGTTATAGCCGTCGTCCTTGACCGTTTTGCCGTCCGCGCCCAGGATATAGTCCCCGCGCCGGAGGCCTGCCCGCTCTGCCGGGGAGCCCTCATACACGTCGCTGATGTGGATCGCCTGCTGCCCCTCGTCATAGGATACGGACACGCCGATCCCGACGAGCTGGCCGCCGAAATTGAGCTTGTATTTCTCAAACTGCTCCGCGTTCAGGTAGCTGCTCCAGCGGTCGCCGATGCCGACGACAAAGCCGGTCGCCGCCATATCGACCGCCTCGTCCACGTCGTAGGTGCCGACGTAATGCTCGTCCACGGTCTGCTTGATCTCGCCGAGCTTGCCGTACAGCTCCTGCTGCGCGGTGTAGGACGGCAGCAGCCGGTTAAGCCCGCTGCGGCAGCCCAGCAGCGTGACGTTAAAGGTACCGACGGCGGTCAGCGCGCACAGCGCGACGGCCGTCCCAGCCGTAATATGTTTCTTCATCTCGTGCTCCTGTCAGGTAAATAAGGGGGCGGCGATCCCGGTTAGAACGCCGCCCCCATCTGTTCGTTTGTAGCCGGTCAATTAAAATACTGCATGGGGTTGACCGTGGACCCGTTCACGTAGACCTCAAAATGCAGGTGGTTGCCGGTCGAGTTGCCGGTCGAACCGACAAGGCCGATCACCTGCCCCGCGGAAACGTGGTCGCCCGCCGACACCAGGCGCTTGGACTGGTGCGCGTAGGCCGTCATCACGCCGCCGCCGTGGTCGATCACCGTGTAGTTGCCGTACGAGCTGGACATGTAGCTCTTGACCACCGTGCCGCTCTTGGCCGCGACGATCTGCGTCCCCTTGGGCGCGCCAAGGTCGGTGCCCGCATGCAGCTTGCGCTTGCCTGTGATGGGGTGGATCCGGTAGCCGTACGGGCTGGTAACGCTGCCCTTGCCGTATCCCGGGAGCGGCCAGGTAAACGTGCCGCTGACTGGCGTGGAACCGCCGCCCGAGCTGCCGCCGCCCTGCTGCGCCTTGCGCTTCGCCTCCTCGGCGGCCAGGCGCGACAGGCGCTCGATCTCGGAGTTGATGGACTCCTGTTCGGCCTGCATCTTTTCTTCCTGGGCCTTCTTCTCCTCGAGGTTGGCGTTGAGCTCGTCCATCAGGCGCTCCTGCTCGGATTTTGCGTCTTCAAGCGTTTCGTACTTGTCCTGCAGCGTGCCCTTGTAGGAGACCTCGTCCTCCTTGTCCTGCTCCAGCGAGGCCTTTTTCTGGACGATGTCCTCCTTGGCGGCCTTATAGTCCGCGACGACCTTTTTATCGTAATCCATGATCTGGCTGACCTTGTCAAGGCGCGACAGCATGTCGCCCAGGTCGCCGGAATCGAGCAGCACGTCCAGGTAGCTCACATCGCCGCTCTCGTACATGACGCGGATGCGGGTCGCGAACAGCTCGCTCTTTTCCGCAAGGTCCTGTTCCGCGACCACAAGCTCGGCTTCCTTGTCCTCGATCTGCCCCGCGAGCTTGTCGATCAGCGCCTCGGTGGTATCGATCTCGTCCTGCGTCAGCTCCATCTGCTTGTCGAGCGCCGCCTTGCGTTCGCTTGCGGCGTCCAGCTTGTCGCCGAGCGCGGCAATCTCCTTCTTGACCGCCGCCTTCTGGTCGGCGATGCTGGAAAGCTGCTTTTTTAGGCTGGAAACGCTGCTCGCCGCACCCGCATAAAGGAATGCGGATGACAGCGTGGAAAACAGCATGATCGCGGCCAGCAGCAGGGCAATACACCCGGCAAAAATTTTCACATGTTTTTTGCGCATCATAACCTGTCGAAAACTCCTTTAGACGTCCATGAACCTACGGATTGTGAGCACCGAACCGCCCACGCCGACCACCACGCCGGCAATCAGGAACACCCCGAGCACCAGCAGGCGGATGGAAGCGAACGGCACGAAGTCGAAGGACGGCAGCACGCCGCCGACCACCCCGGCCAGTTTGGAATAGACCCCCCACTGTGCGAAGAACGCGAGCGCGCCCGCAAACAGGCCGAGCACCGTGCCTTCAATCACAAAGGGCCAGCGGATAAACCAATTTGTCGCGCCGACCATCTTCTGGATGGCGATTTCGTCGCGCCGCGTGAACATCGCCAGCTTGACGGTGTTTGAGATGATAAAGATCGAAATCAGGCCGAGCGCGATGACCAGCGCACCGGAAACGATCTGGAACACGCGCTGTACCTTGACCAGCATGGAGATCGTGTCCTCGTTGACGCGGTGCCGCGCAACCTCGGGCAGCTTGTCGATGGCTTCTACGGTCTCTGCGGTACGGGTCACGTCCTTGAGCGTGATATGGTATTCGTTTGCCAGCGGGTTGTTTGCGCTGTCGAAGCCCTCCAGGATGTCGGCGTTTTTCCCGAGGCTGTCCCGGAAATCGGTCAGCGCCTCGTCCGCGGAGCGGAACTCCGCCGTCGCCACGTTGCTGATGGCAAGCAGCTTGCCCTCCACGCCCCGCGCCTCATCGAGCGTGAGGTTGTCGTCGAGGAACACCACGATCTCGCTCTGCTTTTGCAGGTCGACGATCTTTAGGTCAATATTGTAGGAAATCAGGGCGACGCTGCCGGTAATCAGCAGGCAGGCCAGGATAATGCTGATCGCTGCAAAGCTCATAAAGCCGTGCAGGAAGATATTTTTCAGCCCCTCTTTCCAGTAATAGCTAAAACTGGTATGATTCCGTGTCCGGTTCTTCATATTTATAATACCCACCTGTCTGGTCGCTGATGATTTCGCCGCGGTCGATCACAATGACGCGCTTTGCAAACTTGTCCACAAGCTCTTTTTCATGGGTGACGATCAGGATCGTCGTCCCGAGCTCGTTGATCTTTTCAAAAAGCGTCATCAGTTCGAGCGAGCGCGCCGGGTCGAGGTTGCCCGTAGGCTCGTCTGCAATAATCAGGCGCGGGTTGTTCACCAGCGCGCGGGCGATGGCCACACGCTGCTGCTCGCCGCCGGACAGCTCAAGCGGCCGGACGTCCTTTTTTTCCGTCAGGCCGACCAGCTCCAGCACATAGGGCACGCGCTTGCGGATGGCGCGCTCCGACGCGCCGACGGCACGCATGCCGAACGCCACGTTTTCATACACCGTTTTCTTTTCAATCAGGCGGAAATCCTGAAAAACCACGCCCAGGGTGCGGCGCAGGTAGGGTACCTCGCGCTTTTTCAGCGTGCCGATATTATAGTTGTTGACGACAATCCGGCCTTCCGTCGGGCGTACCTCGCCCGTTAAAAGCTTGATGAGGGTGGATTTGCCCGAGCCGGAAGAACCGACCAGGAAGACAAACTCGCCCTCGTCAATCCGGAGCGTCGCCTTTTTGACCGCACGGGTGCCGTTTTCGTACACCATGCTGACGTCGCTCATTCTAATCACGGTTTTCCCCAGTCCTCCTTAACGCCGCGCGTCTGTCCCTTAGTTGTTGCTGTTGTTGCTCTCTTCGCGGCTCGCCAGGTACTTGCGCACCATCAGGGCAACCTTAAAGACGATGGCATGGTCGAACTCGCGCAGGTCCAGCCCGGTCAGCTTCTTGATCTTCTCCAGGCGGTACACCAGCGTGTTGCGGTGCACGAACAGCTTGCGGGAGGTTTCGGAAACGTTCAGGTTGTTTTCAAAGAATTTCTGGATGGTGAACAGGGTCTCCTGGTCGAGCGCGTCGATCGAGCCCTTCTTGAACACCTCGCTCAGGAACATTTCGCACAGCGTGGTCGGCAGCTGGTAGATCAGGCGGCCGATGCCCAGGTTTTCAAAGCTGATCACCGACTTTTCGGTGTCGAATACGCCGCCGACCTCAATCGCCACCTGCGCCTCCTTAAAGGACTTGGCAATGTCCTTCATCTGGGAGGAAATCGAACCGATGCCGATGATGGTCTTGACGAGCAGTTCCGAGGACAACGCGTCCTCGATGGATTTGGCGACCTTGACAAGGTCCTTGTTCTCGCTGCCGGGCTTGACTTCCTTGACCAGCACGATATCGTTCTCCGAGATGTGAAGGACGAAATCCTTCTGCTTGTCCGGGAACAGCCCCTGGATCACGTCGATCGCGGCCACGTCGGCGCGCTCGACCTGGCGGATCAGGAATACGACGCGCGGCACGTCGCTGCCGAAGTGCAGCTCGCGCGACTTGATATAGATATCGCCGGGCAGGATATTGTCCAGGATAATGTTTTTGACGAAGGTGGCCTTGTCGTGCTTTTCATCATAAAGGGTCTTGATGTTGTTAATCGCGACGGAGGCCAGCGAACACACGCTGCGCGCCAGTTCGTCCTCGCCCTGTACAAAAACCGCATATTCAAAGCGCGTCGAGCGGTCGGCAACCGAACGGTATGTATAGCCGCCGAACCGGATCATATCCCCCGCGTAGCCAAGCTCAGTAACCGCGTCCTCGCGCATTTCCCCAATCCGGGGCAAATCGGTGCATGCAACCACCGCGCCGGAAGCATCTACGATGCCGATGGTGCGATCCACCGTATCTTTCATTTGGAGAACAATCGACTGGAACAACCTCGAAGCCATTTCCATCACCTTTCCTTCTCTTCGTATTTTCTACTTCCGCACCCCATTTGTGCGCGCTGAAACCTTTCTCCCCATCCCTTTGGTTTCCATGCTCTGACATTGTACACAAGAAACCCGTCTGAATCCTATGCATTTTAAGAGATTATATCATATCCCTCGCTATTTTTACACAAATTTTTTCAGATTTCTTTGTGAATTTTTAAAAAGATGCCATATCGTAAGCTAAATTCTGTAAATAATGGATAATTCACTCTATCCCAGAGGCCGCTTTGAGCGCCCGTACTTCCCCTTCGGTAAGCGCGCGGCACGCCCCGGGTGCGAGCGCCGGGTCGAGCGTAAGCGGCCCCACCGAAAGGCGGCGCAGGGTAACCACTTCCCCGCCAGCCGCGCGCACCATGCGCTTGACCTGGTGGAAGCGACCCTCGCGCAGGGTGATGCGCACATATTGCAGGCCGTCCGCCGCGCCTTCGGGCGCGAGCAAAGCGGGGCGGCAAACCGTCCCGTCTTCCAGCACGACGCCCTGCGCGAAGCGCGCCTGCGCATCCGGCGCGAGCGCGCCCCTGACGCCCGCCAGGTAGACCTTGTCCACGTGGCGCCGCGGCGCGGTCAGCGCATGGCTGAAGGCGCCGTCCGTCGTCAGCAGGAGCAGCCCCTCGGTGTCCTTGTCCAGGCGGCCGACCGGGAACAGCCCGGCCTTCTGCAGGCGCGCCGGCAAGAGCGACAGCACGGTCTGCTGGAAATTATCCTGCGTGGCCGTTACGACCCCAGCAGGCTTATTGAGCATCAGGTAATAATGTTCCTGGTAACGGACTTCCTCGTCCCCCACGGCAACTTTGTCGGCCTGTGGGTCGACCTTGCGGTCGGGCGACCTGCAGACTTCCCCGTTGACCGTAATCTTCCCGCCGCGAGCCATCGCCGCGATTTCACGCCGCGAGCCCCAGCCCAGGTTTACCAGCATTTTGTCCAGACGCAACTGCGCCATTTTGAAACCCCCATTTTTGTTCATAAAATAATCCTACCACTTTTTTGCACATTGCACAATAGCTAATGCGAAAAAAAGCAATTTGTACGCAGGTCATCCAAATAGGTTCCGTTCATACGGCAAAAAAATGCACCCGGCCTCCATTGGCCGGGCGCACGCCCTTTTCACGATTCTGCCGGTATTTCCGTAATGCCGTGGGTGAACCCGTCGGCCTCCGGCGCGCTGATGTCCGCTGCGATCACCTTATCTTTATAGAGCAGCAGGCTGGCGGTCACGCCCTCTTTGCCGCCCGGGTAGCTGGCCAGCGTATAAGTATACAGCATGGCGCGCTTGCCCTTGTATTTTTCCAGGTCAAGCCCCTGCTTTTGCTGCATCTGGTTATACGCCGTATACGCGTCGTCAAACTTCTTGGGCACCTGCACTTCCATTTCGACCGTCGGTGTGTCCTGCACCTCCCAGCCGTACGCGCGCAGGTAATCCACCCGCTCCCCGTTGGTCTTGAGTTTCTGCGACAGCGACGCCGCGCCGGCTTCCGCGCTCACGGTCTGTACGGCACGCGGCGCGAGCGCCGTGATGCCCCAGACGACCGCGGCCAGCGCCAGCAGGCCGATGACCGTCTTTTTCAGCGTCACCTTGGTTGCATAAACAATCATGTCCGTTCCCTCCAAATATGTCCTTACCAAAAGGATATGGGGGCAGGGACAGGTTTAGAACCCGGGCGTGCAGGCGGCTTTTTGCCGCGCCCGTCAGCGCGGCAAAAAAGAGGGGGCGGCCATGGCCGTCCCCTCCCAGGTTGTATCTTATTCGTTGTCCGCAAGGCGGTCCTTGCTCTCGGCGATGATCTTTTCCTGTACCGGTACGGGCGCCTCGTCGTAGCGCTCGAACTGGGACGTAAAGCTGCCGCGCCCCTGCGTCATGGAACGCAGCGTGATCGCGTAATCCGACAGCTCTGCCATCGGCGCTTCCGCCAGGATCTCCTGCTGGCCGTCGTCCGTCGGGTTCATGCCCATGATGCGGCCGCGGCGCTTGTTGAGGTCGCCGATCACGTCGCCCATGTAGCTGTCCGGGACGACAACCTTCATCGAGCAGATCGGCTCCAGGATGACCGGGCTTGCCTGCGGGATGCCCGCCTTATAGGCCAGGCGCGCCGCCATCTTGAAGGACAGCTCGTTGGAGTCCACGTCGTGGTAGGAGCCGTCCGTCAGGACCGCCTTCAGGCCTACCATCGGATAGCCCGCCAGGACGCCGTGCTCCATGGCCTCGCGGATGCCCTTCTCCACCGCCGGATGGAAATTCTTCGGGACGCTGCCGCCGAAAATCTTTTCCTCGAAGAGGAAATCGCCCTCGGCATACGGCTCGAAGTCCATCTTGACGTGGCCGTACTGGCCATGGCCGCCGGACTGTTTCTTGTGCTTGCCTTCCACGGAGACCTTTTTCCGGATCTTCTCGCGGTACGGCACGACCGGCGCCGTCAGTTCGACCTCTACGCCGAATTTATTCTTCAGCTTGGAGCACAGGACGTCCAGATGGATGTCGCCCGCGCCCGAGATAATATGCTGCTTGGTTTCCGGGTTAAAATAGCTGTCGAAGCTCGGGTCCTCGTCGCGCAGCTTGAGCAGGCCGGCGGAAATCTTCTCCTCCGTGCCCTTGACCTTGGGGGCGATGCCCTGCGAGTAGCACGGGGGCGGCAGCTCGATGCCGTCGAGCTGTACCTTGCGGACCGTCATGGACAGCGTGTCGCCGGTCTTCGTGGTGACCAGCTTGGAAACCGCGCCGATATCGCCGCAGCCGACCTCCGGCACCTCGGTAGTCTTTTTCCCGCATACGGAGAAGATATGGCTCATCTTCTCGTTGGCGTCCGCGCGCTTGTTGACAAGCGCCATATCCTGCTTGACCGTGCCGCTCATGACCTTAAAGAAGGAGAAACGGCCATACTGGTCGGTCGTGGTCTTGAACACCAGCGCGCTGGTGGAGCCGTTCGGCGTGCAGGCGATCTCAATCAGCTCGCCCTTTTCGTCCTCGCAGACCTCGACCGCAGCCTCGTCCGGGGACGGCATGTAATCCGCGATGCCCTTGAGCAGCGCGTAAGAGCCGATGCCGACCGCGGCGGAGCCGCAGAACACCGGCGCGATGACCATGTCGCGCACGCCCTGGCGCACGCCGGCGATCAGTTCATCGTCAGAGAATTCCTCGCCCGCGAAATAGCGCTCCATCAGTTCCTCAGACAGTTCCGCGACGTTCTCGCAAAGCGCGGCGCGGTGCTGGTCGACGCGCTCGGCCATGTTCTCCGGGATCGGGATCTCGACGCGTTCGTTGCCTTCCATCTTGTACGCCTTGCGGATAATGCAGTCGACGACGCCGACCGTCTCGCGGTTGCCCTCGAAAATCGGGACGACCACCGGGCAGACCGATACGCCGAACGCCTTCTGCAATTTATGCAGGGAGGTATAGTAATCGGAATTCTCCTCGTCGATCTTGGAGATGTAGAACATGCGGGGCATCTTGCGATCCTGCACGCGCTTCCACGCCTTTTCCGTGCCCACGCTCGGGCCGGCCTTGCCAGGCACCACGATCAGGCCGCTTTCGGCCACGCGCAGCGCGCTGAGTACCTCGCCCTCAAAATCAAAGAAGCCGGGGGTGTCCAGCAGGTTGATTTTGCAATTCATAAACTCGACCGGCGCGACGGACGTGCTGATCGAAAACTGTCTCTTAATTTCCTCCGCGTCAAAATCGCAGACGGTATTGCCGTCGGCAATCCTGCCCTGGCGGTCGGTGATGCCCGCGGTGAACAGCAGGCTCTCGACGAGAGAGGTCTTGCCGTCACCGCCATGTCCCATTACGCAGACGTTCCTGATTTTGTTAACCGGAAAAATAGCCATAAGTTTACACACTCCCTGCGAATAAGCTCTCATGCATTATGCATAATGCTGGTTGGATCAAGTCCTTGTTTGTAATTATACACTATTTATACCATGAGTGCAATGATTATTTTGTGCATTCTATCCTACTCATAATCCGCCGCTACGGCCACCTCCCCGCGCCGTGCCGGAAAACCGCGCCTTTGCCCCTATTATATTGTCAGTATCGTACAAAAATGCCCGTTTACAAAAGAAAAACCGGCGGGAAACCCGCCGGTTTGTGTCAATATTTTTTCCGCGTATGGAAGGTGATAAAGAACACCGGCACATACCACAGGACAAGGTACAGCAGGATGTTTTTCGGGGTCAGAGCCGTCACGGTGAACAGGAACGCCAGGTAAAATACCAGCAATATCCCGCAGACCCCGGAGAACGCGCCGAGCGCCAGGTTGGCGCGCACCGCGCCCGCCAGCTTGTCGGCGGCCTGGAGCATCTGGGTAAAGGGCGTGATGCCGTCATGCGACAGGATGCCGCAGACCGCGTCGTCCTTGACGTAGGAAGGCTCGGTCATTTCAAAGGCGCGGCCGCCCTCCTCATCCGCCGTGGCGCCGTTGCGCAGCTCGAACAGGCTCTCGACCATCGCCGGGCTGATATTGAAATCCCGCGTGGCAAGCAGCGGCTTGATGCGCAGGCGGCTGAGCGCATGCAGCGCGCCATAGGTCTGCGCCGTGGGGTGGTAGGTGAGGTTGAACGCGCCCGCGAGCTGGCTGTTAATCACGACGAAGACGGCGTTTTCCATGCCGTGCACGTCGCGCAGGCGCACGCCGAGCTTGGTCAGGAACGCCGCGGTGCCGACGAGCACGCTGTCCCCGCCCACGTCCGCGGACAGGCCGCCGCTCTCATACTGCAGCACGTTCTGCGCCTTGACCGGGCGGCCGTACTGCTCGCGCAGCGACTCCGCGAATACGCGGCCGATCTCAAGACCCTGCCCGCCCGTCACCGCGGCGGCGTAGGCAAGCAGCTTTTCCGCGCTGTAGTTGCCGTAATTCTTCATGCCGTCGACCGTGACGGAGCCTGCCGGGAACAGGTCGCCGTCCGACAGGACGGCCTGGCGGGTCTTGCGCAGGCGGCGCGCGGAACGCGCCCCCGCGATCGCCGCGCCCTCGCCCAGCAGGCGGCGCGACACGTTGCGGTAGGC
>NZ_LT707057.1:48994-83859 GCF_900155735.1 Intestinibacillus massiliensis
CCCGCCCTCCGGTATGGGCGCGGCGGCCTGCCCGCCCAGCGGCGTTTCGATCACCTGGAAACGGCGGCGGGGCGGCTCCTGCGGGGCCTCCACCGACCGTCCCGTTTCCGCCGGTACCGGCTCCTGCCGCGCCTCTGGCGCGCGGGGCGCGGGGCGCGGGCGCAGGTTCTCCACCTTCGCCTGGTGCCCCGCCTGCACCTCCTTGACCGTGCCGCTGACCTCCGCGATAATGTCGTCCAGGTTAAAGCCGTCAGGCCCTGACGGGGACGCCGGCGCGTCGCCGATCATTTTTCGGATCTCGGAAAGATCCTGTGTATCCATAATATCCTTTTTTGCCATGCTCCGGTCTCCTATTCCCCGCGGATGCGGCGGCGCACGGCCTCATACAGCAGCACCGCGGCCGCGTTTGAGGCGTTCAGCGAATTGACCTTGCCCCGCATCGGGATGCTCACGATGAAATCACACTTTTCCCGCACGATCCGCGACAGCCCCGCGCCTTCCGACCCGATGACGATCGCGCACGCGCCTTGAAAGTCGGCGTCATACAGGCTGACGTTGCCGCCCGCCTCCGCGCCGAACACCCACACGCCGCGCGCCTTCAGCTCATCGACCGTCGCGGCGAGGTTCGTCGCCTTGTGCACGCCGATATGCTCGACCGCGCCCGCCNTTGTCCGCCGTGTCCGTGCGCTCCATCTCCATCAGGAACGGGGTGTTTTCCAGCATACGCGCCTTGGCGGCGCGGGAAAACCCGTCGCGCTGGTCGTTATGGCTGAACACGCCCATCGGGTGCTGCGTCAGCGTCGCGGCCTTGAAGGCGCGGTAGCGCGCGGAAAAGCGCGCCTTGTCCTCTTGCATCGCGGCGAACAGCAGCAGGATGCTGACCGCGCAGTACGGCAGCCAGCCGCCCCAGGCGGGGCGCAGGATGATCGTCAGCCCATGCGCGATAGACGCCAGGTTTGCCATCGCAACCAGCGTTTTCCGGTCGGGCACGCCGGTGAACAGGTTATAAAAGCCAAGGCCGATCACGTCGATGCCGACGAACATGGCCAGGAACTGCATCAGCATCATGGCCAGCACGGTCGCCACCGGGGAAACGGAATAGTTGACGGCCTCGGGCAGCGGCCAGCCCATGCCGCCCGCAACACTCAGGTAGGCGGCGGCCAGCGCCATCAGCAGCACAAAGATGCTGCGTCCGGCCAGGCCGCGCGCACGGCGCAGGCAGGAACGGGCGGCGACCCGCGGGTCGCGTACCCGGATTTCCTCCTCGTCTTCCTCGTCGTCCGCGGTGGCGCGCGCCCGTTTTTCCGCCTTGCGGCGCGCCTTTTCCAGCTTCTTCTGCTCGCGGCGGCTCAGGCCGTCTTCCTCTTCCTCCCAATCGTCGTCATCCTGCCCGGGGATGGGCGCGGGGCGGGACGGCTGCTGCACCGGCGNCGAGCGACGCATATTCGTGCGCGGCCGCCTGCGCCATGACGCCCTGGTGGGCGTGCGTAACGCTCATCGCGTCGAGCTTGCGCCGGTCGCACTCCTGCACGGGGATGCCGCGCGCCTTCGCGAGCGCAAAAACGTCGCCCATGCGGCCGCCCTGCCCCGAGGCCAGGAACACCTTGTCCACCGGGCGGCCGGAGCGCAGCAGTTCAAGCACCGCGTTGCGCCCTTCCACCAGCGCACCTTCCTCATTGAGTTCCGGCGCGCGCATGTGCGCCTCCTTGCCGTGCCGCGGGCGGCCGGAAGGCCGCCCCATGTTCTTTCTATCGTCCATTTTCCTCATTCTCCATTTTATCGTAATACTGCACGCGCAGCACCGGGTCGCCCGGGCGCCGCCGCTCATAAAGCCTTACGGGACTGTACTTCTTGCCGCGGCCGAGCAGCCCCGCCGCGAGCGTAACCACAAACACCAGCAGGAACTGGCCGGCCAGGCCGAGCCACGGCTTTTGCGTCAGCGTCGTGTGCAGGTAGTAAGCGCCGTCCGGCGCGTCCATCGTCAGGCGGAAGCGGTCGTCCTGCATCTCCGTGTCCCCGCCGCCGCGGCCTGCAATCAATAGATAGTGGCCGAAAATCCCGTCGTTTTCGCCGATGATCACGGGCGAACCGCCGATCCCCCATGCCTGCGGGCGCGCCAGGTTGCCGTAAACGTCGCGGTCAAACCGCAGCAGCGCGCCGGCCTCCTGCCCGTCCGCCCGGTAAACGCACAGCAGCGCCTCATAAAAATTGCCCGAGGCCACGCCGTGCACCGCCAGGGTGCCGGGGTCGCAGGGAAAGCCGAGGGTATCCAGCTGCCCTTCGGCGGCCGCGTTCAGGCTTGCGCCCGCATAATCCTCCGGGCGGATGGGATCCTTTGCGGGGATGAGCTGCACGGCAAAGAACGCTGCAAGCGCCAAAAAGAGCGCGAGCATAGATAGGCGCAGCAGGTCAAACCCCAAAATGCGCGCGGAATGCACCCTGCGCACCGCATAAAAAACGGCGATTGCCGCCACGAGGAGCAGCAAAGCCACAAGCAGGAACCCAAATCCAACCGAACCCATGTACCTTCACCATACTTTCCCTGTAATATGATATTATAGCATAAAAGGAGCGCCCCATTCAATGTGACACAGCCATAAATGGTCGAAAATTAACAATTTGGTAAGATTCTTGAGGAATGGTGCGGAAAGCCCTGCCGCAGCAGTAAATATTAACCAAAAAATGATAGCCTGCCCCTGGCCGCGGGGCAGGCATGGAAAAGGCGGCGGGATGACCCGCCGCCTTGCAGTTTTAGTTGCTGAAAAACTTTTCGTGGATCGCCTTGACCGCCGCTTCGCTGTCGTCCTCGTTGATCAGGACGGAAATCTTGATCTCCGAGGTGGAGATCATGCGGATATTGATGTTTGCGCCGGCCAGCGCCTCGAACATCTTGGACGCGACGCCCGGGTTGGACGCCATGCCCGCGCCGACGACGGAAACCTTGGCCACATGGGTGTTGACGCTCAGCGCCTCAAAGCCCAGCATCTCCTTGTTTTCCTCCAGCAGCGCCTGCACCATTTCGGCGTTCTGCTCGGGGATGGTGAAGGTGATGGACTTCTTGTTGTCGCGGCCGACGGACTGCAGGATGATATCAACGTTGACCTTGTGCTTGGCCAGCAGGGAGAATACCTTGAACGCGACGCCCGGGGTATCCTCAAGGTTGATAATCGCCACACGGGCGCAGTCATTATCGCGGGCTACGCCGCTTACGATCATTTTTTCCACGTTAGAACCCTCCTTGACTTTGGTACCCGGATTACGGGTAAAGCTGGACACGACCTCCAGGTCGACATTGTACTTTTTCGCCATTTCCACGCTGCGGTTATGCAGCACCTGCGCGCCCAGGGACGCAAGCTCCAGCATTTCGTCATATGTAATGGCGTCCAGCTTGCGCGCATCCTTGACAATGCGCGGGTCGGCGGTGTACACGCCGTCGACGTCGGTGTAGATCTGGCACAGGTCGGCGCCCAGCGTGGCCGCGATGGCGACCGCCGAGGTGTCCGAACCGCCGCGGCCGAGCGTCGTGATGTCGCCCTCGCGGTTGATGCCCTGGAAGCCCGCGACGATCACGATGCGCTTGCGGTCGAGTTCGGAGCGGATGCGGTCGGCCGCAACGCGCTTGATGCGCGCGCCGCCGTAGTTGCGGTCGGTCTCCATGCCGGCCTGCCAGCCGGTCAGCGAGACGACGGGATAGCCCATCTTTTCGATCGCCATCGCCAGCAGCGACATGGAAATCTGCTCGCCCGTGTGGAGCAGGACGTCCATCTCGCGCTTGGACGGGTTCTCGTTGATTTCGGCGGCCTTTTCGATCAGGTCGTCGGTCGTATCGCCCTGCGCGGACACGACGACGACGACGTCGTTGCCCTGCTTGTAGGTCGAGGTGACGATGTCGGCGACGTTCCGCAGGCGCTCGGTATTGGCCACCGAAGTGCCCCCGAATTTCTGCACAATGATGCTCATTTTACCCTATTTCCTCCTTAAGCGGGAATCCCCGCGAATACGCTTAGACTTGCTCCACCCGCGCGCCGGTCTCGTCGCAGTGCAGGCAGATCGGCTTCCAATGCGGGAAATTCTGCGCGCAGTACATCTCCGCGCGGGACAGGTAGGTCTTGTCCTGCGCGTCGACCACCGCGATGATGGACGGGCCGGCGCCCGAAATGAACGCGCCGAGCGCGCCCATCGCCCGCGCCGCATGCACGACCTCGCGCCCGTCCGGGATGAGGCCGAAGCGGTAGGGCTGGTGCAGGCAGTCGCCGACGGCGACGCTGATATTTTCCAGCTTGCCCGTGGTCAGGCTGCCCGCGAGCAGCGCCGCGCGCGACAGGTTGAACACCGCGTCGTGGTGCGCCACCTTTTCCGGCAGAACGCCGCGCGCCTTTTCGGTGGAAAGCTCAAAATCCGGGATAAAGGTGATAAAATCCACCTTGCCGTTCATCGGCACGCGCACGCTCCAGACCTTGCCGTATTCGAGCAGCGCCACGCAGAAGCCGCCCAGGATGGCCGGGGTGGAATTGTCCGGGTGCCCCTCGATGGAGGCGGCGAGGTCGATGACGTTCTGCTGGCCGAGCGGGCCGCCGAGCAGCGCGTTCGCGCCCAGGATGCCCGCGACCGTGCACGCCGAGGACGAGCCCAGGCCGCGCGTCTGCGGGATGGCGCAATCCTCCACGATTTTGAGGCCGCGCAGCGGCTTGCCGCAGATATCGTATACCTTCTTGGCGCACTGGTAGATGAGGTTGGTCTCGTCCGTCGGGATATCAGCGCCGGAAACGTCGGAAATCTCGATGCCGTCGGCCTCCTCCATGGAGATGACGTTATACAGGTCGAGCGCGATGCCGATCGAGTCGTAGCCCGAGCCCATATTGGCGCTCGTGGCCGGTACAGTTACTTTGATCATGCCGGTCTCTCCCTTTACAGCAGGCGCATGGCCGCCAGGACCTTGCCCTTTTCGCCGAGCGCCGCCAGGCGCTTCTTCATGTCCGCAGTGCTTGCCTTGCANACGCGCTTGATGCGCGCGCCGCCGTAGTTGCGGTCGGTCTCCATGCCGGCCTGCCAGCCGGTCAGCGAGACGACGGGATAGCCCATCTTTTCGATCGCCATCGCCAGCAGCGACATGGAAATCTGCTCGCCCGTGTGGAGCAGGACGTCCATCTCGCGCTTGGACGGGTTCTCGTTGATTTCGGCGGCCTTTTCGATCAGGTCGTCGGTCGTATCGCCCTGCGCGGACACGACGACGACGACGTCGTTGCCCTGCTTGTAGGTCGAGGTGACGATGTCGGCGACGTTCCGCAGGCGCTCGGTATTGGCCACCGAAGTGCCCCCGAATTTCTGCACAATGATGCTCATTTTACCCTATTTCCTCCTTAAGCGGGAATCCCCGCGAATACGCTTAGACTTGCTCCACCCGCGCGCCGGTCTCGTCGCAGTGCAGGCAGATCGGCTTCCAATGCGGGAAATTCTGCGCGCAGTACATCTCCGCGCGGGACAGGTAGGTCTTGTCCTGCGCGTCGACCACCGCGATGATGGACGGGCCGGCGCCCGAAATGAACGCGCCGAGCGCGCCCATCGCCCGCGCCGCATGCACGACCTCGCGCCCGTCCGGGATGAGGCCGAAGCGGTAGGGCTGGTGCAGGCAGTCGCCGACGGCGACGCTGATATTTTCCAGCTTGCCCGTGGTCAGGCTGCCCGCGAGCAGCGCCGCGCGCGACAGGTTGAACACCGCGTCGTGGTGCGCCACCTTTTCCGGCAGAACGCCGCGCGCCTTTTCGGTGGAAAGCTCAAAATCCGGGATAAAGGTGATAAAATCCACCTTGCCGTTCATCGGCACGCGCACGCTCCAGACCTTGCCGTATTCGAGCAGCGCCACGCAGAAGCCGCCCAGGATGGCCGGGGTGGAATTGTCCGGGTGCCCCTCGATGGAGGCGGCGAGGTCGATGACGTTCTGCTGGCCGAGCGGGCCGCCGAGCAGCGCGTTCGCGCCCAGGATGCCCGCGACCGTGCACGCCGAGGACGAGCCCAGGCCGCGCGTCTGCGGGATGGCGCAATCCTCCACGATTTTGAGGCCGCGCAGCGGCTTGCCGCAGATATCGTATACCTTCTTGGCGCACTGGTAGATGAGGTTGGTCTCGTCCGTCGGGATATCAGCGCCGGAAACGTCGGAAATCTCGATGCCGTCGGCCTCCTCCATGGAGATGACGTTATACAGGTCGAGCGCGATGCCGATCGAGTCGTAGCCCGAGCCCATATTGGCGCTCGTGGCCGGTACAGTTACTTTGATCATGCCGGTCTCTCCCTTTACAGCAGGCGCATGGCCGCCAGGACCTTGCCCTTTTCGCCGAGCGCCGCCAGGCGCTTCTTCATGTCCGCAGTGCTTGCCTTGCAGGTGACCGCGACCAGCGCGCCGCCGAAGGCGCTTACGCTGTCCGCCGGCAGGGCGGCTTCCAGGTCGGCCTGCGCGCCGTCAAAGCGCACGTACCACTGGCTTTCCAGCGTATCCAGCGGGCGCAGCAGGCGCTTCGAGCCGTCGCCCCAGAAAATCTGGCGGCGGCGGTCCTTATGGAACGCGCAGTCCATCATGTCGGCCACGACCGCGGAGGCCGTCGCCAGCTTGCCCGCGCCCTTGCCGTAAAACATGACCTCGCCCGTGGCGTTGCCGTCGATCATCACCGCGTTAAACACGCCCTCGACCGGCGCGAGCGGGCTGGACTTGTCGACAAGGTGCGGCGCGACATATGCGTAGGCCGTGCCGTCCTCGCAGCGCACCGCGCGGCCGATCAGCTTGATGACGCGGCCGAGCTTATCGGCGCACGCGACGTCCTCCAGCGTGATCTTGGTGATGCCCTCGCACTCGACCTCGTCGGGGTCGAACTTGTCGCCGAAGGCCAGGTCGGACAGGATGCAGATCTTGCGGCAGGCGTCATGCCCTTCGATGTCCGCGGTCGGGTCCTTTTCCGCGTAGCCCTTGGCCTGCGCGGCGGCGAGCGCGTCCTCGAAGGAGACGCCGCTCTCGATCATCTGGGTCAGGATATAGTTCGTGGTGCCGTTCAGGATGCCGCAGATCTGGTTGAACTCGTTTGCGGCGAGGCACTGCAGCATCGGGCGGATGAGCGGGATGCCGCCGCCGACCGACGCCTCGAACATATAGCCGGCGTTATGTTCCTTGGCGATGGCGAGCAGCTCCTCGCCGTGCGTGGCCACCAGCTCCTTGTTGGACGTGCACACGCTCTTGCCCGCGGCAAGGCAGCGCTTGGTAAATTCATACGCCGCGCCGACGCCGCCCATAACCTCGGCGACGACCGAAATCTCAGGGTCGTTTTCGATCAGCGTAAAATCCGTGATGAACTTATCCCCGTAGGGCAGATGGGAGAAGTCGCGCAGGTCGAGCACATACTTGACCTCCAGCGCCTCGCCGAGCGAGGCCGCGATCTTCTTCGCATTCATTTCAATGACCTCGTACACGCCCGAGCCGACCGTGCCGTGTCCCATAACCGCTGCTTTAATCATATCTTGTTCCCCTCCAAAATTCTGAGTTCTATCATAGCCGGAATGCCGTTTTATTCCGACGCCAGGATTTCGATGCGCAGTACGCCGTCCAGCGCCTCCGCGCGGCTCATCAGCGTTTCCACCGAGCAGTTCATGTTGTCCGTGCGCGCCGCGATCGTCACCGAGGCCTGCCCGCTCATCGGAATGGACTGGTTGATCGTCAGCAGGTTCGCGCCCGAACGCGCGAACAGCCCCAGGATGCTGGAAAGCACGCCGGGCTTGTCGCTCAGCATGAGGTGGAACGTCACGATGCGGTCCGTCGTCACCTCAAAGAACGGGCGGATGCCGTCCTTGTACTTGTAAAACGCGCTGCGCGAAAGGCCGACGCTCGCGGCCGCCTCGCTCGCCGTGCGGCACTGGCCGGTTTTGAGCGCCGTATTGGCCTCTACGACCTTGTGGAATACCTCGGGCAGCAGAGACCGTTCCACGAGATAGTATTTTGGCTGTGTACTCATCCCTGTCCACCCCTCAAAAACATTTGTCTTTTGAATGCCCTACTATCGTACCACACCGCCACACACAATGCAAGGGGATATCCGCCAAAAACAACGGATTTTCATCTTCCCCTTTGTGCACCTTCCCAATTTTGCGTGTATTTTTATTCGATCTTATGAAACCTCATAGATTTTTTAAGGCATTGTGCATCAAATACAAACCGGATTTTTGCCGCAAACACATCCGTCCGTTCTGCGCGGACGCGCCGCTGCTTGTCCTGCGCCGGCTTTCATGATATACTATAAAGGCTTTTGTTTCACAGGCGCGTATCCATCAAAATAAACCACCTGGAGGCTTTCCATGAACCAAAAACCAAATAACGGCACCTTTACATCAAAAATCGGCTTTGTGCTCGCGGCCGTCGGTTCGGCGGTCGGCATGGGCAACATCTGGATGTTCCCCTACCGCATCGGGCAGTACGGCGGCGCGGCCTTTTTGATCCCGTACCTGCTTTTCGTGGCGCTGTTCGGCTATGTCGGCCTGTCGGGTGAATTCGCCTTCGGCCGCCTGACCGGCACCGGCCCCATCGGTTCTTACGAATACGCCATGAAATCCCGCGGCAAGCGCGGCGGCTCCGTCCTCGGCGCGATCCCGCTGTTCGGCTCGCTCGGCATCGCGATCGGCTACGCAATCATTGTCGGCTGGGTGGTGCGCTCCGCGGCGGGCGCGTTGACCGGCGCCCTCATGGATACCGAGCCGGAACTGTTCTTTTCGCAGATGTCCGACCACCACCTGAGCAGCGTGCCCTGGCACCTCATCGTGGTGCTCATCACGGTTTTCGTCCTGATCGGTGGCGTGGCCGGCGGGATCGAAAAAATCAACAAGGTGATGATGCCCGCCTTCTTTATCCTGTTCGTAATTATCGCGGTGCGCGTGCTGTTCCTGCCGGGCGCGATGGAGGGCTACAAGTACCTGCTCGTGCCGCACTGGGCGGCGCTGCTGAACCCCAAGACCTGGATCATGGCGATGGGGCAGGCGTTCTTCTCGCTCTCGGTCACCGGCTCCGGCATGATCATCTACGGCAGCTATTTAAGCAAAAAGGAGGATGTCGTGCACTCCTCGGTCATGACCGCGGTGCTCGACACCTGCGCGGCCATGCTCGCGGGCTTCGCGATCATCCCGGCGGTCTTCGCCTTCGGGCTTGACCCGCAGGCAGGCCCCAAGCTGCTCTTCATCACCCTGCCGCGCGTGTTCCAGCAGATGCCTGCCGGGCGCGTGTTCGCGTTCCTGTTCTTCATCTCGGTGCTGTTCGCGGGCATCACCTCGCTTGCCAACATGCTCGAGGCCGTGTCCGAGGCCGCACAGAGCCGCCTGAAGCTCAACCGCAAGCTCGCGGTCGTGCTGGCCGGCGCGGCGACGCTTGCGGCCGGCCTGTTCATCGAGTATGAACCGCTTATGGGGCAGTGGATGGATATCATCACGATTTATGTCGTGCCGATCGGCGCGGTGCTGGGCGCTATTATGATTTACTGGGTGCTTGGCGTGCCCGCCATCAAAAAGGAGCTGATGGTCGGACGTACCAAGCCGCTTGGGCGCGGCTTCGGCTTCCTGGCGAAGTATGTCTATGTGCTGCTTGCCGGTATCGTGGTCATTTGCAGCTTCCTGATCCCGGGCGGCATCGGTTGACCCTCCCTTTAGAAAAGGCCCACCGGCAACGCCGGCGGGCCTTTCTTTATGCGCGCAAAGCGCTGCGGGGTTATCGTCCCGGCTTTCCCGTGCGGATGGCCTCTGGGATTGGCCGCCCATTGCCGGGCTTGCCCTGCAAAATAAAAAGCAGCGTGATGCACTTTGCATCACGCTGCTTTTTATTTTTTCCGCCGTACCGGGGAGCCTAATTATTCGTCCCCTCCGTTTTTAACGCGCTTGCCTTCCGGCGTAATTTCAGCTTCCGGCTCGGGCGCCGCGGCCATATGGGTATCCTCCGCCGCCAGTTCCCCGAGATCCTCGCCGACCACCTGGTCCGGCACGCTCTCGCCGTGAAAGACCTTGAGGAAGGTCTCGCCGTCCATGGTCTCGTTGCGCAGCAGGTATTCCGCGACCGCGTTGAGTTTGTCGCGGTTATCGTTCAGGATGCTTTCGCAGCGGGCATAGGCCTCGGCGATGATGCGGTGCACCTCGGCGTCGATCTCGGCGGCCTTTTCCTCGGAATAGCTCTTGGTCGCGCCAAAGTCGCGCCCGATGAACACTTCTCCGTCCCCGCCGTAATCGACGGTGCCGATCGTGTCGCTGAAGCCGTAGTTGACAACCATCGCGCGCGCCATCTGGGTCGCGGCGCGGATATCGCCGGAAGCGCCGGTCGTAATCTCGTCAAAGACGATCTGCTCCGCCACACGGCCGCCCAGCGTGCCGACCAGCGTGTCTTCAAAGAAGCCCTTGCTTTCCAGCCCGCTCTCCTCTTCCGGCCGCCACATGGTAAAGCCGCCCGCGCCGCCGCGCGGGATGATCGTGATATAGTGGATCGGGTCGAGCGTGCCAAGCGCCTGGCGGGACACCGCGTGCCCGGCCTCGTGATAGGCCACAATGCGCTTTTTCTTCTCGCTGATGACCTTGCTCTTCTTCTCCGGCCCCATCTCGACTTTGAGCAGCGCCTCTTCGATTTCATCGTTCGTGATGAACTTCTTGTTGCGCCGCGCCGCGAGCAGGGCGGCCTCGTTCAGCAGGTTTTCCAAGTCCGCGCCGGTAAAGCCGACGGTGCCCTTGGCAATGGAATCAAACTTGACGTCCGGGTCGAACTGCTTGTTGCGCGCGTGCACCTTGAGGATCGCCTCGCGACCCTTGACGTCCGGCGCGCCGACATAGACCTGGCGGTCGAAACGGCCGGGACGCAGGAGCGCGCTGTCCAGGATATCCTGGCGGTTGGTCGCCGCGATGACGATGACGCCCTCGTTTGCGCCGAAGCCGTCCATCTCGACCAGCAGCTGGTTAAGGGTCTGCTCGCGCTCGTCGTGGCCGCCGCCGAGGNGATCTCGTCGATAAAGACGATGGCGGGCGCGTTCTTTTTGGCCTGCTCGAACAGGTCGCGCACGCGGGACGCGCCCACGCCGACATACAGCTCGACAAAGTCCGAACCGGAAATCGACAGGAACGGCACGCCGGCCTCGCCGGCCACCGCGCGGGCGATCAGCGTTTTACCGGTGCCCGGAGGGCCCACCAGCAGCACGCCCTTGGGGATGCGCGCGCCGATCTCGACAAATTTCTGCGGGTTTTTGAGGAACTCGACAATCTCTTGCAGCTCGGCCTTTTCCTCGTCCGCGCCCGCGACGTCGTCAAACGTCACCTTGCGCTTGTCGTCCTGCGCGAGCTTTGCGCGCGCCTTGCCGAACTGCATCGGGTTGCCGCCGCCGCCCGCCTGCTTGTTCATCATGAAGTACCAGAACAGGCCGAGGATGACGAGCAACACCAGGTAGGGTACAAAGCTCATCCACCAGGGCATTTCCTGGGTCTTGTAGTCCATGTCCTTGAGCGTGCCGTCCGCCTTCTGCTCGCGGATCGTGTCGCCCAGGTCGAGATAGAACAGGCTGAGGTCGGACAGCTTGTATTTGACCGTCGCGCCGTCCTTCATCTTCATGGTGAGCAAATTGTCGTCCACCACGTAAGAGTCGACCTTCTTATCCATGAAATAATCGTATACCTGACCGTAGGTAACCGGGGCCGAGGCCTGCTGGCTCTGTGTCAGCACAACGCTCACCGCCGCCAGGAGTACCAGCAGGATGAGCAGGTAAAGGCCGAAGCCCTTCATTTTTCCTTTCAAGCGTGTATCACACCTTTCTTTTCCGTCTTACTTCCCACCGTAGACGGAGGGTTTGAGAATGCCGATATACGGCAGGTTGCGGTAGCATTCCGCGTAGTCGAGGCCGTAACCGACCACGAACTCGTCCGGGATTTCAAAACCGAGGTAATCGATATGGACGTCCACCTTGCGGCGCTCGGGCTTGGAAAGCAGCGTGCACAGGCGGATGGAATTCGCGCCGCGCGCCTTGAGGATCTTCATCAGGTAGCTGAGCGTGACGCCGCTGTCCAGGATGTCCTCGACGATGAGCAGGTCGCGCCCCTCGATCTGGCTTTCGATATCCTTGATGATCTGCACTTCGCCGGTCGTCTTGGTGCCGTTGCCATAGCTCGAGACGACCATGAAGTCGATATTGCACTTGGTGTCGATCTGGCGTGTCAGGTCAGCCATGAACACATAGGAACCCTTGAGCACGCTGACGATCAGCGGGTTCTTGCCTTCGTAATCCTTCGTGATCTGCGCGCCCATTTCAGCGACCTTGGCGCGGAGCTGTTCCTCGGAGAACAGCACTTCCTGAATGTCGTTCTTCATTCTCTAATCCCTTCAAAACGTATTTCCAGCACCGGGCCGCCGCCCGGCTTCCTGTCATAATCCATCCCGACCGACTGCACCGCGATCACGCCGTCCCGGTCGGCGACTACGCCGAGGCGGCCGCGCTGCGAACGCGGGATTTTGCGGTCGATCATCAGGCGCTTGAGCGTGCGGTGGCCGCCGTTCCCGGTCGGCCGCAGGGCGTCCCCCTGCCGGCGGGTGCGCACGCACAGCGTATCGAAATCTATTTTACCACAATCCACATAAAAAGTATTGAACGTTTTGTTAAAATCTTGCGCGCCTTTCCGGCGCAAAACCGTAAGTTTTGTCCCCGTGTCCCACAAGGCGGCGGAGAACCCGTCGTAAAGCGCGATTTCCGCGCCGTCGCCCCCCTTACAGGGTGCGCCGATATACAGGCTGCCATACCGCCGTTCCGCCACAAGCCGCCCGGGCAGGTGCAGCGTGGCGGACGGGTTGCCGCCCGCGGCCAGCTCGATGACCTGCCGCACCATNGCCGTGGCGGTTCTTGGCGATGAGGATTTCCGCCACGTTCTTGTCCTCGCTGTCCTCGTTGTAATAGTCGTCGCGGTAGATGAACAGGACGATGTCGGCGTCCTGCTCGATCGCGCCCGATTCGCGCAGGTCGGACAGCATCGGCCGCTTATCGGCGCGCTGTTCCGCCGCACGGGAAAGCTGCGACAGGCAGATGACCGGGACGTTCAGCTCCTTCGCCATGATCTTGAGGCTGCGGGAGATATCCGCAACCTCCTGCACACGGTTGTCGTTGCGGCGGCCGCCCGACTGCATGAGCTGCAGGTAGTCGATGACGATCAGGCCGAGCCCGTCGCCCAGGCGGCGGCACTTCGCTTTGATCTCGGCGACCGTGATCGCCGGGTTGTCGTCGACGTAAATGCGGGTTTTGGCGAGCACGTTGGATGCGCGCGCAATTTTGATCCAGTCGTCCTGGTCGAGGTTTCCGGTCTTGAGCTTCTGCGACTCGATGAGCGCCTCGTTCGAGAGGAAGCGCGACGCAAGCTGGTCCTTGCTCATTTCGAGCTGGAACACGACGACGTCCTTTTTGCTGGACTTGGCCGCGTTGAGCGCGATGTTGAGCGCGAAGGCGGTCTTGCCCATGCCGGGGCGCGCCGCGATCAGGATCAGGTCGGATTTGTTCAGCCCGGTCAACGCGTGGTCAAGGTCGTGGAAGCCGGTCGGGATACCGGGGATGTCGGAATCCGACTGCCCCAACTCGTCCAGGCGGGCATACAGGTCCATAATGACGTTTTTGATGTGCGACAGGCCCTTGATCTCGCGGCCGTGCCGCACGCTGTAAATCTTCTGCTCCGCAAGCTCCGCGATGTCCGCGGCGCTGCCCGCGCCCTCGAACGCCAGGTTCTGGATGTCCGCCGCTGCGCCCGCAATGGCGCGCAGCATACTCTTGTCGCGCACGATCGAGGCGTACTCCCGCACGTTCGCCGCGGTGGGCGTCACGTCCATGAGCTGCATCAGGTAGGCGCGGCCGCCGGCCTCGTCATACACACCCTGCGCCTTGAGCTGGTCGAGCACGGTGACCGCGTCGATCTTCATGGCGCTGTTGAACATCGAATAGATGGTTTCAAAGATGCGGCTGTTTTCCTCCGCATAGAAGTCGTCCGTGCGGAGCTGCTCGATGACCTCCGGGATACAGGCCGGGTCGATCAGCATGGAGCCGATCACTGCCTGCTCCGCTTCGGCGCTCTGCGGCATCTGCCGCGCTAACAGTTCGTCCATGCCCCCTCCTTTCCCGCAAAAACGCTGTGGCATGGAAACGGGACGGCAATCCCGTCCCCTTCCCGTTTATCAGGCCTCGATGACCTGCACATTGATATCGCCCGTGATCTCCGGGTACAGCTTGGCCTTGACCGTGTAGGTGCCGAACGCCTTGATCGCCTCGCCCAGCATGACCTTGTGCTTGTCGATCTCGATGTTATGCTGCGCCTTGAGCGCTTCGGAAATCTCCTTTGCGGTGACCGCGCCAAACAGGCGGCCGCCCTGGCCGGCCTTGGCGCGTACCAGCACCTTGACCGCCATCAGCTTTTCCGCGGTTTCGCGCGCGGCCTGCTTATCCAGCTCGATGCGGCGCGCCTTGGCGGCGTCCGCCTGCTTCATCAGGTTGATGCTGTCCGCGGTCGCCAGTTCCGCCAGCCCGCGGGGCAGCAGGAAATTGCGGCCATAGCCCTCGCTGACCTCGACCAGCTCGCCCTTTTTGCCCTGGCCCTTGACGTCTGCCTTTAAAATGACTTTCATGTTTGTATCCTCCAATGTGTTTTACCGTGCCTGAAATACCGCCCGCCGGGAACCATACTCCCAGGCGGGGTATTCCGCTGATTTAAGATGATTTTTTGAACTCTTCCTGATACTGCCGGATGGCTTCCATAATCCGCCCCTCGGCCTCGCCGAGCGGCACGCCCACCAGCTGCGCGCCCGCAGACGACAGGTTGCCGCCGCCGCCCAGCCGCTCCATGATGATCTGGACATTGACCTTGCCGAGCGAACGCGCGGAAACGATCGTGTCCTGCCCGCTCGGGAAGGCTACGATGCTGGCGCGCACGCCGATGATATCAAGCAGCTCGTCTGCGGCCTGCGCCGCGATCGCGCGGCTGGTCTCGGTGTTCGAGATCGCCACGACGACGCCCTCGCCGCAGGTACGCGCGGCAGCAATGATGCGCTGCCGCGCCATATACTCGTCAAACGAGCTTTGGAACAGCTTCTTGACCGCGACCATGTCCGCCCCGGCGCGCTTGAGGTACGCCGCAGCTTCAAAGGTGCGCACGCCCGCCTTGATGGAAAAGCCCTTGGTGTCCAGGTAGATGCCCGCAAGCAGGCACTCCGCCTCCTCGCGCATGATCGTGCGGTTCGGCACCATGTATTGCAGCAGTTCCGCCACCAGTTCGCAGGTGGAAGAAGCGTACGGCTCGTGCAGGTTAAGCGCGGAATCCTCGATATAGCTGGCCGCGCGGCGGTGGTGGTCGATGACCGCCACCTTGTTGATGGACTCGAGCAGCGAGGGCGACTCGACATAGTCCGGCCGGTTGGTGTCCACAACGATCAGCAGCGTGTTGTAGTCGCAGACGACCATGGCCTCCTCCGGGCTGATAAACACGCCCTTATACTGCTGCATGGCCTCCATCTTGTGCAGCAGGTCGCCGGCCAGCGTGCGGTCGCCGTTGATGACCACATGCACCGGCTTTTCGCGGCTGCGCACCGCGCACACCATGCCGACCGCCGCGCCGAGCGAATCGGTATCGCTCATGGCGTGCCCCATGACCAGCACCTGCGACGAGTCGCGGATGAGCTGGCTGAGTGCGTTTGCCACCACGCGGGACTTGACCTTCGTGCGCTTTTCGACTTCCTTGGACAGGCCGCCGAAAAACTCAAAGGCATATTTATTCTTGATGACCGCCTGGTCGCCGCCGCGTGACAGCGACATTTCCAGCGCCAGCCCGGCATAGCGGTAGTTTTCCTCAAAGGTCTCGCCATCCTTGCCCACGCCGATGGAAAGCGTCGCGATAATGCCGTCGCGGCTTTGGATCGTGCGCACCTCGTCAAGGACGGAAAACTTGCCGTCCACCAGCTTTTGCAGGTCGGCCTCCTCCAGCACGAAAATGTACTTGTCGCGGTCGTACTTGCGCAGCAGCGCGCGGCTATCCTTCGCCCATTCGCCGATTTTCTTGTCGACCTCGGCCAGGACGGCCGACTTTTCCGAGTCGGTCGCGTTTTTGGTCAGCTCCTCGTAGTTGTCGATCGAGATGATCGAGACCGCGGGGCGCGTCGACTCGAATTGCCCGCGCAGCGTAACGAACTCCGTACTGTCGAGGAAATACAGCGTCATCATCATGCCCGCGTGCTGTTCGCCGCGGATCAGGTTGCCGTAAATCTGGAAAAACCGCCCGTTCATTTTCAGTTCGGCGGGGTACTGCTTTTTCCCTTCGATCAGCCAGCGCGTGTCAAAGCCCGGCGCCAGCTCATGGATACGCGCGCCCAGCGCGCCGTCCTTCTGCCCGGTCAGCCCGTCAAACTCCGGGTTGCACCACAGGATCTCCCCGGTGGTCGCAAGCGCGACGACCGCGGCGATCGGGAAGCTCGAAAGCGTGTCGCGCTCCGAACCGTCCACCTCGATGTGCAGCCCCTCCAGGTATTCGCTCATCTGGCGCTTGCGGTAGCGGTTGCGGATGCGGTACAGCCAGAACAGCGCGCCGCAGAGCGCTACGCCGGCGGCGCTGAGCAGGATGGAAAAGAAGGCGCAAGCCAGTGAAAAAAGCAGGAATACGGCAAAAAAGAGGCCGAATCCCGGTTGTATCAGTTTGAGCAGCCGTTTATCCACTCGTTTTGCCCTCCCTTATTAAGCATAGATATACAGCTATAGTATAGCAAAAACCCCCGGCAAAGTAAACAAAAAAGCAGGGCCGCCTCTGTATTTTCACGCCCGCGCCCTTGCGTTTTGCCCACGGATATGGTAGGGTAAGGGCGGAAAACCAACGCACCGGACAAGGAGGGCAAACCCGATGTCATTTACTTTTGCACATAACAACCTGAACGTGGCCGACCTCGGCCGCGCGCTCGCGTTCTACGGGGAGGCGCTGGGGCTGCGCGAAACCCGCCGCATCGAGGCGCCGGACGGCAGCTTCACCATCGTATACCTGGGCGACGGCCGCACGCCGCACCTGCTGGAGCTGACCTGGCTGCGCGACCACCCGCAGGCCTACAACCTGGGCGAAAACGAGTTCCACCTGGCCTTTACCGCGGACGATTACGAGGCCGCGCACCGCAAGCACGCGGACATGGGCTGCATCTGCTTCGAGAACCCGTCCATGGGGATCTATTTCATCTCCGACCCGGACGGCTACTGGCTCGAGGTTGTCCCGCCCGCAAAATAAACAGGGCTTCCAGGCAAAATAAACAGGCGCACCGCATACATTTGCGGTGCGCCTGTTTTCCTTATGCAAAAGGGTCAATCTGCGGCGCGGACGATAAATGCGTCCGGCAGGTAGCGGCCTTCCTCGTTTTTGCTGGCCGTGGTCGGTCTGGTGATCTCCCGGCCGTTATAATACATGACCGAGGAGGAGCCGCCGTCCAGGTTGGAGGCCTGCACCGCGCCGTACCGCTCAAAAATCTCCGCGCACTCGTTGACCGTGCAGCCCAGGCTGTGCCCGGCCTGCCGCCCGTCTACCACGAGCATCATCACGGTCTGGTCGGCCTTCTGCCCGATCGCGCTGCGCGGCTGGAGCCCCCAGCCCGCGGAATCCTTGACCAGGCGTTCGCCGTCGATGATGAGCGCCGGCGTGAACTCGACGGCGTCGCGCAGGACCGAGGTGTCCTTGAACTTGCCGATCCGCAGGTGGTTTTCCCCGTCGAAGCCGATGATCTTGTAATCCCCGCCTTCGGCGCTGCGCAGCTTCTGCCCCTCGGACTTGACGAAGCCGTACGGCGTACCGCCGTTGCCGTTGCCGCCCGGGTCTTCAAAGCCGGAGGCGTTCATGGCCAGCACCGCGTCATACCGCGCCGCGATATCGCGCACAAACTGGCCGTGCCCGAACAGCGCCTTGCAGGTGCCGACGCCGACGCGCGACGCATCCTTGACAAAGGCCAGGCGGCCGTTATAGTTTTCGCCCTCGACCTCGACGATCAGGATGCCCTCCTTGGCGTTGACGGCCAGCACGCGGTCGCCCTCGGCCGTCACGATGCCGGTCTTGCCGTCGCCGGCGTCGCAATAGTCGATGTCGATGCGGTCATATCCCTTGGCGACGCTTTCCGGGTGCTTCTGCACGAACTTTTCAAAGCTCTCCCGGTCGATCTCGTCAAAGAGCGCCAGGAACTTTTCCAGCGGCTCGTTGGCCTCGGCGGCGCGGTCCGCGGCGGTCTCTCCGCCGCCCTCCCACTGGCTTTCCTTGTCCGCCTGCTCGGCCTGCGACTGGTAACGGCTCTGCATCACCTCGTCGATGATCTCCTGCGGGATAAACGCCGTGGCAAGCCACTGGTGGCTCAGGGTCGACATTGCGGTTTCAATATAAAGCGTACGCCATTTGGATACGAAGCCATTGTCCGTATACAGGCAAAAGGGGTACGCGACCGTTACAAAAAAGATAATGGCGGTCAGCAGGCCTATGCCTGCTTTTCTGATGCGGCCCATGCCGTTTCCCGTCCTTTCCCCAGGTTGCTGTTCTCTCTATCTGACGCCCGGCGCCGCGCTTAGTCCCTGTGGCCGGAAAGCACCGAAGCCACCTTGGCGGCAATGCGGGCGCGCAGGGAATCGGACAGCGGCTTTGCGGGCAGCGGCTTGGTCTCGACCTGCGCGCTATCGTTGTCGCGCGGGCGGCGGCCGCCGCGGGATACGCTTGCCTTTTTCCTATTGACGTTTGCGGGGCGCTTTTGTTCCGCTGCCGGCGGCGTTTTTTTGTCCGGCGCGGCCGCGGGCTTCTTCGCCGCCTGCGTGGGGCGCGCCGCCGCAGGTTTCGNGGCTGCGGGCTTTTGCGGCTGCTTCTGTGCGGGCTCGGCCTTGGGCTGCGCAGGCTTCTTCTTCGGCTGCTGGCTGCGGCTGCCGCCGCCCCGCCTGCCTTGGCCGCCCTGGCTGCTGCGGCGGCGCTGCGGCTTATCCTCCGGCTCTGCAGGCTGCTCGCCGGTCATCGGGTAGGCGTGCTCCTCGACCTCCTCGATCCGGCGGCCGGTCAGCTCCTCAATATCGATCAGGTAGCTCATCTGCGCGCCGTCGCAGAAGGAGATCGCCGTGCCCTCCAGCCCGGCGCGGCCGGTACGGCCGATGCGGTGGACGTAGGTTTCCGGGATTTCCGGCAGGTCGAAATTGATCACGAACGGCAGGCCGCTGATGTCGATGCCGCGCGCCGCGATATCGGTCGCGACAAGCGCGACGACCTTGCCCGCCTTAAAGTCGCTCAGCGCGCGCTGGCGGGCGCCCTGGGACTTATCGCCGTGGATGGCGTCCGCGGAAATGCCCGCCTTTTTAAGGTCGCGCGCGACGCGGTCCGCGCCGTGCTTGGTGCGGGTGAACACCAGCGTCTGCTGCATGCCGTTTTCCTTGATGACATGCGCGAGCAGGGCGCGCTTGTTGCAGCGGTCGACCATATAGACGCACTGGCGGATCGCCTCGACCGGGGTCGCCGTCGGCGTCACGGAGATGTGCACCGGGTCGGTCAGCAGGCTGTCGGCGAGGTCTGCAATCTCCGACGGGATCGTGGCGGAAAACAGCAGCGTCTGGCGCTTCTGCGGCAGCGTGCGGATGATGCGCTTGACATCCGGGAAAAAGCCCATATCGAGCATGCGGTCGGCCTCGTCGAGGACAAAGCACTCGACGCCGGACAGCGACACCTTCTTCTGCCCCATCAAATCCCACAGGCGGCCGGGCGTTGCGATCAGCACGTCCACGCCGCGGTGCAGCGCTTCCACCTGCGGCACCTGCGACACGCCGCCGAAGACCACCGTGCTCGTATGCCCGGTGTATTTGCCGTAAGCGACGAAATTTTCGTAAATCTGGAGCGCCAGCTCGCGCGTCGGCGTCAGGATGAGCGCGCGCACCGGGCGCTTGGGGGACTGTTTCTCCCGCGGCGCGCCCAGGCGCTGCAGGATCGGGATGGCGAACGCCGCCGTCTTGCCCGTACCGGTCTGCGCGCAGCCCAGCACGTCGCGCCCCTCGAGCACCGGCGGGATGGCCTGCTCCTGGATCGGGGTGGGTTCAGAATAGCCGACCTCGGCGAGCGCCTTGAGGATCGGTTCATTGATTTGCAGTTCTTCGAATTTCATGTTTGCTCCTTAAAATCCCCCCTGCGTGCGGGCAAGCCAAATTAGCCCTTGCCGTTTGGGAAGTCCTATGATATAATGAGAACCATTCCCATGTACGCGAGGTGTTTTCTTTGTTAGATGTGATTTTGGATTCCTGCCTGGATATCCTGAAGGCCGCGCCCATCCTGCTGGCGGTGTACGCGCTGCTGTACCTGATTGAAACGCGGATGCGCTCGACCCCGGCGCTGCTCGAAAAGGCGCAGCGGCTCGGGCCGTTCTTCGGGGCGCTTGCAGGCGCAGTGCCGCAGTGCGGCTTTTCCGCGGCGGCCAGCGCCCTCTACAACAGCGGCTACCTGGCCCCCGCAACGCTGGTCGCGGTGTTTGTCTCGACCTCGGACGAGGCCATCCCCCTGCTGCTTGCGAACCCGGGCGCGGGGCGCAACGTCGCGCTGCTGGTCGGCTGCAAGATCGCGCTCGCGGTCATCGCCGGCTACCTGCTGCAGTGGACGGTGTTCCGCGGCTCCAAGGTGCGGCGCGGCCGCGTATCCATCGTGATGGACGAGGGCTGCGGCTGCTGCGGGCCGTCCCCGGTGGGCGCAATCCTGTGGCGCACCGTCAAAACGACGCTGTTCCTGCTGGTCACGATGCTGCTCATCAACCTGGCCGTTTATGCGATTGGGGAGGAAGCGCTGTCCTCCCTGCTGCTTTCCGGCAGCGTGCTCCAGCCCGCGCTGTGCGCGCTGATCGGGCTGATCCCGGGATGCGCGATCTCCGTGCTCCTGACGGAGCTGTTCCTCGGCGGCACAATCAGTTTCGGCGCGGTCATCGCCGGCCTGTCCACCGGCGCGGGGTTTGGGTATATGCTGCTCTTCCAGAAGCGCGGCGGGCGCAAAAACGCCTTGAAGATCATCGCGGCAACCTATCTGGTAGCCGTTGCCGGCGGCACGCTGCTGCAGCTTGCCTTCCCGGCGCTGTAACGCCGCAGACGTTCCCGCAGGGGCCGGAAATCCGGCCCCTGCTTTTTTATTCGGATCCCTTCAGCAGCTCGAGCGCCGCGGTCGCCCAGTCGATATCGACCTTGACGAAGTCGCGCGCCGGGGTAAAGAGGCGCTCCTCCACGTCCCGCGCGATGCGCGCGTACGTGTCGCCCTGCATCGCGGCGTACTGCTCGGCGCCGTCGGACAGTACGACGACGAACCGGAAAGCGCCGGTGCGCTCGTCGAACGAGTGGAACACCAGGTCGACGATATCCATCGACTTTTGCAGCTGCATCGCGAGGATCAGCTTCATCAGCTCGATGGCGCGGTCGTCCAGCCCGCGTTCCAGGACGTCGATTTTCTCGCGGAACGCATTGGGGCTTTCCACCCAGCGCAGGGTGTAGCCTGCCAGCGGGTCGAAGCCGGATGCATCCAGCGGGCTGCCGTCCGGCGAAAGCCAGACCATGAACTGGTTCGACATATCATGGTACAGGCAGGGGTCGATCACCAGGGAGGCCTTGCCGCACACCGGGCAGGTCCAGGCGAAGCAGGACAGGTCGCGTACCTTTTCGCGCATCTCCGGCGACAGGTCGACGTTGATGCTCTCCACGATTTCGCGGCTGCTTTCATTCTGACAGTGCGGGCAAGTGAACGCTTCGCTTTTATGCTTTGACATTGCTGTGCTTCCTCCCAGTTTACAGATCCCCTATGGGCCATTTGCGCGGTTGGGAAAACAGGGGCGTTGCAGCCAAGCCCGCACCTCCCGGCGCGCGCCTGCCGTCTGCCCGTCTTCCAACCCATGGGCGCATAGCCGCTTGCAGCTATTCTGCCATTATACCACAATGGCAAGTAGAATCCTACAAAAACCATTGCTTGCCACGCCATTGTGGTATAGATTTTAAATCAAAGGTATCATGGCCGTTTTGCGGCTATGATACCACAGCCCCGGCGGCCGTGCAGCCAAAAAGCCGCAGCCCACATGCCGTTGCCGGTAAAAATTTAAAACCGGGTATAATAGCCGCCATGCGGCTATTATACCATACTTTTTGTGCATTGCCACGTGTTGACGCTTGTTTTTTTGAAATTTTCGCTGTACAATCAGTTGCGAAGGACAATTTAACAAGGAGAGGTAAAAAATATGACAGAATTTTGTGAAGTCACACAGGACGCCCAAATCCCCGCGCTCGCCGCGCTCGCGCGCGAAATCTGGACGGAATATTACATGCCCCTGCTTGGCGCGCAGCAGATCGAATACATGCTGGCGCGCTTCCAGAGCGAGGGGCCGATGCGCCGCCAGCTTGCGGAGGAGGGGTACCAGTATTTCTTCTTGCGGCAGGGCGGCCAAACCGTGGGTTACCTCGGCGTGCAAGCCAAGGACGACGCGCTGTTCCTGAGCAAGTTATATGTGCGCCGCGAATGCCGCGGGCAGGGCGCGGGGCGCGACGTGATGGCGTTCCTGGAGGGCTGGGCGCGCGGCGCGCGGCTCCGCCGCGTCTGGCTGACCGTCAACCGCGGCAACGAAGGCTCTATCCGCTCCTACGAAAAGCTGGGCTTTACCCGGATCGGCACGCAGGACGCGGACATCGGCGGCGGCTATGTAATGGACGACTACCTGTTTGAAAAGGCGATGTGACCTATTGCGCCGGGAAACCGTTCCCAATACAGTATGCGCCGCACAGGCGCACGCCTATACGCTGCAAGGCGCAGGCCCGGTTCCCGGGGGGCATGCAGCGCACGGCCCCGCCGGAAAAACAGAGCCGGGGGCGCAGGGCTTGTTGCAGCGATAAATAAAGGTCAAAAAGCGGAGGGCTAGCATGTGCTAGCCCTCCGCTTTTTTGACGTCCGTCATTTCGATCGGTGCGGGTCGATGAACTCACGGTACTTCTGCGGCGGCATGCCGACGATCTTCAAAAACGCCTTATGGAAATGGTTCGCGTTATGGTACCCCACCTGCATGGCGATATCCGTGATGCTTTTGTCCGTCTGCAGCAGGTAGGACTGCGCCTCGCCGATCCGGCGGCGGATAATGTACTGCACCGGGGAGTAACCCGATACCGCCTTGAACACGTGCGCCATATAATACTGGTTTATGTGCAGCGTCTCCGCGATGGACTGCAGCGAGATGTCCTCCAAATAGTGCGCGTCAATATAGGCGCGGATGTGCCGCCCCAGCACCTGTTCTTCCGTGCGAAGCTCCTCGGTCTCGCTGCGCGCCAGGTCATAGAGGATGGAAAGGAGCGTGGCGCACAGGTAGGTGGCCGTCTCCACCGCGCGCGGCGTGTTCTGCATCGTAAAATCGTACAGCATCGCAAACAGGTCTTCCAGCTCCTGATACCGTTCCTTGCTGCGCACCACGGGCGGGCGGTTCGGCGGCACCAGGCAGTTGGGGGACATCCCGCGGATCGCCAGGCCGCTCACCGCGCAGCTGAACACGGTCATGCCCTGGTCCACGCTGGCGGTCTCGTCGTGCACGGTGTTGCAGTTATAGATCAGCACGTCGCCCGTCGCGGCATGGTAGGCCTGGCCGTCGATGGTGTGCACGCCGCTGCCCGTCTTGATGAGCAGGAACTCCAGGCGGTCGTCGTGCTGGTGCATCGCGCGCACGGTCTTGCGCGCATTGAAGTCCTCCATGCCCACGGACAGGACGCGCGGCAGCCGCCCATCCTCAAAGATGCTTTCAAACGCGGCCGTCCTCCAAACAAACGCCATTCCCCCGCCCCCTCCCATGCCTCCCGGCGACCTTTGTCCCCATTATACCGGCGCCGTAATCCGCCGTCAACCGTCCGCCCAAAAAGCGGAAAGCAAGATTTGACACCCCAAACCGCAAAATTGAAACGGCGGCCGTGTTCCCGTCCGGTAAAAAGCCAAGAATGGTGAATACGGAATCGCCGTAAAAAGTTATAATTATATCATCAAAAGCGAACAGGAAAGCAATAACCCAGATAAATAATTCACAATTTATGCGATAAGGCAGGAGGGTTCCTTATGATCAACGGCGAAAAGGTGCTAGACCATCCGATCCGCTGGGCGATGGTCGGCGGCGGCCGCGGCAGCCAGATCGGGTATATCCACCGTTCGGCGGCGCTCCGGGACAACAGCTTCCAGCTGGTGGCGGGCGCATTCGACATCGACCCGGAACGCGGCAGGGATTTCGGCGTGGGTCTCGGCGTTGCAGCCGGGCGCTGCTACCCGGACTACAAAACGCTGTTCGAGGAAGAGGCAAAACGCCCGGACGGCATTGAGGCGGTTTCGATCGCCACGCCGAACGGCACGCACTATGAAATCTGCAAAGCCGCACTGGAGGCGGGGCTGCACGTCGTCTGTGAAAAGCCGCTGTGCTTCTGGACGGGGCAGGCCGAGGAGCTGGTCGCACTGGCCGACGCCAAGGGGCTGGTCGTCGGCGTGACCTACGGCTACGCCGGGCACCAGATGATCGAGCAGGGGCGACAGATGATCGCCCACGGCGACCTCGGCGAAATCCGCCTGGTAAACATGCAGTTCGCGCACGGCGCGTACAACACGGCGCTGGAAGCGACGAACCCGGCCGCGAAATGGCGCATGGACCCCAAGTTCGCCGGCCCGTCCTTCGTACTCGGCGACGTCGGCACCCACCCGCTGTTCCTCGCGGAAGCGATGATGCCGGACTTTTCGATCAAAAACCTGATGTGCACGCGCAAGGCCTTTGTAGAAGGCCGCCAGCTGGAAGACAACGCCTTCGTCATCATGAACCTCGCAAACGGCGCGCAGGCGACTTCCTGGTCGTGCGCCATGAACTGCGGCTCGATGCACGGCCAGAAGATCCGCGTCATCGGCTCCAAGGCGTCCATCGAATGGTGGGACGAGCGCCCGAACCAGCTCCGCTACGAGGTGGAGGGCGAGCCAGCCCGTGTGCTGGAACGCGGCGCCGCGTACCTTTACCCCGCCGCCCTGGCGGAAGACCGCATTGGCGGCGGGCACCCGGAAGGCCTGTTCGAGGCGTGGAGCAACCTGTACCTGCGCTTTGCCAGGGCGATGGAGGCGGCCAACAAGGGGCAGGCGCCGGGCTTCTGGTATCCCGATATCCACGCGGCCGCCAACGGCGTCAAATGGGTTGAAAAATGCGTGCAGTCCTCCGACCAAGGCGCGGTCTGGCTGGACTATTGATCCCCTTAAAATCCAAACCAATCACATATCACACAACTATCAGGAGGTACTTATGATGCTGCAGAGAGACATCCACATTGAATCCATCTATTCCGAAATGCCCTTTGCCGACCGCTTTGCGCAGGCCAAGAAGGACGGCTTCGATTTCGTCGAGTTCTGGGGCTGGGACGACAAGAACCTGCCGGAGGTCAAGCGCCTGCTGGACGCCAACGGCCTGAAGATGGCCGCCATGTCCGGCGACGGCCCGCTCTCCATGTGCGACCCGGTCAACAAGGCGCCGTACATCGAGTACATCAAGGGCGCGCTGGCCGCGGCCAAGGTCGTGGGCTGCCCGGTGCTCGTGATCCATTCCGACTCGCTGCTGGACAGCCCGCAGTTTGCCAAGCCGATGTCCGGCGACTATTCCGACGTGACCCGCTACTGCGCGATGTTCGATGTGCTGAAGGAAATCGCGCCGATGGCCGAAGAAGCCGGCGTAACCTTCGTACTGGAAGCGCTCAATATCGTCAAGGACCACTGCGGCAATTTCCTGAGCGACACCAAGACCTCTGTCGAGCTGGTCGCGGCGGTCGGCTCCCCGAACCTCAAGGTGCTGTACGATGCCTACCACATGTACCTGGACGAGGGCAAGATCTGCGAGACCACGGAAAAATACCTCCCCTATATCGGCCACATCCACATTGCGGACGCGCCCGGCCGCAACGAGCCCGGCACCGGCGTCATCAATTATAAGAATTTCATGAAGCACCTGGCCAAGCTGGGCTATCAAAATTCCGTCGGCTTCGAACTGTACCCGGCAACCGACAGCGCGACTGCCGTCCAGGCGATCCGCGCCTGCTCGGAAGGTATCTGACCCTTTCCTATTTCTTCTCTTTCCTTCTTACTTGCCGCGATGGCCGGGCGCGCTGCAACGCGCGTCCCGGCTGTTTCGGCATCTGCCGCACACATAGGCTTCGGAAAACATATGGAGGTATTTACTTATGAAACGGAAAATCGCATTCGCGCTCGCACTGGCGCTATCCCTGGGGTTATTTGCAGGCTGCGGCGGGGGCACGCAGGCACAGGACGCCGCGCCGGCGGGTAACGGCGACAAGGCGGCGGCGCAGGACGGCGATGCGGGCGACGGCCACAAGCTGAAGGTCGGCCTGTCCATCTCCGCACGCGACCAGTGGGTCTCCAACATGGAGCAGGCGGCCATCGACAAGGCGGGCGAGCTGGGCGTGGACTTCTCTTCCTTTGACGCAAATACCGACCCGATCACCCAGATCAGCCATGTGCAGACCTGCGCGGCGGACGGCTATGACGCCATGGTCGTGCACATCGTCAACACCGACAACGCCCAGGAGATCCTGGACGCGGCGGGCGACATGAAGGTCGTCTTTGTCAACCGCGTCGTGGACGAAAACCTGTTCAAGGAAGGCCAGGTCGTCTATGTCGGCTCCAACGAGGAGGAGGCCGGCGGCTACCAGGGCGAATATATCGCCAAGAAACTCAAGGACGAGGGCAAGACCGAGGCGAACGTCGCCATCATGACCGGCACGCTGGGTATGCAGGCGATGGTGCTGCGCACCGATTCCGCCAAGAAGGCGCTCGAGGGTTCCGGCCTGGCGGTCAACTATGTGTTTGAGGACACCGGCGAGTGGGACCGCGCCAAGGCGATGGATAAGTTCACGCAGTTCCTGGGCTCCGGCAAGCCGGTCGACGCGGTCATCTGCAACAACGACGAGATGGCGCTCGGCGTGATCGAGGCGATGAAGACCTCCGGCGAGAAGAAGGTCGTCTGCCCGGTCGCGGGCATCGACGCGACCTCGGTCGCGCTGGAATCCATCGTCTCCGGCGACATGGCGTTCACCGTGTTCCAGAACGCGGTCGGCCAGGGCGGCGGCGCGGTCGAGGCGGCGGTCAAGCTTGCCAAGGGCGAGCCGTGCGAGCTTTACACCTGGATCCCGTTTGAGCCGGTCGATAAGGACAACGTTAACGACTATACCGGCGCAAACAAGAACTAAATCCCCGGAATCCCCCTTCCCAATGCTAAGGCGGGAGGGCACGGGCGGGGTACCCCGAAGGACGTCAGCGGGAAACCTGCAAACCATAAAGGGCAGCGGCAAAATATATTGCCGCTGCCCTTTTGTATCGTGCGGCGCAAATGCACCCCGGCGATTGCAAAAGAAATCCCATCAAAACCGCAACCCTTGCGCACCGTCCCCCCGGCCAGAACAGCCAAAACGGCAAAGATAGGATATAAGCGTGGCATTTTCCATAACGCCCCACCCGATCGCCCATTCCCCACTTGCCGGATCGGTGGTATAATAGCCGTAAAGCGGCCGGAGCGCCGCCCATCCCACGACGGTACCGCCAGGCGCGCGCCGGATACGCCCCGCCCGCCGCGGTACGCATTCCCCTGAGAAAGGAGCATGCCCCTTGCTGCAAATAGACGGCGCCAACGACCTGCTGCTCACCTGCGAAAATGTGGCGGACGGCGTGGCCATCCTGCGCTGCGAAACGCGCGACCCCGCCGTGCGCCTCCCCGACGAGATCGGCGGTCGTCCTGTGGCCGCGCTCGGGGGATACGCGCCGTCGGGNTTTACAATTGCCGGAACTTACAGTCGCTCTCCCTGGCCGCTTCCGTCACGGATTTCAGCGGCGGCGCGCTGATGAACTGCACCGCCCTGCGCGCCGTGACCGTGCGCCTTGCCGAGGGCGCGCCCACCTGCCTGCAGCGCCTGCTCGGCGAACACGCGGGGGAACTTGACGTATGCCTTGCTTTCGGCGAGCGGCAGGCGCGCCTGCTGTTCCCAGCCTACAGCGAGGACTTGCAGGAGCTTTTTGCGCCGCACATATTCCAGCGCCGGATTGAAGGCGCGGGCTATGCCTACCGGCAATGCTTTGAGCGCGGCGTGCTGCAATTTGCGCAGTACGACGGCGCGTTTTACCGGCTGCTGCAAACCCACGCCTTCGACGTCGCCGCGCGCGTGGCAAGCCGCCGCCTGCGCTGGCCGTATGCGCTTTCCGCACAGGCGCGCGCGCAATACCTGGACTGCTTACGCGCGCACGGCGGCGCGCTCGCCTGTAACCTTGCGGCGCGCGGCGAAACCCAGGCGCTCGCCTTCCTGCTGTCCCTCGGCGTACTGCCCCGGCAAGACCTGGGCACGGCCTGCGACGCGGCGCGGCGGCACGGGCATACCGAAACGCTTACCGTGCTGCTGGACGCGGTATCCAGGCAGCCCCACGCCGGGCTGCACAAAACCTTCGACCTATAAAGGAGTACCCATGGCACAACCGGAACACTGGCAGGCAATCGGCCGTGAAATCTTGCAGGCCGCCCGCAGCGAGCTTTACCTGAACCTGCCCTTTTTAGACGCGGCGCTTGCCGCGCTCCCCCCGTCCGGGGGCTTTCAAACGCCTTGCCTCGCGACCGACGGCCGCGCGCTTTTCTATAACGGCGCGTACCTGGCGCGGCAGTATGAGCGCGGGCGCGCCCCCGTATGCCGCGCCTACCTGCACACGCTGCTGCACTGCCTGCTGCGGCACCATGTCAAATCAAACCGCCGTGACCGCGGGCTTTGGGATTTGTGCTGCGACATTGCGGTGGAAAGCATCCTGGACGGGCTGGAGCTGCGCTGCCTGGAAGCGCCGGTAAACAGCGTGCGGCGGCGCAACCTGTACGCCCGCCTGCGCGGCGGCCTGCCCGTGCTGACCGCCGAGGGCATCTACCGTTTTTTCCACCGCGAGCCGCTCCCAGTATACGACCGCGCGACGCTTGCCCGCGAATTCTACGCAGACGACCATACGCCCTGGCCGATGCAGGACGACGGCGGGCGGCAGGAACAGCAGTGGCAAACCCTCAGCCGGCGCACGGAGACCAGTATGGAGACCGTATTTGCCGGACAGGCCACGGGCGCGGAGGCCGTGCGCGAGCAGCTCCGCGTATCCGCGCGCGAAACCACCGATTACCGCGCCTTCCTGCGGCGCTTCGCCGTATTGCGGGAGGAGGTCGCGGTGGACGCGGACGCCTTCGACCCGGGCTATTACGCCTACGGCCTGCGGCATTACGGCAACATGCCGCTCATCGAGCCGCTGGAAACGCGGGAGGCGCGCCGCATCGAGGATTTCGTCATCGCGGTCGATACCTCGATGTCCACCTCCGGCGAACTGGTGCGCGCCTTCCTATCCTATACCTATTCCATCCTCAAGGACACCGAGAGCTTTTTCCGGAAAGTCAACCTGCGCATCCTGCAATGCGACGACCGCCTGCGCGACGACCGGCGCATCACGGACGCGCGCGGGCTGCGCGAATATATGGAGCACTTTACGCTGGTCGGCCAGTCCTCCACCGACTTCCGCCCAGTGTTCGAGCATGTCGACCGGCTGCGGGAGGAAGGCGCTTTCCGGCACCTGCGCGGCCTGCTCTATTTCACCGACGGGCTGGGGATTTATCCCCAAAAGCGCCCCGCTTACGACGCGGCGTTCGTCATGCTGGAGGGCGGCTGCTACCCGGACAACGTGCCGCCCTGGGGCATCCGCGCGGTGCTCCGGGAAGATGAAATCATCCAAGGAGAACCCTTATGAATATCAAACGAGCCAAAAATGAGATCAAAAACGCGCTGCGCGCCTACCTGTCGCGCGACGCATCCGGCGCATACCGCATCCCGCCCGTGCGCCAGCGCCCGATCCTGCTGATGGGGCCGCCGGGCATCGGCAAGACCCAGATCATGGAGCAGATCGCGGACGAGACCGGGGTCGGCCTGGTGTGCTACACCATCACGCACCATACGCGCCAGTCCGCGCTCGGCCTGCCCTATATCGAGCACCGCACCTATGACGGGCAGGAGCACGCGGTCACCGAGTATACGATGAGCGAAATCATCGCCTCGGTCTACCGGCAGATGGAGCAGTCCGGCGTGCGCGAGGGCATCCTGTTCCTCGACGAGATCAACTGCATCTCGGAAACGCTCACGCCCATGATGCTGCAGTTCTTGCAGTGCAAGACCTTCGGCAACCAGCGCCTGCCCGAGGGCTGGGTCGTCGTCGCGGCGGGCAACCCGCCGGAATATAACAAATCCGTGCGCGATTTTGACGTCGTCACGCTCGACCGCGTCAAGCGCATCGATGTGACGGAGGATTTCGCCGTCTGGAAGGAGTACGCCTACCGCCGCGGGATCCACGGCGCGGTGCTCTCCTATCTGGAAATCCGCCGCGACCATTTTTACCGCATCGAGGCCACGGCGGACGGCATGCAGTTCGCCACCGCGCGCGGCTGGGAGGACCTTTCCGAGCTTATCCAGGCCTATGAGGCGCTCGGCATCCCGGTCGACCGCGAGGTGATTTCCCAATATATCCAGCTCCCGCGCATCGCGGGGGATTTTGCAAATTACCTGCTGCTGTACGACAAGTACCGCCGCACCTACCACGTGGACGAAATCCTGGACGGCACCTGGGAGCGCGTACGCGCCTCCGAACTTGCCGCCGCGCCCTTTGATGAAAAGCTGGGCGTGCTCGGCCTGCTGCTCTCCCGCCTGTCGGACGCGGCGCGCGACGCTTACCGCGCAGACGCGCTGGCCGACGCCCTGCACGCCGACCTTGCCGCGNTGGGCAGGACGTACAGGCGCGTGCGGACGCCGCCGGGCGCGCAGGCCGGCAGCTCGAAAACGCCTTTGCGTTTTTGGACGAAGCCCTCGGCGACAGCCAGGAGCTTGTCATGTTCGCAACCGAGCTGACCGCGAACTATTTTACCTCCTGGTATATCCAGAACTTTGGCTGCGACGCCTATTATGCGCATAACGAGCGCCTGCTGTTTGACGACGCCCGGGAGCGGCTGATGGGCAAGATCTCCGAAGCCCGCCGGATGGAAGCCGGACGGTAAATGCAAAAAAGGCCGCCCCCAAGGGGGCGGCCTTTCCCTGTCCGGGATGCCTTGTCAAATGCCTTGCAGGCCGCCGGGCTCCCCGCCCGGCTCCGACGCTTCCTCCTGCGCCGCGTCCATGCCGCGCAGGGTCTTGCGGAACACGACGACGAACGTGACAGCCGTCGTGCACACCGCGATCAGGTCGGAGACCGGCTCCGCCAGGAACACGCCCATGACCGGGTCGGGCACGATGTGCGGCAGCAGGTAAATCAGCGGGATAATCAGGATCACCTTGCGCAGCAGCGCGAGGAATACCGAAACCTTGGCGTTGCCGAGCGCGATAAAGGTCTGCTGGCACGCGATCTGGATGCCGAACAGCAGCGCCACCGCCATATAGATATGGATCGCCCAGACCGTGAACGCGCTGAGCTGCGCATTTTCCGTAAACAGCGTGATGAACAGGTGCGGTACAAACATGCTGATCGCCCACATGACGGTGGAATAGACAAAGCAGGACACGACGAGCAGCTTGAACGTGCGCCGCACCCGGCTGGCCTTGCCCGCGCCGAAATTGTAGCTGATGATCGGCTGCCCGCCCTGCGTCAGCCCCTGGAGCGGCAGCATCGCAAACTGCATGACGCTCATCAGGATCGCCATCGCGCCGACGGCGAGGTCGCCGCCGTACTTGAGCAGCGAGGTGTTAAAGCAGACCATGATGATGCTTTCCGTCAGCTGCATGATAAAGGGCGCGAGGCCGAGCGCCAGGCACGGCAGGATCACATGCGGCGACAGGCGCAGGTTCCGCCTGCGGATGCGCAGGGTGGTGCGGCGCGACAGCAGGAATTTCACCACCCAGACGCACGAGATGCCCTGTGAAATGATGGTTGCGAGCGCCGCGCCGCGCACGCCCATATCAAACCCGAAGATAAAGATCGGGTCGAGGACCGTGTTGCAGACCGCGCCGATCAGCACGGTCAGCATGCTGGTGCGCGCGAAGCCCTGCGCGGTGATAAAGGCATTCAGGCCGAGCGCCATCTGCACAAATACCGTGCCAAAGGAATAGATCTGCATGTACGCCCAGGCGTAGCCGATCGTATTCTCGCTCGCGCCGAAGGCCATCAGGACGTCGCGCCCGAAGAACTGGAAGCCGGCCGTCAGGATGACGGACAACAGCACAAGCGTCGCCGTGCAGTTGCCCAGGATGCGCTCCGCCTCCTCCGGGTTGCCCTTGCCCATCATGATGGACGCACGCGGCGCGCCGCCCATGCTGACCAGCGCGGCAAACGCCGAGATACAAAGGATAACCGGCATCGTCACCCCCACGCCGGTCAGCGCGTCCGCGCCGACGTCCGCGATGTGGCCGATGTACATACGGTCGACCATGTTATACAGCACATTGATCAGCTGTGCCAGGATCGCCGGCACGGACAGGGAAAACAGCAGCTTGCCGACGCTCCCCGTCCCCAGGTCGGCGGTATTGCTTTGCTTCATCGTTCCTCAAACTCCTTTAACAAACCATCGATATTTTCGCGCAGGATGGGAAACGCCTGCCCCGCCGCGTCGAGGCAGGCCGGTGGGATGCCCTGTTCGATCCGGGCAAACAGCGCGTCCTCGCACGCCTGCAGGCGGCGCGCGATGCCGCTGCTCTGCCCGCTCAGGTGCAGGTGCACCACGCGGCGGTCGCGCGTGTCCCGCTCCGCCGTCAGGAAGCCGCGGCGGCACAGCGATTCGACTGACTTTGCCACGAGCGCCTTGGACACGTTGCGGTACTGGGCGATCTCGGTCGCCGTATCGTGCGCGGGGTTGTTCATCAGGAACAGCAGCACCTCCACCTCGTTCGGGGTGAACCGGTATTCGGATACCGCGGCCGCGCAGGCGCGCTGCAACAGCTTATTGACCTTTGCGAGCGTGATGATGAACCCTTTCTGGAAATACGGCACGCTTTCCGCCCCCTCAAAATAGTTTATGAATGAATGGTTAACAAGTTAACTATAAAGCATTGCCGCACCCTTGTCAAGCAAAAGGCACGCCCCCCAAAGGGGCGTGCCTTAAATTTCACAGTACCGCAAGTACGGGCGGGCGCTTTAGCGCTGGTCCACCGGCACATAGGCGCGGTGCTTGCCGACATAGGAGTACGACGGGCGGATGATCTTGCCCATGTTGATAAGCTCCTCGATGCGGTGCGCGCTCCAACCCGCGACACGCGCGATTGCAAAGATCGGCGTATACAGCTCCAGCGGCAGGTTCAGCATATGGTATACGAAGCCGGAATAGAAGTCGACGTTCGCGCTGACGCCCTTGTAGATCTTGCGCTCGTCCGCGATGACCTGCGGCGCAAGGCGCTGCACGCGCGAATACAGGCCGTACTCGTCCGTGCGCCCCTTTTCGCGGGACAGCGTCTCCACGAAGGACTGGAGGATGTTGGCGCGCGGGTCGGACAGCGAGTAGACCGCGTGCCCCATGCCGTAGATCAGGCCGGCGTGGTCGAAAGCCTCGCCGTGCAGCAGGGCGCGCAGGTAGCGTTTGATCTCGTCCTCGTCCTCCCAGTCGTGGATTTCCTTTTTCATGTCCTCGAACATGCGGATGACCTTGATGTTCGCGCCGCCGTGGCGCGGCCCCTTGAGCGAGGCGAGCGCGGCCGCCATACAGGAGTACGTATCCGTGCCGGAGGAGGTGACGACGTGGGTGGTAAAGGTCGAGTTGTTGCCGCCGCCGTGCTCGGCATGCAGCATCAGGCAGATATCGAGCAGATGCGCTTCCCAGAAGGAATAGGACGCGTCCGCGCGCAGCAGGGACAGGATGTTTTCCGCCGTGGACAGTTCCGGGCGCGGCGCATGGATAAAGAGGCTGTTGCCCTCTTTGTAATGGTACGCTTGGTAGCTGTAGGCCGAGAACAGCGGGAAAGTGGCGATGAGCTGCATGCACTGGCGCACGACGTTGGGGAGCGAGATATCGTCCGCCTTATCGTCGTAGGACGCCATCGTCAGCACGCACTTTGCCAGGGAGTTCATCATATCCTGGCTCGGCGCCTTGAGGATAACGTCGCGCACGAAATTGTTCGGCAGCGTGCGGTAATAGGACAGTTCGCCCTCGAAGTTTTTGAGCTGCTCCCGCGTCGGCAGTTCGCCAAACATCAGCAGGTAGGCGACTTCCTCAAAACCGAAGCGCTTTTCCTCGAGCGAGCAGCGCACGAGGTCCTCGATGTTGTAACCGCGGTAATACAGGCGGCCGTCGCAGGGCACCTGCTGCCCGTCGACCTCCCGGGTCGCCTGGATGTCGGAAATCTCCGTCAGGCCGGCCACCACGCCCTGCCCGTTGAGGTCGCGCAGGCCGCGCTTGACGTTATATCTCGGGTAATCCGCGGGGTCGATGCGGCTGTTTTCCCGGCTCCGGGCGGCGAGCGCCTCGATCTCGGGGGTGATGTCGTTATAATTGGGATTGCTGGCCATGAAGACATTACTCCTTCCTGTGCACGGCTATCCATACCTGAAGCCGTATAAAATGTATCTTTGTATACTGTAACATATAAATGTTACTATTTTGTGAATGACAGAAATTTTTGCATTTTTTTGCAGCCCCCGCGCCCGCGTCCCCTATTTTACCGGCGGAGACGGGCGAAACCAAGCGTATTTTGCGCTGCCCGGGCAAACAAAAACGGCCGGACTGCCGTCCGGCCGTTTTTCCGTCATCCTCAGCAAATGCGCGGCAGCCCTTCGCCGCGCAGGGGGGAGAGCGCGCGCCGGCCGCCGATCGCGGTGCGCAGCGTCACGCC
>NZ_LT707057.1:83959-87508 GCF_900155735.1 Intestinibacillus massiliensis
CCCCGACGCCCGCCGTATTGATATACAGCCCGCCGCGCCCCTCGACGACCTTGGTATCGCCCGCGACGATGCACACGCCCGCCTCCCGCGCGGTGCGCGCCATGGACTGCACAAGCGTTTCCAGAAGCGCCGTGTCCAGCCCTTCTTCCAGGATGAAGCCCGCGGTCAGGTACTTGGGCACCGCGCCCATGCAGCACAGGTCGTTCACCGTGCCGCACACCGCCAGCCGCCCGATGTCCCCGCCCGGGAATTGCAGCGGCTGGACGACAAAGCTGTCCGTCGTCAGCACGATCCCGCCTTCCGGGCGTGGCAGAACCGCGCCGTCCTCCATGCGTCCCAGCACTTCATTCTGGAAGTGCCGCGCAAACACATCGCTGATCAGCGCGCCGGTATCCGCGCCGCCCGCGCCGTGGCGCATTTCAATTTTCATCGGTCTCCCCCCGTCTCCAGATACACAATGCGGCACGCCCCCTCGGGCGACACCATGCACGCGCCGACCGGGCGCCCCGGCGTGCACGCCTTGCCGAACAACGGGCATTCCCGCGAGGGCAGCGCGCCCNCAACACGCAATGCCCGGGCGTCAGCGCGTACGCGGCCAGCTTGTCAATATACGACGTCGGCGTGACGCAGACCGGGCAGCCAGGCCCGGACAGCATCGTAATCCGGCCGGGCAGCAGCGAACGCACGCCGCTTTTGTGCAGCGCGGAGGTATGCGTGCCGCACACCTCCATCAGGCGCAGCGGCCGCCCGCGGTAGCCCGACAGGAACGCGGCCATCTCCCGCTCATTCATGCGCGGCCGCCTCCGCCTCAGCAAACAAATCGGCGAGCGATTCGGCCTCGTCCACGCCCATGGCCTGGATGGCCATGCCCGCATGCACGAGTACATAGTCGCCTACGCGCGCGTCGACCATCGCGAGGCTGACGTCCGCCAGCGTGCCCGCGAAATCCACCCGGGCGCGCCCGCCCGTTATCTCCAGTATTTTGCCCGGAAAGGCAACACACATGACTTTTCACCCTTTCAGAAGCCCCAAATAGGCTTGTCCCAGGCACAGCCCGCCGTCGCCCGGCGGCACTGCGCGGTTATAGTAAACGGCGAACCCGCGCCGCGCCAGTTGCTCTTCGCATCCGGACAGCAGCAGCCGGTTGGCGAACACGCCGCCGGAAAGCGCCACCTGCCGCACCCCGGCGGCTTCTGCCGCGCGCACGGCCAGGCGGATGACCGCCTGATGGAACCCGAGCGCCGCGGCCTCCGGGTCNCGCACGCCCTCCATAAAGAAGCCCTCGTCAAAGTCGAGGTAGGGCGTCAGGTCGATTTTGTTGAGCAGGATCACGTCGGCCTTTTCAAAGGCCAGCGGGTACTTATAGGGCTTGTCGCTGCCGTCCGTCACCGAGACCAGCAGCATCTTGATGTCCTCGCCGATGGAAAACTCGGCCGGGCACACCAAGTTGCCCACGTTTTCGATGAACAGGATGCCGCCCCCGTCCAGCGCCATATTGTGCACCGCGTTGTGCAGCAGCGGCGCGTCCAGATGGCACGCCCCAAAGGTGTTGATCTGGTAGGCCGGGATCCCCTGCTGCCGCAGGCGCGCCGCGTCGATATCGGACTCGATATCGCCCTCGATCACGTAACTCTTGCAGGGCAGGCGGGAAATCAGGCGCTCCAGCGTCGTGGTCTTGCCCGCGCCGGGCGCGCCCATCAGGTTGACGGCAAAAATGCCCTTTTCCGACAGGTAGCCGTTTACATGCTCGGCCACATGGTCGTTTTCCGCGTGGATATCCACCATCACGTCTTTTTTTACTACATGCATACGCTATCCCTCCGTGGTAAGCTCCACGCTCTTTACATAAAATTCCTTGCCGATCTCGGTTGGGTAGCCGTCGCCGCCGCACTGCGGGCAGGCGAAGGAAAACGGCTTGCGCACGAAATACGTCCCGCAGGCGGCGCATTTGAGCTGCGGCCGCACCCGCTCGATGGAGAGCGCCGCGCCTTCGCACGGCGTCCCCTCGGCGATGATATCAAAATACATTTGGATGGATTCCCCGATAAAGCCGGAGTCGTCCCCCACCACGAGGTCGATGCCGCTCACGCGCGCGCCGACCCCCTCAGCCTGCTGGTTCGCGATCTCCACGATCCTCAGGGTGATCGGGTACTCGTGCATGGAAAACCTCCTCGCTCTTTGACGGCGCGGGCTGGGTGTACGCCTTGTCCATATGCAGGCACTTCTTCGGGCAGTTCGTCACGCAGCAGGCGCACTGGATGCAGGAAAAGGGGTTGATCTGCCACGTTTTCGCATTCCGGTCGACCTTTATCGCGTCCGCCGGGCACTTGCGCATGCACATGCCGCAAAAGATGCAGTCGTCGATCTCGATGGCGACCTTGCCGCGCGTATGCTCCGGGTATTCGCGCGGGACGACCGGGTAGGCCGTCGTCGCGGGCTTGCGGAACAGGCTGGCGGCGATCATGCGGCCGAATTTAAATGGTGTCAATTTGTCTGCCTCCTTAACGTTCCGTACAGCTGATGCAGGGGTCGATCGTCAGGATGAGCATCGGCACGTCGGCCAGGTCGCAGCCCTCCAGGGTCTTGACCAGCGACGGAATGTTGATATTCGTCGGCGTGCGCACACGCACGCGGTCGAGGAACTTGGTGCCGTTGCCCTTGGCGTAATAAAGCGCCTCGCCGCGCGGCTGCTCGAGACGCGCGAAGAACTCGCCCTGCGGCATGCCCTTGACCGGCACCGCGATATCGCCCGCCGGGATTTTCTCCGCCGCATGGCAGATCAGCCGGATGGATTCAAAAATCTCGCGGATACGCACGTCGCAGCGCGCGTAGCAGTCGCCCTCCGCCGCGTAGCAGGGCTGGAAGTCCAGGTCCTGGTACGCGCCCTCGGTCTCGACCGTGCGCAGGTCCATCCGCACGCCGCTCGCGCGCGCGACCGNGCAGCGTGCTGTCGTCGATATCGCGCTGCACGCCACCGACCTTGCACACCGAAAAGATGATGCGGCCGCCGGTGGTCTGCTCAAAAATATCGAGCACTTGCTCGCGCAGACGCCAGGAGTGCATAAACAGGCTTTCAAAGCCCATCCCGTCGGCCAGCAGGCCGAGCCACAGCAGGTGGCTGTGGATACGCGAAAGCTCGTGCCAGACCGTGCGCAGGTAACGCGCGCGCGCCGGCACCTCGACGCCCATCATGCCCTCTACCGCCTTGCAGTAGCCCCAGCCGTGGCCGAAGGAGCAGATGCCGCAGATGCGCTCCGCCACATAGACATACTCCGTAAACTCGCGCTTTTCCACGAGCTTTTCCAGGCCGCGGTGCACATAGCCGATCGACGGGATGGCGCGCACGACCTTTTCATCCTCCATCTCCAGATCCAGGTGGATCGGTTCGGGCAGCACCGGGTGCTGCGGCCCAAAGGGGATGACCGTCCTCTTACCCATTGTTTGCGCCCCCTTCCGTTTTATGCCCCGCCTGTTCCGGCTTTGGCGCCGACGCGGCTGCGGCGGGCGCCGATGCGCCGACCGGGCGGACTGCGGAAGCGGCGGCGGCCG
>NZ_LT707057.1:87524-95011 GCF_900155735.1 Intestinibacillus massiliensis
GCGCCGGGGGCGCGGCCGCGGGCTTGGCCGCCGGCTTTACCGGGGGCTTGCGCTGCGGGCCGGGCTTAAACCACGGCGTCTTCTCCGAAAGGCGGTAGAACTTCCCGCCGTAATCCACCTCGGTGGCAATATGGCGGATCTGCACGCCGAACAGGTCGCGCATTTCGTTTTCGTAGATGAATGCCGGCCAATACAGGCCGGTGATGCTCATGACCGGCTCCGCCTCGGCGGCCGTCAGGCGCAGGTGGTACATATGGTAATCCTTGTCGAACGTATAGCTCAGCTCGAACCCCTCCGGCACGCGGGTGCAGCAAATCTGCACCAGGCGGCAGCCGTCGTCGCGCAGGCGCTCCACACGGTCGAGCAGGTCGGCGTTCTTGATCTGGATGATCTGCTGCTTCACGGTGTCCCCTCCTTGTTTGCAAAAGGCTCCGGCGGCAGCCCGTCCTGCTCCTCCAGCTCCTCGACCTTGCCGCTTTTCAGCTTGGCCCGTTTTTCCTCCAAAATATCGAGTGCGCGCACGATGCCGTCGATGATGGCCTCCGGCCGCGCGGCGCAGCCCGGGACGTACACGTCCACGGGGATGGCCTTGTCCACGCCGCCGATCACGTTGTAGCACTCGCGGAACACGCCGCCCGAGTTTGCGCAGATGCCGACCGCGACCACGGCCTTAGGCTCGGGCATCTGGGAGTAGATCTGCCGGATGACCGGGACATTCTGCGCGTTGACCGAACCTGTGACGACAAAAATATCGGCGTGCTTCGGGTTGCCGGTGTTGACGATGCCGAAGCGCTCGACGTCATACAACGGCGTCAGGCAGGCCAGCACCTCAATATCGCACCCATTGCAGCTTGAACCGTCGTAATGGATAATCCAGGGTGATTTTTTCATAAAAGACATGCTTACTTCTCCATCCTTTCCAGCGTATTGCCCGGGGAATACCGCATGGTACCGCCCCCGGAGCCCGTCCCCCTCGCGCCCTTTATTTGATAAAGGACAGCACCAGCAGGTTTACAAAGCCGGCGACCAGGGTCACCGCCCAGGTGGAGGAAAGCACGCCCTGCCATTTGATGCGGGCGCAGCAGTTGTCGATAAATATCTCGAGCACATAGACGGCCGCGCAGGCCAGCAGGCCGAGCAGCGGGCTGAGCGGCTCGTTCCAGACGAAAAACAGGTACACAAAGCCGAGCAGGAAGATATTTTCATACCAGTGGGCGACCTCGACCATGGCAAGGGTCTTGCCGGAAAACTCGGTCACGATGCCCTTGACCAGCTCCTGATGCGCCTCGTGCGACATCGAAAGGTCGAACGGGGACTTGCGGAACTTGATCGTCAGGATATAGGCCAGGCCGATGAACACGCCGGGCAGGTAAACGATGCCGGGCAGCCTCCCGCTGACAAGGTCGGACAGGCGGAAGGTCTTAAACGCCATATAGAAGCCCATCGCGGTGAGCAGGAGCATCGGCTCGTAGGCCATGGTCTGGAGCAGCTCGCGTTCCGCGCCGATCTGGCTGTAGGGCGAATTGGACGAGTACGCCGCGACGACCAGGCACACGCTCGCCAGCGTCAGCGTGAACACGACGAGCAGGATATCGCCGCGCGTGAAGAAAAAGATCCCGCTGATGATTACGAACAGCAGAAAGCCCGCGACATAGAAGTCCTGCACCTGGTTGACCGAGACGCCCTGCTTGCTGCACAGCTTGAATACGTCGTAGAAGGGCTGCAGCAGCGGCGGCCCCTTGCGGCGCTGCATCCGCGCGGCGATCCTGCGGTCGATGCCGGCCAGCAGCCCGCCCACGACCGGCGCGAATACCAGGTAAGCGATGGCGGGCAGGATAATCTGTACGATATTAGAATACATTGATGACCCCTCCCAACAAAGCTGCAAAGATCAGGACGATGAGCACGCCGCTCAGCACCGAACCGAGCACAAGCATGCGCTTTTCGCCGAAATAGTCCTCCATATACCAGTTGCGCAGCGAGACCGGCACCGGGATATCCATGGAGCCGCGGAACGTCAGGTCGTCGCCCTGGTTCTCGCCTGCAAGGTTGACGTGCACCATCTTTTTGTTGCCGCCGCGGCCGAACGCGACGAGCGGCAGCACGACGAGCAGGATGACCATGAAGGCCATGATTATCATATTGCTGCGGCTGATGACCTCCATCGTGCCGGTATAGAGCTGGCCGAGATAGGGCGTGACCGCGCCGAAGGAGATCACCGGGAAAGCGATACAGACCAGTACCGTCGCCGCCGCGAGCCCCTTGAGGACGAACCACTCCTCCTTATGGACGGTGCGCTCGATATTGCGCTTGCCCGCGACGATCGCGGTGATCTTGCCGAGCCACTTCGTCCAGAAGAAAAAGGTCGCGGACGAGCCAAATACCAGCACGAGCATCAGCACGGCGTGGCCGGAGTCGATAAACGCCTTCATGGCCGCCCACTTGGAAATCAGCATGCCGAACGGCGCGAGGAACATCCCGCAGATGCCGATCGACATACATACCGCGAGCTGCGGCATTTCCGAGAACAGACCGTCAAAGTCCTCGATATCGCGGCTGCCGACATGGTGCTCCGCCGTACCGACGCACAGGAACATCAGGCTCTTCGCCACCGCGTGGAAAATGACCAGCATGATCGCCGTCCAGGCCGCTTCAAACGTACCGATACCGGCGCAGCACACGATCAGGCCGAGGTTGGAGATCGTCGAATAGGCGAGCACCTTTTTGCCGTTGGACTGCGATATGGCCGCAAAGGATGCAAAAAGGAAGGTCATGCCGCCCGCCATCATGGCGAGCAGGCCGGCGGAATTGTCGCCCAGCACCGGCGCGAGCTTGATGATCAGGAACACGCCCGCCTTGACCATGGTGGACGAGTGCAGCAGCGCCGAGGTCGGCGTCGGCGCGACCATCGCGCCGAGCAGCCAGCGCGAAAACGGCATCTGCGCCGCCTTGGTCAGGCCGGCAAATACGAGCAGCGCCGCGGGAAGCACGACGTCCGCGCCCGTGCGGCCGAGGAACACCATGCGTTCCAGCTCGACAAAGCCGGTCGACAGGCCGAGCGTGATGATCGCCAGGCAGAACGCCAGGCCGCCCAGCAGGTTGAGCCACAGCGCGCGGAACGAGTTGCGCTCCGCCTCCTTGGTGCGCGTGTAGCCGATCAGCAGGAAGGAACACACCGAGGTGACTTCCCAGAAGAAATACATGAACATCAGGTTGTTCGACAGAACCAGCGCAAACATCGCCGCCAGGAATATGTACATGACGAAAAAGAAGAACGGCCTGCGGTCGGCCACGTGATGGTCGTGCGCATGGAAATCCTTCATATAGCCGAGCGCATATACCGTGATGGCGCTGCCGATGACGCCGATGATCAGGAGCATGATGATCGTAAACTTATCGATCACAAAGTCGCTCCATACAAAAATTCCATGCTTGTGCGCCAGTTCAAACCATACGGTCAGAGCGGTTTGCAGCACGGACAGCAAGCCGATCCAAACGCGGTGCGCCTTGCAGCACAGGTAAAAAATTACCACGCACAGCGCGACTTCCGCAATGAGCACGGCGGTAGAAAGCCACTCGCCGCTGACGCGCAAGCGCGTTTCAGCTTGTCCGAAAAACACGATGGCCGTCACAATGGCCGCAACCGCCGTAACAGCCGCCGCCACCTTCGTTACGACCGAACGCGTGCCTTCATCTTTAATGAAAAGCTGCGCGATTGCAACGAGTGCCGGGAACCCAACCAAAAACCCGATGAACCCCAAGGTCCTTCGCCCCCTTCTTTGCGATTCTGAAAGTTGTATGAAAAATGCTACTTTAATTATACGCTTCCCACTTTCAAAACACTAGACCTTTTATCTTGCGATAGGCGGCTTGCATCTTCGGTTTTTCCTCTTTTGCAAAATCCCCCGCGCCGCTTACAAAAGAAGGTCGAATGCCCCCGCAAACCTTTCTTTTTAAAGCCCCCTTGTTAAATCATTCACACACTCACGCGGCACGCCCCCTATTGTTAAATTTCTATCAACTTCTATTTTCCTGCTGTCTTCTGGCTTTGTATACAAAAAAAGGCGGTGGAAAGCCCACCGCCCCTTGCCTTATTTAGCCATCGTCCCGGTCGTGATCATCGTCACCGTCCTGGTCGTCGTCGTCCCGGTCGTGATCACCATCATCGTCCCGATCGTCCCGGTCATCGTCGTCATCGTCCCGGTCATCGTCGTCATCGTCCCGGTCGTGATCATCATCCCGGTCATCGTCATCATCATCCCGGTCGTCGTAATCCCGTCCGTCGTCCCGGCTGTGGCCAGCCGTGGCGTTTGCGCCCTTGCCGCCGTCCGTATGGCGGACCGGGGATTTCTGACCCGCATCGCCCTTGCCGTCCTCGTCGTCGTCCTCATCCTCGTCATCGTCATCGCCGTCGTTGTCATCGTCCAGGTCGATATCCAGCTCGTCCGCGAGCGCGGCCAACTCCTTGATGGGCATCGCGGCGAGCGCCGCCCGGTCGAGCGATGGGGCGGCGGCGAGCAGGCGGCTGATCAGCCGCTGCTTGCCGGCGGATATGCCGGGGCTTGCCGGCGGGGTGTCCGCGGGCGGCGCGTCCTGGCCGCCGTCCTGTACGTATACTGCGATCCGGAGCTGCCCGGACGCGCTCTCGATATCCTGAACGATGCGCTGCTCCAGCTGGAGCCGCCGCTTTTCGCCGGTACCGCTGACGGTCACAAGCACCGCGTTGGTCTCCGCCGTCAGGTACTGCCTGCGCACCATCGAGCCGATGACCGCGTTTACCGCGGTATCCACATCGACGTGCCGCAGCTCCAGCCCCTCGAGGACGGCGGCGGCGTCCGCATTCTTCGCACGCGCCGCAAGCACACGGTCAAAGCGGTTCGTCACGATTTCTATACTCGGGTTTACGTCGATGCCGACCACCGCGTCCGCATGGAAATAGGCCAGCGTTCCGCCGCCCATGCACAGCAGCAGGCAGGCGCACAGGGCCGCGGCCGCCTGCGCCCACCGGCGCTTTGCCTGCCGGGCTGCAGCCAGCGGCAGCGGAATGGGCGGGGCGCTGCCTCCGATGGGCGCTTTTTGCAGCGCCGCAAGCAGGTCGGGGGTCTGTTTGGCGACGGCGCGCGACAGCATGGCTTCCAGTTGCCGTTTCCGGTATTTGCGCATCTTCAGTCCCCCTCCCCCAGCCGTTCCAGATGGTTTTTCAGCTTGCGCAGCGCGCGGCTGTATTTGGACAATACGGTCGCCAGCGGCAGCCCGAGCGCCGCTGCGGTCTCACGGTGCCGCAGGCCGGATACCGCGTGCAGCAGCACGACCTGCCGCTCCTCCTCCGAAAGGATGTGCAGCGCCTCCCGCAGGACGAGGGCGTCCTCGCCCCCGTCCGCCGCGGCGGGCTCCTCCCGCGCGAACAGCGCGTCGCCGAGCGGCGTTTCGCGCCCGGCCGTACGGGCGCGCATCCGCACATGGTTGCGTGCGATCGTGAAAATCCATGCGAGCGGCTTGCCCTGCGGCCGGTACAGGTGCGCGCCCGTACGGATGCTCAGATAGGTCTCCATCATAACGTCCTGCGCATCCTCGCGGTTGCGCGTGAGCGACAGCGCATAGGCGTAGACGGTGCGGTCGGTCGCGCGGTACAGCGCGTCGAACGCCGCCGCGTCCCCCTTTGCCACGCCCGCGATCCATGCTTCGCACTGGTCGGGCGGGACTGTCGTGCGGTTCCGGACGGACTCAGCCTCTACGGCCAGCAGCAATGCAAACAACGGGTTCACCCCCTGTGTATTTTTACGCCACGCGGCGTATTCCCCTTTCTGCCAGTATAACAGGGCGCTCCCCCGGTTGCAACAACACCCGCACCCGGGCGGCAAAACGCCGGGCAGGTTCCCCCGCCCGGCGCCGCGGAGCCGGTCAATCAGTCGTCGTCATCGTCATCATCGTCGTCATGGCCGTACCAGCTGTCCAGCCGGTCTTCCATATGCTCGAGGCGGTCCTCCAGGCCGTCCGCGCGCTGGTCCAGCGTGCGGTACTGCGCGGCGGTCAGCTTCCCCGCGCGATAGCTGCGCTCGATCGCGTCGTCCAGCGCGTCCAGCTCATCGTCCAGCGCGTCGATTTTGCTCAGCAGCGCGCGGTAAGCGCTGCCCTGCGCGCCCTTCACTTCCTTTTCGAGCGACGCGACGCGGGTTTCGGCCTTATCCAGCAGGGCGGCATAGTCGGCGTACTGCTGGCCGCCGGCCTGCGGCTCCTGCGCCTCATCCTTCGAAATGGTCTTGCGCTCGAGCGTGGCGCGCGCATCCTTGAGCCGCACGTCCAGCTTGCCGGCACGTTCGTTCAGCGGGTTATACTCGCGGTAGGTCAGCAGCCCGCCCCGCAGGTTGTCATTCAGCGCGCGCGACTGCGTGCGCACACTGTCGGAAAGCGCGGCCAGTTCGGCGTCCAGTTCCCGGTACTGCTTTACGCGGCCGTCATAGGTGGACGCGGGCTTGAGGTCGGCGATTTTGCGCTCCGCCGCCTTGATCTTGCTTTCCAGGGTATCAAGCTCCGCGGCCGCCTGCTGCGCCGCGGTCTGGTAACCGCTCTCGTTGGCGATGGTCTTCTTTTCCAGCGTGGCAAAGGCCTCGTCCAGGCGGGTATCCAGCCGGTCCGCGCGGTCGCGGCGCTTTGCGTACTCGTCATAGCTGATCTTGCCGTCGCGGTAATCCTGGAGGGCGGCGTCCTCCGCGCGGCCGACCGCGTCGTCCAGCGCGTCCAGCCGGTCGCTGAAGGCCGCATACTGCTTGGCGCGCCCGGTGTAATCGGAAGCGGGGCTGAGCGCCTTAATCTCCTTTTCGAGCGCCGTCATCCTGTCCTCCAGCTCGGAAAAGGTCAGTACCGTCCCGTCCTGGCCGGTGGTACGGGTAGTGAGATAGATGGTCTGCGTGGCGCTGTCCCAACGCACGTCGTTGCCGAGCGTATCGCCCAGCGCGCGCACCGGCAGATACGTCGTGCCGTTATACTGGATGGGATAGACCACGTCGCCGTTTTTGTCCAGCATGGCCTGCGTCTTCCCGTTGACCTTGACGGTCACATCCGGCCGCAGTTCCGCAGTGATCGTGTGGACGCCCGCGGCGGCCGCGCCCAGCGCCAGCAGCCCTGCGACGGAAACCGCGGCAATCGATAATTTTGTCTTTTTCATAACAAACCCTTCCTTTCGTACTGTATCCCTTTGGTTGCCCTTTCACCCTGATAATGCGGGCGGCGCGTGTTTTATTGCATGGATACGGAAAATTTTTAAAAAGATTTCCCCCGCTCCAAACAGGCGCGCCGGGATACCCTGCGAAAAGTGCCGCGCCCTGCGGCTTACCGGCTCATCCGGCGTTTTACGCCGCTGGAATATACGGGAAACCCGTTTGCGGGCGCAAAAAAGCGGGGGTTTGTAGCCCCCGCTTTTTTATCCCCCCTCCGCCGGCACGGCGCACAGCACCGCGCAGCTGCGCGGCGCGAGCGCCAGCGTCCCG
>NZ_LT707057.1:95481-100263 GCF_900155735.1 Intestinibacillus massiliensis
TCCAGCTGCGGTTGTCGTCGGCGCCGTCCGTATTGCCCCAGCCGTTGCCTTCGTTGTGTTTCCGGCTGTAGGCGTAAAGGTCGTACAGGGTGAAGCCGTCGTGGCAGGTCAGGAAATTGACCGACGCGCCCGCGCCGCGCACGGCCGGGTCGTACAGGTCGGGCGACCCCATGATGCGGCTGACCGCCGCCTCCGCCAGCCCGCCGTCGCCCTTGAGGAAGGCGCGCAGGTCGTCGCGGTATTTGCCGTTCCATTCCGACCAGCGGTTCCAGGCCGGGAACGAGCCGACCTGGTACAGCCCGCCCGCGTCCCAGGCCTCCGCGATCAGCTTGACGTTGCCGAGGATGGGGTCGAACGCCAGGCTTTGCAGCAGCGGGGGCTTGTTCATCGGCGAGCCGTCCTCGTTCCGCCCCAGGATCGAGGCCAGGTCGAACCGGAAACCGTCCACGCGGTAGTTGACCACCCAGTAGCGCAGGCAGTCCAGGATCATCTGCTGCACGACGGGATGGTTGCAGTTGAGCGTATTGCCACAGCCGCTGAAATTGTAATAGCGCCCGTCGGGCGTGAGCATGTAGTAAATGTTGTTGTCAAAGCCTTTGAAGCTGAAAAACGGGCCGTTTTCGTTCCCCTCCGCCGTATGGTTAAATACCACGTCCAGGATCACCTCGATCCCCTCGGAGTTGAGCGCGCGGATCAGGCGCTTAAGCTCGTCGCCCTCATGGTTGTGCCCGTCCGTGGCGGTATAGCTCGTGTTGGGCGCGAAGAAGCAGACCGGGTTATAGCCCCAGTAATCCAGCAGGCGCTTCCCGTCCACCTCGCGGCTGTCGCGCATCTCGTCAAACTCGAAGACCGGCATCAGCTCGACCGCGTTGACCCCCAGTTCCTTTAAGTACGGGAGCTTCTCCATCAGCCCGTCGAACGTGCCCGGGTGCCGCACGCCCGCGGACGGGTGCTTGGTAAAGCCGCGCACATGCAGCTCATAGATCACAAGGTCGCGGATGCGCAGCAGCGGCTGGCGGAACGCGCCCCAATCAAAGTCGTCGCACACGGCGCGCGCCCGGTAGCAGCCGTCCGCCCTCTGCGGCGCGCCCCAGTCGCGCTGCCCAGCAATGGCGCGCGCATAGGGGTCGAGCAAGCATTTCGTCCGGTCGAACAGCAGCCCCTTTGCGGGGTCGTGCGGGCCGTCGAGCCGGTAGGCGTAAACGAACTCCCCGATGTGCAGCCCGAACACGATCATGGAATAGACGTGGCCGATCTTGTACAGCTCCGGGAACGGCAGTACGGCGAACGGCTCCGCATCCCCGGCGCTGTGGAACAGCACGAGTTCGCACGCGGTCGCGCCGTGGGACTGCACGGTAAAATTGACCCCGCCCGGGATCGCGGTCGCGCCGTAAATCCCGTAGAATCCCGGGCGCACGTTAAACCCCGCGATGCGGTCGAGCGGGGCGAGGTGCACGCCAGACGGCAGCGGGCGGCCTACGTTTACATGTTGCATGGGCGGCCTCCTTTCCCTGTGTTACCTGCCCCCCAGTATACCACAATGGCAGGTAGAATCCTACCAAAACCATTGCATATCATGCCATAGTGGTATAGGTTTTAAATCAAAGGTATAGGTATAATAGCCGTTTTGCGGCTATTATATCACATACGCCGCGCCCGTTTGTAAACAAATGCCGCACCCGCGCAAAATAAAAGGGCGGCGGGGGCAATGCCCCCGCCGTCCCGCCGGTCACGGCCTGCGCCACACGCGCTTTTCCTGCCCGTGCACGGCGCGCGCCAGGCCGTCGATATGCCGCGTCAGCATGATGACGGCGAGCGCCGCGACAAGCAGGCCGTCCTCCATGCCGTAGAACCAGAACACCGGGACGAGCGCCACCGTCGGGATGACGACCGCGCCGACCGGCAGGTACCCCGTCAGCACGACGGCGAGCAGGCCTGCCAGGCCGCTGGCCACCCCGCCAAGCGGGGAAAAGAACACCAGCGCGGCGCAGGTCACCGCCACGCCCTTGCCGCCCTTAAAGCGCTTCCAGAACGGGAAATTGTGCCCCAGCACCGCCCCCAGCCCGGCGTACAGCACCGCGGCCTGCCCGAGGCCGGGGAAAAACAGGAAGCGGCACAGCCCGCAGGCCAGCGCCGTCTTGAGTACGTCGCCGCACAGCACGGCAAGGCCGCTGCCCACGCCGAGCGTGGACGCGATATTCGCCATGCCGGGGTTGCCCGACCCCAGCGTGTCCGCCCCCTTCCCCGTGCGGCGGCGCGCAACGGCCTCCGCCGTGAGGAAGCAGCCGCAAATATAGCCAATCAGCAGACAAAGGAAACGTGTCATGCCATACACCTCCTGCGGGCGGCACGCCGCCCTTTTCCCAAAAGTATAGCCGCATCCCCGCCGGGTTAAACCCCCTGTGCTCGGTAAAACTCGATGAGCGCCTGGGTGCCGTCCTCGCCGCGCCCCTCGCGCTCCAGCGCCGTGCACATGCCGCACANCTGCTCCACATCCTGCGGGTAGCCCACCATGGTGATCACCACATCGCGCCCCGCGGCGCACGCCGCCGCCGTCCCGCACCACTGCACTCCGGTTTCCCTGAGGAACGCCTCCACCTTTGCCTTCGTGCGCGTATACACCGCGACGTCATAACCCGCCCGCAGCAAATTGCGCACCATAGGGCGCCCCATGACGCCCGCGCCGATAAACCCGATTTTTTCCATATGCTTGCCTCCTTGCCGCATGGCGGCCGCATCCATGCTTCCAGTGTACTACGTCCGCCGCCCCGCCGCAACCCGGCCGGCGTCCCCCAAAATCTTCCCCGCCCCGTTTTGTGCATTGCACTCCAGTTCCGGTCATGGTAAACTAAAAACAAGCATATATGTGCAGCAAACCCCTTCCCATGCACATGTTTCCGGCTGCGCCGGGGCGACGGCCTGCCGGGAAAGGACAGAAGATACCATGAAGTTAAATTTGCGAAAACTGACCACCCGCCTGCTTTCCCTCTCCGCCGTACCGCTGCTGCTGCTCGGCCTTGTCGTGACGTTCACGTCTTCGGCCGTCATTTACGAAAGCCTGAAGGACGAGACGCAAAATAACCTGAAGGTGCTGGCGAGCACCTCCTACCGCGCGTACGAAATCGAATATCCCGGGGATTACGCGCTGGACGGCGGCGCCGTCACAAAGGGCGGCCTGCCGCTTTCCGGGCGGCACGGGATCGTGGACGAGGTGAAACGGCTTTCCGGCGCGGACGCGACCCTGTTTTTCCAAAACCAGCGCTTCCTGACCACCATCCTGACGCCCGACGGCAGCCGCGCGACCGGCACCTTCGCCGCGGACGAGGTTGCCAAGGCGGTGCTCGAGCAGGGGCAGGACTATTTTTCCGACCGGGTTTCCGTCAACGGCACGCCCTATTTCGGGTATTACATGCCGGTGCGCAATTCCGACGGCACGGTCGCTGGCATGGCGTTTGTCGGCAAGGCGCGCGCCGCCGTACTGCATAAGATCGCGCACAATATCCTGCTGGTATGCGCGGCCTCCCTGGGCATCATGGCGATCGCGATCGCAATTTCGTCCCACTATGGCAGGACGATCATCCGCTCGCTCAACCGCACCAAGCAGTTCCTCGGCCAGATCGCGTGCGGCAACCTGGCCGCCGAACTTGACCCGCAAGTGCTCTCCCGCCGCGACGAGATCGGCGAGATGGGGCGTTTTGCCGTGATGCTGCAGCATTCGGTGACCGACCTTGTCGGCAAGGATCCGCTCACCGGCCTGCACAACCGCCGGGGCTGCGACGTGGTGCTGCAGGGGCTGATCGAGCAGGGCCGCCGCCGGGGCGCGGGCTTTGCCGTGGCCATGGGCGATATCGACTATTTCAAGCGCGTCAACGACGCCTACGGCCACCGCGCCGGGGACGAGGTGCTGCGCATGGTTTCCCGCTGCATGTCGGCGCATATGGAGCGCGCCGGCTTCCTGTTCCGCTGGGGCGGCGAGGAATTTTTACTGATCTATGAGGACGTGGACGCACGGCAGGCGCTCCCCCTGCTGCAAGCGCTGCAAAAGGAGATCGCAGGCACCGCCGTCCCCTGGGAAGGGGCGGAAATCCATGTCACCATCACCTTCGGCGTGGCCGACGGGCGCGGGGCGCGGGATGCAGACGCGCTCATCCAGCGCGCGGACGAAAACCTGTACCGCGGCAAAGAGCTGGGGCGCAACCGCATCGTGGGGGATAACGGGCAAGGTTAAATACAGGCGCTGCGCTGTCCCGGCGCGGCGCCTGTCCTATTTCCCCGCGCCCGTCAAAAAACCATAGGGAACACACCGGAAAGGAGCCGCCATGGCTGTCAATATCATGATCGTGGAGGACGATGAAGGGCTGTCCCGCGGGGTCGCCTTGTCCCTCGCGCGGCCGGAATACCGTTTTTTTGAATGCGCCACGCTCGCACAGGCGCGGCAGGCGTTTGCGCAGCACGCCATCTCCCTCGTGCTGCTCGACGTGGGGCTGCCCGACGGCAGCGGCCTCACGCTTTGCCGCGAGCTGCGCGCGGCTTCGGACGTCCCCATCCTGTTTCTGACCGCAAACGACGCGGAATACGACGAAGTCGCCGGCTTTGCCGCGGGCGGCGACGACTATATTACCAAGCCCTTCCGCCTGACCGCCCTGCGCGCCCGCGTGGAAAACGCGCTGCGCCGCGCCCACGGCGGTGGGGCGGCGCTCTACCGCTTCGGGGACGTTTCGCTCGACTTCGGGCGGCTGCAATTTTCCCAGGGCGGCCGCCCGCTCGCGCTCAGCCCGTCCG
>NZ_LT707057.1:100362-114344 GCF_900155735.1 Intestinibacillus massiliensis
CGGGCGGGCGTGGGGGGCGCGCGCCGCCGCCAAAGGGCTGCGGTTCCATGTCGCGCCGACCGGGGCGTCCGCGCGCTTCGACCCCAAATGGACGCGCGAGGCGCTCGACAACCTGATCGACAACGCGGTCAAATACACGCCGCCCGGCGGGCGCGTCACGGTATCCGCGCGCGCCTACGAACTGTTTGCCCGCATCGACGTGGCGGACGACGGACCGGGCGTCCCGGAAAGCGAGCAGGCCGCGGTCTTCGGCCGCTTCTTCCGCGGCACGGCGGCGCGCGAGACCGAGGGCGTGGGCGTGGGGCTGTACCTCGCGCGCGAAATCGCCGCACAGCAGGGCGGCTACCTCAAGCTCGCGCCCGCGCCGGGCGGGGGTTCGGTATTCTCGCTTTTCCTGCCGCGTGAAATGTGACGGCAGTGTCACAATGTTGTGCAAAACCGCGCGCTGATTTTTAAGAATCGGGTGTTATGCTGATAACAGTGATCCGAGGAGGGCACGCGCCCTCCCCTTTTTTAATAATGGAGGGACACCCGGTTATGAGTATTTTAATGACACAGGGCCTGCGCAAGGTATACGGCGCGGGCGACACCGAAGTGCGCGCGCTGGACGGCGTCGACCTCTCGGTCGGGCAGGGCGAATTCGTCGCCATCGTCGGCACCTCTGGCAGCGGCAAATCCACGCTGCTGCACATGCTCGGCGGGCTTGACCGGCCGACGGCGGGCAAGGTATTTGTGGACGGCAACGATATCTTCGCCCTGCGCGACGACGCGCTGACCATTTTCCGCCGCCGCAAGATCGGCTTCGTATTCCAGGCCTATAACCTGGTGCCCGTGCTCAGCGTGTATGAAAACATCGTGCTGCCGATCGAGCTGGACGGCGGCGCGCCCGACCGGGCGTATATCGGCGAGATCGCCCGCACGCTCGGCCTGGAAAGCAAGCTGCAAAGCCTACCCAGCCAGCTCTCCGGCGGCCAGCAGCAGCGCGTCGCGATTGCCCGCGCGCTGGCGACCAAGCCCGCCATCATACTGGCGGACGAGCCGACCGGCAACCTCGACAGCCGCACCAGCCAGGACGTGCTCGGCCTCATGAAGGTGACGGGCGAAAAATTCGGCCAGACCATTGTGATGATCACGCACAACGAGGAGATTGCCCAGCTCGCGCAGCGCATCGTGCGCATCGAGGACGGGCGCATCGTACGGCGCGGGGAGGCGTAAGGCATGCTCAAGGTTCCAAACAAGCGGTGCATCCGCCGCCTATCCGACAAGGGGCTGCGCGCCGCGCGGGCGCGCAATTTGATCGCGGTCGCCGCCATCGCGCTGACGACAATCCTCTTTACCTCGCTCTTTACGATCGCCATGACGATCAACCATTCCTTCCAGCAGTCCACCTTCCGCCAGGTCGGCGGCGACATGATGGGCACGTTTAAGGACATCACCGAAGCGCAGGTGCAGGAGCTTTCCGACGACCCCCTGGTGGTCAAATGGGGCGCGCGCCTGATGCTCGGCATGCCGTCCGACCCGCCGTTCAACAAGGCGCATGTCGAAGTCAGCTACATGGACGAAACGAACGCGCGTGGCTATTTCTGCATGCCGACCACCGGCGCGCTGCCCCGCGAGGGCACTATGGAGGCCGCGTGCGACACGCGCGTGCTCCGCCTGCTCGGCGTGGAGCCAAGGCTCGGCGCGCAGGTCACCATCCCCTACACGTTTACGAACGGCGAAAAGCACGCGGATACGTTCACCCTTTCCGGCTGGTGGGAATACGACCCCGCCGGCATGGCGAGCATGGTCGTCGTCCCGCGCTCCTATGCCGACCGGGCGCTTGCCGGGTACGAGCACGCGGGCGGCCACGGTAGCACCGGCACGTGGACGCTCAACCTGTATTTCAAAAACGCCATGCACATCCGCGACGACCTCGCCCAGATCGCGCAAAACCACGGCTACCAGACCGACGACCCTTCGGGCGGGCGTTACCTCAAAACCGGCGTCAACTGGGCGTATACCGGCGCGCAGTTCGCCTCGAACGCCGACCCGTCCGTCATCCTCGCGATTGCCGCGCTGCTGGTGCTCATCATTTTCACGGGCTACCTGATCATCTACAACGTGTTCCGCATCTCGGTCACGGGCGATATCCGCCAGTACGGCCTGCTCAAAACCATCGGCGCCACCGGGCGGCAGTTCCGGCGCATCATCCGGCGGCAGGCCTACCTGCTGTCGCTGGCCGGCATCCCGCTCGGCCTGGCGCTCGGCTGGTGCGTGGGCACCCGGCTCGTGCCCGTCATCATGGCGCAGCTCTCCTATAAGGTTACCCACGTCACCGCGCACCCGCTGATCTTTATCGGCGCGGCGCTTTTCTCGCTCATCACCGTGCGCGTCTCCTGCGCCGTCCCCGGCCGCATCGCGGCGCGCGTTTCCCCGGTCGAGGCCGTGCGCTATACCGAGGCCGCGTCCGGCCGCAAGAAAGGGCGCAAGCGCGGGGTGCACGGCGCGCGGGTCGGCCGCATGGCGCTGTCGAACCTCGGGCGCAGCAAATCGCGCACCGTGCTGACCGTGCTGTCGCTCTCGCTCGCGGTCGTGCTGCTGAACGGCGCCTATATGTTCACGCAGGGCTTCGACATGGATAAATACCTGCAAAACTGGGTGGTGACCGACTTTATCGTCGGGGACGCGGGCTATTTCCAGACCGGGCAGGGCTACACCTCCGCCGACCAGGGCGTGGGGGACGACATCATCCAGGCGGTCGGGGCGCAGGGCGGCGTGACCGAATCCGGCCGCATCTGGGCGCAGCCCGCGCGGGTGCAGGAATTTGTCTCCGAGGACTGGTACCGCATGTCCCACGGCAAGTGGGTCGGCAGCGAGACCGTGGACCTCATGATGGAAGGCGTGACGCGCACGCCGGACGGCCGCATCGCGGACGACGCCACGCTGTACGGCATGGAAAAGCTCCCGCTTGACCACCTGAGCGTGATTGACGGCGACCTCGCCCCGCTCTACGACCCAAACCAAAACGCCATCGCCGCGGTCTATGAGGTCAACGACTATGACGAGCCGCATATGGACTCCGCCTGGGGGCAGGTCGGCGACGAAATCACGCTGCGCCATGTGGACGAATACGAATATTACGACACGCGCACCGGCGAAACCACGCCCGACCCGGATTCGCTCGACGCCGGCTCCCTCGGCGTGCGCGCCAAGGCCTACCGCGACGTGACCTACACGGTCTGCGCGCGCGTCACGATGCGCCATTCCATGAGCTACCGCTATTACGGCCGCGATGCGTTTGTCCTGAACGCGGACGTCCTGCGGCGCGACGCGGCGGGCGAAATCGGCGTCATGGCCTACCTGTTCAACACCACGCCCGAGGCAAACGCGGGGATGGAGGCCTTTTTAAAGGATTATACGGAAAACGTCATGCCGACCTACGACTATGAGTCCAAGCAGTCTTACGTCGATGAATTCGAGGGCATGCGCGGCATGTTCCTGACCATGGGCGGCGCGCTCGCCTTCATCATCGGCCTGGTGGGCGTGCTCAACTTCTTAAACGCGGTGCTGACCGGCATCCTGACGCGCCGGCGTGAATTTGCCGTGCTGCAAGCGGTCGGCATGACCGGGCGCCAGTTCAAGCAGATGCTGGTCTGCGAGGGGCTGCTCTACGCCGGGTTCTCTATTGTAGCGGCGGTCTGCCTGAGCGCCGTGACCGGCCTCGTCATCCAGTCCGTGCTCGGCTCGATGTTCTGGTTCTTCACCTACCGCTTTACGCTGCTGCCCGTGCTGCTCGTCACCCCCATGTTCCTGCTGCTGGGCGCGGGCGTGCCGCTGCTGACGTACCGTACCATCGCGCGGCAAAGCATTGTGGAGCGCATCCGCACAAATGAATAAGGCGATTTAAAAAAACAGGCGGAGGTCGACCCTCCGCCTGTTTTTTGTGCGCGGTTTTGCCGGTTTGCGGCGTAAGCCCCGCATAAAACCGGCCGCGCCGCACACCTTAATCCAGTGGGCGGCCAACGCGGGGCGCGCCCCCCGCAAACCTTGCAACAATCGTACACTTTTCCGGTATATTTTTGTGGAAGATTTTCCGGCGCAGCACTTGTAAAAAACAACTGTAAGATATATAGTAACAGCATAGGCATCGCTACATCACAGGAGGGTTTATATGGGGATCTTGACCGGATACCTCGGCGCATACCTGTCGCCGGAAAGCGACGGCGTGTACCGCTTTACGCTTGATACCGAAACCGGCGCGCTGACCGCGCCCACGCGTTTTTTAGATGTGCCCGACTCCAAATACCTCGCGCTGCGCGGCGACGGCCTGCTGGCCTCGATCGTCCGGCGGGAAAACGGCGCGGGCATCGCGCTCGCCGCCCTGCGTGGGGACGCCCCGCCGCGTATCCACGAATCGCTCACCGACAGGATTTCGGGCTGCTACGCGGCGTTTGACGGCGGCCGCGCCTATACCGCAAATTTCCACGAGGGCGCCGTTCCCGTGTACCGCATTGTGGACGGCGTGCCCATACACGAGCATACGATTGTCATCGCGCCCAAGGCGGGCTGCCACCAGGCCGTGCCGCACGGCCGTTACCTGCTCGTGCCGTGCATGAACCTGGACGAGGTCCGCATATTTGATACCGGGAACCATTTTGCGCCGCACGGCGCGCTCGCGTTCCCCCGGGGCAGCGGCCCGCGCCACCTCGTGTTTGACCGTGCGCACACGCGGCTGTTCGCGGTGGCGCAGGCCGAAAACGCGGTCTACACCTTCCGCGCGGAACCAGGCGGCGCCTTCACCCTCCTGGGGCGCACGGCGCTGCTGCCCGGCGCCTTGCTGCCCGGCAGCGAAGCCGCGGCCATCCGCCTGTCCGGGGACGANGTCAGCATTGTGTTCGACGCGCCGGAGAAAGGATAACCCCTATGTTTGATATCGGAATGATCGGCCTGTCCGTGATGGGCCGCAGCCTCGCGCTCAATATGGCCGACCACGGCTTCCGCGTCGCAGGCTACAACCGCAGCCGCGCCGTGACCAACGAAGTCGTGCGCGAGCACCCGCACAAAAATTTCACGCCGTTTTACACGCTGGAGGAGCTGGTCGCGTCGCTCTCCCGCCCGCGCCGCGTCATGCTGATGATCCAGGCGGGCGCCGCGGTCGACGCGGTGCTCTCCCAGCTCATCCCGCTGCTTGCGCCAGGCGATATCGTGCTGGACGGCGGCAATTCGTTCTTCGAGGATACGCGCCGCCGGCACGCGCTGCTGGCGGGGCACGGGCTGCAGTATTTCGGCGTCGGCGTGTCCGGCGGCGAGGAGGGCGCGCGGCACGGCCCGTCCATCATGCNGAGCAAGGCGCTGACCATCTTCGGCGGCACGGGCGACCTGACGTTCCGCAAGCTGCTGCCCGCGCTCTATAACGGCAGCGTGTCCGGCGCGGAATCGGCAGATTACCAAATACTGGTCATCGGCCGGCGCGACTACACGTCCGCGCAGTACCGCGAAATGGCGCGCGGCTGGGTGCAGAAATTTTCGCGCCTGCCCTATCAGGACGCGGCGTTCGCCCGCTTCGCCTCCCGCATCGAGTACTACCGCATGGACTTTTCCGACGCGGCCGCCTATCCCGCGCTCGACGCATATTACGCCGCGCACGGCGCCCACGAGCACATCTTCTATCTGGCCGTCGCCCCGCGTTTCTTCGGCGTGATTGCGGAAAGCCTGGCCTCCGTGCGCGGCGCGTCCGCGGGCAAGGTCATCCTGGAAAAGCCGTTCGGCGAAGACCTCGCGGCGGCGGCCGCGCTCAACAGCCGGCTGGAAGCCATCTTCACGCCCGCGCGCATCTACCGTATCGACCATTACCTCGGCAAGGAGATGGTGCGCAATATCGAGACCATCCGCTTTGCCAACCCGCTGTTTGCGAACCTGTGGGACGCGCGCTTCATCGAGGCCGTGCAGATCACGGCAAGCGAGGACGTGGGCGTCGAGTCGCGCGGCGGGTACTACGACGGCGCAGGCGCGCTGAAAGACATGGTGCAGAACCACCTGTTCCAGATCCTGTCCATCGTCGCCATGGAGCGCCCCTATGAATTTAACGGCGCGGACATGCACGCCGAACAGCTCCGCGTGCTGCGGGCGCTGCGCCCGGTCGGGCAGGAACCCATCCGCGACACCCTGCTGCTCGGCCAGTACGAGGGCTACCGGCAGGAGCCCCTGGTCGACCCGCACTCGCAGACCGAGACCTATGCCGCCCTGCGCCTGTTTATCGACAACGACCGCTGGCGCGGCGCGCCGTTCTACATCCGGACGGGCAAGAAGCTCGGCAAGCGCGAGATGGAGGTCGCGGTCATCTTCCGCAGGCCGCGCCCGGACGTGAAGCACAACGTGCTGATCATCAAGATCCAGCCGACCGAGGGCGTGTACCTGCAGTTCAACATCCAGAAGCCGGGCGATACCGAGGAAATCACACAGGCCAAAATGGATTTCTGCCAGAGCTGCCTGCTGGAAAACCGCATCAACACCCCCGAGGCGTACGAGCGCCTGCTCGGCGCGTGCATCCGCGGGGAGCGGTTCTGGTTCTCCCAGTGGGATCAGATCGAGACCGGCTGGCGCTATATCGAGCAGCTCCGCGAGGCCTACCGCGCCGAGCGCCTGCCGCTCGCCAGCTATGCGCCGGGGACGTCCGGCCCCCAGGAGGCCGACGCGCTGCTCGCGCGGTTTGGGCACGCGTGGTTTGACGACGATCCTATCTCCAATTCGTAATTAATCAACCATATTTTACTATTCGTATATGAATAACCGCAAAAACGCCGCCCAGTGGGCGGTGTTTTTTTATGCCTGGCAAAACTTACAGCTTGCATTTTTCGAACTAAAGTTCTATATTGTAAATATAAGAAACAAATGTTCGGAGGTGCGCGCCATGGACCGCGTCATACTGCATTCCGACCTCAACAGTTTTTACGCAACGGTGGAATGCCTGCACAGGCCGGCGCTCCGGGGAAAACCGGTCGCCGTATCCGGCAACGCCGAGCGGCGGCACGGCATCATCCTGACCCGCAACCAGATCGCCAAGCAGTACGGCGTCAGGACGGGGGAAGCGATCTGGCAGGCAAAGGAAAAATGCCCGGGGCTGATCACGGTACCGCCGGATTTCCCGCTGTACCTGCGGTATTCCCAGATGGCGCGGCAGATCTACGCGGGCTACACCGACCGGGTGGAGCCGTTCGGCATCGACGAGTGCTGGCTCGATGTGACGGGCAGCACCGGCCTGCTCGGCAGCGGGGAAAGCATCGCAAAGGAAATCAACCAGCGGGTCAAAGCCGAGTTGGGCGTCACGGTCTCCATCGGCGTTTCCTTTGATAAGATCTACGCCAAACTCGGCAGCGACTACAGGAAGCCGGACGCGGTGACGGTGTTCGACCGCGGCAATTTCAAGCAGCGCGCGTGGGGGCTACCGGTGCAGGACTTATTGTATGTCGGCCCCGCGACCAAGCGCAAGCTGCGCGCCCGGGGCATCCACACGATCGGCCAGCTCGCAAACGCCGGGCTGCCCAACCTGCGCGCGACGTTCGGCAAAATTGGGGACGTCCTCTACACGTTTGCAAACGGGCTGGACATGTCGCCGGTCGCGCGCATCGGGGAGGTGGCGCCGCTCAAGAGCATCGGCAATAGCTGCACCGCCGTGCGCGACCTGACCTGCGACGAGGATGTGAAAATGATGGTCTGCGTGCTGTCGGAAAGCGTCGGGGCGCGCCTGCGGGAACAGGGGGTGTGTGCGCAGACCGTGGCGGTCAGCGTCCGCGGGAACGACCTGGCTAGCTTCGAGCGCCAGTGCAGGCTCGCAAAGCCGACCGGGCTCACCGCCGAGATCATTGCGGCCGCCATGGGCTTATTCCGCGCAAACTACCGGTGGGAGCGGCCGGTCCGGTCGGTCGGGGTGCGCGTAACCGACTTTGTAAACGGCGCGCAGCCGGTACAGCTCGACCTGTATGGGGACGAGACGCGCCGCGTAAAACGGGAAACCGTCGACCGCGCGGTCGACGGCCTGCGCCAGCGCTTCGGGAACGGCTGTGTAAAGCGCGCCGCCGTGCTGCAAGACCCCGTGCTGACCGGGTTCGATCCCAAAACGGAACATATCATCCACCCGGTAGGTTTTTTCTAGCAGGCATGCCCCGGCGCAAAACCGATGCCGGCACCCCCACGGCAATGCCATCGCAACCACCTGCCCGCCCCGCCATCCCCCGTCCCGGGCGCGGCGTTTCCAGGCGGTGCGCAAGCATCAAAATTTCTTTGTCAGGATTTTCACAATTTTTCAGGCGGCTCCAGTTGCGCCTTCTGGCCTACTCCCACGCTTTTATTCTGTTTTTCGATGGTTTATGCGGATTTTCCCGTTTTAATCCCATCCTAAAATTGAGTTGATATTTTTTTAACAAAAAGCAAGAATACGCTAGCGATCCGTATGCGATTGCGTTATATTGAATACAGTTATTTTGGTAAGAACGCTGTGCGGCTCCGGCCGGGCACAACACCGTTTGGTACACATCCACCCTTTTACACAAAAGAAATGAGAGGTTTACAATGAAGCTTGGGTATAATGAAGCGTCCTGTAAGAAAAGATCCGATGTCTGGGCCGACCTCACGTTGTGTGAAAAGTACGGTTACGACTATATTGAACTCCGCCTGGACATGCTCAAGGAATTCCTGAAAAAGCACCCGCTGAGCGAACTGCAGGCGTTCTTTGCAGGCAGCCGCCTGCGCCCCTATGCGCTCAATTCCATTGAAAATATCAATTTCAATGTTTCGATCAAGTGGGACCTGCTGCTTGACCTGTTTAAGTTTGCCTGTGAGACCGCGCAGGCCATCGGCTGCCCCTATATCGTGGTCGTGCCGACCCGCGGCACGGAGGCCAACACCCGCGACGAAAAGCAGGTGCTGGACGATTCCGTCAAGGTGCTGACCGAGCTTGCCGACATTGCGCGCCCCTATGGCGTCAAGCTGGCGTTCGAGCCGATCGGCGACCGCCGCTACTGCTGCACCGGCATCCGCCAGGCGCTTGAAATCGTCAATGCGGTCGGCCGCGACGACGTCGGCCTGACGGTCGACAGCTTCACCTTCTATCTGCAGGATAAAGCGGCGAACCTGGACGTGCTCAAACGTATCCCGGGCGACAAGCTGTTTATCTACCATCTGGCGGACTGTGAAGACCTGCCGCTCGGCGTGCTGGATCACAGCCACCGCCTGTTCCCCGGCGACGGCTGCATCCCGCTGAAGGCGATTACCGATGCGGTGCGCGCGACCGGCTATGACGGCATCGCGTCCCTCGAGCTGTTCCGTCCCGAGTATTGGGACATGGATCCCGAGGAGATTATCCGCGTCGGCGCGGACAAATGCCGCGCAATCCTTGGCTAATCCCATCTCCATTTTCCAGGCTGGCGTCCGTGCGCCGGACGCCAGCCCATCTTATTTGCTGCCTGTACAAAAGTACGGCAATTTTTTTGAAGAAATGCTTGACAGATATACCGCAGGTACGATATAATAGTTTTCGTCATCAGGACATTGGGAAGCCTTGAAAAGGTCAGAATGTCCCTCTGTTTTATGAATATTTGGGGGTATAGCTCAGCTGGGAGAGCGCTTGAATGGCATTCAAGAGGTCAGCGGTTCGATCCCGCTTATCTCCACCAAACATTACGCAAGAAACCGTTCTTAAACTGCTTGAAACAAAGCGATTTAAGAGCGGTTTTTGCTATGTATAATTTCAAATACTGTAAATCCCGCTCCCAGTATGTCCCTACTGTTTTTCCGTATCTTTTGGGTGCAAACCAGGTGCGGATAATAAAACAAAACAGCCCCTCCAGCCATCCGGCCAGAGGGGCTATTTGTATGCCTATTTCCTTACGGATCATTGCCGCGAGTTTTGCCAGCAATCCATCGCGTTTCTGTACCACATTATAATTCAAATATTTAACCCCCGCTTCCATCTTGTCAGATAAATCCACAGCTGCTAAACAGCCGCCTGCGTATTCTATGTCTTATTTCGTCTTCCGCTCGCACAAAAACCAGCCGGAATACATAGGGCATATAATTTGATCGCTATCCAATACAATTATGTCCGAATGCGTTGTATACATATGCCCCTGTAAATCTTTATTATAGGTCTGCAGTATGATCATCTCTTCTTGTGTCAAATTCAGCCCATGTTCCATACGCCCAGCGATTTCGTAGTTGATCCGATTCACGGTTTCGAAGCGATACCCTGCAACATCCACAGTGAAATCGGGGTAATGAATCGCTTGTGGTGAAATACAAATTTCCTTGCCAATCCATTTTCCGGGTACAAAACCGGTCTGCTGCATTTTCGCTTGATCGACCATCTTGATGATTTCCCAACTGCCATACATCCGTTCCACCGGACTGAGGGTAGGCTCGTCAACATGCGCCACCATTGCGCCAATACCAATCAGCATTATGAGTAAAGCCCCAATGGCCATTTTTCTCTTTTTTAGCGCGCCCTTCATATGGCACCCCCTTGATGTGTAGCGTCATAAAACCCATCGCTGAAAATATCCGCTTCTTGCCTACGCCGTTTCACGCCTTGCTTCCTTTCATTTAGCGCCTTCTTAAGCGTGCTGCCGCTTGAAATCCGGTCATGAAAGTGTAATTTTCGCTAGGCTCAAGGGCGTGTCCATATCTCATCGTTACCATTCCGTGCTGCCGTTCATATGCCATGCATAGCAATCTAAATTATTTGCATTTTTCTTGACTTGTGATGATAACACATTGAAAGCGTTTCGTCAATCCTTCCTTTTCAAACGGCGCCGCTCCATCGGGGTATGCCGCATATATCCCAAAGGTTATAAACCGGGGATTTCCACCCCCTTGGAATTGTGATAGAATGGGAGAAACAGGTCCGCGGGCTGGGGACCGGCATCGCCAATGCCCTATTAGGCTCAAGTTTTACGGCGTGCCCACCGGCCTGTTCGGATATTTAAAACGACGGGCCAGGCTTTGGGGGATATGATGTGAAAGATACGGGCACTTTACGGAATTTAATTTTAAGCGACAGGCCGATTGGCCTGCCCCTGGACAACCGTGCCACAGAATTTATTGATCTATCGGGTTTAAATATCTCAAACTGTACCGGGTGCTTCGGGTGCTGGACAAAAACCCCGGGTAAATGTGTTATACGCGATGACGCCGTCAAGGTTTATCCGAAAATTGCCGCTAGCGCCAGGGTCCTGTATATCAGCCGGGTCAAATACGGAAGCTACGACACGGTTATGAAAACCATGATGGAGCGGTCAATCCCTATCCAACAGGCGTTTATCCGGTTGCTGCACCAGGAAACCCACCATATTCAGCGTGCCGTTGTCCCAAAACAGGCAACGATTATCGGCTACGGCGATATTTCCGATGAGGAAAAGGGGGTTTTTACACAATTTATTGGGCGGAATGCCCGCAATATGTGTTTTGAGGGTTATCGCGTGGTATTTGCGCAGGAAAATGAACTTGAGCAGGCTGTGAGAAAAGAGGTGCTGTCTTGGGGAAAATTATGATTATCAACGGAAGCCCGCGGGCTCCAAAATCAAATTCCAAGAAATATGCGGAATTATTTTCAAAGTGCTGCACAATCCCAACCGAATATTATCCCCTGACAAACACGGATCACCTGGAGCTTTGTAAGTCCATGGAGGGCTTTACGGACGTTTTGCTTGTGTTCCCGCTTTATGTAGACGGTATCCCCGTCACGCTTATGGATTTTCTGAAAACCCTGGAGGGGTATCCGTGCCCGCACAAGCCGAGGGTTTCCGTATTGATTAACTGCGGCTTTCTTGAGCCGGAACAAAATGATATCGCCGTAAAAATGATACGGCTTTTCTGTAAGCATCAAGGCTACCCTTTTGGTTCGGTCTTGCGGATCGGAAGCGGCGAAGCCATTTTGACGACCCCATTCAAGGCGATTGTGGCACGTAAAATCAAGAAATTCGCGTTTTCTGTCTCTACAGGCCGGAACCAAAGCCTGCGCACGGCCATGCCCCTTCCAAAGAAAATGTTTGTCCGGGCGTCATGGGGCTATTGGGAAAGATACGGGAAAAGGAACGGTATTACGCGGGAGCAGATGTCGGCTATGGAGATTGAAAAATAATTTAGAATAAAGTGACGCCAGGAGCGCGCTAAAATAGCAGCGCTGCGCAAGCAAATATGCGCCAAGGTAGCGACGTATAATTGCCTTGCCGCGGCTGGAAGCCGTCTGGGTTTCGGAATAAATGCACATAAATAAAAACACCCCCTCCTACAAGCTTAATACTTGCAGGAGGGGGTATTCCGTTATGTTGTTTTAGCGGATGCCAATCGCTCGGTTGCGCCGGATTCCATTGCCTTCGCTTGCGATCCACCCATCCTTTTTACTTGCTCAGCGAGAACCAGATGCCGCCAGAGCCATCGTAACTGGCGCCATAAACAATTTTAGGGGCGGTGTCCGTTTTGTCTACCATAAACACAGCATACCCTTCAAGGGTCCCGTCCTTATAAACCTTGCCGCTAAACTCTGGGGAAGGTTTTACAACCGCTGCAAACGCAGAATATTCAACATTTGTAGCCGAATATACGTCAAAGGAATAATTGCTAAAATCTACAGCCTTATCATCCTCCGTGGCGACCACCGTTGCCTTGATTTTGGCTAAAATGTATTCCATCCCGTCATCCGGTTTGCTGTTGAACTGGTTGGCCGCTTTGATTTTCTCCCAGGCGGAATCGCCCCGGTCAACATCAACCACGGTTAGCGTTGCTGTGTAATTTGAAATGTATCCTGTTATTTTCACCGTCTGCTGCGTCCCAACTGGGGCGGGATTTGTCCTGCTATACGTTGCCGCATTGTTGGACGAGGGTGTGTCAAGGCTTATGGTCTGTGTCGCTTCATCCCAGCCGACCGTCTTACCCATTAACCCGCCGATTGCACGGATAGGTAAATACGTCGTGTTGTTGTAAGAGATCGGATAAACCTGCGTGCCTTTGGCGTCATAAAATGTTTTTGTCGACCCATCGACATTAACCTTGATGTCCGGGCGCATCGTTGCGTTGATCGCTGTCCCACCGGCGAAAGCGCCTGTTACAAAAACTGAGCACAGGACAGCGCCAGCTACCAATTTTTTCTTAACATTTCCCATATGCCTATCCCTCCTTGTTGTTGGTAATATTGTACATCATATCCAAACCAACTGCAAGTAAAACCAGGCAGATTCCACTATTTTTTGCCATCCTGCCATCAGGCTTTTCCTAAGCTGCGCCGCTCCCATCGTATGGACGCCTATCGTAAAGCCCGCCCATCACAATAGACACGATACATCTTTGCATACCGCCCTACCCTTGTGCCGATACACGGGAAGCCAGCGTCGCGCCTATCCATTCCTGGCGCTCGATGCCATACGCCCTCCAGGCGTGATCTGGTAAAACAAACCGGCAAAAAACCGCGGCCGCTACATACGGAATCCATATTCCTATGTTATGCTAAAAAGGATTAAAAGGAGGGGACGGTATGAAACATATCCTCGTCGTTGAGGACGAACAGGAGATACAGGAACTTTTAAGCGCTTACCTGCGCAGCGCGGGTTACGCCGTCACGCTTGCGGGCAACGGCGTGGAAGCCGTCGGCTGCTTCCGCGCCGCCCCGTTCGACCTGGTGCTGCTCGATATCCTGCTGCCCAAGATCGACGGCTTTGGCGTGTGCGAGCTTATCCGGCGCGAATCCGCCGTGCCCATCATCATGCTTACGGCGCTGGACGGCGAGGACGAACAGCTAAGGGGCTTTGACCTGCAAATCGACGACTATGTCACAAAGCCCTTTTCCATGCCCATCCTGCTGCGCAAAATCGCCGCCGTGCTGCGCCGCGCGGACGGCATGCCCGCGCCCGAATGCCTGCGTTACCGCGGCCTGCTCGTCGACCTGGACGCGCGGGAGTGCCGCGCCGACGGCCCGCTGCTCGACCTGACCCCGCGGGCATTCGACCTCTTGG
>NZ_LT707057.1:114494-161542 GCF_900155735.1 Intestinibacillus massiliensis
GCGGGAGTGCCGCGCCGACGGCGCGCTGCTCGACCTGACCCAGCGGGAATTCGACCTTTTGGCCGAGTTTATCCGCAACCAGGGGCGCGTGCTGACCCGTGAAATCCTGCTCAGCCGCCTGTGGGGCTACGATTTTCTCGGCGACGAACGTATCGTGGACAGCCACATTAAAAACCTGCGCAAAAAGCTGCCGGTCGATTGTATCGAAACCATACGGGGGGTGGGCTACCGTGCTGCGAAAGAAGCTTAAAGAAAGCCTGACCGTGCGCATTTTCTGCGTCACCAGCCTCATCCTGCTCGCTGCAAGCGCGGCCACCTTCGGCTTTATCGCCTGGGCCACGCCGATCACCTATACCACGGTGCAAACCGAAGAACTGGCGCTGAAATCCGAATACCTGGTAAAAACCCTACAGGAAACCGACTATACCGACGCGGCGCCAGTCATCACGGCCTTTGCCCGGGACGAGGCCGACGTCGCCATCGTCGGCCCGGACAGCGAACTTGCCGACACGCTTTCACAGGCCGCCATGCAGGCCTCCTATGCGGACGGGACGCTGCGCGTCGTCACCACCGTGCCGGACGGCACGGACGTGGCCGCGGCGGCCGGGGCGGAAGACGCGGTGGACAGCGCGCCCGCCTATTCGGTCACGATGGGCACGCCCCTCACCTTCTCCTTTGCCGACCGCCCCGGCCGCTATACCCTCTATGTCACGCCGCGCACGCAGGACGGCATCCGCCAGGCGCTGTCAGCCCTCGGCCGGGTTGCGCCCTACCTGCTCGTCGTCATGCTGCTGTTTTCCGTGCTGGGCGCGCTGTTTTATTCCCGCTACATCACGCGGCCGATCGTCCGCCTCAGCGGCATTTCGCAAAAAATGGCCGGCCTTGATTTCAGCTTCCAATACGGCGAGCGAAGGCAGGATGAAATCGGCGTCTTAGGCCGTAACCTGAACCAGTTGTCCGACCGCCTTTCCCAGGCGCTCGGCGAACTGCGCCAGGCGAACGAAGCGCTCCAGCTTGACATCGACCGTGAACGCGAGCTGGAGCGCCAGCGCCTCGCCTTCTTTTCCGCCGTATCGCATGAGCTGAAAACGCCGGTGACGATTTTAAAGGGGCAGCTTTCCGGCATGCTGGAGGGGGTCGACGTTTACCAGGACCGCGATCAATACCTGGCCAAGTCGCTCCGGGTGACCGCCCGCATGGAAAACCTGGTGCAGGAAATCCTGACCGTTTCGCGCATGGAATCGAGCGGCTTTGCGCTGCATCCCAAGCCGGTCGACCTCGGGCGGCTTGTCGCCGCCCTGCTTGTACAGGATGAAGGCCTGTTTGCCGCCAAACCGCTCCGCTTGGAAACCACGCTCCCCGAGGGGCTTGTCGTCCCCGCCGACCCCGCGCTCCTGAAAAAGGCGGTGGACAACCTGCTGTCAAACGCCGTGTTCTATGCGCCCGCGGGCGCCGCCGTCTCGGTTGCGGTTGCGCGCGAAGCCGGCGCGGTCTCCCTGTCCGTCGAAAACAGCGGCTCCCACATCCCCGAAGACGCGCTCCCCCATGTGTTTGAAGCCTTTTACCGCGCCGAAAGCTCGCGCAACCGCCGCACAGGCGGCAGCGGCCTCGGCCTGTACATCGTCCAAATGATCCTCGACCGCCACGGCGCGGCGTACCGGATCGAAAACACGGAAACCGGCGTCCTTTTCACCATCCGCTTCCCCGTCCCCCCGGCTCTGGGGACATAACCACAAAAAAGCACCGGAACCCCATATAGAGGGGTTCCGGTGCTTTTTTGTGCGGCGGCCTCCCGGCCATTTACCCGAGCGGCTCGACCGCGCCCGCCGGGCATTGTTCGGCGCAGTACCCGCAGTGCAGGCAGTGCGCAGGTATGATGCGGTAGGGCGTGCCCGGCTCGATGCAGCCCTGCGGGCAGCAACCCGCGCACCTGCCGCATTGCACGCACGCATCCGTGATCCGGTAGCCCTTCTCCCGCCGCGCCCATTGCCCGATGGTATAGGTCTCCCGGAAGACCGGATGCTTCCCGAGGTCGAAATACTCGACCTCCGCCCGGTCGACGCAGAACGTCTCCAGGATATACCGCGCCTGCCCCGGGTACACGCCGTCCATGGACGGGTTTTCCTCGAAAATGCGGTCCACCCACTCCTTTTGCAGCGCGTCCGGCACCCTGCGCGACATACCGGCCACACGGATCATTTCCCACGCCGGGGTCAGCACGGTCATGGCAAGCCCCCGGCCGCCTTGCAGCTCGCGGTAAAACGCCTTGCCGCGCGCCGTCACAAAATAGATTTCGCCCCGCGCCGGTTCCACATGCATGACGTCGATGATGCGCACCTGCGGCGCGCCGTCCGCATCCACCGTGGCCATGGCCACGCTGCGCGCCTCCCGCAGCTTTTCTATACAGGTTTTTGCGTCCATCCCCTGCGCCCCCTTTGCCCTTTTCTGCATCATACCCCTTGCGGGACGCAATGTAAAGTACGAACTTTTGCGTGCCTTAGTTACCGGACGGATACCGCTCCACACAAAACACAAACCCGCTTCAACCGCACTCCAAACAGCCCTGTTATGATGGGGACGGGAAACAGGGGAAGGGGGCGCCGCCGGCTCCGCCCCTTTCCCATACCGCACGCGCAATATTACGGCGTACCCGCGCCAGCGGGCGCCACGGAGGAGAAACAGCCATGCATATTTCCATCGACCATCTCACCATGACCTATCCCACGGGCAAGCAGGCGCTGCGCGACATTTCGCTCAGCCTGGAAAGCCCCAGCCTGATCGGCCTGCTCGGGCCGAACGGCGCGGGCAAAAGCACGCTCATGAAACTGCTTGTGGCCGCCCTGCTGCCCACCGCGGGCACGATTTCAGTGGACGGCGCGCCGCTCTTATCGCGTGAAAAGGAACTGAAGTCCCGGCTCGGCTACCTGCCCCAGTCCTTCGGCCTGTACGAGGAACTGACCGTTTATCAGTTCCTCGATTATATGGCTGCGCTCAAAAACATCCCAAACAGCCGCGACGCCATCCGGGCGGCGATCCGTTTTGCCAATTTAGAAGAAAAGCAGAAGGCGCGCATCCGCACGCTGTCCGGCGGCCAACGCCAGCGCGTCGGCATTGCGCAGGCGCTGCTGGGCGATCCCGCATTCCTGATCTTTGACGAGCCGACGGTCGGCCTGGACCCGGAGGAGCGCATCCACTTCCGCAACCTGTTTTCCCGCGCGGCGCAGGACAGGATCGTGCTGCTGTCGACCCATATCATCGAGGACGTCCAGTCGGTCTGCAACCGGCTGATCGTGATCAGCGGCGGGCGCATCCGGTTCACCGGCACGCCCGCCGAACTGATCCGCACGGCGCAGGGGCACGTGGGCGTATTCGAGGAAAGCGGCGCGGCGGACGGGACGGGCGGCCTGCACGTCATCTCCCGCCTCAATACCGCGCATGGCATCGTCTGCCGCGCGGTGGCGGACGAGCTGCCCGCCTTCGCCCAGCCTGTCGAACCCACGCTGGAGGACGCCTACCTCTACCGTATTTCGGGGGAGGCCGCGCTATGAGGAACGCCCTGCGCCTATTCCGCCTGGAGCTTGGCCGCCTGCTCCGCGGCCGCCCCGCCCTGCTCGTCATGCTGCTCACCGTGCTGTCCCCCGTCCTGGGGCTTACATTTTACCGGCCGCTCTATTCCACCAGCCAGGCCGGTTACGCCACCACCACACTGGGCGTGCACCTTGCGAACCCCGCGCTCGCGGGCGGGCTTGCGGGCGCGGTGCTGTTCGCCCTGCTCACGGTTGCGGAGCTGGACCGCGCGCGGCGCTCCGGCATCGACGTGCTCACCGACGCCATCGTTTCGCCGCTTACCGCCGCGCCCATCCGGCTTTTTTCGCTCCTCAGCGCCGCCGCGCTAACCCAGGCCGTTACCATGCTCGCCTGGCTGCCCTATACGGCATATGCCGCGGGGGCGGTATTCGACGGCGGCGCCTATGTGCTGTCCTACCTGCTCTTCATGTTCCTGGCGCTGCCCATCGCCATCCTGTTTGCGGCCTCGGCCTATCAGTTCACCCGCCGGTTTGACCTGTCGGCCGTCCTGTTCGCCGCCTTTGCCGGCCTCAGCCTTACCGTATGGAGCCAAAACTGGCAGCTCTGCTGGCTGAACCCCTGCGTCTGGGCAATATCGGACGATTTTTCAAACTTCCGCCTGTTCCGCTCGGTGGCGTATGTCCGCCTCACCTGGCTGCTGGCGCTGGCCGGCCTTTACACGCTGTCCTATCTCTGCATCCGGCGCTACGGAAAGGGGCTGCCTGGCTCGCTCGCCCGCAGCGCCCGCCGCGTTTACCGCCCCGCGCTCGCGCTCGCGCTGCTCTGCTGCGCTGCCGCGGCGTACATCCACCAACCCTTCATCGACCACAGCAAGGAGCTGATAGACGGCTCGTACTTTGACGTGGACGCGCTGGAGGGGGTCACCTGCTCCAGCCGCTACGCGGACGTGCATCCCGACCCCAAAACCGGCCGCCTGTACGGCAAGGCGTCCTATCAAATCCAGAACAACACCGGACATAGCCAGGACGTCCGCTTTGCCACCAAACCCGGCTACCGCATCACGTCCGTGCGTGCCAACGGCGTGGACGTCCCCTTTTCCATGGACACGGAAGAGGAGCAAAACGCCGTGCGCTTCACCGTCACCCTCCCCGACGCGCCTGAAATCGACCTGCAAATCGGATACGGCGGTTTCCCGCGCGATTGGAACATCGTTTCCACCATGCAGGGCGAGCCCGAAATCAGCGCGGATTATATGAAGCTGGAAAACTACGTGCTCGCCCCTGCGCCGTACGATTTCTTTTACCGGGACGACACCCTGCCGGCCGTCATGGACCTCACGCTCCCGGGGCAGATGACGCCCATCCTTTTCGGCGACGGCAAGGCTACCCTGCACCGCGAGAACGGCGACGGCAGCAAAACCTGGCGCATGGAGGACAACGGCTATACCATGATCGTCTATGCGGGCGACTACGTGCGCGAGGAGATCGAAGCCGCCGGCCTCACCGTCCACTTCTACTATGGCCGTAAGCACCAGCCCGTCATGGAGGCCGCCGGCGCAAAGGAGGCCGTCCGCCAGGTCATCGAATACTGCACCGCGCATTACGGCCCGCTCAGCGCCTACGCGGACGGCTCATTCAACCTTATCCAAAGCCGGGTTGCGGGCGGCGGCTATGCCGGCGGGGGCGCGAGCACGCTCGATGAAATCGACTTCACCGCTGAGAACCTCGCCAATGCGGGCAAGGGCGCGGCGCCCGCCGAGGTCATGATCCACGAGCTTGTGCACCAGTGGTGGGGGCTGGGCAATATGTTTGACTCCTACCGCTCGGACGGGTCAACCGCTTGGTCCTCCGAGGGGTTGACCGTCTATACCACCTACCGCATCGTCAAGCAACTGTACGGCGAGGAGACCGCCCGCCAAAACTACGTCGACCAGTGGCGCGCCAATGTGGATGGGTACTACAAGGATTTCTATGTCCGCCATCCCGAATATCTGGACGCGCTCCCGTCCAAATTCCAGGCCGATATCGCAAACAGCCTGTCCGGCATGCGCCACTACAACGAAATGCCGCTCAAGATCCTAAAAGCCGAGCAGCTTGTGGGCGGCGAGGCCGCCATGGACCGAATCCTGTACGGCCTGTTTAACCGGGAAATTGATTCTTCCTATCCCTACCTGACCTATCAGGAATTCTTAGACGCCTGCGGGCTGACGGAGGAGGATTTACGCCTTGATTAAAATATTCCGATATGAGTTCCGGCGGCTCGTGTGCAACAAGTTCTTTTTCGGCCTGCTGGCCATCACGCTGTTTTACGGCTGGCAGGTGCTCATGGGAGACGTGATCCGCGGCGTTTCGCACACCGCGCCGTTTTCGCCGTGGGGTTTTGGCTTCTACCTTTCGCAGGTGCTGCCGCTCATCTGCCTGGGCGAGTCCTTCTTCCTCTCCTTCTTTGTTTCCAGGGCGGAGCGCCGCGTTTCCCAGCTTACGGCGGCCACGCCGGTCGACCCGCGCCGCTACCAGCTTGTACGCGCCGCCGCCGTGCTGGCGGGCACGCTGCTGCTCGCGGCCTGCGCCGTGGCGCTGTGCCTTGGGTTTTACGCCGTCTTATTCCACGTCCTGCCCCTGGGCACGCTGCTCCCGCCCGCACTGCTCCTCCTGGTCCCCGCCCTGCTGTTCTGCCTGGCCGCGGGCTTCTTTGCAAGCCGCTTCCACCCCGCGGCGCTGTTCGCCGTCGCCGCCGCGATCCTGCTGCTGACCCTCCTCCCGCTGCCCGGCTTCGCCTCCTTATCCCTTTCCGGCTTCTTCCGTTCCTACCCGCTTGCCGCGGCCGTCCTCGATCCCCCGTTTGCCGTCCCCGCCCCCCTGCTCCTCTCCCGCGGCGCCTACCTGTTCCTCGCCTTCGTCCTGCTTAAAAAGGCGGGGACCCCGCGTTAATAAACCGCAAAAGCGGGGCGGGCAGCCCATACCGGCCGCCCGCCCCGCTTCTAATTGCCCCTGTTGGATCGCGCTCCCTCCTGCCGCCGCAACGCATCCCCTCACGAATACCCCTTGGCGGCCGCGCCGCTTTTTCCCTCGCCGTAGGGATACGCAAAACCCGCCGCTGTGGTAAGCGGCGGGTTTTCCCATCAAATATGCCGGGTTGTCGACCGTACGATCAGTTCCGGATAGAGCAGCATCTTCTGCGGGCTGGCGGGATGCCCTTTGCCCTCCGCCATATCGAGGATCATCTTGGCCGCCAGCTTACCAATCTGGTCGGCCGGCTGCGCGATCGTCGTCAGGTTGATCTGCGGCAGCGACGACGACTGGTCGTTGTTGAAGCCGACGAGGCCAAGCTGCCCGGGCACGTCAAGCCCCTGCTCCGCCGCCTTCTGGTATACGCCCAGCGCGCTGTTGTCGCTGCAGCAGAACACCGCGTCCGGCGGCTCGGGCAGGGACAGCAGGTGCTCCATCGCCTGGTACCCGTTTTGCAGGGAATAGTCGCCGTACCAGATATATTCTTCGCGCATCGGCAGCCCGCGCTCCTGAAGGGTGCGTTCAAACCCGGTCAGGCGCTGGCGCACCAGTTCCTCCCGGAACCCGCCGACAAACGCCAGCCGCCGGTACCCGCATGCGATCAGGTGCTCCGCCGCCATCGCGCCCGCCGCGTCGTTCTCGATATCGATATAGCTCACCGCGCCCTTGTAGCCGTGGCTGATAAGCACCGTGGGGATGCCGGTCTCCTTGAAAAAGTCCATATTATCGCTCACTGGGCGCAGGATGATCCCATCCACACGTTTTTCCATGGCAAACAGCAGCTTCTGCCGCTCGATCTCCGGATCCCAGTACGTATTGCACAGCATAATATTGTATTTGTGCTCGAACAGCTCCTTATCCGCCGTCAGGGCGATGCTGCATTGCAGGCTTTCCGTGATATCGGGGATAATCAGCGCGATAGTGTGGGTTTGCTGCGACGCAAGGCTCTGTGCAATGGCGTTCGGGCGGTACCCGACCTCGTCCATCACCTGCAGGATCCGCTTGCGCGTTTCCGCGTTGATGCCCGGGCGGTTGTTGATTGCGCGGGATACCGTGCCCGAGGAGCAACCCACGATATTCGCAATGTCCTGGATTGTTTTAACGCCCATTTCACACTACATCCTATCTTTTTTGTTCATTGAAATTATAACTTACCTAGCAGAAAAAGTAAACCTCTCAGGGGGCTCCCATTGCCCCCGCCTACCGTTATTGTAATCGCTTACACATCATTAATCAATCTATTTGCACAATTTTGCAGTAATATACAATTTATATTGCTGCATTTTGTATACAATTTCGTGCGCACCCCCTTGAAAAACCAGATAAAGATTGTTATGCTAAATGCATATACAGAAAGCGCTTACGAAATGTTTCCAACCGGTGTTATGCAAAAAGAGAAGAAAAGGAGTGTATCCCCGTGAAACGATTCTTATCCGCATTATTAGCGGCCGCAATGGCCTCCACCCTCCTGCTTTCCGGCTGCAGTTCCGCCGACGGGCAGAAGGACAGCGGCGCGGATGCCGGCAGCAGCAAGCCCGCTGCCAGCACGCAGCAGGACAGCGGGAAAACGTACAAGATCGGCATGACGTTTTCCTACCGCGCGGAGTTCTTCACCCGCATGGAAACCGCGCAGCACAAGATGGCGGATGAACTCGGCAACGTCGAGATGACCGTGTTTGACGCGAATAACGATATCCAGCAGCAGATCAGCCACGTGCAGACCTGCGCGACCGACGGCTACGACGCGATGATCGTCAACCTCGTCGACTCCAACAGCACGCAGGAAGTCATCAACGCCGCGGGCGACATGCCGATCGTGTTCGTCAACCGCCTGCCGGACGAGTCCCTGCTCGTCGACAACCGGTACGTCTACGTCGGCTCGGACGAAAACCAGGCCGGCCAGCTCCAGGCCGAGTATATCGAAAGCATCTTCCCGGACAAAAAGGAGCTCGATGTGGTCATGCTCATGGGCGTGCTCGGCATCCCGACGCAGGTGCTGCGCACGAATTCGGTCAAGGACAAGCTGACCGAGGACGGCTGGAAGCTCAACATGGTGTTCGAGGACGCATGCGACTGGGACCGCGCCAAGGCGATGGACAAGATGCAGCAGTTCCTGGGCACCGGCAAAACCTATGACGTCATCATCGCCAACAACGACGACATGGCGCTCGGCGCGCTTGAAGCGCTGACCAGCGCGGGCACGTCGGACTACCCGCCCATCGTCTCCATCGACGCGAACCAGGAGGCGCGCACCGCCATTAAGGACGGCCAGATGGGCGCGAGCGTGTTCCAGGATGCGGACGGCCAGGGCACCGGCTCCCTGCAGTGCGCGGTCGACCTGCTGGACGGCAAGGATGTGGGCGTCTACAACTGGATCCCCTTCCAGCTCGTCACCAAGGACAATGTCGCCGACTTTGACTGACTCTCATACCTTTTTCTCTTTGCCGCGGGCGGCCTTTGTGCCGTCCGCGGCGCATTTATGCGCACAAAGCGGGCAGCCAATACGGCTGCCCGCTTTATGGGGCTTATGGTTCCTGCCGTTGTTCACAAAACGTCTGCAGCGTGCGCAGCATGGCCTGCACGTCGAGCGGCTTGACGAGATACCCGTTCATACCCGCCGCCTGCGCCGCCGCTCGGTCCTCCTCGAACGCGTTTGCCGTCATCGCCAGGATCGGCACGGCCGCGGCGTCCGGATGCTGCAAGCCGCGGATCGCGCGCGTGGCGGCAAGGCCGTCCATCACCGGCATGCGGATATCCATCAGGATGGCAAAATAATACCCCGCCGGCTTGCCCCCGAAGCGCTCGACCGCCTCCTGGCCGTTGTCCGCCGTATCGACCAGGATGCCATGCATCTCCAGCAGGGAGCGCGCGATTTCCTGGTTGAGCTGGTTATCCTCCACAAGCAGCACGCGCTGCCGGTTAAAGCAGTACTGTTGGGGCTGCTCGGCCTGGTGCGGGTGCAGGCCGAGGTGCAGGAACGTATCGTAAAGCGAGGAGCGGAACAGCGGCTTTGCGATAAAGCAGGTTGCGCCCGCCTCAATCGCTTCCGCCTTGATGGTGCTCCAGTCGTAGGCGGAAATGATGATAATCATCGTGTCCTGCCCAACCAGCTTGCGGATGCGCCGTGTGGTTTCCACGCCGTCCATATCCGGCATGCGCCAATCGATCATGGCGATATCGTAAGTGTCGCCGCGCGTAAGGCTGCGGCGCACCTCCTCGACCGCCCGCGCGCCGGAATCCACCCAGACGGTGCGCGCGCCGATCTCGCCCAGGATTGCCGCCGTCTGCGCCCCGACCACCGCGTCGTCGTCCGCGACCAGCACATGCAGGCCGCACAGCAGTTCCTTGGACTTGCGCTCCTGTTCGCGGGCGTTATCGTCTTCCAGCAGCCCAAAGGGGATGGTGAACGTAAATGTCGTGCCTTCACCCTTCTTGCTGTTCACCTCGATCGTGCCGCCCATGAGCTGCACGAGGTTATACACGATGGATAGGCCGAGGCCGCTGCCCACCTTGTTGCGCGCACTATCGGCCGCCTCCTGCTCGAAGGGGCGGAAGATGCGCTGCTGGAACTCCTCCGACATGCCGATGCCGCTGTCCGCGACAGTAAACGTCAGATAGGCAAAGCCGTTCGTGCGCCGCTGCTCCCGGATCTGCAGCAGCAGCCTGCCGCCCGCCGGGGTAAACTTGAGCGCGTTGGACAGCAGGTTCATCAGTATCTGCTTGATGCGCAGCGCGTCGCCGATGTAGTGCCGCTCGAGCGGCTCCTCATGGTACAGCTCAAATTCCAGGCCGCGCTCGAGCGTCTGCGGGTAGATGATCGTGTTGATCTCCGCAATCAGCTCGGTAAAGTCGAACGCCTCCTTGGCAACCGTCATCTTGCCGGTTTCAATCTTGGACATATCCAGGATGTCGTTGAGCAGCGCCAGCAGATAGCGCGAGGACGCGTCGATCTTGGAGAAGCAGTCCCGCACGCTGGCCGGGTCCTGGTATTTGATCTGCCCGATGGTCGTCATGCCGATGATCGCGTTCATCGGCGTGCGGATATCATGGCTCATCCGCGAGAGGAATTCGGATTTTGCACTGTTTGCCGCCTGCGCGGCGGCAAGCGCGTCGCGCAGGAGCTGTTCCTGGCGCGCCTGTTCCGCGCGCTGCGCGTCCAGCACCTTGATCAGCTCTATGGCGAGCATATCGCCGTTGATGGGATTATCCACATAGATGAGCTGTATGGAAATCCAATGGTATTTGCCGTCGTACCCCTTTTGCTGCAGCTCCATATAGATTTCGCGTTCCCCGTTTGCAAACCGCTGCATCACCTGCCTGCGGTCGAACAGCGCGGCGAAATCCTCCCGGTAAGACGGGTAGACGTCCTCCACCGCGCGGCGGGCCATCTCGTCGAAAGAGCCTTGCCGGGCGCCAAAGCCGCACTCCTGCTCGTCAATAAAGCAATTATAGGTGTCCCGCGTCAGGTTCAGGCTCATGATCAGCGGGTATGCCGTGCAGATCGCGGCGCGCAGCGAACGGTTTTCGATCAGCCGCTCGCGCTCCTGCGCCATTTGCAGGCGCTTGGTCTCCGTGATGTCGCTGAACACCGCCTGGATCACTTCCAGGCCGTTGGCGTTGATCAGCCGCTGCATCACGACGCTGATCCAGACCTGGGAGCCGTCGTGCCGGCGGCTCTCCCGCGTATAGGAAACCGGGTCGCCGTCAAGCGCCAGCGCGCTGACCAGGCCTTCGATCCACGCGCGGTCGTTTTCCAACACAAGCTGGAACGGGTTCATGACCTCCGCGCGGTATTCCGCCTCGGAACCGTACCCGTAAAACTCCCAGACCTTGCGGTTCAGGTTGATGATCCTATGGGACGGGTCGCCCGTAAACTGCAGGATGCCAAACGGCACGGTATTGTACAGCTGGGACAGAAAGCGCGCCTGGTGCTGCGCCTCGCGGCTGATCCGTTCATTCTCCAACTGGCGCTTCTTGCTCTCGCTGATATCGGAAATGAAGCAGTTAATCACGTCCTCCCCATCGGCGTCCTTCGACTGCTTGCCGAAATCTGCCACCCAGAGGATATCCCCGCCCTTCCTGCGGACGCGGTACTCGGCGTAATAGGTATCGCCCTGCGCAAGCTCACGGCTGACCTGCTCGGCCATCGCGTCGTAATCCTCCGGGAGGATGAAGCCCCTGCACGCGTTACCGGTCGCGGACTGGTACTCTTCCGGGCCGCTGAACCCCAGCAGCTTGCAAAGGTTCGTGCTGATCCATTTGGTCGGGAAGCCGTCCGCCGGATAACAGACCTGCATGCCGCCCGGAAGCTGGGACAGCATCAGGTCAATCTGGTTGTCCTGCTGGACCAGCATACGTTCCAACCGCTCGTACGCCGCCCGCGCCTCCTGCACGGGGAACAGCTCGTCGTCGGCAACGCCGGCGTACGATACGGAGTTGTGGATATAGGCGGTCTTGAGCGCGCCGCCTATCCGCTTGAAGACGAAGGTACAGCGCTGGTGGTTCTTGAAATAGGCCGCCTGGCCTTCGCAAGTCTCGATCCAGCTATCCCCCTGGCACAGGTAACACCCGTCCGCAAGCTCTCGCGTCACATACTGCCCGTCGGACATCACGCAGGGCACGAGGTCGCCCACGCCCGCGCGGAAGCAGGCCGCGACCGCCTCGTACCCCTCCGCCTTCATCTTTTCGCCGCCGCCCAGCCATACGACGTCCGGCGCGAAGGTGGATATCAGGAATTCCACATCCGAGTCGCAAAAATATCTGCGGAGGATTTTGTCCGCGTACCCCTCTACTTCCAGCCTCGTCTTTTCTTCCATTTCCGCCAACCGCTCCTTTGGGGTTGCCAAACAGCGCATCCCTTGAATTTTGCCGCATTCCTTACCACATTTGATTTATTATACCACGTCGCGCCATACTTTGGAAGCGGGCCCTGTCAAAGAGGGGACGTGCGCCGCGTAAAAATACGCGGCGCCGCCCCTCCCATGGGGGCGGCGCCGCAGCGTGCCGTGCCTAGCCCTGTATCCCGAAAAAACGCCTGCCGTTCTCGGCCGTGATGCGTACGACCTCCTCGGCCGGCAAATTGCGGATCTCCGCGATCTGCTCGGCCACACGATAGACGTATAGCGAGGAATTGCGCTTACCCCGGAAAGGCTCCGGCGAGAGGTAGGGCGCGTCCGTCTCGACCATGATGCGGTCGAGCGGCGCCATCTCGATCACCTCACGCGCCTTCCGCGCGTTTTTGTAGGTGATCACCCCGGTAAACGACAGGTAATAGCCCAGGCCAAGCAGCCGCTTGGCCATTTCCGCGCTGCCCGAATAGCAATGGAACACGCCCATCACGCCCGGGTGCTGCTCCACCACGGTCAGCGTGTCGAGGTGCGCCTCGCGGTCGTGGATGATGACCGGCAGCCCCAGCCGCTTGGCCAGGCGCATCTGCGCATGGAACACTTCCTGCTGGTACTTGCGCTTTGCCGGGTCCTTCTCCCAGTAATAATCCAGGCCGATTTCCCCGATCGCGCGCACCTTGGGGTTCTCCCGCGCGAGCGCCTCGATCGCGTCCAGGTCGACGCCGCCCTCCAGGTTCTCCGGATGGTACCCCGCCGCGGCGTATACATGCGGGTAGGCCGCGGCGTACGCGGCGGCCTTGCGGCTCGTATCGAGGTCGCACCCGGGGTTCAGGATCAGGCCGACGCCGTTTTCCGGCATCGAGGCCAGCAGCGCGTCGCGGTCGCCGTCAAACCGTTCGTCGTCGTAATGCGCATGGGTATCAAACAGCATCGCTTGCCTCCCCTGCATCCCCGGCGGGACGCTCGAACACCAGGTCGAGCGCCTTGATGCCGCCGTAGCTGGAAAACCGCGTCGGCACAAAGCCGGCGAAGCGCCAGCCGTCCCGGGCGTAAGCGTCGATGATGGCGCGGTGGCCGCAGTCCGCGTTGTCAAAGAAAAAGCCGCCGCCCGTCTCTACCGATTCGTAACGATATTCGTAACGCATAGTCCCCTGTCCTTTCCGTACAAAAAAGGCCGCCGGGCGGCGGCCTTTTCCTGTTTTAGCAAAGCTTCGCGCCCGCCGGGATGCCGTCGTCCAGCATCAGCAGGTTCAGCTTGCCGTCCTTTTCAGCCGAAATCAGCATGCCGTTCGACTCCTGCCCCATCATCTTACGGGGCGGCAGGTTGGTGACGGCGACAACCGTCTTGCCGGCCAGCTCCTCCGCCTTGTAATATTTCGCGATGCCCGACAGGATCTGGCGGGGCGTGCCCGAGCCGTCGTCGAGCTGGAACTTGAGCAGCTTTTCGCTCTTTTTGACGTTCTCACACGCCAGCACCTTGCACACGGTCATATCGACCTTGCAAAAGTCGTCGAACGGGATATCCGGCAGGAAGGTGACCGCAGGCGGGTTCTTGGCCGCGTTTTCCGCCTCGATCTCCTCGAGCTTCTTCGGGATGTCGATGCGCTCGAACAGGATGGACGCTTCGCCGACGCTGCCGCCCACCGGCATGCCGTCAAAGGAGGCGAGGCCTCCCACGCCCTTGTCCGCAACGCCGAGCTGGGCGAAAACCTTGTCCGCCGTCTCCGGCAGGTAGGGGCGCAGCTCCGTCGCCGCGAAACGGATGGACTCGAGCAGGTTGTACAGCACCGTGCCCAGGCGCGCCTTCTTACTCTCGTCCTTGGCAAGCGCCCACGGCATGGTTTCGTCGATATACTTGTTCGAGCGGCGCAGCAGGGTAAAGATTTCGTCGATCGCGTCCGCGACGTGCAGGTCCGACATGCGCTTTTCGACCGCGGCGGGCAGCGCCAGCGCGATGGCCTTCAGCTCGTCGTCGAGCGGCTCCGGCGCGTCCGGCGCGGGGATCACGCCGCCGAAATACTTTTTGGTCATGGCGATCGTGCGGTTGACTAGGTTGCCGAGCACGTTCGCCAGCTCGGAATTGACACGCTCGCAGATCAGCTCGTAAGAGATCACGCCGTCGTTTGCAAACGGCATCTCATGCAGCACATAATAACGCACCGCGTCCACGCCGAACAGGCGCACCAGATCGTCCGCGTAGATCACGTTGCCGAGGGATTTGGACATCTTGCCCTCGCCCACCAGCAGCCACGGGTGGCCGAACACCTGCTTCGGCAGTTCCTCGCCCAGCGCCATCAGGAAGATCGGCCAGTAGATCGTGTGGAAGCGGATGATATCCTTGCCGATCAGGTGCACGTCGGCCGGCCAGAACTTTTTGTAGTGGTCGTCGTGGTTGCCGTCCGGGTCGTAGCCGCAGAAGGTGATATAGTTCGTCAGCGCGTCCAGCCAGACGTAAACGACGTGGCCAGGGTCAAAGTCGACTGGGATGCCCCAGGAGAACGAGGTGCGGGAAACGCACAGGTCCTGCAGGCCGGGCTTTAAGAAATTGTTGACCATCTCGTTCTTGCGGGATTCAGGCTGGATAAACTCGGGATGCGCCTCGATATGCGCCATCAGCCGGTCGGCGTACTTGCTCATTTTAAAGAAGTACGCTTCCTCCTCCGCGTCCACGACCGGGCGGCCGCAGTCCGGGCAGCAGCCGTCCTTGAGCTGCGATTCCGTCCAGAACGACTCGCAGGGCTTGCAGTACTTGCCCTTGTAGCTGCCCTTGTAGATATCGCCCTGCTCGTACAGCTTCTTGAAGATTTTCTGCACCTTTTTCTCGTGCATCGGGTCGGTGGTGCGCACAAACTTGTCGTAGGTCGTGTTCATCAGGTCCCAGATGCGGCGCACCTCGCCCGCCACGCCGTCCACGTGCTGCTGGGGCGAAATGCCGGCGGCTTCGGCCTTTTCCTGGATCTTCTGGCCGTGCTCGTCGGTGCCGGTCTGGAAATATACGTCAAAGCCCATCATGCGCTTATAACGCGCGATCGCGTCGGCCAGCACGATTTCGTACGTGTTGCCGATGTGCGGCTTCGCCGAGGTATAGGCGATGGCTGTCGATATATAATAGGGTTTCTTGTCCATTTCTCTTCCTCCATTGCATATTTGCTGTCTAACGTCTATGATATACCAAAACCGGTGGAATAATCAATAGATTTCCGCATTTTTCCGCCGAAAAAGCGGAAGAGGGGGCGAATCTACTTCGCCCCCTCCGGTTTATTCATCGTCCGGCCGCTGTCCCCCGCCGTCCGGCGCCGCCCCTTCGCCGGGCGCATCCGGCTCTTCCGGCTGCGCGCCGTCCGGCATATCCCGCCCCGGCTGGATCGCGGGCTGCCCCGCTTCCGGCTGCGCCAGCTCTGCGGGCTGCCCCGGCTGCGGCGCAAGGTATTCATACATCGCGAAAAACGACGTCGTCTGGTACGCGCCCAGGAAGCCGCCGAAGAAGATGGAGAGCACGATCGTGACGGCATAGGTGACCGCAAATGTCGCGACCTGCGCCGTGTCGCTGGGCATCGAGGACATCGAGGCAAACGCCATGATCGCCGCGACCACGATGACCACGCCGTAAAACAGCAGGTACCACGGCAAAAAGCTCAGGAAAAAGGTGAGCATATCCTTATAGCGCCCCTTGAAAACGGCGCCCGCCCGCTTGGTCGCCTGCCACGCGCCGACCTCCCCGTCGTCGTGCATCAGCACATAGCCCGGCAGGTACGCCGCCGCGCGCACGGCGAACAGCATAATCGCGATAAAGTACAGCACAAACAGCACGATCAGCGCCACCAGGAAGCCGGTCCCCGGTTCATTGCCGTAGGCCATGCCGACCGCCATGGGTACCATGAGCACGACCGCCAGCACGACGAATACCACGTAAGGCCCGATCAGCCACAGCAGCGTGCGGAACATTGTGCAGCACAGCATGCGGATGCTGCGCCAGATCGTGCGGATGGACGCAAACGGGTGGAACAGCAGGCCGATGCCCGGCCGCTCCCCGCGCTGTATGGCAATGTAAAAATTCATCAGCCCCAGCGTCAGCGGGCCTGCCACGGCGATTTCCAGCAGGATGATGATGACGTACCCGTTCATCATGCTGTTGGACAGGTGCTGCGACGCGGTATACGGGTCGTACAGCGCAAATGCGTTTGCCTGCGATAAGACGGTCAGCGTCATGATCCCCGCGCCCAGCAGGCCGATCAGGAAAACCGGCAGGATCATCAGCGCGGTCGCGCCAAAGCAGCGCCCGAGGTTTGCCATGACGTTCGCCTTCTGCTCCGCCTTGATGGCCTTGCGGATTTGTGCATTGTATTCCATTTAAGATATGTCCCCCTTAAAAACTCATTGAACCGGCGTGCCTTCCCCGCCCTTTTCATATTCCTGCTTCCAGAAATCGCGCAGGGCTTCCACATAGCCCATGAACGCCGCGCCGCGGTAGGCCACGACGAACAGCCCCAGCACGAAATCCACCACCGTGCCGAGCAGGCCAAACCCCAAATAGGTGAGCAGGTAGCCCGGCAGGCCGCATACGGCAATCCAGCCGAGGAAGCTGAAAATGAACACGAACAGCTCCCACAGGCGGCCGCGGAACATCTCCGACATGATGCGGATCGCCTGCCGCGGCTGCATACCGGGATCTTCGCAGAGAAGGTTATAGGCGCCGTCGAAAGTCTGCAGCTTGGTCATCACCCACGCGGCCAGGAAAATATACCCCGCCGCGCCCAGCAGGGCGAACAGGATGTTGAGCATCGACAGCACCAGCATGACGAGCGCGCCCGGGATCAGCAGCAGCCCCCACAGCAGGGAGTACAGCCAGACCCACAGGTTCGCCTTGAACGACCGCCAATAGGCCGCGCCGCCCGAAAAGCAATACATGGTCTCGGAAAGCTCCGGCTGCCCGCCGCGGTACAGCGCAAGCAGGTAGCGCTTGAGCCCCATATACAGCGGGCCCGTCAGCAGCAGGTCGATCACGGCCATGAGCAGCAGCACAAGGCCGAAACGTGCCATAAAAGTGTTATAGAGCGCCTCCACCTGCGGCATGGACGCGCCGGCGTCGGATACCATCGCGGCGATCTGGCCGGATAGCGCATCCAGCCCGGCAAGCGGGAAAATGAGCGCGGACAACAGCTTCGGCAGCGTACAGGCCGCGCAGGCCAGCATCGCCGGCCAGAACCTGCCGCTAACCCGCGCCTTTGCCGTCCCCTTGATTTCCCGCCGGGCCTCCGGATTATAATACATCAGTTTTTATCCCCTTCCCTATTCGGGGTCGCCTTCGCCCTGCTGCGCGCCGTCCCCGCCGCCGGACGCCGGCTGCTGCGCGGGGGGCGTTTCGGCCTGCGCCGGGGGCGCAGCCTGCACGGGCTTGGTGCCCACCAGGACAATCTTATCCTTTTTCTTATACGTCGAGGTGTTAGCCTTGACCGTCGTGGTTTTGCCGTTCTCGGTGATAACCTTGTAGGTTTCGACCTTGTATCCGGTCTGCCCCCCCTGCTTGACCTCGGTCTTGCCGGCGTCGATCGAAGCGTCCTTCTGCTCGACCGTCTCCGGCTCATAGGTCTTGACCACCTTGCGGTCGGTCGTGACGCTCTTATCGGTCGTCTTGGTGCCGATAATCGTCATGCGGAGCGTGCCGCCGGAGGAATCCGCAACGAGCTTGATCGGGTAGTCGGTGCTGTTTTTAAACCGGAAATCCAGCGAGCCGTAGGATACGGTCGCGTCCTCGCCCAGCGGGGTATAGGCCACGGTAAAGCCGTGGTTCGTGCGCTCGGTCACCGCCAGGTCGGCGCGCAGCACCGCCATGTACAGCGTCGAGGAGGGCTGGCACACGCCGCCGCCGACCTCGTCGACCAGCTGGCCTGCGACATACGCGCCCGCGGGCTTAAAGCCGCGCGCCGTCGTGCGCTCGCCGACCACGCCGTTATACGAGAACTCCTCGCCCGGGTTCAGGATGGTGCCGTTAATATACGAGGACGCGAGGCGCACGTTGTTCGCGCGCGCGGCGCCCGAGGAGGCGAAGCTCGTTTTGGAGGTCGCAAGCGTGTCGCGGAACAGCACCTGCCGCAGCGTATCGGCATTTACCGCCGCCGGGGTGCGCTTGATCGTGACGGAAACGCTGCGTTCGCCCGCGCCCGCCGCGTCCAGCGCCTTCTGCGCGGCGTCCAGGTCGACCTCGACGCCGTCGACCGCGTCGATGACGGTCTTGCCGTCGGACTTGTCGACGGTGGCGTTCTTGGCCTGCGCGTCGGCCGCCGCCTTGATCGCTTCCAGGTCGACGGGCTTTTGCGCCTCGGCCCGCACTTCCACTTCATACGGCTCGAAATCCATGGCGCGGATGCGCTCGGTCACCGCCCTGTCGACGGTGGCGCGGTCAAAGTCCACGCCCGGCTCGCCGCGGTCGATCACAAGCTGGTCGCCCGCAATGCTCCAGGTCGGGTCGACCGGCGCGGTCAGCGCCTCGGCGGAAATCTCGTCCAGCCGGGCGGTCAGCGCCCCGTGGTCGACCGCGACCGCGAGCGGCACTTCATGCCGCCCAAACAGCGCGGACAGCACATGGCCGACACGGGTGAAAAAGCCGCCCTCATGCGTATAGGCGTAGGCTTCCGCTGCGGTGCCCGCGCTGTCCATGCCCGTCGTAACCGCGCCGATCTCGACCGGGTATTCCTTGCCGTAGATCGACAGGGTGACCGTCTTGCCCGCGATAAGCGGCGCGCAGCCCTCGTCGATCGCGCGCGCGGCGGCGGCCTCGTCCATGCCGCCGATCGGCACGCTGCCCGCCTTTATCCCGTAATGGATATCCGGGTACAGATATGTATAGCCCGTCACGGCGGCAAGCAACGCCACCACGGCCGCCGCCGCGATGATGCCGGCCANCTTCATACCCCTATCTGCGGCCATCGGCCCAAAAACACAATACTACATTTACGATTGTATGACAAATTCCCCCCGATTACAACAACAAATCAGATACACATTTTCCCACTGTGCGCAAAAAAACGGGATGCATTCCCAAACTATGCATCCCGTCCTTTTATTATACGTTGAAGCGGAACAGCACGACGTCGCCGTCCTGCATGACATACTCCTTGCCCTCCGACCGCACAAGCCCTTTTTCACGCGCCGCAGCAAGCGAGCCGCAGGCCAACAGGTCGTCATAGCTGATGACCTCCGCGCGGATGAAGCCGCGTTCAAAATCGGTGTGGATCTTGCCGGCCGCCTGCGGCGCCTTGGTGCCCTTCTGGATCGTCCAGGCGCGCACCTCCTGCTCGCCCGCGGTCAGGTAGCTCATCAGCCCCAGCAGGTCGTAGCACACGCGGATCAGGCGGTCAAGGCCGGATTCCGCAAGCCCAAGCTCGGAAAGGAACATCTCCCGCTCGTCCGGCTCCAGGCTGGCGATATCCTGCTCCAGCTTCGCGCAGATCGGCAGCACCATCGCGCCCTCTTCCTCGGCGATCTTGCGCACGGCCTCAAAGCGCGCGGACTCCGCGGCGTCGCCGGTGAAGCCCGCCTCGTCCATGTTGGCGGCGAAGATCACGGGCTTTGCACTCAGCAGGTCGCTTTCCGCCAGCACGCGCCGCACGTCCTCGTCGTCCTCAAAGCCCGGGAAGGTGCGGGCGGTCTTGCCCTCCTCCAGGTGCGCCCGGAGCCGTTCCAGGACCTCCACGTCCGCGGCCAGCTTCTTGTCGGCCTTGGCGGCTTTCTTCGCGCGCTCGATGCGGCGCTCCAGGTGCTCCACGTCGGACAGGATCAGCTCCAGGTTGATCGTCTCGATGTCGCGCGCCGGGTCGACGCTGCCCTCGACGTGCACGATGTTTTCGTCCTCAAAGCAGCGCACGACGTGCACCACGGCGTCGACCTCGCGGATATGGGACAGGAACTTGTTGCCCAGCCCCTCGCCCTTGGACGCGCCGCGCACCAGCCCCGCGATGTCGACGAACTCGACGACGGCGGGCGTGGTCTTCTTCGCGTGGTACAGGTCGGTCAGCGGCTGCAGGCGGTAATCCGGCACTGCGACCATGCCCACGTTGGGGTCGATCGTGCAGAACGGGTAGTTGGCGCTCTCCGCGCCCGCGTCGGTAATCGCGTTAAACAGGGTGGATTTGCCGACGTTCGGCAAACCTACAATTCCCAGCTTCATGATAATGCCCTCCGGTTATATAATGGATTTATTTTGAACGAATTGGACCTGCGGCCTTGTAAAAGGCCAGGCGCTCCGTGCCGTCCGAAGCAAAAATGCGCCCGCACGGGGAAAACCCGCACTTTTGCAGCAGGGCGCGCATCGGCGCGTTGTTTTCGTGCGTATCGATGCGCAGGCTGCCGCACTGCGCAAACGCCCAGTCCAGGCAGAAGGCCGCGGCGCCGCGCGCCACGCCCGCGGAAACCAGGCGGTGCACCACGCCGTAGGGGCCGTCGTCCGGCCAGGCGCCGTCCCAGATTTCCGCATAGGTCGGGTCGTCCCCCAGGCGGAAGGCGAACGCCGCGGCGATGCGCCCGCCCTGCTCGCAGACGTAGCTTTCGCCCGCGCGCACATCCTGCGCGACCGTGCCGTCCGATGGGCGCGCCGCGCCCCACTGCGTCGGGTTGCCGTTTTCCGCCATAAAGCGGCGGGCGGCGGCGTACAGCCCGAGCAGCTCCCCTATTTCCTCTTCACGGGTTTTGCGTATCAGCATCGTGCCCCAAACCGTCCCCCAGCTAAAAATCCGGCTTTTCGCGTCCGCAAAAAGCCGTCTGTATTTTCCCACAGATAAGTATAGCGTTTTCTCTGGCTTTTTGCAAGAAGGAACGGTATAATGTTGCTTAGATACTGGAAGTTTCCTGTAAGGAGGTGTCCCCCTTGCCGTCCCTCGTCACCCACCACCATTTTGCCGTCATGGTGGAGCACGCCGCAGAGCCCGACCTCGCGCGTGCCTGCCACCTGTCCCCCATCGCTTACCGCTGGGGCGCACAGGGGCCCGATATCCTTTTTTACCATAACGCGCCCTTCGGCAGCCGCACCGCGCTGCTCGGCCACCGCATGCACCGGGAGCACATCGCCCCGGCCTTCCTCGCGCTCGTGCGCGCCGCCGCGCGGCTCAAGGACCCGGCGGCGCTCAGCTATGCCCTCGGCTTCTGCACGCATTACTGCCTGGACCGGCGTACCCATCCTTATATCCAAGACACGATCGAGACGCTGCTGATGCCGCATTACCAGTACGACGAGGACGCCTGCCACCGCCTGTGCGAGGCCGACCTGGACGCGCAGGTGATCGAGAACTACATCTCCGCCGAACAGGAGCGCTTCGAGGCGTTCCGCCTGCTCGACCCGCAGCCCATCACCTGCCGCCTGGTGGGCAAGATGCTCACCGAGGCCGGGGATGCGGTTTTCCGCATCCAGACGTCGCCCGCCAAGGTCGAGGCCGCCATGCGCTCCATGCGCACAGTCTACACCCTGCTGCACGGCGGCTCGGACGCGGCGCGCGCGCAGATCAAGGCGGTCGAGCGCCTGATCGGCAAGCCCGGGCTGCTCTCCACCATGCTGCGCCCGCGCCAGCCGCTGCCCGAGGACTGCGCCAACCTGTCCCACCGCGCGTGGCACAAGCCGCACGTCCCCGAAGTCACGCGCTACGACAGCTTCTTTGAACTGATGGAGGACGCCGTCCCCGCCGCGCTGTCGCTGCAGCGCGCGGTCTTCACGGCGTACCACCGCGGCACGCCGCTAAACCCCCTGTTCTTCCCCGCGGATTACAGCGGGAACCCGCTGGTCAACGATATCCTGTAAGGCAGGCGGCAAATTTGTAGTAATTGTGAACAAACTGCGACCATTCCGCGCTTTTACTTGACAAACGTTGGAATCCGTAGTATCATGTTTCCTGTTACCGATTTGTAACTAAGTCTGTCCAACAGGAAAGGAGCGGTCTGCCAACGTACGGAAACCGGCGGACATTTGATATGAAACAGCACAATCAAACCCCGCACCGCCATCCCATCCGGGAACGGCTCGCAGCACTGGCGTCGCCCCTGCTGCTCGTAGTTTCCCTGCTGATCATCCTGGCCATCAACCTGGCGCATGCGGCTTCCTTCCGCATCCGCGGTTTTTATTACGACCACCTATACCGCAGGCTGCGCGGCCTGCGGTCGGCCTTTGCCAGCATCCGCGCGCACCGCACGCAGTCGCTCGCGCTCATCATGACCCTCGTGCTCTTTGTGCCGATGGCCTCCATGATGCGCCCGGCGGTCGCCGTCAAGGTCGACGGCCGCGTGCTCGGCTTCGTCAGCGACGAGTCCGAGGTCTCCGCCGCCTGCCGTGAAATCGAGCAGGCTTCCTCCGAGGTCCTCGGCGAGCCCTTCCGGCTCGACGCGGACATTTCCTATGAGGTCGCGGTGACCACCCCCGGCCACCTGCTGGAGGCCGAGGATTTAAGCGACGCGATCGCAGGCTCGGTCGACAGCCTTTCCACCCTGGCGGTCGTCAAGGTCAACGGCGATACGGTCGGCGCGGTGCAAGACGCCGACGAGGTGCAGTCCGTGCTCGGCAAGCTCGAGCAGCAGTACCAGGACGGCGACAGCGAAGCCAAGGTCACCCTGCTCGACGACGTATCCGTCGAAACCATGCAGGCCCCGACGAAGCTCCTGCAGACCGGGGATGAACTCTTCAAGACGCTGACCGAGACCTCCATCCAGCCCGAAACCGTGGAGGCGGGCGAGGACGACACGCTCACCTCGATCGCCCAGGCGCACGGCATGCTGGTCGACGAAATCTTGGCGCTCAACCCGGACATCATCCCCGAGCGCATGGCGCCGGGCACCGAAGTGACCATCACGGCGGCCAAGCCGCTCGTATCCGTCGAGGTCGCCAAAAAGATCGACTACACCGAATCCATCCCGTACGATACGGTCACCCGCCGCAGCGACGACCTCGCCCAGGACAAGACCCAGGTGATCCAGCAGGGCGTGCCCGGCGAGGCCGCGATCGAGGCCGAGGTGGTCATGGTCAACGGCGTGGAAAAGGAACGCACCATCCTCAGCCGCACCGTGCTGTCCGACGCGACCGATAAGATCGTCGCGGTCGGCACCAAGAACACCGGCGTCGGCACCGGCTCGCTGCGCCGCCCCATTTCCGGCGGCACCATCACGTCGGGCTTCAAGTGGCGCTGGGGGCGCCTGCACAAGGGCGTGGACATCGCCGTCTCCACCGGCACGCCTGTCATGGCGGCCGATAACGGCAAGGTCATCGTCGCGGGCTATTCCAAGAGCGGCTACGGCAATTATGTCATCATCAACCACGGCAACGGCATGAAGACGCTATACGGGCACAATTCCGTGCTCAAGGTCAATGTCGGCGATACGGTTACAAAAGGCCAGACGATCGCGCTTTCCGGCAACACCGGCAATTCCACCGGCCCGCACTGCCATTTTGAAGTGATGATCGACGACGTGAACGTCGACCCCATGAAATATATCGGCTAAAAAATCCCCCTCCGCCGCGTTTGCCGGCGGAAGGGGATTTTTTCACACAGATTCCATGTAAATTCCCCCATTTGTTCACAAAACGCACACATTGCCGCTCTATACTGGATACATAAAGCAAAGGGGCGCCGGGAACGGCCCCCATCCCCTCCCCCTTATTTATTTTGCGTCCCCAAACTTTCCTATATATCATCCCTATCCCTTTAAAAAGGGAACCGGCTGCCCGCATCGAAAGCGGGCAGCCGGTTTTCTTTTGTATTTTGATAACCCAGAGCAATATCAGTTTCTATTATATCACTCCGTAATAATCCGCGCCATGCGCACGCCCATGATGGAAGCCATCATCAGGCCGCGCGTCCAGCCGGAGGAGTCCCCGAGGCAGTGCAGGTTGCGGACGCTGGTCTCAAAGCGGTCGTTCATGCGGACGCGGTTGGAATAGAACTTGAGCTCCGGCGCGTAGAGCAGCGTCTCGTCGGCCGCGAAGCCCGGGACGACCTGGTCGACCGCGCGGATGAAGCTGATGATATTGACCATCGTGCGGTAGGGCATGGCGCTCGTAATATCGCCGGCGACCGCATCGGGCAGGGTGGGGCGCACGTTGGAGCGCTCCAGCTCGTCCTGCCAGGTGCGTTTGCCCTCCAGGATGTCGCCGTACCGCTGCACCAGCAGGTGCCCCGCGCCCAGCATATTGGTCAGCTCGCCGATCTTTTTGGCATAGGCGATCGGCTGGTCGAACGGGTGCTGGAAGTGGTGGGAACACAGGATCGCGAGGTTCGTGTTCTGGCTCTTCAGGTTCTTATAGCTGTGGCCGTTGACCACGGCCAGGCCGTCGTCATAGTTCTCCTGGCTGACAAAGCCGCCCGGGTTCTGGCAGAAGGTGCGCACCTTGTTGCCGAAGGGCTTGGGGTAGCCGATCAGCTTGGATTCATACAGGAGGTTGTTTACCTCCTCCATCACCTCGTTGCGCACCTCGACGCGCACGCCGATATCGACCGGCCCGGCCTCGTGCGAGATGCCGTGCGCGCGGCACAGCCCCTCGAGCCAGTCCGCGCCCTTGCGCCCGGTCGCGATGACGATGCGCCCGCCTGCCACAGCCTCCTGCGCGCCGGTGCGCGCGTCTTCCAGCACCGCGCCCGTGCAAATTTCGTCCTGGATGACGAGGTCGCGGCAGATCGTGCCGAAGCGGATCTCGACCCCGTGCGCAAGCAGCCACCCCTGGATATCGCCGTAAACCTGCTGCGCCATCTCGGTGCCCAGGTGGCGGATCGGGCAGTCCACCAGCTTCAGCCCGGCCTGGATCGCGCGGCGGCGCACCCCCTTGACCTCCTCGTTGACGCCCGCGCCCTCGACATGGTCGTCCGCGCCGAACTCCAGGTAAATCGCGTCGGTCTCATGGATCAGCTCCTGCGCATATTCCGCGCCGATCAGCTCCGGCAGGTCGCCGCCGACCTCATAGGAGAGCGACAGCTTGCCGTCCGAAAAGGCGCCCGCCCCGGAAAACCCCGAAGTGATGTGGCAGAACGGCTTGCAGTGGACGCATTCCCGCGTCTTGGACTTGGGGCAGCCGCGTTTTTCAATCGGAGCGCCCTGCTCGGCCATCAGGATGCTGCCCGCGAACCCGCGGCGGCGCAGCTCCAGCGCGGTGAAAATACCGGCAGGCCCCGCGCCGATGATCACAATATCGTATTTTTGCATGATTTTTCCTCCCTTTTCGTGCTGTGGGCATGAAAAAAGCCACCAGAAACAGCCTCCGGCGTATAGGTTACCCACGATCGGGGTAACTCATAGCCTCGCTGTTCCGGCAGCGTCGTAGAAACGCCCGGACCGATTTCCGGGCTTATATCAGTTACGATTCCTTGAAGATCATAACGCATTTCATGCCGAAAGTCAAGCGGAACCGCCATTTTCGGCATGCCCGCCCGTCTTCCATGCCCAGCTTTGGAGCGCAAACACCGCCGCGCCGATCATGTCGAAGACAAACAGGAACTGCGCGGCGATATGCAGCACGCAGGCGGCCGTCCCGATCCGTTTTTCCCGCCGCGCCGCGAGCGCCAGCGGGACGAGATAGCATGACGAGGACAGCAGCACCGCGCAGGCGGTCACAACAGTGAGCAACGCAAGCGGCAGCGTAACGGCAAAAAACATGCCGAACACCGTGCATATCACGCCAAAATAGGCATTGATGCAGAACATGGGGATCGCGAGCACCTTGAGTACCAGCGCCGCGGGCAGGCTGCCACCGCGCTTGAGCCCGCACGCGATATTCCCCGCCGCAAACGCGATATTGAGCAGCCCGGCCAGCGCCAGCACCGTGAACCCGCGCCCCTCCATGGCCACCAGCAGCGGCTCCCCGGAAAGCAGCGGCAATAGGATTGTAAAGAAATACAGATAGATACTGGCAAGCTGCCCTGCGACCAGAAGTTTCATCGTCCCGCCCCCTATAGGGATAGTTTAGCATGCCCGCCCGCGCGGCGCAAGCGCAAGCGCAAAAAGGGCGGGGACGCCTGCGCGTCCCCGCCCTTTCCCCTGTGGCCTTTTACTGCTTGAGGTAGCAGCACTTCTTATACTTTTTGCCGCTGCCGCACGGGCAGGGGTCGTTCATGCCGACCTTTTTGCCGGCGCGCACCGGCTGCTTCTTGACCGTGCCATCGTCCGCGCCCGCCGCCGCGGTCTCCTTGGCGACCTGCTCGCGCTTGGGCTCCTCCTGCGTGCGGATGCGCGCAAGGTAGATCATGCGCACCGTATCCTCACGGATCGCGTCGATCATGCCGTCGAACATATCGAAGCCTTCGCGCTTGTACTCGACGACCGGGTCGTGCTGGCCGTAGGCGCGCAGGCCGATGCCGTTGCGCAGCTCCTGCATCGCGTCGATGTGATCCATCCACTTCTCATCGACGTTGCGCAGCAGGATCACGCGTTCCAGCTCGCGCATGATCTGGGGCGTGATCTCCCCTTCCTTCTTCTCGTACACCTCGTGCGCGCGGTCCTTGAGCATATTCTTGATCGAATCCGCCGTCAGGTCGTCGCACTCCTGCGCCGTATAGCGCAGGTCGGTGGGCAGCAAGAAGATGCCGAGGAAGCGGTTGCGTACCTGGTCGAGCATCGGGGGTTCGATATACTTCTGCTCGCCGACCGCGCCGTCGACCGCGCGGTCGATCGTGTCGTCGACCATGGACAGGATGTTCTCCTTGACGTCCTCGCCCGACAGCACCTTGAGGCGCTGGCCGTAAATAATCTCGCGCTGCTTATTCATGACGTCGTCGTACTCGAGGACGTTTTTACGCACCTGGAAGTTGCGGCTCTCAACCTTCTTCTGCGCCGACTCGATCGCGCCGGACAGGATCTTCTGGTCGATCGGCTCGTCCTCCTCGATGCCGAGCGTCTCCATCATGTTCTGGATGCGTTCGGAACCGAACAGGCGCATCAGGTCGTCCTCCAGCGAGATATAGAAGGAGGATTCGCCCGGGTCGCCCTGGCGCCCCGCACGGCCGCGGAGCTGGTTGTCGATACGGCGGGACTCGTGGCGCTCGGTGCCCAGGATATACAGGCCGCCCGCCGCCCGCACCTTTTCGGCGTCCGCGTCGGTCTCGCCCTTATACTTTTCGTATAATTCGTTAAACTTATTACGCGCTTCGAGGATTTCCTCGTTGTCGGTGTCCGCATGGCCGGTCGCCTCGACAATGACCTCCTCGGAATAGCCCGCCTTTTTCAGGTCGTCCTTCGCCATGGTCTCGGCGTTGCCGCCGAGCATGATATCGGTACCGCGGCCCGCCATGTTGGTCGCGATCGTGACCGCGCCGAACTTGCCGGCCTGCGCGACGATATCCGCTTCCATCTCATGGTACTTCGCATTGAGGACGGTGTGCTTGATGCCCATCTTCTTGAGCTCTTTGGAAAGCTCCTCGGACTTCTCGATCGACACGGTGCCGACCAGGATCGGCTGCCCCTTCCCGTGGCACTCCTCGATCTTGCGGATGACCGCGTGCAGCTTGCCGCGCTCGTTCTTGTATACCGCGTCCGGGTTGTCCTTACGGGCGATCGCGCGGTTGGTCGGGATCTCGACCACGTCCAGGTTATAGATGTGGCGGAACTCCTCCTCCTCGGTCAGCGCCGTACCGGTCATGCCGGACAGCTTGCCGTACAGGCGGAAGAAGTTCTGGAAGGTGATGGTCGCCAGCGTCTTGGACTCGTGCGCGACCTTTACGCCCTCCTTGGCCTCGATGGCCTGGTGCAGCCCCTCGTTATAGCGGCGGCCGAACATGAGGCGGCCGGTGAACTCATCGACGATGATGACCTGGCCGTCGCGCACGACGTAGTCTACGTCGCGCTGCATCACGCCGCGCGCCTTGATCGCCTGGTTGATGTGGTGCTGGAGGGTGGTGTTTTCCGGGTCGGACAGGTTCTCTACCTTAAAGTAGGCCTCGGCGCGCGCCTGCCCCTTGGGGGTCAGGGTCGCGGTGCGTGCCTTTTCGTCGACGATATAGTCGGCGTCGATATCGTCCTGCTCCTCCTTGGCGTCGACCTCCTTGACGCGCAGCGCCTTGAGGTTCGCCGCGAACTGGTCGGCGATCTTGTAAAGCTCAGTGGACTGCTCGCCCTGGCCGGAGATGATCAGCGGGGTACGCGCCTCGTCGATCAAAATGGAGTCGACCTCGTCGACGATGGCGAAGTTATGGCCGCGCTGCACCATGGCTTCCTTATAGATTGCCATGTTGTCGCGGAGGTAATCGAAGCCGAACTCGTTGTTGGTGCCGTAGGTGATATCGGCCTCGTACATCTTCTTGCGTTGGTCGGCCGCGACGTCGTGGATGATCAGGCCGACCTTGAGGCCGAGGAAGCGGTATACCTTGCCCATCCATTCGGAGTCGCGCTTTGCCAGGTAATCGTTGACCGTGACGATGTGCACGCCCTTGCCGGAAATCGCGTTGAGGTAGGCGGGCAGGGTCGCGACGAGCGTCTTGCCTTCGCCGGTCTTCATTTCCGCGATGCGCCCCTGGTGCAGCACGATGCCGCCGATGACCTGCACGCGGTAATGGCGCAGGCCGAGCACGCGGTCGGCCGCCTCGCGCACGGTCGCGAACGCCTCGGGCAGCAGGTCGTCGAGCGTCTCGCCCTTTTCCAGGCGCTCCCTGAATTCCGCGGTCTTGCCGCGCAGCTCCGCATCGCTCAGCTTGCGGAAATCGTCCTCCAGCGCATCTACCTTGTCCGCGATCGGCGCAATGCGCTTGAGCTCGCGGCTGGAATAGGTGCCGAAGATCTTGTCAAAAATTTTAGCCATAGGTCTCTGCCTTTCAAAATGATTCCTTATATTCATGGGCCGGCACGGCGGGGGGATCGCGGCCCGTGCGGGGGACCGCCCCGCAATTGCCGGCGGGCACATGCCCTTATGCCGACATCATATCAGTTTATTATATCACAAACACACGCCACCGCAATATCAAAAAGCTGATTTTCCCCTATTTTGCATCACTTCCAGCGGCGCGTTTGCGTCCATTATAACACATCGGCGGCTTTTACAAAACAAAAAGTTTTAAATTTCAAATATCCTTTACATTCCGCCCCATTATGCATTATACTATACTGGAATAAGAATGGGTAAAAAGGAGCTCTGCTATGCTTGAATTCGAAGAATACAAGGTAAAACTGAACAATATGGCGCCCGCGCTGCAAGAGCTGCGCGAAAACCTCGCGCTGGAGGCCGCGGCGCGCGAGGTGGAGGAGCTGGAGATGAAATCGTCCCAGCCCGGCTTCTGGGACGACCCGGAGGCCAGCCAGAAGGTCGTTTCCCGCATGGGCGCGCTCAAGGGCAAGATCGAAGCCTTTGAAAAGCTGTCCACCCTGCGCGAGGACCTGCTCACGCTGTGCGAAATGGCGATCGAGGAAAACGACGCCTCCATGCTCGAAGAGCTCCAGGCCGGCTACCAGGAGCTGGAGGACGGCATGGCCGCGCAAAAGCTCTCCACCCTGCTGACCGGGGAATACGATAAAAACAACGTCATCATGTCCTTCCACGCGGGCGCGGGCGGCACCGAGGCGCAGGACTGGTGCGAAATGCTCTACCGCATGTACACCCGCTGGGCGGAGCGCCATGGCTTCAACTACAAAATCATGGATTACCAGGACGGCGAGGAAGCCGGGCTGAAGTCCGCGGAAATCATCATCGAGGGCGAAAACGCCTACGGCTACCTCAAGGGCGAGAGCGGCGTGCACCGCCTGGTGCGCATCTCCCCGTTCGACGCCTCCGGCCGCCGCCACACCTCCTTCTCCGCCGTCGAGGTCATCCCGGAAATCCCGGACGACGTCGAGGTGGAAATCCGGCCGGACGATATCGAGATGCAGGTGTTCCGCTCCTCCGGCGCGGGCGGCCAGCACATCAACAAGACCTCCTCGGCCGTGCGCCTGATCCACAAGCCCACCGGCATCGTCGTTTCCTGCCAGACCGAACGCAGCCAGTTCCAGAACAAGGACAACTGTATGAAAATGCTGCGCTCCAAGCTGGTCGAGATCAAGGAGCGCGAGCACCTGGACAAGATCTCCGACATCAAGGGCGACCAGAAGAAGATCGAATGGGGCAGCCAGATCCGCTCCTACGTCTTCATGCCGTACACCCTTGCCAAGGATACCCGCACCGCCTTCGAAAACAGCAACATCAACGCCGTGATGGACGGCGATATCGACGGCTTTATCAACGCTTACCTTACCGCCCTGGCCACCGGCAACTGGGCGACCAAATCCTAATCTTATAAAGTAGCGGGCGGCGGTTTTTTAACCGCCGCCCTTTCCCATTCCCGTGGGCATATAGGGGCGTCCCCCGCCCCCCTAAAACGCCTATGCATGTTGCATAAACGAACATACCCTTTAAAGACCATTTTCATCATATTTTTACATTTATGTATTTGAATTGTTTTTATCGTGGTGCTATACTAAAGCCAATGATATAAGGTACCTATTATACCAGGAGCAAGGCCGATTCCGGCCGTTAGGAAAGGGGGCAATACGAATGAAAAAGCAGCTTTTGAAAGGCCTTTGCGCCGTGATGGTGCTGTCCGCCATGGCGTTTTCGATGGCGGCCTGCTCGTCGTCCGACGCGGGCACCGGCGACGCCGGCACCCCTGACGCCGGCACGTCCGATACGGGCGCGGCGGATACCGGCACCGCGGGCTAAGGGAAACATACCAGGCAGACGGAAGGAGGGGATCCCCTCCTTCCGCCTTTTCCATTTTTACACATTCATTTGCAAAACCCATCACAAACGCGCAGGATCAGCAATATATAGGAACTTTTATCCGCCATATCCCTTGTCGCAAATTGCCTAATCCAGCCAAGGTTTTTTGTGCACTTTGTCAGGCGCAGTCCCATATTTCATGCACAAAACCGTTATGTTTTTGTGCAAATTAGTTTGTGTTCAGCGTTTTTGTCTGCTATACTTGTGTCTGTCAACTGAAGATGACAACCCAGAATTGGGAAACAACGGAAAGAATTGAGGATGAATCAAATGAAGAAGCACATGTTAAAGAGCATTTTTGCTGCTCTGCTCGTCGCCTCCCTGGCGTTCTCCATGACTGCCTGCGGCAGCGACAAGAAGCCGGCTGACAATGCCAGCGTTTCTGACAGCGCGGACGCGGCTGCCCCCGCCCTGACCGACGAAGAGTACGAAGAGGCTGTTGCAGGCCTGGCCACCGAGATGCAGGACGTACAGACCAAGCTGTCCGGCGTTGACCAGACCGACGCCGAGGCTGTAAAGGCCGCGATCGAAGAGGTCAAGAAGCCCTTCGCGGACCTGGCTGCCGTAACCCCCCCGGAGAAGTACGCCGATGCGCACGCCAAGATCAAGTCCGGCTGCGAAGCGATGATCGCTTACATGGACGGCGCGATCGCCCTCACCGAGAACGCGAGCCCGTCTGAGGACGACGTCAAGGCGCTGACCGACAGCCTGACCACCGCTGCAACCGACCTGGCCGAGGGCCAGCAGCTGATGGCTGACGCGGCTGCCAAGTAATTCCAGGCAATAAAAAGAGAAGGCGTAATGCCTTCTCTTTTTTTATGCCATTTTTAATGCCGCACTATTATTTTTCCGGCTCCGGCTCAATCCCATGCTTGCGCAGCAAATCGGCAATCGCCTCGTCGAGCAGCCGCGATTTTGGGATACGGGTGTCCTTGGCAAGCTGATTCCAAAGCGGCACCAATTCGTTTTTCAGCGACGAGGTAAAGCGTGTTCGGTTTTTCAAATACGGTTCCGCCATGTCATCCTCCCTCCCAGTTGGGTTCATTTTATAATAGACATCACCTTAAAGCAATTGGTTGCACATAGTCACTATATAGTGTATAATTACCGCAGGAGGTAATTGCTATGCAGACCAAAAATACCCCGAGACGCTGTGCCGATTGTCTATGGTATCAGGCGCTATACGTGCGGTCCCGCGGTGAAAACTGCAATTTCACGCCGACGCGTTTTGGCCTTTGCAGCGCTTTACCCCCAGGGCATGTGGCCGACCGCACGGCGCCCGCCTGCCTGCACTTCCTCCCTGAAACCGCCACCAATGCATAAACCGCGCCCCTCCGGCACAACCTACCGCCGGAGGGGATTTTTTGTGATTTTCATCAGCCGCAAGGCAAAGTATCTTGTAACCGGCGCGTTCGCCGGGCTGGCAAACGGCTTTTTCGGCTCGGGCGGCGGCCTCTTCATCGTCCCGCTGCTGACGCGCTGGGTGAAGCTCGGCCAGCGGCGCGCGTTCGCGACCTCGGTCGCCGTCATCCTGCCGCTTTCCGTCGTGTCCGCGGCGGTCTATTTCTGGAAGGGCGCGCTCGACCTGTCCTTTGCCTGGCCGTTCCTGCTCGGCGGCGCGGCGGGCGGGCTGATTTCAGGGCGCATCTTTCAGAAAATCCCCCTGACCATCCTGCGGCGCATTTTCGGCGCGCTGATCCTGTACGGCGGCGTCCGTGCGCTGCTGCTGCTTTAAGGGGGGCGTTCCATGCTGTTAAACTTCCTTGTCGGCCTGGCGACCGGCGTGCTGTCCGGCTTCGGCATCGGCGGCGGCTCGCTGCTCATCCTATGGCTGACCGGCGTCGCGGGCGTGCCGCAATTCCGCGCAGGCGGGCTGAACCTGCTGTATTTCATCTGCTGCGCGCCCACTGCGCTCCTGTCCCACATCAAGAACAAGCTGGTGGAATGGCGCGCCGTCTTGTGGTGCACGGCCGCGGGCGTGCCCACCTCGGTGCTGGCGGCTGTGCTCGCTTCCTGGGTGGATACCGATTGGCTGCGGCGCGGCTTCGGCGTGCTGCTGCTCTATATCGGCCTGCGCGAGCTGTTCTGTAAGAAGCCAAAAACCGGGGATGCCCCCTCATAAAAAGCAGCGGGAACCGGCCTCGACCCGGTTCCCGCTTTTTCGCGCCCCGGGGGTGCGGCAAATTTTGAATGGTCTGTTAATTCTGACCAGGCGCATCCAATCCCTATTGTATCTTTGCACAAGCTGTGCTATAATACTTAGCAAATCAAATAGTTTTACTAACTATCTAATCTGCAGGCGTACCTGCCTCCCGCTTGGCGCGCCTGCCTGGAATCTATATTTGACTTCTAAACTATATGATAAGCGAGGTGTGCCTTTGCAAAACACAATGCGCCGCATTACGGCGGTTACCGGCCATTACGGCTGCGGGAAGACCAACCTGGCGGTCAACCTGGCGCTGGGCCGCCGCGCCCAGGGTCGCCGCGTCGCGCTGGCCGACCTTGACCTGGTGAACCCCTATTTCCGGTGCGCGGATTTCGCCCCCCTGCTGCAAGCGCGCGGCGTGGAGCTTGTCGCCCCGGTCTACGCAAATACCAACCTGGACATCCCCGCGCTGACCGGCCGCCTGGACGGCCTGCTGNCTTGGGAGTGACGCCCGCGCGGCGTCCCCCTGCACCAAAGGAGGTATACGTTTATGGCACAGGCAATCATAGACCCGGAAACCTGCAAGGGCTGCGGCCTCTGCGTCTCGGTCTGCCCCAGGCAGATCCTCGCGCTGGACGGCGCGGCGCTGAACGCCAAGGGCTACCACCCCTCGGCCGTTTCCGACATGGCGCGCTGTATCGGCTGCGCGATGTGCGCGGAAATCTGCCCCGACTGCGCAATCACCGTTTATAAATAGAAAGGCTGTGAACCCCTTTGACCGAAAAAGTACTGATGAAGGGCAATGAGGCGATGGCGGAAGCCGCGATCCGCGCGGGCTGCCGCCATTTCTTCGGCTATCCCATCACCCCCCAGACCGAAATCGCGGCCTACATGGCAAAGCAGATGCCGGGCCGCGGCGGTACCTACCTGCAGGCGGAAAGCGAAGTCGCCGCCATCAATATGGTGTATGGCGCGGCGGCCGCTGGCGCGCGGGCGATGACCTCGTCCTCCTCGCCCGGCATCTCGCTCAAGAGCGAGGGCATCTCCTACCTGGCGGCTTCCGACCTGCCCTGCCTGATCGTGAACGTCCAGCGCGGCTCGCCCGGCCTCGGCGGCATCCAGCCTTCCCAGGCGGATTACTGGCAGGCCACCCGCGCCCCCGGGCACGGCGACCTGCATATCCTGGTCTTTGCGCCCTCCACCGTGCAGGAAATGGTCGATATGGTATATGAGGCTTTTGACCTTGCCGACGCGTACCGCATCCCGGCCATGATCCTGGCGGACGGCCTGCTCGGCCAGATGATGGAACCCGTCCGCTTCCCGGATACCGCCGCCCCCGCCCCGGACAAATTCTCCTGGGCCGCCTGCGGGCACCGCGGGGAACGCCCGCACAACATCGTCAATTCCCTGATTTTACAGCCTGAGGACCTGGAAGCCCTGGTGCGCCGGCGCTTTGACCGGTATGAAGCCATCCGGCAGAAGCATACCCGGTGCGAATGCTACCGCACGGACGATGCGGAATTTGTCGTCGTCGCCTTCGGCGCGACGGCGCGTATCGCGCGCAGCGCGGTCGACCAGGCGCGCACCGCAGGCCTCCGCGCNAGCCGGTGCGCTTCTTCGGGCACACCGGCGGCGTGATCCCGACCCCGGCCGAGGTGCTGCACGAAATTGAAACGCTTGCAGGAGGTGCATCCGTATGACAACCGTTTATGAGCGCCCGCGCGCGCTGACCCCCGCGCAGACGCACTACTGCCCCGGCTGCACGCACGGCATCGTGCACAAGCTGGTCGCGCAGGCGATCGACGCGCTGGGCGTGGAGGGCCGCACGGTCGGCATCTGCCCGGTCGGCTGCGCCGTCATGGCGTATGATTATTTTGCCTGCGATATGGTCGAGGCCGCGCATGGCCGCGCGCCCGCCGTGGCCTCCGGCATCAAGCGCGCCCTGCCCGACAGCGTAGTCTTCACCTACCAGGGCGACGGCGACCTCGCCGCAATCGGCACGGCGGAAACCGTGCACGCCGCCGCGCGCGGCGAAAACGTAACCGTGATTTTCATCAACAACGGCATCTACGGCATGACGGGCGGGCAGATGGCGCCCACCACCCTGCCGGGCATGGTCACGCAGACCACGCCGCGCGGCCGCGACGTGGCCGACGCCGGCTTCCCGATCCGCGTGTGCGAGCTGCTCAGCACGCTGGACGGCGTGGCCTATGCCGAGCGCGTGTCGGTCGACAGCGTCCCGAACATCAAAAAGGCGCGCGCCGCGATCCAGAAGGCGTTCACCTGCCAGATGGAAAAGAAGGGCTTTTCGATCGTCGAGGTCTTGTCCACCTGCCCGACAAACTGGGGGCTCACGCCGGTAGAGGCCATGCAGTGGCTGCGCGACAACATGGTGCCCTATTACCCCACCGGCGTATACGTCGACCGCACGGAAAAGGGGGTGCGCCCATGAACATCGTACTCGCCGGTTTCGGCGGACAGGGCGTGCTCTTCGCGGGCAAGGTCATCGCCCATGCGGGGCTGCTGGAGGGGCGCGAAGTCTCCTGGCTGCCGTCCTACGGGCCGGAAATGCGCGGCGGCACGGCGAACTGCTCCGTCTGCCTGTCGGACGAGGCGGTCGGCTGCCCGCTCGTGCTGCACCCCGACCTGCTGATCGCCATGAACCGCCCCTCGCTGGAGAAGTTTGCGGCGGATACCGCGCCGGGCGGCGTGATCGTGTACGACAGCGCGCTCGCAGCGGCCGCGCCCGTGCCGGGGGACGGCGTGCGCCTCGCCCCGGTCGCCGCCGCGCCGATGGCCGAAACGGAAGGCCTCGGCGGCCTCGCCAATATGATCCTGCTCGGCCGCGCGCTGGCCGAGACCGGCTTTGCCGCCCTGGACATGGTAGAAGCCGCGATCCGTAAATGTATCCCGCCCAAAAAGCAGCACCTCGCAGAGCCTAACCTGCGCGCGCTGCACCTTGGGATGTCGGTTTAGGAAACAATAAGGGCTACCGGCGGTTCCGCCGGGAGCCCTTGCTTTTTGCCTATTTCCTGTTTTTCCAGTCGCAGAAGATAAACCACATGCGCATAACCACAAAAATGCCGGCTAAGCCTAACAGTATTTTCAAGGCTAAAAGAAAAATATCCATCATTTCCCTTGCTACTTCCTTCTTTCTATTGTACTCTAAAATCAAGCCCGGTGGCGGCTATCCTATCGCCGCCGCCCTGTACCGCGGTTGCCCGCCCTGCAATTTATTATTTTTAAAGCCCCGCCTGCAAGAAACATTTCCCTGTTTTTATCGTCTAAGAAGACAGTAAACCCTACAATGATTGAAATGGAGGGGATCAAAATGAAAAAACGTACCATCAGCGTGGCCCTTTCCCTGTTCGTTATCCTCAGCCTGTTCACCGGCTGCGGCGGGGGCGCCATGTCCGCAACCGACAACGCGGCCATGGACACGGCCGCGGCGCCCGCGCAAGGCTGGGATGGCGGCGAATACAGCAGCGAGGCTGCGGCAACGGGCGAGGCCGCCGCTTCCGCGGTACAGCCCTCCGCCATCCGGCAAAACGCAAAGCTCATCCTGACGGCGGACGTGTACGCGGAGACCCGGGACTTCCCCACCGCCGACCAGGCGGTGCAGGACCTGACCGCGCAGTACGGCGGCTACCTCGAGTCCCGCGCGGTCGCGGGCAACGAGGGCGACCGCAGCGCGAGCTACACCGTGCGCGTGCCGCAGGAGCGGTTTGAGGCCTTCCTCGGCGCTTTCGGCAACACCTGCAACATCGTGCGGCAGTCCCAGAACGCGGAGGACGTCGGCCAGGCCTATTTCGACGCGGAAACGCACCTCAAGACGCTCAAGACCAAGCATGAGAGGTTGCTCGCCCTGCTGGACAAGTCCGAAAAGATGGAGGACATCATCCAGCTCGAAACCGCGCTGAGCGAGACCGAATATGAAATCGAGCAGTATGCCGGCACGCTGCGCCGGTACGACGACCTGGTCGGCTTTTCCACCATCTCCATCCAGCTCGGCGAGGTGCGCGACCTGACGGCGGTCAGCCAGGGCAACACCTTCCTGTCCGACATGCAGAAGGCCGCGGCTTCCGGCACGCGCGGCGTGACGGTCTTCATTAAAACGCTGATCCTGTTCATGATCATCATCTGGCCGCTGCTCGCCGTGGCGGTGATTGTGCTCGCGGTGCTGCTGGCCATCCGCCGCAGGCGCAAGGCGCGCAAGGCCGGCGACCCCGCCAAGGGTCCCCAGTCGCCCGGCGGCCCGCCGGACGGCACGCCTAAAACGTAACCCTCCCGGCAATAAAGGGCGGCGGCTATGTGCCGCCGCCCTTTTATTGCCCGCGCAGCCTTTTGGCGTCCAGGTAGCCCTGCAGGATCAGCGTCGCCGCGACGGCGTCCACCGTCTGGCGGTGCTTTTTCTGCTTTTTGCCGGTTTCGTGCAAAATCGCGTGCGCCGCGACCGTGGTGCGCCGCTCGTCCCAGAGGATGACCGGCAGCCCGGTTTCCGCCTCCAGGATGGCGCCCAACTCCGCGCATTTTTCCGCGCGCGGGCCGACGGTGCCGTCCATATTCTTCGGGTAGCCCAGCACGACCTCCTCGATCCGGTTGTCCCGGATGAACTGTACGAGCTTCTGCACAAGCTTGTCGCGGTTCCATTCGGCGATCACCTGCGGGCTGCCCGCCAGCATGCCGGTCGCGTCGGATACCGAAAGGCCGGTGCGCGCGTCGCCGTAATCCAAACCTAAAACCTTCATTTTCTTCCCTCCCTGCACAAGGATGCAGCATATTATATCATAAAGCGACGCAAAATTGTAGAAAAAAACGAAAAATTAACGTTGACCCTAAATTGCCCCCATGCTATAATAGTAACACCTATGCAGGTTCTTTTTTTATGCCCGATTTTCAAAAGCCGGGCTAGATGGACGGAATACTGCAAAGGGAGGCAATTGTTTCCCGCGCAACAAGGCGCGGCGAAGGTATAATAAGGAGGTGCCGTTATGCGCGTTAAGGTAACGCTCGCCTGCACGGAGTGCAAGCAAAGGAATTACAACACGAAGAAGAACAAGAAGAACGATCCCGACCGCCTCGAGATGAACAAGTATTGCAAGTTCTGCAAGAAGCATACTTTGCATCGCGAGACCAAGTAATCCGGAGAAAGGAAGTCGCTTCATGGCAGATCAGGAAAAGGGCAACACGCCCGCTGAGAAGAAGCAGGCCGACAAGCCGGTAAAGGCGAAGAAGCCCTCGGTCTTTTCCCGCATCGGGAAGTGGTTCCGCGAACTGAAGAGCGAGATCCACAAGATCGTCTGGCCGACCCGCAAGCAGACCGTTAACAACACCATTGTCGTCATCGCGGCAATCCTGGTGGTCGGCGTCTTTATCTGGGTACTCGACGCAATCTTCAATTTTGGCATTCAGGCGCTTTTGCAGGGCTTTGCATAAGGCGCGGAGAGGGGCGAACGTATGTCAGAGCAAGCGAAGTGGTATGTGGTCCACACGTACTCGGGCTATGAAAACAAAGTAGCCTCGTCTATTGAGAAGGCGGTCGAGAACCGCAAGCTCCATGACCTTATCACCGCGGTGAACATCCCGGTCGAGCGGGTCACGGAAGTCAAGGACGGCAAGACCCGCGAGGTCGAGCGCAAGCTCTTCCCGGGCTATGTCCTTGTCAAAATGATTATGACAGACGAGAGCTGGTATCTCGTGCGCAATACCCGCGGCTGCACGGGCTTTGTCGGGCCTGATTCGAACAAGCCCCTCCCCCTCACCGACGAGGAGGTCGCCGCGATGGGCGTTGAAAAGCGCGAAATCGAGATTAGCTATGCCCTCGGCGACAGCGTCCGCGTCATCGACGGCCCGCTCGCGGGCTTCATCGGCGTGGTCGACGAACTCGAGCCGGACAAGAACAAGGTACGCGTCGTCGTATCCATGTTCGGCCGCGAGACCCCTGTCGAGCTTGAGCTCGACCAGGTGGAAACGCTGGACGAGTAAACCGGCGCGCCCGGCGCCGTCCAGCAGGGGCGTAACGCCCCCAACCAGGCAAGTGGGAGAGTTTGCCGCATGGCAAGACTCGCCAGCCACCACATTTTTTTAAGGAGGATACCTCAACCATGGCACAGAAAGTAGTAGGTTATATCAAGCTCCAGATTCCTGCGGGCAAGGCGACCCCTGCTCCCCCGGTCGGCCCCGCACTGGGCCAGCACGGCGTGAACATCATGGCCTTCACCAAGGAATTCAACGAGCGCACCAAGAACGACGCCGGCATGGTCATCCCGGTTGTCATCACGGTCTATGCCGACCGTTCCTTCTCCTTCATCACCAAGACGCCCCCGGCGCCGGTGCTGATCAAGAAGGCGTGCAAGATCGAGAGCGGCTCCGCCGTCCCGAACAAGACCAAGGTTGCACAGCTCTCCAAGGCCGACCTGCAGAAGATCGCGGAGATCAAGATGCCCGACCTGAACGCCGCTTCCCTGGAAGCTGCGATGAGCATGATCGCGGGCACCGCCCGTTCCATGGGTATTACCGTCGAGGAGTAATCCGGCACGCCGGGTTGCCGCTTACGGCAAATCCAATTTTAATCTAGTTTTTTGCATGGCGGCACCCGCCGCCGAGTGGGAGGGTAAGGTTTAGCCTGTTCCCGCATTGACCACTAAAGGAGGATAATAATAGTGCGCAAGGGTAAAAAGTATGTAGACAGCGCCAAGCTGGTCGACCGCACCAAGCTGTACGACCCCGCTGAGGCGCTCCAGACCGTAGTTTCCACCGCGAAGGCCAAGTTCGACGAGACTGTCGAGCTGCACGTCAAGCTGGGCGTTGACTCCCGCCACGCAGACCAGCAGGTCCGCGGCGCGATCGTCCTGCCGCACGGCACGGGCAAGCAGGTCCGCGTCCTGGTGTTCGCCAAGGGGCCGAAGGCCGCCGAGGCCGAGGCCGCCGGCGCTGATTTCGTAGGCGCCGAGGATATGGTAGAGCGTATCCAGAAGGAGAACTTCTTCGATTACGACGTCGTCATCGCGACGCCGGATATGATGGGCCTGGTCGGCCGTCTTGGTAAGGTCCTGGGCCCGAAGGGCCTGATGCCGAACCCGAAGGCCGGCACCGTTTCCATGGACGTCGCCAAGGCTGTCCAGGAGTCCAAGGCCGGTAAGATCGAGTACCGCCTCGACAAGACCAACATCATCCACTGCCCGATCGGCAAGGCTTCCTTCGGCGCGGAGAAGCTGCAGGACAACTTCAGCGCGCTGATGGGCGCAATCATCAAGGCGAAGCCGTCCGCCGCGAAGGGCCAGTATATCAAGTCCTGCGTGGTCGCTTCCACGATGGGCCCCGGCGTAAAGATCAACGGTGCAAAGCTGACCGACTAATCAGCATTTTTTGTGTTGACAAAACACAGCCCACCTGCTATAATTTAATAGCTTGGTCAAAGACAGCAGGCAGCCGCAAGGCTTGAAAGGCGATCCCGCCGCCCGCCGAGGTCAACACAAAACTGTTTATGCTTTTTTGTGCCCTCCTGTCTTTGGCAGGAGGGCATTTTTAATGCGCTGTCGCATTACCATACAGGAGGTGAAATACGATGCCTAACGCAAAGGTTCTGGAAGAAAAGAAAGCACTGGTTACTTCCCTGGTCGAAAAGATCAAGAACTCCCCCGCTGGCGTTCTGGTCGACTACAAGGGCATCAACGTAGAGGATGACACCAAGCTCCGCCGTGAGCTGCGTGCCGCCGGCGTTGATTATGCCGTCGTCAAGAATACCCTGATCCGTTTCGCGGCCAAGGAGCTTGGCTTCGACGGGTTTGAAGAGCACCTGAGCGGCACGACCGCGGTCGCCATCAGCACGACGGAGGACGTCATCGCCCCGGCGAAGATCCTGTGCGATTACGCGAAGACCCACGAGAACTTCAACGTCAAGGTTGGTTTCCTCGAGGGCGCGGTAATCCCGGCCGAAGAGGTCAAGGCCCTGGCCGCGATGCCGAGCAAGGAAGTCCTTATCGCGCAGACCCTGTACTCTTTCAACTTCCCCATCATGCAGCTCGCAATTGCGCTTGACGCGATCGCCAAGAAGTCTGAGGATGGCGAAGCCCTGGTCAGCACCCTGGTTGCTGCCAAGGAAGAAGCAGCCCCGGCTGAGGAAGCCGCTGCCGAATAAGCCCGCGGCCTAACACCGCAGGCGCCACACTTTTTCGTTTGTTCATAAACGGAATATAAATTCAAAATTATTGGAGGTAAAATACCATGTCTAAGGTTACCGAGATTATGGAAGCCGTAAAAGAGCTTAAGGTTCTTGAGCTTTCCGAGCTGGTAAAGGCTCTTGAAGAAGAATTTGGCGTTTCCGCTACCCCCGTCGCGATTGCTGGCGGCGCTGCTGCAGGCGGCGACGCGGGCGCGGCTGCTGCTGAGCAGACCGAGTTCGACGTTGAGCTGACCGACGCCGGCTCTTCCAAGATCAACGTCATCAAGGTTGTCCGTGCGATCACCGGCCTGGGCCTGAAGGAGGCCAAGGAGAAGGTTGACGGCGCTCCGGCTGTGATCAAGGAGCAGGCTTCCAAGGAAGAGGCCGAGTCCATCAAGGCTCAGCTCGAGGAAGCTGGCGCAAAGGTTACCCTGAAGTAATCTGTACCCTTTTTAGAAGCCCCTGCTGGAAAGCGGGGGCTTCTTTTTTTGCCTGCCGCCGGCAAGCCGTTACATTTCTTTTTCATTTCCAAGCCCTATGCATGTGATGTAACCGTGAGTTACGTTTTCGCCATTTTTCTTGAGTTTTATTTGAAATTTGTATCTTTCTTCCTTTGCATTTCCCCGCCCGTCTGCTATACTGTAAACACAAAGAAAAGTTACAAAGAGATTGAAAGGATGAATGATTATGGCTAAATTGTTACAGCGGATCCATAACCGCAAAGGTTTCACCCTTGTTGAGGTTATTGTAGTCCTCGTAATCCTCGCGATCCTGGCGGCACTGCTCGTCCCGAAGCTCACCGGCTGGATCGACCAGGCAAAGGAAAAGGCAGTTGTTGGGGAAGCGCATCTGGTATTAAGCGCAGCACAGGCAGCCGCTTCTGAAAAATATGCAAAAGCAAGTGGAAAAGGTAGCGTAAGCAAAGATGATATCACGGGTTTTGTCACTGGCGATGTCAACGAAAGCGGCATTCCAGCTTCGATTTCTTATGATGTAAATGGCAAAGTCGAATCTTTTTCGTATACGGGCAGTAACGGCATTACTGTAGTATATACGCCTGGAAGCGGTAACACCTCTGCATCTTTTGATAAGCAGAAAACAACATAAAACAGATATAGCGCCGGGAGCCGTAAGTGGCGCTCCCGGCGCTTTTCTCACCCTGAAAGGAGGGGCGCCCCATGGCACGGCTGCAAAGTAAATTACAGGGCCGCCGCGGCTTTACGCTCGTCGAGGCCATCGTCGTACTGGTTGTGCTCGCGATCCTGGCGGCGCTGCTTGTCCCGAAGCTGACCGGCTGGATCAGCCAAGCGCGGGAAAAGTCCGCGCTGGGGGAAGCGCACCTCGTCCTGAGCGCCGCGCAAGCCTACTGCGCGGAAGAATATGCGGCCAATCAAACCGTCCCGGCCATCAAGCCCAACCTGCTCAAGCCCTATCTGGAGGGCGACGTCAACCAAAATTACCTGGATTCCAACCTTGCAAACAGCACACCTGTGATTTCCTTCAAGGACGGCAAGGTCGATTCGTTTACGTACACGGCACAAAACGGCTGCGAAGTCGCATATGATGGTGGCACAGGCGCTTTTACTGTGGTAAAATAATAATGAACCCCGAATCCCCCCGCCGCCATCGGCCTGGGGGATTTCTTCTATACAGCCTGAAAGGACGCAAATCATGTATTATCTTGCGGTTTTTGCGCTATATGCCTTTGTTTTTGCCTTTGGTTCCATCATCGGCAGTTTCCTCAACGTGGTGGTTTACCGCGTGCCGAACGGCCTGTCCGTGGCCGAGGGGCGCTCCTTTTGCCCGCGCTGTCACGCAAAAATCCGCCCCTATGATTTGATTCCGGTACTCAGCTGGTTTATACTGAAAGGGAAATGCCGGGACTGCGGCCAGCCGATCGCGGCGCGTTACCCGCTGGTCGAAGCCGCGGGCGGCGCGCTCGCCGTGCTGTGCTGTGCGGTTTACGGCTTCCATTTGCAGGCGCTTACCGCCTTTGCCGTGGCCGCGGTGCTGCTCCCGCTGTCCCTGATCGATGCGGACACCATGACCATCCCGGACGGGCTGCTCGTTGCGCTCGCGGTACCTGCCGTCGCGTCCTATTTCGTCATGCCCGGCCCCGGCCTCGCCGCGCGCGCCATCGGCTTTTTTGCCGTCAGCCTGCCCATGCTGCTACTCACGCTGCTGATCCCCGACTGCTTCGGCGGCGGCGATATCAAGCTGATGGCGGTCTGCGGCCTGCTGCTCGGCTGGCAGCGCATCTTGCTCGCCGGGTTCCTCGGCCTGCTCTTCGGCCTGGCGGCCGCGGTACGGCTCCTGGTGCGCCGCCGTGGCGACCGGCACAGCCACTTCCCCTTCGGCCCCTGCCTTTCCGGCGGCGTGTTCCTCTCCCTGCTGTGGGGCGACGTGATGATCCGGTGGTACCTCGCCTTTTGCGGAATCCTGTAAAGAAAGGACCTGGCCTATGCCAACTTATCGCTATACTGCCAGAAATACGGCCGGCAAGGCCGTGCGCGGCGCGGCGGACGCGCCCGACGAGCGCCAGCTCGTCACACGCCTGCGCGCGGAGGGGCTGTTCCTGATGTCCTGCCGCGAAGCCGAGCGCGACCATGGCCGCACGCACCTCAACGCGCTGCAGCTCTCCGAGTTCTGCCGGCAGATCGGCATGATGCTGTCCTCCGGCGTCACGCTGCTGCGCGCCGTGGGCATCCTGCTCCAGCGCGACCAAAAAAAGCGCATCAAGCGCGTCTACCAAGGCCTTTATGACGCGCTCCAGCGCGGCCGCTCCCTGTCCGAGGCGATGCGCGGGCAGCACGGCGCGTTCCCGGAACTGCTGATCGGCATGGTCTACGCGGGCGAGTCCAGCGGCACGCTGGATTCCGTCACGCTCAAAATGGCGACGTTCTACGAAAAGGAACACCGCCTGCACAACCGCATCATCAGCGCGGTCATCTACCCGGTGATCCTGCTGTGCATCACCGTGCTGGTCGTGATCGGCATCTTCACCTTCGTCCTGCCGAACTTTTTCGACATGTTCCAGGACATGGTGCTCCCGGTGCCGACGCAGGTCGTCATGGCCATCAGCACCGGGCTGACACAGCACTGGGGCGCGGTGCTGATCGGCGTGCTCGCCTTTATCGGCGTGCTCGCCATTGCGCTGACCATGCCCGCCGTGCGCTACGGGATCGACCGCACCAAGCTCCATATGCCGGTGATCGGCAAGCTGATGCGCACGATCTATACCGCCCGCTTCTCGCGGACGCTCAGCTCGCTCTACTCCAGCGGCCTGCCCATGATCGACGCGATCGCCATGAGCCGCGACACGGTCGGCAACCGCTATCTGGCCGCGCAGTTCGATATCGTGCTGCGCCAGGTGCGCGAGGGCATGTCGCTTTCCTACGCCATTGCGCCGCTCGACGGCTTTGATCCCAAGCTTGCCGCGACCATCCAGGTCGGCGAGGAGACCGGCCGCCTGGACGCGATGCTCGAATCGACCGCGGACTCCTTCGATTACGAGGGCGAAATGGCAACCCAGAAGCTCACAACGTTTATCGAGCCTATTTTGATCGTCTTCATGGCGATTGTGGTCGGCGCCATCATGATTTCCGTCATGCTGCCGATCTTCGATATTTACAACACCATCGGTTGACAGGGGGTACATATGCAAACATCGGTCTATCTTTCGGCGGACGCCGTGCAGGTCGTGCGCGGCACGGTGCGCGGCAAAGGCGTCCGCATCGCCTCCTGCGCCCGCGCCCCCCTGCCCGAGGGCGCCATGATCAACGGCGTTATCACGAACGACGCGGCGCTCGCGGACGTCCTCAGCAGCCTGGCCGAGAGCGGCAGCCTGCCGGACAAGGACGTCGACCTGGTGGTCGATTCCGGCTCGATCCTCGTCAAGCGCATCGCCGTGCCCCCGCTGCGGCGGCGGCAGATGCTGCACCTGATCCACGGCGAGTTCATTGAATACAGCGATACCTACGAGGACCTGCTGTACGATTACAGCGTCATTTCCCGCCGCAACCCGGAAGGCCCAGGCGGCATCATCCTGTGCAGCGCGATGGAGCGCCGCATGGCGCAGAATTACACCGAACTGTTTGAGCGCTGCGGCATCCGCCTGCAGTCGATCGACATTTCGCTGAGTACGGTCGTCCACCTGGCGCAGTACCTGCCCGCGCTCGCGGGGAAGACCTTCGTCATCAGCGTGCTGGACGGCAGCAGCCTGGTGTCCTCCCTGTTCGCAGAGGGGCACTACGCGCTGACCAACCGTACCCGCCTGCTCGCGGAGCGCGGCACGCCGGAAGCGGCCATGGAGGTCACGAACATGATCTCCTCGATGATCCAGTTCAACCGCGCGCAGCAGCGCGATACCGCGCTCTCCGCGATCTACCTGTGCGGCCTGGGCGAGGCCGACGGCGCGCTGTGCGACATGATCTCCTCCGCGCTGAACGCGCCGGTCGCCCCGCTGCCGGATTTCCCGGAAATCCAGGCCGACTGCAACGGGTACCATCTCGGCGCCCTGCTTTACCCGACCGGCAACCTATTGCGGAAAGGGGGCGGCCGCCGTGGCTAAACGCCTCAAACACAAGGATATCAACTTCCTGCAAGTGCTGCACGAACGGCCGGAGGGGCAGCAGGGGCCGGGCAAAAAGCGCGCCCTGATCGCGCTGCCCATCGTGCTGGCCGTTGCGGTCGCGCTGGCCTACGGCGGGATGGCCTTCCGCCTGTACCAGCAGGGGGCGGCGCTCTCCGCGGCCAGCAGCTACCTGGAGGATCCGCAGAACCTGCTTTCGCAGCAGCAGTCCCGCCAGTGGCTCGCCAAGACCCAGGCCGCACCCGTCTCTTTTACCCATCTNAGGCCGAGCTGCGCCGCCTGGACGACACGCGGGACGCGCTCGCCACCCTGCCCGTCTTCGATACCGGGGCCTTCGCCCACCTGTACGCCGCGGCGTCGGGCGGCGTGACCATCCTGCATATGGAATATACGGAGGATACCGGGGTGCTGACCGTCAGCGCGCAGTCCGCCAACGTCACGGACGCGCCGGTTTTTGTGCAGCGCCTGCGCGGTACCGGCCTGTTCAGCGACATCAGCTATACCGGCTACCTGTCCGATACCGACGGGATGTATTACTTCAGCGCAAGCTGCTTGCGGAAGGGCGGTGACGCATCATGAGCTACCAGTTTACCCGGCGCGAAAAAACCCTGCTCTACGTCCTGCTGTGCTGCGTGATCGTCGTCGCGGGGCTGATGCTGCTGATCTTCCCCGCCCTGACCCAACTGAATGATGTGGAAATGCAGCTCCAGGACAAACGCTTCTCGCAGGAGCAGATGTCCCAGGAGATCGCGCAGGCCGAGGCCTACCATACGGCGCTGCAAAGCGGGCGGGAATCGCTCGCGTCCAGCGCGCTCAGCTTTTACGCCCCCATGACGGCCGACCAGGCCGACCAGCTCGTCACCGGCATGCTGCTTAAGCACGGCCTTACGCCGGTCAGCCTGTCCATTTCCGCGGCGGAGGACGCGGCGGTCTACCCGTACCTGACCGAGCCGCCCGAACCCGCCGCGCAGGAGGATATGGCAAACACGGAGGAAATCCCCTCCGAAGCCGCCGCTGCCGGTACGGCGGCGGATGGCACAGGCGCGGCGGACGGCGGCACGGCCG
>NZ_LT707057.1:161664-198691 GCF_900155735.1 Intestinibacillus massiliensis
GGCCGCCCCCACCGCAGCCGCCGCGCCTACCGTCCCACCGGCGGGCGCGCTGACCCGCTTCCGGCTGGAAGCGACGATGACCGGCAAGGCCGCGTCCTTTATCGACCTGTGCGACGAGACCAGCCGCCTGCCGAGCCTGCGCATCGTGGGCTTTACGGCCGATACGGTCAAGGAACAGGCCGCAGCCGACGAGGGCGGGTCGTACGAGCCGGAATTTACCGCCACCTTTGAACTTCTGATGTACCATCCCGCCCCGCAGGAGGACGATTATGAAACTGCCGCTTCGGACACAACTGAAGAATGAACGCGGCTCGGCGCTGGCCTGGGCGGCAATCGCCCTGCTAGTGCTGCTTGTTTTCGTCACCGGCGTGCTCGGCGTGGCAGGCTCCTACCACCGCCGCAGCGTCAACAACAACGCGCGCTCGCAGGCGTATTTCACGGCACGCAGCGCGGTGAACGCCGTCGTGCAGGAACTGTCCTCGACCGGTTCCTCGCTGCTGTCCCGCGCGCCCGAGGGCGAGAGGGTCGACCTGCCTGTCGGCGGGCTGCCGCCCTCCATGGGCGGTTGCACGGTCTCGCTGCTGCGGCACGGCAACGAGCTGTTTGTCGAAGCCACGTCGGCGCAGGGCGGCCAGCATAGCACGGTCGCCGCGCGCCTGGAAAAGCAGACCGACTTCGTCACGACCCCCGGCGGCTTTGCAACCACCATCCTGGGGGACGCCGAGGATCTGGACGGCTTCATTACCAACGGCAGCATCTACCTGCGCGGGGATGAGCCGGCCGTGCTGCGTTCCACGAGCGGCTGCCCCCTCCAAATCGACGGCACGGTCTATTCCGAGGGGCCTGTCACGGTCACCGGGAACGAGCGCGCCCCATATATCGCGGGGTCGATTATCAGCTTGGGCGACGTGGGCATCTATGACACGAACACCCCGGTCGGCGGCAGCCAGAACGTCAACGGCTGCGCCATTTACAGCGCGGGGGACGTCACCATCCAAAGCTACAACGTCGCCAACATCACCGGCGACATCACGGCCGCGGGCACCATCGAAATCCAGTCGAACTCCTCCAACACCGTGACCGGGAACCTGCGGGCGGACACCGTCATATTAAGCGGAACGATCGGTATCCAGGGGAATATTACGGCAAACACGATCATCATCGACCATGCACGCGGGAATTTTACGCCGTATACCGTCGACGGCAATATTTCTGCCGGCCGGATTGAGTTCAGGAATACATGGGCCACCACAGTGCACGGGCAGGTTACGGCCAACGCCCTGTTTATCCGTGGCGAACCCGTCATGCAGGAAGGGTCGACCGTATCGAACACGGTCAGCGGCTACATCCACCTGCCGGTGGAACCCCTGCCGGTGGTCAAGGTCCCCGCGCCCACCCTGCCCGACCTCAGCTATACCGGCATCCCGCGCCCGGAGGATACGCTGCTGGAGCCGGTCACGGATCCGGGAGGCGGCAACGCCGGGCTGGTCCTCGGCGACTTTGACCCGGAGGACGAGGTGCCGGACACGTTCCCCGACCGCTATTACCTGCTCACCGAAGACTTTGACCGGGGCAACCCGACGATCACGGTGCGCGGCAGCGGCAACGTCTATTTGATTGTCGGACCGGACGTCGACCTGGACGTGTCCAAAATCCAGTACCAGGCCACGGCGGATGAAAACCCCATAACCGACCCGGACGTCCCGCGCCTTTTCATCCGGCTGGAGGACGGCGCGGAACTGAACTTCAAGGGGCAAAGCTGGTCAACCGACGTATTTTACTGCTATGTAGACGGCAAGGACGGCGGCGAGGTTAATTTCCAGCATGACCATATCGAAATCTATGGCGGCGTCCATGCCGCCGGCTTTGATGCAAAACTCGCGACCTCCGTCTTTTACATCGACCCGAAGGATGGCAGCGCGGGCGGCGTGGGCGGTATCGTGGAAAGCTGGGTGCTCACCAAGTACCTTGCCCGCATCCCCGAAGGAACCGAGGTGTCCCCATGAAAAACCCGATCCGGAATACGCGCGGCATGACGCTTGTGGAGGTTATTGTGTCCTTCGCCATCCTTTCCATCGCATTCCTCGTCATGGCCGCCGGGTTCGGCGCCGCCGCGACGCTGTCGCGCCGCTCGACCGACCTGAAAAACAGCGGCGGCGACGCATTTTCCGAGGCGGAGCTGCAAGCCTCCTCCGCAGAAGGCACGGACGGCAGCCTCACGGTCGGCGGCGTGCCGGTGCCCGGCTCCTTCAAGGCGTTTACCGGGCAGGCCGGCGGCGACGGCCAGGACGGCGTCACCTTTTCGCTCTTTGTGCCGGACGGCTGGAAAGCGGGGGGCTGACCATGAAAAAACGCCTGCAAAGCCGCGCGGGCTTCACGCTGGTGGAAACCGTCGTCACGCTGACGCTGTTCACCATGATCGTCGCCCTGACCTGCGGCATCTTTTTGACCTCCAACAACCTGCTGCGCCGCCATGCTACGATGAACGAAGCCAAGTTTGTCGGCGACACGGTCTACGGCATGCTCAACCGCACGCTGACCTACGCCACCGAACTGCAGCTCACCGGCCCGGACGGGACGCAGCAGTATAACTCCGCCTTCTCCGTTTCCGGCGGGCAGCTCATGCTGACCGGCCAGGACGAGAACGGGCATAAGGAAACCGGCCCCTTTTATGACGAAAGCTTTTACCTGAACACCAAGATCGCGCTTTCCGCGCGCGTGGAGCGCGGGCGGTACCTGTGGCTGCGCGTTTCGGTCTACGACTGGGACGGCAAGACCCTGCTTTACGAGACCGCCGCGACGACCGAGATCCTCAACCTCCGCCTGGCCGCCGAGCAGGGCGCCGGCCGCGGCACCGAGATCGAGGACGATTTCGGCGGGGCGGAGGCCGCGGCGCCCGTGATCAGCTTTGACAGCGACCTGATCGTGCATGTGAAAAAGGGCACCCTGCCCCCGTCCACGCTGCAGGAATATGTAAACGCCATGATGGACGGCTTCTACGCCGACCAGCAGCGGTACCAGAACATGGCCGACTACCTGCCCGCGGGCAGCACCCAGGCAGAGGTGGCCGCGGCGAAACAGGCGCTGGAAGCCGAAATGAAAAACAAGTACGGCTGCTATAACGCAAACAGCCTGAGCAACGACCTGATGCGTAAAAAAATCCTGACACGCGACTGCGGCGGGCGCTGGCCGCTTTTCCAGGGCGACCCCGCGCAATACGCGCCGGTGCCCGGCAAAGGGCTTGCGGCGCTCGGCCAGCTCGAGGTGCAGTTCCACTGGGACAAGGGGCCGGCCGTGTCCCAGGACGACGACAGCGTAATCCTTTACGCGGTCGTGCGCAAGGAATCCGACGCCACAAACAACGCATCCTGGCGGCCTGAGCTCATCTATAACCCCTATGACGGCAAGTGGTACACCAAGCACCCCACCCAGTCGCACCCGCAGGCGTCCAGTTACCTCCCCAGCCTGACCATCACCCCGCGTGTGGACCGGGACTTCTTTGACGCCGTCGCGGCCCAATGGAACCCACTCGAGTAAAAAAGGACGTGATCCGCTTTGAAAAATATCCCGATCGGTGAAGTGCTCAAAAATTACGGCTATATCACCGAAGAACAGTTGACGCAGGCGCTCGCACAGCAGAAGAAGGACCCGCAGAAGCGCCGCCTGGGCACCATCCTGATCGACCTGGGGTACGTTACCGAACACCAGATGCTGACCGCGCTGAGCCAGCGCCTGCAGCTCCCGGTGATCGACCTGAAGACCTCACGTATCCAGAACGACGTGGTCGGCCGCATCCCCAAGCAGCTTGCGGTCAAGTACAAGGCCATCGCGATCGGCGAGGACGGCGGCCGCCTGACCGTCGCGGTCAGCGACCCGCTGAACTTTTACGCGATCGAGGACATCCGGCAGGTCACGAAGATGCCGCTCAGCCTGGTGCTGGCGGAAACGCCGGATATCGACCGCGCGATCGACTACCATTATGCCGAGGTGCAGGCGCGCCGCGCCGCGGCCTCCGCAAACGACCTCGCGCACATGTTCCAGAGCACCTCCGACGAGATGGACGACCGCCCCGACGACGAGGCCGCGCCGGTCGTCAAGCTGGTCAACAGCCTGCTGCTGCGCGGCTACAATACCAACGCGAGCGATATCCATATCGAGCCGTTCGAGGACCGCACGGTCATCCGCATGCGCATCGACGGCATGATGATCGAGTACGTCACGCTGGAAGCCACGCTGCACGCGCCGATCATCGCACGCATCAAAATCCTGTCCGGCCTGGACATCGCGGAAAAGCGCGCCCCGCAGGACGGCCATTTCCGCACGAAGCTCGAGGGGGTCGAGCTGAATATCCGCGTCTCGGTCATCCCGACCGTGGGCGGCGAAAAGGCCGTGCTGCGTTTCCTGACGAGCAACGTGCCCATCGACCACGCCGGGCAGTTCGGCATGGAGGAGGCCAACTACCACAAGCTGCTGAACATGCTGCAATCCCCGCACGGCCTGATCTACCTGACAGGCCCCACCGGTTCGGGCAAGACGACGACGCTATACATGGCGCTCGAGTACCTGTCCGGCAAGCCGGTCAATATCTCGACCATCGAGGACCCGGTGGAACGCAACCTGCGCGGCATTAACCAGATGCAGGTCAACCCGCTTGCGGGCGTCACCTTTGAAAACGGCCTGCGCGCCCTGCTGCGCCAGGACCCCGACATCATCATGGTCGGCGAGACCCGCGACGCGGAAACCGCCTCGATCTCGGTGCGCGCCGCGATCACCGGCCACCTCGTGCTGTCGACCCTGCACACGAACGACGCGGTCTCCTCCATCATCCGCCTGCGCGATATGGGCGTGCCGCCCTACCTGCTGGCAAGCTCGCTCGTCGGCCTGGTCGCGCAGCGCCTGGTGCGCAAGGTCTGCCCGCACTGCGGCTACGAATACGTCCCCGACGAGGCGGAGCAGCGCGCCGCAGGCTTCCATCTGGAGAAGGCGCGGCGCGGCCGCGGCTGCCACCTGTGCAACCAGACGGGCTACATGGGGCGTATCGCCATCCATGAGATCCTGCACATCGACCAGCACATCCGCGAGATGGTCGTCGAGGACGCGCCGATGTCGGAGATCAGCCGCTACGCCCGCGAGCACCAGCACATGGCCACGCTGCGCGACAGCATGGAACAGCTCGTGCGCGCCGGCCAAACCACGCTGGACGAACTGCTGAAAATCACTTATTTTGTCGAATAGCGCCTTGCCCGCGGCACATCGCCGCGGGCTTTCTGTTCATTGCCGCACACAACTGTTGTATTGTTTTCCAGCGCGGCCGGTGGTATAATTATGAATAACGTAAAATTTTTGTTGGGGGAAGGCGCAGCGGCGGCTTCAACCGGAATGGGGTCATATCGACATGAAAAAAAATCCCTTCACAGCGCGTCTCGGCGCGCTGCTGCTTTGCGGCAGCCTGTTCGCTTCCATGCTCGCCGGATGCGGTTCCGACCATGGCCTGAGCGCCAAATCCCCGGTCACGGTGACGGTCTGGCATTACTATAACGGCGCACAGCAGCGCAGCTTCGACCAGATGGTCTCTGAGTTCAACGCGACCGTCGGCAAGGACAAGGGCATCATCGTCGCCGCCTCCAGCAAGGGCGACGTCAACGAGCTGATCAGCCACACGATGGACGCCATCGACCACAAGGTCGGCGCGGCCGAGATCCCGACGATCATCGCCGCCTACGCGGACACGGCGTACACCATCAACGAGCGCGGCATGGCCGCGGACATCGGCTCCTACCTGACGGACAAGGAGCTTGCGCAGTACATCCCCGCCTATATTGCGGAGGGGCGCTTCTCGGGCGATGGCAGCCTCAAGCTTTTCCCCATCGCAAAATCCACGGAAATCTTCATGCTCAACAAGACCGACTGGGACGCTTTCGCCGCGGCCACCGGAGCGACCGACGACAGCTTCAAGACCTGGGAGGGGCTGACGGACGTTTCCCGCCGCTATTACGAGTGGACGGACGCGCAGACCCCGGATATCCCGAACGACGGCCGGGCGTTCTTCGGCCGGGACGCCATGGCGAACTACCTCATCATCGGCTCGCTGCAGCTTGGCCACGAGCTGTTTGACGTCACGGACGGGCAGGTGGAGTTCGACGTCGACGAGGACGCCATGTACCGCCTGTGGGAGAACTTCTACGTCCCCTATGTCAACGGCTGGTTCGCCTCCTCCGGGCGCTTCCGCAGCGACGACGTCAAGACCGGCGACATCGTTGCCCTCGTCGGCTCGACGAGCGGCGTGACCTACTTCCCGACCGCCGTCACGCGGGACGACGGCAGCTCCTACGAGATCGAATCCGCCGTCTACCCTGTCCCGAATTTTGAGGGCACGGAGCCCTATGCCGTGCAGCAGGGCGCGGGCATGCTCATCACCAAAAGCGACGAGACGCACGAGTACGCCGCCACGGTATTCCTCAAGTGGTTCACCTCCACGCAGAACAACCTGCAATTCGCCGTGGACTCCGGCTACCTCCCGGTAACCGTCGAAGCCAATTCCGAAGAGGCGCTCGGCGCCGCGTTCGAGCATGCCGCGGAGCCGGTCTCCGAGACCCTGCAGGAGGTGCTGCTCAACGGCATCTATACCACGCAGAACTACAACCTGTACACCAACCGCGCGTTTGCACAGGGCAACGACGCGCGCAAGATCGTGGAAAATTCCCTGCTTGACGCGGCCAAGGAAGACCGGGAGCAGGTCGTTTTCCGCCTGTCCATCGGCATGTCGCAGGAGGAAGCGGTTGCCCCCTTCGTGACCCGCGAGCAGTTCAGCCAGTGGCTGGCCGGGTTCCGTGCGCAGCTTGAAGCGCTGCTCTGATCTAGCACGACATCCTTAAGCAAAGGAGGCGCACGTTTTGCATCTGTTTCACCCCAAGGCGCATACGCTGCGCCGCCGGCTGGTGCTGCCCATCCTGGCGATCCTGATCGTGCAGGGGCTGTTGTATTTCTTTGTTTTCATGCAGGGCAACGTGCTGTCGCGCATGGATGAAAACGCCTATGAAATCCTGAACGAGCGCACCATCAACCGCAAGCTGTACCTGGAGAAGGAAATGGTGCACCGCTGGTCCAACATGACCGAAAGCGAAACCGCCGTGCTGGACAAGATCGCCAATACCCTGCGGCGCGAGGGGCGCTCCTATGCCGATATCGCCACGGACGCCGCCCTCAACCAAACGGTCGTGCAGGACGCGGCGCAGCAGATCATCTACCTGCTGCGGCGGAACCTGGTCTCGGGCGCGTTTCTGATCCTGGACGGCCCCGGCCTTGCCAGCGATACGGACGGCTCGACGCGCGCGGGCTTTTACATCCGCGACCTCGACCCCACGAGCTATGTAGACGACAACGGCGACCTGCTGCTGGAGCGCGGCATGCCCACGATCTCCAAGTCCATGCAGATCAGCCTGGACAGTTATTGGAGCAGCGCTTTCACCTTCCGGAACGACGGCAGCCCTGACGAGCGCTATTTCTTCGAGCCGCTGAACGCCGCGCGCGCCAGCGACAATAACGAGGCGCAAAATTTCGGCTACTGGTGCCCGGGCTATTCCCTCAACGAGGACAACCTGCGCGCCATCTCCTACTCCATCCCGCTGATCGCGCCGGACGGCACGGTTTTCGGCGTGATGGGCGTGGAGATCAACCAGCCCTATATCCAGGACATGCTGAACTTCAGCGAGCTTAACGGCAGCCAGCGCAGCGCCTATGTGCTCGGCGTGCTGGACGAGGAGGCGGGCACGATCACCCCCGTGCTGTCGAGCGGGCCGTTCTACAGCACCCAATTCTATGATACCGACACCCTGACCTTTTCCCCGGCGTCGGGCAGCGCCTATACGCTCGACCCCCGCGCCAAGACCTCGGAAAAGCTCAGCATGGCGCTCGCCCCCTTCCAGCTCTACAACACGAATACGCCGTTCGCGCAGCAGGAATGGGTGCTCGCCGGCGTGGTCGCGCAAAACGACCTGCTGGCCTTTTCGAGCCAGATCCGGTCAAACGCCGCGCTTTCCGTGCTGCTCTGCTTCCTTTTCTCGATTTGCGCGCTGTTTGTGGCCGGCCGCCAGATCACGCACCCGCTCATCGCGCTGGTGAACGACCTGGAAAAGAGCGACCCCAACAAGCCGATCGCCCTGCGCAAGCTGCACATCGACGAGATCGACCGGCTCTCCGGCGCGATCGAGCAGCTTTCCGGTGCGGTCGCGGAATCGTCCTCCCGCTTTTCCAAAATCCTGCTCATGACCGGCGTGCAGCTTGCCGTTTTTGAATATTCGGACAACTCGCCCACGGTATTTTGCAGCGACAATATCTATTCGCTGCTCGGCTGGCCGCCCCCGGCGGAACCGGGCGCCAGCCTGCCGGCAAGCGAGTTCCTACAGCGCATGCAGGAGCTGGAGCAGCACCGCTACGCCGAGGACGACACCGTTTACCTGCTCGAGTTCCCCACGGGCCCGCACTGGGTCAAGGTCATCTGGCTGCACGAGGGCAGCCGCCACCTGGGCGCGGTGTCCGATATCACGCACGAGGTGCTGGAGAAGCAGAAGGTCGAGTACGAGCGCGACTACGACACCCTGACCCACCTCTATAACCGCCGCGCCTTCGACCGCCAGCTCGACCAGCTCTTCCGCAAGCCGGAAACGCTCGGCGTATCCGCGCTGCTGATGTGGGACCTCGACAACCTCAAGTACATCAACGACACCTATGGGCACGACTGCGGCGACCTCTATATCAAGAACTTTGCCAAGGCCATCGACCTGGAGGACCCGGCGCACGTCATCGCGGCGCGCCGCTCGGGCGACGAGTTCTATATCTTCATCCACGGCTACGCCAGCAAGGAAGAGGCGCGCCGGCAGATCGACAGGATCGCGCAGCATGTGACGGGCGGCTCGTTCGTCCTGCCGAACGGCTCGGTGTTCCGGCTGCGCGCCTCGGGCGGCGTGGCCTGGTACCCGGACGACGCCCTCACCTATCCCGACCTCATCCGCTATGCCGACTTTGCCATGTACACGATCAAGCACAGCGACAAGGGGCGCCTGCAGGAATTCGACCGCGCCGCCTACCAGGAAAACAGCATCCTGATCGGCGGGCAGGAGGCGCTCAACCGCCTGATCGACAGCCAGCTTGTGCGCTTTGCGCTCCAGCCGATCCTAGAGGTACGCACCGGCTCCGTCTATGGTTACGAGCTGCTGATGCGCTCCCTCGTTCCGGAATTCAACTCCCCGCAGGACATCCTGCGCCTGGCGCACGCGCAGTCCAAGCTTTCCAAGATCGAGCGTATGACCTATTTCAAGGCCTTGGAGACCTTCTCCCGCCTCGACCGCGAAGGCCAGTTCAAGGGGCATGAGCGCGCCTTTATCAACTCCATCGCGAGCCAGTGCATGAGCGAGGAGGAGGAGGCCGCCTTTGCCGCGCAGTACGGCAGCTACCTGCCGCGCATGGTCATGGAGGTCACGGAAAACGAGCCTTACGAGCACACCTTTACCGCGCACAAGATCGAGGCGACCAAGCGGACGGGCGGCCTCGTGGCGCTCGACGATTTCGGCACCGGCTACAACAGCGAACGGCTGCTGATCGACCTTGCGCCGGATATCGTCAAGGTGGATATCAGCATCATCCACGGCATCGACCAGGACGCCGACCGGCAGAGCCTGTTGAACCATCTCATATCCTATGCGCATGACCGCGGCATCCTCGTGCTTGCGGAGGGCGTGGAAACGCTGCGCGAGATGGAATACGTCGTCACACAGGGCGTAGACCTGCTGCAAGGCTACTTTATCGCACGGCCGACCTTCGATATCGAACCGATTGCGCCGCAAATCCTGGCCGTCGTACGCGAGGCATACGAAAAACGAAAACCATAAATTGCAGGGGCGCGGGGTTTCCCCCGCGCCCCTGTCCGTTTTGTACAAGAAATGGGCAAAATCGTCCGATTGACGCGCGCGCGTCCCCATGGTATAAATAGACTATAGGATTGCCCAATATATGTGAAACGAGGGAAAGCAGTATGAAAAACATGAAGTGCGCCTGCATCGACGCGATGTATGGGGAAACGCCGTTTTTGGAGCGTTTCAACAAGGCGAAACAGGACGGTTTTGATTTCGTAGAATTTTGGAGCTGGACGGACAAGGACCTTGGCGCCATCAAGGACGCGGCCGCGGCGGCCGGGATCGGCATCGGCGGCTTTAACGGCGACGCCGACTATTCCCTGATCGACCCCACCCACAAGAAGCCCTACCTGGAGTTCCTGGCCAAGTCGGTCGAAGCGGCACAGAAGATCGGCGCGCGCTCGGTCACGATCCATTCAAACGCCCTGGGCGACGGCGGCGTCGTCGTGAACCACTACACCGAGCTGTCGGATACCGTGAAGCTGTGCTCGATGTACGATATGCTGCTCGAGTGCGCCAAGATGGCCGAGGAGAGCGGGATCCAGATGAACCTGGAAGCCCTCAACATCACGACCGACCATGTCGGCAACTTCCTCGCCAACACGCGCATGGCGGCGGAGATGACGCGCCTGATCGGCTCGCCCAAGCTCAAGATCCTGTATGACGTCTATCACATGCAGCTCAACGAAGGCAGCCTGTGCGACAACATCCGCGCCTATGCCGACCAGCTCGGCCATATCCACGTCGCCGACGCGCCCGGCCGCCACGAGCCCGGCACCGGCGAGATCAACTACGCAAACGTCTTCGCCTGCCTCGAGGAGGTCGGCTACGACGGCCTGATCGGCTACGAGCTGTTCCCCAAGGCCACGACGGCCGAGGCGGTCAAGGCCATTATGGCCTGCGGCTAAACCGCCGCCCCCGCCCCACGGGAAAGCGCGCTGCGGCGTGTAGAAGCCCCTTGGACGCAAGAAAAACCCCCTGTGCGTGATGCACAGGGGGTTTTTGTATTTAGTACAGGTTTTTCTTCTTAAGGCAGAACCAGGCGAACACGCAGCCGATTGCCGTGACCACCAGCGGCGCCCACCAGAACAGGCCGAACGGCAGCGTGCCGTCGCCGATATTCATCCCGTAAAAGCCGAATATGATGTTGGGGATCGTCATAATGATGGTGATGACGGTCAGCACCTTCATGATGATGTTGAGGTTGTTGGAAACGACCGACGCATACGCGTCCATGGTGCCCGACAGGATGGACGAATAGATGCTCGCCATCTCGATCGCCTGGCGCACCTCGATCAGGCCGTCCTCCAGGATGTCGCGGTCGTCCTCATAGATCTTGAGCAGCCGCCCGCGCAGCATCTTTTCCATCGTCACTTCGTTGGCCTTGAGCGAGGTCGAGAAGTAAACCAGCGACTTGGACAGCCCGAGCAGCTGGATCAGCTCCTCGTTCTTCATCGAGTCGTACAGGCGCTTCTCAATCTTGGTAAAGTTGCGCTCGATCAGGCGCAAATAGCGCAGGAACCGCCCCGCCACTCGCAGCAGGAGCTGGAACACAAAGCGCGTCTTAAGCGCCGTATGGATGTCCTTGACCACGCCCTCCGCAATGGAGCGCGTAATGGACGTATCCTGCAGGCAGACCGTGATCACCGCGTTTTCCACGACGACGATGCCGAGCGGCAGCGTGCCGAAAATCTGGCTGCCGCTGTCCTTGTCCTCCGCTTCGATCGTCGGGATGTCGACGATCATCAGAACCTGCTCCTCCTCGGACTCGACACGCGAGCTTTCCTCCGGGTCAAGCGCCGCCAGTACGAAGTCCTCCTCGACCTGCAGCGTGTCCACGATGTACTCGATCTCCTCGCGGGAGGGGCGCACCATATTGATCCAGCAGCCGTCTGTAAAGCCTTCCAGCTTCTCGATCTTGCTGCCGATCGTCTTGTAATATTCTATCATTCTTCCTGCCTTTCCGCGGCAGGGTTACCGGGTAATCCCGCCGCCAGCTTTTTTATGGTTCGGTCTTATACTTCGTGGTTCCGGACTCACGGCGGAATCCCCCCTTTTTTATCCAAATAATGCCCTAAGCGGCAAAACAGCCCTTCCTTTTACAAAAGAGCTGTTACGCTATGTATTTTACTTGCCGCGCCCAAAAATCTTCAGGATATCCTCAAACGCAGTGTCGTCCGGGCCGGTCGGCGCCTGCTGCGGCTGCGCCTCTGCGGGCGCAGCCTCGTTTGCCACGGGCTGCTGCTGCGCGGCCACATTCTGCTGCGCCTCGCTGTACAGCGTGGTGGAACCCTGCGCCTTCTCCGCCGCGACCGGGTTGACCGCGTTCGGGGACTTGTCGAAGCCGGTGGCGATGACGACCACGCGGATCTCGTCGTCCAGGTCGTCGTCGATGGACGCGCCGAAGATGATGTGCGCATCCGGGTGCGCGGCCTCCTGTACCATGCCCGCGGCGGTCTCGATCTCGTCGAGGCCGATGTCCGACGAGCCGATGATCGACAGGATGACGCCGTGCGCAGAATCGATCGAGGTCTCGAGCAGCGGGCTGGAAATCGCCATCTTGGCGGCCTCCGCGGCCTTGTCCTTGCCCGCGGCCTTGCCGGTGCCGATGTGCGCGTAGCCCGCGTCCTTCATGACCGAGGTCACGTCCGCGAAGTCCAGGTTGATGAAGCCCGGCACGGTGATCAGTTCGGAAATATTGGCAACCGCCTGGCGGAGCACGCCGTCGGCGATATCGAACGCATTTTTAAAGGTGATCTTCTGCTCGGAAACGAACTTCAGGCGTTCGTTCGGGATAATGACGAGGGAATCGACGTTTTCACGCAGGGCCTCGATACCGCCGAGCGCTTGCTCGATGCGCTTCTTGCCCTCAAAATTGAACGGGCGGGTTACGACGCCGACCGTCAGGATGCCCATTTCGCGCGCGATCTGCGCGACGACGGGCGCGCCGCCCGTACCGGTGCCGCCGCCCATGCCGGCGGTGATGAAGACCATATTGGTACCCTCGAGCGCCTTGGCGATCTCCTCGCGGCTTTCCTCCGCGGCCTTGCGGCCGATCTCCGGGTTGGAGCCTGCGCCCTGCCCCTTCGTCAGCTTCTCGCCGACCTGGATTTTTACTGTGGCGGCCGAATAGTTAAGCGCCTGCTTGTCCGTGTTGACCGCGATAAATTCCACGCCCTGCACGCCGCTTGAGATCATGCGGTTTACCGCGTTGTTGCCACCGCCGCCGACGCCGATGACCTTGATGGTGACAACGTTGTCCATCCCCGTTTCGAATTCAAAACCCATTCTGCCGTCCTCCATAAATGGTACTTTTAGTTTTCATTCAAAGCTTATCCCGCTCGGTATCTTTATCGTCCCCGCCTTCGGGCGGGAACGCTCTGGTATGCCTTTTCAGCCGTAGAGGACGCATATCCCCTATCTCTCTAATTTTAACCCCTTTGCCGTCTTTTTGCAATATACAATGCTGGATCTTTGCGAGATTATTAAAGATACGGGTGCCAAAATACACTATTGCGGCAAGGGAAAAATCCATGCCCAGCTTGGCCCCCGCGAAGGTCAGCAGCATTGCCAGGATTGTATTGGTAAAAAAGCCGGTTACAAAGGTGCTGACTTCAAATTTATGGTGCATTTGGGCGGCGATGCCGCCGAACAGCGTGTTACAGGCCGCCAGCAGCCCCATCGCCAAAAACGGCGTGAACGACGGCGGGATATTGTATGGGATAAATACGCCGCACAGGACGCCTGCCAGCACCGCGAAAAACAATAGCATGGCTTACCCCTCCCCGCTTTCGGCCTTGACCGGCTTTGCATATTTAAACTCCAGGCCTCCACCGTAGCCATCGATCGTCAGGTCCGACGATTTGCTCACGTCCACCTGGATGCCCCAGATCTTGAGCGAATCGACCACGCCCTGGCGCATATACATCGCGTTGTACAGTTCATCCGCGTTGCCGACCGCTGTAATCGTATACGGGGCGGAATAGCGGTTGTTATTGACGTTGACCATCGCGCCGACGCACCGGATTTCGCTCGTCGCGATCAGGCGCTCGCCGTTGATCGCGATGGCCTCCGCGCCCGCGTTGCGCAGCTCGTTGATGACCCGCAGCAAATCCTCGTCGTGGATGACGTAATAGTTTTCGTCCGCGCCGGTCGTGTTCGACCAGCTCGAATCGCTCAGCTTGATCGAGATGCCCGGCCCGTGCACGGCGGTTTCGCCGGACAGGATCATGGTCTGCTCGAGCCGCTGCGAGAGCACGCGCGCAATGCCGCCGGACTCCTCCGCCTGGTCGGAAAACGCCTGGAGCTCGTCCTTGTATTCCAATAGCTGGTTGAGCAGCGCCTCGTTCTTTTCCTGCTCAAGGTTGAGCTGCGCCTGCAGCTGGTCGGCGCGCGCCTTTGCGGTGTTATTGATCGCGCCGCCCGACGCCGTGACGCTGCGCATCTGCCAGGTGAGTGCAAACGCGAGCAGCATGCAGACCAGCGCGATCGCAATGGTGCCTTTTTTCTTAGATTTCATGCTTGTCCCTTCCGTTAGGCCGCGGTATCCCCGCCGTCCTGTTGGCCGTCCTCCTGCCCTGCGGGCTGTGTATCCTGCGGCGGCGTGCCCTGTGCCGGCTGCAACGCCGTGCCCGCAGATTGCGCCACCGATTCCAGCGTGCCCGGGCGGAACCGGGCGCGCGTCTCGTCCCGCAGGTCGATAATGCCGACGTCCGACGGCGACAGGCGCTCGTCCACAACCGTCTGCAAAAAGCGGATCTTGCGGTCCAGCCCTGTGATCGCGCCGAACTGCACGTCAAACCGTCCCTGGTAGCCGACCCTGATGTCGAGCAGCGAGTCGAGGTTGATAAAATCGACCTCCCCCATGAGGCCGGCATCGGTCAGCGCGCCCAGCAGCGTAAAGAGCTGCGTGCGCCCCTCGTCGCCCTTTTCCCCGAGGATCTGGCCGACGCCCGCGTCGCCCAGCGTCACGCCCGAGATCAGCGGCAGGTCGCCGACGCCGTCCGCCGTGACCTCCTCCAGCAGCTTGCCCTTGGGGTCGATCAGGAAATACCCGTCGCCCGAACGGATCGCCGCGCGCGGCACGCACTCCGTCACCGAGAGCACCAGCGTATCCGGCAGGCTGCGCTTGACGCGCACCTCGTCCAGGTACGGGTACTTGGCGAGCAGCCGCCCGATCCCCGCGGTCTTGCCCCAGAAAAAGAGGTTGTCCCCTTTTTCCACGCCCAGGGTCTGCCGCAGCTCGTCCGCCGGGTACCGGGTGTCGCCCACGACCTCGACCGTTTCCACCTTGAAAAAGACCGTCAGCGCGAGCGCCCCGGCGCCAAGCACGAGCAGGAAGCACAGAAGGCGGTAGACGGCCTTCGCGACCCGCCGCCTGCGCGTCTGCCGCCGCACCTTGACGGAGCGGTTTTTCCGGCGCATCGGTGCGCCCCCCTTCCGCCGTGCCATTCAGCGCACGGCCTCCAGGATGTGGCGGTAGATTTCCTCCGATGCGTCGAGCGTGGCCAGCTTCGCAGCGCAGCGCCCCATTTCCACGCGGCCTGCGTCGTCCGCAAGCAGCTCGCGCGCCATGCGGTAGAGCTTTTCCGGCGTGCATTCCGGCTCGGTGATCACGCGGCAGGCGCCCGCCTTTTCCAGCGCGCGCGCGTTCTTCTCCTGGTGGTTCTCCGCAACGTAGGGCGACGGCACCATGATCGACGGGCGGCCAAGGGCGCAAAGCTCGCCGATCGTCGCCGCGCCCGCGCGGCAGATGACCAGGTCGGCCGCCGCCATCAGCTCCGCCATGTTGTAAATATACTCGGTAAGCTGCAGGTTGGGGTGCGCCGCCAGGTCGGCGCCCTGCTGCGCGGCCAGATCCGGCATCCATTTAAACGCCGCCGTGCCGGTCGCATGCACATGCCGGTACGGGACGTTGTCCTTTGCCTCGAGCGCGAACATGCCCGCCATATGGCGGTTCATATAGAGCGCGCCCATCGAGCCCCAGAACGACACGACGAGCTTGCTGTCGCCCAGCCCCAGGCTCTCGCGCGCCTGCGCCCGGTTGGCGAATACGATCTCCCCGCGCACCGGCGCGCCCGTCAGGTGGATATTGGGCTTGCCCCCCAGCAGGCGGCGCGCCTCCTCGAAGCAGACCAGCACGCGGTCGGCCTTGGGGGCGAGCATCTTGGTCACCTTGCCCGGCAGGGCGTTGACCTCGAGCAGCACGGTCGGGATGCCGAGCTTTTGCGCCGCCTGTACCACCGGGTAGCTCGCGTACCCGCCGCAGCCGATGACGCAGTCCGGCCCCGCCTCGCGCAGCAGCTTCTTGGCCTTGCCCACCGCGGTCGCGGCCTTCTGCACCGCGCCCAGGTTGTGCAAGATGTCGGCGGGCTTCATGCCGCGGTGCAGGCCGACGATATCAATGGTATCGAGCGGATAACCCTCGCGCGGGACAAGCTTGGATTCGATGCCCGCCGCCGTACCCGCAAAGCGGATCTCGGTATCGGGGCGCTTGCTCTGGAAATACCGCGCAATGGCCAGGCCGGGGTTGACGTGCCCGCCCGTGCCGCCGCCCGTGATGTACAGTTTCATAGGGAACAAACCTTTCTATTTGATCTGCCGGGAAATCCGTGCCCCGGCAAAGGCGCACGCGCCCAGCCGGGCTATCCGGTGTTGTCCACCGTCATAAACCTCGATATATTGAGGAGTATCCCGATCTCGGCGAGCTGCATGAGCAGCGCGGTGCCGCCATAGCTGAAAAACGGCAGCGACGCGCCGGTAACCGGGAAAATGCCCGTGATGACGCACAGGTTCATCAGGGTCTGGATCGCCAGCTTCGCGGTAATACCGGTCGCCAGCAGGCAGCCGAACTTGTCGCGCGACGACCGCGCGATATAAAACCCGCGGAAAATCAGGTACGCAAACAGCAGCATGACGAGGATCGCGCCGATCAGGCCCAGCTCCTCGCAGAAGGCGGAGAATACGAAGTCGTTTTGCGGCTCCGGCAGGTACAGGTGCTTTTGCCGCCCGTTGCCAAGCCCCAGCCCGAACAGGCCGCCGGAACCGATGGCCACCTGGCTGTTCGCGCCCTGCCAGCCGTCGCCGTGCAGGTCGATGAACGGGTCGAGCCACACCCGGATACGGTCCATCGCGTAAGGTTTGGCCTTGAGGTACGCGATGAAGGCAACCGGGCCGCCGATGATCGGGATCAGGAATACCCAAAGCCGCATCCCGCCCACGAACAGCATCACGCCGCCGATCAGGAAAATGATCATCGTGGCCGACATGTGCGGCTCCAGCACCAGCAGCCCTGCGACGCTGACCAGCATCGCGCCGTATGGCCAGATCAGCCCCTTGAGCGTGCGCACGCTGGCCGGGTTTTTGGAAATATAGTACGCGAAGGATATGATAACCGCGACCTTCATGACCTCCGACGGCTGGAAGCCGATCGGCCCGAACTCGATCCAGCGGGTCGCGCCCTTGGAACTGCGCCCGATAAACGGCGTGACCGCCAGCAGCGCATAGGATACGAACAGCAGCACCTTATGGAAGCGCGCGTACACGCGGTAATGGATGCCCGAAACAAACCACATGAGCGCCAGCCCCGCCACCGCGAAGCCCGCCTGCCGCTTGATGAAAAACAGCGGGTCGCCATGCTGGTAAAGCGCGTTGGAATAGCTTGCGGTAAACAGGGCGATCAGCCCGGTGGCCATGAGCATGAGCACGATGAGCAGCGTCGGGCTGTCCACCGGGCGCCGGCGCGGCTTTTCCTGCACCTGGCTTTCAATTAATCGACTGGATTTTGCCGGCACGGCCTCTCCCTTCTCCCAAACGGTCTGTTACGCTACATGCGGCACGACGCCGAAGCACCAGGCCGCCACGCAAAGCACGGCGGTGACCGCCGCGAACGTCAGCACGATCTTGCGCTCGCCCCAGCCGCACATTTCCATGTGGTGGTGGAACGGCGCCATCTTAAAGACGCGCTTGCCGTGGCTGATCTTGAAATAGGTCACCTGGATGATTACAGACAGTGTTTCCCAAATGTATATAATACCAACAGGAATCAAAATAAGCGGCATGTCGCAGGCAAATGCCAGCCCTGCCACCGCGCCGCCGAGGAAGAGCGAACCGGTGTCGCCCATAAAGACCTTGGCGGGATGGAAGTTGAAAATCAGGAACGCGGCCAGCGCGCCCGCGAGTGCGGCGGCAAAAACCGCCACGCCGCCGTTGCCCTGCCGCAGCCCGACCGCCGTGAAAAACAGCGCGACCGGCAGCGTCACGCCGGCGGCAAGGCCGTCCAGGCCGTCGGTCAGGTTTACGGCATTGTCCGCGCCGACGATGATGAACGCCGCGAAAATGATATAAACGATCCACGGGATTTCAAAGCTGACATTGGCAAACGGCACCCAGACCGCGGTGTCCACCCCGCCGGTAATGCGCAAAACCGTTATAAAAACAGCAGATACTACAATTTGTAATATAAGCTTTTGCAGCGGCGTCAGCCCCGCGTTCTGTTTCTTTTTGATCTTGGCCAGATCGTCCACCATGCCGACCAGGCCATAGGCCAGCGCCAGGCCGAGCACGACCACGCCGGGCAGCAGCCGGGCAAACGGCGCCATCGCCCCGGCCTGCGCGACGGCCAGGCAGGCCAGCACGGCGGCCGTGATGCCGATGATGAACATAAAGCCGCCCATCGTCGGGATGTTCTGTTTGTTCATGTGCCACTTGGGGCCGATCTCCAGGATCTTCTGCCCGAATTTCATGCGGCGCAGCCAGTGGATGACCGGCTTTGCCAGCACGGCGGTCACGGCAAAGGCCGCCACCGCGGCCAGCAGCGCCAGCAGGTTATTTGCGTCCATATCAAATTTCCCCCGTAAACAGCCCGAGCGCCTTTTCCATCTGCATGCCGCGGCTGCCCTTGAAGAGCAGCGCGTCGCCGGGCTGCGCGTCGGCCTTCAGTGCCTGCGCCAGCGCCTCGTGCGTCCCGAAGCTGTGGATTTTCGTTTCTTCCATGCCGGCCTCCAGCGCGCCGGCGCGCGTGTATTCGCTCCCCACGCCGTAAAGGTACAGGCCGTCGGCATATTTTGCGGCGGCGCGCCCCGCGCGGCGGTGCCCCTCCTCCTGGTAGCTTCCCAGCTCCAGCATGCCGCCCAGGACCGCGATGCGGCGCCCCCGGACGCGGATTTCGGAAAGCGCCTGGAGCGCGGCCTCGACCGCGTCCGGGCTGGCGTTATAGCAGTCGGCAAAGATCGTAAAGCCGCCCTTCTCGTAAGTGTTCTGGCGCAGGCCGTCCGGCCGGTACGCGCCCAGCCCCGCGACGATATCGCAGGGTTCCTCGCCGAAACGCAGCGCGACGGCCGCGGCGGCAAGGGCGTTGCGCACATTGTGCCGCCCGGCCACGCAGNGACGATCTCCTCGGCGATCACGTCGCACTCGGGGTTGTCGATCCCGTAATAGATTGTTTCGCACGCCAGCGCGCCGCGCTTCTCCCACAGCAGCGGCTCGTCGCCGCACAGCACGGCCACGCCGCCCGGGCGCAGCCCCTCGAGGATTTCCAGCTTCGCGCGGCAGATGCCCTCCCGCGAGCCGAGGAACTCGATGTGCGAGGTGCCGATATTCGTGATGACCGCGATATCCGGGCGCGCCGCCGCCGTCATCCGGGACAGCTCGCCGAAGTGGTTCATGCCCATCTCGAGCACGGCCGCGCGCGTCGATTTTTCGATGCGCAGCACGGTCAGCGGCATGCCGACCTCGTTATTCAGGTTGCCCTCGGTCTTGAGGGTCTCGCAGTGCTGCCCCAGCACGGCGGCGACCATCTCCTTGGTCGTCGTCTTGCCGACCGAGCCGGTCACGCCGACCACCCTTGCGGGCATCTCCGCGCGGTAGCCGCCCGCGAGGTTTAAAAGCGCCTGCCGCGTGTCCGCGACCTCGATGGAGGGCACGCTGTAGCGCACGCCCGCCCGGTGCGACAGCACGGCGGCCGCGCCGTTTGCGATGGCCATATCGATAAAGTCATGCCCGTCGAAGCGGTCGCCCGCCAGCGGGATAAACAGGCAGTTGCGCCCGATCCTGCGCGAATCCGTCGAAACGCTTTCGATCACCGTCTGCGCGGCACCTTCGCCATGCAGCGCGCCCCGCGCCCAGCGGGCCGCCTCGCCCAGCTCAAATCTTTCCATTTCTTACACCCTCTGTACGCATTTGCATGAAATTATACCACAAATACGCCTCAATGTTTGGCCTTTTCCGCAAAATATTTTTGTACTTCTTCTCTTTCGTCAAGATGATGCTTCACATGGTTGACTTCCTGGTAGGTTTCGTGACCTTTGCCCATAAGCACGACCGTATCGCCCTTTTTCGCATGGGCGAGCGCCCAGCGGATCGCCTCGCGGCGGTCGCAGATGACCTCGCGCGGGGTCTTGCTGTCCTGCATGCCGGCGAGGATGTCGGCGATGATCGCGTCCGGGTCCTCCGTGCGCGGGTTATCCGAAGTGACGATGCAGAAATCCGCGAGCCGGGCGGCGATGGCGCCCATCTTGGGGCGCTTCGTGCGGTCGCGGTCGCCGCCGCAGCCGAACAGCGCCACCACGCGCCCCTTGGAAAAGCCGCGCACGGCGTTCAGGATATTTTCCACGCCGTCCGGGGAATGCGCATAGTCGATGAGGACGGTATAGTCCGCCGGGACCGGCACGACCTCGGCGCGCCCCTTGACGCCCGATGCGTCCGCGAGCGCNCAGTTCGATATTCTTGGCCGACAGGCTGGCGTCGTCCGATTCCGCGGAGAAGGTCAGCACCGGGCATTTTGCGTCGGCGATCATCTTGCCCGCCGCCGGATCGTCCAGGTTGATGACCCCCTTGCCGCATACGGAAAACAGCAGCGCCTTCGCGCGGCGGTAACCTTCCATGGTCTTGTGGAAATCCAGGTGATCCTGCGTGAGGTTTGTAAACGCGCCCACCGCATAGTGGATCCCGTGTACGCGGTGCAGCACGAGCGAATGCGAGGACACCTCCATGACGACATGCGTGCAGCCCGCGTCGCGCATGCGCGCGAACAGCGCGTGCAGCTCGTAGGATTCCGGCGTGGTGCGCTCGGTCTCGATGGGTTCGCTGCCGATCAGGTTCTGGTTCGTGCCGATCAGGCCGACCTTGTGCCCCTGCGCCTCGAGGATATGCTTGACGAGGTAGGTCGTCGTCGTCTTGCCGTTCGTGCCGGTCACGCCCACCATGGTCATGGCGTCCGCCGGGTGGCCGAAGCGGTTTGCCGCGATCTCGGCCAGCGCCACGCGGGAATCCGCCACGACGACGGCGGGCACGCCAGCGTCCGCCTCCTCGCAGACGATGGCCGCCGCCCCCTGCGCGAGCGCTTTGGCAATATACTGATGGCCGTCGGTGGCAAAGCCGCGGATCGCGACAAACAGGTCGCCGGGGCGCACCGCGCGGGAATCATACCGCACTTCACCGATTTCGAGATCCATCGGCGCCGCCGCGGATTCCACGGCAACGCCCTGTAAAAGCTCCTGTAATTTCATCTATTTTGCCTCACTTTCTCACGCTGACATTGCCGTGCCGGGGGATCAGTCGCCGATATTGACGGAGTTCGAGAACTCGACCGTGACGACCGTGCCCGCGCCGACCTTGGTGCCCGCGACCGGGCTTTGCTTGGCAGCGTTGGTCATATAGGTATCCATTTTGCTGGCGATACCGGTGCGCTTCATATACAGGCCGGCCGACCGCAGGCGCTCCTGCGCCTCCGACGGGGTCAGGCCGGTGACGCGCGGCACTTCGATCTGTTCCGTGGACTTTGTGCCGCCGCAATACAGGATCATCCGCGCGGTCACGGGGACCTTCGCGCCGGAGGACGGCACCTGGTCGGTGACCGTGTCGCCGTCGCCGACGAACTTGCACTCCAGCCCGGCTTCCTTGGCCGCCGCTTCGGCGTCCGCGCGGGACTGCCCGATCACGTTGGGCGCCGCCACCTCGCGGCGGTCGGCCTCGTCCTCGCCGTACTTTGCTTCCACGCCGAGGTAGGGCAGCACNCTTCAGCAGCTCGGAGGTCGCCGTCTTGCCGCCCACGCGGTAGCCCGCGACATAACCGTTCATGCCGGTACCGGCCGCGACGACCTGCTCCATCGCCTGGCGCATGAAGGCCGAGGTGTCGGCCGAAACCACCTGGCGCTTGACCTCGGTTTCAAAGGTCTGCTTGACGTTGCCGTCCTTGTCGACGACCTCCTTGACGACGTGCGGGGTTTTGAGCCTGCCGTCGTCCACGACCGCGCACGCCATGGACAGCTCCTGGATCGGCGTGACGGTAAAGCGCTGGCCGAACGAGGCCGTCGCCATGTTGAGCTCCGTAAACGTATCGCTCGGCCAGAAGTAGCCGACCTGCTCGCCTGGGAGGTCGATGCCGGTCTTTTCCTGGAAGCCGAACGCCTTGAAGTATTCGTAAAAGTTCTGCGTGCCCGTCTTCATGCTGATCTGGATCATGGCCGGGTTGCAGGAGTTCATCAGCGTGTGCGTCAAATCCTCGCTGCCATGCCCCGCGTGCTTCCAGCATTTGATCGTGCGGTCGGCCACCTTCTGGTAGCCGGGGCAGAAGAACGTGCTGCTCGCGTTCACGACGCCAAGCTCGTAGGCCGTGGCGACGTTCATCAGCTTAAAGGTCGAGCCAGGCTCGTAGGTATCCATGATCGGCTTGTTGCGCCACATTTTCATCAGCTGATCCATGCGCGCGTCGCTCAGGTCGTCCAGCAGCGTCTGGTCTTTTTTGCCGCCGCGCGTCTCGTCCTTCACCACGCTCTCGGGCAGGTTGTCCTTGCCGCCTTCCTTTAAAAAGGCGTCGCTGATCTGCGCGCTAGAGCCGCGCTCCGCCAGGATTTTATTGATGTTCGCGCGCAGCTCGTCGAGCCAGGCCTGCTCCGTGATCTCCCTGGGCGCATTGAGGTCGAAGTTCGGCTTGCCCGCGAGCGCCAGGATCTCGCCGGTCTTGACGTCCATGACGATGCCGGCCACGCCGCCGCGCGCCTGCGGGTTGTCGGCATAGGCGGTCTCGAGGTGCTTTTCCAGGAAGTGCTGGATCGCCTCGTCCACCGTCAGCACGACGCTGTTGCCGTCCTCCGCGGGGATGTACTGCTCATATTCAAACGGCATGTCGCGACCCTTGGCGTTCGTGGCGCGCACCACGCGCCCGGCCGTGCCTGCCAGCTCCTTTTCATACTGTTTTTCAATGCCTTCCTGCCCGACGCCGTCGGAGTTCAGGAAGCCGATGACCTGGGAGGCAAAGCTCCCGTAGGGGTAATAGCGCTTACTGTCCGGCGCGGTGGAAACGCCGGCCGTCACGCCCTCCTCCTTGAGCGCCGCCTTGAGGTCCTCGACGGTTTCCTTTTCGACGCCCTTCTTGATGACCTCGTACTGCGATTTTTCCTTCTGTACCTTGGTCAGCACGGTCTCGTAGGTCACGCCCAGCTTTTCCGACAGGATGCGCGACAGCTTTTCCTGCTTGGCGAGCGCCACCGCCGGGTTTTTCTTTTCCGTATCGGTCAGCACGTTGACCGGCGCGACCACGACGGTCTCCGTGGTTGCGGAAACCGCGAGCTCTTTCATGTTGCGGTCATAAATGGTGCCGCGCGTCGGGGTGACGACGGTATCCCGGGTCTGGAAATTCATCGCCTTCTCCTGATAATAGTCGTACTTGACGACCTGCATGTAAAACAGGCGCACGGCAACCACGGAAAAACCCAGGAAGACAAAGCACACGATCAGGAAGGCCAGCCTGATCCTCATTTGGTTGTTGGGTCCCTTAATCGGCATTTTGCTTCCTCCCGTGGGCATTGTGGTTTACTTTTTTATCCTGTCCGCTCTATAAAAGAGGGAGTCAGAAATGTTACACACCTCTCACTCCCGCTCTCGTTCTTTATCTTATTCGCAATGTTACTCCAGATATTCCAAAACCGCCGTAAAGCTTTTGGCCAGCCCCGACATCGCGCTGCGCAGGCTGACGCCCGTCTCCCGCACCTCGATCTGATCCGGGTTGTTCATTTCGACGTATTCGACCTGGTTGGTATCCAGTTTGACCATACCGAGCGTATTCTGCGCGTACTGCTCGACATAGGACAGGCTGAGCGCCTGGTCCTGCCGCGCCTTGAGCGCGATATACTCGCTGTTCAGGTCGTCCAGCACGCCCTGCTGTATGGAAACCTCGTTGGTCAGCCGGGTCAGGTTGACGTGGCTGTAAATCATGACGCCTGCGATGGCCAGTACGACCGTGAAGCAGGCGGCCTGCTGCAAACGCAGCGCGCGGACGCGGGAGCGCCTCCGGGGCCGGACCTGCGGCTGCTGCACCACATGCAGGGCTTCCCCTGCCCGCTGCGGCGCCGGGGCGCGGTAAACATCCCCTTGATAAGCCACACTTTCCCGAGACGCCCTCGCTGCTGATCTTGCCACCTAAGAACTCCCCCTTCCCCGTACCCTCCGGGCACTTACTCCTGCGGCAGCTTTTCGCACACGCGCAGCTTGGCGCTGCGGGCGCGCGGGTTGCCTTCCACTTCCTTTTCATCCGGCAGGATGGGCTTGCGCGATACCAGCCGGACGAGCGGGTTTTTGCCGCAGACACACACCGGGAAATCCTTCGGGCAGGTACAGCCCTGGGCTGCCTGCGCGAATGCGGTTTTCACAATGCGGTCCTCTAATGAATGGAACGTGATCACCGCCAGCCTCCCCCCCGGGGCCAGGCAGGCGACCGCCTTTTCCATCGCCTCCCGCACCGCGCCGAGCTCGTCGTTCACCGCGATACGGATGGCCTGGAAACTGCGCTTGGCCGGATGCTGCTTCTCGCGCAATGCCTTGGGCGGCATCGCCCCGCGGATCACATCGACCAGCTCAAGCGTGGTTTCAATCGGTTTTTGCTGCCGCCGGCGTTCGACCGCCGCGGCGATTAAGGGCGCGTAGCGCTCCTCGCCATATTCAAACAGGATTTTGCGGATGTCCTCCCGGCTCCAGCCGTTTACCACATCATAGGCGGTCAGCCGCTGCTGCCGGTCCATGCGCATGTCGAGCGGCGCGTCCTGCATATAGGAGAAGCCGCGCTCCGCATGGTCGAGCTGCGGCGAGGACACGCCGAGGTCGAACAGGATGCCGTCTGCCGCCGCGAAGCCGTTCGCCGCGAGCACGCGGTCGAGTTCCCTAAAGTCGCTTTTATTGAGCGAGACCCTGTCCCGCACGGGCGCAAGGCGGGTTTCCGCGTTTTGCAGCGCCTCGTCGTCCCGGTCGATGCAGAGCAATCGGCCGGTCGTCAGGCGCCTGGCAATGTGCAGGGAATGCCCCGCGCCGCCGAGCGTCGCGTCGATATAGACGCCGTCCGGCCGGATGGCAAGCGCCTGCAGGCAAGCGTCCAACAGGATCGATTCGTGCTGAAATTCCATGACGCCTCCCGTGGCCGGGCGTTCCTAGAATCCCAGCTCCTCCATCGCATCTTCGATGCTTTCGTTCGTGATTTCGTCGTTATAGGCCGCCCAGCGCGCGGTATCCCAGATCTCCGCACGGCCGGATACGCCGATGATCGTGACTTCCTTTTGCAGCCCCGCGTATTCGCGCAGGTTGGCCGGCACCAGGGTGCGTCCCTGGCTGTCCAGCTCGGAGTCTGTGGCGGCGGAAAAGAAAAAACGTTGCAGGCTGCGGGACTTGCTCAGCGGCAGCGCGCGGATCTTGTCCTCCAGCACGCCCCAGCCGTCCTCCGGGTAAACGAAGAGGCAGCCGTCGAGCCCTTTGGTGATAATGAAATGCTCGCCCAGTTCGTCGCGCAGTTTCGCCGGGATAAACAGGCGGCCCTTGGCGTCGATCGTGTGCCTAAACTCGCCCTTCACCGCGCGTCACCCCGCTCTCTTTCTTGTTACAATGGTGCACTTTGCACCACTTTTCACCACCGTGTTTTTATTATACTGTAACCCCTGTTCAATTGCAAGATGTTTTGAAATTTTTTTACCAGAAAAGTCGCCCTATTCCTATCTAAAAGCGTCTTTTTCGTAATTTCAAACGCATGTTCTATATTTTTCGAAAAAAATGGGACGCCGGTTTCCCCGGCGTCCCTGTCGAAAATCCTGTTATTTTGACGCGGCTTTAAAGCGCGAACGCGCCTTTTTCACCTCGTCGAGCGAAAGGGCGACCGCCTCCTCCGCGCGCTTGAGGGTGTCCTCGCAATACTCGTTTGCGACACGGCGCAGCTCCCTGGCCTGGATTTCCGCGTTCCCGAGGATTTCCTTGGCCTTGCGGCGCGCCTGCTGCACGATTTCGGTCTCGCTGACCTGCTGCCGCGCGGCCTCCTCGGCCTGCTTGCGGATGGCCTCGGCCTCGCGCTTGCCCGCGGCGATCAGCTCGTTGCGTTTTTCCACAATATCCTTCGCCATTTTGACGTCTGCGGGCATATTGACGCGCAGCTCGTCGAGCAGGTCGAGCGCGCGGTCGCGTTCGATCACGCATTTATCCCCGCCCAGCGGGACGGCCCAGGCGTCCTGCACCATTTGATATAGGCTGTTTACAACTTCGTCCAAAGCGGCTACCATAACTTCAATCGTCCTTTCTCATCCGAAGCACAATGTCGTCGTGGATCGCGGCGGGCACAAAATCGGCGATCGACCCGCCGTGCTGTGCGATATCCTTGATCATGGACGAACTTAAGTACATATACTGTGCGCTGGTCATCAGGAAGACGGTGTCGACCTGCGGGTTCAGCTTGCGGTTTGCCAGCGCCATGGCAAATTCATATTCAAAGTCGGACACCGCGCGCAGCCCTTTGACGATCGCGCAGGCGCCGCACTGCCCGGCATATTCGGCCAGCAGGCCGTCAAACCCGGCGATTTCGACGTTCGGGATATGCGCCGTGGTCTTTTCGAGGAAGCCCATGCGCTCCTCGCTGTTAAAAAGCGGTTTCTTTGCGCCGTTATGCATCACGGCGACAACCAACCGGTCGAACATCTTGGCCGCGCGCTCAATCACGTCCAGGTGCCCCAGGGTGACCGGGTCAAAGCTGCCCGGATAAATCGCAATCTTCATGTGTTACATCCGTTCCGCCGCACTATTCCGGCGTTTTTGGTGGGGTACCGGCCGCCAGGACCGTGACCCGGATCGCGCCATACCGGTATTCCCGGCCGCACGCAAACGGGCTTTCCCATTTGTCCACTACGGCACTTTCGCATACTATTATACCATCAGGCGACAGAATGTCAAACCTTTGTATCTCAAAAAGCGCACTTTGCAGCAGTTTCCCGCCGTATGGCGGATCGAGGAAAACCAGGTCGAAGCCCTGCCGGGGGCAGCCGGCCAGGTATTTTTTAAAATCCGTTTGATGCACCTGCGCCCGGTCGGCCACCCGCGCGCCCGCGAGGTTCTTGCGCACGATATCGGCCGCCTTGCGGTCGGCGTCGACAAAATCGGCACGCGCCGCGCCGCGCGACAGCGCTTCGATCCCCATTTGCCCGGTGCCCGCGAACAGGTCGAGCACCCGCGCGCCGCGCACCCGCATCTGGATGATATTAAAGATGGATTCCTTCACCCGGTCGGTGGTTGGCCGGGTGTCCATACCGGGCACGGGCAGGAGCTGCTTGCCCCGCGCGCTGCCTGAAACTACTCTCATGCGTCCTGTTTCCCCTTTTCTTTGCCCTTCCCGGCCTCTTTGGCGCGGAAATAATCATAAACCGCGATGGCGACGTTGTTCGGCACGACCAGCCGGAGCTGCTCGAGCGATGCGCTGCGGATATTTTCAATACTTTTAAAGTGGCGCAGCAGCTCGCTGCGGCGTTTGTCGCCCACGCCCTCAATCTTGTCGAGCGTGGAGCCGCGCACGCTTTTCCCAGTCAGGTTCCGGTTGTAGGTGATCGCGAAGCGGTGTACCTCCTCCTGGATGCGCCCGATCAGGGCGAACACCGCGGGCACGGTCGAAATCCCGAACTCGCGCCCGTCCGGCGCGACCAGGCCGCGCGTGCGGTGGCGGTCGTCCTTGACCATGCCGAAGCAGGGCGTCGTGACGCCGAATTGATCCAGCACGGCCTGCGCCGTGCGCACATGCCCCAGGCCGCCGTCGATCAGGAAGGCCGAGGGCAGGGGCGAAAACTTTTCGTCGCCGTCGGCATAGTGCTGCAGGCGGCGCGTCAGCATTTCGGCCATGGAGCGGTAGTCGTCCTGCCCAAAGGCCGCGCTTTCGATCTTGAACCGGCGGTACCGGCTTTTCTTGGGCTGCGCGTGCTCGAACACGACCATGGAGCCGACCGTATCCGCGCCCGCAAAGTTGGAAATGTCGTACGCCTCGAGCACCTCCGGCAGCTCGTCCATGCCGGTCATGCCCTGCAGCAGCTCGAGCGATTTGAGGCGGCGCTCCTGGCTGGTCTCGATGCGGGAAATCTCCTCGGCCGCGTTTTTCTCCGCGAGCCGCACCAAGTCGTGCCGTTTGCCGCGCTGCGGCACCGCAACCTCGACCCTGCGCCCCGCGATCGAGCCGAGGAACTCGGCGACTGCCTCGCCGTCCTCGATCTCCGCAGACAGCAGCACCGTGCGCGGCACGGCCTGCCGCAGCGAATAATACTGCTTGATGAAATCGCCCAGCACCTCGCCCGCGTCGGCCTGCGTCACGCCGTCGATGACCGTGTACTCCTTATCCTGCAGGCTGCCGCCCAGGTAGTGCAGCGCGACGACGCAGCCGCGCGTCTGCCCCTGCACGAAGGCCAGCACGTCCAGGTCGGCAAAGCCGCCCGCCACCACCTTCTGCCGCGCCCCCAGCGCCTGTACGGCGCGCAGGCGGTCGCGCAGCATGGCGGCGCGTTCAAACTGCAGGTTTTCCGAGGCTTCGGCCATTGCGGCCTCGATCTCCTTCGCCAGCCCTTTAAAGTTGCCCTCCAGCAGCGAAATGGCCTGCTGCACGAGCGCGGCGTACTCCTCCGGGGGCACATCCCCCGTGCACGGCGCGATGCAGCGCCCAAGGTGCCGGTTGAGGCAGGGGCGCTCCTTCCCGATATCGCGCGGGAACTGCCGGCGGCAGGTTTTGAGCTGCAACGCCTCGCAAATCGTATCGATCGCCTGCCGCGCCGCGCGGCGGCCAGAATAGGGGCCGAAATAGCGGTCGGCGTCCGCCTCCGGCCGCGACACGATGGAAAACTCGGGGTACGGCCTGGAGGTGGTGACCTTGACATAGGGGTAGCCCTTGTCGTCCTTGAGCAGGATGTTGTATTTGGGCTTGTATTTCTTAATCATGGAGTTTTCCAGCACCAGGGCTTCAAACTCCGATTCAGTGACGATAATATCGAAATCGTCGATCTGCGAGACCATGCGCCGCGTCTTGGGCGTCATGCCCGCCGGGCTTTGGAAATAGCTCGTGACGCGGTTTTTAAGCGCCTTGGCCTTGCCGACATAAATGACCTGCCCGGCGGCGTTTTTCATAATATAAACGCCCGGGGCATAGGGCAGGCTGAGCACCCGGGCTTTCAGTTCTTCATAGGTAGGCATTGCCCAGCCCTCCTTTTCCCTGTTCTAAAATACTTGCGCCCGCGAGGCACGCGCCGCCGCGCGCTTGGGATCCGTACCCTGGGGTACATCCCACTTTGCGCCGCGCACGCAGGCGTGCCGGACGGGCGGGCTGCACCGTCAAGTTACCCTGCACCCCGCGTCCCCGTTTATACCAATGCCCCTCCTTCCTTCGGTTCGCATAAGGGGCGTGCTGCCCGCGTAGGGATATTCGCGCCATGGGCGCGGGACGGGGATATGCGCTTCCGCGCAGGGGCCAAAGGGACATGGGGGAACCCATGGTTCCCCCGGATCCCTCTGGACACCCCTCCCCCTCCTTTGGCGCGCTACCCGTCGGACAGGCTGCGCCTGCCCTCCTAAGACGCGCGCCGCGGGGGCGTAGCTGCTTCCGCAATCACGCAACGCCGCGTGCCGTTTTAAAAAGGGGGCTGCTTTTGGGGACGGCTTCCTGCCGATTTGACTGTGATCCCCCGCGCCGCCGTGCTGCTGTGCGCTTGGGGGTTCGCGCCCCGGGGCACATCCCACTTTGTACCCTGCACGCAGGAGTGCCGGACGGGCGGGCTGCACCGTCAAGTTACCCTGCACCCCGCGTCCCCGTTTACACGCACCACCCTCCAATCCCCGGTTCGCGGGAGGGGCGGCGCGCCGCACGCAAAGATACGCCCCCGCCCGCCGTTTGGCGGTCAAAATGCGGGCAGCATTTTGAGCCGCCGCCGGCGGAAGGGAAAGGGCGGGGATTCCAAAGGGGTCCGGGAAAACCGCAGGTTTGCCCATACCCCTTTGGCGCCTGCGGCGCGCAGCCGCAAACCCCCGTCCCGCGCCCGCAGCGCGAACCCCCTGCGGCGTCAGGTACGACAAAAAGCACCGCGATTGAGCGGTGCTTTTTTCATGTCCGGTGGATGTTCAAATTAATCGCTGAAATTGGAGGTGATCAGCTCAACCAGTGCGTTGACAGCCTCTTCCTCGTCCGGGCCGTCCGCGATCAGGTTGATCGTGGTGCCCTTGGTGATGCCCAGCGAAAGAATGCCAAGCAGGCTCTTCGCGTTGACGCGGCGCTCTTCCTTCTCTACCAGGATAGTGCTCTTGAACTCATTTGCTTTCTGGATGAAAAAAGTTGCGGGTCTGGCGTAAAGACCTACCTGATTTGTGACCTGTACTTCCTTAGAAAACATATCCGCATCGCTCCTATATTAATATCCAAGTTTAGATATAGCATAACGTTTTTTTGCCGGTTCGTCAATACAATTTTTAGGACAAACCCGCAGGATTACGAAAAAAACTACCGAAAAATCTTTCTTTTTTTGTATCTGCAAACCATTCTACACACATTTTTGCGGCGAATTTTGCATTTCTCTGTGGAAAATGCCCATGCAGCCCGAAACAGCGCCCGCGATCACTTAAATTCCACCACCGTAACGCCCATTTCGCCTTCGCCGAACGCGCCGTTGCGCACGGTCTTGATGCGTTTATTGGGCTTGAGGTGCTGCTGGATCGCCGCGCGCAGCACGCCGGTGCCCTTGCCGTGGATGATCGTCACCTGCGGCAGGCCGGCCATCAGCGCGCCGGAAATGAACTGGTCGACCTCGAGGATCGCCTCCTCGGCGCACAGCCCGCGCACATCGACCTCGGAAGGCGTGGACTTGAGCCGCAGCTCGCGCACGCCGCCGGTGCCCGCGCGGAAGGTCTTGGGCTTGGGCTTCTCCGGCTGCTGCACCAGGCGGACCTCGTTCTGCTTGACCGTCATTTTCATGATGCCCGCCTGCACCTGGACGTTGCCGTCCTTATCCGGCGCGGACAGCACCGTGGCGGTGACGTTCGAGACGTTGAGGAGCTGCACCTCGTCGCCCGGCTTGACCGGGCGGATTTCCTCGGGCGCGACCGTGCGCTTTTCCCGCTTCTGGCGGTGGCGCGTCTCAGTCTCCGTGATCACGCCGCGCAGCGCGGCGCGGGCGGCCTGCAGGTTCTCATTTGCCAGGTCGGCGGCGTTCTTCTTTTTCAGTTCGTCCAGCTCGCCGAACACGGTCTCCGCCGTCATGCGCGCATCCTTGAGGATCGCGTCGGCCTGGTCGCGCGCGCGCTGGAGCAGCCGGTCGGCCTTATCCTCGGTCTGGTCCTTGAGCGATAGCGCCTTGTCCTTTTCGGACTGGGCGGCGCGGCGCAGGCGGTCGGCCTCGGCCTTGTATTTCTCCATCTGGCGGCGTTCCTTCTCCAGCTCCGCGAGCACGTCTTCAAAGCGCGTGCTCTCCGTGGAAAGCTGCTCCTTCGCCCGCTCGATGATCGTGGGCGGCAGGCCGAGCCGCCCCGCGATCGCAAAGGCGTTCGACTTGCCGGGGATGCCGGTCAGCAGGCGGTAGGTCGGCTGGAGCGACTGCACGTCAAATTCGCACGAGGCGTTTTCCACGCCGTCGGCCGTGAGGGCAAAGGTCTTGAGTTCGGAATAATGCGTCGTCGCGGCCACAAACGCGCCCATCTGGCGCGCATAGCCGATGATCGAGACCGCGAGCGCCGCGCCCTCGACCGGGTCGGTGCCCGCGCCCAGCTCGTCGAACAGCACAAGGTCGCCCTGCCCGCAGCAGTCCGCGATGGACACGATGGTCTTCATATGCGACGAGAAGGTCGACAGGCTCTGCTCGATGGACTGCTCGTCGCCGATATCCGCATAGACGTTTTCAAAAATCGCGACCTCGCTCGTCTCGTCCGCCGGCAGGTGCAGGCCGGACGCGGCCATCAGGCTGAGCAGGCCGAGCGTCTTGAGCGACACGGTCTTGCCGCCCGTGTTGGGGCCGGTGATGACGAGCGTATCGTAGTCGAACCCGATCGCGATATCGATCGGCACCGCGGCCTTGCGGTCGAGCAGCGGGTGGCGCGCCCGCACAAGGCGCACGCCCTGCCCCTCCGGCTGGAGGATGGGCGCGCAGGCGTTCAGCTTATAGGAAAGCTTGGCGCGGGCAAAAATAAAGTCCAGCGCGGTCAGCATGTCGTAATCGGTGCGGATCACCTCCGCGCTGGCCGACACCTCGGCGGACAGGGCGGCGAGGATGCGCTCGATCTCCAGCTCCTCCTTGCCCTCCAGCACCTTGAGCTGGTTGTTGATCTCCACGACCTGCGCCGGCTCGACGAATACGGTCGCGCCGGACGAGGAAACGTCGTGCACCAGCCCGGGCACGTCGCCGCGGTGCTCGGCCTTGACCGGCACCACATAGCGCCCGTTGCGCTGGGTGATGATCGCTTCCTGCAGGTATTTTGACCGCTCGCCCGATACCATGCGCCCGAGCACCTCGCGCACCTTGCCGGAAATCTGGCGCATTTGGCGGCGGATGGACAGCAGCTCATGCGACGCGCCGTCCGCGACCTCCTCCTCGGAGAGGATTGCCGTCGTGATCGACTCCTCGAGCGCGCGGTTGCCCGTGAGCAGCGCGAACATCGGCGAGAGCGAGGTTTTGCCCTCCTGCTCGGCCACGTAGCCCTGCACGGTGCGCGCCGCGCGCAGCATCCCGGCGACGTCGAGCAGCTCGCGCAGGCTGAGCACGCCGCCCATGTCGGCGCGCGACAGCGACGCGAGCACATCCTTGACCCCCGCAAAGGACGGCGAGCCGTGCACCTGCATCATATCCTTCGCGTCGGTCGTCTGCCGCATCCAGAGCGCGGCCTCCTCGCGGTCGGCAATCGGCCGCAGGGCGCGGCAGCGCTCCTTCCCGCGCTCGGACGCCGCCTCGGCCGCAAGCATGTCGAGCACGGTGAAATACTCGAGCGTCCGCAGTGATTTTTCTCCTAATCTATTCATGGTCCCTTTCTCCGAATACCTATTTTGTGTAACTTACCGCAAAATGTAACCCAGGCCGGGCAGCCCCCTGCGCGAAAGGCCGCTATGTACCCGGCGGGGATAGCCCTTTATCTGTTTTGCCCGTCCGTGCGGCCTTCGCCGCCCCCGGCCCCTTTTCCCGTTTCGGCACGACCATAGCCGGCTGGAACAGCGAATGGTAAAAGTCCAAGCTGGCAAAGCCGCGCTCCGTATGGTAAAGCGTATAGCCTTCACACAGGGCGCCAAGCTGCTGTGCGGACGGTTCGCCGAGGGAAAAGGAAAAGACTTTGGGAAGCCCACTTGCCAGTATATGCCGCATCGCGGCAAACGTCCCCCCGCTCAGCGCCGTCCACGCCCCGCCGAGCCGCCGCGCGCACGCCGCGNGCCTTTTTTTATCGCACAGCGCGCGCAGCGCGTACAGCATGAGCCGCGTGACCGCGGGGAGCGGCTCGTCGGAGTCGCTCATCAGGGAAGCCAGCTCGGCAAAATAGCAGCAGAGCGCGTAGGCCTCGATATCCTGCGTCACGTCCCAAAAGCTCGAGAGCAGCGCCGCGTCGTTCAGCGTGTATTTGCCGCGCCCCTCGTAGAGCGTCAGCTCCGCGTAGCAGAACAGGCGGACGGCGGCGGCCAGGCGCGCGCCCTTGCGGCGGATGCCGCGGCACAGCACTTCTATTTTTACGCCGCTGTCCGACAGCACGGTTATGTAACGGTCCTGGTCGCCAAAGTCGACCTCGCGGATCACGAGGCCCCTGATGTTGATGTGCTGCTGCATTTGGTCCCTTCCTGCCGGTCTTGTGTGCCGCGCTGCGCCCCCTTGTAGAGGACGTAGGCCATCGGTTCGCCCGTCTGCGCAAAAAACTGCCAAAAATCCCGATCGTTCAACATAAAACCGCCCCTTTCTGCCTTTAGTTTGAGACAAAAAGGCGCGCGCCATACGCGGGAATTATTGCATCCGGCGGCGCGGCCGGTCATTCGTCCTCGTAGCCGAAGTTGCGCATCTGGTATTCGTTGTTGCGCCAGTCCTCCTTGACCTTCACCCAAAGGTCGAGGAACACCTTCGCGCCGAGCTGGCGCTCGATATCCTGGCGCGCAAGCTCGCCGGTCTTTTTGAGCATCGCGCCGTTTTTGCCGATGATAATGCCCTTATGGCTGTTTTTCTCACAATAAATCGTCGCATGGATGGATACCAGCCCATCCTCGCGCGTCTTCATCTGCTCGATGCCGACGGCCACGCCGTGCGGCACCTCGCGCTGCAGCAGGTACAGCAGCTTTTCGCGGATGGTCTCGGCGACCATCTGGCGCTCCGGCTGGTCGGAGACCATGTCGTCCGGGAAGAGCTGCGGCCCCTCGAGCGCAAATTTTTCAAATTCGTCCAGCAATTCATCCAGCCCGTCGCCCTTGCGCGCGGAGACCGGGATGATGGCGTCGAACGCGTGCGCCTGGCTGTACGCCGCGATCACCGCGAGCAGCTCGTCCTTGTGCACCGTGTCGATCTTGTTGATGACCAGCACCGAGGGGATGCCGCCCTCCTTGATCTTCTGGATCAGGCTTTCCTCCGCGGGGCCGATATTCGCGACCGGCTCGACAAGCAGCGCCGCCGCGTCCACATCCGCGACCGTTTCGTTGACCACCTTGACCATGAAATCGCCCAAGCGGCTGCGCGGCTTGTGCAGCCCCGGCGTGTCCAGGAATACGAACTGGCAGTCTTCCCGGTTCAGGATGCCCGTGATGCGCGTGCGCGTGGTCTGCGGCTTATTGGACACGATCGCCACCTTGCGGCCGACCAGCCGGTTCGTCAGCGTCGATTTGCCGACGTTCGGGCGGCCGACGATGGAGATGACCGCGCTTTTTGTTATATTTCCCATTTAATATACCTCATGTAATCGTATTATGTTAACTTGCCTTTGAAAATAAAGGCGATACAGAACGGCACGGACAGTATCAGCAGCCCGGCCGCCCACAGGCGTCCCGCGAAAAAACGCAGGATCACGGGGATCGCCCCGCCGTACAGGAACAGCGCGGCGCCGATGACCACGCAGAACAGCGCGCAGACCAGCACGGCGCCCGCCGCGATATCCTTCGCGTCGCGCACGGCCTCATCGTACCCGCGCGCGTGCCGGTCGCACAGGCGCTCGATCGCGGTGTTCATCAACTCCGCGCCCAGCATCAGCGCGAAGCACAGGCACAGGATGGCGCACTGCGCCATGGGCAGCCGGCCGATCAGCGCGAACAGCCCCACGTAAACCGCTGCGCTCAGATGGATGCGGAAGTTGCGCTCGGTCTGCGCGCACTGCGCAATGCCGCGGAACGCGCAGCGGAAGGATTGCGACAGCTTTCGGATTTCTTTGTTCATAGCACCTACCCAAACCGGCCGTCAGGCCCTCGTCAGCCCCAGCGCGCCCAGCACGGCCTCTTCATGCGCGCGCATAACCGCCTGCTCCCCATCGCCGCGCTCATGGTCGTAGCCCAGCAAATGCATGACGGAATGCACGGTCAAAAACCCGCACTCCCGCGCCGGGGAGTGGCCGTACTCCGCCGCCTGCTCGCAGGCGCGCCGGTAATTGAGCACCATGTCGCCCAGCAGGATGCGGCCGGTTTCCGGGTCGGCCTCGCCTTCCAGCCCCTCCTGCGCCTCGCCGTTATAAAACTCGTACATCGGGAAGGACAGCACGTCGGTCACCGCGTCCTTGTGCCTGTATTCCGCGTTCAGCGCGCGGATTTCCTCGTCCCCAACGACCGCGATATCGATCTGCGCGGGGAAACCGACATGCTCGCGCGCCAGCGCCTCTTTCGCGCAGCGCGTGATCAGCGCGCGCAGCCCGGCCTCGTCGTCCACCGGTTCCTCGACCGCAATATTGATTTCATACTCTGTCATAGTTTGCCCTCCCAGCCCCTCCGCAAACCGCGTCCCCGCTTTCCGGAGGCCATACTCTTTCATAATTATACTTTTAAACCGGCGAAATATCAATTACTACTTGCAGGCCGCCGCATTTCCCATCCGGCGGTTATAAATATCCGGCCGCGCCCATATGGGTGTTGCGCCCATTTTTTCCATACACAGTAACTTAAAGCGTGCCCTTTCTGAATTCCTTGCCCATTAACCGGATATGTTGTTGCTTTTCAGGCGCGGTTCATGTAAAATAAGTTCGAAAGCCCCCGCCCTAAAGGGTACTTTTTATGCATTTTCACTCAAAATGCTGTATTTTTTGTAACTGTCACCAACCGTTCCCTTGAAGGAGGCAAAACGATGCCGTATCCCAACCAAACCGCCATTATTACGCACGCTTCGTCGGATATGAGTTTCCCTTACGCCGAGGCGCACGGCATCCTGCAGCTGCCCGATTACGTGATCTTCGGGGAACAGCAGTACCGTACGCTGCTCGACATCAGCAGCGAGGAATTTTTCCGCCGCCTGGAAACCGAACCCGCGCTGCCGACCAGCTCGCCCCCGTCCGCGGGTTCGGTTTCCAGGCGGCGGAANAGGCCGGGGGCGGGGACGAGGTCATCGTCTTCCACTCCCGCATGGAGGAGGAGGCGCGCGGCATCATCGCGCAAATCCGGGAGGCCACGCCGGATATCCCGGTGCGCACGGGTGGGGTCGGCCCTGTGATGGGGCTTTACTCCAGCCCCAAATGCATCGGCGTAGTGTTCCGCAAAAAGCCATGCTGACGCCGCTCGCCGCGGGCGCGCTGGCGTTTGCGCTCTTTGTGCTGTTCGACCTGTGCAAGGCCTACGCGCGGGCACGCCGCCCCGGGCTGCTGTTTGCCGCCGGGGGGCTACTGCTCGCGGGCGCCGTGGCGCGGCTCTTTTTCCCGCCCGCGCCGGGCTGGAC
>NZ_LT707057.1:198855-214923 GCF_900155735.1 Intestinibacillus massiliensis
CGCGGCCGCCCCGCCCGCCGTGTGCGACCGGGGCGCTTACGCGCTCTGCCGCCATCCGGGCTTCTGGTGCTTCCTGTTTTGCGCCCTCGGCCTGTGGCTTGCCGCCGGCACGCCCCGGATGGGCGCGGGCGCGCTGGTTTTCTCCGGGCTGGATCTCGCCTATGTCGCCGCGCAGGACCGGTGGCTGTTCCCCAAATACCTGGCGGGCTACGCGGGTTACCAACAAAGCACCCCGTTCCTGTTCCCAAACCGCCGGAGCGCCGCGCGCTGCTTCGGCCGCACCCTGTAGGCCAATCTGATTTTGAAAGGTGGTGGATCGCCGATGCGTTTCAAGGAAAAGCTCGTAAAGCTCCCGCCGGCGGAGGTCTGGTCGCAGTATTGCAGCTTCCTCGACCTGTCGATGGACGAATATATGGCGATCCAGTTCCGCCTGCTCGAGGAGCAGATCGCCCTGCTCGGCGGCTGCGGCCTGGGGCAGCGCCTGTTCGGCGGGCAGGTCCCGCGCACGGTCAGCGAGTTCCGGCAGAACGTCCCGCTGACCAAGTACGAGGACTATGCCGATATCCTGCTGTCCCGCCGCGCCGACCAATTGCCCTCCGAGCCTGTGATCTGGCTGGAAACCACCTGGGAGAGCGGCAGCCGCCCGGTCAAGGTCGCGCCCTGTTCCGCCCAGATGCTTGAGACCTGCCAGGCCAATATGCTCGGCGCCATGCTGCTCGCGGCCTCGGAATCGCGCGGGAAATTTTGCCTCAAGCCGAGCGCGCGCACGCTCTATTGCCTTGCCCCGCTGCCTTATGCCAGCGGGCTTTTTCCCGTGCTGATCGAGCCGGAATACGATATGCACTTCATGCCGCCGCTGCGCGAGGCGACGCGCATGTCCTTTTCCGAGCAGAACAAGGCCGGCTTCAAGCTGGCGGTGCAGGGCGGCATGGACATCTATTTCGGCATGAGCAGCATCATCTATACGGTCACCAAGAACTTCAATGAATTTATCAGCGGCGCGGGCGGCAAATGGAAGCTTTCCAGCCTCGCCGGGTTCCGCCCCGCCATGCTGTACCGCCTGCTGAAGGCCAAATACCACGCCTCCCGCGACGGCAAGCCGATCCGCCCGCGCGACCTGTTCGACCTGCAGGCGCTCCTGTGCATTGGCACGGACACCGTGCTGTTCAAGGACGAGCTGGAGGACGCCTGGGGGCGCCGCCCGCTCGAGATCCACGGCGGCACCGAGCCGACCTGTATCGGCACGGAGACCTGGAGCCGGGACGGCCTCGTGCTGTTCCCGGACGCCTGCTTTTACGAATTTATCCCGGAAAACGAGATGCTGCGCAATATGGACGACCCGTCCTACACGCCCAAGACCTACCTCATGGACGAGCTGACCGCCGGGCAGGATTACGAGCTTGTGATCACGGTGCTCAAGGGCGGCTCGTTCACGCGCTACCGCGTGGGCGATATGTACCGCTGCCTGCGCCTGAAAAACGAGCGCGACGGGCTGGCCATGCCGCAGTTTGAATACCTCGACCGCGTCCCGTCGGTCATCGACATCGCGGGCTTTACCCGCATCACCGAGGGCGCGGTCAAGCGCGTCATCCAGATGTCGCGCCTGGAAATCGCCGACTGGTTCGCGCGCAAGGAGTACGACGGGGAAAAGCGCGCGTTCATGCACCTCTATGTCGAGGTGGACGGCGCGGCCGCCGCCAGCCACCCGATGACCGAGCAGATCCTGCGCGAGCACATGTCGATCTATTTCCGCCACTATGACCACGATTACAAGGACCTCAAGCGGCTGCTTGGGATCGAGCCGCTGCGGATCACGCTGCTGCGCGAGGGCGTGCTCGCGGAATACCATGCGCGCTACGGGCGGCCGATGCGCCGCATCAACCCGCCCGCGCAGGATATCATCGACCTGATGTACCTGCAAAACGGCGGTTCCCCGCGGGGAGGTGACGGTTTTTGTCAATAAACCCGATCCTTTTTTCCCTTATCCCGGGATTTGCGCTGCTGTGCAACGTGTTCCTGCTCATGACGCTGCTGACCGCGCGCAAAAACAAGACCATCCACTCGTTCATGCTGCTGCTCGGCGCGTTCATCCTGTGGACGGGCGGCTCCCTGCTGCTGCGCCTGCAGTTTTACCCCTCGCCGGGCTTCTGGAACCAGATTTGCCTGGACGGCATCATCCTGGTGCCCTGGCTTTATTACCTGCTGACCATCAACTACCTTGAGATCAAAGGCTTTTTCCTCAAGGCGCTGTGGGGCGGCGGGACGGCGGTCATGCTGGTCATGAACCACCTGAGCCTGTTCCTGTCCGAGCCGGTGATCTCCACCGACGGCGGGCAGACCGCGATGCGGTACGAAACGCACCTGCTGATCGTCCTGCCCGTGCTGCTCGCCATCTGCATCTTTATCTCCATCTGGCGGCTGATGCTGACCGGCCTGCGGCGGCAGGGCACGCCCTCCACGCACTTCATCCCGCTGCTCGTCGGCGTGGGCGTCATGCTGGTGGGCAACGTGCTGCCCGTGACGACCCCGGTGCTCAATTCCCTGCCGCTCGATACCGCGGCCTGCGCGGTCAACGCGTGCTGCATCTACTACGCCTTCTGTAAAAAGCGGCTGTTCGCGCTCAGCCGCCAGATCGCGTCCAAGGGCGCGGCCTATTTCATGACGATTTCGGTCAGCGCGCTCATCCTGCTCGCGGCGCTGCCCACGGTGCAGGGGTTCCTCTCCAGGCACCTGCCCGCCCTGGCGGCGTACCACACGGTCATTATCGCGGTGCTGCTGTCCATCCTGGTGCTGCTGCTGTACAACCTGCTGTCGGTGCTGCTGAACAACGTCTTCGTGCGCGACCAGATCGCGCGGGAGGACGGCTTGCGCGCGTTTTCCGACGCGGTCGGCCGCACGCTGCGCCTGGACGAGATCATCGACGCGTTCCTGGAGCTGCTGCGCGGGGCGATCCCCACGCACGGCGTCTATATCTGCCTGTATACGCCGGAGGACAACTGCTACCGCTCCGCGCTGGGCACCTCGCCCATCCGGCGCGACGTGACGCTGCGCGGCGACCACCCGCTCGTCATGTGGCTCGGCAAGCACAGCGCGGGCCTGCACTATACCGAGTTCACGCACACTTCCTTTTACAAATCCATGTGGGAGACGGAAAAGCGGCTGCTGCGCGACCTCAACATCAGCTACCTGCTGCCCATCCGCTGCGAAGGCCGCCTGACCGGCATCGTGCTGCTGGCGGAAAAGGAAAACCACAAGCCCTATTGCTTCGAGGAAACGGTGTTCCTCGATTCCGCGGCCTCCGTCGTGTCCATCGCCCTGCAAAACGCCAGCCTCTACGAGACCATCCGGCAAGAGGCGCAGCGCGACGGCCTGACCGGCCTGTACAACCGGCGCTATTTTACCGAGCAGCTCCAGGGCGAGGTGCGCAAGAACCACGGCCAGGTGCTGTCCGTCATCCTGCTGAACCTGGATAACTTCCGGCTGTACAACGAGCTGTACGGCACGGGCGCGGGCGACCAGGTGCTGCAGGACTTCGCCGGGCTGCTCACCCAGGTGATCGGCACCCGCGGCACGGTGGCGCGCTACGGCGGCAAGGAATTTGCCGTGCTGCTCCCCTTCACGGACGCCGCCACGGCGCAGGGGCTGACCGCACGCATCCGAGAAGGGCTGCATGCGCACATTTCCCGCACCGGCGAGGCCGTGGAGAAATTCCTGACCTTTTCCGCGGGCGTGTGCACCTATCCCACCGCCGCGCACTCGGCGGACGAACTGCTGTCCTACGCAAACCTCGCGGTATTCAGCGCCAAGCAGCACGGCCGCAACCGCACGGTGGCCTACAGCCGCTCCGAGGCCGGCGTACCGCCCGTGCGTGACAAGGCCGATATCGCGCTCGAATACACGCCGACCATCTACGCGCTGACCGCGGCGATCGACGCCAAGGACCACTACACCTTCAGCCACTCGCAGGCCGTTTCGGAATACGCGGCGGCGCTCGCCAAGGCCTACGGTCTGGACGCGGAACACGTCGAGACCATCCGGCAGGCCGGCCTGCTGCACGACATCGGCAAAATCGGCATCCCCGACGCGATCCTGACCAAAACCGGCCGCCTGACCGACGAGGAGTATGCCATCATCAAGCAGCATGTGGAGCGCTCCATCGAGATGATCCGCCACCTGCCCTCGCTGACCTACGTCATCCCGTCCGTCCTCGGCCACCATGAGCGCTACGACGGCAAGGGCTACCCGCGCGGCATCGCCGGGGAACAGATCCCGGTCGGCGCGCGCTGCCTCGGCGTGGTGGATTCCTTCGACGCGATGGTGTCGCGCCGCTCCTATAAGGAGCCGATGCCGGTCGCGGACGCGCTCCAGGAAATCCGGCGCAACCTCGGCACCCAGTTCGACCCCGCGCTCGGCGCGCTGTTTGTCCGGCTCGTGGAGAGCGGCGCGATCGAAGTGATGCAGTACTGACCGGAAGAAAATGAAAAAGGGTGCAGGGCAACTACAGCCCTGCACCCTTTTTGGTTTTCCGCCTTACCGGTAAAACGGCTTCTGGTAGGGGCGCGGCGCGCCCTTGCCTTTTTTCGCGGCGTTTTCCTCTTTCTCAAACGCGCGCACGATCTCCTGCACCAGGCGGTGCCGCACCACGTCGGCATTGTGCAGGTGCACCACGCCGATGCCCTCGATATCGGCCAGCATCTGCGCACATTTCGCCAGGCCGCTTTCCTGGCCGTCCTGCAGGTCGATCTGGGTCACGTCGCCCGTCAGGATCATTTTGGAACCGGCGCCCAGGCGCGTCAGCGCCATCTTCAGGCTGGACAGCGTGATGTTTTGCGCCTCGTCGATCAGCACATAGCTGTTGTTCAGCGTGCGCCCGCGCATATACGCCAGCGGGGCGATCTCAATCGCGCCCTTTTCCATATAGTCCTTGACCTTGTCGGTGCCCAGCATGTCGTACAGCGCGTCGTACAGCGGGCGCAGGTACGGGTCGACCTTGCTCTGCAGGTCGCCGGGCAGGAAGCCGAGCTTTTCCCCGGCCTCGACCGCGGGGCGCGTGAGCACGATGCGGTCGACCTCCTTGCCCCGGAACGCGGTGACCGCCATCGCGGCGGCCAGGAAGGTCTTGCCCGTGCCCGCAGGGCCGATGCATAGGGTGATCGTATTCTTCTTAATGGTCTCTATAAAGCGCTTCTGCCCGGCCGTGCGGCACTTGATGGGCTGGCCGCGGTAGCTGATGGCCACCGTGTCCTTGGATGCGGCGACCGCGGACGAAACGTCGCCCGTACGCACGGAATCGAGCACGCTGCTCACCGTGATGTCGTTCACCGGTTCGCCGTTCTGATGGATGGCGCGCAGCGCCTCGAGCGTATGGACCGCCTGGCAGACGGCCTCCTCGGTGTCCCCCGAAATGTCCACGCCGTCGTCCCGCGACACGATGGAAACCGCGAGCGCCTTCTCGACCGCGCGCAGGTTGGAATCAAACGCGCCGAATACCGCCTGCTGGGAAACGCCGTCAAATGCGATATGTTTTTGCAAATCTGCTCCTCGCCTTCTGTTTTGCCAACATTCATTTGCTTTGTGAACCCGCCGCGGCGGATGGGGCGGCTGCCGCCCCGGCATCCGTATCCGGCCGTCCGCGATCCCACAATTTGCGATATGGAAAATACCGCTCTGCGGCTATTATATCGCAAACCGCAACCGTTTTCAATAGAATGACGCGCGGCGGCCTGTTTTTACCCGCTTTTTACAGGGGCACGCTAGGGCGCGCCCTCCTCACCGGGCTGCGCGGGCGCGGGCAGCTCCTGCGTGTCGACCGCTTCCCTGCCGATCTGTTCCAGGCATTCCGCGTACAGCGTCAGCTCGTAGCCGCCGCCGGGCAGTTCGCGGAACGCCGTGCTGCGCGCGGTGATCGTCCCGTCGATCTGCGCCTGCAGGCGCCGCACCGCCGCCTGCTCCATCCCCGCGCGCACCGCGTCCGGGTCGGGCGCCGCCTCGCGCGTCTCATAGTACCGGAAGGTCTGCTTTTGCAGCTTGACCGGCACCTCCAGGCTGTCCGCGATGACGATTTTGCGCTCCTCCACCGCCTTGTCGCAGTTTTCCTCGGAAACGCCGCTGCCGAGGAACAGGTTGACGCGCCGCCGGCCGAACACCAGCGCGTACTGCACGGTTTCCTTGCCGGTATACTGTTTGGCCGCCGCGGCCGGCGCCCGCCGGGAGGTGGCCGTATACCAGGTGCGCGCCTCGACTTCCGCGGTCGCGTGGCTTTTGCGCGCCGCGCCCTGCTCCCCGGTCGGCAGCTTGACCGAGGAAACCAGCATATCCCCCTGAGCAACCGTTTCGCCCACCTTGACGGCCGGCGTACCCTCGGTCACGGCCATCTTGGTGATCAGCCCGGGCTTTGTGGCGTAAACGCTGGTCGGCAAGTCCTTATCCACCATCTCGGGCTTGGGACGGCGCGCATGCGCCTCGACCTCCAGCCGGTTGCCGTGCAGGTTGATGGAGATGAACGCAAGCTCCGGCATGCGGTACATCATTTCGGAACGCACCGCGCGCGCGTCGATCGAGCCGATGTACGCCCCGGGGCGTACGCCCAGGTCGTGCAGGTTGTGCGCCAGGTCGTAGCCCGACACCCCGTCCGGCACGGTCAGGTGGACGACCCACAGGAAGCTCGTCAGCACCCAGCACAGGCCGGCGAGCGCCGCCGCCCCGCCGAACAGCATATACCGCTTGCGGAACCGGTGCGCCATGAACGGCGCGCCGCGCCGCCGGAGCAGGTGCACCCGGCAGCCGGTGCGCCCCATCAGCGCGCGCAGCCGCTTGAAATCCCCGAGCAGGACCGTCGCGTGCAGCTCGTCGAGCGCGGCCCGCTCGATCCCGTGCAGCGCGATGTCGTGGCGCGAACACAGGTTCAGGAAGCGCTCGATCGCCGCGCCGCGCACCCGGATGCGCACGGTGCCTTCCAGATAGCGCAAAAAATTCTTAAACACCTTGCGTTCCCCCGTCCTTTATCATCTCGCGCTTTTACGTCACATATTCCAGCGACAGGATTTTCCCGGTGACCGCCAGCTCGGACAGGCTGAGCGCCCGCAGCTCCAGCCCGTCGCCCACGATCTTGACCACCATGTGCCCGCAGTTGATGCGCATGAGCGTGTCGCCGTATTCCAGTATCCCTTTATGGTTTTCCACCAGTACCCGCTTATCGCCTAATATTTCTATGCGCGGCACGCCCGCGCCGAAATCCTCCGCTAAAAAGCTCGCCTGCGCCTGCCGCATCAGGCGTGCGCCCAGACCCTCCTTCATGCCCAAACCTCCATTCCTCTCATTCTTATGTCACGCCGGTATGAAACTTGCCGCCCGGCAATACATTTATCATGAAAAGGGGTGGACAGGATGAAAAATACGGCTTCCAAACTCAAACGGCTTGCCTTCCCGGCGGCGGCGGTTTTGCTTTTTGCCGGGCTTACATTTTTTGCGGGCGACGCGGCGCAGGCCGCGCGCGAGGGGCTGGAGCTGTCGCTGCGCACGGCGGTCCCCGCCCTGTTCCCGTTTTTTGTGGCGGGTGCGCTGCTNGTTGTTCACGTCCACGACGAGGACGCGCAGGTCGACGTCCTCCCCCACTTCCGTGGCAAGGAAGACATTGTTGTAGTGGCCGCCGCCGTCCGCGAACGCTTCGGAAACCGCGCCGCCGTCCGCGCCCACATGCCGGCCGGTATCCACATACAGGACAAACGTATCGTTTGTGACGCGGTAGGTGGTGCCGTCAAACAGGCGGATACGGCCCGTGTCCGCGTCCCATTCCTTGACCGCGCCCAGCTTGCCGTTGGCCACGCGGCCGATCCGGTCGAGCGTGCCGTCGCCATACACATAATAGTGCGCGATATCGCCCTGGCGCGGCTCGGTCCCGATATCCGCATCCTTGACCCAAAGTTCGCGTGCCTGGCTGCCGTCCCACACCTCGATGACCACCGCGGTATCGCCGTCTCCATCCTTGGTGCGGTAAGTGGACTGGACATAGCCGTACCCCTCGGCCAGGGAACCCTTGGATTTCGTATACTTGATCATCCGGGTCTCCGTCACGGCCTTGCCCGCGGCATCGCGGGCGGTGAACACCACCTCGTTATCGCCGGGTGCCAGCGTAAGCCGCACGCTGAACTTGCCGGAGGGCGAGACCGATACCGCTTTATCGTTGACCGTGACGGACGGCAGCGTACCGGCCTGACCGGACACGGCGCCGCTGACCGTCACCTCCGCCTCGGTCACGCTGGACGGGCACACAGTCACCGTCAGCTTGGGCGCGTCGGCTTCGGGCTGCGCGTCCGCGGCCTGCGTCACGGCGCGGTACAGCATGACAGCCGCCTCCGCACGGGTGATGCCCGCCTGCGGGCGGAACGTGCCGTCCGCATAGCCCTCAATCAGCCCCCGTGCCGCCGCGACGCCCACATAGGGGCGCAGCGCGGGCGAAATCGCGCCGTAATCGGTAAAACCCTCCGCCTCGGTGGCGGCGTCACTGTCTTCCGCCCGGTAGCCCAGGATGCGCACAATCGCGGCTGCGATGTCCTCGCGGCGCGCGGGCGTTTCGGGCTTGAACGTCATTTTACCGCCGGACGGGTCGACGTATCCGTCCAGGTAGCCGCGCGCGGCCTCAACGTACCCGTATGACCAACGCCCCGCCGCCACGTCGGCATACGCCGGCACGCCGCCCGCCGCGGGTTCCATCCCAAAGGACAGCGTCAGCATTTTTGCAAATTCCTCCCGCGTAACCGGGTCGTCCGGCGCAAACCTGCCGCCTCCGACCCCGTCCACGATCCCCTGCGCCGCAAAGCCCTCGATCGCGTCCCGCGCCCAGCCGTAGCTGTCGTCTACGTCGCTGAACGCCCGCCCCGCAGCCAATGCGCCGCCGGGCAGCAGGGTCAGCACGGCGAGCAGCACGGCGATGAACCTCTTTTTCATGCAAATCCCTCCGTTTCCTGCCGTATTGGCACAAGTCCATTGTAGCAGGTTGCACAGGAACATTCCATGCGCAAAGCTTTCCAAACGGTGTTTTTTTCCGTAACATCCGTGCCGATCCACATTGTTCTCCTTTTGTTAACAAAAAGCACTGGAAAGCCGCGCATAAATCCGTTATAATAGGAGTTACTATCAGCCGAAAGGACGTGTCGGTGTGAGGCGAAGCATCCTCTTCCGTAAAAATATAGAACCGCGCTGCGCTTACTGCGCGCACGCCGGCCCGCTCGACGACGAAAGGGCCACCTGCAAGCGCCGCGGCATCGTCTCGATGGACGACCATTGCCGCCGTTTCAAATACGACCCGCTCCGCCGCGTGCCGCCCAAACCCGCCGTCCTGCGCGGCACCTTTTCGGCAGACGACTTTCTCCTGGGGGATCAAGATGACGAAGCATAACCTTTGGCGGCGCACAGCCGCCCTTTTTCTGCTGATAATCACGGTCGTCACCTGCGTGCCGCTGCCTGCGGCCGCGCTGGACGACCCCAATATCGCGGCGACGGCCGCCATCCTGCTCGACCCGTCGAGCGGCATGGTGCTGTACCAGAAAAACGCCGATGAAAAGCGCTACCCGGCCTCGACCACCAAGATCATGACCGCGCTCGTCGTGCTTGACCATGTCAAGGATTTAAACGAAAAGGTCACGGTCACCGAGGAGGACTTTGCCGGCGTCGAAGCGGATTCCTCCAAGGCCGGGTTCCAGCCCGGCGAGGAGGTGCCGGTCATCGACCTGCTGTACGGCCTGCTGCTGCCGTCCGGCAACGAGGCCGCCAATACGCTCGCCCGCCATGTCGGCGGCTCGGTCGCGGGCTTTGTGGACATGATGAACGCGCGCGCCCAGGAGCTCGGCTGCACGGGCACGCACTTTGTCAACCCGAACGGCCTGCATGACGACGACCATTACACCACCGCGCGCGACCTGAGCACGATCGCCGCGGAGGCCATGAAAAACGAGACCTTCGCGCTCATCGCCAACACCGCGCAGAAGACCCTGAGCGAAAACAACCTGACCGCAACGCGCGGCAAGCCGCTCAAGGTCTTTACGACCAATATGCTGATTTTCAGCCGCAACGACCCGCTGTATTACAGCTACGCCAAGGGCATCAAGACCGGCCACACCTCGCAGGCGGGCTATTGCCTCGTCGCGACCGCGACCAAGAAGGGCTCCACGCTGATTTCCGTCGTGCTCGGCTGTGAAAAGCCGCAGGGCGCGCGCCAGCCGGTGACCTTCTCCGAGACCAAGCGGCTGTTTGATTGGGGCTTTGAAAACTTCGCCTCGCAGACGCTGGTCAAGGAGGGCGAAGCGGTCACGGAGATCGATATCCGCCTTTCCACGGACTGCGACCGCATCGTCCTGCAAACCGGTGGCAAGCTGGACGCCGTCGTCCCGATCGATATCGAGATGGACAACGTCGTGCGCACGATGCACCTGCCGGACGACCTCGTCGCCCCGATCAAGGCGGGGGATGTGATCGGCACCATGGACGTCAGCTATAACGGCGTGCATTACGGCTCGGTCGACCTCGTGTCCATCCGCGACGTGTCGCGCTCCCAGGTGCTCTATTATGCGGACAAGCTGGAGAACTTTTTCAAGAGCCGCCTGTTCAAGATGATCGTGCTCGGGCTGGTCATCCTGCTCGTCCTGTATATCCTGATCATCCTCCTGACGGGACGGCGCCGCCGCCGTCGCCGCCAGCAGATGATGCGTTCCAAATCCACGCGGTACCGCAGGTTCAAATAATAAAAACCCCCGGCTTTCCGGCCGGGGGTTTTTTTACGCCGACAGCACGGCGAACAGCACATAGCTTACGACCGGGACCGCGGACAGCAGCGCAACCGGCGCCGCGGGGCGCTTTTCCGCGCCGCCCTTCCGGGTCAGCAGGCGCACCAGCACCAGCACCGCGGCGTTGGCGGCCAGGCCGAGCGTGATCAGCAGGCCTGCCTGGCTGTCGTACACATAGAGGTTTTTGTTCCAGTAGGCCAGGTCGGCCACGAAGAAGATCGCAAAATTAAAGATATTGGAACCGACGATGTTGCCGGTCATGGCGTTAAAGTTGCCGATACGCGCAAGCACGAAGCACGAGATCATCTCCGGCAGGGAGGTCGCGATGCCGAGCAGCAGCGCGCCCGCCATGGTCGACCCAAGGCCGATCTTCGTCCCCAGGTAATCCGAGGCGTAGGTGATGGCGATGGACGCGCACACGAGCAGCACGCTGTACCCGGCAAAGCGCAGGACGACCTGCCGCAGCGTCAGCGGGCTGACGTCGCCCGCCTCCCCGGACGTGTCCTCGTCGCCCGACATTTTGCGGATGCTCCACACATAGAGCGCGAAGATCACGAGCGAAAGCCCGCTCACCCCGTACAGGAACAGGCTGCTGCCGGTCTTGAGGGAAACCAGCAGGAGCACGTATATGACGACCACGCAGGTGACCGTCGTGTTGTGGCTCGTGGTGATGCGCGCGCGCCGCAGCCCCTTGAAATACAGCAGGAACACCGCGCCGAGCACAAACACGTTAAACAGGTCGCTGCCCAGGATGTTGCCGATGACGAGCGAGGGCTTGCCGACAAAGGCGACCGACGTGACGCTCGTCATCAGTTCCGGCAGCGAGGTCACCGCCGCGAGCATGACGCCGCCGATAAACGCCGAGGCCATCGTGGTCTTTTGGTCGAGCAGGTCGACATAGTAGCCCAGCCGCGCGGAAAACAGCACGACGCAGGCGACAAGCAGTGCGTAAACAACAAAGATCATACTTTTTAAAACCCCTTTTCCCTATAACATTGTGCCCCGCGCAGCCGGTTTATTACAAAAAAAGAGACCTATGCCCCGCAAAGCGGAACATAAGTCTCGTCGTTTCAAATTACGCCAGGCGCCTTTCGTGAAAACGCCACGCTGTTGACTGTAATTGCGGCGCAAAACGCCGCCGACTACTCCCCTATGACACTTTTTATACTATACGCTGCCAAACCTGCGCTGTCAAGGGATTTTTCGGCAAAATTTGCCCTGCCAGCTATCCCGCCGCGCAAGCTCCTGGTCGATGGCGTTGAGCGCCTCCCGCTTGCGGCGGCTCCACAGCGGCGCGATCAAATCCCCCGCCGGGCCGTCGCCGGTCAGCCGGCCGATCACCATGCCGGGCGGCAGCAGCTCGAGCTGGTCGCACACGGTGGAGACATAATCCTCCCGCGCCATCGTTTCAAATCCCCCGGCCGCATACGCCGCCGCGAGCGGCGTGCCGCGCAGCACATGCAGCAGATGGATCTTGACCCCCTGGACGGGCAGCCCGGCGATAAACCGCGCGCTGCCGCGCATGTCCTCCGCCGTTTCGCCGGGCAGGCCGTTGATCAGGTGCACCCAGGCCGGCACGCCGTGCGCGTGCAGCCGGTAAAGCCCCTCCAGGAACGCCTGCCGCGTTTCGCAGCGGTTCATGCGCCGCGCGGTGCTGTCCGACGCGGTCTGCAGGCCAAGCTCGACGGTCAGGCAGGTGCGCGCGGCGATCCCGCCCAGCAGGGCGGCCGNCAGCGTGGCGATCTCGCCGACCGCCTCGCGGAACTCCTTGACGCCCGTGGTCTTGTCCCGCATCAGGGACAGCTTATGCTGGATCAGCGGGTGATCCATCTCATGAACCTTTGCCATAGCCATAATATTTATCTCCCTTAATTTCGCTTATTTGCTGTGCTTGGCTTCAATCGCGTGGATCTTCTCGATGCGGCCCAGGTGGCGGCCGCCCTCCAGCTCGCCGCTGAGCCAGACCTCGACCATCTCGCACGCTTCGCCGGGCCCGGTGATCCGCTCGCCCAGGCACAGGATATTCGCATCATTGTGGAGGCGGCAGTACTTTGCCGCAAAGTGGGACTGGCAGGCCGCCGCGCGGATGCCGGGCACCTTGTTGGCGGCGATCGAGATGCCGATGCCGGAGCCGCAGATCAGGATGCCGCGCTCGTGCTTGCCCTCGACAATCGCGTTTGCAACCGCCTCGGCCGCGTCCGGATAGTCGTAGCGCTCGGCGGAATAGCAGCCGTAGTCGGTAAACTCATAGCCCTTGGCCTCGAGCATTTCCACCAGCTTCACCTTGAGCGCGTAGCCCGCGTGGTCGTTACCAATTGCAATCGTCATAATTTTATTAACCTCCGTTCTCTTGTGCCAGGCGGCACAGCCGCTCCCGCTCGGCCTGGGGCGCGCGCAGGTACTGTTCGCGCAGCGCGTCCGCCCCAACCGCCTGCCCGTCCGCAAAGACGCGCTGTGCGGCCATGGCCACGCCGTACCCCGAGGGGTACAGCAGATGCGGCGGGGCCATGCGCAGCCCCGGGCATTCTTGTTTGAGTTTAGTATAACACAAATGCGCGCCGTCTCCAACCAGTATTTGCGCGGCCGCGCCGATTTCTTCGGCCAGCGCGCCGAGCTTGAGCGCGCGGTCGCCGCACAGGCGCTGCGGCCCCTCCGGCGTCAGGCGGAACCGGGCGTTATACACTTGGCCGGCGCGCGCGTCCATCACGCAGCAGGCCTCGCCCTCCAGCCCCAGAAGCCCCCAGGCCATGGCCTCGAGCGTGGAAACCGCGGCGCAGGGCCTGTCCGCCGCCATCGCAAGCCCCTTGACCGTGGCCACGCCGATGCGGATGCCGGTAAACGACCCCGGCCCCGCGGCGACTGCGAAGCCGTCCAGGTCGCGCACGGCCATGCCGCAACCCGCGAGCAGGTGCTCGGCCATGGGCAGCAGCGTGCGCGAATGCGTCAGCCCGCAGTTCTGGAAGGACGACGCGATGACGCGCGCCCCCTCGGTCAGGCAGACCGCCGCGGACACCGCGGACGATTCAAAGCTCAGGATTTTCATACCCTACCTCCCCGGTCGTAATGATGCGGCTGTCCGGCGCCGCGCCGTAGGCGATGCTGACGGTCTTGTAGCGCGCGGGCAGCGCGCCCGCGATATTCCCGCTCCACTCGATCAGCAGGATGCGCGCGCCGTCCAGGTAGTCTTCAAAGCCCAGCTCCCAGAGCGCCTCCTCGTCCAGGATGCGGTACATATCAAAATGCGCCACGTCCCCCGCCGCAGTCTCGTATTCGTTTGCAATGGCAAAGGTCGGGCTGGTCACGCGCCCGCCGTACCCCAGGCCGCGCAGCACNTCACCTGGTTTACGCTGATCTTCTCATGGTACAGCAGCACGCCGACCGCGATCAGCACGATGGCAAGCACGCTGTTGCACACGATCGAGCCCATGCTGACCTTCCACCCCGCGCGGTACAGGAAAATGTAGCCCGCCTCCAGCCCGACGATGGACAGGCCGAGCACCACCGGCGCCCAGTTGACCTGCTGCACGGCGTGCGCCAGGCTGCGGTCCGGGCTGCACAGGAAGAACAGCGCCAGCGACGCGCCCGCGCCGACCAGGTAGGTGACGACGAGGCTGAGGAACGGGTTCGCCGCGGCGGGCAGCGACTTGGTGCAGATATTATAAAAGACGTTGGACAGCACGATCATGACGACCGGCAGGTAATACGGCATCGCGCATCCCCCCTCCTAAAAATACGAACCCTTCCGCCGCCCGCGCGGTGGAAGGGTTCTGGCTGCCAGAAGCAAGGCTTACTTGGTGCCGAAAATGCGGTCGCCCGCGTCGCCCAGGCCGGGGACGATGTAGCCGTGGTCGTTCAGCTTTTCGTCGATCGCGGCGACGAAGATCTCAACGTCCGGATGGTCCTTATGCACGGTCGCGACGCCTTCCGGCGCGGCGATGATATTCATCAGCTTGATGTGCTTGACGCCGTAGTTCTTGAGGAACTGGATGGCTGCCGTCGCGCTGCCGCCGGTCGCCAGCATCGGGTCGACGACGATGACGTCGCGCTCCGCGATATCGTTCGGCAGCTTGCAGTAATACTCGACCGGCTGCAGGGTCTCCGGGTCGCGGTACAGGCCGATATGGCCGACCTTCGCCGTCGGGATCAGGTTGAGGATGCCGTCCACCATGCCGAGGCCGGCGCGCAGGATCGGCACGATCGCCATCTTCTTGCCCGAAATGACCTTGACCTTGGCGTCTGCGACCGGGGTCTCGATCGTGATTTCCTTGAGCGGCAGGTCGCGGGTGGCCTCGTAGCACATCAGCGTGGCGATCTCGCCGACCGCCTCGCGGAACTCCTTGACGCCCGTGGTCTTGTCCCGCATCAGGGACAGCTTATGCTGGATCAGCGGGTGATCCATCTCATGAACCTTTGCCATAGCCATAATATTTATCTCCCTTAATTTCGCTTATTTGCTGTGCTTGGCTTCAATCGCGTGGATCTTCTCGATGCGGCCCAGGTGGCGGCCGCCCTCCAGCTCGCCGCTGAGCCAGACCTCGACCATCTCGCACGCTTCGCCGGGCCCGGTGATCCGCTCGCCCAGGCACAGGATATTCGCATCATTGTGGAGGCGGCAGTACTTTGCCGCAAAGTGGGACTGGCAGGCCGCCGCGCGGATGCCGGGCACCTTGTTGGCGGCGATCGAGATGCCGATGCCGGAGCCGCAGATCAGGATGCCGCGCTCGTGCTTGCCCTCGACAATCGCGTTTGCAACCGCCTCGGCCGCGTCCGGATAGTCGTAGCGCTCGGCGGAATAGCAGCCGTAGTCGGTAAACTCATAGCCCTTGGCCTCGAGCATTTCCACCAGCTTCACCTTGAGCGCGTAGCCCGCGTGGTCGTTACCAATTGCAATCGTCATAATTTTATTAACCTCCGTTCTCTTGTGCCAGGCGGCACAGCCGCTCCCGCTCGGCCTGGGGCGCGCGCAGGTACTGTTCGCGCAGCGCGTCCGCCCCAACCGCCTGCCCGTCCGCAAAGACGCGCTGTGCGGCCATGGCCACGCCGTACCCCGAGGGGTACAGCAGATGCGGCGGGGCCATGCGCAGCCCCGGGCATTCTTGTTTGAGTTTAGTATAACACAAATGCGCGCCGTCTCCAACCAGTATTTGCGCGGCCGCGCCGATTTCTTCGGCCAGCGCGCCGAGCTTGAGCGCGCGGTCGCCGCACAGGCGCTGCGGCCCCTCCGGCGTCAGGCGGAACCGGGCGTTATACACTTGGCCGGCGCGCGCGTCCATCACGCAGCAGGCCT
>NZ_LT707057.1:216560-226826 GCF_900155735.1 Intestinibacillus massiliensis
GTCCTGGTGGGCGCCGCGGCGGCGCTGCTGCTGACCTTCGGGGCGCTGGCCGCAAACGGCACGGCCGCCTACTGGCTGCACAGCCTGTTTTCCAGCACGCCGGACAGCCTACTGGAAAGCCTCGGCACACCGCTTGACGCTTCGGACACCGACCACGGGATTACCGTGCAAGCCAAGGCGGTGATCAGCGACGGCCGCCGCACCTGCGTCGCCCTGGCCGTCACGCCGGGCGACACTGGCGCCTTCCCCGGCATCCCGGACGCGCACCTGTCCTTCTCCAACCTGCATGTGACGCTCGACCGGGACGAACCCACCACCGGGTACGGCATGTCCTCCCTGCAACGCATCCCGGGTACGGACACCTGGCAGACCATTCTGGAAATCCAGCACGAGGGCAGCACCACGGTGCCGGGGCGGGTCTCCTGCACAATGGACGGCATCTTCGCCTACGGCGACGACTACGCGGTGCGCGGGCAGCCGGTGGACGGCCACTGGGCGCTCACCTTCCCGCTTTCCACAACTGATACCGCCCGCCGTTTCCAAGCCGGGCAGCAGGTCGAGACGGACGGGAGGATACAGGCGCATTTCACCTCGATCGAGGTGTCTCCGCTCGGTATGGACGTCGCGGCTACGCTGTCCTTCCGCGCCGGCGGTGCCTACGACGGTATCCGGGAACCGCAGCTCGTGCGCAAGGACGGCTCCGTCGTCAAAGACTACACGACGGTGGGCAGCCTCGCCCCCGGCGAAGGCAGGGACGGCGACTACACCTGGCACATCCGTTTCGGGGAGATCACTCCGCTCAGCGAGGCGGCGGCGCTCAAGTTTGGCGACGCCACCATCCCGCTCACGCCGCAGGAATCGTAAAAATCGTAAAAAAGGAAGCGCGCCGGGCAATCCGGCGCGCTTTTTTATCAGGATGCCGCCCGCTTAGAACAGGCCGGTGATCTTGCCTTCCGCGTCGACGTCGATCTTTTCCGCCGCCGGCAGCTTGGGCAGGCCGGGCATGGTCATGATTGCGCCGGTCTCGCAGACCACGAAGCCCGCGCCCGCGGACAGGCGCGCCGTGCGCACCGTGAGCGTGAAGCCCTCCGGCCGCCCGAGCAGGGACGCGTCGTCGGACAGGGAATACTGCGTCTTGGCCATGCAGACCGGCAGACGGGCGTAGCCCATGCCCGCGATGGTCTGCAGCTCCTTGGCCGCCGCAGGCAGGATGTTCACCTCGGCCGCGCCGTAAATCTCCGTTGCAACGGTGCGGATCTTGTCCTCCAGGGACAGCGCGTCGTCATACAGCGGGCGGAAATCCGCCGCGCCGCCCTCGACCGCGGCCAGCACCTTCTCCGCCAGCGCCCTGCCGCCTTCGCCGCCCTTGGCGAAGACCTCGGAGAGCGCACACTCCACGCCCTGCGCGCGGCAGAAGTCCGCGATATACGCCTGCTCGGCCGCGGTATCGGTCGGGAACGCGTTGACCGCGACGACGACCGGCACGCCGAATTTCTTGAGGTTTTCGATGTGCTTGCCCAGGTTGACGATGCCCTTTTGCAGCGCGCCCAGGTTTTCCGCGCCAAGCTCGGCCTTGGGCACGCCGCCGTTATACTTGAGGGCGCGCACCGTCGCCACGAGCACCGCGCACGCGGGGCGCAGCCCGGCCTTGCGGCACTTGATGTCGAAGAACTTCTCCGCGCCGAGGTCCGCGCCGAAGCCGGCCTCCGTGACCGTATAATCCGCCAGCTTGAGCGCAAGCCGGGTCGCCTGCACGCTGTTGCAGCCGTGCGCGATATTGGCGAAGGGGCCGCCGTGCATCAGGCAGGGCGTGCCCTCGAGCGTCTGCACCAGGTTGGGCTTGATCGCGTCGCGCATCAGGGCGGCCATCGCGCCCTCGGCCTTAAGGTCGCGCGCATAGACCGGCTCGCCCGCATAGTTGTAGGCGACCAGGATATCGCCGAAGCGGCGCTTGAGGTCGGCCAGGCCGTCCGCCAGGCACAGGATCGCCATGATTTCGGACGCGACGGTGATCATGAAGTGATCCTCGCGCGGCACGCCGTTCATTTTGCCGCCCAGGCCGATCGTGATATTGCGCAGGGCGCGGTCGTTCATGTCCATGACGCGGGTGAAGGTCACGCGGCGCGGGTCGATGCCGAGCGCGTTGCCCTGCTGCATGTGGTTATCCAGCATGGCGCACAGCAGGTTGTTCGCCGCGGTGATGGCGTGCATATCGCCGGTGAAGTGCAGGTTGATGTCCTCCATCGGGACGACCTGCGCATAGCCGCCGCCGGCCGCGCCGCCCTTGATGCCGAACACCGGCCCGAGCGACGGCTCGCGCAGCGCGATCACCGCGTTTTTGCCCAGCTTCGCCATCGCCTCGCCGAGGCCGACGGTCGTCGTCGTCTTGCCCTCGCCCGCCGGGGTCGGGTTGATGGCGGTGACCAGGATCAGCTTGCCGTCCGGCCTGTCCTTCAGCCGCCCCCACACCGTGGACGCCAGCTTGGCTTTATAGTTGCCGTACAGCTCCAGCTCGTCCGGCAGCAGGCCGGCGGAAGCCGCCACCTCGGCGATCGGGCGCATCTTGCAGCCCTGTGCAATTTCAATATCGGTCAGCATATCTTTTTTCCTCCCCATTTTAAAGCAGCCCCCGGGCNGTCTTGCCCTCGCCCGCCGGGGTCGGGTTGATGGCGGTGACCAGGATCAGCTTGCCGTCCGGCCTGTCCTTCAGCCGCCCCCACACCGTGGACGCCAGCTTGGCTTTATAGTTGCCGTACAGCTCCAGCTCGTCCGGCAGCAGGCCGGCGGAAGCCGCCACCTCGGCGATCGGGCGCATCTTGCAGCCCTGTGCAATTTCAATATCGGTCAGCATATCTTTTTTCCTCCCCATTTTAAAGCAGCCCCCGGGCGGCGGGATATACGCCGTATCCCCCCGCCGCCCAAAACCAGGGCTGTGAAATCCACGTCTAAACAGCCGCTATGCGGCTATTATACCATGCCGTGCCTGCAGATACCAGCCGCCTGCCGCGAAAAGTATGAACTTTTTGCAAAAACCCGTGCAAACAGCCCCCGTTTGTGGTATCATAAAACCTATATCGAAAGGATGTGACTCTTTGCGACCGCTTCGCGCCCTCGGGCATTATATCAGGCATACCGACCTGTACCTGCTGGTCCTGGCGCTTGCCTGCTCCGGCTACGGCGTCGCGCTGATCTACAGCGCCACCCGCGCTTACGGGACCAATAAATATATCTATATGCAGCTTGCGGCGATCGCCATCGGCGTGGTTGCCTTTGTCATCATGTCGCTGCTCGACCTGGAGACCATCGCCCCGGTCTGGAAATGGGTGTTCCTCCTGAACTTCGGCTTCCAATGCGTGCTGTTCACCCCCATCGCGCGCGACGTCGGCGGCAACCGGAGCTGGATCAGCCTTGGCCCCCTGAGCCTGCAGCCCGCGGAAATCGGCAAGCTGCTCTTTATTTTCACCTTTGCCGCGCACCTCTCCTCGGTGCGCGACCGGCTGAACCACTGGAAGACGCTTTTGCCGCTCGCCCTGCACCTCTTCGCGATGATGGGCGTCATCATCGTGTCCTCGCGCGACATGGGCATGAGCCTGTCCTATTTCGCCATCTGCGTCATCATGCTGTTCGCCGCGGGGCTCAGCCTCAAGTGGTTCGCGGGCGGCGCGGTGCTCGGCATCGCCTCGATCCCGTTCCTGTGGAACTTCGTCCTCAAGAACTACCAGATCACCCGTATCCTCGTGCTGTTCGACCCGTCGATCGACCCGGAAAAGGCCTGGCAGACCACGCAGAGCAAAATCGCCATCGGCGCGGGGCAGATGTACGGCGAGGGCTTCCTGCAGGGCAACCAGACGCAGTACAACATGCTGCCCGCCAAGCACACCGACTTTATCTTTTCGGTCGCGGGCGAGGAGCTGGGCTTCATCGGGAGCTGCGCCATCGTCGGCCTGCTCGCGCTGCTGATCCTGCGGCTGTTCTATGTCACTTTCAAGGCGAACAGCTCCTTTTCCTCCCTGCTTGTCATGGGCATCGCGGGCATGATCTTTTTCCAGACGTTTGAAAACATCTTCATGTGCCTCGGCCTGCTGCCCGTCATGGGGCTGACGCTGCCGTTCTTCAGCTACGGCGGCACCTCGGTCATCACCATGTTTGCCGCGGTCGGCATTGCCGCCGGCGTGCGGATGCGTGAAAAGCCAAGCTGGCTGCAGCGGTAAAACCAGATCAAAAAAAACCCGGAGGGCTTACCGCCCCCGGGTTTTTTTGATGGATCTTTTCGCGCCCCTGCCGGGCGCGGCGCCTTACGGCACCTGCTGGTAGCCCTTCGCCCAGACCGGCGCGCCGGTCTTGAGGGACGCGGGCACGTCCAGGATGCGCTGGTTCCGGCTGCCGCGGAACCGCAGCGTCAGGTCGCGCTGCGTCTCGATAAAGGGGCCGTCGACCAACAGGTCGCACTGGGCGAGCAACGCGTTTTCGTCCTCTCCCAGTTGTAATATCTGTTCGAAAGTATACCCGCTGTATGCCATGATATGCTTATTTTTCGCATGGAGCGCCTCCGCCAGCACGGCGAGCGGCCGCGCCTGCGAAAAGGGCTCGCCGCCGGAGAACGTCACGCCGCCGATCATCGGGTTGCGCATGATATCCGCATAGAGCGTATCGAGCTTGAGCACCGTGCCCCCGTCAAAATCATGGGTCTGCGGGTTCTGGCAGCCCGCGCAACGGTGCGGGCAGCCCTGGGTAAAAATCACGTAACGGATGCCGGGCCCGTCCACGATGGATTCCGCGATGGTCCCGGCGACGCGCAGAGAACCTTCCATGCGTCAGGCCGTCCTGCTCTCTTCCGCGTCTTCCTCCGCCGGGCAGGCGGCGGTATTGTGCTTGACGCGGTCGTGCTCCTCCGCGCGCTTGGCGTTATTAAAGCGGTCGAGCGTGCCAACCAGGTAGCCGGTGATGCGGCGGATCCGCTCAAAGCCCACGCCCTCGCCGATCAGCTGCTCTTCACGATTGATGTTCGTTACCTTTTCCATGATATAACTTCCTTTCCCTTTATCAGTCGAGCGCATTCGGCTGGCGGTCGCCCTCTTCGTAGGGGTCGCCGTGGTAGCCGACTGTTTCACTGTTCAAATGTTTGTATACCCCGATCCGGCGCAGCTTATCCAAGCTCACGCCCTCGCCCTCATGGCGGCCGCAGCGCGGGCACACGTCGCCGATGATGCCGGTATAGCCGCACACCGGGTCGCGGTCGATCGGGTGGTTGATCGCGCCGTAGCCGATGCCGACATCCTTCATGCAGCGCACGACGGCTTCAAACGCCTCGAGGTTCTGCGTCGGGTCGCCGTCCAGCTCGATGTAGCTGATATGGCCGCCGTTCGTCATCGCGTGGTACGGCGCTTCGCGGTGCAGCTTCTCAAACGCGGAGATCGGGAAGTACACCGGGATATGGAACGAGTTGGTATAATACTCGCGGTCGGTCACGCCCTCGATCACGCCGTACTTTTCGCGGTCGATGCGGATGAAGCGGCCGGACAGGCCTTCCGCCGGGGTGGCGATCAGCGAGAAGTTGAGGCCGTACTTTTTGCTCGCCGCGTCCGTGCGGTCGCGCATGTGGCCGACGATCTCCAGGCCGAGGTTCTGCGCCTCGTCGCTCTCGCCGTGGTGGTGGCCGATGAGCGCCTTGAGGCATTCCGCCAGGCCGATGAAGCCGATCGTCAGCGTGCCGTGCCGCAGCACCTCGCCGACCGTATCGTCCGGGTCGAGCTTGTCCGAATCCAGCCAGATGCCCTCGCCCATCAGGAAGGGGTAATTGCGCACCCGCTTCTGGCACTGGATGGCGAAGCGCGCGAGCAGCTGTTCGATCACCAGGTCGATCTTGCGGTCGAGGTCCTCAAAGAAGAAGTCCACGTCGCCGTGCGAACGGATGCCGATGCGCGGCAGGTTAATCGAGGTGAAGGACAGGTTGCCGCGGCCGTTGACGATCTCGCGCGACGGGTCGTAGACGTTGCCCATGACGCGTGTGCGGCAGCCCATATAGGCGACCTCGCTCTCGGGGTGGCCGGGCTTGTAGTATTGCAGGTTAAACGGCGCGTCGAGGAAGGAGAAATTCGGGAACATCCGCTTGGCGGATACCCGGCACGCCAGCTTAAACATATCGTAGTTCGGTTCGCCCTCGTTAAAGTTGACGCCGTCCTTGACCTTGAAAATATGGATCGGGAAGATCGAGGTCTCGCCGTTGCCCAGCCCCGCCTCGGTCGCGAGCAGCACGTTCTCAATCACGAGGCGGCCTTCGGGCGAGGTGTCGGTGCCGTAGTTGATGGAGGAGAACGGGATCTGCGCGCCCGCGCGGGAATGCATGGTGTTCAGGTTGTGCACCAGCGCTTCCATCGCCTGATAGGTCGCCTTGCGGGTCTCCTTGTCCGCGTACTTTTTGCAGAAGCGCACGGCCTTCGCCGCGGCCTCCTCGCCATACGCCGCGGCAAGCGCCTGCTCCATCGCCTCGTCGTAGCCGTTGTCCGCGGCGATCGCCGCCCATTTGCCGGTGCCGCGCTCGACCTGCGCGGTCAGGCGCGCCGCGGCTTCCTCCGCATCGTCCTGCCCCGCGAAGACCTCGACCGCCTTGGCGAGGTTCTGCTTATAAAGCTTGCGGTAGGTCTTGCGCACGCCCGGCGCCATGGAATAATCGAAGTTTGGCACGGACTGCCCGCCGTGCTGGTCGTTCTGGTTCGCCTGGATGGCGATGCACGCCAGCGCGGAATAGGAGCGGATGTCGTTCGGCTCGCGCAGGAAGCCGTGGCCGGTCGAGAAGCCGCCCTCGAACAGCTTGAGCAGGTCGATCTGGCAGCAGGTCGTCGTGAGGGTCAGGAAGTCCAGGTCGTGGATGTGGATGTCGCCCTCGCGGTGCGCCTTGGAATGCTCGGGGTCGAGGATGAACATCTCATAGAACTGCTTGGCGCCCTCGGAGCCGTATTTGAGCATGGTGCCCATCGCGGTGTCGCCGTCGATGTTGGCGTTTTCCCGCTTGATGTCGTTCTCCAGCGAGGACTGGAACGTCAGGTCCTCGTACACCTTCATCAGCCGGGTGTTCATCTCACGCACGCGGGTGCGCTCGTTGCGGTAAAGGATGTATTTCTTGGCGGTGCGGGCGTGGCCGTTCTTGACCAGCACCTTTTCCACCATATCCTGTATCTGTTCCACCGTGGGGGGCTCGCACGAGGCCTCCGCCCCGAGGCTGTCCTCGACCTGTTTTGCCAGTTCCATGGCCATTTGGTAGTCATGCCCGCCGACCGACTGCGCCGCCTTAAAAATGGCGTTTGCGATCTTCTCCAGCTCGAAAGCCGTCCTTCTTCCATCCCTTTTGATGATCTCCTGCACCATTTTAGCGAACTCCCCTTTTATCATAAGTATTTGAAAAAGCAACTTTTTTGCACAAAATAACGTGCACATAAATTCGAATCGCCACCATATCTTGTGGTGGCTGGTACTTGTTATTGTAGTACAGCCCCGATGGATTGTCAAGGCGCGGCGGAGCGTTTCGTCGGAACTTATAAAATTGTCACCTTTTTTTCGGTGCACTTCGGGGGCTTCCTCGCATACATTGGAAATACAAGCTAAAACAGGAGGCGCATGACAAATGGACAAAACCTGCATGAATTACATACTCGCCGAACCCTATCCCGCCGTATCCCCGCAGAAACCGGACAATAACGCCGCCCGCCGCCTGCTGGGCAGCTATGCCGGCCCGCAAGGCGAGCTGACGGCCATCCTGCAATACGTTTACAACAGCCAGCTCGCCCCCCTCGCGGGCGCGCCCCAGGTCGGGGAGCTGTTCCATTGCGTTTCCATGGTCGAAATGCGGCACCTGGAGCTAATCGGCAAGCTGGTCCTGGCCTATGGCGGCGACCCGGGCTACCTCTATTACCAGACCCCGGGGCGCACGGCGTGGTGGACGGGCGCGAACGTCTCCTACGTAAAGCAGCCGGCGCGCATGCTGCGCGACGCCATCGCGGGCGAGGAGCAGGCGATCGCCGAATACCGCCGCCTGGCCGGGTCCCTGCAGGACAGCGGCGCGAAGGCGCTCCTGCAGCGCATCATCGCGGACGAAGAGCACCACATCGCGCTTTTTACGGGCGCGCTGCAAAAGCTGTGAACAGGGGAAAGGGGCTGTTGCAATGCAACAGCCCCTTTTTTCCGTTATGCGCCCATTGATGCGATCAGCCATGGGATGAACCAGCACAGCAGCGGCGCCAGGATCGGCAGCGTCCAGAAAACCGTGCGGCCGAAGTAAGAGCCTTTGCCCGCGTCGATGTTGCGCCCCTCGTCCTGATAATACGCCTTGCGCTCCTCGGGGTCGAAATTGCCCGCGGTGATGCGCAGCAGCAGCGGCGCCGCGGTGGCAACCAGCGCGATCACCATCAGGCGGGCAACCTGCCCCTGGACGCCCCATTGCAGCGACAGTGCGTACAGCACCGGCCAGAACAGGTACCATGCATAGCGGAACGCCCGCCAGAATCTTTCATGCTTGCCTTTCATATGGCATCCCTCCTTGATTTCTAGTATCAAGGTACACCTTCCACAAGGGGGAAAGTCAATAGCTTTTTGAAAGATCCCCGGAAAAACCTTCTGTCCCGCGCACGTCGATCACGACCAGCTCCGGCGGGTTGAACACGCGCGGCAATTTCCAGTTCACGGACAGGCCACGGCTGACCACCTGCGTCAGCGCGCCGTGCCGGTACACCCCGCCGGGGTACTTGGGGAAAAAGCCCTCGTCCGGCCCGACCAGCCCATCCAGCAGGAACGGGATGCGCGCCTGCCCGCCGTGGTTATGCCCGGATACCACAAGGTCGAACGGGTACTTCTGGTACTCCCCGATCCAGTTCGGCCGGTGCGCCAGCAGGATCGTATAGGCGTCCTGCGGCAGGTCGGCAAAGCCCTCCGCCATCGCGGCGCGCGGGTCGAAGCCGCGGTCAAAGTCGGCGCGCACCGGGTCGCTCACGCCGGCCACCGCCACCTGCACGCCATGCAGCGAGGCGTACTCCCAGCGGTCGTCCAGGACGGTCACGCCGTATTCCGCAAACAGCGCGAGGACGGTGTCCATGTCGCGCGTCCAATACTCGTGGTTGCCCGTTACATAATAGAGCGGCACACGGCCGGCCAGCTTGGCCAGCAGCAGCCGTACCCCGTCCGGCGGCGTAACGTTGTCATAGATGTCCCCGGCGAGCAGCACGGCGTCCGGCCGGCTGGCAAGGATGCGCTGCGCCAGCGGCGACTGGTCGCCGCCGTAGATATGGCTGTGCAAATCCGTGACCAGCGCGAGCCGGATGGACGTGCCTGCCTTGAGCTTATCGCTCTCGATGGTATAAAATGTCGTGACGAGCCCCTGATAAAATGCCGCCGCGCCTGCCAGCGCGAGCAGGCCGAACAGGATGCAGCGCCTACCCCAGTTTGCCTTTTTCATAAGTCCCTCATTTGCAGGATGGTTTACACCTTTTCCATAATAACATGCTGTAAATACGCGGCAAATTCCGTATACAACGCTTCCGATAAAGCGGACGGCCAGGACATCACCACGAGTTTATGCCCGTCATGCCCCGCATGGTAGGGCGGGTGCACGTGCACAAAACCGTTCGCCGTAAAGCCCGCCCTCTCATAAAACGCCTTGCGGCGGATGGAGACCCCGTCCGCGGGCGGGTCGATCTCGAGGATCACCGCTTTTTCCTTTTTCTGTAGCAGCTCCAGCGCCTTCCGCCCGTATTGCCGGTTCCGCATCGACGGTAGGATGCAGAAATGCTCCACATAGATGAAACGCGCGGTTTCCCAGCAGAGCATCAGCCCGACAAATTGCGCGTTGTCGTAAATCAGGTTATATTGATACGCCGGTTCGTGCAGGATTGCGGCCTGCGCCGGGGCTTCCCGCTGCTCGTGATAAGGGAAACTGTCCTGATATAACGCGCAAGCTTCCCGGTACCGCGCATCCTGCGCGCCGCGTAAACATTCAAACCGCATACTGCGCCTCCTCCAACAAAGCCGGGCGGCAGGACGGCGGATTTCCCGCCCCCGCGCGCCTTCTGAACCAATTTTATACAGTCCTGCGGCGGAAGTCAAGAAAAAGGCGTGTCCGCCGCCGCTCAAACAGAAAAAAGCGGCGACCCCCAAAGGATCGCCGCTAAAAATGTAGGCGCTGCGTTATCTTCCCGGGCCGTCGCCAGCCAAGTATTGTCACCGTTAACGAGCTTAACTACTGTGTTCGGTATGGGAACAGGTGTACCCTCGTCACCA
>NZ_LT707058.1:0-5635 GCF_900155735.1 Intestinibacillus massiliensis
CGACGCGGGCAAGATCGAAGGGGCGGCGCTCCCCGCCGCGCTCGACGGCGCGGTCGACGCGCTGCTCAGCTTAGGATAAGGAGGCGGCAGGCATGAGAATTGCGGTTCCAACCGAAAACGGGAGGATTGCGGCCCAGCTTGGGCAGGCCAAGGAGTTTACGGTCGTCACGGTTTCCGAGGACGGCAAGGGCTTCCAGAAGGAGACGGTGCCCGCTCCCGGCGACGGGACGATCGCGGCCGTCAAGCTGCTGGCCGAACAGAAGGCGGACGTGCTGATCTGCGGCACGCTCGGCCTGATGGCGCGCTCGGCGTTTGAAATGATCGAGATCGAGCTGGTGCCCGGCTGCGAAGGCGACGCGGACACGGCGATTACAAGGTATCTCGCGGGAGAGGCGCAGGGCGACCCCTCGATCCTCCAGGTCGAGATCGAGATGGACGAAAACGACCCCATGCAGTGCATGCACGATTGCGCCAAGTGCGCGGGCTGCGGCGCGGGCATGCCGATCCCGGAAGCGGTCAAAAAGCACATCCCGGAGGTCTGACGCCGCACGGCGCCCGCCCCCTGGTTTTTATCGTCGCCCTGTGGGCATGGAAAAGCCGCGGCCTGCAAAGCAGGGCCGCGGCTTTTCCGGTAGTAAGAGGGTAGAAAATTTGTCCCGGCGGCAAATTGTCCCCGGAACGTGCAAAAGGACATCCGGGGGAGGGACGTCCTTTTGCGGTTTGTAAAACTTAGGGGGGTAAAAGAGAAATGAAAAGATACCGACATACCTTTTACTGTATCAGCTCTTCAGCTGATGGTTATAGTATAGCCCATCGGGCTGCAAAAGTTGTGAACAATTTGTGAAAGGTCTGTAACAAAAAACCAAAGATTTTAGGCGCAATGTACACAATCCGCATTGTTTTTTAAGGATAGGTATGGTACGCTGGAACAAAACGGCGGCGCGGGGGCAGGCGCCCGGCGCCGCGCAGCGGTATACCGGAAAAGAGGGACAGTATGAAAAGCTATTTGAAACGCGCAATTGCCGCCGCGCTTGCGGCGCTCCTGGCCGTGTGCGCCGCGCCGTCCGTGCTTGCGGCGGACAAGCCGGTTTCCGTCGTGCTGGACGGGCGGGCGGTCGCCTTCGCCGAGGGCGGGGAGCCGGTCTTACAGGACGGGCGTACTTACGTGCCGTTCCGCGCGATCTTTGAAGCCATGGGCGCGCAGGTCGGCTGGGCCGAGGCGACCGCGGCCGGCTCCGCCGNCGCTGACTGCGCTCTATGTCGAAACGCCGGACGCCGGCCAGGGCGAGCAGGAAAACCGGGAACTGCGGGCGAATATGCGCCTTGCGGAGGAGCTGGGCGCGCACATCGCCACGGTCTACGGAGACGACCCCGCCATCCAGATCGCGGAGTACGCGAAAATCGGCGGCATCACCAAGATCGTGCTGGGGCGCAGCCCGCGGCCGGTCTTCTTCCCCTCCCTCAAGACGCTGATAGACCGCCTGAACAGCCTCGCGCCCGACCTCGATATTTACATCATCCCGGACGGGCCGCGCGCTACGGCGCGCCCGCGGCGCTTCTTCCGCACTGCGCCGGAACGGTTTTCCGCCGGGGATACCCTGCGGATGCTCGCCATCCTGGCGCTGTGCACCGCGGTCGGCTACCTGCTGACGGCGCTGGGCTTTACGAACGCGAATGTCATCATGGTCTATATCCTGGGCGGCCTGCTGGTCGCCATGGCCACCACGGGGCTGGCCTACAGCCTGCTCGCCTCCCTACTCTCGGTGCTGGTGTTCAATTTCTTTTTCACCTATCCCTATTTCACGCTGATGAGCGACCCGAGCTATGCGGCCACCTACTGCGTGATGTTCATCGTGGCGCTGCTGGGCAGCTCGCTCACCACCCGCATCAAGCGGCAGGCGATCGAGAGCGCGGGCAAGGCGTACCGCACCGAGGTGCTGCTCGAAACCAGCCAGAAGCTGCAAAAGGCCGCGGGCGCGGCGAATATCCTGGCCGTCACGGCCACACAGCTCCACAAGCTGCTCGGGCGCGACGTGGTCATTTACCCCGTGGGCGAGGACGGCGCGCTGCAGCCCATGACGCCCTTCCCCGTCCAGGCGGAAGCCGATATGGAGGCGTACGCCGCCCCGGCGGAGCGCGCGGTCGCCGAGTGGGTGCATAAGAACAACAAGCACGCGGGCGCGACCACAAGCACCCTGCCCGGCGCGAAGTGCCTCTATATGGCCGTGCGCGGCACCGAGCATGTGCAGGCGGTCGCGGGCGTATCCATCGACCCCGCGCACAAGCCGGACGCGTTCCAAAAAAATTTAATGGTCGCCATCCTGGACGAATGCGGGCTGGCCATGGAGCGCGATGCGGCCACGCGCGCCAAGCAGCGCGTCGAGGAGGCCGCGCGGCAGGAAGCGCTGCGCGCAAACCTGCTGCGCGCGATCTCCCACGACCTGCGCACCCCGCTGACCAGCATCTCCGGCAACGCGGGCATCCTGCTGGAAAACAGCGCGGTGCTGGACGAGGCCAAGAAGCAGGGGCTTTACGCGTCCATCTATGACGATTCGATGTGGCTCATCAACCTCGTGGAAAACCTGCTCTCGATCACCCGCATGGAAAACGGCGCCGTCAAGCTCCATATGCAGCCCGAGCTGCTGCAGGAGGTCTTTGGCGAGGCGCTGCAGCACCTCGACCGCAACGCCGTGCGCCACCATATCGCAGTCGACCTCGCGGACGACCTGCTCATGGCCGACCTCGACGCGCGGCTGATGGTACAGGTGGTGATCAATATCGTCAATAACGCGGTCAAGTACACGCCGGACGGCTCCCATATCACGCTGTCCGCCCGGCGTGCGGGCGGCATGGCGGAGGTGCGCATCACGGACGACGGGCCGGGCATCCCGGACGAGGCCAAGGCGCGGCTGTTCGACATGTTCTACACCGCGGACAACGCGCGCGGCGACGGCCGCCGCGGGCTCGGCCTGGGGCTATCGCTGTGCAAATCCATCGTGGCCGCGCACGGCGGCACGATCCAGGTGCTGGACCACGCGCCCCACGGTACGGAGTTCCGCTTCACACTGCATTTATCGGAGGTGACGCCTTATGAATAAGCCGCAAATCCTGGTGGTTGAGGACGACCCTGCCATCGGCAACCTGATCGCAACCACCCTGGAAACCCAGGATTACCAGTACCACCGGGCGAAGACGGGCACGGGCGCGGTGATGGACGCGCTCTCCTTCCGGCCGGACGTGGTGCTGCTTGACCTGGGGCTGCCCGATATCGACGGCGTGGATATTATCAAAAAGATCCGCGCCTGGAGCAATATGCCGATCATCGTGGTGTCCGCGCGCAGCGAGGATTCCGACAAGGTCGCCGCGCTTGACGCGGGTGCGGACGATTACCTGACGAAGCCCTTTTCCGTCGACGAGCTGCTCGCGCGCCTGCGGGTCGCGCTGCGCCGGGTGCGCTACGACAACGAAAAGACGAGCGGGGAGGCCAGCCTTTATGAAAACGGCGGCCTGAAGATCGACTACGCCGCGGGCTGCGCCTACCGGGACGGCGTGGAGATCCACCTCACGCCGATCGAATACAAGCTGCTGTGCCTGCTCGCCAAAAACACCGGCAAGGTGCTGACGCACAACTATATCNCGATCTCCCACGACCTGCGCACCCCGCTGACCAGCATCTCCGGCAACGCGGGCATCCTGCTGGAAAACAGCGCGGTGCTGGACGAGGCCAAGAAGCAGGGGCTTTACGCGTCCATCTATGACGATTCGATGTGGCTCATCAACCTCGTGGAAAACCTGCTCTCGATCACCCGCATGGAAAACGGCGCCGTCAAGCTCCATATGCAGCCCGAGCTGCTGCAGGAGGTCTTTGGCGAGGCGCTGCAGCACCTCGACCGCAACGCCGTGCGCCACCATATCGCAGTCGACCTCGCGGACGACCTGCTCATGGCCGACCTCGACGCGCGGCTGATGGTACAGGTGGTGATCAATATCGTCAATAACGCGGTCAAGTACACGCCGGACGGCTCCCATATCACGCTGTCCGCCCGGCGTGCGGGCGGCATGGCGGAGGTGCGCATCACGGACGACGGGCCGGGCATCCCGGACGAGGCCAAGGCGCGGCTGTTCGACATGTTCTACACCGCGGACAACGCGCGCGGCGACGGCCGCCGCGGGCTCGGCCTGGGGCTATCGCTGTGCAAATCCATCGTGGCCGCGCACGGCGGCACGATCCAGGTGCTGGACCACGCGCCCCACGGTACGGAGTTCCGCTTCACACTGCATTTATCGGAGGTGACGCCTTATGAATAAGCCGCAAATCCTGGTGGTTGAGGACGACCCTGCCATCGGCAACCTGATCGCAACCACCCTGGAAACCCAGGATTACCAGTACCACCGGGCGAAGACGGGCACGGGCGCGGTGATGGACGCGCTCTCCTTCCGGCCGGACGTGGTGCTGCTTGACCTGGGGCTGCCCGATATCGACGGCGTGGATATTATCAAAAAGATCCGCGCCTGGAGCAATATGCCGATCATCGTGGTGTCCGCGCGCAGCGAGGATTCCGACAAGGTCGCCGCGCTTGACGCGGGTGCGGACGATTACCTGACGAAGCCCTTTTCCGTCGACGAGCTGCTCGCGCGCCTGCGGGTCGCGCTGCGCCGGGTGCGCTACGACAACGAAAAGACGAGCGGGGAGGCCAGCCTTTATGAAAACGGCGGCCTGAAGATCGACTACGCCGCGGGCTGCGCCTACCGGGACGGCGTGGAGATCCACCTCACGCCGATCGAATACAAGCTGCTGTGCCTGCTCGCCAAAAACACCGGCAAGGTGCTGACGCACAACTATATCCTGGGCGAAATCTGGGGGGGCCCCGCGGTGTCCGACACGCCGTCGCTGCGCGTGTTCATGGCGACGCTGCGCAAAAAGCTGGAAAAGGACCCGGGGCACCCGCAGTATATCCAGACGCATATCGGCGTGGGGTACCGCATGATCCGGCAGAAGCAGGACAGCGAGCTGTAGCATCCGCGATACCCGGCCAAAGGGGAGGGGGGCAAACTGCCCCCCTCCCCTTTTTTTGCACCGGTGCGCGGCGCGGGCGCGCGGGAACCTCACGAAATCTTGCGAACCCTTTATAAATCTTGCCATCTTGCCGCCGGACGGATGGACAGCGGCGGGCAAATGCGGTATCTTTAATGCAGGACTGTTGATAGGCAAGGGAAGCGGAGGTAGGCCAAATGCCAATACTTACAATTTTACGGGGGACGGGACGGATCCAGCGCGAGGTCCCGCAGGGGCGGCTGCTGTCGGACGCGCTGCGCGACATGCAGGCCGCGCCCGCCATGCCCTGCGGCGGCAACCACACCTGCGGCAAATGCAAGGTGCGCGCAGAGGGCGCGCTGTCCCCCATGGGGGAGGCCGAGCGGGCGCACCTGACCCCGCAGGAAGCCGCGGACGGCGTGCGCCTGGCCTGTTTTGCCGCGGCAGAGGGGGACTGTACGGTCTATGCCGCGCAGGACGCGGTCGAGACGCTGTCCTGGGCGCGCATGCCCGCGTTCCAGGCGGACGGGGAAGGCTACGGACTCGCCGCCGATATCGGGACGACCACGGTCGCCGTGCGCCTGTACGACCGCGCGCGCG
>NZ_LT707058.1:6290-8185 GCF_900155735.1 Intestinibacillus massiliensis
TGCCGCCGGCCTGTGCGGTTCGGGCGCGCTCGACGCGGTCAGCGTGATGCTGCGCCTCGGCGTGATCGACGGGAGCGGCCTGATCGACGCGGGATACGCCGGGCAGGGCGAAATTACGGAGTGGGACGGCCAGCCGGCCTGGAAACTCCCCGGCGCGGACGTGCTCGTGACGCAAAAGGACATCCGACAGATCCAGCTTGCCAAGTCCGCGATCTGCGCGGGCATCCGCACGCTGCTGGAGCACGAGGGCGTGGAAGCGTCGGACGTGGAGGAATTTTACATCGCGGGCGGCTTCGGCCACTCGATGGATGCGGGAAGCGCCGCGCACATCGGCCTGTTCCCGCCCGAGCTGCTGCCCAAGGTCACCGTAACCGGCAACGGCGCGCTGGCCGGCGCGGCCATGCTGCTGCTGCGGGGGGAATACCGCGGGGAGGCCGCGCGGACGGCCGCCATGGCGGAGGAACTGCCGCTTTCGGGCAGCGATACCTTTATGGATTATTATGTGGACGGCATGCTGTTCGGCGAGGAGGAATAAAATGCGTCTTGCGCTCATTGCCTGCTCGGTTTTTAACCGGGAACTCAGTTACGAAATCGCACGGTCGAAAAACCCGGTGCGCGTCTGGTGGCTCAAGCAGGGCCTGCACGACACGCCCGACCTGCTGCGGCTGACGCTGCAAAAGGAAATCGACCGCATCGAGGCCGAACAGGAGGCGCTGCTGCCCGACAAGCGGTACGAAGCGGTCTGCCTGGGGTACGGCCTGTGCTCAAACGGCGTGCTCGGCCTGCGCGCGGGCAGCCTGCCGCTTGTGGTGCCGCGCTGCGACGACTGTATCTCGCTCTTTTTAGGTTCGGCCGACCGCTACCGCGCGCTGTTTGCGCAAAACCCCGGGTGCTATTGGTATAACCCCGGCTGGATCGAGCATGCGTTCACGCCGTCCGAGGCGGCCTACGCCCAGCGGCGCGCCCAGTATGCCGAGGACTACGGCGAGGACAACGCCGACTATCTGCTGGAAGCCGAACGCAGTTGGGTGTATAATTATAAAAACTGCGTGTACATCGACAGCCCGGTCTACGAGGACGCATCCTATGTGGAATACACCCGGCAGGCCGCGGCCGACTACGGCTGGGCGTTTTCCCGCGAGCCGGGCGAGCAGGGCTACCTGCGCCGCCTGCTGGCAGGGGGCTGGGACGACCGGGAGTTCCTGGTCTGCCCGCCCGGCCATATCATCGAGGCCGATTATTCCGACCGGAAGGTGCGCGCAGCGTCCCCAAAATAAAGGAGCCGCCGCTTATGTATACCTATTCCCCTGTCCAGTGGGTGCTGGTGTTTTATATCTATTGCTTTTTGGGCTGGTGCTTTGAGTCCACGGTCGTATCCGTGCAGCAGCGCCGTTTCGTCAACCGCGGATTCATCCGCGGGCCGATGCTGCCGCTGTACGGCACGGGGGCGGTATTGCTGCTCTGGGTTGCGCTGCCGCTCGAGGGGCGCTCCCCCGTGCTGCTGTTCCTGGCGGGCATGGCCGCCGCGACCCTGCTCGAATATGTCACCGGCGTGGTGATGGAATCCATTTTCAAAGTGAAATACTGGGATTACTCGGCGCATAAGTTCCAGTTCCAGGGGCGCGTCTGCCTCCAGTCCTCGCTGGCCTGGGGCGCGCTGACCCTGCTGCTCACGGCCTTCATCCACCCGCCGGTGGAGCGGCTCGTGCTGTGGCTGCCGCCATTTGCGGCGCTCCTCATCGCGGCCGTGCTGACCGTGCTGTTTTTGTCGGACGTCGTCTTCGCCGTGCGCACCCCGCTCGACCTGGCGCGCGTGCTGGACGAACTGACCCGCCTGCGCGCGCAGGCCGACGAGCTGCGCGTCCAGCTCTCGCTGCTGAAAAGCGAGACGCGCG
>NZ_LT707058.1:8754-55884 GCF_900155735.1 Intestinibacillus massiliensis
CCGCCGAAGACCGCCGCCGCCGTCTGCAGGACGCGGCCGACGCGGCCACGGCGGCCTACGAGGACCGCCTGCGCCGTATGCGCCGCACCAGCAAGTGGCTCGTGCGCGCCCATCCGAGCGCGGCTTCCCGCAAGTTCGGCCGCGCGCTGGAGGAGCTCAAGGAGCGCCTGGGGCAGCGCTGAGCGCGCCCGCGTGAAAAGCCGCGGGTGGATTGCTATTTTACCGTTTTTGCGGTATACTACGTGTATCGGCTGAATTTTGATCCATAAGGGAGTTGTGTAACATGGGATGTTCCCATAACTGTGAATCTTGCTCCTCGAATTGCAACGATCCGAAGAGCTTCCTCAAGCCGCCGCACGAGGAATCCACCATCCGCCGCGTGATCGGCGTGGTGTCCGGCAAGGGCGGCGTAGGCAAATCGCTGGCGACCTCGATGCTCGCAGTCGCGCTCACGCGGCACGGCAAGCACGCCGCCATCCTGGACGCGGACATCACCGGCCCGTCCATCCCCAAGGCGTTCGGCCTGCACGGCAAGCTGCACGCGGCCGAAAACGGCATCATCCCCGCGCGCACGGAGGGCGGGGTCGACGTGGTGTCGATCAACCTCCTGCTCGATAATGAGGACGACCCGGTCATCTACCGCGGGCCGATCCTCGCCCAGACCGTCCAGCAGTTCTGGCAGGACGTGATCTGGCAGGACGTCGACTATATGTTCGTCGACATGCCCCCCGGCACGGGCGATGTGCCGCTGACCGTCTTCCAGTCCCTGCCCGTGGACGGCATCCTGGTGCTGACCTCGCCGCAGGACCTTGTCGGCATGATTGTCGGCAAGGCGGTCAAGATGGCGCAGATGATGAACGTGCCGATCCTGGGCGTCATTGAAAACTACAGCTATCTCGCGTGCCCGGACTGCGGCAAGCGCATCCAGGTGTTCGGCGAGAGCCATGTGGACGAGGCCGCCGCGCAGTACGGCCTGCCCGTGCTGGCCAAGCTGCCGCTCGACCCGGCGCTCGCCNCACGGCGATTACAAGGTATCTCGCGGGAGAGGCGCAGGGCGACCCCTCGATCCTCCAGGTCGAGATCGAGATGGACGAAAACGACCCCATGCAGTGCATGCACGATTGCGCCAAGTGCGCGGGCTGCGGCGCGGGCATGCCGATCCCGGAAGCGGTCAAAAAGCACATCCCGGAGGTCTGACGCCGCACGGCGCCCGCCCCCTGGTTTTTATCGTCGCCCTGTGGGCATGGAAAAGCCGCGGCCTGCAAAGCAGGGCCGCGGCTTTTCCGGTAGTAAGAGGGTAGAAAATTTGTCCCGGCGGCAAATTGTCCCCGGAACGTGCAAAAGGACATCCGGGGGAGGGACGTCCTTTTGCGGTTTGTAAAACTTAGGGGGGTAAAAGAGAAATGAAAAGATACCGACATACCTTTTACTGTATCAGCTCTTCAGCTGATGGTTATAGTATAGCCCATCGGGCTGCAAAAGTTGTGAACAATTTGTGAAAGGTCTGTAACAAAAAACCAAAGATTTTAGGCGCAATGTACACAATCCGCATTGTTTTTTAAGGATAGGTATGGTACGCTGGAACAAAACGGCGGCGCGGGGGCAGGCGCCCGGCGCCGCGCAGCGGTATACCGGAAAAGAGGGACAGTATGAAAAGCTATTTGAAACGCGCAATTGCCGCCGCGCTTGCGGCGCTCCTGGCCGTGTGCGCCGCGCCGTCCGTGCTTGCGGCGGACAAGCCGGTTTCCGTCGTGCTGGACGGGCGGGCGGTCGCCTTCGCCGAGGGCGGGGAGCCGGTCTTAAAGGACGGGCGTACTTACGTGCCGTTCCGCGCGATCTTTGAAGCCATGGGCGCGCAGGTCGGCTGGGACGAGGCGACCGCGGCCGTGTCCGCCGAACGGGACGGCGTTTCGGTCAAGTTTGTGCTCGGCAACCCGGCGGTCAGCGTCACGGAGGGCGGCCGTACCCGCACCTTGCAGACCGACGCCGCCCCCTTCCTGTCAAACGGCAACACGCTGGTGCCCGTGCGCTTTGCCGCGCAGGCGTTCGGCGCGAACGTCGGCTGGGACGCGGGGGCGCAGACCGTCCTGGTCGTCGATGTGGACAAGCTCAAGGAAGGCTACGCGGATAAGTTTATCGTCATGGACCGCTACCTCACCTTTGCCGTGCCCGAAGGCACGCAGTCGGTCGACGGCAGCCTTGCGCTCGGCCTGACGCTGAAGGGCGCGGCCGGAGAGATCCAGGTGCCGGTACAGGCCGCCTTCCACGGGCTGTGGGGCACGGACGGCGGCAGCCTGAACGTCCGCTTCCAGGCGGATACCGCCGCGCTTTCCGCGGCGCTCGAGACAGACAGGGACGCGGTGGACAGCGGCCTTGCAAACCTCCTGCTCTCCATGCGGGACGTGAGCTTCAACTGCATCCTCGATCTTTCGGCCGACGCCTTCTACCTGCGCAGCGCCGCGCTGACCAGTGAAAACATCCCCGCGGGCGCGTGGGTGCGCCTGTCGCTCGACCGCGCGCTCGGCCTCTTGTCGAACGGCCGACTGAACGCCGCCATGCTGCGCGGCATGGCAAACCACGACTTTGTGGCCTATGTCGCCGGGCTGGCGCAGAACGTCGGCCTGTCCTCCCAGGCGGAGGACGGCGTAGCCGCGGTGCGGAAGGTATTTGACGGGCAGGCGCAGCTGTATGGCGACGGCGTGTTCCTGCCGCTCGGCGACGCGCTGCAGGCCGCGTCCGGCACGGAGGACGGCACGTCCGCAAAGCTGCTGCTCCAGGTATCGGGCGAAAAGGTGCTGTCCGCCACGAGCGAGACCCGCCAGGTCGAGGACGGGCAGGCCGTGTATGAGTGCAGTGTGGAACAGGGCGCGGACGGGCATACGGCCGTGACGGCCGCAATCCATGCGGCGGCCTACGAGGCCACGCTGTCCGGCGAGATCACCCATGCGCCTTCGGGCGAGGGGCTTGTGCTCACGCCGGAAGGCAAAATCGTGCCGTAACCGCCCTGTTTTAGGGGAAAAAAGCCCCCCTGCCATTGGCAGGGGGGCTTTTTGAATGGTTTATTCCGGCGTGTCCATCACGCGGAAGCCGACGTTGCCGTAGTTGCCGCCGAGCAGCAGGAAACGCACTTCGTCGTCGCCCGTCAGCTCAATCTCATGCGGCTTTTTGACCGAAGCCTCGGCGCTGTACCAGCCGCGCTCCTCCGTCCACATGAGGTAAAGCGCGCGCTTGTCCGCGACGGTCGGGTCGTTCGGGCGGATCAGAAGCGTCTTGCCCGCGGCGTTTTTAAATTTGAGGTTATACGTCGTGGCGAAGTTGCCGTTGAGGAAGTAGGTAAACGGCGCGGTGCCGGTGTCCTTGACCGCGAGAGGGTCGGCGTTGCGCTCCTGCGGGTACTCGCCCGGGTTGAGCTTCCACAGCGCGGCCGTGTTGCCGCACAGCGTGAAGTACTGGACGGCCGACGCGTCCACCGGGACGTTGCGCTCGGAGAAGTTGAAGCGCCCCGCGGTGCGCCCCGCGCCGTCGTCGATGCCGCGCGGCAGCGCGTCCAGGAACTCGCTCGCGACCTCCTGCTTGAGCGCGACGAGCTTCATGCTCAGCCCGTCGGACTGGGCGGTAAGCTGGACGCGCGCGTTGATCATCGTGCCGCCCGGCAGGGTGTCCTTGACGACGAGCTTGGTCTCGCCGGGCTTTATGGAGGCCGGCTCCTCCTGCGGCCCGCTTTCGTAGAACTGCTCATAGCATTCGCGGGAAACCTCCATGGAGTTCTGCCCCAGGCCAACGCCGCGCTTGTCGATGGTCACCTGCGCGGTGCGCTTGCCGTTGTTCGTCACGGCGACGCCCAGGATCATCGGCTGATACGAGCCCATGTAGCTCCAGTGGTAGTATTCCGCATCGATCGGCTCGCCCACGGGCATGGTGGTCTTGGCGGTGTAGATGCCGTATTTTTCAAACTTGCGCGGGTCGAGGATCTCCGGGTTGTTGGCGTACAGCATCGGCACGCCGGCGGCCTCCATCGTGAGCGGGGTGGGCTGCTGGGAAGCCGCGTAGGCCTGCATCCGCAGCGCGGTGATGACCGCCTGCTCGACCGTGTACACGCCCTCCGGGTCGAAGCGGTTTTCGCCCACGCCCGACATCACGCCGGTGCGGTAGCAGAAGGCCACGCCGTCGTCCGCCCAGTGGTTGATCTGCTCGAGGTCGGCAAAGGCGTACTGCTCGCGCTGGTCGGCGTAGGAGGCCGGGAATACCGAGGTATTCGTCATGCGGTACAGCATGGTCGCGGCCTCCTGGCGGGTCAGCGGGTCGTTTGGCGCGAAGATGCCCTCGCTCTTGCCGCTGACGATGCCCGCCGCCGACAGGCGCAGGACGTTTTCATCGTCCGTGTCGGTAAAGGGGTTTTCCTTGGGCAGCGCGAAGCCGTTTTTCTGGGACTTTGCAAGCTGCTGCGCCAGCGCGCAGAACTCGGCGCGGGTGATCGGCCGCTGCCACTCGCCTACCAGGGCGGACGGCACCAGCCCGGACGACACCGCGCGCTCCAGGTCGTTTTTTGCCCAGTCCGACGGCGCGGACGCGGCGAGCGCGGGGCTGGCAAGCAGGCACGCGGCCAGCGCCGCCGCGCAGATTTCTTTCTTCATGGGGAACACCTCCGTTAATTTATTAGACGAAATAAAACCCTAAAACACAACAGGCCTGGGAAAAAAGTTTTTGGGGGCGCCTTCATCCCTCGGCCATCTCCCGGGTGATGACGCTCGTCTGCACGAACACGACGTCGTGCGCCGGCTTGCGCCCCCGGCAGAACAGGTCGTACAGCACGAGGACGGCGCGCTCGCCCTGCCCGGCAAAATCCTGGTCGATCACAAAATCGACCTGCCCGCCAAGCAGGTAATCGCGCGCCCAAGGCGTCAGGTCGTTGCAGACCACGTGCACCGGGTACGGCGGCCGGACGCGGGCGAGCGCGTCGACACAGCCGTGCACGCTCTCGTTGGCCATATAGATGCCGCGCAGGCGCGGGTTTGCGCGCAGCGCGTCGAGCACGCCGTCATATGTCAGGTCGTAGCGCTCGATGCATTCGATGAGCTGCCAGCGGCCGCGCTCGACCCCCAATTCGGCCAGGCGGCCGCAGAAGCCGTCCACACGGCCGCGGTGGGCGGTGAACTCGCTGTTGCCGGTGACGATCAGGATGTCGCCGCGCCCGGCCAGGCGCGCCATCAGCCCGGCGGCGATGCGCCCGCTGCGGCGCAGGTCCTGCCCGATATGGCACAGCCGCCGGCTGCCGGGCACGTCGGAATTGCAGGTGACCACCGGGATACCTTCGGCGGCCAGGCGGTCGATCTCCTCCTGCATGGGCAGCACGTCGCTCGTGTTCAGCACCAGCCCGTGCACGCCCTGCGCGCGCAGACGCGCGATGCACTGCATGTATTCCTGGACGGAGCGGCCGTGCATCTCCTCGATCAGCACCTCGAAATCGCCCGTGCCGATGCGCCGCAGGGCGGACTTGACCCCCTGCCGCATGCGCGCGGTGTAGTATTTCATATCCCAGCGCGGGATGACGAAGCCGATGCGCACGCGCCCCCCGGCCTGCCGTTTCATAGCCGGGGTGCGGTAGCCGGTCTCGTCCACCATGCGCTGGATGCGCTCGCGCACCTCGGGCGCGACCCCGCCCCGGCCGTTGACCACGCGGTCGACCGTCCCGCGGGAAACGCCGCAGGCTTCCGCGATGCGCTGCGCCGTCATTTTTGCCATGCGCGCGCCCCCTTTCCTGTCCCGTATATCCTACCAGAAATGGGGGCATCCCGCAATGGGTAATCGTGCCTTTTGGAAAATGCACATTGCACGGTCAGGTTTGACAAAAAACGTCCGAATTTTTGGGCACTCCTAACAAAGGATTTTCCAGTGTTTTGGTCATGTGGACAAAATTGAAAAACACGCTTGTATTGTATTTGGGGAAGTTCTATAATGATGATATTGAGATAACGGCCGCCAGGCGGTCGTAAAAATTATGAGAAAAGTATAAAAAAGGAGTCGATACCAATGGCAAATCTTCGCATCGGCGTCGTCGGCTGCGGCCGTATCGGCAAGCTGCACATCGACAATCTGATCAACGCGGTCCCCGGCGTGGAGGTCATCGCAGTTGCTGACCCCATGATCGACAAGTCCGGCGCACGCGAGTGGTGCGCACAGCGCGGCCTGACCAACGTTTCCGCGGACTTCATGGATGTTGTCAACAACCCGGACGTAGACGTCGTTTTCGTCTGTTCCTCCACCGACACCCACTCCCTGATCTCCCTGGCTGCGGTCAACGCGGGCAAGCACGTATTCTGCGAGAAGCCGGTCGACTATGACGTCGACAAGATCAAGGCGGTCATGAAGGCTGTCGAGGAAAAGGGCGTCAAGTTCCAGGTCGGCTTTAACCGCCGCTTCGACCACAACCACAAGGCGGTTGCGGACGCTGTCAAGAACGGTACGATCGGCGATCCGCATATCGTTATCGTTTCCTCCCGTGACCCGGAGCCGCCCCCGGCTTCCTATGTTGCGGTTTCCGGCGGTATCTTCTATGATATGATGATCCATGACTTCGACATGGTCCGTTATGTGACCGGTTCCGAGGCCCTGGAGGTTTCCGCGGTCGGTTCCTGCCTCGTCAACCCGAAGCTGCAGGAAGAGTCCGGCATCCCGGACGTCGACACCGCTGTCGTCACCATGAAGATGGCGAACGGCTGCATCGCGGTCATCAACAACTCCCGCCAGGCGGTCTATGGCTACGACCAGCGCGTCGAGGCCTTTGGCTCCAAGGGCATGGCGTCCGACGGCAACGACCTGATCAACAACACGACCATCGTCACCAAGGACGGCGCGCACTCCGAGAAGCCGCTGTGGTTCTTCCTGGAGCGCTACAACACCGCGTTCATCGAGCAGGTTAAGGCGTTCGTCGATTCCATCGTGAACGACAAGCCGGTCGTCGTCGGCGCGATCGACGGCCTCCGCCCGGTCCTGATGGCGGCTGCCGCGACCGAGTCCTGCCGTAACGGCGGCGCTTGGGTCAAGGTCCCCCAGTAATTTTTAGCACTTACATTGCCAGACAAGGGCGTATCCTATTAGGATACGCCCTTTTTGATGGGTTTGGCGGATGTTACGGGGTTACTTGCCCGCGCCATATACGCCTCCCCTGCACGCATAAAAAGACGGACGGCCAAAGGGCCGTCCGTCTTTCATTTTACTTGTTCTGCGGGATGTCCGGCAGCGTGTCGAAGCCGCGCTGCAGCTCCGCGTCGTCCGGGATGTGGTTTTTCATCGAGCCGTCAAGGTAGGCGTTGTAGGCGGTCATATCGAAATAGCCGGTGCCGGTCAGGCCGAAGAGGATGGTCTTGGCCTCGCCGGATTCCTTGCAGCGCAGCGCCTCGTCGATCGCGGCGCGGATGGCGTGCGCGGACTCGGGCGCGGGCAGGATGGTTTCCTTCTTGGCAAACTGCACGGCCGCGTCGAACACGTCGGTCTGTGTGACCGAGACGGCCTCCATATAGCCGTCGTGGTACAGCTTGGACAGGATCGGGCTCATGCCGTGGTAGCGCAGGCCGCCCGCGTGGTTCGGGGCGGGCATGAAGCCGGAGCCGAGCGTGTACATGCGCGCCATCGGGGTGACCTTGCCGGTGTCGCAGAAGTCGTATGCGTAGCGGCCGCGGGTCAGGGACGGGCACGAGGCCGGCTCGACCGCGACGATGCGCGGGTTTGCGCGCCCGAGCAGCTTATCCTGCATGAACGGCGCGATCAGGCCGCCGAGGTTGGAGCCGCCGCCGGCGCAGCCGATGACGACGTCCGGGTACTCGCCGAGCTGCTCCATGGCGATCTTGCTCTCCAGGCCGATGATGGACTGGTGCAGCAGCACCTGGTTCAGGACGGAGCCGAGCACGTAGCGGCAGTTTTCCGAGGTCGTGGCCTTTTCGACCGCCTCGGAGATCGCGCAGCCGAGCGAACCGCCCGTGCCGGGGTTCTCCTCGAGGATCTTGCGGCCGATTTCGGTCGTCATGGACGGCGACGGGGTGACGTTCGCGTCAAAGACCTGCATGACCGCCTTGCGGAAGGGCTTCTGCTCGTAGGAAACCTTGACCATGAACACGTCGAGGTCGAGGCCGAAATAGGAGCAGGCCTCGGAGAGCGCCGTGCCCCACTGCCCCGCGCCGGTTTCGGTCGTCAGGCGGGTGACGCCCTGCGCCTTGGCATAGTAGGCCTGCGCAATGGCGGAATTGAGCTTGTGGCTGCCCGAGGTGTTGTTGCCCTCGAACTTATAGTAAATCTTCGCCGGGGTGTCGAGCGCCTTTTCCAGGTTGTAGGCGCGGATCAGCGGCGAGGGGCGGTATACCTTGTACATCTCCTGGACTTCTTCCGGGATGTCGACGTAGCGCTCGGTGCTGTCCAGCTCCTGGTGCGCGAGCGCCTCGCAGAAAATCGGGTAAAGCTCCGGCTCGGTGATGGGCTGCAGCGTGCCGGGGTTCAGCAGCGGGTCGGGCTGCTCCTTCATGTCGGCGCGCAGGTTGTACCACTGCTTCGGCATCTGCTCTTCGGTCAGGTACAGGCGGTGGGGGATCTTTGCCATAGGTCATCTCTCCTTTTTGTCGGCGGGACAGAAAAAAAGGCTCCTGTCCCAAACATAAAAACTGTTCTGGGACAAAAGCCGTAAGCCTCTGCGGTGCCACCCGGATTGGCGCGCCTGTGCACGCCCGCTCTGCCGCGCATCCTGAAATGCGCGCCCCCCTGGTAACGGGCGGGGTCCCCCGTCTTGGCTACTGGGGCTGCCGCCCGTTCGCCGCGCCCTCCGGAGCCCATTTGCCGCGGCATACCCCGCCGCGCTCCCACCATGCCGCGGCTCTCTGAAAAGGGGGAAAATCCGGGTTACTACTCTCCATCATCGGTTTTACCTTTAATTATAGCCATTATATGCGCCTTTCCGCGGTTTGTCAAGGGAAAACCAGCGCGCCGCTGCCTGGCGGGGCGTGCTGCGCCGGGTTATTTTTTGAGCAGCCGCTGCAAGGCCGCGGCGTCCAAAAGGTTTACGGTCTCAAACTTCCCCTTGTAAAACACGCCCCAGTTGTTAAAGACGCAGGGCAGCGCCTTGGCCTTTTCCAGCGTATCCACGGGGTGGAACGCGGCGGGGACGCCGTTTGCTTCGCAATACCCTTTTACCTGTCCGAGCGCCCGATGGACATAGGGGCACTGCATGCTGTAATAAACGGTCAGGATTTTGCTTTCAATTTCCTGGGTTTTGGCGCTCGGCGCAAACGCCGGCACGGTCCCGTCAAAAGAAAGCGCGAGCAATTCGTAACCGTCCCCGGCCGTATCGACAACCTCGAAGCCGTATTTCTTTGCAAACGTCTGGTCGGACAGCCAAGACTTTTGCTTTTTGGCGCCAAGCATACAGACGCCGGACTTCCCGCGCGCCCTGGCGTCCGCCAGGCAGTATTCCAGCAGCGCCTTGCCGTACCCCTTCCCCTTGCAGCCGCTGGAAACCCACAAGCAATAGAGGTAATCATAGTTGTCGCCGACGATGGGCACCCAGGCGGTTTCCAGGGGGGCATATTCGATAAAGACCGTGGCCTTTGCGTTGAGCTTGCGGAACACATGCCCTTCCGGCAGCCGTTCTGCGAGCCATTGGCGCTTCGCTTCCACGCCCGGATGGGCCTTTTTGCTGCGGATGATGCAGCATAGGTGCTCGCCGGCAAGGTTTTCTGCGGTCAAGTTGATAAAATCGGCCTCCATGGCGCGCTTCACCCCAATCCGGGTTTTGCCCGCGCGCCTTTGCCCGGTGGCGGGGGAACCCCTTTCTTGCTGCCTATTATACCGGGTTTTGCGTCCCGATGCAATGGCGGCCTTTCCCCTTGCACGCGCCCCCGGGCGGTGCTATACTGGGCAATAGAGATCGATACCGGGGGGATTTTTGCATGAAAAAGGGCGGGGCAAGCGGATATTTCTATGCCTTCCTGGCGCTGTTTTGCTGGGGCGCGACCTACGTGGTCGGCAAATACGTGATGGCGGCCGTGCCGCCCATGCTGGTGACCGGCATCCGGTACGCCATCGCGATTGCGCTGCTCTGGCTGCTGCTGCGCGGCCGGGCGCACCGGAAAATGGACAGGGCGGACTATAAATGGATGCTTCTGATCGCGTTTACCGGCTATTTTGTGTCCATGAACGCGCAGTTTTTGGGTACGAAGCTGACCAACGCCTCGGTTTCGTCGCTGATCAATTCGATCAACCCGGTCTTTATCATGGTGTTCGCCGCGCTGATCCTGAAGGAGCGGCTGACTTGGGCAAAGGCGGCCAGCGTGGCGGTGTCGCTCGCGGGCGTGTACTGCGTCGTCGGCGGCACGGGCGGCGCGTTCCGGCCGCTCGGCATCGTGTGCGCCGTGACCGCCATGCTGACCTGGGCGATCATGAGCGTGCTCATGCGCCGCATGACGCAGAAATACGACCCCCTGCGCATCACGCTGTACGGCCTTGCGCTCGGCCTGGGGATGGCGTCGCCGTTTGTCGTGCACGCGGCCGCCACCGCGCCGCCGGTTGCATGGTCGCCCGGGATCGTGTCCGGCCTGCTGTTCCTGGGGCTGGTCGGCACGGTGCTCGGGCATATCTGCTGGAACCGTGCGCTCTCCATGCTGGAGGCGGGGTCGTGCTGCCTGTTTTACCCGGTGATGCCGCTCACCTCCGTGCTCGGCGGGGTGCTGTTCCTGCACGAGCCGGTGGGGCCGGGGCTGGTGCTCGGCGCGGCGCTGATCGCCTCGGGCGTGGTATTCGGCACGCTGAGCGACAAAAAGCGCCAGATGCGCGGGATATAACGGAAAAGAGGGACGGTTATCCGTCCCTCTTTTGTTTGCGCGGGCGCCCCGGGGATATCCACAGCCTGTGGATATCAGCCCTCGCGGCGCCGGGGCACATAGTCCAGTTCCTGCAGCAGCGCGCCGAGCACGCGCAGGCGTTCGGACAGGAATTCGTCGTTTTCCGCCAGCGCGTCGTAAAACAGCTTGATATCCTCGTCGATCATCGGGTTATCCGTGCACACCTCGACCGTCATTGCGTCGCCCTGCAGGCCGACGCGGCCGATCTGCGGCTGTTCCGGGTCGTACAGCTTGGGATAGCGGTACGCGTCGCGGAAATACTGCTTCGCGCGGCACAGCAGGATCGCAAGGTCTACCACGCGGTGCATGGGCAGCTCCTCGGACTGGCGCGACCATTTTTCGCCCGTGTAGCGCCAGACCTTGGCCGAAATATCGACCTTGCCGCGGTCGTTCCACTGCGCCAGGCCGAGCGAAAGCCCCTTTGCCTCGGAATGGTAGGCGCTGCGGCCGTCGATGTTTTCGTAATTCTCCGCCACAATGACGGGCTTGTGCTTGAGCGTCGTGGGGATCCTCATCCGTTCCCCCTCCTTCCCTTTTTGTATTTACTAAATTACTAAACTACTGATTAAAGGATAACACGGCGCGCCGCCCCTGTCAACCGTGGGCGCGAAAAAAAGCGCGCCCTGCGCGCCCCTCCACACATTCATCAACGTCCGGACACAAAACCGACAAATTGGAGGGGTATGATTGTCATAAATAACAAAACTGTGGTACACTGTTCCCAAAGGGACAGCCGGAGCCCAGAGGGAGGAGATACGATGGGAACGATTTTGCTGGCAGACGACGAGGCGCGCATCCGCCGCCTGGTCATTGATTTTCTGAGACGGGACGGGCACACGGTGGTAGAGGCCGCGGACGGCACGCAGGCGATGGAACTGATCGACCACCAGCGCGCCCGCTTTGACCTGGTGATCCTGGACGTCATGATGCCCGGGGCGGACGGATTTACCGTGCTGCGCCACATCCGGGGCACCGAGGAGGGCGGCCATATGCCGGTGATGATGCTGACCGCGCGCGCGGAGGATGTGGACGAGGTGTTCGGCCTTGAGCAGGGCGCGGACGATTATGTAACCAAGCCGTTTTCGCCGCTGGTGCTGGCCGCGCGCGTCAAGACGCTGCTGTCGCGGCACGGCAAGGAGGAGCGCACGGTCGGTACCTTCGGCGCGCTCACGATCGATGAGATGCGGCGCGAGGTGCTGGTCAGCGGCGCGCCCGCCGAGCTGACCCCTAAGGAATACGAGCTGCTGATCTATTTCAAGAACAATAAGAATATCGCCCTTTCGCGCGAAAGCATCCTGAACGCGGTGTGGGGCTACGACTATTTTGGCGACCTGCGCACCGTGGACACCCACGTCAAGAAGCTGCGCGCCAAGCTCGGCGCGTGCGGCAGCATGATCGCAACCGTGCGCGGCTACGGCTACCGGTTTGAGGCCGCGGTATGAAACACTCGATTAAAATCAAGTTTTTTGCCATCATCGTGGCGATCGCTTTCGCGTTTATCAGCATCCTGACCGTTTTAAACGTCTTTTTCTACGACGATTATTACCTGTACGAACGGCGCGGGGCGCTCGCGGAAATTTACCGCAGCGTAAACGCCCAGTACGACGGCACGGTGGACGAGGTCTCCGCCCAGCTGGAACAGCTCGAAAACAGCACCGGCGTGCGCCTGTCCATCCTGTCCCCCACCGGCGGGATCAAATACGATTCCATCTTCCGCGAACAGCCCCCGCGCACAAGCTGGATCGGCGGCAGCTATGCCATCCGGCTGTATGATTTCCCGCTGGAGGGCGCGACGCTGACCGAGCAGAACCTGAACGAGATGCGCGCCCAGGGCTACACCTACGTTACGGTACCGGACAGCCGCCAGGCGCGCGCGGAAACGGCGGACGCCACTGTCCTGCCGGACGGCCAGGGGCCCCGCGGCGGGTTCCTGTGCCTTGCGGGTATGCTGCTGGATGGGAAGGAGATGCTGATCGCGCGCGTGCCGATGTCCTATATGGAGCAGAATTCGTCCTTTAACCTGACGTTCCTGCTCATCACCGGCGTGCTGACGCTATGCGTCTGCATCGTGCTCGCTTATTTCATCTCCCGGCAGTTCTCCCGCCCCCTCATCCGGATGGAGGAGATCGCCACCGCCATGGCCGGGCTTGATTTTTCCAAAAAGTACAAGGGCAAGGCGGACGACGAGATCGGGCGGCTCGGCGAAAGCATCAACCGCCTGAGCGAACACCTGGAGCAGGCGATTACCGCGCTGCAAAACACCAACGAGAGCCTGGCGCGCGAGGTGGACGAAAAGGAGCGCATCGACGCGATGCGCCGGGAGTTCATCGTCAACGTGTCGCATGAGCTCAAGACCCCGATCGCCCTCATCCAGGGCTACGCCGAGGGCTTGCGCGTCGGCGTGACGGACAACGAGGCCGACCGCGAGTTTTACTGCGATACGATCGTGGACGAGGCACAGCGCATGAACCATCTGGTGATGCAGCTACTCAGCCTGTCCAAGCTCGAGCTGGGGCGCGAGGTACCCGAGCCTACGGACGTCGACCTGTACGCGCTGTGCCGCTCGATGGCCGAAAAGACCGCCGTGCTGCGCGGGGAGCGCGGGCAGTCCATCGAGTATGGGCAGACGCACGAGGCCATGTATGCCGATTACGGCATGATGGAGCAGGTAGTGACCAATTTCGTATCCAATGCGATCCGCTACACGCCGCAGGGCGGCAAAATCGTACTGTCCGCGCAGCGGGAGCCGGACGGCGCGGTCACGCTCGCCGTCATGAACGAGGGCGAACACATCGCGGAGGGCGACCTGGCCATGATCTTCGAAAAATTCTACCGCACCGACAAGGCGCGCTCGCGCGAATCGGGCGGCACGGGCATCGGCCTGTCGATCGTCCGGGCGATTGCGGACGCGCACGGCGGCGCGTGCGGCGCTGAAAATGTCGAAGGCGGCGTGCGGTTCTGGTTCCGCGTGCCGGACGAGGCGCACAGCCCCTTGTGTGGATAAATAGGAAAAGCCCCGGGATGCTATCCCGGGGCTTTTTTATGCAATTCTCCGGCAGGCGGGGCCAGCCAGGCCGCCGGCCGGCTCTGAGAGCGCCGGCATGGGGCTCCCTCCCGATTTTCAAAGCCATTGCGCCCGCGCAAAGAAAGGATTGACAGGTATGCTTTGCCCTGTTAAACTGGTAAAAACACACAGGGGGATACAGGAATGAAGGAATACCAAGATCTGATCGGGAAAATCATAATCGCGGCCGCCATCGTGATTGCAGGCGCCCTCGTCGCGCAGGCCGTCATGGGCGCGGGGCAGGAAATCGCGTCGCATCTGTCCAACCTGGGCACGCTGGTGCGAGACGGGCTGCTGCAGGCCGGGGCGGCATCCTAAAAAACGTGCATAAAAACCATCAAGCGCCCTATCTCCACCGGATAGGGCGCTTAACCTACTTCATTATGCAGTTTTTTCATTCAGTACTTCCTTTTCAGTTTGATCTGAGCTTATTCCACTTCCATCAGCAGGACTGCCGGTTCACTGGCATATCGTCTTTGTTAGAATTTTGCTGCGAATGCGCTTTTGTCCGTTTGCCTACATTGCCCTGGCCGATCCTTTTGCCCATCGGCACGCCCATCGGCGAATCGCCACATTTTTTTCAGGCGTTCGGATTTTGGAATCCGCAATCCCTTTTTTGCAATGCCCTCAGGTTAGGAACCTTTTCCCTGCTCCGCTTTGGATGCACTCCCGGATAGGAAATCCTTCCTCGAACCATTCGGAACGGCTCTTTTTTTTACGGACGTTTGGCTGCTTTGCTTGCCCTTATGGCGGTTTGGGTATCGTCTGTTGCCGGCTGATGATTTTTCCGGGCGTTTCACTGTTGGACTGGAACCTTTCCGCTGTGTTGCCATTCATGCGCCATCATCGGCTTTTCGGTGGGATTAGAGGCGGTTATTACCGCCGCATCAGCTTTGAAAAGTTTGAATGGTAGATGAAAGTTTCAAACGCGTTGGGGTTTTGTGCCCGCACTTGGATATTGTCTGGTAAATTATGAGCCATCCTGTCAGACGTTTTTGCTGTTGCCTTTGGGGATACAAGCTAAGGTGCCGGGTATTTGCCTGTGCTTTCGCTTTTGTTCGTTCCCGCCTTGTTTCGCAGCCGCAATTACGGAATAACATTTTCGATTCAGATCGAAGGGGGAATCACCCCTGGGGTTTGCCGTATTGCTTTATTCTGTGGGACACGCCTTGGAACGAATGGGTGAACCTTGCGGGGTTTTGCTGTTTTGTAAGGCCACTTGCTCACTCACTTTCCGTTTACTATTCTATGTAAGATTAAAGTATTGGGAATGCGGGCGGGTCTACATCCGCTCCGCGAATGATGTAAGGGACGGTACGCTACAGCTGGCCAGCGAGCCCTGCCTCCTGGAAGTGCTCCTGCTCTGAGATCATGGGACTCACTCCTTTCGTGCGAATCTGTATGGCGCTCTTCTTTTGTGAACTCCTACAGTTTCTTTGTGAGATTATAATATCATTTTGTGCACTATATGTCAAGTGGAAAATTCAAAAAAGAGTACAAAAAACAGCGTGTAAATTTGTTAAAATAAGCTTTTAAAAGTCGTTTAAGTTTGCTATAATAAAAGTACTGGTGATTTTTGAAGCTTTATGACAGGAGGAACCTCCCATGAAATTCAGTTATTATATGCCGTCGCGCATTTTCTTCGGGCCGGGCAGCGTCAAAAAGCTGGCGCGCGGCCATTTGCCTGGCAAAAAGGCCCTGCTGGTGACGGGCGGCAGCTCGACCACCCGCCTGGGCTACGTGGACAAGGTCCGCGCCCTGCTGCAGGAGGGCGGCGCGGACAGCGTCGTCTACGGCAAGGTGCACCCCAACCCCACGCTGGAAAACGTGGACGACTGCGCGGCGATCTGCCGGGCGGAGGGCTGCGACTTTATCGTCGGCCTGGGCGGCGGCTCCTCGATCGATACGGCCAAGGCCGCCGCGGTCATGGCCACGAACGGGGGCGCGTATTGGGACTATGTCGCGGGCGGCTCCGGCAAGGGCAAGCCCGTCCCGAACGACCCGCTGCCGGTCGTCGCGATCACGACCACGGCGGGCACCGGCACCGAGGCCGACCCCTGGACGGTCGTGACGAACGGGGAGGAAAAGATCGGCTTCGGCTACGACGGCACCTTCCCCACCCTGTCCATCGTCGACCCGGAGTTCATGGTCTCCGTGCCCCCGAAGATGACGGCGTACCAGGGCTTTGACGCGCTGTTCCACGCGACGGAGGGCTACCTCGCGTCGATCGCCAGCCCGATGAGCGATATGTTCGCGCTCGAGAGCATCCGGCTGGTCGGCAAGAGCCTGGCCGAGGCGGTCAACAACGGCGGCAACATGGACGCGCGCGCGGACATCGCGCTGGCGAACACGCTGTCCGGCTTCGTCGAGACGCTGTCCTCCTGCACGTCCGAGCACGCGATCGAGCACGCGATGAGCGCGCTGCACCCTGACCTGCCGCACGGCGCAGGACTGATCATGATCTCGCTGGAATACTATAAGGTATTCGCGGACGCCTGCGCGGAGCGCTTTATCGAAATGGCGCGCGCGCTGGGCAAGGCCGACGCAAAGGACCCGATGGACTTTGTCGAAGCGCTCGCGGCGCTGCAGGCGGCCTGCCACGTCGACGGCCTCAAGATGAGCGAGTACGGTATCGGCGCGGACGGCGACTTCCTCAAATATGCCGACAACGCCCTGCATACCATGGGCAACCTCTTCCGGCTCGACCGCAAGCAGGTCACCCGCGAGGATGTGGCCGGCATCATGCAGCGGAGCTACCGCTAAACCTATTAAAGAAGGGACTAAACCGCATTGAAACATATTCTGATGCTGGCGACAGGCGGCACGATCGCCTGCCGCCAGACCGGGCACGGCCTTGCGCCCGCGCTCACCGGCGAGGAGCTGCTCGAATTTATCCCGGAGCTGAAGCACATCTGCAAGGTCACGGTGCTCAACCCCATGAGCGTCGATTCCACCGATATGACGGCGGAGCACCGCCTGCGCATCGCGCGCGTCATCTGGGACAACCGCGACGGGTACGACGGCTTTGTCATCACGCACGGCACGGACACGCTCGCCTATACCGCCGCGCTGTTCAGCCATGTGCTGCGCGCGTTCGGGAAGCCCGTGATCCTGACCGGCGCGCAGCGCCCGATGGGCGCGGAGGAGTCCGACGCGGAAGGCAACCTGCTCGGCGCGTTCCGCGTCGCCTGCGAGGACTACCCGGGCGTGGCCGCGGTCGTGCATGGGCAGGTGATCCGCGGCACCCGGATCGCCAAGGTGGACAGCCGCGGGATCAGCGCGTTCCGCTCGATCAACGCCCCGGCGGACGGCATCATCAACAATATGGGCAAGGTCATCATCAACCACCGCCCCGAGCGCGGGGGCGAGCCGGAATTTGTTGAAAATGTCGACGCGAGCGTCGTGCTCATGAAGCTGACGCCCGACCTCGACCCGACCATCATCGACTTCCTCGGCCGCTATAACAAGGTCATCATCGAGGGCTTTGGCTCGGGCGGCGTGCCCACGCGCCTGGAAAAGGTCGTGCAGAAGCTCATCCTGAGCGGCACCCGCGTATATCTGACCACGCAGTGCCTGTCGGGCGGCGCGGACTTACATAAATATAAGGTTGGCCGCCGCGCGGAGGCCATGGGCGCGGTCTGCCTCGGCGACCGCACCACCGAGGACGCGCTTGCCGCGGTCATGTGCGGGGAGCTGTGACCGCCCGCCCAATACCGTAAAAAATCCCCCTGCCGCCGTGGCAGGGGGATTTTTGTTACCCGTTCTTGCGGTGCTGGATGTGGTAGGCGATGCGCGTGACGAGCGTTTCCGGCGCAAACCGCCGCAGGGCGAGCACCGCCTTCATCTCCGCGCCGGGCACCATCACGCCGCGGCCGCGCAGCATCCCGTCGACGGCGTAGGCCGCCACGCGGCGGCTGTCCAGCCCGCGGCTGGCGAAGCGCACATGCGCCACCTGGTTGAACTCCGTATTGACCGGCCCCGGGCACAGCGCGCTGACCTTGACCGCGCTGCCCGCCTGGCGCACCTCCTCGCGGATGGCCTGCGTCAGCCGCAGGACATAGTTTTTGGTGGCGTAGTAGGTCGCCATGAGCGGCCCGGCCATAAAGCCCGCCGAGGAGGCGACATTGAGGATACACCCGCGGTTTTGCGCCTTGAAATCGCGCAGGAACAGCTTGGTCAGGATGTGCACCGCGCGGCAGTTGACGTCCAGCATGCGCAGCTCCGCGTCGAGGTCGGTCTCGCTGAACGCGCCGAACAAGCCGAAGCCCGCGTTGTTGACCACGGCCGCCACGTCCTCCCCGCGCACGCGCGCGTGAAGGTCGTACACCGCGCCGGCGTCCGCCAGGTCGGCGCAGATGATTTCGGTGCGCACGGGCAGCTCGGCCGCCAGCAGGCGCAGCCGATCTTCCCGCCGCGCGACCAGGATCAGGTCGTACCCCCGCGCGGCCAGCTCGCGCGCCATGTCGCGCCCCAGGCCGGAACTTGCCCCAGTAATCAATGCTTTCATTTTGGTCCCCCTTTCCGCCCCGCCGGGGGGCATTTGCCCCGCCGCGGGCAGCCCGCGCAGCCCCCGCAGCAGCCCCCGTTTTTATGCTGTTTCCATAAATAACGGGCCGCGGCGGTCACAAGCAGTAATAATATCGCGATAATCAAGCAATCTATCATAAGCAGCCCCATCCCCGCCCCGCTGCGGGCGCGAAATTTGCCTTGTCCATTAACCTGATGATACACCGCGCACATGCCTGTTGTCAAACACCGCGGGCTTTGCCTGTTTGGTAATTTAATTTCAATCACCCTATTAAATTGCCCAAAAATCTGGTATACTATCCACAGAAATACAAACCCCAAAAGGAGGCTTACGCGATGGAAGAGCTGGACCGGCAGATATACGCGTTGCTCAGCAACCCGATGCGCGGGGACGAGGTATGTAAACGCATGCCAGGCGCGTCCCGCCGCGCCGTCGCCCAGGCGCTGCAAAGGCTGCTGGACGATGGCAAGATCGTACGCAACAAAAAGAATAAATACGGGCAGGCCGGCCATTTCGGCTGCCTGGCCGGCTCTTTCCAGGCGACGGGCCGCAGCTTTGCGTTTGTCACCCCGGAGGAGGGCGGCGCGGATATCTTCATTGCGCCCGGCGCGTCCGGCGGCGCATGGCAGGGCGACCGCGTGCTGATCCGCGTAAGCGACNTCATCTTCACGATCGACGGCGACGACGCCAAGGATTTTGATGACGCGGTCTCGCTCGACCTGCTGGAAAACGGCCGCATGCGGCTCGGCGTGCACATCGCGGACGTGTCGCATTATGTGACCATGGCTTCCCCGCTCGACGCGGAGGCCTACCGGCGCGGCACCTCGGTCTATTACCCGGGGCATGTGGTGCCCATGCTGCCGTTCGCGCTGTCCAACGGCATCTGCTCGCTCAACCCCGACGTGGAGCGCCTGGCCTTTTCCGCGCTGATAGAGGTGGATAAGGACGGCCGCCGCCACGGCGTCAAGTTCGCAAAATCCGTCATCCGCTCCAAGGCGCGCATGACCTATAAGAAGGTCAACGCCATCCTGGCGGGCGACCCGGCGCTCCGCCAGCAGTACGCGCCGCTCGCGGAAACGCTGGGCCGCATGGACGCGCTGGCCAAGGCGCTGCGCAGCCGCCGGCTGGAGCGCGGCGCGCTCGACCTCGACATCCCGGAGCCGGAGATCCTGGTCGACGGGGGCGGGCATGCCTGCGGCGTCGAGGCCAGGCCGCGCGGCGACGCGGAAAAGCTGATCGAGGAATTTATGCTGCTGGCCAACGAGTCGGTTGCGGAATATATGGAAAAGCGCGGCTACCCGACCGTGTACCGGGTGCACGAAAACCCCGACCCGGATAAGCTGGGCGCGTTCGCGGCGCTCGCGCGCCAATTCGGCTACCGCGTGGACGCCTCGAAGCCCGAGGACACCCGCCAGCTCCAGGCCGTGATCGACGGCGCGAAGGGCAAGCCCGACCAGCGCGTGCTGCCCACGCTGCTGCTGCGTTCCCTCGCCCGCGCACGGTATTCGGACGAGTGCATCGGCCACTACGGCCTGAAGGCCAAGTATTACCTGCATTTCACCTCCCCAATCCGGCGCTACCCGGACCTGGTGGCGCACCGGATGCTGTACAAGGCGGTTTCCGGGCAGGAGTTCGCGAAGGCCGACGCGATGTTCTGCGGCGAAGCCGCGGCGCAGGCCACCTCCCGCGAGATGGCGGCGGATACGGCGGAGCGCGATATCGACAAGCTGTACCTTGCCGACTATATGTCGCAGTTCATCGGGCAGGCGTTCGACGCGACGGTTTCCGGCGTGACCTCCTTCGGCCTGTTTGTGGCGCTGCCCAACACGGCGGAGGGCCTGGTGCGCATCGAGGCGCTCGAGGGCGACGCGTACGAGTTCGATCCCGACCATCTGCTGCTCATCGGCGTGCGCACCGGCAAGCGGTACGGTATCGGCTCGCCGATGCGGGTACAGCTCGTGGCCGCGTCCAACGTGACCGGGCAGATTGATTTTACGCCGGTATGACCGGCGGGATGGGAGGGGCGACATGCCCGGGCTGATTCTGGAAGGCGGGACCTTCCGCCCGGTGTTCTCCTGCGGCGTGATGGACGCGCTGCTCGAGCACGGGCTGATGTTTGATTATGTGATCGGCGTTTCCGCCGGCATTACGAACGGCGTTTCCTACGTATCCCGGCAGAAGGGGCGCAATATTGATATCCTGCGGCGTTACCGCAACGACCCCCGCTATATGGGCTACGCAAACTACCTGAAATGCGGCAGCATGTTCGGGCTGGACTTTATTTACGACGAAATCCCGAACCGCCTGTCCCCGTTCGACTGGGAGGCTTACCTCGCCTACCCGGGGCGGGTGCGCGTCGGCGTGACCAACGCGCTGACTGGCCGACCGGAATACCTCGACGGGCGGGCGCTGGATGAAAAGTGCACCATGCTGCGCGCCACCTGCGCGATCCCGTTCTTTTTCCCGGCGATCACGGTCGGCGGCACGCCATATTACGACGGCGGCCTGTCCGACCCGATCCCGATCCGCAAGGCGATCGCGGACGGCAGCGAAAAAAACCTCATCGTGCTCACCCGCACAGCGGACTACCGTAAAACGCTGTCCGCCGGTACGAAGTGGGCGGCGCGCGGCCTGCGGCACCGCTTCCCCGCCCTGCCGGAGGTGCTGCTCACCCGGCACAAACGCTATAACGATACGGTATGCTTTTGTAACCAGCTGGCGAAACACCACCCGGAGGACGCCGTGCTGCTGCGGCCGGCGCATCCGGTGGAAAGCTTCGAAAGCGATATTGCCAAGCTGGATGCGGCCTATCAGGAGGGGTACGGCATGGTACAGGCGCGTCTGGGCGACATCCAGGCGCTGTTTACATAACAAAGGGCACAATCACAGCCAAACAGGGGGCGTCGGCCGCAAGGCCGCACGCCCCCTGTTTTTTTGCGCACCACCATGAGTTATTGCGCACGCCCCTGAAAATAAAATAATTTAAAATTTTTTTGACAAAGTGACCAAATGTAACCCGGATGTAACTGCCGCCTTATATAATAAAGCCAATCCTAAATGATAAACCTGACAGCAAAGCTTTTAAAGGGAGGCGACGAGATGAAATTAAAAAGGACGCTAGCAGCGGTTATTTCAGCTGCAATGCTGCTCTCGATCTTATCGACGGCAGTTTTCGCAACGGATAATGGATCTGAGGGTTCAGCCCCGTCCGTTTCAGACTCCGACCACAGCGCCGGTACCGACACCGGCAACAGCGTGACTGGCAACCCCGAAACCGGGAACCCTGAGACCGGCAATCCCGAGACCGGGAACCCTGAGACCGGCAATCCCGAGACCGGGAACCCCGAGACCGGCAATCCTGAGACCGGGAACCCCGAGACTGGCAATCCTGAGACCGGGAACCCCGAGACTGGCAATCCTGAGACCGGCAACCCCGAGACCGGCAATCCCGAGACCGGGAACCCCGAGACCGGCAATCCCGAGACCGGGAACCCCGAGACCGGCAATCCCGAGACCGGGAACCCCGAGACCGGGAACCCCGAGACCGGGAACCCCGAGACCGGCAATCCTGAGACCGGGAACCCTGAGACCGGGAACCCCGAGACCGGCAACCCCGAGACCGACAAGACCGAAAATACCATTATAGACCCCACGGAAATCCCGAAGGCGCCCCCGCAGGAAGTATTTAATTACATCCTGGAGGATAAGGGGCCGCATATGTCGGTTGACATGGTCATCAATAAGATTACCCGTGAGGGCAAAAAGCTGCCGGCAGGCGCAGCCGTCCGCCCGGGCGATAAGATCCAGTATGAGATTACGGTTACCAACAACCGTAGCTATACGGATGCAGTGGGCACCTACCTCTATGTAAATAATGGCGGCCATAAGGCCGAACAGCTTGCAGGGGCGGCAAGAATTTTTACAAAAGGTAAGACGGAAACCTATTACGAAACCTATGAAGTCCGCGACGACGACGCGAATAAAACTCTGACCGCGACCGCCGAATCCTGGAGATTTAAGAAGCTTCTGGGAAGCTTTGAAAGCATCGAGACGGATGTCTTAACCAAGAACTATGTGGACATCCGCACGCTGGAAAACGCCACGCTGTACTACAGCTTTGACGGCGGCGCACTCCAGGAGGTTGCAAACCCCGAGACCCTGAACTTTGGCAGTTTTGAAGGCCACAGCGTCATGTTCTTTGTCAAGCCGGACGAAGGCTACGCGGTAACGAGCGTAGCGGGCACGGTCGGCAACCAGTTTGAAAAGCTGGAAAACATGAAGGTGAATGAACTTGAGGGCAACAAGCACCCGCAAAAGACGATTGCGGCAGCCAAGGACATGGGCTGCACGGTCGGCTTCTACTATTCCCGCGACGGCGGCTGGCTGTGGGGCATGGGCGCAAACCATGACTACCTGCGCACGGAACTCGACATCAAGGCGCAGCCGTACCGTCTGGACGTCAATAAGTCCATCACCAAGGTTACCCGCGAGGGCAATACGGTAGACACCGCCACCCTGTGGCCGGGCGACCAGATCGAATACACGATCACCGTCAATAAGCCCAGTGGCGACAGCAGCGATATCAGCTTTACGGAAATTACCCTGACCGACGACATGGCCGGCAAGGGCAAGGGCATACTGACGGCGCCGAAGGGCGTTTGGGTTTACGGCAACACCGCGAAGTTTGCCTATAAAAAGCTCCCGGTTACCCTGACCTACACCTATACCGTCGATCAAAAGGACGTAAACAGCACTATTTACAACAGCGCAAGCGTCAAGTACAAATATGAGGCGAAGTACGGCTCCGGCTCGTTCGACGCTTCCGTAAAGAGCGAGAAGGTGGAAGCGGTCGTCAAGCCCGCGGGCAGCATCACGGTAGAGCTGCACGCAGACAGCGGCGTATTTGGCGATGACCACCCGTACGCAACGGCAGACGGAAAAAACCGCCTGATTTACACGCTGGAATCCGGCAAGAGCCTTGCGGCCTCCTTTAGACTGGCCACCCTGCCCGAGCCGACCCGCAAAGGCAAGGTTTTTGACGGCTGGCGCAAGGATGGCAAGCCGGACAATCAGGGTAAGAAGTGGACCAGCGATGAAATCCTGAAGGCAACCTTTGACAAGGACGCCCGTTTCCACGCCGAGTGGAAAAATGGCGACGAACCTGTCCCCGGCGGCAAAACCGCTACGGTGAGCGTATACCACCGTTACGGCGCGTTCAGCTTTGGGGTGCCGGATCCGGACTGGTCGGATAAGGAAATTTCCCGCGACAGCAAGGACATCACCGCACAGTGGATCGAGAGCCTTGCAAAGGCAAAGAAGGATTATGCGTATAAGGGCTATTCGGTCCTCGCAATCTATGACAACGGTATCCACAAGATCGTTGAGCTTGGCAAGGGCGAAAGCCTTGACCTGACGGACGTCAAGCATGTTTCGATCTACCTCAGCTATAAGCCCGAGTGCAAACCGCTGCCGAAGTACGCCCTCGTGACGTTCTCGACCGATGGGCACGGCAAGCTGCAGGATATGGACGGCTACCAGTGGCACCTCATGAGCGACCTGGTTGAGCGCGGCACGTCGGTCGACGTCCCCACGCCGGTTGCAAAGGACGGCTATGAATTCTCGCACTGGGCAAAGCTCGAAACCATGAGCGTATGGCCGTACTTCTCGATCGACAAGCATATCGACAAGCTGGATACGCTGACGGTCGGCAGGAATACGACCACCGTCATCTATACCGCACACTTCAAGAAGGCTGGCGGCGGCGAGCCGGTAGACAAGACTGCGGAAGTCATGCTGTTCCACAAGTACGGCGACGATACGCCCGTCCTCGAAAAGGGCTTTGGCGAAAACGGCGTGTTGACACTCCGCCAGGATAGCGACGCCGTGACCGAAAGCAGCATCAAGCAGTTTATCGATGACAAGGATTTTGCCTATTCCTACGAGGGCTACACGGTTTCCGTGCAGCCCGAGGGCGGCAAGATCGAGGATCGGACGATCCCGGCAGGCGGCCATCTCGACCTGACCGGCCTGGACGGCGCGGTTATCACGATCAATTATTCCAAGAACAGCGTCCCGCCGGTTGGCGACCAGGTAACCGTTACGTTCGATACGAACGACTATGGCTGGCTGGACGGCAACAACGCGATTGTTTCCTATCCGGTGTCCAAGGGGACGATGGTCAAGGTACCGTCGACCACGCCGGTACAGGGCTACAAGTTCTCGCATTGGGAAGTAAATGATTTCCCGGTTCTCGATGGGCTGGGTGAAGAAGTGGAAGCCACCGAAAACATCACCTATACCGCGATCTTTGTGCCGGACGGCGGCCAGGGCGACAAGGTATTTGTGAAGTTCACCACCGATGATAACGGCACGCTGGGCTCCGGCGGTGCGGCCATCATCGCGGAAAACCACGGGAAGGGCGATATCGTCAACGTCCCGACCACGAACGCAAACGCCGGCTTTAAGTTCTCCCACTGGGGCAAGCTGGTCATGGTGGAAGAACAGGAGACGTACGAAAAGGTAGACCTGGGCACGACGTTTAGAGCGGAGGAGGACGTTACGTATAAGGCGTTCTTCGTTGAGGAAGGCACGCCCAACCCCGGTACCCGTTTGGTTACTGTACACCACAGGTTCCAGTCCGAAACGGACGCGGCGCAATACGACGCGCTGAGCCAGTACCAGGATACCCAGATTACCGTCACCGAGGGCGCGTCCCCGGTACAGGTTATGAGCCTCGCGGTCAGCGCGCAGGGCTTTGAAGCGGTCCGCGCAACGGCGGCAACGGTGTCCTTCGAGGATAAGACCGAGGACGTCACCCTGTATTACGATCGCCTGTACCCGTACGTCATCAGGTACCGCAACCAGACGCTGGGCAGCGACCTGGGCGAATACGGCACGGTGTTCTACGCACCCTTGGGCCAGACGCTCACGTACGAGCTGGTCACTGAGGACGTAAGATCCGCGGATTGGGTCAACGCACAGCAGCCGACCGGCTACCGTGCAGGCGCACCGGTGTATATCACGATCGAGGCGCGCGAAGCGGCTGAGCCGAACGTCCTGTTGGTCAATTACACCTATGACGATGACAACCAGGGCGGCGGTGGCGGCCCCAGCGGCAGCGGCAGCACCTCCAATAAGCGCCCGACCAACAATAACACCCCGACGAACGATGTCGTAATCAACGATAACGAGACCCCGCTGGCGGAAGGCCCGGCGGATACCGGCAGTGAAGTTACCATCGACGACGGCAGCGTGCCGCTGGCAGACGCACCGGCAACCGCTTCGGGTTCCGGCGCAGGCAGCAAGGCGGCTAAGGGCAGCGGCGTCCCGGCAACGGGCGACAACGCGCCGATCTCCCTGCTGGCAATCCTGCTCGTACTTTCCGGCGCAGGCATCGGCTTGGTACTCCGCCGCAAGAAGGGCTAAAAAGTATGTGCACCCCCTGATCAAGGGCTTGCGAAGCTGTCAGGAATGGAAAGGCGGCGCCGTTTGGCGCCGCCTTTCCCTATGCCCGGAGGTTGTTGAACGTCCCGCCGGGACGTCCGCGCTGCGTAAATTTCCCAGGAAATGCATTTCATTTTATTTACAGCCCATGTGCTTACATATTTTCCGCTTTACAAAGAGATAATACCAATATTGCAACTGGAAATACCAAAGTAAAATGGAGGTTACCGGATATGAAAGCAACTGGTATAGTCCGTAGGATCGACGACCTTGGTCGTGTCGTGATCCCGAAGGAGATCCGCCGTACGATGCGGATCCGCGAGGGCGACCCGCTGGAGATTTACACAGACCGCGACGGCGAGGTTATATTTAAAAAGTATTCCCCGATGGGCGAGCTGGGTTCCTTTGTGGGCGAGCTGGCGGAGGCGCTGTCGCGCACCGCGGGGCTGAGCTGCGCGATTTGCGACCGTGACGCGGTGATCGCCGCGGCGGGCGGCGCGAAGAAGGACGTATTTGAAAAGACCATCGGCGCGGACTTTGAAGCGCTTATGGAGCAGCGCCATATTTACGAGCACCACGGCTCCGACCAATCGGTCAGCATGTCGGGCAACGACCCGTACCATGTGATCGTGGCCGCACCGATCATCACCGAGGGCGACGTATCGGGCTGCGTGGCGTTTTTGTCGGAGGACGCGGGCACCGAGGCCAACGAGGTCGAAACCAAACTGAGCCAGACCGCGGCAAGCTTCCTCAGCCGGCAGATGACGATGTAACCCGGGTGCAAACAAGGGGACAGGCAACCGCCTGCCCCCTTTCCTTATGCGTTGCCAGGATGGATGTGCGGAAAAAGAACACCTGGGCGCGCCCTTTTGAAGTGCCCAATAACTTTACAAATCCCCCAAATTCCGGTATCATGAAGAAAAACCAGGAGGATACCGATGGAGAATTACAAGCTGGTCATCCAGTATGACGGCGGGCGTTACGACGGCTGGCAGCGCCAGGGCAACACCGGCAATACGATACAGGGCAGGCTGGAGCGCGTGCTCGGGGAAATGGCCGGGCACACGGTCGAGATCCATGCCGCGGGGCGGACGGACGCGGGCGTGCATGCGCGGGCGCAGGTGGCGAGCTTCAGGCTCGATACCACGCTCCCCCCGGCCGGCATCCGCGATTACTGCAACCAATACCTGCCGGGCGATATCGCCGTGCTGTCCTGCGAAACCGCCGACCCGCGCTTCCACGCGCGGCTGAACGCCAAGGCCAAGCGCTATGCGTACCGGCTGTGGGTCGGTGAAACGCCGAATGTGTTCGAGCGGCGCTACGTCACGCCCTGGCCGGGGCCGCTCGACCTGGCGGCGATGCGCCGCGCGGCGGCGTTCCTGACCGGCACGCATGATTTCCGCGCGTTCTGCTCGAACAAGCGTTACAAAAAGTCTACCGTGCGCACGGTTTATGAAATCGGTGTCCGCCAGGACGGCGACGAAGTGCGGCTGGATTTTTACGGCAACGGCTTTTTGTACAACATGGTGCGCATCCTGACGGGCACGCTCGTCGAGGCCGGCATGGGGCGGCGCGCCCCGGAGGATATGCCGGGCATTTTGGATAGCCTTGACCGGCAGCGCGCGGGCATGACCATGCCGCCGCAGGGGCTGATCCTGGAGGAAGTGCAGTATTAAAGCATAAAAAAGGGGAAGAGGTTGTACCCTCTCCCCTTTTTTGCAGTTGGGAATGCGCGTCTGCGCGGGACTGGGACGCGCGGCGTATGCCGTCGCCGCATTAGGCGCGCAGCCCGAAGCGGTCGTAAAAATGGATCGAGTCGAGCGCGCGGCGCAGCACCGGCGCGAGCGCCATCGCCACAACGACGGCCACGACGATATTGACGGCCGAGGTCGCCACCTTGGGCGCTTGGGCGATGAGCGCCGGCGTAAGCGCGCTGCCCGCGAGCAGGAGCACCGCGACGTTCTTGCCGATGTAAAAGACGCTCGACACAACCGAGGCGATGATGGCCGCAACCAGGTTGCGCGTGTGACGCTTGCCCAGCGCGCCGCCCGCGTGCGCGACCTGCCCGCAGACGAACGCCATCAGGAAGAAGCGGATAAAGGTCAGCCACGCTTCCGGGATGTATTCCGGCGTCATAAAGTCGAAAAACATCGAACCCAGGCCGGCGGCCAGCCCGCCGCGCCACCCGCCGAACAGGATGCCCGCGAGCAGGCAGAAGGCGTTGGCCAGCTTGATCATGGTCGTGCCCGTCGGCGTCGGGATGCGGATGGATAGGAACATGGTGACCGCGAAGACGATCGCCGCCATCAGGGCGACGATGATGATGTCGTAAAGTGTGATTTTCCGTGCGTTTTTCATGGTAGTAGGTTCCCCCGTTGATCGCTTTTTTTGGAATGCGTTTATCATACCGCTAAAGTGGCATCCTGAAAACCGCCAATTTGCAATAATTTTATCATGCCAGTTTGCCGGGATGCAAGGGCGCATAAAAACGGGCGGCATGGGGATGCTATACCAAAACGGAAAACGGAGGGAATCCCATGCATGTGTCAAAGGATGAATATGACGCGCTGCTCAAGCAAAAGTCGCCGAATTCACCGATTTTAAAGGATATCCTGTGGGCCGCGGTGATCGGCGGCCTGATCTGCACCGCGGGGCAGGGCATCCTCAACCTGTATAAAATGGCGGGGCTGCCGGAAAAGGACGCGGCCACCGCAACCAGTATCACGCTGATCTTCCTCGGCGCGCTGCTGACCGGCCTGGGCTGGTACGACAAGCTGGCCAAGCACGCGGGCGCGGGCACGATCGTGCCGATCACCGGGTTTTCCAACGCCGTGGTTGCCCCGGCGCTCGAGTTCAAGAGCGAAGGCCTGGTGCTCGGCATGGCGGCGAAGATGTTTACCATTGCCGGGCCGGTGCTGGTGTATGGTATTTCCGCATCGGTCGTTTACGGGCTGGTTGTCTATGTGTTCCACCTGGCGTAGGCGGGACAACGCAAAAGGAGGGGATTTTTTATGGCAGTAAACCGTATGGGCGCGCGTGCCCTGCGTTTCCGCAACGCCCCGCGCATTGCGGGGCATGCGGCGGTCGTCGGTAAAAAGGAAGGCGAGGGCCCGCTGCGCGGCACCTTCGACTATGTGGCCGAGGACGACCATTTTGACCAGCCGACCTGGGAAAAGGCGGAAAGCGAAATGCAGCGCCGTTGCATCGAGCTGGCGGCGCGCAAGGCCGGGCGCGAGGTGCGCGAGCTGAATATGATCCTCGCGGGCGACCTGCTGAACCAGTGCATCGGCTCGGCCTTTGCCTCGAGCGATTCCAACGTGCCGTTCCTAGGGCTGTACGGCGCGTGCTCGACCATGGCGCAGGGGCTGCTGCTCGGCGCCTGCCTGGTGGACGGCGGCTTTGCGGACGAGCTGGCCTGCGCGGCCTCGTCGCATTTCTGCTCCGCAGAGCGGCAGTACCGCTTCCCGCTGGCTTACGGCGGCCAGCGCACCCCGACCGCGCAGTGGACGGCCACGGCGTCCGGCGCGGCCGTGATCGCGGCGAAGCCGGAACGCGGCCGGGTCGCGGTGACGGGCGGGGCGGTCGGCCAGATGGTCGACCTCGGCGTCAAGGACGCGAACAATATGGGCGCGGCGATGGCGCCCGCCGCCTACCGCACGCTGTCCGATTACTTCCGCGATACGGCGACGGAACCGGGCGATTACGATATGGTGCTGACCGGCGACCTCGCGGGCGTGGGCGCGGACCTGCTCATCGAGCTGTTCAAGCAGGACGGCGTGGACATCCGCCCGGTGTATTCCGATTGCGGCCTGCTGCTCTTCTCCCCCGACCAGGACGTCCATGCGGGCGGTTCCGGCTGCGGCTGCTCGGCCTGCGTGCTGTGCGGCAGCATCCTGCGCGACCTGGAGGAAGGCCGCCTGCGCCGCGTGCTGTTCGCCGGCACGGGCGCGATGATGAGCCCGGTCTCCGTGCAGCAGGGGCAAAATATTGCGGGCGTGTGCCATGCGGTCGTGCTCGAACGGCAGGAGGGCTAAGGCGATGGAATATTTACGGGCGTTTATCACGGGCGCAATTATCTGCGGCCTGTCCCAGATCCTGATCGACAAGACCAAGCTGACCCCGGCGCGCATCCTTGTGACCTATGTGGTGCTGGGCGTGGTGCTGACGGGCTTCGGGCTGTACCAGCCCATCGTCGACTGGGGCGGCGCGGGCGCGACCGTGCCCCTGCTCGGCTTCGGCTATTCGCTCGCCAAGGGCGTGATCGAGGGCATCGCGCAGAGCGGCCTGATCGGCGTGCTGACCGGCGGCGTGACCGGCGCGGCGGGCGGCATCGCGGCGGCGGTCGTGTTCGGCTTCCTGGTCGCGCTGGTCTTTAAGCCAAAAAGCAAGTCCTGACCCCCGCGCCGCAGTTGACAAGCCCGCCCGGCGCGCGGTATGATGGTACCGGAAATATTGACCACCCATTGGGAAAGGACGACGGCAGTATGATAGAAACCGGTATCAAGGGCACAAAGGAAATTACGGTTACCGAGGCGATGCTCGCCAGCAGCGTGGGCAGCGGCCTGGTGCGCGTATACGCGACCCCGATGATGATCGCGGGGCTGGAGGGCACGGCGGCGGAGAGCGTGCAGCCCTTCGTCGGCGAAGGCAAGACCTCTGTGGGCACGCACATGGACGTGACCCATGAGGCGGCCACCCCGGCGGGCATGAAGGTACGCTTTGAGACCGAGCTGACCGCGGTCAGCCCGAACGGCAAGATGCTGACCTTCCGCGTCGCGGCCTACGATGAGGCGGGGCTGATCGGCCAGGGCACGCACGAGCGTGCCGTGGTCTCGCTCGGGCGCTTCGAGCAGAAGGCGCAGGATAAGCTGGGATAAAAATGCAAACGCCCGGCGTCCCGTGAGGGCGGGACGCCGGGCGTTTTTGTGTGCGTGAGGAAATGAAAAGGGGAAAAATAATGAGGGGATTACCTTTACGGGCACGCCGCTATGCGGCCCCGCCCCATTGGGATACAGGTTCCATTATACAGGGGCGGGCGTGGGAAGCAATGCGAAAGCTTGCTGTTTCATAGCATAATATTGCGCATTTCCGTCAACCCTTGCGGCGCGGGGCGCGCCATGGCCTCCCCGCCCCCTGCCGGGCGCAGGTTGTAAAATAGATTTATTTGACATGGGCATACGGAATTGATATAATAAAACAGCTAAGCATTATATGCCGCCATGGCGGAACTGGTAGACGCAAGGGACTTAAAATCCCTCGTGGGCGACCACGTGCCGGTTCGATTCCGGCTGGCGGCACCAGCTCAGAAACACCCCTTTTGGCACGAATCCCCGCCGGGCGGCGAGGCTTCTAAGCCGGACGGGGTGTTTCTTCGCTTTCGGGGCGGACCCGCTGCGCTGGGCTCCGCCCCGAGGGGGACGACGGGATGCGGATATCGGGATGACCCGGCTGTGGCAAGGCGGGGCTCCCCCTTTTGGCACGGATCCCCGCCGTACGGCGAGGCTTCTAAGCCGGATGGGGTGTTTCTTCGCTTTCGGTGGGCGCCGTCCGATGGGGTGTTCCACTGTTTTCAGCGCGGGGCGGCGCGTCCTGTGGGACTGGGAGGATAGGTATATGCGGAACATGAGGGCTATCAACTTCCTGCGGCGGAATGCGCCGGTTTATCTCCCGGCGCTCGTGTTATCCATGGCGGTAGGGCTGCTGTTTTATTTTGCCGCACACGCCCCGGATGTACGGCTGCCGGTCCTGCTTCCGCTATTCCTAGTGTTTTTGTGCGTGTCTGTCATTGATTGGAGGCTTTACCGCTATGTTTCCGCGCAAATCAGGCTTCATGACCAGCAACTTTGGGACGAAATCAAGCGGTCTATGTTCTGGTGGGGCACGGCAAAGGGATGGTACATCCTGACGCGGCTCCCGCGCGAAAAACCATGGGCGCGGGTGTTGCGCCGCGCCATGGCCGTCTGGCTGGCCGCCGTCCCCTGCGCCGTGCTCACCCTCCCCTTGCTCCTGCTTTGCTGGGCGGCGGGCGTTTCCTAAAAAGGCATCCCCCTGCGCCGTTTTTCGGCTGCGGGGGGATTTTTTGCGCAAAAAGGGGCGCGTCCCGGTATGGACGCGCCCTGGTAAGAAGATGAAGGGGGTAAATTGCAGGAGGGGCGCTGCCCCTCCCACAGATATGGACGGATAGAATTACTGCAATTCGGAAACCTTGACCCAGCGGCCTTCCTTGGCCGATACTGCCATTGCTTCGAGCACGGTGTCGACATATTGGCCGTAGGCGATATCGATATCGACCTTGCGGTCCTCGGTGATCGCGGTCAGGATGTCGTGCGCCTGGATGGACATAATCTCGTTATAGGCGATGCCCTGCTCGTCCGTGCCGCAGAAGTTCAGGTAGTCGCCGTTGCGGGTGTTGCCCTTGATGATCTTGTAGCCGCGCTCCTTGGGGTCGCAGTCGTTCGAGTAGTACAGCAGCTCGTTAATGCGGGTCATCTCGAACTTGACAGAGCCCTTGCTGCCCTGGATCTCATAGGCAAGGCTGACAGGGCGGGCAACCGACACGCGGCTGGAGGACATGGAGCCCAGGCGGCCGTCCTCATACTTGACGATGACATAGATCTGGTCGTCCGTATCGATATCGAGCGTCTTGGAGGGGTCGCGTGCGTCCGGGCGCTGCTTGTAGGGGGTATCCCAGCTTGCGAACACTTCGACGATCTTCTTGCCGACGATCATGTCGGACAGGCTGACGATGTGCGCGGTCAGGTCGCCCAGCGCGCCGGTGCCGGCGGTCGCGGCAAGCTGCCGCCAGGTCGCCGGGGTGTTCGGGTCGGCGCAGTAGGAGCAGTCGAACTCGCCGCGGAAGGTGACGAAATCGCCCAGCTTGCCCGCATCCATCAGCTCCTTGGCCAGGATGTTCGCCGGGCATTTGGTGTAAATAAAGTCGACAAGGGTCTTGACGCCCGCCTCCTCAACCGCGGCGACCATCGCCTTGCCGTCGGCAAGGGTATTGGCCATCGGCTTCTCGCACAGGATGTGCTTGCCCGCCGCGGCCGCCGCGATGGTGATCTCGGCATGGGTGAAGTTCGGGGTCGCGATGATGACGAGGTCGACCGCGGGGTCGTTTACCACGTCGTGCCAGTCGGTGGAGACCTTCTTGTAGCCGAAGCGCTCGGCGGCCAGCTTGGCGGCGTTCTCGTTTACGTCGGCGACGATTTCAAATACCGGCTCCACGTCGTGGTAAGCCTGACGCACGTTCGTCATGCCGATGGAGTGGAAGCTGCCCATCCAGTTTGCGCCGATCAGGCCAATTTTTACCTGTTTCATAATCTTGTTCCTTCCTATTGTAAAATACGTTTGAAAAAGTTAAATTTTATACCCGATCCCCTTGAGGAAATCCACGCTGGCCTTGACGTTCGCCAGGCTGTTTTCCACGTTGCGGGGGTCGCATTCCTGCTCGATGGTGATGTAACCGTTGTAGCCGATCTCGTCCAGTACCTGAGCGACCGCGCGGTAATCGATCATGCCCTGCCCGATGGGGCACATGGAGCCCTTCGCGCAGCCCTCAAAGAAGCGGATGTGCTCGGCCATGACCTCGTCGTAGACCTTGGGGTCGATGTCCTTGAAGTGCACGTAATCCAGGCGGTCCTTGTACTTGCGCAGCCACTCGACCGGGTCGAGGCCGGCGTACTGCAAATGGCCAGTGTCCAGCACAAAACCGGCCAGTTCGTTCGGGATTTCCGCCGCGAGGCGGTCAATCTCGTCGCCGAACTCGATGTAGCCGCCGCAGTGCGGGTGCAGCACGGGGCGCACGCCGTAGCTCTTCGCGCGCTCGCACAGCCCCTTGAAGTGGCTAATCAGCTTCTCCCAGCCCTTTTCGTCCAGGCGCGGCGCGCGTTCGGGGTGGCCGGCGGCGTAGTCGCGCTCGTCGTGCCCCCAGTCCATGACCGTCATATACGGCGTCGGCCAGCGCTGGCCGTCCTCGCGCGGCAGCGGCGGGAGCTTCGTGATCAGCGAGCAAATGCCGTCCACCTGGGTGAGCAGCTTCTCGTAGTTTTCGTCAGACAGCACGTCGTCGAAGATCGTGCCCGCGACGATGGACAGGCTGTTCTTGTTCAGCTCGGCCGTCACGCCCTCGATGTCGTCGGTCGGGATCCAGCCGTTCGGCCCGAGCTCGATGGCGCGGTAGCCCGCCTCGTGCGCTTCGCGCATGACGCGCTGCCACGAAGGCAGGTTCGGGTTCGTGATGTCGTCCACGCCCCAGCAGCAGGGCGCGCCGCAAATATTAATTCCCATTTGCAATTAACTCCTTTTTGTCGCAAGGTTACAATCGGCCAATTGACTTTTCTTAATGGTATTATCGCTGATTTCCCGGTTTTCCGCTTCTATAAACCCGCTCAATTTTGCGGCATTTTAAACAAAACGGATTTCGACCGGGATTTGCGGGAAAATGCGGGGTTCGGGTGGGGTTCAGCGCGTAATTTGGAACAGGCAAGCCAAAAAGGTTTATTTATGAATATTTTGGCGCCGCGCCCGCTATACATTGTCACGATAGGGTTTTTTCGCATTTCTGCTTTTTTGGCCTGCCGGGCGGCGATCAAAAATGCCCGCCTGCCGTTGCGGCAAGCGGGCATCCCCTGTGTCACCCCTTGGGGCTGGGCTTGCGCCCGGCCCCCTTTTCCTTGTAGTTTTTGCGGAACTGGCTCGGCGAAATGCCGACATATTTGCTGAACCGCTGGTTAAAATGGCTCTGCGCGTCGAACCCGACCATGCGGGCGATCTGTGAGATCGGGTAATCCGTGGAAATCAGCAGCGTCTGCGCCTCCCCGATCTTGCGGCGCAGGATGTACTGCATGGGCGAATACCCCAGCATGTCCTTGAACACATGGGAAACATAGGACTCGCTGAGGCGCAGGTCCTCGCACATTTTCTTGACGGTGAGCGGCTCGCAGTAGCGCTTGTCGATGTATTCCTTGATCTTCTGCCCCAGATAGTAGTTGCCGCGCCGCCCCTGCGGCTCCGCCGGCGTATGGATGACGCCCCAGATGATCTCGAGCAGCGCCTGCGTCAGGTAATGGGTAATGTATTTCGACCATTCGCACGGGTGGTCGAGGTTGCCCAGCATGCTTTCGCACAGCTCAATGACCTTGTCAAAGTCCTTCCCGATGTGGAAGACCGGGTCGCAATCGTCCGGGATCAGCGCATTGGGGCGCAGGCCGGGCAGTTCCAGGTTGCCCACGGCGAAGAAGTAGCTGCCGATCTGGGTTTCCGCGCTGGAAAGTTCGTCGTGGACGGTGTTGCTGTTGTAGATAATCACGTCGCCCGGCCGGATGAGCTGCTTGTTGTCGCGGATCATATAGCGGCTCGTGCCGCTGTAGATGATGCTGATTTCCACATGGTTCGCGTGGGAATGCATGATGCGCGGGTAGCTGCTGAGTTCCGGCAGGATCTTGCCCATATAGTAGAGCTGCGGCCTGGACTGGGAGCAGAACCGCGGGCAGACCTCTCCCTCCATAAAGTGCTGGATCATAATGTGTCCCCCTTTCACAAGGCCGCCGCGCGGCGTATTTTCGGGCGGGCGCGCCCGGATGGTAAGGACAATTTAACGCCTGCCGCGCGGTTTGTCAATACGGTATTTGCCGGGTCGGCGGCAAACCCGCCCTTGACAACCGGCATAGCCCCGGGCTATTTTTATAGTAACCGTTACAGCCAGGGAGGAGGCGCACCATGTCAAAACGCATTCCCCTTCTTTCGGCGAAGTTCGTGGATATGCACTTTGTCGACGAGAATTACCACAAGCAGCACCCCCAGCTGATCCATCAGCACGATGCGTCGCTTGAACTGTTCTATGTGATGCAGGGCAGCGGCTTTTACGGGGTCGGCGGGCAGCAATACGCGCTGCACCCGGGCAACCTCGTCATCTGCAACGCGGGCACGCTGCACGGCGAATCCTCGTTTTTGGCGCATACGATGCAGAGCTACTGCTGCGTGCTGCGCGACCTTTCCGTGCCCGGCCTGCCGCAGAACTGCCTGTCCGCCGCCTCCGCGCCCCCGGTGCTGGATTTTTATAACCAGGGGCGCGAAGCCATCGAGCACCTGATATTGGCGCTCCATTCCCTCTATGGGCAGGCTCCGGACAACCACCAGGTCTGTGAACTGCTGGCCAACGGCCTGCTGAACCTCGTCTACCAGGAGGTGCGCAAGCAGGACGCGGCGGCAGACCCCGACCGCAGGCGCACGGAGGAACTGATCCACTTTATCACGGATTACCTGGACGAGCATTACGCGGAATCCTTCTCCCTGCAGGATTTGGGCGAATATTTCCACATGAGCCACTATTACCTGGCGCATATCTTCAAGGCCGAGGTCGGCCTGTCGCCGATGCGCTACGTCCTGCACCGCAAAATCGGCGAGGCGCAAAACCTGCTGATGAATACGGAAATACCGATCGGGGAGATCAGCGAAATGCTTGGGTTCACCGATAATTGCCATTTCAGCACGATGTTCAAACGCTATATCGGCACCACGCCGACACAGTACCGCCGCCATTTCCGCGCCAGCAAGGGGCCGGCGGAGGGGTAACCCGCCAAGGGGACGCACACGATGCGTCCCCTTTTGTTATTGTTGTACAAGCTTGCCAATAGAAATTTGGATGCTAACGCAAGAAAATACAAATGCCCGTGAAATTTGTCCCGATTACCGGCTGAATTCGCGCAATAATCCACTAACATTTTACGACGTTTTCTCTCTATAATTGGGAACGTAATCTTTCATGAACGATTTACAGCACATACGTAAAAGAGAACAAAGAGGGTGTACTTAATGCTTTGGACGATCATAACATTCGTATTTTTCACAATTTTAGTTGCCGTTATCTCTTATGCAAAAACCAAGGGGGACGACCAGACGACGGCGGACGGCTACTTCCTCGCAGGGCGTGGCCTGCCGGGCTTCGTCATCGCAGGCTCCCTGCTGTTAACTAATATTTCAGCAGAGCAGCTGGTAGGCACAAACGGCCAGACCTGGGCTTCCAACATGAGCCCGATGGCATTCGAAGTCGTGGCCGCGATCGCCTGTATCCTGCTCGGCCTCTATGCCGCGCCCAAATACCTCAAGAGCGGCATCGCAACCATCCCGCAGATGCTCGGCATCCGCTACAACCGCACCACCAAGCTGTGGTTCAGCATCGCATACATCGTGCTGTACCTGGTGGTACAGATCCCGGTAATCCTGTATTCCGGCTCCCTCGTATTTGAAAATATCTTCGGCGTTTCCAGCATCCTGCATATCTCGAAGTTCCAGGCGGTCGTGGTGCTGTGCATTGTCATCAGCGTCGTCGGCTCCATCTATGCGATCTTCGGCGGCCTGAAAGCGGTCGCGGTGTCCGATACTGTCAACGGCATCGGCCTGATCATCGGCGGCTTCATGATCCCGTTCCTCGCGCTGAGCGTGCTCGGCCATGCGACGGGCTCCGACGGCTTCGCCATTGCGGACGGCTTTAAGTTCCTGGCCGAGCAGTTCCCGGAAAAGCTGAATTCCATCTCCCCGGCGGACGCAATGCCCCCCGCCGTACCGTGGCCTGCGGTATTCACCGGCCTGGCCTTCCTCTGCATCCAGTCCTGGTGCACGCACCAGTCGTTTATCCAGCGTGTGCTGGCCGCAAAGAACCTGAAGGAAGCGCAGAAGGGCGCGCTGTTCTGCGCCTTTATGAAAATCCTTGGCTTTATGTACCTCGCGCTGCCCGGCATCATCGCGTTTGCGCTGTTCCAGGTACAGGGCGACCAGGTCACCATGATGGACGAGGCCTACCCGCAGCTCGTGACGCAGGTTATCCCGGCGCCGCTGATGGGCTTCTTCGCCGCGGTCATGTTCGGCGCGATCCTGTCCTCGTTCAACTCGGTGCTGAACTCGGTCAACACCATGTTCACCATGGATATCTATAAGGAGTTCATCGACAAGGAAGCGAACGACGCGAAGCTGGTCTCCGTCGGCAAGAAGGTCGGCGTCATCTTTGCCGTCGCGACCACTATCGTCGGCCCGATGATCTACTTTTTCCCGGCCGGCCTCAAGACCTTCCTGGATTCCCTCGTCATGCTGATCGGCCTGCCGGTGTTGTCCGCGGTGTTCGGCGGCTTCTTCTTCAAGCACCTGCCGAAATATGCGGCGAAGTTTGTACTGCTGTTCCACATCGTGGTCTACGGCCTGTTCCTGATGTTCATGTCAAACAGCGTGCACTACCTTTACGCGATCGCCGTGCTCCTGCCGGTGGAAATCCTGGCGATGTTCATTATGGACCGCTATAACAAGTCGAAGAACCATGCGGTGGCATGGGTGCAGGAGGACGTAAATGCAGTCGATCTGACCCCCTGGAAATACCGCTGGGTCGCGGCCGGCATCGTCGTCGTGGGCGTACTGGTCGTATACGCGGCGTTCTCGCCCCTCGGCCTCGGCGCGTAACGCCGCACGGCCTGACTTTATCCAAGCAAGGAGGAATACGGTTTGAAAGACATTAAAATCGGCGCATGCGACTGGGGGCTCCCCGGCGCGGGGCTGTACGCCACGCAGATTGCGGCGGCGGTAGGCCTGGACGCGCTTTCCCTCAAGATCGGCCTGTACGAAAACGATTACCCGATCACGCAGCCGGAGCTGCAGAAGGTCTACCTGTCGGAGCAGCAGAAATACGGCGTGGAATACTGCGCCATTGCGCTCAACGACTTTGACAACATCCCCATGCATGCCCGCAAGGGGACGAAGGAATATGACATCGTCTGGGATCTGCTGCGGCGCGCGGTCAGGACGGCCAAGGCGCTCGGCGTACAGGTTATCCAGGTGCCCGGCTTTGCCGCGAGCGAGGTCAAGAGCGAGGAGGACATGGAGCACAGCGCCCGCGCGTTCCAGTACCTCTGCGACGAGGCGGGCGCGTACGGCATCGGCGTGGCGGGGGAAAACCTCATGACGCCGGACGAGTTCAAGAAGATGCACGAAATGGTCGGCCGGAAGAACTTCTTCCTCTATTTCGACAGCCAGAACTATCACCTGTTCCGCGGCTACCGCGAACTGGATATCCTGGAGGGGCTGTACCCCTATATGTGCAACCAGCTCCACGTCAAGGACGGCACGGGCGCGATGAGCGGCGGCCTGCTCGGCACCGGCGATTCCGGCTTCGGGGACACCATGCGCTGGCTTGACCAGCACGGCTTCTCCGGCTACATCCTGCTGGAAAACTATTACGACCAGCTCCCGCTGCGCGCGCAGGCGCAGAATCCCTACGACCTGCTGCGCCAGGATATCGAAATCCTCAAAAAGGCAATCGGTTAAACCCGGGGGCGCGTCCCCCAAAAGCGATAAACGAAAGGAACATTACCCATGAAAGTAGCAGTTATCGGCGCGGGCCGCATCGGCCGCGTACACATCGAAAACATCTGCGCAGGCGTGCGCGAAATGGAGATCAAGACCGTCGCCGACCCGTTCTTCACCCCGGAGGGCGAAGAATTTGTCAAGAGCTTCGGCATCCCGGTCATCACGAAGGACGTGGAGGCGGCCTTTGCAGACCCGGAGATCGAGGCGGTGCTCATCTGCTCCTCCACCGACACCCACACCGACTTTATCCTCAAGGCCGCCGCGGCCGGCAAGCACATCTTCTGCGAGAAGCCGGTCGACCACGACGTGGCGCGCGTCCGCATGGCGCTCAAGGCGGTCAAGGAAGCGGGCGTCAAGATGCAGATCGGCTTCGTGCGCCGCTTTGACCACAACCACCGCGCGGTATACGACGCCGTGCGCGCCGGCGAGATCGGCACGCCGCACCTGCTGCGCATCAGCTCCCGCGACCCCGAGCCGCCCTCCATCGAGTACGTCAAGCGCTCCGGCGGTATCTTCTACGATATGATGATCCACGATTTTGATATGATCCGCTTCCTGGCGGGCTGCGAGGTCACCGAGGTGTACGCCAAGGGCGCCGTGCTCGTCGACCCGGCGATCGGCGCGGAAGGCGACGTGGACACCGCCCTGGTTACCCTTACCTTTGAAAACGGCGCGATCGGCGTGATCGACAACAGCCGCCAGGCGGTTTATGGCTACGACCAGCGCCTCGAGGTCTTCGGCTCCAAGGGCGCGGTACAGGATGAGAACGACATCCCGAGCACCGTCGTCATCTCGAACGCGGACTGCACGCACTACGGCACGGCCTATAAGGTCATGTGGGACCGTTACACGCAGGCGTTTATCAATGAGATGCGCGCGTTCGCGGACGCGGTCGTCAACGACAAGGTGCCCCCGGTCACCGACCTCGACGGCCTGTATCCCGTCCTGATGGCCGCCGCGGCCAACAAGTCCCTCAAGGAAGGCCGCCCGGTCAAGATTTCCGAAGTGGAAAACTGACTTTATCCCGCCGGCCTCCCCGCCGGCAGGACCTGACGGTTCACAATAAATGGTTCCCCTCTCACAATGATCCCCTTTCTTAACTTTCTCTCATAACTTTCGGAAAAGGCGCCGGTTTTAACCGGCGCCTTTTCCATGCGCGCGGGGCGCGCCCCCTCGGCGGCGGCGCCGTATAGCGCCGGGCATGCATGGCCGCTTGACAGGCGCGACGCGATCCGATAAGATAGACGCAAGCGGGACTGCCCGTATTTTGAAGGTTTTGAGGTGTTTACAATGCAAATACATCATCTGGCGCTCCGCGTGAAAAACCTGGAGGAATCCATCCGCTTTTATGAGACCCTGGTACAGCTCAAGGTCTGCGAACGCTTTGTTTCCGGCCCCGGCGAGGTCGCCTACCTGCAGGACCCCGCGGGCGGCGCCCGGATCGAGCTGATCGCCATGCCGGGTAGCCAGTGCTTCGAGGGCAAGGGGCTGTTCCTGTGCTTTGGCACGGGGGAACTCGATGCCGCGCATGCGCGCGCGGTATCTGCCGGGATGGACCCCTCGGATATCCGCCAGCCCGAGCCGGACGCGCGGTATTTTTACGCGTACGACCCGGACGGCGTTTCCGTGCAGGTGCGCGAGTACCGCTGATCGCGCCCTTTCCCGCAACCATGCAGAAAAGGCCGGTGCGGCATCTGCCGCACCGGCCTTTTCCCATTGCAATTCCGGGATTTAGTTCTTGTTTGCGCCGGTATAGTCGTTAACGTTGTCCTTATCGACCGGCTCAAACGGGATCCAGGTGTAAAGCTCGCACGGCTCGCCCTTGGCAAGCTTGACCGCCGCCTCGACCGCGCCGCCGCCCTGGCCGACCGCGTTCTGGAACACGGTGAACGCCATGTCGCCGGAGACGATGGATTCCAGCGCGACCGAGGTCGCGTCGATGCCCGCGACCGGGCAGACGACCTTCTTCTCGCCGGAGGTCTTCATCGCCTCGATCACGCCGAGCGCCATCTCGTCGTTGTTGCAGATGACCGCGTCGACCGGCTTGCCGGAGCCCAGGAACTGCGTGAACTTATCCATCGCCTTGGCGCGGTCCCACTCGCCGGTGTCCTCAAACACATAGTTGACCGCCAGGCCGGAACCCTCGAGCGCCTTCTTGGCGGAATCGGTGCGCAGCACCATCGCCTGCATACCCAGCGTGCCGGTCATGATGGCGACGTTCGCCTCGGTCTTGCCCTCGTCCTTGAGTTTCTTGGCGATATATTCGCCCTGGTAGCCGCCGGCCTCCTCCTCGTTGGAGCCGACATAGACGACCTGGCCTTCCTTGAACAGGTTTTCGTCCACGACGCGGTTGACAAAGACGACCTTCATGTCGCCCGCCGCGTCCAGGATCTCCTGGGCGTTGTCGGTGTTGACGATGTGCACGACCATGGCGTCATAGCCGTCCGCCGCGCAGGTCTGCACATGGCTGATCTGGGTGATCGGGTCGGTATTTGCGTCAAAGGAAGAGAAGTCCACGCCCAGCTCGCCCGCCTTGTCGATGGCCGCCTGCTCCATGTTGGAGACCCACTGGTCGCGTGCGGAGATGGACAGGCCGACCTTCAGCTTGTGGCCGTCGCCCGCATCGCCGTCCTGCGCCGCCGCCTTGTCGCCGTTACCCGCCGGCGCGGCGTCCTGTGCCTGCGTGCCCCCGCCGCAGCCTGCAAATAACCCCAGGGATAGCGCCAGTGCGAGCGCGAATGCGATTTTCCGTTTCATAAGTAAATACCTCCATATGTTTTCCGAAGCCTATGTGTGCGGCAGATGCCGAAACAGCCGGGACGCGCGTTGCAGCGCGCCCGGCCATCGCGGCAAGTAAGAAGGAAAGAGAAGAAATAGGAAAGGGTCAGATACCTTCCGAGCAGGCGCGGATCGCCTGGACGGCAGTCGCGCTGTCGGTTGCCGGGTACAGTTCGAAGCCGACGGAATNTTTTTCTATGTACAAAATAAACATAGTCGTGTTCCGGCCTGCCCCGTGCCGCCCGCCCCGGGTATTTGTCAGCCCTTACGCGCTTTTTCGCCGCGCCACTCGCACATGACCTCGTGCAGGCGCTGCACATAATAGCGGTAGTTTTCCAGCGGCGTGTGCGGCGCGGCCTGGTGGTCGGTGCAGATGATGCAGCCGCCCTGCCGGATGACCGGCTCAAGGCGCTTGATCTCGGCCTCGATGGCCTCCTTGCCGTCGATGATCGCGAGCTTGTTGAAGCCGCCGAAGAATTTGAGGGACGGGAACTCCTTGCGCACCGCGACGATGTCCACGCCCGCGTTCACGTCCACGGGCAGGATGCCGTCCAGCCCGGCCTTCATCATATTGGGCACCATTTTTGTAAAATCGCCGTCCGTGTCCAGGAATACGTTCGCGACGCCGCGCGCCTTGAGGAACGGGATGATTTCCTGGTAGCAGGGCACCACGAACTCGTCGAAGGTATCCGGCGAGATCATCGGGCCGTTCTTGCCGGAGAAGTCTTCCTCGAAGAACACGAGCGACGGGGTCAGGATCTTGAGGATGCCGTCGAGCTGTTCCTTGTATACTTCCAGCTGGAAACGGCCGATGTCCTTCAGGACCTCCGGGTAATCGTAATAGGCGTACAGGTGCTCCTCGATGCCGAACAGGTCGCGCGGGCACCAGAAGAAGCCTTGCAGGCGCAGGCGGACGACGAAATCGCCCCGTTTGCAGCCCTCCGCGTATTTATCAAACGCCTTGTGCATGTTTTCCGGCGTCAGGTGGAGCTTGATCTGCTCACGGACGTGCGCCTTGAGCGCCTCCCAATCCGCCTCGTCGGTGACGACCGGGCGGATATCCTCGACGAGGCCGCCGCCCTTGGGGTATTTGCGGATCCAGCCGTCACGGTCGCGGCGGATGGTGTATTTGCTGGTTTCCTCCCGGATTTCCTCCTCAAAGGAGATGAACGGGATGCGGAAGCAGATGCGCTTGACCGGGTCGAAGGCGAACTGGCTTTCATGCTCGAACACCGGCTCGGTCATCATGGTGTTATAGTAGTTTTCCCACGGCTCGTAGGGCGCGTTGTATGCGTAAAGGTTATCGGTCGGCAGGGTGGCGAAATGCACCTTGTCGAGGAAGCCGGTCTTCAGCCCCTGCCCATCCCATGCGGCGACCGTCTTATCCCAAGGATACATGCTCTCCTCGACCACGCCGCGGTCGAGCCCCTCATTTGAAAACGAAAGCGTCTTAACCTCACGTTCAAAAGCATTCATTGCATATTTCCTCCAAAAACGAATCGTTTTAATTACTTTTAAGCCCTTTTGTTGAACCCATTATATCCTGGCCTTTCCGCTTTTCCAATGCTCAATTGTTGCAAAAAACATATGGATCGTGCTATCATAAAGAAAAAGGCGGTGATTGTTATGGTTTGCCGGGAACCCGGCGTGCTACCGGGGTCGGAGTATTTCATCGGGCATCAGGATTCCCGGTTCGACCCTGCTCTGCACCCCGCGGTCATGCTTTGCGGGCACTACCACTGTGTGGCGGGCTACGGCATCGACCGCGCCTATTACGCCTATGGGCTGGTCGCCTACATCCGGGAGGGCGTAATGCACCTTACTTATGGGGGCAAGCGTTATGAGGCCCCGGCGGGGAGCATCCTCGTGCTCGACTGCCGCCAATACCACCATTTCTGGGCGGGCGAGCACATGGAGTTTATCTGGGCGCATTTCCTGGGGGATACCGCGATCGCGATGGTGGCGGAGATCATCCGGCTGTACGGCCCGGTACTGCGCCACACGGGCGGCGACATCATCAACCGCAGGCTGGAGAACCTCGTCACCACGTACCGCCACGAACAGCCGATCACCATGGCCTGGCAGGCGTTGCGGCTGACCGAGCTGATCTACTACGCCTACCCGCCCGAGCACGCCGCCGCCCCCACGAGCCGCAGCGACCAGGCGGTCGCGGTCGCCATCGAATATATGAAGATGCATATCGACCGCCCGATCTCCGTGGACGCGCTGGCCGATTCCGTCCATATGAGCCGGTTCCATTTTTCCCGCGTGTTCCGCAAGGAGACCGGCATGTCGCCGTACGGATACCTGATACACCTGCGCTTCAACCTTGCGAAATACCTGCTCAAGACCACGGGGTACACGGTGCGCGAGGTGGCGTTTGCGGTCGGCTACCAGAGCGAGGCGGGGTTCGCCAACGCCTTTACGGAAAAGGTCGGGCTTTCCCCCGGGGCTTACCGGGAAAGCCCGTGGTAAGCCCCGGGGGGAAGCGAGAAGGCAAAAGCAGGGGGCCGGCACGCTTTTACTGCGTGCCGGCCCCCTGCTTTTGTGTGTCGGGACACACCAGAGAAGAAGAGTAGGAAGGATTACCCCATATACTGGTCGACATTGTCCTTGTCGACCGGCTCGAAGTCGATCCAGATGATGGTTTGGTCGTCATTTACCGTGCCCTTGTCGATCTTGGGCAGGCTTTCGCCCTTGACCAGGGAGATGGCGCTCTCAATCGCCGCGGCGCCTTGCCCCTTGGCGGACTGGTATACCGTAAAGGCAAGCTCGCCGTCCTTGATGGACTGGCAGCCGATGTTGGTCGCGTCGACGCCCAGTACCGGGCACACGACCTTTTTGTCGCCGCTGGTCTTCATGGCTTCGACCACGCCGAGCGCCATATCGTCGTTATTGCAGACCACGACGTCGTACCCCTTGCCGCTGCCCATGAACTGCACGAACTTGTCCATCGCCTTGGCGCGGTCCCACTCGGCTGTGTCCTCGTAGACCACGTCGAGCCCCAGGCCGTATTCGCCGGTCAGGCTGTCCTTGAAGGACTGGGTGCGGATAACGGTCGGGTCCTGCCCCAGCTCGCCGGTCAGGATGACGGCGCGCACGGTGTCAAGCCCCTGCGCCTTGGCATAGTTTGCGACGTACTGCGCCTGGAGGCCGCCCGCAAGGTGTTCGTCGGAGCCGACATAGATGTTCTTGCCCTGCTCCAGCAGGCTTTCGTCCGGCTTCATGTTGACGAATACGACCGGCATCGAACCCGCCGCGTTGATGATCTCCTGCGCGCCGTCGGTGTTGATCAGCTTGACGATGACGGCGTCAAAGCCGTCGACCGCGAAGGTCTGCACATGGGAAAGCTGGGTTGCAAAGTCCTTGTTCGCCTCGACGACATGGAGGTCCGCGCCGAGCTCTTCCGCCTTCGCGGTCACGGCGGATTCCAGCGAGGTGGTGAACTGGTCGCGCTTGTCGAGCGCCAGGCCGACCTTGATTTTGCCGCCGTCCGCGGTATCCGCGCCGTCTGCGGCGCTGCCTGCGCCGCCCGCTGCGTTATTGTCATCGGTGGACGGCTGGCCGCCGCATCCGAACAGGGTAAACGCCATGGTTGCCGCGATGATCATTGCCAGTAGCTTCTTTTTCATAATCGCTCTCCTCTTTCCAGCATCACTGTTTTGGACGTGCCATCCGAACGTCTCCAATATGTTGCGTTCCGGCCATTTTGCGCAGTTTTATCGGATTTCCCGTCCCGTGTTTGTACTTTTATCATAACGTGCCGGAAAGGGCTTTAAAATAATTTCTTTTGCTGTGTCTTTTAGAAATCTTGCTCATTGTACAGCAAAATATCGTTATCCACAATGCGCCGCGCCGGAATTTGTGCATCTTTTCGTTATTTTCCGCCCGCCGTTTTTTCCACAAAGTTGCGCCCGCCTGCGCCGGGTACCGTACCCGGCGGGTGTTCCCGCATAAAAAGGCAGCCGCCCCCATTTGGGGGCGGCCATGGATGCTGCCGCGCCGGGTTACGGCGGGCAAGGAGAGAGCATGTTTTACTGGCTGATGGTCTGGCGCAGCGCGTCGATCGAGGTGTTGACGCCCGCTTCGGTCGTCATGGTCAGATCCTCCATCTCAAGGGAAACGTCGCCGTCATAGCCCATCATATGGACGACGGAGAAGAACTCCTTCCACCACTGCAGGTCTTTGCCGCAGCCGACGGCCACGTAGTTCCAGACGCGGTCGGCCGATTCGGTGACCGGGCGCGGCTCCAGGATGCCGTCCACGTCGGACAGGCCGCGCTCGATGCGCGCGTCCTTGCCGTGCACGTGGAAGATGCAGCCGCGCAGCGCACGGGCGGCGGCGATCGGGTCGGCGCCCAGCACCATCATGTGGGACGGGTCGAGGTTGATGCCGATCATCGGGCCGACGGCGTCGCGCAGCTTCAGCATGGTCCCCGCGCTCCATACCATGGTGCCCGGGAACTCCTCGATGGCGATCTGCTCTACGCCGCAGGCCTTGCAGTGCGCGGCAAATTCCTTCCAGAAAGCGACCGTGACCTTCCACTGGTATTCGTAGGCGGGCGCCATGAAGTCCGGCCAGGACACGGTGGACGTGATCCAGTTCGGCGTGGTGTCGGTCTCGTTGCCCGCGGGCAGGCCGGCCATGGCGACGAGCTTCTTGACGCCCAGCTTGCCGGCAAGTACGGCGCAGTCGTACATGGATTTCTTATACTCCTCGCCGGTCGCGGACGGCCAGAGCGGGTTGCAGGACGTGTTGAGCGCGGAAATGCGCATGCCGCGCTTTGCAAGCTCGCCCTGGAAGGCTTCGAGCTTGGCCGGGTCGGCGAGCAGCGCGGCGGTGTCGACGTGCTTGCGCGCGCCCCAGCCGCCTGCGGTCATCTCGACCGCGTCGATGCCGAGGGACTTTACCTTATCGAGCATGTCCGTGAAAGACAGGTCGGCGAATACATCGGTGCAGATAGCCAGTTGCATCTATATTACCTCCAAAAAATCGGTTAGGTGCGGCGGGGGGGCGCTCCCCCCGCGCCCCCCCCCCCCGGGGGGGGAAGAAAAAAGGAGGGGGGGGAGGGAGTTTTTTTT
>NZ_LT707058.1:56311-78083 GCF_900155735.1 Intestinibacillus massiliensis
TTCCTGGCGCGCCCGCCATCGTGAGAAGAGAAGAAAAAGAGGGATTGGTATCGTGATTTACTTAAAGTCGACCCATACGGCGCCCTTGTCGGCGGATTCGACGCACTTGGTCACCCAGCGGATGCCGTCGATGCCGGCGTCGATGCCCGGGTAGACCAGGTTTGCGAGGGCCTCCTCGTCGCCGCGGTTTTTCGCGTCCATCGCGATCGCGAAGCGGGTGTACAGGTTCGACCAGGAATCGATGAGGCCGGTGTAGTGCAGCGCGCCCAGGCGCTCGTATTCCAGCGCTTCGGGGTTCAGGTAATCCATGGCGCGCACCAGCGTCTGTACCGGCTGGCCCTGTACCTCGTATTTCAGTTCGTCCGGGTGCATATCGTTCCACTCGAGCGACGCCTTGGTGCCGACGATGCGGATGTGCTGGCTGGACATGTCGCCCGCGTTGACAGCGGAAGCCCACAGGCGGCCGACCGCGCCGTTTTCATAGCGCATCAGGACGTAAGCGTTGTCCTCCAGCGGGGCGCGGGACTTGATGAAGCTCTGGCGGTCGCACAGGAGCTGCTTCAGCTTCAGCTGCGGGCAGACCAGCTCGGACATGTAGAAGGTATGGGTGGACAGGTCGCCCAGGACGAAGGACGGGCCGGACTTTGCCGGGTCGACGCGCCACTTCTGCCCCTCGGCCTGCTTGTCGCCGGTCGGGTCGCAGGCGAAGCCGTGCGCGTAGCGCAGGTCGACCATGGTGACCTCGCCGATGTCGCCGTTCAGGACCATGCTGCGCATCTGGCTCAGCAGGTCGAAACCGGAGAAGCCGTAGGTCACGCATACGACCTTGCCCATCTTTTCGGCGAGCGCCTTGATCTCCTCGCCTTCCTCGACCTTGAAGAACAGCGGCTTTTCGCAGATGACGTGCAGGCCGGCTTCCAGCGCCGCCTTGCAGACCTCGAAGTGCTGGAAGTTCGGGGTGGCGATGTCGACCGCCTCGATGCCGTCCTCGCGGGCGGCTTCCTTGGCAAACATGGTCTTGTAATCCGGGTACAGGCGGTCTTCGTCCATATTGAGGTTCTTGCCGAAGTCCACGCAGCGGCCGAAGTCCAGGTCGAAGGCCGCGGCCTTCAGGACGAAGGAGGTGTTGTCGCGCATGGCGCCCAGGCGGTGCTTGTAGCCTACGCCGCTCGTACGGCCGCCGCCAACGATACCCCAACGGAACGGTCTGTCAATCTTCTTTTCGCCAATAAACATTTTGTTCACACTCTTTCCTATAAGTATTTTAGTTTTGCTTTTACAAACGCTGAAACAGCGTAATCATACCGGTTTGTGATTTGTACCAAAAATTGCGGAGAAACTTTGTATTAACTGTTGATTTCCTTTTCTGTGACTTCATTATAAGCTTATAGTAGCAATCCGTAAATAGCGCGGTTTGTTGTAAAATTCATCGATTTTGCCTTTATATACGAAACTGCAAAAAAGGAGTGTTCCCATGAAAAGCGTAGACCCGGGCATCCTGCCGCATTCCACGTGCTTTTCCTTCACGCCGCCGGAAACGGCAAAGGGGCTGTTTTTTTACCCGACCTGGTGCGGCCATTATTATTGCAACGAGAACTACTATATGCGCCGCCAGTCCTACCCGCCGCTGCTTGTGGTGTACATCCGGCAGGGCGTGTTCCGCATCGAGTACCGCGGGGAGGCGTGCCGGGCGCAGCGCGGGGACGTGGTGCTGCTCGACTGCACGGAGCCGCACTATTACCACGCGGAGGACGGGCTCGAGTTCCTCTACATGCACTTTGACGGCTCCAACGCGCACGCGCTCTCGCAGCACGTGATCGATACGCAGGGCTGGCTGATCCGGCGCGAAAGCAACATGATGGTCGGCAAGCTGCTTTACGATATGGTGGACTTTTATGAGCGCGGCGGTATCGAAACGCCGTTTGAAAGCTCGATGCGCATTTACAGGATGTTTGAACTGCTGCTCTCCCCCACCCGCGAGGAGCGCGAGGCCGGCGGCCCGGTTGATGATGCGATCACCTATATCCGCTCCAACGTGGGTAAGCAGATCACGCTGGAGGAGCTTGCGGGCGTCGCGCGGCTGAGCGTCTTCTACTTTTCGCACTGCTTCAAACAGCAGACCGGCTTTGCGCCGATGGATTACGTCATCAATACCCGGATCGAGCAGGCCAAGATCCTGCTTGTGCGCACCAGCAAATCGGTCGCGGAGATCGCCTACGAGGTGGGCTACGCTTCGAGCGGCAGCCTGATCAATATTTTCGTCAAGCGCGTCGGCGTATCGCCCAAGCAGTACCGGCGCGACCACAACTCCATCTCCATGCAGCCCGAATAACGCCGCGCGGCGGCAAATAAAAGAAGGGGCGCCATCCAAACCGGATGGCGCCCCTTCTTTTATCTTTATAGCAGGGCGTGGGCGCGGGTTTTTAGTGGCCGCAGTGGCCGCCGCCGCAGCCGCCCTCGTGGTGGCTGCCGCAGTCGTGCCCTTCGCCGTGCCCCTCGTGGTGGGCGCAGACGGTGTCCGGGTCGTACTGCAGGCTGCCCGCGNCGCCGCTCGCGCCGTGCGCGGGGCAGCCTTCCGCCCGGGGGCACAGCATATAGTCCCCGCCGCCGATCTGCAGCCGCTTGCCGTTCACCAGCATGTCGGCCAGCTTCCCGCGCGCGCAGTTATATACCGCTTGCACGGTCGTGCGCGCCACGCCCATGCGCGCGGCGGCCTCCTCCTGGGTGCAGCCGAGCAGGTCGATCAGCCGGACGGCCTCAAACTCGTCGACCGACATCTCGACCTGCGCCTTGCCTCGGCAGCCGACCGGCGCAAAGGCCGCGGTGCGCGGGAGCGCGCAGATGCGCCTGCATTTTTTGGGACGGGGCATCGCTTCCGCCTCCTTTGTTTCTGGCTTATGTCAAAAATAATATAGCATGGTTTCCGGCATATGTCAACCATAAAGGGGATTTCCCTCCTGCGGTTACAAATTGTAGCGGCGGATTTGCGGCACAGCCTGCGCCTGGCGTATTTTGTGCGTGTGTAGCGGATTTTGAGCGTTTGTTCAAAATGGTGATAAAGTGGGCGATGTTGTAAGAAAATGCTGCCCATATTTGCAGTTTGTGCACAAAAAATCCATAATCTGCGCATATTGCCTTTACACAAGCGGTAACATGGCATATAATAGTGATACGTATATATTTATCAATATATGTGCATTTTGCTTAGTGAATTACAGCAATTTTGCATTAAATCGATAAAGTGCACAAGTTACATTTCAGATTTTGATCATCGTACCGCCGGCTTGCCGGTATATGGAGGGGAATAATTGTGAACATGTTTAGGGGCAAACAGGATTCACGCAAACGCTTACATCGCGGCGCATACCGCCGCATCCTGGCGTTTATGGTTACGCTGGCGCTTTTCCTGCAGCAGGGCGCGTCGGCGCTCGAGGTGCTGCAAGCGCTCGGCCTAGGGCCGGAGGGGCTGGAGGCGGGCGCCCCGGCCACATTGCAGGAAGGCGATATCCCCGTCCTGCGCGTGGATATGAACGACCTCAAGGTCAGCGGGGGCAGCGTGACGATGACGGACGGCGTCACCTTGTCCAAAAAGCAGGAGGCAACGGCAGGCCTGACAATTACCTCCCGCTCGTCCGGCCAAGGCGCGAAATTCGGCGGGATCGGCGTACATATTGACACGCCCTACATTGTAAAATATCAGGACGGCACGGTCGGCCTGATCTACGGCGACTGGACAAAGCCGGAGAACTGGACAAACAAGGGGCAGCCCTCGCAGCTGCTGGGCGGCATTGCGGTAAAGCCCCAGTATGATAATTTGACATTTTTCCCGTATGACCCGCAGTCTGCGACGAATACGTTGGTTCCGGAAGTGCCGGATAGCCCCGAGGGGAAGCCGGACGTCCCCGGCGGCGAAGGCGGCACGGTTCCCGGCGGCGAGGGCGGTTCCACGCCGGGCGGCGAAGGCGATACAGGTTCGGGCGGCGATAGCGGCTCCACGCCGGGCGGCGAAGGCGATACAGGTTCCGGCGGCGAAAGCGGCTCCACGCCGGGCGGCGAAGGCGATACAGGTTCCGGCGGCGAGGGCGGTTCCACGCCGGGCGGCGAAGGCGGCACGGGTTCGGGCGGGGGTAACGGTTCCACGAACGGCTCTTATACACATCTNATTATCCCATTTATCCCGAAGAAGGGGACTTTTACCCGGTAGAATCGCTGGGTGCGGGCTGGTATGGCGGCCGCGTGCGCGTCAATATGCCCACGCAGGACTACGAACCGACGAAAAACGCCATCCTCGGGGTTTCCTTTAAGTTTTGGGTTGCAAAGGGGCAGTCCATCCCAGAGGGCACGCTCGCGCAGGTGTTCAGCTGGGCGGACTACCAGACCTATCGCGATAACGATAATAACTGGTATGACGCGAGCAACCTGGGGCTGCAGGGCATCATGCCGGGCGACCCCTGGCAAGGCGAGGGCATGGGTTCCCTGATCTATACGAATATCGACTGGGACCTCCGCGTAAACCCGGTGCACGGCACAGCGGAGGATATGGTCATGCTGTGGCAGAAGCACAATTACGCCTCCTATGAGATGACGGTGCGCAACGTGTCCGGCATGAATTACGACAAGGAAACCGACACGTATACCCTGCCCGACAATCCAGAGGAATGGGTTCCGGATACGACGGTCTTCAAGGATTTCAATATCCAGACCACCCTACCCAGTTCGGCAGGCAACGCGGAGGTGTCGGTCAACGCTTCCGCCCTGATGCGCTTCCTGATGGGGGCGGACGGCAGCCCGGTCATAAACGACCAATACGCGGACGCAAACTACAAGCCCAGTAAGACCGACCGGTTCACCGGCGTGTGGGGCTCCAATACGCTCGACAATTTTGAGTATGATTTGAGCAAATACGACGAAATCGGCGGCGTGGTCATCATCGATGTGACCGATGTGCCGGAGGGGCAGCGCGCGGTAGAGGATCCCGGCAAGCTGGTGGACGCCGGCGGCAAGCTGGTCGGCTACAGCGCCACGGGCACGTCCGTCAACTTTGAGTCGCTGAACCAGATCCTATACCCGCCGCATATGAAGGGCGGGGTCAAAAACCCCCATGGCGGCGAAAACGGCGAAGGCATAACCTATGACAAGGACTATCCGGACGCCCGCGTATACCGCGTCTTTGTGCCCTACAGCAACGCGACCAATATGCAGACATCCGCGGACTATATGCGCGCCAACCCGGAAGCCATCGGCCAGATTTATTTCGGGCCGGAGATCACGAATAAGGACGAGGAGACCGGCGAGGTCATCACGCGCGGCAAATACACATGGCAAAAAAACGACAAGGATAACGTTACCTATTTCTACATCCCTGAAGGCGAGGGCGAGGGCGAAAAGGTCGTTGAGCAGCAGGAGGCGCAGGTCGGCCGCACGCTGACCTACACGATCCGCGACATCGGCTACAAGGCGGCAAAGCAGCTCCAGGGCGCGAACCTGATGCCGCCGATGTACCGCCCGCAGATTACGGACGAGCTGCCCGCGGACTATGACCTGGAGGCGGTGCGGCTTTATGTCGACCCGGAGGTTGTGCAAGCGTCCAACGGGGAGTATATCAAAAAGTGGCTCGGCGGCGAGGACAAGCTGATCGGCGTGGGCGTAATTGAGGACGAGTTTGTCCACAAGACGCCCTACCCCTTCCTGCAATACCTCTCCAAGGACGGCAAAACGTGGGTCGACCTCGACACGCCGGCGGTAACGCAGGAAACCGTCACGGTAGGCGGCAAGGAGCAGGTCTGCTTTACCTTCGATTGCTCCGACATGTTGGCCTTTAACGAGGATTTTTACCAGAACCATACCATCCGCATGAACTTTAAATACGCGCTGGGCATCGGCGAGGCGCTGCCCTCGAACATCGAGCTGGCGGGCACCTCCCGCGTGGCGGGTACGCGCGTCAACAAGGCGCAGGTGCGCTTCTGCATGCTCGATTATGTGGAGGAGCAGCAGTCGGACGCCATCCGGGACGGCCTGCTGACCGACCAGATCGGCTACTTCCCCGTTCAGGACAAGGCGGGAAACTCGCCCTGGCTGAAAAAGGACAGCGCGCCGGAGAAACAGATCGACCCCTCCAAGATCAGCGGCAAGCTGCAGGTGCGCACGCGCATCAAGAAGGAAGAGAAGGTCGACGATACCGAGCTGCGCACGCCGCTCGGCCTGGAATCGGGCAGCTACTACTTTACCGCCCAGAACGAGGCCGAAGGCCAGGGCTATAACGTCGGCTTTACCTTCGACCTGCCCATGCTGGTCGAGGACGACGACCTGGCGGACGGCAAGAAGGACAAGCCGGGCTTTGAATCCTCGGGCATTTACCTGCACAAGCAGCTCATCGAGGCCGGCGACCCGGCCTGGAAGCGCGACGGCGCGGGCAAGCTGCTGTATGAGCAGAACCCCGACGGCACGCCCGTGCTGGACGAAAACGGCAAGGTCAAACTCATCGAGGGGCCGATGCTCACCCTGACAAGCTATAAGGCAAAGGGCGCGGACGGCAAGCCCCTGACGGTCAGCTTTACGAAAACCGAGCTGCTGGCGCTGGTCAACACCTCGAACCGGCAGGATAAGGACAAGCACCCGGACGCGGCCTTTATCGACCTGCGCCCCGAACTCCGGGACGAGCACGGCAACGTGACCCAACAGGCCTCCGACCTGCGCAAAAAGCTCGGGCAGGTGTCCAAAATCGAGCTGACCTACAGCGCTTTCAAGGGCAAAAGCCAGCTCCTGCACCTGGACGACGAGGACCCGGCGAACGACCTCGAAGACCAGGCCAACCAGTACATGGAAATCCTCGGCACCTGCTATACGATCAGCAAGTGCAAGGCCGCGCTTTCCTACAGCGTCGACGGCTGGCACGACCGCTTCATCAACCAGCAGCGCGAGGACGCGGCGAACCCCCAGTTCGTCTATAAGGGCACAGACGACGGCACGCTGATCTATGAGATGGCCAAGCCGACCATCGACATGCTCGTGCACTGGCTGGACGACGACGGCAACACCCGCGCGAAGGCGAACCGCCAGGCTGTCCCCTACCAGGACCGCTTCAAGTACGCGGCCACGCTCGGCAACGACTCGACCGCGCTCATGAGCGAGGGCGAGATCACGCTTAAGCTGGACTTGTATCCCGGTGATTACAAGGTCAAGGGGCTGGAAAACACCGGCTTCCGGGCCGATATGGTCGCCATCGATATGGAGCACATGCGCGAGTTCAAGCCGCAGGGCTGGGACGCGGCGCACCCGGACGAGGCCTGGTCGTCCGACACAAACTGGGCGAACCTCGAGAAGGTCGGCTTATATTGGAACGGCAACGACCCCGACGCCAAGGGCGCGCAGCCTGACCTGGTGCTCGACCGCTATGCGCTCGAACCCTATATTGGGGCGGACGGCGTGCTGCGCCTGCCGCGCACGGCCTGGGAAGGCGCAGACCCGCAGAAGCCAGAGCACCTGCTCGGCGCGGTGCGCGTCTACCTGTCTGAAATGGACGCCAAGATGGTCGCGGCGCATAACGAGACGATGGCGGACGGCAGTACCGCCCATTACGACGATAAGTTCCTGTATTGCAGCGTATATGGCAGCGCAAACGTTTACGAGCGCGACCTGGCGGTGCAAAACCAGTTCCTGGCGCGCAGCCCGGCCATGCCGAACGGCGAGAAGTTCGTGCGCAAGGCGGCCGACGTGGGCGACCCCGACCCGGACTGGAAGGGAGAGCCGAAGGACAACCCCGGCATGGGCGTCAAGAAAATCTATGTCGACGCGAACCCGCGCGTTGCCCTGAATATCTACCGCGACCCGGCGCTGAACCTGCCGAACCTGGGGTCCTCCTATACGAGGCTGCCCCCTTACCTGCCGGACACCGCAAAGTGGTCGAACTGGTACTGGGGCACCTTGCTGACGAATTTCTCACTGAACCAGCAGTACCCCGCGGACGCGGCGCACACGCAGTATACGAAGACCTGGCCGACCGGCGCTGCCGAGGCCGGGAACACGGGCATGGTGCGCACGTTTGCCGGCGGCAAGGACTATATCAGCGCGCAGCTGACGAATACTGACGAAAACGGCGGCAGCCGCGAGGTTTCCGACCTTCTGCGCGGCGTTTACGAGGTCAGCTTCCCCGCGCGCGTCAACCCCGACCGGTATAGCCGCGCCGAGGGCTTTGTCACGGAAGGGATCCTGATCCCCGCGAAGGACGCGCTTTCCGGCGGCGTGGATGAGATCCGCCTGTACGGCCTGGATAAAAGCGGCAACGAGGTAACGCTCACCTTTGGGCGCGACGAGCTGTACGGCGAAAACGGCAAAACGGCGCTGTTTGACGATGCGGAAACGCCCGGCTACCACACGCTGAGGGCCGAAGCGTGGGACGACGGAGCAAAGCCCCAGCATATCCACGCGCTGCAAAGGGTCAAGGTCGTGTTTGCGCAGTTCCGCGGCACGGTCAAAAAGGGCGACGGCTTCGATGTGAAGCTGCGCGGCCATGTGCTCGCAACCGGCGCGCTGCGCGTGCACGCCTCCTTCTACACGGAGGACGAGCGCCTGGAGGCGCGCGTCAATAACGAACGCGTTTACGACCCCTATACCCACTTGCAGCACGACAATAACGCGGCCGCCGGCAAGAATATGCCCGCGAACCGTCCGGCCACGTCGGCGGGCAAGCCGGCCTACTACGCAGAGGATACGCTGGAGCATATCCTCTATATTGACGACTCCTACAACCTCTATGTATATAGCGACGCCTATTACGAGGCCTACCAGCCGGAATATGCGCCCGACGGGGTGACGCCGGTCACCTATGTGGACGCGAACGGCGAGACCCAGACGCGCGGCATCCATGGCCAGGATCGCGCGCTGATGGGCACGAACCAGCACGACAATACGGCGTACGTGCCCTTTAACCAGCACGAAAAGCGCTTTGACGTGTATATCGGCTCGGGCGACCGACCGATTTATTACTGGTACGGCCCCTGGCAGGCTTCGTCCGGCAACAACGAAAAGCTGCCCCTGTCCGAGGGCGTGCTGCAGTCCGAGCTGCCTGTAAAGCTCGTGCCGCGCCAGGACAAGGACGGCAATTACCTGGACGCAAGCGGCAACAAGACGGCGCAGGCGGGGGCGGAACAGCTTGCCAAGGGCTTCCTGTTCGACCGCCTTGTTATCACCGATGAGCAGCTCAAAAAGCTGTATGACGGCAAGGACGGCCTGTTTGAGGTCGTGTTTGCCTCCGCGCAGGACAACAAGGAAGGCATCGAACCGCGCAAGGAGCTGGCAAATTCCGTGTCCTTCACCGGGGAAGAACTGGCAAGCCACTATAAAGAGGGCGAGGGCTACACGTTCACGCTGGAGGATATCCGGAAGAAGGCCGCCGGCTTTGGCGACGTGCGCTATGTGCGCGTAAATGTGATAGACGTGCGCGAGGACACCGGCACGAAGGATAAGGCGCTGCAGCTCCGGCTTTACGGCCAGACGAACAGCTATACCGAAACTTCCGACAAGGGCGGCGCGGAAGACGCGCTGCAGATCAAGAGCGTATTCTACCGCCCGGAACGCTGGAACTTTGAGACCGGCCAGTACGAAACCAAGCAGGTGCTGACGGGCACGCCCAGCCAGACGGGCGCCTATGCGGGGCGCGTGGTCGTAGACCCGGTACAGAGCGGCGTGCAGACCGCGCAGTTCGTCGTGCAGCGCCCGCACCCGTACGCCTATGTGCAGTCGGTCTTCACCGACCGGGCGCTGGCGGACAAGGGGATCACGCCGGGCAACGGCGCGAGCGCGTCCGGCCCCAACAATTGGGGCGCGGTCACCACACAGATCGACGTGCCGATGGGCAACCTGCTGGACCTCAAGGCCTACGACCGCTACCAGCACTTCTATAAGGTCACCTTCGGCAACCAGTGGAACCAGTCCGCCGTAAACCAGGTGGTCGGCGGCACGAACCGCAGCGTTACCACGAACCGCAGCTACTCCGACCTGGTGGACGCGGCCTTTACGGCTTCCCTGCCGGTCAGCGTCACAGGCAGCGACAAGATGGACCGCAAGGGCTTCTTGCTGACGGCCATCGAGATGGACCCCAATATCCTTAAATACGGCAAGGACGCCAAGCTGACGGTTTACCGCTGGGACTACGACGACCAGAAGGGCGAAGCGGACCCGGCAAACGCGGGCAAGTTCGCCGTGATCGACGAGCAGGCGCTCAGGGCGTCGCTCGGCCGCGCGAAGCTCGACCCCGCAGACCCCCAATACGCCTTCCGGAACCGTTTGCAGTTTTCCTATACGGACAGCGACGGCAAGCCGGTCGCGGGCATGGCGGGCGAATTGCCCGAGGGCTGGTATATCCGTGCGGTGCGCCTGTCCTACGGGGTGTATTTCGGCAACGACAGCACGGCCGCAAACGGCGGCAGCCTCAACAACTATACATATAGCCAAGAGACCAACAAGCAGACCTATGTGCTGCTGGAAGGCAGCCCGAGCACCTATAACGACAGTGCGGCGGGCACCGCGGCGCAGAATGTGACCTACGGCGGCATCGTCACCGCGACCGGCAACCTGACCGTGCCCAAGGGCTACGACCCGTTCGATTTTGCGCAGGCAAAGACCGAACTCGATACCCGGACGGGCTCGTTCCGTTCGCTCAAGGTCGTCCCCAAGGCCGAGGTGCACGCAGTCGGCACGGTCGGCGCCTATAAGGGGCAGCCGAGCGGCGACAAGGGCGACCGCGACGCCGCCATGGGCGTGGAAGGCGCGTTCTTCCGCGTCAAGGCCGGCAATACCGGCCCCACCCGCGCCTATAACGCCTTCCTCAAGAACACGCTGCCGATCAGCCCGACCCCGGTCGACGTGGAGGGCTACCAGTCGCTCGCGGGCTTCAAGCTGACCCGCATCGCGTCCGACGCGGCGTTTTTGGAAAACATCACGCGCGACGGCAAGGTCGAGCTGGATTCCGTCTTCATCCAGGAGGCGCAGCCGCTGAAGCTCGACGCGGAGGGCAAGCGCGACGACAGCCTGCCGAAGCCCGGCCGCGCAAGCGTGCTGATCCGCCGCAAGCTGGTGGACGGCGAGGGCAACGACGCGACCAGCCAGAATATCCACAACCCGATGGGCGATCCCGCGGGCGCGGGATGGGACCGGCTGCTCGGCGGCGCGTACAGCGAGGGCTATACCCCGGTCGCCGGCGAGGGCACGGCCTACCAATATGAGATGGTCTACACCGGCCGCGACGGCAGCAAGAAAACCTATGCCGTCTCCGCGGACGACCTGTTCAGCACGGACGCGAGCGGGAAACCGATCCTTTCGATCAGCGAAACCGTGTGGAACGACAAGGTGGAGCATCCGATCGACCATCCCGACACCGCGAACATCTGGGTGACGCAGTACAACTCCACGCTCGAGGGCGGCAACAACTTTAGCCCGAGCAAAAACAGCGGCTACCTATACCTTTACGGCACGCCGGACGGCTATTCTTACGACAATATCGACGAAAACGGCAACAAGGTCGACCCCGGCAAGGATATCACCATGAGCGAGTTCCTCAAGCTGGCGAGCAGCTGGACGGAGAGCTACGAGACCATCGGCGCTTCCGCCGCGATGACGACCTATACCCGCACGGTCGATAGCTGGGCGCGCCTGCACATCGGCCCGTCCGACCCGACGGTCGATATGACCGCCGCCAAGGCGGACGACCCCGCGGATCCCGGCGCGGCCTACCCGCTGGCGCTTGAGACAAGCGGGGATTCGGACAACGACCGGAACGCCCTCCCCCTGTCTTATGAGGACAAAGACGGCCTGTTCTACCGTATGCGCCTCGGCAACAAGTCGACGAGCGCTATGTCCCGCCCGGTGCTCGGCGTCAACCTGCCGCTGTACGGCGACAACCCGGACACCAACGAGCAGGAGGACAGCCGCCGCGGCTTCCAGGCAACCGGCCTGTTCTTCGACCGCAAGCTGATCGGCGACGGCAAGACCCTGCTGGGCTGGAAGGCGCCGGACGGCGTGACCCGCCTCAATGGCCAGGCGGCAGAGCCTTACCCGGAATCGGCGACCCCCTGGGCGCCGCCGTCCTATGATGAAAACACGGGCGCGATGTCCGGCGGCTACCCCGCAACGGGCTGGGTGCCGGTGCTGGACGAAGGCGTGGCCACGGTTGCAGAAATCCGCGTGTACGACCGCCTTGCGACCATGCTGGACGCGGAGGGCAAGCCTGTTCCGCGCTGCCGCACCATCCTGGGCGACGAGCTGAAAGGCCTGCTGGCAGGCCGCAGCGGCGGGCAGGGCGCCAAGGTGGACTATACCGCGTGGTATGACGAAGCGGACCCGGACGGCGAGGCAAGCATCCCCTACCCCGGCCGCATCGAAATCGTGTTCTCCCGCTTTGACGGCGACGTCAAGGCGCAGGGCGGCACGGACAACCGCGGCGAAGTGCGCGTGCTGGGCTTCGCGGGGCGCTACGGCGACCAATATACTTACCAGAAGGCCTTTGCGGGCACGCAGAACCTTGTGAACACCAAGGACCACCTGGCGGCTTTCAACCCGCATACGTCGGGCAAAAAGGTATATGTGACCCGCTATGACGGCTATGGCCGGCCTTACCTGGAGGAAAACAACCACTTTGGCAACGATATCCTGGCGGAAACGAGTTTTATCGACTATGTTTCCGGCACGAGCCAGAAGGTCAAGCCGGACGACGGCTGCGAGGAGTGGAAGCACGCCTCCTTCAACATCAAGGAGCCGCGCCCGGTGACCACCGCCAGGACGGAATACTATAACCGCGCGGCGCTTGGCTATGGCACAAGTTACGACCCCAACCCGGCGAACACCGGCGGCACGCGTAACGACGGCACCGCGCTGTCCGCCTCCATCGACCAGAACGGCAACTGGAACGTCGTGCCCTACGCGCGCGAGTACCTGTCGTCCTTCGGCCTGACGAACGACTCGGTGTCGCGTATGGAGGGCTTCCGCTTTACGCTCGACCCGGGCATGGAGGCCGCGCGCACGCAGGACGCCGAGGGGCATCGCGGCTTCCACACGATGGACGTCATCGTGCGCGGGCAGCTCTTTGAGCAGGCGGTCTTTGACCGGATCGTGCTGCGCGACGTCGACCGGCCGGACGATTACTATGTCGAGGTCACGCGCGACAACGCGGACGGCGGCGCGCCCGCGGATGCGGGCGCAAAGCCCCCGTATAAATATCAAAAGCCGGCTACCGCGGCCAAGGCGCTGCCGGAAACGGTCAACCAAAACGCGACCTTCACCGTCACCCTGCATAAGGACGGCGCGGTGCGGACGCTCGCGTCCGGCCTGACGCGCCTGGCTGCGGATAAGCCTTCCGCCGCGCCGGCGGAGGGGCTTTACACCGCGAAAGCGGGCGACCTGCTCATTTCCCGCGAGCTGCTCGTAGGGCAGGCCGGGCTGGCGAATATCGGCAAGGCCGAAATTTACGGCTCGGACTTCCTGCCGATGCGCAAGGACGACCCCAAGGCGTTTACCGAGGAAATTAGCCCCAAGAAGGGCAAGGACGCATGGGCGCTGGCCGTCCGGCCGGATCAGGCGGCGGAATCGGTTGTATTCGTCGGCCTGAGCGACCGCCCGATCAGCACCACGGTCGGCGCGGCGGGCAACCGCGCGATCACGAGCGAAACGTCTACCGTCGTAACCGGCACGTTTGAAACGCTGCTGTACGGCCACGGCTTTGCCCAGCTCGATATCGCGCAAAGCGGCGCGCCCGGCACGGTCACGGGCGTCCAGGACGGCGAAAACAACTTTGCCGATATCGCGCGCGAGGAACACGTCCGCGGCGATACCGACAAGGCCTGGGCCTACACGCCGAAGCTCTATTTCGACACCACCATGAGCGCGGCGTTCTCCGAGGACGCGAAGGGCATCTCCCCGGCGGATTACCGCTATGTGGACGAGACCATGCCGAATAATATTAACCGCGACAGTACCGACTACTGCTGGGACAGCCAGTATACGCATGCGCCGTATCTCGATAACCATACGCTGACCGTGGGCTACAAGTCGCTCGCGGCGTATACGGTCGATTTCCGGCAGTGGTTCCGCACGCCGCGCGCCAATACCGGCACGGTGTTGCAGGACTACAACGCCGCCGCCGAAGTCTCCATGACCATCGACGTGCCCGAAAACAGCTTTGATGCGTATTTCCTCAAGCTGCGCCCCTACCTGAAAAACTATGTAAAATCCGTCGCCATCGTACATAAGGACGGCACGGTGGATACGCGCGCGGGTACGGACTGGGCGGACGGCACCGCCGCGAGCAGCGTCGGCACCATGGCGGGCGAGGACGCAGGCGGCTGGTGGCGCATCAACCTCGTCAATCCGGACGCATCGGCGCAGGCGGCGGGTTTTGCCCCGTCCAATATCGACGCCGGCGACAACCGGTACGACCCGCGCGACACCGCGGACGCGGGCAGCCTCGCGGGCTACCGCTGGCCGGGCTACGCGGTGCAAAGCGGCGGGATCGACAAGGTCATCGTCACTATGTCCATCAACGAAAACCCAGCGGCGCAAAACAAGACCAACCAAAGCCTGTGGGAGGTCGTCGCGGCGGACGAAGGCTCGTGGTACCGCGAGGCGGTCGACCCGCAGGCGATGGGCGAAAAATACGCCAGCCATGCCCAGGTCGTGCCAAACGGCGACACGGTTGGCAAGCAGGAAACCCGCCACTCGATCGCAGTCGCGGGGCGCGTCATCAAGACCGGCGCGCAGTCCGCCTCCGTCAACACCCATATCGCCCTGGGCGCACAGTATGACGTCGATTACGAGGCGAACGCGGCGCAGCGCCTGCAACCTGTCGCCCCGCAGAACCGTGTGACCGCCGTGCGCGAGCAGATCGGCAAGGACGACGGGCAGCACCCGCATGCGGCTGTAAAAACCCGCAGCGACTGGTCGTACGGGGAAGAGTACCATCATTACACGACGACCTATTATAATTACAGTTATCACGCCGATTCAAACTGGGCGGACTGGCAGTCCGGCTACCTCTATAACGACGCGGATATCAATGTGCTGGGCGCGAACGTGCGCACGGAATCGGGCTGGGGGAAAACGGCGGACGGCAAGGCGTTTTCCGAAGCCTCCGGCAACATCCGGCAGGACTTCTATGAAAACAACTATAACGCAGACCTGCCCTACGGCGCGCTGGCCGGTTTCGGCATCGGCATCGGCCAGCCGGCGGATACCAATGCTGAAAAGGCACGGCAGTATTACCACTATAGTACCGGCGCTTACCGCTACCTGTACGACGAGTGGAAGGGTCTGTTCACCCAGCTCGACTATGTCGAAACGGCCGATACCCTGCCGGAGCTTTCCCGCGAGGACGGCTGGTATAAGGGCTTCTTCAGCCGCTATATCGAGGTCGCGGACAACATGCGGCCGTACCTGACGCGCGTCAAGGTCGAGATTGCGGAGCACGAGACCGACACCACGGGCGTGGACGGCGCGCCCCCGACGGGCGACGTCAAGACGGCGGCCAAAGCCACCCGCACCGTGACGCTCGACTACCTCGACCTGTACGGCAATGAAGAAGCCGCCACCGCGCCCACCTTGGACGAAGCCAAGGGGAAAAGCGGCATGGAACACATGGGACGCATCCTGTTCCGCTACGAGGACAACACGGATGCGGCGACCGGCGACTCCATCAAGGGCAACCAGAACCTTGCGGACGGCCACACGGACGACGAACTCGACGGGGACGCCTATAACGACGCCGTCAACGCGGACGCCGCCCTGCTGGCGCAGAAGAACGTCATCACGCTCGGCCGTAACGAATACCCGTCCAAGGTGACGTTTGTCGCGGTCAACCTGCCCGGCGACGGCGACCAGACGGACGAGTACCTCGGCGTGCAGCCGGAGCGCAGCCAAGCGGCGGATGCAAACCCGGACTACTACCTGTTCGGCAATGTCGACGAGATCATCGACGACGTGCTGCCGCGCAGCAACCCGTACCACTCCGCCTGGACGCAGACGGGTTCCGGCAGTTCCCTGGAAAGCGTCGGTTCGCGCAATAACCGCGTGCTGACAAACGCCCAGGTGCAGCCGCGCACCAACCACGTTTCAAGCGCCTTCGGCTACCTGGCCACCGCGCCGGAGGCCATCGGCTGGAAGGACGGGGACGGCCGCCTGCACTTGGTCGAGGACGGCGCAACGGGCTCGGAGCCCGGCTGGACGGAACTGAAAGAATCCGTCCCGTACAAGACGACGGATGACAACGCCGCGCGCGGCCTGAACCCAGTCGGCGGCGGGGTGGACACCGGTTCGGTGGACAGCCGCTCCATGCTGATCGCCAAGCGGCTGGACAACACCCCGGCGGTGTATATTGACACCGTCCCCCTGCTGCCGGGCGGCACCGCCGCGGCGGGCGACCCCATCTCCAGCCCGTACCACGCATCCGGCGCGGCAAACGGCCCGGAGTACAGCGAAATTTACGATTACGGTGTGGACAACAAGACGCCAAACACGCAGCGGTTCCGCATGTGGGCGGTCAATACCTCCAAGGAGGGGCTGAAGGCGTACGCGGCGGACGAGACCCTGGATACGGCGGGCGTGTATTATGACAAATTGTCCTATGAAAACGCCATGCCGGAAGGCCTGCGCACGCAAAAGCTGTGGATCCCGGCGCAGTTCCTGACGAAAACCGCCTATGCCGGCCAGCAAAAGGCCACCGAGGGCGCGGACGATGTCGCGGTGCTCCGCGAAAACAAATACGCGGTGGATACGTTCACCTTGCGCACCGCGGCCGCGCCGAACCAGACGCACACCGCGCCGGGCGCTTCCGCCAAGCCCACAAACGAGTTCGACCTGATGCAGTTCGCGCTCGCCGACATTATGGAAAACGACGGCGAGATTGCGCCCGCGTACAGCAAGTACATTTCCTACGCCGGCCGGGACGGCAACCCGGCGGCAAGCAAGGAAAACGCGCGCTATTTCCTGATCGACCTCGACAAAATGTTTGTGGACGGCGCGTCCTACACCGATGCGGCGGGCAATCTTGTCAAGCTGACCCCGGTCAAGGTGGCGGCGGACGGCCAAAGCGCCTACGACCCGTCCAGCAGCGAGGGCTATTTCCTGCAGCACAACGTCGTTTCCTGCAATTACGGCGTCAAGGTGCGCACGGACTGGCTGATCGACTTCCAGAAGAACCGCCGCCGCTTCTTCGGCCCGAACGCCGAAGGCAACGCCACGCTGACCGGCGTGCGCAATACAGGCCCCGCCGGCGCGGCGGCGCCGGGCTACGCCGAGGGCGAGGAGCCGGCCGACCTGCTGTTTGAAGGCGTTTTCGTCGACCGCTTCTATGAGGCGGATGAAGACCCGGCGGGTGCGGGCACCGATAAGGCATGGGACAGCAAGTCCCGCCCGGGCGTGGCGATCGACCCGCTCAAGCTGGCCAAGTCCATTTCGGACGAACTGACGGTCAAATTTGAGATGGCGGGCGTGAACGCGATCCACAACGTCGCGTCCAGCGGCATCACCATGAAGCGCGAAGTCACGGTGGCGAACCACAAGCGCCTGCGCTTCCTCAACCGTGCGGCCAAGCTCAACGTGGCCGTCAACCGCCTGCCGTATGTGGACGCGGCGGGGACGAGCGGCCTTGCGCCCGACCCGGACGCGAAGGACGCCAATAATGTGCACCGCCCGCTCGGCCTGTCCTACGGCGGCAACGACTTTGACAAGGCGGACGCGAACGACAAGGCCAAGACGCCGAAGGCGCCGGTCGATATCCAGAAGCTCATCCCCGGCGACCGCATCACCTATTATGTGACGGCGGTCAACGAGAAGGACGCGCTGCCGACCCCGGCCGGCGGCGAACGCGGCAACACCACCTGGGACGCCCCGGTCATCCGCTTCGAAGCGCCGAAGGGCACCCGCATCGCACGGTGGTACTACATGCCGGAGCAGTTTACGTTCGGCGACCTGCCCGCGCTCGACGCGGACGGCAACTGGCAGGCGGCGGACGGCGGCGCGCTGCACATCGTAAACGGCAAATGGGTCACGCTAAACCCGGACGGCAGCGTCAAAAATGATTACGGCGACGCGGCCTCCACCCCGGTATCGGGCCTGACGGCGGCGAAGCCCGCCGCGGCCAGCGATCTGGCCTGGGGCGACGCGCAAATCCTGCGGGAGGACATCACGGCCTACGACCCGCAGCATACGGAACACGAAAACGGGGCTACGCCTGCGGAAAAATATGCAAACGTCCCGCATAACACCGAACTGAAGGACCTCTACTCCGGCAAGGAGAGCGAGGCGCCGACGGTGTTCGCGCGCATGCGCAGCTTCTTCCGCGCGGCGTTTGCCGAGCCGGAGGTGCCGGACACGGCGGTGCGCCAGCTTGTCTGGCAGATCAACAAGCCCGTCATGCTCAACCAGGGCGTGCGCATCATGGTAGAGCTTGAGGTCGAGTCCGACCTCGACACAGCGGACGACACCACGCCCGACGGCGGGAAGCTCGAGGGCAAGGAGCTTGCCCAGAGCGTCGTGTATTTCGGCTCTTACGACGATACGCACGGCTATGAACCCATTTACTTCACTTCCACCCGGCTCGAAGCCGCGGGCGCGGGCATCGCGGATGTGGAAAACTACACGAACGCCAGCGAGGGCGGCAAGGACGTCGCCGCGATCCCGAAGACGGCGAACGCATACGGCGCGTCCGTCGCCCGCCAGGAGACCATCGGCAGCGACCCGACCGTCACCTACGAGCGCCTCAAGCCCACGGCGGCCGGGGACATTACGGCGGACGGCAGCACCGACGGCACGATGGCGCGCGTCAAGTCCGGCAAAATGAAGTTCTTTGCGGTGGACAACAAGCCGTCCATGCAGCTGCAGATGACGGACAACATCGACGGCGGCGAGGCGCGCCTCACGGTCGGCACGCCAAACGCGGACGGTACCACGCTCGGCACCATCCGCAACGATTCGCACCGCAACGCCACCAAGATGGAGCTGACGTTCGACTTCATCGGCGGCAATACCGGCTTTGCGCAGGCCGACCTGCGCGAGCTGCAAGGCTTCTTCCTCAACCGCCTGCCCGCTGGCGACGAGCTGCTCTACGACCAGACCGGCAAGCAGTACAGCACGGTTTCAAACCCGGACGGCTCCGAAACCACCATCGACAACCGGATGTCCGCGACGCGCTTCGTGCAGCTCCGCGGCGACCTCAAGGCGGATGGCACGGTGCGGGACGGCTGGACGGACGTGGCCTACGACCCGACGCACCCCTACGCGATCCGCGAGCGGCAGGACGGTTACCGCCTTGTGCACCCGTATTACACGGATGGCGGCGGCAACCGCGTCAGCGCAAACCCGAACGGCTACTATTGGGACGAGGCGGAAAACCAATACGTCCCCGTAGACCCGCGGCAGGTCGCGCGGCTCCGGCTGCAATATGCGACCCTGTCGGCCTACAACCAGGCGCGCCCGGACGCGGAGGACAATTACCTCGCGGTGCCGGCGGTCACGCTGCACGGCGTCAGCGTGTGGGCGGATACCGACCCCAACACCGCGAAGGACGCGTACAGCTACAATTACAAGGTGCGCCTGGAACAGAAATGGTTCATCGATTCGTCCGCGGGCGACAACTTCACCACCCTCGAACCCGGCGAAACGACAACCGGCCAGTCCGGCAAGACGGATGGGGAACTCCAGGATGACATGAAGGACGGGCTGGGCAACCCCACGGAGAACCCGGACCGCGACGACCAGAACACCAATATCGAGAAGGACACCTATGTCTACGGCACGCAAAACGTGCTCACCTACCCGGTGCGCCGCCGCATGTCCAACGTCTCGCTCATGAACGCGGCGTACGACACGCGGGGCGACGCGGAGGCCGATGCGCAAAGCGGCTCGCTGGTGGATACCAGGTCGCTGCGCGGCTACCGGCCGGGGCAGGCCGTGTGGAACCGCCTGGCGGTGCAAAGCGCCAAGGCGGCCGCGAAAGGCTACACCGTGACCGCGGCCTATAACGGCAAGGTCAATTACAACGGCGGTACCGCCCTGCCCAGCTATTCCCTCCGGGACTGCCTGGGCACCGGCGAGGTCTACCGCCCGACGGTGATCGATAAGGTGCCGGTGGACTATGTCGACCTGCCGGCCGGCATGGCGCCGGCGGACGTGGGCGCGGAGCCGGTCAAGGTCACGCTGCCGCAGGACGTTATCATCCGGTGGCGCAATGCCGACGGCACCTACCGCGCGCCCAAATCGGACGCAAACCCGGACGGCTTCACGATGCCGGAGGTCACGGCCTACAAGGTGACCGAGGCCGATACCGGCGGGATGCAGGCCTATCCGGCGGTGGGGATCGACCGTACCGACGCGGCCGTTGTACCGAACGGCGCGGACGTGCGGACCGAAAGCAAGGACTTCCTGGTATTTACCTACACCTTCGGGGACGCGGACGGCACCGCGGCGCTCCAGCCGGGCGAACGGATCGAAATCCTGTACCCGGCCGCGACGCACACGGAAGGCCTGCCGATGGTGTCCTACCAGGAATCCGGCAAAAACATCTACCTGCCGCGCATCGGCGAGTATCAGCACAACAACTATTCGGGCACTTCGCCGAATACGAATGCCTCTTACCCGAACCCGGGCAATACGGCGGGCAAGGGCATGGATATGGACAACCTGCTGCACGACGTCGGCTTTACCGGCGTGCGCACCGGCATGAAAGCCGCGACCGCGTGGCAGGCCCGTACCGGGGCGGACCCGGGCAGCACGGTGACCGGCTCCTTCCCGCTGCCGGATTACACCAAGGCGCCCGACAGCGAGGGCAATTACCCCGTCCTGCTCTATCCGGACGATACCAAGCAAAAGCGCGGCGAGTTCCTGCACGGTTCCACTACCCGGTTCCCGGGCAACGGCGGCAACAGCGCAGACCAGGGCGGCAACGGCAACTTCTTTGATTACGACCTGGACAGCCAGGCGCGCCAGACATGCGCGGTACAGTCGGCGAACACCGGCGTGCAAGAGGTGCAGCAGCTCCTGCCGAACCAGTTCAACGCCTCGGACGGGACGGACGGCAAGGCGGGTACCCTGCGCGACTGGTACAGCAAGCTGATGGTTACCCGCACATGGGGCGTCCAGACGGCCGCAGGCCGGGGCGTCCAGCCGGGCAAGGTGGTAAACGGCGGCCGCACGGCGCTCGTCGACAGCGCGGACGGCAAGAAGGAGAACGTCCTCTGGTCGGAAGACGCGCTGCACCTGCAAAAGGCGTGGCTGTTCGGCGCGACGCAGTTTGAGACTGGCCGCAGGTACGCGGGCGACATAAACGGCACCTCCAGCCAGTACGACCTGGGCTACGCCGGCAGCGGCATGCCCGGCGCAGAATGGCTGTTTATCGACGGCCAGTTCCGCGTCTATACGCCCGCCTTGCAGTTTGGCGAGACGTATACGGCGCAGCTTTACGCGATCAACTACGGCGACTGGGCGACCGACGGCGTCACGATGACGTACGTGCTGCCCAAGGGCGTCATGCCCAAGCTGACGCCGGACGGCGGCCTGTCCCTGCAGGCCTACTACGGCGGCGCGCCCGCGGCAAACGGCAGCCCGGCGGCGACCCCGCTCGACAGCGCGCTTGTAAAAGCGGAAATCGTGCAGCGCCCATCGGGCGGCGTGCCCGCCCCCGGCCACCGCGCGGCAAAGTCCGCGTTCGACCCGCTGCTCGCGAAGGATTTCTTCGGCGGGCGGTACGAAACCTATACCGACGGCAAGGAGGACGCGCCGTGGGTCGTGAAGG
>NZ_LT707058.1:78183-108254 GCF_900155735.1 Intestinibacillus massiliensis
GGGCAAGGGCGCTTACGACAAGGGCGACAACTCGCGCGAGCTGTTCTTCGGCCGCGTATTCGTCAACCTTGACCGGCTGGACGGCGCGTTCCATGCCCTGGAAAACCGCCATGGGGACGGCGCGATCGCCGCCTCCTACGACTGGCTGGGCGACCAGGATCAGGACGCCGTGCGCTACTACAGCGGCTGGCAGGACAATGCCGCCGCCGGCAACAAGCGCCTCGTGGCGGACGGCGTGCCGCTCGCCCGGCTGACGGCGAAAAACCCCGCAGACCCGGAGGAGGCGTATATCGTCGATTGCCTCAACCGGTACATTGACAAGCTCAACCGCAACAGCGGCAACTGGAACCAGATGCAAAAGCCTGTCACGCAGCCCAGCCGCTACGCGACCGATACGGCGTACGGCTTCCGCGTCTCCCTGCCGCGCGTCTACGGCAAGGTCTCGACCTACAAGTGGATGACGCTCAAGGGCAAGGACAACTATTGGGACCCGCGCTACCGCAGCTCCTCGGACGTTGAGATGTACCTGGCGGAAGGCAGCCTGCAGCAGGGCAGCACGGGCGCGATGTACATCGTGGACAACCTGCCGCTTTACGGCCTCAACAAGGACGCAAAGCACGGCGACCTGACCGCGGAGAACATCAAGGATTACGGCCAGGAGGCCGTCAAGGTGGACAACCTGGTCGAATCCGTGTCGACCGGCTACTGGAAGCTGCCCGAGGACAGCCCGTCCTACTACCTGGACGGCGAGGCCGGCAAGGAGCAATACAAGGAAGCGCTCCAGGGGCACCTGCATGTGCAGGTCTACTATACCCGCCGCTCGGAAAGCCGGGATTACCGCCAGGCCATCGACGGCGACGCCACGGTGGACAGCCTGTATACGGACGGCCCGGCTAAGGGCAAGCCGATCTGGCACCTGCTCGAGGACAAGGACGGCAAGAGCGCCGCGCGGCTCGACGACCCGCTGACGCTCCTGGTGCCCAAGGCCAAGGACGGCGGCGTGGAGGTCTGGCGCGATATCAACCAGCTTATGTGGGTGGTCACCTCCGACGACCCGGTGCGTTACCCGCTGCCGGAAGGCTTCCGCCTCGACGTGGACGCCGACCTGGCGGCAGACGGCGTACAGGACCTGCATGAGATCCCGAACGGCCCGCAAAACACGCTGGAAGGCCAGTACCCGCGCCACTTGGAAGCGTTCGACCGGTATGACGGCGAAAACTTCATCCTGGGCGAGGGGCAGGTCAACAACGATATCCCGACGCACGGCGGCCTGGTCAAGATGAACAGCCAGACCAACCTGCCGCAGCCGGTCTATGCGGCGCACTATACCACGCTTTACGCCAGCTACAGCGACGACCTGTCCACGGCTACGGAATGCGGCGGCAAGAAGGAGCTGGATGAAATCTTCCTGCGCTCGGGCGTGCTGCTTGCCCCGAAGACGCCGGTCAGCGAGCTGGGCGTAGACAGCAAGTATTTCGAGATGCAGATCCCGGATACGAGCGGCGGCGCGACCGGCTCCAAGGAAATCTACTACAAGTGGACGGACAACCACACGATTAACGGCAACTCCACCCTGCTCTCCTACCATGCGGTGCTGGACAACATCAGCGGCAAGCGCCTGGAAGAGTACGCGAAGCCGTCCTCGATCGGCGGCGCGCCCGAGCCGGACGTGTTTACCAACCCGGTCGTGGTGATGCAGCTCCCGCCGCTCCTCGGCGTGGACAAGACGTTCTTCAAGTATGTGGACAGCGAAACGGTGGACAAGCCGCTCAGCGGCAGCCCGGACGACCCGGCGAACCCGCCGCTCTACCACCCGCTGAACCCGAACTACCAATCCAAGCAGGGCTTCCGCCCGAAGCAGGACTACCTGTACTGGACGTACCGCGTCGTGCAGCCGGTCTATGATGCGGACGGCAACCTGGCCGGATACAAGGAGAAGCAGGACGCGACCGACGTCGAGCTGATCGGCATCGACAGGGGCGACGGGCCGGAAACGGTCGAAGTCACCGGCGAGCCGCAGAAGGGCAACCAGCTGCTGCGCTGGCGCTTCAAGGGCGACCTCCAGCCGGGCGACAGCCTGGTGTTCGACTTCATGGTGCGCGCGCTGACGACGGACGACACCGACCCCCTGGCGAACTCCGGCAAGGACAACGCGCTTGTGGCGTACGCCACGGACGAGGTCGGCGTACCGTCCTGGGTCGAGTGGAAGGGCGACGGGGACGAGGATATGAGCCAGGATCACGGCACCCAGCCCGACCGCCTGGACTACGATACCGACACCTCGACGATGGACACCCTGCTCTGGATCAAATCCCCGGTCATTGAGCTTGCGGCGACAAACGCGTTCCCGCTCAAGAAGACCGCGCGCAGCGTGCTCATGCCGACCCCGCAGCCGGGCGCGATGGTGCCCGTGCTACAGGGCGAGACCTTCACCTATGAGCTGACGGCGGCGAACCAGCAGGGCTATAACCCGGATACCGCCGCCGACAACAGCCTGCGCAACGTCGTGGTGTACGATATCACGCCGTTCGTGGACGACACGAACATCCTGTCGAGCGGCAACGACAAGTTCCCCGCGCGCAATTCCCAGTGGCACCCGTTCCTGGCCGCCGACGCCGGCAGCTTCACGCTGACCGCGCGCAACAAGGCCATGGAAAGCGCCAAGGTGGACTTTGAAAACGGCAGCGAGACCATCAAGAACCAGAACCGCGTGATCCCGGAGGACGCCTACTCGCTGTGGGTCGGCCCGGTCGATGTGACCTGGGGCGGCTACGGCCAGGCGCAGGCGGTCGCGCCCGCGGCCGGCGGCGTNAACACGTTCCCCGACGACGAGAAGGTCATAAACCACAACGCCGACCTGACAAAGCACAACATCCCGCTCAATGAGCTGCTCGCGCTGCGGGACAGCATGTCCCCGCAGGAGTACCAGGAAGTGGTGCGCGGGCTGCGCCAGGTGACGGCCGTGATGAACGACAAGAACTACCTGCTCTACCCGGGCACGCAGCTCTGCCTGTCGTTCAAGGCGGAAGCCGGGCTCAACCTGCCGGTCTACCGCGGCGAGCGCGACCTGAGCGACGACCTGCTCGCGGCGGCGGTCCGCAACTACAAGGCCGTCAACACCTTCGTGGCGGCGACGAGGACGAACACCGCGGTCGAATCCGCGCAGTCGGTCGTCTACGTCTACAACCGCCCCGACCGCGGCGAGATCGGCGACTATGTCTGGTTCGACGAAAACGCCGACGGCCTGCAAAACGAGGTCGAGTATGCCGACTACACCTTTGTGCAGGACATGACCCGCAAACTGCCGCGGCGCGTGCCGGAGACCGGCCCGGACGGCCAGACCATCTACAAGCCCGCTTGGGGCGACGGCGAGGATCCGGGCATCAACGGCGTCCGGGTCGAGCTGCTCAGCATAGGCGGCTTCCCGGTCAACATGCAGGGCGAGGCGGTCGACCCCACGCCGGCCGAGACCTCGGACGGCATGATGTACCGTATCGTCGACCCGGCGGACGGCCTCCCGCTCTACAGCGCGGACGGCCTGCCGCAGTATACCGAGTACGGCCCGTGCGTCACGGTGACGCGCGACGACTACTACGGCAACCACGGCTACTACATCTTCCCGAACCAGGCGGAGGGCGAGTATAAGCTCCGCTTCACCATGCCGGACGCATACCGCTATTACGGCCTGACCACCGAGCAAATCGGCCCGGAAGGCCGCAAGGCCGCCATGGAGGTCGTGCGGCCGGGCGAAGCGATGCTCGACGGCACGGAATCCAGCCACCTGGTCTTCCAGACCAGCGGCACCATCCGCCCGTATGTCGCGGACACGGACGAGGAGCGCGTCTCCTACGACGTCGGCGTCGGCCTGCCGGTACGCTACGGCGGCAACGCCTGGATGGACGAGGACATCCGCTACGACGACAAGGGTCAGCCCATCCAGAACGAGCGCGCGACCAACTACGACGGCGTGCACCAGCACCCGGACAACCCGGATACGCCGGGGCTTGCGTACGAGGAGCCGTACTTTGAGCACGGCGACGTACAGGGCGACGGGACGCTGAAGTACCACGGCTTTACGGTCTATGCCGCCGAAAAGGACGGGCCGGTCGACCCGGTCACCAAAATCCCCATCCCGGCAACCGATATGCACGGCCGCGCGATGCTGACGGAAACCCTGACGCAAGCCGACGTCCTACAGCAGGCGCAGGCGGACGCGGCGGAGAAAAACGAACCGGTGCCGACGGACTTCGACTCGCTGCCGGACGGGTACAAACGCATGGTCGGCAGCTACCGCTTCGATTACATGTTCCCCGACCGGGAGTATGTGATGGTGGTCAAGCTCAAGGACAAGGTGTTCCGCATCACGCCGATCGTATCGCGCGCCCCGACGGAACACGATTTTGACAACGACCTGCTGCCGTCGAGCCGCACGCGCCCGTTTGTGGCCGCGCGGCCGGCCATCCCTGCGGGCGGCACCGAGGACGACCGGTACGAGCCGGAACTGCTGCGCCAGGGCGTCAAGCGCTACAAGCTGCAATCGAATATCGATTTCGGCCTGGTGTTCACGCCCAAGACGCTGATCACCGGCACGGTCTGGGACGACAGCTCCGACAACGGCGCCCTGCCCGACGGCACGCCCGCGCCGTTCGACGGCCTGCGCAATGAGACGGCGGAGGGCTACAAGCCGCTGCCCGGCGCCAAGGTCGAGCTTTACGCCTACGCCTGGGTGGATGCGGACGAAGGCGCGGGGGTCATCGCCGGCTGGCGGCCGCTCGCGTACGACGAGCCGAACCGCGCCTGGAAGTTTGCCGACGGCTACGAGGACCTGACGGCGTACGACCCGGCGGTCGTGGCGGACGACGCTAAGGTCGCCGCGACCTTCACGGATACGACGACCGACTCCGGCCAGTACCAGTTCCGCGTCGTGCCATCGCTGATCACGGACTACGACAGCAGCCGCAAGACCTACCTGACCGGCTTCCGCGTCAAGGTGGCCGAACTCCCGGCCGGCTATACGCCGACCGATATGCACGTGTCGTCGGATAAGACGCCGGACGGCCTGCCCCTGGACGAGGTCGACAGCGACCTCGCGGACAACGGCGGCCTGTACCTGCGGCCGGAAGACCCGTCGGTCAAACCCGTGGACTTCGACCCGGCGCAGTTTACAACGCCGTCGGTCATCCTGCCCTATGAAAAGGCGGATGCGGACACGCCGGAGGGCGAAGAGGTCATCAACGGCTACCTGCCGGGCACGCTGCGTTCGATCACAAACCTCGACGCAGGCCTGCTGCCCTATGCCAAGGGCACCATCCGCGGCTTTGTCTGGAACGACCTCGATGGCCGCGACGACAAGGGCAACGACATTTTCGACGGCCTGTGGAAGACTGACGACAAGGGCGTGCCCGATATCCGCGTGACCCTGCAGTACCGCCCGTTCCAGGAAGCCTGGGACACGGTAAACGACCCGATGGAGGTGCTCCCGCCCGAAAGCCGGCCGGGAGGCGAGACCACGTCGCGCACGCCGGACGGCGCGGAATACTTCACGGTATTCACGATCGACCGCGACCGCTTCGTATTTGAGCCGGATCCCGGCCTATACCCGGTCGGCGGCACGAACCCGTATAATATCCCGGCCGAAGGGCAGGATTACTTCATCAGCGGCAATTATGTGTTCCCGAAGGACCACACCGCCGAGGCCTACTTCTATAAGTTCGCCAAGGCGCTGACCGACGCGGAACAGGAAAACACCCAAAACGCGATCCGCGTACAGGGCGAGCTGACGAACCTCGCCGTGCAGCAGGTCGGCCTGCAGGACACGCTGGCCGAGCGCCAGGACTACGCCGCCAAGCTGCAGGTGGAGTTCAAACGCCTGGCCGACGAGGTGGCACAGCTCACGCAGGCCGCCGCCGACCGCGCCACGGAGTACCGCACCGCCAGCGACAAGAAGGACGGCGCATCGCTCCAGCTCGCGGCGGCGAAATCCACGCTCAAACGCAAGGAAGCCGACCTGGAAGCCATCCAGGACGAAATCGCGGCGCTGCTGGGAGGCGCGCCCGAGGATAGCCTGACGGACGAGCAGAAGGCCGCCCTCGCGGCGCTGCGCGCCCAGGAAAAAACGGCAAAGGCCGAGGTGCAGGCGGCAACCCAGTCCGCGGCGAACGCACAGGCACGCTACGACGCGGCGGACAAGGCCGAGCAGGAAGCCCGCACGGCGATGTACGAAGCGCAGAGCGCGCAGAACGCCAGCGCCAAGCAGCAAAAGACCGTCCGCGACCAGATGGATTTGACCGACGCGGAGATCCAGAAGATCCAGAACGACCTGGCGAAGGTCGCCCAGGACATCGCGGACAAGAAAAAGGAGCTGAAGGGCTACCAGGACGCGGTGTTCGACAAGGAGATCGAAACCGCCTCCGTCAAGACCGACGTGTCCGGCCAGTACCTGTTCACCGGCGTGCCGATGTTTGACGAGGCGCAGAAACCCAACAAGGCCGAAGGCTTCCGCTTCCGCCTGCTGGTCGAAAAGGAAGTCAACAGCAACTATACCTGGTGCGACGTGAAGTCGAACACGCTGGACGGCCGGGACTCCGACGCCGGCCTGCTGGAACGTGCGGATTACGCCGCAGAGCTGGCGCGGGGCAACCTATGCGGCCTGCTGAGCCCGGACGACCAGGCGGCCGCGATTACCGACACCTTCACGCTCCTCAAGCGGGGCGACAAGGAGGTCAACGCGTACGACGGGTATTACAACCTCAAGCCCACGAAATCCAACGTGACGGTCGCCGTGCGCGACGTCGGCCTGCTGTCCTACGACAAGTACATCCGCATCGGCGACCTGGTCTGGGCGGACAAGAACGGCAACGGCGTGCAGGACGACGGCGAACCGGGCATCGCGGGCGCGCGTGTCGAGGTGTTCCGGTATGACGCGGAGGCCAAGACCGAGTACTACAGCTATACGGTCGTGGCCGGTACCCCGGACGCGCCAGACACCCCAGATAATCCAGATAACCCGGATAATCCGATCAATCCGGACAATCCGGACAACCCGGACAACCCGGATACCCCGGACGTCCCCGACGTCCCGCAGGCCCTGTCGGACGAAGGGCCGGCTGCGCCGGGCGACGGCGGCTCCGGGATCCCGGACGGCGGCGATCCGGAGAACCCGGGCGGCGAAACGCCCCCGCCGGACGATTCCGGCAACGGCGAAACGCCCGTGCCGGTTCCTCCGGAAATCGAACTGCCCGAGAACCTCAAGCCGCACTATACGCACGTGCTGCTCAGCGAGCCGGTCACCCTGAAGGGCGGCTGGATCCCCATGCTGGACGATGAGCTGGAGCGCATGGAGGCGTTCACGGACGAAGACGGCCACTACAGCTTCCGCGTGCCGATCACCGACATGACGGACCCGGTGGAGCCGTACCGTTACCGCATCCGCGTGACCCAGCCGGACGGCATGCTGTACGAATGGACGGCCTTCCGCTCGGTCGAGAAGCGCGAGGACGACTGCGACGTGCTGCCGGCCTCCGATTTCCTCGACCTGTCCGCAGAAGCCATCAAGGATTGGGGCGAGCAGGGCGAGGGCATGGTAATCGGCCGGTACGACCCGCTCGACCTGGCTTCCGGCAACACCGACAGCGTGCCAGTAGCCACCCGCCGCGCGCGGCTTGGCCGTACGCTTGCCGATACCGGCGAGCCTTCGCCGATCGGCAACGTCGTCGGCATGATCGGTACCCATAAGTACAATGTCGCGCTGTCCGCCGAGTTCAGTATCTACACGCCGCCCGAGGGCGACGCGGATACGCCGGCCACGCTGGCAGACGGCGACGGCGACGAAACGCACTATATCGATTTCTCCCGCGCGCAGGACGACCTGACGCAGGACGCCGGCCTGTTCATCCCGGAGGAGCCGGAACCCGAGCCGGAACCGGAACCCGAGCCGGAGCCTGAGCCGGAACCCACGCCGGAACCGGATTCGCCGTCCGGCGGCGGGCACTCCTCGAACAAGCGTCCTCCCGCGGATGGGGCTGTGCCGCCGGACGTGGCGCCGGGTAACGACCCCGTCGACCCATCCATGCCGGCCGCGCCCGCGCCCGTCCCAGTGGAAACGCCCGCCGCGCAGCCGCCCCTGCCGCCCTTCCTCCCGCAGACCGGCGAGGGCATTGCGGCGCTGCTCGCGCTGCTGTGCGCGGCCGTGGCCGCCGCGGGGCTGTTCCTGACCCGCAAGAGGAAACCCAAGGACCACAAATAAGCGCAGGCACAAACGGGGCTGCCCCCAAGGGGGGCGGCCCTGCCTGTGCCTTGTACCAATGAGGTGAATTTTCATGAAAAAGATCCGGGAGCTACTGCAAAAGCGTTCCCGCCTGCTGCTGCCGGTGATCGCAGCCGCCTGCCTGCTCGCCGCGCTGGCCGTCTGGCACTGGGGCGATATCCAGTCCTACCTGGGTACGTTCCTCGGCCAGGTCGACCTTGCGACCGTCCGGGAGGGCGACGCGTCCGGCCTGCAAAAGGACGATGCGCGCCGGCGCACGCTCAATATCTACGCCGAGGACCTGACGGGGGCCTTTAACCCGGCCTTCGCCGCGTCCGCGGGCGACCGCGCGGTATCCAGCGCCGTGTTTGAACCGGTGATGCGCCGCACGGGCAAGGGCGCGCTCTTCCCCGAGCTGGCCTCCCGGGTCGACGTATCGGACGACGGGCTGGCCTATACGGTGAGGCTCCGGCACGGCGTGCGCTTTTCCGACGGCGACGAGCTGACCTCGCGGGACGTGTGCGCCTCCATCGCGGCGATGGCGCTTGCGTCCGGCGGCGGGCGGGGCTACGCGGGCATCCGCGGCATGGAAGGTTTCCTGGCGCGTCCCGTGGACTGGCCGGAGGGGCTGTCCATGCCGGACGAGGATACCGCGGTCATCACCTTTGACAGCGCCTCCCCGGACAACCTGGCCGTGCTGGAAACGCGCGTGCAAAAGGGCGACTTTATGGACGGCCTTGCGGACGGGCAGGCGTTCACGCGCCTGCAAATGCGTGCGCAGGGCGGCGTCGGTACGGGCGCTTACGTCTTCGGCGCGGAAAGCATGGGCGGCCAGGCGGTGCTCACCCGGTCGGACACCTACCGCCGCGGCATCCAGGACATCGGGACCGTGCGCTTTACCAGCGTCAGCTTTTACGACGTGCCCGAGGCGCTCGAGGCCGGGGACATCGACCTTGCGCTCGTCAGCGGCGAAAGCCCGCTGTTCCAGAGCTTTTACGACGCGCCGCAGTTTACCATCTACGAAAAGCCGCTGAACCAGCTCTACTGCCTGGAGATGAACCGCAACCACAGCGCGCTGCGCCGCAGCGACGTGCGCCGGGCGGTCAGCCTGGCCATCGACCGGGACGCGCTGCTGGAGGGCGGCCTGTCCCGCTATATGAGCCCGGCCGCCGGNCGTTTACGATCAGCCTGTTTGCCGAGAACCAGATGGTGATGGGCAACCTGACAGCGGACGTCAACGGCAGCGCAATCCATTACAGGAACCCGGCAAACGACGCCCTCCTGCAGTTCACCCACCCGTGGGCAGGCCGCACGACGAATAGTTCGGACAACTGGAGCTGGTATAGCCCGGCGCCAAACGTCAACGACATCGGCGGCGGCTACGTGGGCGGCGCGGCGGGCGCGCAGTACCCGATGCCGACGCAGTCCGCCCTGCTGCCTGCGGGCATTGTCCCGGTCGATACCGACGGCAACCCGTGGCCGGCCGGCGGCGCGGCGGCAGACCCCGGCCGCAAACTGGACTTCACACTTACCGTGCGGAACGTCAGCACGCTGCAAAGCAGCCCGAACCNTACTATCAGCAAGCCCCCGGCGCGCTCACGCTCCGCCTGCCCATCGTCGAGGGGAACGAATTGCAGCGCGCGCTGGCCGACGGCGTGCGCCGCCAGGTCGGCAAGGCCGGGATCGACGTGGAGGTGGTTGCGCTTGCGCAGCAGGACTACCTCAGCGAAGTCTTTTTGCAGAACAACTTTGACCTGTACCTCACCGCCCTGTCGCTGGACGGCGCGGACGCATCCGCTTACGGGCAGCTCACCGGCGACCGCGACAGCCTGCCGGTCGGTATCCAGGACGACGCGCTCACGCAGGCCGTTTCGGAGGCCATGGCGGCGTACACGCCCGACCGCGCGGCCTATGCGGTGCAGGCGGTCAACCGGGCGGCGAACGAAACGCTGCCCGTCGTGCCGCTCGCGCACGGCAAGCAGTTCCTGATGGTATCCGCCGACCTCAAGGGGTACTCGGCCTCGCCGTTCACCGGCCTGCTCGACAACCTTTGGAACATCCGGGTGCGCTGAGATGCGGAGGGTAATCCGCGCGCTGCTTGCGCTGCTCCTCGCCGCCTCCCTCGCCTACCTGGGCTGGTGGTGCTGGGACGGCTGGCGCAACCGCGCGCTGTATGGCGATTTGNCGATTCCGGCAACGGCGAAACGCCCGTGCCGGTTCCTCCGGAAATCGAACTGCCCGAGAACCTCAAGCCGCACTATACGCACGTGCTGCTCAGCGAGCCGGTCACCCTGAAGGGCGGCTGGATCCCCATGCTGGACGATGAGCTGGAGCGCATGGAGGCGTTCACGGACGAAGACGGCCACTACAGCTTCCGCGTGCCGATCACCGACATGACGGACCCGGTGGAGCCGTACCGTTACCGCATCCGCGTGACCCAGCCGGACGGCATGCTGTACGAATGGACGGCCTTCCGCTCGGTCGAGAAGCGCGAGGACGACTGCGACGTGCTGCCGGCCTCCGATTTCCTCGACCTGTCCGCAGAAGCCATCAAGGATTGGGGCGAGCAGGGCGAGGGCATGGTAATCGGCCGGTACGACCCGCTCGACCTGGCTTCCGGCAACACCGACAGCGTGCCAGTAGCCACCCGCCGCGCGCGGCTTGGCCGTACGCTTGCCGATACCGGCGAGCCTTCGCCGATCGGCAACGTCGTCGGCATGATCGGTACCCATAAGTACAATGTCGCGCTGTCCGCCGAGTTCAGTATCTACACGCCGCCCGAGGGCGACGCGGATACGCCGGCCACGCTGGCAGACGGCGACGGCGACGAAACGCACTATATCGATTTCTCCCGCGCGCAGGACGACCTGACGCAGGACGCCGGCCTGTTCATCCCGGAGGAGCCGGAACCCGAGCCGGAACCGGAACCCGAGCCGGAGCCTGAGCCGGAACCCACGCCGGAACCGGATTCGCCGTCCGGCGGCGGGCACTCCTCGAACAAGCGTCCTCCCGCGGATGGGGCTGTGCCGCCGGACGTGGCGCCGGGTATCGACCCCGTCGACCCATCCANTCAGCACGCTGCAAAGCAGCCCGAACCTCGACAGCACCGCGGGCTCCGACTTCGATCTGGCCGCGCACCCGGACGCGTACCATGCCGAGGTCGAGTACCTGCAGGACATCGGCCGTTATATGGTGCGCATCGTGCCGCAGGCCGTTGCCGCCTCGCCGGATACCTATGACGAGATGCAGGCCGTCCTGAACGCGCCGCAGCTTGACTGGAACCGCAGCCTGAACGCCCGCTTCAAGGCCATGGCGCTCGATATGCCGGACGACGTCACGGCGGACGGCACGCGGGACGAAAGCCTGCTCGAACGCTGGCAGCAGCTCCGCTCGTTCGCGTCGAGCATGGTGGAGGGCTTCCGCTTCTACACCGACGACGCGTCCGCGCACGCCCCGGCCATCCTGCAGGGCAAAAACCCCTTCTCGGTCGGCCAGGCCTACAGCGGCCACTATATGGCGGGCAAGTGGTGCGCATGGCGTACCAATGCCAGCAGCTACGGGCATGGCGGGTACAACGTTTCCCACGTCTTTAACGATACGCGCCTGGATTCCACCGGGCCGGACGGCCGCATCCGCGGCGACAAGTTCATCGGCGCGATGGCGTACGGCGAAGCTGCGCAGAACGGCGCGCCCGCGCCCCTGAACGTCGAGGACTACGCAAGCCGCCCGGCGGCAAACACCAATTACGGCGTGCTGGACATCAACGGCGCGGACAGCGTTTCCCATCTGGACAACGGCGTCCACATCCCGACCCGTTTTGTATCCAACACCCTCAAAATTTACACTAAGAACCCCAACATTATGCTCGACAAGCGCCTCCTGCTCAAGCCGGAGGAGGATCAGCCGCAGGGGCTGGGCGACAACAACGGCTCGCCGGATTACCGCGGCCGCGACGCGCACGGCAACGCCAACATCGGCCAGGAAGACGGCCGCGCGGATTGCAGCTTTGCTTATGACGACTATACCGAGAACCCCTACGCCCTCCGCGAGGAGGATATCCCGAAGCTCGGCTACGGCCAGCGCGTATGGTACGGCGTGACCGTCATGAACAAGCCGTCCGACTCCCCGATGCAGGGCGGGAACGACACCTCCCCCGCCCTCTACGCGCCAGACCCTGGGGCCGTCAAGGCCAACGCCTTCGACAAGTTCGAGGAGATGCTGAAGAACCCCGTGAACCGCCCGGTCGACGCGCTCGCGTCCAGCGGCAGCTACCTGAAAAACGGCGTGCCGCTGTGGCCGTATGGCGATACCGCGCATCTGGGGTCGGCGTTTGCGCAGTGGAAGGCACGCATGGACGTGCGCGACCGCAAGCTCGCGGAAAGCGGAGACGTGGCGCACGGCGCGTTCGTATTCTCGGAATACCTGCCGTCGGCGCTCGCATACGACCGCGTGTTCATGCTCCAGACCTACGACGATGCCGGCAAGCCCGCGCGGCTGCTGTCGCGCGCGGAGGCCGAGGCCGAAGGCTGGACGTTCATCGACAACACCGCCCCGCCGTCCGTCGACCCCGCGACAGGCAAAACGGTGGACAACGTCAAGTTCGTCTCCATCACGGCCGTGCCGCCGGCGCAGTCCCGGGACGGCACGCGCATGCTGCCGGCGGACGAGCGCATCGCCTTCGCGGACGAGCGGGCCGNGTAGACGGCGGCCGAATGGCGATCGTGGCGCGCAAGTGCGCGCAGGATGAAAAAAGCCTGGAACCTTAATGGTTCCAGGCTTTTCTTATGGGGTCAGCCCTCGTACAGCAGGCGGTAGGCAAACTTGCCGCTGCCCAGCAGGCGTTCGGCCGGCAGGGGTGCGTCATGGATCCAGAACTGCTGGCAGGACAGATCGGGGTATTGCAGGCCGATAAGGTAGGCCTTGCCGCTCTCCCCGGTGAGCTGCAGCATGAACTGGCTGCGCCGCGTGTAAAGGATGGTATGCGTCACCGGGTCGGTGACGCCGGCCTTATCGCGCATAAGCGCCTCCGCCCGCGCGCGGAGCGCGGCTACGTCGGGGGCGTAATCCTCCGGCACTTCTTGCGCGGGCACGGCGGGGTCGGGGTCGCGCAGGACGATGGCGACGTCCGGGCACACGTAGGTGCTGCCGCCGCCAAAGAAGGCGGAATAGGCCGGGGCAAGCGCCTGCCCCGGGAGCGGGTCGAGCAGGCCGAAGGTGAACTCCGTGCCCCCATCCTCCCTTGTCATCCAGTCGATCGGCAGGCCGGCCAGGTCGGCGCCGAAAAAGCGCTCGACGGCCGTGCGCGCGGCCAGCGCCTGCGCCGCCGCGGGGGGATTCGGCACGGCCGGCGCNGCAGGAGCACGGCGGCGATGAAGGCCGCGCCGGACAGCCCCATTTGCAACAGTGTCATAGGCGCCGCCTATTCCAGTTCGCGGACGATGCGCTTGAGATTCTCAATCTCGTCCGCGGACAGCTTGCGGCTGCCGACCAGCGACGCGAACAGCTTATCGGCCGCGCCGTCGAAAATCCGGTCGACCAGCGCGTCCGCCTCCTGCGCCTGGACGGCGGCCTTTTCGACCAGCGCGTGGCACAGGAAATTCGGCTCGCGCCGCTCGACCGCGCCCTTGCCGATCAGGCGCTTGATGACCGTATAGGTCGTGTTCATGTTCCAGCCGACCGCCTCCTTGAGCACGTCGGAAATGTGCTTTGCTGTCTGGTCGCCCTCGCGCCACAGCACATCCATGACGCGCAGCTCGGAATCAAATAATTTTTCATGCATGCGTCCCATCCCCCTTTGTTTACACTACTGCAGTAGTTTACCTGTATCCTACCACACGGGCGCGGCCTTGTCAACACTACTACAGTAGTTTGTAGAAAATATCCCCGGCGGCAAAGGGGCGAAAATTTGTGATGGGGTATTCGTCCTTTTACGGTTATGTGTTATAATGGAAAAAGCGAGGTTGGGCATAGCGCCCAAAATACAGCGGAGGCCGAGGCCGCTGCCTGGGAGGACCAGAAATGGGAAATCGACAGGAACTTTCAGTGTTTAAGCAGGAATGCACGCACATCAACCAGCTCGCGCGGCAGGTGCTGCACAGCCTCCGGCGCATTTGGCTGCGGCTAGAGGGCGACGGCGCCGCCGGGTGCACGCTGGTCACCCCGCCCCCCGCACCCGGGGATGGCCGGATCGAAGGGGCGCTTCGCTGCCTGACGCCGGCGGCCGCGCAGGAGGAGGACGCCCNCGCAGCGAAAAGCTGGGGCAGGATTTTTCCCTGCAGGCCTGGGTTTTCAACCAGGTCGTCGACAGCATGTACGCCTATATCTATGTCACCGACGTCGACACCGACGAAATCCTGTATATGAACCGCGCGATGAAGGAAGGGCTTGGCCTGGACGCGCCGGAAGGGGCGGTCTGCTGGAAGGTGCTGCAAACGGGCATGCACGGGCGCTGCGCCTTCTGCCCCGTCCCGCTGCTGCAGGACAAGAACGGCCCCGCGCCCTCCTGCATCTGGGAGGAGCACAATACCCGCACGGGGCGCATTTACGAGAATTACGATAGCCTGATGCGCTGGGTGGACGGCCGCACCGTGCACTTCCAGCACTCGGTCGACGTAACCGAGACGCGCCGCCTGTACCGTGAGGCCACGACGGACGACCTGACGGGCGCGTTCAGCCGCCGCGCGGGCAAGCAGAAGCTGGCGGCGCTGCTGGCGGGCTGCTGCGGCGTCAGCATCTGTATGCTGGATATCAACGACCTCAAGCAGGTCAACGACACCTTGGGGCACGCCGCGGGCGACCGCTTGCTTGTCCAGGCGGCGCAGGCCGTCCAGGCGCAGCTTACGGGCGGCGATTTCCTGATGCGGCTGGGCGGGGACGAGTTTGTCGCCGTGCTGCCGGGCGTAGCGGAGGACGAGGCGCAGCGGCGCATCTGCGCGGCGCTGCGCCAGCTTCAGGAGGCGGAGGGCGCGCAGCCGCAGGCGGGCTTCTGCTACGGGATCGCGCAGTTTGACGGCGCGGTGCCGCTCGGCGAGGCGCTCGCCCTGGTGGATGAGCGCATGTATACCCAGAAGCGCGCGCTGCACATCCGCCGCGCGGAGGAACGCCTCCAGCGGGAGGGGACGCACAGCGCGCCGGCGTTCTCCTACGACTGTACCAAGCTGTACGACGCGCTCGTGCAGTCCACGGACGACTATATCTACGTCTGTGATATGAAGACCGGTGTGTTCCGGTACCCGCCCGCCATGGTGGCGGAATTCGGCCTGCCCGGCGAAGTGGTCGAGAACGCGGCGGCGGTCTGGGGCGCGAAGGTGCACCCGCTCGACAAGCAGGCCTTCCTGGAGTCCAACCAGGAGATCACGGACGGCCGCACGGACGCGCACTGCGTCGAATACCGCGCGCAGAACCGCCGCGGCGAATGGGTCTGGATGCGGTGCCGCGGGCACCTGGAGCGCGACGGCGACGGCCAGCCGACGCTGTTTGCCGGCATCATCACAAACCTCGGCAAGAAGAACCGCATCGACCAGCTGACCGGCCTGTTCAACAAATTCGAATTCCAAAATGCGATTGACGAGCTCAGTACCGGGGCGGCCGGCCCGTATATGGTGATACAGCTCGGCATCGATAACCTGCGGCGCATCAACGCGCTGTATGACCGGCGCTTCGGGGACGAGGTCATCCGCATCGCGGCGCAGAAGCTGCAATCCCTCCTGCCGCCCGACGCGTGGGCGTACCGCCTCGACGGCGACGAGTTCGGCGTCTTGCTCCGCAACGGCAGCAAGGACGCGGCCGGCCAGCTTTTTGCGCGCATCCGGCAGGCGTTCGCCCACCAGCAGTCCTATGACGGCAAGCGCTTCTTCTGCACGCTGTCGGGCGGGTGCGCGCTGTACCCGCAGGACGGCCGCTCCTACCTCGAGCTGTCCAAAAGCGCAGGCTACGCGCTGGAATACGCCAAGCAGCGCGGGAAAAACCGCATGGAATACTACGCCCCGCAGATCGTGGCGCACCGGGAGCGCTCCCTGGAGCTGACGGAACTGCTGCGCGACAGCGTGGAGCACGGGTTCCGCGGCTTTGAAATGTACTACCAGCCGGTGTTTTCCGGCACGCGCGCGCTTGAGGGCGCGGAAGCGCTCGCCCGCTGGCGCTGCGACAAATACGGCGCGGTCGGCCCGGCCGAGTTCATCCCCCTGCTCGAGCAGAGCGGCCTTATCCAGCCGGTCGGCCGGTGGGCGTTCGCCCAGGCGGTCACGGCGCAGGCGCGATGGGGGCGGCGCCTGCCCCGGTTCAAAATGGGCGTCAACCTGTCCTACCTGCAGCTTGAGGATGACGAGTTCTTCCCCTTCATGTGGGAAACCATCCAAAAGGCCGGGGCGGACCCGAAACAGACCATCCTGGAACTGACGGAAAGCTATCTCGCCGCCAATATGGAGCGCGTGGCCGACCGCCTGCGCCAGGTCCGGCGGCACGGCGTGCGCGTCGCCATGGACGATTTCGGCACGGGGTATTCCTCGCTCGGCGTGCTCAAGCAGGCGCCGATCGACATTGCCAAGATCGACCGAACCTTTGTAAACGGCATCCAGGAAAGCGCGTTCGACAACGCCTTCCTCCGGATGGTGGTCGAGCTGTGCCGCGTGCGCGGTATCAGCACCTGCCTGGAGGGTATGGAGACCGAGGAGCAGTGGCGCGCGGCGGAGCCGATGCACCTGGACTATGTGCAGGGCTTCCTGCTCGGCAGGCCCGTGCCGGCAGGCCAGTTTGAAACGCAATTTTTATAAAAATTATATAAAATGAGCCGCCCGCAGGCGGCGGAGGAGGAAATATGAAAAAGTTTTTGCAGGAATTCAAGGATTTTGCGCTGCGCGGCAACGTGATGGACCTGGCTGTCGGCGTCATCATCGGCGCGGCGTTCCAGGCCATCGTCACCTCCCTGACGCAGGACATCATTTCCCCGGTGCTCGGGCTGTTCACCGGGCAGAACTTCGACCAGCTCAGCGTCAGCCTGTTCGGCGCGGAACTGCGCTACGGCGCGTTCATCACGGCGGTCATCAATTTTATCATCATGGCGCTGATCATCTTCCTGCTCGTCAAGGGCATGAACCGGCTCGCGGCGCTCGGCCGCCGCAAGCAGCAGGAGGAGGCGCCGGCGGCGCCCGCCACCAAGGTTTGCCCGTACTGCCGCAGCGAGATCGATATCGGCGCGACGCGGTGCCCGCACTGCACCTCGCAGCTCAGTGGGCTGGCGGACGATACATAAAAGCCGGAAAAAATGGCGCGCATCCCGGTTTGGGGATGCGCGCCGCTTTTTTCTGGGTTTTTCTGGGCTTTTATTGCATCTGCGTACCGGGGATGTTACAATAGAAAGAACAAATATGCGGTTGCAAAAAAGGATGTAATTTCGAAAAGGGGGGATTGGTATGTATCGGCTTCGCCACGCCTTGCGGCGCTGCGGCGCGCTGCTTTGCGCAGTGCTGCTGCTCGCGTCCCTCGCAGCCCCCTGTGCGTCGGCCGCGGGAAGCCGGGTCGTCCGCGTCGGCTTTTCGCATGCGGAGGGCTTCAGCATGACTGCGCCGGATGGGCGGCGCTACGGGCTGATCGTCGATTTCCTCAATGAGATCGCCAAATACACCGGCTGGGAATACGAATACATCGATACGGACAGCGAAACCATGCTGGATGACTTTTTTGCCGGCAAGTACGACCTGCTCGGCGGCACCTATTACGCAAGCGGTTATGAAGCGTACTTCGCCTACCCGCACTATAACTGCGGGTACAGCAAGCTGGCGCTGCTCGCCCGCAAGGATGACGACACCATCAAGAGCTACGACCTCGATTCCTTTAACGGCAAGACGATCGGCGTTTTTGAGCGCAACAAGGAGAACATCCGCCGCCTGCGGGCGTACCTGGAGATCAACGGCCTGGACTGCACGATCAAGCCCTACACGTATGAGGAACTGGTTGTCACGGGCACGCTGAACCGTTTCCTCGAGAGCGGCGAAATCGACCTGCTGCTCGGCAACAACGGGGACGCCGGCGGGGAGTTCCGCGTCGCGGCCACCTTTGATTCGCAGCCGCACTTTATCGTGACGCAGCCGGGCAACCAGGAGGTGCTGGACGGCCTCAATATGGCGCTGGACAGGATTTATGACGCCGACCCGGAATTTGCGCAGAAGCTCTTTCAAAAAAACTTTGGCAATACGATCTACGGCCACGTGGCGCTCAACGCCGCGGAAAAGGCCTATGTCGCGCAAAAAGGCACGGTGACGGTCGCGGTGCCCGAGCAGTGGCACCCGGTATACTGCCTCGATATCGACGACAGCCACGACGGGCTGGTGCCAGACTTCCTGCGGGAGGTCACGGCGTTTTCCGGGCTGGAGTTCTCCTATATCGGCTGCGGCAGCTACGGAGAGGCCGTGCGCAAGGTGCAGCAGGGCGAAGCGGATATCCTGGGGTTCTTTATCGGCACCGAGGAGGACGCGGCCGAGCGCGGGCTTGCCCTGACCGCCGCCTATATCGATCTGGACTCCATTGTGGTGCGCAACAAGGAGTCGAGCTACCCCGCGGAGGGGCTGGTCGGCGCCGTGCTTGAGGGCCGCGAGATGCCGGATACCGTCGTGGCGGACGAGGTGCGGTACTACGATTGCACGAGCGACGCGCTGCGCGACGTCAACCGCGGCAAGGTGGATTTCTTCTATGGGCTGTCCTCCCACCTTGAGTACGTCATCCAGCAGGAGAACTTCAACAACGTGGTGCAGGTCAACCTGATCAACAACAGCCTGGACGGCGGCTTCGCGCTCAAAAGCCCGGTGCAGCCGGAGCTGTTCACCATCCTCAATAAGACGATCAACAACCTGACGGAGGCCGAGAAATCCGCCATCGGCAGCCGCAATATCCTGTCCATCGGCCAGACGCACATGACACTCTCCGGCATCGTCTACGCCAACCCGTCGCTTGCGGTTTCGGTGGTGGCGGCGTTCCTGGGGCTGATCCTGCTGGCCGTCATCCTGGTGTTCCGCGCCCGCCTGCACGCCGCCGTGATGCGCAGCGAGCTGGCCAAAGCCGAGGCGGACAGCCTTGCCAAGAGCGAATTCCTGTCGCGCATGAGCCACGAGATCCGCACGCCCATGAACGCCATCGTCGGGCTGACCGACCTGGCCAGCATGACGGAGGGGCTGCCCGCCGAGGCGCGCGGGCACCTGGACAAAATCAAGGCATCCTCCCGCTACCTGCTTGGGCTGATCAGCGACATCTTGGACATGAGCCGCATTGAAAATGGCAAAATGGAGCTGGGCAGCGAGCCGTTTTCCATCGGCGCGACGCTGGACGAAATCCGGGACATGCTCACGGCCGACGCGGAGGCGCGCGGGCTGCGCTTCCGGATGGAAAAGGATATCCGGGACGATATGTTGTGCGGCGACCCCATCCGCCTGCGGCAGGTGCTGGTGAACCTGCTCTCCAACGCGTTCAAATTCACGCCGCCGGGCGGCGAGGTGACGGCCAGCGTGGTTGAGGAAGCCTCCCCCGGCAGGGAAGCCGCGCTCACCATCCGCATCACGGATAACGGCATGGGCATTGCCGAGGAAGACCAGCAGCGCATCTTTGCCAGCTTTGAGCAGGTCGGCCCCAACATCACCAAGAGCCAGGGCACCGGGCTTGGCCTTGCGATCAGCAGCAATATCGTGCGGCTGATGGGCGGCAAGCTCAAGCTCAAAAGCGCGCCCGGCCAGGGCAGCGAGTTCTATTTTACCGTCACGATGCCCAAGGCGCCCGCGGAGGCGCGCCCCGCCGCCGAGCAGGGACCCCAGGCCGGGAGGCTCCAAGGCGTCCACGTGCTCGTGGTGGAGGATAACGACCTGAACGCGGAAATCGCGATGGAGCTGCTGCGCATGCAGGGCGCGCAGGCCAGCCGCGCGGAAAATGGGAAAAAGGCGCTCCAGATGTTTGCGGACAGCGCGCCTGGCGGCTATGACGCCATCCTGATGGATATCCTGATGCCGGAGATGAACGGCCTGGAGGCCACCCGCGCGATCCGCGCCCTCCCCCGCCCGGACGCGGCGTCCGTGCCGGTCATCGCCATGACGGCGAACGCCTTCCAGGAGGACGTGCAGTCCGCCCGGGAGGCCGGTATGACCGGCTTCGTCTCCAAACCGGTAGACGTGGCCTGCCTGTACGGCGAGCTGCAAAAAGCCCTGCGGAAGGGTCTGCAGGACGGATAAAAGGAAGGCCGGCGCCAATAGGCGCCGGCCTTCCTTTACTTTCCGGGGGATGTGGCGTCATGCGGCGTGAGCGGCGGGCCGTCAAAGGCCAGCTTCTCAAATTCCGCCGCGGGCATCGGCCGCGCGAAGGCGAAGCCCTGCACCATGTCGCACTTGGCGTCGGCCAGGAAGCGCACCTGCGGCACGGTCTCCACGCCCTCGGAAACCGTGCGCATATGCAGCCTTTTGGCCAGGTCGAGCACGCTTTCCACGATATACCGCGTGCGGCTGTCCCCCATGTCGCCCTCGAAGAAGGCGCGGTCGAGTTTGAGCACGTCGGCGGGCACGTCCTTGAGGATGTTGAGCGAGGAATAGCCGCTGCCAAAGTCGTCGAGCGAGCAGGTGAAGCCGAGCTTGTGGATTTCCCCAATCACGCGGATCAGCGCGTCCAGGTTCTCCAGCACCAGCGTTTCGGTCAGCTCGATCTCGATCAGCTTGGGCGGTAGGCCGTACTTCTGGAAGATGGCCGCGTAGGCGTCCAAAAAGTGCGGGTCGTCCAGGTGCCGCCGCGACAGGTTGACCGAGATGGGCACCGGGGACTTGCCCATGTCGATCCAGCGGCGCAGCAGGCGGCAGACCTCTTCAAACACATACCGGTCGAGCTTGACAATAAAGCCGTTTTTCTCAAACGCGGGGATGAATTCGCCCGGCGACACCATGCCATGCACCGGGTCGCACCAGCGCACCAGCGCCTCCGCCCCGGCGACGGTGCCGTCCTCCAGGGAGACCTTGGGCTGCAGGTAGACCACGAACTCGTGGTTTTGCAGCGCCCCCTCCTTGCGGTTGTCGATCTCCTTCTCGCGCAGCATGCGCAGGCGCTCCTGGTCGGTATAGTAGCAGTAGGCGCACAGGCGGCTGTCCGGCCGGCGCTTGACCTGCTTGCGCGCGACGTTCGCGCGGTCTTGGATGGTGATGAGGTCGAGAGACGGGTCGGTCACCACGTACACGCCGGCGCACAGCGGCAGGTAGTACTTCTGTTCAAGCCCGTTGTTATGGGCGTTGACCGCATGCGCAAAGCCCGCCAGGCGCGCGGCGACCTCGGCCTCGGGCGCGTTGCGCAGCAGCAGGTTGAAGGTATCCGCCGCGATACGGCACACAAATTCGCCCGGCTGCAAGCCGGCTTCGATGCAGCGGTAGACGAAGCGCAGGGTGCGGTTGCCATCTTGGCTGCCGAAGGCGTCGTTGATCAGCTTGAACTGCCGGATATCGGCCGAGACGAGCGCATACGTCCCCGCCGGCTGCGCGGCGATGCGCGCAGCCGCCTCCTGCTCAAACCACTGGCGGCTGTGGCCGCCGGTGACCGGGTCGGTATAGGCCAGCGCGGTGAGCCGGTCGCGGCTTTTGCGGTTCATCCGGATGATGAGCACGATCAGCGCCAGGAAGAGCACGGCCACCGCGACATTGACGAACGCCGCGAGGTGGATGATCCGCTCCGTGCGCGCCGTGGCCGCCTCGGTGGGCACCACGCACAGCATGTACCAGTCCGATACCGCAAGCGGCATATAATTCATGACCTTGTGCACGCCGTTTTCCGTGGTATAGCACAGCGTGCCCGGCCGCCCGGCGGCGATGTCCGCCTGTAACCCCTGCACCGAGTAGCCCCGGTCGAGCGTACAGCTGGAGCTGAGCAACGTAAAGTAGTTGTTATACCCCTGGATGGCGTTTTTGTTGCTGGAATCAAAGATAAAGTTGCCGTTTGGCTGGATGACCTGTGTAAAGCCCTCGCCGCTGAAGGACTCGACGTCGAGCGTTTCGCGCAGGCGGCTGAGCGGCGAGGCGGCGGCGAGCGCGCCGATGACCTTGCCGTCCAGCCGCAGCGGCACGGCAAATATGATGGATCCGGTATCCGGCTCCTCCGGCAGGTACTGCAGGCCGGAGACCGCGTCAGCCCCGCGCAGCGCTTCCTGCACGCAGGGCTGCCCCGACAGGTCGGTCACCGTGCCCGCGGTCGTATAGGCCATGCCGTCCAGCTCCACGATCCCCATGCGCAGGAAGCCGTACCGCGGGGACGCCTGCGTCAGGTAGGCGATCACAGCCTCCGGGTCCTCCTGCCTGCCGAGCCATACGCAGGTGTCCCCCATGGCGTGCAGGTTGTCAAAGGTGTCGCTTACGCTGGTGTTGATGGTGGTGGAGACGCGCTCCGCGACCTCGCCCACATAGCGCCAGGCCTCGTCCTCCAGGGCGTGCTTGAGGGAGACCGTGTAAAACCCGCACAGGGCGGCCAGCAGCAGCGCTGCGGCCAGCAGGTAGGCGGGCAGCCGGGACGCTTTGTCATTGTTTTGGTTCGGATGTCCGGTCATTTTCCCCGCCCTCCCCAGGATCGGTCGTTACACCGTCGGAAATGTCGAAATTGTTGCGCCCGTTGCGCTTGACTTCGTAAAGCGCCGCGTCGGCCGCGCGGTAAAGCGGGTCGAAGGCGCTGCCGGCCTCCGCGAACACCGCGCCGACCGATACCGTGACGGCCAGGCCGCCAGCCATATGGATATTGTCGCGCATGGCGCCCTGGAGCTGGCGGCACTTGGCCTCCAGGATATCCCGGGACGCGCCGCCCGGCAGGAAGACCAGGAACTCGTCGCCGCCCAGGCGGCCGATGATATCGTCCCGCCGGAAAACCGACTGCAGCGTCGCGGCGGCCTGGATCAGCACCTGGTCGCCGATATAGTGGCCATACTGGTCGTTAACTTCCTTGAAATGGTCGATATCCAGCACGAGGAGCGCGCCGCGGCTGCCGGGGCGCAGGGAGCGGAGCCGCTCGGAAACGAGCGTGCGCGCAGTCGCGGCATTGTAGACGCCGGTCAGGCTGTCGCGCTGCGCCTTGTGCACGAGCGCCTCGTGCTCCTCCCGCTCCGCCTGGATATCCGCGACCTTGCCGATGGAAAACAGCGGCCGCCCGTCCTTGTCGGCAACGACCTTGGCCGCCACGCGCAGCCACCGCCGCTTGCCGTCGGTAAAGGTGCAGGGGAGGTCCTGGACGATTGCGTGGCTGCGCAGCAGCCCTTCTATGAATTGCGCCTGCGGTGCCAGGGCGCTGTCGAGCTGGGCGCACCGCTGCAAGGTGACGGCATAGCGCTCAAAGACCGGCGGGACGCCAAAATGCTCCGCGCTGCGCTCGGACAGCGTCAGCCGGTCGGCGGCAAAATCGTATTCAAAGAGGTATTCGCCGGAGAGGTCGGCGAGCTGGCGGAAACGTTCGCTTTCGAGCGCGAGCCGGCGGTTGGCGCGCGTGCGCTGCCGCACAAACAGCGCCATGACGGACACGACCAGCAGCGCCGCGGCCAGCACGAGGCAGAACGCGGGGACCGGGTTCGCCTCGATCAGGGCGCGCAGCGTAACCTGCGGGCGCACGGTCACATTGCGGTAGATGATGGATTGCAGCTCGGCGTCCGGCATGCTGAGCACCACCTTGTTCAGGATGGAGATCAGGCGGGAATCCGCGGGCTTTACCACGCCAATGCACACCTTGTGCATGCGGTTGGCCTGCGGCAGCAGGCGCAGGTTCCGGTAGCGCGGCTGGCTGATGTAATACTGCGCGGCGTAGGCGTTGCCGTAGCAATAGTCGGCCTTCCCTTTGCGGACCGCCTCAAGGCAATCCTGGAAGGTCGGGTAAACCGTGATGTCCTCCGTCAGCCCGTCCTTGTACAGCAGCCCCTGCGGCAGCGCCAGGCGTTTGCCGGACATATCGCCCGTGTCCGCGCGAGGGTCGACCACCATGACCATGGGGCAGACCACGTAGGGGCGGGTCAGGGACACGCCGTCCGCCGCGGCCGTCTCGTAATCGTAATAGACGCTGGCGAGCAGGTCGGGCTGGGCGCCATCCGGCATATCGGGCTGTGCGCCGTCCTGTATGGGCACGAATGTAAATTCCAGGCCGGTCTCCTGCGTGATATAGCTGAACACGCCCTGGGCGATGCCCTGGAACTGCCCGTGCCCATCGAAATATTGGTAGGGGATACGCCCGGGGCGCACGCCGACGCGCAGCGGGGCGGACAGCCCTGCGATGTAGCTCTTTTCCTCGTCGGACAGCATCAGGCCGGCGGGCTGGTTGCCGAAGTATTTTTCGTACAGCGTCGCGGCGAACGAGGGGTCGACGCTGTTGACCTGCGTAATGGCGGCGTTGATCTGGCGGATCAGCGCGGTGTTGTCCTTGCTGGTAGCCAAATAGAACGGGTGCGGGTCGAATTTCGCGACCACGCGGGTGTTTTCCCGGGGGTCGGTGTCTGAACCCAGCAACGCGTCCACCGTTTTGGTGCGCAGCGCGCCCTCCCAGCCCCGTTCGTCGTAGAAGGCGACGGCCTGCATGGACAGGTGGTTGCTCTCGCAAAACGCCTCCAGCGCCTCCAGGCGCGAGGTGGCCGGCGCCAGGTAGCCGACACGGATATGGTCGAGCGTCTGGTAGTTCCCCTCGTTGATGGCCGTGTTGTCCGCGCGCACGCGGAGCACCGTGTAGCTGGTGCCGTAGTTGTAATTGGGGTAGGCGTACCGCGTGGCGAGCGAAGGATGGTAATTCATACCCCCAAGCAGGTCGATTTCGCCGTCCTCCAGCATTTGGAGGAGCACCGTGAGCTGCCCGTCCAGGTCGTCGGCCTCCGGCGTGACAAATTCATAATTCCAGCCCGTGTACTGCGCAAGCTCCTGCAAATATTCGTATGTATAGCCGGAACGGGCGCCGGTATCCGAAGTTTCTGATAGGCCGTCCTGCTGCGGGAAGCCGACCCGCAAGGCTTTGGGCTGTGCCGCCGCGGCGGGATTTACGGGCAGGAGGCAGAGGGCCAGGGCCGCGAGCACGCAGGCTGCGTACAGGCGGCATCGGTGTTTCATGCGTCCATCCCCTCCTTGCAAAAAGATAGCAACCGTGCTTCTGGCTTCATATCGGCAAAACCTGCGTGCCGGTTACAAAAATCGCACTAAAAGCAATAACTTCACTTATATTGTACCGCATTGTATCAATAATGACAAGGGAGAAGCGCCCAATAACGGTCGGATAAGAGAAAAATATCCAGCCATTTTGCCGCAAGGCCGACCCTATCCGCGCGCAGATGCAAAAAACCGCCGCCCGGGAACGGGCGGCGGCATAGCGGGTGCTTAAGTGTTTTCGAGCGGCGGGCACTCATAGGGCTTCTCCGGGCGCTTGCGCGACTTGGACGGCCGCTTGCCGCAGAAATGCACTTCATAGCGCTCCATGCAGTCTTTGATGACCTCCACGGCCTCGGCGCGGACAAGCGCGTCGGACGTTGTGGTGTGGGTGTGCTCCAGCCCCTTGTACACTTCGAAGAAATGCGCGATTTCGTTGGCGTAGTGCGGGGGGAGCTGGTCGATATCCTGGTAGAAGTTCCAGGTGGGGTCGTCGCACGGGATGGCGATGATCTTGTCGTCGACCTCGTCGTCGTCGATCATGCGGATGACGCCGATCGGGTAGCACTTGACCATGACGAGCGGGTCGAGCGTCTCCGAGCACAGCACGAGCACGTCGAGCGGGTCGCCGTCGTCCGCGTAGGTGCGCGGGATAAAACCGTAGTTCGCCGGGTAGTGGGTGGAGGTGTACAGGATGCGGTCGAGACGGAGCAGGCCGGTTTCCTTGTCAAGCTCATACTTTTTCTTGCTGGACGCCGGGATTTCGATCACTGCCATAAATTCTTCCGGCTTTATATGCCTTGGATTGATATCATGCCAAATGTTCATGGGCTTCATTCCCCTTCTCCTGTAAATCTATACCCATCGTATCACAGGATGCCCGGCTCGTCCAGAGTGAATACCGGGAATCAGCTGGAAATTAAACGGCCGGTGGGCGAATAATAGCGGATGCTGTTATCCGTCAGCATCACGCGCAGCGCGCCGTCCTCAAAGGCAAGCTGCGCGCCCCATTCGATGCCGGGCACCCGGCCAAGCTCGTTCATGCGGTCGTCGTAAAAAAACAGCGTGCCGCTGTCGGGGTCAAGGTCCACCAGCGTGTTCGCCCCGTCGCCCAGCGGGTCGGTAAGCGCCGCCGAGGTGTAAACCTGGCTGCCGTGCATGGTCAGGGGGGCGTCCGGCGCCGTGGCGTAAACCAAGCGGTTGGGCAGGGTTTCGCCGGCAAAATGGTACATGTCGGGGCCGTAATATGAGCCGTCGCGCGCGAGCATCTGGACGACAAACTCGCTGCCGCGCATCTCCTCTACATAGAAATCGCCGTTTTGCAGCACGCCCATGCCGGTAAAACCCTTGGACTGGTAAATCACGCGGCCGTCAAACCGCTCGATGCGCCCGCCCGTCGCGGCGGGGGAGCGGATGGACAGGTACCGCCCATAGGCCAGGCTGGCCTCGCCTTCGGCAACCTTTGCCTTGCAGGCCTCGGGAAGGAAGTCCCCCTGCGTGTCGATCAGCCGGTAGGGGCCGCCCGCCTCCTGCTGGACGCAGGCCACGCCGTCCAAAAATTCACTGGCAGCGGCATATGCGGCGGGGATAATGAAACCGCTGTCGCTGATATACCCCCAAAGGAATGCGGGCGAGCCGTCGGGGTTGTTCCCGGTCCACCGGTAAAAGCGGTACATGCCGTCCCGCCCGGCCGGCGAGGCATTCACCAGGAAGCCCTTTTGCACCAGCACGCCTTCGGGCATTTTGACCAGCGCGCCGTTTTCCGCCCCGGTATAGGACACGTCCGCATAGTTCCCGGGCAAGGCTCCCACGCTGCTGAAAAACACGCCGCCGCCGTTTTCGCCGGACAGGCCGGCGACCGTCGCCAACGAACCATCCTCGCGGAGCAGCCGGAGCCCCTTATTCGGCACGCCGACGGCCGCCCAGCCGTTTGCAAACGCGCCCGCAAAGTCGAATTGCGCGGGGATGGCGACGTTGCCCGCGGCGTCCTTATAGCCGTAAAGCCCTGTCCCCGGATCGAGGAAGGCAAACCGCCGCTCCCCCGCGCGGGGCGCGCCGCCGCCCGCGTCCGCCCACTGCCGCAGGCGCAGCATGGTGACGATCGACTGTTCCACCGTATAGGAGACGTTCGGCTCGAAGCAATTGTCCCCGACGCCGGACATGATGCCGGCGTTATTGCAAAAATCGGCCGCCTCGCGCGCCCAGGGGAAAAAATACCCGGTTTCCAGCCCGTTGCCTAGAAAGCGCAGCGCGCCCTTGCGGTCGTCCCAGACATGCGGCACAAACAGCGCGTCCGGGATGGATACCTGCCAGCCGCCCTTCTGCGCCATGCGGTACAGCATCGCGGCCGCCTCCTGGCGGGTGATCGGGTCGTCTGGCGCAAAGGTGTCTTCGGTTTTGCCGTTGACCACGCCGAGCAGCGCCATCTTGCGCACGTTTTCATCGTCCGTATCGGTAAACGGGTGATAGGCGTCCAGCCGCGCGAAGGCGTTGCCCTGCGCGGGCAGGGTTTCGTGCGCGAGCGCGCAGAACTGCGCCCGCGTGATCGGCTGCTGGTAACGGGATTGCAGGCTTCCCGGCACGAGGCCACGGCCGATTGCCTCCTGTACAGCGTCCGCCGCCCAGGCGGAGGGTGCGTCCGCGGCAACGGCGGCGGGCAGGGGCGGCAGCAGGAGCAGGGCGGCGGCCAGCGCCGCGAGCAGACGTTTTTTCATCGGTAGATCCTCCCTTTCTCCCTATCTTGACGCGTGGGGCGGGCGGGTTTACTACAGGAAAGGGGTACAAACCCGCGCGCCCTTGCAGGGGGACGTAAAAAGCCGGCCTTCCCCCCCCCAGGGGGAAAGCCGGCTTTGCGCCTTACAGGACCCTTGCCGCGCCGACCGCCCCGCACAGGAGCAGGAAGGCCGCGGCGGCGACGGCGAATACCATCGCGGTGCGGTAGCAGCGTGCCGCGGCGGCGCGCGTCTTGTCGTCGTCCTTTTCGCCGCGCTCGATCGCGCCTTCGAGCGAACCCATACGCACGCGCGAGACGAACGAAATGACCGCGCACAGGCCGAACAGCCCGAGCAGCACATATTGCAGCAGCATCATGGCGCGGGTCAGCCCGCGTTCGGGATCAGGTTGAGCACGACGGCGAGCGCCACAAACAGGAAAGCGACAACCGTGGTGATCTTGGACAGGATGGCGTCCATGCCGCGCGCCTTATTCGAGCTGAAGAAGGTTTCCGCGCCGCCGGCGATGGTGCCAAGGCCCTGTGCCTTGCCGTGCTGCAGCAGGATGGTGACGATCAGGAACAGGCATGCCAGTACCTCAATCACCGAAAGGGCGAACTTCAGCGTTCCCATGGTAGCTATCATGAATTTACGACCTCCAAAAATAATCTGTAATCTATCCGTGTCCCCCGCGTCCTGCGCGAGGACAAACCTTGCGTAACTAGCATCATATCACAAAAAAAACGTTCTGACAAGGGCTTTTGCGCGAAAAAATAAGGGAAAAGGCTGCCCGCGGGATCGCCCCGCGCCGCGGGGGGCATCATAGGCGCGGGCACCCGGGCAAACGCAGCCCCCCGCGGCAGCTATTTCAGCCGGCGCAGCGTCGGCTTGAGGCGGTCGCCGAGCGGCCCGCCCATCTTGTTCGTCAGGATGGCGTTTTTCGAAAGGTCGACCACCGCGACGCGCACGGCCGACCAGCCCGCGGCCGGCGCCTCATGACGCCTGTCGTGGCTGAACTTCTTGAGGCGGCGCAGCAGCGCGCGGTCGAAGTCCGCCGTGACGAGCACGAGCGAAAACAGCGAAAATTCATGGCTGCCGTCCGGCGCGACCAGGTTGTCGTGCACGCGGGTGATGTAGCCGAGCGCCTCGTCAAGCCCCTCCGCGGTCAGTTTTTCCGCCGGGACGAACAGGCAGCGCTCGTGGCAGTGCGTGGTGACGCCCGTCGGGATCAGGCCGAAGGGCTTGCGCTCGCCGTCCAGGTCGAAGGCGGCGTCCAGCGCGACGTAGCGCCCCTCGACGAGGGCGTCGCGGCGCAGGGTGAAGTGCTCCCCCATGTCCTGCGCGGCAAGCTCGAGCAGGCGGGCGGTGGCGGCGGCAAAATCGGTCATTTTATGCGCCCTCTTTCCTTAAAATACGGCGGGGTACACGCCCTGCGCGGTCAGGCCGGCGATGGCCTGCTGCACGGAGGGCTTGTCCTCGCGGTAGGTGACGCCGTACCAGCGCGCGGCGGTCGTCAGCACGCGGGCGGACGCCTTGCCCGACCGGATCAGCTCGTCCACGGCAAACGGCAGGTACAGCTCGGCCTTTTCCGGGTTCTCGCGCAGCCCTTCCGCGACGAAGCGGCGCAGCATGCCGGTTAGCTCGTCCATGAAGGACGGCGTGAAGCCCCATACGTTGAGCGACACCGGCGTGTCCCCGGCGAGCGCGCCGCCCTCGCAGCGGATCACGCCGTCCGCGCCGCGGCTGATGGCCGTGCGCTCGACGATCGAGGCGAGGTTCCCGTCCGCGTCCGCGCGGCACACGCCGCGGGAGACCGTGCCGTTTTCCGTCAGCGTGTTTTCCAGGCGGTAGCCGACCATGCAGTAGCGGTACTTTTCATCGTCGCGCGCGTCCTTTAAATAACCATAGAGCGCGGAAAACGCCTCCGCGCCGTAAAAATCGTCCGCGTTGATGACGGCGAAGGGCGCGTCCCCCACGGCCTCGCGCGCGCACCAGACCGCGTGGGCGGTGCCGAGC
>NZ_LT707058.1:108270-121762 GCF_900155735.1 Intestinibacillus massiliensis
TACTTATATTATAAGCCCTCGCCGGGGGGATTACAAGGCCGAAAGCGCCCGCCCGCCCGCGCCCTGTGGTGAAAATCGCTTTATTTGCGGCGGCGTGGGCGCGCATTTTTGTAGAATAGATAAAAACATTTCCGTTTCCGGTCGGAAGTGCGTGGAATTGATTGCAAACGGGGGCTGAAAGTGTTAAACTTAATTGCGTTATAAATGAATGAAGATCGTATGAAAAAGAGAGGTTTTTACTTGATGCGCAGAACGAAAATTATCTGTACGCTCGGCCCCGCGACCGATGAAGGCAATGTGCTCCGCGACATGATGTACGCGGGTATGAACGTTGCCCGTATGAACTTCAGCCATGGCTCCCACGAGGAGCACAAGGCGCGCATGGACATGGTCAAGCGCGTCCGCAGCGAGCTGGGCTGCCCCTGCGGCATTATGCTTGACACCCGCGGGCCGGAGATCCGTACCAAAACCTACAAGGACGGCAGAATTGAAATTACCGAGGGGCAGGAATTCACCCTGACCACCCGCGATATCGAGGGCGACAACACCGTCGTCTCCATCACCTACGAGGGCCTGCCCGGCGACGTGCAGCCCGGCACCCGCATCCTGATCGACGACGGCCTGGTCGGCTTCGAGGTCGTCGAGATCCGCGGCGGCACGGACATCGTGTGCCGCGCCCTGAACGGCGGCCCGCTCTCCAACCGCAAGTCGGTCAACGTCCCGGGCATCACGCTCAACATGCCCTATATCAGCGAGAAGGATCACGAAGACATCGTTTTCGGCCTGTCGCAGGGCATCGACTTTATCGCCGCCTCTTTCTGCCGCTGCGCGCAGGACATGCGCGACCTCAAGAAGATCCTGTTCGAGTGCGGCCGCGAGGACGTGCAGATCATCGCGAAGATCGAGAACATGGAAGGCGTGCGCAACGTCGACGAGATCCTCGGCGAGGTAGACGGCATCATGGTCGCCCGCGGCGACCTGGGCGTCGAGGTCCCGTTTGAGGAGCTGCCCCAGATCCAGAAGGAGCTGATCAAGGTCTGCATCGCGCGCGGCAAGCGCGTCGTCACCGCGACCCAGATGCTCGAGTCCATGGCCAAGAACCCGCGCCCGACGCGCGCCGAGGTTTCCGACGTCGCAAACGCGGTTTACGACGGCACCTCCGCCATCATGCTGTCCGGCGAGACCTCGGTCGGCAAGTACCCGGTCGAGACCGTCGCGGCGATGAGCAACATCGCGGAAAAGGCCGAGGGCAGCATCCACTACCACCGCCGCCGCGTCACCCGCCCCGAGTTCAAGGAGCTGCAGATGACGGGCGACCATATCACCAACGCCATCGCGCACGCGACCTGCACCACCTCCCACGACCTGAGCGCCAAGTGCATCGTGGCCTTTACGGAGTCCGGCTCCACCGCCCGCGCGGTCGCCTGCTTCCGCCCGGAGCACCTGATCATTGGCGCGACCCCCAACGAGAAGACCTTCCACCGCCTGACCATGTCCTGGGGCGTGCAGCCGGTGCTGGTCGAGCGCCCGAACTCCGGCACTATGCTGTATAACCAGTCCGCCAAGGCGGCGATCCAGGTATGCGGCTGCGAGGCCGGCGACCTGATCACGATCACCGCGGGCATGCCGGTCGGCCAGGTGCACAACACCAACACCCTGCGCGTATACGAGCTCACCGAGGAGCACATCGCAAACCTCGTCTGAGCAGGCGGGACAAACTAAAGGGTTAGGAATGTAATGAAGCGATTTATGCGCATCCTGCGCCGCTGGCTGTTGATGGCCGTGGTGCTGACGCTGCTGATCTGCGGCGGCCTGTACGCCTACCGCCTGGTCTTTTCGCTGTCGTATAATTACGACGGCGGGCTGGACGGCGTCGACCTGGCGCAAAACGTCACGCCGGACAGCTCGATCACCAACATCGCGCTGTTCGGCGTGGACACCCGGGACGTCGATATCGGCACGCGCTCGGACAGCATGATGATCCTGACGGTGGACAACACCCGCCACAAGCTCAAGCTGACCTCGCTGATGCGCGACAGCCTGGTGCCGATCGAAGGGCATAAGAAGGACAAGCTGTGCCACGCCTATGCCTACGGCGGGCCGGAGCTTGCCATCCGCACGATCAACCAGGATTTCGGCACCGATATTTCCGAATATATCACGGTCGACTTCGGGCAGATGAAGGGGCTGATCGACAAGGTCGGCGGCATCTATGTCGACGTGTCCGAGAAGGAACGCGTGGAAGCCAATAAGTTCATCAAGGAATACCAGAAGGAAAAGGGCGTGCCGAAGGATGAGCGCACCCCGATCGAGGCGGCCGGCTACCAGCACCTGAACGGCGTGCAGGCCATGTGCTACGCCCGCATCCGCAAGGGCGGCACGGGCGACGACTGGGGGCGCGTGGAGCGCCAGTCCATCGTCATGCAGGCCATGTTCAACCAGGTGCAGGAAATGGGCACGGGCGAGCTGATCGGCCTGATGACCGAGATGATGCACGACGTGACCACCTCCCTCAGCCCGGCGGAGATCATCCCCCTGCTGCTGGGCGCCATGAAGGACGGCAAGCCCGCCATCGAGCACAGCCGCATCCCGGCCGACGGCGATTGGGAATACGGCGGCTCCGCCGGGGAATACATCAAGTTTGACCTTGACCGCGCGTCCGAGCAGCTGCATGCGTATATCTACGACGATATCCCGCCGGGCGGCGCGGCTTCCGGTACAGGCTCCACCGACGGGTAAAAAAAGTATAGTTACATAGGGAAGCCCCGGCCTACTTTTGCAGGCCGGGGCTTTTTTGCGTTATTTTTGCGCGTTGCGGCGTTTGTCGAGCTGCTTGCCGATCAGCCAGCCCGCCGCGGCGCACACGATGATCGGGAGGTAGCGGAAATGGACGCCGAGCACGCCAAGCAGCCCGGTGAGGATCAGCCCCCCGGCAAAGCCCACGGCAATGCTGCGGAATACGACGGCGGGCATACCGAAAATGCGCGGCGTGTCGTCCGGCGCGGGCGCGCCTTCCATTCCTTCCGCCTGCCCTTCTGCTGCGGGGAGCGTCTCCCCCGCGGCTTCTGCGGGTTCGGGCATATCCGGTGTGGTTCCTTCTGCCGGCTCCCCGGCCTGCGGCTTCAGTTCCTCGTTCATAGACGGGCATCCTCCTGTATGATGGTTAACCCCATCATATCACGTTTTTTCGCGCGGGGCAAGCAGCCGCGGGGCAGTTTGGTCGATTGCAAACGCGCCGATGGGGGCGGTCAGCAGGATGGACAGAACCGCGAGCGCCAGCGCGAGGTTGCCGCAGGCCAGCCCCATGGCGAGCGGTACGCCGCCGACTGCGGCCTGCACGGTCGCCTTGGGGGTGTAGGCGATGGCGGTAAACAGCCGCTCGCGCGCGGTGANTGATTTGCGCAGGACAGCAAAAAAGCCGACAACTATCCTGCATTCGTTTTAAGATGCAGAAGTCATCAGCCTGGGAAGGCGGTTCGGGGGGCGTCCCCCGGGGCGAACCTCATGCCCCTTTTCAGTTGGTATCCCCAGTATAGCACGGCGGCGCGGCCGCGTCAATACTGCGCGCGGGCGCAAAAAAGCGGCGGGGGCTTGGAGCCTCCCGCCGCTTTTTGCAGCCCGGTACCGTTATTCCGGGGTCTGCTCCGGCATAATGATCGCCGCGACGATATAGACCAGCAGGCCGGTGCCCCAGCTGAATACGGTCAGCACCGCCCAGACCAGGCGGATCAGCGTCGCGTCGAGGCTGAAATACTCCGCAAGCCCGCCGCATACGCCGCACAGCTTGCGGTCGTAGATGCTCCGGCACAGTTTCTTGCCATTCATGCAAAACACTCCTTTATCGTTATCGTATGGTTGTTGCGGGGTGGCGGCTCCCTCACGGCGTGGTGATGCTGAGGGAACCCGCGCCCACTTCGGCGGACAGGTGCGGGCCGCCGCGGCGGCTGACCTCGCCGATGCCCGAAATAATGGTTTCGCCGTTTACCGTGATATCGCCCAGCCCGGCTTCCATGTCATACCCATAGGATCCCCAGGTTTCTGTCAGCCCAATCTCGGCGTTGCCCGCGCCGATCTCGATGTCTGCGTCTTCGGTAAAGCCCAGGGAGGCGATGCGCACATCGGCCGCGCCGACTTCCAGCTCAAATTCACGTGCCCGGAGCGTGCCGGCGTCCAGCTCGCCCGCGCCGACCGAGATGTCAATCTTGTCCGCGGAGAAGCCTTCGGGCAGGTAGATGGTGATGGGCGTGCCCTTGCTGTTGCCGCGCGCCTTGACATACCAGGTGTCCTTATCCTTAAAGCCGCTGTCCAGGCGGATGGCCTCGGAACAGTCGACCGAGAAGGGGGCGGTATCCCCGTCCGCCTCCGCGAGGACATAGGTGCCGCGGCCGAGTTCCAGGTCGACCTTGCGCACGCTGCCGGTTACGCTTTCATCCAGCAAAGCGGAGGACGCGCGCGGCAGGTGATCGTCCCAATCGCCGTCGTCCCAGTCATGGCCGTCCCAGCCGTGGCCGTCCCAAACGTGGTCCAGCGCGGAATCGATCGTGTCGTTTACCCTGTCGTTGATTTTATCGGTGAGCTTGTCGCCCATGGAGGCCGGCAGGAAGCGGCCTGCGAAGCGGAACCAGCCGTTGTGCCATTCGTTGTGGTAAAGCGGCTGCCCGCCCAGCGCGTAGCCCGCGCCGGTCAGTACCAGGCCGAGCACCAGCACGGCGCAGCAGATTTTGACGGTTGTTTTCATGGACGCCCCCTCCTTTTTTCAAACGGCTTGCGGCACAGGGACACGACGCCCCGCACCACCGGCGGGATGAACAGCATGCACAGCTTGATCAGCAGCAGCGCGCTGAGCACGCCGAGCGATAAACAGACCAGCGCGCCGCCGATGGCCAGCACGGCGGAGGCCGGCGCGGTGAACAGCGCCCCGCACCCTGCAAACAGCACGGCCATGCCGACGATGCACAGGATGAGCGGGATCAGGAACAGGCACACCAGCACGGCGAAAACCGCCGCCAGCACGCCGATCAGCGCCCCGCCCAGCCCGGCCGCGAGCGGCACCCCGACCGGGATCGCCAGCAGCACGATCACAAGTAGCAGCCACGGGCTGATGCCCCGTTTGATGGGGCGGGGCTCCTGCGGCGCGCCCGACGCGCCCGATGCGCCGCCCCCGTGGGGCGCCAGGTCGCGGTAATCGTTCAGGATCGCTTGCGCGACCGCCTCCGGCGAGCCAAGCCCCGCGATCGCTTCGGCCTCGTGCCCTTCCCCGGCGTCTTCCAGATAGTCTTCATAGTATTGCATGGCGTTTTGCCGTTCCTCGGGCGGCAGGCCGCCGAGCGCACGGTCCAGCGCCGAGAGAAATTCTTCCTTATTCATTCTCCAGCCCTCCGAAAAGTACATTTTGAACCCGGTCGCGGTAATCCCGCCACTCAATTTGATAACGCGAGAGTTGTTCGTCCCCCAGTGCGGTCAGCCGGTAGTACCGACGGTTCCGTCCGGCGCATTCCTGGTTATAGGAGGTCAGGCAGCCGTCTTTCAGCAGCCGCCGCAGCACCGGGTACAGCGTGGTTTCCGAAATGTCGATGACCCGCCGCAGGTCCTGCGTGATCTTATAGCCATATGCGCCTTCCTTGCCCGTGCGTGAAACGACCGACAGCACCAGGGCGTCGAGCAGCGATGTGCCGAACCCGAAAGTGGCCAAGGCTCCCACTCCTTTCCCTGTGTCCTTGTCAATATTATATGAGAAACAATATTGTATGTCAAGCACTTAAGGAAACCTTCATAATTCAGGAAGGCTCCCGCAAGGCCTGCCTATACATTATATAGCGGGAAAGCGCGCCGGGGCGGGCGGGCAGGCAGCCCGGCGCGCAAGGCGTAAACGGTGAAAAAGTTCCGAAAAATAACATTTGTAAAATTGAGGATGGATGTTACTATATGTAACAAAATAGCGCTTAAATGTTACTATTAAAAACAAATATGTTGCATTTAAGAACAATTTAAGGTTTTATATTACACATTTGTTACGGCGGGCGGCAAACCGTTGACGCGGGGAAAAGTTTCGTTTAAGATAAAGCCCATAAAGGGAATCATCCCGAAATTTTAAAGGAGGAACAAAACCTATGAAGAATCTTAAAAAGGTTCTCGCGCTGGTTATGGCGTTCGCTATGGCGTTCACCATGATGGCTGGCGCGGCGTTTACCGATCAGGCTGACATTAAGGCAACTGAAGCGGTAGACATGCTGACGGCGTTAAACGTTATTAACGGCAACCCGGACGGCAGCTTCAATCCGGACGGCACTGTTACCCGTGCGGAAATGGCGAAGATGATCTATGTCCTGCGCACCGGCAAGGACACTGCTGACAACTTCTCCACCACCCCGACTACTTTCACGGACATCAACGGCCACTGGGCTGCAGGCTTCATCAAGTACTGCCAGACCATGGGCATCATCGCTGGTGAGTCCGCAACCAAGTTCAACCCGGACGGCACCGTAACCGGTACCCAGGCGGCGAAGATGCTGCTGGTCACCATCGGCTACGACCAGACCAAGGCTGGCCTGGTTGGCACCGGCTGGGACACCAAGACCAACGCCCTGGCTTCCGAGAACGGCCTGCTGGACGACGTTGACTCTGACCTGAACGCGGGCCTGCCCCGTCAGTACGCGGCGCAGCTGATCTACAACGCGATCGACGCTGAGACCGTAATGTACAATGCAAACGGCCAGGTTGTCAAGACCGAGAAGACCGAGAACTCCACGGTTGCGAAGCCGACCGGCGAGTCTGTCTACTACTATAGCGTTTATAAGTACGCTTCTGCTGGCGTTCTGGAGACCGTTCCGGCTGGTACCGGTCTTGCTAGCGCGTCCGATGCAAAGGATTACGCTAAGGAAGTCCTGGGTCTGTCTGGTACTGCGACTGGCACTACCACGAACGACTATAAGATCGTTCGCGACTCCAAGGCTACCCCGGTTTACACCTATGTAAACGAGACCAACACCAAGAACGAGACGGTTGGCGAGAAGTATCTCGACCTTAAGAAGACCACCGGCGTTCTGATGGCGGCTGGCAACACCACCCTGAACCCGTCCTTCTCCAGCGGCGACAATGTCCTGAAGCTGGCACAGGTTGATCCTGACGAGGACGAGGGCAGCAAGTGGAGTTTCACCAAGGTGAAGACCGACCTGACCTCCCTGCTGGGTCAGCGCGTTAAGGTCCTGTACAAGAATACCGACAACGTTTACGGCGTATACGTTGTTCCGGATTGCAAGGTAATCACCGGCAAGGCTTCCGACCTGGATACCGTTTCCGGCGAAGAGAAGGTTAAGATCGACGGCACCAAGTATAAGTTCGACGATTCTTACGACCTGTACAACGGCACCGCCACCTATGCAACCGGCAGCGCCTCTAACGTTGCGGCGTATGTAAATGCTGTTAAGGATTCCGATTTCGACATGTACGCTGTTGACCTCGACAACGATGGCAACCTCGACATGATCCGCGTAATCCCGAAGCGTTTCGCAAAGCTGACTTCCGTATCTTCCTCTGCGGTATATGTTAACTACATGGTTAACGACGTTACCACCAACACGCAGAAGTTCGACATGGAAGACGACAACCCGGAAATCTACGACGGTGCTAAGAAGGACGACTATGTCCTGGTAAGCACCAACGAGTTCACCGGCGACCCGAAGATCGAAGCTGCAACTGTTGTTGAGGGCAAGGCGACTTCCACCAAGGACAACAAGGTTCAGATCGATGGCAACTGGTACAACCTGAAGTGGGCGAACAAGGATTATCAGGACATCAAGCTTGATAACTCTTACAAGCTCCAGACCTACGGCAGCTATGCGTACTATGTTGGCGGCAGCACCTCTGCGGCTGACCTGGACGTCCTGCTGGTTAAGAACGTAGGCGACCCGAAGACCCTGGACAAGGGCGTTGAAGCGAAGGTTCTGTTCGAGGACGGCACCGAGAAGGTCATCAACGTTGTCAAGTCTGGCAGCACTGTTTGGAGCGGCAATGGCAGTGGTCTGAAGAGCGCTATCAGCAACGATACCCTGTACGAGTATAGCGAAGATGACGGCGACTACACCCTGAAGGCGATCACGGCCGGCACGAGCTACACCGATCTGGACGGCAACGTTACCGACTTCGGCGTTAAGGCTCTGACTACCGGCACGGCTCGTACTAACGGCTATCACAAGGATAGCGCTACCGTCGAGAATTACGACATTGCGAAGGAAGCGGTTGTGTTCCTGCGTTATCAGAATTCCGACCACGACTACAAGTACAAGGTTATGTCCGGCTCTGCCCTGATGACCTATAGCAACATGCAGGGTAGGGATGTCAGCGGCTTCGTTATGTACGACACCAACGACAAGGACTACGCAAAGATCATCTACATCAACTATGATGCAGTTACCTCTTCCGGCGATTCCCTGTATGCGATGATTACCGGCGTCCAGTTCAAGAAGAACGCTGACGGCGACAAGGTTGCATACTTCGATATGCTGACCAAGGATGGCGAGAAGACCGCTGTCGAGTCCGACAAGACTTCCACCAACCTGAAGAAGGGCGACATCGTTGAGATCACCGGCTCCTGGGAGAAGATCAGCGACATCACTCAGCTGACCACCGGCACTTATGACAGCCAGAGGAACTATGGCGCGGTGAAGAACGATCTGGGCAACAACAGAGTAAGCTTTGAGTCCCTGACCGCTGACACTCTGGAAAACGGCAAGATCACCGGCGATACCCACGTAATCTATGTTGACCAGTCCAAGAGCGATTATGCAGTCGTTGATAATGGTTCTATCCAGTCCGCTCAGGCGAACCGCGATACCAACGGCAACGTTATTAGCTACAAGGCAAACGCGTTTGCGAAGATCAACAACGACGGCGAGTTCGACGTCCTGGTCATCGAAGTTAGCAATGAGATGAAGGATCGCAACGGCAACGTTGTTACCCTGGCTGCTACGCCTTCTACCGGCACCTATGGTGTAACCTATGGTTCGGTTACCGCTCCGGGTTCGGTTACCGCCAGTGCAATTACGCTGGAGGGCAATGCTAAGTCCAACTCCAACGGTTCTGTAACGGTTACTGTCAAGGCTGCGGCTGAGGCTGGTGCTAACTGCGAGCAGACGATTACCCTGAATCCGACGGTTGGTACCGCAGCTGGCACTGTTACCTTTACTAAGGCGGAGCAGATTTCTGGCAGCTCCAAGACGGTTGTAGTTTCTGGTATCACTGCAGATACTACCATCAATGCTTCTGCTTCTGCTACTGCTGTTTACACTGCGGCTAAGGCGACTAACGCGGTAGTTGCTGGTGCGAACACGCCTGACATTAGCAAGGTTACTCTCTCTATCGATAAGACGGATAACCTGAAGACTGGCGACAAAGTAACTGTAACGGTTGCGCTGGCTAATGATGCTGATGCAACTGGCCTGACTGTTGCCTGCACGGGTGGCACGGTTAATCCGAGCTCCGAGCAGACTGTTACTGCAGGCTCCAGCACCACATTTGAGATCACGGTAGGCAGTTCTAATATCACTGATATCAAGGTTACCATTACCAAGGCTTAAATTTATAGCAAGTTAGGTTTTAACCCCCGCGGGATTACTCCCGCGGGGGTTTCCCTTTCCCCGGCATGAAAAAGGCGCCATCCATACGGATGGCGCCTTTTGCGCGGTACCTGCCCTGCACGCGCCCCAAGCCCTTGCCCCTATTCCCATACCCCGCCACAGGGCAAAGCCGCCTGGGCGCGCTGTGCGCCCGGGGGGCGCACCTTGCCGCAGCACATAAAAAGGCAGCCCCCTTCCGGGGGCTGCCTTCCCTATATGCGACGCCGCTTAGTTGCACTTTGCCAGCAGTTCCTTCCACTTCTTGTCCACATAGTTCTGCGCAAGCTCGAGCATCCACTCGTTGCCCTTTGCGAACATGTGCTTGAAGCGCCCCTGCTTGGCGAGGAAAACGTCTACGGGCAGCTTGTCCTTCGGCTCGTAGGACAGGCGGTATTCGCCCTCAACGACCTCGTACAGCGGCCAGACGCAGGTCTCGACCGCAAGGCGGCAGATTTCCGCCATGTCCTCCGCCGGGTAACGCCAGCCGCGCGGGCACGGGCTCATCACGTTGAGGAACGCGGGGCCGTGGGTGTAGATCGCGCGGTGCGCCTTCTCGTGCAGGTCGCGGAAGTTGCCGATAAAGGTCGACTGCGCGACGTACGGGATGCCGTGCGCGACCATGATGGAGGACAGGTCCTTCTTGTTCTGGCGCTTGCCGTTCGAGGCCTTGCCGGTGGGCGAGGTCGTCGCGTCCGCAAAGCGCGGCGTGGACGAGGAGCGCTGGATGCCGGTATTCATATAGGCCTCGTTGTCGTAGCAGACATAGACCATGTCGTGCCCGCGCTCCATCGCGCCAGATAGCGACTGGAAGCCGATGTCATAGGTGCCGCCGTCGCCGCCGAACACGATGAACTTGAAGGTATCGTCGATCTTGCCCTTCTTCTTAAGGACGTTGTACGCCGCTTCTACGCCGCCGCAGGTCGCCGCGGCATTTTCAAACGCGGAATGGATGTAGCTGTCCTCCCACGCGGTATACGGATAAAGGAAGGAGGAGACCTCCAGGCAGCCGGTCGCGTTCGTCACGACCGCCTTGTCCTCCGGCTCCAGCGCGCGCATGACCGCGCGCACCGTGATGCCCGCGCCGCAGCCCGCGCACAGGCGGTGGCCGCCGACAAAGCGCTCCTTCTTCTCGACTTCTCTTTTTAAACTGTATCCCATGTCGTTTAAACCTCTCTTTGCCCGATGTGGCGGTAAACCTCGCCCGTGTTGCCCGTGGTGACGATCTCGTCAAGCTGGCCGAAGATGTATTCCGCCACGTCGACCGTGAAGTCGCGGCCGCCGAGGCCGTAAACATAGTTGATTGCCTTGGGGCGGCTGTCGAGGTCGTAAAGCGCCGAGCGCGTCTCGGCGAACAGCGGGCCGCCCGCCGCGGAGAAGCTTTCCGCCTTGTCCAGCACGGCGACCGCCTTGCAGTGCTGCAGCGCCGCGGCCAGTTCCTCCATTGGGAAGGGGCGGAACACGCGCAGCTTGACCATGCCGACCTTCTTGCCTTCCGCGCGCAGCTTGTCGACGGTGGCGCGCGCGGTGCCGGCGGAGGAGCCGATCAGGACGAGCGCGGTCTCCGCGTCCTCCATGCGGTACGCTTCAAAGAAGCCGTACTTGCGGCCGGTCAGCTTTTCAAATTCCGCCGCGACCTGCAGGATGACGGGCTTTGCCGCCTTCATGGCCTCGGCCTGCTGGATTTTGTGCTCCATGTAATAGTGGGTCACGTCGTAGGGGCCGACGGCCAGCGGGTTTTCATGCTTCAGTAAGAAGTGCTCCGGGTTGTATTCGCCGACGAAGGCCTTGGCCTTGTCGTCCTCGAGCAGCTCGATATTCTCCACGCCGTGCGAGGTGATAAAGCCGTCCTGGCAGATCATGACGGGCAGGCGCACCGCCGGGTTTTCGCCGATCGGCATGGCCTGGAGGAAGTTGTCGTACGCCTCCTGGTTGGTCTCGGCGTAAATCTGGATCCAGCCCGCGTCGCGCGCGCCCATGGAATCGGAATGGTCGTTATTGATGTTGATCGGGCCGGACAGCGCGCGGTTGACGCACGCCAGCGTGATCGGCAGGCGGCAGGACGACGCGACATAGAGCAGCTCGAACATGAGCGCGAGGCCGCAGGACGAGGTCGCGGTGACCGCGCGGCCGCCCGCCGCCTGCGCGCCGATGCAGGTGGACATGGAGGAGTGCTCGGATTCCACCGTCACATACTCGGTGTCGACCAGGCCGTCGGCCACATACTGCGCAAAATACTGCGGGATTTCGGTCGAGGGCGTGATCGGGAACGCGCCCATGACGTCGGGGTTGATCTGGCGCATCGCATAGGCGACCGCCTCGTTGCCGGAAAGCCTTTCGCGGATGGACATCTTACTCGCCCTCCTTTCCCATCGTGATCGCGCCGAAGGGGCAGGCGTTCACACAGATGCCGCAGCCCTTGCAGTGCATAAAGTCAAAATCCAGGCGCTCGCCGTCCTTGACGGGGATGGCGCTGTCCGGGCAGAACGGGACGCAAAGCATGCAGTGCTTGCACGCGTCGGCGTGGAACACCGGGGTCTGCGTGCGCCAGTCGCCCGTGTTGGTCAGGCGCGCGGTGCCGCCCTCATAGATTTCGCCGCCGGGCGTAAGCTCCTGCCACGGCGTCTGTTCGTTGATTTCTGCTGCCGTCCTGATCATCCTACCTGTACCTCTTTCATGGATTTGGTGAGCGCCGCCATGTTGCCGGTGATTACCTGCGGCTTGTGCGCGAATTTATGATGGAAGGACGCCTCCATGTCGGAGACGAACTTTTCCGCCTCGACCACGCCGGAGACCTTGACCGCCGCGGCCAGCATCGGGGTGTTCGGGAAGTTTTTGCCGAGCGTTTCCTCGGAGATGCGGCGCGCGTCGATCGTGCACACCTTGCCGTTATAGCCACCGAGCAGCGGGCGCACCTCCTCCGGGGTTTTCGAGGTGTTGACGATGATCGCGCCGTCCTGGGAAAGCCCCTTGGTCACGTCGACCGCGCCGAGCAGCGTCTCGTCGACCACGACGACATAATCCGGCTCGTAAATATTGGAATGCACCGGGCAGCGCTCGTCGGAAATGCGGTTATAGGCCGTGATCGGCGCGCCCATGCGCTCCGGGCCATATTCCGGGAAGCCCTGGACATACTTGCCCGAGGAAAATGCCGCGTCTGCAAGCAGCAGGCAGGCGGTCTTTGCGCCCTGGCCGCCACGGCCGTGCCAACGGATCTCAACCGGTTTGTTTGTGTTTTTCATTTTGACCTCTCCTTGTAAAATGTCTGGGTTTTTGGTACGTAGGCCGGCTGCCCTGCGGCGCCGGGCAGGCATGCAAAAAGGCGGCCGTCCTGTAAAAGGACGGCCGCCTGGAAATCCATGTGCGCCGTTTAACCACCTGTTACAACATACCATCATATGCGCCCCCGGTAACGGCGGAGGGAAACCGGCACAACCTACTTTAAGCCGCCTGCGGCGGGTTCGGCGTGCGACTCGGGAGTGATTTTCGGCGGGCGCGACTCGTACCGGGCTTGCACTGTCCCCGGCTCGCTGCGACTTTTGCGGCGGCGCTTACTCTCTCCGTCTTCGTCTTTGGCTTGCTTCATTGTCCTAAAGTATAATCCTCCGTGCCCGCGGATGCAATGGTGAAAATACACAAATTTTGACCCTTTTATCCTCCACATGCACACGCTTGTATTTTGTGCGAGGACAATGCGCACAAATGTCCGTCAATCCAGCGGCTGGAACACGGATTTCGGCTGATGGCACACCGGGCAGACCCAGTCGTCCGGCAGTTCCTCGAAGGGGGTCTCGCCGTCGTACACCCAGTGGCAGACCGTGCAGACCCAGCGTTTCGGCGCGTCGCCCGCGGTTTCCGCCGCGGCGGCCGCGCGGGCGGCG
>NZ_LT707058.1:122232-126259 GCF_900155735.1 Intestinibacillus massiliensis
CGCTCAGCGCGTCGCGCTGCGCCAGGGCGTCCGCGTCCAGCGGCGTGAGCGGCAGGGACGCGAGCGGGACGGTGGAAAGTTCCACGCCGCCGCCCGTGCAGCCCTGTACCAGGCGCTGCGCCAGGCGCAGGGTGCGCGAATCCGCGCCGCGCACGCAGGCGTCAATCAATAATAGCTTTTTCATGGACAAATGCCCTCCTCATGAAAATTCCTGTATGACCACCATAGTGTAACTTGCGCCAAATGTCAAGGCCGGTTCTGCGGAAACGCTAAAAAACGACCGGTTTCGGTCAGCTTCCCCCATATAATTGACTTTGCCCTGGTGGCACGGTAAAATAAAGGGGAAGGGAGTGACCGAATATGCTAACAGAGGAAAGATATAGCATGATTCTGCGCCTGTTGGAGGAACGCGGCGCGGTCTCGGTACAGGAGCTGACGGATATATTGGGCAGCTCTGAATCGACTATCCGGCGCGACCTTGCGGCCCTGCACCAGGAGGGGCGGCTCAACAAGGTACATGGAGGGGCTACCGCGCTGCGCGGGACCTATCACACCGAGGAATACCCGGTGTTTATCAAGCAGGAAATGAATATGGCTGAAAAGGCGCGGATTGCGCGCCATGCGGCTTCCCTGATTTCAGACTATGACCTGGTGTTCCTGGACGCGGGTACGACAACCGGCTGTATGGCAGAATTTATGGCTGCAAAAAATATTACCGTCATCACAAACGGCATCCTGATCGCCAAGCGCCTGGCAGACCGCGGGCAGGCGGTCTCGGTGACCGGCGGGCGCGTCAAATGCACGACAGAGGCGCTGGTCGGCGGCGAGACGCTGGACGCGCTGCGGCGCTTCAATTTCAGCGTGGGCTTTTTCGGCGCGAACGGCGTCAGCCTGGAGGCCGGCTTTACCACGCCGGACGTGGACGAGGCGCGCGTCAAGACCGAGGCCATGCGCCGCTGCAGGCGCTGCTACATGCTCGCGGACAGCAGCAAGTTCGGCGTGACCACCTCGGTGACCTTTGCCGACCTTGACGCCGCGGATATCATTACCGGCGCGCCCGCCCCGGACAAATACCGCGCAAAGGCGCACATTATTGAGGTAAAAGGATGATTTATACCGTAACCGCAAACCCGTCGCTCGATTACCTTGTTTCGGTGCCCCAACTCCGGCTGGGGCGCATGAACCGCGCGGCGGATACGCGCATTGTGCCTGGTGGGAAGGGCGTCAACGTGTCGATCATGCTCGGCCGGCTTGACGCCCCAAACCGGGCGCTCGGTTTTTCCGGCGGTTTTTCCGGCCGGGAGATTGCGCGCATGCTGGAGGAAAACGGCTGCGACGCGGCTTTTATCGACCTGCCGGGCGCGCTGTCGCGCATCAACCTCAAGCTGGAAGGTGTGGAGGAGACCGAGATCAACGCCCCCGGCCCGGCCGTCCCGCCGGAGGCGTTTGCCGCGCTGCGCGCGCAGGTCTCCGGCCTGCAGCCAGCGGATGTGCNAAGCGCGCGCAGGTGTAAACGGTCGGATAGGGGTTGCCCGCCCCGTCTACGGCGTGCGCGACGGAGGCAAACTTGTCGCAGTCCCGGCCGGACCGTGTGCCGAAATCCGAGATGAAGTCGAGCGGCACGTCGCCCGTCAGGACGGCGAGCGTCAGGCTACCCTTTTTGCGCGCCAGCTCGCTTGTGAGGTTGCTCTTGAGCATGGTGACGGACAGGCGGGCGGGCGACGCCGTCACCTGCGCGGCGGTATTGACAATGCAGCCCGTCTGCTTGCCCCCGAAGGCCACGCAGGCGGCGTACAGCCCGTAGCTGAGACGGAACAGTGCGGTTTCATCCATGGGGATCGCTCCTTTTCTTTCAGGTTTTCCCTTAGGATGCCGAAATCCCCCGCCTTTCATGCATAAAAAAACCGCCCGGGAGGGCGGTTCCGCTTATTTCGCCAAAGGTTCGCCCGCCGCTTCGCCCATGGTGGCCGCCGGCTCCGGCTTCCCCCTGCGCGCGCCGGGGAAGGCNAGCAGGTTCTCCACCGGCGAGGTATGCTCGACGATCATCTGGCGGGCAACGGCCAGCAGCATCACGTCGATTACGGAATCCAGCGTATGGCTCGCGATCATCTTGATGAATTCGATGCCGATGATGATGTAGCATGCGTCGCTGAGCAGGATCTGGAAATAGCCGGTCGTGCTGAACAGGGCTTTCACGTCGGTCGATACCACGATCCCTACGCCGCAAATGACGCAGGAGATCAGCACGCAAAAGCCGACGATCAGTTCGAGCAGGGATGCGGCGCGGGCAAGCTTGCTTTGCATGGTCGTTTTCATGTAAATGTGGCCTCCTGTTGTCCCATCAGTCAGTTTTTTGTTGATATATTTAGTTTAACATACTGCGCGCGCCGCCGCAAGCGCCGGATTGCTTGCGGCGGGGGCTGAAAGCTGGTATACTGGTAACGCAAAACCCAAGGAAAGGGGCGAAACCGGCATGACAGTATGCCAACAGGCCGAACGCAGCCTGAACACGGTGTTCCGCAAGCGCATCCGCAACCGGGTGGCCGAGGCGGTGAAGGGGTATGGGCTGCTGCGGGAGGGCGACCGCGTGGCAGTCTGTATTTCGGGCGGCAAGGACTCCATGCTGCTGGCCAAATGCCTGCAGGAGCTGCAGCGGCACGGGGATTTCCCGTTCCATCTGGAATACCTGACGATGGACCCGGGATACAGTCCCGCGAACCGCCGCAGGATCGAGGAAAACGCCGGGGCGCTCGGCATCCCGCTGCACATCTTCGAGACCAACGTGTTCCGCGTGGCCGAACGGCACGGCAAGAACCCCTGCTTCCTGTGCGCGAAAATGCGCCGCGGCTGGCTGTACGCCAAGGCGCGCGAGCTGGGCTGCAACAAGATCGCGCTGGGGCATCACTATGACGACGTGGTCGAAACCATCCTGATGGCGATGGTTTACGGCGGCCAGGTGCAGACTATGCTGCCCAAGCTGAAAAGCGACCATTACGAGGGGCTGGAACTGATCCGCCCGCTTTACCTGGTGCGCGAGGAGGATGTCATCGCGTGGGCGGAGGCGAACGGCCTGTCTTTCCTCGGCTGCGCCTGCGCGGTCATGGAGCAGCGCGGCGAGGGCGGCTCCAAGCGCGCGGAGGTCAAGCGGCTCATCGCCATGCTGTGCGAGGGCAACCCGCAGATCAAGCAGAACATCATGAACAGCGTCAAGAACATCAACCTCAGCCAGGTGCTGGGATATCACAAAGGGAATACATTCCGTACTTTTTTGGACGATTATGACGAAACGGATACGAATTGCACCCTGCGGTAGCAACCGGCCGCCCGCGCCCGCAAAAAAAGGGCGCCCGGCCGGGGGGATCAGAATTTCAAACGGAAAGGAACCGGTTTATGGAGGAATTTGCACGCGCGGCGCTGCTGTTCGGGGAGGACGGCATCGCGCGCCTGGCCGCGGCGCGGGTCGCGGTATTCGGAGTGGGCGGGGTCGGCGGCTATGTGTGCGAGGCGCTCGCGCGCAGCGGGGTCGGCGCGCTCGACCTGTTTGACGACGACCGTGTCGCTTTGTCCAATATCAACCGCCAGATCATCGCGCTGCACTCCACCGTGGGGCAGTATAAGGTGGACGCGATGGCGGCGCGCATCCGGGATATCAACCCGGCCGCGCAGGTCGGGGCGTACCGCCGCTTTTTCACGCCGGAAAACGCCGGGGAAATCGACTTTTCAAAATACGATTATGTGGTCGACGCGATCGACACCGTGACGGCCAAGATCGAACTCGTCATGCGGTGCCGGGCGGCGGGCGTGCCCATCATCTGCGCCATGGGGGCGGGCAACAAGCTCGACCCCTCGCGCTTCGAGGTCGCCGACCTGTCCAAGACCTCGGTGTGCCCCCTCGCGCGGGTGATGCGGCAGGAACTGAAAAAGCGCGGCGTGCGGGGGGTCAAGGCCGTCTATTCGCGGGAGGAGCCGGTAAGGCCGCAGGGCAGGCCCGCCGAGGCGATGCCGGATACGCCGCAGCGCACGGGCG
>NZ_LT707058.1:126358-129416 GCF_900155735.1 Intestinibacillus massiliensis
CCGCGTATCCCGTCGCCCGAACGCCCGCGGCGCGGCGCGCCGTTTTGCTTGACAGCCCTAAAAAATCCCGCTATAATAAATAAAACCCCATGAGGGAGTAGTTTGCGCGGCAACGCGCGGCAGGCCAACATGCTGGCGGCGATCCACCGCCTGGCCTGCCTTAATTGACGAGACTCATGTACGGCCTGGCTTGCCGTACCTGCGTCTTTTTTTATGGGAAAAGGCAGTCAGGCGCGGTATGCGCCTGATTTTTTAGTTTTATAGGGGGAATACTTGTTATGGGACTTTGGGAACTGTTTGCCATCGCCGTGGGGCTTTCCATGGACGCCTTCGCCGTATCCATCGGCAAGGGGCTGACCATGCCGCGCATCCGGTGGAAGCACGCCGCGGTGACCGGGCTTTGGTTCGGCGTCTTCCAGGCGGTGATGCCGCTGCTGGGCTACTTCCTCGGCGCGACCTTTTCGGGATACATCCAGTCCGTCGACCACTGGATCGCCTTTGTGCTGCTGGGGCTGATCGGCGGCAATATGATCCGCGAATCCTTTTCCGCGGAGGGGGAGCTGGTCGACGGCTCGTTCGCGCCGCTGCGCATGCTGCCGCTCGCCGTCGCGACCTCGATCGACGCGCTCGCCGTGGGCGTGACGTTTGCGTTTTTGCAGGTCGACATCCTCGCCGCGGTGCTGCTGATCGGCGTGACGACCTTTGCCATCTCGGTCGCGGGCGTCAAGATCGGCACGGTGTTCGGGGAGAAGTTTTCCGCGAAGGCGGAATGCGCCGGCGGCCTGCTGCTCGTGCTCATGGGCGCGAAAATCCTGCTGGAACACCTGGGGTTTTTGGGATAACCCCCTATTCCCCGCATGAAAAATCGACATTTTTCCCGCAGTCCTTGCACAGTCCCGCAGAATAGTGTAAAATATTTTGTGCGTATTAGTTTTATCCGCGCGGGGGCGCGGACACAAAATAGAAAAGGAGACTGTCATTATGTCTGCAACCTTTTGGGCATTGCTGCCACCGGTCATCGCGATCGCGCTCGCACTGCTGACCAAGGAAGTCTACATGTCCTTGATGATCGGCATCCTGTCCGGCGCGCTCTTGTTCAGCAGCTTTAACCCTCTCCACGCAATGGAAACGACCTTTACCATCATGGGGAATAAGATTGGTGGTAACGTCAACATCATGATCTTCCTGGTGCTGCTCGGCATCCTGGTCGCGCTGATCACCAAATCCGGCGCTTCGCGCGCGTACGGCGAATGGGCGACGCGCACGATCAAGACCCGCCGCGGGGCGCTGCTTTCGACCTCGTTCCTCGGCGCGCTGATCTTCGTTGACGACTATTTCAACTGCCTGACCGTCGGCACGGTCATGCGCCCCGTCACGGATACCCACCGGGTCACCCGCGCGAAGCTTGCCTACGTCATCGACGCCACGGCGGCGCCGGTGTGCATCATCGCGCCGATTTCGAGCTGGGCGGCCGCGGTCAGTTCCTCCCTGCCGGAGGGCAGCCATATCGACGGCTTTTCACTCTTTTTGCAGACCATCCCGTTTAACCTTTACGCGCTGCTGACGCTGTGCTTCCTGCTGTACCTCATCATCAGCGACTTCGACTTCGGCCCGATGAAGAAATACGAGGAGCGCGTGCTCGCCTCGGGCAAGATCGACTCGGTCGAGGCCGAGGAGATCAAGATTTTCGGCAACGGCAAGGTCTATGACCTGATCCTGCCGATCGCCGTGCTGATCGTCTCCTGCATCGCGGCCATGCTGTACACCGGCGGCATCCTGGAGAGCGGCAACATCGTCGATTCGTTTGCGAACTGCGATTCCTCGACCAGCCTCGTGCTCGGCTCGTTCTTCACGCTGATCTTTACGTTCCTGCTCTACCTGCCCCGCAAGATCCTGACCTTCCAGCAGTTCTGCGAGAGCTTTATCGAGGGCTTCCGCGCGATGGCGCCCGCCCTGATGATCCTGACGCTGGCCTGGACGCTGTCCGGCATCTGCTCGGAGGATTACCTCAACATCGGCGGCTATGTCAAGACGCTCGTAGAGGGCGGCACCGGCATCCTGGCCTTCATGCCCGCGGTGTTCTTCCTCGTCGCGCTCGGCCTGGCCTTCGCGACCGGCACCTCCTGGGGCACCTTCGGCATCCTGATCCCGATCGCGTTTGCCATTTTCGGCGACGTGGAAACGGACATGCTGGTGCTGACGGTCGCGGCGGCGCTGTCCGGCGCGGTCTGCGGCGACCATGTCTCCCCGATTTCCGACACGACCATCCTCGCGTCCGCGGGCGGCCAGTGTAACCATATCGACCACGTTTCCACCCAGATGCCCTACGCGCTGATGGTGGCGGCCTGCTGCTTTGTCGGTTACATCGTCGCCGGCCTGACCGGGAATGGCTGGATCGGCCTGGGCGTGGGCTTTATTGTCCTCGTTGCGGCGGCGGTGCTCATCTTTGAGCGCTTTAAGCCGAAGAAGGTCTAATTTGCTCACTTTAACCGTCAAAAAACGCCTTCCACATTTGTGGAAGGCGTTTTTTTGCGCGGTTGCGGTCATAGCTCGCGGCAGGTGATGTCGTAGCTGCCGCGGTTCCCGATCCGCCGCAGGATGGCATGCGGCACGCCGTCGATCTCGGCGGTCGGGTTGCCGTCCGCGTCCGTGCCGGTGAAAGTGCAGGAAAACCCTTCGTGCGCGCACCAGGCGGCGGCCGCTTCCCGCGCCTGGGCCGCGGTGGGGTAGCCGCCGTCCCCGTCATAGGGGATGTTAATGGACTTTTTAAACAGGCCGTGCAGGGACATAAAAAAACCTTCCTTCTTTATACGTTCCAGAAGTTTGCGGCCAGCTTGTCTGCCTCGGCTTCGGCGGCCTCGAGCAGCGCCTCCGCGTCGTTGCCGCGGATATCCAGGCCTTCCGCGGCCAGGCAGTCGAACCGCGGCACGCCCAGCATCGCGCACAGCGAGCGCAGGTAGGGCTGCGCATGGTCGGCCGTGGCGGGGGTGCTGTCGTCGCAATAGCCGCCGCGCGGGGGGGCATAAGCCAAGCGCCGCGGCGGAAAGGCGCCCTGGGA
>NZ_LT707058.1:129566-136885 GCF_900155735.1 Intestinibacillus massiliensis
ACGGTCGGCGCGGGCGACAGCATGGTCGCGGGCTTCCTCGCGGGCTGGATGCACACCGGGCGGTATGAGGACGCGTTCCGGCTCGGGCTGGCCGCGGGCAGCGCCACCGCTTTTAACGAATGGCTCGCGGCCCGCGCGGAGGTCGAGCGTTGCTGCGCCGCGTTGCCGCCCATCCGCTGCTACGGGGTATAAAACGCGCCGCATTTTGCCAGACTAGTACAGAAAGGAGCTGTGCCAGTTGGAGCAATTTGTTTATGTAATCACCGACCCCGCCGGGATGCATGCCCGCCCCGCGGGGCTGCTGGTCAAGGTGGCTTCCGGGTTTTCGTCGGAAATCACGATCGCCAAGGGCGACAAGAGCGGCGACCTCAAGCGCATCTTCTCGGTCATGGGGCTGGCCGCGCGCCAGGGCGACACCATCGTGATCCATGCCGAGGGCGCGGACGAGAAGGAAGCGGTCAAGCAGGTCGCGGACTGCCTGCGCGAAAATTTATAACCGGGACGGCGCGCGCCGCATCGGCCATTTTTGGCGGATGCGGCGCTTGTTTTTGCCCGTTCCCGGCGTTATAATAAATTGTTATACAAAAAAAGGGGGAATGGTATGATTACCGATATGACGGCAGGAAGCCCTTCGCGCATCCTGTGGCGCTTTTCAATCCCGATGCTGGTCAGCGTGATCTTCCAGCAGCTCTACAACATCGTGGACAGCGTGGTGGCGGGGCAGTTCGTGGGGCCGGACGCGCTCGCGGCCGTCGGCGCCTCCTACCCGATCACGATGATCTTTATGGCGGTGGCGACCGGGTCGAACATCGGCTGCTCGGTCGTGGTGTCGCAGCTTTTCGGCGCGCGCGACTACGGGCGGATGAAGACCGCCGTCAACACCTCGCTCGTGTCCATCCTCGGGCTGAGCGCCGTGCTGACCGCGGCGGGGCTGCTCTCCTGCCGCGCCATGATGGCCATGCTGCACACGCCGCAGGGCATCTTCGCGGACTCGGAAACGTACTTAAACATCTATATCGCCGGGCTGGCCTTCCTGTTCCTGTACAATATCTGTACCGGCGTGTTCACCGCGCTCGGCGACAGCCGCACGCCGCTTTACTTCCTCATCGCGTCCTCACTCGGCAATATCGTACTCGATATCCTGTTCGTTACGGCGTTCCACCTGGGCGTGGCGGGCGTGGCCTGGGCGACCTTTATCGCGCAGGGCGTGTCCTCGGTGCTGGCGCTGGGGGCGCTGCTGCGCAGGCTGAAGGCCGTGCCGCACGGGGATACCCGCCCGCAGGCGTTTTCGCTGCCCATGCTCGGGCGGATCAGCGCGATCGCGATCCCCAGCATCCTGCAGCAGAGCTTTATCTCGGTGGGCAACCTGTTTATCCAGCGCATCGTCAACGGCTACGGCGCGACGGTCATCGCGGGCTATGCCGGCGCGGTCAAGCTGAACACCTTCGCCATCACCTGCTTTACTACGCTCGCCAACGGCCTTTCCAACTTCTCCGCGCAGAATATCGGCGCGGCGCGGCTCGGCCGTGTGAAAAGCGGCCTGCGCGCGGGGCTGCTGATGGCGCTGTGCGTCGTGCTGCCGTTTACGCTGCTGTTCTTCGCGGGCAGCGGGATGGCCATGCGGCTGTTCGTCGGCGCGGGGGGCGCCGGGGTCATTGACGCGGGCGCGGTGTTCCTGCGCATCGTCTCGCCGTTTTACGCGGTCATCGCGATGAAACTCATGGCGGACGCCGTGCTGCGCGGCGCGGGCGACATGGCCGCCTTCATGATCGCGACCTTTACCGACCTGCTGCTGCGCGTCGCGCTCGCCGTTGCCATCGCCGCGCACGGCGCGCCCGCGGACGCCATCTGGTTTGCCTGGCCGGTCGGCTGGACGGTCGCGGCCATCCTGTCCATGGGGTTCTACCTGTCGGGCTGGTGGAAGCGCAAATGCCCGTCGGCCGCGCCGGGGGGCGAGGCGGCCTGACGGGTCAAAGCCGCTCCGAGCCGACATGCGATACGCCCGGCAGGGCGGCGATGTCGGCCAGCAGGCCGGTTTGCGGGCCTTTCGGGCGGTGCGGCGGGGTAAACCGCAGCTTGAACGTGAGCTGATAGCCCTCGCCCGCGCGGTCGGAGGAAAAGTCCTCCATCGCGGCGTTATACTTTGCGGCCAGGCGGCTGATATCGGTTAGCGCCTGCGCCGCATCCCCGCACCCAATATGGAACAGGAACAGGGCGGAACGGCTGTCCAGCACCCGGTTTTGCAGCCGCTCGAGCGCATACAGCGTGAGCAGGATAATGCCGGTGCCGAGCAGCGTGCCGGCATAGAACCCCGCGCCCGCCGCAAGGCCGAGGCAGGCGACCGCCCACAGGCTCGCCGCCGTCGTCAGGCCGCGGATTGTCAGCCCCTCGCGCATGATGGTGCCCGCGCCGAGGAAGCCGATGCCGGAGATGACCTGCGCGCCCAGGCGCGTCGGGTCGACGTCGGCGCGCCCCTCGTACATCTCGAAAACATATTCGCCGAGCAGCATGACGAGCGCCGCGCCCACCGCCACCAGCATGTGCGTGCGCAATCCCGCGGGGCGGCGCATGGCCTCGCGCTCCGCGCCGATCACGCCGCCGGCCAGGATCGCAAGCCCCAGCCGCAGCATAATATCCTGTAAAGCCATACGCGCCCTCCTCCCCGTATCCTTATAATCCTATTATACCCAGAAGCGGGGGTGCGCAAATATCGGCAGACTGCATAATATCCCGCATCATTGTTGTCTATAATGACGCAAAAGCCGCCGCAGGGGACTTCCCTGCGGCGGCTTCTTTTGATCGCGGCGGCTCAGTTGAAATAAACCAGGTCGGGTTCCGGCTTTTCCGCGGGCTGGATGGCGGTCGCATAAAGCACCGGCCCGTCCGCGCGGAACTGCGGGTAATATTCGCTGTGCACCTCGGCGGTTACCGTGACCCACGCCTCGTTTTTGAGCGCGGCCGCGGCCGGGGTCTTGCACAGGAAGCCGATAAAGGTCACGTCCTCGGCGCAGCAGACCATGCCGAAACGGCCGGGGACAAAGGTATCCGGCGCGAACCCGTCGGACTTATATACCATGCCGGTGACCTGCACGGTCTTGCCCTCGTACTTTTCCGGGTCGTTCATCGCGTCGATATACCACAGGCCGTAATCCTCGTTTTTGACCTCGATCACGGGCGCGTCCAGGTCGAAGGGCAGCTCCATGCCGTCCATATAGTCCTCGGGGTTGCCGTCCTCGTCCTCAAAGAAGATGGTGGCGCGCGGGTTCATCGCGCGGATATTCTTGGCGCGGATTTTCTCCTTGTCCGCCTCGGAACTGCGGTTAAAGACCACCAGGTCGGCGTTCGCGATATGGTCGAGCATCTGCGCGCCCATATTGGCCGAGTACAGCTCCCAGGTCGCGCCGCAGATCGTGGTGACCACCTGGTAAAGCGGCCACTCGTCGGGCAGGATATCCTGCAGGCTGGCAATCGGCCACATGCCGTTCCATTCGATCATGGCGCGGTCGGGCTTGTACTTGGCGGCGATCGCCGCCAGGGCGGGCTTGGTCAGCCCTTCTGCGGATTCGATGACGATTTTGACCGTATTGGTGCGCCTTAGCATTTCCTCGTCATATTCCGTAACGCCCTCCTCGCATACCAGGAGGACCGTGCGCTCGTCCTGCGTAAAGTTCGGGTCGTCGAGCACCTCGCTGATAAACTGTGTCTTGCCGCTCTCCAGGAAACCGGCAAACAGGTAAACAGGGACTTCCATCAAAACGCCCCCTTACGCCAGGTGGAACAGCCCGGCGATGTGCTGTTCGTTCAGTTTTGCACCGATCACGCACAAACGGCCGGTGTAATCCGCGCCGCCGTCGCGCACCTCCGGCTCGCCCGGCACATAGTCGAAATGCAGCCAGCCGCCGTCCGCGTTCGGGACGATGCCCTTTGCGCGCAGCACCGCGCCGCAAACGTTGTCGTCCAGGCCTTCCAGCGCCTCGAGCAGCTCGCCGCGGGTGTACTTGCGCGGGGTCTCGACGCCCCAGGAGGTAAAGACCTCGTCCGCGTCGTGCCCGTGGTGATGGTGGCCGTGGCAGCCGCAATCGCAGTCCTCGCCGTGCCCGTGGTGATGCCCGTGGCCGTGTTCGTCATGGTGGTGCTCTTCATGGCTGTGCTCTTCATGGCCGTGGCAGCCGCAATCGCAGTCCTCGCCGTGCTCATGGTGATGCTCGTGGCCGTGTTCGTCATGATGGTGCTCGTCATGGCCGTGGCAATCGCAGCCCTCGCCGTGCTCATGGTGGTGTTCATGGCCATGCCCCGCGTGCGCGGCTTCGGCCAGCATTTCGTCCGCAAGGCTGTGCGAGCCTTCCATCACCTCTAAAAGCTGCGCGCCGGTCAGCTCGTCCCACGGGGTGGTGACGATGCGCGCCTTTGCGTTGTGTTCGCGCAGCAGCGCGATGGCCGTGTCCAACCTTTCCGCCGGCACCTCGCCCGCACGGGACAGGAAGACCGCGCTGGCGCTTTCCACCTGGTTGAGGTAGAACTCGCCGAAGTTGCGCACATACATCTTGCACTTGGCCGCGTCCGCGACCGTGACAAAGCTGTTGAGCTGCACGCGCGCATCCTCCGCGGCGACGCCCTCGACCGCGCGGATCACGTCGGACAGCTTGCCGACGCCGGAAGGCTCGATCAGGACGCGGTCGGGCGTAAACTGGTCGAGCACCTCATGCAGCGCCTTGCCGAAATCGCCGACGAGCGAGCAGCAGATGCAGCCCGAGTTCATTTCGGTCACCTGGATGCCCGCTTCCTTGAGGAAACCGCCGTCAATGCCGATTTCGCCAAACTCATTCTCGATTAAGACGACCTTTTCGCCCTGCAGCGCTTCCTTCAGCAGCTTCTTGATCAGCGTGGTCTTGCCCGCGCCGAGAAACCCCGAAATAATATCAATTTTCGTCATGGTTTTCGCTCCTTTTTGCCCACTTTGGGCGTGTTACATACTAAAGTATAGTGTACCCCCAAAGGCGGTCAAAAGCAAGTGTTTCCCATTGCAAACTTTTTGCTTTTTTTGCGTATATGGCGCATTGCCACCCGCCCCGCGCCCTGCCGGCGCCGCAGGGGTACCGTACCGTCCTATCCAAGCAAAAAGCAGCCCCCATAAGGGGCTGCTTCCTGCTTGGATCTATTCATAAGAGAACTAGCGGCTAATTAATAGGCTACGCCCTGCCACAGCATCGCGTCGCAAACCTTGGTGAAGCCCGCAATGTTCGCGCCGGCAACCAGGTTGCCCTCCATGCCGTACTCCTTGGCGGCCGCCGCGGCGTTCGCATAGATGTTCTTCATGATGCCGTGCAGCGTCTCGTCGACCTGGTCGAAGCTCCACGACAGGCGCGCGCTGTTCTGGCTCATCTCCAGGCCAGAGGTGGCGACGCCGCCCGCGTTGGCCGCCTTGGCAGGCCCGAACAGGACGCCGTTCTTGTGGAAGGTCTCGACAGCTTCCGGGGTGGAAGGCATGTTCGCGCCCTCGGCTACCGCAATGACGCCGTTATCGACCAGCTTCTGCGCGGATGCGCCGTCCAGCTCGTTCTGGGTCGCGCAGGGCAGCGCGATGTCGCACTTGACGCCCCAGATGCCCTTGGAGCCGTCCTTGTCCTCGGTGTAGGACGCGGTGGGGACATAATCGAGGTACGTCTTGATGCGGGCGCGCTTGACTTCCTTGATCTCCTTGATGACCTTGAAGTCGATGCCGGCCGGATCGTAGATGAAGCCGTTGGAATCGCTCATCGCGACGACCTTGGCGCCGAGCTGGGTGGCCTTCTGGTTCGCGTAGATCGCGACGTTGCCGGAGCCGGAGATGACGACGGCCTTGCCCTCGAAGGACTTGCCGGCCGCCTTCAGCATCTCGTCCATGAAATAGCACACGCCGTAGCCGGTCGCCTCGGTACGCGCGAGCGAACCGCCGGAAACCAGGCTCTTGCCGGTCAGCACGCCGGTAAACTCGTTGCGCAGGCGCTTGTACTGGCCGAACATGTAGCCGATCTCGCGCGCGCCGGTGCCGATATCGCCCGCCGGCACGTCGGTATCCGGGCCGATGTGGCGGTAAAGCTCGGTCATGAAGGACTGGCAGAAACGCATGATCTCGTTGTCGGACTTGCCCTTCGGGTCGAAGTCGGAACCGCCCTTGCCGCCGCCCATGGGCAGGCCGGTCAGGCTGTTCTTGAAGATCTGCTCAAAGCCCAGGAACTTGATAATGGACTGGTTGACGGAGGGGTGCAGGCGCAGGCCGCCCTTGTAGGGGCCGATCGCGGAGTTGAACTGGATGCGCCAGCCGCGGTTTACCTGTACCTTGCCCGCGTCGTCCACCCAGGATACGCGGAAATTCACAATGCGCTCCGGCTCGACGATGCGCTCCATGACGCCGTTCTTCTCAATTTCCGGACGCTTTTCGACTACGGGTACCAGGGACTCGAAAACCTCGTAGACCGCCTGCAGGAATTCCGGCTCATGGGCATTGCGCGCTGCAAGACCGTTGTAGACAGACTGCAAATACTGATTGTTGATCGCCATAGGAATCTCTCCTTTGTCATTTTCATATTTGCCGCCTATCTCAGCGACATTCTGACGTTATTTTATCACGTTGGATGAAAGAACACAATCAGGCAATATGCAAGAAATCTGCAAAAGATTTTGATATTTTTTTGTTTTTGAAGGTTCTGGAAGCTAATCCTGCATAATAACCATTTAATGACGTATTTTGCCCGCATCCGCCATCATCTGGAAAATCCCTTTCCAGAGTGCGCGTGCGCGCTTTACGATATTAAGTTTATCCGCTTTTACGCAAAATAAAACAAAGTGTGGGCGGCGCGGCGCGCCGGGGCGGCGGTTTTTCTTGCCCTCCGCGCGCGTTTCCCCTATACTGGAGGGTAGCAGAGGAGGTGCGCCATATGGCGATCAACGAACGGGGCGTGCTGCCCGAATCGCGTTTTTATCCGCACGAGCCGTCGCAATTTGCGCAGCAGTCGCTTTTTTATGTGCCGTTTTCCGGCGAATACCACTGTGAAAAAGGGTATGCGATCACGCGCGGCGCGATGGAATACCCCTACATGCTGCTGTTTTGCGTGACCGAAGGCGCGCTGCATGTGGAGGTGGAGGGCTGCGCCCAAACCGTGCGCGCTGGGCAGGCGCTGGTGATCGACTGCCGCCGCCCCCACCATTATGAGGCCGCGGGCAACCTGTGGTTCCGGTGGGCGGGCTTCTGGGGCATGGCGAGCGAGGCCTACCACGGCCTGCTGCAAGAACGATTCGGCGGCCCGGCCGACCTGGCCGCGCCGTCCCAGGCCGCGGCG
>NZ_LT707058.1:137007-140296 GCF_900155735.1 Intestinibacillus massiliensis
GGAGCAGGCCGTCGACCGGGCGGCCGCTTTCCTGCGCGCGCATTTTGCGGAGCCGATCCAGCTCGGGGACGCGGCGCGCGTGGCCAATATGAGCCCCTACCATTTTTCCCGGCAGTTTAAAAAATACCAGGGCACGACCCCGCACGAGTTCCTGCTGTGCGAGCGTATGGCGGCGGCCAAGCTGCTGCTGCTCTCGACCGGGGAAAGCATCGAAAACATCGCCGCATCGTGCGGCTTCGCCAGCGCTTCGCACTTTATCCGCGCCTTCCGCGGGCGCAACGGCATCACGCCGATGCGTTTCCGGCAAATGCGCTTTTAAACGCCGGGCGGTGTTTTTTCAAAAAACCTTTGACAGGACGCACCGCGCGGGCTATACTGGAAAGCAGAAAGCAGGGGTGCCGTGATGAGCGGCTGAGAGGGCGTAGCGCCTAACCCTTTGAACCTGTTGGTTAGTACCATCGTAGGGAAGCTGCTGAAATGTCAAGCAAAATTGCCATTCAAAACCCGGCTTACCACGGTAAGCCGGGTTTTTTGTTGCCTGGGAAGGAAGGTGTTTGGAAAATGCGTTTAAACGGGGAGGAACGGGCGCTCGGCGCGCCGCAGGACATCCTGGCGTTTTTGGCCGCGCAGGGCTACGACCCGCAGCGCGTCGCCGTCGAGCGAAACGGGGAAATCGTCCCGCGCGCGGCGTTCGGGGACGTCCTGCTTGCGGAGGGCGACCGGCTCGAGGTCGTGGCCTTCGTCGGCGGCGGCTGAGGGGGGACCGTGGATGCAACTGACCAAGGAAGAGCTGCACGCCGCCCTGGTGGCGCGGCACGGCGAGGCCGTCCAGTCGCGGCTGGACGGCGCGTCCGTCGGCGTCGCGGGGCTTGGCGGGCTTGGCTCCANATCCTGGGTTCGGGCAAGTTTTCGCTCGACCTGGTGCGCGCGTCCATCGACTACGCGGACGCGCAGATCGTGACGCTGGCGCTGCGCCGCGCCAACGCGGGCGGCATTGCGAACATCCTGGACTATATCCCGGAGGGCGTGACGCTGCTGCCCAACACCTCCGGCGCGCGCAACGCAGAAGAGGCCGTGCGGATCGCGCGGCTGGCGCGCGAGTGCGGCTGCGGGGACTTTATCAAGATCGAGGTCATCCACGATTCCAAATACCTGCTGCCCGACAACTATGAGACCATCAAGGCGACCGAAACCCTTGCCAAGGAGGGGTTTGTGGTTATGCCTTACATGTACCCCGACCTCAACGCGGCGCGCGACCTCAAAAACGCGGGCGCGGCCTCGGTCATGCCGCTCGGCGCGCCGATCGGCTCCAACAAGGGGCTGTGCACGCGCGACTTTATCAAAATCCTGATCGACGAGATCGACCTGCCGGTTATCGTGGACGCGGGCATCGGCCGCCCGTCGCAGGCCTGCGAGGCCATGGAGCTGGGCGCGGCGGCCTGCATGGTGAACACGGCGATCGCGACCGCGGGCGATATCCCCGCGATGGCGGGCGCGTTCAAGCATGCCATCCAGGCGGGGCGCGCGGCCTACCTTGCGGGGCTGGGGCGCGTGCGGGAGACCGCGTCGGCCTCCTCCCCGCTGACGGGCTTCCTGGAAGGGTAACGCCCCGGCGCGTGGGCTCCCCATCACCTATTTTGAGCACATAAAGAAGGTTTTGACTATGAACGAACCCAAGACAGAGATGGTCGGCGCGAAATACATCACCCGCGCAACCGACCACATGCAGTACCAGCCCGGCATGGACAATATCGGCAGCGAGGTGCAGGACGAGGTCATCGCCCGCATGCAGGCCGAGGATTTCAGCCGTTACACGGCCGCGGACGTGCTTTGCGCCCTGCGCAAGGACGCGCTGCAGCCGGCGGATTTCGCCGCCCTGCTCTCCCCGGCGGCGCTGCCCTATCTCGAGCAGATGGCGCAGCGCGCGCAGGCAGAGACGCGCCGCCACTTCGGCAACTCCGTGCAGATGTTCACGCCGCTCTATATCGCGAACTACTGCGAAAACTACTGCATTTACTGCGGCTTTAACTGCCACAACAAAATCCGCCGCGCCAAGCTCGACATGGACGAGATCGAGCGGGAGCTGCAGGCGATCGCCGCAACCGGCCTGCAGGAAATCCTGATGCTGACCGGCGAGAGCCGCGCCATGTCGCCGGTCACGTATATCGGCGAGGCGGTCAAGCTGGCGCGCAAGTATTTCCGCGTCATCGGCGTGGAAATCTACCCGCTCAATGTCGACGAGTACGCCTACCTGCACGGCTGCGGCGTGGATTACGTCACGGTCTTCCAGGAGACCTACGATGCCGGCAAGTACGAGACCCTGCACCTCGGCGGCCACAAGCGCATTTTCCCGTACCGCCTGAACGCGCAGGAACGCGCCCTGATGGGCGGCATGCGCGGGGTGGGCTTTGCCGCGCTGCTCGGCCTGTCGGACTTCCGGAAAGACGCGTTCGCGACCGGGCTGCACGCCTACCTGCTGCAGCGCAAGTACCCGCATGCGGAGATCGCGTTTTCCTGCCCGCGCCTGCGCCCCATCATCAACAACGACAAGATCAACCCCAAGGATGTGCACGAGCCGCAGCTTTTGCAGGCCGTCTGCGCGTACCGCATCTTCATGCCGTTCGCCTCCATCACGATCTCGACGCGCGAGCGCGCGGGCTTCCGCGACAATATCATCGGCATCGCGGCGACCAAGATTTCCGCAGGCGTGGACGTCGGCATCGGCGGGCATTCCGGCGAGGACAAGGGCGACGAGCAGTTTGAGATTTCCGACGGCCGCTCGGTCGACGAGGTGCTGCAGGCCATCACCGGCCACGGCCTCCAGCCCGTGATGGCGGACTACCTGTATGTCTGAGGTCATTTGCGTGACAAACCGCGCGCTGTGCCCGGACGGCTTCCTGCCCCGGATGGCGCGCATCGCGGCCGCAAAGCCGCGCGCCGTCATCCTGCGGGAAAAGGACCTGGACGCGGCGGCATACGCAAGCCTTGCACAGGCTGTGCAAAACCTGTGCGCCCCGCATAGCGTGCCGCTGGTGCTAAGCGGGCGTGCGGCGCTGGCCTGCCGCCTGGGGCTTCCCGTACAGCTCTCCGTCCCCGCGCTGCGGGAAGCCGGCGCGCCGCCCGTCCCGTTCGGCGTATCGGTGCACTGCCCGGAGGAGGCCGCGGAAGCCGCGCGGGCGGGCGCGTCCTGGCTGGTGGCCGGGCACGTCTGGGACACTGCGTGCAAGGCCGGCCTGCCCGGCCGCGGGGAAGCGTTCCTGCGCGCCGCCGTGCAGGCGGCGGGTACGGC
>NZ_LT707058.1:140460-144423 GCF_900155735.1 Intestinibacillus massiliensis
CATGAGCGCGCTGATGTCCTGCGCCGATCCGGCGGCATATCTCGCGGAATTTGATTGCTAATTGTATAATATGTGCATATATTGCCGAATAGGATAGATATATGCGCTGGGTTTCCCCCATTGACAAGCCCGCACGGCTGTGCCATACTGAAAAAAACACCGAAAGGATGGCGCCCACTATGATCAAGATTGTTGCGAAAGCCAAGGTCAAGCCCGACTGCAAGGAGAAGTTCATCGAGCTGGCCAAGCCGCTCGTCGCCGCTTCCCAGGCGGAGGAGGGCAATATCGCCTACCACCTGCATGAAAGCCTGGAAGACCCCTATACCATGGCGTTCATCGAGTTTTGGAAGGATCAGGCCGCGATTGATTTCCACAACGCGACCCCGCACTTCACCTCGATCTGCCCGCAGTTCGACGCGCTGTTCGACGGCCCGATGGACGTCGCGCACTTTGTCGAAGTGGTATAAACGGCACCCTAAAATAAAAACCGCCGGAGCACAAAGCTCCGGCGGCTTTTTTATTGCGGTTTTACGGCTGCCACGAGCAGCATCATCGGGCGGCGCATCTCGTCGCGCATGCCCGGCAGGTGCAGCATGCCCTCTGGCGGCTGCGGCTCCACGATGCGTTGCAGGGCGAACCCCGCCGTCAGCAGCGTATCCAGGTAGGCCGTCAGGGTGCGGTGGTACTTGATAACCGGCTCGCCCAGGAAAACGGCCTGCCGCTCCCCCTCGTAATAGTAGTTGTCGACCGGGAAGTGCAGGATTTCGCCGTCTTCCCCATACCACCAGTCCTGCGGCCCCTGCGCCGTAAAGACCGGGTGCTCGACGGAAAACACGAACGAGCCGCCGGGCGCGAGCCAGCGGTAGACGCTTCGCACGAGCGGGGCGAAGTCCCGCACATAGTGGAACGCCAGCGAGCTAAGCGCCACATCGAACCCCGCCGCGGGCAGGTCGAGATCCTCCATCGCCGCGCGCAGGTAGGTGACGGCCGGCGAGGCGGTCTTGCCCCGCGCGACCGCGAGCATCTTTTCCGAAATATCCGTGCCCAGGACGGACTGCGCGCCGTGCCCGGCGGCATAGATGCAGTGCCAGCCGTAGCCGCAGCCCAGGTCGAGCACGCGCTTGCCCGCAAAGCTGGGCAGCAGCTTTTGCAGCGCGGACCACTCGCCCGCGCCGGCCAGCCCCTGTACCGAGCGCGCCATCTGGCTGTACTTTTCGAAAAAGGCCTCGTTATCGTATTTGTTCTGCTTCATTTAAAAATCCCCCATACAGATTAAATTTTTGATGCATCCGTATGGGTATCTGCTATTTTTTGCCCGTGCATACCTGGGCGCCCCCCTTTCACTCCCCGTCGCGGTACGGCTCGATGCGCTTGCCGCAGGACGGGCAATACTCCGGCTCGTAAAAGCCGCGGATCGGCATCAGCGTGTGGCAGTGCGGGCAGCGCCAGTCGCGGAAGATGACCACGCAGGCCGCGATGAGCAGGCCGACGCCAATGATTTCCCCCACCAGGCTGACCGGCCACGGCGCGACCGGCGCGAGCAGGATGATAACCAGCGCCACGATGCTCGCGGTGCGCCCGAATTTTTTCCCTTTGAAGTCCATGTTTCTCCCTCACAATTTATTTTTCCACCCGGCGGTGTGCCCGCCGGGGCGGTGCTCACTTTTTATATTTATGGTAGATGCGCACGAGGTTCAGCACCAGCGCGAGCAGCCCGAGCCAGTAGACCCAGCCAAAGGCATACGCGGGCAGCCAATGGAACGCGTCCGCGAAGCTCATAATGATCCAGAACGCGCCGAGCACCAGTAAATTGGTGCCGAAGCCGCGCCGGAACGCCGCTTCGTCGCGCACCGCCTCCAGATAGCGCCGGTCGAGCAGGAAGGACTGCTTGCCCGCGAGCAGCAGCACGCCGTTCGTCAGGAAGGCCGCCGCGATCAGGATTTCCAGGATGATAACCACCATTTTTTTAAACTCCTTCCGTGCCGTCCCACAGGGAACGGCCGAGGTCGACCCGCCCGTCCGGCAGGAAGGGCACGCCGTCCGCCTCGAGCAGGGTCCGCTGCATATTTTCGCCGCCGAAGGCAAACGCGGGCGACAGCCGCCCCTCGCGGTTCACCACGCGGTAGCACGGGATGCCCGCGGGGTCGGGGTTGGCGTGCAGCGCGTAGCCGACCACGCGCGCCCAGCGCGGGTTCCCCGCCAGCAGGGCGACCTGCCCATAGGTTGCGACGCGCCCCGCCGGGATGCGCCGCACGACTTCATAGATCCTGAGGAATGTATCCGCCATAAACGCCGCCTCCATAGAAGGTATTATAGCACGAAACCGCGCGCGGTTTAATAGCCCTCGCTAAATTTTCCGAAAAACACGTACTTTATAGGGATTTGCGCCTGCATGCGCCGAACACCGGCCGTCCGGGCATGGGAAAGGGGCGGCATTGCGCCGCCCCTGGTTAGGCTTGCACTTGGTTTTGGAGGGTTACGGAAGCTGGAAATAATAGCCGCCGTTGCCCTGCTGCGGGATTTGGCGCTGCTGCTGCGCCGGGGCGGAACTGCTGGACAGGTCGGCCTGGTCGGCGAGCGTGATCTCGATATCGAAGGTCTTGCCGGTCTCGATGCGGTAGACGCGCAGCGTCATCTTGTCGCCGGCCTTGCTGTTTTCCTTCTGCTCGTTGATCTCGTCCATGGTCGTGATTTCCTTGCCGTTCACGCCGATGATGATGTCCTTGGGCTGCAGACCCTTGGCCGCGGCGTCCGAGCGCTCGTCGACCTCGGTGACGACCACGCCCTGCGGCACGCCGTTATACTCCGCGGACTGCTTGGATAGGTTGTAGCCGGTCACGCCGATCGCCGGGCGGCCTTTGACGTGGCCGTAGGCGATGATCTGGTCGACCACGTCCTTCGCGGAATCGATCGGGATGGCGAAGCCCAGGCCTTCATAATAGGAGATGCCGAGCTTTGCGGAGGTGATGCCGATGACCTGGCCGTACTTGTTGATCAGCGCGCCGCCGGAGTTGCCGGGGTTGATGGAGGCGTCCGTCTGGATCAGGGTCATGACGCGGTCGTCGATCGTGATATCGCGGCTGATCGCGGAGATCGAGCCGGTGGTGATGGAGTTTGCCAGCTGTACGCCGCCGGGCGAGCCGATGGCGTAGGCCTTTTCACCGGCCTTGATCTGGCTGGAATCGCCGAACTCCGCCGGGGTGAAGGTGCCGCCGTCCGTGATTTGCAGCACGGCGAGGTCGGTCTGGTGGTCGTAGCCCACGATCTTGGCTGTGTGCTGCTGGCCGTCGTTCGTCACGACGGTGACCTTGTCGGCCGGCAGGTTGGTGTTTTCATCGGTAATGACGTGCGCGTTCGTGATGATCAGGCCCTCTTCGGTCATGATCACGCCGGAGCCGGAGGCCTGCCCCTGCGTTGCCAGGGAGGACGCCACGATGCTGACGACCGACGGCGAGACCTTTTCATAGATCTCCTCGCCCGTCAGCCCCTCGTCCGATGCGGAGCCGGTGCTGGAGGCCGCCTGCGAGATGGTCAGCTTGGGGGTATCTGCGGGCGCGCTGCCATCGATCGAGGAGGAAGCCGGCGCGGCGTTGCCCTGCGCGCCGAACAGCGAGCCCGCGAAGATGCCGCCCGCGAACACGAAGCAGGCCGCTACGACGCCGCCCACGACGCGCAACACGATCCGGCTGCCCTTTTTGGCCTTCTTCGGCTTCTTTTTGGGCTTCTGGTTCTGGCGCTGCCACTCTTCATAGGTGCTGAAGTTGTTCTGCGCGCCGGGCACCCCGTCCGCCTGTTCCGCCTGCACGCGGGGCGCCTGCCCCTCGCGCACCGGCACCTGGTAGGGGGTCCGCTGCTCCGCGCTGTTCCAGCCGTCCTGCGCCGGGCCGCTTGCGGGCGGTTGCGGCGCGGTGTTCCACCCGCCCTGCACCGTGTCGTTTGCGGGCGGCTGCGGCGCGGCGTTCC
>NZ_LT707058.1:146060-156722 GCF_900155735.1 Intestinibacillus massiliensis
GTTTACGGGCTGCTGCGGCTGGCCGTCGCGGCCGGCCTCCTGCGGCGCGCCCGCGCCCTGCGGCGGGTAAGCGCGTTCCGGTTCCTGTGCGGAATCCTTTTTATTGAAATCGAAATCCATACGATCGTCCCTTTCTATAGGGGGCACCACGTTGGCTTTCCGCGGTGTTTCCCTTTGATTTGCCTTTATTCTACGGCCTGATTGTGCACGTTTGTTGACGGCTTTATGAACGCTTTGTTAAATCGTCCTGGGGCGCACCGCCGGGCAGCGCCTCCTTTTTGCCGTGCCCCTTCTTGTGCTGCGCCAGCGGGAGGGTAAAGGCAAACTCGGTTTCCCCGCCGTCCGACCGGACGGAAATATCGCCGCCATGCAGGTTGATGATGTTCTTGACGATATAAAGCCCGAGGCCTGCGCCGGTGCGGTCGCGGCTGCGGGAGGGGTCGGCCTTGTAGAAACGGTCGAAGATGTGCGGGATATCCTCCGCGGGGATGCCGCCGCCGGTGTTCTTGATGGAAAAGGCGCACATCGCCCCCTCGCGCCGCGCGCGCAGGGTGAGGCTGCCGCCCGCGTCGATAAACTTGACGGCGTTGTCCACCAGGTTGTATACCGCGCGGAACACATGGTCGCGGTCGCCCATGACGATCAGCTGGTCGTCGAACTCCACATCCACGTTGACGTGCTTGCCGTCCAGCTTCTGCTCAAAGGACAGGATGATCTGGCTGGCCATCTCGGAAAAGTCGAACGGGGCGGGTACGAGCAGCAGCTCGCCGGACTGGATCTTGGCCGCGTCCAGCATGCGCATGACCATGCGGGAAAGGCGGTGCACCTCCTCGGAGATGACGTGCAGGTACTTGTCGCGCTGCTCCTCGGGGATGGTGCCGTCCAGCATGCCGTCGACAAAGCCGCCGATCGTGGTCATCGGGGTCTTGAACTCGTGGGAGACGTTGCCGATAAAGCCGCGCGTCAGCTCCTCGAGCTGTTCCAGGTCGCTCGCCATGTTGTTGAAGGAGACCGCAAGCTCGTCAATCTCGTCGCAGCGGTTGTCCTCCGGCACACGCACGCTGAAATCGCCGCGCGCAAACTCCTTGGCGGCGTTCGCCATGGTCTTGAGCGGGCGCGTCATGCGCGAGGACGTGACGTAGGCCATGAGCAGCACGACCGCCATGGAGATCGCCACGATGATAAAGAAGGTGCGCATCACGTGGTTCAGCATGCCGGTAACCGTGTCGTTCGACGCGGAGACGAAGACCAGCGCCTGCAGGTCGCCCGCGGAATCCAGGCAGCGCGCGCCGACAATATAGCTTTCCTCCGCGAGCAGGCTGTCCAGGCGGCCGACGCCGGAAAAGTAGCCGGTCTTTTTGACCTGCTGCACGGCATAGGCCGGGATGGCGGTGCCCTCCCCCGCGACCAGCCCCTGGCTGTCCGCGCGGATCTGCACGTCGCCGTACAGGTCGGTGACGAGGATGGTCACATCCTCGTCCTTGGCGATGCGCAGCAGGAACAGCTGGTAGACCTTATCCATGCCCGCGGAATAGTTCGCCAGCGCGTAGCGCGTCTGTTCGGAAACGTTGATCGCGGTCTGTTTGATCTGCGTCTGCTTTTCCTGCAGGGAGTATTTGCCGATCTGGTAGGAAAAGGCCACGCCCGCCAGGATGAAGGCGATCAGGATGATCGAGGCGTAGGCCGAAAAGTTCTTTACAAAAAACGTCCGTTTCGCCATGGGCTCAGTCCTTGGTCTCGAACTTGTAGCCCACGCCCCACACGGTCTTAAGCTCCCACTTGTCGCTCACGCCCTCCAGCTTCTCGCGCAGGCGCTTGATGTGCACGTCGACCGTGCGCGTATCGCCGAAATAGTCGAAGCCCCATACGTCGTCCAGGAGCTGCGCGCGCGTGAACACGCGGTTCGGGCTGGACGCGAGGAAATAGAGCAGCTCGATCTCCTTCGGGGGCGCGTCGATGCGCTTGCCGTCCACGACGAGATCGTACGCCTGCTTGTCGATCACCAGCTTGTCGAAGGCGATCTTGCCGCTGTCCTCGGGCGCAAAGCGGCGGAACACCGCGCGCACGCGCGCCACGACCTCGCGCATCTCCAGGGGCTTGACGATATAGTCGTCCGCGCCCATCTCCAGGCCGGATACGCGGTCGGAGGTCTCGCCCTTGGCCGTCAGCATGATGATCGGCACGGCGCTCTCCTCGCGGATCGTGCGGCAGACCTGCCAGCCGTCCATCATGGGCATCATGACGTCCAGCAGCAGCATGTCGGGGCTTTCGGCCTTCCATTTTTTCAGGCCTTCCACGCCGTTTGCGGCTTCGGAGATTTCATAGCCCTCGCGCTCCAGATACAGGCGCAGAAGTTCTCGGATATTTTCTTCGTCTTCGACGATCAGGATTTTCTTAGCCATTGACAGCACCACCTACCCATTATAATCTATTCTATTATAGACCTTTTTGTGCGCGATTGCATTAACAGAGTGTAAAAAGCTGTGCAGCCGGCAAAAAAAGCGCAAGGGGCGCAAAAAAGCCCCTTCCCGCCGGGAAGGGGCTTTTTTACCATGTTATGAGGGGGATCTCGGGATTACTCCGCGTCAACCTTCGCCATGTGCTCTACGAGCATCAGCAGCTTGTTGGAATAGCCCCATTCGTTGTCGTACCAGGAAACAACCTTGACGAACTTGTCGGTCAGCGCGATGCCGGCCTTTGCGTCGAAGATCGAGGTGCGCTCGTCGCCCAGGAAGTCGGAAGAAACGACGTCCTCGTCGGTGTAGCCCAGGATGCCCTGCAGCTCGCCCTCGGAAGCCTTCTTCATCGCCGCGCAGATCTCGTCATAGGTGGCCGGCTTGGCCAGGTTGCAGGTCAGGTCGACGACGGAAACGTCCAGGGTCGGTACACGCATGGACATACCGGTCAGCTTGCCGTTCAGCTTCGGATAAACCTTGCCGACCGCCTTCGCAGCGCCGGTAGAGGACGGGATGATGTTGCCGCAAGCCGCACGGCCGCCGCGCCAGTCCTTCTTGGACGGGCCGTCGACAACCTTCTGGGTGCCGGTGGCGGAGTGTACGGTGGTCATCAGGCCCTCGGTGATGCCAAACGCCTCGTCCAGTACCTTGGCGATCGGCGCCAGGCAGTTGGTGGTGCAGGAAGCGTTGGAAACAAAGGTCATATCCTTGGTGTAGGTCTCGTGGTTAACGCCCATGACGAACATCGGGGTGTCGTCCTTGGAGGGGGCGGACATGATGACCTTCTTCGCGCCGCCGTCGATGTGGGCCTGCGCCTTTTCCTTGGTCAGGAACACGCCGGTGGACTCTACAACGTAGTCCGCGCCGACCTTGCCCCACGGGATGTTCTTGGGGTCCATCTCAGCGAAGAACAGGACCTTCTTGCCGTCAACCGTGATGGAGTTGTCATCATATTCGATGGTGCCGTCATAGCGGCCGTGCATGGTGTCATACTTGAGCATGTACGCCATGTAATCCGGGGTCATGAAGGGGTCGTTTACCGCGACAAAATCGATGTTCGGGTTCTTAAGGCCCGCGCGGAAAACCATACGGCCGATGCGGCCAAAACCATTGATACCTACTTTGATAGCCATTGCGTAGATTTCCTCCTCTTATTAGCACTTTTATTATTGCCGAAACAATTATACACTATTCATCCCGGTCTCCGCAAGCACAATTTCGTTAAAAAAATGTCATTATTCCAACTTTTTTTATTCAACTTTTTTTTGCAAAGTTTGCGGTGAAGATGATATAATAACAATATATTATGTTTTTTCTGCGATTTCATGCAAAAATGAAGATGGGGGTGTGTATGAGCGATCTATTTTTCCAAAATGGCGGCGAAGCGCTTGTTTCCCAGGTTTTGTCTATCCTTGACGCAGAAAACCGGGCTTTTGTACTGCTGGCACCCGATCTTCGCATCGCCGGGCTGACCGGCGCCGCAAAATCGCTGCTGGGGCAGGACGTCCTCAGCCCGCTGCCGCAGGTGCTGGGGCCCGCCGCGGCGGCCGCTGCCTCTTATTCACCTCTAGATGTGTATCCGAGACAGACCTTCTCCATGNGCTCCGCCCGCTCGGGCAGCCGCCCCTCGAGGTGGAGGACGGGTTCGACCTTGCGGAGGTGGAATTTTCGACGCTCGCCTATACTATATAAATAAATATCCCGCGCACGCATCCCCCTGCCGATTCCTATCCACGTGGCCGGCCCCGGCCATGCCGAACGCCGCTGCCCGGCGTTCTTTTTTTTCCAGCCGGCGCATAGGGTGGACAAGGTGCGGCCGGGCTGTCACCCTTACCAAATTTTTTCCAGAAAAACGGCAAATATGTAGCAATATGGCGGGTTGGCAAAAATATTTTGCGCTTTTTTTAAGTTTTTTGCATAATAGTGTTGATTCTTCGGGGCAATTGTTATTATAATCTAAGATGCCATGTAGTCCCCGGGGGCAAGTGCGCCCTCTGGCTGCATCCCAAAATTTGACGAAATAGGCTGTGCGCCCGCCCGCGGCATTCGGGCGATCACGCGGCGCATGGCTTATTTATGTGCACACACAAAATAATTGAGAGGTGAATCTTAATGGTGTACACGTTTCGTGGCGGCATTCATCCGGGTACCCACGCGGACCCCGGATACAAATCCGCGACAAACACCAAGCCGATCGAGGCAATGAAGGCGCCGGAACAGGTCATCCTGCCGGTCTCCATGCACATCGGCGCGCCCGCTTCCCCGATTGTCAAGGTTGGCGACATCGTGGACCTGGGGCAGATGGTCGCCGAGGCCCCGGCCCCGATGTCCTCCCCGGTTCATGCAACGGTATCCGGTAAGGTCGTGGCGGTGGAACCCCGCCTGCACCCGAACGGCACCAAGGTCATGTCCGTCGTTATCGAGAACGACGGGGAGGACCGCCTGCACGAGTCCGTGCATCCGTACGACTTCGAGTCCATGACGAACGAGGAGCGTATCGAGCACATCCGTACGGGCGGCATCGTCGGCCACGGCGGCGCGACCTTCCCGACCCACATCAAGATCCAGTCCGGTATCGGCAAGGTCGATACGGTCATCGTAAACGGCGCGGAATGCGAGCCGTACATTACGAGCGACCACCGCATCCTGCTCGAGCATCCCGAAGAGGTGGTCGAGGGCCTCAAGATGCTGGTCAAGATCCTAGGCGTCAAGCAGGCGCTGATCGGCGTCGAGCTGAACAAGGAGGATACCTTCGCCGGCATCGAAAAGCTGATCGCGGGCGACCCGGTGCTCAAGCTGTGCCCGCTCAAGTGCAAGTACCCGCAGGGCGCGGAAAAGCAGCTCATCAACGCGCTGACCGGCCGCGAGGTCCCCTCCGGCAAGCTGCCGGCGGACGCGGGCTGCGCGGTATTCAACGTGGACACCACCGCGGCGGTTTACCGCCGTTTTGCGGCCGGCATGCCGGTCATCCGCCGTATCGTCACGATCTCCGGCTCGGCCATCGCCAACCCGAAGAACCTCGAGGCGCGTATCGGCACCCCGATCGAAAAGCTGATCGACGCCTGCGGCGGCTTCAAGGAAGCCCCGAACAAGCTGATCGCCGGCGGCCCGATGATGGGCAACGCGCAGTTCTCGCTCGATATCCCGGTCGTCAAGGGCACGAACGCCTTCCTCGCCTTCTGCGGCAAGGAGGACAAGCGCACCGAGGAGCCGCAGTGCATCCGCTGCGGCAAGTGCATCAACGCCTGCCCGATGCACCTGCTCCCGATCTATATGAATATTTACGGCAAGGCCGGCGACCTGGACGAATGCGCCAAGATCGGCGCGCTCGACTGCATCGAGTGCGGCTCGTGCTCCTATGAGTGCCCCGCCCGCATCCCGCTGGTGCAGCAGTTCCGCCTGACCAAGGCCAAGATCCAGGAAGCCCGCCGGGCTGCCCAGGCGAAAAAGTAAGGGGGTTTTAAGAAGCCATGTATGATTTGAGTAAAGTAGTGGTAACCTCCTCGCCGCACATCAAAAACGATGAGGATACCCGCAGCATCATGCTGGACGTGATCATCGCGATGGTGCCCGCCCTGGCGGTCGGCATCTTCACGTTCGGCCCGCGCGCGCTCATGCTGACGTGCGTCGCGGTCATTGCCTGCATAGTTTTCGAGTTCCTGTACAACAAGATAGTACATACGGACGTGACGGTGGGCGACCTTTCCGCGGTTGTCACCGGCATGCTGCTCGCGTTTAACCTGCCGGTCTCCGCGCCCTGGTGGCTGCCGGTCTTCGGCTCCCTGTTCGCCATCGTCGTCACCAAGATGCTGTTCGGCGGCCTGGGCAAGAACTTCATGAACCCGGCGCTGGCCGGCCGCGCCTTCCTGATGGCGTCCTGGCCCGGCCTCATGACCTCCTGGACGGCGGTCGGCGCCAAGCTGCCGCTGTTCGGCTCGCTGTCCGCGGACGACGTCGCCGCGATCTCCACCGCGACCCCCCTGGCCGCGATGAAGGGCGGCCAGCTGCCCACCGAGGGCATCCCGGACCTGCTGCTCGGCCAGGTCGGCGGCTGCCTGGGCGAGGCTTCCGCGCTGGCGCTGCTGGCGGGCGGCCTGTACCTGCTGTACCGCAAGGTCATCACGGTCAACATCCCGGCGGCCTACATCCTGACCGTCGCGGTCATCACCTTCCTGTTCCCGCTCGGCGGCATGCCGCACTTTGAGTGGATGCTGTCCCAGATCCTGTCCGGCGGCCTGTTCCTCGGCGCGATCTTTATGGCGACCGACTATGTCACCAGCCCGGTCACCCCGAAGGGCCAGGTCATCTTCGGCATCGGCTGCGGCCTGCTGACCGTGTTCATCCGTTACTTCGGCGGCCTGCCGGAGGGCGTATCCTACTCCATCCTGATCATGAACACCCTGGTCTGGGTCATCGACAGGAAGACCCATCCGCGCAAGTTCGGCTACCCGGCCAAGGCGGAGAAGAAGAAAGAGGAGGTTAAGGCATAATGAACGAGACTGCTAAGAAGAGCGGCGCAGGCGAAATCGTCCGCCTGATCGTTGTGCTCGGCCTCATCACGCTCGTCTGCGCGCTGCTGCTCGGCGTGGTTAACCAGGTCACCGCACCGCTGATCGAACAAAACGACATCAAGGTCCGCAACGCCGCCATGCAGGAGCTCATCCCGGACGCGACCAGCTTCGACGACATGGGCGTCTCCATGAGCGCGGAAGACGTCGCGGCGGCGGGCGTCACCCTGCCGGCAGGCCGCAGCGCGGCCGCCATCAGCGGCGTCTATAAGGCCGTCAAGGACGGCGAAGAGCTGGGCTACTGCATCCAGGTGCAGCCGAAGGGCTTCGGCGGCGCCATCACCATGATCGTCGGCATCGGCGCGGACGGCACCGTCGCGGGCGCCAAGGTCACTGCGCACGGCGAAACCCCCGGCCTCGGCGCGAAGGCGCAGACCGACGCCGCCTGGATCGCGCAGTACGCCGGCCAGCCGGCGGACGGGCAGCTGCAGGTCTCCAAGGACGGCGGCACCATCAACGCCATCACCGGCGCGACGATTTCTTCCCGCGCGATTACGGACGGCGTGAACACCGCGGCGCAATACGTCGCGACCCTGGGTTAAAGGAGGGGCTTCGATATGAAATTTTTTGATAGTCTGAAATCGGGCGTCATCCTCGACAACCCGGTATTCATGCAGATGATCGGCCTTTGCCCGGCGCTGGCGACGACGACCTCGCTGTCCAACGGTATCGGTATGGGCCTCGCGGCCACCGCGGTCCTGATCTGCTCCAACGTCGTTGTTTCCGCGCTGCGCAAGTTCATCCCGGACAAGGTGCGTATCGCGGCGTTCATCTCCATCATCGCAACGTTTGTAACCCTGATCCAGATGCTGCTCAAGGCATACGTGCCCGACCTTGCGGCGTCCCTCGGCATTTTCCTGCCGCTGATCGTTGTAAACTGCGTCATCCTCGGCCGCGCGGAGGCATACGCGTCCAAGAACAAGGTACTGCCCTCCATCATCGACGGCGTTGTGATGGGCCTCGGCTTTACGTTCGCGCTCGTCCTGATGGGCTTCTTCCGCGAACTGCTCGGCGGCGGCACCATCCTGGCGGGCTACGTCAACGGTGTCAACGGCATCGCCGTCCCGTTCTTTAACACGAACCCGATGGTCATGATGATCCTGCCGGCGGGCGGCTTCCTCGCAATGGGCTTTATCCTGGCGGCCATCCAGAAGATTATGTCCAAAAAGGAGGGCAAGTAAATGTTTAGCTTTCCCGCTTCCATGGGCCTGACGGAACTGATTTCCCTTGCCCTTGCCGCAATCCTGGTCAACAACTACATCCTGGTCCAGTTCCTGGGCTGCTGCTCGTTCTTCGGCGTTTCCAAAAAGACCGACACGGCGGTCGGCATGGGCATGGCGGTTATCTTCGTCATGGCGCTGGCGTCCGCGGTTTCGTGGGCCGTCCAGTACTTCATCCTGGACCCGCTGAACCTCGGCTACATGCAGACCATCGCGTTCATCCTCGTTATCGCGACGCTCGTGCAGTTCGTTGAAATGTTCATGAAGAAGTCGATGCCCGCCCTGTACCAGGCGCTCGGCATCTTCCTGCCCCTGATTACCACAAACTGCGCGGTCCTGGGCGCGGCGATCACCAACATCGACAACCAGTATTCCTTCATCGGCGCGGTTGTCTACGGTGTCGCAGCCGGTATCGGCTATACCCTGGCCATCGTGCTGTTCGCGTCCATCCGCGAGCGCCTCGACGTGACCTCGAAGTGCCCCAAGTGCTTTGAAGGTTTCCCGATCGCGCTGGTTTCCGCGGCGCTGCTCGCAATGTCCTTCATGGGCTTCTCCGGTCTGAAAATCTGGTAACCCGCGGTAGAAGGAGTGAAAAAGTAATATGGATATTAGTAACGTAATTTCAGCGGTCGCGGTGCTCTTTGTCATGGGCGTCGTGTTCGCGCTGTTGCTCGGTATCGCGGCGAAGATTTTCGCCGTCGAGGTAGACGAGCGGATCCCGCTCGTACGCGAATGCCTGCCGGGCGCAAACTGCGGCGGCTGCGGCTTCCCGGGCTGCGACGGCCTGGCCACGGCGATCGTCGAGGGCAACGCGCCGGTAAACGGCTGCCCGGTCGGCGGCGCGGCCTGCGCGGAAAAGATCGCGGCCGTGATGGGCGTCGATGCGGGCGCGGGCGACAAGCTGGTCGCGCATGTGCACTGCAACGGCGGCTGTAACGCGGCCGACAAGGCCAAGTACGAGGGCCTGCAGGATTGCCAGGCGGCGCTGCGCGTCGCGGGCGGCCCTAAGGCCTGCCAGTTCGCATGCGTCGGCCTCGGCACCTGCGAGCGCGCCTGCCCGTTTGACGCGATCCACGTCGTAAACGGCGTCGCGACCGTCGACAGCGAGAAGTGCACGGCGTGCAAGAAGTGCGTCGCGGCCTGCCCGCAGCACATCATCGACATCGTGCCGGATAAGTGCAAGGTACATGTCAACTGCTCCTCCAAGGCCAAGGGCCCGGAAGTCATGAAGGTCTGCACGGTCGGCTGTATCGGCTGTGGCCTGTGCGAAAAGACCTGTAAGTTCGACGCGATCCATGTCGTCAACGGCGTGGCCGTGATCGACTATGACAAGTGCAAGAACTGCAAGATGTGCGCGAAGGCTTGCCCGCGCGGCACCATCGAGCCGATCCCGACCGCTGAGGAAAAGGAAAAGTTCAAGGCGATGCAGAAGGCGCAGGCGGAAAAGGCCAAGGCCGCCGCTGCAGAAAAAGCTGCCGCAGCCAAGGCGGAAGAGAAGTAAAAACTGCCGTTTCGGCAAAGGATATGCAAGGGGGGCGGGGCGTTGCCCCGTCCCTTCCGTATCCCGGCAAAAAAGAAGCAAAAAGGAGTTGAAAGCCTATGTACCGACCTTACCGCGGCCAGCGTGCCCAAAGGCACCGCCGCATCCGCAACTGCATTCTGGTCCTGCTCGCACTGCTCGTCGTGGCGGGCGCCGTTTTCCTTCTTTTTTTCCAGGATCGTATGGTGTATTCCTCGGACGGCGTGCACTTTGACCTCCCGTGGGGCAAGGCGGACACGCAGGACGATGGAAACGTGGACGTGCCCCTCGACATCGAGGGCGGCGGCGAGGGGCAGGATACCCCGCCCGACGACGGCGCCGCGCCCGCGCCGCTGGCCGTATCCGCCACGCCCAAGCTGCTGGAAGTCCCCGTAGGCCGCCTGGGCGACGAGGCCTACCTGGGGCAGGTGAAGGCGCTGCAAGCGCAGGGCGCGATCAACGGCGTTGCCATCGTCGTCAAGGACGCCGCGGGCAACCTTGCCTGGGGCGGCACGCCGGATACGCTCGCCGCCGCCGTGCAGGCGTTCCAGGCGGACGGCCTCCCGGTCACTGCGGTGCTGTATGCCTATCAGGACGACGCCCGCGCGGCCGCAGACGAAACCGCCGCGCTCCACCGCACCAACGGCAACGTGTGGCGCGCCGCGGACAACACGCGCTACCTTGACCCCGGCGCGGACGCGGCGAATGCCTACCTATCCGGCCTCGTGCAACAGCTTTCCGGCATGGGCTTCCAGGAGGCCGTGCTGCGCGCCTACGGCTGGCCGGCCGAGGGCACCGGCCGCCTTGACCGCATCCGCTACGGCGGCTATGCCGACCCGGCCGCGCGTTCCGCCAAACTGGCGGAGACCCTGGAGGCGCTCAAGGCCGCGGCGGGCGGG
>NZ_LT707058.1:156811-161673 GCF_900155735.1 Intestinibacillus massiliensis
CCGCCGCATCCGCAACTGCATTCTGGTCCTGCTCGCACTGCTCGTCGTGGCGGGCGCCGTTTTCCTTCTTTTTTTCCAGGATCGTATGGTGTATTCCTCGGACGGCGTGCACTTTGACCTCCCGTGGGGCAAGGCGGACACGCAGGACGATGGAAACGTGGACGTGCCCCTCGACATCGAGGGCGGCGGCGAGGGGCAGGATACCCCGCCCGACGACGGCGCCGCGCCCGCGCCGCTGGCCGTATCCGCCACGCCCAAGCTGCTGGAAGTCCCCGTAGGCCGCCTGGGCGACGAGGCCTACCTGGGGCAGGTGAAGGCGCTGCAAGCGCAGGGCGCGATCAACGGCGTTGCCATCGTCGTCAAGGACGCCGCGGGCAACCTTGCCTGGGGCGGCACGCCGGATACGCTCGCCGCCGCCGTGCAGGCGTTCCAGGCGGACGGCCTCCCGGTCACTGCGGTGCTGTATGCCTATCAGGACGACGCCCGCGCGGCCGCAGACGAAACCGCCGCGCTCCACCGCACCAACGGCAACGTGTGGCGCGCCGCGGACAACACGCGCTACCTTGACCCCGGCGCGGACGCGGCGAATGCCTACCTATCCGGCCTCGTGCAACAGCTTTCCGGCATGGGCTTCCAGGAGGCCGTGCTGCGCGCCTACGGCTGGCCGGCCGAGGGCACCGGCCGCCTTGACCGCATCCGCTACGGCGGCTATGCCGACCCGGCCGCGCGTTCCGCCAAACTGGCGGAGACCCTGGAGGCGCTCAAGGCCGCGGCGGGCGGGATGGAGCTTTCGGTCTGCATCGACAACCCGACGGCGGAAAACGGCTTTGACCAGCCCTCCGGCCAGGACCTGGCGGCGCTTACGCCGGGTGCGGCGCGCATCTACGTCCCGATGGTCGTGCAGACCGCCACGAGCGGCGACAGCATCCGCACGATCGTCGGCCGGGTGCAGGGCGCGGACACGGCGAAGCTTGTGCCCATGTACGACAGCGCGGAGCTTGCGACCTCGCTGTTTGCGGGCAGCCAGCCGGTTTATTTCTCCCCCTCCGCCACGAACGGCGAAATCGCCGCCTATGTGGCGCCGTAAACTGCGACAAAACCCCGGGATGGCACCTGCCATCCCGGGGTTTTCCCGTCCCACATAAAGGGGGCGGCGTGGATGCCCCACACCGCCCCCTGGCCTTGCGTCTTTTATGCTTGCAGCTCGCCCAGGATGTCCTCCTTGGCGCGGACGCCGACCATCTTGCCGGATTCCTCCCCGCCCTTGAAAAAGATCATCGTGGGGATGCTCATGATACCGAAGCGCGCCGCCAGCGCGGGCTGCTCGTCGACGTTGACCTTGCAGACCTTCGCGTTGCCCGCGACCTCCTGGTCGATCTCTTCAAGCACGGGCGCGAGCATCTTGCACGGGCCGCACCAGCTTGCCCAAAAGTCTACGAGCACCGGAACCGTCGAGCTTTTGATCTCGTTGTCGAATTCCGCTTCGGTAAGATGTAAGATTGCCATTTTGCCGCTCCTCTCTATTTCCAGCGATACCTAGTATACGTTTTCCCCGGGGGCGGGCTTTACAGGTGGCGCCCCCATGCGGTATAATTTTAACATATCCCCTGCTGTGGTTCAATGCCGCCACAGAAATTTAACAAATTCCCCTAATTTCACAAAGAAATGAGGCGTCCGATTTGCAGGACTTTTTACACCCCATTCTGGACAAACCCGCGCTGGACCGGCTCGGCGTGCTCGCGCTCGCCCATATCGGCGACAGCGTGTACGAGCTGCTCACGCGCACCCACCTGGCCGCCTGCGGCACACAGACCGCGCGCAACCTGCACCGCCGCACGGTGGCGCTCGTCTGCGCGCCCGCACAGGCGCGCGCNGGCTCTACCTCGCCGGGCATTACGACCGCGTGAACGAGCTGTACGGCCTGATCGCGGCGGATTACGGGACGGAAGGATAAAAAACGGGACTGCTGCGCGAAATGTTGTTCCCCGCAGCGGTCCCGTTCCCGTTTTTGTGCAGTTTAGCCGTTAGTAGCAGTCGTTCTGCTCCTTACGGTTCTGGCTGTTCTGCTGATTCTTCTGCTGGCTGTTGTTCTGGCTGTTCTGCTGGTTGTTGCTCTGGCTGTTGTTCTGGCTATTCTGCTGGTTGTTGTTCTGGCTGTTGTTCTGATTGTTCTTAGACATAGAAAACTCACCTCGCTTTTCACTTGTTTGCAACTAGTATTGACCCGGTTTTGCGTGTTTATGCAAATTTTTTTAGGCGTATACTTGCAGCATTACCTAAACTTTGATAAAATGCTATACAGGATAAATTGTTTTGTTAAAGGAGAATGCATAGATGTCCGGACATTCCAAATGGCATAACATTGCCAAGCGCAAGGGCGCGAATGATGCGAAGAAGGCCAAGATCTTCACCAAGATCGGCCGTGAGATGGCGATTGCCATCAAAGAGGGCGGCTCCGCCAATCCCGACAACAACTCCCGCCTGCGCGACGTTGTGGCCAAAGCCAAGGCGAACAACATGCCCAACGACAATATCAAGCGCACGCTGGACAAATATTCCGGCGCAAACGGCCAGGTCGAATATGAAGCGATCACCTACGAAGGCTACGGCGTGGGCGGCGTCGCCGTCATCGTCGAGACCCTGACCGACAACCGCAACCGCACAGCGTCCGATGTGCGCCACCTGCTCGACAAATACGGCACGGGCATGGGCGCGACCGGCTGCGTCGGCTGGCAGTTCGACCGCAAGGGCGTCATGATCATCGAGCGCGGCGAACTGGATGAGGACGAGACCATGATGTTGGCGCTCGACGCGGGCGCGGAGGATTTCCAGGCGGACGAGGAGTCCTTTGAGGTCTACACCACGCCCGAGGATTTCGGCACCGTACGCGAGGCGCTCGAAAAGGCCGGCCTGGAGTTTATCGAGGCCGAAATCGAAATGGTTCCCCAGAATTACATCACCCTTGAGAAGGAAGAGGACATGGCGCAGATGCGCAAGCTGCTCGACAACCTCGAGGACAACGACGACGTGCAGTCGGTCTGGCACAACTGGGAGAACGAGGACGATTACGAGGGTTAAGCCTCGCGGTCAAAATCTAGGATTTAAAAAGCAGCCCTTCCCTGCCGGCTTTTGCAGGGGAGGGCTGCTTTTTTAGGTAACCGCACGCGGGGGTGACACAAACGGAAAGAGGTGCATGCAAGGCTGCATGCACCTCTTTTATGCCGTTTTGCGCCGTATCACTGCATCTGCCGCGCGAGCCACGCAAGGATCAGCGCGATTACATAGTCCTGCTGCGCCTGCGTCAGCGCCGCGCCGGGCGGGATGCGGTGCCATTTGTACAGGCACCCGCGGCAGCAGGTCGCCGTGGCGTGCTGCGCGATAAAGACCGGATGCCCGCGCATCGGGGTCTGCCTGCCGTCGTTCGGGATGGCGGCGGGCGCGAGCCGCTTACCGATCAGGTCGTACGCGTGCCGCCGCACGGTATCCCACCCCTTGTCCCGGATGTACGCCTTGTCCTTTTCCGTCAGGCGGAACCGCCGGCGGAAATCCGAGGCGGACAGCCGGTTCAGCATGTCCTGTATGCCTGGCCCTCCTGTTCCCGCCATGCGCCATGCCCCCCCTTAGCCGGTATTTTTATATTATCATATCACAAAACCGGCCAGGGCGCCAGCGCTTGCCGCCCCGTATGGCGGGGGCGGGAGCCATTACGGCGCGGGTTTCGCCATGATGCGCTCGTTTTCCGCCTTGAAATCGGTATCCAGCATCCAGAAGGTATCCGGGTCCTGCCCGGTTTCCCGCACGCCGGTGTTGAGCGCGTCGATCGCAGCGACTTCGTCCTCCGTGAGCCAGAAGTCGAAAACGCCGATGTTCTCCGCCATACGCCCCGGATGGATCGATTTGGGCAGCGGCCGCACGCCCTTTTCCAGATGCCAGCGGATGGCGACCTGCGCCGGGGTTTTGCCGTACTTTTCCGCAATGCGCCGCACCGGTTCAAACCGGTCGACCCTGCCCCAGCAGATCGGGCGCGTGGCCTCGACCTGTATCTTATGTTCCCGGCAGAAGCGCACGGTTTCAGCCGGCACGAAGGCCGGGTTCAGTTCAAGCTGGTTGACCATGGGCGGGATCTCCGCGTGCGCGAGCAGCTTTTCCAGGTGGTGCGTCAGGAAGTTGCTGACGCCGATGGCCCGCACGCGCCCCTGCTGATAGAGCGTTTCCAGCGCGCGCCAGGTCTCCAGGAAGCTATCTGTCTGGCCGGGCCAGTGGATCAGGTACTGGTCGAGGTAGTCCACGCCCAGTTCGCGCAGCGCCGTTTCAAACGCGTCGATCGCGGGCTGATAGCCGTGATGGGTGTTCCACACCTTGGAGGACAGGTAAAGCTGTTCCCGGGGCACGCCGCAGGTGCGCACGCCCTCGCCGACGCCGGGCTGGTTGTGATAGGCTTCCGCCGTGTCGATCGCGCGGTACCCCAGGCCGACCGCGTCGCGCACGCACTGCGCCACCTGCTGTTCATCATCGTTCAGGGCGGTGCCAAGCGCGATCACCGGCGCTTCCACCCCGTTGCGGAGCCGATAGGCTTCCATAAAAATACGCCTCCTTCCGGCGGGTCCCCATTTGGTTTAACGGTAAAAGGCCGGCTGCACCGGCAGCCCGACCGGTTCCTCGCGCCCGCTTTGCTGCGAGCGGATGCAGGCGTCCGCAGTCACGGCAGCCACATAGCCGTCCCACGCGCTAGGGCCGCGCGGCACGCCGTCCGTGAGGAGCGCGTCCGCCCAGTCCTGCAGTTCGGTATCGTACGCGTCGAGGAAGCGCCCCATCCAGCTCATTTCAAGCGCGGCCTCGCGCCGCCCCGCGTGGCGCACGGG
>NZ_LT707058.1:162234-181576 GCF_900155735.1 Intestinibacillus massiliensis
CGCCGCGGCTTGCCCGCGCCCGCCTGGGGTAGCTGACCTGTACCGTGGTATAGACGTCGTCCACCAGCCAGTGCAGGATGTCGATCTCGTGGATGATGCCGTCCGTGACCTGCATGGCGGCGGTAAAGCCCTCGTCGTCCATCGCGGGCAGCCGGTGCGCGCAATGGACGATCAGCGGCGCGCCCAGGCGGCCGCTTTCCAGGATCGCCTTTATTTCGCGGTAGCCCTTGTCGTAGCGCCGCATAAACCCGACCTGCACCAGCCGTTTGCCCGCCTTCTGTTCAGCCTCCACGATGCGCAGGCAGCCTGCCGCCGTGTCCGCAAGCGGCTTTTCACAGAAGGCCGGCTTGCCGCGCGCCACCGCCCCCAGCACCGCCGCCTCGTGCGCCGCGCTCGACGAGGTGACGACCACCGCGTCGATATCCGCCGCACTTAGGAGCGCCTGTTCGTCCGGTTCGACGCGCACCCCATACGGGGCGGCCGCCGCGCGTGCGCTTTCCGGGAACTTGTCCGTTACCGCAACGAGGCGCACGCCATGCACCTTTTCACACAGCCGCTTGATATGTTCGCGCCCGATCGCGCCCGTACCGATCAGCCCGACCCTTAGTTCTTTCATTATAGCACTCCCTTCCATGCCTGTCATCGTGAAAAAGGGGAGGGGCGGGAGGCTTTGCCCCGCCGCCCCCTGCGTCCCCAACGTTATTGCGCTTCCAAATCCGCCTTTGTCGGCATGTCGATCTTGGTGGCGATATACTTGTCCACGGTGCCGCCCTCGAGCACGGCCAGCGCCGCCTCCAGGCTTTTGACCGCCATATCGTCCGGGTACTGCGCGACCGAGCCGAGCAGCTTGCCCTGGCGGATGAGGTCCTTCGCCTCGTCCGAGCAGTCGAAGCCGATGGCCTTGATGGAATCGGATTTGCCCATCTGGTCGATGGCTTCCATCGCGCCGAACGCCATCAGGTCGCTCGCGCAGTAGAACACGTCGACGCCCGGGTTGGCCAGGATGATGTTCTGCGCCACGTCGTAGCCCTCGTCCCGCGTCCAGTTCGCCGTCTGTTCCGCCACGATCCGGTACTTGGGATCGCCCGCAAAGATATCCTTGAAGCCCTGCACGCGCTCGTCGCCCGCCTGTACGCCGGGGGAGCCGGTCAGGATCGCGATTTCCGCGCCGTCCGGGTACTGCTCCTTGACAAATTCGCCCGCGATATTGCCGCCCTGCACGTTATTCGTGCCGACATAGCTCGTGTATTCGACGCCCTGCTCGGCCGCGGCTTCCTGGTCGATCGTGTTGTTGATCAGGATGACCGGGATGCCCATTTCGTTGCATTGCTGCATGACGGGCAGGAAGGACGTGCCGTCGGCGGGGGAGAAGACCAGCGCGTCGATGTTCTTGGCGAGCAGGTTTTCGATGATCTCAACCTCGTCGTTTACGTCGATAAATTTTTCCGGTGCCTGCACAATGATTTCCGCGTTGCCGGCCTGTTCCTGGTAGTCGAGCGCCGCGTCGCGCATGGTGATATAAAAATCGTTCTCGAGCGTGTTGAGCACAAAGCCGATCTTATACTTGTGCGCGCCGTCCGCCGCCGCGCCGTCCCCGCCGCCGCAGCCGGTAAAAAGCGCCGCCGCCAGTGTGAGGGCGAGCGCCCCTGCGAGTAACCGTCTTACCTTTTTCATGCCTGTTCCTCCTCTTTCCGCCGGTTTATTTTATGACTTCCGTTTGCGCACCACGTCCAGCAGCACCGCCAGGATGATGACCGCGCCGATGACCACCTGCTGCGCGTAAGAGCTGACGTTCAGCAGCGTCAGGCCGTTTGCCAGCACGCTCATGATGAGCGCGCCGAGCAGCGTGCCGGAGGCGCTGCCGCAGCCGCCGGACAGGCTTGCGCCGCCGATGACCGCCGCCGCCACCGCGTTCAGCTCGAACCCGTCGCCGGCCGAGGGCTGCGCGGAATTGAGCTTCGCCGTCAGGATAACGCTTGCGAATGCGGCCGCCAGGCCGCAGGCCGCATAGGCCGCCGCGACGTACCGCCGCACATTGACGCCGGAAAGCCGCGTCGCCTCCTCGTTGCCGCCGATCGCATACAGGTAACGCCCGGCCTTGCGGAAACGCAGCACATAATGCGCGGCCAGGTACAAAATAATGACAAAAACGACCTGGATCGGCAGCACCCCGCCGATGCGGTAGGTACCGAGCGCGCGGAACCCCGCGGAAAAGGTCGAGTTGTTCTTGCCGCCCGCGATGATTAGCGCCAGGCCGCGCGCGATGCTCAGCATGCCGAGCGTCACGATAAAGGGCGGGAGCTTGGCGTAGGCCACCAGCGCGCCGTTCAGCAGGCCGCAGGCGCAGCCGATCAGCAGGCAGAGCACGATCGCCAGGGGCGCCGGCACGCCGCCCTTGAGCATCATGCCGAGGAAAATGCCGGAAAACGCCAGGATCGAGCCCACGGAGAGGTCGATGCCGCCCGTGATGATGACAAAGGTCATGCCGATGGCGAGCGTGGCGTTGATCGTCGTCTGCTGCAGGATATTGACCACGTTGTACTGCGACAGGAAATCCCCTGACAGGACGCTCATGACGACGCACAGCGCCGCCAGCGCGAGCAGGATCGGCAGCTGGTCGAAATGCAGGGCACGGCTGGTTTTCAGTTTATCTTTCATGTCGTATCTCCCCTCCTCACGCCGTGGCGACCGCGGCTTTCATGATGGCCTCCTCGGTGAGCCCCTCCGGGCTGTCGAACTGCGCGGTGATGCGGCCGTCGTGCATCACGTACATCCGGTCGCACATGCCGATCGCCTCCACCAGCTCGGAGGACACCATGACGACCGCCTTGCCCTGCCGCTTCAGCTCGTTCATGATCTTGTAAATCTCGACCTTCGCGCCCACGTCGATGCCGCGCGTCGGCTCGTCGAAGATAACCACGCGCGAGGCCGTGTTGAGCCACTTGGCGATTACCACCTTCTGCTGGTTGCCGCCGGACAGCAGCCCCACCGGCTGGCGCAGCGAGGGCGTCTTGACGCGTACCGACTGCGCCAGCGCGCCGCATACCGCGGCCTCCTTTTTGGCCGACAGGCCGAACCGGTTCATCACGCCGCCGAGGTTGGTCAGCGCGATGTTGCGGCCGACGGCGTCGCCCAAAATCAGCCCCTGGCGCTTGCGGTCCTCGGTCAGCAGCGCGATGCCGGCGTCCTTGGCGGCGCGGCAGCCCCGTGCCGGCACCGGTTTGCCGTCCACGAGCACCTGCCCGCCGTCGTATTTGTCCGCGCCGAAAATGGCGCGCATCAGCTCGGTCCGCCCCGCGCCCATCAGGCCGTAAAAGCATACGATTTCGCCCGCCCTCGCCTCGAAGGAGACTTCATGCAGCACGCCGGCGCGCGTCAGGCCGCGCACCTCGAGCACCGCGCCCCCGGGCGTGCATGGGATGCGCGGGAACTGCTCGCTCACGTCGCGGCCGACCATCAATTCGACCATATCGTCGACCGTCAGCCCCTTGACGGGGAGGGATTTGATGGACTTGCCGTCGCGCAGCACAGTCAGCCGGTCGCCGATCTCCAGGATCTCCTTGAGCCGGTGCGTGATGTACACGATCGCCACGCCCGCCGCCTTGAGCTGTGCGATGATGTGGAACAGGCCTTCGACCTCCTTTTCGGTCAGCGCCGAGGTCGGCTCGTCCATGATCAGGATATCGGCCTGCGTGCGCAGCGCCTTGGCGATCTCGACCATCTGCGCCTGCCCCACGCTGAGGGAGGAGACCGGCGCGCGCTCGGGGATGTCCGACCCGATGGAGTCGAGCAGCCGCCGCGCCCCGGCGTTCATGCGCTTCCAGTCCACGCCGCCGCCCTTGCGGGTGCAGTATGCGCCGAGGAAGATGTTTTCCGCGACGGTCAGGTTGCCGAGCAGGTTGGTTTCCTGGAAGATGATGCTGATGCCGCGCCCCATCTGCTCATGGATGCTTTTGCACACGATTTCCTCGCCCTTGTAGCGCACGGTGCCGGTGTAGCCCGTATTGACGCCCGCGAGCACCTTCATGATGGTGGATTTGCCCGCACCGTTTTCCCCGAGCAGGACGTTGACCTCGCCGCGGTATGCCTCAAAATGCACGCCGTCGAGCGCGAGCACGCCGGGGAATTGCACGGTGATATTTTCCATCTCGAGAATCCGTTCCCCCATAACGCCCTCCTTTCCGCCTATTGCAGGCTGCCCTGTGCATCCGGGCAGTTTCCAATTTTGATCATTGCGCTTCCTCCTTCAGGCCGCCTATTTTCGTCTTAACATACAAAATGATTTTCCTTTGCTGGGTCTGTTTTATTATAATTTACCAATGGTGGCCGTTTTGCACAACACGGATTTTGACCTCTGATTGACAGATATTGATTTTTGCATGCAAAAAGTTGTATAAAAATATCCCCCGGTTTTCGGCGGCGCGGCGGGCAAAAAAACAAGCCGCCACGGCGGCAAAGCCATGGCGGCGCGTTACAGCGGCGTTTTGCGGTATTGGAGCGGCGTCATCTGCACCGTTTTTTTGAATGCGCGGATAAAGCTGCCCACGTTGTTGAAGCCGCAGGCGGCGGAAACGTCCTCGACCGGGAGGGTGGCGTCCAGCAGCAGCTTTTTGGCCTGCCGGATGCGGATGTGCAGCAGGGCCTCATAGGGCGTGCTGCCGGTCGCCTTTTTAAAGCGGCGGATCAGGTGCGCCTGGCTCAGGCGCACGCGCGCGGCGAGCGCCGCGACCGTCAGCCCCTCCGCATAATGCCCCTCCATATAATGCACGGTCTCGAGCACGGCGGGGTCGTTCGCCTGCAGCAGCGCGTTGCCCGGCGCGGCCAGTTCGGCCAGCACCGTGGCCACACCGACCGAAACCCGGTGCTCGTTGACCGGCGTGCGGCGCGCCTCCTCGATCACGCTGTGGATGCCCGCGACCGCGGCCGGGAACGCCTCCCCGGAATACACGAACTGCCCGGTCTCCCGGAAAATCTCAAAATATTTTTCGCACGCATAGCCGTTAAAGTGGAACCACTCCTCCTCGCTATAGGTCAGGGAGCGGAAATAGTGCGGCGTGCATTTGCAGTCCAGCAGCGCGATATCGCCCGGCCCGGCCGTATAGGTGCGCCCCAGGCAGCGGAACTCCATATTCCCTTTTTTGATGTAAAACGCTTCAAACATGTCAAACCACGGCCGCTGGATGAAGAGGTCTTCCGACAGCGCGCACGCCCCGCACTCCTCGACGTAAAAAAGCGCCGACTTTGCAAACTCCGACGGCATGTGCAGATAAATTTCCGAGCCGGGCAAAACGCCATCCTGCTTATATTTCATGTTGCCCTCCACGGTGTCCGAGATAGATTTATAATCTGTTTTTACCTTATTTTAATATTTATAGTATAGGATACCCTTCTTTAAATATCAATAGTCTGTTTTCTTTGGTAAAATATACTTGTAGTATTAAACCTGTAGGGGTGACAGAAATACATGACCGACACCATTAAGATTATCGGCGAGCGCATCCGCGCCTACCGCCGCCAGGCCGGTATGAGCCAGGAGGCGCTGGCGGAAAAGGCAGGGCTGCACGCCACCTACATCGGGCAACTGGAGCGGGGCGAAAAGAATGCGACCATCGAAACGGTGGAAAAGGTCGCGTCGGCGCTCGGCCTGCCGATGGAAAAGCTGTTCGTCAACCTCGGCGGTGCGGACGGCGGCGCGGACCGCGTGGCGGCGGAATGCTACAACCTGATCAGCGCGCGTTCCCCCAAGGCGCAGGGGGTGCTGCTGCAGATTATCCGCGACCTCGCGGAGCTGAGCGACTGATCCAAAACTGCATCATGGATAAGCAAAGCGGTACCCGGTCCACAAACGTGGGCGGGGTACCGCTTTTTAATATGTCTCATTTCCAGAGGGTGCGGAACCGCAGCGGCGTCATGCCGGTGTCCTTGCGGAAAGCCATGACGAAATGCGAGGTGTTGCAAAAGCCGCAGCGAGACGCAATCTCCTCGATGCTGCGCGAGGTGGTGGTAAGCTGCTGCTTGGCCGCGCGCAGGCGGGCGGCCAGCAGGTACTGGTGGGGCGTGACGGATTGGAACTCCTTGAATTTGCGCAGGTAATAGCAGGTGCTGAGCGCGCACATCCGGGCGAGGTGCTCGATGGTCAGCTCCTTTTCCGCAAAATGCTGGTCGAGGAAGTCCGCCGAGGCCTGTACCGCCTGCTCCACGCCGCTTTTGTCCCGCTGCTCGGCCTGCTCGGCCAGTAGGGCGAGCAGGGTGTGGATGGCGACCGAAAGGCGGTGTGGATGGGGCTGCCCCTGCCGTACCGCGGCCATAATTTGCGTGAAACACGGTTCAATCTGCGCGTTTTGCACTGCGCTCAGCACAAAACCGTGCGTTTGCAGGATGTGCGCCGTGTACGCGCCGCTGCCCGCGCCGTAAAAATGGAACCAGCGCATGCGCAGGATGTCCGCAGCCGCGTAGTAGCGGTGCGGCCGGCGGCGGTCGAGCAGCACGACCGCGCCCGCATGCGCCGTCTGCGTCTGCCCGCTGTACTCCACCGCGAGCGCGCCCTCGTCCACGAGCAGCATGAGGTACGCGTCCAGCGAGGCGCGGCGCACCTCGTAGGCGCGGCTGCAATGGTATACGCCCGCATGCGGCACCCAGAAAAGGTGCTCCGCCGTAAACGGGTCGGCCTCGTGGTAATAGCGTACGGAATCCGGCAGGACGCCGGCTTCGTCCAGCATGGGGACACGCCCCCTTCCCTAGATTTAAAAAGTATTATTTTTTAATATTTTAGATTGACATTATGTAGTGCTTTTTCCTGAGGAAAAGTATACTATACAACCATGAGAAACGCAAGGGATGCCTAAAATAAAATTTTAGCCCTTTAAATGCGTGCGGTAAGTGTTTTGCCCACAGGCTTCCGGAAGATGCAGGACGGTAATCATATTTTGTTGTACGGTACAAGCAGCCGCGTTTTGCACAGGCCTGTGGGCAGCGAGAAGGAGGATGTTTCATGGAGAAGGTACGTTTTGGCGTGGTCGGCATCGGCAGCATGGGGCGCATGCACCTGGCAAACCTGCAGCGCAACCCGCGGGCGGAGGTCGTCGCGGTCTGCGCGCGCACGGAGGGCAAGGTCAAGGCGGCGCAGGAGGAGTTTCACGTCCCGTACGGTTATACGAGTGTCGAGGCGATGCTGGAAAACCCGGAGATCGACGCGCTCGTGGTCGCGACCGGCGCGGACGCGCACAAGGAGGCCTGCCTGGCCGCCTGCAAAGCGAAAAAGCATATTTTCTGCGAAAAGCCGCTGGCCAAGACCATTGAGGATTGCGAGGAGATCGAGAAGGCCGTCGCCGGGAACGTCGGCAAGCGCTTTACGGTCGGCTTTATGCGCCGCTTCGACCCGTCCTATGCCGAGGCCAAGCGCAAGATCCGCGAAGGCGCGATCGGCAAGCCGATCCTGTTCAAGGGCGTGTCCCTCGACCCGGCCTCCGTCCTGCCCGCGCACCTCGAAGGCGTCAAGAAGGGCATCTACGTGCCGTGGTTTATCGAGATGGGCAGCCACGATACCGACCTTGCACGCTGGTTCCTGGAGGGCGACCCGGTCGATTGCTTTGCGTCGGGCGACGCCTATGTCTGCACCGAACTGGCCGATTACAACGACTATGACAACGGCTTTTCGCTGACCAGGTTCGACAACAACACGACGGCGTATATCCAGGTCGGCCGCACGGCGACCTGCAGCCACGTGGAGAGCGAGATCGTCGGCACCAAGGGCACGCTGCGCGTCAATTCCGTGCCGCGCAAAAACTACCTGTCCGCGTTCACGGGCAGCGGCTATGTCGAGGAATGCCAGGAAAGCTTCCTTGCGCGCTGGGGCGAGGCGTTCGCCGCCGAGATCGACGATTTTGTCGATTGCGTCGTCACCGGCCGCACGCCGGAGACCACCGCGCACGACGGCACCATGAGCCTCAAGTATTGCCTCAAGCTGCACCAGGCCTACCTGGACGGGAAAAAGAAGTAAACGGCATTGCCTGCCAAAGGAGATAAAACCATGTCAAACGCATACAAGATGATGAAGGCCGTCACGTTCCCGGCCATCGGCAAGTACGAGTACACCGAGCGCCCGGAGCCGCAAATCAAGGGCGCAAAGGACGTCAAGATCAAGGTGCTGGGCGCCAGCATCTGCGGCACGGACGTCGCCATCCTGGCGGAGCCGCAGCGCGTCCCCGGCGTGCCCGGCATCATCCTCGGCCACGAGTGCGTGGGCGAGGTCGTGGAGGCCGGCCCTGAAGTGCGCGCGCTCCGGGTGGGCGACCATGTGATCCTGGACAACAACCTGCCCTGCGGCGTGTGCCCGGCCTGCCTGTCCGGCAACGCGAACCTGTGCACGGATATGCGTTCCATGGGCGTACATATCGACGGCGTATTCGCACAGTACGCGGTAGCGCCGGAAACCCAGATGGTGCGCATCTCCAAGGATCTGCCGCTCGACCAGTCCATTTTTGCCGAGCCGGTCAACTGCGTCATGGGCGCGGTCAAGAAGCTCAAGGTGATGCCCGGCGATACCGTCCTGGTGCTCGGCGGCGGCCCCATCGGCCTGTATTTCACAACGCTGCTGCGCAAGTGCGGCGCGGGCAAGGTGCTCGTTTCCGAAATGAGCGGGTTCCGCGCCAAGTATGCGATCGGCCAGGGGGCGGACCGCGTCATCAACCCCGCCGGGGAGGACCTGCAGGGGCAGGTGCTCGCGGAGACCGACGGCCGCGGCGCGGACATCGTCGTCGACGCGGTGGGCTGCCTGCTGCCCGACGCGATCCGCTGCGTCAAGGCGGGCGGCAGCATCCTGCTGTTCGGCCAGAATGCCGCGGCGACCCAAACGGTCTGCCAAAACGACATCACGGCGCGCGGCATCACGATCTACGGCAACTTTATCGGCAACAATACCTTGCAGAACGTGGCGAACCTGCTCAATACGCACGCGGCCGACTTCACCAAGATGATCACGCACCGGCTGCCCCTCAGCCGCTTTGGAGAGGGGCTGGAGGCCATGCGCCGCGGCCAGGCGCTGGAGGTCATACTGGACCCGTTCGCCGATTAATACGCACGCAAGCGCCCCCTTCCCCGCAAAACATAAAACGGCAGGCGCCCCCCCCTCCCCGCGGGGCGCCCGCCCGTTTTGGTACCCCGTTGCGCTGCGCCCCCCGCACCCCCACCCGGCCCCCCCCCATCTTTCTCTTCTTCCCACCTAGATGTGTTTAAAAGACAGAAANCGCTGAACGGGAAAGCGCACGGATTGGCCGCCTTGCATTGGCGCACGGTTTGTGGTAGGCTGTTATCAAGCGAGAAGGGAGGGGGATTATGAACATCCATGAATCGGCGGAAAACTATCTTGAGGCAATCCTGCGCCTTTCCGAGGAACATGGCGCGGTGCGGTCGATTGATATTGCGGGGGAGCTGCACTTTTCCAAACCCAGCGTCAGCGTCGCGATGAAAAAGCTGCGGGAAAGCGGCTATATTGAAATGGACAAGGACGGTTACCTGTCCCTGCTTCCCGCAGGGCGGGAGATCGCCGAGCGCATCTATGAGCGCCATCGCCTGCTGTGTGAATTTTTCATCCGGCTCGGCGTCAGCCCGGACGTTGCCGCGGCGGACGCCTGCAAGGTCGAGCACGACCTGAGCGATGAAACCTTCCAGCGGATCAAGGAGCATGCGCAGCGCAAAAACCCGCCGCGTCCGGAATAAAAATGCAAACCGTCCCCCGCCCCGGCGCGCGTCTGGCTAGCGGCGTGCCGGGGCGGTGTTAAACACACGGATTAGCACAAACTAACCAATAGCCCGATGGGCGCGCCGATGACAAGCGGGGCTGCTTGCCATCTTGCAGGTACGCCGCGCCGGATACCGCGTGACAGGCGCCAGGCCTTGCGCGGCCTGCGTCCCCGTGTAAAAGGGCGGGCTGGGGAGATCCCCAGCCCGCCCTTCCGATGTATGCCCATCAAAGGAACAGTTCGTTTTCCCGGCGGACACCGGCAAGCGGCGAAAGCTTCTGCGTCAGCATGTCTGCCACCGGCGCAGGCAGGGCGCGCGCCTTCTGCGGGCATATGGCAATGCACCGCATGCACAGGATGCAGGCGGACGGGTCGGTCTCGCGCGGGTTGTCCCGGCGGATCGCCCCGGCGGGGCATTTTTCCGCGCACAGCCCGCAGCCCGTGCAAGCATCCGAGACCGCGGGCACGGCCATGGGCTTCCATTCGCGGTAAGGCCGGTTGCCGGGGACGGCGGGTCCTCCCGCGTCCGGCGACGCGAGCCGCCCGAGGATTTGCGCCGCAAAACCGGCGGCCTGCGCACGGTCCTGCGCGTCCGGCCGCCCGGCGGCGACCGCGTGTACCATCGAGTGTTCCGCAACCAGGGCCGCGGAGGCCGCGACCCGGAACCCCTGCCGCGTTGCAAAATCGTTCAGTTCCAGCAGCGCGTCTTCAAATGCACGGTTGCCATACACCGCCGCCGTGACCATGCGCGCGCCGCCGCCCTGGAACCGCGCAAGGTTCGTGAGCGCGCAGGATGGCACACGGCCGCCGAATACCGGTACGGCGGCCAGCACCACGTCATCTTCCCCAAAGGCCGCGCCGGGAACCCCCGGGTCGGACAGGTCGGCTTCGCGCACCTCTTCCGCAAGCCCCTGCGCCAGCGCCTTCGCCGCGCGGTAGGTGCCGCCGGTCGGGCTGAAATATAGGAATGTCAACGACTTAAGCATAATGCCCCTCCTCCTGAAACCAAGTTTCCAATACACATATAAGGAAAGTGTAGCACTGCGAGGAGGGGCTGTCAATTTACGGCCGCATGCCGCGCGCCTTATCCTTCGTCCGCGCCTGCTTCTTTTTCAAAAATTACCTGGTAGCCCAGCGCGCTGTACAGCCCCATCTTTTCATGGAACGGCGTAACGACCTGTTTGAGCCGCCACCCTTGCGCCGCTTCCGTCAAAATGGCTTGCTTGCATGCCTCAAAAGCCTCGCCGGGCTTTGTTTTGAGGCCGCCCTTTGCGGGGATCTCCACAAATTTATACACATACCGTTTCATCATGGCCCTTCCTTTCAGTGCCCCGCCCGCGGCGCGCCCTGCCCATTGTGGCTTGGCGGCGGAGGGACCCGCCAGAAGGGGAAGGGGACTGCGGGCGGGGGCGTTAATACAAGAAAAAGGCTGATTTCTTATCGAAATCAGCCTTTTCAATGGTTGCGGGGGCAGGATTTGAACCTACGACCTTCGGGTTATGAGCCCGACGAGCTACCGGACTGCTCCACCCCGCGATATGGAACTGTGTACAGCAAACCACAATGCCCTTGATTTGTGGTGCTTATATATAATAGCATGGCGTATAGGCATTGTCAAGCATATTTTTCAGGAATTTATTTTTGGACGTATTTGCCAGCGCGGTGCGGCAAATTTCAGCATTTTGACAGGGATTTCCCGCTTTTTACTTGCACCCTTTTGCAATCTATTATATAATTTTAACAAAGATTACGAGAAACGGGGGATATCTAAATGAAAAAACTTGTCAGTTTATTACTGTCTGTAATAATGATCGCATCCCTGGCCGCCTGCGGCGAAGAAAAAGAGACTACTACAAATACCATCGTGCCTACCGCATTGACCGCCCGCGAGCAGATGCTGGTCGGCAGCCAGGATATTTTTATGTATGATTTTGAAACCGACAGCACCTATAAGACCATCACCGTTACGGTAGAGGCGTACAAAAACGGCGAAAAGATCAGCAACGCGGCGAACCTGCAATGCACCATCCCGTCCAACGCGGAAAAGGGCGGCAACAACCAGGGTTCGCTCGCGGTCATGCTGAGCGCGGATCACCGCTTCAGCGCAGCGGTCTGCGATAAGGACGGCAGCGTCATCAGCGCCTTCGGCAGCGACGTGGTGGAGCCGGTCGCCGAACTGACAAAAACCAGCTCCATTGAAATCGCGGATCGGCAGGCCATCCCGGCAAGCGGCGATATGACGCTCGCTTACCTGGCCTACGGCGACGCGGAAAAGACGCAGGGCACCTTTGTCAAGAACGTGTTCCTCGACCCGGCGAGCAACGCCGAGCAGTCCGCGGCTTTCGACCGCATCTACCTCATCAAGTGCAGCTTCCACTAAGGCATATTAAAAAAGCCCGGACAGGCCGTCCGGGCTTTTTCTGCGCGTGGGGAGCCGCACGGAAGCTGCGGCCTTCCTATCCCATTTCAGCCGCACCTATGAATTCGCGGATAAGCTGGAAGAAAATATCGGTCGGATTTCCGCCCGTCCCATTTGCAACAATGAGCGAAGCAAAATCAAGGCCGCGGTTATCTTGGTACTTTTCCGCCAGGAAAGCGGTGAAATCTGAAAATAGCCAGTCATGATACGCGGGGCAGTGTTCTTTTTCCGACATAATGTAGCCGCACAAAAAGTGCCGCAGGCCGTATATCCCGGCTTCCCCGACATAGAGTTGGGGACGGGCTTCTATTTTGCGTAGAAGTACAGTTAATTCCATAGCCCACCTCAGATGGATGTGTTCATGGCTGCTTGGGGTGCGCCACCGCGCACCCCGGCCTACCGGTTCCATAGTATCATAATATGGGATTGCCCGCAACGGGGATCGCGGGTGGAGCGGTATCCCCAACCCCGCTCCGGCACAGGCGCGCCGCCGCTTGACAAACGCCCGCGCATCCGGTATACTGTACCGGCAATTGCATAACAGACAGTTCGTAACCATCCTGTCTATAAACAAAACTAGGACAACCATGCGCCGCGCCCACAGGGGCGGTGGCCATGGGCTTCTAGGTGTGCGTTTTGATCGGCGTACACCCTTTTTTGATGGTGCCCGGAACCCCTTCCGGCGCGCCTTTTTTTATTTTTAGGAGGACTTTTTTTATGGCGGAACTTTGCCGGTATGCGGCGATACCCGATAAAAACCCGCGTGAAATCGTGCTGCTGCGCGGCAGCGGCTGCAAATGGCGGCGGTGCCGCTTCTGCGATTACCACCTGGACTTTTCCCGCGACGAGGCGGCCAATTTTGCGCTCAACCGCGCCGTGCTGGCGCAGGTGACCGGCCGGTATGGGCGGCTCGAGGCCATCAATTCCGGTTCCTTCGTCGACCTGGACGCGGGCACGATGGCGGAAATCGGCCGCGTCTGCACAGCAAAGGGCGTGCACACGCTGCACTTTGAATGCCACTGGCGGGACCGCGCGGCCATCCCCGCGCTGCGCGCGCGCTTTGTGGCGCAAGGCGTGGAAACCCGCATCAAGATCGGCGTGGAGACCTTCGACGCGCTGTTCCGCGAATGCTACCTCGACAAGGGGATCGACGAGGCCGACCCGGCCAAGATCGCCGCGCCGTTTGACGAGTGCTGCCTGCTGGCCGGGCTGCCCGGCCAGACGGCGGAAAGCATGGCGCGCGACATCGAAACCGGGCTGCGGCATTTTCGCCGCGTGTGCGTCAACCTGATGACGGGGAACACCGCGCCCGTGCAGCCCGACCCCGCCGTGCGGGCGGTGTTTGTGCGCGAGGTCGCGCCGCGCTGGATGTGCGACCCGCGGGTCGATATCCTGCTGGAAAATACGGATTTTGGCGTAGGGGGGACGGGAAATGCGGAATGAAATCCTGCTGGTTGCCATGCTGGCCGTGGTTTACGCCTCGGTGCTGCTGTGGTACCGCCTGTTTGGCGAAACCGGCCTGCTGTGCTTTACGGTGTTCGCGACGATCGCGACCAATATCGAGGTGCTGCTCCTCGTGGACGCGTTCGGGATGGAAATGACGCTCGGCAACATCCTGTTTTCGAGCACCTTCCTCGTGACGGACATCCTGAGCGAGGTCGCCGGCAAAAAGGCGGCGAACCGCGCGGTCGGCGTGGGCATCGCGACCTCGCTGCTGTTTATCCTCGTGTCGCAGTCCTGGCTGCTCTACCAGCCGAACGGAAACGACTGGGCGTTCCCGAGCATCCAGTCGATTTTCTCCAACACGCCCCGCCTGATGGTGGCCTCCCTGGCCGTGTACGCCGTCGTGCAGGTATTCGACGTGTGGGCGTACCACAAATGGTGGGCGTTCACCACCCGGCGTTTCGGCGACGCGCGGCGCTTCCTGTGGCTGCGCAACAACGGCTCCACGCTGCTCTCCCAGCTGCTCAACACCTTCCTGTTCACCTTCGCGGCCTTCCTCGGCGTTTACCCGCTGGGAACACTTGGCTCCATCGTGCTTTCCAGCTACCTGATCTTTATTGTGACCGCGCTCGCGGACACCCCGGCCGTATACCTGGCGCGCCGCATCAAGGACAGGCAGGACGCGCGGGCTTCTATGCTTTAAACAGCAAAAACTTTTTGTATAAATTGTCCAATCTGACATTGCATACAATTTGCGGTTGTGTTACAATTGCATCAAATAAGGCGCGGCGGACGCAGGTGCCCGGACGCGCGGTGCAATCTGGGAGGAGGACATGGTATGAAAAAACTGCTTAAGCAGGCGCTGGCGTTCGGGATGGCGGCGGCGTTCCTCGCAACAAGCGCGTTTGCGGCGGCCAAGTATGGCAAGGTCGACCCAAACGCCCCGTACAAGCCGCCGGTCAGCGGCATGTTCCATGAGCAAAAGCTGGACGCCGACGGCGTGTCCGGCCAGTACAGCGTGTATATCCCGTCCAGCTTTGAGCCTTGCACCGACGGCGTCATGGTGCTGGTGCCGAACGGGAGCACGGCCAAGGGCTTCGCGGAAGGCGACGGCAAGGGCTGGGTGACGCTGTCGGACAAGCTCGGCATCGCGGCGGTCTTTGTGGAGCCGCAGGGCGGCAAGGACTGGAACCTCGCGTACAGCGCGGATGCGCGCGACGACGGCGCCTTTATCAAGAAGGTGTACGACACGATCCGCAACAAGGCGCGTTCAATCGACGCGGCGTTCGACCTGGATGAGCGCGCGTTCTACCTGGTCGGCTACGGCTCGGGCGGCACGGCCGCGCACGAGGCCGCGATGGCCTGGCCGGCGATCTTCTGCGGCGTGGCCTCGGTCGGCGGCAGCAACGTGCCGGCGGACGTGATGGCGAAGCTCGGCGACGCGTACAGCTACCCGTTCGCGCAGGCCGACAGCCTTGCGGGGCGCGACGAAAACAAGCTCCCGAACAAGGACGTCCCTGTGCCGGTATGGATCATCGAGTCCCCCGAAGCGGACGCGAACAGCACCGCGGTCGAGGCGTACTGGGTCGCGGCAAACGGCGCGGCCGCAGGCAAGGGCAATACCTACGCGCAGCGCACCTATGCCAATAAGGACAACGGCCGCCAGCGCGTCTGGGTGACGACGGGCGATAATATCTCCAAGGTCTCCGTGGAAACGCTCTATACCGAGTTCCTCGCCAAGGTGCAGCGCTTCGTGGGCGACCCGGGCGGCCGCCTGGAGTGGACGGTCGACCACACGGAGAAGAACGGCTTTTATGTCACGGAGGCCAAGGTCGACGGGTTTACCCGCCGCTGGATGACCTTTGTGCCGTCCTCTTATAAGAAGGGCACGGCGGTCCCGCTGGTGTTGGCGATGCACGGCTATTCGAGCGCAAACACCGCGTTCACCGGCGACACCCGCTGGCAGGAGGTCGCGGAGAAGAACGGCTTTATCGTCGTCTTTGCGCAGGCCTACCCGGTGGACGGCGGCTACGGTGAAAATATCCCGGTACCGTACTGGAACAACTATTCCGGCCCCGCCTATGAGGGCACGCCGGACGATATTTCCTTCCTGCGCCAGCTCATCGCGGCCACGGAAAAGGATTACAGCATCGACGCTTCCCGCGTCTATGCGACCGGCCACTCCAACGGCTCCGGCGAGACCTGGGCGCTCGCGCTCGACGCCCCCGGGCTGTTCGCGGCGGTCGCGCCGGTCGGCCTGACCATGGGCTCCTATAAGGACGGCGCGGGCGACCTCGACGTGCCGCTGCCGGTCTGGACGTTCAAGGGGCAGTACGACATTGACAACGCCGACGTATTCGAGGCCGGCAACACGAACGACCTGTGCCTCAAGCAGTGGACGCCCCGCAACGGCCTCGACCTTGCGAGCGGGAAGCAGGCTTCCGACAGCACCGGCCGCTATGTGACCACGACCTATACCAACGGCAAGGACGACGCGCCGCTCTTCAGGTTTACGACGGTCAAAAATTCGCCCCACGCCTACCTCCCGGCCGAGGCCGAGATGATCTGGGACGATTTCTTCTCCAAGTACACCCTGGGGGCGGACGGCAAGCGCTACTATGACGGCAAGGAAATCTCCCGCGCCGCCGAAACCGAAGCGCCCGCCGAAAACAGCTTTGCCGATATCACAAACCACTGGGCGAAGGATTCCATCCTGAAGGCGGTCGGCGCGGGCCTGTTTACCGGCACCTCCGCCACGGCGTTCAGCCCGGAAGACCCCGTGACCCGCGGCATGGCGGTCACCGTCCTCGGCCGTATGGCGAAGGCGGACGCGTCCGCCAAGGCGGCCTTTGCCGACGTCCCGGCGGACGCCTACTATAACGGCTATATCGCCTGGGCGGTCAAGGAAGGGATTGCCAAGGGCACCTCCGCCACGACCTTCGAGCCGGAAGCCAACGTGACGCGCGAGCAGCTTGCGGTCATGCTGCACGGCTACCTGAAGGATAAGCCCGTCGACGGCGGCATGGCGATCAAGGAGTACAAGGATTACGGCCAGATTTCCAGCTGGGCGGCCGAAGCCATGGATTATTGCTACAATGCCAAACTGATCACCGGCAAGACGGCCGACACGCTCGACCCGCAGGGCCTGCTGACCCGCGCCGAACTGGCGACGATCCTGATGCGCGTTGGCGCATAACCGTTAAAAAATGCGCAAAAGGGGCGCGGCCTTACGGCCGCGCCCCTTTTGTATGCGGTATTGTTGTAGACAGCGGCCTCCTGGCCGCGTATAATAGAAATACCGGGGCGGCGGCCCTGCAAACGCGCCTCCGGCAAGCGGGGGCCGTACGGCCGCGCTGGCAGCGGTAGGGAGGGCAATTTATGCACAAAACCAAGGCAGGCGCCCACAGGAAGGGCGGCCAGGCCAAAAACACGATCCTCATGCGCACGAACCTGCTGGTCTGCGTCGTCATCATCATCGGCTTCCTGGCCACGGCCGTCCTGAGCTACCAAGCCAATTACAGCGCGTCCCTGCAAAACATCGAACAGGTTTCCGCGCTGACCTCGGAGGGCATCTATTACCGGCTGATGTCCATCCTGACCAAGCCGGTCAACGTGTCCCTGACCATGGCGAACGACAGCCTGCTCAAGGGCTACCTGGAGGGGGAGCGCGCCAACCTGGGGGACGGCGCCTATGTACATACCATCCAGGAATATTTGGATACCTACCGGCGCAAGTATGAATACGACTCGGTTTTCCTCGTTTCGGCGGAAAGCGGGCGCTACTATAACTTCAACGGCGTCGACCGTGTAATGGAGCGCGATAACCCGGAAAACGCCTGGTATTACGCGATGCTGGAGGGCGGGCCGGACTATTCGCTCAATGTGGACAACGACGAGGTCGCGAACGCGGATAACGAGGTCACGGTGTTCGTCAACTGCAAGATTTACGGGGACGGCGGCCAGGTGCTCGGTATCGTCGGGGTGGGGCTGCGCATCAATTACCTGCAGGCACTGCTCAAGGAGTATGAGGACGGCTTCGGCGGCCATGCATTCCTGATCGACGGCACCGGCCACATCGAGATTTCCACCAGCCACACGGGTTACGAGCAGGTCGACCTTTTCGACGAATACGGCTATGGCGACGCGGTGCGCGACAAGGTCTGCTCCTGGCATGGGGACACCGACGCGTGTAGCTTCTGGGTCGAGGACGCCGCCGTCGCGGGCGGCAAGAACTACGTCGTGGCGCGCTATGTGCCCGAGCTTTCCTGGCACCTCGTGATCGAGCGGGACACCGCGCGCATGACCCGCGCGCTGCAGCGCCAGCTGTTCCAGACCATGGTGATCATCGCGGGCATCATCGTGGCCATCCTCATCGTCATCACCTATGTGATCCGGGGCTTCAACCGCCAGATCACCCGGCTGACGGAGGACAGGCAGGAGACCTTCCGCCACGCGACCGAACAGCTCTACGACAATATCTACGAACTCAATATTTCGCACAACTGCGCGGCGAACCCCAGCACGGAGCGTTATTTTGAGAGCCTGGGCGTGCCGCGCACCACGCCGTACGACAAGGCGCTGCACGTGATCGCGGAGAACCAGATCAAGCCCGCGCACCGCGAGGGCTATATCGCCACCTTTACCCCGGAAAACGTGCTGCAGGAGTTCCAAAAGGGCAACACGCACCTGCGCTATGAATTTATGATGCGCGAAAGCCTGGAGGAAGCGTACTTCTGGATGCGGATCGACGCGCATATCTACTATTGGCCGGAGGACGGGTCCGTGCATATGTTCACCTACCGCAAGAATATCGACGCGGAGAAGCGGCTCGAGCTGCGTATGGAGGCGCGGGCGCAGAGCGATGAAATGACCGGCCTTTACACGAAAACCGCCACGCAGCAGCATATTGAGCAGCGCCTCGCGGAGGACGGCGATGGGATGTTCGGCTTCTTCATCTTCGATATCGATAATTTCAAGCAGGTAAACGACCGGTTCGGCCATGCGTTCGGGGACGAGGTCATCCGCATGTTCGCCGATACGGTGCGGCAGCATTTCCGGAAGGGCGATGTGATCGGCCGCATCGGCGGCGACGAGTTCGCGGCCTTCCTACCCGTCCCGGACGCCGGCTGGGCGGCCAAAAAGGCGGAGGAGCTGTCGCGTGCGCTGCACGTGGCCTATGAATCGGGCGGCATGCGCTGGGAGGTTTCCGCCAGCATCGGCGTGGCGGTCGCGCCGCGCGACGGCAGGGACTTCGACACGCTGTACCGCAATGCGGACGCGGCGCTGTACTGCACGAAAAAGCGCGGCAAGGACGGGTATACCATTTTCGGGAACTGATATAAAAAGCGCCGCCCCCAAACATGGGGGGCGGCGCTTTGGTTTGCATTCACAGGCAGGCGGACATACACAGGTATAGCACCGGCTGGTGGATGACATAAATGAACAGGGAACGCTTGCCCAGCGCGTCCAGGCCGGGCAGCCCGGGCGACAGGCAGCGCTCGAGCAGGTTGTGCCGGCAGAACAGGCGGCAGATAAAGTACCCCGCGGCAAAGAGGAACGCCCAGGGCAGCAGGGGGAAGTAGTCGGTCGAAAAGAACCCCTCCGGCATGAACCCGAGGAAGGCGGCCGCCGCGCCGTGGTACAGCGCGCGCGGCAGGCGCACGAGCGGCAGCCCCGCAATACCGGCATACCCGTGCGGCACGCCCCAGGAAAGGAAGAACAGCACGGCGCAGCCCGCCAC
>NZ_LT707058.1:181980-193816 GCF_900155735.1 Intestinibacillus massiliensis
TACTTGTATTTGCTGTACGGAGCGTGTAAAATAAAAGTTATATAAGCAAAAAGCCTCCCGCGGTGCGTGCAACGTGGGAAGCATCGGAAAGGATGTGCTGCACGTGGACCGGATGGATAACGGGACCCTCCCGCCGTGTTTTTCAGCGCCCTATGGGCTGTTGCGCGTGCGCCTGGCCGAGGGGTACCCGGTTTTGTATTGCAACGGTTGGCTGCGCAGCCGGCTGCCCGCGTGTACGCAGCTCGCGGACTGCCTGAGCGAGCGGGTGCTGGGGCAGCTCGACCGCGCCCTCCGGCTCGCCGGGGACGGCGGCGAGGTCGACCTGGAGCTGGAGGTGTTTGGGGAAAATAACCGCACCACCTACCTGCTCCTGGGCGGGGCCATCCGGGACGGCCTGCTCGACGCCGCCGTGTTGGACATCACCGCCTGGCGGATGGGCGAGCGCAGCGCGCCGGAGCGCCCGTGCCGCGCGGTCGCGGAGACGGCGTCCACCGTCATGACCTTTGACGCCAACATCACCCGCGACCAGCTCACCGACGCGGACGCCGCCTGGTACCGGCGGTGCGGGCTTGCGGGGCTTTCGACCTATTCCGGCCTGTTGCGCGCCGTGTGCGAAAAGGCGCTGTACCCGCAGCACCGCGCGCAGTTTGCCGAGCAGTTCGGCCGGGAAACCGTGCTGTGCGCCTTTGCCGAAGGCAAGCGGGAAATCCGCTACGAATACGTCGGGGTCGGCCTTGACCGGCAGCCGATCTGGCTGGAGGCCACGATGACCCTGCTGCGCGACCGCGCGACGGAAGACGTATGCGGCCTGCTGCATATCAAGAACATCGACCGCCGCAAAAAGCAGGAGCAGGAGCTGCGCCGCCGCGCTGAGCGCGACGCACTGACCGGCGTGCTCAACCGGCAGGCGGTGCAGGCGCAGATCGACCGCGTCCTGGCGGAAAGCGCCGGGACGGGCCGCCGCTGCGCGCTGCTGATGATCGACCTGGACNCTTGGTACCGGGATGCGGTCAAGGGGGGGCGCGCAAAATGCTGCACAAAATACCGTGGAAGGGCTTGTATATTTTTACAGTATCCCCGTGTACGGCCGGACGGGCGTGGCGTGTGCCGGATTGTATGCATTTTGGCGGGATTATGTGTTATCCTGTCGTGCGGTTGCACACGCCGTGTACTTGTATTTGCTGTACGGAGCGTGTAAAATAAAAGTTATATAAGCAAAAAGCCTCCCGCGGTGCGTGCAACGTGGGAAGCATCGGAAAGGATGTGCTGCACGTGGACCGGATGGATAACGGGACCCTCCCGCCGTGTTTTTCAGCGCCCTATGGGCTGTTGCGCGTGCGCCTGGCCGAGGGGTACCCGGTTTTGTATTGCAACGGTTGGCTGCGCAGCCGGCTGCCCGCGTGTACGCAGCTCGCGGACTGCCTGAGCGAGCGGGTGCTGGGGCAGCTCGACCGCGCCCTCCGGCTCGCCGGGGACGGCGGCGAGGTCGACCTGGAGCTGGAGGTGTTTGGGGAAAATAACCGCACCACCTACCTGCTCCTGGGCGGGGCCATCCGGGACGGCCTGCTCGACGCCGCCGTGTTGGACATCACCGCCTGGCGGATGGGCGAGCGCAGCGCGCCGGAGCGCCCGTGCCGCGCGGTCGCGGAGACGGCGTCCACCGTCATGACCTTTGACGCCAACATCACCCGCGACCAGCTCACCGACGCGGACGCCGCCTGGTACCGGCGGTGCGGGCTTGCGGGGCTTTCGACCTATTCCGGCCTGTTGCGCGCCGTGTGCGAAAAGGCGCTGTACCCGCAGCACCGCGCGCAGTTTGCCGAGCAGTTCGGCCGGGAAACCGTGCTGTGCGCCTTTGCCGAAGGCAAGCGGGAAATCCGCTACGAATACGTCGGGGTCGGCCTTGACCGGCAGCCGATCTGGCTGGAGGCCACGATGACCCTGCTGCGCGACCGCGCGACGGAAGACGTATGCGGCCTGCTGCATATCAAGAACATCGACCGCCGCAAAAAGCAGGAGCAGGAGCTGCGCCGCCGCGCTGAGCGCGACGAACTGACCGGCGTGCTCAACCGGCAGGCGGTGCAGGCGCAGATCGACCGCGTCCTGGCGGAAAGCGCCGGGACGGGCCGCCGCTGCGCGCTGCTGATGATCGACCTGGACAACTTCAAACGCGTCAACGATACTTACGGCCATGTGCAGGGCGATACCGTGCTGTCCGGCTTTGCCGCGCGCCTGCGCGGGATTTTCCGGGAAACCGACGTGATCGGCCGCATCGGCGGCGATGAGTTTGTCATCCTGGTGCGCGACATCCCCCAGCGGGACACCGCCGCGCGCAAGGCCGCGCAGGTGTGCGGCGTGATGCAATCGGACGACCCCATGGACAACCCGCCAGAGGGCGAGATTTCCGGCTCGGTCGGCATCGCCTTTTCGCCGGACGACGGCGTGACCTTTGAAGAACTGTATTATAAGGCGGACATCGCCCTGTACCGCGCCAAGCGGCAGGGGAAAAACTGCTGTGCGGCCTATGACCGCGCGCGGGATATGCTATAAGGAGAGAAAGAAACATGCCCGGTGACAGCCGGGCAGAGGGGGCAGGATATGGGGCAGAGGTACAAGGTAGAGGTCAGCCTGTTCGGCGGGCTGGAGATCCGGGTGGACGGGCAGGTGGTGAGCGGGCCGCTGGTACGCGCCAAAAAGCTCCGCACGGTCGCGGAATACCTATATATCAACCGGGGGCGCGCGGTGCCCTATGACGAGCTTGCCGCCGCCCTCTGGCCGGAGGACGATAGCGCGAACCCGCGCGGCGCGCTCAAAACCGCGTTGCACCGCCTGCGCCGCGCGCTGGTGCAGGGCGGCGCGCCGGAGGGCCTGGAGTTCTTTACCGGCGGCCAGGGCGAATGCCGCTGGAACCCGCTGCTGCGCAGCGAATCGGACGCGGACAAGTTCGCCGTGGCCTGCAGGCAGTCCGAGGACGCGCGCCTGCTGCGCAGCGAGCAGCTCGATTGGCTGCGCCGCGCGGTGGGGCTTTATACCGGCCGCTTTTGCGCGGACGCGCCGGACGCCGCCTGGCTGTCGCCGTTGCAGGCGCAGGTGCACGCCGCGTTTGTGTCTGTGCTGGAGCGCCTGTGCGCGCTGCTCGGCGAGGACGGGGCGCGGGCGGAGGCGGTGGAGGTCTGCCGCCGCGCGCTGGAAGCCGACGCGGAGGATATCGCGCTCAACCGGTGCTACCTGCTGGCGCTTTCGGCCGCCGGGCAGGAGGACGCGGCGCGCGCCCACTATGAAAAGCTGACCGACCGCTACTATTCCAAACTGGGCGTGCAGCCGCCGGACGAGCTGCTCGTGCTGTACCGCGAGCTGGGCGGCCAGTCCGCGCAGCAGGTCTCCGACGTGCGCAGCGTGTGCGAAAAACTGGCGGAGCCCCAGCCGCCCGAGGGCGCGTTCGTATGCGAATACGAGGTGTTCAAGGACCTCTACCGGCGCGAGGCGCGCAACCTGGCGCGTTACGGCGGGCAGGTGAGCCTGGCGCTCATCACGCTGACGGACCAGCACCAGGGCATCCCCGAGCGCGCCCTGATCGGCCGCACGATGGAGCAGGTGCTCGCGGTCATCCGGCGCACGGTGCGCCGCGGCGACGTGGTGGCGCGTTACGGGCCGACGCAGTTCGTCCTGCTGCTGCCGACGGTCGACCAGGATACCGGCGAGCAGGTGCTCGGGCGCATCCGCGACAATTTCCGCCGCGCGCACCCGCACGGCGGCATGCAGCTGGTTTACCAGCTCCATGCCGTACAGCCCGCCGTGGGCGAACCGGCCAAACCGTAACCGCTGTTTTTTTGAACGGCAAAAGCCCCGTTCCGGGAATGGAACGGGGCTTTGCGTTTCCCTTTCAGTGGATGTGCTTGCCATGCATGTTCTCCAGGAACTGCTTCCGGTAGCGGATCGGCGAGATGCCCACCATTTTGGTGAACACGGTGTTAAAGTAATTTGTGTTGTCGTAGCCGACCATGGTCGCGATCTGCGTCGCGGAATAGTTCGTGCCGATCAGCAGGCTCTGCGCCTCGCCGATCCGGCGGCGGATGACGTACTGGATCGGGGAATAGCCCGTGACCTCCTTGAAGATGTGCGAGGTATAGTAGGGGCTGATGCCGAGCGCGTCCGCAATCGAGCCGAGCGTGATATAGTCGTTGTAATGCGCGTCGATATAGGTGCGGATGTCGTTGACCAGCGCATAGTCCGCGCGCTGGTAGCTGCGCCGGGGCTGGTCGGGCAGCTGCAGCGCCATGATGATGAGCGAGGCCAGCAGATGGTTGCACAGTTCGGCATTGTTGGGGCGCTCCTGCGCCAGCTGCGTATAGAGGAGCTGGCACATCGCCTGGATCGCCTCCGACTGGTCGGCGGAATGCCGCACGCAGGAAGCGCCCGCCGGCAGGAAGCAGCCCGCCGGCAGCCCGCGCAGGCGCAGGTTCGCGATGCCGAACCCGTAGACGCCGATCAGGGTCGAGTCCTCGGGGTTGATTTCGTGCAGGTCGCCGCTGTTGTAAAACAGGATGTCGCCCGCCTCCACCTCGTAAGTATCCGCCCCGGCGATATAGCGGCCGCCGCCCTGGTAGACCACCAGGAGCTCGGAGATGCCCGTGTGGCCGTGGACAGGGCGCGGCATGTGGTTGGCGGTCCAGTCCTGCTTACACACGTACAGCAGTTCTGGAAGCTGGTTATCCTCGAACAGGGCGCCCGGCGTACCGGCCGGAAGGTTGGACATACGGCTCACCTCCTGTAAGTTCTACAAACGGTTTCCACTAAATTGCTTATACCAGCATTATAACAGACCGTCAGCCGCTGTCAATGCCTGGATGGCTTGGGCGTCCCGGCGGATGGGCACGCACCCGCCGCCATTTTCGGCGCATTTGACAAACTCCGTCCAATCGACCAAATTTTATGCTATATCACATGCGTGCACGGAAACGCAATGCACGCATTTTAGGAGTTTTGACTAATATTTCGTATACAATCGCAATAAAGTGGAATAAAAAAAACGGGTGCCACTATTTTTGGTGAAAATGTATTGCCTTTTCCCCCTATCCGCCCCGAAGATAATGGAGGTTTTTAGCAGCCCCAGCTTCTATAATGATAGCCAGAACAGAGGGAAGCCGCCAGCGGGCGCTTCCAAGGCAATTGGATGAAGAAGGAGAGAAGACTCATGAAAAAGAAATTACTGGCTCTGGGCCTCGCAGGTATGATGATGCTCGGCGCCCTGGCTGGCTGCGGCGGCTCCGGCGATACCACGCCCCCGGCTGACAACGCCGGCGACGCTGCACAGGCCGACGACGGCGGCAACGCGGCGGCAAGCGACATGAAGATCGGCCTGTCCATGTCCTCGCGCGACCAGTTCCTCTCGACCCTGGAAACCGCGGTACTGGAAGACGCAAAGGCTGCGGGCGTAACCTGCAATTCCTTTGACGCAAACAACGACATCCAGCAGCAGCTCAACCACGTGCAGACCTGCGCGGCGGACGGCTACAGCGCCATGATCGTAAACCTCGTTGACTCCACCAACGCGCAGGAGATCATCAACGCGGCGGGCGATATGAAGGTCGTCTTCGTAAACCGTTCCCCCGACACCGCCCTGCTGAGCGACGACGTTATGTTCGTCGGCTCCAACGAGGAGGATTCCGGTAGCTTCCAGGGCGAGTTCCTGGCGAACTACTTCAAGGAAAAGGGCATGAACGAAGTCAGCATCGTTATGATGCAGGGCACCCTCGGCCTTGACCACACCAACAAGCGTACCGAGTTCTCCATCAAGGGCCTGGAAGACGCGGGCATCAAGGTCAATATCGCGTACCAGGATACCGCGGAGTACGACCGCGCCAAGGCGATGGATAAGTTCACCCAGTTCCTCGGCACTGGCAAGCCGTTCGACGCGGTTATCTGCAACAACGACGACATGGCGCTCGGCTGCATCGAGGCGTACAAGTCCACCGGCGTAACCGAAATGCCTGTCCCGATCGTCGGCATCGACGCGACCCAGAACGGCTGCGAGGCCATCAAGGCCGGCGAGCTTGCGTTCACCGTGTTCCAGGACCCGAAGGGCCAGGGCAGCGGCGCGATCAAGTGCGCGGTAGCGATGGTCAAGGGCGAGCCGGTTGAAGGCGCGCAGGATCACATTTTGTGGATCCCCTTCGAGCCCGTCGACAAGGACAACGTTGACCAGTACATGAAATAAGCCACTCAAAAATTTCCTCTTTATTTCGCCGAAGGGTCCCGCAGGCAATGCCTGCGGGACCCTTCGGTTTGCCGCCCCTCTTGCATCCTTTTGCCGGCGAACGCAAGAATCTTAAATGGTTTTTGGTAAAGGCCTGCAAAAGCAATTCCGATGAACAAAAAGGCAAAATGCGTTAATCAGGCCAAAAAACACGCAACTATGCCGTTTTTGTATCCATTTTGCAACTTTATCCTGCTCATTGATCTTGCTCTGGCGACGCAAGAATCCTGCCTTTTCGCAAAAAAATGAAGTGAAAAATTTTGACGGCGCTTTTTTGTGAATATTTCTATCATTTTTTTGCGATTGGGAAACAAAATAGTGGAGGTCTTGGGCGCGGCGAGCAAATATAATGGAAGCACGGACAAGGAAGCCGCAGCGCTTCCATGAAGCAAGACGGAAAAAGGAGAAAAGTTATGAGAAAAAAACTTTTGGCACTGGGTCTCGCGGGTATGATGATGCTCGGCGCGCTGGCCGGTTGCGGCGGCGGCGACACGACGCCCGCGGATAAGGGTTCCGGCGACACCGCGCAGGCCGATACCGGTGCGGACGCTTCCAAGGACAATGCAAAGGGTTCCGGCGACATGAAGATCGGTATGTCGATCTCCTCCCGCGACCAGTTCCTTTCCACCCTGGAGACCGCGGTCTCCGATGCGGCGAAGGAAGCCGGCGTGACCTTCAATTCTTTTGACGCCAATAACGATATCCAGCTCCAGATCAACCACGTGCAGACCTGCGCAGCGGATAACTACGACGCGATCATCATCAACATGGTCGACTCCACCAACGCCAAGGAACTGATCGCGGCGGCGGGCGACATGAAGGTGGTCTTCGTAAACCGCGGCCCGGACGATATGTCCGTCCTGAACGACAACATCATGTATGTCGGCTCGAACGAGCTGGATTCCGGCCGTTTCCAGGGCGAATTCCTGGCCAAGTACTTTAAGGAAAAGAACATGACCGAGGCGAACATCGTCATGATGCAGGGCACCCTGGGCCTCGACCATACCAATAAGCGTACCTCCTCCTCGCTCAAGGCGCTGGAAGACGCGGGCATCAAGGTCAACATCGCGTACCAGGACACCGCGGAGTACGACCGCGCCAAGGCGATGGATAAGTTCACCCAGTTCCTCGGCACCGGCAAGCCGTTTGACGCGGTCATCTGCAATAACGACGACATGGCGCTCGGCTGCATCGAGGCGTACAAGGCTTCCGGCGTGACCGAGATCCCCGTGCCGATCGTCGGCATCGACGCCACCAAGGGCGGCTGCGAAGCGATCGAGAACGGCGACCTGGCGTTCACCGTGTTCCAGGACCCGAAGGGCCAGGGCGGCGGCGCGATCAAGTGCGCGATGGCCATGGTCAAGGGCGAGCCTGTCGAGGGCGAGGAAGACCACATCCTGTGGATCCCCTTCGAGCCTGTTGATAAGAGCAACGTAGCGGAATACGCTGCAAAGTAAGCGGAAAACTTCCCTTTTGGAATGAGCCGGACGCCCCGCAAGCCGCGGGGCGTTCGGTTTTTCCTATTTTGCGAAAAGGTGTCCCCTACCGCTTGTGCATATTCTCCGCAACTGGTATACTATATATAGAGTATTGGGGGACGTAATGGGGCGCCGCGGCGTTTCCCTGCGTCCCCCTTTCCAGCCTACGGAGAAAAGGGGGATGCCAATGGTGCATTTGACAACGCTTACCGTTATGGCCGCGCTGCTGCTTTTATGCGTGGCCTCCAGCAAGCTGCTCTACCGTTTCGGGGTGCCGACGCTGCTGATCTTCCTCGCGCTCGGCATGCTGTTTGGCAGCGACGGGCTGGGGCTGATCGATTTCGGGGATTTCGCCCTCGCGCGCGAAATCTGCTCGGCGGTCCTGATCTTTATCATGTTCTACGGCGGCTTCGGCACGAGCTGGAAGGCCGCGCGCCCGGTGGCCGCGCCTGCGATCCTGATGAGTTCGCTCGGCACGGTCGTGACCGCTTTCCTCACCGGCCTGCTGTGCCGCCTGTTCCTGCACACCACGCTGCTGGAAGGGCTGCTGATCGGCTCCGTCCTCGGGTCGACGGACGCGGCGAGCGTCTTTTCCATCCTGCGCGCCCGGAAACTCAACCTAAAGGGCGGCCTTGCCTCGCTGCTCGAGATCGAGAGCGGCTCGAACGACCCGTTCGCCTACATGATGGCCATCACCGTGCTGACGCTGATGCAGCCTTCCAGCGGAGCGGGCGCGATTGTGCTGACGCTGGCGCGGCAGCTCGGCTTCGGCCTGCTGGTCGGCGCGGCCTTCGGCCTGGCAGTCGCCTACGGCATGCGGCGGCTGCGCGTCGAGGTGGACGGCCTGTATTCGCTGCTCATCGTGGCGGTCGCCCTCCTGTCCTACACGGTCGCGGAGAGCGTGGGCGGGAACGGCTACCTGAGCGTCTATCTCGCGGGCATCCTGCTCGGCAACAGCAAAATGCTGCATAAACGCAACCTGGTACACTTTTTTGACGGCATTTCCTGGCTTGCCCAGATCATCCTGTTCTTCGCCATCGGCCTGCTGTCGTTCCCGTCGCGCTTTGCGGCGATCATTGTGCCGGGCGTGTGCGTGTTCCTGTTCCTGCTGCTGGTCGCGCGCCCCGCGGCGACCGCCCTGGTGCTCACGCCGTTCCGTGTGCCGCTGCGGAGCCAGCTGTTCGTCTCCTGGGTCGGCCTGCGCGGCGCGGCCTCGATCGTGTTCGCGATATTTGCCGTATCCGAGGGCGTGCCGCTGCAGTACGACCTGTTCCACATCGTCTTTATCGTCGCCCTGCTGTCGGCCGGGCTGCAGGGCAGCCTGGTGCCGCGGCTCGCGCGCAAGCTCGGCCTGGTGGACAACAGCGTGCAGGTGCTCAAGACCTTCACCGACTACCAGGAGGAGTTCGGCACCCAGCTGATGGAGTTCCAGGTCTCGCCGGGTTCGCGCTGGGCGGGCAAGAGCATCATGGACGCCGACATCCCCGAGGAGGTGCTGGTCGTCATGGTACGGCGCGGCGGGGAGACAATTATCCCCAAAGGCTCGACAGTTTTACAGGCGCATGATACACTGGTGTTAAGCGCAAATGATTTTGACAGCCTACTGGAGACATAACAGAGAAAGAAGGGAAGGATATGACGGATTTACTGGTCATCGGCAGCGGCCCCGCAGGCGTTTCCGCGGCGGTTTACGCGCTGCGTGCCGGGCTTTCTGTCACAATGCTGGCCAAGGATGGCGGCGCGCTCGGCAAAACCGAGATGATTGAAAATTACTACGGCTTTGAGGAGCCGGTTTCGGGCGCGGCGCTGCTGGAAAACGGCGAGAAGCAGGCCGTGCGCCTGGGCGCGGCGCTGGTGCGCGACGAGGTGGTCGGCTTGGGCTTTAACGGCAACCTCGTGGCCAACGGCCTGCGCGGTACATACGAGGCCAGGGCGGCGATCCTCGCCACGGGCGCGAGCCGCGTCACCCCGCCGGTGCCCGGCCTGCGCGAATTTGAGGGCGCGGGCGTCAGTTATTGCGCGGTGTGCGACGCGTTCTTCTACCGCGGCAAGGACGTCNTGGACGCGGGCGCGGTAACCGGAGACGCGGTCGAGAAGGCCGGGCTTTCCAGCGCGCTGGACGCGCGGGCGCTCCCCGCGCCCCCTGCCGGAGCGTTGACGGCGGAACAGGTCTATCAGCGCTGCTCGCCCGCGGTGTTCTATATCGAGGTGTTCGACGCGGGGCGCCGCCTGCTCGGCACGGGCAGCGGCTTCTTCATCGACGCGGACGGCCGCGCGGTCACCAATTACCATGTGATCGACGGCGCGTCCTACGCCACCATCACGCTGGCGGACGGCCACACGGCCTATCCGGTGTCCGGCGTGCTGGGCTATGACGCGGCGCAGGATATCGCCATCCTCAAGGTGGGCGGCTCCGGCTTCCCCTACCTGACGGCGGGAGACGCGGCCGGGGTCGTCGGCGGCGCGACCGTCTACGCGATCGGCAGCCCGCTCGGCATGAGCAATACGATCTCGCAGGGCATCATCTCCAACGGGAACCGCGTCGTGGACGGCACGCGCTACATCCAGACCGACGCGGCCATCTCTTCCGGGAGCAGCGGCGGCGCGCTGCTGAACACCGCCGGGCAGGTGATCGGCATCACGAGCGCGACCGTCCGCAACGGGCAGAGCCTCAACCTCGCGGTGCCGTTTTCCGCGGTATCCGGCCTGCGGCAGGGCGCGTCCCCGACCCCGCTGGCGCAGCTTGCGGCCGCCCAGGCCGATATCCCCGCCGCCATCGCGGCCGCCCAGCCCACGCTCACCCTGCAGGCCGGGCAGTCGCGCGCGGTCACGGTGACGCAGAACCGCTCCGCGGGCGACCTGTCGGTGTATTTTGAGGTGGAAGACCCCTCGGTCGCCTCCGCCGCCTGGGGCGAGTGGCAGGACGCTTACTCCCTGCCGCTCACCATCACCGGCCGTGCCGCGGGCACGACGCGCATCGCGCTCGCCCTGCTCGGCGGGGACGGGGACGTCCTGGCCACCGGTATGATGACGGTCACGGTGACCGGTACCGCCGCCGGCGACGGCGCCGCCCGGTACGCCGAGCTGCCCGCCGTGCCCGATTTCGGCGCGATGGCGGGCGCGCCGCTCGTATACAAGGATACGCCGCTCGACCCGCTGACCTATCTCGCGGCCTATACCTACCCGGCGGACAGCGTCAGCAGCACGCTGCTCGACCGGTATTGCCGCGCGCTGGAGGGGGCGGGCTTCACCTATCTCGACGGCTTTGAGGACAGCGACGGCTTCCCCATCCTGGTATACGTCAACCCGGCCGGCCAGCTGGAGGTATTCCTCGGCCATACCCGGCTGTCCGGGACGGTGTATTGGAACATCATGGTCTGCCGGTACCAATAGGTGCGTAAAAAGGCGCCATCCGTTTGGATGGCGCCTTTTTTGCCCCCTACCGGAAGGCGATGTAATGGTACTTCGTATCCGCGTAGTTCGACCGGATATAGCCGTTGCTGGTATAGACATAGAAGCCCGCAGCGTCGATCTTCACGATCATTTCGTTACCGTTATACGATACCGGGTGCCCGTCGAGCGCCAGGCCGCCGTAAAACATGTAGCCGTTGCCGCCGTAGCCCGTAAAGCCGTACTGGCTGGCAACCAGCACCGCTTTGGCGCGGAACCCAAGGCTGATCAGGCGGCTGGCGGTGCCGTTGCCGATATACGCGCCGGTCGCGATCTCGCACTTGCGCGCGAGCCCGGCGTCCAGGTCGGACTGCAGCGCGCGGTCGGCCTGCTCCAGCCCGGCCTGCGCCTGCGCGAGCGCGACGGTATCCGCCTTGGCGTTCAGCTTGCCCGCCAGCGCCGGGTCGAGCATGGGCTCGGTCACGGCGGTGTCAAAGGTGCGGGCGATGATGCCGTCTACCTTGGTTTCGAGCGCCGTGCCGTCGTCGCACACGCCGTTTACCGCCCGCCGCAGCTCTTCCGGGCTGCTGTCGAAATAGGCCTTCAGTTCCTGCGCGGAAAGCTGCGGCTCGTCCGGCAGGGCGGCGAGCAAGTTTGTGAGCGCCGCGATTTTATGCTGTGAGAACAGGGAAACCCCCTCCTTTCCCGGCGG
>NZ_LT707058.1:193947-196287 GCF_900155735.1 Intestinibacillus massiliensis
GGCGCACGCCGGGCGCAGCATCGTGCGCGCGCTGGTGCCCGCGGGGGAATTCCTCGATTACCCGGCGGAATTCGCGGCCTATACGCACGGGCGCGGCAGCCTGTCGGTCGCGCCGGGGGATTGGGCGCCCTGCCACAACACGGACGAAGTCGTCGCACGCTATGGCTACGAGCCTACACGCGACCTCGCGCACACGCCGGATTCGGTCTTTTGCAGCCATGGCGCGGGCTATCCGGTCAAGTGGGACGAGGCGCCGGCCAAGATGCACTGCCGCCCGCCCAAACCAACCTAACAGGAGGGGAACCGACATGAATATACAGATTTTCGGCAAGCCCAAGTGCTTTGACACCAAGAAGGCCGAGCGCTGGTTTAAGGAGCGCCGGGTCAAGTTCCAGGCCATCGACCTGCGCCAGAAGGGCATGAGCCGCGGCGAGTTCGACGCGGTGCGCCGCGCCGTCGGCGGGCTGGACGCGATGGTCGACCCCAAGGCGAAGGACGCGGCCTCGCTCGCCTACCTCGCCTACGAGGAGGACAAGGTCGAAAAGCTGCTGGAAAACCCGATGCTTTTGCGTACGCCGGTCGTCCGCAACGGCAAACAGGCCACCGTGGGCTATTGCCCGGAGGTCTGGGAGGGCTGGGAATAATACGGAACGTATATCGGAATAATAATATTACAGAAAGGCGTGATGCGATATGTATACTTTCATTTGCTACCCCAAGTGCACCACCTGCCAGAAGGCGCAAAAATGGCTGGATGCGCACGGCGTCGCCTACACGGTGCGCCATATCAAGGAGCAGAACCCGGCCGCCGATGAGCTGCGCGCCTGGCGGCAGGCGAGCGGCCTGCCGCTCAAACGGTTTTTCAATACCTCCGGCCAGCTTTACCGCGGCATGGGGCTTTCCGCCAAGCTGCCGGATATGCCGGAGGACGAGCAGTTCGCCCTGCTGGCCTCGGACGGCATGATGGTCAAGCGCCCGCTGCTGGTGGCGGACGACGGGACGGTACTGGTCGGCTTCAAGGAGGCCGAGTGGGCGCGCGCCCTGGGGGCGGAGGCATGACCATCCGTCCCTACGAGCGCATGACGCACTACTATGAGACCGACCGCATGGGCGTCATCCACCACTCCAATTACCTGCGCTTCTTTGAGGAGGCGCGCGTCGACCTGCTGGGGCAGCTCGGCTTCTCCTATGCGAAGATGGAGGAGCTTGGCGTGCAGATGCCCGTGCTCGAGAGCCAATGCGCTTACAAGAAATCGGTGGGGTTTGATGAGCGCATCCGCGTGCAGGTCGCGCTGTGCGAATACACCGGGCTGCGCGTCACGCTGCGTTACCGCCTGGAGCGCGCCGCGACCGGCGAAACCTGCGCGACCGGCGAGACCCGCCACTGCTTCGTATCGGGCAACACCTTCCGGCCGCTGCGCCTGCCGCGCGCCTATCCGGAGATTGACCGGGTGTTCGCCGCGCTGGCGGAGGGCTGGAGCGCCGGGGNGCAACGGCCAGTATGCCCTGCATGAGGCCGCAGAGCTGCTGCCGGTGGCGGGGTCGGTCACCCTGCTGACGGACGGCATGCCGGTCCCCGGCGGCCTGCCGGAGGGGCTGAAGGCCGACGGGCGCAAGTTGCAAGCCGTGGAGGGCGACAAGGCCGTGGCCGCCGCGCTCTTTGCGGACGGCGACAGCCTGCCCATAGCGGGCGTGTTTATCGCGGTCGGCGTGGCGGGCAGCGACGCGCTTGCGCGCAAGCTGGGCGCGCTGACCGAGGGCAACCGGATCGTGGTCGATGCGGATATGGCCACCAACGTGCCCGGGCTGTTTGCCGCGGGCGACTGCACGGGCGGCCTCAAGCAGATCGTCAAGGCGGTGCATGAGGGCGCGGTCGCGGGCATGTCCGCGGCGAAATATGTGCGTTCCCTCAAGTAAGCCGTAAACGGGACGGGTCCCCCAACCCTGCCCGGGTTTGGCTGGGGATGGTTGGGGATGGTTGGGACAGCGGAAAAGGCCTGCCGGCGGCAGGCCTTTTTTTACGCCCTTTTGGGGCGGGTTTGCGCCTTCCCCTTTACTTTTCCCCACGCATTTGCTATCCTATATTTAACAGGCATCCATGTAACCGGAAGGGGGCGCAAATGGTGTCTAAAAAGCGATTTTTGAGTTTTTTCCTGGCCTTTTCCCTGCTTGCAGCCCTGCTGCCGCAGGCGATTGCCGTATCGCGGACGGCGGTGGAATCGGCGGGCGCGCTGTATACCCTCGGCCTGTTCAAGGGCACGGGGACGCAGCCGGACGGCACGCCCGTCTATGAGCTTGCGCGCACGCCGACGCGCGCGGAAGCCGTCGTCATGCTCGTGC
>NZ_LT707059.1:0-74720 GCF_900155735.1 Intestinibacillus massiliensis
TGTGTATAGAGCAACTTATCGCTTTCCCGCCATGCTATGGTCCCGCATCAGCTTTCGCCTATCGGTTAGGCGGGTCGTTTCCACTGTTATCTGAGTGGGTAGTGCCTGATTCTACTTCTTACTACGCCCTATCTGGGCGCGCGCCCTTGGTGTTGCAGATCAGCGTGTTTACCAGCTTCAAAATGTCCTTTTCGGAATGGATGTAGCGAAACGGGTTGTAGCGCATACTCTTGGAAAAGTTAATGGTATTCAGCACTTTTACCCGGTAGCCGCACCGCACAAGGAGCTGGCCCACTTCGCCAATCAGACTTCCTTTCGGGTCAGTAATCACGAATGAGGTCGGGTAGTCCTTGGACACGCACTGCATAAGGTTGGGCTTCACAAAGAACCGGGTCTTGCCGCTGCCGGAACCGCCGATCACCAGCACATTTTTGTTCCGGGCGGTCTTGGGGTCTTTGGGCCGGTTGTTCATGGTGAGGCGTTCCGTCTGGGTCAGGAGGATGTTGTTGTCAAACACCGGGTCGATGTACGGGGCTATATCTTTGGGGCCGCCCCAACGGGCGCTGCCGTACTCGACGCCCCGGCGGTATTTCTTGGCGTTCTTGCTTTTGCAGTACACCATCAGCCGCAGTGCCACCGCACCGGCCACGCCCACCGCCAGATCGAACAGGTGGAAGCTGGGGGCGGCGCTTTCAAAGGCAAGGGAAAAGCCGTCCGCAAGGTGCAGCAGCTTTTCCGGCAAATCCGCCCCAGCCGCCAGCCGGTAGGTCTGTCCCAGCTTGCCGAACAGGTAAACAAACAACAGGTAGGGCAGGTTGGCGATTATCAGCTTTTTCATTTCCGGCTTCATCGTGACAGCCCCCTTTCCTTGATTTTCTCCTTGGCCTGCTGGCTGCTTCTGGCCGCCGCCTTTTCTTTCAGGACGGCAAGGGTCTTTCGGATGGAGGGGCGTTCCTGCTGTTTGAGCTTCTTGGCCGTAAACTCCTTAAACGCCTGTTCCAGATTGTCCGCCTGCTTGGATTTGAAGATCACGATATACCGGGGCGGATGGGTAGTGCGGTCTTTCCGCAAGGTAAAATCAATGTCGTATTTCTTGGCGCAGGGCTTAAATAAGCCAATGTTGGCGTCGGTAATCTCAATGTTGGACAGGGCGGAACCGTCCTTTTTGAGCTGCCGCAAGCTCTGCTGGCCGTGATGGGCCTTGCCCGTCCCTTTCTGCCGGGCGGCCAGATATTTTCGGATGGCCGCTTGCAGCACTTGGGCGGTGAGCTTGCCCGTCTTAACCGCTAACGCTATGGTTTTCTGGTCTACTTCTTCCTGCAACTGCTATCCCTCCTTTGGAAAGTCAGCAGGCAGGCGGATGGCTTAAATCCGCACCCGCAGGCCGGAGAGGTCGTCGGCATGGATTCCCACCAGATACCAGTTCTCGGCCATTTCAATGCGGGTCGGCCTCCATCTGCCGCCCACCATCACATCAAAAGTTTCTCCGCAGTGCAGGCCGCCGTAATAGTCCGCAAGGTCAAAGCGGATGTCGTAGCGGTCTGTCTGCTCGTCAAAAATCAAAGCGCCCTGTTTCATAGGGCCGTCCTCCTTTCTCGTCGTCACAAGCTCCATATCGCTTGTTTCCACGCAAGCGTGAAAAGCTCGCTCATTTCGCTGTTTCTCCTCTCCCCACAAAATCACCGATTTTGCGGGGTTCCCCAACTGCCTGTGTTCATGTCATGGGCCACCAGCGCCGTGTAATAGCCGTTGATGGTGCTTGGGGCGTTGAACAGAACCGCCAGCAGGTATTTTTTGATGTTCCGTATTTCCGTGGTGTTTTTGCTGATACAGTCAAAGACAAACTCAATGTGAGAGCTGTCCAGTTTCATCAGCTTGGATTTCACCAGCTCAGCGGGGTAATCGTCCCCGGCAATGCGGATGGTCTTTCGGGCGCTGCATACGGTTTCCACCAGCAAGTCCACGATCTCGTCCAGCATATCCCGGTCAATCCCCTTGGCATACTGGCAAAGGTGTTCATACTCGATGTTGTCCTTGATGATCTCCCGATAAATCTCTACGGCGCTTTGTGATTTCGCTCCCGTTCCTTTCCGTTCCGGCGGCGCAGCCGCTTCTTCCCCCAAAGGAGAGGGAGGGGAAAGGATAGGAATGGAATCGGTATTTGATCCATCCGTAATTGATTTCTCTTTACTTGATCTATCTTTATTTAATTGCGTTGGTTTTTCCTGCGTAGGCTTTTCCTGCGTTGGATTTTCCAATGTAGGTAAATCCGGCACAGGCTGGGGCTGTTCGTAAATGATGTAATCCGCCCCGCGCAGGCGGCCTTGGCTGTCACGCTCACGGGAACGCACGATATAGCCCGCCTGTTCCAGCTCCTTAACCGCCGCCCGGATCGCGTCGATCTGCTCCCGGTTGATACGGGACAAGCCTTTCAGCGTAAAATCCCAATCCTCCGGCAAGGACAGCATTTGCGACAGCAGGCCCTTGGCTTTCAGGGACAAGTCCTTGTTCCGCAGGTGGTGGTTGGACATCACTGTGTAGCCCCGGTTTTTCTCCACTCGAAAAACTGCCATCTCGTCGTCCACTCCTTTCACTTGAAATTTCACCGCGCCGTCAAGGGCGGTGAGCTTGCCCGGCTGGTAGGGACATTCCTCATACACACAAAACTGGTACTTCCAGTGCGGGCGGTAGAAACGGCAGGTGCCGCAGTCCTCCGGCGCTCCGGCCTCGCCGCTGTCAAAATGATCTGCGCCCGGCCTCGTCTGCATGAGCTGTTCAAAGGCCCGGTCACTGCCGGAAGTAAAGTACATAGGCGGTCGCCTCCTTTCTGGTTTTGGGCGCAAAAAAAGCGGCGTCCTGATCTCTCCAAAGGGGAAAAGAGAACGCCGCTGTCTGCGGTGTCGTATTCAATTTTCGATGTGTCACTATTTGGGTGGTGGGCTTCACGGGAGGCAGAAGCGTGTCAAAGCTCAATCCGAAAGTAGTAAATCGGTAGTAAATTCAGTTCTTATATCCCGTGAAATGCCCGTATTCCCGGGCTTTTTGGAGATAATCAGAGTTGTTCTGTGAACAATTGCAGTATCCCCCGTCGCGGGGCAAATAAAATGCCGACGGCCACGGGCACGCCGTATTTGGCATAATTATGAAGGCATTTGCATAATGGGCGCGTTTCGGACATTATACCATGCCGCGCTTTGGAGCGTCAAACAGGCTTTGCAATGCGGGAAAAAGCGTTGTATAATGATTCTATCTGGACGCCGGCGGCCTGCGCCGGTTTCCACAACTGGGAGGGACCATGAAACTGCTTCATATGATGGGCGGCGGCGACGTCGGCGGCGCCAAAACCCATATCATGTCTATTATAACCGCCCTGCGCGGCCGGGGGCACGAGGTGCACCTGGTCTCGTTCCGGGACGGCCCGTTCCCGCAGGAGGCGGCGGCGCGCGGCGTGCCGGTCACGGTGATCGAGCACATGAGCCCGTTCAAGTGCCGCCGCGAGCTGCTGCGCGTGGTCGACGCGTTCCAGCCGGACGTGATCCATTGCCACGGCGCGAAGGCCAACCTCATGGGGGCGATGGCGCGCGCCAAGCGCCAGATCCCGGTCATGACGACCGTGCACTCGGATTACCGGCTCGATTACCTCGGGTCGCCGTTCAAGCAGATGACGCGCGGCACGCTCAATGCGGTGGCGCTGCGTTTCCTGGATTTTTACCAGCCCGTGGCCGACCGGATGGCGCGCACGCTGATTGCGCGCGGCTTTGACCCGGAGCGCATGGTGACGATTTATAACGGCATGGATTTCGACGGCTCGGTCGAAGGGCTGGACCGCGCCGCCTATATCCGTGAAAAGTGGGGTGTGGAAATCGGGCCGGGCGACGTGCTCTGCGGCATCGCCGCGCGCCTGACCGCGGTGAAGGATATCGCGACCACGGTGCGCGCCTTCGCGAAGGCGCTGCAGGAAGCGCCGCAGCTCCGCCTGTTTATCGCGGGCGACGGCGAGGACGAGGACATGCTGCGCAAGCTTGCCAAGCAGCTCGGCGCGGACAGCCGCATCACCTTCTGCGGGTGGGTGACCGACGTGCCGCAGTATTTTGCGTGCATGGATATCAACCTCCTGTCGTCGCTATCGGAAACCTTCCCGTACTCCATCCTGGAGGGCGTGCGGGAGCACTGCGCGACGATCTGCTCGGACGTCGGCGGCATGCCCGACCTGATCGACGCGGGCGAAAACGGCTTCATCTTCCAGCCGGGCGACGACGGCGCGCTCGCAAAATATATGGCGCGCCTGGCAAACGACCCGGAAATGCGCCGCCGCTTTGCCGGGCTGCTCTACGAAAAGGCGTCGCGCGAATTTTCGCTGCAGACCATGTGCGACACGCAGATCCACAATTATGAGCGTGTGCTCGAGTTGTTCCACCAGCCCAAGGCTCGCCGCGCCGGCGTGGTCATCTGCGGCGCGTATGGCAAGGGCAACGCGGGCGACGACGCGATCCTCAAAGCCATCGTGCAGGAGGTGCGCGAGATCGACCCGACGCGGCCGATCTGGGTCATGTCCCGCCGCCCGAAGGAGACGCGCGTCGTCTACCGTACCAACGCCATGTATACCTTTAATGTGCCCGCGGTGCTGCACCGTTTCCGTCGCTCGGCGCTCTATATCAACGGCGGCGGCAGCCTGATGCAGGACGTGACCTCGACCCGTTCGCTGCACTATTACCTGTACACCCTGCGTGCGGCCAAGTCCATGGGCTGCCGCGTCATGATGTACGGCTGCGGCATCGGCCCGATCAACCGCCCCGCAAACCGCCGCGCGGCGGCCAAGGCGATCAACCGCGCGGTTGACCTGATCACGCTGCGCGACGACCTTTCGCGCGGCGAGCTGACGCGCATGGGCATCACGCGGCCGGACATCCGCCTGTCGGCGGACCCGACCATTATCCTGGAGCCCACGCCCCGCGAGACCGTCGACCTGACGCTCGAGGCGCTCGGCATCCCGCCGGAAGGGCGCTACATCGGCTTCGGCCTGCGCAACTGGAAGGGGCTGGACGGCGTGCTCGGCGAAATTGCCGAGGCCGCCGATTACGCCTACGAAAAGCATGGCCTGATCCCGCTTTTCGTGCCGATCGAGTTCCCGAGCGACCTTTACCCCGCCCAGCGCGTGGCCGAAAAGCTGCACTGCCCGCACTACACGATTGATACGCGCCAGCCCATCGAGATGACGATCGGCATCCTGTCGCGGATGCAGGCCGTGGTCGGCATCCGCCTGCATTCGCTGATGTTCTCCGCGGGGCACGGCGTGCCGGTCATCGGTATGTCGTACGATATCAAGGTGGACGGGTTCCTGAAATACATCGGCAGCCGCACCTGCATCCAGCTGACCGATGTGACCGCGGAGGCGATGAAGCCGCTGATCGACGAGTGCGTTTCGGGCGCGCTCGATGCCGAGGTGCAGCGCATGGCGGTGCTGCTGCGCCAGCGGGAGCATGAGAATACGGCGGGCGCGAAGCGGCTGCTCGATCTCGGCACCGTGAAGTAAAAAGAAACAAGAGGACTGGAAAAGATGAAGAACCATATCGTGTGCCTGTCGACCACAAATTACCATCCGTTGCCCACGCGCAAGCAGAACGTCATGAACCGCCTGCGCAATGCAGAAATCCTGTATTTTGACCCGCCGGTATCGGTCATCGCGCCGCTCAAGGACAAGAAGTGCCGCGCGCGCCTGTCCATGCACAGGGCGCCGGGCGAAAAGGTGCAGGACAATATCACGGTCTACGCCCTGCCGCCGGTGCTCCCTTTTTTTAATAAGTTCCGCTGGGTCAACCGGCTGAACCAGAAGCGCCAGGCGCGCTACGTGCGCCGCAAGATGGCGGAACACGGCTTCGGCAACGAGGCCGTCCTGTGGTGCTACTCGCCGTCCTCGGCGGATATCGTGGCGCATGTGCCGCACGGCAAGCTGGTGTACGACTGCGTCGACCGGCACTCGGCCTACAAGGGGCATATTACCCCCGCGGTCGTAGACGGGATGGAGCGCGACCTTGCCACGGCGGCGGATCAGGTCTTTTCCACGGCGGTCGGACTGCATGAGACCCTGCAAAAGCTGAGCCCGGGCGCGCAGATGATCCCGAACGGCGCGGCGTATGAGATTTTTTCCAAGGTACAGGCGGAGCGCGGCAGCCTGCCGTGCCCGGAGCCGATGCGCGGCCTGAAGCACCCGGTATACGGCTTTGTTGGCATGCTGCAGGAGTGTATCGATTACAGCCTGGTGGAAAAGCTCGCCGCGGCACGCCCGGACGCAACGGTCTTTTTGATCGGCCGCACGCTGCCCGGCGTCAATCTCGACCATCTGAAAAAGTATCCGAACATCGTTTTCCACGGCCTGGTGCCGCAGCCGGAGCTGCCGGCCTATATCGCGCAGTTTGACGTCTGCCTCAACGTTTTCCGGGAGGGCGCGCTCAGCCGCGACGTGTCGCCGCTCAAATTTTACGAGTACCTGGCCACGGGCAAGCCGGTGGTGTCGACGCGGGAACCGCTCCAGGTGGAGGATTTTGCCGACGTGGTCTATATCGCGCGCGGCCCGGAAGAGTTTTTGTCCCTTTGCGATGCGGCCGCGTCCGAAAACGACCCCGAAAAGGTGCAAAAGCGCCTGCAGTACGGGGAACAGTGCTCCTGGACGGAGCGCGTGCGCCAGATGGAAGGCGTGCTGTACGCAAACGGCGTTTTGCAGCCGGAGTGAGCGGGCGCCCGTGCGGGAAAAGCGGCGCGGCGCCGGTTCGGCAAAAAGGCGACAAAAAGCCGGGTTTTCGGACAGCGGTTGAACAATTTAAACAATCTTTTGAAAAGAGTGCGTAAACCCTTGCAAGGGTGCCAAAGGTCATATAAAATATAACTGTATTCCCCTCTGGGAAGCAACAACTGTGGGAAGGAAGTGGCGTTGTGGCGCTTTGTGTATTTTTTCTGGCCCCTTGGCAGAAGTGTACCCATGCGCGCCTGCGTAAGCGTCGCTCCAACTATGGCACAAGTATATAAAAAATCAAAGCAGGACGTTTGCAACCAAAATTACGTCCTGCTTTTTTGTTTTCTAGCGCCCCGGATGGGCGGGCGCACGACGGATGGAAGGAGAAAAATATTATGAAGAAGGTATGTATCGTAATGGGTTCGGATTCCGACCTGGGCGTGATGGAGGGCTGCGCTAAGCGTCTTGAAAAGTTCGGCATCCCGTTTGAAGTGCGCGTCATTTCCGCGCACCGCACGCCCGCGGCGGCGGAGCAGCTTGCGAAAAACGCGGCGGCGGACGGCTTCGGCGTGATCATCGCGGCGGCCGGCAAGGCGGCGCACCTCGGCGGCGTACTCGCGGCCTACACGACGCTCCCGGTCATCGGCGTGCCGATCAAGACCTCGATGATGGGCGGGCTGGATAGCCTGCTGTCCATGGTGCAGATGCCCAAGGGCATTCCGGTCGCTTGCGTCGCGGTCGACGGCGCGGACAACGCGGCGATCCTGGCGGCGCAGATGCTGGCGCTGTCCGACGCGGCGCTCGCGGACAAGCTGGCGCAGTTCAAGGCCGATATGGCGGGCGAGGTCGCGGCGAAGGACGAAAAGGTGCGCGCGCAATTCGCGTAAACGGGACAGGCCCCAAAAGTTAAGTTTATATACAATTTTACGCTTTGGAAAAGGAGAAAATACCATGGAGAAGAAAGAACAGCTTTATGAAGGCAAGGCCAAGAAGGTATTCGCGACCGACGACCCGGCGCTCGTGATCGTCGATTACAAGGACGACGCGACCGCATTCAACGGCCAGAAAAAGGGACAGATCGCGGGCAAGGGCGTTATCAACAACGTCATGTCCAACCACATGTTCCAGCTGCTGGAGAAGCAGGGCGTGCCGACCCACTTTGTCGAGCAGCTCTCCGAGCGCGAGACCGTGGTCAAGAAGGTGCAGATCGTACCGCTCGAGGTCATCATCCGCAACATTTCCGCCGGCTCCTTTGCCAAGCGCTACGGCGTAGAGGAAGGCATCGTGTTCGACACGCCGACCATCGAGTTTTCCTATAAGGACGACGACCTGGGCGACCCGCTGATTAACGACTATCATGCGCTCGCGCTGAAGCTCGCCACCCAGGAGGAGATCGACCTGATCAAGTCCATGGCGTTCAAGGTCAACGAGGTCATGAAGGCCTATTTCGACTCCCTCAACGTGATCCTGGTCGATTTCAAGCTGGAGTTCGGCAAGACTGCGGACGGCAAGATCGTCCTGGCGGATGAAATCTCCCCGGATACCTGCCGCCTGTGGGACAAGGATACCAAGGAGAAGCTGGATAAGGACCGTTTCCGTCGCGATATGGGCGGCGTAGAGGACGCTTACCAGGAAATTATGCGCCGCCTGATGGGCAACTAAGCAGGACGGGCACAAAGAAAAGCAACAAGGGGAATGGACAATGCAAAACGTATTTCATTGTCCATTTTCTTATTCCTTACCCTGAACCGAGGTTAGCATGAAATATCGTATCAAGAAATCCCCGCGTACCCCCTGGGACGCGGATGCCATCCATGAGGAATGCGGCGTTTTCGGCATTTCCCTCCCTGCCGGCTCGGAAGCCAGCCCCGCGCACGAGGCGTACGTCGCCCTGTTCGCCCTGCAGCACCGCGGCCAGGAGGCCGCCGGCATCGCGGTGAATAACAAGGGCGTGATCCACTGCCATAAGGACGTCGGCCTGGTAAACGACGTGTTTAACCAGGAGACGCTGGACGCCATGCCGGGGCAGATGGCGGTCGGCCATGTCCGCTACTCGACAACCGGCAAGCAGAGCCGCGAAAACGCGCAGCCCATTGCGATCACCCACGTCAAGGGCAACCTGGCGGTGGCGCATAACGGCAACCTGGTCAACGCAGGCGAGCTGCGCCGCGAAATTGAGCTTGGAGGCGGCATTTTCCGTTCTTCGAACGATTCCGAGGTGCTCGTCTACACCATCGTGCGCGAACGCCTCAAGGTCGGCTCGATCGAGGAGGCGGTCGTGAACACCATGAAGGTGATCAAGGGGGCGTACTCCCTTGTCATCATGTCGCCCCGCAAGCTGCTCGCCGCGCGCGACCCGCACGGCTTCCGCCCGCTCTGCATCGGCAAATCGCCGGAGGGCGCCTATATTTTCGCATCCGAGACCTGCGCGCTCGACGCGCTCGGCGCGGCGTTTGTCCGCGACGTGGAACCCGGCGAGGTCTGCGTGGTCGAGGACGGCAAGCTCAAGAGCCTGCACTGCGGCGTCGAGGCAAAGACCTCGGCCTGCGTATTCGAGTATATCTATTTCGCCCGCCCGGATTCGGTGATCGACGGCGCGAGCGTAGAGCTGGCGCGGCAGGAGGCGGGAAAGTACCTTTCCATCGAGCACCCGGTCGGCGCGGACGTCGTCATCGGCGTGCCGGATTCCGGCATCCCGGCGGCCATCGGCTACGCCAAGTGTTCGGGCATCCCATATGGCGTCGGCCTGATCAAAAACCGGTATATCGGCCGCACCTTCATCCAGCCCGGGCAGGAAAAGCGCGAACGCTCGGTGCGCCTCAAGCTCAACGCGCTGCGCGAGGCGGTCGCGGGCAAGCGCGTCATCATGGTGGACGACTCCATCGTACGCGGCACGACCTGCGCGCGCCTGGTTAAGCTCATCCGCGACGCGGGCGCGAAGGAAGTGCATATGCGTATTTCCGCGCCCCCCTTCCGGCACCCGTGCTTCTTTGGCACCGATATCCCCGAGCGCACGCAGCTCCTCGCGCACGGGCGGACGGTGGAGGAAATGCGCCAGATCATCGGCGTGGACAGCCTCGGCTTCCTGTCGCTCGAGGCGGCGCACAAGATCGCGCTGGGCGCGAAGGTCGGCTTCTGCGACGCATGTTTTTCCGGGAAATACCCGGTGGACGTGCCCGAGCAGGCTGAAAAAAACATGTTTGAAAGTGAATTGCCCAGCCAGGGCTGACCTGCCGGGCGGCACAAGTAAAAATTGGATAAGGAGAACTTATGGGAGGATTTTTCGGCGTAGCCTCGCAACGGGACTGCGTGCTGGATATTTTCTTCGGCGTGGACTATCACTCGCACCTCGGCACGCGCCGCGGCGGTATGCTCATGTACGACCGGGAGCACGGCTTCCAGCGTCAGATTCACAACATTGAAAACACCCCGTTCCGCACCAAGTTTGAAAAGGACTTGCCGGAATTCCAGGGATGCAGCGGCATCGGCTGCATCAGCGATACCGACCCGCAGCCGCTGCTCGTGCGCTCGCACCTGGGGCTGTACGCGCTGACGACGATCGGGATCATCAACAATGCGGAGGAGCTGGTCGGCCGGTATTTTTCCGACCATGGGCACCAGTTTATGGCCATGGGTTCGGGGAAGGTCAACCAGACCGAGCTCGTCGCCGCGCTCATCAACCAGAAGGACGACCTCGTTTCCGGCATCCTGCACGCGCAGGAGATGATCGACGGGTCGATGACCGTGCTGGTGCTGACGCAGGACGGCATCATCGCTGCGCGCGACCGCCTTGGCCGCCTGCCGGTGCTGATCGGCAAAAGCGAGGACGGGTACTGCGTCTCATTCGAGTCCTTCGCCTACCGCAAGCTGGGGTACGAGGACGCGTACGAGCTTGGCCCGCGCGAGATCGTCAAGATGACGGCGGAGGGGTTTGAGACGCTGTCGCCCGCGGGCAAGGAGATGAAAATCTGCGCTTTCCTGTGGACGTATTACGGCTACCCGAACTCCAATTACGAGGGCGTCAACGTCGAGCTGATGCGATACCGCAACGGCCAGATCCTGGCGCGGGAGGACAAGGCGCGCGGCTTTGACAGCGAGCGGCTGGACTATATCGCGGGCGTGCCGGATTCCGGCGTGCCGCACGCGATCGGCTATGCCAACGCGGGCACCGTCCCGTTTGCCCGCCCGTTCATCAAATACACCCCGACCTGGCCGCGCTCCTTCATGCCGACGAACCAGAAGATCCGCAACGAGGTCGCCAAAATGAAGCAGATCCCCGTCCCCGAGCTGATCGAAGGCAAAAAGCTGCTGTTTGTGGACGATTCGATCGTCCGCGGCACGCAGCTCCACGAAACGGTCGACTTCCTGTATGAGTCGGGCGCGGAGGAGGTCCATATGCGTTCGGCCTGCCCGCCGATCATGTACGGCTGCAAGTACTTAAATTTCTCCTCGAGCAATTCCGACATGGAGCTGCTCGCGCGCCGCACCGTGCAGGAGCTGGAGGGCGACGAGGGGCAGGAGCACCTGGACGAATATGCGGACGCGAACACCGAGCGCGGCCAGTGCATGCTCAAGACGATCTGCGAAAAGTTCGGCTTCAGCTCGCTCGGCTACCAGTCGCTGAACGGCCTGCTTGAGGCGATCGGCATGGACCGCGACAAGGTGTGCACCTACTGCTGGAACGGCAAGGGCTGACCACCGCACGGCAGCTTCCCGATACGCATCCCACGCTGCGGGCTTTGCCCGCCTGATATAAACGCGGCCAGCCCCCTTGTGGGCAGCCGGATCCTTAGAAAGTGAGAGTTATAACTATGAATGAAAGCCGTTCTGAAAGCTACAAGGCGGCAGGCGTAGACGTCACCGCCGGTTACGAAGCCGTCAAGCTGATGAAGCCGATGGTCGAAAGCACCTTTACCAAGGGCGTAATGGGTACGCTCGGCGGCTTCGGCGGCCTGTTCCGTCCGGACTTCAAGGGCATGGAAGACCCCATCCTCGTGTCCGGCACCGACGGCGTGGGCACGAAGCTCAAGCTGGCGTTCCTAATGAACAAGCACGACACGGTCGGTATCGACTGCGTGGCGATGTGCGTCAACGATATCGCCTGCTGCGGCGCGCAGCCGCTGTTCTTCCTCGACTATATTGCGGTCGGCAAGAACCACCCGGAAAAGGTCGCGTCCATGGTCGCGGGCATCGCGGAGGGCTGCCGCCAGGCGGGCTGCGCGCTGATCGGCGGCGAGACCGCGGAAATGCCGGGCTTTTACCCGGAGGATGAGTACGATATGGCCGGTTTCTCCGTCGGCATCGTGGACAAGGCCAAGATGATCGACGCTTCCCGCCTCGCGGCGGACGACGTGCTGATCGGCGTCGCGTCCTCCGGCGTGCATTCCAACGGCTATTCCCTGGTGCGCAAGACGCTGGGCATCAACGAAAAGTCGGTCAAGCGCTATATCGACGAGTTCGGCAAGACGCTGGGCGAAGAGCTGCTGACCCCGACCAAGATTTACGTCAAGGCGATCCAGCATGTCGCGGCAAAGGCCGACGTCAAGGCGATCAGCCATATCACGGGCGGCGGCTTTTATGAAAACGTGCCGCGCATGCTGTGCGACGGCCTGCGCGCGGACATCGAAAAGGCCGCGATGCCGGTGCCGCCGATCTTCGGCCTCATCCAGCAGACCGGCAAAATCCCGGAGCGCGACATGTACAATACCTTCAACATGGGCGCGGGCCTCGTCATGGCGGTCGCGAAGGACGACGCGGACAAGGCGCTCGCGGCGATTGCGGAAGCGGGCGAAAAGGGCTATGTGATCGGCGCCTGCGTCGCAGGCGATAAGGGCGTAGAGCTGCGCTAAAGGGTTTGGGCACGCACGGCGTGCAGGAGCAGAAAGCAAAGGAACATCATCATGGTTAAAATTGCAGTCCTGGTTTCCGGCGGCGGCACCAATTTGCAGGCGCTGATTGACGCGGAAGCCGCGGGCAACATCAAAAACGGCGAAATTTGCGCCGTCGTCGCGTCCCGCCCCGACGCTTACGCGATCACGCGCGCGAAGCAGGCATTTATCCCCACATATGTGATGCGCCGCCGCGATTACGGCTCGGCGGAGGCGTACGGCGAGGCGCTCGGCGACCTGCTGGAACAGCTCGGCATCGGGCTGGTCGTGCTGGCGGGCTTTATGACCGTCCTGTCGGACGCGTTCTGCCGCCGGTTCCAGAACCGCATCATCAACGTGCACCCGTCCCTGATCCCGTCCTTCTGCGGCGAGGGCTTCTACGGCCTGCGCGTGCATGAGGCGGCGCTGCAAAAAGGCGTCAAGGTGACCGGCGCAACCGTCCATTTCGTATCAGAGGTCGTGGACGGCGGCGAAATCATCGCACAAAAGGCGGTCGCGGTGCAGCCGGGCGACACCCCAGAGGTTTTGCAGAAGCGCGTCATGCGCGAGGCGGAATGGGTGCTGCTGCCGCGGGCGGTCTCGCAGTTCTGCGAAGGCCGCATCACGGTGCAGGACGGCGTGGTCTATATCGCCGCTGCCGACGACGACGAAAACGAAGGAGAGAACCGATGAAGATTTTAGATATTACGGAAGAGCTGCGCGGCAACGCCTATCCCGGCCGGGGCATCGTGCTTGGCCGCACGGCGGACGACCGGTATGCGGTCGCCGCGTACTTCATTATGGGGCGTTCGGAAAACAGCCGCAACCGCATCTTCTCCGATACGGAGGACGGCATCCGCACCGAGGCGTTCGACCCCTCCAAGATGGTCGACCCGTCGCTCATCATTTACCATCCGGTGCGCCTTTACGACGGCCGCCTGATCGTGACGAACGGCGACCAGACCGATACGGTCTGGGAGGGGATGAAGGCGGGCAAGGCGCCGGAAGAGGCGCTGCGCACGCGCGAGTTTGAGCCGGACGGCCCGAACTACACCCCCCGCATTTCCGGCGTGCTGGAAAAGGACGGCAGCTACCAGCTTTCCATCCTCAAGAGCTTCGACGGCGACCCGTCCTGCTGCAAGCGCTTCTTCTTCGAGTACGACAAGCCGGTCGCGGGGCTTGGCCACTTTATCCACACCTACATGGGAGACGGCGACCCGCTGCCGTCCTTCGAGGGCGAACCCAAGACCGTGCGCATCGAGGGCGATGTAAGCACGTTTGCACGCAGCCTGTGGGACAGCCTGAATGCGGACAATAAGGTTTCGCTCTATGTGTGCTATACCGAGCTTGCCACGGGCAGGCAGTCCAGGGTCGTCTGGAACAAGAACCACTAACGCCGAAAGGAGCCTTGTCATGCAGGAATTAGAGTTAAAATACGGCTGTAACCCGAACCAGAAGCCCGCGCGCATTTTTATGAGCGAAGGCGAGCTGCCGATCGAAGTGCTGAACGGCCGTCCGGGCTACATCAACTTCTGCGACGCGTTTAACGCGTGGCAGCTTGTCAAAGCCCTGAAGAAGGCGACCGGCCTGCCGGCCGCAGCCTCCTTCAAGCATGTGTCCCCCGCGGGCGCGGCGCTGGGCAAGCCGCTGACCGATACGGAAAAGCAGATTTATTTCGTCGAGGACGGCCGCGAACTGTCGCCGATCGCCTGCGCGTATATCCGCGCGCGCGGCGCCGACCGCCTGTGCTCTTACGGCGACTGGGCGGCGCTTTCGGACGAGTGCGACGCGGATACCGCAAGATACCTCGCGAGCGAGGTGTCCGACGGCATTATCGCCCCCTCCTACTCGGCGGAGGCGCTCGAAATCCTCAAAACAAAGCGCAAGGGCGGCTATAACGTCGTCAAGATCGACCCGGGCTATACCCCGAAGCCGATCGAGCAGCGCGACATTTTCGGCGTGACCTTCGAGCAGGGCTACAACGATTACGAGATTTCCGAAAGCCTGCTGCACAATATCGTGACCGAAAACAAGGAACTGCCCGAGGCCGCGCGCCACGATATGATCCTGGCGCTCATCACGCTCAAGTACACGCAGTCCAACTCGGTCTGCTATGTCAAGGACGGCCAGACGATCGGCGTCGGCGCAGGCCAGCAGAGCCGTATCCACTGCACCCGCCTCGCGGGGCAGAAGGCGGACGGCTGGTTCCTGCGGCAGCATCCCAAGGTCCTGGCGCTGCAGTTTAAGGACGGCATCCGCCGCCCCGACCGCGACAACGCGATCGACGTCTACATCTCCGACGAGTACGAGGACGTGCTGGCCGAGGGCGTTTGGCAGAATACCTTCAAGGCCAAGCCGCCCGTGCTGACGCGCGAGGAGCGCCTCGACTGGATCAAGAAAAACACGGGCGTGACCGTCGGTTCGGATGCGTTTTTCCCGTTCGGCGACAATGTCGAGCGCGCGCGCAAGTCCGGCGTGCAGTACATCGTACAGCCGGGCGGATCCATCCGCGACGACAACGTCATTGAAACGGCAAACAAGTACGGCATTGTAATGGCGTTTACCGGCATGCGCCTGTTCCACCATTGAGCCGCGCCGCCGCGCGTACGGAAAAGCGATGAAACAGGACAGGAAAGGTTCAGCCCGCGTGGGCAGGGCGATCCTGCTTCTGCTGGCCGGCACGCTGGTGCCCCTGGCGGGCAGCGCGCTGTCCTCGCTGTTTGCGCCCGCGGCCATCGGCGCGGTCTCGCTCGCGGGATACCTGCTGACGATCGCGGGCAGCGCGCTGCTGCTGCCGGACAGCCGGTGGTTTGCGGTGTCCATCATGTGCGCGATGTTCGGCGTGGTGGCGGACGGGCTGCCGCTGCTGTATGACGGCGTGTCGGGCATGATGCTCTATGTGCTGACCGCGCTGGCGATGGCGCTGTGCTACGCCGCGGTGTACGGCGGCGTGGACGGGCTGCTGGCAATGGCTGGCGCATCCGCCGGGGAGCGCCGGCTGGGGCTGTGGTGGATCGCCTGCTTTGCGGCGGGGGAAACGCTGATGTTCGTATGCCTCTATGTCCTGCCGCGCATGCCGTCTTCCGTCATGGCGCAGATGCTGGGCACAGTGGCCGCTTTTGCCTGCACGGTGTGCGCGCTCATCTATCAGGTGCGTTATCTGCTGATGGCGCGCAGGCGTTTGGGCTGAAACGTAAGGAAGAGGGAATCGAAATGAAAGTATTGGTAATCGGCGGCGGCGGGCGTGAACACGCGATCTGCCACACGCTGAAGAAGAGTCCCAAGGTGGACAAGCTGTGGTGCGCGCCGGGTAACGGCGGCATCGCGCAGGCCGCGGAGTGCGTCCCGATCAAGGCGACCGATATCGACGGCGTCCTGGCGTTCTGCCGCGAAAACGCGCCCGACCTTGTCATGGTCGCGCCGGACGACCCGCTCGCGCTCGGCATGGTCGACGCGCTGGAGGAGGCGGGCTTCCGCGCCTTTGGCCCGCGCAAAAACGCGGCCGTAATTGAAGGCTCCAAATCCTTTGCCAAGGATTTGATGCAAAAATACAACATCCCGACAGCCGGGTATGCGGTGTTTGAAAGCTCCGACGAGGCGGTGGCCTATATCCGGGAGCAGGGCGCGCCGATCGTCGTCAAGGCGGACGGCCTGGCGCTCGGCAAGGGCGTGACCGTGGCCATGACCGTGGACGAGGCGGTCGCCGCGGTGCGCGACGCGATCGACGGCGGCGCGTTCGGCGGCGCGGGCGCGCGCGTGGTCATTGAGGAATACCTGACCGGCCCGGAGGTTTCGGTGCTCGCGTTCGTGGACGGCAAGACGCTCAAGACGATGCCGTCCGCGCAGGATCATAAGCGCGCCTACGACCACGACGAAGGCCCGAACACGGGCGGCATGGGCGCGTTTTCGCCTTCCCGTTTTTACACGGAAGAAATTGCGCAGCAGTGCATGGAGACGATCTTCAAGCCGACGGTCGCGGCCATGGCGCAGGAAGGCCGCCCCTTTAAGGGCGTGCTGTACTTCGGCCTGATGTTGACGCCCAAGGGTCCCCGCGTCATCGAATACAACGCGCGCTTCGGCGACCCGGAGACCCAGGCGGTGCTGTGCCGCCTCGAGACCGACCTGTTCGATATCTTTAACGCGGTCATCGACGGAAAGCTCGACGAGATCGAGGTCAAGTGGGCGGATAACGCGGCCTGCTGCGTGGTCATGGCGTCCGGCGGCTATCCCAAGGCCTATGAAAAGGGCAAGGAGATCACCGGGCTGGACACGGTGCAGGATGCGATCGTCTTCCATGCGGGTACCGCCGCGCAGGGCGGCAAGCTCGTGACGGACGGCGGCCGCGTGCTCGGCGTGACGGCGACCGCGCCCACGCTGGACGAGGCGATCCGCAAGGCGTATGCCGACGTGCGGAAAATCCATTTCGACCAGGCGCATTTCCGCACCGACATCGGGGTAAAATAAGAATAAAAGGCAGGGAATACCGTGGAACAGGAAAAGCAGTTACAATTATTAGGCTGTATGGCCGACGTGCTCAAGGAAAACGGCTACCGGTCTGAAGTCGTGAAGTCGGACGACCCCGCGCACCCGTCCATCCTGCGGGTGGAGACCACGCGCAACGGCAAGGTTATGCAGGAGGTCATGGTCGAGATGTGCTTCATCCCGATCCCGCTGCCGGGCGAGGACGTGGCGCTGATGCAGTTTTACGCGACGCTGTTTACCGGCCTGCCGCAGGAGCAGGCGCGGGAAGTCAAGAAATGCTGCGAATATTGCAACGATTATTGCGCGCTCGGCGCGTTCGGGTATTTCGCACCGGCCGGCCAGCTTTACCTCAAGCACAACACGCTGCTGCGTGTGACGGACGAGCTGGAAAAGGCGGTCACCTTTATGGCGGACAACCTTTCGCTGGTGCTGGCAAGCGTCACCCGCTTCATTGATGCGTTCGCCGCCGTGGCGAACGGCGTCATGGATGTGGACGCGGCGGTTGAGCAGGAACTGCTGCCCAAAATGTAAAAAAAGGCCTTCCCCGGGAAACCGGGGAAGGCCTTTTTTCAGCGCTCTGTGTGGTTGTAGGGGTTAAAATCGCTTGCGTCGGCGAGGGACTCGACCGCGTGCTCGATCCGGCTCTTGGCTTCCTCACCCGTGGGGGAGGAACGGATATAGTCGAGCAGCGCCTGCTGGCGGGCGCCGTCCATGGAGAAGAAACCGTCCATGGCGCGCGTGTTGTGCGCCATCTGCATCATCAGCCCGACCGGCATTTCCTCCATCGGGCGCCCGTTGTTTGTCGGCATATTTTTTGCTCCTTTCCAAATACATAGGCTGTCTATAGTATCGTCCGTCCTCGCCTATACAATACATGGTTTCCTTTGCGGGCGCAGTATGATATACTGTTAATAAACAACCGGGTTTCGGCCCTAAAGGGAGAGACGCTGTCCATGAATCGCTGTAAAACCTGTTTCCTGACAATCGGCCTGCTGATGGCCATCCTGGTGGAAGGCTGTGCACAGCCCAAAACGGAACAAGCGCTGGCGGATGTGCCGCAAAAGGCGCCCGAAGTGATTACGGAGGAGCCGGAAAAGCAGCCGGAAGCGGAAAAAGAGGGCGTGGAGCAGTTTGAGCTGAAGGACGATACGGACGGCGCGGTCCTGCTCCAGGTTGAGGTGCATAAGCCGCAGCTTGCGGAATATGTGGATAAGGGCGCGTATTCCAACATCAAGAAATATTACGATAACCTTTATGCCAAGGAGCGGACCTGGTGGAAGGGCGAGTTGGCCTCGTTTGCGCAGGAGGACCGCGAGGCGAGGCAGCAGGACGGCGGCGGGTTTGAGCCATACCAAGTACGTGAGAACTACGAGGTCACCTGCAATAACGATGAATTCCTGTCCGTCCGGCGCACTTCGGATACGTATACCGGCGGCGCGCACGGCAACCAGACGGTCATGGGCGAGACCTTCCGCAAGGGGGACGGCAGCCAGGTGATGCTGGGCGACCTGTTTACGGGGGAAGGCTATCAGGAGACGCTGTTTGACATCGTGCGCGGGCAGATGGACGCGCGCGGGCCGTACAGCCAGACGGGCTATTATGAAAACGCGGACCAGCTCGTGGCCGATACGTTTGACCCGGCGGCGTTTTATGTCACCGGCGACCCTGCGCTTGTATTGGCCTACGCCACCTATACGCTCGCGCCGTATGCCGCGGGGCCGCAGGAGTTCACCATCCCGTTTTCCGAGCTGGCCGATATTTTAAAACCAGAATATATTGAAGGATAAGCAGATGGAATTAATTAAAAACAAGGTTTACCGGGCGGAACTGGTGGATTATACCGCGGATGGCGCGGCGGTTGCGCGGATCGGCGGGATCGCGGTGTTTGTGCCGGGCGGCGCGGTCGGCGATCAGTGCGATATCCGGATCGTCAAGGTCAACCGCCGGATGGCGTTCGGCAGGATCGAGCAGGTCGTCGTGCGCTCCAAGAGCCGGGTCGAGCCGGCGTGCCCGCATGCGGGCGTGTGCGGCGGTTGCTGCTGGCAGCATATTTCGTATGAAGAGGAACTGCGCGCCAAGCGCAAAAAGGTGGAAGACGCGCTGCAGCGCATCGGCGGGCTGCAACTGAAAGCGGAAGCCGTCGTCGGCGCGCCTTCGGCCATGCATTACCGCAATAAGGCGCAATATCCGGTCGGCCAGGGGGAAAACGGCGCGGTTACCGGGTTTTACCGCGCGCGCAGCCATGAGATTGTCCCGATTACGCATTGCGGGATCCAATCGGAAAAGGCGGATCAGGCCGCCGCGCTCGTGCGGCGCTGGATGGACGAAAACCATGTGCCCGCCTATGACGAGGCCTCCGGTAAAGGCGTTGTGCGCCACGTATATGTCCGTGTGGGCGACGCAAGCGGGCAGGCCCATGTCTGTATTGTCGCGGCGGCGGGCAAGCTGCCCGCACAGGCGGCGCTGGTGTCCCTGCTGACGGAGCAGATACCGTCGCTCGTCGGTATCGTCCTCAATATCAACCGCAAGCCCGGCAACGCCATCTTGGGCAAAAAGACGGTTACCCTGTGGGGCGAACCCACGCTGGAGGATATCCTGTGCGGCAATGTATTCCGGCTATCCCCGCAGTCGTTTTATCAGGTCAACCACGCGCAGGCGGAGCGGCTCTATGCATGCGCGCTCGAGTATGCGGCGCTGGACGGTGCGCAGACCGTCGTCGAGCTTTACTGCGGCGCAGGCACCATCACGCTTGCGATGGCGCGCCGCGCCGCGCGGGTGATTGGCGTGGAGGTCGTCCCCGAAGCCGTGGAGAACGCGCGGGAAAACGCGGGGCGCAACGGCCTGGACAATGTGGAATTTATTTGCGCAGACGCCGGGCAGTCGGCCGGGATGCTCGCGCAGCAGGGGATCACACCGGATGTGGTGGTGGTCGACCCGCCGCGCAAGGGGCTGGACGATACGGCAATCGGGGCGATCGGCCTGCTGGCGGCGGCGCGCGTGGTTTATGTTTCCTGCGACCCGGCGACGCTTGCGCGCGACATCAAGCTTTTAGAGGCGCAGGGGTATACCGCGGCACGGTGCCGCGTGTTTGATTTGTTCCCGCGGACGGCGCATGTGGAGACGGTCGCGCTGCTCACACGGAAAAAGTAAGAACGCGCCGGTTTTAACGGACGGAGGCGGGGAACCCCCGCGGGATGCCCGGTGTCTGCGCCGGCCGCGCAGATGGGACAAACCGCAAGGGGATTCCATCCCCGCGATCCATAGGAAAAGGGACGCCCTTTAAGGGCGTCCCTTTTCCTATTCAGTGACTGTGACCGTGTTTTAATACTGCGGGTTTTCCTGCAGCTTTTCGCGCCAGCTTTCCAGCAGCGCGTCAATGTCGTCCTGGAACTCCCGGCCTGTTTGGGTCTCCTTCTTCTCCATGGTATCCAGGATTTCAAAAGCGAAAGCCTGTGCGCCATATTGCTTCCAATCCTGCTGCAGCCTGTGCTCGATGCAGGAACCGGTCATTTGGGAGAAGTCAAACCGGTTTTTGCAGCCGTGCAAATCCGTAGCCGCCTGTAGCAGGATACGTCCGGTTATTGTGTTTTTGATGCAAAAGACCCCGCCCGTGACCGGGCGCGCCTTATAGGCGGCGATTTTATCGCGGCGGTCCTGTTTGTCCAAGCGATATCCCTCCTTCACAAAATATTAGTAAATTAGTAATTTAGTAAATACAGTATAACAAAAGGTGACGCGCGTGTCAAGAAAATGCTTGACAATATGCGCAGACACATGATAAACTGCTCTCGTATTCTGAAGAAACGAGGGCTATGCAGGGACATGCGCAATTAAAAAACCGAACGGAAAAACGTTGTTTAGGGCAAACCATAGGCTTGCTCTGTTCGGTTGCGTATTTTATCTGCATAGCGGCGGGTCAATAGGACCCGTCTGTTTTGGTGCGGTAAAATCCCTTCCGGGCAGGGCTGTTCGGGAGGGATTTTTTTATGTTATTATTGGAAGCTGCCGGTTTGGCAAAGCGTTTCGGCATACAGGATGTATTTGAAATCGGCCACCTTGCGATCTCATCTGGCGACCGTATTGGGCTGGTCGGGATAAACGGGGCGGGCAAATCCACGCTGCTGCGCGTGCTGTCAGGTGAAAGCCCGGCGGATGCAGGCACGGTGCGCCGCTTTTGCCGCACCGCCGTAATCCGGCAGGATGGGGAGGCGGCGGACACGGGCAATGCGCAGATGCGCAGCTTGCTCGGGCTGCGCGCGAGCGCGGTCAAAAGCGGCGGCGAGCGCACGCGGCTGGCAATTGCTTCGGCGCTTTCGGCAGACACGCCGTTGCTGTTTGCCGACGAGCCGACGACCAACCTGGACGTGAGCGGCATTGAAACGCTGCAAAAGCTGCTGCTCCGGCACCAGGGCGCGCTGGTGCTGGTTTCACACGACCGCGCGCTGCTTGACGCGGCCTGTACGCAAATTTGGGAGCTGGAGGATGGAAAACTGCGGATATTTCCCGGGACATATTCGGATTTTTTACAGCAAAAAGAGCGGGAGCGCGCGTTCGCGCAGTTTGAGTATGAGCAGTATACGGCGGAGAAAAAGCGGCTGACAGAGGAGATGTACCAGATCCGCGAGCAGGCGAAAAGCGTCGGCCGGCCGCCCCGCCGGATGAGTTCGAGCGAGTGGATGCTCTATAAGGATATTGGTTCCATCCAGCAGAAACATGTGCAAAGCCGCGCAAAGCATATGCAGAAGCGTGCCGAGCAGCTTGCCGTCAAGGAGCGGCCGCGCGATTTGCCGGAAATCTCGATGCCGCTGGGCGACCCGCAGCCGGTACGTGCCAAAATTGCGGCGCAGGTCGGCCATGTGACCGTGCGCTACGGGCGGAAAACCGTGCTGGAGGATGCGCAGCTGATCCTGCCGGCCGGCTCCCGCACGGTCATGCTGGGCGACAACGGCGCGGGCAAGACCACGCTGGTGCGCGCCCTGCTGGAGCAGGGGCGGTTTGCCGAGGGCGTGCGCGTGGGGTACTTTTCACAGTCACACGAGACGCTGGACGGGGGCAAGACCGTGCTGGAGAATGCGCGGATGGATTCCGGCTTGCCGGAGCATGTGGTGCGTACCATCTTGGCAAACCTGTACCTCGGGGCGCGGGAGATCGGAAAACCCATTTCCGTCCTGTCCGGCGGCGAGCGCGCCAAGGTCATGCTCGCGCGGCTGCTGGCCGCCAAGGTGCACCTGCTTATCCTGGATGAACCCACCAACCATCTGGACGTGTATACGCTCGAGGCGCTCGAACGGCTCCTGCTGCGCTGGCAGGGGACGCTGCTGGTCGTGACGCACGACCGGACGCTTGCCGCCCACGTGGCCGACCGTCTCGTCTTTGTCAAAGGCGGGCATGCGGAGGCGTTTGACGGCGGTATGGCCGCATGGGAAGAGGAGCGGCGGCGCCGCGCCCAGCCGCGTTCCAGCCGGGACACCCGCCGCACGGTGCTGGAGCTGCGGATCGCCGCGGTCAACGCCAGGATGTCCTGCCCGCAGAAGGGGGACGACCCGCTCGCACTTAAGGAGGAGTGGGAAGCGCTGCAGGCCGAATACCGGTCGCTCTGAGCATTGCCCCGCCCGGTACAAAGTGCTATACTGTAAACGGGTGTAAAGATTTTGTAAAGGGGAAATGGCAGATGGAACAGGTAGCGGCGCCGCGCCGCATGTTTTCGGGCACGGATTTGCGGCGCCTGATTGTCCCGCTGGTGATCGAACAGGTGCTGGCGGTCACGGTCGGCATGGCGGACGTGATTATGGTCTCGTCGGTCGGGGAGGCTGCGGTTTCGGGCGTATCGCTGGTCGATATGGTGAACGTCCTGATCATCAACGTATTTGCCGCGCTGGCGACAGGCGGCGCGGTGGTGTCCGCGCAGCTCATCGGCGCGAAAGAGCGCGAGCGCGCCTGCCACTCGGCAAAGCAGCTGCTGCTGATCGTCAGCGTGATTTCAGCGGTGGTCATGGCGCTCTGCCTGCTGTTCCGCACGCCGCTGCTGCGGCTGCTGTTTGGGCAGATTGACCCGGACGTGATGCGGAACGCGAGGGTCTATTTCCTGCTTTCCGCCCTGTCCTACCCGTTCCTCGCCGTCTATAACGCGAGCGCCGCGCTGTTCCGTGCGCAGGGCAATTCCCGCATTTCCATGCAGGTTTCCATTGTGATCAACGTGCTGAACATCGGCGGCAATGCGCTGTTTATCTACGGCATGGCGATGGGTGCGGCCGGCGCGGCGCTTTCCTCGCTGATCTCCCGTGCGCTGGGCGCGGTGATTATGACGGCGCTTTTGCGCCGCCCAGGCAACTTGGTCTCCATCGGGCGCGGGGGCAGCTTCCGCCCGGACGGCGCGATGATCGGGCGCATCCTGAACATCGGCATCCCGAACGGGCTGGAAAACAGCATGTTCCAGCTCGGCAAGATCCTGGTCGTCGGTATTATTGCGGCGTTTGGCACGACGCAGATCGCCGCAAACGCGGTTGCAAATAACTTTGACGCGCTGGGCTGCCTGCCGGGGCAGGCGCTCAGCCTGGCGATCATCACGGTCGTTGGGCAATGCGTGGGCGCGCAGGATTATGAGCAGGCGCGGTACTACGCGAAAAAGCTGATGAAGCTCGCCTACCTGATTATGGCGGCGCTCAATATTGTGATCCTGGCCTCGCTGCCGCTTACCCTGCGGGCGTATAACCTGTCGCCGGACACTATGAAGCTTGCAATGATCCTTATTTTTATTCATGATGGCAGCGCCATCCTGCTGTGGCCGGCGGCGTTTACCCTGCCCAATGTATTGCGCGCGGCAAACGACGTACGTTTTGCAATGGCGGTTTCTATCTTTTCTATGTGGGTATTCCGGTGCGTATTCGGCTTTATCCTGGGTTCCTGGCTGGGCTGGGGCGCTATCGGCGTGTGGGTGGCTATGATCATGGACTGGATTTTCCGCGCGTCGCTCTTTGTCTGGCGGTATCTCAGCGGGCGGTGGACCCGGCACAAGATTGCATAATTATTAGGCGGGGGCAATCCCCGCCTTTTTCCATCTCTGCAAGAAATAGAGGTGCAGGTGAAAAAGTTCATAAAATTTTAACCAAATTGTCGATTTTGTGCAGGATTTATGGTATACTATTAGCACCTTTTTCGTATCAAAAAATCCGGCGGGGGTAGCCGGGAAAAGGGGACTATGCGCCGGAAGCTTCCGGCAAAACGGAGGTAAAAATATGAAACAAGAGAGAAGCAGTTTCACAAACCGTGTGGGCTTTGTCCTTGCGGCGGCTGGATCTGCGGTAGGTCTAGGCAACCTATGGCGGTTCCCGTATTTGGCTGCCAAATACGGCGGCGGTATTTTCCTACTGGTTTACATTATCCTGGCCGTCACCTTTGGCTTCGCACTGATGATCACGGAGATCGCGATCGGCCGTAAGACACGGCTATCGTGTATCGGCGCCTATAAGGCGCTGGATAAACGCTTTGGGTTCCTGGGCTGGCTTGCTTCGCTGGTGCCGGTCATTATCGTCCCGTACTACTGCGTCATCGGCGGCTGGGTCATCAAATATTTTGTTGAGTTCCTGAGCGGCCACGGCGCGGCCGTCGCAGGCGACGCCGACAATTTCTTCAGCACCTTTATCAGCGCGTCGGGGGGCGGCGTCCTGGCAAGCCCGGTGCCGTGGTTCATCCTCTTTGTGCTCGTCACCGCGCTGGTCGTCCTGTTTGGCGTCGAGAAGGGCATTGAGAAGGTCAGCCGCATCCTGATGCCGGTGCTGGTCATCCTGTCGATCTTCGTGGCAATTTTCTCCCTGACCATGCCCGGCGCGATGGAAGGCCTCAAGTATTACCTGCTGCCGGACTTCAGCAAGTTCTCCACGACGACCGTACTGGGCGCGATGGGGCAGCTCTTCTACTCGATGTCCCTTGCAATGGGTATTATGATCACTTACGGCTCTTATATGCCGAAGGAAAGCTATCTGGAACACTCGGTTGCCCAGATCGAGATCTTCGACACCGGCATCGCGCTGATTGCAGGCCTGATGATTATCCCGGCCGTTGTCGCATTTAACGGCGGCGACCCGAGCGCGATCAACGCGGGCCCCGGCCTGATGTTCGTCACGCTGCCGCGCGTATTTGAGCAGATGGCGTTCGGTGGCATCATCGGCACGGCATTCTTCCTGCTTGTGCTGTTTGCCGCGCTGACTTCCTCGATCTCCCTGATGGAAACGGTGGTTTCCATCGTCCAGGATAAGCTGCACTGGCAGCGCCGCGCCAGCACCGTGGCGGTCACCGTCGTGGTCATCGCGCTCGGCATGCTGTCCTGCCTGGGCTACAGCGACGTGCTCGCCGCGATCAAGCCGCTCGGCCTCGAGTTCCTGGACTTCTTCGACTTCATCTCCAACTCGGTCCTGATGCCGATCGTCGCCTTCCTGACCTGTATCCTGGTCGGGCATGTCGTCGGCACCAAGGTCATTGCGGACGAAGTCAAGGGTTTTGGCGGCCTTTTCCGCCGCGAGAAGCTGCACCGCGTCATGGTGCGCTGGGTTGCGCCCGTGCTGCTGCTGGTCATCCTGGCTGGCGAGCTGCTCAAGTATTTCGGCGTAATTTCCATCTAAAAAGCAGGAGCCCCCGTCCGGAACCGGACGGGGGCTTTTTATGGGCGGAAAAATCCCCGTGGCATAATCGCCACGGGGGTTTTGTAGGTTTAGCCAAGCAGCTTTTTCAGGCGGACGACCGCTTCGCGGGTTGCGGCCTTGTCGCCGAAGGCGGTCAGGCGGAAGAAGTTCGCGCCGTTTTTGCCAAAGCCTGCGCCGGGGGTGCCGACCAGGTTGGCGTTCTCCAGCAGGTGGTCGAAAAACGCCCAGCTTTCCATACCGTCCGGGCACTTGAGCCACAGGTACGGGGAGTTTTTGCCGCCGGTGTACCAGATGCCCAGCTCGTCGAGCGCATCGCTCAGCACCTTGGCGTTTTCCTTGTAATAGGACAGGTTCTGCTGGGTCTGCTGCATGCCCTCCGGGCTGAATACGGCGGCCGCGCCTTTCTGCACGATATAGGGCACGCCGTTGAACTTCGTGGTCTGGCGGCGCAGCCACATCTTGTTCAGCGACGCGCCTTCGCGCTCCAGCGCCAGCGGGACGATCGTCCAGCCGCAGCGCGTGCCGGTAAAGCCCGCCATCTTGGAGAAGGAGCAGAACTCAATTGCACAGCGCTCCGCGCCCTCGATCTCAAAGATCGAGCGGGGCAGGGCGGGATCCTCGATAAAGCATTCATAGGCCGCGTCGAACAGGATGACCGCGTCGTTTGCAAGCGCGTAGTCGACCCACGCCTTGAGACCGTCACGGGAATAGGCCGCGCCGGTCGGGTTGTTCGGGGAGCACAGGTAAATGACGTCCGCCTTGACGGACGCGTCGGGCAGCGGCAGGAAGCCGTTCCCCTCGTTGGCGTCCATGAACAGGATCTTGCGCCCCGCCATGGTGTTGGTATCTACATAGGCCGGATAAACCGGGTCGGGCACGAGCACGGTGTTATCGACCGAAAACAGGTCGAGGATATTGCCGAGGTCGCTCTTTGCGCCGTCAGAAATAAAGATTTCATCGGCCTTGAGCGCGATGCCGCGCACGCCGTAATAATTGTGGATTGCTTCCTTGAGGAACAGGTAGCCCTGCTCCGGGCCGTAGCCTTTGAAGCTCTTCTGTACGCTCATTTCACACAGCGCCTGCTGCATGGCCTCAATGACGGCCGGCGCAAGCGGCAGCGTGACGTCGCCGATGCCCAGGCGGATGATGGGCGCGCCCGGATGGGATTCGCCGTACTCCGCTACTTTGCGGGCGATGGTGGAAAACAGGTAGCTGTCTGCGATGTTCTGGAAGTTGCGATTGACCTTCATGCGTTTTGACTCCTTTTAATTGCCGCGCCGATAAACGCCTTGAACAGCGGATGGGCGCGGTTCGGGCGGGACTTGAATTCCGGATGGAACTGCACGCCCACATAAAAATCATTGCCGGGGATTTCGACGGTCTCTACCAGTTCGCCGGAGGGCGAAGTGCCCGAAATGGCCATGCCGGCGGCCTCGATCTCCTCACGGAACGTGTTGTTGAATTCGTAGCGGTGGCGGTGGCGTTCGGAGATCAGCTCCTCGCCGTACGCCGCGGCCATCTGCGTGCCCGGACGGATCTTGCAGGGGTAAGCGCCCAGGCGCATGGTGCCGCCCTTCTTGGATACGCCCTGCTGGCTCTCCATCAGGTCGATGACCGAATGCTCGCCGTTCGGATCAAATTCGCTGGAATTTGCATCCGCATAGCCCAGTACGTTGCGGGCAAAGCTCATGACGGCGATCTGCATGCCGAGGCAGATGCCGAAATAGGGGATATGGTGGACGCGGGCGTAATTCGCCGCGCAGATCATGCCTTCAATGCCGCGTTCGCCAAAGCCGCCGGGGACGATGATACCGTCGCAGTCGGACAGCAGCTTGTCTGCGGTCGAGTCGCCCAGTTCCTCGGAATCGACCCAGTCGATGTCGACGAACACGCCGTTTTCATAGCCGCCGTGCTGCAGCGCTTCCGCAACGGAAAGGTAGGCGTCGTGCAGCTTGACGTATTTGCCGACAAGCGCAACCTTTACGCGGCCCTTGCGCGATGCGATGCGGTCGAGCATTTCGTACCAGCCGGACATATCGCCCTTGGGCGCGCCGATGGCAAGCTCGCGGCACACGATGTCGGACAGGTGGCTCTCCTCGAGCATCAGCGGCGCCTGGTACAGCACCGGCAGGGTGCGGTTTTCAATGACGCAGTCCGGCGCGACGTTGCAGAACAGGGAGATTTTGGCCTTGATGGACTCGTCCAGCGGCCGGTCGACGCGCGCGATGATGATGTCCGGCTGGATGCCGAGTCCGCGCAGTTCCTTGACGGAATGCTGGGTCGGCTTGGACTTGGGTTCGTCCGAACCGGAGATAAAGGGGACAAGCGTCACGTGCAGGAACAGGCAGTTGCGGCGGCCGACCTCGGCCGCGACCTGGCGGATCGCCTCCAGGAAGGGCTGGGACTCGATGTCGCCGGTTGTGCCGCCGATTTCGGTGATGACGATATCCGCCTTGGTCTTCTGGCCGACGGAATAGATAAACGACTTGATTTCGTTCGTGATGTGCGGGATCACCTGCACGGTCTCGCCCAGGTACTCGCCGGCGCGCTCCTTGTTGAGCACGTTCCAGTAGACCTTGCCGGTCGTCAGGTTGGAATATTTGTTGAGATCCTCGTCAATAAAGCGCTCGTAGTGGCCGAGGTCGAGGTCGGTCTCCGCGCCGTCGTCGGTGACGAACACCTCGCCGTGCTGGAACGGGCTCATCGTGCCCGGGTCGACGTTAATATATGGGTCGAGCTTCTGGGCGGCGACCTTGAGGCCGCGGCTCTTGAGCAGGCGGCCGAGCGACGCCGCGGTGATGCCCTTGCCAAGACCGGAGACTACGCCGCCGGTTACGAAAATATACTTTGTCATATCTCTATAACTCCCTCAAAAACTTTTGTCGCAGCGCCGGTCATGAACACGGTCTCGTCCGTGTAGTTGACCGTCAGGTCGCCGCCGCGCAGATGGATCGTGATGTCGCGCCCCTTTTCGCACAGGCCGTTGAGGCATGCCGCCACGCCGGATGCGCACGAACCCGTGCCGCACGCCCAGGTTTCGCCGCTGCCGCGTTCCCAAACGCGCATCTTGAGCTCGCCGTTGCCCAGGACGTTGATGAACTCGGTGTTGATGCGTTCTGGGAAAAGCGGGTTGTGCTCAAACTTGGGGCCCAGGTGTGCGAGGTCGAGCTGGTCGACGTCTTCCTTGCAGAAGATGACGCAGTGCGGGTTGCCCATGGAGATACAGGTGATGTGGTAGACGCGCTCGTCCACCACCAGGGGCACGCCCACAATGCGGTTGCCGTCCAGATAGGCCGGGATTTCCTGCGGGGACAGGGCTGCGGGGCCCATGTCCACGCGGACCGTCTGCACCAAATTGTTTTGTGGGAACAGGGTGAGGTTCTTGATACCGCTCAGGGTGTCTACCGTGATCTGCTCGCGGCCGCCCACCATACCGTTGTCATAGAGGTATTTGCCGACGCAGCGGATGCCGTTCCCGCACATTTTCGCCTCGCTGCCGTCCGCGTTAAAAATCCGCATTTTGGCGTCTGCGGTTTCGGATGGGCAGATCAGGATAATGCCGTCGCCGCCGATGCCGAAATGGTGGTCGGACAGCTTTACGCTGAGCGCCTCCGGTTCCGGGACCTCGTGCTCGAAGCAGTTAAAATAAATGTAGTCATTGCCGCAGCCGTGCATCTTGGTAAAGGGCAGCTTCAACCAAATCACTCCTCGTTCTCTTTATCTTTAGCGCAAAACAAAATGGCGCATGGCCGCCGCCTTCCCGCGGACAAACCAATACACCATAAGTATAACATATTCCTTCGGGTTGTTTCCACGGAATTTTGAAAAGTTAAAGAGAAATTCGGGACGTAAAAGCGCCGCTATTTGTCGGGGTTGCGAAAATGCCGCCGGGGGGCTTCCTTTGCCATGCCTGGGGAGGGGAAGGCGCAGCCGCGCGCAATCCCCATAAAAAGCCGCGGCTGCTGCCCGCATCCGGCGGCCTGCGCGCGCCTTTTCAGGGGGCACAGGCTTCCCGGCAAGTCAGACGCCGCCTTCCAGGATGGACTGCGCCACCGCGCGCTTGGACAGGCGGCGGTCCATCGCCTGCTTTTCAATATAGGCGTGCGCCTCCGGCTCGGCCATGCCGCAGCACTCGATCAGGATGCATTTCGCGCGGTCTACCAGGCGGATATCCTCGATTTTCCGCTGCAGGCGCTGGTTTTCCGAGCGCAGGCCGGTCAGCCGGCGGCGCGTCGCGGAGAGCAGCCGCAGCGCCTGGAAAACCAGCGCGCGGTTTAAAGGCTTGGACACGACCAGCACGCCGTCCGGCTCGGCCTTTTCCGCGACCTGGTCGGCGACCTCGGCTTTGGCGAGCAGCAGCACGCCGGCCGTGGTCTCCTGCGCGGCGAGGCTGGCCAGTTCATGGCCGAATTCGTCCGGGAGCGGCGCGTTGACGATGACAAGCCCGTATTCACTTTCCAGCAGCATGCGGCGCGCCTCGGCGCCGCTCAGCGCTGTCGCGACCGCTTCCGGACGGTCAAACGTGTCGAGAAGCTGCGCCAGCGCGGCGCCGCTCTTGGCGGAAGCGGAAGCGATGAGCACACGATCCATAGGGCCTCACTCCTCCCTGTTGTCGGGACCTTCTCAGTACCGTTCAAAATACATGCCGGTTTCGGCGGCCAGCTTGTCGTCCGCACCGGAAAAACGGTCCCACTCCGCCTGCTTGGCGGACAGGTAGCTCTCCACAATGCGCGCGGGCAGCACGCGCGATACGAATTCGCTGCCCCTGGCGAGCGCGATGGCCTCCTGGAGCGTTTCCGGCAGGCTGGCGTATTGGCGCAGCACGTCGCGCGGCGCGGCAAACAGGTTCTCGTTGCAGGGGGCGGGCAGGGCAAGCCCCTGCTCCACGCCGTCCAGCCCAGCATGGATAAGCAGGGTGAAGGCGAGATAGGGGTTCAGGGCGCTGTCCGGGGAGCGCAGCTCCATGCGGGACAGCTCGCCGGTCGCGGCCGGGATGCGGATGAGCGGAGACCGGTTCTGGTGCGACCAGGTGATGTACTTCGGCGCTTCAAACTCCCCGAAGCGGGTATAGGAATTGGTGAGGGGGTTGAGGAAGACGGTCAGCTCGGCGGCGCGCTGCAGGATACCGGCGATAAAGCTTTCGCAGGTCTGGTTGTGGCGCACCGGCGTGGTTTCAAACATGTTGCGGCCGTTTTGGAACAGGGAAAGGTTGATGTGCAGGCCGCTGCCCGACTTGCCCGGCAGCGGCTTGGGCAGGAAGGAGGCGAACAGGCCGTTGGCGGCCGCCATGGTCTTGACGGCGGCCTTGAAGGTGATAAAATTGTCCGCCGCCTCAAGCGCGTGGGAATACTTGAAATCGATCTCGTTTTGCCCAGGGCCGTTTTCGTGGTGGGAGCTTTCGGGCTGGATGCCCATCTCCTCGAGCGTCAGGCAGATCTGGCGGCGCACGTTTTCCCCCTTGTCGAGCGGGGCGATGTCGAAATACCCCGCGTGGTCATGCGGGATGGCGGTCGGCGCGCCGTTTTCATCCCGCTCAAAGAGGTAAAACTCGCATTCGGTACCGAAGGTGCAGGAAAGCTCCCGCAGGCGTGCGCGCGCGACCGCCTGGCCGAGGATGTGCCGCCCGTCGCCCTCAAAGGGTTTGCCGCCCGGGTATTTGATGTCGCAGTAAAAACGTACGACCCTGCCCTGCGAGGGGCGCCAGGGCAGCACGGACAGCGTGGCCGGGTCGGGGAAGAGCAGCAGGTCGGAATCATTGACGTTGGCGAACCCCTGGAAGGCCGAGGCGTCAAAGCAGATGCCGGTGTCAAAGGCGCGCGCAAGCTCGCCCGGCATGATAGATATGTTCTTTTGCGTGCCGAAAATATCGCAGAAAGCAAGGCGGATAAATTTGACGTCGTTTTCCTCGATAAACTGTACGACCTCGTTCATCGTGTAATTCATAGGGTGCCGCACCTCCGTTTGCGTATTTTAATTAAAGGTATAGAGCTGTTTGTAGCCGGCCTCCGGGTTGGGGGTCAGGACGAAATACCGTTCCGCCGCGAGCGCCTGCGCGTCGCCGCCAAACCGGCGGCAGTAGGCCTCGAGATGGGGCAGGAGCTCCGCCCGGTCGGCCGCCGTCGCCTCGGATACGAGCACCTGGCGCGGCAGCCCCTGCGGCGCTTCGTCGCAGCGCAGCACGATCTTGCCGCCGTGCATGCCCGTCCCGCAGAAATAGCTGACCGGGGGAAGGCCGCCCACGCCGCGGCCGAGCACAATGATGAGGCCGCCCGCCAGGTATTCGCCGAGGAAGGAGCCCGCCTGCCCGCCGATGACCAGCACGGGCAATTGCCCCTCATAGGCCTTCATGTGGATGCCGCCGCGGTAGCCGCAATCGCCCTCCACCAGGATCCGTCCGCCGCGCATGCCGTAGCCGGTCGCGTCGCCGCAGCTCCCGTGGATGATGATTTCGCCGCTGTTCATCGTGTCGCCGGTCGCGTCCTGCGCATTGCCGAAGACCTCGATGGTGCAGCCGTCCAGGTACGCGCCGAGCGCGTTGCCGGGCGTGCCGTGGACCGTGATGCGCCGGCCGGACATGCCGCTTGCGATATAGCGCTGCCCGGTGCAGCAGCCGACCGTAATGTCGGCGTCCGGACAGGCGCGGATTTGTTCGTTCAGGGTTTTAAAATGGGTCAGGTTTGCTTGGATGACCATGGCTGTACGCCTCCTAACTTGGGTTGGGATGGGTACGCGCCAAGGGGGCGGTTTCTTATAGTATACCCCTTTGCCGGCGCGTGGGAAAGTAAAAGTACAAGGTTATTCGCCCGCATGCTTGATGCCGAGGATATCAAGCTCTTTCTGGGTCAGGCCAAGCCCGCGCAGCATCAGGCGGTTGCCGCGCAGCGCCTCGATCGAATTGATGCCCATGCCGCCCATCATCTCTTTCAGCTCGTGGTCCCAGGCCGTGACGAGGTTGACCAGGCGCTGATAGCCGGTTTCCGGGTCGAGGCGCTCCACAAGGTCGGGGCGCTGCGTGGCGATGCCCCAGTTGCACTTGCCGGCCTGGCAGGTGCGGCACAGGTGGCAGCCGAGTGCGAGCAGGGCGGCGGTCGCAATATAGCAGGCGTCCGCGCCGAGGGCGATGGCCTTTAAAAGGTCGGCGGAGTTGCGGATCGAACCGCCCGCCACGATGGAGACCTGCCCGCGGATGCCCTCGTCGCGCAGGCGCTGGTCGACCGCCGCGAGCGCAAGCTCGACCGGGATGCCGACGTTGTCGCGGATGCGGGTGGGCGCCGCGCCCGTCCCGCCGCGGTAGCCGTCGATGCAGATCACGTCCGCACCCGAGCGCGCCACGCCGGATGCGATGGCGGCGACATTGTGCACGGCGGCAATCTTGACGAACACGGGCTTTTGGTAGCCGGTGGCCTCCTTGAGCGAATACACGAGCTGCCGGAGGTCCTCAATCGAGTAAATATCGTGGTGCGGGGCGGGGGAAATCGCGTCGGTGCCCTCGGGGATCATACGGGTCTTTGAAATGTCCGGGCCGACCTTCAGCCCGGGCAGGTGGCCGCCGATGCCGGGCTTTGCGCCCTGCCCCATCTTGATTTCGATGGCCGCGCCCGCCTCCAGGTATTCCTTGTAAACGCCGAAGCGGCCGGAAGCCACCTGCACGATGGTGTGCGGGCCGTATCCGTAGAAATCCTTGTGCAGGCCGCCTTCGCCGGTATTGTAATAGGTGCCGAGCGCGGCGGCGGCGCGGGCAAGGGCGGCGTGCGAATTGTAGGAGATCGAGCCGTAGCTCATCGCGGAAAACATGACCGGTACGTCCAGCGCGAGCTGCGGGGAAAGGTTCGGGACGATGTTGCCCTGCGCGTCGCGCTCGATATGGCCGGGCTTTTTGCCAAGGAAGGTCCGCGTTTCCATCGGTTCGCGCAGCGGGTCGATCGGGGGGTTCGTCACCTGGGAGGCGTTGATCAGGATTTTGTCCCAGTAAATCGGCTGCGGCTCCGGGTTCCCCATGGAGGAGAGCAGCATCCCGCCCGTGCCCGCCTGGCGGTAGATTTCGGTGATCGCCTTGCCCGTCCAGTTGGCGTTTTCCTTGAAGGCGTGGTCGGTTTTGACGATTTTGAGGGCGCGCGTCGGGCAGAGCGACACGCAGCGGTGGCAGCATACACACTTGGATTCGTCCGCCGTCATTTTCTTCGTCTTATCGTCAAAAAGGTGAACCCCGTTGGCGCATTGCCGCTCACAGATGCGGCAGGAGATACAGCGGCCGGGATTGCGGATGACCTCGTATTCCGGATATAAAAAATCAATAGGCATCGTTTACTTTCCTCCTTTGTCCAGGGTGACGATCACCGGTTCGCCGCCGCGGGGCGCCCAGATCCGGTCGAGCGACGGCTCAATGACGCGGATGGCGCATTCCTCCGAGGCGATATAGACGGTGTCGCCCTTTTCACCGACAACCATGCTGCGCAGCTTGAGGCGGTCGTTCAGCGCCATCAGGCCGCCGTCAAAACCGACCAGGATGGAAAACGGGCCGGTGACGAGCAGGGGGGCGAACGCGTTGCGCAGATAGGTCAGGCGCGCGCGCTCCTCGGCGGGGCGGCTTTCGATCGTCGACCAGAAGGGCGCCGCGATGACCTGCGCGATTTCCGGCAGCGTCAGCCCCTGCCGCCGGCCGAGGTAGTCGATGATATAGGTGATGGCTTCGGTATCGGTCAGCAGGTTGCACTTATAGCCGAACATCTCGATGAAGCGGCGGTTGGCGTCGTAGGAGGAAATCTCGCCGTTATGCACAACGCTCCAGTCGAGCAGCGCGAACGGGTGCGCGCCGCCCCACCAGCCGGGCGTATTGGTCGGATAGCGGCCGTGGCACGTCCAGGAATAGGCGCTGTACTCCTCCAGCCGGTAGTATGCGCCGACGTCCTCCGGGTAGCCGGAGGCCTTGAACACGCCCATGTTTTTGCCGGAGGAGAAGATGTACGCGCCCTCCAGCTGGTCGTTGACGCGGATGACGCAGCGGGCGACGTATTCGCGCTCGTCGAGCTGGCTTGCCTCAAGCTTTACATGCAGCGGGTTGACGAAATAGCGCCAGATCATCGGTTCGTCGGTGATGCGCGGGTGGCGGCGGGTGGGGATCTTCGACAGGTTCACAATGTCGAAATGCGCTTCCAGGAAGTCCTCGCAGGCGTCCCTTGCCGCCTGGGTGTCATAAAACACATGGAACGCGTAAAAATCCGCGTACTCCGGGTAGATGCCGTAACCGGCGAAGCCGCCGCCCAGGCCGTTCGAGCGGTCGTGCATGGTGGAAATGGATTTTATGATGGCTTCGCCGCTCGTGCGCGCGCCGCTTCTGGAAAAGATGCCGGAGATTGCACATCCGGCAGGGATACGGACCTGGCCTTCTTTTAGCATGGTGGGGTGCCCTCCTTACTCTGGCAGTGCCTTAAAATGTACCGCGCCCGCCCCGCGTGAAGGGCGCCGCCTTCCTTTGGAAAGGGGAAGGCGGGCGGGACATTACAAAATAAAAAAGACGTCCGCCACCAAGGCTCCCTGCATCGCGGCAAGGCCTTGTGTGGCGGACGTCTTTGTCCGCTTTCCATTCTAAAGCATACAAAAATAAAGGTCAAGCGCGGATTCATAAAAGAAATTAAATTCTTACAGATTGCATAGAAAGCGGGGCAAAGCACCGGGATAAACTTAGTATTATGCGATAAATCTTTGCCGGACGGTGAAAATGTCTGGTTTGCGCCTTGACAAAGGGGGCGGCGGCCGATATAATTTACGTTGTAAACAGCAAGGGCGCTGTGGGCATATTGCCCGCAGTGCCATTTTTTATATCCTTAACATTTGTCAGGTGAAAATTTCAATATATTAATGGAGGCGTGCAGTATGGATGGCTTAAAGCACATGAATATCCCGGAGATGTTCGGCAGCATGGTTTTCAATGAAAACGTGATGAAGGAACGTCTGCCCAAGGATATCTACAAGGCGCTTAAGAAGACAATCGATGAAAGCCGGGCGCTCGATCCGGCCGTCGCAAACGTGGTTGCCAATGCAATGAAGGACTGGGCGGTCTCCAAGGGCGCGACCCACTACACCCATTGGTTCCAGCCGATGACCGGTATCACGGCGGAAAAGCACGACAGCTTCATCTCCCCGACCGAGGGCGGCAACGTCATCATGGAGTTTTCCGGCAAGGAACTGATCAAGGGCGAGCCGGACGCTTCCTCGTTCCCGTCCGGCGGCATCCGCTCCACCTTTGAGGCGCGCGGCTACACCGCCTGGGATCCGACGAGCTATGCGTTCATCAAGGACGGCACCCTGTGCATCCCGACGGCATTCTGCTCTTATTCCGGTGAAATCCTGGACAAAAAGACCCCGCTGCTGCGTTCTATGGATGCGATCAGCAAGCAGGCGCTGCGTATTCTGCGCCTGTTTGGCAACAAGGACGCCAAGCGCGTCAATACGACGGTCGGCCCGGAGCAGGAGTATTTCCTTGTTGACAAGCAGTATTATGATGAGCGCCCCGATTTGCAGTATACCGGCCGCACGCTGTTCGGCGCGATGCCGCCCAAGGGGCAGGAGATGGAGGATCACTACTTTGGCACGATCAAGCCCCGCGTCTCCGCTTATATGAAGGAGCTGGACGAGGAACTGTGGAAGCTCGGCATCCTCGCCAAGACCAAGCACAACGAGGTCGCCCCGGCGCAGCACGAGCTCGCCCCGATCTTCACCACCACGAACATCGCGACCGACCACAACCAGCTCACGATGGAAATGATGAAGAAGGTCGCCGGCCGCCACGGCCTGGTCTGCCTGCTGCATGAGAAGCCGTTCGACGGTGTCAACGGTTCCGGCAAGCACAACAACTGGTCGGTATCCACCGACACGGGCGAAAACCTGCTGGAGCCCGGCTCCTCCCCGCGCGAAAACGCGCAGTTCCTGCTGTTCCTCGCCGCGGTCATCAAGGCGGTCGACGAGTACCAGGACCTGCTCCGCATCTCCGTCGCCAACGCGGGCAACGACCACCGCCTCGGCGCGAACGAGGCGCCCCCGGCAATCGTCTCCATGTACGTGGGCGACGAGCTGGAGGCCGTGCTCAAGGCGATCGAGACCGGCGCGGTGTATAAGGACCGCGTCAAGGAGAAGATGGAGATCGGCGTTTGCGCGCTGCCCCCCATCCCTAAGGACACGTCCGACCGCAACCGCACCTCGCCGTTCGCCTTCACCGGCAACAAGTTCGAGTTCCGCATGCTGGGTTCGTCCTTCTCGATCGCGTGCACCAACATTATGATCAATACTGCGGTCGCGGAAGAGTTGCGCCAGTTTGCAGACGAGCTGGAGGACGCGGCGGACTTTAACGACGCGCTCAACGCCCTGATCAAGCGGGTCATCAAGGATCATAAGCGCATCATCTTCAACGGCAACGGCTACGACGATTCCTGGGTCAAGGAGGCGGAGAAGCGCGGCCTGATGAACCTGAAGTCCACGCCGGACGCCATGCCGCACTATACCGACGCAAAGAACATCGAGCTGTTCAAACGGCATGATATCTATACGGAAGCCGAGCTGAATTCCCGCGAAGAGATCCTGCTCGAGGAGTATTATAAGACCATCAATATCGAGGCGCTGACCATGGCGGATATGGCGCGCAAGCAGATTATCCCCGCGGTGATCAGCTACACCAAGGAGCTTGCGGATGCCGCCATGGCCAAAAAGGCGCTGGGCATCCAGGCCGACCTGGTGGAGGTTTCCATCATTGAAAAGCTTTCCGCGCTGAACGCTTCCCTGGCTGCCAAGCTTGACAAGCTGGAGCAGGCGCTCAAGGAGGCTGCTGGCAAGGAAGGCGCGCAGGACCTGGCGAACTACTACCACGACGTCGTTTTTGCCGCGATGAACGAGCTGCGGGTGCCCGCCGACGAGCTGGAAATGCTGACGGCGGAGAAGTATTGGCCGTTCCCGACTTATGGCAAGCTGCTTTACGGCGTATAAACAGCGCGCCGGGGCCGTAGAACTTTATAACGCGTGAAAATATTCACATACACAATGGCGTGTATGCCGTTCCCGGGGGACATCCCCGGGGCAGCGTACACGCCATTACTATTTTAAGGGGGAATCAAGTATGGAATTTTCTGCAGTCAACACAATCTGGGTGCTGCTGGGCGCGGCGCTCGTGTTCTTCATGCAGGCGGGGTTTGCAATGGTGGAGACCGGCTTTACCCGTGCGAAGAACGCAGGCAACATTATCATGAAGAACCTGATGGACTTCTGCCTCGGCACGCCAATTTACTGGCTGCTGGGCTTCGGGATCATGTTTGGCGGCTCGTCTGCAGTGTTCGGCACGTTTGACCCGATGATCCGCGGGGACTATGCCGCGGTGCTGCCGTCGGGCGTCCCGCTTTGGGCGTTCGTCGTCTTCCAGACGGTGTTCTGCGCCACGGCGGCCACCATCGTCTCGGGCGCGATGGCGGAACGCACCAAGTTCTCGGCCTACTGCATCTATTCCATGGTCATTTCGGCGGTCATCTATCCGGTTTCCGGCCATTGGATTTGGGGCGGCGGCTGGCTGAGCCAGCTCGGCTTCCATGATTTCGCAGGCTCCACGGCGGTACATATGGTCGGCGGCGTCGCGGCCTTTGTCGGCGCGCTGATCCTGGGGCCGCGTATTGGCAAGTACACGAAGGAGGGCAAGCCGCGCGCCATCCCCGGGCACTCCCTGACGCTGGGCGCGCTGGGCGTATTCATCCTTTGGTTCTGCTGGTTCGGGTTTAACGGCGCGTCCACCGTGTCGATGGAGGGCGAGGCGATCGTTTCCGCAGGCCGCATCTTCATGACCACGAACCTGGCGGCGGCCGTGGCGACGGTTACCGTCATGTGTATCACCTGGGTGCGCTACAAGAAGCCGGACGTGTCCATGACGCTGAACGGCTCTCTGGCCGGCCTGGTCGCCATTACCGCGGGCTGCGATATGGTCAGCCCGTTTGGCGCGGCGGTCATCGGTTTCCTTGCGGGCTTTGTGGTGGTATTTGGGATCGAGTTCGTGGATAAGAAGGCCAAGGTGGACGACCCGGTCGGCGCGGTCGGCGTGCACGGCATGTGCGGCGCGATGGGCACCCTGCTGACCGGCCTGCTTGCCACGGACGGCGGCCTGTTTTACGGCGGCGGCGCGCATTTCTTCCTGGTACAGCTTCTCGGCGTTGCGTGTGTTATCGCCTGGGTGGCCATTACCATGACAGCCGTATTCCAGATCATCAAGCACACCATCGGCCTGCGTGTTTCGCGGGAGGAGGAAATCCAGGGCCTCGACATGAAGGAACACGGCCTGGCCTCCGCCTACGCGGATTTCATGCCGATCCCGGCGGTGCTGGGCACCAAGGCGGGCGAGGCTGCCGCAAAGGCGGAACTTGGCGAAACGGCAAGCATGGACGCGGCGGTCCCGGTAACGGTGCGGACGGACGCGCCCGCGGAGGGCGGTCACGCCATCTCCAAGATTGTCATCGTGACCAAGCAGTCCAAGTTTGAGGAACTGAAGAACGCGATGAACGCGATCGGCATTGCGGGCATGACGGTAGCAAATGTCGTGGGCTGCGGCCTGCAGAAGGGTGCGACGGAATACTACCGCGGCGCCGAGGTCGACATGACCCTGCTGCCCAAGATCAAAATGGAGATCGTCGTATCCAAGGTGCCGGTTGAGCTGGTTATCGAAACCGCGAAGCGGGTGCTCTATACCGGACACATCGGGGACGGCAAGATTTTCGTCTACCATGTCGAAAACGTCGTCAAGGTGCGTACCGGCGAAGAGGGGTACGACGCGCTGCAGGATGTGGAGTGACAGCAAGCGTACCGTATGCGGATAAGCGGTAAAAAACAGGGGGAGGGGACGGCCTGGGCCGTCCCCTCCCCCTGTCCCGGTTAAGGCGGCGCCGCATCCCCTGCCTGCGGGCGGCGTACCAGGCCAGTACGGTATGGAAACCCGCGCCGCAGGGTTTTTGTGTGACGGGCGCGATCTTGAACTTGCATCTATGGGGTGGATGCGCTAGAATATGCTTAGGATACATGGCAATAACGCTTGTTTCCGCGTTTGCGCATTTTTAAAGATGGGAAAGCGGAGGCTAAGCGCCCTTGCGGTGTGCCATTTGGATCAATTTGTCAAAATAGAGAAGCGCGGGCCCGGGCGACAGGCTGGGGATGCCCCGCGGAAGACGCCGCCCTGCCTGCGGATCTTGGTACAGGAAAGGGCGGCCATATTATATCACCGGCAGCCATGGCTGCACGGGTTTTACCGTCCGGCAGCGTCCGGACGGACGGGGGAGAATATATGACAATCAATGAATGTTACGCCTGCATGGGCGCGGATTATGGGGATGTGCTGCGGCGGATGGGCAAGGCCGAACGGGTGGCGAAGTTCCTCGCCATGTTCCCGGATGAGCCAAGCTACGGGCTCCTTTGCAGCGCGCTGGCGCAGGGCAACGCACAGGAGGCCTTCCGCGCCGCGCATTCGCTCAAGGGCGTGTGCATGAACCTGGGGCTGTCGTCGCTCGGCGACGCCGCCAGTAAAATGACGGAAGCCCTGCGCGGCGGCCTGCTTCCAGCCGACGTCGGCGCGCTGCTGGACGAGGTGGACGGCAGGTACCGCGAAACCGTTTCCTGTATCCGGGCGTTTATGCAGGGCTAAAGCACGAAGAAAGGATGACGGCCATGAAGAAGGGTACGGTCTTAATTGTAGACGATACGGAGATGAACCGTTCCATGCTGGCGGACATGCTGTCGGAGGAGTATGACATCCTCGAGGCGTCCACCGGGGCGGAGGCGGCCAAGGTGCTGCAAAAACGGAACGATGATATCTCCCTCGTCCTGCTGGATATCGTCATGCCCGAAATGGATGGGTTTGAGGTCCTGGAGCTGATGGAGCGGAATGGATGGCTCAACCGGATCCCTGTGATCACCATCTCTTCGGAGACCGCATCCGCCTATATCGACCATGCCTACGACCTGGGCGCGAGCGATTATATCAACCGCCCCTTTGATGAAAAAACGGTGCAAAGGCGTGTGCGCAACACCATTATGCTCTATTCCAAGCAGAAGGCGCTGGAGGGCATGGTAGCGGAGCAGATGGTCGAAAAAGAGCGGAACAATTTCCTCATGGTCGAAATCCTCTCCAATATCGTAGAGTTTAGGAACGGGGAAAGCGGCCTGCATGTGCTGCATATCCGCACCTTGACGGAGATTTTCCTGCGCAAGTTGCAGGAAATTACGGATAAATACCCGTTGCCCGCCGCGCGCATGGCGCTGATCATCAACGCCTCCGCCCTGCATGACGTCGGCAAAATCTCCATCCCGGAGGAAATCCTCAACAAGCCCGGCCGCCTGACGGACGAGGAATTTGCGGTGATGAAGACGCACAGCATGCAGGGCGCCAGCATCATGCAGGACGCGCTGCAGCGCCACGAGGAGGAGCTCATCCAGATCGCCTACAACATCTGCCGCTGGCACCACGAGCGGTGGGACGGGCGCGGCTACCCGGACGGGCTGCGGGGGGACGATATCCCGATCGAGGCGCAGGTGGTCGCGCTGGCGGACGTTTACGATGCGCTGACGAGCGAGCGCGTCTACAAACCGGCCTATCCGCATGAAGAGGCGCTGCGCATGATCCTGCGCGGCGAATGCGGCGCGTTCAACCCGCTGCTGATGCAGTGCCTGCAGGAGGCGGGCCCCCACCTTGAGGAGGAGCTCCGCCTGCGTTCGCTGAGCGACGTGTCGGAGGCCAACATCCGGGCGCTGTCCAGCCAGGTGATCGCGGGGGGCAAGGTGTCCAGCAGGACGCTGACGCTGCTCGAACAGGAGCGCATCAAGTACCAGTTCTTCGCGTCCATGTCCAACGAAATCCAGTTTGAGTATAACTACCAATCCGACATGCTGACCATTTCCGAATGGGGCGGCGTGCGCCTCGGCCTGAGCACGCTGATCGAGCACCCGGAGGGCAACGGGGAACTGCACAGGGTATTCTCCCTGGAGGACTTCCTCGACCTGAAGCACCGGCTCAACTGTGCAACCCCGGAAAAACCGATCGCCGGGGGGATGTACTGCCTCAATGTCAAGGGCGAAAAACGCTGGTACAAGGCGGTCGCGCGCCCCATCTGGCAGGCCGACGCCCCGGATGAGGTCACGGGCATCATCGGCAAATTTGTGGACGATCATGAAGAGCAGCTCCGGCTGGAGCAGCTCCGGCGCATGGCGGAGCAGGATTCCCTCACCGGGCTGAGCAACCATGCGTCCGCCCGCAGCTGGATCCGGCGGGCGCTGACGGCGGAGGGCAAGCAGTACGCCATGCTGCTGCTCGACCTGGATAACTTCAAGGCGGCAAACGATGCGTACGGGCATATGTTTGGGGACCAGGTGCTGCAGCATGTTGCGCATATGGTGAAAAACAGCGTGCGCGGCGGCGATATCGCGGCGCGCATCGGCGGGGACGAATTCCTGCTGTTTATCGAATACAAGGGCGATATCAAAGCCCTGGCGCGCCGCATTTTCGACGCCCTGCACGGCAACTATAAATCCTTCCCGATACGGGTCAGCATGGGCATCGCCCTCGCGCCGCAGGATGGCAACGCGTATGAAACGCTGTTCCATGCCGCCGACCGGGCGCTTTACGCGGCGAAAAAGCGCGGGAGGGACCGTTACTGCTTCTATGACAGCTCCATGCAGGATTTGCTGAGCGTGTTGTCCTCGATGGACAACTGAAACGGCGCGCCGCACCGGCCGCCGGGACAAAATCACCCCAAAGCCCCGGAAAACTGTCCGGGGCTTTTCCTTGCGTTTCGATGCGTTTTGTATTATACTGAAAAACGGCTATAAACCCCGTGGATTGGAGCAAAATAATGAACAAAATACGGTTGGCTGCGATCTGCCTGCTGCTGGGCCTGGTTTCCGGCTGCGGCGTGCAAAAGGCGGAATCGCAGTTTTTCGCTATGAATACGGTTATGGGCATCCAGGCGGAAGGCGCGGACGCCAAGCAGGCCGTGGTGCAGGCGGAGCAATACATCAACAAGCTGGACAGGATGCTGTCCCGTACCCGCCCGGAGAGTGAAATATACGCGCTCAACCATGCGGGCGGCGACTGGGTCACGGTATCTTATGAAACGTACCATTTAATTGACCAGGCAAAGGGGCTCGCGATGGATACGGATGGGGCGTACGACCCGACGGTCGCGCCGCTGACCGACCTTTGGGGCATCGGCACGGAGGGGGCGCACGTGCCGCAGCAAAGCGAGATTGACGCTGCGCTCACGCATGTCGACTACCGCAACATCGAGCTTGAGCCGGCGGCGGACGCCAGTGCAGGCGGGCGCGTCCGCCTGCTAAACGGCGCGGAGGTCGACCTCGGCGGCATCGCCAAGGGCTTCGCCGGCGCGTGGGCATTGACCTCTGAAGACGCGACGGCGGCGCTGCTGCAGCTTGGCGGCAATGTTTCCGCTTTTGAACTGGACGGGCAGGCGAAGCCGGTGAAGATCGGCATCGGCGACCCGGACAACGTGGCGGAATACCTCGCAACCGTCGAGGTGCGCGACGGCTGCGTCGTCACGACGGGGGACTACGAACGGTATTTTGAGCAGGACGGCGTGCGTTACCACCATGTTTTCGACCCCAAGACCGGGTATCCCGCGCAAAGCGGGCTGCGCAGCGTGACTGTGCTCCAGCCCTACGAGGAGGGTGCGGCGGCAGACGGCTACTCGACGGCGCTTTTTGTCATGGGGCTGGAACGCGGGCTGGATTTTTGCAACCGCAACGGCATCCCCGCCCTTTTTATCACGCAGGATAAGCGCATGGTGCCGTCCGACGCGCTCAAACACAGCAGCGGGACGCAATTTGCGTTCGGGGAGTTCCTGGGCGCGGACAAGGGGTATACCTATGAAGGATAGGCTGCGCACCTTCCGCCCGGGCGACTTCGCCGTGTGCGTATTGGTGCTCCTGCTGGCGGCGGCGGTTGCCGCGCCGTTCTTCTTTGTCCCGCAGGGCGCGCTGTACCTGGAGGTGCGGCAGGACCAGCAGCTTGTGCGGCGCGTGCGCCTGGCGGACGGCGTGCAGGAAACCTTTACGGTCGAAGGCCGGGCGGGTGGGCACAATACGATTGAAATAGACGGTCGCCGCGTGCGCATCCGCGAAGCGGACTGCCACGACCAGGTCTGCGTGCGCACGGGCTGGCTGACGCGCGCCGGCCAGTCCGCGGTTTGCCTGCCGAACCGGCTGGTCGTCAAGCTGACCGGGCAGAAGGCCAGCGGCGACGTCGACGCAATTGTGCGGTAAGGGGGAAGCGATGCGGATTAAACGGATTGCCCTATGCGGGCTGTTTACCTCGCTGGCGCTGATCCTGTCGCTGGTGGAGCGCATGGTTCCCCTGAACTTGGTGGTGCCGGTGCCTGGCATCAAGCTGGGGCTTGCAAACGTTGTGACGCTGTTCGCGCTCACGGCGATGCGCAAACGGGAGGCTTCGGCCATCCTGCTGTGCCGTGTGACGCTGGCGTCCATTTTCGCGGGGAGCGTGACCTCTTTCCTGTTCAGCCTGTTCGGCGGCTTCCTGGCGCTCGGTGTGATGGCGCTGCTGCTGCGGCGCGAAGGGCGGTGGTTCAGCCTGTTTGGCATAAGCGTCGCGGGCGCGGCGGCGCACAATATCGGGCAGGTCTGTGCGGCGATGCTCGTGCTCGGCACCGCCGACGTGCTGGGGTATTTGCCGCTGCTGCTACTCACTTCCATCCCGATGGGGCTGCTGACCGGGCTGGTGTGCCGGACGGTGCTGAACCATCTGAAAAAAATTGATATTTTTGCGTAAAAACCCAGCATAAAAGCCGGGAATCCTCCTCATACTAAGCATAAATTTCAAGGAGGTATAACGCAATGAAGAAACTGATGGCTCTGGCGCTGGCGCTCACCCTGTCGCTGTCCCTGCTGGCCGGTTGCGGTAAGACGACCGACACGAAGGACCCCAATACCACGGACAACAGCGCGACCGATAACAACACCAACACGCCTGCGGACAACAACGGGAACAAGGAAGGCGCGGCGAACGCCAACGACGGCGTGGATACCGGCCTGATGGGCGACGATGCCACAGGCAGCGGCGACCCGACGAACGGCGCGGGCGGCCCCGGCACAGCGGGCGGCGCAGTCACGCCGAACGCGACGGACGACGGCATCCTGGGCAACGATACCGCGGGCGTACCGGACGGCACGGTACCGGGCAGCAACAGCGCTGCGCCCAACACGGCGAAGTAAATACCCGAAAAAAAGCCGCAATCGGTCAGATTGCGGCTTTTCTATTGCAAAAAACGGGGGGCGGATAAACCGTCCCCCGTTCCCGTTATTCTTCTTCGTCTTCCACGTCTTCGTAATATAGGTCTTCGTACATTTTTTCCAAGAGCGACAGCGCTTGGCGGTTGGTCTCCTCTCGGGCGCAGACGATGGCGGAAACCGCCTCCGCGCGCGCCTGCCCGGCGTCCGGTTCGCCCGCCGGCGGGCAGGGGATTTTTTCAATCGTCATAAACGCGCTGTGCAGATGGGAGACGTCGTTCAGGATATGGTCGATGCGCTGCAGGATTTCCTGCGCAGTCAGTTCAGACATCCGTATCTCTCCTTGTTCCGGCGGCGGGCACAGGATCCATAATGTGTTTTCATCCAGGAACCGTGCCCGCCCGTTTTTCACCAGCCCCTTGGCCCGGCGCGGATAGGTCGGCGCCAGGACGTTGCCGGTTCCATCGATCACGGTTATATTCTTTGTAATGGGTGCCGTCCCCTTTCGCGTGCATGCATACCGCCTGTTTTTTGTGATGGGTGCCGTCCCCTGTATGCGCCTTTAGTATACCACAATCCGGCGGCGGCAGGCAAAAAACACCATTGTAATTCTGCACAAAATTCACACCGTGTTTTATGCGTGACCCACACAAGAAGCTAGGGATGGGAAAAAAGGAAGGCGTTGTAAACCGTCTAAAATAGCAGCAATTGCGGAAACGCCCCATCTGAAACAGGCCGACGGCATTCGCAAGGCGCGGCCGTCATCGCGTCCATGCCGCGATAGCATGGACGCGCCGCTGGATGGACGGGTACAAAAAAGGGAGCCGGCAGCTGGCTGCCGGCTCCCTTTGCGCTTATGCCTCTTTTTGCTGCAGGCAAAGCATGCTTTCCATCGTATCTTTGATAAAAGGCTGTACGTTGTCGCGCGCGATGCCGAGCGCGATGGCAAATTCGCCGTACAGCAGGTCTTCGGCGCGCTTTAAGAAATACTGGTCGACCTGGCCGGGGACGCGCTTGCGCTCCATCGCGGACTGGTTTTTGAGATAGACCGTCTTGATCAGCTGCACGAGGTCGCGGCAGTCGTGCGAGCGCAGCGAGGCCTGATAGCGGTTCATCACCTGCTTACGGTCGCGCGGGTCGGTGCTGTCCTCCTCAATCTGGGGGATTTGGGAAATCAGGTCGAGGGCTTCCTGGCGCGTCAGCACCGGGCGCATAAAGACCTTGGTATCCACCGGCGCGTAGATAACCTCGGTGGTATAAAGCGGGTTCAAGGTGTAATAGCGCTTCTTTTCGCTGTCCCGCAGCCCTTCCGGATAGCCGATATCCGTGATTTTACATACGCCGTTGCTGCCGTACACGATGAGGTCTTCAATATGGAACATAAACACTTTCCTTTTCCGATTGCGGTATCCGCATGGGTTTCCGGGCGTGCGGTCTGGGGACGCTGCCCGTTCATCTATTTGTGCGCAAAATGCGCCTGTGTCCCCTCGTTAGGGCCGGCTGGCCGCAAGCAGGCGTTTGCCCCTGCCGCGGTGTGCGCCCAGTTGCGCAGGGGGATGCAGCCATGGGCAGCGCCCTTGCCCCACGGGGGCGGGGCAGTCCGGATGCTGCTTTGCAGCGTGTGGATGACGCGTCGATGCCATTGCTGACCTCCTTCGTGCCGGCATAATAGGTCCTATGGTAAAAGGGCGGCGCCGGGTGCGCCGCGAAAAAGAAAAACGCATGGTTTTGACAACTGGACTTACGTTTATCAAAACCACACGTTGTACTTATATTTTAGCACAAATTAGAGAAGAAATGTAAGAAATTTTTTATTTATACATAGAAAAAATTCGAAGGCGTTCCAGGGGCGGGATTTGCGCGGATTTCCCACGCCACATCCTGGGCATCCGGGCGCGGCAAAATGGACGCCGCGGGACGGATAGGCGACGGCGGGACGCGGTAGAATAAAGGGTGTCCCGTGGGAGCTGTGCCCCGATAACAAGGGATGGGGAGGGCGCGCACATGTATCCTTACCACAACGCGATCAAACGGCGTATCCGCGCGGGGGAACTGACCGGGTATGCGTTTGTGACGGACTACCCGGGGATTGGGGAAGCGTTGGTGCTCTATTTTTCCACCTGCCCGCCGCTGCGCCCAATCCGCCCGCACCGTTACGCGGAATATCTGCCGCTGCTGGAGGCGTGGGAGGCGGGCAAACCGTAACTCAAGGCGTATCTTCTTCGATGATGCGCTGTACCCGGCCGACGCGGCCGTCTTCCAGCATCACCTTGATGCCGTGCGGGTGCGTGGCGCTGTTCGTCAGGATACGGCTGACCACGCCGCGCGTCAGCCGGCCGGTGCGCTGGTCGGCCTTTAAAACGATATCGGCCGTCTGGCCGGCATGGATATTGGCACGTTTTTTCCCGTCCAATGGGATCCCTCCTTATACATATGTCGTGATGCTGCTACCTATGATTCGCCTGCGGGGCGGCCTCGGCCGGTTTTTCCCAGGGGGGGATACTACAGATTCTGCCCAGGTTTCGCATAAAATACCCGCATACCCCACCGGGACAAAGAAAAGCCCTGTCCTGCGAACCTTTCGCCGGACAGGGCTTTGGGAATGGCGGAGCGGGTGGGATTCGAACCCACGTGCCGTTTCACCGGCAACTCGATTTCGAGTCGAGCTCGTTATGACCACTTCGATACCGCTCCGTATTCGGTTGTGACCAAAAATAAGGATACCAGAAATAGCGCCCGGATGCAAGGGGAATTTGCAAAAAGTTTTAGCCTTCGCCGTCCAGCACGGCGCGCATGCGCGAAAGCGTTTCCGGGCTGATGACGTGTTCGATCCGGCAGGCGTCCTGCTCGGCAATGACAGGGTCAAGCTCCAGCGTTTCCACGAGGAAACGGGTGATGAGCAGATGGCGGCGATAGACTTCCGTCGCGCGTGCGCGCCCGGCCTCCGTCAGTTGGATGTTGCCGTACGCCTCTTGCTCGATAAGGCCGGCTTTTTTCAGTACGCCCATGGCGCGGCTGACGCTGGGCTTGGAAAAGCCGAGCTCGTTGGCGATATCGATGGAGCGCACAACGCCGTTCCTGCGCTCAAGGGTTAGGATGGTTTCCAGATAATTTTCGCCGGATTCCTGTATTTTCATGCTTACCTCACGCCCGCAGTAAAATGATACTATTACAGTTTATCATATTTACAGGGCCGCTGCAAGCGCGTTTTGTCCCGCCAGCGTCCGCACCGTGGGATGAAGCCTGCGAAAATGGGACACAATTTTGAAGGGATAAGCTGGAAGCATTGTGTGCGAACTGCAGAAATATACAATTTGAGGCCTGGGAACTTGCGAATACAGCCGCTGTATGATAAGATAATGCAGTGAATATAGCCGGGGGAGGCCGGAAGCAGCCCCCCGGAATGGAGTGGAAAACATGGATTATAACCATTTGGCGGAACTCTTGTTCCCGCATATCCGGCAGACGCCGGAGGAAGTCGAAGCGCGCTACCCGAAGCGCGCGCTGCCGGAAGGCGCGAAGGTCACCCGCATGGGGCCCAGCCCGACGGGCTTTATGCATCTCGGCAACCTGTTTGGCGCGCTGGTGGACGAGCGCCTGGCGCACCAGTCGGGCGGCGTGTTTTACCTGCGCATCGAGGATACCGATAAAAAGCGCGAGGTGGAGGGCGGCGTGGAGACCATCCTGAAGGCATTCGCCTCCTTTGGCCTGCACTTTGACGAGGGCGCTACGTTGCAAGGCGATTCCGGCGCATACGGCCCTTACCGCCAGAGCCGCCGCGCGGAAATCTACCAGGCTTTTGTAAAGTCCCTGGTACAGCGGGGCATGGCGTACCCCTGCTTCTGCACCGAAGAGGAGCTGGCGCAGGCGCATGCGCAGCAGGAGGCGGCCAAGGAGAACTTCGGCTATTACGGCAAGTACGCCGTATGGCGCGACCGTCCGATGGAGGACATTGAAGCGGAGCTGCAAAAGGGCACGCCCTACGTCATCCGTTTCCGTTCCGAGGGCAGCATCGAAAACAAGGTGCGCCACGAGGATTTGGTAAAGGGCAAAATGGAGGTCACGGAGAACGACCAGGACGTCGTCATCCTGAAGTCCGACGGCATCCCGACCTATCACTTTGCGCATGTGGTGGACGACCACCTGATGGGCACGACGGTCGTCGTGCGCGGCGAGGAGTGGCTCGCCACGCTGCCCGTGCACCTGCAGCTTTTCCGTGCGATGGGCTGGAAGGCGCCCAAGTATGCGCACACCGCGCAGCTCATGAAGATCGACCCGGAGACCGGCGGCAAGCGCAAGCTTTCCAAACGCAAGGATCCGGAGCTGGCGCTGGACTTTTACTATCGGGAAGGCTACCCGGTGCCCGCGGTGCTGGAATACCTGATGACGCTGCTCAATTCCAATTTCGAGGAGTGGCGGCGAGCGAACCCCGACGCGCCGATGGACGATTTCCCGTTCTCCACCAAGAAGATGAGCGGTTCCGGCGCGCTGTTTGACATTGAAAAGCTGCGCGACGTGTCCAAAAACGTCATTTCGCGGATGCCGGCCGGCACGGCCTACGACTATATCGCGCAGTGGAGCGCGGACAACGACCCGGATTTCCACAAGCTGTTTACGCGCGACCCGGCCTTTTCCAAGGCCTACCTCGCCATCGGCCGCGGTGGGAAAAAGCCGCGCAAGGACCTTGCGCTGTGGTCGGACGCAAAGCCCTACATGGACTTTATGTTCGACGAGCTGTTCCAGCCGGATTATACCCTGCCGCAGAACGTGTCCGCGGACGACGCAAAGGCGATCCTTGCCGACTTTGCAGGGGTGTTTGACGAAAACGACACGCCGGAGGGCTTCTTTGACAAAATGAAGGCCATCGCGGCGGCGCACGGCTTTGCCGCGGATACCAAGGCGTTTAAGCAGGATCCGGGGCAGTACAAGGGCGCGGTGGGCGACGTGTCCATGGTGGTGCGCATCGCGGTCGCAGGCCGCCAGAACGCGCCCGACCTCCAGACCGTGATGGGGATCCTGGGACGCGCGCGCGTCCTGGAACGCCTGCGCCGCGCGGAAGCGGCGCTTTAATCCATAAAAAGAGGGTAACTAGAATATGATGGAAGATGTATCTAATTTCCTGACGGAGATTATTGACGAAGATATCGCGGCGGGCCTTGCCGAGCAGATCCACACGCGTTTCCCGCCGGAGCCGAACGGCTACCTGCATATCGGCAGCGCCAAGGCGATCTATATCAACTGGTCGATCGCTAAGAAATATGGCGGCAAATTCAACCTGCGCTACGACGATACCAACCCGGTCAAGGAAGACACCGAGTATGTCGATTCCATCTGGGAAGACATCAAGTGGCTGACCGGCGAGGAGCCGAACGGCGGGGTCTACTACGGCTCGGATTATTTTGAAAAGTGCTACGAATGCGCGGTCGCCCTCATCCAGGCGGGCAAGGCCTATGTCTGCGACCTGACGCAGGAGGAGATGCGCGCCTACCGCGGCACGCTGACCGAGCCGGGCAAGGACAGCCCGTGCCGCAGCCGCCCCGTGGAGGAAAACCTGCGCCTGTTCCAGGAGATGCGCGAGGGCAAGTACCCGGACGGCTCCATGACGCTGCGCGCCAAGATCGATATGGCAAGCCCCAACATGAACCTGCGCGACCCCGCGATTTACCGTATCGTGCGTGCGCACCACCACCGCCAGGGCGACAAGTGGTGCATATACCCGCTGTACGATTTCGCACACCCCATCCAGGACGCGCTGGAGGGCATTACGCACTCCCTGTGCTCCATCGAGTTTGAAAACCACCGCCCGCTGTATGAGTGGGTCGTGGAAAACTGCCCGCTGCCGCACCGCCCCAAGCAGCGAGAGTTCGCGCGGCTCAACGTGACCAATACGGTCATGTCCAAGCGCTATTTGCGCGAGCTTGTGGAGACGGGACGTGTCGAGGGCTGGGACGACCCGCGCATGCCCACCCTGTGCGCGCTGCGCCGCCGCGGCTATACGCCGGCCGCCATCCTGGAATTTGTGCGCCGCGCAGGCATCGCGAAGGCTAACAGCCTGGTGGACATCCGCCTGCTGGAACACTGCATCCGCGAGGAGCTGAACGAAACCGCGCTGCGCCGCATGGCGGTCACAGAGCCGCTCAAAATGGTCATCACGAATTACCCCGCGCACCTGGAGGAGACCTTTGAGGTGCCGAACAACCCGCGCGACGAGGCCGCTGGCGTGCGCCAGGTGCCGTTTACCCGCGAGCTGTATATCGAAAAGAGCGACTTTGCCGTCGTGCCGCCCCCGAAGTTCCAGCGCCTGAAGCCGGATGGCGAGGTGCGCCTGATGGGTTCCTACATCGTCAAGTGCAACGAGGTGGTGACGGATGCAAACGGGGAAGTGGCCGAGGTGCGCTGCACGGCCGACCTGGACACCGGCAACGGCATGCCGAAGGACGGGCGCAAGGTCAAGGGCACCATCCACTGGGTCTCCGCCGCGCATGCGGTCGACGCCGACCTGTATCTGTACGACAACCTGTTCACCCTGGAAAACACGAACGACGTGCCGGAGGGCACGAATTACCTGGATTACCTCAACCCGGATTCCCTCAAGCACCTGACCGGCTGCAAGCTGGAGCCGTCGGTCGCGGACGTGCCGGAGGGCACCCGCATGCAGTTCGTCCGCATGGGCTACTATATCAAGGACCGTGAGCCGGGGCGGTATAACCGCATCGTCACGCTCAAGGACGGCTTTGCCAAGACGCTGCAAAAATAACAAAACCCCAAAAGGGCGGATGCAAGGGCATCCGTCCTTTTGCTGTGGAGGACGACAACGAATGGAACGCAAAATCTGCGACCCGGCGACCGGCCGGCGGCTGTTCTGGCTGTGCTGGGTGACCTATATGATTTCCTGCCTGGGGCGTTTTAACTACGCGGCGGCGATGGCCGAACTGATTACCGCGGAGGGGTTCTCCAAGGCGGGGGCGGGGCTGGTGGGTACCGCGCTCTTCGCGGTCTACGGGGCGTGTCAGATCGCGACCGGGCTGCTGGGTGACCGGGTCAGCCCGCGTCGGATGGTGGCGTTCGGCCTGATCGGCTCGTCCGCGGCCAACCTAGCCATGGGGTGCGCGTCGGCGCAGCCGGCCATGCTGGTGCTTTGGATGGCAAACGGGGTCTTTCAGGCCTGCATGTGGTCGCCGGTGGCGCGCATCTTTGCCGAGATGCTGCCGGAGCCTGCGCGCAAGCAGGCCTGCAGCGACGCGGCGGCGACGATCCCGGTATCCAACATCCTGATCTACCTGATGGCGGCCGGTTCCATCCGCTTTTTCAGCTGGCGGCTGGTGTTTTGGCTTCCCGCCGTGCTGATGCTGGCGGCGGCGCTTTTCTGGCTGCCCGCCATGGCGGCCATTGAGCGGCGCGTACAGGCCTGCGGCATACCGGAAGCCGTGCCCGAGGCCGCCCGCAAGCAGGGCAACCTGTGGCACATCCTCGCGGCGTCGGGCGCGCTGGCCATTGCATTGGCCGCGCTGTCCCATGGGCTGCTGAAGGATGGGATCCAGTCGTGGATGCCGACCTTCCTGACGGAGCAGTTCCAGATGACGACCTATGCCTCCGCTGCGGTCTCACTGATCCTGCCGGTATTCAATATCGGCGGCGTGCTGCTGACGCGGTGGCTGGCGGCGCGGTATATCCGGAACGAGCTGGCGGGCGCGGGCGCGTTTTTCGGCGCGGCGCTGGCGAGCCTCGGCGTGCTCGCCATATGCGGCACCGGAAACGGCCTGCTGTCGCTTTCGATGCTGACCGTGGCGAGCACGGCGATGATCGGCGCCAACATCCTGCTGATCAACCTCATCCCCATGCGGTTCGGCGTGATCGGCCGCGCTTCGACGATGACCGGTGTGCTCAATTGCAGCGCTTACGCCGGGAGCGCGCTTTCGTCCTTCGGCGTGGGCGCGGCGGTCGGGCGGTTCGGCTGGGGCGCGGCGATCGGCATCTGGCTGGCGTTTGCCGCGCTTGCCTGCGCGGCTGCAGCGATCGGGCGGCGCAGGTGGTCTGCCTACGACGCAAGCCTGGAAAACTGAGGAAAGCCCTCCCTGACGTGTTGCAGGGAGGGCTTTTTTGCCGGGGAAGCGGGATCACACGCATGCCGTCCCCACGCCGCACGCGCGGGCAGGCATAATGCAGGGCATGCCCCGCATAGCCTGTACCAAGCGGACAAGGAGGGCGTTATGAAAAAGCGGATCAATTTCTTTTCGATCGGCGTGGTCTGGGGCACGCCGGCATTTTTATTCCTGATCGCACTGTTCCTTTGCGGGGTGATCGCCGGCGGGTTCACCGGCCTGATGGACGGCGCGCAGGGCAGCGTGACGAGGCTGGCGGACTACATGGTCGCAGGGGCGGGGGCGGAAGCCGTATCCTCCGGGGCACAGGCGCTGGGGGCGCTGTGCGGCACGCTTGTGTGGCTGGCGCTCTGCCTCTTGGCTGGCGCGCTGACGCCATACAGCCTGTTCCTCGCCGCCGTGGTAGCGGCGCGCGGGTTCATGCTGTCGTTTACGGTGGCGGCCTCGGTCGGCGGGCTGGGGATGCGGGGCGTATGGCTGTCCCTGGCGACGGCGGGGGTGCCCGCGCTCGTCACGGGGCCCTGCACCTGTCTCTTTTTNCTCTCCGTAAGGAAAGAAAAGAAGAAGTGTTATCAGTACCGGCGGCGGCTGCCAGCCGGCAAGCGCTGATCGAAAAATGCCAATTTGGGGAAAATTAGCAGTATTTCGCAACGTGAGCCTTGGTGACCTCGGCGGACATCTTGACGTTGTCTTCCTGGGTCATCTCGTAATAAGCGGGGCGGAAAATCTCGATCGTGCAGCAGTCGCCTTCGAAGCCGATCTTCTTGAGGGTATCCGCATAACGCTTGTGATCCAGGCAGTCGCCCTCGGCGTCCGGCCACAGGCGCTTCTCGTCGGTGTTGTACGCAGCGCCGCACGGCATATCTTCCATACCGTTGAGGTGCCATACGAAAATCTTCTTGCCGTCGGCCTTCTCAAGCGCGGCCCAGTCGGAAGCCATGGCATGGAAGTGGTACTGGTCAAGCGTGATGCCGACGAGCGGGGAGCCGACCTCCTCGACGATGGCATAAGCATCCTCGAAGCGGTTGATGGACATGCCCGGCGCGCCGCAGAACTCGAGGGACAGCTTGATGCCGTGCGGCTCGACCTTCTTGAGCATCTCCTTGAGCACCGCGACAGCGTCCGCGCGGATCTCGCCGCGGGTCGCGTGTACCGGCAGGTCCATGGACGGCACAACGACGATCATCTTGCAGCCCAGGATGTTGCAGCGGCGGATAATCTCGTCCAGCTCGGCCATAACGGCGTCCTTTTCGGCCTGGGTCTGCTTCATGTTGAAGAATACCAGCGCGTTGTAGGACAGCATCTTGAGGTGGTGGCTCTTGAACCACTCGCCCAGCTCCTCGATGGTGCACTTGCCGGCCTCAAGGTCGCGGTTCAGGCACTCGGACTGGATATCGATAAAGTCAAAGCCATATTTTTCGCACAGCTCCAGGTCCTTCATTACGGAATGGTCCTTGCAGAAACGGTCGTTCGCTTCATTAAACCCGATTTTCATATGTATCTCCTCCGTTAATTTTTATGAATGGGGAATTAGTTCTGATAGAAAGCGGGCTTCTCACCGCTCTCGACCTTGACGATTTCGCCGGTCTCCTGGGACTTGACGAGCGCGTCGGCGGTCAGGTTGGCGGTATAGCCGTCCCAAGCGGTCGGGCCTTCTACGACGCCCTTCTTCGCGCAGTCAACCCAGTTCTGCAGCTCGACGTCATAGGAGTCGATGAAGCGGTTGATCCAGCTCTGCTCGATCGGGGTGGACAGGTTGCCATCCTTGCGGACGGTGGGGAAAGCCGGGGAGGGCATGTGGATGACGCCGTCTTCGCAGACAACTTCGCAGTTGATATCGTAACCGAACTTGCAGTTTACGAATACTTCCAGCATGATGGTGACGCCCTTCTTGGTGCGCATGACCATGACCTGCGGGTCGCGCAGCGCCGGGTGGGTGTACTTGGTGTCCGCGCCCAGGATGACCTGGACGGAATCCCACTCGTCGTCTACCAGCCAGTGCATGCAGTCGATCTCATGGATTGCGGTGTCATGGACGGCCATCGGGGTGTTGTAGTCGGTGCCAACTTCCGGGTTCCGGTGGGTGCACTTGCACAGCAGCGGCTTGCCGAAGTCGCCGGAGTCCAGCAGCGCCTTGACCTGCTGGTAGCCCTTGTCATAGCGGCGCATGAAGCCGACCTGTACCAGGTGCTTGCCGGTAGCCATCTCGGCCTCTACGATTTCCTTGGAGTCTGCAGCGGTGGTGGTCATCGGCTTCTCGGTGAAGACCGGCTTGCCGGCCTTGATCGCGGCCATGACCGCTTCCTTATGTGCGAAACCGGGGGTGGTGACGACGACCGCATCGACCTCGGGGTCGTTTACGATGCCGGCTACGTCGTTGACATAAACCTTTGCGCCGCCCGCGAGTTCTGCGCCCTTCTTCGCGCCTTCCTCAAAAACGTCGCATACCGCAACAACCTTGCAGCCCTGTACCTTGCCAGACAGGCGCTTGATGTGCTCGCGGCCAATTGCGCCACAGCCGATTAAACCGATTTTCAGTTCCATAACAGTTCTCCTTTTCCATTTTCGTCACGCCGCCCAAATCTGCGGCTTAGCCTGTGCTTAACTTTGTGCTAATTATACTGCGTGCACGCGCACGCCGCAATCAATAAAATTGCCAGATTAAAAAAAGAAAAACGCCCAATTTCCGGGGGAATTGGGCTGTAAGAAAATTGAAAACTAAAGGATGTTGACATTTTGGGGCTGCGGGGCATGGCTTGATAGAAAATTAACAGGGTATATAGTTATAAATAATGCGTGCGTTCCCGAGAACGCACGCATCTAAACGTCAAAAATATTCAAAAATATTATGCATTTTGCCGATGGAAGAGGGTCAGACGAGGTACCGCGTCTTAATGACGATGTCCGTGTACACATACTCGCTTTCCGGCGCCTTGCCGGTAAACAAATAGTCGAAAAGCAGCATGATGGGGCGGTAGCCCTGCGAAAAGGAATCCTGCCCGAGCAGGAAATCCACCCTGCCGCTGCGCAGGTTGTTGCAGTTGTCCGGCGTCAGGTCGTAACCGATGACCGGGATCTTGCCGGTAAGCCCGCGCTCCGCCAGCGCGCGGCACACGCCGTCCTGGCCGTTGGTGCAGATGAGGATGCCCGCAAGGCTGCTGTAGTGGGAAGCAGCACGCCGCGTGATGTCATAGGCGCGTGCGGCGTCGTCGTAGCAGTATTCGGTGGGCAGGGCGGTGAGCGAGGGGTAGGCGGTGCGGATTTCCTCGTTAAACCCGTTCGCGCGCTCCTGCATGGCGCGCTTGTCCTTGTGGCCAGTGATGGCGAGCACCGGCCCGGGACGGTGTACGATCGCGTGCATCAGCCCGGCGGCGGTCTGCCCGCTCAGCCTGTTATTGAGCCCGACAAAGCAGAGCCGCGGGGTATCGGCGATGTCGGAGTTAAACGTGACGATGGGGAGCTGGCGCTCTTCATGCAGGCGGCGGATCTTGATGCGCAGCGCGCTGCTTTCCGCGGGCAGCAGCGCAATGCCGCCGCAGCCCGCCTCGACCAGCTCGTCCATGGTGCGCTGTACGGCGGGGATATCGATGGACTGGATCTGCCGGATCATTACCTGCACGCCCATCTCGCCAAGCTCGTCGGCGGCCGCATGCACGCCCTCCAGCACGAGCTGGATGAACGGCGTCTCGACCGACTGGATAATTACGCCGATGCGGATTGGGTTTTTGGCCAGCGCGAGCGCTCGGCCGGCACGGTTGGGCTGGTATCCAAGCTCGGCGGCGATCTGTTTGATGTGCGCGGCGACCTCGGGGTTGACGCGCCCGCGGTCATAGAGCGCGCGGTCGACGGTGCCGCGGGATACGCCTGCCAGCTCGGCAATCTGCTTTAGGGTGACGGCCATGATGTTCCTCCTTACCCAGGCCTTTGGGTACGCCTGGGAGTCCTTGTATAGATTTGGGAATCCGGGGGCTGTGGGCGTCCGTGTCAATGGTATAGAATGACAGGCGCGGCCCCTGGCGGATAAAATCAGCTGAAAAACTCCACAAATTTGCGGTGCGGGTGCGTGGCCAACCGCATTTAGGGCTATTATAGCATATTTATCGGAAGATGCACGCGGGATTGAAAAAAATTTTGCAAAACCGGTGCCCAATCGCGGGAAATGGACGGTTCTTGGGCAATTTACTGTAAAGGAATTACGCGCAGGCGGTGGCGGGAAGGGGGAGGTTTTGTAAAAAATACGATAAAAACGCAAGAATTTTGTATTGTGCATTTTATATAATAAATGCGGATATAGAAGCCGGAAACCGCCCCTGGGCGGCGCGAACTACCGCGCCCCAGCAGCCAGACGCACACGCCGGGATACGCGTGGGCGGAATTGCCGGAACGCCAAAAGATGGTAGCGGAATTTGGCGAAAAAACGGCAGAAAAGAGGCAAACAACGGCGGAAAACGTGCGAAGATTCCAGAAGGATAAACCTAAGAATCGGAGGAAAGCAAACGGATTTGATGACATATTTGAAACAAAGGCAAAGTGCATACCCGCGCTGGGGGCTTGGTGGGAAACCCCTGTCCGGACCCTGCGGCACGGCGGTATGCCTGCAGGAAAAACGCAAGATTCTGCATTGTGCAACTTGTATATTTTTTTAAGGGCTCAGTTGAGCAAAGTGCAACAAATTACAAATTGCACAAAAAATATGAAGCGATACTATTGCGTTTGTGCATTTTGTGCATTATACTTAGGACATTCCCAGATGTCGTAGGGGCGGGTAGATTTATCCACCTATTGTACGGCACAAAAACGCATAGAAACTTGTGAGAGAAGAGGAGGCTTTGGTACTGCAAGGTGAGGCATGACGGCGGTCATGCAGCGGAGTGCGGATGTTCGCAGCGCGGCCCGGCACGGGCGGCAAAGCAATCGAGGGGACGATTACAAACGTACTCCTATGTGTAATGATTGGTCCGGGCAGTCCCGGCCTGTTCATCAAAACACGGCATGCCGCAGCAGTTAACTGATCAGGCGCGCGGGAGGTGGTTTGCCCGGGCGTTTTTCTCAGGGCATTGCGGCATTCTAAATCGGAGGTGGAACGAATGAGCGAATATGTATTAGAAATGCTTGACATCGTCAAGGAATTTCCGGGTGTTCGCGCACTGAAGGGCGTTGAATTCAAGCTTCGTCCCGGTACCGTCCATGCACTGATGGGCGAAAATGGTGCGGGAAAATCCACGCTGATGAAATGCCTGATCGGCATTTATCACAGAACCGCGGGCAAAGTTATTTTCAAGGACAAGGAAGTTAACTTCAATAGCGTTATCGACGGCATGAAGGCCGGCATCTCGATGATCCACCAGGAGCTTAGCCCTGTTCCTATGAGAACGGTTGCCAACAACGTTTGGCTTGGCCGAGAGCCCCGCAAGGGTATGATCATCGACAAGAAGAAAATGAGAGAGGACACCATCGCGCTGTTCAAGAGCCTGTCCGTAGACCTTGACCCGGACGAGTTGATGGGCAACCTTACGGTTGCGCAGCAGCAGATGGTTGAAATCGCAAAGGCGGTTTCCTATCATTCTGACATCGTAATCATGGACGAACCGACCTCGTCCCTGACGGAGACCGAAGTAGGGCATCTGTTCCGCATCATCCGTCAGCTCCGCGACGAAGGCGTCGGCGTTATCTATATTTCCCATAAGATGGACGAAATCTTCCAGATCTGCGACGAAATCACGGTTTACCGTGACGGCACCTATGTCGGGCACGACCTGGCGAAGGACACCAACGTCGACGAACTGATTTCGAAGATGGTTGGCCGTGAGGTCAACGAGATGTTCCCGAAGGTTGACTGCCCGATCGGCGACGTCATCCTGCAGGTCGAAAACCTGAAGTCCGGCAAGCAGGTCAAGAACGTATCGTTCGACCTGAGGAAGGGCGAGATCCTCGGCTTTGCAGGCCTCGTAGGCGCAGGCCGTACCGAGACGGTTGAAACCATCTTTGGTATCCGCCGCAAGGACTCTGGCAAGATCACCCTGCGCGGCAAGGAAGTCACGATCAAGAGCCCTGAGGACGCGATCGCGGACAAGATCGGCCTGCTGACGGAGGATCGCCGCGGTAACGGTATCGTCGGTATCCGCAGCGTTGCGGACAACACGGTGCTGGCGCATCTGAAGGCGTACGGCTTCCCGCTCAACCACAGGAAGATCAAGCAAGACACTGACGAGTTTGTTAAGAAGCTTAATGTTAAGACCCCATCCAATGATCAGCTGATCATGAACCTGTCGGGTGGTAACCAGCAGAAGGTACTGGTAGCGCGTTGGCTGCTCACCAATCCGGATATCCTGATCGTCGACGAACCGACACGTGGTATCGACGTCGGCGCGAAGGCTGAAATCCATACGCTGATTACGAAACTGGCCGGCGAAGGTAAGGCGATCATCCTGATTTCTTCGGAGCTGCCTGAAGTAATGGGCATGTCCGACCGCATCGTGGTCATGCATGAAGGCGAGGTTACGGGCGTTGTTACGCGTAATTCGGAGCAATGGTCGTCCGAGCATATCATGGGTCTGTGCCACGGCGAAAAAGAATGATTGTAGCTGTGAACTGAGAAAGGGGTTACATAAAAATGAAAAAATCGTTTGATTGGAAGAAGTTTATTAGCCAGAACTCCATCTGGTTGGTTCTCATTGTAATGTGCGTGGCGATGACGATCCTGTCGCCCTCCTTCCTGACCAAGGCAAATATTACGAACGTCCTGATGACCGAGTCCATTATCGGTATCCTGGCCGTCGGCGTTATGTGGTGTATCCTTTCCAAGGGCATCGACCTTATGCCCGGCGCAATGGTTGCGCTGACCTCCGTTGTATCCGCTTCCATGGTACAGGAACTGACCTACTCTGGCCGTATGTTCCCGAACCTGCCGGATATGCCGATCTTCATCCCGATCATCATCTCCATGCTGGTTGGTTGCCTGTTCGGCGCACTGAACGGCTGGCTCATCGCTTACACCAAGATCCCTGCATTTATCGCAACCCTCGGTACGCAGCTGATCGCCCGTGCTTGCGCACAGCTGTACACCAACGCATACCCGGTTCCGACCCTGAAGGCGAACTTCAAGTTCCTCGGCCAGGGCTACCTCGGTTTCATCCCCGTAGTTGTACTGATTTTCGTAATCTTTGTTGTCATCTCCGGTTTCATGCTGACGCAGACGCGCTTTGGTGCGAACGTCTATGCAATCGGCGGCAACGACCAGGCTGCCCGTGTTGCTGGTATCAACGTTGAAAAGAACCTGATCAAGGTGTACGTATGGTCTGGCTTCTGCGCAGCGGTTGGCGGCGTCCTGCTGGCTGCCCGTTCCGGCGCTGGTAACTCCTCCATGGGCCTTAACTACGAGCTGGACGCCATCGCGGCGGCAACCGTAGGCGGCACCTCCCACACCGGCGGTGTTTGCCGCATCTCCGGCGTTATCGCAGGTATCCTGATCCTTGGCGTTCTGAAGAACGGCATGCTGCTCCTCGGTATCTCTGCTTACCTGCAGCAGGTATTCAAGGGCGCGATCATCATCCTCGCGGTTGTATTCGATATGAGAAAGAATGCAAAGAAGAACTAACACCTGTATCCTTCAAAAGGCTGCCCAATTGGGCAGCCTTTTGTTTTTGAATATTTATTTTGGTTTACGGGTATAAAGGGCGCAAAGGCGGGCAGGATAGTGATGACATCCTTTCATTTCTTTTCTCATGTCTTTCTCCTAATGGCTGCCCCGATGGGGCGGCTGCTACATAGCAAAGCCCCCTGCTTCTGTTGGCAGGGGGCTTTGCTATTACGCATAAAGCTGCGGCGGTAAAATAAATCCCCCATTTGGAAACGCTCCAAATGAGGGATTTGTGCGCTGGTGAAGATGAGAGGACTTGAACCTCCGACCCCCTGCATGTCAAGCAGGTACTCTAACCAACTGAGCTACACCTTCATACTGACATTTGATAATATACCATATAAACCGTGCAGCGTCAAGGCCTGGTTAGCAGTTTTTGACGGTTACTGTGAAATCATGCCGACGGAATCCCCCTGGATCAGGAGGGTGGGGACGATAAATCGGAGCGGCTCGTAGGACGCGCCCTGGACGAAGGAGATCAGCTTGTTGACGCTCAGCTCCGCTTGCAGCGCACAGCGGACGTCGACCGAGGTCAGGGAGGGGATAGTCATTTTGCCCATGGGGTTATTGTCCACGCCGATAACCGATATGTCCTGCGGGATCGAAAGGCCGGCGTCATGCAGCGCCTTCACGGCGGCAATGCCCAAGCTGTCGTTGGCACAGAAGAAGGCTTCTGGCAGATGGGGGCACTCCTGGATCGCCTGCAGCATCATATTCTGGTCGTAGTTGTCCGGCGTGAAGGCCGTGAGGTGCGACGCTGGGTCGGATGACAGGCCGAAGATACGCAGGGCGCTTAAAAAGCTCTGGTAGCGTTCCATAAACGCCGTGCTGTACAGCGGGTCGCCGATAAAGCCGATCCGGCGGAAGCCGCGCTCGTGCAAATGGCGCACGGCCTGGTAAGCCGCCTGGAAATTATCTTCAATGAAGGTGCACACGCGCAGGTCATGGTAGCGGGAGCCGATCGCCACGACAGGCAGGCCGCATTGGACGATGCGGGAGGCCGCGTGTTCGTCCATGTCCCCGAGGATCAGGATGCCGCCGATCGAATTAGTGTTCAGGTGGCGGCGCAGGCGCTCCGTATCCGAATTAAAGTACTCGTTATCAAATACCATCATATTGTAGCCGCGTTCGTACGCAAGCCCCAGGATGAGCTGATGGAAGGACATGTAGAAATAGGAGTCCTTGAGGTGCGCGCCGGTCGAGATCAGGCACAGGTTCTGTGCAACCTCGTTGCGGCCCTTTTGCTCAAAGTAGCCAAGCTCTTCCGCGATTTGGAATATATGCTCGCGCGTGTTGCCATTGACGCTGGGCATGTTGCGCAGTGCCAGGGAAACGGTATTAATGGATACGCCTGCGCGTTCTGCAATCTGTTTTAGCGTTACCTTCATTTCAGTAACACCTCCAAGCTGTGAATTAGGTTTCTGATTTTCATAGGAATTTCATCGTGAAATATCATATTAATTATTATAGTACGTGAATTGTTGCGGAAAGTCAAGCAATATCGCACCGGCAAAACGCTTTACGAAAGGAAATGGTGCTTTTATACAAAATCACACCCTATGATCCTGGAAACATATGCTATATATAAAAATAAGGGGTATAAATAAACGGGAATATAGAAAGCAAAGAAAACAATGTGCTAATTATACATTAATAATCATATTAAATTATGCGTGATGCTGAAAAAGTAAAGCAGAATGCTGCGCTGAAATACAATAAACGTGGAAATAGTTTGAAATACGCATAGATATGCTCTGTTTACAAACACATGGCGTGAGAAAAGTTGATTTTCTTAAAATCAGGGAAACAGTTGACAAGATTAAAAAACATGGTATTATAATATTAAAAACACGGTTAATTAATTATTATTAATCGTGAAATACATGCGATCATAGCATGAAGTTTAAAGGGGACCCGGAGGAGGGGATAGGCGCCGGAACGCCGGCAGAGGCAACATTAGCGACCTGATTTTACGAAGAAGAGAAGCGAAGAGAGGAAAAAAGAGAAGATGTTATTCACAGCAGTCACATTCATTGGATTTACGGCTCTCGTCGCCGTAGTCGCCTGGTGGATGACCCGGGGGGACGACCTCAGCACGCAGGACGGCTATTTCCTGGCCGGACGCAAGCTGACAGGTCCTGTCATCGCAGGCTCCCTGATGTTGACCAACCTGTCCACAGAACAGCTGATTGGCCAGACGGGACAAAGTTTTGCAACCAACATGGGCCCGATTGCATGGGAAGTCACCTCGTGTGTCGCCCTGATCATGCTCGCCCTGATTTTCCTGCCCAAATACCTGAAAATGGGGCTGACTACCGTGCCGGAGTTCCTGGAGAACCGCTATGACACTACGACCAAGCGGATTATTTCCTTCATGTTCCTGCTCGGCTACTTGCTTACTTACCTGCCGACCGTCCTGTATTCCGGCGCGCTGGTATTTAACCAGATATTTGAAATTGACCAGCGCCTGGGCGTATCCCAGCTCCAGGGCGTTGTGGTTACGGCAGTGGCCATCGGCATCGTCGGCGCGTGCTACGCGATCTTCGGCGGCCTGAAGGCGGTTGCGGTATCGGATACCATCAACGGCGTCGGCCTAATCATCGGCGGCTTCATGATCCCGATCTTTGGCCTGCTGATACTTGGCAACGACAACATTATCCACGGCATCAACGACCTGATCACCACGGTGCCGGCGTTCAAGTTTAACGCGGTCAACCCGGCCGACGCAGTCGCGCCGATGATCCCTTGGCCGGTTCTGTTCACCGGCATGGTCGTAAACAACCTGTTCTACTGGTGTACGAATCAGTCCATCATCCAGCGTACCTTCGGCGCAAAGAACCTGAAGGAAGCGCAGAAGGGCGCCATTTTCGCTAGCTTCCTCAAGCTGGTCGGCCCGTTCTTTATCACGATCTGCGGCATCATTGCCTTCCGCATGTCCATGGATCCGAACGAGGGCTTCTTTACCGCCGCGCAGATTGAAAACCTGACCCGCACCACCGACTTGGCGTATCCGACGCTCGTACTGACCGTACTGCCCAAGCCGCTGCTCGGCTTCTTTGCGGCCGTCCTGTTCGGCGCGATCCTGTCGTCGTTTAACTCCGCGCTGAACTCGTCGGTGACGCTGTACACGCTGGATATCCACCGCCCGATGTTTAACCCCGGCGCAACCGACGCGCACCTGGTCCGGGTGGGCAAGCGTTTCGGCGTCATCCTGGCCACGGTTTCCATCATTGTCGCGCCGTTTGTCAGCCTTGCGCCTTCCGGCCTGTACGATTTCCTGCAGTCCTGCTTCGGCTTTTTCAACGTGCCGATCCTGGCGGCCGTCATCGTCGGACTGTTTAATAAACATGTGCCCGCGGTCGCGCCCAAGGTTTCGCTGGTTATGCACGTTGTGCTGTACTCGGTTTCCAAGCTAATCCCCGGGCTGCAGAACATCCATTACTTATATGTCTTGGCGGTGCTGTTTGCACTGAACGTCATCGTGATGCTGCTGATCGGCAAGTTTAACCCGCGGCCGGAAGCATACGTCATGCGCGATGCGGGCGCCGTCGACCTTACCCCGTGGAAGTACGCAAAGCCGGTGGCATGCGTATCCATCTGCCTGATGCTGTGCGTCTACTTCCTGTTCTCGCCCCTCGGTCTGGCGGGATAAACCAAATTCGTCGTTTATTGGCCTCGAGATTATAAAAAGGAGAAAAGAACATGAAAACTATCAAGATCGGTTCCATCGGCCTGGGGCGCCTGGGCTACGAGCACGCCAAGAACATCGCTACCCGCGTACCGGGTGCAGAGCTGGCCGCGATCTGCGACGTGGACGCCAAGCGCGTCGCCGAAGTCGCGGCGGAGCTGGGCGTACCGAACACCTACACCGACGTTGCGGAGATGTGCGCGAACCCGGAGCTCGACGCGATCGTCGTTGTATCCCCCTCCATGTACCATGCGGAGCACATCAAGATTGCGCTGGACGCGGGCAAGCACGTATTCTGCGACAAGCCGCTCGACACGACCGTAGAGAAGTGCCTGGAGGCCGAGAAGGCCGTCGAGGCGCATCCGGACAAGGTCTTTATGCTGGGCTTCATGCGCCGCTTTGACGACTCCTACGCGGACGCCAAGCGCCGCATCGACAACGGCGACATCGGCAAGGTCGTCCTCGTCCGCTCCTACACGCAGGACCCCCGCGCGACGATCGAGGGCACGCTCAAGTTCGCCCCGCACTCCGGCGGCCAGTTCCTGGATATGTGCGTACATGATATCGACCTGATCCGCTGGTTTACCGGCTCAAACGTCAAGAAGGTCTGGGGCCTCGGCGGCGTATTCGAGTTCGACCTGTACCGCGAGCTGAACGACGCGGACAATGCCGCGGCGACCGTCCAGTGCGAAAACGGCGCGATGGGCTTTATGTTCACCAACCGCACGCACGGCGCGGGCTGCAACGTTGAGACCGAGATCATCGGCACCCACGGCACCCTGCGCATCGCAAACGTCGGCGCGAAGAACCTGCTCCAGATCGTCGACGGGAACGGCGCGCATGAGCAGTATTATCCGGACTTCCTGAGCCGCTGGCACGAGGCGTATGTCAACGAACTGGCAGAGTTCGTTTCCTGCATCCGCGAAGGCCGCAAGCCCGAAGTCACCGTTTATGACGGCACCGCGGTTTCCCGCACGGCATACCGCTGCAAGGAGTCCTTTGAGACCGGCGAGATGCTGGATATGGAGTAAGAGGCCCTGTGCTTTAGGAAAGGACGAGTAGGATGAAAGAAGTAAAGATTGGCGTGATCGGCTGCGGCGCCATCGGCCGTGAGCACGTACGCCGCCTGAATAACCTGGTCGCCGGCGCGTCTGTTGTCGCAGTCGCCGACTATTTCCCGGAAGCTGCCAGCAAGCTGGCGGCGCAGTACCCGGGCGTAAAGGCCTATAAGACCGGGGAGGAACTGATCGCCGCGCCTGAGGTTGAGGCGGTCGTGATCACCTCGTCCGACGAATCCCATGCGGGATATGTGCTGGAAGCGCTGGGCGCGGGCAAGTTTGTGTTCTGCGAAAAGCCCCTTGCACAGACCGCTGCGGATTGTGAAAAGATCATGGAGGCCGAGCAGAAGGCCGGCCGCCGCCTGCTGCAGGTCGGCTTTATGCGCCGCTACGACCGCGGTTATGCCGCGATGAAGGGGATCATCGCCTCCGGCGAGCTTGGCGCGCCGCTGATGATCCATGCCTGCCACCGCAACGTGTCCCAGGCTCCCGGCTTTGCGACCGACTATGCGGTCACCCGCGTGGCGATCCACGAGTTGGATATTTCCCGCTGGCTGCTGGACGACGAGTACGACACCGCGCAGGTGCTGGCCGTCCGCCAGAGCAGCGCCACCAAGGGGGACTGGCTCAACCCGCAGGTCATGATGCTGACCACCAAATCCGGCCAGCGCATCGACGTCGAGGTGCAGACGGACGGCGCCTATGCATATGACATCCAGTGCCAGGTCGTTTGCGAGAACGGCACGGTCAACCTGCCCGATCCTGCGGCAGTCGTTACCCGCGCAAACGCCGCGCGCAGCTTTCCGATCCTGACCGACTGGTCGCAGCGCTTCATCGAGGCGTACGACATCGAGTTCCAGGAGTGGGTCAAGGCGCTGCAGGCGGGCGCGCCCACCGGCCCGTCCGCCTGGGACGGTTACGTGACCTGCGTGACGGCGGACGCCATCATCAAGTCCCGCAAGACCGGCGTGCCGGAAAAGGTCGAACTGGTTGAAAAGCCCGCGATGTACCGTTGACCCCCATTTTATTTAGCCCCTTACTTTTTATACTTTTCTCATCAGGCAGCGCCTGCCCGCGGGTTTCGCGGGCAGGCGCTGTTTGATTCCGGAGGCGTGCCGGGAGGCCGCTGCGGGGAACCTTAAATAGCGGGCGGCGGACGTATTTTTTATACCGATATGGCGCAGGCTCTTGACTCTTGACAATCGGAGGCGGATAATGTACTGTAATGATAACTATCTATCGCATATCGTAGTGTGCCGCGTGGGGAAAGCCAAGGAAGGTACGGGGCGGTACATCGGGCATAAAATGAGGTTTTATGTATCATATAACAGATGCGGGAGGAAATACAGACGGTGGTAAAAAGTGCGGATTATGGCGGGGATAACTGCTTTGCGATGTGGGAAGAGGCTGAATAGATGGAAAACAAACTGAAACTGTACGGCTTTAACAACCTCACGAAGACGCTTAGCTTTAATATCTACGATGTGTGCTATGCAAAGAGCGAGCGGGAGCAGAAGGATTATATCGCCTATATTGACGAGCAGTATAACTCTGAGCGCCTGACGAACATCCTGTGCAACGTCACGGAGATCATCGGCGCGCATATCCTGAATATCAGCAAGCAGGACTACGACCCGCAGGGCGCGTCCGTGACGATCCTGCTGACGGAGCGCGCGCTCCCGGTCGAGCTGATCGATAAATCCTGCAACCATGGCGAAATCGACATCCTGGCCACGCGCGACAGCGTGGCCGCGCACCTGGATAAGAGCCATATCACGGTGCACACGTATCCGGAATACCATCCGGACAACGCGATCGCGACCTTCCGGGTGGACATCGACGTATCCACCTGCGGGCAGGTATCGCCGCTGGCGGCGCTCAATTACCTGATCGGTTCCTTTGATTCGGACATCATTACCGCGGACTACCGCGTGCGCGGCTTTACGCGCGACGTGACCGGGCGCAAGCTGTTCCTGGATCATGACATCACCTCCATCCAGGATTACATCGACGACAAGACGCTTGAGCGCTATGACGCGATCGACGTCAACGTCTACCAGTCGAACATCTTCCATACCAAGCTGCTGATCAAGGAGATCGACCTGCAGAACTACCTGTTCAACACCGACGTGTATGAGATCAGCCCCAAGCGCCGGCTGGAGATTTCCGAAAGCCTGCGCCGTGAGATGATCGAAATCTACAGCGGCATGAACATCTATAAATAAAGGCGCAAATGCCGGCCCGAAGCCGTTCCCGGAACCCCGGGACGGCGGATGCGGCCGGTTTTTGTGACAGGATGATACCCGGAGGGATGAATATACATGAAGCTTCCACAGCAGATTGCGCCGATCATGGAGGCGCTCCAGCGGTATAAGCGCATGCGAGTGGTACCGTTTGACGTGCCCGGCCACAAGCGTGGGCGCGGGAACCGGGAACTGACCGACTTTCTCGGCGAACAGTGCATGACGGTCGACGTCAACTCCATGAAGCCGCTCGACAACCTGTGCCACCCGGTGTCGGTCATCCGCGAAGCGGAGATGCTCGCCGCCGATGCGTTCGGCGCGGCGCACGCCTTCTTTATGGTGGGCGGCACGACCTCGTCGGTGCAGTCGATGGTCATGTCGGTCTGCAAGCGCGGCGACAAGATCATTATGCCGCGCAACGTGCACCGCAGCGCCATCAACGCCCTGATCCTATCGGGCGCGGTGCCGGTGTATGTCAACCCGGGCGTCAACAAGCGCCTGGGCATCCCGCTCGGCATGGCGGTGGCCGATGTGGAGCGGGCGATCGCGGCGAACCCGGACGCGGCCGCGGTGCTTGTCAACAACCCGACCTATTACGGCGTGTGCTCCGATTTGCAGGCGATCTGCGACCTGGCGCACGCGCACGGCATGAAGGTGCTGGTGGACGAGGCGCACGGCACGCACTTTTATTTTGGGGACAACCTGCCGCCGTCGGGTATGGCCGTCGGCGCGGACATGGCGGCGGTCAGCATGCACAAATCCGGCGGCAGCCTGACGCAAAGCTCGTTCCTGCTGACAGGCCCTTCGATTAACCCCGGCTATGTCCGGCAGATCATCAACCTGACGCAGACGACCAGCGGCTCGTACCTGCTCATGTCCTCGCTCGATATCTCGCGCCGCAATTTGGCGCTGAACGGCAAGGAGATCTTTGCGCGCGTATGCCAGATGTCGGACTATGCGCGGGAGGAGATCAACAAGATCGGCGGCTATTACGCGTTTGGCCGGGAGTGCATGGACGGGGACGCGTTCTACGATTTCGACACCACGAAACTCTCCGTCCATACGCGCGATATCGGCCTTGCGGGCATCGAGGTGTACGACATCCTGCGGGACGAGTACGATATCCAGATCGAGTTCGGCGATATCGGCAATATCCTGGCGTATATTTCCGTAGGCGACCGCCAGAAAGACTTGGAGCGCCTGATCGCCGCGCTGGCTGAGATCCGCCGCCTGCACGCGGGCAGCCCGGTGGGCATGCTCGACCATGAATACATCGACCCGCTCGTGGAGCTGCCGCCGCAGGAGGCGTTCTACGCGGATACCGTGTCCGTGCCGACGGGGGAGAGCGCGGGGCAGATTTGCAGCGAATTCGTCATGTGTTACCCGCCCGGCATCCCGATCCTCGCCCCGGGCGAGCGGATTACGCGGGAAATCCTGGACTATATCGCCTACGCGAAGCAGAAGGGCTGCTTTATGACCGGTACGCAGGACGTGGCGATCGAGCACATTAACGTGATCAAAGGAGCGCAATAATGGATTTATGGTTTACCGAGGAACATACGAAGCACGTGCGGTTTTCCATTGAGGTGGACCGGCAGCTTTACTCCGCGCAGAGCGAATTCCAGCGCATCGATATCTTCGACAGCGTGGAGTTCGGGCGTTTCCTGGCGCTGGACGGCTATATGATGCTGACCGAGCGGGACGAGTTTATTTACCACGATATGATCGTGCATGTCCCGATGGCGGTGCACCCGCATGTCCGCAACGTGCTGGTGATCGGCGCGGGCGACGGCGGCGCGATCCGCGAACTGACGCGCTACCCGGAGATCGAGCGCATCGACATGGTGGAAATCGACGAAATGGTCGTCGAGGCGTGCAAGCAATACCTGCCGCAGACCGCGGGCTATTTTGACGACCCGCGCGTCCGCCTGCATTTCGCCGACGGCCTGCGCTTCGTGCGCCGCCCGGAGGACGAATACGACCTGATCATCGTGGACTCGACCGACCCGTTCGGCCCCGGCGAGGGGCTGTTTACGCGCGAATTTTACGGCAACTGCTATAAGGCGCTGCACGCGGACGGCATCCTGGTCAACCAGCACGAAAGCCCGTACTATGAAAACGACGCGCTGGCCTGCCAGCGGGCGCACCGCAGGATCACGGAATGCTTCCCGGTCTGCCGCGTGTACCAGGCGCACATCCCGACCTACCCGTCGGGGCACTGGCTTTTCGGGTTCGCATCCAAGAAATACGACCCGCTGGCCGACCTGGACGCGGCGCGCTGGGACGCGCGCGGCCTCAAGACGCGCTACTATAATACCGAGCTGCATGTCGGCTCGTTCGGGTTGCCAAACTATGTAAGGGAGCTGCTGGACAGTGCGGATGAATAAGAACATTGAAACCTTTTTAGGCTGCGACGACGCCTATGCGGAGAGCGGGATCGTGCTCTTCGGCGCGCCGTTTGACGGCACGACATCCTACCGCCCGGGGACGCGCATGGCGTCCCGCACGATGCGTGCGGAGTCCTACGGCCTGGAGACCTACAGCCCGTATCAGGACAAGGACCTTGAGGACTACGCCGTATTCGACGGCGGCGATCTCGACCTGTGCTTCGGCAACACCGCCCGCGTGCTGGACGATATCGAGGCGTTTACGGACGGGGTGCTGGCGGATGGGAAGCTGCCGGTCATGATTGGCGGGGAACACCTCGTCACACTTGGGGCGCTGCGGGCGGCGGCGCGCAAGTACCCCGGCCTGCACATCGTCCATTTTGATGCGCATACCGACCTGCGGGACGACTACCTGGGCGAGCCGCTCAGCCATGCGTCGGTTATCCGCCGCGCATGGGAGCTGGTCGGCGACGGCCGGATTTACCAGTTCGGCATCCGCTCGGGCGAGCGGCAGGAGTTTGCCTGGGCGCAAACGCACACCCACCTGACGAAGTTCACGTTTGACGGGCTGGGGGATGCGGTCGAGGCGCTGCGCGGCAAGCCGGTGTATTTCACGATCGACCTGGACGTGCTCGACCCTTCGGTTTTCCCGGGGACGGGGACGCCGGAGGCGGGCGGCGTGACCTTCATGGAGCTGCTCGGGGCGATGCTGCAAGTCGCGGGCACGCTCGATATCGTCGGCGCGGACGTCAACGAGCTTTCGCCGGCCTACGACCAGAGCGGCGCATCGACGGCCGTGGCCTGCAAGGTACTGCGCGAGCTGGTGTTGGCGCTGTGCAAATAACGCCGGCGCAATGATAAAAATGCGGACTCATTTGAGCCCGCATTTTTTTTGTTACAGCGGTGGGAAATCGAAATAACTGAGCAAGCCGTTATAAATGCCCTGCGCGAAGCCGTAGGGGTCGTCGCGCAGCTTCTGCGCGTCGCCCGCGTTGGTCAGGTATGCCAGCTCGACGAGGATGGCCGGCATGCGCGTGCGCCGCAGGACGTACAGGCCGGGGTTCAGCCGCACGCCGTTGTCGCGCGTCCCCACGCGTTGGACGATGCCGTCTAGTACGTGCTCGGCGAGCCAGTAAGACTGCGTATTGCGCGAAAAGACATAGACCTCGGTGCCGTTGATGGCGGGGTTGACGTTGGCGTTGCAGTGGATGCTGATAAAATAGTCCGCAGGCCAGCTGTTCGCCATGTTGACGCGCGCGGCCAGGCTCGAGGCGTTGCTCGTGCCGAGGATTTCCGTGGGCGAGTTGCGCGACAGGCGCACCTCGAAGCGCGGGTCCTGCTCCAGGATATCTGCCAGGTACCGGCCGACGGCATAGGTCACGTCCTGTTCGCGCAGGCCGTTGCCCTCCGCGCCGGTATTGGGGCCGCTTGGGTTGTGCCCCTGGTCAATAAAAATCCGGATTGCCAATAGATCACCTCCTATCATACCAGTGTATGCGCCCGGCGGCAGGGGGTGTGAAGGGGCAAAAGCGCCCCGCCGGCGTAAACCGGCGGGGCGCTTTTCAGCAGTTGTCGACATCGATGATCATTTTTTTGCAGTAGGAGCAGTAATAGGTCGCCGCTTCAGCCTTTTGCGAGGGCATCCGCGTGCCGATCCGCAGCCCGCCGGCCGCCCACAGGCCAAACAGCAGTTTTTTGTCCTTGGGGAGCCAGCGCAATTGGTGATGGTCGCCGATCAGCTTGCCTTCCAGCAGGTCCTTGCCGCAGTACGGACAGTTCATGGATGCACCTCCTAAAGATGTCAGGTCATATGGATATTTTAACCGGGGGCGGTCAGGCTTCCGGCGCGCAGTACGGGGTCTTGCGAAAATGGGAGCCGCCCACACGCAGCTTTTCACCCGGGAAAGCCAGGGCGTACAGGTCGTCTGCGCGCAGGTCGCGCAGCAGGGCGGGCTGCATACCCTCCGGGAGCTGCTTTTCGTGCAGCGGCTTTACAACCAGCGGGACGGCTGCTGTTTCACGGAACCGGCGCAGGAGCGCGCGGCCGCGGCCGCCGATGGCGAGCACGCGCAGGTAAGTGGGCGGCACGTCCAGCGCATCGAGCGGCAGGCCAAGGANGTTTCGGCAAGTTGCAGGGCGTGGCCGTTGTGGAAGGGGTTATATTCGGCGATGACGCCGCAGATTTTCATAAAAGCCTCCGAAAAAAACCAAAATGCAGGTTGTACATTCGGGCGGGGTGGTGTAAAATAGAAACAGTGTTACATGCGTCTCCGGCTGCCGTGTGCACTGCCTATCATTAGGAATATTGTACACTTGACGGCTGTTTTTTGCAATGGATTTTGTGGACGTAAGAAGAAAAAGGAGAAATTGGAACATGAAAGTACTGGTAATCAATGCGGGCAGCTCCTCGCTGAAGTATCAGCTCATCGACATGGACACCAAGGCCGTGCTGGCCAAGGGCCTGTGCGAGCGTATCGGCATCGACGGCAAGCTGACCCATGAGGGCAAAAAAGAGGAAAAATATAAGGCTGACGTCCCGATGCAGACCCATGCCGAGGCGATCAAGGCGGTTATCGACATCCTGACCGATAAGGAATGGGGCGTTATCGACAGCATGGCCGAAATCAACGCGGTCGGCCACCGCGTGGTACACGGCGGCGAGTATTTCGCGGACTCCGTCCTGATCACCGAGAAGGTCATCAAGGCGATCGAGGACTGCATCCCGCTGGCGCCGCTCCACAACCCGCCCAACCTGATCGGTATCCGCGCGTGCGAGGACGTCATGGGCAAGGGCATCCCGCAGGTCGCGGTATTCGACACCGCGTTCCATCAGTCCATGCCGCAGGCGCACTATATGTACGCGCTGCCGTACGAGTACTATGAAAAGTACAAGATCCGCCGCTACGGCTTCCACGGCACCTCCCATAAATACGTTTCCCAGCAGGCCGCCGAAATGCTTGGCCGCCCGATTGAGGAGCTGAAGCTGATCACCTGCCACCTGGGCAACGGCTCTTCCATCGCCGCGATCGACCACGGCAAGTCGGTCGACACCTCGATGGGCTTCACCCCGCTGGACGGCCTGCCGATGGGCACCCGCGCGGGCAATATCGACCCCGCGATCATCGAGTTCCTGTCCGAGCATGAAAACCTGTCCGCGAAGGAAGTCATCGACATCCTGAACAAGAAGTCCGGTATGCTGGGCGTTTCCGGCGTATCCTCCGACTTCCGCGACCTGGACGTTGCGATCAACGAGGGCAACCAGCGCGCGACGCTGGCAAAGGCCATGTTCAACCTGTCCGTCAAGAAGATCATCGGTTCCTACATCGCCGAAATGGGCGGCGTGGACGCGATCGTCTTTACTGCGGGCGTCGGCGAGAACGACCGCTCCGTCCGTTGGGACGTCTGCGAGCATATGGAGTACCTGGGCGTCAAGATCGACCCGGAGAAGAACAAGTACCGCGGCAAGCAGATGGATATCTCCATCGACTGGGCGCGCGTGCGCGTTCTGGTCATCCCGACCAACGAGGAACTGGTCATCGCGCAGGATACCGAGCGCCTCGTGAAGGAAGCGGGCAAGGCGTAAGCCTCCCCATACCACAGAGAAAAAGGGCTGGCGCCGCGTGCGCCGGCCCTTATTTTTGCCGCTTTGGCGGCCGGAAGCCCTCGCCGGTGATCCCGCCCGCGTCCGCAGTGATGACAAAGGCCTCCGGGTCGGCAGTGTGGATCAGGTCGAGGGCGCGGTACACTTCCGGGCGGCGCACCGCGACGAGCAGCACGTCGGTTTCCCGGCCGGAATAGCTGCCGCGGGCGCGCAGTTCGGTGACGCCGCGCGAAACCTCAAATAGGATTTTGCGCTTGATTTCCGCGCCCTGCCTGGAGATAATAAAGATCAGCTTGCCGGTGCCCGCGTCGGTGCCGTAAAGCACGGTGTCGATCACCTTTGTGGTGAGGAAGATGACGATCAGGGCATACATCGGGCTTTCGATGCTGCCGAACACCGGGATGGAGCACAGAACGACCGGCAGGTCGATGCACAGGATCAGCCGCCCCAGTGAAATATGGCGCAGGCGCCGGGCGAGCAGGGAAGCGGCGAGGTCGGTGCCGCCCGTCGTGCCGCCGCGCATAAAAATCAGCGCAAGGCCGGAACCCGCAAGCACGCCCCCAAACACGGAGGCGAGCATCGGGTCGCCGCAGTAGGGCGGCAGCAGGCCTGCGGTCAGGTCGATCGCGAGTGAGGACAGCGCCACCGCCGCGGCGGATTTCGCCATGGCGCGCGCGCCGGCCGCGCGCACGCCCCACACAAACAGCGGGACGTTAACGGCAAGGTTCGTCAGGCCGATCGGCAGGCCGGTGAGCGCGTTCACCAGCACGGCCACGCCGGTCGCGCCGCCCGGCGCGATATTGTTGGGCGCGGTAAAAACGTTCACCGAAACGGCGAACAGTAGGCTGCCGACGGCAAACAGCAGGCCGTCCAGTACGGTTTGCGCAGGCGCTTGGCGTTTCATCAATCGGTCACCCTTTCCATCCCGGATGGGGATAGTGTGCCACACCGGCGGGGATTTTAACAGGGCTTGCAAAATGTGCGCGGGACGCCCTATAAAAAACAAAAAATATGG
>NZ_LT707059.1:75375-162636 GCF_900155735.1 Intestinibacillus massiliensis
GACGATCAGGGCATACATCGGGCTTTCGATGCTGCCGAACACCGGGATGGAGCACAGAACGACCGGCAGGTCGATGCACAGGATCAGCCGCCCCAGTGAAATATGGCGCAGGCGCCGGGCGAGCAGGGAAGCGGCGAGGTCGGTGCCGCCCGTCGTGCCGCCGCGCATAAAAATCAGCGCAAGGCCGGAACCCGCAAGCACGCCCCCAAACACGGAGGCGAGCATCGGGTCGCCGCAGTAGGGCGGCAGCAGGCCTGCGGTCAGGTCGATCGCGAGTGAGGACAGCGCCACCGCCGCGGCGGATTTCGCCATGGCGCGCGCGCCGGCCGCGCGCACGCCCCACACAAACAGCGGGACGTTAACGGCAAGGTTCGTCAGGCCGATCGGCAGGCCGGTGAGCGCGTTCACCAGCACGGCCACGCCGGTCGCGCCGCCCGGCGCGATATTGTTGGGCGCGGTAAAAACGTTCACCGAAACGGCGAACAGTAGGCTGCCGACGGCAAACAGCAGGCCGTCCAGTACGGTTTGCGCAGGCGCTTGGCGTTTCATCAATCGGTCACCCTTTCCATCCCGGATGGGGATAGTGTGCCACACCGGCGGGGATTTTAACAGGGCTTGCAAAATGTGCGCGGGACGCCCTATAAAAAACAAAAAATATGGAAAAACGGTTGACAGGCGTTGTCCGGTATGCTATCCTATTAAAAGCCGCATCAAGCGGGTAGTGGAAGTGTGCCCAGAACTGGGCGCCGCCCGTACGAGCGTGACTCTATTAAAGAAAGAGAGGTGCTACCGAATGTATGCAATCTTAGAGACCGGTGGCAAGCAGTACAAAGTATCCGAAGGCGACGTAATTTTCGTTGAAAAGCTGGGCGTTGAAGACGGCGCGAATGTGACCTTTGATAAGGTCCTCGCAGTTGGCGACGGCGCAGAGCTGAAGGTTGGCGCTCCGTACGTAGAAGGCGCGACTGTTTCCGGTACGGCTGACAAGACCGGCAAGCAGAAGAAGATCAACATCTTCAAGATGAAGCCCAAGAAGGGTTACAGAAGACGCCAGGGTCACAGACAGCCCTACACCAAGGTGACCATCGGCGCGATCCACGCGTAATGGTATGACCAAGGTCGTATTTACCAAGCAGCGCGGCGCGTTCCGATCCGTCAGCGTTACCGGCCACGCCGGGTACGCCGATGAGGGCGAGGACATCGTCTGCGCGGCAATCACAAGCGCGATGCAGCTTACCCATGTGCTGCTCGACGACGTGCTCCTGCTCGATATCGACACCGAGGTCGACCAGGAAGCGACGTTTATCCGCATCGTCCTGCCGGACGGCCTGACGGCCGACGAAGCCCGGGAGGCACAGCACGCCCTGCGTGCGCTGCGGGTGCACTATGGGGAGCTTGAAAAAGAGTATGCGCAATTTATCCATGTAACGGAGGTGCAACACGATGCTTAAGATCAGCTTACAGTTTTTTGCCCATAAAAAGGGCGTTGGTTCTACCAAGAACGGCCGTGATTCCGAGGCGAAGCGCCTGGGCGTAAAGCGTGCGGACGGCCAGACCGTTCCGGCCGGCAACATCCTGGTCCGCCAGCGCGGCACGAAGATCCATCCGGGTACGAACGTTGGTATTGGCTCTGACGATACCCTGTTCGCGAAGGTAACCGGCGTAGTCCGCTATGAGCGCGTCGGCAAGGACCGCAAGAAGGTTTCGGTCTATCCCCAGTAATTGACAAAATCTCAGGCCAACCGGCCTGAGATTTTCTTTTAGCCCCCTTCTGAAAGGAGGAACCCATTTGTTTATTGACGTAGCAAAGATCCGTATCGCGTCCGGTAAGGGCGGGGACGGCAAGGTCAGCTTCCACCGCGAGAAATATGTCGCGGCGGGCGGCCCGGACGGCGGCGACGGCGGCCGCGGCGGCAGCGGGGTTTTCAAGGGGGATGATAATTTGTCCACCCTGCTGGACTTCCTCTATANGCAGACCTCGTGATCCGCGTGCCGCGCGGTACGGTGATCCGTGACCAGGCGACGGGGCAGGTCATCAAGGATCTGTCGGGCGACGAGCCGTTCGTCGTGGCCAAGGGCGGCAACGGCGGCTGGGGTAATACGCATTTCGCCACGCCGACCCGCCAGGCCCCGCGCTTTGCCAAGCCGGGTCAGCCGGGGGTAGAGCGCGAAATCGTGCTGGAACTGAAGCTCCTTGCAGACGTCGGTCTGGTCGGCTTCCCGAACGTCGGCAAGTCGACGCTGCTCAGCATGGTGTCCGCGGCGCGTCCCAAGATCGCGAACTATCACTTTACGACGCTGGTGCCGAACCTCGGCGTGGTGCGCGTCGGCGAGGAGCAGTCCTTCGTCATGGCGGATATCCCGGGCATCATTGAGGGCGCTGCCGGGGGCGCGGGGCTGGGGCACGACTTCCTGCGCCATATCGACCGCTGCCGCCTACTGCTCCACCTGGTGGACGTATCGGGCAGCGAGGGGCGCGACCCGGTGCAGGATGTCGAGACGATCAACGCCGAGCTTGCGGGCTACAGCGAATTCCTGGCGGCGCGTCCGCAGATCATCGTCGCGAATAAGACCGACCTGCTGGGGGACGACCGGGCGCCGGCCGAGCGCCTGCGCGCCTATGCCGCGGAGAAAGGCTTCGATTTCCTGGAGCTTTCCGCGGCGACCAATACCGGCGTGCAGGAGCTGATCCACAAAACATGGGACAGCCTGCAGGAGCTGCCGCCGGTGTTCGTGTACGAGCCTGAGTTCGTGGAGACCGAACCCGAGGTTACGGAGCGCGACATCAAGGTCGAAAAGGTGGAGGATTACTTCGTCATCAGCGGCGCATGGGTGGACAAGCTCATGGGCAGCGTCAATACCGACGACTATGAATCCCGCATGTATATGGACCGCATGCTCAAGAACGCCGGCGTGTACGACCGGCTGGAGGAGCTGGGCGTCAACGAGGGCGATTTTGTCGTCATCGGCGAGATTGAATTCGAATACGTGCGCTGACATGCAAAAAACCGTCCGGACATATCCGGGCGGTTTTTTTATAGCATCCGCAGGTCGTGTACCAGCAGATAGGCGACATAGAAGATTGCAACCCAGAACGCGACCGTGATCGCAAGGTACAGCAGGAAAGGCCCCGCCCGGTGCTGGTCGTTCAGCGCCTGGCCGAGCGCGGCCGGGTCGCCCATGTTGCGCACCGCCTCGGCCTCGGCCTCCGCGTAGGGATAGCCGCGCTGCGCGGTCAGGTAGCAGATGCGGTCTTCAATGTGCCCGGCAAGCTCTGCGCGGATTTTCTTGCGGGAATACGGCCAGCGCACCTGCGCGCAGACGGTATCCAGGAAAAGTTCAGTCTTAGACGGGGCCACAGGCCTCACCCCCGACAACCTTGCCCATCTTCGCACAGAATAGCTGCCATTCCTGCCGCTTGCGGGACAGGGTGCGCACGCCTTGGCGGGTGAGCTTGTAGTATTTGCGCCGCCGGCCGGATTCCGACGCCGACTCATAGGAACGGATTTCCCCTTGGCGCTCCAGGCCGTGCAGGATCGGGTAGAGCGTGCCCTCGCTGAGGGAGAAGGTGTGATCCGAGCGCGTCTCGAGTTCGCGGATCATCTGGTAACCGTATTTGTCCCCGCCCTCCAGCAGGGCGAGCACCAGCAGGGTCATACTGCCTGGGAATTGCTGTTTTTCCTTCATTCAGGATCGCCCCTTTCCGGCATGCCTCGGTTTTCTAGGTATTTTTAGTATACCCCTTGCGCGGGGGGCTGTCAAACCAAAGCGGCCGCCCGCTTAAGGGCGCGGCGGGATAAAATAGTCGCAGGCGCACGCGACCGCGCCTTCCTGCGCCGGGCAGGCGACAAAATCGACGGCGGGCAGCACGTCGGGGTGCGCGTCGCCCGGGCAGGCGGAATGCCCCGCGGTACTGAGGAGCTGCAGATCGTTCAGGTTGTCGCCGATGGCAAGCGTATCGGATAGCGGCACGCCGAGCATGGCGCACAGCTTGCCCAGCGCCGCGCCCTTGTCGATCCCGGCGCGGTAGCAGTCGATATAGTTGTCATGGCTGCGGTGCCAGCGGTAGCGCGGGTCGGGATCGGCGGTGACGATTGGGAGCATGCGTTCCAGCTGCGCGATCGTGCCGTTCATGACGATTTTGCCGTTCGGCTCCGTCAGGACGGACTCGAAATCCGGCACCTCGGTGATTTCGTAGCCGAGCAGGCGCGCCTCGTTGCGCAGGATATCGGTCAGCATCGAGGTATAGAGGCGGCCGTGCTGCGAAATCATAATCGGGACGCCGTAGCCCTTGTACCGGCGGTAGATGTCGCGCAGCGTGGCCACATCCATCACGCCGAGGGCGTCGTCGCGGTCCTGCGCCACGTCGTAAATGCCGCCGCCGCCCGAATGGATGATGTAGCGGGGCGCGTCCCAAAGGGAGAGGCGGTGCAGGGCGGGGCGCACGCCGTCCAGCTCGCGCCCGGTGGCAAAGACCAGCGTCACGCCTGCGTCCCGCAGCCGCGCAAGGCAGGCGCGGTCGCGGGATGTAATGTTTTCACGGTCATAAAACAGGGTGCCGTCCAGGTCGGTGGCAACCAGCGTAATCGGGTTCATAAAAAGCTCCTTTGCAGTTGGACTTGTTCTATTTTAACGCAAATGATGCGATTTGTATACGCATACGGCACAGATACGAAAACTTTACAAAAATTTGCTTGACTTTGCAGGCAGTTTACGGTAGCATCAACCGTGAAAGGTTTTAGATAGGAGTTTGAGGAATGCAGGCTTTTTTTGACTGGCTGCTGGGTGCGGGGCGCGAGGTAGCCGTTTTTATCATTTCCATGGTGCCGCTCGTCGAGCTGCGCGGTGCGGTGCCGCTGGGCACGGCGATCGGGATGCCGTGGGTGCAGGTGCTGCTGATCGCGCTGGCCGGCAATATCCTGCCGATCCCGTTTATCCTGCTGTTTGCGGAAAAACTGCTGGACTGGCTTGCCACGCTGCGGCCGTTCGCAGGCTTTGCCAACTGGTATAAGAACAAGCTGCTCCATAAGACGGACAGGGTCACGCGGTACGCCAATATCGGCCTGTTCCTATTTGTCGCCATCCCGCTGCCCGGCACCGGCGCATGGTCGGGCGCGGCCATCGCGGCGCTGCTCAAGATGCCGGTGCGCAAGGCCTTCTTTTCGATCTCGCTCGGCGTGATTACGGCGGGCATCATTATGACGATCGCGTCGCAAGGCGTGGCGTTGGTTTCCGGCTTGCTTTGACGGCATAAAAAACGTCTCCCAATATTGGGAGACGTTTTTTTATGCACGGGGGCTACGCTTGCGGAAAACCGCCTGCAGGTTGGAAGCGCCCTGGAAGGGCTGGCCGGTCATGAGCCAGCAAAGCGGCTTGATGCTTGCAAGCACGAAAGCCGCAAGCAGCGCGAGCGCGAGCGTCAAGACATAGAATACGCCCTGTTGCCAGACCGCAGTGAAGTGCTGGTCGAGCACATAGGTATGCAGCAGGGTGATGATGCGCGGGTGGGCAAGGTAGACGCAGAAGGACGCGCCGGAGAGCAGCGGCAGCAAGCGCCCGCGGGGCGGTTTGCCGTCCAGGTATTCCCGCGCGAGCAGGAAGACGGCGGCGGACAGCACCACAACGTAAACGGAAAGATAACTTTTAAACTGTTCGGAATATTCCTGCGCGCCCACGCTGCGTTTCCAGGTGCCCGCGATGATCACCGCGAGGTCGGCAAGCGCAATCACCCACAACGCTTTCTTGCTGACCGGGCGACGCAGGGTGGACAGGGCGTAGCCGAGCAGGAAGTAGCCCAGGAAGCCGCCCACCATTGTCAAATTAAAGGAGGCGTTGCCGTTAAGCAGCGGCGCATAGGCGGCGGGCAGCAGTTCGCGTACCGTTTTGACCACGCTGGAGAAAATAAACCACAGCGCGAGCGCGTAGCCAAGCAGCGAGGGGGAGCTTGCGTCCACAAGTTTTTTGAGCAGCGGGGACAGCAGGTAAATCGGGATCAGCGCGTAGATGAACCAATACGGCGTGATCACCGGCGACCCGGCGATGCCGCGCAGCATGCCTTTTGCAGTTTCCGGGCTTGCCTCCCAGACGGCGGCGCAGACCGCGATGAGTGACCATACGACAAACGGTACGAGGATACGGGGGAGGCGGCGCCGCAGCAGGTCGCGCGGGTCGGCCGTTTTGCTGCTGGAAAGCAGCAGCGCGCCGGAAATCATAAAGAAAACCGGTACGGCGATGGTGCATAGCGCGGTCAGCGCGTTGGATACATGCCAAAGCGCCATATGGTCGAATTGCCGCAGGGAAGGCGCGGCGGTATGCAGGTAAACCACGGCCAGCATGGACAGCACGCGCAGGACGTCCAGATATTGCCGCCGTGTCGTAGTTTGTGACATAACAAGCTCCTGTAATCGTATTTTTACGGCTATCGGACGCCGCATACGGCCGTGGATGCGCGCTGGGGGCATGGCCGGCAATGCTATGATAGCATATTTTTGGAAGCCGTGCAATGTGCAATTCATTTTGCAGGGCGACAGGGCAGCTTAAACCTTGTGCCTAAGCGGCAGAGCCCGGGGCGGGCACAAAATAAAAATCAGATATTGTGCGATATAATAGCATTTTTTAATCTTGAATGATGTTCAGGATAGGAAAAAGTTAAGCTAAAACCCCTTGTTATTTGCCTGCGGGTATCGTAGTATGGTATCGAACCAAAGGAACCGGGTTTACAGATTAGGTTAAAATATGGGGAGGTGCGTTATGAAACGGAATTTGTTTATGACGCTGAGTGTTGTCGCGGCTTTGGCCTGCGCGGTGTTGATGGTATTGTTCGTGATTGCGTTAAGGACGATCCCGGACGTGCGGGCAATGGTATTTGCCTGCATCCTGCTTGGCGTCCCCGCGATGACCCTGCTGGCGCTGAGCGTTATCATGCATTACGTCGTACAAGAGTGACTGCGGGGATTGCCGCCCCGGTTTTAACAGGCAGGAAACTGCATAGGGTAATAGGAAAACAGGCGCCCGCCGATTGCGGGGCCTGTTTTCTTTTTGTGCCCGCATGCAGGCCGGTAAAGTGGATACGCTAAACGTAACCGGCGTTGGAGGGGCTACAAAAAGATTTAAGATTTGGCCTGGATTGACAATCTTCGCTGATCGCGTTATAGTGGATATGTATCTTGATTGGCGGTGACGGACATAACGAGGAAAAATATGAAGAAGAAATTTGGCGGCATCCTGCAAGACCGTTTGCTGATCGGCGGCATCCTGCTGATCCTGCAAATGGTGCTTATGGTGCTCTGCATTACATTTTTAAGCTCAAAGTGGTTTGTTCTGTACCGTGTCTTTGAAGTGCTCAGCATAATTATGGTGATCTGGCTCATCCGGAAGTATGACAACCCCGCCTACAAGATCGCGTGGATCATCGTAATCCTGCTGTTCCCACTGTTCGGCGGCATCTTCTACCTGTTCTGGGGCAATACGCCGGTGAACCGTGCGCGCACCATGCATAAGATTGAGAAGCTTGACCCGGATTACACGGATAAGCCGCTGACGCCGGCCACGGAGCGGCTGGAACACGTCATGCCGCACTATGCGCGCCGCGCGCGGTATATTGAATCCATATGCGGCTGCCCGGCCTGGGGCGGTTCCCAGGCGGAGTATTTCCGCTCCGGCGAGGAACAGTTTGCGTCGATGAAGGTCGAGCTTGCCAAGGCGGAACGCTTTATCTTTATGGAGTATTTTATCCTGGAAGAGGGCGAGATGTGGAACACCATCCTGGATATCCTGGTGCAGAAGGTGCAAGAGGGCGTTGACGTCCGGGTCATGTACGACGACGCGGGCTGCATCTCCAAGCTGCCGTGGAAGTATGACGATTACCTGTGCTCGCTCGGCATCCAGACGGTACGGTTCAATAAGTTTATTCCCACCCTGAACACGTACCTCAACAACCGCGACCACCGCAAAATATGCGTTATCGACGGCAACGTCGGCTATATGGGCGGTATTAACCTCGCGGATGAATACATCAACAAGACCGTGCGCTTCGGCTATTGGAAGGATACGGCGGTTCTGGTGCGCGGGGAAGCGGTCGCCAATATGACTGAAATGTTTTTGCAGCTTTGGCAGTTTTCTACCGGCAAATATGTGGGCGACCACGCGGCCTACCTGCCGACGGCGAGCTGGCCGTCGGACAGCTTCGTGCAGCCGTTCGGCGACAGCCCGATGGATAACTTCAATGTCAGCGAAACGGTCTATATGCAGATCGTCAACAACGCGCAGCGCTACGTCTATATCACGACGCCGTATCTGGTGCTCGATAATGAAATGCTCACCGCGCTTACGACGGCCGCGCAGAGCGGCGTAGACGTGCGCATCGTGACGCCCGGTATCCCGGACAAGCCGGCGGTTTACGCGGTCACGCGGTCGTTTTACCAGCAGCTCATCCGCGCGGGCGTAAAGATTTACGAATACCGGCCGGGTTTCATACACGCCAAAATGGTGGTTGCCGACGACGATGTTGCCGTCGTTGGTACGATCAATATGGATTTCCGCAGCTTTTTCCTGCACTTTGAGTGCGGCACCGTGTTTTACAGCGGCAATATCCCGCAGGCGGTGCGCATAGACGTGGAGGACTGCATCGCGCAGAGCCGCGAGATCGACGAGGAGTGGATCCGGCGCATGCCGTGGCCGCTTTCCATCGTCGCATCTATTTTACGGGTGTTTTCACCGCTCCTATAAGGGGAATGCCAAGCCGCCGGGCTGTTTTGTCCGGCGGCTTTCTTTTATTAACGACTGAAATTGACCCCGGCACGGCAGACTTTTTTAGGCCGGGCTGCGTCTAATAAATGATGGACATCGAAAGTGCAGCACAGGAAAAAGAAGGGGGGCATGGCCCTTGAACCGGAAAAGGGATATGGAGGAACTTGTGAGCCGCCATATCGTGGAACAGACGGAGCGGCTCTACCGTCTTGCATACAGCTATGTGAAAAACGAACAGGACGCGATGGATATTGTGCAGGACGCTGCATATAAGCTGCTGAAACACATTGACCGGATCGACAGTCCGGAACATATAGATACTTGGGTTTACCGCGTCACGATCAATACGGCGCTGGATTTTTTGCGGAAGCATAAGCGTACGCAGGTCGGCCTGCCTGAGCAGGAGCAGGGGCTGCCGGACGATTACAGCCGTATTTACGTCGTGGAACTGCTGCAGACGCTCGACGAAAAGAGCAGGGCGGTCGTGGTGTTGCGCTTTTTTGAAGACCGCACATTGCAGCAGATTGCGGACATCCTGCAGGAGAGCCTGAGCACGGTGAAATACAGGCTCTATAAAGGGCTCGGCCAGTTAAAGCAACAGATAGAACAGGAGGATCGCCATGGATCATGCCTATAATAAGATGGAGGAGCTGCGCGAGGCGTACGAAAGCATCCCCGTGCCGCGCGCCTTGTCCGAACAGATGGAGGCGCTGGCGCGCCGGAAGCGCAACAGCCGGCGCGTACTGCAATATTGCAGGCGGGCTGTGGGCAGCGTGGCCGCAGCGGCGCTTGCGCTGGTGGTCGCGGCGAACGCCGGCCCGCAGGTTTCCGCATACCTTGCGGACATCCCGGTGATCGGCGCGTTTACACAGCTTGTGACTTTCCGGGATTTCCGGGAGCAGCAGGGGACGATGGAAGCGAACATCCAGACGCCGCATGCCGTTGGCCTGCAGGACGAGACCCTGCAGGCGCTGCTGAACGGGCGGTTTGACGCGTACGGGGAACAGCTCATTGAGCAATACCGCCAGGACGTCGAGGACACGATGGGCGGGCAGGCGTATATGGGGGTTGATTCCGGCTACAGCCTGATGCTGGAGGACGACCGGCTGCTGTGCGTCAACATCCACACGGTATTGTCCGCGGGCAGTGCGCAGCAAATCGAACGGTACTACGTCGTAGACAAGCAGGCGGGGAAAATCCTATCCCTTGCGGACCTGTTCCAGGAGGATGCGGATTACGTAGGCGTGCTCAGCAAGCTGGTGCAGGGGCAGATGGAAAGGCAGGTGCAGCAGGACAACGAAAAAGCCTACGACGAGGATTTTTCCGAGATCAGCCCCACGCAGCCCTTTTACCTGAACCGGGCGCACGAGCTGGTGCTATCCTTTGATCAATACGAAGTTGCGCCCGGGTACATGGGCGCGGTGACCTTTACCATCCCGACCGGTGAAATCCGCAGCATCCTGAAGGACGGCAGCCCGGTCGGCACAGTGCCGGGTAAAACGGACGGGACACCATAATACAGAGAAACGGTATAAAATCAGGCAAGGCCGCGTCCCCCTGCTTCGCAGGGGGACGCGGCTTTTTTGCGCGCGGCCGGCCGCACCGGACAGGATCGGGGTTCATAGGATGGCATATAGCGTTAGAAAGGAGATGGGACAACATGAACTCATCAAATGACCGGGAAGGCTACGCCGCGGATATGCCAGCTACGCCGCCCGAAGGGGAGGCCGCTGATTACGGGTACAATATGCCGGTAATCCCGCTGCCAAATCCCGGCGAAGGCGGGCCGGTGGATCCCGGAAACAACGGCAATGGCTCCAACGTACCTGTGATCCCGCTGCCGAACCCGGGCGAGGGTGGGCCGGTGGATCCCGGCAACGGCCCCAATTTCCCCGTGATCCCGCTGCCGAACCCGGGCGAAGGCGGGCCGGTGAATCCCGGCAATGGCTCCAACATACCGGTAATCCCGCTGCCGAACCCCGGGGAGGGCGGGCCGGTTGGGCCGATCATCACCGTACCGATCCAGCCGCAGCCGCCGTGCTTTTTCTGCGGCATGGGGCGTACCGGACGGGTACGCTTCCTCAATGCCGGCTATGGATATAACCCGTTCCGCGTCTATATCAATAACCGTATCGTAGTGAACAACCTGGGTTATGCGCAGCTTACGCCCTATGGCCGCGTGTCGGGCGGGTTCCAGACCGTCACGGTGACTGGCCGCAACGGCTATGTATACCTGCAGAAGTCCATGCCCTTCCGTGCGGATGAAGTCTCGACCATTGCAATCATCAACACGGCCAGCGGCCTGGATCTGATCCAGATTTCTGATGTGCCCTGCAATACCCCGTTTAACTATTCCTGCTTCCGCGTAAGCAACCTCGCCTATAATAGCCGGCCGCTCGACGTTATCCTGGCGGACGGCCGCGTGGTTTACAGCGATGTGCGTTTTAAGGAGACCACGGCCTATAAGCGCATCCGGCCGGGTACGTATCAGTTCTACTTGGCGGAAACCGACCTGCGCCCGATGCCGCGCACACAGGATATCGAGACCCTGGACGCCGACGTCGTCCAGTTCGAATCGTCCCGTTCGCTGGCGTCTTCCAGCTTTACGGTGCGCGCCAATTCCAATTATACGATGTATATCCTGAGCCGCGGCAATACGGCGGACGCAGTCCAGGTGATGATCGTCGAGGACCGCCGGTAAAAACCCGTTTTACTAGCCCAGCGCCAAAGCCCCCGGGGATGCCCGGGGGCTTTTTGATATATTCCCACCCCGCGCCGCATAGGATGGGGATGGAGAGGCAATCACGGCAAGGAGGCGCAAATGAAAAGGACCCTTTGGGTGGCCGACCTGTTGCTGCTTACGGTGGCGGTAGGGCTGCTGGCCGCCGGCAAACCGCCTACGGCGGCAGGCCTGCCGGGAGATACGGATATGGCGGCGGGGCAGTTTTTTTGCGAGCTGCCGTTCCCGGCGGAGGCGCTGGGGGCACAGGGCGGTGACGGAAACGGACGGGCTGCCACGCATACGCCCGCGGTATCCCGCGGCGGCCTGATGCGGCGGGATGACGCGATGACCTGCCTGGGCGATTTCCGCGTGACCTATTACTGTACCGGCGCCTGCTGCAACGGCAAATGGAGCGGGCAGACCTCGACCGGCGCGCCGCCGCGGCCATGGCATACCATTGCGGTAGACCCATCGGTCATCCCGCTGGGGTCGCGCGTTTATATAGAGGGCAGCGGGACGTTCGTCGCGGAGGATGTAGGCAGCGCGATCAAGGGCAACCGGGTCGACGTGCTGGTGGGCGGCCATGGGGAGACCGAGGCGCTGGGCGTGGCGCACAAAAAAGTATATCTGGTACCGTGACAAAAGGCCGCGGCGGGCTGGCTCCCGCCGCGGCCTTTCCATGGCCTGTGCGTGACAAAAAAATAACCGGAAAATTGTGAAAAAATTATCAAGAAACAGATTGACAATTAATTAACAAGAGCGTACAATAGAAGCATAAAGAGATTGACAAAACTTTAACAAAATAAATTTCAGGCGCTTTACATTATTGGAGGGAGTACATTGAATATCAACACAGTCACAGTCCTCGGCGCAAACGGCACGATGGGATGCAACATATCGGGTATCTTCGCATCCTTCGGCAATGCAAAGGTCTATATGGTCAGCCGCAGCATGGAAAAGGCGGAGGCCGCGGTCGCCAAGGCGGCGCAGTCCGTAAAGGCGGAAGCCGTCGAAAGCAACCTTATCCCATGCGATTATTCGATGCTGGAAAAATGCGTTGGGGAGTCTGACCTGATTTTTGAAAGCGTTGCAGAGACTTTTGACGCCAAGGAATCCATTATCGCCAAGATTGCGCCCTTTATTAAGAAAAAGACGCTGATCGCCACGGGTACTTCCGGCCTGTCCATTACGCGGCTGGCGGAAATGCTGCCGGAAGAACTGCGCCCGTATTTCTTCGGCATGCACTTTTTTAACCCGCCGTACAGCCTGACGCTGTGCGAGATCATCCCGTCGCTCTATACGGAACACAAGGTCATCGAGTATATCAAGTGCTACGCGGCGCAGACGCTGGTACGCACGGTCGTCGAGATCCGCGACGACGCGGCTTTCCTCGGCAACCGTATCGGCTTCCAGTTCATCAACGAGGCGCTGCAGTATGCCGAGCGGTACAAGGACTCGGGCGGCATCGACTATATCGACGCGATCCTGGGGCAGTTCACAGGCCGCAATATGGCGCCGATCAATACGGCAGACTTCGTCGGTTTGGACGTTTCCAAGGCCGTTGTGGACAATATCTATCAGAATACGGACGATTACGCGCATGAGACATTCATTTTCCCGGAATACTGCTGCCGCCTGGTGCGGGAAGGCAAGCTGGGGCGCAAGACCGGCCAGGGGCTTTACAAGTCCATCAAGCGCGAGGACGGCCGCCGTATCACCTATGTATATGATATCGAGTCCGGCGAGTACCGCGACAAGATGACGTATTCCTTCCCGTTCTCCATCAAAATGATCGAGCACCTGAAAAACGGCGAATACAAGCGGGCGATGGACGTCTTAACCTCCAACCACTCGACGGAGGCGCAGATTTGCCTGTCCTTCCTGATCAAATATGTGCTGTATTCCATTACGGCGGCGAAGCTGGTTTCCGACAGCGCGCACGCGGCGGATCACGTCATGGCCGCCGGCTTTGGCTGGGCGCCCCCGCTCTCCATTATTGATGCGCTCGGCGGCAAATACGTATTTATGAAACTTGCAAAGGAACGCCTGGACCCCGCGCTGATTGCCAAAATCAACGTCGAGGAGACGATGGCCGGCATCCCGGCCGCGTCCACATACGATTTCCGCAGATACTTCAAGGGCAAGAAGTAAGGGGAGGAGAACGACAGTTATGAATACAAATAAAGTTTATGTTTTGGGCGGCGCGCAGACGGATTTTGAGCGCAACTGGAGCAAAGAGGGCAAAAACGTCATCGCGCTGCTGCGCGAGGTCATCTCCGACGGCTGCTATGACGCCAGCCTGACCTATGCGCAGATCGAGCAGCTTAATAAGGAAAACCGCATCGGTTTTTTTGTGGGCAACTTCATCGCGGAATTGTATGCTAACCAGGGGCATCTGGGCGCGTTGCTGACCGAAGTCCATCCGGCGTTTTACGGCGTTCCCTCTGCGCGCTATGAGGCAGCCTGTGCTTCCGGTTCGGTCGCGCTCGACGCGGCGATTACCAAGATCCGCAGCGGTGATTATGACGTTGCCATCGTGGTCGGCTGGGAAATGATGAAGACGGTCAGTTCCAAGGTCGGCGGCGATTACCTGGGGCGCGCGGCTTATTACGATAAGGAAGGCAAGGGCATTGACTTCCCATTCCCCAAGCTGTTCGGCCGCCTGGCGGACGCGTATATCGACCGCTACGGCGAGGAGGACCGCTACATGTCCGCCCTGGCCTCGATTGCGGAAATCAACTATGAAAACGCCAAGCGCAACCCGAACGCGCAGACCCGTAAGTGGTTTATGAGCCGCGAACAGGCTAACATGCGCGACACCGAAACCAATATGCTGGTCGGCGGCAAGCTAGCCGTGTCCGACTGCTCGCAGGTTACGGACGGGGCGGCAATGGTCGTCCTCTGCTCCGAAAAGTACAAGGAGGAGAGCGGGCTGAAGGGCCCGACGCCGGTCGTCAAAGGCTTTGGCCACCGCGTGGCGCCGATGCAGTTCTCCAAGAAGCTGGAGGAGAGCCGCGACATGGATTATATCCTGCCGTGGACGCGCCAGACCGTCGTGGACGCGTACTGCCGCGCCGGCGTCACGGTCAACGATATCGATTTCTTTGAGACGCACGACTGCTTTACTTCCAGCGAGTACGCCGCGATTTCCGCGTTCGGCATTACGGAGCCGGGCAAGGAGTATGAGGCGGTCGAAGACGGCGTGATTGCGTTCGACGGCACAAAGCCGATTAACCCTTCCGGCGGCCTGATCGGCTGCGGGCATCCCGTCGGCGCGTCGGGCGTGCGGATGTTCCTCGACCTGTATAAGCAGATCGCCCATAAGGCGGGGGATTACCAACTGATCAAGGCCGATACGGGCTGCATGCTCAATATCGGCGGTTCCGCGACGACAAACTATGTTTTTGTCATGGGTCGCGAATAATCCAGCCCACTACTTTTCTTCTCACAATTTCCAAATAGGGGAAAGGCCCGCGGCAAATCCATGCCGCGGGCCTTTCCCTGCGTTGGTACCCTGCACAAAAAGGGGAAATTTCCATATAATAAATATGCGTGTATAGTATATGTTATGCGCAAGCAAATAACATCATGTGGAGGGTTATATGGAAAGCAAGGTGTACGGCTATGTCCGCGTTTCCAGTAAAGAGCAAAATGAAGACAGGCAGCTTGACGCGTTGCAGGAAAATGGGGTACCGCCGGAACAGGTGTATGTGGATAAGCAGAGCGGGAAGGATTTTGCGCGGCCTGGCTACCGGCGCCTGCTGTCCCGGCTGCGGCGGGGAGACCTGCTGATCATCAAGAGCATCGACCGCCTTGGGCGCAATTATCAGGAAATCATGGAACAGTGGCGGGTTATTACAAAGGAAAAGCACGCGGACATCCGCGTGCTGGACATGCCCCTGCTGGACACAACGCTGAGCCGCGACCTGCTCGGCACTTTTATTTCCGACCTTGTGCTGCAGCTTCTTTCATTCGTTGCGGAAAATGAGCGCAACAGCATCCGGCAGCGGCAGGCCGAAGGCATTGCGGCAGCGCGGGCGCGCGGCGTCAAATTCGGCAGGCCGCGCAAGGATTTGCCGGTCCCGTTCGATACGGTGGCGCAGCGCTGGCAGCATAAGGAACTGCATATCAATGAGGCCGTGGAAATGCTGGGTATCTGCAAGAGCACCTTTTTCCGGTTACTGCGGGAGCAGCGGACAGGTTTCCCGGCGACGGTCTACCCGCCCCCATCACAACAGCAGGAACGCGCATAGGACGGCGCGTCAGCTGTTGTATTTTTCAAACTCACGGCGCAGCTTTTCGACAGCTTTCTTCTCAATCCGACTGACATACGAGCGGGAGATCCCGCGCGCCTTGGCGATCTCGCGCTGTGTCAGCGGTTCGCTCCCATGCAGGCCGTAGCGCAGGGTAAGGATTTCTTTTTCCCGGTCGTCGAGGCAGCGGTCGATGAAGCGGTGCATTTGCGCGTAATGGTCGTTTTGTTCCACCTGAAGGAGCCCTTCGTCCTCGCAGCTGATAACGTCCATCAGCGCCAGTGAATTGCCGTCTGCGTCGGTGTCCAGCGCTTCGGACAGGGACACGTCTGAAGCGCTTTTTCGCGCTGCCCGGAAATGCATCAGGATTTCATTTTCGATGCAGCGTGCGGCGTATGTGGCGAGGCGCGTGCCCTTGTCGGGCTTATAGGTGCTGATCGCTTTGATCAGGCCGATCGTGCCGATGGAAATCAGGTCGTCCTGGTCGCAGGGCATGGCGTAGTATTTCTTAAACGGCTGAAACGAAAGGAGGAATTTTCCCGGTCAAAAACGACCCCATAGGGGCCGCCAAATTTCAGGTGGATGTCCAGATGTACTTCTTCGCGGGTAGAGCCTTTTTTGACCACGATGTGGTCTAAGATGGTGGTCACCAGCTCGGAATTGATGCCGTTCTCGAAGGATAGCTCCTGTTCGAGAGCGGTGCGGATTTGCTCCAGCTGCTCCACAGAGCGCTTGCCCTTTTGCTCTTCCGCTTTCAGAAGCTCCAGCCGCTCCTCCAACCCTCTAATCTGCTCGTTGAAGCCGTCGTTTCGGCACTTGAACTCCTCGATGGTAATAGCCTCCGCCATGCTCATCTCCAACAGACGGTCTTTTTTTGCGTGAATGGCGGACAAGTCCTCCTCGATCCGCAGAGTGTCCCGTCCATAGTCGTGCTCGTCGGGGACCGACTGGATCACCTTCACCACCGCATCCACGATAGCCTGTTTATTCTGGGCCAGTTGGTCGAAGATGTGCGCCATGATCTGGTTCAGCTCTGTGGTGCGGAGCTGGGGCGCGGAGCAGGCCGCCCGGCCCCGGTTGCGGTAGACCCGGCACTGCCAGACCTCTTTCTCTCCCTTGGCGCTTTTTAGCACCTGCCGGTGGTAGCTGGTGCCATGCTCCTCACAGATGATCTTACCGCTGTATGGATAACGGTTGTGAAATTCGGCGGCGCTCTGGTGGGACATCATCTGCTCGCTGCGCCGTTTGTAGAGTGCGTTGGCCCGGTCCCACAGTTCCTCGGACACGATGGCCGGGATGGAGGGGTCCGGGTACATGACCCACTCGCTCTCGTCCAGGAAGACCTTCCGTTTGCTGCGGTAGTCCACCGTCTGGGACTTGTTGGCGCAGTACCAGCCCTTGTACTTTGGGTTGCAGAGGATGTGCCGGATGGTCAGTACGTTGAAGGCGTTGCCCTTCCGGCTGGTGAACCCCTCATCGAATAATGTCTGCGAGATGCGCCGTATGCCCATCTGCTGGTTGGCGTAGAGGTCGAAGATGCGGCGAATCACTCGGGCCTCCTCCTCGTTGATGGTCAGTACGCAGTCTTTCTTATAATAGCCCCACAGCTTGTCGTTACCTAACACATGGCCATTTTTGATGGCCTGACGAAAGCCGAACTTCAGCCGCTCGGAGAGCTTGCGCACCTCATCCTGAGCCACGCCGGCCATGACCACCAGACGGAATTCGCTGTCTGAATCCAGGGTGTTAATGTTGTCGTTCTGGAACAAAACCCCCACGTCGTGTTCCAGCAGCTCCTGGGTGTACTGGATGCTGTCCAGGGTGGAACGGGAAAAGCGGGATATTTCTTTCGTGATGATGAAGTCAAAGCGTCCCGCTTTGGCGTCCGAGATCATCCGATTGAAACTATCCCGCTTTTTGGTACTTGTCCCGCTGATCCCCTCGTCGATATATCCCTCGACGTAGGTCCAGTTTGGCTTGCTCTGGATCAGCTCGGTATAATATTGTACCTGGTTTTCCAGGCTGTTGAGTTGTTCATCCTTATCTGTGGATACCCGCGCGTAGAATGTCACGCGCAATGGGAGGTCGAAGATGGACTTCCCGCTTCTCATCTCATTGCGTATTTTCAGTACATTCATGCCTGTTCGCCTCCTCTGTCAAGCACACAGGATACCGAAAAAGCTCCGGCAAGTCTATCACAGAATGCACCAAATCTTCCGCGTGAGAATAGGTGGATTTCGATATAAGGCCGAGGGAAAAAACGCGTCCCAGCAGGACGCTGACGACCTCTCTCTGTGCGCTCTCCAAAATTGCATCACCTCTTTTTCAAAGTATGAGGGTGGGAACACAAAAATGCCGGGCGGCCAAGCCGTCCGGCATAAAGATGTGGTATGATTATAGTATCAACGCGGAAAGGAGTGGTTTGATGAAAAAGCGATTGACGCCAGAGGAAAAGCAGAGACTGGTAGCCCGTTACCAGTCTGGTGAACCGGTCAAGTCCTTGTGTGCGGAGGTGGGTGCGTCCAATGAGTGGATTGGACAATACCGGGAAACCAGGACCCTGAGCGGTCAGGTGATGACGCCGCGGGAGTTTGAGTTTCTCCGGCGGCGGGTACAGAAGTTGGAAGAGATGCTTACGGTATTAAAAACAGCGGGTTGCACGGTGTCCGCACCCTTGCAGGAGAAGCTGAAGGAGCTGGAAAAGCTGTACGGGCAATTCAGCGTACACGTTTTGTGCGAGGCCATGGAGGTTTCCCGCGGTACCTTTTACAACTTCATGTTTCAAAGTAAGCCGGGAAATTCAGCCGCCGCCATGCGCCGTGAAGAGCTTCGGGTGCAGATTCGCGATGTTTACGAGGAAAACAGGCAATTGTTTGGCGCGGGTAAGATTCGGGCCATATTGGTGGAACGTGGTCAAAGGGTCAGTCAGAAGCTGGTGGCGGAACTGATGCGGGAGATGGGGCTTTCCAGTATCCGCGTCACCGCCAAGCGGGATTACGAGAGATTGCAGAGCTACGAGAAGAAAGCAAACATTTTAAAGCAGCAATTTCAAACGCAAGAGCCAAATCAGGTATGGGTCAGCGATGTGACTTGTTTTCGGCTGAAGGATCGATGGTTTTATATCTGTGTGATGATCGACTTGTTTTCCCGAAAAGTAGTCGCCTGTGGCATTTCGCAGAAAAACAGTACCCGGCTAATTACCACAACATTTAAACAAGCATTTGCGGAGCGAAGGCCAAAGAAGGGCCTGATTTTCCACAGCGACCAGGGGGCGCAGTATACCGCCTATGCTTTCCGCAAGCTCCTAAAGACGCTGGGGGTGACGCAATCATTTTCTAAACCGGGGACGCCCCATGACAACGTCGTGGCGGAAGCCTTTTTTGCGTCCTTCAAAAAAGAAGAGCTATACCGAACCAATTATCATTCAGAAGCGGAGTTTCGACGGCGGGTCCTCGACTACATGGATTTCTATAATAACGGTCGACCGCATAGAACGTTGCATTACAAAACTCCCAACCGGGTTGAACAGGACTTTCAACTACATGATTTAGAAAGTAGCCGGAGCTGAGGGTTCTAAAAACAGATTTTAATAGTTTCTTCTCTTAAAATGAGAGGAAGTGTCATCCGGACGTTCCGGAAACACGTGGACAAAAAAGACCGCCGAACCCTTGTGCAAGAAGGATTCAGCGGCGCAAAGAGAGATGGAGCACAAACCAGATTCCGGAGTTCTTGTTGCGAAAAAGAAGCTACGTCTAAACTTAAAAATGATTGCGCTTCATAGCACATACGGGTATAATAAAGTTGAAATAGGGAGAATACGGAAAAATCGGCCGAGTTCTTCCACCTATTGTGTTGCCATTCGGCAGTACGTTTTGCTATTACGAATAATATAAGTGGAATGATTCCACCACCCGCGGAGAAATTCTTGGACGGAGGATTGGTAATGGCGTTTCATGCGGAACTTTTGGAAAATATCCCACAGACGCGGTACCTGTCGGCGGAGCATTATATACAGTATCGATCCATTATGCGGATATTTTATCTGGAACACCAGCAGATGCACTACCAGATGGACAAAAATATGATCATCTCCCATCTCCGGGAAGAGGCAATCTTTGCCCAGTATACCCCCGAACAACTGAATGCCGATTTGGATCAGTTGGTAAGCTGGAAAAATCTCACACCCATTCAAGACCCGCATAAAGTCTACACCGTCGCCGACTTTAAAAACCGACAGTTCCAGTACATGATGACGCAGTCCGCTTTGGAAATAGAACGAATGACAATCACCTTGGAAAACCTCTTCACACGCACTGCCGGCCTCTCCTCCAGCGCGTTCCGCCGGATTCAGAGCGCTCTGCGTCAGGCAACTCATCTGGATGACATGTCATTGAAGGAAGTTAGCATATGGTGGCAGGATTTGCAGGAGGATTTTCAGCGTCTCAGTCAGAACTATCAGGATTATCTGCGTGAATTCTACAGTCCCAGTGCCGACCAACAGATGAAATCGACCGATTTTATCCTTTATAAGCAGCGGTTGATCCGCTATTTGGAGGAGTTCATTCAAGAGCTTCAAAGCAGTTCCGCACAAATCGGCGCACTGCTGGAAGCCATTTCCCCCGCGCAGGCGCAGCACATCCTTGCAGTGGTTCATAAGAGTCAATTGGAAATTCCCCGCCCCAACTCACGGCACACACCCAATTGGGAGGCAGAACTCAAGATGCAGGATGCGGGAGTGTGGCAGTCGCTGGTCGGATGGTTTTCAGGGGAAAACGCCACCGCCAGACAGGTCATGGAGGTCACAAACGAAGTCATCCGGCGGGTAGTGCAGAATGCGTCGCTTCTGGTACAGATGCAGAACATGGGCGTCAGCAACAAAGCGGAATTGCAGCATCTGCTGGGATTGTTTGCAAACTGCGAAACAATGGAGGAAGCACATCGGCTGTCAGCACTGGTATTTGGTGCCCAGAGCTGCCGACATTTTTACGTGAACGATGAAAAAAAGACGGAGCGAATTGACGTAAGTACGTATGAGGAAGAACCGCTGAAATATGCACTGGCGCCCAGAGTGCGCACCTATAAGCCTCGTATGGATCGGAGCGGATTTGCCGACAAGAGCGAGGAAAAAGCCGCCCAGCGTAAGCAAATTCTGGAAGAGGCACAGCGGCTTCGCAGGCAGCTCATGGGGTATATCCACAACGGTAAGCTGGAGTTCGCCGCGCTTTCAGAGCCTGTACCGCCCGAGGCGCGGACAGTCCTGCTCTCCTGGGTCGCAATGGCGAATCTGAGCCCGGATCGGTGTGGACGCACGGAATATGGACAGCGCTTTACACTGCAAAAGAGCGGCGATGAAACCTGTCAGATGCTTTGTACAGACGGGGTGCTGACGATGCCAAATTGCATCCTTCTCTTTGAGGAGACTGCCAATGTATGAGTTTCGCTATTTGCTGGATCGCTTTTGGGTCACACGAAATGAAAACAAAGAGCTTTATTTCAACGTGAAGCGCGCGCTACCCCAATATCGCAGATTTCTCAATGAGCAGCTTGGCTGGAACCTAGTGATCAACGAGTCCGTGGTCAAGCTGGAAAAAGTTCCGCCCAAGTCGATGCCCTGGATGGGCATCCAAGCGTTTCAAGATACGCTGGACTACTGCCTTCTATGCGCCCTGCTGCTGTATTTATCTGATTTGGATGATGGGGAGCAGTTCTTGCTCTCCTATTTGACAGAGGCAATCGAACATTTTATGACCCAATATCGTGCGGTTGACTGGACAAAGTTTCTCCATCGGAAAGCTCTGGTGCGGGTTCTTCGATATGCGCAGGAGATGGGGCTGCTCCTTGTGTATGACGGCAACAGCGACGGCTTTGGTAGCGACCAAAATCAGGAGGTGCTCTACGAAAACACAGGGCTGTCCAGGCATTTTACGGTTCATTTTGGGCGTGATATTCTGCATTGCCAATCCATTGCGGACTTCGAGGCCTTTTCCTGGGAGGGTGATGAGGCCGAACGGGGACGGCAGCGGATTCACCGCGTCTATCAGCAGCTTACCTTAGCCCCTGCATTTTACTGGTCGGAGGAGGAGCGGGGCGACTACGAGTACGTTAAGAATCAACGCGCATGGATCGCCCGAAACATGGGGGACGCGTTGAACGGAACTCTGGAGGTCTACAAAAACGGCGCCTTCTTTGTACTGGATGAAACACAGCGCTTTGGTATGGTGCATCCGCGGGATTTGGCGCTCTGCGACGCCGTGCTTTTGCTCTGCGCACAGCTTCGGGAATGCGTACGACAGGGTGAATTCTCCCGAGAGCCGGATGATACGGTTCCATTGACGCCGCGAGAGTTTCGCCAACAGGTCAGCCAATGCCGTGGGCGGTACGGAAACGGCCTGGGCCGCCGCCTGCGGGAGGTATCCGACGAAGCGCTGTGTCAGGAGCTGACGACCTATATGCGGGACTGGATGCTTTTGACTGAGCGCGGCGGTATGCTGTACCTCTGCCCCGCCGTGGCCAGATGGACCGGTAGCTTCCCTGCCAATTATCACGGAGAGATTGGAGATGAGTCGCTCGATGAACCGCTGGAGGATGCATAAACTGGGGTTCCTGAATTTCTGGCTGTACGACAGAGAGGAATTTATCCTGGACAGCGGACACCTTCTTCTGCGGGGGGATAATGCTTCCGGGAAATCCATTACAACTCAGAGCTTTATCCCGTTTTTGCTGGACGGGAACAAAAGTCCTGAACGTCTGGATCCGTTCGGTTCCCGCGACCGTAAGATGGACTATTATCTTCTGGGGGACGGAGAGCATGAAGAGTCCACGGGTTATTTGTACCTGGAATTCAAAAAAGAGGGATTGGATGAGTACAGCACCATCGGGGTCGGTATGCGCGCCCAGAAGGGGAAGAACATTGACTTCTGGGGATTTTGCCTGTGCGACGGCAGACGGATTCAAAAAGGCGGCGTGGAGTTGTACGAGACGCTGGGCAAGCAGCTTCTTCCTCTGAGCAAACAGAAGCTTAAAAACCTAATCAATGATGAAAATAACTGGGCCGAGAGTCCCAGTATTTATAAGCAGCTTGTGAATGACCGGATTTTCCGGTTTCGGGACGTTCGTCAGTACGAGCAGTTGATTCAACTACTTATCAAGGTACGCACGCCAAAGCTCTCCAAAGAGGCCTTTCGTCCCACGGCGGTAAAAGCCGTACTGAAGGATTCTCTGCGCGTGCTGACCGACGAAGATCTCTCCGCCATGGTTAGCACCATGGAGCGCATGGACGTTCTTGAGGATACGCTGCGGGATTATCAAACCGCGATGCGGGACGCGATGATCATTCGCAATGAGTATACCCGCTACAACCAGTATATGCTGGGCAAGAAGGGGCAGGCCTACCTGGAGGCGCTGGAAAAGACTGTGCGGTTAAGCAACCAGGTAAATACGGAGCAGGAAACCTTAACGGCGCAGGAGGCGGAGATTACGGCCTGCGTACAGGTCAAGGAAGAGGCTGCGTCCCGGCTCGCACAGGCAAAGGCACAAAAGGAGGCTCTGGGTGAGGATGATCTCACCATCCAGCAAGAACGTCTGAAACGCGAGGAGGAGGATCTCAGGCGTTATCAGGAGCAGCTGGACGAGGGGACGGCGCGTGTGCAGAAGCTGCAAGAACAGATATACAGCCGGGAAGTCAAGCTCCGGGAGCTGACGCGGGCGGTGGAGGACATGCGCGCGGCGCTGCGTTCGGCGTTACGGGGGCTGGAAGCGCAGAATGCCATTTTGGAACTGGGTCCGGAGCACACGGATTACAGTTCGCGCCTCAAGTCGGAGCAGAACACCGACTTTGAATGTGTACATACCGCGCTCCAGCGGCGGAAGAAACAAATTTCAGAAACGCTATCCACCTTACGAAAACTTGAGCAAGCGAATGAGGCATACGATGCCGCCTGTCAGGCATTGGATGAGGCCCGCACCGGGGAATCGGCAGCCCGCGTGACGCTGCGGGACGCGGAAACCCAAGAGCGGGAGGAGCGTGACCGCCTGATTGAGGGGATCGCACACCGTCAAATTCTGAATGAAGAGCTCCTATTCTCGGAGGGCGAGCTCTTGGCTCTGCGGCAGGCTATCGCAAGATATGCTTCTCCCGCCGATTGGAGCGCTATCCGGGAAAAGATCGATGGCTGCACCTACCAAAAACGCACCGCTCTTGAAACTGCAAAGCTGGGGTTACAATCCGAGTTAAACGCGCTTCAAAAGGAGTGTGACGCACTTCGGCGGACTCAGAATCAGCTGCTTAACAACCCGGACCCCGTTCCTCTTCGCAACTCACAGATCGAGGCTACGCGTATCCAGCTCACCATGCAGGGAATTCCCCACGCCGCATTTTATGAAACGGTGGATTTTTCTCCGGATCTGTCTCAGGAGGCACGCAATTTGCTGGAAGCACAGCTATCCGACGCCGGTTTATTGGACGCTCTCATCGTCCCGGAGACGGCGCTTGTGCAAATTCAGGGGCTTCTCCGCCAATATCCGGACAGGTTTCTGCTCCCCGGCCCCCCCTCAGACGATCCGATCGCAGGTCTCCAGCCGGATGGTGACTCCCACTACCAGGAGATGGCAGCCGCCTGTTTGAGCAGTATTTCTCAATCTGATTTGAACGCACATACCGCACTGCTGCCGGACGGGCGCTTCAAGTGCGGGATGATTAACGGTCACAGCCAAGCGGAGAAACCCGCCGGTTTTGTGGGCGCAGCGGCCCGCCGTGCAAACCGTGAGCGCCAATTACAGGCATTGGAACAGCAGCTGGCAGAAATGCAGGCAAAGCTGGACGAAAGGCATGCTGCTACGGTGGAATTGGAGCGGCGGCTGAACCTGCTGCGGGAGGAACGCGAGCACATGCCAACGGCCATCGACCTGGATCAGTCCCTGGAGATGCTCTCATCGGCCCGCAAAGCGTTGGTCGACGCAGAGGCCGCCGTACAAAAGTGCTCCAGCGCGGAGCAGACCGCAAAGCGCTTTGCCGCACAATTGGATCAGGAGTGCCGCACGCTGAGCCGCGGACTTCCATATGAAAGAGCCTCTGCGGCATACGAGGAGGCTCTGGACGCCGCAGAAGAATATCTGGTGCAGTTGACGGCTCTGTCGCAGACTGCCATGAAACTGGACTACTCTCGGCAGTCTCTGCTTGCATTGGAGGACAGCATTGCCGAACAGCGGGATCAGGCGGACGCACTACAAAAAACAAACCGCGGCACCAAATCGCAGATCGAACGCGCGGATGCCGCCATACAGGAGATACAAGCCGTTCTAGATGCGCCCGAGAACCGGGAACGTGCAAAGCGGCTGGCGGAGCTTTCCGACGAGATCGAGCGTCAGCAGGAACGAGAACACTCGGCCGACAAGCGGACCGCCGTACTGAGCAGTCAGATCCAGAGTTCCCGCGACCAGCTTCAGCTCCGCCGTCAGGCATTCACGCAGGCCGTCATGGATGAGCAGGATTATGAGACCTATTTCTCCGAAGATTTGTCTCTGGGCTTACTCCCGCTTGACCGTGAAGCCGGCCTTGCCGCATGCGCCCGGGAGGCGCAGAGCAAAATTCAGGCGTCTGACCGCGAGCGTACACAGATGCAAATTGAAGATTCTCTGCGGAACAACTATCAACAGCACAATAACTCTCTTTTAAGATATCAGCCCAAGATTGAACCTGTCTTTGAACCGCCGTCCCGGGAAACCATGCTGCGCCAGCGCCTGTGCATCACGCTTCAGCGGGATGGGAAGGAGCTCTCCCTGCAGGAGTTCATCGCTCGGCTGCAAATGGATGTCGACATGACCACAACGCTGCTGGAAGAAAAAGATCGGGAGCTTTTTGAGGATATTCTAACCGAGACCATCAGCCATAAGCTGAGTGCGCGCATCAATGAAAGTCAGCAGTGGGCACAAGCCATGACGGCGCTGATGGGTACGCTGAAAACCTCCATGGGCCTGGTGTTCAGTCTGGACTGGAAAGCAAAAAAGGCGGAGGAAGCAGCGGAGCTGGATACCGCGCAATTGGTTCAGCTTCTGAGCAAAGACAGAGCCCTCTTAACTCCAGAAGATAGCAAACGTGTCTCCACTCATTTCCGTACCAAAGTAAAGAAAGCCCGTCAAAACGCGGCAGAGCAGGAATTGCAGACAAATTACGCCGACCTGATCCGTGAAGTGCTGGACTATCGGGATTGGTATGAGTTTCTTTTGTTCTATCAGCGGGACAGCGAGGGGAAAAAGGAGCTAACCGACCGGGTCTTCAACAAATTCAGCGGCGGTGAAAAAGCGATGGCCATGTATGTGCCGCTGTTTGCGGCAGTCTCGGCTCAGTATCAAAAGGGCGGCGAGAGCTGCCCCATGCTCCTGGCGCTGGATGAGGCCTTTGCCGGAGTGGATGACAGAAATATCAGCGCCATGTTTGAGCTGGTTCATGTGCTGGACTTTGATTACATCATGAATTCTCAAGCGCTTTGGGGCTGCTATGCCGGGGTGAAAAGTCTCGACATTGCGGAGCTTCACCGTCCGTCCAACGCGCAGGTCGTCACGATCCTGCGCTATCACTGGGATGGAACCGAGCGGGTTCTTATGGAGAACGCCACATGAGCGGACAGATCAGCGAATGCGTTGCCTATTTTAAAAGTCGTCCGGGCTATCACCGCATTCTGGAGCAGATGTTAAAGAAATACAAAGCCTATGGCGGTCCCGTGGGGCAAGTCTCCATAGTCGATGCGACAGAGGAGGAGTGTGAGGCGGCGCAGGCCCTTTTCGGCAGGCCCTATGCCCCTCCTCTGCGTTTCAAGCTGCAGGCGTTCGACAATGCATTGCAGCAGACGAAATTCCAAGGCGTGACGTTGAAAAAGCTGTTGGAATCCTACTTCCATACAACAATACGGACAAAAAAAGAGATCCAACGTCAAGTCGAACTCGACTTTTCTGAGATGCTCACCCGCGTCTCGTCCGAAACGCAGAGCAGTGCCGGCCGTGATTGGCTCTCGCGCTTGGGTGATAAAAACGACGGTTACCAGCTCTTGCGAAAATCTATGGGTGATAGAACCGCAGAACCCGCGCTGCGTCAGGCATGCCGCGGTGTGGATTGGCTGGCGCTCCATCCAGGAGAAGTGGTTCGGCTGGCTGTGCTCAGCGCCCGTGCCACCTCGGACCCCCATGCACTGGACGGCGGCCGCCTTGCAGGAAAGCTTTTTCTGCACGCTCTGGCGGCTCTGGAAGGACGCGTGTTTTCGACCGTTGCAGAGGACCGGGATTCGCTGTATTATGAAGCTGGCATCCTCTGTGACAGCATCGCCAGCTCGGTGACCCAAGTCGGGTTGGTTTTATGCGATGAAAATGGTGAACACCCGGCCTTTCGCGCATTTCGTGAGCGGCATGAGAGCTGTACGCTAACACTTATGAATCTTGCCGCACTCTCATCTGGGCATAGCCCGTCCGGGCAGGCCTATCTGGTGGAAAACCAGATGGTATTCTCACAGCTCTGCGATCAGGCGAAGCGGTTTCACTCCCCTCTGATCTGCACCTCTGGTCAGCCGCAGGTGGCGGTATTGCGCCTTTTGGATCTTTTGGCGACGGCCGGAACACAGTTTTATTATTCCGGTGACTTTGACGGCGAAGGACTTTCCATTGCGGCACGGCTCATGACCCGCTATCCAAAGCTGCTGCGAACATGGCACATGGCGCCGGAGGACTATGCACGAACTTGCCCGGAGGTCAACTTACCGGACAGCCGTCTGCAGCCGCTGCGAACTCTGACGGATTTCCGGCTCACAGCCACAGCCGCTGCCATTTTGCATCAAAAGCGCGCCGGATATCAGGAATTGCTTCTGCCATCGCTGCTGGCGGATTTGACGGCAACTCCATAACCTGTAAAAATCTCGGTCAGTGACACCGCTGCCGTGCTACTTCCCAGAAGCCCATTGTCCGACAGCACAAGTTCATCCAAATCGCCCCGTATTGCTGCCTGCATTGCCTGTGTGAGCCCCGCCAACGGAAATGTCGAATCCGTCTGAAGGACGGAACATCCAAGGACAGTATTTCCCAAAGCCATTTGACGCTCCAACAAAAATTTAATGTCAATTTGGTGGCGGCCATACAGCCAAACGCGCCTGCGCCCATTTTTCCTCATATTGCATGCCTCCCCACGATAGCAATCCTATTATGCTACAGATAGCATACGGAAAAAGCCGACTTTTGGAATTTATCCAAAAGTCGGCTTTTTGGTGTGTCAGAGCGTCAACATCGCGGAATAGTGGTACTGCATTTCCCCTTGACAAATCCTGAATATCGCTTGTCCACTGGTCTTCCAGAAATTTTCTACTTTTGCTTTATCCCTAATCAAATCACGCAAAGCCGTATCAGTAAAGGCTTTGTGGGGTTTCTCTCCTTCCGCTTCATCCCTTCTTGACGATGTGCGCCACCAGCCGCAGGTTGTGTTCGATCAGCTCGGTGCGGGCGTGCTCCTCCCCGTCGGCCAGCCGCCGGAGGCAATCCTGTTCCTCATCCGCGGACAGCGGACGGGGGAAGGTGCCACCGGAGGCCTGGGTCCGTAAAATGAAAAAGACGGCGCTGGCCAGCAGCGCCGCTGTCGCGGTAAAAATCATGTAAATCCCGCCTTTCCCGGATAGACTGTGTTACATCCTATGCGTTTCAGGGGGTGCAGTTGCAAGTCCGGCGGGAAGATGCTGGATGTAATTTACAGAACTGTGTAAAAACAAGCCGCTTTTGTGAATTTGTAACTATGCCGTAACTGACGGGTGGTATAGTATTAATATAAGACAAGGATTGATGAAGGCGGAGGTGGAGGATTATGTCATTAGCCCAGAAGAAAACCGTTGCCGAAGGGATGAAAACAATACAGATTTGTGTGGATGCCTATAAGGGCCGGGAAATGTCAGGGTTCGTGTACCATCAGACGATCGCGGGTGGCAGGCGTTTCGATAACCTGATGCAGCTCCTGCTGACGGTCGAACATATTTTAGAGGATATGGACTTCCCGCGCGCAATGAACGAGCGCCGCTCATTCAGCAAAAGTGCAGCGGTATTGTCCCAGGAAAACGCGGGGGACGAGCCCCGCACCGGCCGTCTGGCAACCTTTTTTGTACGCATGATGTTCCGGCAGAACGCCAGTTGGCAGGGGATGGTTACCTGGAGCGAGGGGGCGAGCGAAGAAACGTTCCGCAGTGCCTTGGAGCTTATATTCCTGATGGACAGCGCGCTAACTGCGGGAAAAGAGTGACCTAAGCCGTAGTGGCAGGCCGCACAGGGAGGGGTTTCATGAAGCGGGAACGTATTCGCAAGGTGCTGCTGATCCTTTTGCTGCTTATATTCATTGGCAGCGCAGCGATCCTTGCAGGTTATATTAAGCAGTATATGGACGCCCGTGCCCGGAATGACCAGGCGCAGGCCTTTGTGCATATGCAGACGGAGCCACAGGCGGACGAACCGGAGCAGACGGAAGCAGACGTCCCGGCTGCGCCGCCGGTACCGCCGGAAGTGGATTTTGCATCGCTGCAAAAGATCAACAGCGATATTTGTGCGTGGCTGTGGATGCCGGGCACGCAAATTACATATCCGATCCTGCATGGCAGCAACAACGAACGGTATTTGGACACGGCGTTTAACGGAGAACACAGCGTGTCCGGCAGCATCTTTATGGATGCGCGCAACAACGGGGATTTCAGCGATGAAAATACCATCATTTACGGCCACAACATGAAGGATCATTCGATGTTTGGCACGCTGAAAAAATACCGCGACCAGGCATTTGCGGATGGGCATCGGCTCGTATATATCATTACGCCGGAAAAGACGCTGGTTTACCGCGTATTCGCCGTATATGATACGCAGGCCGTGGATCAATGCTATACCCGCAGCTTTGACGGCGCACAGGCGCGCACGGCGGAGATCGAGCGGGCGGCAAGGCGTTCCAACATCACGCCGGAAGTCGAACCCGCGCAGGTGGAACGGTACATCACATTATCGACCTGTACGGTCAGCGATGCAAATCGCTTGGTGTTGCAGGCGTATTTCTTGGAAGAGCAGGAATAGGAAAAGCCCGGTATCTGTATACCGGGCTTTTTATTATGGTTTTGGATGAGGGTAATAAAAAAGGACTTGGAAAACTCCAAATCCTTTTTGGTGCAGATGGAGGGACTTGAACCCTCACGTCCTTGCGAACACTAGCACCTGAAGCTAGCGCGTCTGCCATTCCGCCACATCTGCATATTACATTTTTAAGTTTGAGTGGTGCGAGTGACGGGACTTGAACCCGTACGTCGATTGACACACGCCCCTCAAACGTGCCTGTCTACCAGTTCCAGCACACTCGCATATACACTTCTTTTTGCCGCTTCACTGTCAGCGACAATATGTATTATATCTAATGCCCCTTAATTTGTCAACGATTTTCCGCAAATTTTTCAAGGATTTTTCCATCTATGCGGAATTGATCGAATCGCACAAAAATCAAATACGGATTTAGTGTAGTTTTAAACATCTTGAAGTGTTGACAAATCAGGAATAGGAATGTATACTAAAAACGTAAACAAGAGACGGAGGGAACGCAAATGAGAATCACACATGAAGCGGATTACGCCATTCGTGTGATGTATTGTCTGGCTGCTGCGGGCGAGCGCCTCAGCGCAAAGGATATTGCGGAGCAAACGGGCGTGACCTTGCGGTTTTCTTTAAAAATCCTGCGCAAGCTCATTCAAGATGACCTGATTAAATCATTCAAAGGCGTCAGCGGCGGTTATATCCTTAACCACCCGGCAAACGAGATCAGCCTCGGCCAGATTATCGAATGTATCGACGGCCCGATTATGATTAACCATTGCCTGAGCAACGAATTTGATTGCAGCAGGGTGACTCGCAAAAGCGAGTGCGACTTTCACAAGGTGTTTGGTTCGATCAATGCACACCTCCGCAAGGAGCTGTATAGTGTAACGCTCGACCAGTTTACCTGATACATGAAAAGAATTGATCCAAAAACTTAATTACACAGGAGGAAAATGTTATGAAGAAGTTTGTATGCTCGATCTGCGGTTATGTTCACGAGGGCGATTCCGCCCCGGCTGAGTGCCCGGTTTGCCACGCCCCGGCGGATAAGTTCACCGAGCAGTCTGGCGAGCGCGTCTGGGCGGACGAGCACAAGGTTGGCGTAGCCCAGGGTGTCGACGAGGAGATCATCAAGGGCCTGCGCATGAACTTTGAGGGCGAGTGCACCGAGGTTGGCATGTATCTGGCGATGAGCCGCGTTGCAATGCGCGAGGGCTATCCGGAGATCGGCATGTACTACAAGCAGGCTGCTTTTGAAGAGGCTGAGCACGCTGCCAAGTTCGCGGAGTTGCTGGGCGAGGTCGTCACCGATTCCACCAAGAAGAACCTCGAGCTGCGTGTCGATGCGGAATGCGGCGCAACCGCTGGTAAGAAGGAGCTCGCTGCCCTGGCAAAGAAGCTGAACCTCGATGCGATCCATGATACCGTTCATGAGATGGCAAAGGACGAAGCGAGACATGGCAAGGCTTTCGAGGGCCTGCTGAACCGTTACTTCGGCTAATTCCATCCTATCATAGTATTAAAAAGGGGAACCGGAAATCCGGTTCCCCTTTTTCGCATACCGTTACGGGCTGCACCCGGCTCGGAGTTGGAAAGGCCCGCGGTTTGCCCATTCCTGCGCCCGATGCAGCAAGGGAAGGCGGCGCCCTCATGGGCGCCGCTTTTTTTAATCCGTAGCCGAGGCGGATTCACAATGCCTGTCGCCAGATGCGATATTTTCCGTTTCATAAAATTCGTCCGCCGTCTGTTCCAGCGCCTGATAAAACTCACGGCTTGCGGCTTCATCCGGCTTTGTCAGCAGGCTGACGGCCACCATGCTCACGGTCGAGCCCAACATACCGATTGCACCGTACCAGGTGCCGCCGATATCCCATACAAAATAGGTGGCGAGCACAAGCGCCGTCCCCAGCACCGCGGAAACGATGGCCGCCTGTTTGGTCGCGCGTTTCCAGTAGATGGCGAACACCAGGATGGGGAAGAGGGGCATGACGATTGCAATGGCAAACATAATGAGCGTATAGATGAGCTGCGGCGGCCGCAGGGCGAGCAGCACGCTGATCCCGCCGATGACGGCGATTGTGATACGGATCACCAGCATCTTTTTCTTTTCCGACAGTTCAATGCCCAGGGTGTGGTGGATGATGTCTTCATACACGATGGAACTGGACACGAGCAGGAAGGAATCCGCAGTGGAAATGCCGACCGCGCTCGCGCCGATGAAGAACGCCAGCATCAGGAATACGGCAAGCTGCGGGTTGATATTCTGGATGACGTTATTGATCATATAGGGGATAATCAGCTCGGTATCGCCCTGGGCAAGCCCCGGCAGCAGGGCGATACCCACAAGGCCGATCACCATGGTGCCCGTCCACACGAACGCTTGCAAGACCGGCGTGAGCACCATCAGCTTACGCTGGGTGCGTAAGTCCTTGCCGGAATACCCGGAGCGCACGAATACATGCGGCAGCATAATCGTCCAGCCGATCGCACAGGACAGCGGATACCCCAGCCTAGAGCCGTAAGGCACCCAGCCGTCCGGCCCCGGATAGGAGAACCAGGCGTTCGTATTTTCCCATATGGAGGACACCGCGCGGGAGAGCGAGCCGCCGAAGCCGATCAGCAGGCAGGCCGCCGCGATGACCCACAGCAGGGAAATGAACAGCAGCCCCTGGATCGTATCGGTCGTGGCGACCGATTTCATGCCGCCGATCATCACGTACAGGATAATGACGATGCCGACAATACAGATCACCGCGCGGTAGTCCATCGCGCCGCCTGTCGCGACCCCGGCCGCCTGCCCGATCGAGACCAGCACGGAGGCGATATAGGGGAAGGAGGACACCAGGAAAATGAGAGACAGGATGACGCGCAGCAGCGGGCTTTTGAAGCGGTCGTCATAAAAATCCGCGGGCGTGGTATAGCCGCGGGCATGGTTCAAAAGCCAGACCTTGTTCATGGTAAAGTGCGCCACGACCGGGAACAGGACGATATAGCTCAGTTCGGAAACCCAGTATCCCAGCCCGCCACGGTAATAGCCGCCTGGACCCGCGAAAAAGACCCAGGTGCTCATGAGCGAGGCGAGGTAGGTCATGACGAGCAGCGGCCACGGGATGGAGCCGCCGGCGGTTAAGAAGCCGCGTGCGCTGCGGTTTTTTTCTTTTATGTGTTCATAGCCGGCCACCACGAGCAGGAAGAGCAGGTAGGCCGCGAACGCGATCCAAATAGCGCTTTGATGTAACAAAATATGCCCCTCCTACTTCTTCTTTTTGAGCTTGTACCGGCGCAGCACCTTGAACAGCCCGGCATAGACGCAAATCCACAGGGGTAGGACGGTCAGCAGCGCGTGCACCAGAAGGCCGCGCGCATCGCCGTAGGCGGGCACGCCGGGCAGGTTATAGAGTGCGAAAAAGAGGACGGTCAGCCCGAGCCAGATTTTTTCCGTCTTTGTTACTTTCACAGGTACCGCCCCCTTACGATGTTTCGCGGCCGGTGCCGACGACCTCGCGCAGCCCCTGCGCAAGCGCGGCATCAATCGCCTGGGCACGCTCCTGCGGCAGTTCCAGCCGTTCCGGGTCGGCCATGATTTCTTGATACCGCGCGCGGACGCGGTCTTCCATGGTGGGGCAGCCCTGTTCCTGCCAGACCGGCACGCCGACGCGGCTGAACAGCGCGGGGCGCGTCGTCTCGGCGTAATGGCGCAGGGTGTGGTCCGTCATGATAAAGCCGTCTGCAATCTCCTCCGGGTCGCCGGAAAGTTCTTCCCAGTCCAGGGTTTCGTCGTCGACCGTCAGGCCGCGGCGCAGGCGCTGCACCATGCCGAAGATCTCGTCGTCTGTAATCAGCGCGAGCGGGGACAGCGTTTTGGCGGTTTCCAGCTGCCCTGCGCCGCCCAGCACCGAAGCGCCGGAAAGCGCCAGCATATGCGCCAGGGAGGTGCGCTCGATCAGGTTTTGCCCGTCCAATGTCAGGCTGTCCGTGCCCGTGGCGTAGGTGTGCGCCGGGATGCCGTAGCCCTGCTCAAAGAACTGCATGCACAGCAGGCGGCCGAGCGTGGTCTCGGGCGCGGACTGCAGGGTGTAGGTGGTCATCATGTCCATGGAAAACGGCAGCGGCGTGGCAATCACGGGCAGGCCGGGGTGCAGCAGCTCGAGCATGGCGATCTGCGCAAGCACTTCGGCGCAGCATACGAGCGCGGTGCCCTGCGCGGTGACGGGCGTGTTTGCGCCCGCGGTCGGCAGGGAACAGGGCTGCACCGGCAGGCCGGCTTCCGCGCAGCGGTAGATGATCTCCGCGTCCATGTGCTTAAAGGTAAGCAGCGGCACGCTGCAGGAGATGAAGCTGACGATCGGTTTTTCCCGCAGCTTGTCCGCCCCGCCCGCGGCCGCGGCGGCAAGCGTGATCAGGCTGCGCACGTTTTTGGCTTCGTAGGGCTGTACCCAGATGTGTTTTTTGGAAAATTTGAGGGCGCGTTCGAGGGTGCACAGGTCGACCGCCTCGGGCGGCACCTCGTCGCCGGAGACCGAGGGGAGCGCGCAGAAATCAATATTGGGGAGCGCGTTGATCAGCGTGAACCACGCGTCGGCCTCGTGCAGCCGGATCGCATGCGTATCCCCGTCCACCGTGCGAAAATTGGGCGCGCCGGTATTGGTGCGGGTATAAAAACCGCCGTCCGGCCGGGGGAACGGCAGGTCGTATTCCCCGGAAGGGGAGTATAGTGTAAACTGCCGCGGGACTTCGGCGACCGCGCGGCGCAGCACCTCGCGGGGGATGCGGACGCGGTTGCCGTCCACCAGGCAGCCGCGTTCGGCGAGTACGGCGCACAAAAGCTTATGGTCAATGGTAAAACCGCGCGTAGCGAGCAATTCTTCCGCGCGGTTTTTCATATGTTCCAGGGCGTCTGTACCCATTACAGCCGCATTTAACATTTTTTTCATCCTTCCTGAGACGGTAACAGTCTTTCCCCGCTATCATATACCATAAACTTGTCATATGTCAAGACAGGCGGGGCGAAATCAGGCCGTTTCCGAAAAACGTCCTGAAACCCGCAATCATGGCGCTGTACCCGTATAGCAGCGGGATGATACATTTTTGTTTTTGCAGTTGTGTTCTGCGGCGGGATCAGGTAAAATAAGTATAACATTCCAGATACATCGTCTTGTATGGGGACAGATGTCCGGGTTGTTACATAAGCCCCATACCAATAACGGCGTGTAACCAGAAAAAGGGTGCGCGCCGGCGTACATGGGATTTCCGAAAGGGGGGACGGCATGAATATCAGGCGGATCCGCAAGTGCCGTGCGCGCAAGGGCGGAACGGTGGCCGTGGCAGTGCCCGCCCCGGAAAATAGCTGGGACCTCAACATGCTGACCAATAACTTGCCCGGCGGGATCATGTCCTGTGATGCGACGCCGGAACTGAACCTCATCCAATACAGCGATGGGTTTTTGACGCTGTTCGGATATTCGCGGGAGGAAATTGAAACCCGCTTTCACAACCGCTTCTCCGAGATGATCTGGCAGGAGGACATAGAAGCCACTTGGGCGGACGTCCGGCGGCAGATGGCAAAGGGCAATACCAAGCAGATTGAATACCGCGTGAAGCACAAGGATGGGCGCTTGATATCCGTCCTCGACCGTGGGCAGCTCATGATACAGGGCGGGAAGCCCGTCTTTTGCTGTATCCTGATCGATGAGACGGAGACCAAGCAGGCGCTTGAGGCGTTGCGCCTGAGCTTTGAGCGCTACCAAATCATCATGGATCAGACCACGGACATTATATTTGAGTGGGATATTGGAAGCGATAGCCTGGTGCTTTCCCAGAACTGGAAGAAGAAATTCGGTTACCGGCCGGTTTGCAGCGAGATCAGTACCAGCTTGTTTTCCGCGCCGACGCACCTGCACCCGGACGACCTGCCGAAGATCCGCGAGGCCATGGAGCGCATTGCATCGTCCCCGGCATATGTCGAGGTGGAGTTCCGCATCATGAAGGACAGCGGCCAATATATTTGGTGCCGCGCGCGCGTCACGCCGCAGCAGGGCAGCGACGGGCGCATTACCAAGGCGATCGGCGTCATCGTAGACATTGATGAAGAAAAGCGTACGGCGCAGAATTTGCTGGCGCGGGCGGAGCGGGACACGCTGACCGGCCTTTATAACAAGGGCACGGCGCAGGCGCTCGCGGAGCGCTATATTTCCGAAGCGGACAGTGCGCACCTTTGCGCCTTTATGATCATCGATGTGGATGATTTTAAATATGTCAACGACGTATTCGGCCATTTGAGCGGCGACGTAATGCTGTCGGACATCGGTGCGATGCTGCAAAAGATGTTCCGCGGCCATGACGTGCTGGGGCGTATCGGCGGGGATGAATTTGCCGTACTGATGCGAGACATTAGCGACATCGGCGCCATCCCGATCAAGGCACAGGACATTTTATATGCTTTTTCCCATTTACTCAACGCGCAGCAGGAGGGGTGCAACCTTTCCTGCAGCATCGGCATTTCCCTTGCCCCTGCCGACGGCATGGATTTTCAGACAATTTACCAAAAGGCGGATACCGCGCTCTACCATGCAAAGATGAAGGGCAAAAACCAGTTTGCCTTCTACTCGCCAGAACTGCCTGTCCTGGGCGCACGGGAAGGGCGCGCCGGATATGGTACCGCCGTGAGCAAGACGATTGATTCCGAGCGGGAAGCCCCCAGTATCAAGGCGCAGCTCGCGGAATATGTATTCCATGTGCTGTACCAGTCGGAGGATATCATGTCCGCGATCCCGCCGATTTTAGAGATCGTCGGGCGGCAGTTTGATGTGAGCCGCGTCTATGTCTTCGAGGATAGCGCGGACGGTTCCTATTGCAATAATACCTATGAATGGTGCAGCGCCGACTGCGAGCCGCAAAAGGACAACCTGCAGCAGGTTTCCTATGCCGAGCTGTTGGGCGATTACTATACCCTGTTTGACGAAAACGGCGTATTTTACTGCCGCGATGTCGGGCTCTTGCCCGCAAACCCGCGTGACATGCTGCAGGAGCAGGATATCAAGTCGTTGCTGCAATGTGCGATACGCGATAACGGCCGGAACCGCGGCTTTGTCGGCTTCGATGAATGCCGTATGAACCGCTTTTGGACGCAGGAGCAAATCAGCGCGCTTTCCATGATTGCAGAGATCATCAGCATTTTCCTGCTCAAAAGCCGTGCGCAAAGCCACACTTCGGAAATGCTGCAAAACCTGACGGCAATCCTGGATCACCAGGATAGCTGGATTTATGCGGTAGAAGCTGAAACGCACCGCATCCTGTATATGAACCGGAAAATGCAGGAGCTCCTGCCGTGCCTGGCGCCAGAAACCTGCTGTTATGAGGCGTTCTTTAAGCGGGGCGCGCCCTGTGAAAATTGCCCGCTCCGGGAAATGCGGGACGATGGGCAAGGCGGCGGCACGATGTTCAGTTATTTGCTGTCCCGTGAGGTGCGTATCCATATTGCAAAGGTACCGTGGTCTGGGGAGCATCAGGCATACCTGTTCTCCTGCTTTGATTTGCAAGGTTGATGCATAGCATGCTTTTTCCAGCAATCCACTTGATTTTTAAGGCCGGGTAGTTTATAATAAATCGTGCCTGCCGGTGTGATGGAATTGGTAGACGTAGTGGACTCAAAATCCACCGCTGGCAACAGCGTACCGGTTCGAGTCCGGTCACCGGCACCATAGGGAAGCCCCGTATTCAATTGGAATACGGGGCTTCCCTTATGTTTTATACCGAAGTACGGGTGAAAAGGATTTATAGTTTGCCCGGTACAAGGGCTTTTGCAGCTAAAAGATGAAAAGCCCCCTGCTGCAAAGTGCAACAGGAGGCTTTAGTTCTGCGGCTGTTCCGTTCCCATATCTTCGATCCCCGTCCTTACTTCTTGATACGCTTAGACGGGATGCGGTTTGCCCTTAATTCCAACTCGCGGGCACTTACCAGGCCGTTAAAAAACTCTTTAAACATTTGAAATCCCCTTTCTGATCGAGATGGTTTTACTTTTTATTTTTATAGGCAGGTATCCTGGTGGAACGGAGTTCCAGCTCACGGGCACTTACCAGGCCGTTAAAAAATTCTTTCAACATTGTTCAAGACCCCTTTCGGATGACGTTGTTTTACTTCCTGCCCGTACGGGAAGGAACCCTGTTGATGCGAAGTTCCAGTTCGCGTGCGCTGACGAGTCCACGGAAAAATTCCTTTACGTTCATGCTGTTTCCCTCCTTTCGTTCTTTGTGATATTATAATACCCTATGGTGCAACAAAATGCTAGAGTCGGAATTTATGAATATAGCACATAATAACACGTTGATTTATGTATATAATGACGACAAATGTAAAGAGGATTTAAACAATATGTCCATAAAGTAAATGGAGTTTTAATATATTATGACGTGGAATAAAAAGGGATATAAGGCGAAAGCCCCGTCAAACCACACAATCGTAGGTTTGACGGGGCTTTTATCGGTTTATCGGTTGAAAATGGGGCTGGGGGGTCAAAGCGCCTGCACCAGCGCGCGGAAGGTATCCCCGCGCTCAGCAAAGTTTTTAAAGGCGTCGAAGGATGCGCTGGCCGGGCTCATGATAACGACGTCGCCGGGGCGCGCGATGGCCGCGGCCTGCTTTACCGCGTCGGCAAGGTCGGCGGCACAATGGATAGCGGGTTTTTCGCCGCTGTCCGCCTGTTCCACACAGGCTTGGATCTTAGGCGCGGTCGCGCCGGTCAGGATGAGCGATTTTACATGCTCGCAAATCGGCAGCCCGAGCGCGTCGTAGGGGATGTGCTTGTCGTACCCGCCTGCGATCAGGATCACTTTTTCCGCAAAAGAGTTGAGCCCGGCAATCGTGCGGGACGGGCTGGACGCAATGGAATCGTTGTAATATTTCACGCCGCCCTTTTCACGTACCAGCTCGATACGGTGCGGTACGCCGGGGAATTTGCGCGCTACCGCACAGATGTCCTCGTCCGGGCACATGCCCTGTACAATCGCGGACGCCATCAGCATATTGGCCACATTGTGCATACCCGGGATACGGATCTCGTCCGCCGCGAGCAGCGCGCGGGAATTGCCCATATAGGACAGGTACAGCGTGCCGTCGTGCAGGAAGGCGCCGGTATCGACCGGACGCTGCATGGAGCACAGGGAAACGACGCTGTTGTCCTCTGCGGGCAGGCGCATCGAGGTTTCGTCGTCCAGGTTCAGGATCAGGCGGTCGCCCGGCTGCTGGTGCATGTAGATATTGGTCTTTGCCAGCACGTATTCGTTGAAATCCTTGTGATAATCCAAATGGTTGGGGCTGAGGTTTGTGATAGCGGCAATGGCGGGGCTGCTTTTCATATCCATGAGCTGGAAGGAGGAAAGCTCTACGATTGCGATATCCCCCTCGCGCATCCGGGAGACGTTCGGCAGCAGCGGCGCGCCGATGTTCCCGCCCAAATGGCAGGTGCGGCCGGCATGCTTCAGCATCTCGTACACGAGCGTTGTGGTGGTCGTCTTGCCGTCGGAACCGGTGATACCGATAATCTGGCAGGGGCAGACCTCAAAAAACAGCTCCATCTCGCTGGTTACCACGCCGCCGCGCGCACGCGCGGCCTCGAGCGCCGGATGGTGCGGATGCAGGCCGGGGGTACGGAAAATGATATCTTCCGGCAGGGTTTCGAGATAGGACTCGCCCAGCACGGTTTCCACGCCCAGCGCGCACAGCGCCTCATACTGACCGCCCAGCGCTTCGGCCGTTTTTTTGTCGTGCACGGTCACCGGCAGGCCGGCCTCCCGCAGCAGCCCGATGAGCGGCATGTTGCTGACGCCCGCGCCGATCACCGCAATCTGTTTTCCCTGTATATCCTGTAAGTACTGCCCGATATTCATAGAGCGCCTCCTAATAATACAATCAGTATCCTTTATTCTACACGCCTTTCAGATAATTTTCAAGGAATATGGTTTGACAAAACACAGGATTTCCGTCATAATAAAGGGCATGAGCAATTCAGGCGGTCGCGTGGCGCTTGCGCCATGAGGAAAGTCCGGGCTGCACAGGGCAAGGATAGCAGATAACGTCTGCCGGGGGCGACCCTAGGAATAGTGCAACAGAGAAATACCGCCATAGCGATATGGTAAGGGTGGAAAGGCGAGGTAAGAGCTCACCGCGCCCCATGGTAACATGGGGGGCCTGTAAACTCTATCCGCAGCAACATCAACCGGGACCATGGCTTGCCCGGCCGTCCCGACCGATGGCTTGAGGCGCGCGGCGACGCGCGTCCCAGATAGATGATCGCTCAATACAGAACCCGGCTTATAGAATTGCTCATACCATGAAAAAGCGCAAGGATACCGCCAGATTTGGCAGTGCCCTTGCGCTTTTATTATAAAACGGAAACGACGGCGCGGGCGCCCCGAGGGAAGGGGCGCCCGCGCCGTTTGGCTTGGTTGGGTTAGGGGGTATTATCGCGCGTGCTTGTCGTTATATTCGTGTACCGCGTGGAAAGCGGCCCAGATATTTTCCGCACGGGTATCGCCGACAATGTTGTGGATCGTGTTGAATACATAGCCGCCGCCCTTGGACAGGACGTCGAGGCGCTCGATAACCTGCGCCGCGACTTCGTCCGGTGTGCCGTTCGGCAGCATGCTCTGCGTGTCCACGCCGCCGCCCCAGAATACCAGCTTGTCGCCGTACTTTTCCTTGAGCATGTGCGCGTCCATACCTGCCGCGGAAAGCTGCACGGGGTTGATAATATCCATGCCCATGTCCACGAAGTCGTCGAGCAGCTTGACCACGCAGCCGCAGGTATGGAAGAAGGTCTTCCACTGGGTATTCTGGTGCACCCAGTCGCAGACGCGCTTGTAATAGGGCTTATACAGCTCCTTGAACAGGTCGGAGGACATGAACTCCGCATTCTGCGTGCCGAAGTCCGTGCCGCTGATCCAGACGATCTGGATATTATCGCCGCATGCCTGCTTGTAGATTTCGAGGTTTTTGAGCATGAATTCGGTCTGCATCTCAAAGACCTCTTTGACATAGTCGGGATACAGGAGCTGCGCCATGCACCACTCGTCGAATTTGCGGATGCCCTTGGGGTGTTTTTCAAACGGCGCCGGGATCGCCCCCGAATCGCCGAAACCCGCGCCTGCGAGGTTGCCGATTACCGCATAATCGGTCTCTGTATAAAGGCGGCGGGACTCCTGCTCGTAGTAACGCGCGGTTTCATCGCTCATAACGGAGAAAAAGTTCTCGAAATCCTCGCGCGGGGTCAGGTCGTCCTCGTCAAACTCGGGCGCGCGGTCGATGATATCGAAGAAATAGCCGCCGGAGGGCATGTAGATGGACGGCGGCGCGCTGCGGTCGCCCTGCGGGTACATTTTAATGCCGCCGTCCGGCAGCACATCCCACTCATTCCCGGCGTTGACCAGGGCGGGGGTGCCGTCGGGCATGGTAAATACCTTTTTTTCGCCGGTATAGGGAACGCCCAGGCTGTCCTCCGGATGGTTCATGCCGATAACGTCGGCTTTCATCATCTGGCGGACATCCTCGTCGACCACGCCGAGCATCTGGCAGATTTCAAAAACATCGATATCCTTTTTCGGCAGGCCAAGGTATTCGCGCAGGCGGGCCAGCGCGCAAACGCTGATGCCAGTCTGGCCGGTCGCGCCGAAATCGATCGGCACGCGGTCGGGCTGCTGGTGGTTGATGGCGGCAAGCACTCTTTCCCGGGATGTCATAGTCGGTTCCTCCCCTGAAACAAATCCGTTGTTTTGTTGTTTTATGATGGCTTAATTATAGGGGACGCGGGAAGGCAAAGGAAGAAGATTCTTTGCTAATATGTTTCGATAATTTGCTATGGCGAAATTTGGGGAGCGAAAGGGAGGGGTATCGCTTCTCCTGCATCAAAGCGGCGGGCTTCTGCGCAGTCCCGCCGCGCCATGGCGGTGTGGCGGCAGGGGGCGGGCGGATGCCTCGCCCCTGACTGGCATGGTTAAAAAAACGAAAACTGAGCATTTTAATATAGCCAATCGGGCGGTATACTGGGTGACATGACAGGAGGGAAAACGAATGAAAGATACCAAAAAGCTCGTGGTCGCGGCGCTTTTCGCAGCGCTCACCTGCGTGACGACCATGGTGATAAAAATCCCCACGCCAACCATGGGATATATCCACCCGGGCGACGGCATGGTGCTGCTGTGCGGCGCGCTGCTGGGGCCGGGGATCGGCGGGCTGGCGGCCGGGATCGGCTCCATGCTGGCAGACCTGTTTTCCGGGTACGTTTCCTATGCGTTCGGCACGCTGGTGATCAAGCTGCTGACGGCGGTTGCGGCGGGCATGCTTTACCGCGGCCTGCGCGGCAAAAACAGCGTGCGCATCGCTTTTGGCGGCCTGGTTGGCGAAGCCGTTATGGTGGGCGGCTACTACCTTTACGAAACCGGTATGACGATGGTTGCCGGCAGCGGCTTTGCCGCGGCTGCGACGGCGGCGGGCGCCGGGGTGATATTCAACATCGTGCAGGGCGCTTCCGGCATCCTGATCGCGCTGGTTTTGCTGCCCGTCCTGCAAAAGATCCCGACCTTTCGCGCCTGGTCCGGGAAAACCGCATAAATGACAGGGGAAAGCCCGCCGGGAAACCGGCGGGCTTCTGTTTTAAAATTCTTTGCGGCGGTAGATTTGGATGGACAGCAGCGCGGACACCGCATAGCAGGCAAGGCATACGACGAGCAGCAGCGCCGAAAAGGGGAGCAGGCGGCCAACCGCTTGCAGGGCGTCAAGCCCGTCAAACGGGTTCGATGTGCCGCTGCCCTTCAGGAAGAACAGCAGCAGGATCGGGAGCCAGACCACGGCAAGCAGGATGTACCGCCCTTTCGTCACGCCAAATTTGACGACCAGCGGCAGCATGATCGCAAGGAGCAGCAGCGCCACGGAGGTACATAGGAGCAGCATGGCAAACAGGGAAGGCAGGGATTCGCCGGGATACTGCAGGCAATACAGGACGCTCACCGCGCCGGAAAATACTAACAGGGCCAGGCCGAGCCCGGCGCAAAGCAAATACTTGCTCAGGATAACGCTGCTGCGGGAGATGGGCAGGGAGAGCGTCAGCTTATCCCAGCCGTAGGCGGTATCGTAGCTGAACAGGTTAAACGGTACGATCAGCCAGACCATCACCAGGAAGGTGCCCAGGAAGCTGACGTTTTGCGTGAATAGCGCGAGGGCGGCGAAGAATATGACCAATATCCCCATGGTCTTCGCGGATTGCAGCATATTCAGGAAGTCGGAACGCAGGATCGCTTTCATTTATGATCACCTCTGGTAAAAAACAGCATGATTTGTTCGATGTTGACGGGTTCAAGCGTGTAGTTGCCGTGCAGGTGCTTGCGGCGCACGAGCGCTTCCGCGCCGTAAGCGCCGGTACGCGTTGCGACGATGGCGTCGGGGTCGAGGCCGGCCAGCGCCCCGGCCGGGCATTTGAGGATGCTGAGCGTATCCAGCAGCTCGTCGCGCCGCTCGGACAGCAGGATGCGCCCCTCATGGATAAAGGTGATATAGTCCGCGATCTTATCCAGGTCGCTGGTGATATGGGAGGAGATCAGCACGGAATGGTTTTCGTCCTGCAGGAACTCCCAAAATAGGTCGAGCACCTCGTCGCGCACGACCGGGTCAAGCCCGCTGGTCGGCTCGTCGAGCAGCAGCAGGCGCGCTTCATGCGAGAGTGCGGCCGCGATCGAAAGTTTCATGCGCATGCCCTTGGAATACTCCGAGATTTTTTTACGTTCGTCGATTTTGAAGCGTTTGAGGTAATCGTAGAACTGTTCCGGGTGCCAGGCCGGATAGGCGCCCTGCAAAACGGCGTTGACATCCTTGGCGCGGTAAAATGCGGGAAAGGTGCTGTCCTCCAGCACGACGCCCAAAAGCTGCTTGATCTCCTGGTCGTGCTTGACGCTGTCCATCCCGAGGACGGTGACCGTGCCGCTGTCGTGCCGGATGAGGTTCAGCACCGCTTTGATCGTTGTGGATTTGCCCGCGCCGTTTTCGCCGATAAACCCCATCACGCAGCCTTGCGGCAGGGTAAAGGAAACCTGGTCGAGCGCAAAGCGTTCATACCGCTTGCAGAGATTTTTGATTTCAAGTGCGTTTTCCATCATGATTCCTCCTGAAACAGGGTTGTGGCGATATCCAGAAATTCGGACAGGGTGAGCTGCCCGAGCCGTGCGGCGTCCACCGCCTTTTGCAGGTGCGTTTCAATGATACGGAGCTGCTCTTCCCGCAGCAATTCCGGGTTGCGTTCCGCAACGAAGCTGCCGCGCCCGGTCTGTGAATAAATATATCCGTCGTTTTCCAGTTCTTCATAGGCGCGTTTGGTGGTGATGACACTGATGCGTAAATCCTTGGCAAGCGTGCGCATGGATGGCAGGGCGTCGCCGGGGCGCAGGCCGCCGGTCAGGATCAAGCCTTTGACCTGTGTTGCGATCTGTTCGTAGATGGGCCGCCCGTCCGCATTGCTGATGATAAGGTCCATGGGTGCCTCCTTGTGATCCGGTACAATATTGTATATACTCATTATACACAATAGACACGATGCGTCAAGGGGTTTTGCAGAAAAAGTTTTTATGGTACACTGGGTAATAGGAGGGGATCGGGATGGAAGGATGTATGTTGTGCCCGCGCCGGTGCGGCGTCGACCGTGCGGCAGGGCAGCGCGGCTTCTGCGGCGCGGACAATACGGTACATGTGGCGCGCGCCGCGCTGCACCAATGGGAGGAACCCTGCCTGTCCGGCACACGCGGGGCGGGGACGGTATTCTTTTCGCACTGCACGCTGGGGTGCGTCTATTGCCAGAACCGCGCGATCAGCGGGCGGCAGGGGAGCGGCGTGCCGGTGGATGAAGCGCGGCTGGCGGCGATCTTTTTGGATTTGCAGCGGCAGGGAGCGCATAATATCGACCTGGTAACACCGGGGCACTATGCGCCGCACATCGCCCGCGCGCTGGGGCGGGCAAAAGCGGACGGGCTGCAAATCCCCGTCGTCTATAACTGCGGGGGGTATGAAGCGCTGGAAACCCTGCGGCTGCTGGACGGCCTGGTAGACGTTTACCTGCCGGATTTCAAATACTACAGCAGCTACTATGCCGCGCGGTATTCCGGCGCGGACGATTACTTTGAGGTGGCGTCCGACGCGGTCGCGGAGATGGTACGGCAGGCCGGCGCGCCGGTATTCGACGGGGAAGGGCTGCTCGTGCGCGGCGTGCTGGTACGGCACCTGATGCTGCCCGGGCTTGCCGGGGACACGGCGCAGGTGCTGCGCCATCTGGCGGGACGGTTTGGGGATCGGATCCTCGTCAGCCTGATGCGGCAGTATACGCCGTTCGGCATGGAGCGGGACTACCCGGAGCTGGACCGCACGCTGACCGAGCGGGAATACGCCGATGCGGTCGAGATTTTTCAGGATTTGGGGCTTGCCGGGTACTTGCAGGAAGGCGAAGCAATCGGCGAAAGCTTTATCCCCACGTGGGACGGGACGGGGACAGCCCCGTCTTGCTAAACGCATCCGGGCATGCAAAAGGCGTGGGCTGTGTACATTACACAGCCCACGCCTTTTCAACGATAGGCGGTTGGTTTGCCCGCGGAGGGGGACGCGGGCGGAGGGGGTCAATGCGGTTTCAGCGAGGCGGGGGACAGCGGCCCGAACCCGGCGCTGCGCACGCAGTCCTGCCCGGCTTCCGTCAGCATAAAGTCCGCCATCTGGCGCGCAGGCGCGCCCGCGGGGGTATCCGCGCGCAGCACAACATAGGTGTTGTTTGACAGCGGGTAAGAGCCGTCCGCAATGGTTTCATCGGTCGGCGCCACACCGTCGACCGCGAGCAGCTTGAGGTCGTGCGCGGTGCCGAGGACGGTGTCCGCATTCCAGAAGTAGTAGTAGATACTGTAGCCCAGGCCGTAGCCGCGCGGTTCCTGCGTTTCGGCGCTGATCACGTCGGTCAGCACGCTTTGCATGGAAAGCGAAGTCGTTTCCGCGCGGATGGCGGGATGGATCTCGTGCCCGTCCAGGAAGTGGCGCTCCATCTGCGCATGGCTGCCACTGTCGTTGTTGCGGCAATAGGGATAGAGCAGCGCGTCCGGGCCGCCGAGCGCGCTCCAGTTGCCGTATGCGTTGTCCACGTAAATAGAGCTGATCTGTTTGGAAGTAAGGCCGGTGGCGGGGTTGCCCACGTTGGTGAAAAAGACCATTGCATCATAGGCGATCGGGATCAGTTCCAACTCCACGCCCTTCTCCTTGGCCAGCGCGAGGATATCGCTCGCGGGATATACCGATGCGAACAGCATATCGACTTCGCCGTTAATCAGGCGCTCATAGGACGCATGGCTTTTGCTGTGTTTTGCCGGATACTGCGGATGGTGCGTGCCGTTGCGGAACAGGGCGCCGTAAACGGCATCGGTAAACGGATGGGTCGAGGTCGAGCCGTCGATGGACGGCATCGCCTGGTCAAAGCCAAAGGCGCGCGCCGCCGCGGACGGGTAGCACGGACGGTTTTCCATATTGCGCCCCAGCAGCTCGGCGGCGTCCTCGCGGGTCGCAGGCTGCTGCGGGTGGGCGTAGTAGGAGACCAACGGCGCGCCCTCCTCATCCGTTTCGGTTTGGGAATATGCGTATGAGGTGATCTCGAATTCGGCATACGCAGGCCGCGCCCAGCCGGAAATGTCGTCCGCATCCTGGTACAGGGTACCGGGCGCGGCGTCCGGGTCGAGGCGTGCCATGCCGAGGCGCGCAAACATGCGGGCGGCCATGGTCACGAGCTCTTCGCGGCTGACCAGCCGGCCGGGCGCAAAGGAAGTATCCGGGGCAACGATACCGTATTCCTTGGCCGTCGCGACGGCGGGGGCGTACCAGGCGTCCGCGGGCACGTCGCGATAGCCCGATGCGGCGCCGTCCGCCATAGGCACGCCAAGCGCGCGCACCAGGATCGCGGCGGCTTCCGCGCGGGTGATAGGCTGGCCGGGCAGGGCTTCCCCCTTCCCGTTGCCGGTGATCACGCCGGTGCGGGATAACTCCATCAGCCAATGGAAGCGGTAAGAGGATTCGGCAGTGCTGTCTGTAAATTGCAGGCCTTCTGCCTGGTAGGCTTCGACCGGGCGGCCTTTCCATACGTCCGGTACCGTGCCGAAAACGCTGCCGTCATAGTAGAAGGAGAGCGGGACCGGGGCCTTATCGTCGGCGTAGCGGAGGCGCAGCATCTCCTGCTCGTGCCAACTCATATGAAGCCCGGCGTCCGGCGCGAGATCGACGCGCACCGTAGAAAACCCCTCGCCGGCAGCGAGCGCGCCAACAGACAGGCAGCCCAGGGCAAACAGGGCGGCAAACGCGCCGCGGAGCAATTTTTTCATCATCATGCACCTCCTTATCCTGATTTTATCATGCCGCGCACGAAGGGGGAAGTTACAATATAAAAAGCCCCGGAACCCATGGTTCCGGGGCTTTTAGCCGCCGCTTACAGCGAGGCGATGACGTCCTGCATGTTATACAGGCCGGGCGCCTTGCAGGCGGCAAGGAACACCGCGGCGTTGACCGCGCCGACCGCGAAGACCTCGCGCGACTGGGCGCTGTGGCGGATTTCGATCACCTCGTCACGGCCGCAGAACAGCACGCTGTGTTCGCCGACGATCGTGCCGCCGCGCACGGCGGAAATGCCGATTTCGTGCGCCGGGCGTTTTTCGCGGCGCTCGTGGCGGTCGTATACGTATTCCGCCTCATACGGCAGGGACTCCTTGACCGCGTCCGCGAGCATAAGCGCGGTGCCGGAAGGGGCGTCCAGCTTCTGGTTGTGATGCTTTTCCACGATTTCGACGTCAAAGCCCTCGCCGAGCACCTTGGCGCATTTGCGCAGCAGGTCGAGCATCAGGTTGATGCCGAGCGACATATTGCCCGAACGGAAAACCGGGATTTCCGCAGAAGCGGCCGCGATGCGCGCAAGCTGCGCCTCGTCATGGCCGGTCGTGCAGATGACCACGGGGGTTTTGTTCTTCAGGCAGTAATCCAGCAGGGAATCGGTCGAAGAGACGTTGGAAAAGTCGATGATCACGTCGCACGCGCCGGTGAACTCATGCGGGTCGGCATAGACCGGGAAATCCGCCAGCTTCTGCCCGGCAAGATCGAACCCGGCGACGATCTTCACATTGTCCTTATGCGCGCAGATGTCCGTGATGACGCGGCCCATGCGGCCATTACAGCCGGAAAGCGCAATTCTTAGCATTTTAAAACTCCTTGGCTTCCAATAAGCACGCCCGCAGGGGCGGGATGCCCCTGCGGGACGTACGGTTCGTTAAATCTTGCAGCCCGCGGCTTCCAGCTCGCGGCGGATAAACGCAATATGGTCTTCGCTGGGCTCGACAAGCGGCATGCGCAGGCCGCCGACGTCCCAGCCGAGCAGCTCCATTGCCTTCTTGACCGGGATGGGGTTGACCTCGCAGAAGAGGGCGTTGATCAGGTTATGCAGGCTGAGCTGCAGCTTGGCGGCCTCGGGGAAGTTGCTCGCGAGGCAAAGCTGGGTCAGGTCGTGCGTCACCTGCGGGGCGACGTTCGACAGCACCGAAATGACGCCCTTGCCGCCGAGCGACATCAGCGGTACGATCTGGTCGTCGTTGCCGGACCAGACGTTGAGGTCGTCCCCGCACATGGCCATGGTTTCCGCCAGCAGCGAGAAGTTGCCGGAAGCCGCCTTGAGGCCGTTGATGTTCGGGTGACGGGACAGCTCATACAGGGTCTCGGCCGTGAAGCTGATGCCGGTGCGGCTCGGGACGTTGTACAGGATGATCGGCAGGTCGGAGCAGTCCGCGATTTCGGTGAAATGCGCGACCAGGCCGCGCTGGGTGGTCTTGTTGTAATACGGGGTGACGGACAGGCCGCCGTCCGCGCCGCACTCCGCCGCGAACTTGGTCAGCGCAACGGCATAGTCGGTGTGGTTGGAGCCTACGCCCGCGACGACCGGCACGCGGTGGTCGACATATTCGCAGCACCAGGACAGCACGCGGCGGTGCTCCTCGTCGTGCAGCGCGGAAGCCTCGCCGGTGGTGCCGCAGACGATGATCGCGTCCGTGCCGTTGGCGATCTGGTGGTCGATGATCTTGCCGAACTCTTCATAATTGACTTCGCCGGTGGACTTGAAGGGCGTAATAACCGCTACGCCGGCGCCGGTGAATACAGGCTTCTTCATAATAAGGGACCTCCTCAGTCAATGTAGCCTTCGGCGCACAGCAGCTCGGCCATCAGGACCGCGCCGCCCGCTGCGCCGCGCAGGGTGTTGTGGGACAGGCTGACAAATTTATAATCGTAAATCGAATCCTCGCGCAGGCGGCCGATGGAAACGCCCATGCCGCCTTCCAGGTCGCGGTCCAGGCGGGTCTGCGGGCGGTTGTCTTCTTCAAAATAAGTAAGGAAGTGCTTGGGCGCGGACGGCAGGTTCAGCTCCTGCGCGCGGCCGGAAAATCCCTTCCAGCGCTCGAGCATCTGCTCACGGGTCGGCTTCTTGGCGAACTTTACAAACACCGCCGCCATATGGCCGTCGGAGACCGGGACGCGCAGGCACTGCGCGGTGATCTTCGGGGATACGGCGTTTTCGATGTGGTCGCCCGCGACGCGGCCCCAGACCTTCATCGGCTCCTTTTCGCTCTTTTCCTCTTCGCCGCCGATATACGGGATGACGTTGTCGAGCATTTCCGGCCAGGACTCGAAGGTCTTGCCCGCGCCGGAGATCGCCTGGTAGGTGCACACGGCGACCTCGGTCGGCTCAAACTCCATCAGCGCGGTCAGCGCCGGGACGTAGCTCTGGATCGAGCAGTTGGATTTGACGGCGATAAAGCCGCGCTTGGTGCCCAGGCGCTTGCGCTGCGCGTGGATGACCTCCGCGTGCTGCGGGTTGATTTCCGGGATGATCATCGGCACGTCGGGGGTGAAGCGGTTTGCGGAGTTGTTGGAGCATACCGGGCACTCCAGCTTGGCGTAACGCTCCTCCAGCGCGCGGATTTCGTCTTTCTTCATATCGACGGCGCAGAAAATAAAGTCGACCTGGGAAGCAAGCTCCTCCGCGTCGGCGTCCGCGTCGAGCATAATCATATTTTTCATCTTTTCCGGCATCGGGGCGGCCATCTTCCAGCGGCCCTCGCAAGCCTCGGCGTAGGTCTTGCCCTTGTTACGCGCGCTTGCCGCGACTGCGACGACGTTAAACCACGGATGGTCCTGCAGGATAGTCGCAAAGCGCTGGCCAACCATACCGGTCGCGCCGACGATGCCTACGTTATACTGTTTCATGTCTCTATATTCCTCCTAAAAATATGAACTTGCCGCATATGAGCCCGCAGGATGCACGTTTGCGCGCGCTTCTGTGGAAATACGCCGGAAAAAGAAAAAACCGGTTGAAAAACCGGTTCCAGCTATACTATAATAGATAGGAGCAGTCGCTCCGTATATTATCGTGATAGCACTCCACCGGTTGTGCGGTGACAGACGGCGGGATCTTCTCCGGGCCATCCAGCACAGCCGTACGCGCACCGCCCCGGCTGGCTTCGGCGGTACTTCCCTTTCCCATCCGGTCGAAGGGGGTGCGCCCTCACGAACGGTACTGATGAAAACCGCGCCTCTATCCGTTTATATATGTGTATTTCACTCCTTATTTTAGAGTACGGTACCTTTTTTGTCAATAGTGAGAAACGCAAAGGAGACATAAACCATGAAACGCTTTTTGAGCATTGTGACGGGCGTATGCTTGGCCGCGTCGCTGCTTGCCGTCCCGGCCGCCGCGGCGGATGCGGGGGAGGCCGTGCGCGTCGGCCTGTATTACGGCTCGGCCGCGCTCGCCGCGCCCCAGCTCCAGAATTTTGAGGGCAGCGGCTATCAGGCCGGCTATTACGACGGCGGCGCCGTGTTCCACAGCCTTTACCCGATTTCCCAGGAAAAGGTCGTCATGCTGAAGGATGCAAATTACATCCTGAATGCCGACAATACCTACGCGGAGGGGGTCTCGGGCGGCGCGGACACCGTGGGCGCGTACCATGTCCAGTTGCCCCAGAGCTACGATACGGCGGATGCGGCGCGCGCTGCGGTGCAGGCGGCGGGCACGGGGGCCTTTGCCGCCTACCTAGGCGGCACCTATTATGTGCGTACCGGCCAGTACCCGTCCGCGGAAGCCGCCCAGGCGGCGGCCTCTGCGGCGGGCGGTTCGGTGGTCGGCGGCTCCGCGGCCGGCGTCACGGTGGTGGAAACCGGCACGGGCAACATCCTGTTCGAGTACGACAGCAACGGCATTTTCGCCATGGCGCCGCAGGGCAGCCACCCGCTGACCTGGTCGAAGGGGTTTAAGTACTACGGGAATTTCGCCTATCCGCGCAAGGACGGCGGCAACCTTTCTGTTATAAACTATGTGCCGCTTGAGGATTATGTGAAAGGTGTTATCCCCTATGAAATGAGCCCGTCCTGGAATGTCGAGGCGCTCAAGGCGCAGGCGGTGTGCGCGCGTTCCTTCGCGGTAAGCGGGGAGGGCAAACACGCGTCCCTCGGCTTTGACGTGTGCAACAGCACGGACTGCCAGGTTTACAAGGGCGCGAACCAGGCGACCGCGAATTCCGATACCGCCGTCGACCAGACCGCGGGGCAGACGCTGTCCTATAACGGCAAGCCGGTGGTGGGCTACTACTTCGCGGCGGACGGCGGCGCGACGGAGGACGCGGCCAACGTCTGGGGCGGGGACTATGGCTACCTCAAGGGCGTCAAGGACCCCTACGAGGATACAGAAAAGGCGCAGAACGCAATCTGGACGGTCACGATGACCGCCGCGCAGGTCGGGGACAAGCTTAAGGCCGCCGGCTACCAGGTCGGCACGGTGGCGGACGTGCGGGTATCGGAAACGACCGATATGGGCAATGTGCTCAAAGTCACGGTGACCGACACCGCGGGCAAGAGCGTGACGATCGAAAAGGCCAAGACCCGCTCGGTCTTCGGCCTCAACAGCCAGCGTTACAGCGTGACGGGCAACGCCGCAAGCGGCGGTTCCGCGTCCACGGCGGCGACGGAGGGGCTGGGCGGCAATATCCTGGGCGGCGCGAAGGCGGCGTTTACCGGCGGGAAGCTCTCTGGCGGCACGCCGTCCGGCAGCGCGGCGCCCGGCGCGGTTTCCACCAGCTTCACCTTTTCCGGCCGCGGCTGGGGGCACCATGTCGGCATGAGCCAGTACGGTGCGAAGGCCATGGCGGAACAGGGCAAAAAGTACGATGAAATTTTAAAATTCTACTACACCGGCATTGAAATTGCCGGGCAGTGACGACGATAAGACAAAAAGGAGGCAGCGTGGGTGCCCGGCATGGGTACCCACGCCTTTGTAATGAAAAAAAGCGATTTTTATTTTGACCTGCCGGAGCGCCTGATTGCCCAGCACCCGCTGGACCAGCGCGACGCGTCGCGCCTGCTGGTGCTGGACCGCGCTGCGGGCGGCGGCGTGGCCCACCGCCACTTTACCGACCTGCTGGATTACCTGCAGCCCGGCGACACGCTGGTGATGAACAATTCCCGCGTAATTCCGGCGCGCCTGATGGGCGCGGCCGAGGGGCGCACGGCGCCGATTGAGGTAGTGCTGCTGACCGACAAGGGGGAGGGCGTTTGGGAGTGCCTGACGCGCCCTGGGAAAAAGACCCGCGTGGGGACCAAGCTGTCCTTCGGGGGCGGCCTGCTGACAGGCGAGGTCGAGGCAGTCGAGCCGGAAAGCGGCAACCGCATGATCCGTTTCCATTATGAAGGCGTGTTCCTGGAGCTGCTTGAAAAGCTGGGCACCATGCCCCTGCCGCCGTATATCAAGGAAAAGCTGGACGACCAGGAGCGCTATCAGACGGTGTATTCCAAGACCCCCGGTTCGGCGGCGGCGCCGACCGCGGGCCTGCATTTTACAAAAGGGCTGTTGCAAAAAATTGCGGACAAGGGCGTAAACCTCGCCTATGTGACGCTGCACGTCGGCCTTGGCACGTTCCGCCCGGTAAAGGAAGACGAGATTACCGACCACAAGATGCATTCCGAGTTCTACATGATGGACGAGGATACGGCGGCGCTGATCAACCGCACCAGGGACGCCGGGCACGATGTTTTTGCGGTCGGCACGACAGCCTGCCGCACGCTTGAGACCATTGCCGACGATGCGGGGCGCGTGCGCGCGCAGTCCGGCTGGACGGATATCTTTATTTATCCGGGCTACCGCTTCAAACTGGTCGACCATCTGATTACGAACTTCCACCTGCCGGAATCCACGCTGATGATGCTGATTTCGGCATTTGCAAGCCGCGAAACCATTATGGCGGCCTACGGGGAGGCAATCCGGGAGGGATACCGCTTCTTTTCCTTTGGCGATTCGATGCTGATCTTATAAAAGCAGGGCCTTAAAAGGGCGACGCAGGATGCACTGCGCCGCCCGTTTTTTACATTGGCAGGCGTTTTGTCACTTTTGGCAGGCGTTGGTGGAATTAGGGCGCGATGTATGATATAATAACACCATCATTATTTTGCACCTGTTTTTAGGGGCGTGAAAGGAGGCATCAGGCCGTGGATGAGCAAAAAATACGGCGTTTTGCCAGCGAATTATTGCATAAACACTATAGTGGCAACGATGTGGAAGCTGTCATTGCATCCTTTGCGCCTGATATCACCTGGATCGGCGCGGGGGAAGGGCAGCAGGCGGCCGGCTATGCGGAAACCGCCGCGTTTTTCCGCCGTTTCCGCGGGGTGCTGCCGAAGTGCCGCATATGGGATGAAACATTTACGGTTTCCAAACTTGGCGGCGGCCTGTATTTATGCATGGGCGTGTTTTGGGTCGCGGTGGACGACCCTGCGACCGGGCTGCTGGAGGCGCACCAGCGTGTCACTTACATCTTCCGCGAGGCCGGCGGGCGGCTGGAATGCGTCCATATCCACAATTCCAACCCGTACCGAGACCTGGAGGGGGACGAGCTGTTCCCGGAAAAGGCGGCGCACCGCAACGCCGACTATTTACAGAAGCGCATCGCCGAGATGGAGGATACGCTGCGCCAGAAGAATGCGGCCATGGTGGAAGCGGTGCAGGCGCAGAAGCAGGTATACGAGGAACTGGCGCAGGCAAACCGCCAGATGCAGGTCATCCTGCAGGCGATCAAGGGCGGCCTGAAGATCAGCCGGGACGACGAAAACTTTTCCTATGCCTATGTCAGCGAAGAGCTGTGCGCGCTGTTCGGCTATACGCGCGATGAATTTATGAAGGCTACAGGCGGTACGGCGGTCGGCGCGGTCTACCCGCCGGATTTGCCGCGTGTGCTCGGGGAATGCGACAAGGCTTTTGCAAACGGGGGCGTGGAGTATGCGATCAAATACCGCGTGCGCTGCAAGGACGGCTCGCTGAAGTGGATCATCGACAGCGGGAAAAAGGTGCGGGAGCCGGAAGGCGTGACCATTATCAACAGCATCTATCTTGACGTGACCGAAATTGAACAGGCCAACCAGAAGATCGCCGAGCAAAAGGAGTACCTGGACAGCATCTACAGTTCGATCCTGTGCGGCATTGTGCAGTACCAGCTAGACGGCGGCGCGTTCACTTCCGTCAAAATGAACAATGAGGCGCTGAAAATGCTTGGATACGCCTCGGAAAGCGAGTGTTTTGCACTGGGGGTGGAGGCGTTTTACAGCCGTATCCATGAGCGCGACCGCAACCGGGTCCGGCAGGAGCTTGCGCGCCTGCATGAGCCGGGCAGCAGCTTCCACGACGAATACCAGATCTGCCGGCCGGATGGCGGCACGATCTGGGTATATGGCACGACCGAGCGTATCTGTGCAGCGGACGGGGATACCGCGATCCAGCGTATCATGATCGATATCACGGACAAGAAGGAACTGGAGCTTGCGCTGGAGGAGGAGCGGCAGCGCTTCCGCGTCGCGGTCGAGAGCACGCCCGTGGTGGTGTTTGAATACGACCTGGAGAATGACCGGTACACGGCGTATGGTACGCTGGAGCAGGGCGTGGAAAAGCATAACGTGGAGCTGGCGCAGACGCAATACCTTGCGCAGCATATGGAAGAACAGGTCCGCGCGCCATTCCAGAAGGGCTTCCGCCGCCTGCTGGAAGGGGATAACGGGAACCAGATGGAGCTGCAGATGGCGCCGTATTACGGTAGCGCGGACACGGTGTGGGCGCGCGTGACGATCACGCGCGTGCCGGACCGCAAGGGCGCGTTGCGGCGCATCATCGGCAAGATTTCCAATATCCAGTCGGAAAAGGAAAAGGAATTTGCGCTGCAGGAGGCGCACAGCCGGGACAGCCTGACCGGCCTTTACAATAAAGAAACCGGCGTCCGCATGGTGAGGGAGTACCTGGAAAACAAGCGCCCGGACGAGGTCTGTGGCCTCATGCTGCTGGATATGGACGACTTCCGGTCGATCAACCAGGAGGAGGGGCATGTGTTCGCAGACGCCGTCCTGCAGGAGGTCGCGGACGTGCTACGTGCCGAAACCGGGGAGGATGATATCCGGATCCGGCTCGGCGGCGACGAATTTATGCTGTTCCTCAAGGGTTGCAACAAGGCGCGCGCCACTGTGCTCGGCCCGCGGATTGCCGCGCAGGTGCATGGGCTGCTGCTCACCTCGCAAAAGGCGGTTTCCGTTTCCGTCAGCATCGGCATGTGCGTGACCGAAGTTGTCGAGGATTACAGCGGCCTGTACCGCTGCGCGGAAAGCACGCTCAAATACGTCAAGGCGCACGGCAAGGGGCGCGCCGCGTGCTACCTGGACACCTCGAACGAGCTGGGCGTGATGCTGACCGACCTATATACGGACAGGCATCCCGTAAACGCGATCGAGCGGCAGGCCGCATCGCGCAGTACCGACCTTGTCTCCTTTGCGCTGGAACTGCTGGACAAGTCAAAAAACCTGGACGACGCGGTTACGCTGTTGCTCTCGCGCGTGGGCAAGGCGTACGGCCTGGGGCGTGTGACGTTGCTTGAAGTCGACCCCGAATTCCTCACCTGCCGCTTCAGCTACCAGTGGGCGCAGAATAAGGCCGACTTACGCATGGGTGAAGTGGTCTATATCACACAGGAAGAGTACCGTGCAACTGCGGAACAGTATGACGCGGAGGGGCTTTCCAGCCGCGCGATGGCCGGGCACCCGTCCCGGTTTGCCGCCGCCCTGCACGCTTCTATCTGGAACCACGGCGCCTTTGTGGGTTCCCTGGGCTTTGAACGGGAACAGGCAGGCTATGAATGGAGCGAGGAAGAACGCAAGCTGCTCAAGGAGCTGGTGCGGATTATCCCATCCTTTATCATGAAGGCGCGCGCCGACGCGGTCAGCAAGGCCAAGACCGATTTCCTGTCGCGCATGTCGCACGAGCTGCGCACGCCGATGAACGCGATCTCCGGCATGACGGTGATTGCGGAAAACGCGCTGGACGACAAGCAGAAGGCGATGGAATGCCTGCATAAGATTGAAAGGGCCAACGCCTATCTGTTAGAGCTGATCAACGATATCCTGGATATGTCGCGCATTGAAAGCGGCAAAATGGAGCTCAACCTCGAGAATGCCGATCTGGCGCAAATGCTGCAAAGCCTGATGGACATGCTGCGCCCCCAGGCGGAAGCCAAGGGGGTTGCCCTGCGGGTGGAAAACGGCTACAAGGAAAACCGCCGCGTCGTCGCGGACATGCTGCGGCTCAACCAGGTGCTGGTGAACATCATCGGGAATGCGATCAAATTCACGCCTTCCGGCGGCCGGATAGACGTGCGGCTGGAACAGGTGCGGATGCGCCCACAGGACATCACGCTCCGTTTCTCCGTACAGGATACCGGCATCGGCATTGGGGAAGAGGCGAAGGAACGCATTTTTAATGCTTTTGAGCAGGAGAAGTGCAGCACGGCCGCGGAATACGGCGGCACCGGGCTGGGGCTGTCGATTTCGAGCCGCATCGTACAGATGATGGGCGGCAAGCTCGCGGTGGACAGCGAAACGGGCAAGGGTTCGGTGTTCTATTTTACGCTGACATTCCCGTACGCGCCCGACCAGGCTGCTGTGGAGCCGCAGCCGGCGAAGGAAGGTCTGTGCGACCTGCACGGCCGCCGGGTGCTGCTGGTAGAGGATAACGATCTGAACCGTGAAATAGCCGAGGAAATCCTTGGCATGAACGGGATGGTGGTCGAAACCGCGGTGGACGGGCTGCAAGCGGTCCATAAATTTGAAGAAAGCGAGCCGGGCTATTACGATGCGATCCTCATGGATATCCGCATGCCGGTCATGGACGGGCTGGAGGCTACCCGGCGCATCCGTACGCTCGGCAAGGCGGATTCGCGCAACGTGCCGGTCATCGCAATGACGGCAAACGCTTTTGACGAGGATACGCGGCGTTCCATGGACAGCGGCATGGACGGGCATCTGTCCAAGCCTATCGAGGTCAGCCGCCTGCTGGAGATGCTGGGGGACTGCATGCTGCGCCGCGATCAGGCCGCAGCAAGAGGATCACACCAAAACACAGAGAGGGAATTATGGAAGTAGGAAACTTTGAGATTTTAAAAACAGAGGGCGCCGCCCGCCGCGGCGTGTTCCAAACCGCGCACGGCACGGTGCAGACGCCGGTGTTTATGAATGTCGGCACAGCTGGCGCGATCAAGGGGGCGGTCGACGCGTTCGACCTCAAGGCGCTCGGCTGCCAGGTCGAACTGTCCAACACCTACCATCTCCATGTGCGCCCGGGCGACCAAATCGTGCGGCAGATGGGCGGCTTGCACCGCTTTATGCGCTGGGACGGCCCCATGCTGACCGATTCGGGCGGGTTCCAGGTGTTCTCCCTGTCGGAACTGCGCAAGATCAAGGAAGAAGGCGTGTACTTCAATTCCCATGTGGACGGCCGTAAGATCTTCATGGGGCCGGAGGAGAGCATGCGCATCCAGTCCAACCTGGGTTCGGATATCGCAATGGCGTTCGACGAGTGCATCGAGAACCCCGCGCCGTACGAATACGTCGTGGATTCCTGCGCGCGCACGACACGCTGGCTGCAGCGCTGCAAAACCGAGCTTGCGCGCCTGAACGCGCTGCCCGGCACGGTGAACCCGCATCAAATGCTGTTCGGCATTAACCAGGGCGGCACCTACGACGACCTGCGCATCCGGCACATGGAGGAGATCGCGGCGCTCGACCTGCCGGGTTACGCGGTCGGCGGGCTGGCGGTCGGCGAGAGTACGGACGTGATGTACCACATCCTCGACGTGGTCATCCCGCACGCGCCGGTGCATAAGCCGCGTTACCTGATGGGGGTCGGCACGCCGTCCAATATCATCGAGGGCGTGGCGCGCGGCGTGGATTTCTTCGACTGTGTCATGCCGACCCGCAACGCGCGGCACGGGCACCTGTTCACCTGGGGCGGGATTATGAATATCCAAAACGCCAAATACCAGACCGACGACCGCCCGATCGAGGAAGGCTGCGGCTGCCCGGCCTGCCGCTCCTTCAGCCGGGCATATATCCGCCACCTGCTCAAGGCGGGGGAGATGCTTTCGCAGCGCCTGCTGGTGATGCACAACCTGTGGTTCTATAACCACCTGATGGAACGCATCCGCGCGGCGCTTGAGGCGGGCACCTTCGCACAGTTCCAGGAGGAATACAGCGAAAAGCTCGCAAAAAGGATATAAGGCAGACGGTTCAGGCGGCGCCCATCCGGCGCCGCCTTTTGCATGTTCCGCCCGCACCCGGCATACAGTAGAGGGAAGCTGTGTGCGGGAAAGGAAGGGCGGCGCTTGTGAGGCTGGACAAACGGACATTTTTATACAGCGCGGCGGTGCTGGCCTGCTCCAATATCGGGCTGCAGGTGCTGGGGTTCCTGTACCGGATCGCGCTGTCCCGGCTGGCCGGGGCGGAGGGGCTGGGCGTATACCGCCTGGTGTTTTCGGTATATATCGTGATCAATTCCTTCTGCCTGTCGGGCGTCACGATGGCGTGCTCGCGCCTCGGCGCGGCCAAGCTCGCGCAGGGGAAACCGGAGCAGCTGCGCGCGCTGATGCGTATCGCGACCGGCGTATTCCTGTGTATTTTTACGCTGTGTGCCGCGGTCATTGTGCCGTTCCACGACTATATCGCGCACAATTTGCTCGGGGATGACCGCACCGCCGCTGCGCTGCCCATCATGCTTATCTGCCTGTTTTTGACCGGGTTTGAGAATATCATCAAGGCGCTGTTTTTAGGCACCGGGCGGGTGCAGTATGCCGCCGCTTCGGAAACAGGGGAGCAGGTCATCCGCATGCTGGCGGTCGTCGCGCTGCTGGCGGCGTTCGGCAAGGGGGACTATGGGCGCATCGCCGCGCTGATCATGCTCGGCATGGCGCTGTCGGAATGCTTCAGCGCGGGGTTCCTCGGCGTGCTGTACCGCAAGCATATCGCCTGCCATGGGCGCGGCAAGGTCAAGGCGGACGCAGGCCTGCTTTCCGGCACGCTGGATATCGCGGTGCCGCTGTCGCTCGCCGCGGTGGCGAGCAATATCGTGTCATCGGCCAGCGCCGTGATCCTGCCGGCGCGGCTGGTGTGCGCCGGGCTGACGCGCAGCGGCGCCCTGTCCGCGCTCGGCGTGGTATCCGGCATGGCCGGGCCGCTGATTACGCTGCCGGTCGCGCTGGTGGGCGCGGTATCCGCCGTGCTGGTGCCCAGTATCACGGCGGCGCAGGCGCGCGGGGATTTGCGCCGCGTCTGTGCACTGACCGATAAGACGCTGGCCGTCACCGGCCTGATCGGCATCCCGGCGACCGCCGCGATCGTGCCGCTTTCCCCCGCGCTCGCCCGTATCTTTTTCGGGCAGGCCATCCCGCTGCCGTATATGGCGCTGCTTGGCCTGTCGGCGGTATTCAGCTATTACCAGATGATGACGGCCAGCCTGCTCAACGGCATCGGTGAGCAGCGGCGCGCCGTCGTGGCGGCGGTCTGCGGCGAGGTGCTGCAGCTCGGCCTGACCTGGTATCTTGCCGCCAAGCCCGGGCTGCAGATTTACGGCTACCTGATCAGCATGGTGGTCAGCCCGCTGCCGGTTTCCATTGCCAACCTGTGGGGCATTTTGCGCAAGACCGGCCTGCGCGTGCGCCTGTTCCACACGTTCGGCGCGCCCGTCCTGTGCGGGGCGACGGTGTTTTTATGGGTGCGCGTCTTCTATGGGTATTTCCTCGGCGTGTTCGGCAGCCAGTGGAGCGCGGTGCTGCTCGCGGCGGGCGGCGCGCTGGCGCTGTACCTCGGGTTGCTGCACCTGCTTGGGATCCGGATAATGTCCTATATTTCCAGCCGCATGGCACAGCCGGGGCGGCTTGGGCTTTTCGGCTTTTTGTGAAAATTTACACTTGACAATCCGCCGCAATTGGCATAAGATAAAACACGTTCAAACCGATGACTGAGAAAAGTACGCAGGATACGGAAGCGCAAAGAGAGCCGCGGATGGTGGGATCGCGGCGGCGGACGGCTTGCGGAATGGCCTCAGGAGGGCGCCCTGAACAGCTTCCCGGCGGGAGGCTTTAGTAGGAGGCGACGGTATCCGGCCGTTATGACGGGAAGCGCATGTTAGTGCGTTGCTGAGTGAACCATTTTTGGTTAATTTGGGTGGTACCGCAGGAGATTTTTTAGCTCTTGTCCCATGGTTGGGACGAGGGCTTTTTCTTTTGCGCAAAAGGGGGTATCCTGATGCTATATGGCTGGTGGCGCTGCGCCGCAATGATGATGGATGATACAAATAACTACTGTGAAAAGGGGAAAACATACCATGAAAAACATGTTTAAGAAAATTGCCGCGCTGTCCCTCGCAGCGCTCACCATGGCCGGCGCGCTCGCGGGCTGCGGCGGTACGGCCGCCCAGGACGCCACGGCATCCCAGCCCGGCCAGCCGCTTGCGGGCAAGGAAATGTACACGATCGGCTTGACCCAGTTTGCCGAGCACCCGTCGCTGGATAACTGCCGCGAGGGCTTTATCGAGGGGCTGGCCGAGGAGGGCTTTGTCGAGGGGGAAAACGTTACATTCGAGTATAAGAATTCCCAGACCGACCCTTCCATCAGCCAGCAGATCGCGACCCAGTTCGTATCCTCCAAGGTCGATATGATCGGCGCGGTCGCGACGCCTGCGGCGCAGGCCGCGTTTAACGCCGCACAGACCGCCGGCATCCCGGTCGTCTATGTCGCGGTCTCCGACCCGGTAGGCGCGCAGCTCGTCGGGGAGGATGGCAAGAGCGGCAAGGCGGTCACCGGCGTTTCCGACCTGATCCCGGCGGAAAAGCAGCTGGAACTGATCCGCTCGTTCCTGCCGGACGCCAAGAAGATCGGCATCCTGTATTCGACGAGCGAAGCCAACTCCAAGGCGCAGCTGCAGCTTTATAAGGATGCGGCGGCGCAGTATGGCTTTGAGATCGTAGAGAGCGGCATTTCCACGACCGCGGACGTGGCGCTCGCGGCGGACGCGCTGGCCGCAAAGGTCGATTGCTTCACAAACCTGACGGACAACACGGTCGTTTCCGCGCTGCCGACGCTGCTTGACAAGGCCGGGAAGGCCGGTATCCCGGTATTCGGTTCCGAGGTTGAGCAGGTTAAAAACGGCTGCCTGGCGTCGGAGGGCATCGACTATGTCGCGCTGGGCAAGCAGGCCGGCAAGATGGCCGCGCGCGTGCTAAACGGCGAGGATATTACCAAAATGCCCTATGAGACGGTGACCGAGTACAGCGCCGACGTCAATACGACGACGCTCGCGCAGCTCGGCCTGGCCATGCCGGAAGGGGTTGCAAAGTCCGCGACCCTGCATGAGTAAAGAAATATGACCCGCAGGGAAAGCCCCTCCGCCGCCGGCGGGGAGGTTTTCCCGCGTTTGAAAGGAGCGTGCACCCATGTCCGTCAGCCTGATTGTCGGCATATTTGAACAGGGCTTTATCTTCGCGCTGATGGCGCTCGGCGTATATATCACTTACCGTATCCTGGATTTCCCCGACCTGTCCGTCGACGGCACGTTCCCGCTCGGGGCGGCGATTACGGCGGCGCTCATCACACGGGGCATGGACCCCTGGCTGACGCTCCTGGTGGCCACGCTCGCGGGCGCGGCGGCCGGTGTGGTCACCGGGCTGATCCATGTGAAAATCGGCGTCAAAGACCTGCTGAGCGGCATTATCACCATGACCGGACTGTATTCGGTCAACCTGATGATCGCGGGTTCGCCCAACCTGCCGATTTTTAATTATGACAATATCTTCACCTCCGGCCTCGGCGGCGTGCTGGAAGGGATCGTGCCGGGCTTCGGTACGGTACTCCTCGCGCTGCTCCTTGCGGTGGCCTGCAAATACCTGATGGACTGGTACCTGGGTACGAAGTCCGGGCTGCTGCTGCGCGCGGTCGGCGACAACAAGCTGTTCGTCACCTATTTGGGACGCGACGAGGGCTTTGTCAAGATCGTCGGCCTTGCGATCGCGAACGCGCTTGCGGCGCTCTCCGGCGCGGTGCTGTGCCAGCAGCAGCGGGTGTTCGACATCTCCTCCGGCACGGGCACGATCGTCATGGGGCTTGCAATGGTCATTATCGGCACCAACCTGTTCCGGAGGAGCCGCCTGCGCCCGACCGCCATGGTGCTGATCGGCGCGATCCTGTACCGCGCGGTCATCGCCATCGTGCTGTTCCTCGGCATCAACCCGAACTTTATGAAGCTGGTCATGGCGCTGCTGCTTCTGCTGATTTTGGCCTATACGCACAGGAAGAAGGGGGGCGCGCGCCGTGCTTGAGCTGCAAAAGATCGTTAAAAACTACAATGCGGGCACGGTCAACGAGATGTGCCTGTTCGACGGGTTTGACCTGTCGATTGAAAAGGGCGAGTTTGTATCGGTGGTCGGCTCGAACGGCTCGGGCAAGACCTCCATGCTCAATATCATCTGCGGCTCCATCCCGGTGGACGGCGGCCGCATCCTGCTCGAGGGCAAGGACATTACCCGGCATACCGAGTACGCGCGCGCGAAATATATCGGCCGCGTATTCCAAAACCCGGCGGCAGGCACCTGCCCGTCGCTCACGATCTATGAAAACATGTCGCTCGCGGACAATAAGAGCGGCCTGTTTGGGCTGTCGCGCGGCGTGAACAAGCGCCGGTATGAGGCGTATCGCGAGCTGCTCGCCGGGATCGGGCTTGGGCTGGAGGACAAGATGGAGACCAAGGTCGGCGTGCTGTCCGGCGGGCAGCGGCAGGCCATGGCGCTCATTATGAGCACGCTGACGCCGATTGATTTCCTGATCCTCGACGAGCATACCGCGGCGCTCGACCCTAAGACAGCGGATACCATTATGCGGCTCACCGACAGGATCGTGCGGGAGAAGGGCGTGACCACGGTCATGGTCACGCACAACCTGCGCTATGCGGTCGAGTACGGCTCCCGCCTGGTCATGATGCATGAGGGGCGCGCGATCCTCGACAAGTCGGGCGAAGAAAAGAAGGGTACGACGGTCGATGAGATCTTGCAGCTTTTTACGGAAATCTCTATCGAATGCGGCAACTAAAACAGTGTGACGCCCCGGGGAAAGGATTCCCCGGGGCGTTTTTTTGTTGTAACCGGCGCGCGAGATACCGGACAGGCACCGCGGCATATACTGCTTAGGAAGGATATCGTTCATCATGCGTTAGGAGGAAAAGATGGCAAAAGTATTTATCGGCGTTGGGCACGGCGGGAAGGACAGCGGTGCGGTCGCAAACGGCCTTGTGGAGAAGGACCTTGCGCTGTCTATGGCGCTGTACTGCAAGGCGGAACTGGTACGCCACGGCGTCGGCGTCAAGATGAGCCGGGAGCGCGACGAGGACGACCGCCTGAGCGAGGAGATCCGTGAGTGCAACGCCTATAACCCCGATGTGGCGGTCGACGTGCATATCAATTCGGGCGGCGGCGACGGCTTTGAGGTTTTCCACTCGCGTTACGGCGGCGTTGGCAAAACGCTGGCGAAGAATATTGAGGAAGAGGTCAAGAAGATCGGCCAGAACAGCCGCGGCCTTAAAATCCGCGTCAATGACGAGGGGCGCGACTATTTCGGGTTTATCCGCGAGACCAAGTGCCCCGCGGTCATCCTGGAAGCGGGCTTTATTGACTCCGAGGACCGGAAGATTTTCGACGAGCCGGATGAGCAGCGGCGCTTCGGCGTGGCGTACGCCAAGGGGATCCTGCGCACGCTCGGCATTGCCTGGCGGCCGGATAACGACAGCACGGTACAGGCGGCGATTGACATCATCCGCAAGAAGGCCGGGCTGGAACAGCAGACGATCGACTATTTGCTGGCATACCGTTATGCGAAGGACCTTGTCATCAAGCTGGCCGCTGCGATGGAATAGACAAAAAGCCCGCAGGATGTTATACTGTTAGCACAGTAAACGGAAGGGATTCAAAAGATTATGAAGCTGGAATTATGCTGCCCGACGCTGTTTGGGCTGGAGGGCATCGTCGCAGACGAGCTGCGTTTCGAGGGGAAGCTCGACACGGTGCGCGCCGAAAATGGGCGCGTTTTTTTCTCGGGCGACGAGCGCACGCTCGCTTGGGCAAACCTTAACCTGCGCTGCGCGGAGCGCGTGCTGGTACACCTGGGTTCGTTCCCGGCGGCCAGCTTTGATATGCTCTTTGAGGGGGTGCGCGCACTGCCATGGGAGGACTTTATCCCGGTGGACGGCGCGTTCCCCGTCAAGGGGCACAGCTTGAATTCCGCGCTGCACTCCATCCCGGACTGCCAGCGTATTATCAAAAAGGCGGCCGTGCAGCGGCTGGCGCAGGCGTACGGCGCGGCCTGGTTTGAAGAGACCGGCGCGCGCTACCAGATCCAGTTTGCGATCATGAACGACCGCGCGGAGCTATATCTCGACACTTCGGGCGCGGGGCTCCATAAGCGGGGTTACCGTGCGAACGCCAACCTTGCGCCGCTGCGCGAGACGCTTGCCGCGGCCATGGTCAAGCTGGCGCGGTGGCGCGGGCGCGACGCCTTTTTGGACCCGTTCTGCGGCTCGGGCACCATCCCGATCGAGGCCGCCCTCATCGCAATGCGGCGCGCGCCCGGCTTGCTGCGCACGTTCGATGCGGAAAAGTGGACGTGTTTTGACGCGGGCATCTGGAAGGACGTGCGGGAGGAGGCGGTCGCGCGCATCCTGCCGGACACGGCCTTTGAAATAAACGGCAGCGACATCGACCCGGAAAACGTGCGCCTGTCCGTGGACAATGCGCGCAAGGCGGGCGTACTACAAACGGTCCGCTTCGACCAGGCGGACGCCACCCGCATAACATATGCCGGGCGGGAGGGCGTGCTGCTCGCAAACCCGCCGTACGGCGAGCGATTGCTGGACTTGCAGTCCGCGGAGCGGCTGTATGGGGCGTTTGGCCGCGCGTCCGCCGGTACGGCGCTGCGGCAGTATATCATCAGCTCCGACCCGGCGTTCGAGCGCTTTTACGGCCGCAAGGCGGATAAAAGGCGCAAGCTGTACAACGGCATGATCAAGTGCGACCTGTATATGTATTTTAAGCCTGACGGGGCGAAAAAGCAGCCGCAAGAGCCGGGTGCTAAGAAGTGAAAGCCGGCAGATACGCTGTAAAAGGGAGATTGCACGAGAATTTGAAAGCATTTGGGTGCTAATCTTTGGAATTCATAAAAAATTCATAAAATCCATGCTAAAATCTCCAAAAAATATCTTGCGTATTGAAGAGGTTTGATGTATTATAATAAGCGGATTAGCACTCCGGAACTATGAGTGCTAATCCGCTGATTACGTTAATTTATAATTTTAGGAGGAATAGAATCATGACACTCAAACCCCTTTCCGATCGCGTTGTGATCAAGATGCTCGAGGCAGAGGAGACCACTGCAAGCGGTATCATCCTTGCGGGTTCGGCCAAGGAAAAGCCGCAGGTCGCGGAAGTCGTAGCGGTAGGCCCCGGCGGTGTTGTGGACGGTAAGGAAGTCGTCATGCAGGTCAAGGCGGGCGACAAGGTCATTACCAGCAAGTATTCCGGCACCGAGGTCAAGGTTGACGGCGAAGAGTTTATTGTCGTAAAGCAGGGCGACATCCTGGCAATCGTCGAGTAAAGCCGGCTTCTGCTTGAGGGAGGCGGAATCCCTCATCCCGATCATCTTTATGTAAAATAGGAGGAAATAACCATTATGGCAAAGCAGATCATTTTTGGTGAAGACGCGCGCAAGGCTCTGGAGCGCGGTATTAATAAGCTGGCGGACACCGTCAAGGTCACGATCGGCCCGAAGGGGCGCAACGTCGTCCTCGATAAGAAGTTCGGCGCGCCGCTGATCACGAACGACGGCGTTACGATCGCGAAGGAAATTGAACTTGAGGACGCGTACGAGAATATGGGCGCGCAGCTCGTCAAGGAAGTCGCGACCAAGACCAACGACGTGGCCGGCGACGGCACAACCACCGCGACCCTGCTGGCGCAGGCGTTTGTCCGCGAGGGCCTGAAGAACATCGCGGCGGGCGCGAACCCGATGGTAATGCGCCGCGGCATGTCCAAGGCAGTCGACGCGGCGGTTGCTGCGATTGCGCAGAACTCCAAGAAGGTCAACGGCACGAACGACGTTGCCCGCGTCGGCGCGGTATCTTCCGGCAGCGACGAGATCGGCAAGCTGATCGCCGAGGCGATGGAGAAGGTTTCCACCGACGGCGTTATCACCGTGGAGGAGTCCAAGACCGCCGAGACCTATTCCGAGGTTGTCGAGGGCATGCAGTTCGACCGCGGCTATATCACCCCGTATATGGTTACCGATACCGACAAGATGGAAGCTGTCATGGACGACGCGCTGATCCTTGTTACCGATAAAAAGATTTCTAACATCCAGGAGCTGCTGCCGATTCTCGAGCAGATCGTAAAGTCCGGCCGCAAGCTGCTGCTGATCGCGGAGGACGTTGAGGGCGAGGCGCTGTCCACCCTGATCGTCAACCGCCTGCGCGGCACCTTCACCTGCGTGGCCGTCAAGGCGCCGGGCTTCGGTGACCGCCGCAAGGATATGCTGCGCGACATCGCCATCCTGACCGGCGGCACCGTGATCTCCGAAGAGATCGGTATCGACCTCAAGGACGCGACGATGGATATGCTGGGCACCGCGCGCCAGATCAAGGTCAACAAGGAGACCACGACGATCGTCGGCGGCGCGGGCGAGAAGTCTGCGATCGACGCACGCGTCAACGAGATCCGCGCGGCCATCGAGCGCACCACCTCTGATTTCGACCGTGAGAAGCTGCAGGAGCGCCTGGCCAAGCTGGCGGGCGGCGTTGCGGTCATCAAGGTCGGCGCGGCCACCGAGACCGAAATGAAGGAAATGAAGCTGCGCATCGAGGACGCGCTGAACGCGACCCGCGCCGCGGTGGAAGAAGGCATCGTCGCAGGCGGCGGCGTTGCATATGTCAACGCGATCGCAGAGGTCGAGAAGCTGGTCGACGCCGTAGAGGGCGACGAGAAGACCGGTGCACGCATCATCGCACGCGGCCTGGAAGAGCCGATGAAGCAGATCGCGGCAAACGCGGGCATCGACGGTTCCGTCGTTGTCGACAAGGTCAAGACCGCGTCCAAGGTCGGTTATGGCTTCGACGCTGCCACCGAGACCTATGGCGATATGATCGAAAACGGCATTGTAGACCCGACCAAGGTCAACCGCAGCGCGCTGCAGAACGCGGCTTCCGTCGCTTCCATGGTGCTCACCACCGAGTCCCTGGTTGCGGATAAGAAGGAGCCGGTGGCGCCGGTTGCCCCGGCGGCGCCGGACATGGGCGGCATGTATTAATATAGCAAAGCGAATTGGAAGTGCGGGGGCAGCGCCCCCGCACTTCTTTACAATGGGGAAAGCCCGGGCACCGCTGCGTGCCCGGGCTTTTTTGTTTGCGTCGATAAGAAAGTAATTTTTGTATAGAATGTGGGAACCTGGTGAAATGACAGGCCGATGATTCTGCCGTATAATGCATTCAAAGATAAAGAAAGCGGGAAATAAAACAAAAAAAGCCCGCTTTGTACTCTTAAAATAAAATAATTTGTGTATTATTATGGGAGGAATCAAGATGAAGGAAATCCATATTGGCCTCGTAGGTTCGGGCTGGATGGGGAAGGCGCATTCTTCCGCTTTGAAGGACGCGGAAATGCTGTTCGGGCCGGAGTACGGCGTGGCGGTATATGAGATCGTTGCGGACAGCAACGAGGCCGCCGCGAAAAGCGCGCAGGAGAAGATCGGCTTCAAGCGCATGTCGGGCGACTGGCATGACGTGGTCACCGACCCCGCCGTCGACCTCGTCGACATCGCGACACCGAACGCGTTCCATTACGAGGTCGCCAAGGCGGCGCTCGAGAACGGCAAGAACGTGTACTGTGAGAAGCCGCTGTCCCTGTCCGCCGCGCAGTCTGCCGAATTGGCGCGGCTTGCTAAGGAAAAGGGCGTTATCAACTACGTCGGCTATAACAACGTCATGAACCCCGCGAACGCTTACGTCAAGGAGCTGATCGAGTCGGGCGCGCTGGGCAAAATCATGCGCTTCGTCGGTTCCTACGATCAGGATCAGCTGCTCGACCCGAACCTGCCGCTCGCGTGGCGGCATAAGAAGGCGCTGGCGGGCGCGGGTGCGCTGGGCGACCTCGGCTGCCACCTGATGAGCATTTCGCAGTACCTGATGGGCGACATGAAAAGCGTTAACGCGCTGGCCGCCACCGTGTTCCCCAAGCGCCCCGTAGCCCCCGGCTCGGCTGAGATGGGCGATGTGGAAAACGAGGATATTATGCAGTTCATGGCGGAATACGAGAACGGCGCAATTGGCCAGATCGCTTGCTCGCGCGTCGCCACCGGCCGCAAGAACTATCTGATGTATGAAATCCAGGGCACCAAGGGCACCGTCCGCTATGATCTGGAACGCATGGGCGAGGTGCAGGTTTACTTTCAGGACGGCAACGAGCGCGACCGTGGCTTCCGCACCGTATTACTCAACCCGCTGATGAAAGGCTACAACGCCTTTCAGCCCGCCGGCGGCATCTCGATCGCGTACAACGACATGAAAATCCTCGAGGTGCACGAACTGTTCGCCGCGCTGACCAAGGGCGCGCCGTACACCTGCGACTTCGAGTTTGGCTATAAGATCGACCGCACCGTCGACGCTGTCCTGGCTTCCGCCGAAAAGCGCGCATGGGTGGACGTAAAGTAAGGGAGGAAGCATAAAATGGAAAACATCAAAGTAGGCATCGCGCCGGATTCCTGGGGCGTATGGTTCCCCGAGCATGAAAAGCAGACCCCGTGGTATCGCTGCATGGACGAAATGAAGGTCTCAGGCTATGACGGCGTGGAGCTTGGCCCCTGGGGCTATTTCCCGAACACGAACCCGATGCTGAAAAATGCGCTGGAGGCGCGCGGCCTGTCCCTCGTGGCGGGTACGGTCGGCGGCGACTTCCTTGACGACGCATCAATTGATGCGATGTGCGCGACGATCGACGACATTGCGGCGTTGCTAAAGGATTTCCCGGAGGCAAAGTACATCGTGCTGCTGCCCGCCATGTACACCGACTTGGAAACCGGGGTGCAGGTTTGCGACCCCAACCTGACCGGCGCGCAGTGGGCAATCTACTGCAAGAACGTGCAGCGCGCGGCTGACCGTGTCGCGTCCCACGGCCTGGTGGGCGCGTTCCATCCGCATGTGGACTGCCATGTACAGACCGAGACGCAGATCGAGCGCCTGATGGACGACACGGACGTCATGCTGTGCTTTGATACCGGCCACCATGTCTATGGCGGCGGCGAGCCGGTCTCGTTCTATCAAAAGCATGCGGACCGCATCCCGTACATCCATATCAAGGACTGCGACCTCGCGGTCAAGGCCAAGATGGACGCGGAACACTGGTCGTTTGCCAAAGCGGTTACGGAAGGCATTATGGTCGAGCCAGGCAAGGGCAGCATCGACTTCGCGGCTTTCCGTAAGGCGCTGGACGAGAAGGGCTACGACGGCTGGGTCGTCGTGGAGCAGGATCTGTTCCCGGTCAAGTCCTTCGACCTGCCGTTGCCGATCGCGCAGCGCGGCCGTGAGAACCTCCGCAAGGCCGGTTTCTAAAAAAATCGCATCGTGTGACGCCGCAGGGTGAAAGGCGTCTAGGCCGTCACATTTATCATCATGGCGGGCATGTACACGCCGCTTTCCCCGCTCGGCCTGCGGGAATAACAGAAAAAAAGACGCTTTGCATCGTGCAAAGCGTCTTTTTTGTGTTCAGAATTGCATGACGCGAAAGGCCGAGGGCGACATCTCGCTGCCCTTGCGGAAAGCGCGCGCGAAATGCGAGGCGCTGTTAAAGCCGCACGCTTCCGCGATCTGTTCCACCGACAGGCTGGTTGTGAGCAGCAGGCGCTTCGCCTGCCGCAGGCGGTACGCCAGCAGGTATTCGTGCGGTGTTCGCCCGGTGTAGCGGGCAAAGCTGCGGATAAAGTGGGAAGGGCTCATGCTGCATTGCGCCGCCAGGTCGCCGAGGGACAGGCTTTCCATAAAGTGTTCCCGGATAAAGGAAAGCGCGGGTTCCAGCGGCTGGCCGCCGGCCGCGTGCGTTTCCGGGGAGGCAAGACGGCTGAGGATTTGGCTGACGTGCAGCGAGATCAGGTGCTCGTTACTGGGCACGGTCTGCGCATAGGAGAAGACGAGGTCAAAGCATTGGCGCAGTTCCGGGATGGCGTCGCCCGCAAACACGGGGCCGGCCTGGGCGGCCAGGTAGTCTGCGTATTGGGCGCTGCTGTTGCCGTTAAAATGGAACCACAGGAATTCGGCGCTGTCCTGGCAGTAATATGCATGCGGCTTCCGGCAGTCGAGCAGGACGATCTGGCCGCGCGCGGCAACCGACGTCCGCCCATCCGTCTGCACGCACAGTGTCCCGGCGCACATATAGATAAGCAGGAACAGGCCGAGCGCATCGCGCTCGACGCGGTAGGCGGCGTCGCAATAAAAGTGGCCGAACTGCGGCACATAATAGAGCGCGTTTTGGGCGAAATCCGAGGGGAGCGTAAAATCCATATAAGAGGGCGCACATACGCCGGAATCGACAATTTCCATCAGATAGCCTCCCTTCCGGTGGGCGGACGCAAACCGGCCGCCGAACCTTACAGTACTTCCTATTGTAGGGAAGACGCGGCGCGCTGTCAATCACAGCCTGGGGAAATGGGCAGGACGGATTGTTTTTGCCATATTCGGGATAAAAATCTTGTAATATCTTGTCACACAGTGCTATACTATTGGCAGGAGGTCTAAAATATATGTACTATATTCGGCTTCATATCAATGGTGTTAACAAATATCTGTATAATTGGCGTACCGCCCTGTTCCTGCCGGACTATGCGCGCAGGTTTAAAAGCGAGGAGGCGGCGCGACGCTATATGTATGGCAAGCAGGTGGGCAAGGAGTGCACCTGGTGGGTTGTTGAGGAACCGGCGCCGAAGCGCTACTGCAATACATAATGGAAAGCATTTATCCTATGGGGTTGCAGGCAACCCTTTTTCATGGGGCGGAGGGGCCGGCGAGGGTCGCCCATAATTGTGATATTGCGTGAAACGGGCTGGGAAGCATCTGCTTCCCAGCCCGTTTTTGCTTATTTTACGGTTGCGAACAGGTCGTTCAGCGCTTCGCCCATGGTGGGGTGCGTGTAGATATTGTCGCGCAGCACCGTGTAGGGGATCTTGGCGTCGATCGCAAGTTTTAAGATATTGATGATTTCATGCGATTCTTCGCAGAAGAGGTGCGCGCCGAGGATTTGCCCGTTATCCGCGTTTATGACCGCCTTCAGCAGCCCGTCCGGCTTGCGCAGCACCTGCGCCTTGGGGATGGCGGCGGCGGGCAGGGTAGCGAGCCGGATGCGGTAGCCTTGCTCGCGCGCTTCCTTTTCGCTCAGGCCGACACGGGAAAACGGCGGGTCGAGGAATACGCTGTAGGGCACCGCGCCGCGGTTTTGGGTGGTGCGGGAACCGTCGCCCAGCAGCGCCGACTGCACGATCCGGAAGTCGTCCAGCGAGATATAGGTGAATTGCAGCCCGCCAACCACGTCGCCCATTGCATAGATGTGGGGGACGCTGGTGCGCAGGTGTTCGTCGGCCTGTACCGCGCCGTGCGGCGTGAGCGCCACGCCGGCCGCCTCAAGGTTCAGGCCGGATACGTTGGGGCGGCGGCCAGTTGCGACCAGTACCGCGTCCGCCTCGATCTCGCGCAGCGTATCGCCGGTGCGCACGGAAAGCACCGCGTGGGCGTCCCGGTCGGCAACCGACTCGGTTTTTGCGGAAAAGAGCACCTCCACGCCGCGCGCCCGCAGGCTTTCCAGCACGGCGGCTGCGATGTCCGCGTCCTCACGGGGCAGGAACACCGCGCCGTCCTGGATCACGGTCACCTGGGAGCCGAAGTTTGTATAGAAGGAGGCGAACTCCATCCCGATATAGCCGCCGCCGAGGATCACAAGGCGCTGCGGCAGTTCGGCAAGGGACAGCAGGGTTTCGCTTACGTAAACGTGCTTGCTTTCCTGCAGGCCGGGGATGGGCGGGATGAAGGCTTGCGCGCCGGTGTTGATGAAAACCGTATCGCCTTCCAGTATTTCGTCAATGCCCGCGCCCTTGACCGCGACGCGGTGCGCGTCCACAAAGGAGGCCGCGCCGGTCAGTACCGTGACATTCGGGTTGCCGTCCAGCTTGCCGAAGTTCTTCTGCCGCAGCATGCCGGTCAAGCGCTCCTTTTCCGCGACCGCATCGCGGTAGCGGGCGGCCTTCTCCGCAAAACCGCCGCCTTGCGCAGCGGAAAGTGCGGCACTGTGCACCAAAGACTTGGTTGGGATGCAGCCGGCATTGATGCAGGTGCCGCCATACATCCGGTCCGACCGTTCGATGATTGCGACCTGTTTGCCGGCGGCCGCGAGCGCGCCGCTGAGCGTTTTACCGCCCTTGCCAAACCCGATTACAATGGCGTCAAAGTGTTTCATAAGAACCCCGCTTCCTAAAATGTAATTATTTTAATATCAGTTATTATACTGTTATTATAAATGTTTCAGATTGCGTTGTCAAGGGGGATTTTGAAAATCCGGGCATAGAAAAACAGGCGCTGCAATTTGCAGCGCCTGTTTGTAAATGTTGCGGTGAACGGCCGAACGCCGGATATCAGGTATCCAGATAACGCTGAACGAGCTCCTGCATCAGTTCATCGCGGTCGATCTTGCGGATCAGGCTGCGGGCGTTATTGTGGTTCGTGATATAGGTGGGATCTTCGGAGAGAAGATATCCCACGATCTGATTGATCGGGTTATAGCCCTTCTCCTTCAAAGCGTCGTAAACCGTGATGAGCGTGCGCTTCATCTCCTTATCGGATTCATCCACCAGGTTGAATTTTCTGGTTCCGTCGAGCATGTAGGCTGCCCCCTTTCATCAAGTATTTGCCTCATGTATAGAATAATACAGATTGCAGAAAAAGTAAAGGGTTATCCGCGCAGTACCGCATGAAATTCTTTTTCCAAAGCGGCGATGGCGGCGTGCATGGCGGCGTCGCATTCCTCGTCCTTGAGCGTGCGGTCGGGCGCGCGCATGGAAAGGGAATAGGCGACCGATTTCTTGCCCTCGGGGATGCCCTGCCCCTTATACACGTCGAACAGCTTGACGTTTTCCAGGATCGCGCCCGCGGCCTTCTGGATGCAGGACTGCATGGCCGCGGCGGGCGCCGCGTCGTCCACCAGCACGGCGATGTCGCGGGTCGAAGCGGGGAACTTGGGCAGCGGGTGGTACAGGCGCACCGGATCGATGGCCGCAAACAGCGCGTCCATGCGGATTTCGGCCGCCAGGACCTCGCCCGACAGGCCGTAGGTCTTGCAAACGGTCGGGTGCACGGTGCCGAACACGCCCGCCTCCACGCCGCCGATGAGCACCTTGGCGCAGCGGCCGGGGTGGTAGGACGGGTTCGCCTTTTCCGGCGCAAACTGTACGTCCTTGATGTTCAGCTCACGGCAGACCGCTTCGACGACCCCCTTGAACTGGAAGAACGACAGGCGGCCATAGGAGCCGAGCGTCAGGATCTTTTCCTCGTGCGGCAGCACGTCGGGGTCGGCCTTGCCGTCCTTAACCGTGGGCATATAGACCGTGCCCAGCTCGAACAGGGATGCGGACGGGTTGCGGTGCGCGTGGTTGTGCGCCAGGTTATCCAGCATGGAGGGCAGCACGGTGGTGCGCATCACGCTGAAATCCTCGCCCAAGGGGTTTAAGATGGTGGTTGAAACGCGGCGCTTATCGTCCTGGGCCCAGCCGATCATGTCGTAGAACTTGGGGGAGATGAACGAGTGGCTCATGGACTCGTCGAATCCCGCCTCGCGGCAGATGAGCGAGACCGTGCGCTCGGCTTGCTGCTTCGGCGTGTATTCGCCCTGCACCATTTCGCCGGCGTACAGCGTGGTCGGGATCTTGTCGTAGCCGTACATCCGCGCGACTTCCTCCGCCAGGTCGCACATGCGTAGGATATCGGTGCGGAAGGACGGGATGACGACCTCGCCGCCCTCAACCCGGAACGCGAGCTTTTCCAGCAGGCGCTGCTGCGCGTCCGCGGGGAGCGCAAGGCCAAGCAGGGCGTTCATCTTATCCGGCTCGAAGGGCAGGCGCTTGGGGCTGGGGTCGGTCGCGTCCACGTCGATCACGCCGCCGACGACCTCGCCCGCGCCGAGCTGCTCGACCAGTTCGCACGCGCGGTTCACCGCGTCGAGCGTCATGCGCGGGTCCAGCCCCTTTTCAAAGCGGCCGGAGGCCTCGGTGCGCATGCCGAGCGCCTTGGCGGTCACGCGTACGGTCGCGCCGTGGAAGCAGGCGGATTCGAATACGACGGTTTTGGTGTCGTCCTCGATCTCGCTGTTCGCGCCGCCCATCACGCCCGCGACGGCGACCGGTTTGTCGTTATCGCAGATGGCGAGCATCTTGCCGGTCAGGTCGTGATCCACGCCGTCCAGCGTCTGGATGGACTCGCCGTTTTTCGCGCGGCGCACGACGATCTTGCCGTCCGACAGGCACGCATAGTCGAACGCGTGCATGGGCTGGCCGTATTCCAGCATCACGTAGTTCGTGATATCGACGATGTTGTTGATCGGGCGCACGCCGCAGGCATGCAGGCGCTCGCGCATCCACGCGGGCGACGGCTCGATCTTGATGTTTTTGACCAGGCGCGCGGTATAGCGCGGGCACAGGTCGGGATCCTTGACCTCGACCGACATATACTTGCCGATCTCGTCGCCCGCGCCCGTAACGGCGGGCGTTTTGACGGAAAACGGGCGGTCGAACGTCGCGGCGGTCTCCCGGGCGAGGCCGATGGCCGAAAGGCAGTCCGGACGGTTGGAGGTGATCTCAAAATCGGCCACATAGTCGTCCAGCCCGAGCACCTTTTTGATATCCTCGCCGACGGGCGTGCCCGCGGGCAGGAACAGGATGCCGTTTTCGCACGCGTAGGGCACGCAGCCGTGCGTCAGCCCCAGCTCCTGGAAGGAGCACATCATGCCGTTCGACGGCACGCCGCGCAGCTTGCCCTTGGTGATCTTGACGCCGCCCGGCAGCGTCGATTTATGCAGGCACACCGGGCAGATTTCGCCGACGGACGCGTCCGTTACGTTGGGCGCGCCGGTGACGATCTGGACAGGCTCTTCCTTGCCCACGTCCAGTTGGCAGATTTTCAGGTGGTCGGAATCCGGATGGTCGGCGACAGACAGGATTTTGCCCGTCACGACGTTTTCAATCTCCGCGCCGAGGTAGTAGACCTCCTCGACCTTGGAGCCGGACATGGTCATTTTCGCGTCATATTCCTTGGGCGTGACGCCCGCCATATCGGTATAATCCGAAAGCCAGGAAAGTGGCAGTTTCATAACATATTACTCCTTTTAAGGATATTCGCGCCCTAACGTGCGCCTTCCCGCGCCGCAGCGCGTTGAAATAGGAAATCGCAAGCGGCGCGAAGCGCAGGTTCGATTTCCATAAAAACCCGCGACATGCGCGTGGGTTTTTATTCAAACCGGCTTCAAGTGTGCCCGGAGGGCGCGCGCAGAAGCCGGAATCCTCGATTGGAAGCGCGGTTCCAATCGAAATTATTTAAAACTGGTGCAGGAACCGCACGTCGTTTTCATAAAACAGGCGGATATCGTCGATCTTGAAGCGCCCCATGACCATGCGCTCCAGGCCGATGCCGAACGCGTAGCCCGAGTATTCCTCCGGGTCGATGCCGCTCATCTCGAGCACCTTGGGGTGCACCATGCCGCAGCCCAGGATCTCGATCCAGCCCTCGCCCTTACAGAGCGGGCAGCCCTCGCCATGGCAGCGGTAGCACTGGATATCCATCTCCGCCGAAGGCTCGGTGAACGGGAAGTGGTGCGGGCGGAAGCGGACGACCGTGTCCTCGCCGTACAGCTTCTTGGCGAACAGCTCAAGGATGCCCTTGAGGTCGGACATGCGGATGCCCTTATCGACCACAAGCCCCTCGATCTGGTGGAACAGCGGCGAGTGCGTCGCGTCCACCGCGTCCGAGCGGTAGACCCGGCCGGGCGCGATGATGCGGATCGGTGGCTTTTTCTTTTCCATCACGCGCACCTGCATACCCGAGGTCTGCGTGCGCAGCACGACATTGTCCGAAATATAGAAGGTATCCTGCGTGTCGCGCGCCGGGTGATCCTTCGGGATGTTGAGCGCCTCGAAGTTGTAGTGGTCAAGCTCGACCTCCGGGCCTTCCGCAATCGAGAAACCCAGGCCGAGGAAGATTTCCTTAAACTCGTCGAGCACGATGTTCAGCGGGTGCTTTTTGCCGATGACGACCTCTTCGCCCGGCAGGGTCACGTCGATGGTCTCGCTCTCCAGCTTGTGCCGCAGGGCGGCCTGCTCGATGACCTGCTTCTGCCCCTCGATAATGGTCTCGATCTCGGCGCGCACGTCGTTGATGAGCTGGCCGACGGCCGGACGCTCTTCCGCGGCGACGTCCTTCATGCCCTTGAGCAGGGCGGTCAGCTCGCCCTTTTTGCCGAGGAACTTGACGCGCGCATCGTCCAGCGCGCGCGCATCGGCAGCGTTTGCGAGCTGCTCCTTGGCGTTCTGCAAAATGCCTTGCAGTTTGTCCTTCATGGTGATTCTCCTTCTATCAAAATATGGTCGTTTGGGTACGAAAAAAGCCTTTCGCCCCCATAGTAATAGGGACGAAAGGCATAAAGGCACTTCCGTGGTACCACCCTGATTCCCGGAACCGTGCCGGGCGCTCATTGGCCGCCGGTAACGTGGCGCTACTCCGCCGGCGCCTACTGAAGTAAGGTTCAGCGCCGGTGCTCACAGGGGAACTTCATCCTGCGCTCCTTGGGGCGGCTTCCAGCCAGCGGCCGCCATTCTCTGTGCAAAGAGGGGACAGGACTACTTTCCCTGCTCATCGCAGGTATACGGTATAAAACAATACTTATTTATATACCACATTATTCACCGCTTTGCAAGGGCTTTGGCGAAAATACCGCTAAGTATTGTACTGGCGGATCATCTTTTGGGGGTGCGTGCCCGTAAAATGGTTGTACAGCGCCGGCAGGAGCACGACGAGCAGGACGGCGCAGAGGGCTGCGCCGGCAAAGGCCGCGGCCATCTGCGCGCGGGTATCGTCCGGCTTGCGGATGCGGATGTATACCACTTCCGCGACGTAGGAGAGGAGCACAACGGGGAGGGTCAAAAACAGGGTTTTGGCCAAGCCGAGGGGGAGCAGCGTCAAATGGAGGATGAGGGACAGCAGCGCCGCGCAAGGCAGGTTGATGGCGAGCAGGAACGGGACGGCGGGACGGAGCGGCAGCCGCATGATATAACGCACGAACAGCCGGGGCGCCAGCAGTACCGCCGCCGCAAAAACGGCGTAAACCCATGGGGCTTGCGATAAGTCCGGTATGGATGCCTTGCCGGACTCCCAGTCGTACAGGACGCGCAACTCGGTGCGCCCGTTTGTCCGGATCGCCGGCGTCACGCGCACTTCCCCGTCGCTGGTTACGAGGATGATGCGGAACGCTTCCGGCATCCCGGTGTCATATCCGGAAAAATAATGATCGTTCGCCGGTTCGCCGTTTTGCAGCACCTGGTAATCTGCGGCGGTGAGCTGGCCGTTGAAGTCATCTTTGCCGCTGTAGAAATACGTGGCATACCAGCCCTCCTGTTCATAGGAGCGCAACAGCGCTATCATATCCTCACGATAAGTGATATCGCTTCCGTAAGGGTCGCCGTGCGTCGGCAAATCGGGCGCCTCGTGGTTGCGGAGCAGCAGGTCAAGATAGTATTCCTGTCCGGGGGGATTTGTAACATGGATGGATATCGACGGGGAACGGAGGGCTGCGGCTGGCTGCGCCAGCACGGCCAGCAGGGGGAGGACGATCCAGAGCCGGGAAAGGCGCTTTGCGACAAATTTCATCAGGAATCCCTCCTTTTCTTAAGGATAACAGATATTGGAAAACAAAGCAATCATTTTGAGAAAGAAAACTTGACAAAACGGGCAGAATAGATTATACTTTATGAACGAATTACATGGTACCATAGCCAAGCGGTAAGGCGTGGGACTGCAACTCCCTGATCCCCAGTTCGATTCTGGGTGGTACCTCCAATCCCTTCCATGAATATCGCAGATGCAATGAAAAAGAGGAGTAGCCTGTAGGGCTGGCCATTAGAGAAAAGGCGGTTGGTGCAAGCCTTGGGGCCGGGCAGGTGAAGGTCGCTTTGGAGCAAAAAGCGGGAAAGGCGCGCAGCCTGGTAACGCTTTTCGGTACGCCCCGTTACAGGCGGTGAAGTGCGCGGGTTCCCCGCGAATTTAGGTGGTACCACGGAAGCTGAACGGTTTTCGTCCTATTGTGGACGAAGGCCGTTTTTTTATTGCCATAGGGAAATTAAAAGCCATAAGGAGAGATAGAATTGACGAACGAATTACCAAAGGTCTACGACCCGAAGGCGTCCGAAGAAAAGCTCTATCAGTTTTGGGAAAAGAGCGGTTTTTTCCACGCTGAGGTAAACCCGGACAAGAAGCCGTTTACCATCGTCATCCCGCCCCCGAACGTCACAGGACAGCTGCACATGGGGCATGCCTTTGACGAAACGCTGCAGGATATCCTGATCCGCACCAAACGGATGCAGGGCTACGAGGCGCTTTGGATGCCCGGCACCGACCATGCGGGCATCGCGACACAGATCAAGGTGGAAGAGACCCTGCGCAAGGAAGAGGGCAAGACCCGTTACGACCTGGGGCGCGAAAAATTCCTCGAGCGCGTATGGGAGTGGAAGGAAAAGTTCGGCAGCCGCATTATCGAGCAGCTCAAGAAGCTCGGCTCCTCCTGCGACTGGGAGCGCGAGCGCTTCACCATGGACGAGGGCTGTTCCAAGGCCGTGCGCGAGGTGTTTGTAAACCTCTACCACAAGGGCCTGATCTACAAGGGCAACCGTATCATCAACTGGTGCCCGCACTGCGCGACCGCGCTGTCCGACGCAGAGGTCGAATACGAAACCCAGCCCGGCCACCTGTGGCACATCCGCTACCCGCTGGCGGACGGCTCCGGCGAGCTTGTGGTCGCGACCACGCGCCCGGAGACGTTTATGGGCGATACCGGCGTCGCGGTCAACCCGAATGACGAGCGGTACCGGCACCTGATTGGGAAAACCTGCATCCTGCCGGTCATGAACCGCGAAATCCCGATTTTCGCGGATGAATATGTCGATATGGAGTTTGGCACCGGCTGTGTAAAGGTTACGCCTTGCCACGACCCGAACGACTTTGAGATGGGCCAGCGCCACAACCTGGAGCAGATCCTCGTCTTCAACGAGGACGCAACCGTCAACGAAAACGGCGGCAAGTACCAGGGCATGGACCGTTACGAATGCCGCAAGGCCGTCATCCGCGACCTGGAAGAAGGCGGCTACCTCGTCAAGACCGAGGAGCACGAGCACAATGTCGGCACCTGCTACCGCTGCGGGACGACGGTCGAGCCGATGACCTCGGCGCAGTGGTTCGTCAAGATGGCGCCGCTTGCAAAGCCCGCCATGAAGGTCGTCACCGACGGCGAGACCAAGTTCGTGCCCGACCGTTTCTCCAAGACCTACCTGCACTGGATGGAGAATGTGCACGACTGGTGCATCTCCCGCCAGCTCTGGTGGGGCCACCGCATCCCGGCGTTTTATTGCGAAGATTGCGGCGAGATGGTGGTCTCCAAGGAAGACGTGCATGTCTGCCCGAAGTGCGGCTCGAAAAACGTCCGGCAGGAAGAGGACGTGCTGGATACCTGGTTCTCGTCCGCCCTGTGGCCGTTTTCGACCCTCGGCTGGCCGGAAAAGACCAAGGAACTGGAATACTTCTACCCCACGAGCGTGCTCGTCACGGGCTATGACATTATTTTCTTCTGGGTTGCGCGCATGATCTTCTCGGGCGTCGAGCACATGGGCGAAACGCCGTTCGACACGGTCTATATCCATGGCCTGGTGCGCGACGCGCAGGGGCGCAAGATGTCCAAGTCCCTCGGCAACGGCATCGACCCGCTGGAGATTATCGACCAGTACGGCGCGGACGCGCTGCGCTTCACGCTGGCGACCGGCAACAGCCCCGGGAACGACATGCGTTTTTCCAACGAGCGCGTGGAGGCAAGCCGCAACTTCTGCAACAAGATCTGGAACGCGTCGCGCTTTATCCAGATGAACCTGACGATCGGCAAGGCCGAGCTGCCGGAAACCCTGGCGCTTGAGGACAAGTGGATCGTGTCGAAGTTCAACACCCTGGTGCAGGAAGTCACGGCGAATATCGATAAGTACGAGCTTGGCCTCGCCGCGACCAAGCTGAACGACTTTATCTGGGATAATTTCTGCGACTGGTATATCGAGATTGCCAAGACGCGCATCCAGGGCAAGGACGAGGATGTACAGAAGGTGCTGTGCTACGTGCTTTCCGGCGCGATGCAGCTCCTGCACCCGTTCATGCCGTTCATCACCGAGACCATCTGGCAGGCGTTGCCGCATGAGGGCGAAAGCATCATGGTCTCGAAGTGGCCGGAATACGATGAAGCGCTGCACTTCGCCGCAGAGGAAGCGCAGATGGAGACCCTGATGGACGCGGTCCGCGCCATCCGCAACCGCCGCGCGGAGATGAACGTCCCGCCGTCCAAGAAGGCCAAGGTCATCGTGCTTTCCGGGCAGCAGGACACCTTCGCGGCGGGCAGCGTGTTCTTTGCCAAACTGGCCTATGCCTCGGAAATCGAGATCGTGCCAGAAGCGCCGGCAGACGCGGCCAAGATGGTTTCGGTGGTCACGGAGGACGCGCAGCTCTATATGCCGATGAACGAGCTGATCGACTTTGAAAAGGAGCGCGCCCGCCTGGCCAAGGAGAAGGAAAAGGCGGAGGGCGACCTGGCGTTCGTGCTTAAGAAGCTGGACAACCCGGGCTTTGTCGCGAAGGCGCCGGAAAAGGTTGTAAACGTAGAGCGTGAAAAGGCGGAGAAGGCGCGCGAGCTGATCGCAAAGCTGGAAGCTTCGCTGGCCGCACTCGGCTGAACCATATTAACAAAATAGCGCATGGACGCCCCGAAGCAGCCGCTTTGGGGCGTCTGTGCGAAACCATGTAAAAGAGGGGATCGACATGGAGCCACAGCAATACATCCACAGCCTGGGGCGTTTTTCCGGCACGCCCGGCCTGCACCGTATCCGCGCGCTGTGCGGGGCGCTCGGCGACCCGCAGAAGCGCCTGAAGTTTGTCCATATCGCCGGCACGAACGGCAAGGGGAGCACGGCGGCGATGACGGCGGGGATCATGCAGTGCGCGGGCTACCGCACCGGCCTGTTCACCTCGCCCTACCTGATGGTTTTCAACGAACGCATCCGTGTGGACGGGCAGATGATCCCGGACGCCGACCTTGCGCGGCTGACGGCGCGGGTGGCGCGCGCGGCGGAGGGGCTGGCGCTCCCGNTTCGCTTGACCATACCGCCGTACTGGGCGATACGGTGGAGGAGATCGCGCGCACCAAGGCGGGCATCATCAAGCCCGGGACGGCCGTCGTGTGCGCGCCGGAACAGCCGGTCGGGGCGCTGCGCGAGATCGGCGCGGCCTGCTACCGCCAGGGGGTGTCGCTGCACATGCCGGGCGGCGCGGAAATCCTGTCCGCCGGGCTGGACGGCACGGACTTCCGGTACTACGGCCGCGAGTACCATCTTGCGCTGGTAGGGCGGCACCAGGTGCAGAATGCGCTGGCCGTGCTGCACAGCCTGATCGGCCTGCGCGGCGCGGGCTTTGCCATTGACGACGACGCCATCCGCCGCGGGCTTGCGCAGGTGCGTTTCCCAGGCCGCCTGGAGCGGGTCGGCGCGCGCCCGGACGTGCTGCTCGACGGCGCGCACAACCCTGGCGGGGTGGACGCGCTGTGCCGCGCGGTGGACGAGTTCCTTGCAGGGCGGCGACTGTTTGTGGTGCTCGGCATGGTGGCGGATAAGGCGGCCAAGCCCTGCGTGCACGAAATCGCGCGCCGCGCCGCCGCGGTCTTTGCCGTCGCGCCGGACAGCGAGCGGGCGCTCCCGTCCGCAGAACTGGCCGCCCTGGCGGCGCTGGACTGCGCGGCGGTACACGACTGCGGCACGGCCGCGGCGGCGATCCCCGCCGCGCTGCAGGCCGCCGCGCCGGACGATTGCGTGCTGGTCTGCGGCTCTCTCTATCTTGTCGGCGAAGCGGAAAAAATCTTTGCCGCGCGACAAAAAACAGCAGAATAGCAATGGAATAAACTGTAAAATAAACCTGTAACACCTGTTGCAGGTTTATTTTTTTGCATATTTTTGTGAGGTGGAAGCATGAAAATCACACATCAGCGCACGGGCGATACGCTGGTCATCGCAGTCGCGGACGAGCTCGGGCATCACGAGGCGCGGGAGATCATCGACTATATGGGCACGGTGCTGGCGCTTTATCCGGCGGGGCCGGTTGTGCTCGACCTGTCGGCGCTTAAATTTATGGACAGTTCCGGGCTGGCGGTGGTGCTGAACCTGCACCGCGCGCTTTTGCGCGCCGGGCGCAGCCTGTGCGTGCGCGGCACGCCGCCGCAGGCCATGCGCGTTTTCCAGGCGGCGAACCTGCCGCATATCGTGACATTTGAAATGGGGGAATAAGCCATGCAGAACGTACAAAACATGATGAGCATCAAATTTGAAAGCCGCTCGGTCAACGAGGGCTTCGCCCGGCAGACCGTCGCCGCCTTCGTTGCGCAGCTCGACCCGACGATCGACGAATTGAACGATATCAAGACCGCGGTCAGCGAGGCGGTGACCAACAGCATCGTACACGCCTATGCGGACAAGCTGGGCTACATAACCGTATCCGTCAAGCTCTTTGAGGGCGGCCGCGTAGAAATCAAGGTCAAGGACACGGGCTGCGGCATCCCCGACGTCGCGAAGGCGCGCGAGCCGATGTTTACGACCGGCGACGACACGCGCAGCGGCATGGGCTTTACCATCATGGAAAGCTTTATGGACAAGCTGCGGGTGCGCTCTTCCGCGGGGCGCGGCACCGTGGTGACGATGGCTAAATCGCTTGCATTACGCGCCGGAGGGCGGTAAGCATGGTTGCGGAGGATGTGGGCGCGCTGATCCATGCGGCGCAGGCAGGCGACCAGCAAGCCATGACGCAGCTGATTGAGGACAACAACGGCCTGATCTGGAGCATTGCGCGCCGCTTTTTCGGGCGCGGCGTGGAACCGGACGACCTGTACCAGCTCGCCAGCCTGGGGTTTATCAAGGCCGTCAGGGGGTTTGACTGCGGCTTCGGCACCGCCTTTTCCACCTATGCGGTGCCGAAGATTGCGGGGGAAATCCGCCGGTTCCTGCGGGACGACGGGCCGGTCAAGGTCAGCCGGTCGGTCAAGGACCTTGGCACGCGGCTGCGGCGGCTGCAGAGCGAGCTGGAGAACGAATACGGCAGGGAGATCACGATCGGCGAACTGGCGGACAAGGCGGGCGTCCCCGTCGAAGAGGCGGCCATGTGCGAACAGGCGCTGCAGGCGACCGATTCGCTCGAGCGGCAGCTTTCCGAGGACGGCGCGTCCCTGGGCGAGCTGCTCGGCGACAGCGGCATGGAGGACGCGATCGCAACGCGGCTCAGCCTGCGCCAGGCGCTTTCCGAGCTGCCGGACAGGGAGCAGCAGGTCATCGCGCTGCGCTTCGGGCGCTCCATGACGCAGACTCAGACGGCGCGGGTGCTCGGCGTGTCGCAGGTGCAGGTTTCGCGCATTGAGCGCAAGGCGGTCGAGCATCTGCGGGAAGCCATCCTGTAGCGTGAATTGACGGGGGCGGCGCGCCGTGGTACACTGGGGCAAAGGCGGTGGATGGGCATGGCAAGCTATCATTTGGGCATTATCGAACGGTTTGACCCAAAAACCTTGGAATATGAAGAATATACGCCGGAAAAATATGGCTGTATTGCGGTGACGGACGACGCGCTCGAGCCGGCCTTATTGCAGCTCGGGCAGTTGCCTACCTTCTGGCATACGGGCGCGCGCCCGGCCGTGGGGTTTGCGATTACTGGGATCACCCTGCTGCCGCCCGGCTCGGTGCCCGCATTCCGCCGCGCGCTGGAAAACGCCGGGGATCCCGCGCTCCGTGCGGCCATCGATAAGGCGCGGGAGGCGGGACGCCAGCAAAAATACATGATCCTGTATGGCCTGTAAAGGATTGCAAGCAAACAAACGTGCGGGCATTGCTTGTCTTATGCGGAAAAATATGATATACTACAGACGTACGTTACCGCATTTGGAAGAGGATCATACATATGGAACCGACGAAATTTGACGTAAAATATGCCGCCGTGCGCCGCGCGGTCATTGAGCAGGCCTTCCAGTCCCTCAACGACCGGCAGCGCGAGGCGGTTTTTCACACGGAAGGGCCGCTCCTCGTGCTTGCGGGTGCGGGCAGCGGCAAAACCACGGTGCTGATCCAGCGAATCATCAATATCCTGCGCTTTGGGCGCGGCTATCAGGATGAATTCGCCACGCCCGGCGCAACGGAAGACGATCTCGCGTTCCTCACGGCCTACCTGGTCGACCCGCAGGAGGGGAACCGGGCGCGCGCGGAGCGGCTGTGCGCCGTTTTCCCGGCCAAGCCGTGGGAGGTCATCGCGATCACGTTTACGAATAAAGCCGCGCGCGAGCTGCAGGAGCGCCTGACCCGCGCGGTCGGCGAGCAGGACGCCGGGGCAATCTGGGCGCACACCTTCCATACGGCCTGCCTGCGCATCCTGCGCCGCGATATCGGGCGGCTGGGGTACGACAGCAATTTTACAATTTACGATACCGACGACCAGAAGCGCGTGCTGACCGATATCATCCGCCGGCTCGAGCTGGATGAAAAGGTGTTTGACCAGAAGCAGGTTGCGAACATCATCAGCCGCGCGAAGGACAGCCTGCAGACGTCCGTACAGTACGCCGCGCAGGTTGGGAACGACTTTTTCAAGGGCAAGGTCGCGGAGGTTTATACCCTCTATGAAAAGGAGCTGCGCGTCGCCAACGCCCTGGACTTCGACGATATCATCATGAAGACCGTCAAGCTGCTCCGCGAGAACGAGGACGTGCTCGAGTATTATCAAAACAAGTTCCGCTATGTGCTGGTGGACGAGTACCAGGACACAAACCACGCGCAGTATGTCCTGACGGCGCTGCTGGCCGGCGGGCATGAAAACATCTGCGTGGTCGGCGATGACGACCAGAGCATTTACAAATTCCGCGGCGCGACGATCACCAATATCCTGGAGTTTGAAAAGCAGTACAAAAACGCGCAGACCATCCGCCTGGAGCAGAACTACCGCTCGACGGGCACCATCCTGAACGCCGCGAACGAGCTGATCCGCAACAACGCCCGGCGCAAGGGCAAGGAGCTGTGGACGCAGGCCGACGACGGCGCGAAGATCAAGCTGCACCGCTCGGACACGCAGGAGGGCGAGGCGGCGTACATTGCGGAATGTATCCTCGACGGCGTGTCCAAGGGGCAGAAATGGAGCGATTTTGCAATCCTTTACCGCAATAACGTGCTTTCCAACAATATTGAGGGCGCGTTCCGCCGCAACTCCATCCCATACCGCATTTACAAGGGGCGCGACTTCTTCAGCCGCGCGGAAATCCGCGATATGTTCGCGTACCTCTGGGTGCTGGAAAACCCGTCGGACACCCTGCGCCTGAAGCGCATCATCAACGTCCCCGCGCGCAAGATCGGCGACCGCTCGGTCGAGATTGCCGAGCAGCTTTCGGCGGAGACCGGCAAGGACTTATATGAGATTGTCCGCCATGCGTCGGAATACCCGGCGCTGTCGCGCGGCGCGTCGGCCATGGAGAAGTTCGGCAGGCTGATGGACGAGCTGCGCCAGATGCGCGAGTACCTGCCGCTGAACGAGCTGTACGACGAGATGCTCTCGCGCACCGGGTATATGGACGCGCTGACCGCAAAGGCGGACATGGAATCCCGCTCCCGCGCGGAAAACATCATGGAACTCAAGTCCAATATCGTCGACTACGAGGAAAAGGCGGAAGAGCCTTCGCTCGGCGGCTTCCTGGAGGAGATGGCGCTCTATACCGACGCCGACCATACGGCGGAGGACGAAGACGCGGTGCTCATGATGACGATGCACAGCGCCAAGGGGCTGGAGTTCCCGACCGTGTTCCTGGCCGGGCTGGAAGACGGGATTTTCCCCTCCTTCCGCTCGAGCGAAAGTGAGGACGACCTGGAGGAGGAGCGCCGGCTGTGCTATGTCGCGGTGACGCGCGCCAAGCAGCAGCTTTACATCACCTGCGCGGAGCGCCGCATGATGTACGGCCAGACGCGCTACTCCAAGCCCTCCCGGTTCATCCAGGAGATCCCCGAGCACTTTATGGATTCCAATGTGACCGGGCGGCAGATGCGCGCCGCGGCAGAGCGCGAGGAGAGCGCGGCGGGCGCCAAGGGCACCGCGTTCCGCTCGAACGATACCTACCGCACGGCAGTGCTGCAAAAGAGCGCGGCCGCGGCAAAGGCCGTCCCGTCGCTCAAGATCGGCGACCGGGTACAGCATAAGGCCTTCGGCGAGGGCATGGTGACCGGCGTCAAACCGATGGGCGGCGACCAGCTGCTTGAAATCGCGTTCCCCAAGGGGACCAAGCGCCTGATGGCCAAGACCGCAATGCAGTTCATGCAGCGGCTAAGCTGACGGGTTAAAATGAGACGGAAGCCCCGTCCTGCAAAGCGCGGGACGGGGCTTTTTTGTTTGGGAGGGCTGATATGAAATTGTTACATACCGCCGACTGGCACCTCGGACTGTCGCTCGGCGGGATATCCCTGCTGGAAGAGCAGCGGCATTGGGCCGAGGAACTGACGCAGATGGCAAAGGCCGAGCGGGTGGACGCGGTGCTCGTTGCAGGCGATATTTTTGACCGCGCGGTCGCGTCCGCCGAGGCGATCGCGCTCTACGACGAGGCCGTGACCCGG
>NZ_LT707059.1:163205-164910 GCF_900155735.1 Intestinibacillus massiliensis
GAGGCCGTGACCCGGCTGGCGCGGGATTGCGGCGCGCGCGTGCTGCTGCTTGCGGGCAACCACGACGGCGCGGCGCGGCTGTCTCAGCTTGGCGCGCTGCTCGAGGCCGCCGGGCTTTCGGTCGCGGGCAGCCTCAAGGGTGCGCCGCGGCCGGTCACGGTCGGCGACGCGGAAATTTACCTGATACCCTATTTCCATCCGGAGCAGGTGCGGCTGCTGTACCCAGACAAGGAAATCCGCACCGCGCACGAGGCGATGCGCGCTTTGATGGATGATATCCGCGCACGGCGCGACCCCGGCAAAAAACTGATTATCGGCGCGCACTGCTTTGTCACGGGCGCGTCACCTGCCGAGAGCGATTACGGCGCGCAGCTTGGCGGCGCGGCGCAGGTCGGCGCGGAGGTGTTTGCCGGGGCGGATTATGTCGCGCTTGGGCATCTCCATCGCGCCCAGAACCCCGCGCCGCATGTGTATTACAGCGGCAGCCCGTACCCATATGCGTTTTCGGAGGGCGCATGCGCCGCAATGCTGTACGATACCGCAGATGGGACGGCGCGGGCGCTCCCGTTCCACCCCGCGCGCACCCTGCGCACCCTTTCGGGCGCGTACGGGGACGTCTTGTCCGCGGCGGAAGCCGACACCCGCCGGGACGATTACCTGAAAATTGAACTGACCGACCGGCCGGCCGGGCTGGAAGCCCTGGAGACGCTGCGCGCGCTGTACCCCAACCTCGTAATGCTTGCGGGTACGGCGGGTGCGGGCGGCGCGGCGGACACGCTGAGCGTGCGCCAGCTGCAATCGCTTTCGCCGGGGGGCTTGCTTGCGCGGTTTTGCGAGGAGGTCGGCGGCTTTTCACCGGACGGCAGGCAGACCGCCTGGTTCCTGTCGGCGCTCGCGTCCGCGCGGGAAGGGGGCGGCCTGCAATGATCCCGATTTATTTGGAATTCCAGGCCTTTGGGCCGTATGCGGCGCGGCAGCAGGTGGATTTTGCGGCGCTTGCCGCGGCCGGGCTTTTCCTCATCCAGGGCGAGACCGGCGCGGGGAAAACCGCGATCCTGGACGCGATGACCTATGCCCTTTACGGCAAATCCTCCGGCGGCGGGCGCGGCGAATTTGCTGCGATGCGCTGCCAGCACGCGCCGCCGGAACTGCCTACGGAGGTGCGGTTTACCTTTTCCGCGGGCGGCGGGGTATACCGCTTTGAGCGGCGGCTCCGCCTGCGGCGCAAACGGAGCGGCGGCGTGGAGTACCTCCCGGGGCAGGACGCCTTTTACCGCACGGAGACCGGCGATTTTGCCCCATTTTTCGAGAACCCGAAGCTGAAAAATGTAGAGGAAAAGGCATGCGAGCTGATTGGGCTGGGGTACGACCAGTTCCGCCAGGTCGTCGTGCTGCCCCAGGGGCAGTTTGAGCGGCTGCTCGTCGCAAGTTCTGAGGATAAGGAAAAGATTTTGACCACGCTGTTTGGCGCGGGGCAATGGGACGCGGCGGCGCAGCTTTTGGCGGAAGAGGTCAACGGGCGGCGGCGGTCGCTGGACAGCCTGCGGGAGCAGCTCGGCGCGTTGCTGTCCGCGCATCAATGCGACAGTATGGAGGCGCTCGTGCAAAAACGGCTCGAGGCCGAAGCCGCGCTGCAGCAGGCGGGGCGGGCGTTTGCATCGCTTGCCGCGCGGGCGGATGCGGCGGAACAGGCGCTCGCGGCAGG
>NZ_LT707059.1:165337-284121 GCF_900155735.1 Intestinibacillus massiliensis
CGGCGGCAGGCGGCCGGTCGCGAGCCTGTCCGGCGGGGAGAAATTCCTGGTGGCGCTGGCGCTGTCGATCGGGCTGTCCGCGGTGACGCAGGCACAGTCCGGCGGCACGCGGCTCGGTGCGATCTTTATCGACGAGGGGTTTGGCACGCTCGACAGCGCGTCCCTGGGCGACGCGCTCGGCGTGCTGGCGGCGATCCGCAGGACGCGGGGCATGGTCGGCATCATCTCCCATGTGGGGATGCTCCGGGAGAGCATCGGCGCGGGAATTGTTGTAAAAAAAGGCAGGCAGGGCAGCTCGCTGGAGGTACGCCTGTAGTAAACCGCGCGGGGGCAAACGTCTTGATGGAAAAGGAGGCGGACAAAATGAAAAAGGTTGCAGCAATCGCGCTTGCGGTCCTGCTTGCGGCAGGCAGCCTGCCTGGTGCGCAGGCGGCTTACCGGGAGGAACTTCCCTTTGTATTCGACAGCAGGCCGACCTATGCGGCAGGCGGCTTGGTCGAATGCATCACCCGGGAGGACAATGGGCTGGACACGCCGCATGTGTACACGAGGGATGGGGAACACTACGTCCTGTCGGAGCCGACCGCGCAGGAGGTGCTGGTCGGCGGCTATATCTGCGCGCAGCTCCCGCAGGACGGGAAATGGACGGTATTCCGCCCGGATGGCGGCCGCGCGCTGGCCGGCGCGTACGACCGTGTGGATGTGTACGGCGATATGGCCTTCGGCTGGATCGGGAGCTGGCATCCGCCCGGCTTTTTCCTGGGCAAAGCCGAGGTATTTGATTTAAAGGCTGGGGAAAAGCTGCTGCCGGGGGCATACGACTTGATCAGCGCCTACCAGGACGGCAAGCTGCTGTCCACCGCTTATTACACCGGTCCCGCGCCGGACGGCACCCTGCAGGATGTCCGGCAGATGTGGGACGCGGATGGAAACGATGTCACGGCAGCGCTCGGCTACACGGTGGACGGGGCGCTTGTGGACGGTTACCTGCGCGTGCGCAGCGTGGACACGGGCAAATTTGGCGTTGTGGACGCGCAGGGCAACGTGTGCGTCCCGATGCAGTATGATGCGATTGGGGATGCGAACGGGCAGGGCGCGATTGCGGTGCGACGCGACGGAGAGTGGCAGTCCTGGGGCGCGGTACGCATCGCGGACGGTTCCCAGGTGGTGCCGGTGGCCTATACGCGGCTGGATATGCTGCCCGGCGATATCATCGCGGGGAAAGGGGAAGGCTGGGTGCGCGACGCGGACGGCAACCCTGTCACCCTGTTTGACAGCTATGGGCGGCAAATCCCCGCGGACGGGTGCGACGCCTGCTCTGGGCGGTACGGCGGCGTCATCTATGTGCAGAAGGGCGGCGCCCTGCAGGGGATTGACACGGGCGGCAACGTCCTTGTCGGCCCGGTCAAAGGCGGATTCCTGTCCTTTTGCGTAGAAGGCTACGACGTGGTGCTGATCGGGCGCTATGGCGAGTCGGACGGCGGCATGATCGTGGGGAAGGACGGCACAGTCCTAGCGCCCTTCGACACGGCGGCTTTGGGATCCGTCTGGGAGCATGTCGTAGAGCTGCAGGATTACCAGACCGCGGAATACCGCATGGTATACAGCGACGGCACCCCCTTCCCCGCGTCGGCGGATGTGAGACAGGTCGATGATATCCATGCGGCGGATGGCTGGGTGCTGTACCGCGATTACGAGCAAAAGACGGCCTGGATTACCGGCCTGGACGGCACGCCCCTGATCCCGAAAGGCGTATTTACCGACCTCGGGGAATTCGGCGATTATTATTTTCCCCGGGCGGTCGGCGGCGACCGCACCGTCGCCCCGGCGTTTGTCGCACGCAACCAGGACGGCAAATACGGCACGGTCGTAGTGGAAGCGGACGTTTCCGCGCAGGCGCGTGCGGCCATGCGCACCGTGCTGCCGCTGGCCATGCATTACAGCCTGCCGCGGCCGCTCGGCGGCTGCGTGGGCAGGATGCTGGCGCAATACCCATAAAGGAAAGCCTCCCCGTTTGGGGAGGCTTTTTACAAGTCAGAACTGGAAGGCGATGCCGAAAACGGCGCCTGCCGCAATAAATACGATCGGGTGCAGCTTGGGAAACACCCGGATGGCGACCATAAAGATGAGGAAGAACACGATGGCCGGGATGTTGAGCACGTCGCCCAGCCGCGCCAGGCCGCTATATGCCTCCATGTGGAACAGGGAGGCGACAAAGACCGTCGACATCGCGCCGAAGATCAGCCCGGCGGAAGCGGGGCGCAGGCCGTAAAACGCATTTTGCACGAGCCGCGAATCCCGGAATTTTTGGAGGGCGCGGGAAATGAGGATAATGATGATTACGGACGGCAGCACGAGTGCAAACGTCGCCATCAGCGCGCCGGGCAGCCCGGCGGCATGGAAGCCCGCATAGGTGGCGGTATTGACACCGATCGGCCCGGGGGTGGATTCGGAGACCGCGACCATATCCATCAGGTCGGCGGGGGTGAACCAGGGATAGCGCTCCGCGATGGCCTTGAGGAAGGGCAGGGTCGCGAGGCCGCCGCCCACGGAAAACAGGCCGGCCTTGAAAAATTCATAGAAAAGCGTCAGGAAGATCATGCCTTGCGCCCCCTTACCAACCCGGCGAGGATACCGGCGGCGCCCGCTAGGACTACCACGAGCACGGGGGATACGCCGAAGAATGCCACGGCAATAAAGGTCGCGATGAGGATGCTGCCGGTCAGCCAGTCGGTGACGCCCTTGCGCGCCATTTTATAGACGGAATGCAGCACCAGCGCGCAGACCGCGATCCGTACGCCGGCGAAGGCATGCTGCACGGCGGGCAGGTGCGCAAATTGCTGAATGAACGCCGCAATGATCGTAATGATGATAATGGAGGGCGCGACGATGCCCAGGGTCGCGGCGGCCGCGCCCGCGACGCCGCGCTTTTTGTAGCCGATAAAGGTCGCAGTGTTGACGGCGATCACGCCGGGGGTGCACTGGCCGATCGCGTAGTAATCCATCAGTTCGTCTTCTGTCGCCCAGTGCCGCGCATCGACGATCTCGCGCTGCAGGATGGGCAGCATGGCATAGCCGCCGCCGAAGGTGCAAATGCCGATCCGTGCGAAGGTGAGGGCAAGCTCCAGTAGGGTGGGCAAGGTGGTTCACTCCTTTCGGTGTCTCACATTAGTATAGCACAGCAGGGGGGCGGCGTATACGTCACGATAAGAATTAAGTATGCATGCGGGAAAAGCCCCCGGCTATGGCCGGGGGCTGGAAACTCAGGCAAACTCTAAAAGGCGTGCGCCGGTTGCGAACAGGAAGCAGATGACCATGCCGCAAAGGGTGGGGATGGCAAAGGAGGCGAACGTCCATTTGAATGCACCCGCTTCCTTGTGGATCGTCAGGCAGGTGGTGGAACATGGCCAGTGCATGAGCGAAAACAGCATGGTGCAGATGGCGGTAACCGCCGTCCAGCCGTGGGCGACAAGCAGCGCGTGGAACTCCGCGAGGGATGGGATATCGGTCAGCGTGCCCGAGGATAAGTAGCACATTAGGATCAGCGGCATCACGATTTCATTCGCGGGGAAGCCGAGGATAAACGCGAGCAGGATCACGCCGTCCAGCCCGAGCAGGCGCGCGAAGGGGTCGAGGAAGCCCGCGCAGTGCGTCAGGAGCGAGGCGTCGCCCACGGTAATATTGGCCAGCAGCCAGATCACAAGCCCGGCGGGGGCGGCCACGGCGACCGCGCGCCCCAGTACAAAGAGCGTGCGGTCAAAGATCGAGCGCACGATGACCTTGCCGATCTGCGGCGTGCGGTAAGGCGGGAGTTCCAGCGTGAAGGAGGTTGGTACGCCCTTCAGGATGGTGCCGGAAAGCACGCGGGATACGAGCAGGGTCATCAGCACGCCGAACACAATCACCATGGTAAGTAGCGCGGCCGACAGCAGCGATGGGAAAAAACCTGCCGCGCCGCCGACGAAAAACATCGTCAGGATGGCGATCAGAGTGGGGAAGCGGCCGTTACAAGGGACAAAGTTATTCGTCAGGATGGCAATTAAACGTTCGCGAGGGGAATCGATGATCCTGCAGCCCACGATACCCGCGGCGTTGCATCCAAAGCCCATGCACATGGGTTTCACAATTCTGCCTTATACCCGCCATTCGATCCGGACCGAGTTCCCGTCCAGTACGATTTTTTGGATCAGCATACGGATGAGGAGCCGTTTGGCCTCGGCAGGCGCGCCCCGGAACCCTGCCAGGAAGCGGTCGCCTGCAGTTGCAGTCGCTTTGCCCGGGGGGATGGGGCTGCCTTCGGCAAGCTGCTGCCGCAGGGCGTCCGCCTCCGTATCCAGCGCCGTGGCACGGCGGGTGAGCCGGTCGAGCGGGATCGCGCTTACCTGGTATAGTTCTACGAGTTTTTCCAGTTGCGCGTCGATTTCGCGGAGCCGTTTTTGGATTGCGTTACGGTCGGGCGCCACTTCGTCCGGCTGCGCGTCCCAGATGGATGCAAGGAGCGGGGGCTGGTTCAGAAGCGCGGCAACCGCATCCAGAACGACGTGGTCGAGGTCTTCATACCGCCAGTTGTCATTCTTGCAGGCGGGGTCTAAAACCTGGCGTTTTGAAGTCTTGGAGCGGGAATAGCATTTATAAAAGCCGTGCGCGCCTGCGTACCGCGCGCCGCACCGCCCGCAATAAACCAGGCCGGAAAGCAGGGTTTCCGCCCGGAACGGTGCCTTGGGCGCGGTTCCCGCCCCGGTATTCCGGGCGGAGGACGCCAGGAGCTGGTTTGCCAGCGTGAAATCTTCCTGTGAGACGATGGGCTGGTGGACGCCGTCGTATGTAACGCCGCGGAACTTGACCTTGCCGATATAGTTGGTATTTGTCAGGATCTTCCGGACTTTGGCCGCGCTCCATTTGCCGCCATGCGCCGCCTGCATTTCATGCCAGATGCTGTTGATGCTCTTGCCGTCCAGGAAACCCTTGAATATCGCGCGCACAATTGCCGCGCGGTATTCATCTACGGCCAGCAGCCCGTCCGCATAGGTATAGCCAAAGGGGATAAAGCCGCCCCCGTGGTAATACCCGGCTTTGCTCCGGCCGATGCGCCCCATGGTGAAGCGCTCCGTAATCTGGTCTTTTTCAAGCTGCGCAAAGACGGAAAGGATACCGATCATGGCGCGGCCGAAGGGGGTGGAGGTGTCGAAGTTTTCGCAGATGGAAATAAAGTCCGTGTCATAAGACAGCAGCTCGTCCTCGATCAGCATCAGGGTATCTTTTTGGCTGCGGCTCAGCCGGTCGAGCTTGTAAACGACCACGGCGTTTATGGGGGACGCCTTGACCGCCGACAGCATCCGCTGGAGCGCCGGGCGTTCGGTGTTGCCGCCGGAAAAGCCACCGTCCGTGTAGATTTGGAGGAGCGCCCAGCCCTTGGCCTGGCAGTAGGCGGAAATACGCTGCGCCTGTTCGTCGATGCTGTAATTTTCAAGCTGGTGATCGGTCGACACCCGGACATAGCCCACGACCTGCGGCTGCGCGCCCGCCTGGTGTAAAAAGCCCTTCTGATACGCCATGATAAAGCCCCCTCCGTTTCGCCATAATCCACTGTATGAGGGGGGCGGCGGGCAGATGACCGCAGGCAAAGCAGGCCCATAGGACAACCAGCCTGCCGCATACTGTGGGATGAGGTGATCGAATGGAGGGCGTTACAGTGACGCATATCATGGAAGGGGGCGTGCGGTGCGACGATTTGACGCGCTATTTCAGCGGGCGCGCGTTGCCGCCCGGCGTCGCACGGGTCGTGCGCGATATGATGCAGGCCGGCCAGGAAACGGCGGAAGGGCATAAAGAAAGCCGCCCCGGTTAAGGGACGGCTTTCTTTTGTGCAATATGGCTTAGGCGAGGCAAACGTTGACAGCACGCATTTTGCTGCTGTTCTTGGGGTCGACCTCGGAATCGAAGGTTACACGCTGGCCTTCGTCGAGGGACTTATACCCGTCGCCCTGGATGGCAGAGAAGTGGACAAACAGGTCGTCGCTGCCGTCGTCGTTCTTGATAAAGCCGAAGCCCTTTTCCGCATTAAACCATTTAACAGTACCGCTATTCATAAAACAGTACCTCCTTAATTAGATGTTATTCAAAATCGTGCAAATAAAAAAACCATCAGCAATAAGTCAAAATGAGAATTGACTTACGACTAATGGTAATCAACAAGTACATTTAGAACACGTATTCAGTATACCCGAGAATACTGAAAATAGCAAGCTTTTATTTCAAAAATATAAAAATATTTTAAAACGGGCATCAGACGTGCATGGCGGCGCGCTTGTTCAGGCCGTGCGGGCGGCCGCACGGCCAGTGTTTCAGCTGCCATATGCCGGTGGAGGGGAACCGCATCCGCGCGCCGAGGCCGGGCGGCCACCCGGGGCTCAGGCCTTTGGGTTGCGTTTATACAGGATCGGCACGTCGTATCCGAATGTCCGTTTCCCGTTGAGTTCCATGTATTCGGACACTTCAAGGGCTTCTTCGGAAAACCGCTCGGACAGCGTGAATTTCAGGACAGGCGTAAACATGCTCACGCTGCCGCCTTCCCAAACGTTGTTTTTCAGCACATAAATGGCAGGCGTAAATTTTTCGGAAACGCGGAGGGATGCGTAATCCACGGGCTTAAGTTGTTCGTACGTAAAGGAATCTTGGCCATACCCGTCCGGGATTTCATAGGAGGTCAGCTTGACGTTTTGGCCGACCTCGGTGAATAAGAAAAGGTGCGGGGAGGCATGGGTTTTGCCATGGATGGTGTAGTAGCTTTCCTCCACCATGAATATACCGGCGAAGCCCTGCGGCAGATTGAGGATTTTATCATTACATACCGTATTCACGTGCTCGGCAAAGGGGAAATCCGTAACCCCGCGCCCCTGCAATTCCTGGAATTGCTCCACATTACTGAAGCGGCCCTCCAAAATCCTGATAAAAGTATTTAACATATAAAAAACGCTCCTTTTGTAGTGGATAAATAGTATACCACTTATACTTTGCTGTCAATATGCATAGCATACGGCGCGTCGGCAAATATATGCAACTTTTATACGGCTTTAAATGCCTATGCGGCAATAAAACCATCTGCGGCCGATAGCGGACGGCCGGTTTTGCGTGCACTCGCCCGGCCATCCCTGCCGGGCGGACGGAAAAAAGTTTACAATTGCAGCGGCGGGATACAGGAGGGGGATCAGGTAAGGGCCGCCGGCCGGTATGCAGAATTGTAAATCCCATGCACATGCGTGGCTGCAGGGCGGATGCGGCGCGGTTCCCACAGCCGCTTTGCTTAAACGCGGTAGAGCGCCGCGATGCCCTTGGCCATCCGCGCTGAGGCATCCCTGAAATGGCCGCCGGGATTCATTTCCAGCTCCACGGCGGTGCCGCTGTCCCGCAGCAGCGCCGCGGCGCGCCGGGTGCAGTCCTCCACGGCCGCCATGCGGGGATCCTTTGCATTTTTCTCACGGTCGCCAAGGGAAAGGTATACTTTGCGTAACCTGCGACGCGGCGGTGTCTGCCGGAGGAAGTCCACAAACCCGTCGAACCACAGGGAGCCGGATATGGAGGCCGTGCGGTCGAATAAATCCGTTTGCCACGCCGCCCACAGCGCAAACAGCCCGGCGAGCGAGTAGCCGCAAACCGCGCGCGAGGCTGGGGCAAACCCAAGCGCGGCTTCCACGCCCGGGATGATATGGGAGCTGAGCTCGCCTAAAAAACGCGCGCCGCCCCCGCTAAAATCTTCGCCGTCGCGGAAGGACTTTGCGGCCGGCCAGGGGGATAGATCCCGGTTCCAATCCATACCGGAAACCGCGGCGAGCACCGGGCGGGACGCAGGCAGGCGCTGCCATACAGCCACCGCTTCTTCTGCAAATAGGGGGCAGTACAGCACGTCCCGGCTGCCCTCCCCGGGAAAAAGGCGGACGGTATAGGCGCCAAAGGCCAATATCTGCTGCATTTAAATCAACACCCCATTGCAGTGGTCGATCTCGTGCTGGATGATCTGCGCCGTCCAGCCGGTAAAGGTTTTTAGGCGGGTCTGGAAATTTTCATTTTGATACCGTACCTTGACCATTTGGCGTCGCTTGGTTTTGCGAACGCCCGGCAGGGAAAGGCAGCCCTCCTCCGCTTCGTAAAGCCCGGATGACTTGACAATCTCGGGGTTAAACATCACCATATAGGCGCCTTCGTTATCAAAAGCGATGATCCGCTTGTTTACGCCGATCATATTGGCCGCCATGCCCACACAGCCCGCCGCGTTGGCGCGCAGGGTGTCGAGCAGGTCTACTGCGGCCGGCAGGTCTTCCGCCGTGGCAATTTCCGCTTTCTGCGAAAGGAAGGCGGTATCTTTCATTATTTTACGTACCATAAGTCGTCCCTCCAGAAGGATGCAAGCAATTGTAAGCCATCTTGCGGCTGTGCCGGGATGGGTTATTCCAGGGCGGCCAGGCTTTGCAGCAGCCGTCCCGCCGCGTCTCCGGTTCCCGCAAACCCCGCGTAGCGGCAGGGGAGCCGGTTTATAGCGCCATCCAGGAGGGGTTGTCCCTGCATGGCCGTGTCGAGCGCATAGTCAAGTGCGAGTACGTCCGTCCAGGCGCGGTTTAAAAAAGCGACCTCCCGCCGGCCATGGGTTTTTGTAAACTGCACAGGGCCGGCGCAACGGAGATAGCGGCGCGTGGCCACAGAGGGAACCCCGGCGGCGGCAAAGCTACGCTGCAGGCCGTCCAGGAACGTCTCACGAAGGTGCAGCCAGCCGGACGGGTGCAGGCCGAACAATGTAAAGGCATAGCGGCTTTCGCAGTGCACCGCCAACAGGCTGGGCTGGCCGCGCAGGGGAATGATGTGCAGATCCCAGCAAAACCTGCGGTTCCACCCTGGAAGGGGTGGGGGCGTTTTGCAGCGTAAATGCTTCTGCAGGGGGATTGTCAGTCCAAGTTCCATCGAAGCGCCCCCTTACACGTCCGTGCCAGGTGCGGCGTCCCCGGCAAGCAGCCGCCGCAGCGCCCGCGCAAAGCTCTCGTCCTGGCTGGGGCCCCGCCGCGCCTGCCCCTTTAGCCGGCCACCCGCATTGCGGATTTTCTTTGCGGTATGGCGCGCGAGGAGCAGGCCGTCGATATTGTCAGCCGGGTAGGCCATCCCATCCTGGCTGAGCGCCTGCGCCTGCCGCGCAAGGCACATGGCCGCGAGGCCGTAGTCCTGCGTAATGACAATGTCCCCGGGCTGCAAGAGATTGACCAGGGCAAAATCCACGCTGTCCGCGCCCTTGGAAACGGTTATCGTGACGGCGCCCGGCTTCTCAAAAACATGCGAGGTATCGCACAGGATGAAGCATTCGGCCTGGCGCTCACGGGCGATGGCAACGGTAATATCCACCACTGGGCAGCCGTCCGCATCGATTAGGATACGCATAAATCCTCCTTCCTGCCGGTCAAAAGCTTGTCCGGCAGAGCGGTATGACGTTGATAACCGGCTCTTCATAGGGATGTACCTGCTTGACGGCCGCTACCGTCAGGCCGGCCTTTTCGGCCAGGCAGGTGACCTCTACCTTAAGTTCGGGTTCCGCACTGATTTCGCCGATGCTTCCAAGATAGGGCAGGGAGCCGTGCAGCGGCCGCCAGCAGCCGGTCACGCGGCTGTAGGACAGGCAGCAGTCGTATTTCCCAATATGCCCGGCGTCCACTTGCTGCAGCGCGGTTTGCAGCGCCGCCAAATGGGTTTCGGGAATAAAGATTTCCAGCTTACAGTATTTAAAATCAGGCATTCCAAACCCTCCGGGGAACGTTTTTTGCGGCGCGCGATGGCCGCTATAAAAATATTATACCACAGCGTCGGCGATCTTGCAGCTTATCAAATGCATACGGCATGCGGACGCGCGTGCGGGGCATACAATTGCAATAAAGCGTTTTAAAGGGGGCGTTCAGATGGATAACTTGCCGGAGGATGCCGCGCAGTCTGGCGGATCAGGCCGGGATGCGCTGCTGCGCCTGCTGGAAGGGCTGATCGAGCGGGAGTTCAGGCAATCCGGAAGCGGCGGGCAGTCGCCGGGGACGGCGGCCGACCAGCTGCCGTCCGTCTCCGGAAAATAGGGAAGGGGGGCACAGCGATGGATGTGCAGGCCTGGCGCGGCGCGCTGTACCTGCGCCTGAGCCGCGACGATGAAAATACCGGCGAAAGCGAGAGCATTGCCAACCAGCGGACGCTGCTGCGGGATTATGCGGCGCAGCAGGGCTTTGCGGTCGTTTCCGAATACGTGGACGATGGCTGGCCCGGCACAAATTACGACCGTCCGGGGTTCCGGCGCATGCTGGGCGATATCGATCGGGGGGATATCAACCTGGTGCTCGTCAAGGATCTTTCCCGGCTGGGGCGCGATTATATCCAGACCGGGCGCTACCTGGAACTGGTTTTCCCGGAAAAGGGCGTGCGGTGTATCGCGGTGAACGACGGCATCGACACGGCGCGCGCCGATGCGGATATGGCGCCCTTCCGCAACGTTGTCAATGAGCTGTATGCGCGCGATATCAGCCGGAAAATCCGTAGCGTCTTACGGGCAAAAATGCGCGACGGGCAATTTGTCGGCAATTTCGCGCCCTATGGGTATCGGAAGGATCCGGATGACAAGCATCATTTGCTCCCGGATGAGCCGGCTGCGGGGGTGGTGCGGCAGCTGTTTGCGTGGGCGGCGGCGGGCAAGCGCCCGGCGGAAATCGCGCGGGTGCTGAACGGCCGGGGCGTTTTGCCGCCCGCGTTGTACCGCTGCGAGCGGAACCCCACCCTTGACCCGGACAAATATTCCAGCCGGAAAGCGTGGACGTCGGCCGGCGTCGCGCGCATCCTGAAAAATGTAGTATACCTAGGCGATATTGCGCAGGGCAAGACGGATAAAGTCAGCTTTAAAGTACACAAGTCGCGGCATAAAAGCCCGGACGAGTGGGTGGTCGTGCAGGGCTGCCACGAGCCATTGGTGCCAAGGCCGCTGTTTGAGGCGGTGCAGCGGCAGGCAAAAAGCAGGCGTTGCCCCGGCGAAGGGACATTTTGCAACCTTTTTTCTGGGTTGGCTTTTTGCGCGGATTGCGGCAAAGCGATGTCGGCGGTCGGCACGCGCAAGAAGGGGTCTGTGGCAAACCTTGCCTGCGGCGCGTATAAAGCGGCTGGGAACCAGGCGTGCACCAACCATTTTATTGCATATGAGGCGCTGTACCAGTGCGTCTTGGACGCGCTGCGCGCATGCGCTTCGCCAACGCAAGCGGAATGCGGCCTGCTGTTCGGCCGCCTGTGCGAAAAGCTGCGGCTAGAACCGCGGGCGCAGGGGGCGGGGCGGCAGCGGGAAGCCCTGCAAAAGGAGCTGCGCCGGCTGGGTAGCATGGTCGGCCAGTTATATGACGACCGGATGCAGGGGCGGCTGGGTGAAACAAACTTTTATCCTCTGCTTGCGCGGTATGAGCAGCGCACGGCGGAGATACAGCGGCAGCTTGCCGCTGTGGATGCCGAAAGCCCGCAAACCGGCTGGGAGGCGCAGCAGGCCCGCGACGCCCGGCTGCGCCAGGTCATTGCGCGGTATGCGGCGCTCCCGGCGCTGACCCCCGCCGTGCTGTTCGAACTGGTCGAACGCATTGAGGTGGGGCAGGGGGAATACCGGCAGGCGGCGCATGGGAAAGAAAAGCGGCAGCGGGTCTGCATCCGTTTCCGTTTCCAGCCCGCGCCGTATGAAACGGAAATCATAACATAAAAGGCGGCGTAACCTCCCGGTTACGCCGCCTTTTGCTGTCAAAATATCCTGCAAGGGAGATGCGGCGGCCTTGGCAGGGGGCGCCGGTTTGGGGAGGGGCGCTCCCAAGGCGCACGTCGCATACACTTTGCAGCGAAGCACATGGTTAGCGCCTGTTTGCCGCAGGCTTTGGCCTTTTTAAAATAATGGTCAAGGTTGAACGCCACGCGGGGCAGGTACCCCAAATCCTCCAAAAGGGTGAAGATCGGGAAGAAGATTGCCATAGGCGGGAGCATAACGCTGACGACCCACGCAATCAGTGCAAATAGTTGTACCTGGGCGGTTAGAAATTCCACTCAATTTCAACGGTATTCCCGGTTAAGACGACCCGTTTGATTAACGTATGTACGAAGTACCGCCGGTTCTCAAGCGTATCGCCCTTCAAAATGGCGTCCGCGCCGCCGGGGGGGACGGCGGTTTTTTCTTCATCCAAGCCCCCGGGCGCATCCTCTTCGGGCAAGGACTGTAAAAGCCGTTCTTTTTCCAAGGTGAGCGCCCGGATGCGGCCGGATACCTCGCCGGACGGGATGTCCTGCAATTGGTACAGGTCGAGCAGCTTCCCGATTTGCTGCTCTATGAGCCCGATCCGCTTTTGCGTAACGGCAGGTCCGTCGACGGTCTTCCCGGCTTGCGCGTCTTCCCGGATGGCACGCAGATGGCCGCCGTCGTACTCCAGCCCGAGGATTTCGTCGGCGATACATTGGTCGAGCGTTTCGACCCGCCACTTCTCGTTTTTGCAATCCGGATCCTTGACCATGTCCGGCCGTGTTTTGGCGCGGGAATAGCACATGTAATGATGGATCAGCTGCCGCTCGCTACAGGGCAGTTTCTTGGAGCCGCGGTAGGAACCGGCTGCATAGAACCGTGCGCCACAGCCGCCGCACCACAGCAGCCCGGTCAGCAATTGGGTCGCACGGAAGGGGGAATGGTGCGGGCCGTCCGGTTTGCGCTCGGCGCTGCGCAGCTGTAACAGGCGCTGTGCTTCCGCAAACGTTTTCTGGTCGATAATCGGCTCGTGGCGGCCATCGAAATATTCGCCGTTATATGGGATTTTGCCGAGATAGGTTTGGTTTGATAAAACGGCCATAATGTTCGCGCGGCTCTTCCAGCTCCCATAATGGTTTTTGTAAGTGGAGGACATAACCTTGGCGATTTTTGTGACGGATAGGTGCCCGTTTACATAAAGGTCGAATATTTTTCGTATTTGCATGGCCTCGTAATCGTCGATCACAAGGATGCCCTGCTGCCGGTCGTAGACGTAGCCGATCGGGGCGTTGCCCCCGCCGCGCCAGTAGCCGTCCTTTGCCCGCTCTTGCAGCCCCATCATCGTCCGCTCGCGGATTTGCTCGCGTTCGAGCTGCGCAAAGACGGACAGGATGCCGACCATTGCGCGGCCGAAGGCGGTCGAGGTATCGAAATTCTCGTTAATAGAGACAAAGGCCACGGAGTTTTTCAAAAAGACGTCCTCAATCAGGTACAGCGTATCTTTTTGGCTCCGGCTCAGGCGGTCGAGCTTGAAGACGACGACAATATCGATTTCCCCCTTTTGGATATCGGAAAGCATCCTCTGCAAAGCCGGACGGTCCAGCTTTGCGCCGCTGAAGCCGGGATCGGTATAGACGCCGGCCAGCGTCCAGTCCCGGGCGGCGCAATACGCTTTAAGGCGTTTGGTTTGCGCGCCGATAGAATAGCCCTCCTTGGCCTGTTCCTGTGTGCTTACGCGGATATATGCAGCAGCCCTCATAAAGCGCCCCTTTCTGCCGGCTGTTCGGTAAACAGGCATCCCCCTGCCTTCCGGCTCTGGCTGGGGGCAGGGTTTTTGCCTATTTATATATCAGTACGCAGGAATTAATTTTATAGCAATCTACTTTGCCATTTTGCCGGATCCGTTTTCCCGCTTTTTTGCCGGGGTGCGCAAAGTATAGCCGCCCGGCGAAAAAGCGGCATAGCCTGCAAACCATTTCCGCCTGCAAGGTTTTCGCGAGTCCCGGGCAACGGCCGATATGGCCTGGAGCGGGATGGGGATACAAAAAATGTACGTGTGAACAGCCGCGCAGCGCCCTGCTTATAGGACAACCAGGCCGGTACATACACTAAACAGAGGTGATCTTATGTCGTGGTACGGCGATATACATATTATTCACAAAATGGCTGATGGCAGGATACTGGAGAGCGTGAAGGGCATTGTGGTGCCGGTAAACGAACATACCGAAGGCGTCTATCAAATGCTGGCGGGGCACGCGCCGGGAAGCGGGAAAAACGGCACGGGAACGCAATAAGGGGCGGAAGCCCCCTTGGATCAAGGCGGGACAAGCACCTGAAAAGTGCTGCAAGGGATTATGGAAGGAAAGCCATTGGGAGGAAATGTGCCTTGCAACCAATAGTTGCCGGATAATTGGTAGACCAAACCGGCATTTGCGGGTATGATAATAAAAAAATCAAAGGAGTGGCAGCAATGGGGATCGGGGACCGTATCAGGCAGTTCCGCTTAGAAAAACATCTATCACAAGAAGCGCTTGCGCAGCAGCTGGACGTCTCAAGGCAAGCGGTTACAAAGTGGGAGTGCAATCAAGCCATGCCGAGCACGGCAAACCTGCTTGCGCTATGCAAAGTACTTGGCGTCCCGATGGATGCGTTGACAGAGAACGGGGAGGCCAAGCCGGGGCAGGTTCCGGAAAAAGGGAAGCACCGTCCTATGGCACTGCTGGTAAGCTGTATCGTTTTGACGGTTATTTCCCTTATCATAGGGATAGGCGAGCAAATGGATCCCGTACCCGCTAACGTGATTGGATATGCGGATGCGGAAACCGGGATTGTGGTCGTAGGCATGCCGGTTTATTTGTATTTGCTGTATGGGGTAAATGCGATACTGGTTGTTGTAACTGTAGTTGCATGGGTCAGATTAAGGCATTACAAAAAGGGATGATAGGAATGAAGAAATGGTGGTTCATACCCGTGGCGCTGTCTTTGCTGGCGGCGGGCGGATGCACGTTGGGGAGGCCGGACGTCGGTGGGATGCGCCAGAATACTGCGGTAAGGGAGGAAATAAGCGCATGGCCAGATAACAAATACACAAGATCAATCCTCCCGCCAGGCAGCGGCTCGCCGGATTATGCATTATCCGATGAAACGGCAGGGTACTACGCGGCCTTTTTTGATAACATCACACTCGAACAAGGCAAAGCGTATATCGCCGATCTGGAGGGGGATGGGTTTCAAAAGATCGCAGGAAGCCAAAACAAGGCCGCAATTGGGGAAATGCTGCAAAAAGGGCATGTGAGTGTTAACATAAGCGCTTCAGAAAATGTACTCGGCATCTATATAACGCTGCAAAATGAATAAGCGGGTAAGCGGGGCGATGGGATAGGATTTTACATTCCCTTGATTGCAAGCCGGGCAGCCCGCCGTTATAATGAAGGTGCAATCGAAGGATTGCGTCTCTATCTTCAATGTCCGTTTCTCCCTTTCGCGATGCCCCTCTCACAGAAGCTATTTGTGGGAGGGGGTTTTTCTTGCGTATTGCGGCAGTTGCGGTGAGGTAATCTTGTTTTAAAAACGTGCCCATAAAATAATTTTTTTGGGAAAGATAAAAGGGGTTCCATCCGCTGCGGGATGGAACCCCTTTGTCAAACATGGGATCGCCTATGAATGCATCCTGGTTTGGGGCGCATTATTTGTTCCCATATTTTAACCCCCAGTTCATCATCGCGTAAAAAATGGGCATCAGGTCGCCGCCTTTTTCCGTCAGGGCATATTCCACGCGTGGCGGGATTTCGTTAAACTGCATCCGGGTGACTAGGCCGTCAGCCTCCAGCTCCCGCAGGGAGGAAGACAGCATCGTGTTGGTGATGCCGTCAAGCGCACGTTTCAACGCGCCAAAGCGCATCGTCCCGCAGCGGCAAAGGGTATATATGATCTGGTTTTTCCATTTGCCCTGGAATAACGTCAGCACTGGCGTAACAGGGCAGCCCCCTGCTTCGGTGACGATGCCTTCATGGATGTGTTGCAAAAATTCCTCATAGGTGATGCGGTCGCGCAGCGTGAACACGGTAGCGCCTCCTTGCTTCTCTGTCTGATAGTACGTTTTGCCATACTATGTATAGGATATCTGCGTACTTGATAGTTTTTCTAAATATAGTATAATAAAACTATCAAACCGTGTCAATCCACGTTGCATATTCGCGGAAAGGCACCGCGTGCGTAAAAAATCCTGGTCCTGGCCGCGAGCCCGCGGAAATATGGAAATACTAGAAAAAGGCGAATGCCTTGGGATAGGGCAAGGCGCGCCTTGCAGGCCGGGGAAATGGGACATACTATTTGAAACGTAAGGGGCGTAGTAAATGCTTCAAACAATGTGGACGCTTTTCACGGGGCGGACGGGCTTTTTCTTAGGCCTGTTGGGGGAACATCTGAAGATCTCGCTGATTGCTATCGCCATCGCCATCCTGTTGGGCGGCGCGGTGGGCATCCTGATCAGCGAATTCCAGCGTTCCGCCAAACCCACCCTGAGCGTCATCAATTTTCTTTACACCATCCCGTCGATCTCCATGCTGGGCTTCCTGATCCCTTTTTCCGGGATCGGCAACGCAACGGCGGTGATTGCGCTGACGGTGTATGCCCTCTTGCCCATGGTGCGGAACACCCATACGGGTATCGCCAATGTCGACCCTGCCATTTTGGAAGCGGCGGAGGGCATGGGCAGCACAAGGCTGCAAATTTTATGGAAGGTCAAACTGCCCCTAGCGATGCCTGTCATCATGTCCGGAATCCGCAGCATGGCGACCATGACCATCGCGCTGGCGGGTATTGCCTCGTTTATCGGGGCCGGCGGCCTGGGTGTGGCGATTTACCGCGGCATCACCACCAATAACGCCGCCATGACGATGGTGGGCAGCCTGCTGATCGCGCTGCTGGCGCTGCTGGTGGACGCCCTGCTGGGGTTCGTGGAAAAACGGATGCGGCGGCGGAGCGCGGGGGCGAAACGGGCAAAGCGCGCGCTCGCGGTTTTGGCGGTACTCGTTTGCGCGGGGATTGTTGTAACGGCAATCCTGCCCGGCCGGCACAAGGATACCATCCATATTGCGACCAAACCCATGACGGAACAGTATATCCTGGGCGAAATGCTGGACATCCTGATCGAACAGGACACCGATTTAAATGTGGAACTGACCCAGGGCGTGGGCGGCGGCACGTCCAATATCCAGCCCGCAATGGAGAGCGGGGAATTTGACTTATATCCCGAATACACGGGTACGGGCTGGAACATGGTCTTAAAGGAGGACGGCCTCTATACGGAGGACCTGTTTGACAAAATGCAGCAGGCGTATAACGACACGCTGGATATGCGCTGGGTCGGGATGTATGGCTTCAACAACACCTTTGGGCTGGTGGTGCGGCGGGAAATCGCGGAACAATATGGGCTGGAGACCTGTTCCGACCTCGCCGCCGTTGCCGGGCAACTGACCTTTGGGGCGGAGTATGACTTTTTTGAGCGGGAGGACGGCTATGACGCGCTATGCGCCGCCTACGGCCTGGGATTTAAAAAGACAGTGGACTTGGATATCGGGCTTAAGTACCAGGCGATCGACCAGGGCAAGATCGACGCAATGGTGATTTTTACAACGGACGGGCAATTGAGCGTCGCCGATGTAAAGGTGCTGGAGGACGACAAGGGATTTTACCCGTCTTACCTTTGCGGCAACGTGGTACGCAACGGGGTGCTGGAGCAGTACCCGGCGCTTGAAAGCATTTTGCAATCGCTGACGGGCAGCATCACAGATGAGGATATGGCCTGCATGAACTATGCCGTCGAGGGCGAGGGGCAGGAGCCCAGGGCTGTTGCGGAAGGGTTCCTGCGGCGCATCAACCGGCTGAAATGAGGCGGAGGAGCATGAAAACGGCAATTGAATTCCAGCGCGTTACAAAGGCATATGGATCGAAGGTGGTGCTGGACGGCTTCCACTGGGCAGTGGAGAAGGGGGCGTTTGTCACGATTATCGGCTCCTCCGGCTGCGGCAAGACCACGGCGCTTAAAATGGTGAACGGCCTGATTTCCCCTGACGCCGGGGATGTGCTGGTAAACGGCGAGAGCGTCAAAAGCCATGACCTGATCGGGTTGCGGCGGAACATAGGCTACGCCATCCAAGGGAGCGTCCTGTTCCCGCATATGACGGTGGAGCAGAATATCGCCTATGTCCCCAACCTCCTGAACAAGCGGGACAAGGCGCGCACCAAAGCCGCCGTGGAAAAGTGGATGGGGATCGTGGGGCTGGACGCGGAACTAAAGCCCCGCTATCCGGACGAGCTTTCCGGCGGACAGCAGCAGCGCGTGGGCATTGCCAGGGCGTTGGCCGCGTCGCCCGAAATCCTGCTGATGGACGAACCCTTTGGCGCGGTGGACGAGATCACCAGGGGGCAACTCCAGATAGAATTGCGTCGCATCTACGAGCAGACGCAGATTACGGTGCTGTTCGTCACCCATGACATCGCGGAGGCTTTGAACCTGGGCACGATGGTGCTGGTGATGGACGAGGGCAAAATCCAGCAATACGCGCCGCCGTCGGAGCTGCTGCAAGCCCCGGCCACGCCGTTTGTAAAACGGCTGGTGGAACGGGAACGGCAAATCCGGTAAAATGAAGCGCCGGTTGGCGTTTTTACCACAATGAGCCCATTTTGAAAGGCCGCCCCTTTTATGGGGCGGCCTTTCATTTGCCCATTTTTATTAATGGGAAGGGAGCCAACCATATTCGGCGGCAGTTTGCAGCAGGGAAGCTATACCGGGCAATACAAACCGTACTGATCGCCCACGCAAGCACACGCCAAATCCCTTCGACCAACAGGCTTTGCAGCCAAACGGGCGCATGTATGGCCTGCAACGCCGTGGTAAACGGCGCGTCGAGCGAAAACAGCAATTTGCTGAGCATGTCGGAGGGGTAATTTGCGCCCGTGATCGTGAGGAAGAAAACCCCGGCGAGCAGGAGCAGCATAATCGGGATGCCGGTGCACCGGGACGTCAGGATGCGGTCGATCTTGCGGTCGCGTGCGCGCGCCGCGTCCGGCTGTTCCTGCACCACGTCGCATGCGATTTCCTCCGCGTGCAGCACTAGGCCGGAGACCAGCCTGTCGCGCAGCGCGTCGTTGCCGATCCCAGCGGCGCCCAGCTTTTCGCGGGCGGCGGCCAGGCCGTCTTGCGGGAACGCGATCGGCGCGTTGGCGTGGAGGGACTGCAAAAAGCTAGGGTCATTCTCCAGCAGTCGCAGGGCAAGCCAGCGTCGGTTCAGCGCGCAGCCGTCCGGCAGGAGGGCCTCTATCCCCGCGGCCGCCTGCTCGATTTCGCGGATATAGCGGATGGGCGGCGGCGTACAGATGTGCTTGCCGTCGGCGACCGACACGACCGCTTCCATCAGCGCGTCAAGACCGCGCCCTTCCCGCGCCGCGCACGGGATCACCGGCACGCCGAGCAGGCCGGACAGCGCATGCAAATCCAGGCGGATGCCCTTTTTGTCGGCTTCGTCCATGAGGTTGACGCATACGACCGTGCGGGCGGTGATTTCCGTGGTTTGCAGGACCAGGTTCAAATTGCGCTCCAGGCAGGTCGCGTCCACCACGACAACCGTACAGTCGGGATCGCCGAAGCAGATAAAATCGCGCGCGACCTCCTCCTCGGCGGAATGCGCCATCAGGGAATAAGTACCGGGCAGGTCGACAAAAATGAAATGCCGTCCGCCCCAATCGGAAGCGCCCTGCGCGCTGGCCACCGTTTTGCCCGGCCAGTTGCCGGTCGGCTGGTTTGCCTATGGCGAACCCGGGGCGGGAAGCACGCGGATATTCTCGTCGTTGTCGATCACGATTTTTGCCGCGATACGCGACCAGAAGGCTTTCTTCTGCGGGCGGCTGAAACCACGGTAGGTATCCGCGGGGCTTTGCGGGCGGGGCGGGCAGCCCAAACGGGGAGCCTGCAAAACCGGTGGCCGGAGCTGCTCCCGCAGGGCGGTGTAGTCCCGCTCGTATTCTTCGCGGCCGATCAGGTCGTTTAAATAAAGGTCCTTCAGCTTGCTCATTTTTGCCTGGATGCGGGGGGTATCCACAGGCGGGAGCCGGGCTTTTTGCACATCAATATGGCCGTCATACGCGCTAAATTGCGCCGACAGGCAATCCAGCAGCCAGCTTTCCAGGCGCAGCTCGCTGGTGCGCCTTTTGTGCGCGCACCCATGCGGCTTTTCGTATTTCGTGCAGCGGTAGTAGGCGTATTTCCCCCGGACGGTTTGCGCCGCCAGCTTGCCGCCGCATTCCGCACAGTATAAGAGGCCGGAAAAAAGGTATACGCGTTCCGGATATTGCGGGCTGGCGCGCGCCGCGCGTTGTGCAAGGTACGACTGTACGGACAGGAACGTTTCCCGGTCGACAATCGCCTTGCAAAAACCGTCCGCGCCGTGCGCCCGGCCGATATACCGCTCGTTTTGCAGCAAGCGCGTCATGCCGGCAGGCGTATAGGGGAGGCTATGCCGCGCGAGGGCGTACCGGCAGGTCTCCCGGACGGAGCGGGTCTCCAGGTAATGTGCAAAAAGCGCCTGCACCACCGGGACGTCGTCGTCCGGGACGAGCCGTTTATTTTCAATGCGGTAGCCGAGCGGGGTTTTCCCGCTGACGACCTCGCCCCGACGCACCTTGTCCTGGAAAACGAATTTGATGCGTTCACTCGTCCTATCCGCCTCGTCCTGTGCGACCGATAGGCGGATATTAAGGCTCAGGCGGCCGTTTGCCGTCGTGGTGTCGTAGTTTTCTTCGGTGGCAATCCACTGCACCTTGTGCGCGTCAAGCACCCGCTGTACTTCGTAGTAGTCTGCAATGTTGCGGAACCAGCGGTCGAGCTTCACAAACAAGATAATATCGATTTTCGCCGCGCGGATATCGTCCAGCATCCGCACGAATGCCGGGCGCTTGGAATACCTTTTCCTGGCGCTGACGCCCTCGTCGGCATAATACCCCGCGACCTGGTAGTGGTGGCTTTGGGCATACTCCGCCAGCGTTTTACGCTGGGCGGCAAGGGAGTAGCCGTGCATCGCCTGCTCCTCGGACGATACGCGGATGTAGAGCGCCGCGCGCAAGGGGGTTGCATCACGCATGGGAAACTGCCTCCTTTTTTGGATGACGGTCGAGGGCGGCGCGCTGTTGCCAGGCCGCATGCCGCCTTATATTAACATATTGTGGCGGCGGGCAGATCATACAGCGGCGCGCACGGCGGGCGCCGCGTGGCACGGCAAAGTGTTTCCCATAGGACAACCTGTGCGGCGCATATAGTACACCAAAAGGGGGCGCGCGGATGCAAGGGGAGTTTTTTTACCCGAAAAGGCTGGTCGAAAGCGCAATATCGGATATTTTGAGCAGGCAATATGGGGGGCCAGCCGTTTACAGGCTGGTGCCAAAAGAAAAGGCGCCTCCCCCTGTCCAAACGGATGGGAAGGCGCCGGGATAAGGGCGATGCTTACAAGTCTTGCAGGTCTGCGGCGGGGATGTCGTTTTCCACATTATCGCGCGCCAGGTCGTTGTCTATCACCGGGTACAGCCCCGGAGGGATGGGCTTTTCCGCATGGCGTTTTGCCGCCTGCCCCTGTTTGCGTTCCATTCACAATCACCTCAAGGGTAGTTTCCCATTGGACGGCAAAATCATACCTGCGGCGCGGCGGCGGGAAGATGCACAGGAACCCTCCGGGCTGTACAACCCGGAGGGTTCTTTTGGTTGTTTTACAGTTTTTCGACGTGCAGCGCGCGTGTGGCGTTTAAAATTGCGATAAAGGCGACGCCGACGTCCGCGAAAACGGCTTCCCACATATTGGCCATGCCGAACGCGCCGAGCAGCAGCACAAGCGCCTTGACGCCAAGCGCAAACACGATGTTCTGCTTCACAATGCGCAGCGTCTTGCGGGAAATGCGCATTGCGGTGGCGATCTTGGAGGGCTTATCGTCCATCAGCACGATATCCGCCGCTTCGATCGCCGCATCCGAGCCGAGGCCGCCCATCGCGATGCCGATATCGGCGCGGGTGAGCACGGGCGCATCGTTGATGCCGTCGCCGACAAAGGCGAGCCGCCCGCTGGGGGAGGTCTCGGAAAGCAGGCGTTCAACCGCGTCGACCTTATCGCCCGGCAGCAGCTCGGCACGGTAATCGTCCAGCTTGAGCTGCGCGGCAACGTCGGCCGCGACGGCGCTGGAGTCGCCGGTCAGCATGACGGTGCGGCGTACGCCCGCCGCCTTGAGGGCTCGGATCGCCTCCGCGGCGTCTTCCTTGATTTCGTCCGAAATCACGATGTGGCCCGCGTAAAAACCATCGACCGTGATGTGGACGGTCGTGCCGGGCAGTTCGCACGGATGCCAGGGCGCGCCCTCGCGGTCCATCAGCTTGCCGTTGCCCGCGCAGACCGTTTTGCCGTCGACCTTGGCGCGCACGCCATGGCCTGCGATTTCCGCAACGTTCGTGACCCGCGACGTGTCGACGGCCTTGCCGTAGGCCTCACGCAGCGAGAGGGAAATCGGGTGGCCGGAATAGTTTTCCGCAAGCGCGGCGTATTCGACGAGGTCGTCCGCCGAGACGCCCTCGGTGGGATGCACCGCCGTGACGCGGAAGGTGCCGCGCGTCAGCGTGCCGGTTTTGTCGAATACGACGGTTTCCGTTTCGGCGAGCGCTTCCAGGTAGCTTGCGCCCTTGACCAGGATGCCGCGCTTGGACGCGCCGCCGATGCCGCCGAAGAAGCTCAGCGGTACCGAAATGACCAGCGCGCACGGGCAGGAGATCACGAGGAAAATCAGCGCCCGGTGCAGCCAATCCGTCCAGGCCGTGCCCGCCAGGAAGCCGGGCAGCGAGGCCGCGGGGAGCAGCGCGAGCAGCAGGGCGGGGATCGCCGTAAGCGCGACGGCGGCGATGACCACGGCGGGGGTGTACCAGCGCGCAAAGCGCGTGATAAAGTTTTCGGCCTTTGCCTTTTTCTCGCTTGCATTTTCTACAAGGTCGAGGATTTTCGCCACGGTCGATTCGCCGAAGGCGCGCGTGGGGCGCACGCGCAGCAGGCCGGTCAGGTTGACGCAGCCGCTGATCACCGCGTCGCCGGCCGCCACGTCGCGCGGTACGGATTCGCCGGTGAGCGCGGCGGTATCGAGCGCGCTGGAGCCTTCGATAATTTGCCCGTCGATCGGGATACGCTCCCCGGCCTTGACGATAATCGTGCCGCCGACCGGTACGTCCTCGGGATCGACCTCCTCGAGCTTGCCGTCGACTTCAATGTTGGCGTAGTCGGGGCGGATGTCCATCAGCGCCGCGATCGAGCGGCGGGATTTGCCGACGGCATAGCTCTGGAACAGTTCGCCGACCTGGTAAAACAGCATTACGACGACGGCTTCCGGGCATTCGCCGGTCGCGAACGCGCCGACCGTTGCCAGCGCCATCAAAAAGTTTTCATCAAATACCTGCCCGTGCGCGATGTTGCGGACAGCGCGCCACAGCACGTCCCAGCCGATCACGGCATAGGGGATCAGGTAAACCAGCGTACGCGCCACGTCTGTAAATTGGGGTTCCAGCAGTTTTGCGGCGACAAACAGCGCCGCCGCCGCAATGATCCGCCAGAGCATCTTCTTTTGCTTCTTCGTCATGGCACGGCCTCCTTAAAGCGTGTCTTAAAGTTCGATCGTGCAGTCCGGCTCGATCTTCTTGCAGACCTTCACGATTTCTTTCATGATGCCGTCAAAGCGCGCGTCGTCCGCCTCGACCGTCAGCTTCTGCGCCAGGAAATTGACCTGTGCATTTTGCACGCCGTCGATCTGTTTGATCGCGTCCTCCATTTTCGCCGCACAGTGCGCACAGTCCAGGTCTGTTAGCCCAAAACGCTTTTTCATAGTAATACCCTCCATAAATAAAATGATTTATATAGATTTGGGGAATTGCTGACAAACTTATTCCAACACGTGCTCCAGGCCCTGGTTGATAATGGTGCGGACATGCCCGTCCGCCAGGGAATAAAACACGGTTTTGCCGTCGCGCCGCGCCTTGACAAGCTTTGCCGCCTTGAGCGCGCGCAATTGGTGCGAAATTGCCGATTGGGTCATCCCGAGCAGCTGTGCGATGTCGCACACGCACATCTCGGAAGCAAACAGCACGTACAGGATACGGATCCGCGTCGAATCGCCAAAGATCCGGAACAGCTCGGTCAGGTCGTACAGGACGTCCTCGTCCGGCATCCCCTTTTGGACCTTTGCGACGACGTCCTCGTGCGCGTGCATAAAGTCGCAGCACTCCACATCGTTTCTTTGCTCTGCCAAATCAACTCACATCCTTTCATATGAACAATTGATCATATGTTTATTATATGCAAACTACGGCGATTGTCAAGGGGATTTCTAAAATTTTAACAATAAAAAACAGCGGGCGGGAACGCGTCCGTTTTCACCATAGGGAAACCTTCCGGTATGCTGGTTCATGCCTGTGAGTGCGTTGAATACCGTGCTTTTCCCGACGTTCGGGTTACCGGCGAGCGCGACGACAATATCGCTTTCGCCGGTTTTTCGGATGTGTAGGCCGTGGTCGACCGCCGACCGGCCGACGCTTGCTGCCGTCAAACCCATGTGCATCTCCGCCTTTCTTCTTACATAACTTGGATTGCCGAGGAGTCCTCGCGGCGCAGCGCGATCACCGCGCCGCGGATCAGATAGGCCGCCGGGTCGCCGGCCGGGCTCTTTTGCAGGCATTCCACGCGAGTGCCGGGGATCATGCCCAGGTCGAGCAGGCGGCGGCGGATGGAGCCGCTCGTATGCAGTGCCTGGATGCGTGCAGCCTTGCCCACGCCAATCTGTTCCAAGGTGGTTGTTGTATTCATAAAAGTAGTACCTCACAATACATTTTAGTAAGGAGCAAATGTTTTGCTCTTCCCTAACACAATATGCGCCGGGCGCACAGGGGTGATAGATTTCTATTGGGAGGGAATGACGATGGGACAGACGGAATTTCGGACGCTGACCGGTTACCGCCAGGCAGAGGATAAAAATATGACCGAGGCCATGGAGGACTATCTTGAAATGATATACCGCACAGAGGGGGACGGCGGCATTATCCGCGTCAGCGACCTTGCGGCGCAGTTGCATGTGCGCCCGTCCTCGGCTTCGCGCATGGTCACCAAGCTTGCGGAGGGCGGGTTCCTGCGCTACGAAAAATACGGCGTGATACGCATGACGGAAGCTGGGCGCGCGATGGGGGAGTACTTGCTCTGGCGGCATGATGTGCTGCATCGCTTCTTCTGCAAGCTCAACGGCACGGATAACGAGCTGACGCAGGTGGAGCAGGTGGAGCACTTTATGAGCGAGGAAACGGTGCGCAACCTCGAGCGCCTGACGCAGGGCATATAAAAAAGGGGCGCCGGAAACGGCGCCCCTTACAAGGGTGCGGTGGATTACTGGGCGGCTACTGCGGCGCGCAGGGCGTCGGTGCGGTCGGTCTGCTCCCACTTGACGCCGAGGTCCTCGCGGCCGAGGTGGCCGTAAGCGGCGAGCTGGCGGTAGATTGGGCGGCGCAGCTCGAGCGTTTCGATGATGGCGGCTGGGCGGAGGTCGAAGACCTGCGGGATGGCCGCGGCCAGCACGGCGTCGTCCACCTTGCCGGTGCCGGAGGTATCGACCATGATGGATACCGGTTCCGCCACGCCGATCGCATAGGCGAGCTGTACCTCGCAACGGGTCGCCAGGCCGGCGGCCACGATGTTTTTCGCGACGTAACGCGCGGCATAGGCGGCAGAGCGGTCGACCTTGGTCGGGTCCTTGCCGGAGAACGCGCCGCCGCCGTGGCGCGCCATGCCGCCATAGGTGTCGACGATCAGCTTGCGGCCGGTCAGGCCGCTGTCGCCCTGCGGCCCGCCGACGACAAAGCGGCCGGTCGGGTTTACAAAGAAGCGGGTGTTGTCATCCAGCAGGTAGGCCGGTACGACCGGGCGGATGACGTGCTCCAGCATATCGCGGCGGATCTGCGTGAGGGACACGTCCGGGCTGTGCTGGGTGGACAGCACGACGGTATCAACACGGACAGGCTGGTTATTTTCGTCGTATTCCACGGTAACCTGCGTTTTGCCGTCCGGGCGGAGGTAGGGCAGCGTGCCATCCTTGCGCACGGCGGTCAGGCGCTTGGCCATGGCGTGCGCGAGGGAGATGGGCAGCGGCATAAGTTCCGGGGTTTCGTCGCAGGCATAGCCGAACATCATGCCCTGGTCGCCCGCGCCGATGGCGAGGTCGGCGTCCGACGCGCCCTCCTTGCGCTCGAGCGAATTGTCTACGCCGAGCGCGATGTCCGCCGACTGCTCGTCGATCGAGGTCAGCACGGCGCAGGTTGTCGCGTCAAAGCCGTACTTTGCGCGGTCGTAGCCGATTTCTTCGATCACCTTGCGTGCGATATGGGGGATATCTACATAGCACTGCGTCGAGATTTCGCCCATCACCATGACCATGCCGGTCGTGACGGTGGTTTCACAGGCCACGCGCGCGGCCGGGTCCTGTTCGATGATCGCGTCGAGTACCGCGTCGGAGATCTGGTCGCAGATCTTGTCGGGGTGCCCTTCGGTAACGGATTCGGAGGTAAACAGGTGCTTTGCCATTGTTTGCTTCTTCCTTTCTCTATCGTACGAAAAATAAATTGACGTTTGGGCAATAAAAAAACGCCCCCGGCGGAGCGTAGCAAAAATGCCTCATCTTTCGGTCCGCCGGGCTGCGCCGGGAACTGAATACCGCCGGATTTGGCACCTTACGGCTTGCCGCAGGTTGCCGGGCTTCATAGGGCCGATCCCTCCACCACTCTTGATAAGGTTATGGACTTGTATGGGCTAACGCCTATTATTATATCAGTTCCCGCCCGCTTGTCAAGGGTAAATATGCGGAATAAAGGCGAAAACTGTCGTTGCAAAGTGGATAAGGAAGGGCTATAATGAAATCTGTATCGGTGCTGTAAAAAAACCGGTGCAAGATTTACAGGTTTAGGTGGGGGAAACATTGAATAGCGAAAACAGTACGCCGGCGCTTGTGCGGCGCGCACTGACAGTGACGATCCCGGTCATGTGCGGGTACCTATTTATGGGAATTGCCTTCGGCCTGCTGCTGCAGGACGCGGGCTATAGCTTTATTTGGGCGCTGTTTATGAGCGTTGTCATTTATGCGGGCACCATGCAGTACATGGCGATCCCGTTCCTTGTCGCACAGGCCGACCTGCTTACGGTCGCAATTACGACGCTGCTGGTGCATTTTCGGCATTTTGTGTATGGGCTGTCCTTTATCCAGCGCTTTAAGCCCATGGGCAAGCGGAAATATTATATGATGTTCGGCATGACCGACGAGACCTACGCGCTCCTGTGCGCGGAAAAGGCGCCAAGCCGGGAAAGCGAGGAAAAATTCTTCTTCCTCGTGGCGCTGTTTGACCATCTTTATTGGATTATCGGCTGTACGGCCGGCGCGCTGGCCGGCCAGTTCCTGACCATCAATACCAAGGGCATCGATTTCGCGATGACCGCGCTGTTTATTGTGATCTGCGTCGACCAGTGGCGCGCGGCGAAGTCCAAGCTGCCCACGGTCATCGGCGCGTGCGCGGCCGTCATATCGCTGGCGGGCTCCAAGCTGCTCGGGATCGACAACATGCTGATCCCCGCGATCGTCATGATTATTGTGTGCTTTTTCGCGCTGCGCAGCAAGCTGGAACCGCTGCTCTTGGAGGGGCAGGCAGAGGGGGCGGAAGGATGAGTACGAATACAGTTTTATATTCGGTCGCGATCATCCTGGTGATCGCGGGCGTGACGGTGTTCACCCGCTTTGCGCCGTTTGCCATCTTCGGCGGGCAGAAGCGTGTGCCGGCCAGTATCATCTATCTCGGGGCGGCCATGCCGGCGGCGGTCATCGCCATGCTGATCGTCTATTGCCTGCGCGGCACGGCGTTTTCCGCCTGGCCGTTCGGCATCCCGGAGGCGGTGGCCTGTGTGGCGACGGCGCTGATCCACTGGTTTGGGAAAAACACCCTGATCAGCATCGCAGGGGGGACGGTTTTGTACATGGTGCTGGTTCAGGCGGTCTTTATTTAGGCCCGTTTTGGAATAAGTTAGACTATCAAAATATTTTATTTGACTTTGTATAAAGAAAGCGTTAGTATTACAATAAAGTAGTATATTTGACGAAAGGCACCCCAAAAAACGCCCTCGGATGAAGCTTGAGGACGGGTAAAATAGGATGAGAGCATGAGTATATTTTTAGGCATTGATATCGGCTCAACCACTGTTAAGCTGGTTGCGGTGCGTGCGGGTGAGATCATTTATAAGCGCTATGAGCGCCATTTCTCCAAGGTGCGCGAAAAGGCGTGCGATATGCTGCGCGACGCGAGGGGGATTATCAGCGGCGAGCCGCTGCGCGTTGCGATCACCGGCTCGGCCGGCCTGGGCGTTGCGAAAGCCAGCGGCATCGACTTTGTGCAGGAGGTTTTCGCCACGCGCAAGGCGGTGGGCAAGTTTGTGCCCGAGGCGGACGTCGTCATCGAGCTTGGCGGCGAGGACGCGAAGATCGTGTTCCTGTCCGGCCAGCTGGAGGAACGCATGAACGGTTCCTGCGCGGGCGGCACAGGAGCATTTATCGACCAGATGGCCGTCCTGCTGGACGTGACCCCGGCGCAGATTGACGAGATGAGCCAGAAGGCCGAGCGTATCTATACGATCGCCTCGCGCTGCGGCGTATTCGCAAAATCGGATATCCAGCCGCTGCTGAACGAGGGCGCGCGCCGCGAGGACGTGGCGGCCTCCATTTTCCAGGCGGTCGTCAACCAGACGCTGACCGGCCTGGCGCAGGGGCGTGAAATCAAGGGGGATGTGCTGTTTCTGGGCGGCCCGCTGTTCTTCTTCAAGGGCTTGCAGAAACGGTTCCAGCTCACGCTGGGGTTGGACGACAGCCATGCGCATTTCCCGGAACTTGCACCGTTTGCCATCGCGGCGGGCGCGGCGCAGTATGCGGGCGACTCGACGAGCCGCGAATACGGCTTTAACGAGCTGCTCGACATCCTGGAAAAGACGGCGGGCGAAACGGTGATTGCCCAGACGCTCCGCCCGCTTTTTGTAAGCCGGGAGGAGTACGAGGCGTTCCGCGCGCGCCACAACGCGCACGACGTCATGACCGAGAACGTCACGGTTTACGAGGGGGACGCATACCTCGGGATCGACTGCGGCTCCACGACCACCAAAATGGTGCTGATCGGCGAGGATAACCAGCTCCTGTACCATCATTATGCATCCAATAAGGGCAACCCGGCGGACGTGATCCGCGAGCAGCTCCTCAAGCTGCGCGAGCTATGCGGCGGGCGGGTACATATCGTGTCCTCGGCGGTCACAGGTTACGGCGAGGCGCTGATCCAGAATGCCTTCGGCGTCGACCATGGCCTCGTGGAAACGGTCGCGCACTTCAAGGCGGCGCGCCACTTCTGCCCGGACGTCGATTTTATCATCGATATCGGCGGGCAGGACATCAAGTGCTTTAAAATCCGCAACAACTGTATTGACAATATTTCGCTCAACGAGGCATGCTCCTCGGGCTGCGGCTCGTTTATCGAGACCTTTGCCCGCTCGATGGGCTACTCTATCGAGGAGTTCTGTAAACTCGGCCTGTTTTCCACAGGGCCGATCGACCTCGGCTCCCGCTGCACGGTGTTCATGAACTCTTCGGTCAAGCAGGCACAGAAGGACGGCGCGGGGATCGACGCGATCTCGGCCGGCCTGTCGGTCTCGGTCGTCAAAAACGCCCTTTATAAGGTCATCCGCGCCCATTCGCCGGACGACTTGGGGCAGCATATCGTCGTGCAGGGCGGCACGTTTCTGAACGACGCGATCCTGCGCTCGTTTGAGCAGGAAATCGGCCGCGAGGTCACCCGCCCCGCGATTTCCGGCTTGATGGGCGCGTACGGCGCGGCGCTGCACGCCAAGGCCAACGTCCCTGCGGAAACCGGCCTGCTGTCTGCACACGAGCTGCTGGGGTTTGCGCACACGGTGAAATCCGTGCGCTGCGGCCTGTGCACGAACCACTGCAACCTGACCATCAACGACTTTTCCGGCGGCCGCCGGTTTATCTCCGGCAACCGCTGCGAGCGCCCGCTCGGCAAGGGCGAGCAGCAAAAGCTGCCAGACCTCTATACCTGGAAGCTGGAGCGCATGAAGTCCTACGGCGCGCCGTCAGAGCACGCGGAGGGCAAAACCCGGATCGGCATCCCCTTCGGCCTCAACTTCTTTGAAATGCTGCCGTTCTGGCATACATTCCTGACCAAGCTGGGCTTTGAAGTCGTGCTGTCCGACGTTTCGACGCGCGACCTCTATATGAAGGGGCAGCATTCGATCCCCTCCGATACGGTTTGCTACCCAGCCAAGCTGATGCACGGCCACATAGAAAACCTGCTGGCCAAGGGCGTGGACGCCATCTTCTACCCTTGCATGACGTATAACCTCGACGAGGGACGCGCATCCAACTGCTATAACTGCCCGGTCGTTGCGTACTACCCTGAACTGCTCGAGGCGAACGTGGCCGCGCTCAAGGGCTTCGACTTTATGATGCCGTATTTTGAGCTGACCGACCACAAGCAGTTTGCAAAGCAGGCGGCCAAATTCTTCTGCAAGAAGTACCCGCGGATCAAGAAAAGCCAGGTCGCCGTGGCCGCGGAGGACGCATACGCCGCGCTGAACGATTATTATGAAGAGGTGCGCGAGGAAGGCCGCAAGGCTATCCAGTACGCCGACACGCACGGGCTGGAAATCGCGGTGATCGTCGGCCGCCCGTACCATATCGACCCGGAGATCAATCACGGCATCAACCAGCTCATCCAGTCCTACGGCATGGTCATCGTGTCCGAGGACGCGGTCTGGCAGCTGGCGAAGGCGCCGGAGGTGCACGTCCTCAACCAGTGGACGTACCATTCCCGCATGTACGGCGCGGCGGAATACGTCACGCATAAGGAGAACGCGCAGCTCATCCAGCTCGTGTCCTTCGGCTGCGGCATCGACGCGATCACGACGGACGAGGTGCGCGCAATCGTCGAGGGCGGCGGGAAAATCTATACGCAGCTTAAAATTGATGAAATCAACAACCTTGGCGCGGCGAAAATTCGTATCCGCAGTATGCTCGCCGCGGTAGAGGAGGGCAGGAAACTTGCAAAACACGCCTAATATGCCGAATAGGGTCTCGTTTACCGAGGAGATGCGCAAGGACTATACCATCCTTGTGCCCAATATGCTGCCGGTGCAGCTCGGCCTGATCTGCAAGATCATGGCGAACTACGGCTATAAAATGGAACTGCTTGACAGCGAGGGCCCGGCCATCGTCGAACAGGGGCTGCGCAACGTGCATAACGATACGTGCTATCCCGCGCTGCTCGTCATCGGCCAGCTCATGGACGCGATTGAGAGCGGCAAATATGATACGCACAAGATTGCGCTGATCATGCCGCAGACCGGCGGCGGCTGCCGCGCGTCGAACTATATCCACCTGCTGCGCAAGGCGCTAGAAAAGAACGGCTACGGCTATATCCCGGTGATATCGCTCAATTTCAGCGGCCTGGAGGACAACCCGGGCTTCAAAATCACGGGCAAGATGATGATCCAGGTCGCGTACGGCCTGATGATCGGCGACCTCATCATGATGGTCGCAAACCAGTGCCGCCCCTATGAGGTGGTGCCCGGCTCGACGGACAAGGCGATTGAGATCTGCGTCCGCACGGTGGCGGGGCGCTTTACGGCCGGCCGCCTGATCCATTACAGCGAGGTCAAGGCGCTGTTCCGGTTTGTGCTGGATGCGTTTGCCAAGCTCAAGCTGGATCATGCATCGCCGAAAAAGAAGGTCGGCATTGTGGGGGAGATTTACGTCAAGTTCTCCCCGCTGGGCAACAACAACCTGGAAAAGTTCCTGCTGTCCGAGGGCGCGGAACCGGTGCTTCCCGGCCTGCTGGACTTCTGCCTGTACTGCATCTATAACAGCGTCATCGACGCGGAGCTGTATGGGCGCAGCACCAAAAAGGCGATGGGATACAAAATGGCCTATCAGTTCGTGCTGAAAAAGCAGGACGATATGATTAAAATCATCCGTCAGCACGGCAAGTTCCGCCCGCCGATGGGCTTTGACAAGGTGCGCCGCATGTCGAACGACATCATTGGCCCCGGCGTCAAGATGGGCGAAGGCTGGCTGCTGCCGGCCGAGATGATCGAACTGATTTCGGAGGGCGTCAAGAACATTGTGTGCACCCAGCCGTTCGGCTGCCTGCCCAACCATATCGCGGGCAAAGGCATGATGCGTAAAATCCGGGAGCACTACCCGGATGCCAACATCGTCGCGGTCGATTACGACCCTGGCGCATCCAAGATCAATCAGGAAAACCGTATTAAGCTGATGCTGTCTTCCGCGGAATAACAAAAGCCCCCGCCGTACCATGGGTACGGCGGGGGGGTTTTTTCTCGGCCGGCGCTTGNAGGGTGCCCTCCTTGGCGCCCCGCGCACATAAAACGTAAGGGGGGATATCCATGGGGCAATTACCAATGACGACGCCGCAGCTTTTGGAGGTTGCGGTACAGGTCGGCCGCAGGCTGCTGGAATGCGGCGCGGAGACCTACCGCGTGGAGGAATCCATGCACCGCATCTGCATGGCCTACGGCGCACGGGACGCGCACGTGTACGCGGTGCCGACCAGCATTATCGCAACGGTGGAGCGCCCCGAGGAAGCGCCGCTGACGCGTACCTGCCGTATCCGGAAGCGCGGGGTGAACCTCGACCGGCTCGACCGCCTGAACGCCCTGTCGCGCCGCCTGTGCGCGCAGATGCAGGCGTATGATGCAGCGCAGGAGCTGCTGCGGGAAATCGACGATGCGCCGGGCTATGGGAAGTGGACGCTGCGGCTGGCCTTTGGCGCGATTGCCGCGTTTTTCACGTTGCTGTTCGGCGGGGGAGCCGCCTGCGCCGTCGTGGCGTTCGCGGTCGGCCTGTGCCTGAAGCTGGTGGTGGATGCGTTTGAACGGATGGAGGTCAACAGCATGTTCGCGAACCTCGTCGGGGGCGCGCTGATCGCGGCGGCAGCCCTTACGGCCGCGCGCCTTGGCCTCGTCGAGCGGTATGACCGCGTGATCATCGGCAGTATCATGACGCTGGTGCCCGGCCTTGCGATTACAAATTCCATGCGCGACCTGATCGCGGGCGATTTCCTGGCGGGCATTACAAAATTTTCGGAAGCACTGCTGATCGGCGCGAGCATTGCGGCCGGTGCGTCGATCCCGCTCAGCCTGCTGCGGTATTTGTGGAGGATATGAACGATGCATTTATTATTTGAAACGGCCTGCGCGTTCGCCGCCTGCCTGGCCTTCGGCGTCGTGTTCCATCTGCGCCGGGGCAAGCTGGCGGGCGCTGCAGCCGGGGGCGCGCTGGGATGGCTGGCGTTCCGCTTGGCGGCATACGGGCTGCACAGCGATATTGCGCGCTATTTTGCGGCCACGGTCGTGGTTTCCATCTATTCCGAATGCATGGCGCGGCACTTCCGTACCCCAGCCAGCCTGTACCTGGTCATCGCGCTCATCCCGCTGGTGCCCGGCGGCGGCATTTACGATACGATGGAAACCTGCATGCTAGGGTCACCGCAGGAGGCGGTTGCGACAGGGCTGCACACGGTTGGCATCGCGGGCGCGCTTGCCGTCGGCATTGTATTGGTATCCTCGACCGTGCAGCTGTTCCATAAACGGGTTGGAAGACGTTAACAATTCAAAATGAAGGTGGAAGCTGTTTTGTAACCGCAAAAAGGCGCATGATTATACAATCTTTTTTTATACATCCAGTTGTAGCGGGGTAAGTAATATTTCTACAAACAGAACAGGTGTCCTCTGAGAATTTCAACAATTCATGGAAAATTAAGGGGCGCGGCGACGTTCGACAGCATTCGTACGACAGAAGGCCGTGTAACTTGTAATCTAGGAAAGGTTTCAAATGAAATCAGAGGAGGGGTAATTTTGTTTAAAATTATCTACAGGGAAATAAAAGGGAAGCCGCAATTTGGCGTGCAGGGGGAAACCGTGAAAATCGAGGATATCACCGCTTCAGAAGAGGAGATACAGGCATTAGCCGGGCTGCTGAACCGGGAACAGGTGTCTGAAATCAACGTGTACGATGTGATTGAGAACTGGTTTGGCACACGGGCGTATGAAGAACTCGGGATATGAAAAACGGCTCCGCCTGAAAAAGGCGGAGCCGTTCCTGCGGCATTCATAAAGCGGGCATTGCCTTGCGGCGGGCGCGCAGATATGCGCGCTGGCACAGGCCGAGCCGGTGATCAAAATACATACGGTGGAAGATGTGGAAAGCTTCAGCAAACGCACAAATCTTATCCGCGCAGCTGACGGCCAGGGACTCCTTATACCGATAAAAGGAAAATGGGGTCAGCGGCCACATATGCTTCAGGATTATATCCTTTTCCACATCGGTCAGCTCGCAAAGCTGGGAGGCGTTTTCAAGCGCAGCGCGCGGATGCGTAAAGCCGTGCGGGCCGGTATGCGAGCCTTTGACGCGCCAATCATAGAGGAACAGGTCGTGCAGCAGGCCGCCGCGCGCCGCTGCACGGTAATCCCAGCCGAGCCGGCGGCAAATGCGGAAACTCAAATATGCTACAAAAACCGAGTGGCCGAAGCAACTGATATCCGCATGCTGCGGGATATCGCACATGGCCTGCACCTCGGGGGTATCGATCAAATCAGCAATACAGCTATGGAATGCCGCATAATTGGCATACTGCATCCGCACCATCTCCTGTGTTCAGATTGGGGGAACATCCCCTTGTTAATAGTATAGGCTTTTTGCCGCGGCAAAGGGCAAACAATTTGTAAACTTTTTAGGATAGGCCTGCACCGTACCCGCGCCGGCCGCAGGGCATACACTGGGAAGGGGAGGGGGAACCTCCCCGTGAAACGAGGTGTATGAAAGATGTACAGCGCCTATATCAACCGTGCGTACGGCGAAAAGGTCTGCACGCCCAGCGACCGGCCGTATGCCTGGGAACGGGGCCTTACAGTCGCACCCGCGCCAGCGCCGCCCGCCGCCGCGCTGGCCGCGCCNTTAAACAGCTGCGCAAAATTTTTGGTGGACGCGATGCCCACCGCGTCGCAGATTTCGCGGATGCTCTTGCTGGTATCGCTGAGCAGCTCTTGCGCCTTGCTGATGCGCAGCTTTGCCAGGTATTGTGTCACGCTCTCGTTCATCTCCTGCTTGAACAGGGTGCTGAGGTACGAGGGGTTTTTCTTGAGGGTCAGGGCGACTACGTTCAGGTTGATGTTCCGGGCATAGTTTTCCGAAAGGTATTGCAGCATTTGCAGGACGATGGATTGCTGTGGCGATTTCTGGATGCATTTGCGGCATTCCAGGCAGAGCTTGTCGATCCGCGCCTGCATCAGCGCGAGCATCTCGTCCGTGTTCCAGAACAGGTCGATGGTCGGGATCGCCTGCCCGCAGCTCCCCTTTTGCGTATTGGTACACACCCAGTCCACGATAAAGCGGATACTGTCACAGAGCTGGTACAGCTTGGGGAACGAGTGCTTCGCCTTTTCGATTTCCGCCGCCACCATCTGGTTGGCGCCGCGGTTGTCGTTCATCATGAGGCGGATATACAGGTTCATTTCCAGATGCGTATTCAGGATCAGGTTGTTGTTGCTGTCGGAAGATTTGCTCCACACGTAAAACGGCTTGCTGAGCCCCGCGATTTTGCGGCAGGACGCGTACTTGGCCGTGCGGTAGGACACGTAGAGGATTTCGTTGCTGTTGACGACCCTGCCCGCGCCGAGGAAGAGCTTCAGGCCGGGGTTTTCGCGCAGCAGCCCGGCGAGCGCACGGAAAAGGGACTGCACCTCCTGCTCCAGCCGCTCGATGGAGGGGCCGCCGAGCAGGATGATAAACTCATCGTCTGAAATGGAGTCGAACGACGCGATATGCGGCAGCTCCAGCGCCTCGGTTAGCCTGTCCAGGATCTGCTGGTAGCGCTGGTCGGCCAAAGTGTAATTCTGCCCGGTACTCAGTTTGGCGTCAGACACTGGGATGATGACGCACTGGTAGTACGGCGTGTCGAAAAAATACCCGCTGGCGCGCAGGATATTTTCCGCTTTTTTGCGCTGGCCGGCTTCGTGGCTGTGGAGCAGGGTATAGAAGGGCATCTCGCAGTCCTTGCGGCTCCGGTGCGCGGGCAGGAAGAAGCTGCTCGACCGGCTCTCCTTCAAATGCTTCAGCGCGCCGTCAAACGCCTCGTAAAACTGCGCGTCGTGCAGCGGTTTGAGCAAGTAGGCGAATACGTGCAGGTTCAGCGCGGTTTGAAGCGTTTTGAAGTCCTGGCGGGTGGAAAAAAGGATGAAGATCGGGTAGGAGCTATTTTGCCGAAGACGGATTTGGCGGACAAGCTCAAGGCCGGAAAACGGCGTAAGCTCCATGTCCAGCAGCATAATATCGGGCGTGTCGCGGTCGCAAGCGTCGAGCGCCTGCGTGCCGTCGGGGAGGAAGCTGCAGGAAAGCTGCTGGTAACGCTGCAGGGATTCCCCAATTGCGTGCGAAAAGCGGGGGTCAGACGTTACAACGGCGATTTTGAGCATTGGCCTGTCCTCCTATATCGGGATATGGGTTTCGGGACCTTGTTTAGGATGTGCAAAAATCTCTTGCTTAAAGAAGCAAGAGATTTTTGCGGTATAAGGAGAGAGTTGAAGAGGGTTACATGGGTTCACATTCCGAGACTTTGACCCAGCGGTGCTCCTGGTCGGATTTCAGCATCGCGTCGATCAGGACGTTGACCTCAAAGCCGCTTTCGATATCGGGCTTGACCGTTTTGCCTTCCGCAACCGCAGTCAGGAACTTATGCGCCTGGATCGTCATAAGGTCGATGTAGCTGATGCCCAGCCCGGCCTGGGTGCAGAACACGCCGTATTCGCCGTGTTCCGGCATGCCGCGGATCAGCTTGAAGCCCTGGTCGTCCGGCGCGTCGGTGTGATAATAGACCTCAAGCTCGTTCATGCGCTCCTGGTCGAAGCGGACGGCGCCCTTGGTGCACTGCACTTCAAAGCGTTCGCCGACCTTGTTGCCCGGGGCGACGCGGCTCGTGACGAGATTGCCGAGCGCGCCGTTCTCATAGGTGTATATGACGTTGAAAATATCGTCGTTGCCGACGGGAAGCATCTTGGATGGGTCGTCCGCCGACGGGCGCTCGGTAAAGACCGTACTGCTTTTGCCGCAGACCTCCGTGATTTTGGAGCCGACGACAAAATCGGACAGCGCCAGCATGTGCGCGCCGATATCGCCGAGCGCGCCCGAAATCGCGTCGTAATCGCGCCAGCGGTGGGGGATGCTGGGGTCGGCGCTGTATTCCATATCGTACTGGCCGTGGAACGAAACCACCTTGCCGAGCTTGCCGGACTGGATCAGCTCGCGCGCCTGCACGACCATGGGGTTATGCGTGTAAATAAAGCCGACCATGGACGTCGTATGGTTTTTCCGTACGGCGTCCAGCGCCTTTTTCGCATCCGCGCCATCCATGCCAAGCGGTTTTTCACAAAATACCGCTTTGCCCGCGGCCGCCGCTTTCTCGACAAGCTCAACGTGGAACTTGTTGGGCGTCGTGATGACGATGACGTCGATATCGGGGTCGCTGATCGCGTCGTCCGGCTGGGTGCTCCAGCGGTTAAAGCCATACTGCTCGCATACCTTCTGCGCCTGTGCCTCAAAAGCGTCCACGATAATTTCAAGCTCGGGCACGACAGCCGTGCCGTAATGCTGCTGGATGTTATTATATGCCCGGGCGTGGGTGGTGCCCATCCAGCCCGCGCCGATGATGCCGATCTTCAGTTTTTTCATGGTTTTCACCCTTTCGCGCGCTTCCGTTATTTAAGGCTGCCGAGGCCGATGCCCTCGAGGTACTTGCCCGTGCGGGACTGGATGACCTTGGGCACGGCGAAGTCGGCGGGGTAGCAGTCGTGCTCGATGACGGCGAAACCATCAAAGCCGATCTTTTTCAAAATCCCGCTGTAACGCGGCCAGTCGATCTGCCCCTTGCCGATCTCGGCAAAGACGTTCATCTTGGTCGCGGTCGCGTAGGGGATGCCCTGCGCCCACATCTTTTCCTTGGTCTCGGGCACCAGGTCCTTGAGGTGCAGGTACTCGATCCGGTCGCCGTGCTGCTCCGTAAAGGTATATACGTCGTTGCACTCGCAGAAGATGTGGTGCCCGGTATCAAGGCACAGCGTCATCTCGTCCTTTGTGGTCTGGGACAGGACGCGTTCGATCTGGCCTTCGTATTCGACGTGCGTGCCGCCGTGCGGATGGAACACGAGGCGTACGCCGTAGCTTTTGGCGATCTCGCCGATCTTGATGTAATTGCGCACAAAGCTATCAAACTGCGCGTCGGTCAGCGTCTTGGGCAGGGTCTGCTCGTCCGTGATCAGGTCGGTGTACATGCCGTCGTACAGCACATAATACTTTGCGCCGAGCGCCTGCAGCAGCTCGCACGCGCGGTGCGCCTTGCCTTCGACCTCGGGCATCTGGCTGTCGTCCTCAATGTCGAAGCACAGCGTGCCGCCGACCGGCACCAGGCCGCGCTGATCCAGCTCCGCTTTCAGCACCTTTGGGTCGGTCGACATGTAACTGTACGGCCCGATCTCGGTGTATTTGTAGCCCGCTTCCGCAACCTCGTCCAGGTATTGGCGCCAGTCCATCTGGCGGTCGTCGTGTTCAAACCATACGCCCCACGAATCTGGGCAGTTACCGATTTTGATCATTGTGGTACACCTCCAAAAAGTAATTGGGAAAATCAAGAGCTGGTTTATGAATTGACCTTATCGTACTGAAATTTCAGGGGTTTGTCAATAAAACGGGAAACTGGCATAAAAGTTGCAAAAAATGTAGATGTTTTGACGTTTGTACGAGATTATACCGTAGGATGATTTCGGATCATAGCTTTCTAAAAAAGGCCGCAATGATTTACGCCCCTTAACCTAAAAAATACGAACCTATTCCGCCTGCTTTTCCCGGCCTTGCGGCGCAGCCACCGAGGCGGCCGCCCAATATGCGTTTTTGACCCTAAAATATAAGATATGCGAACCCCGTCGGTTTTTGTCATCTTATATAATAAGGGCAAGAATCAAGAGCGTATGAATTGTGCAACTAGGACAAGCACAGATGAGAAAGTGAAGGACAGGACATCTTGGAATGGAATAGGAGGCGGAATTTCTGTGAAAAAGGCTTTATCGAGTGTGTTAGCGGCGCTTATGCTGTCAACGGCGCTATTCGGGTGCAATGGCGCGCAGGACGGCGCGACAGCGCAGGATACCAAACAGGACGCCGGCACATCGGCTAAGGGCACGGCGCCGGCAGCGGACAAAAAAGTGAAGATCGGGATTACCCTGGCTACGCAGAACGAATTCAACACCGTACTACAAAACGGCTGCGAGAACCGCGCAAAGCAAAACGGCTATACCATAGACGTGCAGATTGCGAACGAAGATATGTCGACCCAGATTTCACAAATCCGCACATTCGCTTCAAGCGGGTGCGACGCGATCGTAATACAGGCGGTACTGAACGACAGCGTGGGCGAGCTGCTGGACGCGGCGGGAGACGTGCCGGTCGCACTGGTAAACCGCATGCCGACCGACCTTTCCGTGCTGGACGGCCAGAGTTCGGTCTATGTCGGTTCCAACGAGCATGATTTTGGCTATTACCAGGGGCAGTATCTGGCGGAAATGCTCAAGGCCGACGGCGTGAGCGAGGCTAAGGTATGCCTGTTCCGCGGCCCGTTAGGGCAGGATTCCGTCCGCCTGCGTTCGGAAGGCGCAGACGAGGCGCTGAAGGACGCGGGGCTGGCGGTTACCTATGTATTCGACGATACGGCGGAATGGGACCGCGCCAAGGCGTTGGACAAGATGGTACAGTTCATCGGCACGGGCAAGGAATACAACTGCGTCGTCTGCAATAACGACGAGATGGCGCTGGGCGTCATCGAGGCCTATGTATCGAGCGGCATCAGCGAGCCGCCCGTCCCGGTCTGCGGGATCGATGCGACGGAAAACGGCTGCCAGGCCATTAAGGCCGGCACGCTGGCATGCTCCGTATTCCAGGACGCCGCAGGCCAAGGGGCGATGGCAGTAGACGCGGCGGCCGCCCTGTTCAGCGGGGAAAAGCCGGAAGGCATGTCGGACGACAATATTGTCTGGGTGCCGGTCGTAGCGGTTTCCCCCGACAATGTAGATGAATTCATTCAGTAAAAAACGGATAAAAAGGGCGCTGTGATTGCCACAGCGCCCTTTTTATCCGCCATACGGAAGGATTGTTGGATTATATAAAAATACGCGAATGCATTTGTGAAAAAATTTTTCCAAATAGGTTTGACAAAACGGGATTTTGCGTGTATTTTAAATATAGTAATTATTATTGATTCATTGACATCCATAGGAGGTTATACGCATGAGTGAAGTACGCTTTTTTATTTGCAAACATTGTGGGAACCTGGTAGGCATGATCCATGACGCCGGCGTGCCGATGGTTTGCTGTGGCGAAAAAATGACGGAGCTGGTGCCGGGCAGCGTGGACGCGAGCGCGGAGAAGCACGTACCGGTAATTTCCGTGGAAGGGGACCGCGTGACGGTCGCGGTCGGTTCGGCCGAGCATCCGATGGTAGAGGCGCATTATATCGAGTGGATCTACCTGCAGACCGACCGCGGCGGGCAGCGCAAGTGCCTGGAACCCGGCGCAGCGCCCAAGGCCGTCTTTGCCCTGGCGGACGAAAAGCCGGTTGCGGCGTATGCATACTGCAACCTGCACGGGCTTTGGAAGGCTGAGGTATAAAACCAGCCTGATAGTAGGTTCGGGAAAAAAGGGAGGGGCGCGCCGTAAGGCGCGCCCCTCCCTTTATATGCTTATGTGGAGCCGCCGGTTTCAATCGGTTCCATGACGGAAGCGAACAGGGCGGTGAGTTTTGCCATGCCCTCAGCCGGGGGCTGCTGGGCTGCGCGCGCGAAAATATCGTACTTGGCCGATTGGTCGGAGGTGCGCGTGTTGTCGTGCGAGGCGGAAACCTTGCCTTGCACGCTGGAACTGAATCCCCAGGCGGAAAACTTCGCGGTCGTATCCAGCGAGGATTTGCTGCCGGTCTTGTCGGTTACGACCTCCTTGATTTCCATGGTAAACTGCACCGTTGTTTCATCCATCGTAAATGCCGGCACGGGAACGAGCGAAAGCAGCGGCGCTTCGACGTCGTATGTAACCGGTTTGACGTCCCCTTCCGGCGTCACGATTTGACGCTGGAGCTGGAATTTGACGCTGTTGATGCCCTTGGACGGGTCACCGTCCTTGAACGCCAGCTGGAACAGGTAATCCAGGTATACCCTGCACAGTTCGCTTTGCCCTTTTGCAACTTCCACGATTGGGCCGCAAATCAGTTGCCCTAGGGGCAGGCTTTCAAAGCTTTTTCCGATATCCGCCATGCCTGTGACCTCCTTCTGTTACAAGAATTTGTTTAACTCCGTATTGACACGTGCGACGCCCTCCGTCGGGTCGCCGCAGCGAAAACACAGCTCCATTTCGGTCAGCACGCCGGGCAGGCCGTCGGGTTCCGGCGCGTTGACGTCGACCAACATGCGCCCGTCTTCCGCGGACGCGAGCGATGCGTGCAGCTTGATGCGCACGTTTTCCAGCTCCACCGTGTTGTGGTGCGCCATCGTGACCAGCGGCACCTCGACCAGGTTTTGCCGGGTGCCGTCCGGCGAGGGGATGAGCACCGTGGCCGTTTGCGGGTGATGTTCGGCGGATGCCGCATCCGGTGCGTCCGCCGTACGGAAGTAGCTCAAGTAGTTTTGGATGCCGCGCGCTTCTACGGCCTTTTGCGCTTCGGATACGTCCTGGCCGATGGCTGCGATCAGTTCACCGAGTCCCAGTTGCATTGGTCAGACCCCCTTCACGCCGAGCAGGCACACCCGCTCTTCCGGTATCCTGTATTTTGCCATAAGCGCCGTTAGGTCGCCGCCCACTTCTACGATCTGGTGCCGGTCGCTTTTCCGGATGGGCGCCCACACCGCGTAGCGCCCGACGGTAAAGCCGCCGCCCGGCGCGTCTGCGTGCTGCTCCGCCCCGAGGTCGGTGATGAACAGCTTCCCGCCCATCAGTTGTTTCCACTCTGCCATTTTAAGGTTCCTCCTTTTTACAGCGGGTTTGGTCTACTGCCCGGGATATAGTTTGAAAAACAGATCCAGCGTAAGCCGTTTGCCCCGGCAGATCCCATATCTTGAACCGTATGGAAACAGGGCCGCAAAGCTTGGTAGTTCCGCACGGCGGTGTCGAGGGGGCTGGCCGTCCACCGCCGCGGCGGTACGGAAGGGGCGCGCGCCCTTGCCCTGGCTGCCGGAACCTGCACTGCGCGGCGGCGCGGTGCGCGGTTTCCCTGCGGCGGGAATAGCGGGGGCGCGGGCGGGTGAACCGCGTGCGCCTGCTGAAGCGTGGGGAGCGCCGACCGGCCTGCGATGGTTTCGTCCAGCTTTTGCTTGGAATAGGGGAACAGGCACCACACGCTTTCCAGGTCTGACATGCTGACGGAGCCATAAATCCCGACTTCGGCGCTGCCGCGTGTTGTCCGGCCAAGCGCATGGATGTCATGCAGCGCCTTCCACTGCGCCGTCTGCGAAAACGGCGTTGTGTTGACCTGCCCCATACCGTCCATGGTATTGACATAGCCGCCGCTGGAATTTGTCCAGATGCGGGGGAAGAACTGCATGCGCACCTTGTACTCCTGTAGGGAAGACCCCACGCTGTTAAACGCCATGGTCGCCGGGGTCTCGCCCCCGTACATCACCCGGAAATACACGTAATATGCGCCGGTCTTTCCAACGTCGCGTACAATCCCAGCCCCCATTGTCGCAATGGGGCGCAGTTGCTGCTGATCCAGCGCCTTGTGTAGGGTGTTCAGATGCTCGCCCTCGACGAACCCTGAAATGCTTTGCGGCAGCGAGCAGTTCGGTACCAGCTTGCCTTCTCTCACCAGGCCTTTAAACGTTCCCTCATCTTTGGATCCTCTCCATGTTTGGATTGCGTCGGTATGATCAATTAACGGCATCCGCCTCACCACCTTTGTCCCATTTTATGTGGAGGGTTTGCCGGATATGCCGCGGGACGGCCGGCGGCAAAAAAAACGCGCCCCTTGCAGCAGGGCGCGCGGAAAGGGGCGGTGTATTTTAAAATGGATGGCGCATAACCTGGATATACTTCTCTAGGTTTACGGACGACCGAACCAATCCTCAATGATTTCGTAAAAATGGAGCTCCGATGCCTGGCCGCGGTTGAGCAGGTTGGCCAAAGCCTCGACCTCCCCGCGGTTTGCCGAGAGCTCCCGCGCAATGACGTTGTCGCCTACGATCCCGTAATATGGGCGGCCTGCGGCCCGTGTGTCCAGCACGGCGTACCGTGCAGCGGCGGCTTCGCGGACAAAGTCCGCGTACCCAGGCGCCATATCCACCGCACACTGCTGTACTTGCTGCAGCAGGGCGCTGCGATCCTCCGCGGCGATGTAACGGTCGAAGCCGCCGCGGTCAACGTAAGTAATCACTATCATCATTCACCCGCACCAGTAATCGTAGGATAGACAACACCCGCGTTTGCTCGCCGGGCGGTAGGCGGTTAAACGCGGGCTGCATTACAGAAAGGGGGAATGTATCCGTTTGCCCGGTTATATCGAATAATTTACCAATCGTCACACCCAGCGCATTTGCGATCCGTTCTATCGTGACGAGCGTGGGGTTATGTTCGCCGCGCTCGATGGCGCGTAGGTGCTTGACGTCCACATCCGCGTCGATCGCTAGCTGAAATTTGCTCAGCCCCGCAAGCTTGCGGTATCGCTCTACATTCGCGCCAAAAACCTTTTGGGCGTTTGGGCAAGTGGTCGTTCCCAGCTTCGTCATAATGTTGTCGTCCTTTTTTTGACAGTATATAACAAAATCATCGATGGGAGGTAGTGACTATAAGCTTGGCATATAAGCCCTGTCGGATATAGGCCGCGGCGTAGGGGGGGGGCAATGGATATAAAATCAATTCCCCATAAATATTATGATACATTTTATGTATTGTGGTTTCTTACCGGATTGGCGGAAAAAATAAAAAATTTGCCCCCCTCCATCCCATTGGGGACAGAGGGGGGCGTATCAAGGGGATCGCAGGATGGGGTCACCATGCCTGCGCGTACCCCCAGGTGCCGATGCCGATAGGCGAGAAGGCCGCATAGACGGCGATGATACAGATGATGATCAGGGCGGTCGCCACCCAACGGTATTTCCATGGGGTCAGGTCGACCGCGCCCGCGTCCTCCTGTTTCCAGGCGAGGGCGTGGTTCTTTTTCTTGTTGTAGCGGTTCATGAAGAACATGAGTAGCAGTTCCAGCGGCAGCAGCACCAGTACGGCATACAGGTAGTGGAAGCGGTCGCCGAGGAAGAGCAGGAACGAGCCATACAGGATGACATGGACAAGCAGGATAACCTTTGCGGAATACTTCGGCAGATGCTTAAAGAAGAAGCCGCCGAACACGGCCGACAGCACCGGGAGGGCGATCAGCATCACGAGCGAATCCAGGAAGGTCTTTAACCCCGCGGGGAAGAAATAGATCAGTGGGCCGACAATTGTTGTGAGCACGGCAAAGACGATGCCGGCCTTTTTGCCCACCTTGACCAGCTTGGCTTCGGAGGCCTTCTGATCCACAAATTCTTTGTAAATATCCATGGTGAACATCGTATCGACGGAATTGAGCACAGAATTAAACGACGACAGGATCGCGCCGAGCATTACGGCTGCAAAGAAGCCCATCAGCGGCGCGGGGATGACCTGTGTGACAAGCTGGGGATACGCTTCGTCCATCATGGAAACCTGGTTGCCCTGGGCCTGGAACAGCGCGAAGGCGATGACGCCGGGCAGCGCAAGGTACATAAAGCCGATAATCTTCAGGAACGCGCAGTACAGCGCGCCCTTTTGCGCTTCCTTGAGGTTTTCCGCCGCAAGCACGCGCTGGATAAAGGACTGGTGGGTGCACCAGGATTGTAGTCCCAGGAAGAGCAGGCCGGTGAATACGGTCGGCCACGGCACTGCAGGCGGCAGGGAATCCGCCGGCGCGATGGAGTTGAGCATATTCGAATGGTTCGCGACCAGGAAACGCATGCCGTCGACGATGCCGAGCCCGTCGCCGCCGGTTGCGCGCCCCAGCACGCTGAGCGCGAAGAAGGGGATCATAAAGCCGCCGATCAGCAGGCCGACGCCGTTGACCGTGTCGGACACCGCGACGGCCTTCAGGCCGCCGAAGATGGCATAAATCGAGCCGATTACACTGATGACGATACAAAGGACGATCACGGCCTGGAATTTTGTAATCCCCAGGATGCTGGATACGCCGAAAATGTTTTCAAACACCAGGGAGCCGGAATACAGGATGACCGGGATCTGGACGACAATGTACAAAAGGATATAGGCAATGGAAAACCAGAGCTTGGTGTTGCGGTCATAGCGCAGGCCGATCAGCTCCGGTATGGTAGTGATGCCGCTTTTGAGGTAGCGCGGCGCGGCGAACAGCGCGAGGATGATACAGCACGGCGCGGCGACGATCTCGAACGCCATCGGGCTCATGCCGACGCTCCAGGTTTGCCCGTTGGTGCCGACAAGCTGCTCTGCCGACAGGTTTGTCAGCAGCAGCGAACCGGCGATTACGAAGCCTGGCAGCCCCCGCCCCGCCAGGAAATAGCCGTCGGCCGTCGTCTGGTCGTCCCCTTTGGTTTTAACATAAGAAATCACAGCGACAAGGATTGTAAATCCTACAAATGTCGCGAATGTCCAAAGCATTCTTTTCCCCCGTTTCCAATAAGTAAATCATCAGGCTCATTTCGCTTGCTTTTTAAATTTGCGTATAAAGTAGCGGGTATATGAGGCTGATAGGTGCAAAAATCCCATCGAAATATGAGGATTGTTGCGAAAAACAGGCTTTGGCCAAAGCTGCATGCTAATTATAGCAACCATGGGTCTCTCGTGTAAATATGCAGTCTTGTCAGAAAATTCATCGGTTTTGCTGTATATCGGCAAGCGCAAAAGGGAAAGGCCGGGGCGTGCGTAGATCGTGTGCTTGAAAATTAGGCGCTGGGGGATGGCCGGGAAACGCACTGTGCGAGCCATGGGTTAAGGTACACAGGGAAAAGCCCCCCGAACCGTATATGCTCGGAGGGCTTTGCGGTTAATGGGAATTGCGCGGTAAAAGCATGGCCTCCGGCCGTTTGCTTGTCCTTGTCCCCATATGGGAAGGCAGCGGGCAAAGGCCGTATTTCGCCAGTACCAACTGGAGATGTTCCGCAGCTGCAGGCTCCATCCCGCATAGCGGGAGGCGGCAGGGGCCTACGTCCCAGCCCATAAAACGCAGGGCTTGTTTGATGGGGATCGGGTTGATATCGCTGAACAGCGCCTCGATAAGTTCCAAGTAATGCAGTTGCAGCGCGTCGCTTTTTGCGGCGTCCCCGTCAAAAAACGCCGTGCAGAGATTGTGCGTGCCTTCCGGTACAAGGTGGGACAGCACGGAAACCACGCCTTGGGCGCCTAGCGCGAGCGCAGAGGTGATTTGGTCGTCATTGCCAGTGTAAATGGCAAGCCTGGAGCCGCACAAACCTGCAATTTTGGCCAGTTGCGAAAAGTTGCCACTCGCTTCCTTGGCGGCCACGATGTTTTCGATGTGGCTCAGGCGCCCGTAAGTAGCGGGGCTGATGTTCACCCCTGTGCGCGATGGGACGTTATATAGGATAACCGGAAGCGCAGTCGCCTCCGCGCAGGCTTTAAAATGGAGGAACAGGCCTTCCTGCGGCGCTTTGTTATAATAAGGGGTGACATGGAGCAGGGCGTCCGCACCCGCCCGCTCCGCCTGCCGGGATAACCATACCGCATGCGCCGTGTTATTACTGCCCGCGCCTGCAATCACGGGAATACGGCCTTTGATACGGCGCACGGCATAGGAAATTAAGTTAATATGCTCTTCGTCCGTTAACGTGGCGCTTTCCCCGGTGGTGCCGGCCACGACGACGGCGTCCGCCTTGTTTGCAACCTGTTCGTCCAAGAGCTGCCCAAACAGACCGTAGTTGATCGAAAAGTCGTCGTGCATCGGCGTAACCATGGCCGTCGCCGCGCCTGTAAAAATCAGCGGTTTCAATGGGGCTGCCCCCCTTGGGTATGGCCGCTCTGGATATGCAATTCCAATTCCGGGACAAGTACGCTGCCCGGCGCCGCCTCCCCGCATTCCAGCACGACCAGCCCGTCCTTGACATAGGCCGCGGATTGTATCCCCAGGGCGCAGCAATCGGCGGTCGCGCACATCGCGTAGAACGGTGTATGCGTTTGCTGCAGGAAAGGGGGGAGCCTGTGCGCCCGCGCGGCGGACGAAGCTTTGCTCAGCTGTGGGATTAAAAAATGATAGCTTTCCAGCAGTGGGGCGGGAAGGGCGACAGGGTTTTCTTCTGTTTCCAGCAATAGAACCTGCGGGGCGCCCGCGGTTCCGGCCTCTAACATGTCCATAGTTGTTTTCCTCCTGCAAAATAACATGGCGTTTTGCGCCATAGGGGGATGTGTGTTTTTGTCCCCTTTTATGAACATTATAGGGGGATATGGGGGAAAAGCAATCAAAAACGCGTCAATAGTTCCTGTGCGGCGTTAATACTTCATAAAAAGCGTACGCCGCAAAAGGGGCGGGTTCCGCTGCGTTTTGGTAAAAATATAACTTGACAATATTTACCAATCTGTTACAATTACATAGACACTCAAAAACATCCTATTTTGCCGCCCTTCATGGACGGCTCTTTTTTTTAGGCCGTCGCTGTGCGCGAAATCCCCCTATGGGGCTGCGGTGTTTGTGGTTTCGCGTGAAATATAGTATGATGCAGGTAAAACGGTTTTTGTTGCAGGGCGGCGTAACACCGGACCGCACGCAATGTCAGGAAGCGTGGGATGGTTTCCGCTATGATAGGTATAGACGGAGAGAGGGGTTAGCGATGGATTGGATTACAGGGGTTCAGAGGGCAGTGGATTACGTAGAGGCGCATATGACGGAACCGATTGATTATGAAGAAGTGGCGAAGCAGGCCTATTCGTCCAGCTTTCATTTTCAGCGGGTGTTCAGTATCCTGTGCGGTTTCACCCTGGGCGAGTATATCCGCATGCGGCGGCTTTCCCTGGCTGGGAGCGAATTGGCCGCATCTGCGGTACGGGTGATCGACGCTGCTGTGAAGTACGGGTACGACTCGTCCGAAAGCTTCAGCCGCGCGTTTACCCGGTTCCATGGGGTCACGCCATCCCAGGCAAAGCATGGGGGCGCGGCGCTCAAATCCTTTTCCCCGCTTTCCGTAAAACTAATTTTAGATGGAGGCAATACTATGGATTACAGGATTGAGACAATGGGCGCGTTCCAATTAATCTGCAAAAAGAAGCAGGTTTCGGGCAAGGAGGAAATGACGACGGAGGAAATCACCCGCTTTTGGCAAGCGTGCAATACGGACGGGACGATCCCCGCACTCTGCAAGTATATTCCGGCTGATAATGTGTTCGGGAACTGCATTGTCGGCGCCTGCTTCGGGAAGGACGCGGCGGATAACGAATTCCCCTATGCGGTCGGGGCGCATTATAACGGCATGCCGGTGGCCGAGGACGGGCTGGCTGTAGTGGAAATCCCAGCCCATACCTATGTGGCGTTCCCCTGTGTCGGCAGTATGCCGGAAGCGTTTGAAAGGCTGTATCAGCAGATATACAGTGAGTTCTTCCCCACTAGCGAATACCAGCCCTGCGGCGGGACGGATTTTGAAGTGTATCCCTCGGCCGACGTCGATAACCCAAACTACACCTGCGAAATCTGGATTGCAGTGGAAAAGAAATAATGCGGAAGAGGGGGCGCACATGTGCGCCCCCTCTTTTTGGTGCGGCCAGGCGCAAAACCGTCCCCCAGGCCTGCGCCCGTCGCGGGTGCACCCCAGCATAAAATCATACTAACTGCCCGCCTATGATTAAAGGGATGGTTAGCCTTGCTGTTCCGGGGGGACGGGCGACAGGATGCAAGTAAGAATAAAAAAGCACCGAATCATTTGATTCGGTGCTTTTACTGGCGGAGAGTCAGGGATTTGAACCCTGGGTGCGCTCATCACGCACACACGATTTCCAATCGTGCGCCTTCGACCACTCAGCCAACTCTCCATCTTGATTTAGTTTTTTGCTGACCGATCAGGTCAAGCAGCGATATTTATTATATAACAGCATCCAACATTCGTCAAGATATTTCCGTAAAAAATCAGGAAAAATTTTATAAGAAATTTTTAACGCCATATTACCCCCAAATAAAGCCATATGGCGCTAAAAACCCTTGGAAAAGTTTAAATGCTATAGTCGTTGCCGATTTGCGCACGCTGGATTTCCACAAGGTCCTCCAGGGTGATGCCGTCCACCACGCCGTTAATTGCGTCGTTCAGTTTGTTCCAGACGTGTAGCGTGGCGCATGTCGCCTGGCGGTCGCAGGGCGTGGCGCCGTCGTCCAGGCAGGCGACGGGGGCAAGGCTGCCTTCCGTCAGCCGGAGGATCATACCCACGGTATAATCCTTGGGCTGGCGTGTCAGCCGGTACCCGCCGCGCGCGCCGCGCGTGGAGCTTACAAAGCCCGCACGGGTCAGCAGCGCGATGATCTGTTCCAGGTATTTTTCAGAGATATCCTGCCGGGAGGCGATTGCCTTGATCGGGACGGCAGCCCCGGTGTCATGCAGGGCTAGGTCAAGCATCAGGCGTAACGCATAACGGCCTTTGGTAGATATTTTCATGTAAAAACACCTTCCCGTATTTTAATAATCGCTGTTAAAAGGGGTGGGACATGATTGTATAGCCGCCCGCCGTCAACGCGCGCAGGAGGCGCTGCCCGTGCTCCTTGCCGCCGACCTCACAGACAACCTGGACGATCGCCTCGTCGATATCCAGGTCGGCCTGCACGCGGTCGTGCTGGAACATGATCACGTTTGCGTTGCACTCCGCCACGATTTCGGAGAAGCCCGCCAGGGAGCCGGGCACATCCGGCATAATGGTGGAGAATTTCATATGGCGGCCGCGGGTGACAAGACCCTTTTCCACAACCTTGTGGATAAAGGATACGTCGATATTGCCGCCGGATAGGACGCACACGACCTTTTTGCCCTTGACGTCCACCTTGCCTGCGAGCAGGGCGGCCAGGGAGGCGGCGCCAGCGGGCTCGACGACCTGCTTGGTGCGTTCGAGCAGCAGCAGGATGGTCGAAGCAATGTCCGCGTCGGATACGGTGATCATCTGGTCGACGTACTGGTTGATGTATTCCATGGTCTTGGCGCCGGGGGTTTTGACGGCAATGCCGTCCGCAATGGTGTGCACATGGTCGCAGGGGGCGGCGTCCGCGTTGTGGAAGGCGTTAGCGATTGCGGGGGCGCCCGCCGCCTGTACGCCGATGATCTCCACGCGCGGGTTGATCTGCTTGGCGCAGGCCGCGATACCGGAGATCAGGCCGCCGCCGCCGGCCGGGACAAAAATCATGTCCACGCCGGGGAGGTCGCGCAGGATTTCCAGCGCAATCGTGCCCTGGCCGGCCATCACGTCCTCGTCATCGAACGGATGGATGAACTCCGCGCCGGTCTCTTCCATGATTTCGCAGGCCTTGGCATAGGCCTCGTCATAAATCGAGCCGGCGAGGACGACCTCCGCGCCGTAGCCCTCGGTCGCAGAAACCTTGGCGATCGGGGTGGAACGCGGCATGACGATCGTCGACTTGACGCCGACCGAGCTTGCGGCAAAGGCAACGCCCTGCGCGTGGTTGCCCGCGGAGGAGGCGACGACGGCGTGGAGGTCGCCCTCCTCAAAGCGCTTCATAATTTTATTGTAGGCGCCGCGCACCTTAAAGGAGCCGGTTTTCTGCTGGTTTTCAAATTTAAGATAGACTTCCGCGCCCGTCATGTTGGAGAAGGTTTGGGAAGTGCTTAATGGGATGATGTGGATGACATTTTTCAAACGGCCGGCGGCCGCTTCAAAATCTTTTATCGTCAGCATGGTGTCGCTCCTTATCAATCGGTTAAATTCTCCTTCAGTTTAGCACCGAACGGGGGCGAATGCAAGTTCTTCGCGTGCGCAAGAGGGCATTTCGCGCGTATATAACGAAAAAAAGCAACCGGAAAGCGATGCCTATTGTGTTTTTGCTGCGCTTTTGGTATAATTAACTGCGTATAACAGGAATTATGTCGGGAACGGGCGTGCCCGGCGCGTCCGGCGGAGGATAAAGGCATGTACGAGGAGACCAAAGGGTTTAAGACAGCGGTCGTCGGCGGTTTCAACCGCGAGGACGTACTGAAATATATCGAGCAGGCCGCCAAGGAAAGCGGCGAGAAGCTCGAGCAGATGCGCACGGAGGCGGAGCGCGTACAGGCGGAGGCCGCCGAACTGCGGGAGGAGCACGTCGCGCTCAGCGAGAAAAACGCCGAGCTGCTGGAGCGCTTGGGCGAAATGACGGTCGAGGGCGACCAACTCCGGCAGGAGGCCGAGCAGGCGCGCGCGGAAGCGGCGCAGGGCGCTGCGGACGTGCAGGCGCTGCGCGACCAGGTGCGCAGCCTGGAGGAAGAAAATGCGCAGCTGCGCAGCGAAGCGGCGCTGCTGCGGCAGCAGAACCAGGATTACCAGGAATCCAAGGAGCGCCTGGCGGAAATCGAGCTGTGCGCTTACCGCCGCGCCAAGGAAGTGGACGAGCGGGCGCAGCAGGACGCGCAGCGCATCCGGGTACAGTCGGCCGAGCTGATCAGCCAGGTCAAGCGGGAGCTGGCGGCGGTAGCTGAAAAATACCGCGGCGCGCACAAGCGGGTCGCGGCGGAGACGGAAGCCGCGGCGCGGCGCGCGGAAGAGCTGCTTGGCCGTGTCGACCAGGTGGTGCTGGCGCTGGACGAGGTAATGGTCGGCGAACTGTCGAGCGGCCAGCCCGACGCGCCGGAGCGCCCTAAAATGTCGGACGCGGCAGAACTGCTGAAGGGGGAAGGATAACCATGCATTATGATTTAAATACTGCGGATTTACAGGAAGCCGCGCCCAAGCTGCGCGCCGGGGACACGGTGTCCCTGACGGGTACGGTCTATACCGCGCGGGACGCGGCGCACAAGCGTATTGTGGCGGCGATGGAGGCGGGCGGGCCGCTGCCGTTCGACCTGCGAGGCGCGGCAATCTATTACGCCGGCCCGACGCCAGCCAAGCCCGGGCAGGTGATTGGCTCCTGCGGGCCTACGACCTCGGGGCGGATGGACCCCTTCGCGCCGCGCCTGCTGGACGCCGGGCTGTGCTGCATGATCGGCAAGGGCGTGCGGGGCGACGCCGTGGCGGAGGCCATGGCGCGCAACGGCGCGGTCTATATGGTCGCCGTCGGCGGCGCGGGCGCGCTGATCGCGGGCGCGGTCAAGGCGCTTGAGGTCGTGGCGTATGACGACCTGGGCTGCGAATCGGTCAAGCGACTGACGGTGGAAAACTTCCCGGCGATTGTCGCGATGGACTGTGCGGGCGGCAGCCTGTACCGCGACGGTGCGGCGGCATGGAAAGAAAAATGACGGTATTTTTGGATTTGGACGGCACGGTGCTCGATTTCGCGCAAAGCGAGCGCCATGCCTTCTTTACTGCCATGGCGCGGCTGGGTATCCCGGCCGACGAAGGGGATTTTGCCCGTTACCACGAGATCAACCAGTCGATGTGGGCGGCGATCGAGCGTGGGGAGGCCACGGGCGAGGAAATCCGCCCGCTGCGCTTCCAGCGCCTGCTGGAAGCGCGCGGCCACTGGGACTGGGATCGCGTCAACGCGCACTATATCGCGGCGCTCGCCGAGGCGGGCATCCCGTACCCGGGGGCGGTGCCGTTCGTCGGGGCGTTGCACCGGGAGCATAAGGTTTGCGTGGTGACGAACGGCCTGCGCCGCTCGCAGCAGAGCCGCCTGGAACACGCCGGCCTTGCCCCGTATACCGACCTCATGCTGACAAGCGAGGAAGTTGGCGCGCCAAAGCCCGCGCCCGATATGTTTTTCGAGGCCATGGCGCGCTTTGGGGACGATAACCCCGCGCATTATATCATGTTCGGCGATTCCCTCACGGCGGATATCGTGGGTGCGCAGGCCGCCGGGGTGCGCGCGGTCTGGTTTAACCCCTCCGGGAAGGCGCCGTCCTGCGGCGTGCGCCCGGATTGGACGGTGGGGGACTACCAGGGCGCGGCGCAGATCCTGCTGGACAGCCGCAGCTGGGAGCTCTGAAACGGGCGCAGGAATCGCCAGGAACGTAAATTTCCGGAATGTGTGAAAAGGACGTTGACAGGCGGCGCAAACCGTTGTACAATGGCCTTGTTAAAAAAATATCAATTCGGGGATTGCCCCGCCGCAGCGGCGGGATACTGAGAGAGGCGGAGACAGATTGAGATCCTTTGAAACCGATGTGCAGTTGCTCAAGTACCGTATCCTGAAGGAAGTGGCGGAGCGTGCATTTGCCGGCAACCTGATGGAGTCCTATTACGAAATTCCCAAAATTATCTCACCGGGGCCCAAGCCGACGATGCGTTGCTGTATTTATAAGGAACGCGCCATTGCGCAGGAGCGCGTGCGCCTGGCGATGGGCGGCGACAGCCGCAACCCCAACGTGATTGAAATCATCCCGCTCGCGTGCGACGAGTGCCCGGTCGAGCGTTACACGGTCAGCCAGTCCTGCCGCGGCTGCATTTCACAGCGCTGCATCAAGAACTGCCCGAAAAACGCGATTACGAAGGATAAAAACGGCAAGGCTTTCATCGACCCGGATATTTGCATCGAGTGCGGCCGCTGCGCCAAGGTCTGCCCTTACGGCGCGATTACGGAAAACGTGCGCCCCTGCGAGCGGAGCTGCAAGGTCGGCGCGATCCATATGAACGAAGAAAAGAAGGCCGAGATCGACCCAGAGAAGTGCATCGCCTGCGGCGCGTGCGTTTACCAGTGCCCGTTCGGCGCGGCCATGGACAAATCCTTTATGGTCGACGCGATCAACATCATCAAGAACGCCGACGGCGGCAAGAACTACAAGGTCGTCGCCATCGTCGCGCCGGCCATCGCCTCGCAATTTACCGACGTCAGCCTGGGGCAGGTGGTCACCGCGATCCGCCGCCTTGGCATCGACTATGTGGTCGAAGCGGCGATGGGCGCGGACATGGTGGCGGAAAAGGAGGCGGAGGAGCTTGCGGAAAAGGGCTTCCTGACCTCGAGCTGCTGCCCGGCCTTTGTCAAGTACATTGAAACCGCGATGCCGGATATGGCGCAACATATCTCGCACAACCTTTCCCCGATGGCGGAAATCGGCCGCTATGTCAAGATCAACGCCGAAATGCCGGTGCGCACGATCTTTATCGGGCCGTGCACGGCGAAAAAGGCCGAACAGCAGAAGATGACGGTCGACCTGTGGATCGACTGCGTGCTGACCTTTGAGGAGCTGCAGGCGATGATCGACAGCCAGAACATCGTCATGAGCGTCATGGACGAGACCCCGCTGGAGGACGCCTCCTACTTCGGCCGCGTCTTTGGCCGTTCGGGTGGCCTGACCGAGGCGGTGCTCGAAGTCGTCAAGGAAAAAGGGCTTGATTTTGAGGTCAAGGCCGAGGCCTGCGACGGGATCGAAGCCTGCAAGACCGCCCTTTTGCGCGCCAAGGCGGGCAAGCTGGACAAAAACTTTATCGAGGGCATGGCCTGCGTCGGCGGCTGTGTCGGCGGCGCTTGCAGCCTCAACCACGAGGTCAAGGGCCGCGCCAAGGTAGACCAATACGGCAAAAAGAGTGAAAAGGAAAGCGTCGGCAACGCAGTCGAGACCTATAAGGTAGGCGTCTGACGCCAGCGCGAATATCGCCGCCCCTGCGGACATATCTATGAATGGAGATGTCCGTGGGGGTGGTTTTTTTGTTGTTCTGGACGGTTCGCGCACGGCGCCTTCTGGCGGCCGGGCTATGCCTGCTTGCCGGGCTGGCGGCGGTTTCGGTCTGCGCGGTGCATTCGCGGGCGGCGGATAGCTATATCAAGTATGTGGAGTTTAACGTACCGTATGCCGCTCTGCACAAGGCGATGGAGGACGATATTTCCTGCGGGGGCAAGGTGAGCTGGATCGATACGCTGGCCTACCTTGCGGCAAAGTACGGGGGCGAGTGGGGAAGGTACAAGGCCGCGGATATGGATGCGGTCCTGGAAAAGCTGCACGGCGGTGAGGACATTGCGGGGCTGACGCGCGGCATGAAGTATTTCCCCTATTTCCGGGAGGCGTACGGCGCGGTATTGGGCGGGCTCCTGGGAGACTATGTGCAGGAACTGCCCGGCGAGGAGGGCGAGGAGCCGGCCTGGACAGCGCGGTATGGCCTGCGCGCCTACTCCCCGGTCGCGGAGGGTTACTACTATAATGATTTCGACGACTTCGGGGCGAGCCGCTCCTACGGCTTTGCGCGCCAGCATATGGGGCACGACCTCATGGGTTCGGTCGGCACGCCGATCGTGGCCGTGGAAACCGGTACCGTGGAAGTCATGGGCTGGAACCAGTACGGCGGCTGGCGGATCGGCATCCGCAGCCTGGATCAGAAGCGTTACTGGTATTATGCGCATCTGCGCAAGGACCATCCGTTCCAGGAGGGGCTGCGCGAGGGCGACCGCGTGACGGCGGGGCAGGTGATCGGTTATCTCGGCCAGACCGGGTATTCCAGCAAGGAAAACGTCAACGGGATTGAAACGCCGCACCTGCACTACGGGCTTGAATTGGTGTTCGACGAGAAACAGAAGGAGTCGAATAACGAGATATGGGTCGACCTGTACGCCCTGACGCGCCTGCTTTCCGAGCACCGCAGCACGGTGTACCGGGAGGGCAAGGAATACTACCGTATGTACGATATGATCTGGTGCGGCACGGAATAACGGGAGGGGAGCATGAAGAAAACCATATTACAGATGGCGGCGACCGTGCTGGCGCTCTGGGGCATTTTTACCGCCAACAGCATGGTCGCGGGGCAGCAGGTCATGGCCTCGGCGTCCGCGGACGCCGGCGTGCAGGTGCCGGTCCTGATGTATCACAGCATCCTGAAGGATTCGGCGCGCACGGGGAAATACGTGCTGCCGCCCGACGCCTTAAAGGCGGATCTCGCCTATTTAAAGGAGCACGGGTATGAAAGCGTCACCGTATCCGACCTGCTGGCCTATGTGCGGGAGGGCGCGCCGCTGCCGGAGAAGCCGGTCATGATTACTTTCGACGACGGCTACTATAACAATTACCTGTACGCCTACCCGATCCTGAAGGAACAGGGCATGCGCGCGGTGATTTCCATTATCGGCAGCCAGACCGCGCTGTTTACGGAAAACGGGCAGGAAAACGCGTATTGGTCGCACCTGACAACCGAGCGGTGCCGTGAAATGGCGGCGGACGGCACGGTGGAGATACAAAACCACTCGTACGACCTGCATACCTACGGCAACCGGCGCGGCTGCCTGCGCACGCGCGGGGAGGACGAGGCGAGCTACCGCGCCTTCCTGCAGCACGATACCCGGGAGGCGCAGGAGCTGATCACCGGCGCGGGGCTGCCGGAGCCGACCTGCTATACCTACCCGTTCGGCTCGCTGTCCAAGGAGAGCGAGGTGATCCTGAAGGAGATGGGGTTCCAATGTACGCTTGGGTGCGAGGAAGGCGTCAACACCGTGACGCGCGACCCGGACTGCCTGTACCAGATGAAACGGTTCAACCGCCCGGCTGGGATATCGACCGGCGCCTTTATGAAAAAGGCGGGGATTACGTAAGGGGGGAGCGATATGCAGGGCTGCCGGATTGCCGAGCTGCGTATGAAAGAGGTTATCAATATCTGTGACGGCGCACGGCTCGGTTACGTGGGGGATCTGGAGGTCGATATCCTGTGCGGCCGCGTGGTGGCGCTGGTCGTCCCCGGCACGTGCTGGTTTTTCGGCCTATTTGGGCGCGGGGAGGAATATGTAATCCCCTGGGACGCGATCGACAAGATCGGGGACGACATTATCCTCGTGCGGTGGGAAACGACGCGCCCGCACCGCGAAAAGGAAAAACGACGCTTCTTCCGCGTATAAAATCGGAGAATTTTGCAAAAAATGCTTTGACAAACGCGAAATTGCATGCTATACTATCAAAGCACGATTGAGTGCAGAACAAAACACACATCCCGTTTATGTCAGCGGCGGGGTGCCTCCCGCAAGGGGGTGCCGCCGGCAGATGACACGGGATGGAGGGAAACAACCTTGAGGAGGAAACAAAAATGGCAGTAATCTCTATGAAGCAGCTTCTGGAAGCGGGCGTGCACTTTGGCCACCAGACCCGCCGCTGGAACCCGAAAATGGCGACCTACATCTTCACCGAGCGCAACGGTATCTACATCATCGACCTGCAGAAGACCGTAAAGAAGCTCGAGGAGGCGTATTTCTTCGTCCGTGATATCGCGGCGGCCGGCGAGTCCATCCTGTTCGTGGGCACCAAGAAGCAGGCGCAGGACGCGATCAAGGAAGAGGCGGAGCGCTGCGGCATGTACTTCGTAAACGCCCGTTGGCTGGGCGGCATGCTGACCAACTTTAAGACCATGCGTACCCGTATCGCACGTCTGAACCAGCTCCAGAAGATGCAGCAGGACGGCACCTTCGACCTGCTCCCGAAGAAGGAAGTTATCAAGCTCCAGCTCGAGATCGCAAAGCTCGAAAAGTACCTGGGCGGCGTCAAGGAAATGAAGAAGCTGCCGGGCGCGATGTTCGTAGTTGATCCCCGCAAGGAGAAGAACGCGATCGCGGAAGCCCGCAAGCTGGGCATCCCGGTTGTCGCAATCGTCGACACCAACTGCGACCCGGACGAGATCGACTATGTCATCCCGGGCAACGACGACGCAATCCGCGCGATCAAGCTGATCTCCGGCACTATGGCCAACGCGGTGCTCGAGGGCAAGCAGGGCGAGCAGCTCGAGGTTGAGGCCAAGGCTGAGGCTAAGGACGCCGAGTAATTTAGAATATATTAACGCGGAAGGGCGGGGACACTCTGATTTGGCGCATGCCATACAAGGAAGGGCTGCCCCGCCCTTTGTTCACGATGGATTTCAATATACAGGAGGAATTTTAAAATGGCTTTTACTGCTGCTGACGTAAAGAAGCTGCGTGAAATGACGAACGTAGGCATGATGGACTGCAAGAAGGCGCTGACCGAATCCGACGGCGACTTTGACAAGGCGATCGAGCTGCTGCGCGAGAAGGGTCTCGCCAAGGCCGCTAAGAAGGCCGACCGCGTTGCGGCGGAAGGCGTCGTATGCGCGACCGTTTGCGGCGACTGCGGCGTGGGCGCGATCATCGAGGTCAACTCCGAGACCGACTTCGTCGCCAAGAACGCGGACTTCCAGAAGTTCGTTGCCGACCTGGCGGGCGTTGTCATGCAGGACGCGCCGGCTGACGTGGAGGCGCTCAAGGCCTGCAAGATGGGCGATATCACCGTACAGGAAGCGCTGCAGGAGAAGGTTCTGACCATCGGCGAGAACATCCAGATCCGCCGCTTCGAGCGCTACGACGACGCTACTGTGAATGTTGCATACACCCACATGGGCGGCGTAATCGGCGTCCTGGTCGGCCTTGCGGTTTCCGATAACCTCAAGGGCAACGCGACCGTTACCGAGCTGGGCAAGGACATCGGCATGCAGGCCGCGGCAATGCGCCCGGCGTTCATGGACAAGTCCGAGGTTGACAACGCGACCCTGGACAAGGAGCGCGAAATCCTGATGGCACAGGCGCTCGAGGAGAACAAGGCCGCCGCTAAGCCGAAGCCGGAGAATATCATCGCGAAGATGGTAGAAGGCCGCGTCGGCAAGTACTATGAGGAAAACTGCCTGCTGCAGCAGGTCTTTGTCAAGGACAGCAAGGCTTCTGTCGAGAAGCACATCGCTGAGGTTGCCAAGGAGCTGGGCGGCGAGATCAAGCTGGTCAAGTATGTCCGCTACGAAAAGGGCGAGGGCATCGAGAAGAAGCAGGACGACTTCGCTGCTGAAGTTGCGTCCATGACCAAGTAATTAAAGCTGGAAACAGCCCACGTATAAAAAAGAACCAGAAGATACCATCCGTATCTTCTGGTTCTTTTTTGCTTTTTGCAGGGTCGTTCCCGCCTTCTGCAGCATTCGCAGCAAAGGAGGCCGTTGCCTGCAAGGCATTTGTGATTTCAAAATCATATCGGTACCGGCCGGATACAGAATAAGCCGCCTTTGCGCTTGCCGATAAGTGTATATCCAGCCTTATGTTGGATTGCAGTCGATCCCGTTTCCCAGTACAACGCAGTTCCGGCCCGAGTTTTTGGCGCGGTAGAGCGCCTTGTCGGCCTGGTTGTACAGGGTGACAAAGTCGATGGGGGTCTTGGCGGAGGCTGTCCCCACGCTCACCGTCACGCAGCGGTTCACTGCACCGGTAGCGGCTTCCAGCCCAAGGTTCAAAACCGCCTGCCGCAGCCGCTCGGCCGCAGGAAGGACTTCCACGGCCGGGCAGTCGATAAGGGCCATCAGGAACTCTTCCCCGCCGATCCGGGCGGCGAGGTCGGCGGAGCCGCGCACGCAACGCCGGAGCGTATTGGCCACCGTTTGGAGGCACACGTCGCCTTGGTTGTGGCCAAAGCGGTCGTTATAGGATTTGAAAAGGTCGATGTCGACCATTAGGAACACCACGCCGCAACCGTCGCCCTTCTGCGCGAGCGTCTCGCCAAGGGCTTCCTGGATGCCGCGCCGGTTTAACAGGCCGGTGAGCGGGTCGGTGCGGGCAAGCGCCGACAGCTTTTGGTTGGAGGCTTCTAACAGCCCCAGGGTGATGTCGTTGCCCCGGTGCGCGTTGTAGAGGACGCGAGACAGGATCAGGGCGAATAGGGCGATCAGTGGGAGCTGGAGGAGCTGCTGGGGGGTAAAGCCATGGAATACCGCCACAGTGATGGTAACAACGGCGTCCAGCCCAAAGAGCCAAAACGCTTCCCGCCGGGAGAGCAGGGGGAACGCGGCGGTAAGGATGAGCAGATAGAAGTAGTTGTTGGTCAGGTTCCGGGTGACAATCTCCAGGCAGACAAATACCAGCATGTTTATGGTGAAGAGCCACCAAAAGGCCCGGTACAGGCATTTACAGTGTCGGCGATCCACCATGGAAGCTGTAAGGAACTGGTACGCCAAGACAACGACAACGGCCATCAGCATCATCATGAAGCCACCCGCAGCTAGGTATGCCTCATGGACGGCAGGGGAAACGTCCGCCGTGAAAATAACAACCTGGTTCAGGATTTCGATCAAGAAGATCAGCACGGAAAAGGGGACTAAACGGTGCACGTTGGTCACGGCATTTTTCGTATCCAGCCGTTCCAGCAGCTCCGGCGGGAGCTGGCGTTGATCGATCTCGCCTTGGCGCAACACTTGCCGCCCGTCTGAAAGGCTGTCTTTTAGGAATGTGAAAAAATCCATGCAATGCACCTCTGTTATTGTGGAAAAGCTTGATAGGCGTTTAAATATCCGCATAATTAAAAAACGGGAAAAATCAGCTTATAAATGCAAAATGACGCTGGCTCTAAAAGTATCGCCGACCGTCTCAAAGGACGCCATGCCTCCGTATTTTTTGGTGATCGCCCGTACGGAGGCCGTCCCGATGCCTGGCCGTGAACCCTTGCTGGAGAGGAACCCAGACGGGTTCCGCCGCAGGGAGCCGCTGAAGCGGTTTTCAACGGTTATGGCAAATGCCCCTACGGACGGCCCTGCGCATACATGGATGTACTTACTGCCCTCCTGCTGCCGCGCACAGGCCTCCACGGCATTTTCCAGCAGGTTGCCAAAGATCACGCACAGATCCACTTCGCTGATGGCGATATCCGCGCCCACTTGGACTGCCGCGGCGAATTCCGCGCCCACCAGCCCGGCACGGGCGGCATAGTGGCGGATGATCGTATCCACCGGCGCGTTTTCGCAAAAAGCGCCGTCCTGCCGAGGGGGCAGCGCGCCCTCCAGCTTATCGAAGTACCGCTTGAGGGCGTCTAAATCGTCCGCCCCGGCGAGTTCATGCAGGACGGAGATATGCTGCCGCAGATCATGGCGGAAAGCCCGCTCCTGTGCGATCGCTTCCATCATGGTATGGTGCTGCTCCTTCTGCATGGCGATGTTCTGACGGGTCAGATGGATATCCTCCTCCAGCACCAGGCTGGTGACAGCGCGGCCATAGATCTCCCGTAGGAGCACCGCCCCAATGAGCAGTACAAGGCAAAGGCTGGCCAGTTCCAGGAACCACCCCGAGTAAATGGGCTCATAGAGGGGCAGTAGCCGATCCATAGCCAGCGCGGTGTCAAAGACGGCCATGCCGCACAGGAGCACCTTGGCGTGGGGGGTGGTTTCGTCCGCCTGCCGCAGGCTAAGGACGGCGCCCGCCGTCAGCAGGGCTGCGCTCAACCATTTATAAAGCGCCATGAGCTTGGAGTAAGAGAGGAGCAGACCCAGGCCGGCTCCCGGCAGGAGCAGGTGGTAGGACACGCAGGCCAGGCAAACGGCTGCACCAAACAGGATACCGAAGGTGTTTACCGGGTGCTCCAGGGCAAGGAGTTTCCGCTGTAAGAGGAAAACCAGCAGGATCATGGCACAAAAGGACAGGTTTTCTACAAAGTGAAGCCCGCCTAAAGTGGGGAATAGCGTCTTGGCCACCGGGTAGCAGGTATAGCCCAGGAAGGACAGGCACACAAGCGCGTAAAGGGCGGGCAGGGGATTACCCCGGTTCGCGGCGAAAAGCAGCAGGGCGATGCCACCGATCAGCGCCGTAAGGGTCAAAAGCGCGGTGCGCAGGTTGAGCCGCAAGGCGGCCATCCAGTCCACAGCGTCGGGCAGCCCCAGGGCGGGCGGGTACACCAGCCCGCTGTAAGTATGGGAATAATCGGAGACGGCAAGCAGGAGTTCCACCTGACCCGCCGCCTCGAAATAAACGGCCTTTTCCGCCGTTTCCGCCCGGTAGTGCTCGGGGTCGGCCTGCCCGAGGGTCAGCCGCTCCGTGCCGTTGACATACAGCCGGCAGGCAGAAAAGACCTCGGGCAGGTAGAGGGCATAGGTTTGCGCCCGCTCCGGCAATGTGATTGTGATCCGGTAGCTGGCGCTGCCGTGGGGCTGGCCGTTTACCGTTTCAAACCCGCCGAGCTGCCCCGCGAACACATAACGGTCAGGCGTGGGGGCGCTGTTCTGAAAATCATGCGGGGTGAGCAATTCGCCGCCGTAAAATTCCCAGCCGTCTGCCAGCCATACAAGGCCGCGCGGTTCGAACGCATCATCCCCGCGCAAATCCATATTGCCATACGCAGCGCCTGGGCCGGGGGCGGTATATTTATTATCGTACCGGTATAAAAACGAACACACTGCCGCCGTGAGGATACAGAGCGACAGCAAAAGCAGGGGAAACCCCAGCTTCACGCGGATGCGCTCCCCTGCCGCCTGCCTGATCCTTATTTCCTGCATCAGCGCCCACCCCGTTTTTTCCGGAGGGTAACCAGCGCGGTCAAACCGCCCGCAATGCACAGCACGAGGGCAGGCAGGGCAAGCGCGCCACGGTGGGACGGCTCTGCCTGCGGCGCCTGGGCTGGGGCGGGGGGTGGCGTCTCCGCATCAGGATTTGGGGTTTCGCCAGTCTCGACGGGGTCAGGCGTCGGTTTCTCCTCCGGTATGTCTAGCCCTGCCTGTGCTGGGGGTTGGGTCTCAGGTACCTGATCTGGGGCAGAGGCCAGCGTGGCAACGCTGGAATGCGTCTCCTGTGCTGCATGGGGGGAGGGCGGGGATGCCGCTTCCACAGGCAGCCCCGCAGGGGCGGCTTCCGGCACAGGCGCATCCTCCAGCGTATGAAGGGGCGTATCATGCCCGGGGGGATCCGCGGCTACGCTTTCATTGCCCTGCGGCGTAGGCGTATCAGCTTCACCGCCATCCGGTTGTGGACTGGGCTTCGTATGGGAGCCAGGGGACGTCCTATCGCCTGAGGGTTCTCCTGAAGGGGCGTTGGGTTCCGCCCCATCGGCGGGGCTGCCGCCGCCATGCTGCCCGCCGTCGCCGCCCGGCTGTTCCTCCCGGTCGCCGCCGTCACGGTCGCCGCCGGTGCCGGGGGTGATAACGCCTTCTTCCCCGGGGGTGAGCGTCACCACGTTGCCCCATCCAGCGCGGTTTTCCAGTACCAGGGAGATGGGGCTGTTTAGTCCCGCCGTGTCCAGGCGGAACAGTTCCACGGAATAGCCTTCAGCGCACCATGTCACGGCGTCCCAACCGGTAGCGTCGTGCCAGGTAACGCCGCCGTCGTCGGAGCGCCAAAGCCGCGTCCCCGGATCCCAGACGCTCCCCGCGGAAATAAAATCATAGGAGGTATAAAAGGTTATAAGGCCGTCCTCCTGCTCCATATCGGCCAGGATGGGCAAGGCCGGATCCCGGATCCACACACGGAAGGTGAGGCCGTTTTCCCCTTCCAGCCCAAGCCCCTGTAGGGGTTTGGGCAGAGCCACGGGGATATCCACCGATCCCGGGACGGAGGTGTCCAGATGTTTGGCGAAGCCTTCGTCGTAGGCCAGCTCGACGTCCACATAGCTGCCGTCCGTTAGGCGGTAGCGCTGGAGATAGTGAAGCCCTACGATGCGTTCGATGTCACGGCGGCTCGTCCCCAGGGGGATCTGGGGGTCGATGCCAACCCGGCGGTCGATGCGGGGGCCTTCCGTCTCTGGGGGGAGGATGGAGCCGTCCGTATTCACCCCGCTTCCCGCCACAGAGCCGCCCGCCCCGGCGGTAAGGGTGCACAGGAAAGCCGCCGTCCCCTCCGGGCCGTCGATGGCCAGGGCGCCTTCCCCGGAAACGTCGATGTCCAGGCAGTTCACCAGGGCTGGCACGTCCAGCTTCAGCCCCACGGCTCCCATCCCATAGGCATGGATGCGCCCCCGGGTCCTGTAGTACTCCAGATTGTTGCGGGTTTCGCTGTCCGACGTGACCCGGACGGCCACACCCCCCTGGCCGTCCCGGCCGGAGGCGGTGACCTCCTGGTAGGCAAGGATCTCGTTCCAGTCGCTGCCAAAGAACTGGTCGCCCCGGATCTCCAGCACGGGGGCGTCCACCCCCTCGCCCTCTATCTGGAACATCCCTACTTCCTGCCCGATGACGCGGATGCCTTTGCCGTCATAGACCAGGCTGTGGGGCCCGGTGTGGATGACGGCGGGGGCTTCCAGGTTCGCGCCGAAGTAGGCGACGTCCTCCCAGGTAAGGGTAACGGTGTCCCCCAGGGTGATTTCGCCTCCCTCGGGGCCCAGGCTCCGCATCCAGGCGCACAGCTCCCTGGCGTTATCCACCGTGCCGTCTGCCCAGGTAGACGGGTCCACCTCCGGTTCGGAGCCTTCCCCGTCTCCCGGCTCGGGATCGGGCGGCTCCCAATCCCCTGGCCAGAGGATCCCGCCTCCCGGCAGGGATCCATCCCCGCCAGGCCAGAGGTCCCCGCCTCCTGACAGGTCCTGCCCCTCTTCCGGCTCGGGGCCAGGGGGCTCTCCCTCCGGGCTGGGGCTGTCCTCCCATCCGGGCGAAAAGCCCCAGCCCCCTGGCAGATCCTCCTCGGCCCGCACCGGCAGCGTGCACAGCAGGAGAGCCAGCAGCAGCGCCGCAATCCGCCACCGCGTCATACCCCGGCCCCCACTGCGTGGCTTTCCCGCATGTTCTGGAGCGCAAACAGCTCGTATGCCCGGACAACCTGCTTACGGCTGTATTTCGAGATGGGTACGGGCAGCCCCGTATCCATCAGGAAGACGGAGCCGTGCAACGCGGTAATATGGTTCATGTTCACCAGCACGCTCCGATGGCAACGCAGGAATTCGGCGCTGCCGCCCGCCTTTTCTATTTCCCGTTCCATATCCTTTAACGTCGTGCGCGTATGGATATCCTCTTTCTTCAGATGGACGACGCTGATATTCCCAAAGACCTCCACAAAGATGATCTCGCGCAGGAGCACCCTCCGAAGCGTCTTTTCCGTGTGCAGCAGGATAAACTTGGATTGCTTTTTGTGGAGCCGCAGGCAGCGGTCGAGCGCCTGCGCCAGTTTAGGGTAGGCTAGGGGCTTTGTCAGGTAATGGGTCGCGTTGACCTCGAAGGCTTCCAGCATGTGGTCGGCGCTGCGGGTAAAAAAGACGACAGGACAGTCCTGGTCCAGCCGCCGGAGCTCCTGGATTACCTGCATCCCATCTTCGTGTTCCAAGTAGATGTCCATAAAGATGAGGTCATAGGTCCCTGGCACACAGTGCTCAGAGAACGTAAGACCAGTGGAAAAAATGTCTACCTCAAAGGGCGGCAAACTGTTGTCCTGGCAATACCGGTTCATTTGCCCACGGAGGAACTCCGCATCCTTCGGGCAATCTTCACATACCGCGATCTTGATACTCATTTCCGAACCGCCCCACTCATCCTGTTACTTTATTTCTATTTAAGCATAGCGCCGCGGCGATTGTCAACTTGCCGCCGCGGCGAAAAGGCCTTTTTCTATCCACGCCGCCTATTCGTCACGGGAACGAGGCCACTCGTCACAAAACGCGCCGCAAGCATTTTTATTATGATAAAATCACAAAATACAAGGCAAATACGCAAAACGAGCATGGATTCCCTAGGGGATTCTTTCGCAATGGGGCGCCCCCATGCGAAAGCCTGTTCTGACCACAGAAAGGAGAGTTTGATGCGTTATGACGATCCTGGCGGTGGACACGCACCCCGAGGGGCTTACCGGGCTGGCCGATAAGCTGCGGGAAGTTTTTCCCAAAGAGAAAGTCGTGGATTTCAGCGTTCCCGCCTTGGCCGTGCAGTACAGCTTCCGCGCAGAGGTAAGCATGGTGTTTACGCGTGTGAATATGAAGCGGCTGAGCGGGCTCCGGGTGGCGCAGGGCGTGCGGTTCTATCGGCCCCATGCGAAAGTCTTTCTCGTGACGGACGAAAAAACGCCTAGGGGCGTTTTTAAACAAAAGGGGATCAACGGGTTCCTGCCTTACCCCGTTACCGCCGCCGCGATCCGGGCAGCGGTTGGCGCGGCGGGTAAAGCCGGGCTGGAAGAGGATGCAAAAAGGGAAGTTGAGGGATGGATATGAGAAAGAGGGAACGTAATTCCTCGGGAAAACGGGTGGTATCCTTTTGGGTTGCCCTGATGATGCTTGGCACTTGCTTGCCATTCCCGGCCATGGCGGCGGAGGGCTCCATCGAAATCCAGGCGTTTGAGCCGCTGGCGGAGACGGCGGCGGAACAGAGGGTGCCGCTGGGCACGCTGCAGGAGGATCTCCTTCTGCCGGAGACGCTCACGGCATATGTGGCCACACCGGCGGCGCCTGTGCCGCCTCCCGTAGTGGAGGAAGAAAACCCGGCTGGAAGCGAACCGGGAGAAGGCGCACCTGCAGAAAGCGCACCCACAGAAGCCAAACCTGTGGAGACCGAGCCTGCGGAGACCGACGGCACTTTGCCTCCGGCACCGGGTGACGGGGGCATAAAGGCCGTTCCCATCGTGGCGGGTTGGCGGGCGTCCCCCGCTTATGACCCGGATACGGCTGGAACGTATGTTTTCACGGCAATATTGCCGCAAGAGTATACTCTTGCAGAAGGCATTACCATGCCTTCCGTTACAATCATCGTTGAAGACCGGGACATCGTTTCTGGCGGTCAGGACGTTACCGCCGAAGGGCAGGACGTCGTTTCTGGAGGCCAACGCGCCCTAACCCTGACCCAAACGGTGGATGATATGGAAATCACCCTGACGGCGCAGGCAGGCGTGTTCCCGGCGGACGCCAGATTGCGCGTAGAAAAAATTATAGAAACACAAAAAATCGAGCAGATTGAAACGGCCATCCAGACCGCGCTGGACGCTTCTGCGCCCGCCCCGCTGGACGGGGATAGTGAAGAGGCTGCCAAGCCCAAGCTCCTGGAAACTGTGACCTTTGACATCAAGGTAATGGGTTTGGACGCCGAGGGCAGGGAGGTGGAATTGCAGCCAACCCTGCCCGAAGGGATGACTGCGGCCGAGGCCGTCGCCGTCAGCTTCCGTAATATTGAACTCCCGGCGGCGGGCGGCGGGCAGACAATGGAAGTCTACCATGTGGAGGACGACCTTTCCGCCGCTGAACCGGTAGCGGCGGAGGTAAAAGCGGACGAGGGTGAAATCACCATAACTCCCGCGCACTTCTCCCTCTATACGCTGGCACAGGTAAACGCTGCCGCGCCGGCTGCGGAAAGCGTTGTCCTGGACTTTACCAGGGGCGCCGGCGGTTGGAACTATGGCGCGGCTTTTGGGGGCACAAACACCAATTCATCCAGCCCGGAAATGGGCTGGGCATGGTACGGCACCGCGGCGGACGGCTATAGCGCCAAAACCCTGGTGCTGAGCGGCCTTACTTTTACTACCACCAATGACAATGCAATTATTCTGCCCAAGGGTTCCACCGTCGTGCTGGCGGACGGCTCGGACAACCGCGTGGTCTCGGGGACAACCGCGATCCGTATCGCGGGAGAGCAGGGCGGCACGCTGACCTTTAAGGGCGGCTCCGGCAAGCTGTACGCCGAGGCGAGAAGCAACGGGATTTATGTCGGCACAACGACCGGTGGTTCCAGCTCCATTATCAATATTGAAGGCGGGCATATCACGGCAATTGCAACCGCCGGGAATGGGCGGGGCGTTTACGCCTATAAGAATATTGCCAGCACCAGTATCTACGCCTCCGTCAACATTAAGGGTGGCACGCTGTATGCCAGCGGCAGTTTTGCGCAGGGCTGGAGCAGCGATGTAGCAAAATCCGGCGGGGCGGTGGTTGCCGGCAGTGGAAACAGCGGCATTACCCTGGGCGGCAACATGCGCGCCGTCGGCTCTGCCAGCGAGAACGCTTCAATCTTCTCGCTTGAAGAGGTGGCGATCTTTAAGCATTATGCCGGCGGCAATACCAGCGACGTCCACAATAACCTCTCCTGCTTCAAGGTGACAGACGGCACGCCGGCCATGGCCTCACCCAACGCGGACACCGTCTATGTCTATCAGGTGCAGGGCTTTACGCTGGACTTCACCGCCGCGCAGGGCGCATGGACATACGGTAAAGCATTCGGCGGCACGGGTGCGAACACCGACGCGCTGAACGAGGCGGGCTGGGCATGGTACGGCACAGCCGGGGACGGTTACGATGCAAACACCCTTGTTATGGACGGGCTTTTCTTTGAAACCGGTTCGGCCATGGCGATGAAGCTTCCGGCCAACGCTACCGTTGTGGTAAAGGGCGAAAACAGGGTGGCGTCCCAGTACGCCAGCAATACCAGCCATACGCAGGGGATCTATGGCGGCAGCAGCACCGGCGAGAGCAACATCACCTTCCGGGGGGACGGCAGCCTGTATGTCAGGGGCGGCCAGGGAATGGCCGGCAGCGACGGCGGCTATAACACAACCGGCTTACAGATTGCGGGCACGCTTACCCTGAAGGAAAACGTCTCCATTACCGCCGCAAGCGGCACGGTCCGTTCGATCACGGTAAGTTCATTTACCTATGGCGTGGACTGTAAAGGCCTAATTTTGCAGGATAACGCCACGCTGGCCGCCAAGTCTGAGGACAGCGGATACCTCTCCACCGCGGTCATGATCGGCGCAATGGGCGGCGAAATCAGCGGCGGGAAGCTGACCGCCATTGCGGGCAACGCGACCTATGCAAGCGCGGCGCAGAGCGGCTCGTACGGCATCCGGATGCTCAATGGCGGCGATCTGGCCATCACCGGCGGTATCGTGACCGCCACCGCGGGCAACGCGGCGGGCGTTGGGGCAAGCGGGGGAATCGAGAAGCGCGCCTCATCCCACGGCATCAGCCAGGGGGTCGGAAACCTGACCATCACCGGCGGCGTTGTGACCGCCACGGCGGGTGATGTCACAGGCACACAGAACACTAGCCTCGACGGATACAGCCTCGGAATCCTGGCTTCGGCCACTGGCAAGACCGCTGTTATCGGCGGGGACGCGGTGGTCAAGGCGACTAGCGGAAAAGTGACCAGCAAGGATGGGGTCTCTTACGGGCTTTATATGGTTACCCTGAACATCGGGGACACCGCGCGGGTGGAGATCGCCGCCAAAAGCGGCAAGCAGGTCATGGGGCTGCGCGGCAATTCCCTGACGATTTCGGGAAACCCCACGGTGACGGTGAGCTCCGAAGGCACGAGCGGCAATTACACCCGCGGCATCAACCTGGCGAATAATCTGACCGTTTCCGGCGGTGCGCTGAACGTAACCGCTACGGGCAGCCACGCAACCAGCGATTCCACCGGCATCCATGTGGGCAACGGCGGGGATGCCGACGCCATCAAGATTTCCGGCGGCAGGGTCACAGTGAACTGCAACGGAGGCGCCGGGGGCGGCAAGGGTATTTACGCCTACTATAAAACGCAGATGCGCGTGACCGGCGGGATCGTCTATGCCACCGGCAACACGACGGCCATCCGCGCGGATACTACTACCGGCGGCCACACGGCAAGTATCACCCTGAACGGGATGACCGCCAAAGGCTCCCCCACCTATAACACGGCGGAGGCGTCCCTGAATAATACCGCGACGCTGAGCGGCGGTACGCAGTTCGTGGCAAACGGTACAGAACAGAAGACCGTAAAGATCACTCCCGCGACGCAGACTTTTACGCTGGACTTTACCAAGAGTGCGAACGCCTGGAACTACGGCGTACCCTTCGGCGGCACGGCCGTCAACTCGTCCAGCACGGATAAGGGCTGGGCGTGGTACGGTGCGGGCGGCGGCACCTATGCCGCCAAAACGCTGGTGCTGGACGGCCTGGACTTTACCACCTCGGCGGCTACGGCGATTACAGTGCCGGACGGGACGACCGTCGTGCTGAAAAACAGCAATCGGGCGACCAGCATTTATAGCGGCACGATCAACACCCACGGCGTCCACTGTGACGGCTCCCTGACCATCAAGGGCAGCGGCAGCCTGGAGGTGCAGGGCGGCTCCGTAACGAGTTACGTCGACTATTACAGTATCGGCATTTATACCAAGAAAACGCTGACCATCGCGGAGACGGCAAACGTCACCGCCAAATGCTCCGCCGCCAGCCGCATGGCCCGGGGCGTGCAATGCGGCTTACAATCAACCACCGACGCCGATAGCTACAAGGGCATGCTGGTAGTGGAGCGCGGGGCGACGCTGACCGCCGACGCCAGCGCTTCCTCCAATTACGGTTCCTACCTCTACGGCGTCGTGATCTTCGCGCAGAGCGCAAAAGTGGGAGCCAGCGTGATTTCCGGTACGGTCACCGCGAAAAGCGGCAACGCTCCGGCGGATAAAATGTCCTGCTCCTACGCCTTTTACGCCGGCAGCGATCTGACGATCGACGGCGGCAGGGTCACCGCCACGGCGGGCAATACCAGCCATACCGGACAATACTCCTGCAGCAGCGACGGCATTTGTGTGGGCGGCGCCCTGACCATTCAGGGCGACAGCGTGGTGGCCGCCACCGGCGGCAACATCCCCACCGCCCAAACCAACGATACCGGCTATGGGATCGTCTGCGGCAGAGCGATAACCATCCGCGACGGCGCGCGGGTGACGGCGAAGAGCACCGACGCAAGCAGCGGCTACGGAATCCACTCCACCACGAATTCGATTACGGTCGCCCTCAACGGAAACGGGCAGATCGACTGCACCGCTGTTACCATGGCGATTTCCACCGCCTCGGACGGCGGCATAATGAACCTCGACGGCATGGAGCTGAAAGGCTCCACCGCATACAACGCCGCCGAAAGCGCGCTGACCGACGCCTCCCTGCGGTCATCCGACAAGAAAACCATTGTCGCCGGCACAGCCGGTACTGGCACTGCGGTCAAAACCGCGCGGATCATCGGCACGGGCAGCCCCACGGCGCAGGGCATTAAGTTCTATCGGGCGGGCTACAACAGCGATGACGCGCTGATTTTGGAGACGACGGCCATCAGCTACTATAAGAAGCTCTCGTCCGACCTCTACGGCAGCGCCTATGGCGGCTACTACCGCACAGCCGCCAACAGTGGGAACTGGGCGCCGCTCCTTTTCTCCAACCGGGAGACGGCGGTGCAGGTCATTGGCATCAAGGAGGACGGCACCTCGGTGAGTAATCCGCAGGCCAACACAGGCGCGAAAACGATGGAATACGGCGGCCAGGCCTACTACTACTCGACTGACGAGGCCGCGGTTCCCGCCGCCAACGCCGTCCTCGGCCCCGAGGACGGGGCATACCTGGGCGTACACGCCGATTCCAAAGCGGCGGCGAACGACCTACTGACGAAAATCCCGCAGTATACCATCACCTATGATGCAGGCGGAGGCAGCGGCGCGACGCTGCCCACCGGCCATAAAAAGCTGGCTGGCCTGCCCTTCACCATCCCAGCCGTGACGGGCCTTGCCAAGGCTGGCGTTTCCCTCACCGGCTGGATGGATCAGGACGGCCACGCCTATGACTTGGGCGGAGCGATTACAGCGGATAAAGACCTCACGCTCACCGCCCAGTACGACACCAACAAGGTGACGGTTACGCTGAACCAAAACGGGGGCACCTCCGGCACGGCGTCGGTTCTGGCGACCGCGGGGCAGATGATGCCCGCCCTCGGCGCCCTGCCGCTGAAGGAGAACTGCACCTTCGCGGGATACTATGACGCCGGCGGCGTACAGTATTATGACCAAAACGGCGCCCCGCTCCGCATCTATCCACTGTCGGGCGGCCCTGCCAAGCTCACCGCAAGATGGGCCAGCGGCGAGGGCATCTTCGCCGGGCGGTACAGCCAGTACCAGGTGTTCGACTGCCACCGTACCCCGGCCTATCCCAGCGCCGGCCAGTCCTTCCGGGTGTTCCAGTTCGCCAACCCCTTTACCGACAGCGGCTTGGTCAAAAACGGGAGCAAGGTTACGATCGGCCAGATGTCAAGCGCCCAGATCAGCGGCAAGATTTTCTACTTTAAGCCGTCCGGGAACTCCAGCAACCCCTTCATCCTCTGGTTCGCAAGCAGCGTGGAGCAAGCGGATGCGGGAGGCGGCGTCCAGGTCTCCAAGGCGGGCAAAATATACTCGTTGGGGGCGGAGGGTTTCCTCTTCACCTCCACCACCGGAAATGACTACGGCTACTTCATCAGCATGAAGCAGGCATTTAAGCCGGGCGAGGAAATTACATATAAACCTACGAACCCCGGCCCTATCACCCAGGAGGAAGCCGAAAATACCCCCGCAGACCCCACCCCGTGGGAGCCGGATGCGTCGTATACGGTGACCTTCGACAGCAACGGCGCGACCGTGGTAGCCACGCCCAGTAAAATTTCGGTACGTAAGCCGCAAAGCGGCTCCGTCACCCTGGGAAATCTGCCCGCCAGCCCGGCCAGGACGGGATATACCTTTAACGGCTGGTATACGGCAAAGACCGGCGGCAGTAAATTCGACGCCTATCAGACCCCCGTCACGGGGAATATGACGGTTTACGCCCAGTGGGTCAAGGCTACTAACACCACTACCAGCATCTCCCTTTATAAGGATAACGCGGTGTGGACCGGCCAGGCCGTTAAGGTGCAGCCGGTGGATGCCTCCGGCAATCTGACGGACGCCCCGATTTCCACCACTTACGCTAGCAGGACCAAGACCTATAATACCGCCAGCGGCGCGGTCAGCGCGCCGGGGAGCTACGCGGTGCTGCTAGGCGGAACCGATACCGGCGTGCGCTTCACCCATACGGCCAATGCGGGCGACGATGTGGAAGTTATGTTTTACAGCGTGGCGTACAAGGCCAACGGCGGCACGTGCAGCTTCCCCGCCGGTTCTGTGGCACGGAAGGGAAGCACCTACAACGTCCTATTCACCCCAGCGCCAGCCAAGGACGGCTATACCTTCGTGGGCTGGACAGACCGCCCCGCCGCGCAGCAGCCGGCGGCAAACGACGGCTTCCGGCTCTATGAACAGGGCGGTGGTTTTACATCGCTGGAAATAGCCGGCACTACGACATTGATCGCGGTGTTTAAACAGCCCGCGCCCACCGTGGGCGACAGCACGGAGGACTTCACCGTTACCCAGCCCGACACGGTGGACGGTATGGGCAGCATCACTTTGAACACAGGGCATGGCGATCCCGGCGATTACGAGTATTCCACCGACGGCGGGCTTACCTGGAACCCCTGGCCGGACGGCGGCACGCTGGAAGCCGGGCAGGGCGCCAACGTCCAAATCCGGCGGCCTGCAATAGGCAGCGACCTCATGAGTGATTCCGTGGTTGTCACTATCAATACCGCCAAGCCGTTTGACAACCTGGTGACGGTCACCGGCTACAAGGGCGTTTATGATGGCAAGGCGCACGGCATCGGGATCCTCAAAGCCGGCGACGCCTCCGACGCCACGGTCACCTTCTATGCAGATGATACCTATACGACGGCCATCGCGGAGCCGACAGCCAAAGATGTGACCATCGCCGATGGGGTCGACACACCGCAGACTGTCTATTACGCCGTATCCAAAGATGGCTATGCAACGCGCAAGGGCAGCGCCACGATCTCCATTTCCAAGGCGGAGCTGATCGCCACTTACGCCGGTGAGGTCATCACCTTCGGCCAGAAGCCGCAGCTCCTTGTGACGGTCACCGGATTTGTGGGCGGCGAGACGGCGGAAACTGCCACCGATTACACCGCGCCAACAGTCACATGGCCGCTGAACCGCAATGCCGCCTCCTACCAGAGCGCGGAGTTGACGCCGGCGGGCGGCTCGGCTAAAAACTACAACTTCAAGTATGTGCCCGGCACGCTGATCGTCCAATACGCCAGCATGGCGGGCGGTGTGATTGCCAAGGGCAGCGTGGATACCTATAACGGGAACGCGCACAGCATTTCCGTGACGCTTTCCGGCGACGCGGCAAACGCCCAAATTACCTACAGCACCTCGCAGGATGGGGAATATACTTCGGCAAATCCCGCGTTCAAGGATGCGGGCGTGTATACCGTCTATTACAAGGTGAAAAAAGAGGGCTATCAGGAGATCACCAGCTCCGCACAGGTCGTCATCAACCGGAAGGCGGTCTCGGTGGCCGGCGTTTCGGTTGGTACCAAACCTTACGACGGCAACACCTCCACCGCGAACGGCAGCATCACGCTGGACGGTGTGGTGGGGAACGATGACGTCACCGCCAAGGGTACCATCGTGTTTACCTCCAAGGATGTGGGGAGCAATAAAACAGTGGATGTGACCGGGATCGCCCTGTCGGGCAAGGCGGCGGGAAACTATGTGCTGGACAGCACGACGAAATCCGGCGTAAAGACCGGCGCGGAGATCACCGCCAAGGAGGTGGCGCTGACTTGGGAGAACACAGGCACGAGGACGTATGACGGCAACGCTTCCGACGTGCGGGCGACCGTGACAAGCGGCCTTGTGCCGGGCGACGTGTGCCAGGTAATAGTAGCGGGTGGGGATAAGGTAAACACCGGGACTTATACCGCTACGGCGAGCCTGTCCAACACCAACTATACCATCCAAGGTAATGCGAATACCCAAAGCTATACCATCGAAAAAGCCACGCTGACCGCGACCTATGGCGGCGCGACAGTCATCTATTTAGATACCATTCCTGATGCTGCCAAGACCGTTTCCGTCACCGGCTTTGTAAATGGTGAGACGGCGGCAAGCCTCGGCAACGACTACACAGCACCTACCGTGACGCTACCGGATCTAACGCCCGGTAGTGACGGCACCCCGGCAAAGCAGGATATAACGCCTGCCGACGGCAGCGCGACCAACTATGAGTTTGCCTATGTTGCCGGTACCTTCACCGTCCTCTCCAGGGAGTTTAACGTGGTGGTGGTGAAGGATTACGAGGGCGATTACGACGGAGAGAGCCACACTCTGATCGTTGAGAACAAGGATACCGCCGTGAAGCCCAATGAGATCAAGGTCCAATACAGTATAGACGGCACTAATTGGAGTGAGGAAGTTCCGGCTCGTATCGAGGCCGGCAAGACGGAAGTCCAGTTTAAAGTAAGTGCGAAAGGCTTTGATGAACAGGCCGGTGCCGCCACCATCACCATCCACCCCAAAAAGGTGACGCCCACCATAAGCGCCAGCGCAACCCCCACCCGGATATACGATGGAAGCGTCGACGCTGAGAATCAGGTGAAGCTGGGGCTTACCGGCGTGCTGGATGCCGACAAGGGTTTTGTGACGCTCAACGCGGGCACGGTCGCCTTCGCGGACAAGAACGTAGGCGAGAAAAAATCCGTTACCGCCGGCAGTCTTACCCTCACCGGAACGCAGGAAAAGAACTACGTGCTCGCTGTTACCACGGTCAGCGGCGGGGCGGATTTGGGCGTGGGTATCACGCCCCTGACGGCTACGCTGGACTGGGAAGACGCGGGCATCCGCACCTATGACGGCCAGCCGTCCGATATCACCGCCTCCGTAACCAACTGTGCGGGTTTCGACATTTGCACGGTTACAGTCAGCGGAGGGAAAGAGAAGGACGTGGGCACTCACACGGCGACGGCAACGGCGCTCTCCAACGGGAATTACAGTTTGCCCGACGCCGCGACAAAGGCATATACTATCAATCCAGCCAAGCTGACGGCTCAATTCAAGGACGAAACGGTGGTTTTCGGCAACAAGCCCGCATTGGAAATTGCGGTCACCGGTTTCCAGGGCGGCGAGGACGCCACCAGCGCGGCGGATTACATCGCGCCCACGATCTCCACCGATCCGATCCCGACCAACGTGACTACGCATACCATCAGCCTGACGGGCGGCAGCGCCAAAAACTACACGTTCGAGCTTAAAACCGGCACGCTCACCATCACAAAAGCGGATATGAGCGGCGGCGTGAGCAGCCACGGCTATTCCGGCGTTTATGACGGCAAGAGCCATGGCATCACGGTCAACATCCCCAGCGGCGCGACGGTGACGTATTACACCGATGGGAACCATACAAATTCCAGCAACAACCAGTTTAAAGACGTCACCGATGGCGAAATCACGATCTACTACAAGGTGGAACAGCCCAACTACGCTGACGTCTCCGGCAGTGCGCCCATCGTCATCACGGCCAGGAGGGTCACGCCGTCGCTGCAGGCGGGCACGGCCGGCAGCCGGGAGTATGACGGCAAGCTGGCCACCACCGGCACGCTCGCGCTTTCCGGCGTGGTAACCGGCGAAACGTTGACGGCCAGCGGGAGCGTCGCCTTTACCGACCCCGCGGCGGGCAAGAACAAGACGGTCGACATCACGGATATCACCCTTTCCGGCGGTACGGCGGACAACTACGTCCTGTCCACGAAGGAGCTCAAGGGTGTAGCCACCAACGCGGAGATCAGGCCGAGGGAGGCCGTCCTGACCTGGAGCGGCGACACGGGGCTCGTCTATACCGGAACAGAGAAGAGTGTCAGCGCGGCGGTAAGCAACCTCGTTCCCAACGATTCCTGTGCGGTGACCGTTACCGGCGGGGCGGAGCAGGGCGCGGGCGAGCACATCGCCACCGCCACTGGCCTGGGTAACCCCAACTACAGGCTGCCCGACCCCGCGCCGGCCAAGGTGTACACCATTGCGCCGGCCACCCTGCCGGCCCCGTATAAGGGCGAGACTATCGGGGCCGCCACGTCTCCGAAACTGGAGGTGGAGGTGACCGGCTTTGTAAACGACGAGAGCGCCGCAAACGCAGCGGGATACGCCGCGCCCACCATTACCGGTACCATCCCCACATCTAAGGGGACGCACGAGCTGACCCCATCCGGCGGCGAGGCCGACAACTACACCTTTACCTATGTGGCGGGCACACTCGCCATTACCGATAACCCCATCAATGGCGTCACCGCGAAGGGCTACGAGGGTCTTTACGACCAAAAGATGCACGATGGCGTTACGGTGAGCGGGCTCCAGGAAGGCGATACGGTTCAGTACAGCACGGGCGAAGGGGAGAACTGGACGAGCGATATCCCCCAGGTCGGCCCGGTGGGAGACACACCCATTCAGGTCAAGGTCACGCGGCCGGGCTTTGAGGAGCTGGTGCTGAAGGTGACCGCCAGCGTCAAATCCGCGCCCATCATCCAGCTTGATAAACCGCTGTTCGATAAAACGGACTTGCAAAAAGTCACCTTGGGCGGCAGCGTACAGCAGGGCGGCTATCCCATCGCCTCCCAGGGCTTTGCGTACCGCAAGGCGGGGGATACGGTTTGGACGCCCTTGAATCCTGGCACGGCTGGTAGTGGTAAAACCACTTACAGGCAAACGGTGAACGGCCTGGCGGCAGGCGCCGAATATGAGGTGCGGCTGACCGCCACGGACGTGGCGGGCAACACGGCCAGTGAAACGCTCCTCTTTAAGACCCAGCCCAAGAATCCGCCCACCGGCGCCATCGAGGGCTCTGTGGAAGATCCGGATAAGGATGCGGTCATAACGGTTACCATTGAGATGGGCAATGTCATTGTGGCCAGCCAAGGCGGCCTTCACTCCGGGCAGCATTTTACATTCACGGGCCTGGAGGACGGCGAGTACAATCTGGTCGCTACCGACGGGACGCACAAAGTGACCCGGATGGTGACCGTCAAGGACGGCGGGACCACTAAGCTGGAGGTTGTCCGGGTAGGCACCAAGCAGAGCGTGGTCAAGGTCGAGGGCGACGCGCCCCCGGTGGCCGTGGATAAGCTGGATGACCTGTTCCACACGGATCTCTACACCAAAAACAATGCGGCGCAGGCGGCAATCAACGGCAGCGGCACGGTGGAAATCAGGCTGACCGCTGCGGAGGCCAAAGCAACGGCGGAGATTACAAAAATCAAGGAAAAGGCTGCCGATAAGGCGCAAGGGCTGTTGGTCGATCTATCCGTCAGCATGATTATCACGCCGAAGGACGCCCTGAGCACGGTCGAGCCTGTGCCGGTGACGGAAGAACTGCTGAAGATCGCCATCCCGCTTCCTGATGAGGCGCAAGGCAAAAGCGGCTATCAGCTGTTCCGCTATCACGACGGGCAGGTAGATGAACTGCGGCAAATCGCAGCCAGCGACACGCCCGCGGTTGAGAGCTTTTATGTAAGCGGGCGTTACGCCTATGTATTTGCGCGGAAGTTCTCCACCTATGCGATCTATTATGATACGTATACGGGCGGCGGGCACAGTTCCGGCAACCACACTTCAAATAAGAAGCCGCAGGATAAAACCGATCCCATTGCCACCCCAGGTGCGACCGGCGCGGATCAGTGGCTGAACGTCCAGGAGCATATGGCTTACATTGAAGGCCGCTCCGACGGCTTGGTGCATCCCGAAGACAACATCACCCGGGCGGAGGTCGCCATGATTTTCTACCGGCTGCTCCGGGACGATGTGCGCGCCAAATATGAGGCCTCCAGCAACAGTTTCCCGGATGTGGCGGCGTCCGACTGGTATAACGAGGCCGTCTCCACCCTGACGCGCGCCGGCATCATCGCCGGGCGGACGGACGGCACCTTTGGTGCGGATTTGCCCATTACCCGGGCGGAATTTGCCGCCATCGCTTCCCGGTTCGCCAGCGAGCCTTATACCGGCGGCGACCTGTTCCGTGATACGGCCAACCATTGGGCAAGGGATGATATCAACCGCGCGGCCTCCTATGGCTGGGTCAACGGCGCCGGGGATGGGGCTTTTGCCCCGGACCGAACCATCACCCGTGCCGAGGCCATTGTGATCATCAACCGTGTGCTTGGGCGACAGCCAGGATCGGAGGAAGATTTATTGCCCGGCATGAAGGCATGGCCGGACAACGCCGACCCGGGACAATGGTACTATCTGGCCATCCAGGAGGCCACGAACAGCCACAGCTTTGAGCGAAAGAAAAATAGTATTTATGAAACCTGGACAGGGCTTGCAAACAAATGAGACGCGCGCCCTGTGATGCGGAGGGGGCTATGGCCCCCTTTCGCTCCAAGCCCATCTTCCTTTCAAGGTGGGTTTGGAGCGAAAAGCATTTCTATGGGAACCGGCTGTTGCGGGAAGCAAGGGCGGTAATTCATATCACAACTGTGAGGTGTACTCTATGAGATCGATACAAACAAAGTTTATCGCATTGATCCTGAGCTGTGTCCTGCTCTCCGCGGGGGTGATCGGCGGCGCAGGCATCTTGAACGCCCAGCGGGTGGTCGATGGGGATTCCGCCAGGGTCATGAACCTCCTGTGCGAGGGGAAGGCGCTGGAACTGGATGCGCTCTTATCCCGGATTGAGCAGTCGGTAAAGACGTTATCGGTCTATACGCTAGATGAGCTGGAAAGCATGGATCGCCTGAAAACCGATCCCGGTTATGTCGGCCGGTACACACAGAAACTGGAATCGGTGGCGGTAAACGCGGCGAATAATACGGAAGGCGCGCTGGCCGTCTATGTCCGTTTCAATCCGGAATTCACCCCGCCGACTTCCGGCCTCCTGTGGAGCAAAACGGAGCGCAGCGGCAGCTTCCAGCAGCTTACGCCGACCGACCTTTCCAGTTTTAGCCCCTCGGATACCGAGCATGTGGGTTGGTATTACATCCCCGTAAAAAATGGCCAGGCCATGTGGATGGAGCCATACTACAATCAGAATCTCAATGTGCAGATGATCTCCTACGTCATCCCGCTCTATCGGCAAGGCGAAACCGTGGGTGTGGTAGGGATGGATATTAATTTTGACGTGATCGAGCGGATGCTCGAGGGGATCCGGATTTATGACAGCGGCTATGCGTTCCTTGCTGATAACCAGGGCGTCATCATGTACCATCAAGACCTTGCAATGGGGACGGCTATGGGCAGTGTGGACAAAAGCCTGCGCCCGCTGGTGGAGGAGTTGGGGAATGGGACTTCCGGCAGCACCCTGTATTCCTATGAGGGGAGCGGGGTGAAAAAGGAGCTGGCATTCCGCACCCTGCGGAATGGGATGCATCTGGCCGTCACCGCGCCTGTAAACGAGATCAATTCCGGCCGCAACCGCCTTATCCTGCAAAACTGCGTGGCACTCCTGCTCATCTGCTGCCTCTCCGTGGGGCTCACGGCGGTATTTACCCGGCGGCTCGTCCGCCCGCTGAAGGAGCTCAATACGGCGGCCAAGAAAATCGCCGAAGGCGACCTGTCCGTCACCATCAGCACCCAGACCAAAGACGAAGTGGGCACCCTGGCGGACAGCTTCCAGAAGACCGTGGAGCATTTGCAGCAGTATATCAGCTACATCAACGGCCTGGCCTACCGGGACGCCATGACCGGAGTGAAAAACAAAACCGCATATCAAGAGGCGGAGCGGTTGATGGAGGATCGAATGCGCACTGGCCGCCCGGAATTTGCCGTGGTGGTGCTGGATATTAACGGCCTAAAGTACATCAATGACACCTACGGCCATGACTTCGGCGATATGCTGATCGTGGATGCCTGTCGGCTCATCTGTAAAACGTTCAAGCACAGCCCGGTCTACCGGATCGGCGGGGACGAATTTGCAGTGATCTTGGAAAATGATGACCTGAAAAGCTATCCGGTTCTGTTGGAAGACTTCGAAAAGGGAATGGCTGAACACAATCAGACCGCGCGGCCGGACAGCCACCTTTCCATCGCCCGGGGGATCGCCGTGTATAACTCGCAGTCCGACCTGGTTTTTGCAAACGTGTTCAAGCGGGCGGATGATGCGATGTATCAGAACAAAGCCGCGATAAAAGCACGGGAAAAGCATAGGAGCGAGACCCCGTAAACTATCCCTAAGAAATACCGCAAAGGCCTGCTGCAGAAATACCTGCAACAGGCCTTTCGTGGGATATATGCCGCTTTGGAAGGGGGGGATCAGCCTAAACGCTGCTTACCACCGCAGCGGCAATGCTGGAAATGGCTGCACGGGGGATTCAATCAGGCGGATCCAATACAGAAGCCCAACATGTCATGTGAAACGGTTGCTATTTGTTCCTGATCTTGCTATACTGAATTATATATGTACATGAACTATTGAGGGTTTGAAAGGGCGCATGCTCCTTTGTCTGAATCCATTCACCAAAAAAATGTTCATTGTGATTCGTTTAGGATAGGCGGTTAGATCATGGATAATAAGTGTGTGGCGGGGCAGGATCGAGGGAATATAGAAAGCAGGTGCCCGGCAGCGGTGGATATGCTGAAAACGGGCATATTCTGCTGTCTGCTGGACGAAAATCTGACCTTTTGCTGGGGGAATACCAGCTTTTTCAGCAGTATCGGATATGCAAGGGAGGGCTTTTGCGCCAAATTCCATGACCTGCGGCAATACTATGCCGAAGCCCCTGGTGATTTCGCCGCCATCCGGCAGGCGGTGGAAAACGGCAGCCGCGAGATCGAGACGGCCATCCGCCTGCCCCTTAAAAATGGGGGATTTTCCTGGGCGCACCTGTATGGGACCATTGTGGAAGACCGCGCCGCGGGCGGGCGTGTGCTGCGGGCAGAGCTTGTCCCAATGGACGTGTTGGCCGCCGAAAAGGAAGGGCTGCAACGGCTTTATCAGCAAAAGCTCCAGTATTTCTACTTTATGCTGGACTCCTATGAGGGCAACGTCTATGTCAGCGACATGGAGACCTATGAGCTGCTGTATCTGAACCAGCGCGCCTGCGATGTCCTGGGCATACCCGCCGTAAAGGCGTTGGGGCGGAAATGCTATGAAGTGATCCAGGGGCGCACGTCCCCGTGCCCTTTCTGCACCAATAGCAAGCTGTGTGAAGAGGCCTTTTACGAGTGGGAATTTTCCAACCCGGTTTTGGAGCGCACTTTTATGATCAAGGACCGGGTCATCAACTGGGAGGGGCGCCGGGCGCGCCTGGAGCTGTCCCACGATATGTACAGCACGGAATACAAGCTGGCAAAAAAAGACCAGGAGCGGGACGCGCTGATCCGCAGCGTGCCGGGCGGACTGGCAAGGGTGGACGGACGGGATATGCGGACGGTCCTTTGGTACAGCGGCAGCTTTTTGGAGTTGATTGGCTATACCAAGGAGCAATTCGAGGGGGAGCTGCACTCCCAATATGATTATGTACATCCGGACGACATTGGACACGTCGCCGATGTGATGCGGCAGTCTAGGGAAACCGGGAAACCTACGGCGGTGGAGAGCCGCATCGTCACACGGGCTGGGGACGTGAAAATCCTGATGGTGACGTACAGCTATGTCAGCGGGGAGGACAGCTGGGACGGCGTGCCCTCCTATTACAGCGTAGGCGTAGACGTGACGGCGGAGCGCAAGGAGCAGGCGCGGCAGCGGCAGGCGCTGGAAGACGCCTGCAAGGCGGCACAGGTCGCCAACGACGCCAAGACCAACTTCCTTTCCTCCATGTCCCACGATATCCGCACGCCTATGAACGCGATTATCGGCATGTCGGTCATCGCCCAGGCGAACCTGGGATCCCCGGAAAAGATACAGGACTGCCTGAACAAGATCAACGTTTCCAGCCGGCATCTGCTGAGCCTCATCAATGAGGTGCTGGACATGTCGAAAATCGAGAGCGGGAAAATCGACCTGCTCTCCGAGCGGGTCTCGTTGCCGGAGCTGATCGAGGACGTCATGGATGTGTTCCGGCCGCTGGCGGCGGGAAAGCACCAGGAACTGCGTATTAACGCCGACCACGTGCGGCATGAGGCGGTAGTGACGGATCAGAACCGGCTGCGGCAGGTGCTGGTGAACCTGCTCTCCAACGCGGTAAAATATACACCGGACGGCGGCAGCGTCGGATTGCGGATCCGCGAGGTACCGTCCTTTGCAAAAGGCCGGGGGCAGTATGAGTTTATTGTCACCGACAATGGGATCGGGATGTCGGAGGCATTTATCCCCCATATCTTTGACCCTTTCTCCCGGGCGGAGGAGACCAAGGCCAAACAGATCCAGGGCACCGGGCTGGGCATGGCGATCACGCAAAATATTGTCCGTATGATGAACGGCACCATCGAGGTCAGAAGTACCTTGGGGAAGGGCAGCCAGTTCATTGTCGCCGTCTCCTTCGACCTGTGCGAGGAGAAGGAGGAGAACGACGAGGAGCTGTCCGGCCTGCCGGTACTGGTGGTGGACGACGACCAGATCATCTGTGAAAGCGCGGCGGAAATCCTGGATGAACTGGGTATGCGGAGCAGCTGGGTGCTGTCGGGGAAGGAAGCGGTCCGCCGCGTGGTGGCCGCCCATGAAGCACAGGACGGCTTTTTCTCCGTTATTCTGGACTGGAAGATGCCGGGGATGGACGGGCTCGAGACGCTCAAGGCCATCCGGAAAAATCTTGGCAGGGATGTGCCCATTATTATAGTTTCGGCCTATGACTATTCCGAGATTGAGGAGGAGTTCCGGCAGGCCGGGGCGGACGCCTTTATCACGAAACCGCTGTTTAAGTCTAAGATTGCCCATACCTTCCACCAGTTCTGCCGTAGTGGGCGCTCAGACGCCGCCGCGCTTCCCGCCGGGACGGCGACCGCCAGCATGGTGGGCAAACGGGTTCTGCTCGTGGAGGACAACCAGATCAACCGCGAGATCGCGGCCGAGTTGCTGGCCATGCACGGGTTTCTCATTGATCCGGCGGAGAATGGCAGGATCGCCGTGGATAAATTTGCGGCCTCGGCGCCCGGTACATACGACTGCATTTTAATGGACATCCAGATGCCGGTCATGGACGGCTACCAGGCGGCCGAGGCGATCCGGGCGCTGGGCAGGGGCGATGCGGCGACCATCCCCATCCTGGCGTTGACGGCCAACGCCTTCGCCACGGATATCGGGAAGGCGCACAGCGCCGGCATGAACGACCATGTGGCAAAGCCGATCGAATTGGATCGGCTGATGGAGACGCTCGAGAGATGGATCAAATAAGCCATTTCCCAATACGGACAGGCACGATGCTTTTAGCCATGTCCGGCTTCACAAAAGAGGGATCGGCCGGTATCCAAAATAGACATTTTTTAATGCACCATCCGGCACCTGAAAAAGCGGCCTGACCGCCCTGCGTGGCCGGGTAATGGGGGAAGGCCATCCGTCCAACAGAATAGATTAAAAGCTCTGTACGGCAGAGAAAAAGCCCTGGGGATTTTCCGCAGGGCTTTTTCTCAGGTTTCGCTCTCTGTAGGGACAAATATGTTTTCCACCCCCGCAATGCCAAGCCGGGATAGGATATTCACGTTGCTGCGGAGTTCATAGAGCATCAGCCCCTCCAACGTATTGGAAAACTGCGTGTAATCCGATTTTTCCAAGGCTCCGGTTAACGCGTCAAAATAAGGGTCGTAGGTCGCGTTGATGGCCTCATGGCCGCCTTTCATGCCCAGGAGCGCATAGCCCCAGAAGTGCTGCCGCAGCAGTTCGGCATATATGGTTCGTATCGCCTGATAGGGGGCGTGTTTTGTGATCAGGTCCAGGATGAAATAGGGCAGGGTCTCCCCGCGCCGCCACCGCTTGTGCGCCTTGAGTTCCTCGCACAGCCCCGCGGCCGAAGCGCCGTCAAGGGAGGAGAGCGTCAGGAGGGATACCTCCCGGCAGGACAGGGCGAACGCCTGGAGGGCTTCCGCCATATCCAATAGGCGCCGCTGGAGGACAGGGTTTGTAAAATCGCTGTTCTCTGTGACGCTGTCAAACGGCACAACCCGTGTACCCACATATTTTGCCGATTTCACCGCGCCAACGCTGCCCAGGAGTTCGAGCGCCCGGCGGGCGGTACTGAGCGAAACGCCGCGCTGCGTTGCAAGCGCCTGTTGGGAGGGGAGCAAGCTCCCGGCTGGATATACCCCGCGGCTGATCGCAATCAGAAGCTCCATGGCAAAGGTATAACAAAGCTGGCTTTTGGGGTAGGAGCTCCAGGCAAAAGCGATTTGCTGTTCCGGCGGTGGCATGGTGATTTTGGACGCATAGAACCGGTTGAGGGCTAGGGACAGCTGATCCATCGCTTGATCCGCCGTAACGCGCAGCGCGGGCCAGTCCTTATGCCGGCAAAGTGCCAGCACCTCCGGCAGATAGTCGGCAAATTGGTCAAAGTACCACAAATTTTCTTTGATACTGAAAAAGGGGTCGTGCATAAACATAAAGACCTGCCAAACAAGGCGCATGAGCAGGGTGTTCCCGAGGGCGCTGTATTTTTGGTTGAGATGTTCCAGCATTGCGTAAGGCGCGGCAACGGCCTCCCCGCTGGAAAGCGATTCGATTGCCCGCAGCGTCTCCGCGGAAGCGTTTTTCAGGCCGGTCCACTGCGCGTTGCCGAACAGGGGGCGCATGGCGCTAGCCAAATCAATGATTGCGGTTTTGCGCAGCGCAAAGAAGGACTGGATAAACCGTTCCGTCTCTTGGCTGCCATAGTTTACCTTTACCGTAGCGCCAACATTTTTCGACAGGGAAATATACCCCTCCTCTTTGAGTTTTAGGTATGCGGTGCGGACGGTATCAATCGACACATGGAGCCGTATGCTGGTTTCTTCCATAGTGGGGAGCTTGTCCCCACAGCCGTAAGCGCCAAATTGTATCTGGGTCAGTAAAAGGTTGTAGACGACTTTCCGTAATTCCGTGCTGTTTTCCAAAACATGCCCCTCCAGTCTGCAGCGAAATCCAACTTGCGATGGGTCTAGTATAGCATTTTTTACCCCACGTTTCCACAGCCTTCTTACCGCAACGCAAGGTTGCTATTGGGAAAGCTATTTGATATAATTCAATATATATGTATGTGAACAATTATCGTTTTCACGCCGGCGGGAAAAAAGAGGTGTAAATACGCAATGGCCGCAAAAAGGAACATCCTGGTAGTAGAAGACAATATGCTAAACCGCAGCCTCTTACGTGAGATATTGAAGCCTGGCTACGACGTTGTGGAGGCGGAAAACGGGCAAGAGGCCCTTGCGCGTTTACACGAGTATGCGGGGCATTTTTCCCTTATCCTGCTGGATATTGTCATGCCCGTGATGGACGGGTATGCGTTTCTGGCCGCGGTCAAGGAGGATGCCGCATTCGCCTCTATCCCGGTTATTGTCACCACGCAGAACGACGCGGAGTCGGAAGAGGTGGCGGCGCTGTCCTGCGGCGCGGCCGATTTTGTGGCCAAGCCGTATAAGCCGCAGATCATCCTGCACAGGGTCGCCAATATCATCCACCTGCGGGAGACGGCCGCCCTGGTCAACGAGTTCCAGTACGACCAGCTGACCGGGCTGTACAGCAAGGCCTTCTTCTGCCGGCAGGTGCGGGAGCGCCTTTTCCAGAACCCGGACAAGGGATATGACATTATTTGTTCAGATATCGTCAATTTCAAGCTGGTCAATGACATTTTCGGCATTGCAACGGGCGACCGGCTCCTGAGGACGATTGCGCAATGCTATCATGAAAATACCTATGGCGAAGGGATTTGCAGCCACTTCCACGCGGATCAGTTCGCCTGTATGGTCGAACACCATAGTGAATATACCGAAAATATGTTTCAGGATGTCTGCGCCCGGATTAACGAGATGTCCCAGATGCAGAATGTCGTGGTAAAGTGGGGGATCTATCATGTGAGGGATCGGACTGTCCCGGTGGAGCAGATGTGCGACCGCGCGCTGCTGGCAGCCCGGGGGATCAAAGGGCAGTATCAAAAGTATTTTGCCTATTATGACGATGTGCTCCGCAGCAAGCTGCTGCGGGAGCAGAAGATCGTCGACAGCATGGAACATGCTTTGGCGGACGGGCAGTTTGAAATTTACCTGCAGCCGAAATACCGGATAAAAGACAGCCGGATGGTTGGCGCCGAGGCGCTGGTCCGATGGAACCATCCGGAATGGGGGGTGCAGTCCCCGGCGGTATTTGTCCCGCTATTTGAGCGCAACGGGTTTATCACCCGGCTGGATCAATACGTCTGGGACAAGGCCTGCGCCGTCTTGCGGGACTGGGAGGGACGCGGCTTGCCCCCGCTGCCCATTTCGGTAAACGTATCCCGGGCGGACATCTATAATGTGGATTTGGCCAATATCCTTAAGGGGCTGATCCATCAATACCAACTGCCGCCCTCGCGCCTCCACCTGGAAATCACGGAGAGCGCCTACACCGAAAACCCGCAGCAGATCATCGATACGGTAAGCCATATGCGGGAGATGGGATTTGTCATTGAAATGGACGATTTCGGGAGCGGCTATTCGTCTTTGCACATGCTCCACAAGATGCCGGTGGACGTCTTGAAGCTGGACATGCAATTCATCCAGAGCGAGCCGGTAACGCCGGTCAACCAGGAGATCATGCGCTTTATCATGAACCTTGCGCACCTGATGGAACTGGGCGTGGTGGCGGAGGGCGTCGAGACGGCGGAGCAGCTGGAGCGCCTGCGCGAGATCGGCTGCGAATGTGTCCAGGGGTACTATTTTGCCAAACCGATGCCGGTGGAAGCCTTTGAGCGCCTACGGGCGACGTGCAATGCATAACAGCCGCAGCGGGTTCCGTAAGGCTATGGATATTTTTGAGACGGCCTATTTTCGGACGGGGTGCCGGGGCGTTGCGGCTATACCGTGGGGGATCACAAACGGCTGAGGGGGACGCGGCACAGGCGGCATGCCCCGGAGACAGCACCATGATGGTGGAAAAATCCATATGGTGGCGGGCTTCAACATAGGGCAGGCATCCGGCTTTGGCTCACGTTCAAGCGTGGCAGATCGGGGGGCGGGACGGCTTCCCCTGTGCCAGTGTGTTATGGATACCTAGTGGCGTCGCCGTGTGGTAGGCAACGCGCAGTGAAATTATGGGACAATAAGGACCTGTGGGGAATAGCCGGCGGCAGGTATCCAGGCATGGTGGGCGTGCGGCTGGAATATGAGGAGTAAAAGAGATGCACAAAACTGTCGAAGAAAAAGAGCAGTCCGTGATCCGGAGCCAGCGGATGAGCGCGATCAGCACAATAATCCTCATCCTGTTAATGCTTTTCTATCTGATCATGACTGTCAATACCTCCGCCAGCCTGGCGGCGCAGACGGAAATCATTTCAGACCATCCCTTCGAGGTGGTGATCGCCGCCGGGGATGTGAAGCTTTACGTCTCCGAGATGAGCCTGCGCACCGGACGGCTGGAGCGCTACTTCAGCCTTGATGACGTGGAATATGCCAGGGTCAATCTGGATGAACTGGATCGGCTGCTGGAGGCGCCGGTCGCCCGGATCGGGGAGCTGTATTTGGGTAACGCGGAAGACGTACAGGCGCTAAGGGAAACGCTGGCGCATTTGCAGACGGAGCGGGAAGCATATTTGGAGTACTGCGCCCGGCTTGATACCACGGGGGAGGAAATAGAGGCCTATGGGCAGGCGCATTTGCAGCCGCTCTATGACGAGGCGCTGCGCCAGACGGAAGGGATTATTAACGTTGCCCAGGCAAAAAAGGTGGGCTATGGAGAGACGGCGAATGCGCTGCGGCAGTCCAACCTGACCGCCTCTATCGTGCTGATGGCCTTGATGGTGGCCGTGCTGCTGGCGTCCCAATATGTCCTGCACCGTCAGCGGAAGGAACTGGTGTACCGCAGCAAACTTTTTGATAGCCTGTCGCTGAGCATCGACGACGCGTTCATCATCCGCGACGCGGACACCGGCACCATCCGCTACCGCGGGCTTAACCTGGAACGTATATTGGGCGGGCAGATGGAGGATCTGGAAAGCCTTTACCAAGGCCTGCACGAGGAGGATGCGCAGGCCTTGCGGGAACAGGTCGGCGATCCCGGGTTTGCCTCGCCCTTTGAAAAGCTCGTGGAGTATACCAAGCCCAACAAGGAAAAATGTTGGATGCTCATCCGGGTCTACCGGGTGGAGGACACCAAAACGCCGCAGTTTATTACGGTTTTTTCCGACCGCACCGAGGAAGTGCGCGCCCGTCAGGTGCTTCAGGACGCCATGCTGACCGCGGAGCGCGCCAACACGGCGAAGAGCGATTTCCTATCCCGCATGAGCCATGAGATCCGTACCCCCCTTAACGCCATCATCGGCATGACTACGATTGCGGCCGCGTCGGTCAAGGATCCCGCCAGGGTGGAGGACTGCCTAGCGAAAATCACCTTCTCCTCCAAGCACCTGCTGATGCTGATCAACGACGTGCTGGATATGTCCAAAATTGAGAGCAGCAAGATGATGCTGCAAAACGAGCCTTTTGACATTTTTGAACTTGTCAACGGGTACGTTTCCACCGTTTACGCCCAGGCCAAGGGCAAGGGTATCGAATTTGCGGAGGCCATGGAGGGCTTTGGGGAGGATACCGTCTTTATCGGCGACTCCCTGCGGCTGAACCAGATCCTCTTGAACCTCAGCTCCAACGCGGTAAAGTTTACCGCCCCGGGCGGCAGCATCCGCCTGGATGTCTCCCGGCACAAAAGCGGAAATACGACCGACGTCCTACGGTTTATCCTCTCCGACACCGGCATCGGCATGACGAAGGAGGCTGTCGAGCGCATCTTCCAGCCCTTTGAGCAGGCGGACGCATCCATCTCCAAACGCTTCGGAGGTACGGGCCTCGGCATGTCTATCACGAAAAACCTGGTTGCCCTGATGGGCGGCCAGATCCAGATCGAGAGCGAACCCGGCGTAGGGACTACGTGTATCGTCGACCTGCCCTTTGAAAAGGGCGGGGAGAGCCGTCTGCCCGAGCCTGATTTTGCGCAGCAAGGGCTGCGCGCGCTGATCGTGGACGACGAGCAGCAGGTCTGTGAACAGACCGCTGTGCTGCTTGAGAAAATCAAGATTGGCGCGGAGTGGCGCCTGTCCGGCGCCGAGGGCGTGGCGCGGGTGAAGGAGATGCACCGGGAGGGGCGGGATATCGACCTGTGCCTCATCGACTGGAAGATGCCGGATATGGACGGCGTCGAGGTGACCCGCCGCATCCGCCGGGAGGTGGGGAATGATGTCCCGATTGTCATGATCTCGGCCTATGACATCTCCGAGGTGGAAGAAGAGGCGAGGGCGGCGGGCGTCAACGGCTTCCTCCCCAAACCGCTTTACCGCTCGAGCGTCTATGCCACAATCAAGGCGGCGCTGGAGCACAAGGGCCAGCCAGCCGGCGCGGGCGAGGAAAAGCCCGCCGGCAAGCCGCTAGAGGGCTTCCACCTGCTGATGGCGGAGGATAACGCCCTCAATCAGGAGATTGCGGCGACCCTGCTGCGCATGAGTGGGGCAGATGTGGACTGCGTGGAGGACGGCCAGCAGGCACTGGACGCTTTCCTTGCCTCCAAGCCCGGCGGCTATGATGCGATCCTGATGGATGTGCAGATGCCGGTCATGGATGGGCACGAGGCCACAAGGCGTATCCGTGCGTCAAACCACCCGCTGGCGCACGCCATCCCCATCATCGCCACGACGGCCAACGCGTTTAGCGACGACATCTCCTCGGCGCTGGCGTCCGGGATGGACGCCCACGTCAGCAAGCCGCTGGATGTGGCGCAGCTTTGCAAAACGCTTGCGGATTGTATCCACAGGGGCGGCCACGGGTGAACGGGCGCCGCTGACCCGCTTAAAGGAGTACAGACGACCATGCGAAAACGACTGAAAAACTGGATGAGGAGGGGGATCGCCGCGCTCCTGATGATCCCCCTGGCTGCCGTGCCTGCTGCCGGTGCGGCAGCAGGGGGGCAGGGGTCACGCGTGCTCCGCGTCCCGTTCCCGCAGGTCGCGGGGCTGACCGAGACGGCGGAGGACGGCAGCCGCCAGGGGCTGGTGGTGGATTACCTGAATGAGATCGCCAAATACACCGGCTGGGAATACGAATACATCGACACCGACGGCGACCATATGATTGAGGAATTCCTAGATGGCAAGTACGATCTGATGGGGGGCAACTATTATTCCCCTGGCTTTGAGCAATACTTTGCCTATCCGGATTACAACATCGGGTACAACAAATCGGTCCTTTTGGCCAGGCTGGATGACAGCAGCATTAACAGCTACGACCTGCGCAGCCTGGACGGCAAGACCATCGGCGTGTACGAGCGGGCGGAGGAAAACATCCGGCGGCTGCGCGAGTTCCTGTCGATGCACAACTTGGATTGTAAAATCCGTACCTATGCCTATGAGCAGCTCCCGGCGGACGGGAAGCTCTACCCCTATCTGGCGAGCGGAGAGATAGACCTGCTGCTTGGGAATGGGTTTGAAAACCCGGAAGGCTTCCGCGTCGTCGCCGCTTTTGACTCGCAGCCCTATTATATTGTGACCAACGTGGGCAACCAGGAGGTTTTGGACGGGCTGAACATGGCCTTGGAAAGGATCGCGGACGCGAACCCGAACTTCAGCGTGGAGCGGTATTCGGCGCATTTCCAGGATCAGAGCGCCATTGACATCCGGCTCAATGAAGCGGAGCGGGATTATATCGAGGGGCGGGGCGCCATCACCGTGGCGGTTCCTGAAAGTTACCATCCCCTGTTTTGCCTCAATTCGCCGGAGAACATCCATGATGGCATTGTACCCGACGTCCTTGGCAAGGTGTCGGAGTTTACGGGGCTCGGCTTTACTTATGTTTATGCAGATACTTACAGCGAAGCGGTCCGCATGTTGCAGCAGGGGGAGGCGGAACTGCTCTGCTTTTATATGGGGTCGGAGGAGGAATCGGTCCGGCAGGGCGTGACTATCACGTCCCCCTATGCGGCTCTCAACAATATTGTGGTGCGCAACAAAGCAGCAACCTATCCGGACGAAGGCCTGGTTTGCGCCGTCGTCGAAGGGCAGCCGCTGCCCACCGGGATTACGGCCGCCGAGGTGCGGATATATCCCACAATTACCGACGCCCTGATCGCGGTGAACAGTGGCGAGGCGGATTTTACCTATGGCCTGGCCAGCCGGATGGAGTGGGATATCCAGCGCTACCATTTCTCCAACCTGGTGCCCGTGACCCTGGTCAACGACCGCAGCAATATCGGTTTTGCGCTCAGACGGCCGGCCGACCCTGACCTGCTGACCATCCTCAACAAGGCCATCAACAGCCTTTCTTCCCAGGAGCGCGCCGCAATCCTGGATCGGAACATGGTCTCCATTGGTACCAACAGTCTCTCGCTGATGGAGCTTATCTACGCCAACCCTATGACCTTCATCGCCGTGCTCTCCCTCTTCCTGCTGGTTCTGGTGGCAGCCGTGCTGGGCATTTACCGCGCCCGTATGCGGGCCGCCCTCATGCAGAACAACCTGGAAAAAGCAGAGGCGGAGAGCCGTGCCAAGGGGGAGTTTCTGTCCCGTATGAGCCATGAGCTCCGCACCCCCATGAACGCCGTGGTGGGTCTCGCAGACCTCACCAGCATGATGGAAGGGACGCCGGCCGACGTGCAGGAGAACCTGTCGAAGCTCCGTGCTTCCTCCAACTATATGCTCGGCCTAATCAACGACATCCTGGACATGAGCCGCATCGACAGCGGGAAGCTGATCCTCGCCCGCGAACCCTTCTCCCTGGAACGTATGTTGGATGAAATCCAGTCGATGATGGCGCCTGAAGCCCAGCGGCGTGGGCTGACGTATTCGCTACAAAAGGAAATTGTCCACTGCGGCTTGGCCGGCGATGCCATCCGTTTACGGCAGGTGCTCACAAACCTGCTGTCCAACTCCTTTAAATTCACCCCGGCCGGAGGATCGGTCCTTCTGCGCGTAACGGAGGATGCCGCATCGGACACGGCGGCCACCTTTACGTTCCAGGTGCGGGATACGGGCACGGGCATCTCACCGGAAGACCAAGGACGTATTTTCGAGAGCTTTGAGCAGGTTGGCACCAGCCACGCCAAGAGCCAGGGGACTGGCCTTGGCCTGCCCATCAGCAGCAGCATCGTCCAGAAGATGGGCGGCGAGTTGCGCGTCAACAGCCAGCCTGGCCAGGGCAGCGTGTTCTTTTTTACCGTTACCCTGCTGCTGGGCGATCCCGGGGTACCCCCTGCGGGCGGATGGGAAGGGCAGCCGGAGGGGATGCTGCTGGACGGCATCCATATTCTCCTGGCGGAGGATAACGACCTCAACGCCGAGATTGCGGCGCAGCTTTTGGAGATCCGGGGCGCAAAAGTATGCCGGAGCGCGGATGGCCGCCAGGCGCTGGAGCGGTTTTCAGAGAGCCAGTTGGGCGAGTTCCAGGCAATCCTGATGGACATTCAGATGCCCGGGATGAACGGCTTGGATGCCGCGCGCGCCATCCGGGCGCTGACACGGCCGGACGCGGCCACCATCCCCATCGTGGCCATGACGGCCAACACCTTCAAGGAGGATGTGGACGCGGCGATGGCCGCCGGTATGGACGGTTTCGTCCCCAAGCCGCTGGATGTGAACTACCTTTACCGCCTGCTGGACGATTTGTTACATAGCGGCGTTTCAAGGTGATGCGCAACTGTGTAAAGCCGCCGGCAGGAGAGGGATACGCAATTTTAGCACAAGGCAATAAGGCGAAAAAGAGGGGTTCGGGATAACACGGATTGTTATCCCGAACCCCTCTTTAGAATTTTCGCCGTTTTTACGCCGGATGCAGGAAGCGCTGCAGCATGGCGGCCGCTTCTGCGCGGGTAGCATGGGCGGCCGGGTCGAGAATCCCGGAGCCTCGCCCTTGGAGCACCCCTCTGTCGCACGCCCACGCCATGGCGGGTAGCGCCCAGCCGGATATTCGGTCGGCATCTTCAAAAGGTGACAACACCCTGCCTACATCTGCCGAGACGTCCTGCCCCTTCCATTCAGCCCAGCGGTAGAGGATGGCGGCAAGCTGCTCCCGGGTAATTAAGTCGTTGGGGCCGCACAGGCCGTTGCCATAGCCCTGCACCACGCCGGTTTCCGTTCCCCACGCCACCGCCTTTTCGTAGTAAGCCCCATGCACTACATCGGTAAAGGGGACGGCAGCGTCGGCCTCCGGTTCCCCGGCAACCCGCCACAGGATGGTGAACATCATTCCCCGGGTCGTATTCATGCCGGGGGAGAACGCATGGCCGGAGGTGCCCACCATCAGCCCCTTTTCATAGGCCTCTCGCACGCTGCCGTAAAACCAGTCGTCTTCCGTCACATCGCCGAAGGGGTTCCACGGAAGCCGCCCTGCGCCGCCTTCTTGGAACAGCGCCCGGATGGTGTGCGCGGCAGCGACCTTCTCGAAGGTGTAACTGTCCACCGCACCTACGCTTTTGCCGTCTACCAGCACGTCGGATACCACGTAGCCGTCCGCGGGATTTATGGTAAAGGCCTTCCGGCTATTGCGGCTGACACGTACCTTGCCGCTGGGGGAGATGGTCCCGCCCGTCCCCGCTGTGGCGGTGATGGTATAGCTGGCCGTGCCGCTGCCGCCGGAGGTAGGGGGCGTTGGGGCTGGCGCTCGATATCCAATCGCATAGGTGGAATAGCGGTTGGCGTACACATAGAGCATCCCATCCTTCCGGTAAAAGGTACCGTCCTGGCGGGAGGAGGCATCGGGGCGGATCCCCAGGCCTTTCAGCGGTTCGGCGTTGCCCTTGTGGCAGCGATAAACCGTGACGGCCTGCTTGCCGCTGGAATCGAAGGGGATCACCAGCTCCAGTACAGTGTTCAGCACATCAAGCGTTTCCGTTTCCGTTTGGATGCCGTCCAGTGTCTGCTTCCATACGGTGAAATCCAGGAATTCCAGTTCCTGCCCTTGCGCCAGGGCTTCGATCTTTCTTATTTGATCTTTCGCCGCCGGGTCGCCAGTTTCCCGGGGCTGGGCGGCCACCGCCATGGAGATGGTGACCGTCTTGCCGGGTTCCGCCCGCTGGGCGGCCTCTTGCTCCAGGCCGCCCACCACCACATGCGGGGTATCGGCGGTGTCCGCCACATCCACCACGCTGTTGATATCGGCCTGCGGCATGGTGATGACCTTCAAATCCACGTTGGCGCCGGAGACTGTGACCAGCACGGTCATGGTCTTGCTCCCGTACCCAGCCACCAGGTTGTAGGTACCGTCCGGCACACCCTCAATCGTATAGGCGCCCCGGCCGTCGGTCACGGTAGAAGGCCACTCGGTGACGCCCTGCTTGAGCGTTACCTTTACGCCTTCCATGGGGTTGCCGTCGCTGCCCTTCACGGTACCGCTGACCCGGTAGGCGGGCTCCTGGCTCCATATGGCGTAGAGGGTGACATGCCCCAAGGCCGCCCCGGGTGGATTAAGCACACCCTGTCCGTCGCCGTAGCGCACCGCTCCGGCTGGCGCGGTGCCCCAGCCTGCAAAGTTCCAGCCCGTCCGGGTGAAGGCGTTCGAGGGGAGTGCGGCCACTTGGCCATAGGTGCAGGGAAGGCTTGCCATCCCGCCGGTGCCGCCATTTGCATCAAAAGCCACAGTATAGGGGTTGGCCGCCCACTGGGCATAGACGGTGAGGTTGTCCAGCACCGGCGTATCTTTGGTAAAGGCGGCGCCGGCGCCCGCCGGCTGGGTGAACCATCCCGTGAATGTATATCCGGTACGGGTTGGCACGGGCGGCGTGATGGCTTCCCCGTAGGCCACGCCGCTTTGCGGCGGCACCGGATCGCCGCCCTGGGGATCAAACGTGACCGTGGAAATATATTGATACGGGTACGCCGCGGCAGCCACGGCCACGCCGCTTCCCAGGTAAAGCTGGTCTGCATCCTTGCTGCCGTTTGCTTTTGCCTGGAAGGTATAGCTGCCGCTGCCAGCAGCCCGGATCATTTGGGTAAAGTCGTATTCCTGCGCCACCGCCCTGGGAATGAGCTTCCAATCGCCAACCGCTTCGCCGTCTTTCAATAGCTGTACGCTGGTGGAGCCTGCGTTGTCCGTATTGACCCATGTGGCCTTGCCGGGCACGAGGGGATCCCAGGAAAGGGTTGAAGGGGGCTGCAGCTGGGTATAAAAGACCAGCCGGACGCTCACCCCAAGCCGCTTAGGGTTGATGACGTTTTCCGGCAGCAGGAAAGCCGCCTCTACCTCGACGATGGCTTGCTCCTTCTGGATGGGGTTCAGCGGCGGCCAGGACAGGCCGAGGACTGCAGGCTGCCCATCCGCTACGGCTTCCGCCGAGGCCGGGAGCATGGGACGTATTTTATCTAAATAGCTGGTACCCTTCGGGTGGCGCTGGCCGGGGAGCGTTGCATTCGCGATGGACTCCAGCAGATGCAATTCAGGAAGCGCCGCGGGGTCTGATTCCGGGCTGGACAGGCCGCCGCTCCCCAAGGCTTTCACGCCGCAGGTAAACTGGAACGTGGTCTTGCCTGGGTCTTTTTCCAGTTCCAGCAGCGCCGCCGCGTCAATGGCCTCATTCAGCTTGATGGACACCGTCCCGCTGGTTGCGCCGTTAGACGATACCACGGGTTCGCCCACTGGCTGGCCGTCCTCCCCGTAGAGCTGTACGGAATACCCTGTGGCGTTGCGCACTGCCGGAAATGCCACTTCATAGCGCCACTCTGTAGTGGGCAAAAGCTGCTGGGACGAACAGGTGAGGCCTTGCGGCGGATCCAGCGTCCCCACCTCCGGCGGCTCCCCTTGCCGGAACACGGGGTATTGCCCCTGTACGAACAGCCAGGCCGTATCGTCCCAGGCGCTGGATAAGGGGCTGCCGGAAGTCAGGTCGGATGTGTGCTCAGGAGTGGTAAGCCAAGGCTTATCGTCTTCTCCGATGGCGTCCTGCGCACCCATCTGCACGTAGTAGCACTCCTCCAGGTCTCCAGCGTCGGTTCGCCAGCCGACCACAGTGCCGATGGAGCCGCCGCCCTCCCTGCCGGTGACGGTCCCTTTGGCGTAGTAACAGCGGGTCAGGCTCCCGCCGTCCATCTGTCCCACAAGGCCGCCCACAACATCATCGCCGTTCACATCGCTCCAGGAGTAGCAGTCGGTCAGGACTCCGCCCGCCATACAGCCGACGAGGCCGCCCACCTGCTGCGCGCCGGAGACAGCCCCCTCGCTATAACAGCGGGAGACCGTCCCGTCCAGCATGTAACCCACCAAGCCGCCCGCAGTTAGGTTGTCTTCGCTGGGGCTGCCGGTCTGCGACACGGTTCCCTTCACATAGCAGTTTTGAATCGTCCCGGCGTCCATGCAGCCGACGAGGCCACCCACCCAGTAGCCGCCGCTGACGCCCTCGGGCGCCAGCTCAAGCCCCAGGTTTTGGATGCTCCCGCTGTCCATCTCGCTGATAAGGGCGGCAGGGCCTTCCGTTTCGCTTAGGGCGACCTTCAGCCCCCGGATCACATGGCCGTCCCCATCCAAGGTGCCGGTAAAGAACGGGTCATTAACGCTGTTCTGAACCGGCAGGGGGATCCATTCTCCATCCAAGGTAATGTCCTTCGCAAGCTTGTAGCTGCCCGCCGGGTTGCTGGCGATGGCCGAAGCCAGTTCCTCCGCGTTGGAGATCAGGACAGGCTCATCCGCTGCAAACGCCGCCATAGGCGTCAGCGTAAGCAGCAAGCTGGTTAGCAGTAGGCAGGATACGATGCGCTTCCGGTTCATATAGGGTCACTCCCTTTTAAATAAAATCCGGGTATATTATTGACTTAATTCCATTATAACGAAAAATTGGAGGTTGTACAAACTGTTTTTGTGATATTTTTACAATTATACGGTCACGCTACCGGCCTAAAGCGTCCTGGGCGGCACATCCATGCCGCATGGGATAGATGTTTCCTTGTACGCGGCAGGCATGGGGCTACCTGCCAAATGGCGCGGTACGCCTGGTAACAGGCCGGCTGTTTAGGCGCACCGGGGGATGGGAAAAGCGCTGTTTGGTACGTCAGCACCTGTTGCGGGTGTTGTCCCCTACCCAAAAACATGCTACAATTTATGGCAAAAAAAGGCCCTATAGGGACGGTTCGGGATCGGGGCGGCTTTGACACAGGCAGGTTCGCGACACGCCGCAGAAATTCCAGGGGGAAGCGCCTTGGAAACCCAGGGCACCCTTTTACGCCGGCAGCCCGTTCATATGGTGCGCGGTGCTGCCGCCCGGTTTTGGGTGGTATGGGCGGTTTTACATTCAAGAAAAATACATGCAAAACCCTTTGCATTTATAGAGCGGATAAGGTAAAATAGATACGATAAGTTTAACGGAAGAGAGGGCATAATGATGGAAAGTCCTAAGTACAAGCGCGTGCTCATCAAAGTGAGCGGCGAAGCGCTGGCGGGTGAAAAAAAGTTTGGGCTGAATTTCGACGTCATCGGCCCTGTCTGCGACGTCATCAAGCGCTGCAACGAGATTGGGACCCAGATCGGTATTGTCGTCGGCGGCGGAAACTTTTGGCGCGGCGTAAAGGACGGCGGCGGGAAGATGGAACGTTCCCGCGCAGACCATATGGGCATGCTGGCTACGGCCATCAATGCGCTTGCGCTGTGCGACGCGTTGGAGCAGCGCGGTGTAGACGTGCGCGTCCAGACTGCCATTGAAATGAACAAGGTCGCGGAGCCGTATATCCGCGCGCGCGCCATCCGGCACCTGGAAAAGGGGCGCGTGGTGATTTTTGGTTGCGGCACGGGCAACCCCTATTTTTCGACGGATACTGCGGCGGTGCTGCGTGCGGCGGAAATCAACGCCGATGTGATCCTGTTGGCAAAGAACATCGACGGCGTATACGATTCCGACCCGGCCGTCAATCCGGGTGCCAAAAAATACGAACGGCTTTCGTACATGGATGTGCTGAACCAGGGGCTGGGCGTCATGGATACCACGGCGACCTCGCTCTCGATGGATAACCATATCCCCATCCAGGTATTTGCCCTGGAAGACCCTGAAAATATTTACCGTGTCGTCACGGGTGAAAAAATCGGTACGATCGTACAGGAGGAGAATTGAGCATGAAGCCTGATTTTAAGCCATATGAGGATAAGATGAAAAAGACGCTGGATGTGCTTTCGCACGACCTGGCGGCCATCCGCGCGGGACGCGCAAACCCGGCAGTACTGGATAGGGTCACGATTGACTATTATAACACCCCCACCCCGCTGAACCAGGTGGCGGCGATTTCCACACCCGATCCGCGCACGCTGGCAATCCAGCCGTGGGATGCGTCGGTGCTCAAGCAGATCGAAAAGGCGATCCAGATGTCTGACGTGGGCATCAACCCGCAGAACGACGGCAAGGTGATCCGCCTCGGCTTCCCGCCGCTGACGGAGGAGCGCCGCAAAGAGCTGATCAAGCAGGTCTCGAAGACCGGCGAGGAATCCAAGGTCGCCATCCGCAATATCCGCCGCGATGCGATCGATAAGTTCAAGTCTGCGCACAAAAAGAACGAAGTGACGGAGGATGAGCTGGCGGACGCGGAAGACGGGATGCAGAAGCTGACCGACAAGTATGTCAAAGAAATTGACGGCATGACCGCCAAGAAGTCCAAGGAACTGGCGGAAGTTTAAGGGGGATGCCACCGGCCTGCGCCGCGGCACAAACTGAAAAAATGGGGGGCGGCGGTACGCCGCCCCTTTTTATGGGATGCTAAAGATTCACAAATCATGGGGGAAAGCTTGAGTGGGGCTGTTTAAAAAGAAAAAAACGGTGGATATTGGCGCTGTGCCGACGCATATTGCCGTTATTATGGACGGCAATGGCCGTTGGGCGAAAAAACGCGGCCTGCCGCGCTCCGCAGGGCACGCGGTCGGGGCGGAGACCTTCCGCACGGTCGCGACCTATTGCAAGGATATCGGCGTGCGCTACTTTACGGTCTACGCCTTTTCCACGGAAAACTGGAAGCGCCCGCAGGAGGAAGTAGACGCACTGATGGACCTTTTCCGCAAGTACCTGCGCGAGGCGGCCGATACGATGGCGGAGCGCGGCGTGGCCGTGCGCGTCATCGGCGACCTGAGCGTTCTGCCCGACGATATCATGTCGCTGATCCACGAGACCGGGCAGATCGCCGACGGGCTGGGGCCTGATGCGGCGACGGCGACCCTGTGCATCAACTACGGCGGCCGCGACGAGATCAAAAATGCCGTGCGCGCCCTGGCGCGCGAGGTGCAGGCGGGCACGCTCCAGCCGGAGGATATCACCGAAGCGCACATCGCCGGGCGCCTGTACACCGCCCACATGCCCGACCCGGATTTGATCATACGGCCTTCCGGGGAAATCCGGGTCTCAAATTTCCTGCTTTGGCAGTCGGCGTACAGCGAGTATTACTTTACCGATACGCTGTGGCCCGATTTCAAGACAAGCGATATGGACGCTGCAATTGCGGATTATAACCGCCGCCAGCGCAGATTCGGAGGGGTATAGAGATGTTAGCAAGGGTATTGTTCGGCGCGGTCGGTTTTGTGTTTGTCCTGCTGGCGCTGTTCGTGTTTCCGCCCGCGGTGTTGGAGATCGCGCTCGCGTTGCTGTGCGCGCTGGCCACGTATGAACTGCTCGGCTCCACAAAGCTGGTCAAAAACCATAGGATTGTGCTGCTTTCCGTGGTGGTTTCCCTGCTCTGCGGCTTAAACCAGGCTGGGTTTATGCTGAAAAGCCCACTGCACGGCTGGATCGGGCTGGCGCTCGTCATCGTCCTGCTGCTCGGCTCGTTCGCAGAACTGCTCCGCCATCACGACCGGGTGGGCGCGTCCGAGGTGCTGTGCGCCTTTTTCGGCGCGCTGATCCTGCCGCAACTGCTGCTGTCGCTGACCCGTATTTTCCAGATGGAAAACGGCGCGCTGCTCGTCCTGATGCCGCTGCTGGCAGCCTGGGGCTCGGACACGTTCGCGCTGTTCGCCGGCATGCTGTTCGGCAAGCACAAGCTGGCGCCCGTCATCAGCCCCAAGAAGACGGTGGAGGGCGGCATCGGCGGCGTGTTCGGCGGCGTGGCATGCCTGCTGGTGTTCACCCTGCTGGTAAACCATTTTGCGGGGCTGTCGCTGTCCTACGCGGCGGCGGGGCTGCTCGGCGCGGCGGGCTCGATCATCGGGCAGGTCGGCGACCTGTCGTTCTCCATTATCAAGCGCCAGACAGGCATTAAGGATTACGGCTCGATTTTCCCGGGCCACGGCGGCGTGCTCGACCGGTTTGACAGCGTGATTTTTGTCGCGCCGGTGGTCGAAGCGGTGCTGCTGCTATTCGGCGCATAATCTGCGCCCGAAAGGGATAAGATACACTATGAAAAAAATCGCTATTTTGGGTTCGACTGGTTCGATCGGCACGCAGACCGTGGATATCCTGCCCTCGATCGACGCCGAAGTCGTCGCCCTTACGACCAATAAGAATATTGGGCTGCTGGAGCGGCAGGCGCGCGCCCTGCGGCCGAAGCTTGTCGCAGCCTTTGACGAGGAGGCGGCGGCGCAGCTGCGCGCCGCGCTGGCGGACACGGATATCGCGGTCTACGCCGGGATGGACGGCCTGATCGCCGCGGCGACCGAAGCGTCGGCCGATATCGTGGTCACCGCCGTGGTCGGCATGGTCGGCCTGCTGCCGACGCTCGCGGCGATCGGCGCGGGCAAGGACATTGCGCTCGCCAACAAGGAAACGCTGGTGTGCGCTGGGCAGATCGTGACGGCGCGCGCGCGCCAAAAGGGCGTGCGCATCCTCCCGGTGGATTCGGAGCACTCCGCGATCTTCCAGTGCATGCAGGCGCGCGGGGGCAACCGCGCGGCAAAGATCATCCTCACCGCGTCCGGCGGCCCCTTTTTCAAGTATTCGGCCGACCAGCTCAAGCGCGTCACGCGCGAACAGGCGCTCAAGCACCCGAACTGGTCCATGGGCGCGAAAATCACGATTGATTCCGCCTCCATGATGAACAAGGGGCTGGAACTGATCGAGGCGATGTGGCTCTATGATATGGAGCCAGAGGATATTGAGATCGTCGTACATCGGGAAAGCATCGTGCATTCCCTGATTGAGTTTGCGGACGGCGCGGTGCTCGCCCAGCTCGGCGTGCCCGATATGCGCCTGCCCATCCAGTATGCGCTGACCTATCCCGCGCGCGTGCCGTGCAAGGCGCCGCGCCTGCGACTGAGCGAAATCGGCCTGATGAGCTTCTTTGAGCCGGACGACTGGTCAAAGCCCGCCCTTGGCCTCGCGCGCACCGCCGCCGCCCAGAAAGGGAATGCCGGCGCGGTGCTCAACGGTGCAAACGAGGCCGCGGTGGCCTTGTTTTTACAGGATAAAATCCGTTTCTGCGAGATCGCGCCGCTTGTCGGCGAAGCCATGGCGCGCGTGCCGGTGAAGGGCGAGGTGTCGCTCGACGACGTGCTGGAAAGCGACCGCATGGCGCGCACGCTGGTCACGGAGTATGGTGCGCGCCTTTTGTAACCCGGAGAGGAGACTTTGAATTTGCAGACCTTTGGTATGATCCTTTTGGCAATCCTGGCGTTCAGCCTGCTGATTATTGTACATGAATTCGGCCACTTTATAACGGCAAAGCGCGGCGGCGTGCAGGTCAACGAGTTCTGGATCGGCATGGGGCCGACGCTGCTTTCCAAGGAGTGGCACGGCACGCGGTATTGCCTGCGGCTGCTGCCCTTCGGCGGCGCCTGCGTCATGGAAGGGGAGGACGGCGAGTCCGAAAGCCCGCACAGCTTTGCGCGCGCCAAGATTTCGCGGCGGGCGCTCATCGTCGCGGCCGGCGCGCTGATGAACTTCCTTGTCGGCTACCTGATCCTGTACGGCCTGCTGATGCCGCTCAAGGCGCTGCCCGATAACGCCATCGCTTCTTTCCAGGAGGGCTTTGCCTACCAGGGCGAGGGGATGCTGATGCCCGGGGACCAGATCCTGAAGGTCAACGGCTACCACGTGCTGCTGTCCAAGACCGATTTTAACGCTGGTCTTGCCCGCAGCAAGGACGGCCTGCACGACATTGAGGTGCGGCGTGACGGCCAAAAGCTTTTGCTGGAGGACATACCGCTCAAACCGGAATTTAAGGACGCGAACGGCAACCCGCTGTACGGGATCAATTTCCAGATGCGGCCGGCGAACCTGTGGACGCGCGCGCAGTACGCCGCCAACATGGCGGTCGACCTCGGGCGCATGGTCTGGGACAGCCTGGGCATGCTGGTGACCGGCCAGGTGGGCATCAACCAGCTTTCCGGCCCGATCGGCGTGGGCGACGCGCTGGTGCAGACGGTCAAGACCAGCTTTTCCGATTTCCTGATGCTGGTGGCTTTTATTTCGATCAACCTCGGCGTCATGAACCTGCTGCCCCTGCCCGCGCTGGACGGCGGGCGGCTGATCTTCATCATCATCGAGGCGATCCGCCGCAAGCCGGTGCCGCCCAAGTATGAGGGCTGGGTGCACGGCGCCGGGCTGGCGCTCCTGATGCTGCTGATGATCTATGTCACAGGGAACGATATCCTGCGCCTGCTGACGCGCGGGTAAACGACAGAATAAAGAAGGAACGTTATGAACAGCAAGAAACAAATCCAGGTCGGTGCGGTACGGGTCGGCGGCGATGCGCCGGTCTCCGTGCAGTCGATGACCAATACCGATACGCGGGACGCGCAGGCGACGCTGCTCCAGATCCGTGCGCTCGCCGACGCGGGCTGCGAGATTGTGCGCTGCGCCGTACCCGACCAGGAGGCCGCGCGCGCGCTGGAGACCATTTGCGCGCAGTCGCCGATCCCGGTGGTGGCGGATATCCATTTTGATTACCGCATCGCGCTCACGGCGATCGAGGCGGGCGTGCACAAAATCCGCCTGAACCCCGGCAACATCGGCGCGGACGACCGGGTGAAGGCCGTCGCGCAGGCGGCGGCGCGCGCGGGTATCCCGATCCGGATCGGCGTAAATTCCGGCTCCGTGGAAAAGGAGATCCTGGCGAAATTCGGCGGCCCCACGCCGGAGGCGATGGTGGAAAGCGCGCTGTACCATGTTTCGCTGCTCCATAAGTTTGATTTTGACGATATTTGCATTTCCATCAAATCGTCCTCCGTGCCGGACACGATGAAGGCCTACCGGCTGGCGGCCACGCGCACGGATTACCCGCTGCACCTCGGCGTAACCGAGGCGGGTACGGAGTACATGGGCACGGTCAAGTCGGCGGCCGGGATCGGCGGCCTGCTTGCGCTCGGCATCGGCGATACGGTCCGCGTTTCGCTGACGGACGACCCGGTCAAGGAAATCCACGCGGCGCGGGCGATCCTCAAGGCGGTCGGCTTGGCGGAGGACGGCATCAACGTCGTTTCTTGCCCCACCTGCGGCCGCACGCACATCGACCTGATCGGCATCGCCAAGGAGGTCGAGCAGCGCGTGGCTTCCATCCAAGGCAAGCGCCTGAAGGTGGCGGTTATGGGCTGCGCGGTGAACGGCCCGGGCGAGGCGCGCGAAGCCGATGTGGGCATCGCGGGCGGCGACGGGGTCGGGCTGGTCTTCCGCAAGGGGGAGATCGTCCGCAAGGTGCCCGAGGAAGCACTTGTGGAAGCGCTCATGGAGGAAATACAGAAACTTTGAGGAAAAGGGAGCACTATGGCAAGAGCACTCTGCGAGGTTTTCGACCAGTTTCAAAGTGAAGAATTGGGAGCATACCTGTCCAGCGGGCAGGTATGCTCCCTTGCCGTCAGCCAGGACAAACGCACGATGCTCTGCCACGTGGAATTTGACGAGGTCGTGCCGTGTACGGCGCTGCACCGGCTGGAAACGGGCATCGCCAAGCGGTACAAGCTGGCGCGCATGCGCATTTCCCCGCGCTACCGCATGGAAGCCGGGCTGTCGGAGGACTATATCCGCACGCTGTCGGACGAGCTGCGCGCGAAGCTGCCATCCGCGCAGGGGCTTCTGGCCGGGAGCGAGTGGAAGTACGAGGGAGGCGAGCTGCGCGTCTCCATGTCGGATACCGCGGCGGAATACCTGTCCCTGTCCCTCCGCCAGCTTTCCGAGCAGATACGCACGGAGACCGGCATGGCCTGCCCCGTCGTGGCGGTGCCGCTGCCGGAGGAACGCGTGGCGGCGGCGCGGCAGGCGGCGCAGCAGGCGCGCGCGGCGCAGCTCCAGAAGGCTTCGGAACAGCAGGCGCAGGAAGCCGCGCAGGCGGCGGAAACCCGCCCGAAGAAGCCGCGCCCCAAGCCTGCGCCCGCGGAAGGCGGGGGATACCGCAGGCAGAAGGCCGCCGAGGTCAAGGAGGAAAACCTCATCCTCGGCAAGCTGTATGAGGATGCGCCCATCCCGATCCGCGACGCGGTGCACGAGCTTGACCGCGTGACGGTCAAGGGGGACGTGTTCTTTGTCGACCACCGAGAAATCAAGAGCAAAAAGACCGGCAAGGAATGGGTCAAGCTGTCCTTTGACATCACGGACAACACCAATTCCGTGCGCGTGTGCAAATTTATGGCCAAGGACCAGGCGGGCGAGCTGGTCGGCGCAATCAAGACCGGCATGCACCTGGTCGTGCAGGGCAAGGTCACCTATGACCAGTGGGAAAAGGAAACGATCCTGGAGCCGAGCGGCATCGTAAAGTCCAAAAAGGTCATCCGGCAGGACAAAAGCGAACAAAAGCGCGTCGAACTGCACCTACATACCAATATGTCCGCGATGGACGGCATCTCCCCGGCGAAAAAGCTGATTGAGCGCGCCAAATACTGGGGGCATACGGCCATGGCGATCACCGACCACGGCGTGGCGCAGGCCTTCCCGGATGCGATGCACGCGGTCGAATGGGGCAAAATAGAGGGCTTCAAGGTGCTTTACGGCGTGGAAGCCTACTATGTCAACGACGCGGCGGCGGTTTCCGTCGTGCGCGGCACGGGGGACGGCCTCCTTACCGGCGAGTTTGTCTGCTTTGATATCGAAACCACCGGCCTGCGCCCCGATTCCGAGGAGATTACCGAAATCGCGGCGACCGTCATACGGGATGGGCAGACGGCGGAGGGGTTCCAGACCTATGTCAACCCGCACAAGCCGATCCCGGCGGAGATCACCGAACTGACCGGCATTACCGACGATATGGTTGCGGATGCGCCCGAACTGCCCGACGCGTTGGCGGCGTTCCTGGCGTTTGTGGACGGTCGGCCGCTCGTGGCGCACAACGCCGGCTTCGATATGTCGTTTATCCATGCGGCGTGCAGGCGGCTGGGGCGCACGGAGGCGTTCACCTATATTGACACGCTGGAAATGGCGCGCATCCTGCTGCCCGACCTTGGGCGGTATAAGCTGAACGTGCTGGCAAAGAAGCTGGCCGTCGGCCCGTTTGAGCACCACCGCGCAAGCGAGGACGCCGCCGTTCTGGCGCGCATTTACATAAAGCTGCTCGACCTGCTGCGGGAGGAGGGCGCGGTGCGTATTGCGGACGTCAACGCCGTGCTCGCCGGCAAAAAAGCCAAGTCCGGCAGCCTGAAAAACCTGCAACGCTACCATTTCATCATCCTGGTCAAGAACCAGGCCGGGCTGCGGAACCTGTACAAGCTGATTTCCAAATCCTATCTGGAATACTTCTATAAACGTCCCATTATCCCCCGCAGCGAGCTGCTGCGGCACCGCGAGGGGCTGATTTTCGGGTCGGCCTGCGAGGCGGGCGAGCTGTTCCGCGCCATGACGGACGGCGCGGAATGGGATGAGCTGAAAAAAATCGCGGAATTTTATGATTACCTGGAGATCCAGCCGATCGGCAACAACCGCTTTATGCTGGAAAAGGGCATGGCGCGCGACGAGGAGCAGCTCCGGGACTGGAACCGGAAAATCCTAAAGCTTGCGGACGAGTTGGGCAAGCCCTGCTGCGCGACGGGCGACGTACACTTCCTGGAGCCGGAGGACGAGGCGTTCCGCCGCATCCTGATGGCAGGGCAGGGGTTCCCGGACGCGGACAACCAGGCGCCGCTCTACCTCAAGACGACGGATGAGATGCTGGACGAGTTTTCCTATCTCGGCGCCGACCGCGCCTTTGAGGTGGTTGTAACCAACACGAACTTGATCGCCGGCATGTGCGACGAGGTGCGCCCGGTGCCGCGCGAAAACTATCCCCCGAAGATCGACGGCTCCGCGGAGGATTTGGAAAACATGTGCCGCGAAAAGGCGCGCCGCATTTACGGCGACCCGCTGCCGGAACTGGTGCAGAAGCGCCTGGATCGCGAGCTGGGCTCGATCATCGGCAACGGCTACGACGTGATGTACATCATCGCGCAGAAGCTGGTCTGCAAGTCCATCGAGGATGGATACCTGGTCGGCTCGCGCGGTTCGGTCGGCTCGTCGCTCGCGGCGTTTATGTCCGATATCACGGAGGTAAACTCGCTTGCGCCGCACTACCTGTGCCCAGATTGCAAATTTGTCGAGTGGCACGAGGACATGTCCTGCGGCGTCGACCTGCCGGACAAAATATGCCCGCAGTGCGGTCATAAGCTGAGCAAAGAGGGCTTTTCCATCCCGTTTGAAACCTTCCTGGGGTTTGAGGGCGACAAGGTGCCCGATATCGACCTCAACTTTTCCGGCGAGTATCAGCCCAAAATCCACTGGTATACCGGCGAGATTTTCGGGCACGACCATGTGTTCCGCGCGGGCACGCTCGGCACGGTCGCGGAGAAGACGGCGTACGGCTATGTCAAAAAGTACATGGAGGAGCGCGGCATCGAGTGCTCGCACGCCGAGGAAAACCGCCTGACAGCCGGCTGCACCGGCATCAAGCGCACGACGGGGCAGCACCCGGGCGGCATCGTCGTCGTCCCCAAGGAGGTCGAAATCTACGATTTCTGCCCCGTGCAGCACCCGGCGGACGACCCCAATTCCGAGATTGTCACGACCCATTTTGAATACCACTCCATCGATGCAAACCTGCTCAAGCTTGACGAGCTTGGGCACGACGACCCGACGATGATCAAGCACCTGGAGGAGCTGACCGGCGTGAACGCGCGTGAAATCCCGCTGGACGACCCGGAGACCATGAGCCTCTTTACCTCCTGCGAGGCGCTGCGGTACGTGGACGGGACGGACGAGATCCTCGGCGAAATGGGCAGCATCGCGGTGCCGGAGTTCGGCACGAAGTTCGTGCGCGGCATGCTGCGCGACACGCAGCCGCACACCTTCGCCGACCTGGTCTCCATTTCCGGCCTATCGCACGGCACCGACGTATGGCTCGGCAACGCGCAGGAGCTGGTACGCCAGGGCATCCCGCTTTCCGGGTGCATCTGCTGCCGTGACGATATTATGAACTACCTTATTTTGCAGGGCGTGCAGCCCAAGCTGTCCTTTACCATTATGGAGTCCGTCCGAAAGGGCAAGGGGCTGAAGCCCGAATGGGAGGACGCGATGCGCGAACAAAATGTGCCGGAATGGTATATTGACTCCTGTAAAAAGATCAAATACATGTTCCCCAAGGCGCACGCGGTCGCTTACGTCATGATGGCGTTCCGCATCGCGTGGTTTAAGGTGCACCGCCCGCTGGCGTTCTATTCGGCCTATTTCTCGATCCGCGCCAAAGGCTTTGACGCATCCTGCATGATCCGCGGCGACGCGGTCTGCAAGGCAAAGCTCCGCGAGCTGGCCGAAAAAGAGCGCGACAAGACGATTACGGCGGCGGAAAAGGAAACCGCTACCACGCTCGAGGTGTGCCACGAATTTTATAAACGCGGCTTTGCCTTTGAGCCGATGGACGTATACCGATCGGACGCAAAGAACTTTATTGTCACGGAAAACGGCCTGATCCCGCCGTTTACCTCCATGCCCGGCGTGGGCGAGCAGGCGGCGCTGGACATTGTGCAGGAGCGCCAGAAGGGGCCGTTCCTGTCCGCAGAGGAAATGACGATCCGCTGCGCCAAGGTGGGCAAGTCGGTCGTGGAAGCGCTGGAGGAGATCGGCGCACTCGGCACGATGCCGAAATCGACACAGGTATCGCTGTTCTGAGGAGGGACGAAATGTACTGGATTTGTTTTGGGGAAAGCCCCGGCGGGATGCTCAAGGCCGCGCGCCACAGCCTGGCGCCGGAGCTGCCCGCCGGCCATATCGTGCCGCTGCTGGACGACCTCTCCCAAGGGGACCTGGCCGCGCTGGACGACCCGGATGCCCGCGGGGATATCCTGTGCCCATGGGCGGTGGGTATGGGGGATGCCCCGGGGCAGCGGGACGAATACCTGCGCCGCCATTTCCAAACGTCCCTGCCCATGCTCGGCCAGGTGGACGAGGCGGTCATCTGGTACGGCGACAATGCGCGCGAGCGCTGCGGCATGCTCTATGCCGTCAGCCGCCTCGCGGCGCGCGGCGTCCCCATCTGGGTGGTGCATGCCGACAGCATGCCCGCAGAAGCGCAGAAGGAACCGGACTGGCTCAGCGGCAAGGACTGCGGCATGGGCGTGATCGGCGTGGTGAAAAACAACGGCAAGCCGCTGCGCCGCCCGCAATGGTACCTGCGCTGGCGCGTGCGGCGGCACTTGCGGCGCACCTACCGGCGCGGCCGGAAAACCGGGCATGGCACGGCGTATTTCGCGTCGACGGGGGAGCTAAGCCCGGTAGACGCCGGTTATTTTTATGAAAAGCGCCGTTTGCTGTCCCACGAGGAGTGCGCCAAGCTCGTGGCGGAGTGGGAAACGCTGTGCCGGGAAAACGCGCCCATGCGCGTGCTGGAGGACGGCAGGCTGTGTTCCGCGCCGGAGGATTACTATGACGGGCTGATTTTGTCCGAAGTCCCGGTGGACGACGTGTGCGCGGCGTCGGTGATCGGCTGCGTGATTGGGCGGCATCAGCTCCATATCAGCGATATGCTGATCTATAAACGGCTCCGCAGCCTGATCGCACAGGGCAAGGTCGGCGTGGTGGCAGACGGCGAAACCTATCGCGACCTGGTAATCCGCCGCGGGGGTTGACAATAGGGGTTTCGTGTGTTATCATTTTAGCACAATGAAGTAATGAAGGAGACAACGGAACTATGAACCGTTTTTGCATATCTACGCCCGAGGGCACGCGCGACCTGCTGTTTGCCTCATGCCGCGCGCTGCGCGACACCGAGGGGAAAATCCGCAGCACGCTGGAAAAGCGCGGCTACAGTGAAATCGTGACGCCCTCGGTCGAGTATTATGACGTCTTTGCGCAGGCGAACCCGGAGCTTGACCAGGAGACCATGCTGAAGGTCATCGACCGCTCGGGGCGCATCTGCGTCGCCCGCCCGGACAATACCACGCCGATCGCGCGCATCGCGGCCACCCGGCTGGACAGCGCGGCGCTGCCGGTGCGGCTGTACTATAGCCAGAAGGTGTTCCGCTCCGTATCAGGCGACCACGGGCACAAGGGCGAGTTCTTGCAGATCGGCGCGGAACTGATGGGCGCGGACGGCCTGGAAGCCGACCTCGATATCCTGTCCTCCGCGTTTGAGGCGCTGGGCATGGCGGGGGCGCAGAGCTTCCGCATCGAGCTTGGCCATGCGGAGATTTACAAGGCGCTCATCGAGGCGCTCGGCGTGGACCGTGAAACTGCCGAGGGCATCCGCCGCCTGATTGAAAACAAATCGTTCGCCGCGCTGGGCGATATGCTCGAGCCGTACCGCGACCGCCCGGCCTACCGCGCGCTGTGCGCGATGCCGCAGCTTTTCGGCGGGATCGAGGTACTTGACGAGGTGGAAAACCTGACCGGCAACGTGCGCGTGCTCGGCGCGGTCGCGTACCTGCGCCGCCTGTACGCCGCGCTCGACCGGGCGGGTTACAGCGACGCGGTGATGATCGACCTCGGCCTGGTACACGAGATGGATTACTATACCGGCATTATGTTCCGCGGCTATATCGGCGGCGCGGGCGCGGCCATCCTGTCCGGCGGGCGGTATAACGACCTGTGCGCCAAATTCGGGCGCAGCATCCCCGCGGGCGGCTTCGGCATTGACGTCGAGAGCGTTGCAGAATCGCTGATGGGCGCGGCGGATACGTCCGCGCAGAGCCGCAAGGGCACGGTGCGCATCGCGCTGACCAAGGGGCGGCTGGAAAAGAAGACGCTGTCGCTGCTCAAGGCCTCGGGGTACGATATCAGCGAGCTGGAAGCAGGCTCGCGCAAGCTGATCTTTACGCTGCCGGGCACCCATGTGGAAATCGTCCTCGCAAAGGCCGCGGACGTGATCACCTATGTCGAGCATGGCGTTTGCGATATGGGCGTCGTCGGCAAGGACACGATTATGGAAAAGGGCGGCAGCTTTTATGAGATGGTAGACCTGGGCTTTGGCAAGTGCCGCTTCGCGCTGGCCACCAAGAAGGGCAAGGACGTGTACGGCGGCTATAAGACCCCGGTCATCGCGACTAAATACCCGGCCGTTACCAAGGCGTATTTTACGAAGAAGAATATGGATGTCGAGACGATCAAGATCGAGGGCTCGGTCGAGCTTGCGCCGCTGCTGGAGCTGGCGGACGCGATCGTCGATATTGTAGAGACCGGGTCGACGCTGCGGGAAAACGGGCTTGAGGTCATCGAGGACGTCGCCCCGATCTCCGCCCGCGTGATTGTGAACCTGGCGAGCGCAAAGCTGAAAAAGGCGGAGATCCAGAAGGTCATCGCCGAGCTGGAAAGCGGGCTGGCGCAGGACTAACCGCCGCCCGGATAGGAAAGGGAATGTCAGATATGTTCTTGAAAACAGTAATCGCGGACGGCGAGGCGGAACAGCGCGTCATCCGGGAAATGAAGGCGCGCGCCGCGGGTGCACGCGGCGATATCGAGCTGTCCGTACGTGCCATCATGGAAGACGTGCGCATGCGCGGGTTGGAGGCGGTCGAGGAATACTCGGTCAAATTCGATGGACAGAAACCCTATATCATCGGGCAGGAACTGCTGGAAAAGGCGTGCGAAAGCTGCCCGCCCGCGTTGATCGGCGCGCTGCTGCGCGCGGCGGAAAATATCCGCGACTACCATGAGCACATGATGGTGCGCACCTGGGAGTTTAAGCGCGGCCCGGGGCAGGTGCTGGGGCAGACCGTACGCGGGCTGGACCGCGTCGGCATCTACGTGCCGGGCGGTACGGCGGCCTATCCGTCCTCCGTGCTGATGAACGCGATCCCGGCCAAGGTGGCCGGCGTGCGCGAAATCATCATGGTCACGCCGCCGACGGAAAACCTGAGCCGCGAGGTGCTTGCGGCCGCAAAAATCGCGGGCGTGGATACCGTCATCGCATGCGGCGGCGTGCAGGCGGTCGCCGCGCTGACCTATGGCGCAAGCCTGATCCCACAGGTCGACAAAATCGTAGGGCCGGGCAACGCCTATGTGGCGGCGGCCAAAAAGCTGGCGTTCGGCACGGTGGATATCGATATGATCGCCGGTCCCTCAGAGGTGCTGGTGATTGCAGACCACACGGCAAACCCGACCTATGTGGCGGCCGACCTGCTTTCCCAAGCCGAGCACGACCGCTTGGCCTCCGCCGTCCTGCTGACCGATTCCATGGCGCAGGCGCAGGCCATTTCCGCGGAAATGGAACGCATGGCCAAGGCGCTGCCGCGCTGGGACATCATCAGGGATTCGGTTGAAAACTATGGCTGCGCGATCGTGTTTGAGGATCTCAAGGATGCGTGCAAGATGGCCGACCAGGTCGCGCCGGAGCATCTGGAAATTGTGACCGCCGCGCCGCGCGAGCTGCTGCCGCGCATCCACAATGCGGGCGCGGTATTCCTCGGGCAGTATGCGCCGGAACCGCTCGGCGACTATATGGCGGGCCCGTGCCACGTGCTGCCGACCTCGGGCACCGCGCGCTTTTTCTCGCCGCTGTCTACCGATACCTTTCTTAAAAAGACCAGCGTCATCGAGTATTCGCGGGAGGCGCTCGAAGCCCTCTCCGCCGATATCATCTCGCTTGCCGAGGCGGAGCACCTGAACGCGCACGCCAATTCGGTGCGCGTCCGGTTCCAGGGGACGGAGGGGGATAAAAATGCGTAAAGGCGACGTAAAACGCAAGACGAAAGAGACCGATATTTCCCTGTTCCTCGACCTTGACGATGGCAGCCTAATATCAATTGATACGGGGATCGGCTTCTTTGACCATATGTTAAATTCCTTTGCCGTGCACAGCGGGTGTGGGCTTACGGTCACCTGCAAGGGCGACCTGCAGGTCGACGGCCACCACACGGTGGAGGATATTGGCATCGCGCTCGGGCAGGCGCTCAGCCAGGCGCTGGGCGACAAGGCCGGTATCGCGCGCTTCGGGCAATCCTTTGTGCCGATGGACGAGGCGCTCGGCTTTTGTGCGCTGGACGTTTCCGGCAGGCCGTACCTGGTGTTCGACGCGCCCATGCCGCAGCCGGTGTGCGGGGGTTATGACACCTGCCTGACGGCCGAGTTCATGCGCGCGCTCGCGGTGAACGCCGGGCTGACGCTGCACCTCAGGTGCGAATATGGCGACAACGCGCACCATATCACGGAGGCGCTGTTTAAGGCGCTAGCGCGGGCGCTGCGGCAGGCGGTTGCCGTCACGGGCGGCGGCGTGCTTTCCGCAAAGGGCGTGCTGTAAAGTATGGCGACAAACGCGGAATTTATGGAATTCGCCGCCGCGCAGCTTGCGGATGCGGGGAAGGTCACCTATCGCAAGATGTTTGGCGAGTACGGCGTTTATTGTGACGGGCAGTTTTTTGGCACCGTGGAGGATAACCAGCTGTATGTCAAGGTCACAGCGGCCGGCCGCCGGCTCCTCGGCGACCCGCCGCTGGCCGNATTGCGGCGGACGCCGCGGTGATCGAACAGGCCGCGGGCGTGATCCTGCCGGGCGTCGGCGCGTTCCCGGACGCGATGGACGCGCTGCACCGCTCGGGGCTGACAGACGCCGTGCTGCGGGCCGCCGCGCAAAAGCCGTTCCTCGGCATCTGCCTCGGCATGCAGATGCTGTTTGAAACGTCCGAGGAAGTGCGCCCCTGCCGGGGGCTGGGGCTGCTGCCCGGCCGTATCGCACGGATCCGGACAGCGCTTAAGCTGCCGCAGATCGGCTGGAACGCGCTATCCATCCTGCACCCGAACGCGCTGACCGAAGGATTGTCGGACGGGGACTATGTGTACTTCGTGCACAGTTTCATGGCGTGCCCCGACGACCGTGCAGACCTTGCCTGCGTGACCGATTACGGCGCGGAGGTGCCGGCGATGGTCGCGTGCGGGAATGTTTTCGGCTGCCAGTTCCATCCGGAAAAGAGCGGGCAGGCAGGCCTGCGTATTTTAAACAACTTTGCGAGACTGACGGAGGGCGACGCATGAGGATTTTACCGGCGATTGATTTAAAGGACGGCAAGTGCGTCCGGCTGAAGAAGGGCGACTACGCGACGGCCGAAAAGGTCGCGGAGGACGCGGTCGAAACCGCAAAGGCCTTCCTGGCCGCGGGCGCGGAACTCATCCACATGGTCGACCTGGACGGCGCGAAGGACGGCACGCACGCCAATTATGACGTGGTGCGGCGTGTCATTGCGGAAACCGGCGCGGCGGTCGAGTTGGGCGGCGGCATCCGTTCGCTGGACGACGTGCAGCACGTGCTGGCGCTCGGCGTGCACCGCGTCATCATCGGCTCGGCGGCGGTGCGCAACCCCGACTTGGTCGAAGAGGCCGTGCGGCAGTATGGCGCGCGCATTGCGGTCGGCGTGGACGCGCTTTCGGGCACCGTACGGACAGACGGCTGGCTGGAGGACAGCGGGGAGGATTTCCTCTCCTTTGCAAAGCTGATGGAGGGCTTCGGCGTCCAGACGATAATTTTTACCGATATCAGCAAAGACGGCATGCTCGCAGGGCCGAATTTTGACCAGCTTTCCGCGCTCCGCCGCGCAGTTTCCTGCGGGATCGTCGCGTCGGGCGGCGTTTCGACGCTCGAGGACGTGCGCAGGCTGAAGGCGGCGGGCATTGACGAGGCCATCGCGGGCAAGGCGGTTTACACCGGCGCGCTCGACCTCGCGGCGGCCATCCGGGAGGCGAAGTAATGCTGGCGAAACGGATTATCCCGTGCCTGGACGTCAAGGACGGGCGCGTGGTCAAGGGCGTCAACTTTGTCGGCCTGCGGGACGCGGGCGACCCGGTCGCCCTTGCCAAATTCTATTCCGAACAGGGCGCGGACGAAATTGTATTCCTCGATATCACCGCGACCTATGAGGATCGGGATACGATCGCCGACGTGGTGCGCCGCACCTGCCGGGAAGTGTTCGTACCGGTCACGGTGGGCGGCGGCATCCGCACGGCGGAGGATTTCAAAGATATCCTGCGTGCGGGCGCGGATAAAATATCGGTCAATTCTGCGGCGGTCAAGAACCCCGCGCTGGTGGATGCGGCAGCGGAAAAATTCGGCAGCCAGTGCGTGGTAGTCGCGATTGACGGGCGCAAAACCGGCAAAACGCCTTCCGGGTTTGAGGTCTATGTAGCGGGCGGCCGCACGCCGACCGGCATGGATGCGGTCGCGTGGGCGAAGGAAGTTTATGAACGCGGCGCGGGCGAAATCCTGCTGACCTCCATGGATCGCGACGGCACGAAGGCGGGCTTTGACCTGGAGCTGACGCAGGCGGTCGTGGACGCGGTCGGCATCCCGGTCATCGCATCCGGCGGGTGCGGCGCGCTGGGGCATTTTTCAGAGGTGTTCGAGCAAACGGGCTGCGACGCGGCGCTTGCGGCCAGCCTGTTCCACTATGGCGAGCTGTCGATTGCGCAGGTCAAGCAGCATCTGCGGGAAAAGGGTCTTCCGGTGAGGTAATAAAGATGGATTTATCGAAGTTTTTTGTAAAAGCGCCGCTCATCCCGGTCGTCTGCCAGGACGAGCGGAGCGGCGAGGTGCTCATGCTGGGTTATGCCGATGAAGAGGCGCTCCGCCTGACGATGGAGACCGGGACGGCGTGGTTTTTCTCGCGTTCGCGGCAAAAGCTCTGGAACAAGGGCGAGACCTCGGGCAACTTTATTTTCGTCAGCCGTATCCTGTCGGACTGCGACGACGATACGCTGATCTATATGGGCACGCCCAAGGGGCCGGTTTGCCACACCGGCAACCGCACCTGCTTTTATACGGAATTGTGGCGCAAGGAGGGGGAAGAAGCATGAATGCATTTGAACAGATGGAAGCCGTGATCGCGCAGCGCAGGGATCAGCCCATGGAGGGCTCCTATACCTGCTACCTGTTTGAAAAAGGGCTGGATAAAATCCTGAAGAAGGTCGGCGAGGAGTGCGCGGAGACCATCATCGCGGCAAAAAACGGCGACAAGGAAGAGCTGGTCGGCGAAATCAACGACGTGTTCTATCACATGATGGTGATGATGAACGAATGCGGCGTGACGCTGGAAGAAGTGACGCGCGTGATGGATGAGCGCGCGGCCAAGATCGGCAACCTCAAGCAGTTCCACACCAGCGACCATAATACGTAATACCGTGCGGCATGCCGCCGGGGAAGCCCCTTCCTGCTCGGAGGGGGCTTTTATTGTGCGCAGGCGGGGTGGCGTACCGCATCCCTGCGGCATGGTTTCCATAGGGTAACTATGGCACGGCAAAGTGCTTACTTTACAGGATGCCGCCGCAGCATTATGATAACCAGGTAAGGATAGGCGGATGGGTCAGGAGGCGCACGATGCAGACAAAAGTATATAAAGAGCTGGCCGGTCAGCTCGCCAGCGCCGATGCTGTCGTCATCGGCGCCGGCGCCGGCCTTTCCGCTTCGGCGGGGATGGACTACACCGGCAGGCGGTTTGCAGAAAACTTTTCGGATTTTATCGCCAAATACCACTTTTCCGACATGTACGCGGGCGGCTTCTACCCCTTCCACTCGCCGGAGGAATATTGGGCTTACTGGAGCCGCTACATCTGGATCAACCGCTACCAGGACATGCCGAAACCGGTCTATCAAGACTTGCTGCGGCTGGTGGGGCGCAAGGACTATTTCGTGCTCACCACCAATGTGGATCACTGCTTCCAGCGGGCGGGGTTTGACAAGAAACGCCTGTTCTACACGCAGGGGGATTACGGCCTGTGGCAATGCGCCAAGCCATGCCATCATAAAACCTATGACAACGCGGCGGCCGTCCGCCGGATGTTGGATGCGCAGGAAGGCATGCGGATCCCAGCCGGGCTGGCGCCCCGCTGCCCGCTCTGCGGAGGCCCCATGACGATGAACCTGCGCTGCGACGCCACATTTGTGCAGGATGAGGGCTGGTATCAGGCCAACGGGCGTTATCAGGATTTCCTGCGGCGTCACAGCGGCCGGCATGTCCTCTTTTGGGAGCTGGGGGTGGGGGGCAATACGCCGGCCATCATCAAATACCCGTTCTGGCAAATGACCGGTCAAAATCCGCGTGCGGTGTACGCCTGCATCAACGCAGCCGAGGCCGCCGTACCCCCTGAAATTGCCGGGCGCTCCATCTGCATCCAAGGGGACATTGGGGCTGCCCTGCAACGCATCACGAGGGAGGGGAACCTATGACACAGGAAGAACGGCGGGTTTACCTCATCCGCGCCATGCTGGCGGAGCTGCCGCAGTACCGCGGGATCGGGATCCCCACGGGGGAAGCGGGGCAGGGGCAGCTCCTGCGTTCCCTTATGAACGTGCGTCCGCCTATGCCGGTATCGGCTGATTTCCGAAGGGTGCAGGACGCCTACTTATCGGAGGAAATCCACAGGCGGGGGATTGTAGACGGCGCGGGTTTATCCCCTACCCGCGCCGACGGCCGCATCTTCCTTTGGCAGGGCGACATTACCCGCCTGAAAGTAGATGCGATCGTCAACGCGGCCAACAGCGCCCTCCTGGGATGCTTCCAGCCTTGCCATTCCTGCATCGACAACATCATCCATACGTTTGCGGGCGTCCAGCTCCGGCTCGCCTGCAACAAGCTGATGCAGGCGCAGGGGCATGAAGAGGAAACCGGGAGCGCCAAAATCACGGCAGGGTACAACCTCCCCTGCAAGCACGTCCTGCATACGGTCGGGCCGGCCGTCGCCGGCCGTCTCCGGGAACAGGATTGCACGCTTTTAGCACGCTGCTACCAGTCCTGCTTGGAGCTGGCCGTACAGAACGGGATACAGTCCGTTGCGTTCTGCTGTATCTCCACGGGGGTCTTTCGCTTCCCGCAGGACAAGGCCGCCGAAATTGCGGTGCAGACGGTTTCCCGCTTCCTGGCGCGGGACCGGTCTATCCGGCAGGTCATTTTTAATGTTTTTACCGACCGGGATCGCGCCATCTATCAAAAGCTGCTGGAAAACGGGATATAGCTTCGTGTGGAATAGACGTTCAGCCACCGGACGTCTATTTTTTATGCGATCCCGTCACGGGGGGCAAGGATACCACGCGCTTTTACTTTTACCTGCCTGGCGCCACGCAAGGGGGCTGGTATGCGGAAGCAGCCCAGGCAGGCATGCAAAACCAATTGCCTTTTGGCAGGACGTGCATTATAATGGGTTAGACAACAATAAAAGCGGAAGTGAAAGTATGAAATTTATGAGGCGGGGGCAAGAAGTGACCTCCAATATCTTCAACCGGCTGGACGAAAAAAAGCGCGAAATCCTTTCCGCCGGCGGCGACGTGATCAACCTTTCCATCGGTACGCCCGACTTTGCACCCGACCAGCATGTGCTGCAGGCGGTCAGCGAAGCGGCGCTGCGGCCGGAGAACTATAAATATTCCCTGGGTGATACGCCCGCCCTGCAGGAAGCGGTCAGGGACTGGTATGCGCGGCGCTACGGCGTGGCGCTCGAGCGGGATGAAATGATGAGCGTATGCGGCTCGCAGGAGGGCATCGCACATGTCGCGTTCCCGCTGATCGGGGCGGGGGATTTGATACTCGCGCCCGACCCGGGATACCCGATCTTTACCTTTGGGCCGATGATGGCCGGGGCGGAAATCGGCCTTGTGCCGTTGCGTGAGGAAAACGGCTATCTCATGGATTTTGACGCAATCGACCCGGCGGTGGCCGATAAAGCGCGCGCAATTGTGGTATCCTATCCGAATAACCCCACGACTGCGGTGGCGGACGTGCCGTTTTACGAGCGCCTGGTTGCGTTTGCCAAACGGCACGATATCATCGTCATCCATGACAACGCCTATTCCGACCTGATGCTGGACGGGCGGCAGGGCATGTCCTTCCTGTCCGTACCCGGCGCGAAGGAGGTCGGCATCGAGTTCAACTCGCTGTCCAAGACCTACAACCTGACCGGGATGCGCGTTTCGTTCGCGCTCGGCAACCGGGATGTGATCGGGAAGTTCTTTGCATTCCGCTCCCAGATCGACTACGGCATGTTCTACCCGGCGCAGGCCGGCGCGGTGGCGGCGCTGACCGGCCCGCAGGAAATTGTGGCGCGCAACCGCGCGGGCTACCGCG
>NZ_LT707059.1:284221-365655 GCF_900155735.1 Intestinibacillus massiliensis
CGCGCCCGCCGTGACGCGCTGTGCGGCGGGCTGCGCCGGATCGGCTGGGAGGTCGCGGACGCGCCGGCAACGATGTTCGTCTGGGCGAAAATCCCGCCGCACTATCCGTCGTCCGCACAGTTCGTCATGGAACTGATGGAAAAGACCGGCGTCATCTGCGTACCCGGCGAAAGCTTCGGGGAATTGGGGCAGGGGTATGTCCGTTTTGCGCTTGTCGTGCCGCCCGCGCGTATGGAGGAAGCGGTGCGCCGGATCGGGGAAAGCGGGATACTCAAAGCATAGATAGGAGGATTTCATTGAAGCTGATAAGCTGGAATGTCAACGGGCTGCGCGCCTGTATGGGGAAGGGGTTCCTGGATTTTGTGCAGGCACAGGATGCGGATGTCATCTGCCTGCAGGAAACTAAGATGCAGCAGGGGCAGGCCGATGTGCCGATGGAGGGTTACCACGAATATTGGTGCTCCGCGGAAAAGAAGGGCTACTCCGGTACGGCGGTATTTACCAAGCAGGAGCCGCTTTCGGTGCGGTACGGGCTGGGTATCGATGTGCACGACCATGAGGGGCGCGCCATCACGGTGGAATATGAGGGCTTTTACCTGGTGTGCGTTTACGTACCCAACTCGCAGGATGAGCTGAAGCGCCTGGACTACCGTATGCAGTGGGAGGACGATTTCCGCGCGTACGTGAAAGGCCTGGACGCGGTGAAGCCGGTCGTCATCTGCGGCGACATGAACGTCGCGCACGAGGAGATCGACCTGAAAAACCCCAAGACCAACCGCCGCAATGCGGGCTTCAGCGACGAGGAGCGCGCCAAAATGACGGAGCTGATCGGCGCGGGGTTTACCGATACGTTCCGGCATTTTTATCCCGGGCTGACGGGCGCGTATTCCTGGTGGAGCTACCGTTTCAAGGCGCGGGAGAAGAACGCCGGCTGGCGCATCGACTATTTCCTCGTCTCCGACCGCCTGATGCCGCGCGTAGCCAAAGCCGGGATATTAAACGACGTTTTCGGAAGCGACCATTGCCCGGTTACGCTGGAGATCGAATAAAAGACGAAGTGTAAAGTAAATTGCTTCACATGCGGGCGCCCGGGCGGGCGTGCAGGCGGCGGTATATTTTCACCCCTACGTCATACAGTAAGGACGAGAGGGGTGCTGATGATGATGAAAAAAATGCTTTGCGCGTTGCTCTGCTCGGCCATCCTAGCAGGGCAGGCGTTTGCGCTCCCTGCGATGGGGGAGCTGTCGGCAAAGTCGGCGGCGCTGTACGATTCTTCCGGGCAGATGCTTTACGAGTATAACGCCGACGAGCCGCTGCAGCCCGCCAGCGTGACCAAGATCATGACCATGCTGCTCGCGCTCGAGGCGGTCGACCGGGGCGAAGTGTCATTGGACGATATGGTTACGGGCAGCGCCTATGCCGCATCGATGGGCGGCACGCAGATTTGGCTTAAGGAGGGCGAGCAGCTCTCCCTGAACGACATGATGAAGGCGATCGCGGTGGGTTCGGCGAACGACTGCGCGGTCGCCGTGGCGGAGCACCTGGCAGGCACGGAGGCAGCCTTCGTCGAGCGCATGAACGCGCGCGCGGCGGAGCTGGGCTGCCAGAACACCACCTTTGTCAATGCCAACGGCTTGGATCACGACGGGCAGAAGACGCTGACCTCGGCGCGCGACCTTGCGCTGATTTCGGTCGAGCTGCTCAAGCATCCCAAAATCCTGGACTATACGACGATCTGGATGGATTCGATCCGGGACGGCGCATTCCAGCTGGCCAATACCAATAAGATGCTTAAGAGCTACCAGGGGCTGATCGGGCTTAAGACCGGGTACATATCCGAGGCGGGCTTCTGTATCTCGGCGGCGGCGCAGCGGGATGGGATGACGCTGATCGCGACGGTCATGGCCGCGCCCACCAAGGAGCAGCGGACGGCGGACGCTTCCGCGCTGCTCAACTACGGTTTTGCCAATTTCACAAAATACGTGCCGGACCTGTCAGGGCTGCCGTCCGCCCTGCCGGTCACGCTGGGCAAGTCGGAAACCGTGCCGCTTACAGCGGACGGCGCGGACAGCGTGCTGATTGAAAAGGAAAAGGCGGGCGGCCTGACGACGCAGGTGAACCTGCCGGAAACATTGGACGCGCCGGTGCAAAAAGGGCAGAAGGTCGGCGAAGTGCAGGTTTTAAGCGGCTCTGACGTGCTGCTGACCGTGCCGGTGACCGCGGCCGAGGCCGTGGACGCCATGGGGGTGGGCGACCTGTTCCGCTCCTTTTTACGGGTTGTGCTCATGAAATGAGCAGGCGGGGCGCGATACAAAAATTCACAAAACAGATACAAGAAAGTGACGGATTATCATTGTAATTTTGTGCAGTGTATGGTAACATAAAAATAACCTCAAAGGTTGGGAGGAATCATTATGGTAAAATTAATTATGGGCGGCAAGGGCACCGGCAAGACGAAAACAATCATTGATCTTGTAAACGCTGCTGTCGCAGAAGAAAAAGGTGCGGTAGTTTGTATTGCCAAGGGCAACAAGCTGACATTCGACATTTCCCATGACGCGCGTCTGGTAGACGTAAGCGATTATGCGGTTAAGGGCTACGACGGCCTGCTGGGCTTCCTGTCCGGTATCCATGCAGGGAACTATGACATTTCCCAGTTCTACATCGACAGCCTGTATAAAATCGTAGAAGACGAGAAGCCCGAGAACGCGGAAAAGTTCCTGCGCGACCTCGACGCTTTCGCAGAGAAGCATTCGGTCAAGTTCACCGTCGCCATCAGCGAAGACGAGAAGACTGCGACCGAGACCATGAAGAAATTCATGTAATTACCGATCGGACGAAAAGCAAGAAACCGATAGTAACGGAACGCAATGGACGTAATCCACAGGATTACGTCCATTTTTTTGTATATCATTCCCAATCCGACAAAGTATAAGAAAAAATTTTTAGAAAATTTCGCTAAAAAGTGTTTCGCTTTTTAGCAAGTTTCGGTATAATAAAAACGATGTGTGGGAGGGGTGCCAAACCCGCGCCGGGGAACAACAAGCGGGCGCGGGCACGGAGCCTTAACATCATATTTTACCTTTTGGGGACGGGATGCGATTGAAGAACAAATCTACGTGGACAGTGCTGAAATACCTGGTTTATTTTACACAGTTCGGCCTCAATATGATTATCCCGCCGGTCGTAATGACGGCGCTGGCCTGGTGGCTCAAAAACAAGTTTGGCTGGGGCAACGGGGTGATCATCATTGGGATCCTGCTGGGCATCGCGGTGGCTGGATGCAACCTCTGGAAGTTCATGCAGTACACCGAAAAAAAGGCGAAGGAAAGCGAGCGTGAACACAGGCCATGACGGCGAAACAAATTGTAATGCAGGAAGCGAAACGGCTCCTGCTCGGCATGGCCCCGCTCACGCTCATCGCGGCCGGCCTTTTTTTCCTGGCGGGGATGGGCGACCTGCGTACGATCGGCAGCCTGCTCGGCGGGGCGGCGTACAGCTTCATCTTATTCCTGATGATCGGCGCAAACGCGTCGAAAGCGCTGCTCTACCCGGCCGCACAGGCGATCGGGCTGGTACGCCGGGGCTATATGTTCCGGTACTGCCTGACCGGCGTGTTGGTATTTCTCACGTTCAAGCTTCCGTTTATCAATCCGCTGGCGGCGATCCTGCCGCTGTTCTTCCCCAAAATCATTTTGCTGGCAAACAGCATATTTCGGAAGAAAGGAGGTTAAATTGTGGGCGATATAGCAATTAATGGCCCAAGAGTGCTATTTGAGATCCCAATTCTTGGCGGGCTGCCGATCACGGAAACCATGCGCAACGCATGGATCGTGATGCTGTTCATCCTTTGCCTCTGCCTGTTCCTGACGAGCAGGATGGAAAAGGTGCCCAAAGGCAAGCAGGCGATCGCGGAAAAAGCCGTGCAAATGATCGACAACCTTGTCGACGGGACAATGGGGCCTGGATGCCGCGGTTTCTCTCCGTATATCGCGACCCTGTTGATGTTCTCTTTCTGTGGCAGCTTGGCGTCCCTGTTTTTCATGCGCCCGGTAACGGGCGACCTGAACACGACGCTCGGTTGGGCGCTCATCACCTTTGTGCTGATTATTGTCAATAATATTAAGTACAAAGGGGTCGGCGGGTATCTCAAGGGTTTCCTTCAGCCGATATTCGTCATGGCGCCGCTCAATGTGCTGAGTGAGGTTGCAACGCCGGTCTCAATGTCCTTCCGTCACTTCGGTAACATTGCGGGCGGCCTGGTAATCACAACGCTGCTGCTTGCGGCGCTCAAGGCTCTGTCGGGCTTTGTGCTCGGTTTCCTGCCGGTCCCCCTGTTGCAGATCGGTATTCCGGGTGTGCTGTCCCTGTATTTCGATGTGTTTACATCGGCCATGCAGGCGTTTATCTTCAGTATGCTGACAATGTCCTATGTCGGCAACGCGCGTTCTGCAGACTAAGCGGCCTTCCTTAAAAGGAAAGGCCTCAGAATTTTTAAATTTGATTGTAACATTCAGGAGGAAAAAATTATGGATGCAAAGGCATTTGTAGCAGGTCTGTCCGCCCTCGGCGCCGGTATGGCAATGATCGCCGGCCTCGGCCCTGGTATTGGTGAAGGTTACTGCGCCGGCCAGGCGTGCTCTGCGATCGGCCGCCAGCCGGAAGCGCAGTCCGATATTACCCGTACGATGATCCTTGGTATTGCAATGGCCGAATCCACCGGTATTTACGCGCTGGTTATCGCGCTGATCCTGCTGTTTGCCAACCCGTTTGTCAATCTGTTCTAAGCCAATCCGCAAGGATCGAGATTCCAACGGGAGGAGGGTAAACCTGTGGAACTATTTCAATCGTTTGTCGGATTTAGCCCCTGGGAACTGATCGTAACGATCTGCAATACGCTGATCACTTTCCTGATTATCAAGAAATTCCTGTACAAGCCGGTCCGTAAAATGCTGGCGCAGCGCGAAGAGGAAGTGCAGTCGATGTACTCCGAGGCGGAAAACGCCCAGACGGAGGCGGAGAAGCTGCGCGCCGAATATACCGAGCGCCTGGCAAAGGCGAAGGAGGAGGCGGCTTCGATTACGAAGAGCGCCACCCACCGCGCCACGGTACGCGGCGAAGAAATCCTGAAGGAAGCTTCGCAGCAGGCGGCCGACATGGTCAAGAAGGCGGAGACGTCCATTGAACAGGAGCGCAAGAAGGCAATGAATGAAATTAAGGACGAAATCACCGGCCTGTCCGTTATGATTGCGTCCAAGGTCATTGAAAAGGACATCAACGAAGACGATCATAAGCGCATGATCGAAGACTTTATCAGTAAGGTAGGGTGAGGGTTTAAGTGGCGACGATCGTAAACGAGCGCTACGCGCTTTCGCTCTATGAAGCGGCGCGGGATGAGGACAAGGTTTCCGAGATCCTCGACCAGTTCGCTGTAATCGCGGAGGCCATCCGCGAAGCGCCGGATTTCCTGAAAATGCTGCAGGCGCCGGCGATTGCGCTGGAAGACAAGAAGAAGGTGCTGCAAGACGCTTTCTCCGGCAAGGCCGACCCCTATCTGCTCAATTTCCTGATGCTGATCACGGAAAAGCGGCGCGTAGGCGGCCTGCTGGAAATGCAGGAGGCATATAAACAGCACTATTATGAGGAGCACGGCATCATCGAGGTCATTGCGACGACCGCAGTCCCCATGGATGACGCGCTCACCGACCAGCTCATTGCCAAGCTGCGTAAGATCACCTCCAAGGAGGTCATCCTCCGCAAGAAGGTCGACCCGTCCATCCTGGGCGGCATCGTCATCAAGCTCGGCAACGACCAGATCGATACCAGTGTCAAGACCCGCCTGGCGGAGCTGACACAAAAAATGACTCAAATTATTGCGTAAGGAAGTAGGTGACTTCATGGAATTACGCCCGGAAGAGATTAGTACAATCCTGAAAGCCCAGATTAAGGGGTACCAGTCGCAGATCCGGCAGACCAACGTCGGCACCGTTATGGAGGTCGGCGACGGTATCGCCAAGATCTACGGCCTTGAGGATTGTATGTCCGGCGAACTCTTGGAGTTCGACGGCGGCGTATATGGCATGGCACAGAACCTCGAAGAGGACTATGTCGGCGCCGTCCTGCTGGGTTCCGACCAGAACATCAGAGAGGGCGACACCGTAAAGCGTACCCAGAGGATCGTGGAGGTCCCGGTCGGCGAGGCAATGCTCGGCCGCGTCGTGGACGCGCTCGGCAAGCCGATCGACGGCAAGGGCCCCATCGAGACCAAGGAATCCCGCCCGATTGAAATGCCGGCGCCCGGCATCATCGAGCGTACCCCGGTTAACGTCCCGTTGCAGACCGGTATCAAGGCGATCGACTCCATGATCCCGATCGGCCGCGGCCAGCGCGAGCTGATCATCGGCGACCGCCAGACCGGTAAGACCGCGATCTGCCTGGATACGATCATCAACCAGCGCGGCAACGGCGTAATCTGCATCTATGTCGCGATCGGGCAGAAGCGTTCGACCGTCGCGCAGGTTGCGGAAACGCTGGCCAAAAACGGCGCGATGGAGTACACGACAATCGTCGCGGCGACCGCGTCCGAGTCCGCGCCGCTGCAGTATATCGCGCCGTACGCGGGCTGCACGATGGGCGAATATTTTATGCACAAGGGCAAGGACGTGCTGGTCATTTATGACGACCTGTCCAAGCACGCGGTGGCCTACCGTGCAATTTCCCTGCTGCTGCACCGTCCGCCCGGACGTGAGGCATATCCCGGCGACGTATTCTACCTGCACTCCCGCCTGCTGGAGCGCGCGGCAAACATCAAGGACAGCGGCTCGCTGACCGCGCTGCCGATCATTGAGACGCAGGCGGGCGACGTCGCGGCCTATATCCCGACGAACGTCATTTCCATCACGGACGGCCAGATCTTCCTAGAAACCGAGCTGTTCAACTCCGGTATCCGTCCCGCGGTCAACCCCGGCATCTCGGTATCGCGTGTCGGCGGTAACGCGCAGATCAAGGCGATGAAGAAGGTATCCGGTACGCTCAAGCTGGCGTATTCGCAGTACCGCGAGCTGCAGTCCTTCTCCCAGTTCGGTTCCGACCTCGACGAGGACACCAAGAACCGCCTGGCACAGGGCGAACGCATCGTTGAAGTCCTCAAGCAGCCGCAGAACAGCCCGATTTCCGTAGAAAATCAGGTTATCATTATCTATGCGGTCGTTTCGAACCTGCTCAAGGAAATCCCGGTCGCACAGATCGGCGAGTTCCAGAACGAGCTGTTCGACTATATTGCCAATACCTACGGCGATATCCCGGAGACCATCCGCGCCACGGGCAAGATGGACGACGATATCAAGAATAAGCTGCACGACGCAATCATCGAGTTCAGGGACAAGTTCCTGGCCGAGAGATAAGCCTCCCGTACAAAACTTGATAAAGAAAGGGAGGGATAGCCAATGGCAGCCGGCAATATGAAACAAATCAGGCGCCGCATCAAGAGCGTCCAGTCCACCATGCAGATCACCAAGGCGATGGAGCTGGTGGCGTCGAGCAAGGTGCGCCGCGCCAAGGAGCGCGTCGAGCGGTCCAGGCCCTATTTCGACACGCTTTATGACACGATCACACGTATCGCGGCCGCAAACCGCGACGGCAGTTCGGTCTATACCAAGCCGCGGGAGGTCAAAAAAAGCCTCTACCTCGTCATTGCAGGCGACCGCGGCCTGGCCGGCGGCTACAATGCCAACATCTTCAAGCTGGCAACGGCGCAGATGGCTGGCAAGGATACCGCGGTGATCACCATCGGCAAGAAGGCGCAGGAGCACTACGCCAAGCATGCCGGCAGCGTGCTCGCCGACTATCCGGGCATTGCGGAGACCATGCGCATTTCGGATACGCATTCGATTGTGCGGCAGTTCCTCGACCTGTTCAAGCGGGGCGAAGTGGACGAGGTCTTCCTGTGCTACACGAAGTACGTTTCCCCGCTGACCCAGGAGCCGCGCTGCATCCAGCTGCTGCCCCTGAGCTTTGGCAAGGAGGAAACGGACACGAAGCAGAGCCGCGTGCTGACCGAATACGACCCCTCGCCCGAGGCGGTCTTTAACGAAATCATCCCGGAATACCTCAACGGCGTGCTGTATGGCGCGGTTGTCGAGTCGTATGCGTCTGAACAGAGCGCCCGCCGCATGGCGATGGAGGCCGCTTCGGACAACGCGGGCGAGATGATTGAAAACCTGAACCTGTCCTACAACCGTGCGCGCCAGGCGTCGATCACGCAGGAAATCACTGAGATCGTCGCGGGCGCAGGCCAGGTGGGCAGCTAAACGCCCGGTAACCGCGGGCAACACAAGAATTAGGGAGTTTTGCCAATGAGTGAGCAGAATATTGGTACAGTCGTCCAGATTATCGGACCTGTACTCGACATCAAATTTGCTGCGGATGCGCTGCCTAAGCTCCTGAACGCGATCACCATCGACCTGAACGGCAAGACCATTACCGCTGAGGTCGCACAGCATATCGGCGAGGATACGGTCCGCTGCATCGCAATGCAGTCGACCGACGGCCTGGTGCGCGGCATGAAGGCCGTCGATACCGGCGCGCCGATCACTGTACCGGTCGGTCACGAGAACTTAGGACGCATCTTCAACCTGCTCGGTGAGCCGGTCGACCACAAGCCCCCCGTCAAGGGCGAGGAGCGCTGGCCGATCCACCGGGAGGCTCCGTCTTATGAGGACCAGGAATCCACCACGGAAATCCTGGAAACCGGCATCAAGGTCGTCGACCTGATCGCGCCGTACGCCAAGGGCGGTAAGGTCGGCCTGTTCGGCGGCGCGGGCGTCGGCAAGACGGTTATCATCATGGAGCTGATCAACAACATCGCTAAGCAGCACGGCGGCATTTCGGTCTTCACCGGTGTCGGCGAGCGTACCCGTGAGGGTAACGACCTGTATAACGAAATGCAGGAGTCCGGCGTTATCGACAAGACCGTACTGGTTTACGGCCAGATGAACGAGCCGCCCGGAGCGCGTATGCGCGTCGGCCTGTCCGGCCTGACCATGGCGGAGTATTTCCGTGACCAGGAAGGCCAGGACGTACTGCTGTTTATCGACAACATTTTCCGCTTTACCCAGGCGGGTTCCGAGGTTTCCGCGCTGCTCGGCCGTATGCCGTCCGCAGTAGGTTACCAGCCGACGCTGGCAACCGAGATGGGCGCGCTGCAGGAGCGTATCACCTCGACCAAGAAGGGCTCGATCACGTCCGTACAGGCGGTTTACGTCCCTGCGGACGACCTGACCGACCCGGCGCCGGCGACGACGTTCGCCCACCTGGACGCAAAGACCGTCCTTTCCCGTGACATTGCATCCATGGGTATTTACCCTGCGGTTGACCCGCTGGATTCGACGTCGCGTATCCTGACGGCCGACGTGGTCGGTGTAGAGCACTACGAGACCGCGCGCGCCGTGCAGTCCATCCTGCAAAAGTACAAGGATTTGCAGGACATCATCGCGATCCTGGGTATGGACGAGCTTTCCGACGAGGACAAGCTGACCGTTGCCAGAGCCCGTAAGATCCAGAACTTCCTGTCGCAGCCGTTCCATGTTGCGGAGCAGTTTACCGGCATGCCCGGCAAATATGTCCCGATCAAGGAAACCATCCGCGGCTTCAAGGAAATCCTGGAGGGCAAGCACGACGACCTGCCGGAATCCGCATTCCTGTTTGCCGGTTCGATTGACGAGGTAGTGGAAAAAGCCAAGAAGGGAGAGTAGTCTATGTCTACTTTTCATTTGAAGGTTGTCACTTCCGACCGTTGCTTCTTTGACGGCGAGGCCGAACGCATTATCGTGCGTACGACCGAGGGCGACGTCGGCATCCTGCCGAAGCATATCCCTTATGTCGCCGCGCTCGGCATCGGCGGCCTGACGATTTTCCACGAGGGCACCAGCCGCGTGGCGGCGGTTTCAGGCGGCTTTGTCCAGGTATCCGCGGAAGGCACGACTGTGCTTGCGCGCACCTGTGAATGGGCGGACGAAATCGACATCAACCGTGCCCGCGAGGCGGCGGAACGCGCCAAGGCGCTGCTCCATCAGCAGCTGAGCGAGCACGAGCATGACGTCGCGGACGTGAAGCTCAAAAAGGCTGTCAACCGTATCCGCATTGCGGGGGATAAGTAATCAAAAAAGGGCCGTCCGGCAGGACGGCCCTTTTTTTTGATGCAACGGCACTGTAAAATGGCGGTACATATGGCTAAAATATATTTTCGATGCTGGGGAGCTCCATCTCCGGGATGTGCAGCAGCATGCCGTACAGCTCGCGGGACTGGAGGAAATATTCGTTGTTATCGTGGTTGTCCATGGCCTGCATCGTGCGCAGGAACAGGTTTTCAATATCGTCCAGTTCGTTGTGGCGTACCAGCGCGCCCAGCATGGAGCGGTGGTCGGACCACAGGTGATAGGTCTCCTGCAGGATAGCGTCCGCGCCGGCGCGGTCGCCTGTTTGCAACAGGGCGTCCGATTCCAGCACGTGCCCGGCCAGTTCCTGCGTCAGCAGGTCAAGGCGGTTATAGCTGGCGAAACAGCCGAAGATCATCACAGCGAGTAGTAGGATGGCGACGATGAGGCGTCTCATGCGCGTCCCTCCTTTGCCTGGATAAATTGGTTCCCACAGTCGTCAAGCGTCATCAGGAATACGTCCTTGGGGGCGTTGATTTTAGCTTTTTTGACCATTTGCTCGATATCCTCCACCGTTTTGTTGAGCTTTTGCAGGTTCTGATGGATGATATGGCCGTCGGAGATGACAATATAGGGCAGGCCGCTGTCCTGTGGGGAGAGGTTCAGCATTTCCGCCGTCGTAGGGCGGTAGGGCGTCTGCAGCACATAGCTGAGTTTGCCGCTCGGCTCAATGACGCCGTATTTTACGTCGCTGATCGAGTCAATGTTGTTTTCCCGCAGTGCTTCGAGTACTTCATCGACCGTGATGCGCATCTGCTGCATTTTGCGGCGGTCAAGCACGCCGCTCCGGATGATGATCGCGGGGCGGCCGTTCAGCAGGCGGCGCAGGCGGATGCTTTTCAGGCTGAGGAAAGACACGACGATTTCCAGGGAAATCAGCGTAACGATCGGGATCACGCCGGACATCAGCGGCACCCCGAGGTCCTGCATGGGGATGGCGGCCAGTTCGCTGACCAGGATGGTGATGACCAGTTCGGACGGCTCCAATTCGCCGATTTGCCGCTTGCCCATGATGCGCAGGGCGACAATCACGCAAATGTATAAAAACAGGGTCCGGATAAAGGAAATAGACATGCGGAAACGCTCCTTTGTTCAGGGGATGCGTTTAGCATGGCCGTAAATCAACAAAGTATACCAAGTATCCCTGGCCGATACGGCCAAAACTATATAAAATTGTGGTTGACTTTTCAGGGGTGGATACTTATAATATAGAACATACATCAGAAATGCAGTGACCGGGAAAAGTAGCGTCCGGAATCTTTTAGAGAGCTGTCGGCAGGTGCAAGGCGGCAGAGGATGGAAAGTGCGAAAGTCTCCCCGAGAGCAGCCGGCTGAAGGGCAGTATGCCTGTGTAGGCTGGGACGGCTGGCCGCCGTTAGAGGGCCGCGCGTTCGATCCCGGGTCGGATGCGGCTGAGTGGCCGTGCAAACGGCAATGAGAGTGGTACCGCAGAGAACTTTTTTAAGTCTTTGTCTCTTGGAAACAGGAGATAAAGGCTTTTTTTATTGTCCGGCTGGCGGACAGATGAGGAGGGGTGTGAAAATGCAGCTTAACGGTTCCGAAATTTTGGTCGAAGTGTTGGTTGAGCAGGGCGTGGACACGATTTTTGGTTATCCAGGCGGCGCGGTGCTGAATATTTACGACGCGTTGTACAAGAACAGCGACCGTATCCACCATATTATTACCGCGCACGAGCAGGGCGCGTCCCATGCAGCGGACGGCTATGCGCGCGCGACCGGCAAAACCGGCGTGTGCCTTGCGACGAGCGGCCCGGGCGCGACCAACCTTGTGACGGGCATTGCAACGGCCTACATGGATTCCGTGCCCATGGTGGCGATTACCGGTAACGTCGGCACGTCGCTGATTGGCAAGGACAGCTTCCAGGAAGTCTATATCGCAGGCATTACGATGCCGATTACCAAGCATAACTTCGTCGTACGCGACGTAACCGAGCTGGCCGACGTGCTGCGCGACGCGTTCCGGATCGCGAATACCGGCCGCCCGGGACCGGTCCTGGTCGACATCCCGAAGGACGTGACGGCAGCGGTCTGTGAATTCCATAACAAACCCGTTGCGGATACCAGCGAGCGCTATGACCTGAAGGAAGACGACTTGCGGGCGATTGCCGAGCTGATCAACCAGGCGGAGCGCCCGGTCATCTATTACGGCGGCGGCGTGACCATTGCGGATGCCGGGGACGACATGCTGGCGTTCATGCGCCGCGCGCAGATACCCGCGACCGGTACGATGATGGCCATCGGCGCGCTGCCGTCGGATGAGCCGCTGAACCTCGGCCTGGTCGGTATGCACGGCTGGGTATCCTCGGGGCGCGCGGTCGACGAGGCGGACGTCCTGATTACCATCGGCGCGCGTTTCTCCGACCGTGTGGCGACGAACCCGAGCAGGTTTGCAACCCGCGCGCGCATCATCCACGTGGATATCGACGCCGCGGAAATCAATAAGAATATCAATATCGATTATCCGGTCGTTTCGGATGCAAAAACCTTCCTGCAGGCCGTGATGCCGTACATCAAGGAAAACCGCCACCCGGAATGGATCGCAAAAATCGGGGATTGGCGCGCACGGCTCGATTACCGTCCCAAGGACAGCGAGACCGAGCTTAAGCCGCACCGCATCATGGATATCCTGGTCAAGGCGACCGACGACGATACGATTATGGTCACCGACGTCGGCCAGCACCAGATGTGGGCGATGCAATACTGCAAGCGCAACCACCCGCACCAGTTCATTTCCTCGGGCGGCCTGGGTACGATGGGCTTCGGCTACGGCGCGGCGATCGGCGCGCAGTTTGCCTGCCCGGATAAGCGCGTGATCCATATTACGGGCGACGGCAGCTTCCATATGAACCTGAACGAGGTGTCGACGGGCGTCAAGTACGACCTGCCGATCATCACGGTCATTATGAATAACTCCGTGCTCGGCATGGTGCGCCAGTGGCAGACCATGTTCTACGAAAAGCGCTATTCGTCCACGACGATCGAGCGCCAGACCGATTACGTCAAACTGGCAGAAGCGTTCGGCGGCCACGGCTTCCGCTGCACGACCCCCGCGGAATTCGAGGCGGCGATGCAGCAGGCGCTTAAAATGCACGGCCCCGTACTGATCGACTGCGTCATCGACCGCGACGAGCGCGTCCTGCCGATGATCGCGGCCGGCGCGACCATCGACGATGTCATTACGAATTAAAGGAGGGACGTCCAGTGGAAAAATATATCCTGTCTGTCGTAGTACAGAATAATGCGGGCGTTCTGGCCCGTGTATCCAGCTTGTTCGGCCGCCGCGGCTACAACATCGATTCGCTGACGGTTTCCGCAACCACCGACCCCAGGGTTTCGCGTATTACCATCGTCGTCACCGGCGACGACGCGATCCTCGAGCAGATCATCAAGCAGGTTTCCAAGCTGGAGGAAACGATCGTTGTCAGGCATCTGGTGGAGCAGGAAGCATACTGCCGCGAGCTGGTGTTTGTAAAGCTCCAGGCGGAGGACGCCACGGTGCGCGACAGCGCCCGCGAGGTGGCGCAGATTTACGGCGCAAACGTCGTGCTGACCGAGCCTGACCACATCGTCCTGGAACTGACCGAGACGCCCAGCCGTATCGACGCGTTCCTGTCGGTCATCGCGAACTTCAAGGTCGTCGAGACCTGCCGTTCCGGCGTGACCGCGATGGTGCGGTAAGCCCTTATTTACTTAGGTTGTTCAATAAACAATATATACGACTCACAAATGGAGGAAAAGAAAATGGTTAAAATGTACTACGATTCCGACTGCAATCTCAGCCTGCTGGATGGCAAGACGGTCGCCATTATCGGTTTCGGCTCCCAGGGTCACGCGCACGCGATGAACCTGAAGGACTCCGGTGTTAACGTTGTCGTCGGCCTGCGCCCGGGCTCCAAGCACGAGGCGAAGGCGAAGGACTACGGCCTGACCGTTATGACCCCGGCCGACGCGGCGGCGGCGGGCGACATCATCATGATGCTGACCCCGGACGAGAAGCAGGCGGATATCTATAAGGAAGTCATTGCGCCGAACCTGAAGCCGGGCAATGTGCTGGCTTTCGCGCACGGCTTCAACATCCACTTCAAGCAGATCGTGCCGCCGGCTGATGTCGACGTTATCATGATCGCGCCGAAGGGCCCCGGCCATACCGTCCGTTCCCAGTATGTTGAGGGCCACGGCGTACCGGATCTGGTCTGCGTCCATCAGGATGCTTCCGGCAAGGCGATGGATATCGCGCTGGCCTACGCTGCCGGTATCGGCGGCGGCCGTGCGGGCATCCTGGAGTCTACCTTCCGCACCGAGACCGAGACCGACCTGTTCGGCGAGCAGGCTGTCCTGTGCGGCGGCGTCTGCGAGCTGATGAAGGCTGGCTTTGAGACCCTGGTCGAGGCTGGCTACGCGCCGGAGAACGCTTACTTCGAGTGCATCCACGAGATGAAGCTGATCGTTGACCTGATCAACGAGGGCGGCTTTGCCAAGATGCGTTATTCCATCTCCGACACCGCGGAGTACGGCGACTACCGCACCGGCAAGCGCATCATCACCGAGGAGACCCGCAAGGAGATGAAGAAGATCCTGCACGAGATCCAGGACGGCACCTTTGCTTCCGAGTGGATCCAGGAGAACCGTGCGGGCGGCCGCGCGAAGTTCCTGGCGACCCGTCAGCTCGAGGCGGAGACCGAGCTGGAAGAGACCGGCAAGCGCCTGCGCGGCATGATGAGCTGGCTCAAGAAGTAAGCTTACATAGACGCGAGGATAAAGCAGATATGGCTGGTTGCTCAAATACCCGTCCCTGCCCCTGCACGGCGGATTGCCCGCGGCACGGCAAGTGCTGCGAGTGCGTCGCGCACCACCGCGACCATGAGGGCGGCATTCCCGGATGCTTTTTCTCCACAGAGGGGGAAGCGGCCTGGGATCGCAGCCTGGAGATGCTCTGCAAGGACAGAGGGCTGGAACTGAAATAAAATTTCCGGACGAGGGCGGGCTGATGCCCGCCCTCGCTTGCTATCAAGGAGGGATCCCCATGGAACTGAGAAGCCATAATATTACGGCAGGCCCGGAGCGCATGCCGAACCGCTCGTTGCTGCGTGCATGCGGCCTGACCGAGGAGGAAATGAACCGCCCGATCATCGGCGTGGTTTCCGCGTACAGCGAGATCATCCCGGGGCACATCAACCTGGACAAAATCGCGAACGCGGCCAAGGCGGGCGTCAGCATGGCGGGCGGCACCCCTGTCGTCGTCCCGGCCATCGGCGTATGCGACGGCATTGCGATGGGCCATATCGGTATGAAGTATTCCCTGCCGTCCCGCGAGCTGATCGCGGACAGCGTGGAGACGCTGGCGCAGGCGCACCAGCTTGACGGCCTTGTGCTCATCCCGAACTGCGACAAGATCGTACCCGGCATGCTGATGGCCGCGGCGCGCCTCAACATCCCGGCAATCGTGGTTTCCGGCGGCCCGATGCTGGCCGGCCACTATGACGGCGAGGAGATTTCGCTTTCCAAGACCTTTGAAACGGTTGGCGCGTACAAGGCCGGCCTGATTGATGACCAGAAGCTGATGGAATGCGAGTGCGGTTCCTGCCCGGGCTGCGGCTCCTGCTCCGGCATGTATACCGCGAACTCCATGAACTGCCTGTCCGAGGCGATCGGCATGGCGCTGCCCGGCAACGGCACGACCCCGGCCGTGCACGCCGCGCGCATCCATCTGGCCAAGCATGCGGGCATGAAAGTGATGGAACTGGTGGAAAAGGGCATCCGCCCGCTCGATATCCTGACCCCCGCGGCGTTCCGCAACGCGCTGACCTGTGAAATGGCAATCGGCTGCTCCACCAACTCGGTGCTGCACCTGCTTGCGCTGGCGCATGAGGCGCATGTCGACCTCAGCCTCGAGACGCTGAACGAGCTTTCCGCCAAGGTGCCGAATATCTGCCACCTCGCGCCGGCAGGCCCGCACCATATCGAGGAGCTTTATATGGCCGGCGGCGTGCCTGCCATCATGAAGGAGCTGACCAAGAGGGGCTTGCTCGACCTGTCCCTGCCGACGGTCACTGGCAAGACGGTCGGCGAAAACCTCGAGGGCGTCGTGAACCGGAACCCCGAGGTCGTCCGTCCGCTCGAAACCCCGTATTCCGAGACCGGCGGCATCGCCGTGCTGTGGGGCAACATTGCGAAGAACGGCTGCGTCGTCAAGCGCAGCGCCGTCGCGCCTGAAATGATGGTGCATGAGGGGCCGGCGCGCGTATTCGACTCTGAAGACGACGCAATCGAGGCGATTTACGGCGGCAAGATCAACAAGGGCGATGTTGTCGTCATCCGTTACGAAGGCCCCAAAGGCGGCCCCGGCATGCGCGAGATGCTGAACCCGACTTCTGCGCTGGCTGGTATGCAGCTGGATAAGGACTGTGCGCTGATCACGGACGGCAGGTTCAGCGGCGCGTCCCGCGGCGCGTCGATCGGCCATGTGTCGCCCGAGGCGGCGGCCGGCGGCGAGATCGCGCTTGTGCAGGAAGGCGATATCATCTCCATTGATATCCCGGCGAGCCGGGTAAACGTCAAGGTTCCCGATGCGGAACTGAAGTCGCGCCGGGCGAAGTTCACGCTGCGCGAGCCGAACGTCAAGTCCGGCTGGCTGGCGCGCTACGCGCGCCAGGTCACCTCGGCCGACAAGGGCGCGGTACTGGAATAAGGTGCGATGGGGCTGGGACGGACGCGTCCCGGCCCCTTGCTTTTCCCTTTGGAAACCTTGTATCCCGGCGTAAAAACTGGTATACTGAAAGCACTACACGAAAAAGGGTGATAGATGATGCTTTCTACCGCAAAAAAAGAATTTATTGAATTTATGATGTCGGCCGACGTGCTCCGTTTCGGCAGTTTCGTCACCAAGTCCGGACGCAGCACCCCGTATTTTGTCAATACCGGCAACTATAAGACCGGGCTGCAAAACTCCCGCCTCGGCGAGTTTTACGCGGCGCTGGTCAAGGAAACCGTTGGCGACGGGTTTGACGCGATGTTCGGCCCCGCATACAAGGGCATCCCGCTGGCAACCTCTGTTTCCGGCGCGCTGGCGCGCAATTACGGCATTGACAAGCCGTTTTTCTTTAACCGCAAGGAGGCCAAGGACCATGGCGAGGGCGGCAGCATCGTGGGCTATAAGCCGGTGGACGGCGACCGCATTATTATCATTGAGGACGTCATCACGGCAGGCACGGCTATCCGCGAGACCATGCCGGTGCTGCAAGGCTGCGCCGACGTGAAGGTGACCGATATGTTTATCTCCGTCAACCGCTGCGAGGTCGGTACCACCCCGGGCAAGACCGCGGTGATGGAGGTCGGCGAGGAGTTCGGCATCCGGGTACACGCGCTGGTGACGGTGCAGGATATCTACGAGTACCTGAAAGGGCAGGGCACCTATGGCGAGGTGCTCGGCGCAATGGAAGCGTATATGGAGACCTACTGCGTCTTTTAAGCAGGAAAGCCCCTGCCGGGAACCCGGCAGGGGCTTTTGCATGACCGCAGTAAACTGGGATTGTCAGTCGCGCTGGAAGGTTTCCTTGTCGCAGGCATCGTTCTGGCACGCGACGATGGTCGTACACACCGCGTCCCCCGTAATATTGACGGCCGTGCGCGTCATGTCGAGGATGCGGTCGATACCCATGATGAAGCCGATGCCCTCAATCGGCAGGCCAACGGAGGCCAGCACCATGGACAGCGTGACCAGGCCGACCGACGGCACGCCCGCGGTGCCGATCGACGCGAGCGTCGCCGTGGCGATGACGGTCACGTAGTCCATCGGGGTCAGCAGGATGCCGTACGCCTGCGCGATGAACACGACCGCGACGCCCTGCATGATCGAGGTGCCGTCCATGTTGATCGTCGCGCCGAGCGGGATGGTGAAGGACGAAATACGGCGCGAAACGCCCATCTTGCGTTCCAGCGTGTCGATGGACAGCGGGATCGTCGCGTTTGAGGTCGCGGTGGAAAAAGCAAACCCCATGACCGGCAGGAACTTTTTGATAAACTTGACCGGGCTGAGGCCGGTGAAGAGCTTGAGCAGCGCCTGATAGGAAATGAAGCACTGGATCAGCAGCGCCAGCAGCACGGCGGCCATATACTTGAGCAGCGGCCGGAAAGCGTCGAACCCCATGCCGGAAAAAGTCTTGGCGATCAGGCAGAAAACGCCGACCGGCGCGAGGGACATGACCATCATCGTCATTTCCATCATGATGTCGTTGCCCTGCTGGAAAAAGTTGTGGATCAGCTGCGTCTTCTCCTGGAGCTTGGCCAGGATAATGCCGACAATGATCGCAAAGACGATGATTTGCAGCATATTGCCGCTTGCGAGCGCGCTGAAGGGGTTTTTGGGGATGATGTCCAGCAAGGTTTCGGACATGGGCTGCTGCTGGGCAATGGCGGTCTCCGTGGTTTCAAGAGCCGTAAGGTCCATGCCGACGCCGGGGTTGATCAGCTTTGCAATGCCGAGCGCCACGCAGATGGCCAGCGCCGTCGTAAAGATATAGAAGACGACCGTGCGCACGCCGACCTTGCCGAGCGTCTTTGTGTCGCCGATCGCTGCCGCACCGCAAACCAGCGAGCACAGTACAAGCGGGACGACCAGCATCTGCATCAGCCGCAGAAAACCCTGGCCGACGATATAGAAGACGCCGTTGATTAAAATATCGTCGATAAAGTAATGATGCGGCGCAAAATAGTGCAGGAGGATACCGGCGACCGCGCCGAGCAGCAGGGAAATAAAGATGCGGGTCGTGAGGCCGAGCTTCCGTTTCTTCTTGGTTTCGCTCATTTAGCACCTCCATTCCGGGACGGGCGGGCGGACAGGTACCGGGCGAGCGCGTCCCGCCAATCCGGCATCTTATAGATGCCGGTCATCCGCATCATCATATTGTCCAGCAGGGTGAATTTGGGGCGCAGCGGCGTATCCCCGGCAGATGCGACCGTGCTTTCGACCGGGACGTCCGGATAGCCGCCCAGCCGCAGGATCTCGCGCGCAAATTCGCTGCGGCTGCACGCGCCTTCGCAGGAGGCGTGGTACAGGCCGAACTCCTTGGACTGGATCAGGTAATGGATAAAGCCCGCGAGCGCGTCCGAGCTGGTGGGGGAGCTGATTTCGTCACCGGGGACGGATACGGTTTCGCCGCGCGCCGCGCGGTCAAGCACATCGTCCACAAAATCATAGGTGCCGCTGCCGTAAATCCACGACGAGCGGACAATGACGTGTTTATCCGTCAGTTCGCGGACAAAGGCTTCGCCCGCGTATTTGGATTTGCCATAGACCGTGATCGGGTGGGGCGCGTCAAACTCGTTCAGCGGGGCGGACGCGCTGCCGTCAAAAACGTCGTCCGTTGAAATCTGGATCAGCTTCGCGTCGATCCGGCGTGCGGCGATCGCAAGGTTGCGCGCGCCAAGGGCATTGACCTTATAGGCGTGCTCCGGGTCGCGTTCGCATTCGCGTACGTCGGTCAAGCCGGAACAGTTGATAATTACGTTGGGATAATTCATGTCGGCGTAGCGGTTGACCTCGTTGGTTTCGCCGACCGGCACGTCGTGGTCGCTCGTCAGGATATCATATTCCGTGCGGTCAAACCGGCGGTAAAGCGCCGAGCCCAGGCGGCCGCTTGCCCCGGCGATCCAAATTTTTAGATTTCTGCTCATACATGCACCTCTTTTGTCTGTAAATAATACATTTTAAGTATAACATAGGTTTTATGTGCGGGGAAAGGGGAGTTGCGCATATTTGTGCACACTGGCGCATCAGCGGCTTGACACCTTGGTATACTTTGTGATACTGTTGGGATGAAAATACACGGCGGCCGTCAAAATGGGTGGGAAATATGCGAGCGGCGCGCCGGATAGGTTGTGGGGTATGGTTCGGGATAAGAGATTTTACAGGACGTTTTTCAAAATGACGTTCTTTTTGTCGGCGCAAAACCTGATTATCCTGTTTGTCGGGTTGGTCGACAACGTGATGCTGGGCAGCTATTCGGAGGCCGCGCTTTCAGGCGCCGCGCTGGCCAACCAGATCCAGTTCATCCTGCAATGCGTCGCACTGGCGATCGGCATGGGCGTGGCGCTCTTTGCCTCGCAGTACTGGGGCAAGCAAAGGGCGCTTGGCCAGTCCGATACCGGTACGGCGGAGATGCAGGCGGCGCGCGACGCGGGGAACATCGGCATCCTGCTGGCCGCGGCGACGGCGCTGGTGTTCTTCCTGGCCGTCACATTGGTGCCAGGCCCCTGCCTGCGCCTGTTCACAACGGACGAATCCATTATCGCGGAAGGCTTGCGGTATTTATCTATTATCCGCTTTTCCTACCTGTTTTTTGCACTGTCGAACGTATTTTTTGCCATTTTGCGCAGTGTGGAAGTCGTACATATCGGCACGGTCAGCTCCATCGTTTCCCTGGCCGTCAACGTGACGCTCAACTATGTTTTGATCTTCGGCCACTGGGGCGCGCCGCGGATGGGGATCGCCGGCGCGGCGGTCGCGACCTGTATCGCGCGGTTTTGTGAATTCGGCATCGCGCTCGGCTATTTGTGGTTCCGGGACAAGCGCGTCGCGTTCCTGCATTACCGCTTCCACTTTAACGCGCAGATGCTGCGGGACCTCGCAAAGGCGACCGCGCCGATCATGCTGTCCAACGGTTTGTGGGGCGTGTCGATGGCGCTGCATACCGGCATCCTGGGGCACCTGGGGCGCGAAGCGATTGCGGCGAGCAGCATCTCCAATTCCATGTTCCAAATGATCAACGTCTTTGTGGAGGGCTGTGCGTCCGCGACCGCGGTCATCGTGGCGAACGCCGTCGGCGGCGGGCAGCTGCGCGACATTAAAAAGCAGGTGCGTACCATGCAGGTGCTTTTTGTCCTGCTGGGCGTCGCGGGCGCGCTGATCCTGTTCGCAATGGCAAAACCGATCCTTTTGCTCTATCCGCAGGTAGACCCGCGTTCGCTCGACCTTGCATGGCAGTTTACGCTGGTGTCCTGTGTCACGTTCATCGGCACAGCCTATCAGGTGCCGTGCAACTGCGGCATCGTGCGCGGGGGAGGCGACACGCGGTTTGTGCTGTACATGGATCTCGTGCTGTGCTGGCTGTATGTGGCGCCGGTCGGCCTGCTGGCCGCGTTCGTATGGAAACTGCCCACCGTATGGGTGTATTTCCTGCTGCGCTCCGACCAGCTCCTGAAGTGCTTCGTGGCGTTTGTGAAAACGAACCGTTACCGCTGGATCCATGTGCTGATCCGGGAATAATGGGCGAAAGGCAGGGGTACAAAAAATTCTAGATTTTTTTGAAAATTATGCTTGACTTTTTTGCCGTAGTTGGATATAATAATTCTTGTCAGCAGCGAGGACAACCGCTAAAGACGGGAAAAAGTTCTGAAAAAGCTGCAAAAAGTCAAGATAATGCCGAATTGTGTAATGGTAGCACGACAGACTCTGACTCTGTTTGTCTGGGTTCGAATCCTAGTTCGGCAGCCATAGGAAAAACCCTGTAAAGGCTCTGTAAAGAGGTTTACAGGGTTTTTGCTGTGTTTGCGGGGTTTGGAGCCGGAAACATAAAATTAGGGAATGAAAATTTGCCCCGTCCCCTGTTTTTTGTGCTGATGGAAAAAATGCCGCGCTGACCGGGGCACCGTTCCTTCTAGTTCAAAGCAGTGAGAAAGTAGGCATAGGGAAGCCCCCTGGACAATTTTGTCCAGGGGGCTGTTTGAAAACGGTTTTTGATTCAAAGGCAATTACGGCATTGACCCGTCCCCACCCATTAAAGCTGTCATTTCCTCTATTTTTTCCAGCGGAAACGGTGGGAGGGCGATGGGTTTCATTGCAAGCGCCATCAGCTTCATCGGGTTATCGTCCGCAGCAATCCTGTTGGAGCGCAGCGCCCCGCATCTGCGGCAGCGGTGGATAATCGCCCACTCGCCGTTTTTGCGGACCCATACGGCGATGGGCTCCATAATGCCGCCGCAGCCGGCAGCCCGGTCGCCCGGCTCGTTATCGACGTGCAGGCTGGCCAAGCAGTTCGGGCAATGGTTCCGATGCTCGCTTCCGGCGCCCGTTGGGACTACGAGCCTGTCACAGATTTTACATGTGAACGTCTCATTGCAGCCGTGTGTTTTGTAATACCCTTTTTCAAAAGATCTTTTCCTATTTTCCCGGTTCATGGGGTGTGTCCTCCTAAAAGTATCGGTCTACCTTTTGGGAGGTTCGTGTGAGATTTAAATTACGCAAACCTCCCGGTTAGCATACAATCTCCGACACGTTAGTTTTTTTCATAAAGCGTTTCCTCATAAATTGATGTTTTTGACCCAGCCGCAGCGGCGGGATCGACTTTCCGGTTTCATTATACCCGATTGGAAGTCGGAATGCAAGGGAAATGCCAGGCAGGCCGCGTGGTAAATTGCAGGATGCATGAACCTTTTGCGTCCTGTGGGATATCTCAACTTCCGGGTTGCGTTACCGGCTTGATAGGGTGGCGGATGACGGTTTTGCGCTGCTCCGCCGCCGTTTTTCGCGGGTCTGACAGGTATATTTCGTGGTGCCGCCGGCTTTCGGTAAAATCATTGGCGTATCCGTTTTCCAGCAGGAACGCATCCATAAGCGCAACCGTTTCCGGCTCGCTGTCGTATGTTCCCAGGTGCATCATTTGGACGCACAGCCCTTCGTCGATGGTCAAAAACCCCGCTGAGGTGCAATCCAGCCCCTTCTTGCGGGACGCTACCTGGACAGCCCAGTCAAAATCCTGGCGCCGCACAAAATCCGGCAGCCGGATGGCGGAAATCCACTGGAAGCTGCTTTTGTCAGAATAATCTACCCCATCCATGCCGTCTTGCCACCAAAAGCCTTCCAGGGGCGGCACGACGTATTCAAAAAAACCGTCGATCCGATGCGTGCCCTTGTAACTCATTTTGATGGTATAGGATATGGCGTACAGGATGCCGACGGCCTGCTGGTAGGCGCCGCCTTGCACGTTGGGGTCGCCCTCGCCGCGGACCGCAACAAAATTTGCACGCGGGACGGTAACAAGTGCAGGTTTGTTTTTCGGCAGATATAATTGCTTGTACTCTTTTTTAAAATCAAAAGGCATCGTAAAACCCTCCTTTCCTTTATCATGCCATAGGAAGTATGACAACTGTATGTCGTATTATAGAATCTTTTGGGGGAGGGCCATGGAAACCATGCATCATGCTGGAAAATGCGGCGGATTCACTGGCAAAACCTGCGGAGGTATAACCTTAGAATGGCTTAGGGATCCGTATGCGCTTGCATATAAAAGAAATACAAGGGATAATTTGATATAGGCGTATCACCATAAACAGCCGCCCCATTTTCGGGGCGGCCGTTTATTTGCCGTGTTACAATCGGCTAGGCGGCCTGGATGACGCCGCAGGCGATTTTTTCGCCGGAATTGCCCGCCGGCTGTGTCGTAAAGTCATCCGGCTGGCTGTGGATCACCACAGTGCGCCCGATAACGTCGGAAATATGGAAGCGGTCTGTCAGGAAGGCCATGAACGCGCGGCCGTTGCATTCAAACAGCGGCGGGAGGTCGCCTGCATGATGCGGATGCGCACAACCCCCGGGGTTAAAGTGGCCTTTCGTGTCGGAGAAACCGACGCCGCCGCAGGAGCCGCCTTCGTGGATATGGAAGCCGAATATGCCGGATGCGCAGGGCGCGTCGCGATGCGGGAGCCGCCGTATATCGGCTACGACCAGGGTATTCCCGCTGTATGGGTAGAAAGACACGTCGCCCGTAGGGCCGTCGGCCGCGCCGCTGACATGCGCGATGGCAAGCGGGCGGCTCAAGTAGAATCCCAAATGAATCACCTCGTTTATAGCATATGCCGGCAGAGAAAAAGCGTCCGGCTGAAAGCAAAGGCAAAAGGGAACCGCCCCGGTGGAGGGGCGGCGTGTTTAACGGCACCAGTTGCGCCAAGGGCCGACGGGCGGGATCCTGGATATACGGGTTGCGCGAATCTGTGGCGGGATGCTCAGCGTCATTACGCCGTTATAGCGGATGCATACGAAGTTGCCGGGGCGGAAGCAGCGGGCGTTCCGTGTGATGACACGCACCCGTTGCCGCGATCTAAGGTCAAATACAAGCAGGCTGCCATTCTGCACCGAAATGACAGTCGCCGTCATCGTTGTCAAAATAAATCACCTCCCTTTCAGCCTATGCGGCGCAGCAATAACGGTGCGGGGAGCGCCGCATATGAAAGGCGGGGGGAGGGGTCAGGCAAAAAAAGCCCGCCCCAATGGGGCGGGAGGGAGGCTTATGCAGCGGGGCGGAGCCCGTCCAAGATAGACTGCATGTCTGCAATTTCCTGGTTTTGCGTGTCAATAATATTTTGCGCCAGTTCCGAGATCCCGGGATCGTCCGTATTTGGCAGAATGGCGTTTGCCATATCGACCGCCATTTGATGGTGCATAATCATGCCCTCGGCAAACGCCTCGTCGACGCTTTGGGCAGCCGTGTGCGCCATGGTATGGCCGTGCATCATTTCGTGATAAGCCTTGGTGTACGCCTCGGCCTTTGCCGCATCCATATTGCCGCTTGCCTTCTTGTCCCGCAGCATCGTCTGCATCTGCTTGATTTCTTCGGTCTGCGCGGTGATAATGTCATTTGCGAGTTTTTCCAGGGTGTCATTTTTGCCGCCAGATTGCAAATAGCTTTCAGACATCGCGACGGCCGCCTCGTGATGGGGTAGCATGCCCGCGAGGAAATCCACGTCCGCACTGCCGGAGGGGCTGACGCCCTCCATGGCGTCCATCATATCCGCCATGACGGCATCCTGTTCCTTTATATACCTCTCGAGGTCGGGATCGGAAGCGGAGTTTGTTTGGGTATGGGCGGTGTGGCCAGCCCCGGCATCGCCATCGGATTTGCCGCCGGTTGCCGCAAGCCAGATAATAATTGCAATGATGACGATTGCGATCGCAATGAGTATCCAGTTCCAGACTTTTTTGTGCATCATACATCCCCCTGTTTCAGTTTTGGGTTAGTATTTGTGCGAGCGGGCGCTTTATGCATCGGGTCTATCGGTTTTGCAGCATTTGGGGAGCTGGCACAAGATAAAGCAAGGTGCCTAAAGCCGCGTCAGCCCGGCGATGGTCCCGGGAAACCGGACAGCCATCGCGGGCACGGAAAAATGCCATATAAATCGCCCCCGGCCTGAATTTCCTGGCCGGGGGCGGTTTGGGGCTGGCAAAAGGGAAGAGGGTAGGGCGGTCATGCGCTACCGCCCACCAGGGTGTCGGCCAGCGTTTGGTACAGCAGCTTGGGGTCGATCGGTTTGGCAAGATGGCCGTTCATCCCGGCCTTTGCAGCGCAGATTACATCTTCATGGAACGCGTCGGCGGTCATCGCGATGATGGGGATGCTTTTTGCCTTCGGGTGCCCGGATTTGCGGATCGCCCTGGTAGCCTGGTACCCATCCATGACGGGCATCTGCACATCCATAAGGATGAGATCATAGTTGTCCCCCTCCGCTAAAAACCGGTCGAGCGCCTGTTGGCCGTTTTCCGCGGAATCCACGGAAATCCCGGTCATTTGCAATAACTCCATCGCAATTTCACGGTTCAAGTCGTTGTCTTCGGCTAAAAGGATGCGGTATCCTGCGAGTTCCGGCCGCTTAAGGCTATCGCCTTCCGATGCAGCGGCGCCCGCTTTGCCAAAGCTTGTCACAGAGAGCAGCGTGTTATACAGGGTGGATGCAAAAACCGGCTTGGACAGGAACGCGTTGACGCCGGCCTGGCGGGCGCTGTCTTCAATGGCGCTCCAGTCATACGCGGTCAGGATAATGACGGGCGTATCAGGTCCAACCAAGGCGCGGATGCGGCGGGTGATTTCCACCCCGTCGGCGTCGGGCATCTTCCAGTCGACGAGGCATACGTCGTAATCGTCGCCTATTTCCTGCGCCGCGCGGATTTTCTCCAAGCATGCGCTCCCCGTCTGCACCCAGTCGGATCGGATGCCAAGCTGTTCAAAGAGCAGGGAAGTGTGGATGCAGCTATCCCGGTCGTCGTCCGTAATGAGCACCTTGAGCGATGCCAGCCCGGGCTGCTTTGTTGGCTGCATTTGGTCTGCGCCCTCCGGGATATCAAAATCCAGTTCCACCGTAAACGTGGAACCCTCGCCTAATTCGCTTTTGACGGCGATCGTACCGCCCATAAGGGTCACGAGGTTTTTGGTGATCGCCATACCCAGCCCGGTGCCGCCGAACCGCTGGCTGGTAGAAATGCTTTCCTGCTCGAAGGGGGTAAACAGGCGTTCCATAAATTCCTCGCTCATGCCGATGCCGGTATCACTCACGGAAAAGCGCATGCGCACCCGTCCAGCCCTGCGATGGAGCTGCTGGATGCTCAAACAGACCGTGCCGCCTGCCGGCGTGAATTTGAGGGCGTTGGACAACAGGTTCAGCAGGACTTGGTTGAGACGAAGCGAATCGCCCACCAGCACCGTCCCGGTAATATCCACAAGCGACACGGTAAAGGCCAGCCCCTTGGCTGTGGCCTGTGGGTAGATGATGGAGGTTATGGACTCGGCGACCGTCTCGAGGTCAAAGGGGTCGCGGGCGATTTGCAGCTTGCCCTCGTCGATTTTGGACATGTCCAGGATATCGTTGATCAGGGTCATCAGATGCTTGGACGAATACCCGATCTTCTGCAGGCAGTCGGCCACCCGCTGCTGGTCGCCGATGTAGGCCGCGGCAATGGTGGTCATGCCGATAATGGCGTTCATGGGCGTGCGGATTTCGTGACTCATGCGTGATAAGAAGGTGGATTTTGCCTGGTTGGCGCGCTCCGCGACGGCAAGGGCGTCCTTGAGCGCCTCCGTCTGTTCCGTGAGCTTTTTATGCATCTCGCGCAGTTCGGTCACATCCGTGATGTCGATAAATATGACCAGATAGACGGGCGCGCCGTTCTGCCACTCCAGGCAGGCGGCGTTTACCTGCAGCCAGAGCTGCTGCCCATGGCGGCTTTCCACATGCATCACGAAATGCAGCGGCTTGCCCGCGCGCATATTCTCCTTTTGCGCGCTGAGCACGTCAAAATTGTTTTCGATGTTTTCGCGGTATAAGGGGTTCGAGCCATGTTCATCCGCCGCGCCAAAATAATCTAAAAATTGCGTGTTGGAATCCAGAAGCGTCAAGTCGAGGCCGGTGTCCAGGTGGTCTATCCGGTATTTCGCAACAAAGCCCGGCAGGTTCTCATAGGTGACGGATTGTTCGCGCTGTACGCGGACGAGGTCGTCGATATTGGTCAGTACGGAGTAGGCGACCTGGCAGCCGTCGATATACTCATCCGCAAACTGCGTGGAGAACTGCACCCAAATCAATTCCCCATTTTTCCGCCGGATGCGCGAAACCATGCGGTAGCCGTCCTGATGTGCTTCGAGCGCCTTCAGGACGGTATTGGAAAGTTCTTCCCATTCCTTGGGGTCGTTTTGGTAATAAAGGTCGGGACGGTTATGGAACGTGGCCTCGTATTCGGCCTTCGGCCAGCCAATCAGCTTGTAATAAAACTCGTTTGCCCAAACCAGTGTAAAATGCTCGTCCAGCAGGTGTTTGCTCACACTGACGCCCAGCAGCTGCATGAGGGTATGGTACTCATATTCCGCGGGTCTGGCCTCTGCGTCGCGGCCAGTGTGCATGCTTTCCTGTTCTGCCATAATGGTGCCCCCTATCCTATTTTCGCGCAGCCTTTTTCCGTCCGGGGATGCCCTCGCAATTTCGGACGGCGGTGCGGGCGTATCGCAAACGCAACCTTGTTCATAAGTAGTTGTTTAAATTATAAAGGATCAGGCGGAAAAACTCAATGCACTTCTGGAATCTTTGCGGATTAAATGTTAGAATAAATAAGATTACAAAAATGGGGGGCGATGGGCGGTTGCGGAATGAAGAGCATTTTTCGGACCTTATTTATGAATTTTTTTTAATGCGTATCCGCTTTCAATATTATCAATACGGCGCGACGCTGCCGCCGGTCGACCTTTTGAGCCAGCAGATCGGCGTGTCCGCAGAAACGGTCAAACTGGCGCTGCGCCGGCTGCGGGACGAAGGTTATATTGATTTGCGCAACGGCAGGCAGACGCGGGTAATCTTCCGGCAATCCGATGCGGAGGCAAAGGCGTACGCCATTGATTATTTTGCAAAACGGATGTACTCCTTCCAGGACCTTTGCCAGTCGGCTGAATTGATCCTCTTCCCCATGCTCGTGGAAGGCCTGCGCAGGGCGGACGAGGCCGACCTTGCCTATCTTTCCCGCTTGGCCGGAAAGGAAAAAATCAGCGAGCTGCCCCATTTCTTTGGGTTCATCCTTAAAAAGCTCAAAAATGCGCTGGTGATGAACCTTTTCTGGGAAATCACGTTTTTCTGGGGGTTCCTATTTCTCACCGGCTACGCGGGGCCGTACTACCATAGCCGCTGCGCCTTGGAGGAATGGCCGAAAAGGGTTCTGGTCTGCGCGGCGCGCCAGGACTGGGCGCAGCTGGAACACGACCTGTGGCTTTTCCAGCATGACCTTATCGCCGCGGCGATAGCGGCGCTCCAAAAGGCCGTGCCGCCTATGGGGCAAACGGAACAAATCCCTTTTGTATGGCGGATTTACCGGGAACGCCCGCAAATCTGCTACAGCTTGGCGTCGCGCCTGCTGCATGAAATTTATTTGGGGGAATACCGGACGGCGCAATACCTCCCTTCCTATGAAAAGATGGCGAAGGCGTACCACGTATCGGTCAGTACCATGCGCCGCACGGTTAACCTGCTGCGGCAGGTCGGCGCGGTGCGGCCGATCAATGGGAAAGGGATCCGTATCTTCACGGTCGGGGAGCGCGGCGCGGCCCCGAATTTTAAGGATCCGGCGATACGCCGCAACTTGTCTTTTTTTGTGCAGGCATTGGAGCTTGTGATTTATTCCTGCGAAGGCGTGACGCGCAACGTCCTCGGGACGGGCGGCACGGAAAACATGGATGCGCTGCGCCACGAGTTGGAAGCGTGCCGGGATACGGGCTTGGGCGGGATATCGCTCTGGTGTTACCTGATTTTTATGGTGATTCACAGCCGGCTGGACGGCATCCGTGAAATTTATGCCACGATTTATGGCCTGTTCTTGTGGGGGTACCCGCTCAAAGCGTCCTTTCCGGGCGTGTCAGGGGTCGACCAGGCGATATCCGATTTTTCAGACACGGTGATTTGCCGCCTGAAGGCGCACGATGTAGAGGGATGCGCCCAGGCGGTGAAGGGGTTGGTGACGCAGCAGCTCCCGATAGCGGAAGCGTACCTGCGCAGTTGCGGCCTGCAGCTGGAGGAACTCCGCCCCGTCCCGCCGATCCAGTTGACGCTCGGCGGGGGATAAGGCTGATTCTGTAATGCATCGGCATGTATGTACCGGCTGGGGCAGTTCCCCTGGGTACATTTACGCAATATTCAATATCTATTTAAAGTGCGTTAACAACCGCGCGCAATCGGGCTGGTATAATAAACACATCAAACGGACAAACTTTCATTTTATCCCCCTTTTATATCCACCTCCCCCAACCCCCTCCTGCCAGTCAGTGCCTGCAGGAGGGTTTTTCTTTCCCTCGGGCAAGGGCTGTGAAACATTTCCGGACACTTTGCGTCTATATGGATAACAGGAAGATAAGGGGGCGCTTACCATGAAAAGGCATCTTGCGCTGCTTGTGCTCACGGCGGTTTTCATCTCCGCATGCGTGGGGTGTGCGGACGGCGGCACGACGACAGAGGTCACGGCGGTGGACAAGACATTTGAAGCGGCGGTCTTGGAGGTTTCGGATACATGCCTATTGGTGGAGCCGCTGGAGGGTACGTCGGAGCGGCAGTCTGCGGCGCAAATTGCTGTTGGCACGGACGGGATATCGGAGGAACAGTCGATCGCCTACCTGGCGGGCGCGGACGTGGGCGATATTGTTGCCGTCGGCTACCATGGCGGCATTGCGGAGAGCGACCCGGCTCAGATCAGCGGCGCCTATGCGATCAAACTGGTCAGCGGGGCGGCGCCGCGCTATGATAGAATCCCCATGGTGATGGTGGACGGCAAGCTTTATTATGACACGGGGAGGGAAAGCACGGCGGATGGACGCTGCGGCGTGATGGACGGCGAAATTACGTCTGCGGTCGACGGTTCTGAGACTCCGGCGCAGGACGGCGAATCGAATTTTGGCGCAGGCTATCCTTACCAATATGGGGAAGAAGGCACCATAGAAATCCTCCTCAATGATAAATGGATTGTGTTTGAACACCGGAGCGGGGATGGGAGCAGGATCCGGTTTGACGGCGAATTTTACGATGTGGGCGATTTATCGGAGGAAACGCTGGAATGGCTGCAGTGGTACAACGGGCTGACGGATGAGCAGCAGCTTGCAGTCGACTATGTCCCGGCAGATCTTGCGGCGCTGCAGGATAAAAATACCGAGGTTACGGATGCGGCGGCAGAAGGATAAACCGCGGCACGCCCCGGATGGCAAGATGCCGTCCGGGGCGTTTTTATTGCTATCACGTGCGGGATATGATATTATGGCAAGCAAGGAGGTGCGCTGAATGGAAAATTGTGGAGATGGAAAGACGGCGTTGGCGCGCCTGATGGCAGGGAACAAAGCCTTCCTGGAAGGACGCTGCCCGGTTGCAACAGGCCGTGCGGAGGTCGCGCGCCTTTATACGCAGGGGCAGCGCCCCTGCGCCGCCGTGCTGTGCTGTGCGGATTCCCGCATAACCCCGGAATTGATCTTTTGCCAGGGGCTGGGGCAGCTTTTCTCGGTGCGCACGGCAGGGAATGTGGTTTCCGATTTGGAACTTGGCAGCGTGGAATATGCGGTGACCGAACTGGGGGCGCGGCTTGTGCTGGTGCTCGGCCATTCCGGCTGCGGCGCGGTGGCGGGCGCGATGGACGGGCACGGGGCGGGCTGCATGGCCAGGGTGCTGGAGCAAATCGCACCGTCGGTCCGGCGGGCCCGCGAGCAGGCCGCTTCGCCCGACCGGGTAGCGGGGCTTGCGGAGGATTTCAACATTCGCAATACGCTGAAGCTGCTCCGGGACGACCCGGCGCTGGCTGGCGTGCAGGATTTGGTGTTTGCCGCTGCGAAATACGACACCCATACCGGGGAGGTACATATTCTGGAATCCGGCGTGGCGGGCGTTTGGCAAGAGCCGTCCCAAGGGGACGCCCTTTCACAAATTGTAAAGAGCGTGTAAAATCTTATGGCTGGGCGTTGACATTGCCCGGCCTTCCCCCTATAATAGGGCACAATTACTGATGAATGGAAAAGGGTTTTTACAGCACTATGGACGACACAGACAGTAGCGACGCTGACAGATGCAAATCTAATAAGAATCAAAGAGTAAGGCATAGCCTGTCCCCGTATGCAAGGGGGAACGGGTTATGCCTTTTTGCGTCCGGAAATTGCCCGGACGGGACAAAGGCTGCACCCGCTTCACAGCGGTCAGATACATACTAATATTTTTGAAAGGAGTGGTATATCCAATATGGATAATCACAAACGACGGCCTTGGCACGCACAAACCCTGCAAGAGATCTATGCAGCTCTGCATACCTCGGAGGAGGGGCTGGGCGACGCCGAGGCGGCCGAAAGGCTAAGGAAAAACGGGCCTAACGAATTGCGGGCAAAGCCCCCGAAAACCATCCTGCAAATGCTGAAAGCGCAGGTGCTCGACCCCATGGTGCTGATCCTGGTCGGCGCGGCCGCATTTTCCGCCATCCTGAGGGAATGGACGGAAGCCGCGGTAATTTTTGCAATTGTCGTGCTCAACGCTGTCATCGGCATTGTGCAGGAGAAAAAGGCGCAGTCTTCGCTGGAAGCGCTCCGCAAGATGGGCGCGCCGACGGCGCGCGTCCTGCGGCAGGGGGAGGAGAGCATCGTCCCGGCGGGCACGCTGGTTGCCGGTGACATCGTGCACCTCGGCGACGGCGACATGGTGCCCGCCGACCTGCGCCTGCTGGAAACCGCAAACCTCAGGGTGCAGGAAGCGTCCCTGACGGGCGAATCCGTACCGGCGGAAAAGGATGCCGGCGCGGCGCTCCCGGAGGGCTGCCCGCTGGGCGACCGCTGCAATATGGCATACGCCTCGGCAATCGTCGCCTACGGGCGTGCGACGGGCGTGGTGGTCGCGACGGGCATGGATACCGAGGTGGGCAATATCGCCGGGATGCTCGAAAATGAGGATGCGCTGGACACCCCGCTCAAGCGCAAGCTGGACGCCGTCGGCAAAACGCTGACGGTCGTGGGGCTGGCCGTGTGCGTGCTGATTTTCGCAATCGGCGCGATCTACCAGCGCCCGCTGATCCCACAATTCCTGGTCGCTATTTCCCTTGCGATCTCGATTATCCCCGAGGGTTTGCCCGCGACCGCGACCATTGTGATGGCGCTGGGCGTACAGCGTATGGCGAAGCGTAACGCCCTGATCCGGAAACTGCCCGCAGTCGAGACGCTGGGCAGCGCGACGGTCATTTGCAGCGATAAGACGGGCACGCTCACTTTAAATAAAATGACGGTTACCCAGGTTGCGGTCAACGGCGACTTTGAGGCGGGCAAAGCCACGCCCGTCGGATCCGCCGCGGCGCGGCATCCGGCGATATACCGGGAACTGGCTTATGCGGCCGCGCTGTGCAACGACGCCAGCTTCGACCCGGATAACAAAGGCGGCATTATCGGCGACCCCACGGAAGGGGCGCTGATCTATATGACGCAGGCTTTCGGCGTCGACCACGAAACACTGGAAGACAGGTACCCGCGCCTGTTTGAACAGCCCTTCGATTCCGACCGGAAGCGCATGACCACGGTGCATGAAACCGGCGGGCAATATACGGCTTACACCAAGGGTGCGGTGGATGAAATGCTGCCGCTCTGTTCCCACATCCTGACGGCGGGCGGCGTGCGGCCAATGACGGACCGCGACCGGAGGAATATCGCTAAACTTTGCCTCTCCATGTCGGAAAACGCGCTTCGCGTCCTCGGCTTTGCCGAAAAAAGGGTCGAAGCGGTACCCGTTGACGATGGTGCCGACCTCGAATATGACATGACGTTTGTGGGCGTGGTGGGCATGATCGACCCGCCGCGCAGGGAGGTCGCGGCGTCGGTGCGCACCTGCCGGGACGCGGGCATCCGCACCGTGATGATCACTGGCGACCATAAGGTTACGGCGCTTGCCATTGCCCGAGAGCTTGGTATTTACCGAGAGGGGGATACCGTCCTGACGGGCGACGGGCTGGACGCGATGACAGACGCGGCGCTTGACGCCGCGGTGGGGAAGGCCACTGTCTTTGCGCGCGTTTCACCGGCTGATAAGCTGCGTATCATCCAGTCGCTCAGGCGCACGGGCGAGGTCGCCGCCATGACCGGCGACGGCGTCAACGACTCCCCGGCGCTCAAAGCGGCAGATATCGGCGTCGCCATGGGGGTGACGGGCACGGACGTCGCAAAGGATGCGGCCGACATGATCCTGCTGGACGACAGCTTTACCACCATCGCCTACGCGGTCAAGGAAGGGCGGCGCGTCTACCGCAACATCCAAAAGGTGATCCAGTTCCTGCTGGTCGGCAACATCGCAGAGATACTCACCCTCTTCCTTGCGACGGTGTTCAACTGGGAAGCGCCGCTGCTCGCGGTGCATATCCTTTGGGTCAACCTCGCGACGGCGACGCTGCCCGCCCTTGCCCTGGGCGTTGACCCAGCGAGCAAGAATATTATGAAGCACCCCCCGGTAAAGGCAGGCACCCTGTTTGAACGGGATTTGGTGCGCCGCGTCGTCACGCAGGGCATTTTTGTAGCCGCGATGACGACTGCGGCCTATTGGATCGGCACGGTCACAGGGAACCACGCCGCAGGGCAGACGATGGCCTTCTGCGTGCTCGCGCTATCCCAGATGCTGCGCGCCTTTAACCAGCGCTCGAACACCGAACCGGTTTGGGTGCGCGCGGAGGGGCTGAACCCCTGGCTGTTCGTGTCCTTTGCGGTGTCTGCGGCACTCATGGCGTGCATCCTGTTTGTCCCGGCGCTGCAAACGGCGTTCCGGCTCACTGCGCTGACCGGCGCGCAATGGCTGGCGGTGACGGGGCTGTCCCTGCTTTCCATCGTACAGGCCGAACTGGCAAAATGGTATAAACGGCGCAGGGCGTAACGCCCTGGATGGCGAACCCCGCGCAAGCAAAAGCCCCCTCCGGAAGGTATCCGGAGGGGGCTTTATATCTGCCTTAGGGGAGGGGCTTATCATTTTCGGCGGCGATGTCCTTGACGGTATGCTTGTCCAGCAAATCGGTGTCGTATAGGCTCAGCACGAGCAGCGGGTCGGGGAAGGCCTTTTGCAGCAGGGGGGAGAGCGACATGCGGCGCATAATGAACCGGTCCGCCGTAGCGTGGCTGCCGTCCGGCTCCTCGAACAGGTCGTAGAGCGTGCAGCCGAGAGCACGGGAAATCTTCCGCAGCTTTTGCAGCGTCGGGTTGGCCTTCCCGCATTCAATCCTGCTGAGGTTCGCGAGGTCAAGCCCGGTCTCCAGCGCCAAATTGAGGATGGACATATTTTTGCCCTTGCGCCGTTTGCTGATATTTTTGCCGACAATTTGCCCAAACATTTTAATCCGCCCCTTTTGTAATGATTTTAGCGGATTTTGTAATGCTGTACAAAGTATTAGGGTACATTGACAAAACTTCCATACCATTTAAACTGAACTTTTACAGGGACAAACAGGAAGCCTATAAATGCTGCGATAATTGCCAAGGGGATGCCGCTTTGTACTATATCCGTCTAAATATCAATGGAATGATCAAATATTTGTATAATTATCGGGTGGCCGTATTCCTGCCCGGGTATGCCAGGAAGTTCCCATCCGCGCAGGCCGCGCAACGGTATATGAAGGGCAAGCAGGTTGGCCGGGAACACCCTTGGTGGATTGTCAAAGCCGGATAAGGCAGGCGGATGCCTTTCATCCATAGGCGTAGGCGGCAGGCTGCTTGCGCAAATAGGGTCCGGTGAAATGTTCTAACGTATCAATTTTACATGAAATTTTGTATTATGCAAGGCTTTGAAGATAAAATAGGGGTATGAAATTGGTTGCGGCGCATAAATGCCTTTGCTGGGGCCGGTTGACGCCGCAGCAATCCCTATACCATAAAACCTCCCGCCGCAGGTGCGCTGCAGCGGGAGGTTTTTTAAGGCGCAAGGGGAAGCGGGTTATGCGGGTACGGGGTGATAGTCGTTACGGGAATTGACGGACGAGATGCGGTAGGGGATCGCGCGGTAGCTGGCGCCCGTAACGGCGCGGGTATCCAGATCCAGCGTAAAGGACTGCTGAAAAATCATGCAGTTTTTGTCCGATGGGTTGTGGTTCCCGCCGAACACGAGGTTGCCGAGCGAATACGCAATCTGTTTGCCACGGTAAGTCTCAACCTCCTGCACCACATGCGGATGATGGCCGATCACGAGGTCTGCACCGCAATCGATGGCATAGTGCGCGATTGCGCGCTGCGTGGCGTTACTGTGGTAGTCGCGTTCAATCCCCCAGTGATAGTTGAAGACGATCAGCTCCGCACCCGCGGCACGCAGTTCCCGCACGGCGCCGGATATGAAACGCTTTTGCGCCTCGTCAAACGACCAGCCGACGTTGGATACAAAGCCGACGCGCACGCCCTTGACGGTCAGCACCGGCATGCGTTCATAGCCGGAAACGGCGGCGTAGGGCGACAGGTGGCGGATGGTATCGTCAAAGCCTTGCTGTAAATAATCCTTTGCGTGGTTGTTGGCGACCGAAACGACGTCGATACTGCCCGCTTCCAGGATTTTTGCATACGCGGGGCGGCCTTTGAACACAAAGGTTTTGTTTGCGGCGCGCTTGGCGTCTGTCAGCGCGCCTTCAAAATTGACCATGGTCAGGTCGTCGGTATGGAACTCCGGGATACCGCTGAAAAAATAAGCGGGGTCGCGGACGGTATCATATTTTTCATCGAACGAGCCGCTGTAAGAAAACGTAGCGCCGCGGCCAAAGGTGCAGTCGCCGCCGAAACTCATGGTAATGGTGACGCTGTCGTAGCCCGGCGCATCGCGCCAGCCCGCGGCAACCCCTTCCACAGGAAGGGAATTGTAACAGCGGCCGGCAGAAACGATGGCCTGCTCGATCGTGAAGTGGCCGGACGGGTCAAAAAGCCCGTCCGCGCCGCCCATGAGCGGCTGGCCGTCCGGCGTTGTCCGGCCGGAAACAAACTTGATAGGTTCCACCGCCCAGCGCGGCATCGCGTAAGCGTCGGTATAGGCCTGCGGCAGGGCATTGGCTTCCCCGCGCCCCAGCACGGCCATACAGCGCTGGAGCATCGCCGCGGCCTCGCACCGCTCGACCGGGTCGTCCGGCCGGAACAGGCCGTTTTCGCCCTGTACGATACCAAGGCGCGCGGCAAGCTCGGTATACAGGCTGTCGGTGTCCGTAAAACTGGATGGGGATACGGTAAGGGCGGGCGGCGCGTCCGGTGAAGCCCATGTGGTTTGCTCGCTGGATGTGCCCTGCGGCAGGGGGGCGTCTGCGTCGCTGTTTTCCGTGGGGGAGGATGCTGGGAAAACATCTGCATCATGCCCATCGGTCCCGTCCCCGTCCGATGGGGGCGCGACAGCTTCCCCTGACGGGGCGGGATCAAGGCCATAATGGGCGGCAAGCGCCGGAACGTCTGTCTGCCCGGCGGCCGCGACCAGCGAGACCGTCAAATGTGCAAACTGCCCGCGGGTGATAGGACGGGTGTAATCCGTACCTAGCCCGGCTTCCGGGGAAATGATGCCGTTGCGGCGGGCAGCTTCAATCCCGCTTTCCGCCCAGGCGCTGGCTATGACGCTGGGCGGCGGCGCGTCTTCAAGGGCAACTGCGGAAAAAGGGATCGCGCTGCAGAAAAACAGCGCGCATACGGCGGTGCGAAGGGGAAAGTGGGGCATCCAAAACACCTGCTTTCACGCTTTTTTCCATTGTACAGGCGATTGCATGCCCCTGTCAAGGGCGCGCCGCCGCATGGTTTGCAGGCGGGGCGCGATGACTCGCCGGGGCGTACGGTCATGGGGAAGGCCGCCGGGCGGTATTTGCTGAAGCGGCGCCGGACACGGGCCAGCCCCGCGGCACAGCGTGTCCTGGGTGCTCCGATTAACGCGCTTCCCTTTGCTTTAAAATACCGGCGCTTAAATATGCCGCCATATCGATGACAAGCCGCCGGCAGATCGGGGCGGTGTTCACGAAAGCGGCATAGTCCCGTGTTTGCAGATTGCTGGCAATGGAATTGAGTAATTGCGTTTCATGTTTGATCATGGCCGACCATTCTGTTTTGTGCCAATAGGGGTTTATTTTGCATAGAATCCGTGCAATGCGCTGGCCGCCCTCTTCCCATTCGCGTTTCAGTTTGCCTGCTTCGGGGCAATTGCTCACCAGGCAATCGACGTAGGCGATAAAGAGCCGGTTGTATTGGGCGACGGCCACAACAAGTTCGTTCCCCTCTTTTGCCGGATAAATCCTCGAAATGATGTTTTCAAACGATTTATCCATGGACAATAATTTGTTTTTTGCATAGCTGCTCAGTGGCGTCCCAAAATTAGCATTATTGATATATAACAAACGCCAAAATAAATTTTCGGTCATAAAGTTCCCAAAAGCTTGATAGAGCAACAGTTCCTGATCACTCATTTGACATCCCTCCTTCTTTATATTTTATGCTTTCCGGTATGGCCGAGTTCATGGCGCGCCCCCGCTAGAAAGCCGCGGCCTGCTTTGCTAATTAGGAAGGGGGTGTGACGTATGGCTGTACACGTTGCCGTGGGGGATGAAAGAGGGAAGGTTTCATCAAAAAAGCCCCTTGTACATGCGTTTTGCACGTACAAAGGGCGGCTCTTTGGGAATAAAATGTTTTGGCTGCCAATTTGAAAAGGGCGGGGGACGGTTATCCGTCTCCCACCCTTTTTAATACTATCCGTTCCCAGCGGAGCATTTCGCCGCGTCGATCGCGAGGGCGATCATGAGTGCGAAAAGCGCGTCTTGCGCGTCGCGTACATCAATGACATAGGTGTCCGTCCAGTGGAAGGCCTCCTTGCTGATCGTCGCGACCTCCGTGCCATTTGCGTCCTGAATGCGGTAATCCCACTCGAAGAAATCGCCGTTTATCTCCCAGCCCTTGCAATCGAGCCGGAAGGAGGGCTTGAAAAAGGTAAACCCCTTTTTGATCTCTCCAACCTCGCGGCCGTCCATGTACAGCGCAAAGCGCGGGAGCAGCGTGAGTACCTCCTCGCGCACGACGCCGGCTTCCCGGCCGGAAGCATCCCGGATGACGAGCTTGTGCCCCCAGGCGAGCTGTCCCTCGACCGTGTAAACGGTGCCTCCGGCCTCGTCGTAGATGTCATAGCTGTCCAGCCATGAGAAAAAACGCTGTTTAAATAGCAGCCGCATGGCGTCCCCTTCCTTTTTTACAGCAGGCAGCGGCGAAGCTCTGCGCCGTCGAGCGGGCTGAGGTAAGCGGGCGCCACGTCGAATACGGTCTTGCAGCCGCGCTGGCCTTCCTGGTACAGGCGGTAAGCCGCGCGCGCATAGGCCGCGATTACGCTGCCGGTAAATTCGGGGTTGGAGTCAAGTTTCAGGCTGTATTCGATTACATGGCGGTGCGCGCCGTCCTTGCCGGTCGCGCCGCTGCGGATGACAAAACCGCCGTGCGGCAGTTCGCTATGGTCGCGGCGCAGTTCCTCTTCCGAAATAAAGTGGACGGTCGTGTCGTACTCGTCAAAGTAATTGGGCATGCCCTTGATCTCGCGTTCGATGCGCGCGCGGTCTGCGCCCTCCTCGGCGACGACCCAGCACTCGCGCGTGTGCTTCTGGCGCGCGGTGAGCGCCGGCGTTTCGCCCGCGCGGACAGCCGCGAGCGCCTCGCTGACTGGTACCGTGTACTGCCGCGCGTCCCGCACGCCCTCGATACGGCGGATCGCGTCCGAATGCCCCTGGCTCACGCCGCGACCCCAGAACGTGTAGTCCTTGCCTTCGGGCAGGATTGCGTTCGCATACAGGCGGTTGAGGGAGAACATGCCGGGATCCCAGCCGGTCGAGATGATACCGACCTTGCCGCCGCGCCTTGCCGCTGCGTCGACCGCGTCAAAGTGCTGCGGGATTTTGGCGTGCGTGTCAAAGCTGTCGACGACGTTAAACAGCTCCGCATAGCGCGGGGTTTGCTCGGGAAGATCGGTCGCGCTGCCGCCGCACAGGACGAGCACGTCTATTTTATCCTTCCATGCCGGCGCTTCCGCCGCCGGTAGCACCTTTGCGCCCGGCGTGGCAATTTGCAGGCTCTCCGGCGCGCGGCGCGTGAAAACGGCGGCCAGCTCTAAATCCGGGTTCTGCGCAATCGCGCCTTCGATGCCGCGGCCGAGGTTGCCGTAGCCCATGATACCGATTTGAATGCCCATAATATATCTCCTTTTATCATTGGTCTGCGTTGTGCCTATTTGGTATAACCGTAAAAAGTATAGCAGATTTCCCGGTACTTTGTCATTAGAAATCTTTTGCCGGCGTGCGCGGCGGAAAGGCATTTATTTTGTGCAATATTTAGCGGCTTGTGATTTGCCGTCCTGCGCAGTGGCGCAACCCTGGTTGGGCGGTGCGGCGGAATGGCAACAATATTGCAAAAAAATAGGGCATACCGCAGGGCGGGTGTGCTATAATGAAAAGCAGGAACAGACGCAAACGGACTGTGACAGGAGGGTTATTGCATGGAATTTGAAGTTTTGCAGAACACGCGGGAAAGCTGCCGCGCTTACAGCAGCCGACCGGTGCCGCGGGAACAGCTGGATAGGCTGGTGGAGGTCGCGCATCTCAGCCCGAGCGGCTGTAACGCGCAGCCCTGGCATTTCATCATCGTGGACGAGCCGGAAGCCAAGGCCAAGCTGGTCGATGCACTGGACGACGAGGGGCTGACCGGCTGCCCCTGGGGCGACGCGGTACCCGCGTTCATCGTGATCTGCGAGGAATATGCCAACGTGATGCCGGGGGTCAAGGAGCGGTACGGCACGCAGCGTTTTGCACAGATGGATATCGGCATGGCGGCTATGGGGCTGTGCTACGCCGCGACCGAAATGGGGCTGGGCACCTGCATGATCGGCACGTTCAGCGACAGGAAAATGCATGAGGCGCTGGGCATCCCGAAGGAAAGGCCTGTCCGTCTGGTGATTACGGTCGGTTTCCCGGCGCAGGAGGCCGCCCCGCGGAAGAAGGTGCGCAAACCGCTTGACGAGGTCCGCACCTATAATCACTGGTAAACAGGAAATCCCCTGCCCGGCAAGGGCAGGGGATTTTTGCAGGTTGAGGGTCAGATGGAGCCGCGGATGCCTTTGCACCGCAGAAGGGTTTTGCGCAGCATATCCGCTGGTATGACGGTGGCGGCGAGCAGCACAATGGCCGCCAGTTCGTCCAGCCGCAGCGGCGCGGTGCGGAACAGGGAACCGCCCCAGTATACAAGCCCGAACTGCACGGCGATTACCGACAGCATGATGAGCGCAAAGAGCGGGTTGCGCCGCAGGTGCGCCAGCAGGTTCAGCCGGTAAGTGCGCGTATTGAAGCTGTTGAATACGCCGCACAGGATAAACAGCGTGAAAAACGCCGTCATCAGGTAAATCGGGTTTTCGCCGTAACGGAAATGCGACTGGAAGAAGGGGAGCTTTAAAAACAGGATACAGAGTACGATCGTGTACGCGCCCATGCAGATGACCTGATGGAACATGTATTTGTTGAAAACCGGCTCGTCCCGCCGTTTGGGCGCTTCGCGCATGTACTCCGGGAGGGGCGGCTCGCCGGCAAAGGCCAGCCCGGCAAGGGTATCCATGATAATATTGATCCAGAGCATCTGGATGACGGTCACGGGCGTGTCGATCCCGGCGAACGGCCCGACGATGGAGACCCCGACCGCGCACAGGTTCATGGTGAGCTGGAAGATGACAAATTTCCGGATGCTTTTAAAAATCGTGCGCCCGTACAGGATGGCGCGGACGATGGACGCAAAATTGTCGTTCAGGATGACGATGTCCCCGGCCTCCTTGGCGACCTCGGTGCCGCTGCCCATGGCGAAGCCGACGTCCGCCTTTTTGAGCGCGGGCGCGTCGTTGATGCCGTCGCCCGTCATGCCGGCCACCATGCCGCAGGACTGCGCGATGCGCACCAGGCGGCTTTTATCCGTCGGCAGCGCGCGCGCCACGACGCGCAGGCGGGGCAGGCAATCGGCGACCTGCCCGTCGTCCATGCGGGCGAGTTCCGCGCCGGTCAGCACGGGGGCGCCGCCGGGGAGCAGGATGCCCGCGTCCTTGGCGAGCGCGGCGGCGGGCTCCCGGGTGGCGCCCGGGGTCATGGAGAGNGGCGCGCCCTTGACCAGGTGCAGCGTCCCGCCCTTGCCGCTGATGCTGACGGAAGCGTATTTGTGCGCGCTGTCAAACGGCAGGCCGCCGGTTTTCTGCCAGCCGGATAGCGTGCCGGGGAGGGGGAGCACGGCTTGCAGCAGGGCGCGGTCGGTCGCGTTGCCGCCCAGCGCCTTTTTCCCGGAAGGCGTGCTGGCGGTGTTATAGGCGCAGCTCAGCGCGGCAAGTTGCCAGAGCAGCTGGTCACGCTTGAGGCCTTCCATCCCGGCGTAGGCCTGCCCATCACCGCTGACAAAGGCGCTTACGCGCAGCTTGCCGCGGGTGAGCGTGCCGGTCTTGTCGGTGAACAGGATATTGAGGCTGCCGGAGGTCTCGATGCCGACCAGCTTCCTGACCAGCACATGGTCGCGCAGCATACGCGACATGTTGGAGGAAAGCACGACGGTGATCATCATTGGCAGCCCCTCCGGCACGGCCACGACCACGACGGTGATCGCCAGCGTGACCGCGTGAAGCACGTGGCCGAAGCATACGGTGGGCTGGGAAAACTGTTGCGCGATGCGGGCGGGATCCATACCATTGGCCAGGAAGAAGGACAGGAACAGGTCTGCCGCGGCGACAAAGACGGCCGCTGCAAGCCCCAGCCAGCTCAGCGTGCCCGCAAGCTTTTCCAGGCGCAGCTTCAGCGGGCTTTCCCGCGTTTCCTCCTGCATTTCCTGCGCCATGCTGCCGTAAAACGTGCTGTCCCCGACGCGCGTCACTTGCATCACGCCTTCGCCGGAACAGACGGTGCAGCCGCGGAACAGGCCGCTTGCCGAAAGAAGGTCCCCGGCGTCCCCGCCGGGGGATTTTTTTTGTTCGGCGGTTTCGCCGTTCAGGGCGGACTGGTCGACAGCCACGCCGCCCTCGAGCAGCACGCCGTCCGCTGGCACGCCCTCGCCCGCCTGCAAGTACACAAGGTCTCCGACGACAAGCTCCGCGACCGGCAGGGCGGACATGCGCCCGTCGCGCCGCACGCGGCAGGACTGCGCCGCGGCCTCCTCCTGCAACTTGCGGAACGCGGATTCGCTCCCGTATTCCGACAGGGTTGAAACGAATGTCGCAAGGAAAATGGCAAGGGCGATGCCCACGGTCTCGAACCAGTTTGCATCCCGCAGCAGCATGAGCACGTTGATCGCCAGCGCGACCAACAGGATTTTAATGATCGGGTCGCCAAAATTGGAGAGGAAGACCCGGAAAAAGGTCGTCCGTGTTTTTTGTGTCAGTTCGTTTGCGCCATGCGCCGCGCGCGCCGCTTTTACTTGTTCCTGGTTCAGCCCGGGCGGCAGCCGTCCGGGGGAAAGTCCATTTTTCATAAATTGTCACTCCTTACTAGGACAATCCTATTTGGACAAACCCGGCAATATGACCGCGGCGGCTGCAAGCCTGCATATGTTTTTCTAAAATTGAATTTGCTTCAAAAATATTACTTAAACTGTAAAAATAAAAGGGAAAATGCATAAAATCGCATGCAAATGTGAATGTTGTACTTTAAAGTGACAAAATCTGCGGGTATAATATTAGTGCTACTATTTTGTAAAGGGGGATACGACATGAAGCAGGATCTGTCCAGCGAACAAAAAGAGAAATTCTTGCGGTTGCACGAGAAATACTCCAGGCTTTTACTGAAAGTTGCGCTGGAATCGACAGATGACCCGCATCTTGCACATGATGCCGTACAGCAAACGTATGAACGCGTTTTAACCATGATCGATAAAATACGGGAAGGGAACCAAAAGGAGACCGGCGGCCTTTTGATACGGATGTGCCAGCAAATGGTTCATTATTTATACAGCAAGAAGATCAAGGCGGTCGGCAAACAGCCAAACCCGGATGAATTTGATATGGAACAGATTCCCGACGAATCGACACGGGATATCATGAAGGACTTAATCCAGAAGGAAAGCACGGAAGAACTGGTGGAAAGCTTGTCTTGGCTGCATGAAGATTTCCGGAACCCTCTGATCTATCGTTACGTCTATGATATGACGACAAAAGAAATTGCTGAAATGCTGGGAATTAATGAGAACCTAGTGTATAGTAGAATACATAGGGCAAAGCTGAAAATCAAGAACCGGTTAAAGAAGAATGGAGGGAGCAGCGGTGAAGGACGAGCACTTTGAAAAGTTGTTTGAAGAAATGCTGCGTGAATCCGGCACAGAATCACTGGAACGCCTTTATGATGAATATACAAAGAAATACCCGGACGAAAACGAGCCGATCCCGGACGAGCTGGATGAAATGGTGCGCTCCCTGGTTGACGACGTGACGGAAGCCCCAGCGGCCGCTGCCGCAGAACACGGATCGGCCGAGGTGGCCGAGCTGTCGGGACACAAAAAGAAAGGCTTTTTCAGAAGGCATTACCGCATTGTCGCAGTGCTTGCGCTTGTTGTATTTATTGGCGGCGCATATACCATGAGCGTTGAAGCATGGCGCATTAAAATATTTAATTTGGTGTTGGAAGTTACTAATGGGAAAATTATGGTTGGTGCTCAGTCAGAAGAAGGGACAAAGGATTTAGTAGAAATATCTGATGATGTTAAATTCCCTAGAGAGGCTCCAAAAGGCTATCATATTACTGACCAACAGCAAAGCGATAATGGCGTTATTTTTGCCTATTCAAATGGTGAAAATCAGATATTGTTTGAACAACGAGGAGCGGAAGATTCTGTTTTTTATGAAAGTCCTATAGGACAAGAGCGAGAAATATATATAAGTGGAAACAAAGGCTATATTCTTGAAGAAAATGGATATATAAAAATTGTGTGGTCTGATGGTACAAACGTTTATAAGCTAAGTGGAGACTGCATCAAAGAAGATTTAGTGAAAATGGCGAATAGCGTCAAATAACGGTAAGATTTCCTCTAATGAAAATGATATATATCATGACTGGTTCATCGGAGGAAATTTTATGAAACACTTAAAGAAACTAGCTTTAGCGATTGTATGTGTTATGGCTATAACATCGTTATCTGCCATGGCCATGGATTTTGACAATGCCAATGTAATTACAAAGGCTACTTCATCTCCACTTGATGGTAGTTCGTTATCGTTCAAAATTAATACAAGCAGTGGGTTAGCAACTTATGATGCAACTGTTACGGGTAATACCTCTGTTACCAAAGCCAGGGTATCCTCTGTTGTGCAGAAAAGTGTAGGTGGAGACTGGGTAAGTGTTCCTGGTACTTATGAGGAAAGCACACAGAATGGCCGATATGCTACGGTAAAGGGATCTCAGTACGTAGCAAAGGGATACTATTATCGTTTACAGACTGTAAATACAGTTTGGGTAGGATCTACGGAGTATACCGAAACTCACTATAGTTCGCTTAAAGACTATACCTGATTGTTTACATATAAACACATTATAAAAAATCAACCAGTCCGAAAACCCTTGGAGAGTGCTCCAAGGGTTTTTTCGTGCAATGAAAATCCCGCCCCAGACAAAAACCGTCTGGGGCGGGGGAAAGAAGAAGGAGAATTCATTCAGGGATCACATAAACAATGAGGAAGCTGATCCCTGTTTGATTTTGTGCTTTCATTATAACGCATCCGGGAAGGACGGGATTATGGGAAGTTGCGATTTCACCCGCAAATTTGCCGCCAATAGTGCACAAAAAACACGCGTCCGGTTTTATCTTTATGGATTCTTGCGGTATCGCGACAGCGGTAAAACGCCAGTCCGTCCGGAAAGCCCAGCCGGGAAATTCGCCTAAAAAAATTAAGCAAAGGCACTTGACATTTCTGAGCCAAATAACTATAATTATAACTCGTGATGGTTAAGGGAATTTCGAGGTGTGGCTCAGCTTGGTAGAGCGCTTCGTTCGGGACGAAGAGGCCGCAGGTTCAAATCCTGTCACCTCGACCATACCAGATGGCCTTATAGCATGAAGATGCTGTAAGGCCTTTTTATGCCATGAAGGCAGGAGGGCGCCGGCGGCAATGCCCATCCCTCCTTTGCACGAAAAGCGGGGCGATCTATCGATCGCCCCGCTTCATTGTTATGATCCGCCTTGCAGATACCGCATGAGCATGGCCGCCGTTTCCGCGCGGGTGGCCTGGCCCATGGGGTCGAGGATGCCGTCGCCCTTGCCGGAAAGGATACCTTGCCCGGTTGCCCAGCGCATCGCTTCCTGTGCGTAGCCGGAAACCGCCGCCGCGTCGGTGAAGCGCTCCAGCGTCCCGCCTGCGCCCACGTCCTTGCCCTTATATTGGGCGTAGCGCCAGAGGATGGCGGCGAGCTGTTCCCGGGTGATAGTGTCCTCGGGGCCGAACTTGCCGTCCCCATAGCCCAGGACAATCCCATTGCCATCCGCCCAGGCCACGGCATCGGCATAGTAAGCCCCGCTGCCCACGTCGGTGAAGGCGTGGATGCCGGCAGCCTCCGGCTGGCCTTCCATGCGCCACAAAACCGTGACGATCATGCCGCGCTCCGTGCTTGCTTCGGGGGAGAACGCAGAGGGGGATGTACCAAGCATGAGGCTATGCCCATAGGCGTACTTCACGCTGTCATAGAACCAGTCGCCTTCCCGCACGTCCGTAAAGGGGTTCCAGGCGGCCTTGCCTGTTTCTTCCCGGAAGCTGGCGGCGATGGTGTGCGCCTTGGTGACTTTTTCAAAGGTGTAGCGTTCCACCGCGCCCACGCTCTTGCCGTCCACCAGCACGTCGTCCACCACATAGCCGTCCGCCGGCTGGATGGTAAAGGACTTGCTGCTGTTGCGGCTGACACGTACCTTGCCGCTGGGGGAGATGCTCCCGCCCGTCCCCGCCGTGGCGGTGATGGTGGAACTGCTTGCGCCGCTGCCGCTGCTGGAGTGGCTGGGATTGGGCTCGGGCGGCGTTACCACTGGGATGTAGCCCACGGCATAGGTGGAGAATTTGCTGGCGTAGATGTGGATGCACCCGTTTTCTCTGTCCAGGGAAAAGGTGCCATCGTCTCCGCTGTCATTCTGCATCAAAGCCTGGGCGGCTTCGCTCCCGTGTTTGCGGTAGACCGTCACATCCTGCTTATCCGTGAAGTCGTAGGGAACCGTAATCCCCAACACCTTGCCTTTGGCGTCCGCCAGGTTTTCGATAACGGAATCGTCTTTCAGCAGCAGCAGGCTCAGGTCGAGATAAAGATCCATGGCCTTTCCGGCGGCATGGGCGTCGATTTCCGCCTTGTCGGCGGGGGCGTCCACGGCCTCCGCCGTCAGCTTGACCGTATAGGCGGTGGAGCCTTGAGTGTTAGGTATCAATGCGGCGACCTGTTCCAGCCCGCCCACGGACACGGGGGGCGTACCCCCCGTGACCTCGACCTCGCTGCTGACATAGAAGCGATGATCCCAGCCCATCGCAACGTCGGTCACATCCCGGTCGGCGACGGTGACCTGCTGAGTGTCGGTCATGCATGTGCTTCCTGTGCCGCCCTTTGTGTTGGTGGCCACCAGGGTATAGATCCCCGGCGCCACGCCGGAGAACGTGAAGGCGCAGGGGGTACTCCCCAGAGCGACCGTCTGCAAGACCCGTCCCCACTGCACGAGCTGCACGGTGCCGCTCAGGTTAGCGGCATACGAGTCCATTACCGAGCCGGAAATGCTGTAATGAGGTTTGGAGATGGTAATGGAAAGCGCCTTGGTGGCGCTGCCCGCGCTGTTTTCCGCCTTGACGGTGAAGCTGGAGGTTCCCGCCGCCGTAGGGGTGCCGCTGATAACGCCGGTGCTACCGTTCAGGGACAGGCCGGCGGGCAGGCTGCCGCTTGCCACGCTCCATGTGATGGCCGTGCCGCTGGTGGCCGCAAGTGCCTGGCTATACGCCGTCCCGATCGTGCCGTCCGGCAGGCTGGTGGTGGTGATGGTGGGCGCGTCGCCGGTGGGCGGCGTTGTGGACAATTTTACCACGATGGTATTGTTCTCAAACGCGGCTGTTTTTCCCGTGGCCCCGTTGCCGGTGAGGTGGATTTTGGCGAGGTCGGCCTGCACCGCGCCGGTCGCAATCGTGCCGGTGGCGTAGCCCGCGGGCAGCACAACGTCCACGCTGGCGTTGTCCGTCAGGCTGGGGTCGATTTTAAAGCTATCCACGCCGTTTGTGACTTCGGTGCCCCCTGAGCCGCCGTTGATGGTGACGCCATAGCTGTTTTCGCCATCGGTAGCGCCAATTTTTGCACTGCCACCGACGGTGACGGTTCGCGTGCCGGTGACGGTGGCTCCATTAGCGCCGCCGCCGTAAATGGAACCGGTCACTGTGCTGTCGGCCACGGTAATGGCCGCATTTGCGACGGCGGCAGAGCCGAAATAACGTATGGCCCCGCCGCCATTGATGCTCGCGACCTGACTGTTCCCGGTAACGCGGATGGTGGCCGTGCCGCCGACATCGGCGGTGCCAGAGTCAGTAAAGCCGCCGCCGTAGACGCCACCGCCCACCGTGCTGCCTGTGATCGTAACGTTGGTGTCTTGTGTAACGGAACCTTCATTGCCGCCGCCGTAGACGTTGCCGGTAACCGCGCCGTCCGTGATCGTGACAGCGGTGTTTTGATTAGCTGAGCCGTCATCGACGCCACCGTATACGCTGCCCTTTACCGTGCCGCTTATCGTGACGGCGGTGCCGCCGGTGACCGGGCTATAGAAGTCTCCGCCGCCATAGACGGAACCTGACACCGTGCCGCTGACGGTAACTTCGGTGTCGCCGTTGATTTGGTTGTGGTTTGTACCGCCGCCGTATACGCTGCTCGCCGTCCCCGAAACGGTCACCTTTACGGTGTTATTTGCTCCTGCTGTTCCCACCGCAGTTGTTTTAGCGCCACTGGACTCTCCGCCGCCATAGACTCTACGAGCCGTACCGCTGACGGTAACTACCGTATTGCCGCTGACATTGCCCATATATCCGCCGCCATAGACGTTGTTGTAGACAACCGCGCCCTCTCCGACGGTAACTTCCGTGTTGCCGGTAACGTCGCCTTTGTACCCGCCGCCAAAAATGGAATGTACCTTGCCGCCGGTCATAGTGATTTTTGTGTTGCCTGTGTGACCGGCGCTCTTGCTGCCGCCGTAGATAGGATATGCCGAGAGGTCGGCGTCGTCCGCTGGCGCATTGGTAATACCTAGTGCCGCAAGGGACTGCTCCCCGCTGTCCAGCACACCGTCCCCGTCCGCGTCTACATAGACGGTGGTCTTGGTGGGGGTGGTGGTGCTGTCGCCGGCGATGATCAGCGCCGCGCCGTTGGCGAAAATGTACTTGATCCCCCCAAAGGTCTCCACCGTGGGCGCGGCGGGCGTATCCTCCGCCCGCGCCTCCATGGGGAGCATGGCCAGCACCAGGCAGGCCGCCAGAGCCGAGGCCATAACGCGGCGTGTGTGCCGCCGGATAGCCTGAGCCAGCTTCTTCATTGTTTGTTCCATCCGTTTCTTCCTCCTTTATCGTAATCCCTTGTTGTTTCACTTTTTTGGGTACTGGCAGATGCCGACCTCCAACGCCTTGTCCTGCCCCAGGTGGAAGTCCGCAAAGGCGCAGCACCAGCACTCATGGTCGGGATTGGCCAGCAGCGTGTACCGCCGCGCCGTCCAGCAGGGGCAGCCCTGGTGGGGCCATACGCTCTCGCCGGGCTTTGGCGCGGGGAACAGCTCGTATTCCGGCTGCCCCTTGTAAATCGTGCGCAGGTCGATCTTTTCCACCACACCACCTCCTTGGTGTCCTGGGCTTGCGCGCCGCTGCGTGAAAGGGGGCGCTGGGGCTTGCCTTACGCCGTGTTCCCGTCATTTTTACTGTCTCGCACCTCCTGTTTGATAATAGGCATACCTTTTGTCAAAACATCTTTTCCGCATGGGAGCCTTGAAAAAGGCTCTTTTTTTTGTCCAAAATGCCGATTGCACCGTTTGACAAAGAGTATAAGTTTCGTTAAAATGGATGAAAGGTTCTGCCTGTATTGTAGCGTATATTTGGGGAAGCGGCGCACGTTACACGTACTTTGTATCTGAAAACACGTACTTTACATAAAGCGATGGAAAAAAGGGGAGGGGGAAGCATGGTGCAGATTGCCCTGTGCGACGACAACATCCAGGAACTGGAATGGATTGGGCGGCTGGTCTCGGGGTATCTCGCCGGGCGGCCGGAACTGGACGGCTCCCTGCGGCGCTTCCAGTCGGCATATGACCTGATGGACTGCATCCGGGAGCGGGGCGGGTTTGACGCCTACCTGCTGGACGTGATGATGCCCCACATGAACGGGATTGAGCTGGGGCAGGCCATCCGGGAGGCGGGCGGCAAGTCGCCTATCGTCTATCTTACCTCGTCCCCGGACTATGCGGTGCAGTCCTACCGGGTGCGGGCATATGACTATCTCCTAAAGCCCGTGGCCGCAGACGCGCTGGCCGCCCTGCTGGACAAGCTGGCGGCAGAGCTGCAAGAGCGCCGGGAGACGCCGCTGCTGGTGCGCACCAGGGATCAAGTGACGCCCGTCCATCCCGGCGAGCTGCTCTATGTCCGGGTGCGGGACCATGTGCTGGAATACCATATGGCGGACGGCTCGGTGGTGGAGAGCGGCACCATGCGGGAGCCGCTGGATCAAACTGCCGCGCCGCTGCTGGGGGACGGGCGGTTCGTAAAGATTAACGTCAGTTATATCGTCAACATGAGCTTTGTGCAAAAGCTGGCCGGGGGCAGCTTCCTCATGCGGGACGGCACGGTGCTGAATATCTCCCGCGCCCTGGCAGCCTCGGTCAGGGAAACCTATATCGAATACATCTTAGAGCGGGGCAAGCTGCCCCAAATCGGCGTATAGGGGGGACGGCCATGCAAAGCAAGAAAACCGGGCGCGTCCCGGCGTGGGCGCTGGCGCTGCTGTACCTTGCCCTGGCGGTGGCGGCGCTGGCACTGTTCCATTCCTACACCGTGACGGATGAGGACCAGTTGTTCCTTACCCCGATATTTACCGACGCCAAAGGCTGGGACATCTACCGCCTGGATGGTGCGGGCGGGCGCGTGGCGCTCACCCCGAAAGAGGCGGCGGAGGCAACCGGCACGGTATACCTCTCCCGTGTGCTGGACCCGGCCTATGAGACGGCTGGTTATACCACGCTGGAACTGGATGGGCCGGTCAGCGTCTTCCTGGATGGGGTGCTGCTCTATACCACAGCCCCCGGTTCCGGTGATAAACCGGAGGGCGTGGAGTTGCCCGCAGGTTATGAGGTGCCGGCGGCTGGGGAAATCCCCCGTCTGACACTACCTCCCGGCTACGGCGGCAAAATGCTGACGCTGGCCTTTGAACGGGGCGCGGATTCCTACGGGACGCCGGGTGTGATCCTCTCCAGCAGGGCGGCGGAAACCGCCCTGGCCGCCGCCCAGGCAAACGGGCTGGGGATGCCCGCCGCGGCCTATATGACCGCCGCCTTTTTGCTGCTAGGGCTGCTGCTCTACGGCGGATTCCAAGGCAAATGGGACGGCCCCATGCTCCTGCTGACGCTGGCGGCGGCGTTGCAGGCGTTTTATCAGCTCCGGGAATACGATATGCGGTTTGTGTATCGCTCCGCGCTGGATATGCGGTTGGCGGCGCTGATCCCACCCCTCTTTGTGGCGCTGCCGCTGGCGTATCTGCTGTGCCGGATGGAGCGTGCGCACAGGAGGCGCAGGGCGGCCGTTATCCTGATCCCTGCCGCGGTTGCCCTATTGCCTCCGTTGTTCTATGTCCTGGGGTCGTCCCTGCTCGCCCCTTTTTATGAGCTGTGTACCCAGGCGCTCTATCTCTCCATCGCCGCCGTACTGGCGTGCGCCGTGTTGGAAGCGCGGCGCGGCAGCCGGGCGTTCCGGTTGTTCTTTATGGGGCTCGGGGCGCTCATCGCATCGCTGGCCGTTACCTGCCTGTTTTCCGGCGGGCTTGCCGCCCAAGTAGGCGCGGTGCTGAAACAGGCGATCCACGGCCTGCCCGCTTTGCCCCTCTACTGGTGCGGCGCTGCGCTGTTTGTGCTGTGCGCCGGTATGAGCGTGGGCGATGCCATCCGGCGTATGGCGGAAAACCAGAGCAAGGCGGATATGCTCGCCATGCAGGTCTCCGCCCTGCGCCGCCAGGCGGCGGCGATCCACGCGGGTGAGACGCGGCTTGCCACTATCCGGCACGATACCCGCTTTTATATGCAGAATATCGGCGCGCTGCTGCAAGACGGCAAGCCGGAGGAAGCCCTGCGCTTCGTGCAGCAGTACGACGAGAGTATCCTGGCTACCAGGCGGCGGCGCTGGTGTGAAAACACCACCCTCGACGCGATTTTGAGCCTCTATCTGGAACAGGCGGAACAGGAGGGGGTCGCGGTCAGCGCCCGCCTGGACATCCCGGAGGATTTGCCCGTGGATATTGTGGAGCTGTCCACGGTGTTTGCCAACGCTATTGAAAACGCACTGACTGCCTGCCGCCGCCAGCCCGAGGGGGCGGCACGCCGCATAGAGCTGAACGCCGTGACGGAGCCGCAGTTTGCTGTCGAGATCGCCAACACTTTTTCCGGGCAGGTGCGCTTCGGGCGGGACGGCCTGCCGGTGACGGATCAGCCGGGGCACGGCTTCGGCACGCGCAGTATCGCGGCCTATGCCCGCAAGCATGGGGCAAGCCTCCATTACAAGGCGAAAGACGGGATGTTCCGGCTGTACCTGCTGGCCGGCGCGGACTTGCCCGCGGGCAAAACGGCGGAGCTTTAATTCCTGCTTTGTTTATATGCCGGGATGTAAAAATGGGATAAAATGATTGCGGTGCGGAAAAGGGGGGCGCTTATGTTTGCCACAGGCATGTATCCTACGGGAGACGCAAAGCTTGATGAATATATCCAAGACTGTTTTATCGGCATGATTGAAATGGAAGTTTTAGACCATTTAAATTCTTGCTGGGACAAAAAGGGATCCCCGGAGGAGTATTTGGACGGGATTTTCCCACGCGCGTTTATCTACCGGAACCCACAAAAAGCGGTTGAAATTATCTATGATTTGGATGATATTGCGCGCAGCCCTGTCGTCCGGGAAAGCCTGCCGCCGCTGCACCTGTATGCAATGTATCGCATTATCCGCGACTATGAGGCGTTCAAAAACGATATGGGGGCGACGGAATACGACCAGGAGGTCGAAAGCTATATCCGCGGCCATTATACAAAAGAGGACGCCGATTGGTATTGCTTTTTCTTTGCGGAACCGTCTGAAATCTTCGTGGAACAATATGACGACGAATATATCTGGCTCGACCTATGGGAGCACCGCTTTGTCTGGTATTTAAACCATCCGGAGGAATTCCCGGTATTGACGCCCCAGGCGGAGGAAATGCTACAGCTCATGCCAAACGATATCTTGGAGATGTGGAGGCTTTGCGAAAAAATGCACAAGGATAAACCGTCCGGCGTTTACAACGAATATGATTTTTTCGTGTCACATGCCACGGAGGATAAAAAAGCGGTTGCGGAACCCCTGGCGCTGGAATTGCGTGCAATGGGGGCAAAGGTTTGGCTGGATAAATTTGAGATGACTGTAGGCAGCAGCCTGCGCACTTCCATTGATTACGGGATTGCGCATTCAAAGCATGGGATTATTATCTTATCAAAAAACTATATGCGTAAGTTTTGGACGGAAAAGGAAATGAACGCCCTTTTTGCGAAATTATCGTTGGATGATAAAAACAGTAAAATCCTGCTCCCGCTGTGGCATGGCGTCACCCGGGAGGAGGTCGCACAGTATTCCCCTATGATGGCGGATTTATTAGCGCTGGATACCGGATGCTTCACAATCCATGAGTTGGCGGAAGAGCTGTTCCGCGTGCTGTAATGCATATTAGGGGTGCTGTGTGCAGCATGGAAAAACGAAAAAGCAGGCCGCTGTGGGGAGTTATCCCGCAGCGGCCTGCAATGCTTTTTATCGATATCAGGATGCCTTACTTGCTGTAAAACTCATCCACAGCGCTGAAAAATGCGTCGATATTTGCCCATGGGGACATCGGCGGGATGTCGCAGCCGGTGGAAATGACGAAGTTCGGGTACTTGCAGCATTCGCCCATGACCTTGAGCGTCGCTTCACGGACGGATTCCGGCGTGCCGTTGCGGATTTCAACCGCGGGGTCGACATTGCCCATCGCGATGGTGCTCTCGGGGATGTGGGTCATCATTTCCGCCATGGAAATGGCGTTGCCGAAATGATAGGCCGCGGAACCGGTTGCGAGGATGGAGTCGATCATTTGGATGGTGCAGTTGCCGCAGTTGTGATAAATCACGATAAAATCGTCGTCCTGTACCGCGTCCACGATGCGCTTGACATACGGGCCGGAGAACTCCTCGGACAGGGCGGGGGACAGCAGGCCGGCAAGCGGTTCCGCCATTACGATGCCGTTGGCGCCGACAGCCTTATATGCCTTGCAATAATCGATCAGGAAGGTGCTGACTTTGTCCAGCAGGGTTGCTACCATATCGGGGTCTTCATAGCAATAGATCATGGCTTCGGTCACGTCCATCAGGCGGCCGGCCAGTGAGAAGGGGCCGATCACGCCGGCGAATACCGGGCGGTCCTCAATCAGCTTGACCGCTTTCTCGATCGCCTCGATGTAAATGCCGGTACGGCAGGCGCCGACCTTGGGGATCTCGAGGGCTTCGGCCTCGTCGCTGTCGTTAACGATAGAACCGACGACCGTCGGCACCTCGTCGTCAGAAACACGGATCTCCGCGCCGAAGCACTCGGCTTCCACGGACAAATCCATCAGGCTGACGGAAGCGGCGGACGGGACGCGGCCTGCGACAAGCTTCATCCCCTTGGCCTGCAGGTCGCTGCTGGAAATCAGCTCGCGGACGGAGATATCCATAAGCTGGATTGCGGGGAAGGAGAGGACGGGCATTGCGGTCTTGCGGGGGGCGGCGAGCATGTCTTCCAGCCATTTTTTCATATTCATCTTCATTTGGGAAGGCTCCTTTCGGACGTCAAATTATGTACTAGGCTTATGAGTCTGTTTTGTTTTTTGCTGAATGCATTATACCATGGTGGGTGGCACGGCTACTTGTACAATTATCCGTGTCTTTGAAAAATATCAGCATTTTCCGTTCAGGGGACCGCGGGTTTTCTGTGGGGGGCGCATGTTTTCCGGCAAAGGGAAAGCCGCCCGTTGGGGGCGGCCGCGCACGTCAGGAGTGCATCCGGTAATTGGGGTTATTCAGGCACGCTTCGATCCGGATGGCGGAAATCCTTGTATCGTCATAGCGCACATCCACGGCGTGGGAGCTGGAATCAATGTTCATCTCAATAACGCCCGGCAGCGCGCCAAGCTGCGTTTTCATGGCGTCGTCATCGGCAAGGCCGACGCACTGGAATGCAATCTGTTTAATAGACATTTTTTCGCACCTCGTTATCACTCAGGAATGGGTATCTTCGTTCACAATCTGTTCCAGCACGTGGATCAGGTCATGCAGGTTTTCCAGGCGCACATTGCGCTTTAAAATCTCGTCCTTTAGTTCAATGGAAAGGGACTCGAACTGCGTCTGGATTTTCGGGTTAACATATGACATGGGAACACCTCGCTTTCCCGCTTAGTATGTCCGTTTCGGGAAGGGATACGCATAATTGGGAAGAAAGGCTTAACAGGATGTGGCGCGTTATGCTATGATAAAGGCGGAAAGCAGGGGACGGGATGAAGTCCTTTGACGATACTTCACTGCGTAAATTTGTAAGCCCGGTGCGATCGGACGTGGCGGAGCAGCGGTAAAACAGGAGGGTGCATGATGTGCGGGAGATATCAGTTTGACGCGGACGCGCCGGCGTTTGGCGAAATCGTGCGGGGGCTGCGGGAGGCCGGCGGGGCGTTTTGCAGCGGCGAAGTGTTCCCCACCGACCGGGCGCCCGTGCTGCTTGCACAGGATGGGGCCGTCCGCCCGGCGGCCTTTGTCTGGGGATTCCCAAACCCGCACGGCAAGGGCGCCGTCATCAATGCGCGTGCGGAAACCGCGGGGATGCGGCCGATGTTCCGCGAAGCGCTGCGGATACGGCGCTGTGCGGTGCCGACGTCCGGTTTTTACGAATGGTCGCACGATGGGTCGCGGCGCAAATACCGCTTCCGCGCGGCGCACGCAGACAGCCTGTACCTGGCCGGGCTTTACCAGTATTTTGACGGCGCAGGGCATTTTGTGGTGCTGACCACCGCGGCGGACGCTTCCATGCAGGACGTGCACGACCGCATGCCGGTAGTGCTGCGGCAGGCGGAAATCCGCCCGTGGCTGCTGGATAACGACAGTGTGTTCCCTATTTTGGAAAGGGAACACCCGGCGCTTACGCGCGAGGCGCAGCAAGAGGATGCGGAAATCTGCCTGTGGTAGGGCAATAGGAAAGCGGCCGGGAAATCCCGGCCGCTTTTATGTGAAAATATGAATTATTCTGTGACAGTCACAGTGCAGGTTGCAGTTTTCTCCCCGTCTTCTGTGGTAACAGTGATGGTCGCTGTTCCGGCAGAAACGGCCGTAACCACGCCGTTATCGACGGTTGCTATCTCGTTATCGCTGGAAGACCAGGTAACATTTTTGTTGGTAGCATTTTCGGGCTTGAATTTTGCATTTAGCTTTGCAGATTGTTGATTCTCGTCGCTCGTTGAAAGATTGAGAGATGTAGTATCAAGGGTTACATCTTCTACAGGAATGGCTTTAGGTGGTTCGTCAGCTTTTACAGTAACAATACAGGTTGCGGATTGATCCCCTGCTGTAGCAGTAATAGTGGCTGTACCCGCAGCGACAGCGCTGACCACACCGCCCGCCACAGTTGCGATCTTTTCATCGCTGGAAGACCAAGTTACCGTTTTGTCAGCATTGCCCGTAGCTTGTACAGTTGCCGTTAATGTGTTAGTTTCGCCTTTTTCAAGGGATAGGCTGCTTGCACTAAGAGAAATTTTAGTAACGATATCAGTTTCGGACTTAACGGTAACTGTGCACTGTGCGGTTTTACCGCCATCGTTTGTTTTCACCGTAATAGTCGCGTTGCCATTTTTAACAGCAGTCACCTTGCCGTTCGCGTCTACCGTGGCAATGTTAGCGTCGCTGGAAGTCCAGGAAACTTTTGGGTTAGAAGCATTTGTTGGCGCAACAGTTGCGGTGAGCTGTTCCGAATTGCCTTCAACCAGGCTTAAGGTGGTGGGAGTCAAGGTGACGCCGGTCACGCTTACCGTAGAGGAAGAACCCGTAACCGTAATTTTGCAGGTTGCGGATTTGCCGCTGCCGTCATTTGCTTTTGCGGTAATGGTGGCGGTGCCGGCCTTCACGCCCTTAACTACGCCGCTGTCGCTGACCGTTGCAATATTGGTGTTATTGGAAGACCAAGTAACCGTTTTGTTCGTTGCATCCGAGGGGCTGACAGTCGCGGTAAGGTCAACCGTTTTATCGACCGCAACGCTAGCGGAAGCTGGGGAGATGGAAACGCCTGTTACCTTGGTGCTGTTTTCCACCGTCACTTTGTCCGTAACCGTAATGGTGCTGTTTTTGCCGCTTTCCAGTTTGGAAATCGTACCGCTGCCCTTGATGGTTGCACTGGAACGGGAATTCGGCGTCAGGGTGCTGATCGTACCGTTTACCGTAAGCGTCGTGCCGGTTGCGCTGCTGTCCAGCGTCAGGGTGGAGACGGTGACGCTGGATTCGATGGTAACCTTAAGGTTTTTGCTCTCGATCACAACATCGCTGATCTTTGGGTTGCTGCTGTTCTTCGCAATTGTCGTATCGTTTTGAATGCGCAGGTTCCCCTTGATGGAAGTGTCCTTGTCAAATTTCAGCGCAACGATTTCGCTGCCGCTGCTGCTGCTTTTGTCGGAAACCACATCGCCGTCAATCTGGCAGTCTGTAAAAACGATGGAGTTTTGGCCGCCGCCGTAAACGTAAATATCGCCCTTGACACGCACGTCTTCCAAAGTAACGGAACCATTCTTGACGTCGCCCGTAATGGTAAGGTCGCCCTCGGCGGTGATGTTTTTAAGCTTTGCGCCGGAGACCTTAATGTCGATGTCGTTATAAGTGCCGCCGCTGTAGGATTTTTTGCTGGAATCGACCGTCAGGTTGTCCGCGCTGCTGGTCGGCTTGTTGGCGTTGTTGTTATTGTTTTGATTGTTATTGTTGTTCGACGAAGATTCGCTCCGGCGGGAGGACAGCGCCTTGTTGATCGCGACGACCGCCTCGGCGCGCGTCAGCGGCTTGCCCGGCCCGAACGAGTTGTCCGGATAGCCGTTCATCACTTCGGCCAGCGACGCGGCGCGGACATACGGCTTTGCCCAGCTGGAAATGGAAGCGTCGTCGGTAAAGGCGGTTTCGGAGGACGAAATTTTGAGGTTGTCCACCTTGGCCAGCATGACGGCCGCCTGTTCACGTGTCAGCGGCTTGTCCGGCTGGAACGTGCCGTCCGAATTACCGGAGATGTAGCCGTTGCCTACGCCCTTCTGGATTTCCGCATAGGCCCAATAATCGCTTTTAACGTCGGAAAAAGTGGCGGAAGAACCGGATGTGAAGCCAAATGCGTTATTGACCAGCTTCACCATTTCTGCGCGCGTCACCTTGTTGTCCGGTTTGAATGTACCGTCCGGATAGCCGCTGATGCGGCCGCTGTCAATCCAGGACTGGATCGTAGATTGTGCCCAGTGGCCGTTTATGTCCTTAACGGCGGCAGCCCCTGCGGGCAGCGTACCGAGCAGGGTGACGGCGGCGAGTACCGCGGCCAACCCCTTTGTCCCTTTTTTCATAGGTTATCATCCCTCCTATAGTTGCTATGGCCGTTGGCTGCCGCATCTCGCGGCAACATGAAATGTACCATATAAGAACTATTATACCAACTCCTGTGTGAAAGGAAAGGGGGGCGGGATAAAAATTAATTCTTCTTAAGAAATTCCCGGCGGGGCGGGGCAATAGGAGCCACATCATCTTGCGTATCACCCGTCTTCGATGACATGCTCTGTGCAAAAAAGCGTGAAGCCTTTTGGGCTTCACGCTGACACGGTATACGCGTTAAAAGAATTGAGTTGAAACAGCCGGACTAATGGGTTTGCCGCAAAGAGGCTTATTGCCCTTGCGCATTTTTCCCGCCGCCGTTGCCGCCCTTTTTCTTGTGCTGGTGCCGGAAAGCAATGCGCCGCAATTCATCTTCCCGCACACGGACGATCTCCTTGAATAGCCGCATGGTATCACCTCCGGGTTCAGTTTGCGCGGAAACTGCACATCTGATAACGGGAAACAAAAAAGGCCCTGCCGCAGGCAAAGCCTTTTTTTGTTTTTACAGGAAAATTGCCACGACCGATGCGACAAGCGCCGTAATCAGCCCCGCGACGCCGATCGCAAGCCCGCTCATCGCGCCTTCCGTTTCGCCCAGCTCAATGGCGCGCGACGTACCGACCGCGTGGGAGGAGGTGCCGATCGCAATGCCGGTGGTGACCGGATGGTTCACGCCGAGCTTTTTCAGGAAGCCAGGCAGGCAGACCGCGCCGAACAGGCCGGTAACAATGATGGCGATCGCCGTAATCGACGGCACGCCGCCGAGCGAACGGGCGACCTCGACGCCAATCGGCGTGGTGACCGATTTGGGCAGCAGGGAAGCGATGACCGAGCTGTCCAGCCCAAACAGCTTGCACAGCACAAATACGCTGCCCATGGAGGCGAGCGAACCGACGAACGCGCCCAGCAAGATGGGCAGCAGGTGCTTTTTTAGCGTTCCGAGCTGCCGGTAGATCGGGATGGCGAGCGCGACGGTGGCGGGCGTCAGGAACATCGAGATAAACGCGCCGCCGGTATTGTAGGTTTCTGTCGAGGTGCCGGTGGCGACCAGCAGGGCGCACATCAGCACCATGGCGATCAGCAGCGGGTTGGCGACCGGCGTTTTCAGCCTGCGGTTGGCCAGCAGGCCAATTTCATAGGAAAGTACTGAAAGCGCCAGCCAGGCGAGCGGGGAAGTCAGTACGTCTTTCATGAAAGCGTCGCCTCCTCGCTATGTACCGTTTCGGCGGGGACGGCAGTCTCCACAGGGGCGCGCCGCGCCTGCATCTTCAGGACGAGATGGACGGTGCCGGCGGTCACGGCCGCCGTGATGAGCGTCGTCAGGATAATGACCGCGAGGATGGGCACAAGCTGGGACTTGATCTGGGGGAAAACGTCCAGGATGCCGAGGCAGGCCGGCAGAAAGAAGAACGCCATATTTTTCAGGAAGAAGTCTGCGGCTTCTTCCACGTGGCTTAGCTTGATTACGCCAAAGGCCAGCAGGATAAATAACAGGCTCATGCCGAGCACATTGCCCGGCAGCTTGCCCGCGCACAGCACGGAGAGCAGGTCGCCGGCGACGCACAGGGCAAAGAGAATTGCGAGTTGTCTCAAGTATTTCACAGCGCGGGGTCATCTTCCTTTTCTTCTTCGTAGTTTTGGGTCAACGCGTCGAGCAGCACATGGTAAATCTTTTCCGCGTTTTTGCGGAACCGGCGTTCCAGCAGGGACGCCTGCGCACGGCTTACCACATGCATGCGGATGGAAAAGACCTCCTCAAGGCCAAGCTCGACGACCAGGTCGTTATCGGCGCAAGGCTCGACGCTGGTCGAGATCGCGGCGTCCCGCCGCAGCGCGCGCACGACCCGCAGCGCGGACGCCTGCGCGGATTCGCGTACGGTATAGGGCAGGCTGGTTTCGAACAGTTCGGCGGTTTCCCGGCCCATGGCAGTGATGCGGTAGAGCGGTTCGCCTTCCCCGGGCGCACGTTCGATATGGCCGGTCTCGACCATTTCGTAAAACGCCTCCTGCAGCTCAAAATAACTGAAGCCGTCGTCGCACCAGGTGCAGATATCGACAACCGATTCAAAGCTGACCGGGAAATCCAGGAAGCCCATGGAGTACAGCACCAGGAATTTGATGTCTTCCTTGGTGCGGATAAAGCCGTAGCGTACCAAACGGTTCGCCTCCTTTCAAAAGCACTCAATTTATCAACAGTATACCATAAGGCATGCGAAATGGAAAGACAGACTGTGCGCTATTTTGTAAAGATACGGTTGCAAATGGATTTGTATTTGCAGTATAATAAAAGTCTAGGAATTCTGTCGAAACAGGAGGAAAACCATGCCTGAAATTACGATTAAACCGGCGACGGTGGAGGATGCACGGGAGATGCTCGCCATCTACGCGCCCTATGTGGAGGCCACTACGGTTTCAAGCGAGTACGAGGCGCCGTCGCTGGGGGAGTTTATCGGGCGTATCGAGCGTTTTACGCAAAAGACCCCGTGGCTGGTCTGCCGGATTGACGGCGCAGTCGCAGGGTATGGTTACGCCTCCCCGCACCGCGCCCGCGCGGCATACCAGTGGTCGGTCGAGACCTCGATCTATGTCGCGGAGGCGTTCCACCGCTGCGGCGTGGCGCGCGCCCTGTATTCCGCGCTGTTCGAGCTGCTGACGCGGCAGGGCTATTATAACATCTTTGTCGGCATCACATCGCCGAACGAGCGCTCCATCAAGTTCCACTCCGCGATGGGGTTTGTGATTTCGGGCGCATACCAGGTCAGCATGTACAAGTTCGGCCAGTGGCGGGACGTTATCTGGATGGCGAAGTCCCTGCGGCCCCATACCGGCGAGCCGCACCCGACTCTGCCGTTCCCGCAGCTTGCGGGGCTGCCGTTCGTCACGGATATTTTGGGGAAAGCTGCGGCGGCCATCCGCGCGCCGCAATAGGGAGGGGCGTAACCATGGCAGTGCATGACGACCACCGCAAGCGCATGAAGCAGAAGTTTCGCGAAAACGGCCTGGATGCGCTGCATGACCATGAGGCGCTTGAACTGCTGCTGTTTTACGCCATCCCGCGGGTCGACGTAAACCCGGTTGCGCACCGGCTGATGGAACGGTTCGGCAGCCTGCACCGCGTGCTGGAAGCGCCGGTCGAGGAACTGGCGCAGGTGGACGGCATCGGCGAGAACAGCGCGTTGCTGCTCCAGCTTTGCAGCCAGCTTGCCCGCCGCTGCGAGGTCGACCGTTCCGAGCACAGCCTCCGGCAGAAGCCGCTGACTTCGACGGCGCTCATCGGCGCGTTTATGGCGCCCCGGTTCCGCGGCCTGCGGGATGAAGCGGTGCTGCTCGCCTGCGTGGACAACCGCGGCATCGTGCTGGACTGCCAGGAGATCGCGCGCGGCACGGTGAACGAGACCGGCGCGCCGGTGCGCAAAATCGTCGAGCTTGCAATCCGTTTTAACGCGAGCGGCGCCATCCTTGCGCATAATCACCCGAACGGCCTAGCGCTGCCGTCGCGGGAGGATATCGCAACGACCAGGAGGATACAGGCCGGCCTGGAGGCGGTCGGCGTGCGGCTGATCGACCATATCATTGTGGCGGATGACGATTTTGTTTCGCTCCGCGACAGCGGCATCGTGAATTGAGGCTGATTTGGAATGCGCACGGGCGCTGCGGCGCATCCTGTGCATAGAGGGGAGGGGCGATATGCCAAAATTTAAAGTGGTGAGTGAATATAAGCCGGCCGGCGACCAGCCGGAGGCGATCGACAAGCTGGTGCAGGGGGTGGAACTGGGGTTCCGCGAACAGACGCTGCTCGGCGTGACCGGCTCGGGCAAGACCTTTACCATGGCGAACATCATCGAGCGCACCCAGCGGCCGACGCTGGTGCTCGCGCACAACAAGACGCTTGCCGCGCAGCTGTGCTCGGAGCTGCGGGAGTTTTTCCCGGAAAACGCGGTCGAGTATTTCGTTTCCTATTACGATTACTACCAGCCTGAGGCGTATATCGCCTCGACCGATACCTATATTGAGAAGGACAGCGCGATCAACGACGAAATCGACCGCCTGCGCCATTCGGCGACTTCGGCGCTTTCCGAGCGGGAGGACGTCATTATTGTCGCGTCGGTCTCGTGTATTTATTCGCTCGGCGACCCGATCGACTATAAAAGCATGGTCATTTCCCTGCGCCCGGGCATGGAGCTGCGGCGCGAACAGCTTTTGCAGCGCCTGATCGATATCCAGTATGAGCGCAACGATATTGCATTTGAACGCAACCGTTTCCGCGTGCGTGGCGACACGGTCGAGATTTGGCCGGTTTATTCGGATACGGACTGTGTCCGGGTCGAGTTTTTTGGCGACGAAATCGACCGCATCAGCCAGATCAACCCGCTCACCGGCACGATGGTGCGCGAGCTGGGGCACATCGCGGTTTTCCCGGCAAGCCACTATGTCACGCCGCGGGAGAAAATGCAGGCGGCGATTGAAAACCTGCGCAGCGAGCTGGACGCGCGCGTGCGGTATTTTGAGGAAAACGGCAAGCTGGTGGAAGCGCAGCGCATCCGCCAGCGCACGAACTATGACCTTGAAATGATGGAGGAAATCGGCTTTTGCAGCGGCATCGAGAACTATTCACGCGTGCTCAGCGGGCGCGAGCCGGGTTCCGCGCCGTTTACGCTCATTGATTATTTCCCGAAGGATTTCCTGCTGATCGTGGACGAGAGCCACGTAATGCTGCCGCAGGTGCGCGCCATGTACCACGGCGACCGCGCCCGCAAGGAGAGCCTGGTGGAAAACGGCTTCCGCCTGCCCTCGGCCTTCGACAACCGGCCGCTGAATTTTGAGGAGTTTGATGAGCGCCTCAACCAGGTCATCTACGTGTCCGCCACGCCGGGCGACTACGAGAAGGAACGCTCCTCGCAGATCGTCGAGCAGGTCATCCGGCCGACCGGCCTGCTCGACCCGGAGATCGACGTCCGCCCGGTCGAGGGGCAGGTCGACGACCTGATCGGCGAAATCAACGCGCGCGCCGAAAAGAAGGAGCGCGTGCTTGTGACGACGCTGACCAAAAAGATGGCGGAGGATTTGACCAGCTATTTGGAGGGCGCGGGCATCCGCGTGCGTTACATGCACCATGACGTCAAGACGATCGAGCGCATGGAGCTGCTGCGCGACCTGCGTCTCGGCATGTACGACGTGCTCGTCGGCATCAACCTGCTGCGCGAAGGCCTGGACCTGCCCGAGGTCTCGCTCGTCGCGATCCTGGACGCGGACAAGGAAGGCTTCTTGCGTTCGGAGACCTCACTCGTCCAGACGATCGGGCGCGCCGCGCGCAATGCAGAAGGCAAGGTCATCATGTATGCGGACACGGTCACGGCCTCGATGCGCCGCGCGATTGGCGAGACCAACCGCCGCCGTGAGAAGCAGATGGCCTTCAACAAGGCGCACGGCATCACGCCGCGCACGATACACAAAAACGTACACGATATTATTGAGATTTCCGCCGAGGCGAATAGCAAGGCTTCCGGCAAGAAAAAGTATATGACCAAGGGCGAGCGGGCGGAGAAGATCGCCCAGCTCACCCGCCAGATGAAGGAAGCCGCCAAGCTGTTGGAGTTCGAGGTCGCCGCGGAACTGCGCGACCAGATCAAGGCGCTGGAGGCGGAAGGGGCATGAAGGCTTATTTTATCGTTTCCGTGCAGGCCGGCGACCCTGCCAAGCGCGCGTTATACGACGACTATATCCAAAAGGTGCGCCCGGTTGTGGAGCGCCATGGCGGGAAATACCTGGTGCGGACAGAGCGCATCGGCTATCTGTCCGCGCACTGGCAGCCTGACCGGCTGATCGTGGTGGAGTTCCCGGACAGGGAAGCGCTCGGCCGCTGCTTTGCCTCGGACGAATACCGGGAAATCATGCATTTGCGCGAGGGTTCGGTGCAGGCGGACGCGGTCATCGTGGACGGGATATGAGGCTTTGTAGCGGTTGGAAACGGATTATAGCGTGTGCGGCCATGCCTGCACAGCGTTTGGGCGGACGGGTAAACGCCGCCCCATCCAGGCAGATATAAAGGAAGCGATGGAGGGATGAAGGAACTATTATGCACGAATTTATCCATGTCAAAGGTGCCAGGGAGCACAATTTAAAGGATATCGACGTCAAGATCCCGCGCGATAAGCTTGTCGTGATGACCGGCCTGTCAGGTTCGGGCAAGTCGTCCCTGGCGTTCGACACGATCTACGCGGAAGGGCAGCGGCGCTATGTCGAGTCGCTGTCCTCTTATGCGCGCCAATTCCTGGGACAGATGGAAAAGCCGGACGTGGATTACATCGAGGGGCTGTCGCCCGCGATCTCCATCGACCAGAAGACCACGTCCAAGAACCCGCGCTCGACGGTCGGCACAGTGACCGAGATTTACGATTACCTGCGCCTGCTTTGGGCGCGTATCGGTGTGCCGCATTGCCCGAAATGCGGCAAGGAAATCCATCAGCAGACAATCGACCAGATCATCGACCAGCTGATGACGCTCCCGGAGCGCACCAAGCTGCAGGTGCTCGCGCCGGTCGTGCGTCAGCGCAAGGGCGAGCATGTCAAGACGTTTGAGGAAGCGCGCAAGTCCGGCTATGTGCGTGTGCGCGTGGACGGCATCATATATGACCTTTCCGAGGAGATCAAGCTCGAAAAGAATAAAAAGCATTCGATTGAAATCGTGGTAGACCGTATCGTCGTCAAGCCGGACGTGCGCGCCCGCCTGACCGATTCGGTCGAGTCCGCTTCCGCGCTGACTGGCGGCCTGGTCATCGCAGACGTGGTCGACGGGGAGGAAATCATGTTTTCCCAGAACTATGCCTGCCCGGACTGCGGCATTTCGATCGAAGAGCTGACGCCGCGTATGTTTTCCTTCAATAACCCGTACGGCGCCTGCCCGACCTGTACCGGCCTCGGCATCCAGATGAAGCTCGACCCGGGGCGCGTCCTGCCGAACCGCAAGCTGTCCATTAAAAACGGCGCGATCCAGGCAAGCGGCTGGGGCAACGCCGAGCCGGGCAGCATCGCGCGCATGTACTTCGACGCGCTCGGCAAAAAGCACGGCTTTACCGTCGATACGCCGATTGAGGAGATGTCGGAGGAAGCGGTGGACGCGCTGCTTTACGGCACGGGCAAGGAAGCGCTGGAACTCAAGGTGCAGCGCTTTTCCGGCGGCACGATGAAGCAGCCCTTTGAGGGCATCATCAATAACCTCGAGCGCCGCTATAAGGAGACAAGCAGCGACTATATGCGCGCGGAAATCGAGGACTGCATGAGCGAGGTGCCGTGCCCGGATTGCAAGGGGCGCCGCCTTAAAAAGGAGATCCTTGCCGTCACGGTAGGCGGGCTTAACATCATGCAGTTCAGCGAGCTGTCCGTGACCGCCGCGCTCGATTTCCTCGACCATCTGGAACTGAGCGAAAAGCACATGATGATCGCGGAGCGTATCCTCAAGGAAATCCGCGAGCGGCTGGGCTTCCTGCAATCGGTCGGCCTGGAGTACCTGACGCTTTCGCGCGCTTCCGCGACCCTGTCGGGCGGCGAAAGCCAGCGTATCCGCCTCGCGACGCAGATCGGCTCCTCGCTGATGGGCGTACTCTATATCTTAGACGAGCCGTCGATCGGCCTGCACCAGCGCGACAACGACAAGCTGCTCGCCACGCTTAAGCGGCTGCGCGACCTGGGCAATACGCTGATCGTGGTCGAGCACGACGAAGACACCATGTACGCCGCGGATCACATCATCGATATCGGCCCGGGCGCGGGCGTGCACGGCGGCCATATCATTTACCAAGGCGATGTGGACGGGCTCCTGAAATGCGAGGCGTCGCTGACAGGCCAATACCTCACCGGGAAAAGGCGTATCCCCGTGCCGGAAGTGCGCCGCCTGGGCAACGGCAAGCGCCTGACGGTGCGCGGCGCGTCGGTCAATAACCTGAAGAACACGGATTTCACCATCCCGCTCGGCACGCTGACCTGTATCACCGGCGTATCCGGTTCGGGGAAATCCTCCTTTGTCAATGAAATCCTGTACAAGCGCCTGGCCGCCGAACTCAACGGCGCCAAGACGCGTGCGGGCGCGCACGAGGGCATGGACGGCATCGAGCACCTCGACAAGGTGATCGATATCGACCAGTCGCCGATCGGCCGCACGCCGCGTTCCAACCCGGCGACCTATACCGGCGTATTCGGCGACATCCGCGAGCTGTTTGCGTCCACGCAGGACGCCAAGATGCGCGGCTATGGCCCGGGACGTTTCTCCTTTAACGTCAAGGGCGGGCGGTGCGAAGCCTGCGCGGGCGACGGCCTGCTGAAAATCGAGATGCATTTCCTGCCGGATATTTATGTCCCCTGCGATGTTTGCAAGGGCAGAAGGTATAATAAGGAGACGCTTGAGGTACGATATAAGGGCAAGAATATCTTCGAAGTGCTGGATATGACGATAGACGAGGCGCTGCGCTTCTTTGAAAACGTGCCGAAGATCGCCCGCCGTATCCAGACGCTGCAGGAGGTCGGGCTGGGCTATGTCAAGCTCGGGCAGTCGTCCACGACGCTGTCGGGCGGCGAAGCCCAGCGCACCAAGCTTGCGACCGAGCTGAGCCGCCGCGCGACCGGCAAGACCATCTATATCCTGGACGAGCCTACGACCGGCCTGCACGTCGCAGACGTGCACCGTTTGGTGGAAGTGCTCCAGAAGCTGGTGGACGCCGGGAACACGGTTGTCGTCATCGAACACAACCTGGACGTGATCAAGACCGCCGATTATATCATCGACCTTGGCCCGGAGGGCGGCGACGGCGGCGGCGAAGTCGTGTGCTGCGGCACGCCCGAAGATATTGTCAAATGCGAAAAATCCTACACCGGGCAGTATTTGAAGCGCTACCTGCATCCGGAGGGGGAACAGAAGGAGCGATAAGTTTGGCAAAGTATGTGTGCGTGCCCTGCGGCTGGGTCTATGACGAGGCGGAGGGCTACGAAGAGGGCGGCATCGCCCCCGGCACCAAGTGGGAAGACGTCCCTGACGATTTCCTCTGCCCGCTGTGCGGCGTCGGCAAAGAGGACTTTGAAAAACAGGACTGACAGGCCAAATGGGAAGCGGATGTTCCTTTTCAGGGATGTCCGCTTTTTCTATGCCGTAATAGTTGCAAAATCATCAGTTTTTTCACATATCCGGGTGCTTATGCAGGATGACCAGTAAAGTGTTGAGTTTGTGATGAGGTTTTGGTATAATATACTCAATATGAAATACTGTTGAGGAGATTGCATGAAAATGAAAAAATGGGTGACCGCGCAGCCGGATCTTGACCGGGCACGGGCGCTCTGCAAAGAGTGCGGCTTCACGCCGCTCGCCGCGGCCGCGCTGTGCGCACGCGGGATAGATACGGCGGACGGGGTGCGCGCGTTCCTGAATACCGACCCCTCCGGCCTGCACGACCCGATGCGTTTGCCGGATATGGCGCGCGCGGTCGCGGAAATCCGCCGCGCGATGGACGCGGGGGAGAAAATCGTAGTGTTTGGCGATTACGACGTGGACGGCGTGACGGCAACGTGCGTCCTCGTCGATTTTTTACGGCAGCAGGGCGCGCAGTGCGACTATTACATCCCCGACCGTGTGAGCGAGGGCTACGGCCTGAGCTGCGCGGCGCTCAAGAGCCTGTATGATGACGGCGCGCGCCTGGTGGTCACGGTGGATTCCGGCATCACGGCGCTGCCGGAGATCGCATATGCTGCGGGGCTCGGCCTGCGCGTCGTGGTGACCGACCATCACGAGTGCCGCAGCGAACTGCCAGCGGCCGCAGCCGTCGTCGACCCGCGGCGTGCGGACTGCGAATACCCCTTTGACGAGCTGGCCGGCGTCGGCGTCGCATTCAAGCTTGTCTGTGCGCTCGCGGGCGACCAGCGGGCGATGCTGGCGCAATATGGCGACCTGGTGGCGATGGGCACGGTCGCGGACGTAATGCCGATTGTCGGTGAAAACCGCATTATCGTTGCGGCCGGCTTGCGGCAGATGGAAAAGCCAAGCCGCCCCGGCCTTGCCATGCTGCTGCGGGAAGCCGGGCAGGCAGGCCGCAAGCTGACGAGCGGGACGGTGAGCTTCGTCCTCGCGCCGCGTATCAACGCGGCGGGGCGGCTCGGGCAGGCGTCCCGCGCGGCCGAACTGTTTTTGACCAAAGACCCCGCGCGCGCGCAGGAGCTGGCCTCCTGGCTGTGCGAGCAGAATAAAGCCCGCCAGACGGCGGAAAGCGAGATCCTGGAGCAGGCGCTGACGCAGCTGCGCCGCGAATACAACCCGATTGAGGATAAGGTCATCGTGCTTGCCGGCGAAAACTGGCACCACGGCGTCATCGGCATCGTGTCCTCCCGCATCTGCGACCGGTACGGCTGCCCGGTCATCCTGATCGCGCTCGACCAGGACACCGGCAAAGGTTCCGGGCGTTCGCTACATGGGTTCAACCTGTTTGAGGCGCTTGAGAGCTGCGAGGACATCCTCCAAAAATACGGCGGGCATGAGCTGGCTGCCGGGCTGACGATCGGCCGCGGGCAGCTCGCGGCGTTTAAGGCGCGCATCCGGGCATATGCGGACGCGCACATCCACCCCGGCGACCTGATCCCGGTGCTGGAGATCGACAGCCGCATTACGCCGCCCTACATCACGCAGGAAAATGTGGAAGGGCTGTCCGCGCTCGAACCCTTCGGGATGCGCAATGCGCAGCCGGTCTTTTCGATGGAAGAAATGTACGTCGAGGATATCACCCCGATTTCGAGCGACCGCCACGTCCGCCTAACGCTTGTCAAGGACGGCGTGCCGTTTACGGCGATGCTGTTCGGTACGGGCGCAGGCGGGTGCGGCTTCGCGCAGGGCAACTATGTGGACGCCGCGTTCCATCTGGAGATCAATACCTACCGTGGCAAAAAAACGGTGCAGCTTGTCCTGAAGGACGTGCGCCTGAGCGCCTGCGAGATGGTCGCAGACCAGAAGCTGCTGGAGATTTACAACCGCTATATGAACGACCAGGGGCTGACCGAGCGCGAGGCGCGCATCCTGCTACCAGACCGCAAAGACCTTGTGGCCGTGTGGCGGCATATCAACAGCCGCGCCGAGGAAGGGCGGCTCAGCGTGCCGTCGAACGCACTGTCGCGCCGCGTGCAGTGGGAAAGCAAAAGGGATATCAATATTGGCAAGCTGTTTGTTTGCCTGGATGTATTTAGTGAAAGCAGCTTGCTGAGCTACCATTTTAAGGATGGGCTTCTCAATATCCTCCTCAAGCCGCACGAGGGCAAGGCCGATATTTCCGGTTCGGTCGTGCTTGCGACGCTGAAGAGTATGAGCAAATAGGGGAGAGGGCTGTCCGGGGAGAGAAAACTATGGAAATGAAAAATAAGATAGACTTTTTGATCGAACGGGTGCAAAAACAGAACCCGTCCGCCAATGTCAAGAAGATCCGCGCCGCCTATGAATGCGCGGCGGCCGCGCACGAGGGGCAAAAGCGCCGCAACGGAGAACCGTACATCATCCACCCGGTCGCGGTCGCGGAAATCATCGTCGAAATGGGGCTGGACACGGATTCGATCTGCGCCGGCCTGCTGCACGACTGCATCGAGGACACCCCCTTCGGCTACCGTGAGATTGAAAACAAGTTCGGCACCTCGGTGGCCGAGTTGGTGGACGGCGTGACCCGCCTGGGCATGCTGCGCTATTCCAAGGAGCAGGAGCAGATGGAGGACCTGCGCAAGATGTTTATGGCCATGGCCAAGGACATACGCGTCATCCTCATCAAGCTGGCAGACCGCCTGCACAACGCGCGCACCTTCCAACACCTGCCCGAGCGCAAGCAGCGCGACAAGGCGCTCGAAACCATGGAAATCTACGCCCCGATCGCGCACCGCCTGGGTATGCAGCGCATCAAGTGGGAACTTGAGGATTTGTCGCTCAAGTGCCTGGATCCGATCGGCTATAACGAGATCGTCGAAGGGCTGAAGGCGCAGAGCGCGCAGCACGAGGAGTTCCTCGAGCACATCAAGGACACCATCGATTCCAAGCTGGAAGAAGCGCACATCACGCATGAGATTTCCGCGCGCGTCAAGCATATCTACTCCATATACCGCAAAATGTACGCCCAGCACAAGACGATCAATGAGATTTACGATATTTGCGCGGTGCGCGTGATCGTGGGCACGGTGGCGGACTGCTACAACGTGCTGGGCTATATCCACGACCTGTATAAGCCGATCCCCGGGCGCTTCAAGGACTATATTTCCACCCCCAAGCCGAACGGCTACCAGTCCCTGCACACGACGGTCATCGGCCGCGCGGGCGTGCCGTTCGAGGTACAGATCCGCACGGCGGAGATGCACCGCATGGCGGAATACGGCGTTGCAGCGCACTGGAAATACAAGCAGGGGCTGGACCGCAAGGGCAGCGAAGAAGCGTTCGCCTGGATCCGCCAGCTCCTCGAGGCGCAGCAGGATACCGAGGCAGAGGATTTTATCAAAAACATCAAGGTCGACCTGTTTGCGGATGAGGTGTTCGTATTCACCCCCAAGGGCGACGTCGTCAACATGCCCGCGGGCGCGATCCCGATCGACCTGGCGTACGCCATCCATTCGGCCGTCGGCAACCGCATGGTGGGCTGTAAGATCAACGGCCGCATTGCGCCGATCGATACGCCACTTAAAAACGGCGATATCGTTGAAATCCTGACCTCCAAGGAGACGCACGGCCCTAGCCGCAACTGGGTCAAGATCGTGCGCACCACCGAGGCGCGCAACAAGATCAAGCAGTGGTTTAAAAAGGAATGCCGCGAAGAGAATATCGTGCAGGGCAAGGAAGAGCTTGACCGCGAATTGCGCGCCAACCTACTCTATAACGGTTTTTACGAAAACGGGGAAATCCAGAAAGACGTGCTGGATAAGTTCTCCTTCAAGGCGCTGGATGAGATGTACGCCTCCATCGGCTACGGCGGCATCACAGTCACCAAGGTGGTCAATAAGGTCAAGGACGACGTCACCCGCCTGCGCCGCCAGACGGCGCAAGCCGACCATGCCGCGCACCCGGTCACGGTCAAGCGCCACGGCAAGTCCCAGTCCGGTGTCATCGTGGAGGGGATTGACAACTGCCTGATCAAGTTCGCGCGCTGCTGCACGCCGATCCCGGGCGACGACATCATCGGCTTTATCACGCGCGGCTATGGCGTGTCCATCCACCGGCGCGACTGCGTCAACGTCCATACCAATGGCAGCGAAGAGGACAAGGCGCGCTGGGTCAACTGCTGGTGGGACGAGGACTTGGTCGCAAGCAACCCGCAGCGCGACAAGTTTTCCACCGGCCTGCAGATTTCGACCAAGAACCGCATTGGGATCCTGGCCGATATTGCAACACTGTTTTCCAGCGCGCACGTCAATGTGCATGAACTGAGCGCGCGCGACCTGGCGGACGGTTTTGCGGTGATCAACGCGATGATCGACGTGACGGGCATTGCGCAGCTTGACAATATCATGTCGCGCCTGCGGGGCACCAAGGGCGTGGTGGACGTCATCCGCACGGTTGACGGCAACTAAGGGACACACAGGGGGAAGACCCCGTATTTTGCAGCGCCGCCCATACCGGGCGGCGCTCAGGCATGGAGGCTTTATGAGGGCGATTATTCAGCGCGCCGCGCGTGCATCCGTCACGGTTGACGGCGGGGAGGCACGCGCGATCGGCCGCGGCTTTGTAGTGCTACTCGGCGTGGAAGAGGGCGACGGGGCGGACGACGCCGATTATTTGGCGGATAAATGCGTGGGTTTACGCATTTTTACAGATAATAATGATAAAATGAATTTATCCCTTGCGGATGTCGGGGGCGGCCTGCTGATCGTCTCCAATTTTACCCTGTATGGGGACTGCAAAAAGGGCAAGCGGCCGAGCTTTGTGCGCGCCGCGCGCCCGGAAACCGCGATCCCGCTGTATGAACGGTTTGTCGCACGCTGCCGCGAAAGCGGCCTCGCGGTCGAGACCGGGGAGTTCGGCGCGGATATGCAGATTGAACTGGTGAACGACGGGCCGGTGACCATTTTTATGGATACCAGCCTGATGAGATAGACGGAGGTGGCCGCAATGAAGATTTTACACCTGTGTGTCGGCGTGGTCGGCACAAACTGCTATATTGTATTTGACGGGGCGACCAAGGAAGGCGCGGTCATCGACCCGGGCGATAACGCGGACGCGATCCTGGGGCAGGTGCGCAAGGAAGGCGTTGACGTCAAGTATATCTTGCTGACCCATGCGCACTTTGACCATGTGCTCGCGGCGAAGGCCATAAAGGAGGCGACGGGCGCAAAGCTGGTGCTGCACCAGGCCGACGCGCCGCTGATGGCAAAGGAAGCCATGACGGATTTCCGCCCCTTCATCAAGAATTACGAGGAGCCGGCGGTCGACCTTTACGCGGAGGAGGGCACGCAGGTTTCCTTCGGCGGGATGACGGCAACTTATCTACACACGCCGGGGCACACGCCCGGTTCGTGCGTCATCATGCTGGGCGATTGCCTGTTTACCGGCGATACGATGTTCCGCCACGAATGCGGGCGCTGCGACCTGCCGGGCGGCAATTTCGACGATATGCTCCGCTCGCTCAAGCGCCTGCACGACCTGGAGGGCGACTACCATGTCCTCCCCGGTCATGAGGGCGCGTCCACGCTCGAGGAGGAGCGCCGCCACAACCCCTATGTGCGCCAGGCGCTGGCACGATGAATTATATCCTACAGGGGCATGATTACCGGCATGCGGTCGAGGAAATGCTGCTGCACCTGCTGCCGGCCGAAATACCGTCTTGCACGGTGCAGCCGTCCGGTGATGTGTGCGTTTCCAGCCTTACCGCCGAAAACGGCGTTGCGCGCGCGGTTGCCCGCGTGACGTACGCCGGCGCTTCGAGGGAGTGCGCGCGGGAAGCCGATATCACGGGCTGCGACGTGCTGGCGCGCCGCAGGCTGGAAAACGAAATCGTAAAGCTTTCGATCTACGATGCGCTCGTACCATTTTTGCCCGCGCCGCCTGTCTGGGGCAGCCTGACCGGGGTGCGTCCCGCCAAGCTGGCACGCGGCATGATGGAGCGCGGCATGACGAACGCCGAGGTGGCGGCTCGCCTGCGCGGCCATTTTTACGTTTCCAAGGCGCAGGCCGCGCTGACGGTGCGCGCAGCGGCTGTCGCACTCGACTGTAAGGCACAGCTCCAGCCAGGCGATATATCGATGTACGTCGGCATCCCATTCTGCCCGTCGCGTTGCGCGTATTGCTCGTTCGTGTCGTCCAGCATTGAGAAATCGGCCGCACTGATCCCCCCGTACCTGGATGCGCTCTGCGCGGAGGCCGAGATGACAGGCCGCCTGCTGAGGGAAAGCGGCCAGCGCGTCGTCACGCTGTATATCGGCGGCGGCACGCCGACCACGCTGTCCGCGGGGCAGCTTGCTCGCCTGATGGGCACGCTGGCCGACGCGGTAGACCTTTCCGCGCTGCGGGAATACACGGTAGAGGCCGGCCGCCCGGATACGATCACCCGGGAGAAGCTCGCCGCAATCGCCGCGGGCGGCGCGACGCGCGTCAGCATCAACCCGCAGACCATGAACGATGCGGTGCTGCGCCGCATCGGCCGCCAGCACAGCGCGGCGCAGGTGCTGGAGAGTTTCGCGCTCGCGCGGGAGGCCGGTTTTGAATGTATCAACATGGATACGATCGCGGGGCTGGACGGCGACACGCCGGAAAGCTTCGCACAGACGATGGAAACCCTGATAAACCTGGATCCGGAGAATATCACGGTGCATACGCTGGCCATCAAGCGCGCGGCCGACCTCTCCGACAAGGCGGAAAACGCCGCCAAGCGCGGCATGGCAGCCGCCATGCTGGAAGACGCGGGCAGGCAGCTCACGGCGGCGGGCTATGCGCCCTATTACCTGTACCGGCAAAAATTCACGGCGGGCGGCTTTGAAAACGTCGGCTGGTGTAAGCCGGGCACGGAAAGCCTTTACAATGTGTACATGATGGAGGAACTGCAAACCATCGTTTCGCTGGGCGCGGGCGCGGTCAGCAAACGCTGCGACCCCGCCACCGGCAAGATCACGCGGTTTGCAAACCCGAAGTACCCAACCGAATATTTGGGCGCCGGCGAACGCATCCGGGCGGCACGTATGAAGCTGCTCGCGGGCGGCGGCGCGAATGAGGGATAAGCATGACCTATAAATTGGAGCAAATTAACGACCAGGCGGCGCGCGACCCCAAGGGTTTTATCGAGGGAAGCGAGCGGCGGTACCATACCCAGGTGGAGCAAACGGCTGCAAGCATTGTTGCCTGCATGAAGCAGCGTCCGATTGTGCTGCTGAACGGCCCCTCCTCCAGCGGCAAGACAACGACGGCCAGGCTTCTGGGCGAAGCGCTGATGGGGCACGGCGTCCATGCCGAGGTCATCTCGATGGACGATTATTACCGCACGCGCTCGGAATACCAGATCCCGAAGGACGAGGAGGGCGTGGACGACTTCGAGTCCCCGCTCTGCATGGACCTGCCGCTGCTGAACGACCATTTGCAGCGCCTGGCGGCGGGCGAGGAAATCTGCGTGCCGCATTTTGACTTTGAAAAGCAGAGCCGCACCGACGAGGTCGAGTGCCTGAGCCTGGACCCGGACGAAGTCGCGGTCATCGAGGGCATCCACTCCTTCAGCGACACGATTACAGGCGGGCTGGAGGACAAGGCGACCTGCCTGTACCTCAGCGTGGCAAGCAGCGTCTCGCTTTCAGACGGGACGGTGCTTGCGCCGGAAATGCTGCGTTTCATGCGCCGCGCGATCCGCGACCGCAACTTCCGCGGCGCGCCCGTCGAGGCGACGCTGCGCCAGTGGCGTTCGGTGCNGGGCGCGGGGCGGACGGCCCCGCGATTGCGGCGGCGATTGTGCTCGGCATTACGATCGGCGAAGTGGTCGCCGTACTGTACATGCTTGCCCGGTCGGCCTTTTCGCAGCGGCGCGCGCAGGCCGTGCATGCGCTAAACGACAGCATGCGCCCGGCGTCGTCGCTTTGCAAAAGCCTGCTGGCGCTGACCATCCCGATTACGATCAATTCGGCGGTCATGAGCGTGACGGACTTGATCGACCTCGCGCTGATTATGAACCGTTTACAGGATATCGGCATGTCGGAACACCTGGCCAATATTAATTTTGGCGCGTACAAAACCATGGCGATTAACTTTTTTAACCTGCCGCAGACGCTGGTGACCGCGATTGCGGTCAGCGCGCTGCCAGCCATCGCGGGCGCCAACGCGAGCCAGAACTTCACGAAAGTCAAAAACACGATGGGCACCACTTTCCGCCTGACGATGCTGATCACGCTGCCGGCGGGCGCGGGCTTCCTGCTCCTGGCGCAGCCGATCCTGCGGCTGGTCTATTCCGAGCACACTGCACTTGCGGGCCCGCTGATGCAGATCCTCGGGCTTGCCGTACCGTGCGTGGCGGTGGTGGCTATCACAAACGCGATTTTGCAGGCGCTGGGGCGGGCGGACCTCCCGCTTATCTCCATGTTTGCGGGCGCGGTCGTCAAGCTGTTCATGGACTACGCGCTGCTGGGCACGCCGCAGGTCAATATCGCGGGCGCGCCGATCAGCACCACGGTGTGTTATGCGCTCATCGCCGCGATCAACCTGTTCCAGATCAGCCGCCTGACGCATGCGCTGCCGTCCTTTGGGAAGACCCTCGTGCGGCCGTTTGCAGCGACCGTCGGCATGGGCGCGGCGACCGCCATCAGTTTCCAGACGCTGACGCATGTGCTTTCCGCCGCGCCGGGTTCCGCCATGGATAAGGTGGCGACGCTGATATCCATCTGTGTGGCCGTCGCCGTCTATGCCGTGCTGCTGTTTGCGCTGCGCGCGGTGGAGCGCGAGGACATCCTGATGATGCCGGGCGGTGAAAAACTAGCAGATTTACTGCATTTGAAATGATGGGAAGTTTAACATGATAGCATTTGAAACCAAAGAGAACTATACATTCGACGACTTGCTGCGCATTATGGAAATCCTGCGCGCGCCCGGCGGCTGCATGTGGGATCGCGAGCAGGATCACCGGAGCATCCGCCGCAACTTCATCGAGGAGACCTACGAGGTGATCGAGGCGATCGACCAGGAAGATCTGGAACATATGAAGGAAGAACTGGGCGACGTGCTGCTGCAGGTTGTGTTCCATACCGAAATGGAGCGCGAAAAGGGCAATTTTGATATGGACGACGTGGCGGACGGCATCTGCAAAAAGCTGATTTACCGGCACCCGCACATATTCGGCGACGTCAAGGTCTCCTCCTCCGCAGAGGTGCTCCAGAACTGGGATGCGCTCAAGCGCGTGGAAAAGAGCCAGAAAACCACCACGGACAGCATGGAAAGCGTGGCGCGCAGCCTGCCCCAGCTAATCCGCGCGGAAAAGGTGCAGCATAAGGCGTCTAAAGTGGGCTTTGACTGGGCGGACGCCGCGGGCGCGCTTGAGAAGGTGCGCGAGGAAGTGGAAGAGTTGTCCCGCGCGGTAAGCGGGGACGGCGACCCCACGGAAGAACTGGGAGACCTGCTGTTTGCCACGGTCAATGTGGCGCGGTTTATCAAGGCCGACCCGGAAGAGGCGCTGGAGCGCGCAAGCGATAAGTTCATCCGGCGCTTCGCACAGGTGGAGCGCGCCGTGCTCGGTTCTGGAAAAACGCTGGAGGAGACGTCCCTTGCAGAAATGGACGCGCTGTGGGATGCGGCCAAGAGGGAAGAAACCAAATAACGGAGGAATCAATTATGAAGAAAAACGACTTCATCTCGCTGGTCGCCGGCAAAGCGGATATGACCAAAAAGGATGCGGAAAAGGCGCTGGACGCCGTGCTCAGTGCGGTGGAGGACGTTCTTGCAGCGGGGGATAAGCTGCAGCTCGTCGGTTTCGGGAGTTTCGAGACCAAATCGCGCCCGGAGCGCATGGGGCGCAATCCGAAATCCGGCGAACCGATGAAGATTGAAGCGGCGGTAATCCCGGTGTTTAAGCCGGGCAAGCAGCTGCGCGACAGGGTGAATGGCGACATATGAGACTGGACAAGTATTTAAAGGTCTCCCGCCTGATCAAGCGCCGTACCGTGGCGAACGACGCATGCGACGCTGCGCGCATCACGGTCAACGGCAAGCCCGCGAAGGCTTCCTATCAGGTGAAGGAAGGGGACGTTATAGAAATCGTTTTCGGGCAGCGCACGATGAAGGTCGAGGTGCTGCAGATCAGCGAGCATGCCCTGAAGGCGGACGCCGCAGGCATGTACCGCGAAATCATTTGACGCTGCATAGAACGCCGTGCTGGACCATATATATGGGGATAGCAGGCGTTCTATTTTTATAGCGGAGGATGAAAGCATGGCAAATGATGAAAAACTGCGCCGGACGGGCGGGGAACTGCCGCATAACCTGATCCTGGAGGACCGCGCCAAGCTAAGCGTTTCGGGCGTGACCGATGTGGAGAACTTTGATGAAAATACGATTTCCATGGTGACGACCGAGGGCGTGCTGGTCGTGCGCGGCAGCGAGCTCAATGTGGAAAAGCTCAACCTGGAAAACGGCGAGCTGCTGATCCGCGGGCAGGTGGACTCGCTGGAGTATGAGGACCGCTCGGCGGCGCGGGCGGGCCTGTTCGGCAGGTTGTTTGGCTGATGGAGATTTCGATCGCGTTCCAGACGCTGGTCTTTTTAAAGGCGGTGCTCATGGGCGTGTCCCTCGGCGTCCTGTATGACCTCTTGCGTGCGGTGCGCCGTTCGCTGCATGCGGGGGCTGCCATGACGGCGTTTTGCGACACCCTGTTCTGGCTGGGGCTCCTGGGGACGCTGTTTGTCTTTGTGCTGACCGCGGCGGCGGGGGAGGGGCGCTTCTATGTCCTGCTCGGCGCGGGGCTTGGCGCGCTGCTTTATTTTATTGCGCTCAGCCCGCCGGTCCTTGCCGTCGCGATGCTCCTGATGCAGGGCGGGAAGCGCGTTGCCGGTTTTCCGGTTTTTTTGTGGAAGAAGACAAAACCACATCTGGTATATCTGAAAAATGCTGGTAAAACACACAAACAAACTAAGAAAAATTTAAAAAAGCCCTTCCATTTTCCGGAGAAAAGGTTTAAAATAAAATAGATATTATTGTAGGATGTTGGTATGGTATCAAACAGCGTGAATGGAGGCCGGCGGCGTGAAAAAAAGGCAGAGGGTACCGGGCGTCGTCAAGTTCGCCCTGTTTTGCTTTGCGCTCTATGCCACGGTCTCGCTGGTGCACCTCCAGCTTCAGATCAGCGACAAAAGCGCACGGCTGGAGGATCTGAACGCACAAATCCAGAGCCAGACTGCCAAAAACAGCGAGATCAAAGACAGCCTGGATCAGGGTGCGTCCGACGAAAATATCGCAACCATTGCGCGTGACAAGCTGGGGTACGCGTCTCCCGGTGAACGCGTTTTTGTCGACGCGTCTAGCAAATAATCTTTTTTCACAAAAAACAACGGAGGGCAAAACAAAAGGTATGGATTTGGTTGTAGGATCAATCTTGGAGGGAAAGGTTACGGGTATTACCAAATTTGGTGCCTTTGTAGCTTTGCCGGAGGGGAAGTCGGGAATGGTGCATATTTCGGAAGTCGCCAATTCCTATGTCAGCGATATCAAAGAGTTCCTCAAGGAGGGCCAGCAGGTCTCCGTAAAAGTGATAAACATCGACCGTGAAGGCCGCATAAACCTGTCTATTAAGAAGGCGCAGCAGCCGGCGCCGGGGAACGCCCCCCGCCCTGCGTTTGAGCGCCGCCCCCNCGCCGTACCGCCACCACGCGACGCAGTATATCGATTCCTACCTGCCGTATGAAAGCTGCATTTTGATGCAGATGCTGCAGGCCGAAATCGCAGGACGGGAAGAGGAGATGCGCGCGGTCGGCCTGCACGAGGTATTCCGGGCGATCGGCTGCTTCGCGGAGCTCGATTATCAGCCTTATCTGCCGGAAAATTCGGTATTGCACGAGTTTATCGGCTAGTTTACCATTAATTTACGGCTGCTGTCTTGATTTTTATAGGGCCGTGGTTTATAATCACTTTAAATATGGGCGGACGGCCAATTTGGCCGTAAATGCCCGGGAGGAGCTGAAAATATGGACCCGAAGGTACAAATGCTGCTGGAAAAGGCCAAGGTTCTCGCGGATAAGACGGGGAAGGCGGCCGTGCGCGCGGCGGACAGCGCCGGGAAAAAGGCGACGGAAATGGCGCAGGCGACCCGCCTGAACCTTCAGATTTTCGACTTGAACACCGAATGCGAAGTGCTGTATAAGGAAATCGGCAAAATCGTATACGATATCCATGTCGGCATCGAAACGCCGGAAGAGGAAATGGAAAGCCGCATCGCCAAGGTCGATGAAAACCGCGCGCGTGTGGCCGAGCTGAAAGCAAAAATTGCGGACGCCAAGGCGGGGCTGGTCTGCCCCAACTGCGGCAAGCCCTGCAATAAGGACGATGGGTTCTGCTCATCCTGCGGCGCGCAGCTTTAATATCCGCCGCGGGGCCGCCGCCCCGGCCGTATAGCCTGCGGCGGGGCGGCGCATACAGGCCGTACAAGGGAAGGGGACGGACGCATGTTTTCCATTGAAACCTACCGCGAAAGCGCGGATTTTTTACGCGGGAAAACCGGGGGCTTTGCGCCGGAGGCGCTGGTTGTCCTGGGCTCCGGCCTGGGCTACCTGGCGCAGCAGTGCCGGCAGGCGGTGACCGTGCCGTATCCGGAGATCCCGCACTTCACGGCGTCGACCGTGGCCGGGCATACGGGCGCGCTGACATTTGGCGAGCTTGCCGGGCGGCGCGTGATGCTGATGCAGGGGCGCATGCACATGTACGAGGGCAACAGCCCGGAACAGAGCGCCTTCGCCGTCGGCGTCGCAAAGCTGCTTGGGGCGCGTGCGATGCTGCTGACGAACGCGTCGGGCGGCATCAACCTCGGCTTCCACGAGGGCGATATCATGCTGATCCGGGATCATATCAACCTGTTTTCCGCGACCCCGCTCTGGGGCAAGAACTGCGAGGAACTGGGCACGCGGTTCCCGGACATGAGCCATGCCTATACGCCGCGCCTCCAGCAGGTGGCGCGCGAGGCCGCGGCCAGGGAGCAGGTAGACCTGCGCGAGGGCGTCTATATGTACGCGCCGGGCCCGCAGTATGAAACGCCTGCCGAAATCCGCGCCATGCGGGTGCTCGGGGGCGACGCGGTCGGCATGTCCACGGTAAACGAGACCATCGCCGCGGCACATTGCGGTCTGGAGGTGCTCGGGCTGTCGCTGATCACCGATATGGCGGCGGGCGTCAAAGACGTGCCAATCAAACATGAAGACGTAATGGAGATCGCCGCGCGCGCGGAGGTGCGTTTTACGCGCCTTGCCGTGCAGTGCCTCCGTATGATTTAAACTGGCATACTTTGGTACGCCCTTGAGTAGCATAAGTTAAGAAACATAAAAGAAGGGCGTGCTGCATTTGCATCGGAAAAAACAGAATTTTGTACAGGGCGCGTTTATCCTGCTTGTGGCCAACCTGATTGTGAAAGTAATCGGCGCGCTGTTCCAGATCCCGCTCACGCGCATGGTCGGCGTGGCCAATATGGGGCTGTTCAACACCGCCTATACGATTTATATGGTCATGCTGGTCGTGTCCTCCGTCGGCCTGCCGTCCTCGCTCGCCAAAATGGTGGCCGAGGCGACCGCGCTTGGGCGGGAACGCGAGGTGCGCCGCATCGTGCGCGTCGCGGCGTGCATTTTTGTGCCGTTCGGCGCGGTCTGTACGCTGCTGCTGTTCTTCGGCGCGGGCGTCCTGGCGGAGCGTGTCGGTAACCCCGGCGCGGCCGCGGCGGTTGCGGCGATCTCGCCGTCCGTGCTCATGGTATCGACCCTTTCGGTCTTCCGCGGGTATTACCAGGGGCGCTCTGATATGGTGCCCACGGCGGTTTCGCAGATCATCGAGGCGCTCGGCCAACTGCTGCTCCGCCTGGGGGTTTCAGGCGTAGCGCTCGGGGGCGGGGCGGGCCGCCCCGCGGTTGCGGCGGGGCTTGTGG
>NZ_LT707059.1:365671-429169 GCF_900155735.1 Intestinibacillus massiliensis
TTTTTGTCGACGCGTCTAGCAAATAATCTTTTTTCACAAAAAACAACGGAGGGCAAAACAAAAGGTATGGATTTGGTTGTAGGATCAATCTTGGAGGGAAAGGTTACGGGTATTACCAAATTTGGTGCCTTTGTAGCTTTGCCGGAGGGGAAGTCGGGAATGGTGCATATTTCGGAAGTCGCCAATTCCTATGTCAGCGATATCAAAGAGTTCCTCAAGGAGGGCCAGCAGGTCTCCGTAAAAGTGATAAACATCGACCGTGAAGGCCGCATAAACCTGTCTATTAAGAAGGCGCAGCAGCCGGCGCCGGGGAACGCCCCCCGCCCTGCGTTTGAGCGCCGCCCCCCCCGCCCGCGGTCCGCTCCGCAGCGTGGGGCACGCCAGCCGGTCGACCCCGCATCCATGACATTTGAAGATAAGCTCAAGCTTTTTATGCAGGACAGCGAAAGCCGCCTGTCCGACATTAAGCATAATAACGACCGCAAAAACGGCGCGCGCCGCAAGAAGTAGGCGCGTATGAACGGGGAAAAACCGGGGCAGCGCCTCGGTTTTCTTTCTGTTTGGCCGAAAAAAGGGCGCCCCCGGATAGGGGGCGCCAAAGATAGGATTGTGGGGATAAAGATATGAACGGTGCATGGTGATAACTTCTTACCACCATGGATATAATAGCATATATGTAAATATATGTCAATCCTAATTTTAAAATTCAGAAAGGTTTCATGCATGAGCGATATACTGATTATAAACGCAACCGTCCTGCCGATGCAGCAGGGGCGGATTGATCCGGGCTTTGTCTGGGTGCGCGCGGGGAAGATCGCCGCATTCGGTAAAATGGACAGGCTGCCCGCGGCGGCGGACGCGCCCGTACTCGATGCAAAGGGCGGCTACCTGCTACCCGGCCTGGTGGACGCGCACGCGCACCTGGGGCTGTATGAAGATGCGCTGGGCTTTGAAGGCGCAGATGGGAACGAGGATACCGACCCGGTCACGCCCCAGCTGCGGGTGATCGACGGGATCAACCCGCTGGAGCGCGGCTTTGCCGAGGCGCGCGCCGCGGGCGTGACGACGGTGGTAATCAGCCCCGGCAGCGCCAACCCGATCGGCGGGCAGCTTGCAGCGGTCAAGACGAGCGGCCGCCGGATCGACGATATGGTGCTGCGCGCGCCGCTCGCGATCAAATTCGCACTCGGGGAAAACCCAAAATCGGTCTACCACGACAAGGAGGAGACGCCGGTCACACGTATGGCGACGGCCGCCCTGATCCGGGAGGAACTTGCAAAGGCGGACGAGTACGGCCGCCGCAAAGAAGAGGCGGAGGAAGACGAGGACAAGGACGCCCCCGACTTCGACCCGAAGCTGGAGGCGCTGCTCCCACTGCTGCGCGGCGAGATTGCAGGGCATTTCCATGCGCACCGCGCGGATGATATTTTCACCGCGCTGCGCATTGCAAAGGAGTTCGGCGTCCGCCCTGTCATCGTGCACGGCACGGAAGCGCACCTGGTGTCCGACCTACTGGCACAGGACGGGGTGCCGGTCATCAGCGGGCCGTATATGACCGACCGCTCCAAGCCCGAGCTGGCCAACCTGACCGAGCGCGCGCCCGGGCTGCTGCATCGCGCGGGCATGCAGGTGGCGATCACGGTCGACCATCCGGAAATCCCGCTCAAGTTCCTGATGGATGCGGCGCGCATTGCGGTGCGCGCGGGTATGGACGAGGACGCCGCCCTGCGCGCGGTCACCATCGAGGGCGCGCGCATCGCGCAGATCGACGGCCGCGTCGGGTCGATCGAGGAAGGCAAGGACGGCGACCTGGTATTGTTCACCGGCCACCCGTTTGATTACAGGAGCCAGGTGGAAGCGGTGTTTTGTGAAGGGAATTGTGTATTCAGGAGGGAAGGACAATGAAAACGGTCCATGTATCGGAAATTACCGCCTTGGTGCGCGCGCTATGCATCAAGGCGAACTGCGAGTTGCCGGCGGATATCCGCGAAAGCTTTGTAAAAGGCCAGGCGGCGGAAAAATCCCCGCTCGGCAAAGAGATTTTCGGGAAAATGATCGATAACTGCGACCTCGCCTGTAAAAACGGCGTGCCGGTCTGCCAGGACACCGGCATGGCGGTGGTGTTTGCGGAAATCGGGCAGGAGGTGCACTTGGAGGGCGGCCTGCTCGAGGACGCGGTGAACGAAGGCGTGCGCCAGGGCTACCGGGACGGCTACCTGCGCTGCTCTGTGGTAGGCGACCCGCTGCGCCGCGTCAATACCGACGATAACACCCCCGCGATCCTCTACACCAGCCTGGCCGCTGGGGATGAAGTACATATTACGGTTGCGCCGAAGGGCTTCGGCAGCGAGAATATGAGCGCCATGAAGATGTTTACCCCCGCGGCTTCCAAGGAGGATATCATCGGCTTTATCGTGGACGCATGCAGCCGCGCGGGCTCCAACCCGTGCCCGCCGATCGTGATCGGCGTCGGCCTCGGCGGCACCTCCGACAAGGCGGCGTATCTGGCAAAGCGCGCGCTGATGCGGCCTGCCGGCCAGCGCGCGGCGGATCCCCTGTATGCGGAAATGGAAGAAGAAATCCTGCGCCGCGTTAACGCGCTCGGCATCGGGCCGCAGGGGCTGGGCGGCACGGTAACCGCGCTGGCTGCTGCAATCGAGCCGTACGCGACCCATATTGCCGGCCTGCCGTGTGTTGTGAATATTGGCTGTCATGTGACCCGGCATGCCGAGGGAAAACTGTAAACAATAGATAAAAAAGAAAGAAAAATTAAGTTAGATTACGATAACATCAGGGATTTCAAGCATCCGGGAGATAATCACCGGTAATGGCGGAATTTGACGGGTAAAGAAGGGGCGTATCCTGAGAAAACGTGGTATACTGAAACCAGCAAAACCCGTACAATTGAATATCGGAATACAGGGGCTTTTTTCGTAGGCCCCACGAGGAGTTGATGTTATGAAGTTCACCATCGTCGAAAGAAAGATCAAAATTTCTGATGACCTTCGCGATTACTCGCTGAGAAAGGTGGAAAAGCTGGATCGCTATTTCCAGTCGGACTCCGCAGCGACGATTACTTTCAGTGAATTGCGCGGCCGCCAGACCGTCGAAGTCACTGTCAACCACAACGGTATGATATTCCGCGCGGAAGAGACGACGACAGACATGTTTGCATCGGTCGACGGCGCGATCAGCAGTATCGAACGTCAGATCCGCAAGAATAAGACCCGCCTGGAAAAGCGGCTGCGCGAGGGTGCGTTTGCCAAGGGCATCCCGGCGCCGTCCGAATTTGCGGAAGAGGATTTCGACGTGGTACGCCGCAAGAAATTCGACGTGAAGCCCATGTCTGTGGACGAGGCGATTTTGCAGATGAACCTGCTGGGGCATCAGTTCTTCTTCTTTAAGAACTCTGATGACGATAATGTCCACGCAGTCATCTACAAGCGCGCAGCGGGCGGCTATGGCCTCATTGAAAGCGAATAAATAGAGAGAAAAATCGGCTGACTGAGTAAATCGGACAGGCTGGCAGCGCTTTTATGCGGTGCCAGCCTGTTTTTGTGAACGGTGCGGCGTTTCAGTACATTTAGGAAACCAATACCATACGGGAGGAAACCTCATGATAAAGACCACTGCGCTCCTGCTTGTATTTGCGGGGGCGCTCAGCATGACGCCGGCGCAGGCGGTAGACGTCGACGCCATCCCTTCGGAAATTGTGCGGGCGGTAGACGCGGTAAAGGATGAAATCAATACCGTGACCACCCCGGAACCGGAACCCGAGCCTGAACCCGAACCGCAGCCCCAGCCGGAACCTGTGCCCGAACCGGCCAAGCCGGCGATCCAGCCCTACGCCACGACGCTGGGCACCTATACGACGTCCTATAACCCCCGGCAGACCAACCGCAACACCAATATCCGCCTGGCGGCCTCCGCGATCAGCGGCACGGTATTGCAGCCGGGCGAGGTGTTCGACTTTAATAAGGTGGTCGGCCAGCGCACGGAGGCCAAGGGCTACAAGGTGGCGACCGTCTATTCCGGCGGCGAAGCGGTCGACGGTATCGGCGGCGGCATCTGCCAGGTATCTTCCACACTGTTCAACGCGGCGCTGCTTGCCAATATGCAGATTACCACGCGGAGCAGCCACGGCCTGCGCGTGCATTACCTGCCCGCCGGCCGCGACGCGACGGTTTCCTGGGGCGGCCCGGAATTCCGGTTTAAGAATTCCAACTCCTATCCGGTAAAAATCACGGCCAGCTATGATTCCGCGAAGGGGAAACTGACCTTTCATATCCTGGGCCCCTCCAACGCGACGCCCCCGCAAACCAAGATCGCCGTATCCAAGAGCGGCGACGGCTACATAACCAAGCGCTACATGAACGGCGAAGTGAACTATACGACCAGAAGCTACTATAAGGATTAAGCATATTTCTTCCGCCCGCCGGGTAAGGTAAGGGGGAAAGGAAGTGGCTTATATGAAGTTCTATCTGTGTAAGCATTGCGGCAACATCATCACCTTTGCAACGGATGCAGGCGTTCCGGTGCTGTGCTGCGGGGAAAAGATGCAGCCGATTGCGCCCAACTCCACGGAAGCTGCCGGGGAAAAGCATGTGCCGGTCGTCAAGACGCAGGGCAACACGGTGATGGTCGACGTCGGCAGCGTGCGCCACCCGATGGAGGACAAGCACCATATCGGCTGGATTTGCCTGGAGACCAGCGCGGGTTACCAAATGCAATACCTGGCGCACGATGCGCCGCCGGTTGCCATATTTGCGTTGCCTGCGGAGGAAAAGCCGCTGCGCGCATATGCGTACTGCAACCTCCACGGGCTTTGGGAGTGCGCCGTTTAGCGGCAAAGCAAACGACAGGGAGCCGCCTGGCTCCCTGCCGTTTGTTTTGTGTGTGCCTGTAGCAAATGGGTTTTGCGGAACGTCTTATTGGACAGAAGGGCTTTGCCCGCCCATGAGCTGCTGTGCACAGGCGCGCAGGTCGGCTTCCGAGCGGAAGGTCAGGCCGCACTGCTTGATGCTCTCCTGTACGCTCATCGGGAGCGACTGAAAATAGCGTTCCGTGGCGCTGTCGTTACAAAATTGATTCATTTCCGTCACCTCGTCCTTAGTGTGCGGCGGCACCGTGGTTTTTATGCGGGGAACTCGAAAAGAAGGGAAGAAGGGCTTCGATGAAAAAATTCAGAAAAATTGCGGTATGCGCGCTGCTTGCTGCCGCCACCACGGCGTTATGCGGCGGGGAAAGCGCGCAGGCTGCGGATATGCAGCTGCCGATCCTCATGTACCACAACCTGACGGTGGACGGCGAAACCAATTCCATGACCATCACCCAGGAGCGGTTCCGGGAGGACATGCAGTTCCTGAAGGAATACGGCTACACGCCGTTGCTGTCGGCCGACCTGATCGATATCAGCGCCGGCGCAAAGGCGATGCCGGAAAAGCCGGTCATGATCACGTTCGACGACGGGTATGAGAGCAATTATACCCTGGGCTTCCCCATCTTAAAAGAGACCGGCATGAAAGCCACCATTTCGCTGATTACGTCGCATATCCGGGACAACGCCAATGTAGGCGTGCCCACCTCCATGACCTGGCAGCAGGCGCGAGAGATGTATCAGAGCGGCATTGTCGATATCGGCACGCATACGCATATGCTACATAATGAGGAAAATGGCGGCTTCGAGCTTCCCGGCGGGCCCGACGGCGTCCAGCGCATGAAGGGCGAAAGCTGGATGGATTACCAGACCCGCGTGGGGCAGGATATCCGCATGAGCATCCGCACCATCCAGGCCAACCTGGGGGACAACGCCCGCGTGCGGTATTTCTCCTACCCCTTCGGGGCGACGGACGCCTGGTTCGGCCAGGTGCTGGTCGATAACGGCCTGTTCGTCAGTACGACGACCAAAAGCAGCACGGCGGATATCCGCAACGGGCTTTACGGGCTCCCGCGTTACCGTATTACCATGGAACTGCCGGTCAGCCAGTTGCTCCAGCATAGCGCCACGGCGACACCGGTGACGTCCAAAGTCTCCTTGGGCGGGCGCGAAGTGGCGCTCCCGGCGTACCAGATCGGGGGCAACAATTACGTCAAGCTGCGCGACGTGGCCGCATTGCTGGACGGTACCGCGGCGCGGTTTTCCGTAGGCTGGGAAAACGGCAGGGTAACGGTGCAGAAGGGGGCGCAATACACGCCGGACGGCAGCGAGCTTGCGCCGCTCAGCCAGCAGCCCCACAGCGGGAAATCCATGGTGGACCCGCTCATGGTAGACGGTAAGCCGGCCATGCTGGCGGCGTACAATATCGACGGCAACTACTGTTTTAAGCTGCGCAGCCTGGGGGATGCGCTCGGGTTCCGCGTCGACTGGGACGAGGCAAACGGCATATTAATCCTTACAACAGCATAAATTTTAGGGGAAGGCGCCCGGTTTCGACAAGTAATTTGTGGAAACCGGGCGCTTTTTTTCTGTCAAGTTGCCGCCGCTGCGCGGTTGCTGTATAAAATGATGTATTTTGCCCGGCTGCTTGCAAAATGGTTGTCCAATTTGATCGCGGCACATAGCCTTGCATTTTTGATTGGTGGGGCTGGGCTGAAAATATGCCCAACAAATAGCCTGTTTTTACGAAAATTAATATGTATCATTACTAAAAACAAAAAACGGGCAATGCTTGTGAAAAACATACAAAAAATATATAAAATTTTGTGAGACAAATCGGAATTTCTTTAAAAGCTTGACAAAATGAAGTTTTGCAAATATTATAGTTTAAGATTTTTCAAAAACGGGAAAAACATATTTGGCAGATACATGCAAACTGGAATCTTTTTTATGCTGTGGGGATAGAATGGGATATCTGCCAAGGGCGGCGCTTGCCGCAGGATAAGGAGGACCATTATGCAACAATTGTCAAAACAGAAATGTAAAGCCCGATCGCGTTGGCTGTCTGCCGCCTTGCTGGCCGCGGGCGCGACGTCGATGCTGACGGCGATGGCTTCGCAGCTCAATATCTACGAGGTGACAGACAGCGTTCATACGACACAGATAAAAAGCTTCACGGACGACGCGCTGCAAGCCTGTGCGCTGGCGGGTTACGACGGGGAGGACTACGCGCTGGTGGCGGACAGCGGGGCGGATAACCTGATCCGCACGCTCCGCGTGGAGCGGAAGTTCCCGGTCAGCATTTTTGCCGACGGCCGGCAGTACGAGGCCAAGGCCGTGCCGGGTACGGTGCGTGAAATCCTGGCGGAACAGGGCGTTACGCTGGGGCAGTACGATGAAGTGTCGCCCTCGGCCGATGCGCGTTTGACGGCGGGCACGCACCCGCGGATCACGGTCTCGCGCGTCACCAAGGAAACGGTGACGGAACGCGCGGCGATCCCCTATAAAAGCATCAAGCGGAACACGGCCGAACTGGACTATGGACAGACCCGTGTCTCCCAGCAGGGCATGGACGGCGAAGCGGAGCAGACCGTGCTGGTCACGAAGCGCGACGGCGTGGAGGTTTCGCGCGAGGTGCAGGACGAGGCCGTCCTGAGGGAGCCGCAGAGCGAGATCCTCGAGGTCGGTACGGGCGGCGCGGTCGTCACGCGCGGCGGCGAGATCCTGCGCTACGCGCGGGTCGTGGACGTCAAGGCCACCGCTTACAGCACGGAAGGCTGGAGCCGTGAAAATAAAATCACCGCAACCGGGACACGCTGCCGCGTCGGTGCGGTGGCGGTCGACCCGCGGGTCATCCCGCTGGGTTCCCGCCTGTATATCACTTCGCCGGACGGCGAATCCTGGGTATACGGCACGGCCGTGGCCGAGGACACCGGCGGCGCGATCAAGGGCAACCGGATCGACCTGTATTACAATACCCAGGCGGAGTGCCGCCGGTTCGGCGTGCGCGGCGCAAAGGTCTATGTGTTGAGCTGAGGGAAAAGGCTGGAAACCACGGTTTCCAGCCTTTTGCGTTTTGCGGGCGTGTGTGGTATACTGTGAGGACATTCAAAATGACGGAGGGCACTATGGGGCTTTGTGATTTAAATACGATCCGCGAGATATTGGGGCGGCACGGTTTCCGCTTTTCCAAATCGTTGGGGCAGAATTTCCTGACGGCGCAATGGGTGCCGGAGCGGATCGCGGCGGAATGCGGGGCGGACGCGGGCAGCGGCGTGCTGGAGGTCGGGCCCGGGATGGGCTGCCTGACCGTGGAGTTGTCCAGGAAGGCGGCGCAGGTGGTCTCCATCGAGATCGACCGCGCGCTGTTCCCGGTGCTGGAGGAGACGCTTTCCGGCACGGGCAACACCGAGGTGGTGCAGGGCGACGTGCTCAAGACCGATTTGGCGGCATTATGCCGCGAAAAATTCGGCGGCCGCCCGGTGTACGCCTGCGCAAACCTGCCATACTATATCACAACGCCCGCAATCTCCGCACTGCTTGACGCCGGGGTTTTTGAGGCGGTCACCGTGATGGTGCAGCGGGAGGTTGCGCAGCGCATCTGCGCGGCAGCCGGCACGTCGGATTACAGCGCCTTTTCCATTTATGTGCAGTACCACGCCGCGGCCGAAATCCTGTTTGACGTCCCGGCGGAATGCTTTGTGCCGCGCCCCAAGGTGGATTCCGCGGTGCTGCGCCTTGTGCCGCGGGACAAGCCGGCGGTCGAGGTAACGGACGAAAGGCTGTTCTTCGCCATTGTGCGCGCAGCCTTTAACCAGCGGCGCAAGGTGCTTTCCAATGCGGCGGTGCCGGCTTTTGGCGGGCGGCTGGACAAGGCGCAGGTGGCTGCGCTGATCGCGGATTGCGGGCTGGACGCGCAAATCCGTGGCGAACGGCTGACGCTGGCGGATTTTGCAAACCTGGCCAACCGCGCAGCGGCCATGCTCGGCTGACCGAAGTCAGAGGCCGAGCACGAGCATGATGCCGATCAGCACGAGCAGGTCGACGTCGAAGTCGTCCGAATCCGCAATCAGGAAATAAATTGCGATGATGACGATCAGGGTGTCCAGGTCGAAGTGCAGGTTGCGCAGGCGCCCGGAAAGCGCCTCGCCGACGCCGGACAGGATGCCGCCTGCAGGCTGCGCCTGGGGCGGGGCCTCCCGCTCGTGCGGGGTTTCGTTATGTACCGCGGACGCCTGCCCCCCGGGCTGCGGCGCGGCTTCCGGTTCGCGCGGGGGGTTCTCACGCGCGGTACTCAGATAACGGTTATACAAGGCAATGCCCCCCTTCCGTTAGATTTCACGTGTCCCGTCGTCCCCCGTGCCGCGCGGCCCGCCCAGCTGCCCCATTGCGCTGCGCGCCATGCGCGCCATACTGACCAGGCGCATCGCATGGTCGAGCTGGTGGCCGACGCCGTCGGCGACAAAGGGTTTGAGAGAATTGAGCAGGTTGACCTTCTCGCGGCTGACCGCGTTCGCGCCGCTGCGCGCGATCGCGTGGAGCACGGGCATCGCGCGGCTCATCAGCTCGGCCGAAGGGTCGTAGTCCGTGTTCGCGCCATGCTGTGGCCGCGGCGGTGTAAAACCGCCGAACCCGCCCGCAGGCGCGGCGTTCCCGGGGGAAGGGCGCGCCTGTGCGGGGGAGGGTTCTGGCTGTGGCTCGGCCTGCGGGGGCTGTTCGCCGCCGGGGCTGCCGCCGAACAGGGAAGAGGCCATGTTGATGGCGCTTTGCAGTTTTTCCGGGTCGGAAAACAGCGAGGAAAGCATATCGTTTGACGGTTCCATCTTGTAAGCAGGCCCTCCTTTATTATTTGCCCATGAGGAATTGCAGCTGGCGGGCAAGATCCGCGCCCTCCGGCGTTTGCATCATCTGCGAGAGCGCGGCTTTCGCGGCGTTCATGTCGCCCCACTGTGCGGCGGCCGCGGCCTGCTCGATCTGCCCGGCGCAGGCGGGCGGGATGCTCCGTGCGATGCGTTTGCCGTCCGGGGACTGCGCGTGCTGCATCAGGTTATCAAGGGCTGCCCGCGCCTGCGGGTCTTTCGCCGCGCTTTCCTGTAGCTGCCGGGCGAGTGCGTTAAAGTCAACCATGGTTGTGTACCTCCAGTTCGTCGTCTCGTGTACTTTCACTATATGTACGGGACGTGCCGGAAGTGACTCAAAAACAGTCTTTACAACGACAAATGTTTGGTGTATAGTTTAAGGGCATATCGGACGGCGCGGAAGATTGCACGTCCGGGCCGCTTGGATGGTGATTTCAAATTGAAAGTGCTGGTTTTTTCCGACTCCCATGGGCGGACGCTGGCGATGTATGGGGCGATCGAACGGGAACTCCCGGACGCGGTGATCCACCTGGGGGACTGCGTGGAGGATGCGCGCGACCTGATGCGGAGTTATCCGGAACTGACAATATGGCATGTCCGGGGGAATAACGATTATGAGCCGGATACGCCTTTCAGCGCGGTGGTTGCTCCCGGCGGCGTGCCGATGTACCTGACGCACGGGCACAAGGAGCGCGTGAGCTGGTCGTCGCTCGGCGTGCTGCCGCGCCGCGCGCGGGAAGCCGGCTGCCGCGTCGCGCTGTACGGGCACACGCACCGCGTCCTGCAGGAGGAAGCGGACGGCGTGCTCGTTTTAAACCCGGGCAGCATCAGCCTGCCACGCGGCGGCCCGGCAAGTTATGCGCGCCTGGTTGTGGCGGAGGGGCGGCTGTTTGACGTCGCCATGCTGGATGAAGAGGGGCGGCCATACCGGGCGGACAAAAGGATGACAGGGTGGATATAAGAGATGCTTTTAGCAATAGACGTAGGCAACACGAATATGGTCTTCGGCCTGTACGAGGGCGAAACGCTGTGCGGTTCCTTCCGCATTTCAACGAACGCGGGGCGCACCTCTGACGAACTCGGCATGCAGATCCTGCAGTATTATAATTTTAAGGGGCTGGACCCGAAAAAGACCGATGCGGTCATTATCGGCTCCGTAGTGCCGCCCGTCATGTATTCCCTGACGAACGCGATCAAGAAATACATTGGCCTGCGCCCGCAGATTGTCGGGGAGGATGTGGACCCCGGCATCCAGAATAAATACCAGAACCCGCGCGAAGTCGGCGTCGACCGCCTGGTGAACGCGGTTTCGGCCACGGAAAAATACGGCAAGCCGCTGATTATCGTGGATATCGGCACGGCGACGACCTTCGACGCAATCGACGAGGAAGGCGCGTACCTGGGCGGCGTCATCTTCCCGGGGGTCAAGGTCGCGATGGAGGCGCTCTTTATGAAGGCGGCCAAGCTACCGCGCGTCGAGATCGTGCGCCCGGAGCGGGCGATCGGCCGCACGACGGTGCAGAGCATGCAGTCCGGCGCGGTGCGGGGCTATGTCGGCGCGCTGACCGGCATCATCTGCGATATGAAGGCGGAGATGAAGGGCGCGGTGCGCGTGGTCGCGACAGGCGGCATGGGCCGCATGATGGCGGAATATTGCCCGCTGATCGACGAGGTGGACAGCAACCTGACGCTGGAGGGGCTGCTCCGGATTTATCAGCAGAACCGGCATGCGTTTATCGGCTGCGAGGCCGATGGGAAGAAGGAAGACGTGGATGTTTAAGCAAAAATGCATTGGCGCCCGCGGGCCCCTGATGCCCGTGGTTTCCGTCTTATCCTGCGCGCTCATCCTTTACAGCGTCACGGACGCCGGGATGCGTGAGCTCGGCTGGCCGGGCTGGGCGGTATTCTGCTGGGTGGCAGTGATGCTGGTAGTCACCGTCATCATCTGGCGGTACACCCGTGTAGAGATGGAATACATGTGGTTCAGCGGCGAACTGGTGGTGCGTCGCAGCGACCGGATGGAGAATTACCGCCTGGTGGTACGCCAGGAGGAGATGGAGGGCATGCGCGACCGGAGCGGCTCCATGGGGCGCTGCTTTTTCGGCGGGCGCACCCTGAACTGCTGCGCAACCCTGCGCGGCCGTGTCTGGGACTGCTGCACCCTGTACTATCATGATGCGGAAGGCCGCGCGTGGCGGCTGCGCTTCCAACCGGCGGGGGAACTCCGCATGATGCTGGCGCAGGCGGTGCAAACGCAAATGGAAAAAGCGTGAAACAACTTGTTTCACGCTTTTTGTGCTTTTTAATGTAATTATTTATTCCCCATTGGATACGACGGGCAGACTGCCGCAAGGCAGCAGTGCTGGCATTTGGGGCTGCGCGCCGTGCAGACCTCGCGCCCATGTAGTACAAGCCGGTGGCAGAAGTCCGACGATTCCTGCGGGTCGAGCAGCTTGCGCAAGGCGGTTTCCACTTTGGCAGGATCCTTGAGGTCCTTGACGAAGCCGAGCCGGTTGGACAGGCGGATACAGTGCGTGTCCGTCACGACGGCGGGCTGGCCGTAGATATCGCCCAGGATCAGGTTGGCGGTTTTTCGGCCGACGCCGGGCAGGCGCAGCAGGTCCGCCATATTGTCGGGCACCTTGCCGCCAAACTCGGTAAGCAGCATCTGCGCGGCGGCCTTGATATCGCGCGCCTTGGTGTGGAAAAGGCCGCAGGTTTTGATACCCTCCTCGATCGCCTCGACTGGCGCCTCGGCAAAGCTTTCGAGCGTGGGGAAGTCCACGTAAAGATCCTTTGTAACCAGATTTACGCGCGCATCGGTGCATTGCGCGGAAAGGCGGGTTGCAAAGAGCAGCTCGTAATCCTTTTGATACAGCAGGGCGCAGGTCGCATCCGGGTAGGCTTCCTTCAGCAGGGCGGTAACGGCGGCCGCACGTTCTTTCTTAGTCATATCAGGCCTCCTTGTTTTGCTTGAATTCGACTTTATTGTAGCATACCTGGTTGAAAATGAAAATGGCATCAGCACAATTACCAGAACTATTTGTCGATTCGCTCTTTTTTTCGTATGCCTCATAGCTTGCAAAAGGGTTACAGAATTGGTTTAATATAAACAATAGGGTTTTTACACTTTAGAATAAGAAAACGGAGGCAAAAAATATGGTGCGCGAAGCGATGGAGTTTATAAAGCAGTTTGACCCGGAGATCGGCGATGCTGTACAGGCGGAATACGACCGCCAGTGCCGCAATATCGAGCTGATCGCTTCTGAAAATATCGTATCCCCTGCCGTAATGGCGGCGATGGCGACGGTATTGACCAACAAATATGCAGAGGGCTACCCGGGTAAGCGCTACTACGGCGGCTGCGAGTGCGTCGATGTAGTGGAGCGCCTGGCGATCGAGCGCGTCTGCAAGCTGTTCGGCGCGGGCTTTGCCAATGTGCAGCCGCACTCCGGCGCACAGGCCAATATGGCGGTCTATCAGGCGCTGTGCCAGCCGGGCGACACGGTGCTCGGCATGAGCCTTGACAACGGCGGCCACCTGACCCACGGCAGCCCGGTAAACCAGTCCGGCCTCCTTTACCATATCGTCCCCTATGGCGTCGACGAAAACGGCTATATCGATTACGACGCCCTGCGCGAGCTTGCCAAGAAGGAAAAGCCGAAGATGATCATCGCGGGCGCATCCGCATACCCGCGCGCCATCCGTTTTGATATTTTTGCCGACATTGCCAAGGAAGTCGGCGCTTACCTGTTCGTCGACATGGCGCATATCGCAGGCCTTGTCGCTGCCGGCCTGCATATGAACCCGATGGAATATGCCGACGTGGTCACCACCACGACGCACAAGACTCTGCGCGGCCCGCGCGGCGGCGTCATCCTGACGAATAACGAGGAACTGGCCAAGAAGTTCAATAAGGCGATCTTCCCGGGCACCCAGGGCGGCCCGCTCATGCACGTCATCGCGGCCAAGGCGGTCTGCTTCCATGAGGCGCTGCAGCCGGAGTTCAAGGCATATCAGAAGCAGGTCGTCACCAATGCGGCGGCGCTCGCGGACGCGCTGCTGAAGCAGGGCTTTGACCTGGTTTCCGGCGGCACGGATAACCACCTGATGCTCGCAGACCTGCGCAAGGCCGGCGTTACGGGCAAGGAACTGCAGCGCCGCCTGGACGAAGTGTACATTACCGCAAACAAGAACACCATCCCGAACGACCCGGAAAGCCCGTTCGTCACCAGCGGCATGCGTATTGGCACGCCGGCCGTCACGACCCGCGGCTTCCGTGAGCCCGAAATGGTGCGCATTGCCGAGTTCGTTTGGCAGACGGCGACCGATTTCGACGCAAAGGCCGATTCGATCCGCGCGGGCGTTTGCGAAATTTGTAAGCAATTTCCGATTTACTAAGAATTATGTTGACAATACAGCCAATTCTGTCGAAGGATTGGCTGTATTTTTTATGCAAAAAGCAAAATGGGGTCTTGAAAATACAGGTGGTTATGGTATAATATAACCAAAGCTTTGGGGCTTGTAACGACATAAGAGGTGGAAAAGATGGCAATGGAGTTAAAACTGACCGGTATTCGCCCGTTCATCAATGTAGACGAGATCCGCAACATCAGTTTAATGATTAACATGTGTAATGAGTGGCTGAAGAGCAAAACCGGCGCTGGCCATGATTACTTGGGGTGGGTAAACCTTCCGAACGATTACGACAGGGAGGAGTTCGACCGGATCAAGAAGACCGCGAAAAAAGTGCAGGGCATATGCGACGTTGTCGTTGTCATCGGCATTGGCGGTTCCTATCTGGGTTCCCGCGCGGCCATCGAGTTTGTCAAAGGGCAATATTATAATAACAAGCATGGCAAGGACACGCCGGACGTGTATTTCGTCGGCAATAACGTCAGTTCGGCGTATCTGAACGATATCATTGAAATTGTCGGCGACCGCGATTTCTGCATTAATGTAATCTCTAAATCTGGCCGTACGACCGAGCCTGCAATCGCATTCCGTATCTTCAAGGAAATGATAGAAAAGAAGTACGGCAAGGAAGGCGCAAAGGAGCGCATCATCGCCACGACCGACCGCGAAAAGGGCGCCCTCAAGGAACTGGCCGACGCGGAGGGCTATGAAACCTTTGTCGTGCCGGACGATATTGGCGGCCGTTTCTCTGTGTTGACCGCGGTCGGCCTGCTGCCGATGGCGATTGCCGGGCTGGACATCGACGAGGTCATGCGCGGCGCGCAGGAAGCGATGAAGATGTACGAGACCAACGACATCAATAACAACGATTGCCTGCAGTATGTCGCAATGCGCAACATCCTGTACCGCAAGGGCATCAACATTGAAGTGTTGGTCAACTATGAGCCGGCGCTGACGATGCTGGGCGAATGGTTCAAGCAGCTCTTTGCGGAGAGCGAGGGCAAGGAGCATAAAGGCCTGTTCCCGGTGTCTGCAAACTTCTCGACCGACCTGCACTCGGTAGGCCAGTTCATCCAGGACGGCACGCGCAGCCTGTTTGAAACCGTAATCTGGGTCAAGGAGCCGCGTACGGATGCGGTCATCCAGGCCGACGAGGAGGATATCGACGGCCTCAACTACCTGGCGGGCAAATCTATGCAGTTTGTAAACCGCAAGGCATACGAGGGCACGCTGATGGCGCACGTGGACGGCGGTACCGCGAACATCGTATTTGAGATTGACCGCGCCGACGAGTACCATTTCGGTTACTTGGTCTACTTCTTTGAGAAGGCCTGCGGCCTGTCCGGGTACCTGCTGGGCGTAAACCCGTTCAACCAGCCCGGCGTCGAGGATTACAAGAAGAATATGTTTGCGCTGCTCGGCAAGCCCGGGTACGAAGAGCGCAGGAAGGCGCTGGAAGAGCGCCTGGCAAAACAGTAAAACGGCAGCAAAAAGCAGGCGGGGCATTGCCCCGCCTGCTTTTTTGAGCCTTTAAGGTATAAAAAAAACTCCCTGCCTTGGGCAGGGAGCCTTCTCTAATCAAAATATGCGCGCAACCTTAGATAGCGCGGGTAACCTTGCCGGAGCGGAGGCACCGAGTACATACGTTGACATGGCGGGGAGTACCGTCCACCAGAGCCTTTACACGACGAACGTTCGGCTTCCAGGTCCTGTTGGAACGTCTATGGGAGTGGGAAACCTTAATACCAAAGGTAACGCCCTTGCCGCAAATATCGCACTTTGCCATTTTCCTGCACCTCCTTATCTGTAGGCATTGAGTAACGCATATTATGATATCACAACCGGTGGGGGATTGCAAGTCAATCCGACAAAAAAATTTATCGAAAGGAAAAAAATAGACGGCGCCCCCGGTTGCCATTGAAAAAGGGGTTTCTTTGGGATATAATAAATTATAACTTTGCGAGAGGCAGGGAGGTAACGGCGTATGCAGCTGAAGGAATTTAGCGTAAGCCTGGGTGAATTGATCCAGGAATTTGGTTTTGAAGTGATCTATGGGCCGGATGGCTTTGATAAGATAGAAATTACAAAGGACGACATCAACCGCCCCGGCCTGCAGCTGGCTGGCTTTTTCGATTATTTCGACCCGAACCGTATCCAGATCATGGGTAAGGTGGAGACGACGTTTGTCGAGCGTTTCACGCCTGAAATGCGGCTTGCATGCTTTGACAAGCTGTTCGCCACACAGATCCCCGCCATGATCATTTCCCGCAATATCGATGTGTTCCCCGAGTGCCTGGAGGCGGCGCAGAAGCACGGCGTACCGCTGCTGCGTACGAATGAATTCACTTCGACGATCATGAACGCCATGGTGGCATCGCTCAAGGTAAAGCTTGCGCCCCGCATCACGCTGCACGGCGTGCTGGTTGAAATCTACGGCGAAGGCGTGCTCCTGCTGGGCGACAGCGGCGTCGGCAAGTCGGAGACGGCCATCGAGCTGGTAAAGCGCGGGCACCGCCTGATTGCGGACGACGCGGTCGAAATCAAGCGTGTATCGGACAAGACCCTGGTCGGTACGGCACCGGAGGTCATCCGCCACTTTATCGAGCTGCGTGGCATCGGCATTGTCGACGTACGCCGCATCTTCGGTATGGGCGCCGTCAAGCTCACGGAAAAGGTCGAACTGATCATCAACCTGGAAGCATGGGAAGAGGGCAAGCAGTATGACCGCCTGGGGCTGGATGGGCAGACCACCAGCATCCTGGATATCGCGATCCCATCCCTGACGATCCCGGTCAAACCGGGCCGCAACCTCGCGGTCATCATCGAGGTTGCAGCGATGAACAACCGTCACAAGAAGATGGGCTTCAACGCCGCGAAAGAATTACAGGACCGCATGCTCAAGGAGTTTGGCGGTTAATTACAGCGGACAACCGGACGGGCTGCGGCGCCATCGCCGCAGCCCGTTTTGCGGGTCAGGAGGTTTTTTTATGAAAATTGGTGTGGATCTCGGCGGAACCAATACGGTTGTCGGCCTGTGCACGGACGAAGGCGCGCTGCTCTGCAAGCAGGGCACGCCGACCCGTACCGGCGACCCGGACGGCCTGCGCGCGGACATGCGCCGCCTTGCGCTTGCAGTATGCGCGGAAAAGGGGGTCGCCCCTGACGAGGTGTGCCAGGTCGGCATCGGCGTGCCGGGCTCTTTTATCAAACGCACCTGTACGTTGACCTTTGGCACCAACCTGCAAATGGACGACGTCAGCTTTGCACAGGCGTTCCAGCCGGAATTCAACTGCCCGGTCTATCTGGATAACGACGCCAACTGCGCCGCGCTCGGCGAGTATATCGGCGGCGCGGGCCGCGGCGTGCGCAATATGGTCATGGTCACGCTGGGCACCGGCCTTGGTGGCGGGCTGATACTGGACGGCAAGCTGTACACGGGGGCGAACGACATTGCGGGCGAGATCGGCCATATGGTGGTGCACTATAACGGGCTGCCGTGCAACTGCGGCCGACGGGGCTGCTGGGAGGCGTATTCCTCCGCCACCGGCATGGTGCGCCTCGCGGAAGCCGCGCTGGCGCGGGGCGGCGACAGCCTGCTGCGCGGCATGAAGGCGGAAAACGGCGGGCGGCTCATGGCAAAAATGGTCTGCGATGCCCGCGACGCAGGCGACAGCCTGGCGGACGGCGTATTCCGGCAGTACGTGGAGTATTTTGCATGCGGCCTTAACAACATGATCGCAATCCTGCAGCCGGAGAAGATCGTCGTGGGCGGCGGGCTTGCCGGCTATGGGGAAAAGCTGATGTCCCCCGTGCGCGCGCTGATACGGCGCGGCCTGATGAAGGCGGACTGCGAGCAGGCCGAACTGGTGCTTGCCGAGCTGGGGAACGATGCCGGCATCATCGGCGCCGCGATGCTGGCGCGTTAAAGGGAAAATTTGTAGTATTACAATTCTGTGTGTTTGTTTCAGGTAACCTTGATTTTGCCAAATTACGATGCTATAATACAAACAGTATGTAGTATTTACCGTTTTTGACATAGAGGGAAAATTGATGAAGCACATATCGCATAAAATCTGTATATTGTCCCTGGCGGCCGCCATGCTGCTCGGTTTGGGCGCGCAGGCGGCCGATACGGCAGACCCGGAGCAGGGCGCGGCGGCGTCACAGGCCGTGGAGACGGTACAGCCGCCCGCGGTTGCGGAAAACGGGCAGGGCGCGTCCGGGAGCGACCCGGAAAAGCCGACTGCCGCGGCGGCAACCGGCGCGACCACCTCCTCGCCCCCGGTCCATAAGCTTTCGGTCACGACGAACGCGATCAAGCTGGACGGCAGCGCGGTCAAGCCCGCGGGGTACAACATCAATGACGAAAACTATTTTAAGCTGCGCGATATCGCCTACTTGATGAACGGCAAGCAGGCGCAGTTTAACGTGGGCTGGGACGGCGCGACGAGCAGCATTACGCTGACGACGGGCGCGGCCTACCAGAAGGCCGGCGGCGAAATGGCGGGCGCGGCCGCCAAGCCGACCATCCGGGAATCCAACGCCAAAGTGCTGGTGGATGGCAAGCCGGTGTCTATGACCGCATATAATATTGACGGCAACAACTATTTCCGCCTGCGCGATATCGGCACGCAGCTCGGGTTCGACGTGGGGTACGACAACACAAGCCGCACCATCCTGATCGACAACCCGCAGCCTGCGCCAAACCGTTATACCGTTTCGTTTGATATGAACGGGCATGGCACGCAGATTTCCCCCAAGGCGAACGTGGATGAGGGCAGCAAGATCAGCGCGCCCGCCGCACCGGAAGCCACGGGTTATGCGTTCGATGGCTGGTACAAGGACAGCGGCTGCAACACGGCTTGGAATTTCTCCAAGGATACGGTGACGGAGGACGTTACCCTCTACGCGAAATGGACGCAGACCTTTACCGTGACCTTCGAAATGAACGGCCACGGCACGCAGGTCAGCCCCAAAACAGGGGTCAAGACCGGCTCGAAGATCACAGAGCCCGCCAAGCCGACGGCCGACGGGTATGTCTTCGGCGGCTGGTACGCAGAGAGCGACTGCTACATCGCCTGGTCGTTTGCGACCGATGTTGTCGCGCGCGATGTGACGCTGTACGCCAAATGGACGCCCAAGGGCGACGCGGACGATATGGGGAATACGGACGATTCCGGCAGTTCCGCGAACCAGGGCGGTGTTGTCAATACGCGGCGGCTGGACGGCGTCATGACCATCCTGCTCGACTCCGGGCACGGCGGCAAAGACCCTGGCGAATCCGGCAATGGCCTGGAGGAAAAGCGGGTCAACCTGGCGGTGACACAGTACCTGAAGGAAATGCTGGAAAACGCAGGCGTGAAGGTCGTCATGACGGTCGAGAGCCTGGATACCGACCTCAAGGGTTCCGACCGCATCGCGTTCGTCCGCGAGAAGATGGATCAGTATAACTTTGACCTCTCCGTCAGCATCCATCATAACGGCGGCGGCGGCGTCGGCGCGGAAGTTTTCGTGCAGACCGACAAGCAGGACCCTTCGGGCGCGAGCCGCGACCTGGGCAACCTGATTATCGAGGAGTATAAGAAGCTGGGGCAGACCAGCCGCGGCGTTAAGACGCAGAACCTGTATATGGTGCGCGTACCTTCGGAATTCGGCGTGCCGGGCATCCTCAGCGAGTTCTGTTTCCTCGATAACGCATCCGACGCTGTCAAGATCGATTCGGACGAAGAGCAAAGGGCGGAGGCGCAGGCGCTGTATAATGCGATCATGGCGTATTTTGAAAACCATGAATATTGATACATAAGAAGGGAAGCTTTGCAATGGAAAGCAGGGTGTTGGCGGCGGTTGACCGCCACAATAAAGGCTATAATTGTGCGCAGGCGATTGCCTGCACGTACTGCGACCTGTTTGGCGTCGACGAACAGACTGCGTACAAGATGACGGAAGCCTTTGGCTTCGGTATGGGTACGCAGAACGTGTGCGGCGCATTGAGCGGCGCGCTGGTGCTCGCCGGATTGGACGGCAGCGGCGGCGTGGAAGCGCCCGGCAAGACCAAAGGCGCGACCTATAAGGTGGCGCGCAGCCTGACGGCGCAGTTTAAGGACGCGGCGGGCGCGCTGCTTTGCAGCGAACTGAAGGGCGGTTCCAGCAAGGTATCCTGCGAGGACTGTATCAAGTACGCGGCGCAAATGGTAGAAGAATCGCTTCTGAAGGATTCATAAAAAAACGGCTGACCGGGTTGGTCAGCCGTTTTTTTATGGGGATACCCCGTTAAAAATACTGTGACAAGCAAGGGACTGCAGCCGCGGTGGGGGCAAAGCCGGGATAGTCGCGTTTAATCCGCGCTGCGCACCTGCGGCAAAACGCTATGTACGCCGCGGGGTCGTCCCGCATTTGCTGCTTATACCCCCAGACATGGGTATACGCTTGCTGCCCTGAGCCAAACAACGTGTCCAGGTCGGACAGGATCGCCAGCTTGGCGCCGGCTTCCGCCGCGCACATGGAGAGCAGGCGCTGTTCCGCAAAGACCATATAGGTCAAGGGGTCGTCTGCGTGTGGCGCGTGCTCCATAAAGGAAATCGCGCGCGCGGTGTACAGCCCCTTGAAGGCCGCGCTGCCGAAATAGGCGAGGGCGGTGTTGCAGGGCTGCACCGACCAGTCGAGCCCGTCCAGATCGAACCCTTCCTCCACCTGGAAATGGGAAGGGCCTGGATAGATGTCGGGGTAGATTTCCTCCCGGTGGATCGCGGCGGCATCCGCACCGGCGCACTGCGCTTCAATGCTGCGCCAGAGGATAAAGTCGGTGTCGATCATGACGCAGGGTGCGGGCATCTCCCGCAGCGCGTAAAGCTTGCCCGCCGCCCAAAAGGCGAAGGGGGAGACCGTGTCCGGGATGGCGTCCTGCAGGACGGGACGGATGCCGCCGTTCCACAGGGAGCCCAGCCCGAGGCCTTCATAATATGCGGCGGCCAGGCCGTCGGTCGCCATGGCGATCACCCCGCCTTGCCGCTGCCATTCCAGCGCGGAGAGGACCGTCGTGAGCAGCTCGAACGGTTCCACCGCATACGGCGCGCCCGGGTTCCGCGCCGTAAACGGGCGTGTCCAGTTTACATGGAAAGCAAACATGTTAAATCAGCTCCAGGCCGTAGCCCCCGACGCTGAAAACGCCGGAACCGGAAGTCGTCCAGGAGCCGGAACCCGAGGTGCGGATGTAAGACGTCCGGTAGGAGCTTACATAGGAACCTGAGCCGGAGCCGCCGACATATACATAGCGCTCCATAATCGGGTAGGCGACGGTTTCTTCCGTTGCTTCGTACCAGCCGGTATGCACCGGCTCGGACAGGCGCGCCTGCCCGGCTTCCTCCGCACCGTATCCGGGGGACGGCGCCGGGCCTGCCACGGGGGGCGGCGCGCTGTGTTTGGCATAACTGTCTAAATCGAGCACGACGCCGTCAATTTCACGCAGCTTGCCAGGCGCCAGGTCGAGGATACTGCGTGGCTTGGGGGAAGCTGTTTTTTCATTTGCCATGCGGCGCACACTCCTTAAGTTTGTAAATGATTTACCACATCTATTATAAATTGCTTTGTGTAAAATCACAATAGCTAATTAAAAAAACTGCATTTGTTTTTGCAAAAGCGACAGAAACTTTACAGATTCCTGTAAGAACGCTATAATAAGCGTATCGATTGAAAATGGGGTGAAGGCGTTGGAGTGGAATGGGGTAACGGAAACGGTATGGCAAAGGCTGCGGCGGGAGCCCCGGCCTATCGTGCTTTACGGCATGGGGGACGGCGCGCAGAAAATCCTGGATGTTTTTGAACGGTATCAGATTAAAGCGTCCGGGGTGTTTGCCAGCGACGAGTTTGTCCGCGGGCACAGTTTTGCCGGTTTCCGTGTGGAGAAGCTGTCCGAAATAACCGCACGTCTGGATGACGATATCGTCATCGTGATCGCATTCGCAAGCCAGCGCCCGGAGGTGCTGGCCAAAATGTATGCGCTCGGGGAGCGGTTCGATGTGGTTGCGCCGGACGTGCCCGTGACGGGCGGCGGGCTGTTCGACCTCGAATATGCGGCGGCGCATGCACAGACGCTGCGCCGCGCCTACGCGCTGCTGGCGGACGATACGTCCCGCCGTGTATTTGAAAATACCGTGGCCTTTAAACTCACCGGGGAGCTGTCCTACCTGCGCGGATGCGAGACGGGTAAGGACGAGGCGTTCCGGGGGCTGCTGCAGCCGGGGGAGCAGGAACATTTTGTAGACCTGGGGGCGTATAACGGGGATACCATCCGCGAACTGCTGGGTTACACCGGGGGCGCGTACGCCTCGGTCACGGCGCTGGAGCCGGATCATAAAAACTGTAAAAAGCTGCAGCAGTATGTGGATGCGTCGCTGGGCGGCCGTGCGCGCGTGCTGCACGCGGGGGCGTGGGACTGCGACGGTGTGCGCGCGTTCGCGGCAAAGGCGGGGCGTAATTCGGCGCTTGCGGCGCAGGGGGTGGAAACGCCCGTGCGCGCGGTGGACAGCGTGCTGGACGGCGCGCCCTGCACGATGCTCAAGCTGGACGTCGAGGGCGCGGAGCGGCGCGCGCTCGAGGGCGCGCGGGAAACCATCCGCACCTGGCGGCCGAAGCTCAACGTGGCCGTATACCACCGCAACGAGGACCTGTTCGACCTGCCGTTGCTCGTGCACAGCCTGTGCCCGGACTACCGGATCTATCTGCGGCACCACCCGTATGTGCCCGCATGGGACACAAATTTATATGCGGCCGCGCCATGAAAAAGACTGGAATTTTTGCCCTGCCGCGTGTATACTGGGGGTATAGCCACAGGGCTGGAATGAAAAGTATGGAAATGTATAAAGGAGAGGATTCCAATGGCAACTGGATGCTTTTATTGTGACGCGCACCATGAGGGTCGTGAAAACCTGATGTTCGAGGTCGGCAAGATGAAGGCCGGCACGCTGTACCTGTTCAAGGACCAGGCGCATAAGGGCCGCTGCGCGCTTGCGCTCGGCACCCATAAGAAAGAGCTTTGCGAATGCGACGAGCAGGAGCGCAACGATTTCTGCGCAGACCTCGCCGCCGCTTCGGGCGCGGTCAAGAAGCTGTGGGGCTGCACCAAGATCAACCTTGGTTCCTACGGCGATACCAACCCGCACCTGCATTTCCACATTGTCCCGAAGTATGAGGGCGGTTTTGAGTTCGGCGGCAGCTTTGCAATCGGCAACGACCAGCCTGTATTCCTCGAGGACGCGGAGTATCAGGAAATGATCGCCGCCCTGAAAAAGGAACTGGGGATTTAAAAATGGAACATCATGTTTACCAAGTTTTTGTGGGGATCGGCTGGTATGAGGTCTTCATAACGGTTGCCAGCACGGCAATGGCCGTCGCGCTGCCCGCCGCTATCGTGTGGTGGGTGTGGCGGCGGAAACGAGGTTAACACATGGGGGAAAGGCGGACGGAAGTCCGCCTTTTTTGTGTTTGAATTGTTAAATTCCTGGCGACACTTGTTTTTACAGGCAAGAAACGGTATACTATACTCGTATTTAGATTTTTGCCGGAGGACTTTGCTTTGCTATTTCGTTTGTTATCGAGCGGCAACCTGAACAGCGCCATTATCGGCCTTGTGCTGTCGCTGCCTGCCATCCTGTTGTGCCTTTCCGTGCATGAAACCTGCCATGGCCTCGCGGCCTATGCGCTGGGCGACCGCACAGCGCGCGACGAGGGGCGCCTGTCCCTGAACCCGCTTGCGCATATCGACCCGATGGGCTTCCTTTGCATGGTGCTGTTTGGGTTCGGCTGGGCAAAGCCCGTCCCCGTTAATATTACGCGTTTCAAAAACCGGCGCGCGGGCATGGCGGTCACCGCGCTTGCAGGCCCGCTCTCCAACTTTATCCTGGCGTTTATCATGTATGCGCTGTACCTGGTGATGGGGCGCGCCATCCTGGGGCCGGAAATCACTTCCCTGGGGCCGGTCGGCCCTGCGCTGCTGCTGTCGCTGCTGATGTCCGGCCAGCTTGGGCTGGGCGGGCTCCAGGTATTCCTGCTCGTCGTGCTGACGTTTATCGGCTACAGCGCGATCCTGTCAATCGGCCTCGGCGTTTTCAACCTGATCCCTGTGTACCCGCTGGACGGCTCCCGTATTTTGGACGCCCTGCTGCCTTACAAGTATGAAGTGCGCTTTAATAACTTCTGCCGCAAATACCAGAACCTCATTATGCTCGCGCTGATCGTCGTGCTGTGGTTCGGCGGCCTGGATATGCTGATCAGCTGGGCGGACCGCGGCGTGTACGGCCTGGCGGCCATGCTGTTTGGCTGAGTCGGATACGGGAAGGGGGGCGACGGCGTGGAAATGACCTTTCAGCTTGAAAATTTCGAGGGGCCGCTCGACCTCCTGCTGCACCTGATCAGTAAGAACAAGGTCAGCATTTACGATATCCCGATTGCCGAAATCCTGGAGCAGTATATGGCGGTGCTGGACAGCGCCCGGACGATGGATATGGACGTGGCGGGGGACTTTATCGCAATGGCCGCCCAGCTTGTCTACATCAAGTCCAAGATGCTGCTGCCCTCCTATGACGAGGAGGAAGAAGAGGACCCGCGCGCGCAGCTGGTTGAGATGCTGCTGGAATACCAGCGCATCAAGGAGGTCACCCCGTACTTCCGCCAGCAGACCGACCTGGGGCGCGATATTTTTGTCAAAGGGCCGGAACTGCGCGACCGCTCCCGGCCGGTGGAATACCGGCATAAGCCGGACGACCTGGCGCGCGCGGCGCGCAACCTGATGCGGAAGGCACAGCGCCGCCTCCCGCCGCCGGTCAGTTCGTTTTCCGGCATCGTGGGGCGGGACCCGGTGCCGGTCAGCGGCAAAATCACCGTGATCCTTAAAAAATTCCTGTCCAGCGCGCGGCTGCGGTTCCAGCGGCTGTTTGACGGGGCGGGGAGCCGCTCCGAAATTGTGGCGACCTTCCTGGCAGTGCTCGAGCTGTCAAAAACCCGGCGCGTACGCATCGAGGGGGAAGGCGAGGAGACCGAACTGATCTTGGCGGCGGAGCCGCGGGAGGACGCATGAGCGGGATCGACACAATCGAATGCATAATTGAAGCCATCCTGTTTGCCGCGGGCGACGCGGTGCCCGTGGAGCGGCTTGCGCAGGTGCTTGGCGCCGACCGGGAAACGGTGGCGCAGGCGCTGCAGGCGCTGTCCGACCGGTATGATTTTGAGCGGCGCGGCCTTATGCTCGCGCGCATGGAAGACCGGGTACAGCTTTGCAGCCGCCCGGACTACGCGGACTACATCCGCCGCGCGACGGAAAGCCGCCGCCCGCCCTCGCTCAGCCCGGCGGCGCTCGAAGTGCTCTCGATCGTGGCGTACCGCCAGCCGGTAACGCGTGCGTTTGTAGAGCAGCTTCGCGGCGTGGACAGTTCCGGCACGGTGTCTTCGCTGGTGGAAAAAGGGCTGATCGAGGAATGCGGCCGCCTGGACGTGCCGGGGCGGCCGGTGCTGTTCCGCACCACGGCGGCGTTTTTGCGCACATTCTCCATTTCCAGCCTGGACGAGCTGCCGTCCCTGCCCGAACTCACTGGGGCGGAGGGCGAACAGCTCAGCTTTGATGCAGGGATGCCTGCGGATGGCGCGCCGCCCGGGGGTGAAGCGGGGCAAGGCGTATGATCGTTTTAAAAACCATTGGTTTGATCCTGCTTTCCCTGCTGCTGCTTTTGTGCGCGCTTGGGCTTTTTCTGCTGCTTGCCCGCGCGCGGGTGGACTTCCGGGGAAAGGACGGCGACCTTTCGATCCGCGTGGGCTTGGGGCCGTTCCATTTTAAGATTTGGCCGCTGCCGAAGGCGCTGCGCGGGCGCGCGGAAAAGGCAGGAGGGCACGCGCCGACAAAGGGCAAGCCCAAACCGGAAAAAGCGGCGGCGGGGAAATTCCATTTGGAAAAACTCGGCCTGGGCGACGTGCTGTGCCTGGTGCTCGACCTGCTCAGCCAGATGCGCGAAAAGCTGATTTTGGAAACCGTTTTTGCGGATGTCGTCATCGGGACCGGCGACGCGGCGCGTACCGGCATCCTTTACGGGTATTCCGCGGCGGGGGCGGGTATGCTTTTGCCGTTTTTGGAGCAAAATTTTAGAATGGGAAAGTGCCATATTGCGGTTGACGCCGACTTTGACGCGGCCGTCACGCATTGGAATGTTAAATTGGTATTTGCCGTGCGGCCGGGCAGCCTGCTTGCCGTGCTCTTGCACAACCGCAAACGCTTGATGGATCTGTACCGGCTGATAACGAAAGAAGAAGGGGCGAAAACTGTATGAGCGAACATCCGATCAGCAACTTAATGAACGAAACCATGGAAAAAATCAAAAACCTTGTCGACGCCAACACCATTGTAGGATCGCCTGTGGAAACCAAGGACGGCACGACGATTATCCCAATTTCCCGTGTCAGCTTCGGGTTTGGTTCTGGCGGCTCGGACTATATGTCCAAACACGCCAAGGACAACACGCCGCTTTGTTTTGGCGGCGGCGGCGGCGCGGGTGTGACGGTCACGCCGGTGGCCTTTGTCGTCGTGGACCGCGGCGGTGCGCGCATCCTGCCGATCAACGTGCAGGCTGACTCCACGGTCGACCGTCTGGTCGAGATGATCCCGGACGCGGTGAGCAAGGTTTCCAGCTTCTTTGAGGAGCGCAAAAACAAGGGCAAGGACGACGGCGACCTGGAACCCGACCCGGAAATTTAATATAATATTCCCCGGGGCCTACTCGTATAGTTGATTGTACGGGTAGGCTTCTCTATGCGGAGGGGGAATAAAAGATATGAAAAAAATTGCCGGGGTGATGGCGGCGGCGGTCCTATGCCTGCTGCTGCCAGTGCAGGCGCAGGCCGTCAGCGCGCGGAGCGCCGTGGTGATCGACGGGGCGACCGGTTTTGTGCTGTTCGACCAGAACGCCGACGAACAACTGCCCATGGCGTCCACGACCAAGATCATGACGGCCATTACGGCGATTGAAAACTACGATATCGACCGGGAATATACCGTGAAAAAGGAATACACGCAGGTGGAAGGCTCCTCGATGTACCTGAGGGAGGGGGAGGATATCACCCTGCGCGACACGCTCTACGGACTCATGCTGATGAGCGGCAACGACGCGGCGCTCGCGGTCGCGGGGGAGTGCGGCGGGCAGGCGCATTTTATTGGCCTGATGAATGAAACGGCCGCGCGGCTCGGCCTGACAAACACGCATTTCGACAACCCCAACGGGCTGGACAGCGAAACGCATTACACGACCGCGCGCGAACTGGCGGAACTGGCCGCATACGCTATGAAAAACGAGCAGTTCCGCGAAATCGTGGGGACCAAAAGCTATAATGAAGCCGGCCGCTACATGAAAAACCATAATAAGATGCTGACACTGTACGACGGGTGTTGCGGCGTGAAAACCGGCTTCACCAAGAAAAGCGGCCGCTGCCTGGTTTCCGCGGCGGAGCGCAACGGGCGGCTGCTCGTCGCGGTCACGCTCAACGCGCCGGACGATTGGAATGACCACGCGGCGATGCTGGACAGCGCGTTTGCGCAGTACCAGCCGTATACGCTGCACGAGGCGGGCGCGATATTGCGTACCCAGCCGATCGAGGGCGGCTCCGCGGCTTCCTCCGTCCTGCGGGCGGGGGCTACGGTGGAACTGTACCTGACACAGCGGGAACACGAGATGCTGGAAACCGCATTCGTGGGAAGCCGCTTCACCTATGCGCCGGTCACGGCGGGCAGCACCTACGGCACGGTCGAGTACCGGGTGGGCGACGCCGTCCTCGCGCAGGATAGCCTGACGTTTGAAACGGGCGCGGCGCTGCTCCCGGAGGAGAAGGGCGCGCCCGCGCGGCTGATCGACCGGCTGCGCGGGCTGTTAAGCCCAAAACAGGATGAATAGACAGGAGATAGAAAATGCAGGAGCGTTTACAGAAAATTTTAGCGCAGGCGGGCGTGTGCTCGCGCCGCGCCGCGGAAGAGATCATTACGGCCGGGCGTGTGACGGTGAATGGCCGCCGCGCCGGCCTGGGGCAGAAAGCGGACGCGGCGCGCGACCGCATTTGCGTGGACGGCAAGCCGGTTGCCCGCGCGGAGCAAAAGGTATATTTGATGCTGCACAAGCCGCGCGGCTTTGTCACCACCATGCACGACGAAAAGGGGCGGCGCGACGTTTCGCAGCTTGTACAGGGCTGCGGCGCGCGCGTCTACCCGGTCGGCCGGCTGGATTATGACTCGGAGGGGCTGCTCCTCATGACGAACGACGGCGACCTCGCCTACCAGCTTACCCACCCGAAGCATGAAGTCCCCAAGCGCTACCTCGTCAGCGTGCGCGGCAACCTTGCGCGCCTGCCGGAGCTGTCCCAGCCGATGGAGATCGACGGCTACCAGCTCCAGCCCGCGCAGGTCGCCGTGCTGCGCCAGGAAGACGGACAGGCCTCCCTGCATATGGTCATCCATGAGGGGCGCAACCGCCAGATCCGGAAAATGTGCGAAAAGTGCGGCTTTGCGGTGCGCCGCCTCAAGCGCGAGGCGGTGGGGGAGCTGTCGCTCGACCGCGGCCTGCCCGCGGGCAAATGGCGGCTGCTGACGGATGCGGAGGTCGCTTACTTAAAATCCCTTTGATGCAGGAGCTGCGGCAAAAATGAAAGTTCATGTAAAATACCTTGCATTTTGCCGCGATTCCGCATAAAATAAGAGAAGAAATTTTCTGGGGGAAAGAGGAGCGCCGCCATGAATGATTTGATGGCCAAAATTCAGAATAACCTGAGCGATTTTTCCAAGGGGCAGCGCCTGATTGCGCGCTATATCATCGAGCACTATGATAAGGCCGCCTTTATGACGGCCAGCCGCCTGGGCGTGACGGTGGGCGTGAGCGAATCCACGGTCGTCCGGTTTGCCACAGAGCTGGGGTACGACGGGTATCCGCACCTGCAAAAGGCGCTGCAGGAAATGATCCGCAACAAGCTGACGGCGGTGCAGCGCATGGAGGTCACGAACGACCGCATGGGCAACCGCGACGTGCTGCAGACCGTGCTGAACGCGGATGTGGAGAAAATCCGCATGACGCTCGACGAACTCGACCGCGACGCGTTCCACGGCGCGGTCGAGGCCATCCTGAAGGCGCGGCGCATCTATATCCTCGGCGTGCGTTCCTCGTCCGCGCTGGCGGGTTTTCTCGGCTTTTATTTTAACCTGCTGTTCGACCAGGTGCGCCTGGTCGATACCGCCGGCGTCAGCGAGACGTTCGAGCAGATCCTGCGCATCAGCGGGGACGACGTGCTGATCGGCATCAGCTTCCCGCGCTATTCCAAGCGCACGCTGAGCGCCATGAAATATGCGAAGGACTGCGGCGCAAGGGTCGTGGCGCTGACGGATTCCCGCCTGTCGCCTCTCACGCGCTTCGCAGACCATACCCTGATCGCCAAAAGCGACATGGCCTCCTTTGTCGACTCCCTGGTCGCGCCGCTGTCGGTCATCAACGCGCTGATCGTTGCGGTCGGCATGGGCAAACAGATGGAGATCGAGGGGACGTTCAATAAGCTTGAAAGCATTTGGGACGAGTACCAGGTATACGAAAAGCTGGAAGACGAATAAAAATAGGACGGGCCAGCCGTCTGCACCGGATAGGGGAGAACACTACATTGGCAATGCTTACGATTGCAGTTGTCGGCGGCGGCGCGGCCGGGCTGATGGCGGCCGGCATGGCGGCGCGCGGGGGCGCGCGCGTGCTGCTGTTTGAAAAAAACCAAAAGGTCGGGCGCAAGCTTTTTATCACGGGAAAGGGCAGGTGCAATGTCTGCAACGACTGCGACGCACAGACGGTGCTCGCAAACGTGCCGTGCAACCCGCGTTTCCTGTACAGCGCGCTGGACGCGTTCAGCCCGGCGGACGTCAAGGCTTTTTTTGAACAGGAGGGCGTGCCGCTCAAGACCGAGCGCGGCAACCGCGTATTCCCGGTATCGGACAAGGCGGCGGACATTATCGACGCGCTTTACCGCTTCGTGCGCCGCGAGGGCGTGAAGCTGGTACAGGAAGAGGTTTGTGAAATTGCCACGCAGGATGCAAGGGTCAGCGGCGTGCGCACCGCGCGCAGCTTTTACGGGGCGGACCGCGTGATCGTTGCGACGGGCGGCGCCTCCTATCCGGCGACCGGCTCCACCGGGGACGGTTACCGTTTTGCAAAGGCGCTGGGGCACACGGTAAGCCCGGCGCGCCCCTCCCTGGTGCCGCTGGTCGAAGCGGGCGCGCTTTGCCGGGAGATGATGGGGCTATCCCTTAAAAATGTGTCCGTTACGGTTTTTGAGGACAATAAAAAGGTCTATGAGGACTTCGGGGAAATGCTGTTTACCCATTTCGGGGTGTCGGGGCCGCTGATCCTGTCAGCTTCCGCGCACATGCGGCATTTCGGCAGCAAGGCGTACCGCCTGGAGATCGACCTCAAGCCTGCGCTTGACCGCAAGACGCTGGACAAGCGCCTGCTGTCCGATTTTGAAAAGCATAAGAACAGCGATTTCATTAACGCGCTCGGCGAACTGCTGCCGCGTAAAATGATACCGGTGGTGGTGCAGGCGTCCGGGATCGACCCGCACGCCAAGGTCAACAGCATCACGAAGGAGCAGCGCCGGCGCCTGCTAGACACGCTCAAGGCGTTCCAGGTCGGCATTTCGGGCGCGCGGCCGATTTCCGAGGCCATCATCACCTCGGGCGGCGTCAGCGTCCGGGAAATCTCGCCCAAGACCATGGCGTCCAAAAAGGTGGACGGGCTGTTTTTCGCGGGCGAAGTGCTGGACGTGGACGCCTATACGGGCGGCTTTAACTTGCAGATCGCCTGGTCGACCGGATATCTCGCAGGGGTATCCGCCGCGCAGGGCTGACGATTACGATATTAAAAAAGGGGAGTTTGGATGATGGGACGGATTGCGGTGGCAATTGACGGCCCCTCGGGCGCAGGGAAAAGCACGATTGCGCGTGCGGTTGCGGCTGAGCTGGGCTTTATATATGTGGATACGGGCGCGCTCTACCGCACGATCGGCCTTGCGGCCTGCCGCGCGGGGGTTGCGGGGGACGATGCGGACGGCGTTACCGCGCTGCTGCCCGGGCTGGAGCTTGAACTGCGGTATGTGGGCGGCGCGCAGCACGTCCTGCTGAACGGCGAGGATGTGTCGGAGGCGATCCGCACGCCGGAGATTTCGCGCTATGCGTCGCAGGTGTCCGCCATTCCGCACGTGCGCGCCTATCTGCTGGATTTACAGCGCGATATGGCGAAAAAGGACAGCGTGATCATGGACGGCCGGGATATCGGCACCGTGATCCTGCCCGATGCGGAAGTGAAGATTTTTTTGACGGCCAGCGCGGAAAAGCGCGCGCAGCGCCGGTACCTCGAACTGCGGGAGAAAGGGCAGGACGTCACGCCCGCGGAGGTGCTGCGGCAGATGGCCGCGCGCGACGAACAGGACGCGGGGCGTGCCGCCGCGCCGCTCCGCCAGGCGGAGGACGCCGTCCTCGTCGATACGAGCGGGCTGGACCTTGCACAGAGCATTGCGGCGGTGCGCCGCGTCATCGACGGCAAAAGGCCGTAATCGCAAATAGAAAGGACAATAGACCATGCCGAAGACCATGCCGAAATTCCATCGCTGGCTGCAAAAAATTGCCGTGCCGATTGTAAGCGCCGTGTATCACCTGTATTACCGCCTGCATGTTACCGGCCATGAAAATATCCCGGAGGGCGGCTGTGTCGTGTGCCCGAACCATACCTCCTATGCCGACCCGCCGCTGGCCGCCGTATCGCTCACCTGGCGGACGAACATCGCGCTGATGGCCAAAAAGGAGCTGTTTGAAAAGGGCGGCTTTTTTGCACACCTGATCGGCTGGCTTGGGGCGTTCCCGGTATCCCGCGGCGATGCGGACATCACCGCGATCAAGACCGCGCTCCAGGCTGTAAAGGATGGGCGTAAGCTGATTATTTTCCCGCAGGGGACGCGCGACGCCGCGGAGGGCGAGACCAAGGAAGGCGCGGCGATGCTGGCCGCGCGCACCCGCGCACCCATCCTGCCGGTGTACATCACGGAAAACAAAAAGCGTTTCGGCCGCGTCGATGTGATCATCGGCAAGCCGTTTTACCCGGAAAAGGGCAGCAAGGACTATGCGGCCATCGCGGAAGATATCCTGCGCCGTATTTATGCGCTCAACGGGGAGACGCGCGCATGAGCGTCGAGGTAGCAAAGACCGCGGGCTTCTGCTTTGGGGTGCGGCGCGCGGTCGACATGGCCGAGCACGAGGCCGCGCGGCACGCGGGCATTTATGCGTACGGCGAGATCATCCACAACACCCATGAGATCCGCCGCCTCGCGGCAAAGGGCGTGCGCACGGCGCAGGAAATCAGCGACATCCCGGACGGCGCGTCGGTGCTCGTCCGCGCGCATGGCGTCCCTGCGGGCTGTTACGACGCCCTCCGCGCCAAAGGGTGTAAGGTGCTTGACGCAACCTGCCCGTTTGTGGCGAAAATCCACCGCATTGTTGCAGAAGAGAGCAAAGGCGGCCGGAAGATCGTCATTTTCGGCAGCCGGAACCATCCCGAGGTCGTCGGGATCCAGGGGTGGTGCGAGGGTTCCACCGTGTTTGAAACGCCCGAAGAAGTGCAGCAGGCGGCCGACGCGGGCGCGTTGCCCGCGGATACGCCGGTCAGCGTGGTGGCGCAGACCACCATCAACCGGAAACTTTGGGAGAAATCTATTGAGATTCTAAAAAAACAGTGTACAAATTGCAAAATATTTGATACAATATGTAATGCGACGGACGAGCGTCAGGCTGAAGCTCGTCTGCTTGCCGGAAAATCGGATACTATGATTGTGATTGGCGATAAAAAGAGCTCAAACACAAAGCGCTTGTATGAAATCAGCAAGTCCCTTTGCCATGAGGTGCTCTATATCGAAGACGCTGCAGAGCTACCGCAGGCGGACAGGGAGCAGCTTAGTCAGCGGCACATCGGCATTACAGCAGGCGCATCCACTCCGGCATGGATAATTAAGGAGGTCAGTAACATGATGAGCGAAGAAACCAAGATCGAAAATGGCGAGGATTTTGCAGCAATGCTGGAAGAATCCTTCAAAACTTTAAATACAGGAGATAAGGTCACCGGTACAGTTATCCAGATCACCGCTACAGATGTCCAGGTCGACCTGGGCGTTAAGCATGCGGCGTATATCCCGCTTGGCGAGCTGTCTGACGACCCGGCCTACAAGGTCGAGGAGCAGTACAAGCCCGGCGACGAGATCGAAGCTGTTGTAGTCCGCGTTAACGATGGCGAAGGCACCATCACCCTGTCCAAGAAGCGCGTTGACCAGCTCAAGGGCTGGGAGACCATCGAGACGGCGAAGGAAGAGCATACCGTTGTCGAGGGCACCATTATCGAAGAGAACCGCGGCGGCGTCGTAGCGACCGCGTTCGGCGTGCGCGTATTCATCCCGGCGAGCCAGACCGGCATCCCGAAGGATCAGCCGATGGCGCAGCTGCTGAAGACCAAGCAGTCCTTCTACATCACCGAGATCAACCGCCAGCGCAAGCGCGTAGTCGGCTCCATCCGTGCAGTACAGCAGGAAGCACGCAAGGCCGCTGCCGAGAAGATCTGGGAGACCATCGAGGTCGGCCAGGAATTCAAGGGCGTTGTCAAGTCCCTGACCTCCTATGGCGCTTTCGTAGACATCGGTGGCGTGGATGGCATGATCCACATTTCCGAGCTGTCCTGGGGCCGTATCAAGCACCCGTCCGAGGTGGTTGCGATTGGCGACGAGGTCAATGTCTATGTCATCGGCCTGGACAAGGAAAACAAGAAGATTTCCCTGGGCTACAAGCGCGCAGAGGACAATCCGTGGAATATCTTCAAGGCAAACTATGCGGTTGACGACGTTGCGACCGTGAAGATCCTGAAGTTTATGCCCTTCGGCGCGTTTGCCGAGATCATCCCGGGCGTTGACGGTCTGATCCACATTTCCCAGATCGCGGATCACCGCATTGCCAAGCCGGACGAAGTCCTGACCATTGGCCAGGAAGTCGAGGCTATGATCATCGACATCAACGATGAGAAGAAGAAGGTCTCCCTGTCTATCCGTGCGGCCATGAACGGCGCGGACGACGATGCAGACGAAGACTAATCCCCTTGTAAACCAAAGGCGTACCCGAATGGGTACGCCTTTTTTACGTCCCCCTTGCATAGAGTGTAAACTAGGCAGGGAGGTGGGAAAATGCGGCACAGGAGACGGGGCAGGCCAAGGCGTACGTCCTGGCGGGCGCGGCTGCTGCTCCTATTTGCGGCAGCGCTCGGCTGTGCGGTGCTGTTTACGGTATATGTCAGGCCGATCATTTTGCTCCACGCGGCAAATTTGGTGCAGTTCACCGCCACGCGCGCAATCAATGACGCCGTGCAGGATAAAATTTACCAGAACCGCGCACAATATGAAGAACTGGTCGTTTTGGAACGGGACAACGACAGCCGTGTAACGGCGCTCAAGACCGACGCGATTTCGATTAACCGGATCAAGACCGAAATTGTCAACACCCTTTATGACGCGGTCAACGGCCTGGAGCGTACTTCGCTTGACATCCCCGCGGGCACGGTGCTTGCGCCGGACTATTTGGGCGGCATGGGGCCGAAGATGCACGTGGGCATGTCCGGGCTGGGGGTTGCGAGCGCGGAATTCATCAGCGCCTTTACACAGGCGGGGATCAACCAGACGCGGCATAATATCATCCTCGAGGTGCGCGCGGACGTCGACGTAATGACGGCGTTCGGGCGCTGCACGACGACGGTCACAAGCCGCTTCAACGTCACGGATACGGTGATTGTGGGCACGGTCCCGGAACAGTATACGTATATTGACGACACGGAACAAAGCCTGCTCGGAAAAATCAATGATTATGCCGAACCGGCGCCTAAAATACCGAAAACGTCAAAATAACCCTTCCGTAAACGGCCAATGTTTGGTATAATACAAAAGTACGTGATGCGCGTACTGGAACGGAGAGAAGCATGGACGTTTTACAGGAAATCACCGCGCTGCGCACGCAGCTGCGGCATCATAATGAAAAGTACTATAACGAAGATGCGCCCGAAATTGAAGACTACGAATATGACATGATGCAGCGCCGCCTGCGCGGACTGGAGGAGGCGCACCCGGAATATGCGGACCCGGATTCCCCGACGCAGCGTGTCGGCGGCCGCGCGTCGGAAAAATTCGCGCCGGTGCACCATGCATATCCGCTGGAAAGCCTACAGGACGTTTTTTCCTTTGAGGAATTGCAGGAATTTTTCGAGCGTGTCGAAAACGCCGCAGGAAAAGCTGAATATGTGGTGGAATATAAGATCGACGGCCTATCCGTCGCGCTCGAGTACGAGGACGGCGTGTTTGTGCGCGGCGCCACGCGCGGCGACGGGGTGGACGGCGAGGATGTGACGCACAACCTGCGCACAATCCGGGATATCCCGCAAAAGCTCGAAGGCGCGCCGCCGCGGCTGATCGTCCGCGGGGAGGTCTACATGAAGCGTTCGGTTTTCGACGGCCTGAACGCCGAACTGGAGCTGCATGAAAAGCCTCTGCTGGCCAACCCGCGCAATGCGGCGGCAGGCTCCCTGCGGCAGAAGGACAGCCGCGTCGCCGCGCAGCGGCGCTTATCCATCTTTTGCTTTAATATCCAGAACAGCGACGAACTGCCCCTCGCCAGCCATACGGAATCGCTCGACTACCTGAAAAAGCTGGGCTTCCAGGTCAGCCCGCGGTATCCCGTATACAGCACCCCGGAAGAGGTGCGCCGCGAAATTGAACAGATGGGCGAATCCCGCGGGGAACTGAATTTTGATATCGACGGGGCGGTCGTCAAGGTAAACGCATTCGCGCAGCGCCAGATGCTCGGCTCCACCGCGAAATTCCCGCGCTGGGCGGCGGCCTACAAATACCCGCCCGAGGTCAAGGAAACGCTGTTGCACGATATCGTGATTTCCGTCGGCCGCACCGGCGTGCTCACGCCGAACGCCGTGCTCGAGCCGGTACGGCTGGCCGGCACCACGGTTTCCCGCGCGACGCTGCACAACCGCGATTTTATCACGGGTCTGGACGTGCGCGTCGGGGATACCGTGCGGGTGCGCAAGGCGGGCGAGATCATCCCGGAAATTGTCGGGGTGGTGACGGACAAGCGGCCGGAAGGCGCGCTCCCATTCACCTGGCCGGACGTGTGCCCGGTCTGCGGCGCGCCGGTTTACGCCGATGAGGAGGAGGCTGCGATCCGCTGCACGGGCGCGGCGTGCCCGGCGCAGCTCCTGCGCAACCTGATGCACTTTGCGTCGCGCGACGCGATGGATATCGACGGCTGTGGCGAAGCCGTCCTCAAGGCGCTCGTCGAGGCGGATCTCATCCACTCGGCCGCCGACCTGTATTACCTGACAGCCGAGGACGTGCTGAAACTCGATCGCAAGAAGGAAAAGTCGGCGAACAACCTGATTGAAAGCATTGCGCGTTCCAAGTCGCAGGATTTGTCGCGGCTGCTGTTTGCATTTGGCATCCGTCATGTCGGCCAGAAGGCCGGCAAGGTCCTGTCCGACCATTTTGGCAGCCTGGACGCGGTGCTGGAAGCGTCGGTCGAAGAGATGACCGAGATACGCGATATTGGGCAGACGACGGCGGAATCCATCGCGGCCTGGCGGGAGCAGGCGCAGTCCAAACGGCTGATCGCGCGGCTGCGCGACGCGGGGGTCAACTTTACCGGGGAAAAGGTCGCCAAAAGCGACAAGTTCGCCGGGCTGACCTTCGTCCTGACCGGCACGCTGACGCAGTTTACGCGCCAGCAGGCGACCGCGATCATCGAAAGCATGGGTGGCAAGGCGTCCGGCTCGGTCTCCAAAAAGACCAGCTATGTGGTTGCGGGCGAAGCGGCGGGTTCCAAGCTTGCGAAGGCCGAGCAGCTCGGTGTCCCGGTGCTGACGGAGGACGAATTCCGCCGCATGGCGGAAGATAATGGGTAAATTTTCATTGTAAATAGAGGAGGAACTCGTAAATGGCAATTTCGAGGAAAGAAATCGAGCATATTGCGGTGTTGGCGCGGCTCGACAGCACGGGCGGCATTTTTGACCGCCTGGCGGAAGACATGCAGGGCATTATCGGCATGGTAGACAAGCTGCAGCAGCTTGACCTGGGCGATATTACCGACCAGATCGATACGGAGCGCAAAAACGCGCTGCGCGAGGACGTGGCGAAGCCGGAAAGCAATCCGGAAGAGCTGATCAAGCCCAACGCGCCCGATTTTCAGGCGGGCGGCGTAGCCGTACCCCGTGTGGTAGAATAAGAGGTGGAACAGATGGAATTGTATCAGAAGACGGCGGGCGAGCTTTCCGCGCTGCTCGCATCCAAGGAAATTAGCGCTGTCGAGCTCGCGCAGGACGTGCTTGCGCGTACCGACGCGGTGGAAGCGCGCGTCCAGGGCTATGTGACGGTCACAAAGGATGCCGCGCTGGCGCAGGCCAAGGCGGTTGACAATCAGCGCGCCGCAGGGGAGCCGCTGCCGCCGCTCGCAGGCGTACCGGTGGCGGTCAAGGACAATATCTGCACCAAGGGCATCCTGACGACCTGCGCCTCCAAGATGCTGTATAATTTTGTGCCGCCCTACAACGCGACGGTTGCGGACAAGCTGGCGGCAAACGGCCTCGTCATCACCGGCAAGGCCAATATGGATGAATTTGCAATGGGTTCCTCGTGCGAGAACTCCGCGATGCACCCGACGCATAACCCCCATGGCCTTGACCATGTGCCGGGCGGTTCCTCGGGCGGCTCCGCGGCGGTCGTCGCGGCAGGCGAGGCGCCGATTTCGCTCGGCTCCGATACCGGCGGCTCGATCCGCCAGCCTGCGTCGTTCTGCGGCGTGGTCGGCCTCAAGCCTACTTACGGTGCGGTTTCCCGTTTCGGCCTGGTCGCGTTCGCGTCCTCGCTCGACCAGATCGGCCCGTTCGGCCGCAGCGTGGAGGACGTCGCGCTGCTCTCCGACGTCATCATCGGCCAGGACAAGATGGATTCGACCTCGTGCGCCGCGCCGTTCGGCTCGCTGCATGCGGGGCTGAACCCCGACGTCAAGGGGCTGAAGATCGGCCTGCCCAAGGAGTATTTCGGCGCGGGTATCTCCGAGGAAGTGCGCGCGGGCGTGCTGGCCGCGGCGGAAACCTATCGGGCGCTCGGCGCGGAGGTATTTGAAATCTCCCTGCCGCTCGTCGAATATGCGCTGCCGATTTACTATATCCTGTCCTCCGCGGAGGCGTCCTCCAACCTGGCGCGCTTTGACGGCGTGAAGTACGGCTTCCGCGCGCAAGGCATTGAGGACATCACCGAGTTATATGTCCAGTCGCGCAGCCAGGGCTTCGGCAGCGAGGTACAGCGCCGCATCATGCTGGGCACCTATGTGCTGTCCTCCGGTTACTATGACGCTTACTATAAGAAGGCGCGCGCCGCGCAGCGCCGCATCAAGGCGGAGTTTAACGGCGCGTTCCAGAAGTGCGACGTGATCCTGACGCCGGTCGCGCCCACCACGGCCTACAAGATCGGCGAAAAGTCCACCGACCCGCTCGAGATGTACGCGGGCGACGTGTGCACGGTTTCGGTCAATATCGCCGGCCTGCCCGCGATGGTGCAGCCTTGTGGCTTTGACGCGCACAAGATGCCGATCGGCATGCAGCTCATTGGGCCGCGCTTTGGCGAGCAGCGCCTGCTGAACGCCGGCCTTGCCTTTGAGCAGGCGTCCGGTCTCAAAAACATCATTGCGGCACTGTAAGGAGGTTAGGCAAACGATGAAATACGAAGCTGTAATCGGCCTCGAGGTGCACGCAGAGCTGTCCACCGAGAGCAAGATTTTCTGTTCCTGCTCCGCCAAGTTCGGCGCGGGCATCAATACGCACACCTGCCCGGTCTGTACCGGTATGCCCGGCTCCCTGCCGGTCCTCAACCGCCAGGTGGTACATTATGCGGCCAAGATGGGCCTTGCGACCGGCTGCACGGTCAACCGCCTGTGCAAGTCCGACCGTAAGAACTATTTTTACCCCGACCTGCCCAAGGCGTACCAAATTTCGCAGTTCGACGTTCCGATCTGTGAAAACGGCGAGGTCTATTTCTATGTGGACGGCGAAAAGAAGTGCTGCCGCCTGGAGCGCATCCATTTTGAGGAGGACGCGGGCAAGCTGCTGCACGACGAGATCGACGGCACGGTCGTCGACTTCAACCGCTGCGGCGTGCCTCTGATCGAGATGGTCACGCGCCCCGACCTCCATTCGTCCGCTGAGGCGAAGGAGTTCCTGGAAACCATCAAGACCACGCTGTCCTACCTCGATATCTGCGACTGCAAGATGGAGGAAGGCTCGATCCGCTGCGACGTTAACGTATCCATCCGCCCGGAGGGTTCCACGGAGCTGGGCACCCGCGTTGAGATGAAGAACATCAACACGTTTTCCGGCGCGGTGCGCGCGATTGATTTTGAAGTCGCGCGCCAGATTGACGTGGTCGAGCACGGCGGTACGATCCAGCAGGAGACGCGCCGCTGGGACGACGTTAAGCTTAAGAACACCGTCATGCGTACCAAGGAAGACGCGCAGGACTACCGTTACTTCCCGGACCCCGACCTGATCGCGGTCGAGATCGACGACGCCTGGATGGACAAGATCCGTTCCGAAATCCCGGAGCTGCCGGTCGCCCGTTACGAGCGCTACCGGAACGAGTTCGGCATGACCGCCATGGAGGCGCGCCAGCTTTCCGATTCCTTTGCCAAGGCGGAGCTGCTGGACGCGGCCGCGCGCTCGGGCAAGGTGAAGCCCAAGGCGGCTGCGAACTGGATCCTGTCCGACATCTCCAAGTACCTCAACGACAAGGCTGTGGAGCTGGAAGACACCAAGCTGACGGCGGACAAGCTGATCGACCTGATCGTACTGATCGACAAGGGCACGATTTCCGGCGCGGCCGGCAAGAAGGTGCTGCCGGCCATGTTCGAGACCGACGAGACGGTCGAGGCCATTGTCGGGCGTATGGGGCTTAAGCAGGTGTCCGACGAGGGCGCGATCCTGAAGATTGTACAGGACGTGCTGGCGGACAACCAGAAGGCAATCGACGACTATAAGGCGGGCAAGAACGTCACCGGGTTCCTGGTTGGCCAGTGCATGAAGGCTTCCAAGGGGCAGGGCAATCCGCAGATGATCAACAAGCTGCTGGCGCAGGAGCTTGTAAAGCTTGGATAAGGCACGCACTGCAGCGTGTTAGGATAGGAATGCGGCGCGGTATGCCAAAGCATACCGCGCCGCATTTTTGCGCCCAGCGGGGGTGCCGCCCTTCCGTTTGCCCGACCGGTTGTGCTTGACATTTCTCCCGGCTGGAATTACTATAACGCTATAAGGAAGTCTTGTTGAGCAGGCACGGCCGTAGATGGTAGCCACCATTTGGGAATGAAGGAACGAGGTGTTATGGCGATGGCAAAGGAATTGCCCGCGTGCCCGGTAGAGACCACCCTGATGCTGATTTCGGACCGCTGGAAGGTGCTGATCCTGCGCGACCTGATGGGCGGCACCAAGCGGTTTGGCGAACTGAAAAAGTCCATCGGCGCCGTTTCCCAAAAGGTGCTGACAGCGAACCTGCGCGGGATGGAGGCCGACGGCCTGCTGACCCGGAAGGCCTATCCGGAGGTGCCGCCGAAGGTGGAGTATACCCTGACAGAAACGGGTTACAGCCTTAAACCTGTCCTGGACGCAATGACCGCTTGGGGCATGGAATACCAATCAAAAAAGGCCTGACAGATGTGGTATGTAAGGGCTTTGCAGGACGGGAAAAGGCTTCGACAGGGCAGGGTCGAAGCCTTTTTTAGACGCCACAAACCGGGTCTGCTGGGGGATATGGTAACGGCTGCCCGTGGCCTGGGCGACGGCAAACGGCCGGCGCTCAAGACTTCCGGAAGTCTTCAACAATTTCGTAAAAGTGGATTGGCGATAACTGGAGGCGGTTGAGCGTGCGCGCCAGCTGTTCCATTTCGGAAGAATCCGTGGATATGCGCTGCATGCAATAGCCCCCTGGTGCAGCCAGTCCAAACATGGTCGGGGTGGTTGTGTGGTCCTCCACAACGCGGTATAACATTTCCATTCTCTCCTTTTACTTTTATCGTTTGCATCCGGTTTCGATACCACTGGAACACATAAAAATTTGCGGGAAGATGTAACTGTGGTATAATGAAACAATCCGTGGAAAAACAAGCCAATCTTATAATATTCCCATAAAATTGTCAATTAGATGGGAGAAAACGGGGGAGGATTTGAAAAAGTTTTTCCAAATATGGAAAAGGAGGATGAGAACGGGGAATGCTTTTACAGAAGCTAGACTATCTGCGTAAGCGCGACCACTGGACTGCGGAAGAAATATCGAGGATGGCAAACATACCACTGGGCACGCTGAACAAGATCTTGACGGGCATCACCAAAAACCCGGCGTTGCGCACGATGGACCGCCTGGCGCATGTGTTCCGTGTGCCGCTGCATTATTTATTGGATAACACCATCCCGATCGAATGCGATCTGTCCGTTTTTGCCGAGCATGAACAATTGGATTGCATCAGCGGCCGGGAGATGAAATTGGCGAAGCGTTACCGGGCGCTCGACGACCATGCGAAGGACACGGTCGATATCCTGGTCAACCAGCTTTATACCCGTTTGGGCGCCGCCAGCCAGGGCGCTGAAGAACGGGTGCTGCTGTGCTGCGTGGCGCCGGCACAGGGGGATCACGGTTCCTTCGCCGACGCGTTCCTGTACCGTAGCCTGGCCGCCGTGCTTTCCCCATGTACGGAGGAGGCGGATATGGCGGTGCAGGTATCGGGCGATGCGCTGGAGCCGATTTACCCCCAGGGGACGATCCTCGCGATAAAATCGGGCGAAGTCGCGCACAACCAGCTGGGGGTATTCCTTATGAACCGGGAAGGCTTTGTCCGGAAAATGTACTGCAAAAAGGGGATCAAAAAGCTGGTGGCTGTCAATGTTGACCTGCGTTCGGTCGTCGTCCACGAGGCGGATGAGCTCCGTCCGCTCGGCCGGGTACTGGGCGCAATACGCAATTACCACTGGCTGTAATCCCCGGGTATCCGGATGGCGGCATGGTATGGTATACTGGATACGGAAGGGGGTGCCGCGCATGCAGATGCACCGGCTATTTGAGATTGTTTACCTACTGCTGGAACACGGTAGCATGACGGCTGCGGCGCTGGCGCAGCGCTTCGAGGTCTCCACGCGCACGATCCAGCGCGATATTGACGCGCTTTCCGCCGCTGGGATCCCGGTTTATGCGGCGCGCGGGCGGGGCGGTGGCGTGCGACTCCTGCCGGAATTTGTGCTCAGCAAGTCCCTGCTCTCCACACGCGAGCAGGACGAGATCCTGTTTGCCCTGCAAAGCCTGCACGCGACCGGCGCGGCCGGGGCATCCGATACGCTGTCCCGGCTTTCCGGCCTGTTCCGACGCTCCCATGTAGACTGGATCGACGTCGATTTTTCCCGCTGGGGCAGCGAGGACGAGGAGCGCCGCGTGTTTGCCGTCTTGAAGGAGGGCATTTTAAGCGGGAAAGTGGTGGCGTTTGAGTATTATAATACGAACGGGCAGCATTCCTCCCGTGAAACCGAGCCGATGCGGCTTGGCTTTAAGAGCGGAGGCTGGTATTTGCAGGCATGGTGCCGGCAAAAGCAGGCCTACCGCACCTTTAAAATCAGCCGGATGGACGCCGTGCGCCTTACGGACGAGACGTTTGTGCCGCGGCTGGAGCCGGTTCCGGTCATGGACGACCCGGGGGATACGCTCCCAATGATGCCGCTGCGCCTGCGCTTTGCGCCGGAAATGGCGTTCCGCGTGTATGATGAGTTTGAACGGTCGAAGATCACCCGGAACGCGGACGGCAGCCTGGACGTTTCGATCGCGTGGCCGGCGGGCGATTGGGGGTATGGCTACCTGCTGTCGTTCGGGGCGGCCGTGGAGGTCCTGGAGCCGCTGGAGGCGCGTCAGGCGCTCCGGCAGGCCGCGCAGCGGATTGCAAAAATATATGGTTAATATGACATAGGGTGTCCTGTTTGATCTGTTATGCTGGAGATACCAAAAAGGAAAGCGAGGCAACAGATTATGAATTATGAGGTAGTAACGCTCGATGAGCGCACGGTCGTCGGGATCGGCACGCGGACAGGCAACGATGCACCGGATATGATGCAGAAGATCGGCAAGGTCTGGCAGGATTTTATGGGCGGCGGCGCGGTCGAGCGCATACCGGGCAGGACGGGGGATCGCTGCTATGGCCTGTACTATAACTACACCTGGGACGATAATTCCTACGACATGCTTGCGGCTTGGGGCGCGCAGGGCGACGCGCCGCTGCCGGAGGGCTTCCAGCGCGTAACGATCCCGGGCGGCCGGTACGCAAAATTCTCCTTCCGTGGGGATGTGACGCAGGATACCGGGCGGTTCTGGGGCGAGGTCTGGCAGACCGAATTGCCGCGCGCCTATCGCATAGACTTTGAGGAATACATCTGTGAGGACGGCGACGAGGCCAACGCACAGATCAACATTTATATCGGCCTTGCGGATATCTGCCAGTCCTGCGGTATGCCGATGACAAAGCCGGAGGAGTACGGCACGGAAGCGGACGGCAGCCGGAGCGCGGAATACTGTGTTTACTGCATGGAAAAGGGGGCGTTTACGGCGGACTGCACGATGGAGCAGATGATCGAGACCTGCCTGGACGTGGCGCCGAAAATCTATACCGACCGCGAGAAATCCCGCGACATGATGCTGTCGTATTTCCCGACGCTGAAGAGGTGGCGCAAGTAAGATGGATACCGTCCCCGCAAAAACGATTGTCACACGCACGAAGTCGCCCGGCGCCTGGTTCGGGATCGATTATAATATGAACCTGTACCGCGGCTGCTGTCACGGCTGTATTTATTGCGACAGCCGTTCGGCCTGCTACGGCATAGAGGATTTTGACCGCGTGCGCGTGAAACAGGGCTGCCTGGAAATTGTCCGGGACGAACTGCGCCGCAAGGTCAAAACGGGCGTGGTCGGCACCGGCGCCATGAGCGACCCGTATAACCCGTTTGAGCGGGAGCACCGGTATACGCGCCACGCGCTGGAACTGCTTTCGGCGTTCGGGTTTGGCGCGGCGATCGCGACGAAAAGCGACCTTATCACACGGGATATCGATATCCTGGGCGAAATACGGTCACAGATGCCCGTGCTTTGCAAGCTCACGGTGACCACGGCGGACGACGCGCTCGCGGCCCGGGTCGAACCGCATGCGCCGCCGCCGTCCGCGCGGTTCCGCGCGATGGAGCGGCTCTCGGCCGCGGGGCTGTTTACCGGCGTGCTGCTCATGCCCGTGTTGCCATATTTGGAGGACAGCCGGGAAAACGTGCTAGAGATTGTGCGCCGCGCGCATGGGGCGGGGGCAAGGTTTATCTATCCGGCCTTTGGGATGACCTGCCGGGAACGGCAGCGGGAGTATTATTACGGCAGGCTGGACGAGCATTTCCCCGGCCTCCGGGACAAATATGTCAGGCGGTACGGGGCGCGTTACGTCTGTACCAGCCCGCGCGCCCGCGAGTTGTGGGCGGCCTTTACCGAGGCGTGCGCCGCATATGGTATCCTGTTCGATATGAAAACCATTATCCGCGCGTCCCGGCAGGGCTATGCGGAACGTCAGCTTACGCTGTTTTGAAAGGGGAAATCCGATGAAATTTAACGGCACCCTGCTTGTAGTGCAGGATTTGGAACGCTCCAAGCGTTTTTATATGGAGCTTATGGGTTGCAAGGTCACCGAAGATTTTGGCGCAAACATCACGTTTGACAACGCCTTTTCGCTGCAAACCCTGGAAAGCTGGTCGGGGTTTATCCATCGCGCCCCGGCTGACGTGCGGTTTGCGGGCAACGACGCAGAGCTTTATTTCGAGGGGGACGACTTTGACGGGTTCGTAAAGAAGCTGGAGTCCTGGCCAGGTTTGGAGTACGTCCACCCGGTGCAGGAACACTCCTGGGGACAGCGCGGCGTGCGCTTTTACGACCCGGACAGGCATGTCATAGAGGTCGGGGAAAGCATGCGCGACGTGTGCCTGCGGTTCCGTGCGCAGGGCATGACAAACGCGCAGGTCGCAGCGCGCATGGACGTGGACGCCGCCTATGTCGCGCGCTGGCTGGCGGAAGATTTTGCTTGACAGTTTCTCCCGCCCCATGGTATGATACCTGTAACAAAGGGGAGTAGTCAGCGCGGGCAGATGCCTGCGTGATGAAGCCAACAAGCGTGTTTGCCCGCCCAGGGCATCCTGGCTTCACCTTAAATGACCAGACCTGTGTTCCTGTTTTTCAGGGACACAGGTCTTTTTTGTTATCCAGCCCGGGATATATGGGCAAGATAAGCAGGTATGGTGCAAAATAATGGAGGCGATGAGATGGAGTTTTTGTGGGAAGGCATCCTGGCGGTCACCTGGAAACAGCTCGTCATGTACTGTGTGGGCGGCGCGCTGATCTGGCTGGCGATCAAGAAAAACTATGAGCCGGCGCTGCTGCTGCCGATGGGGTTCGGCGCGATCCTGGTCAACCTGCCGATGTCGGGGGTGATCGACCAGATCGCGCAGGGCGTGGGGACGACGCACGGCATCATCCAGTGGCTGTTTGAAACGGGCATCGGCGTATCCGAGGCGTTCCCGCTGCTGCTGTTCATTGGCATCGGCGCGATGATCGACTTTGGGCCGCTGCTCTCCAACCCGAAGATGTTCCTGTTCGGCGCGGCGGCGCAGTTCGGCATCTTCCTGACGATTATCGTCGCCACGCTGCTCGGGTTCGACATCCGCGACGCGGCGTCCATCGGCATTATCGGCGCGGCGGACGGCCCGACCTCGATCCTGGTTTCCCAGGTGCTGCGCAGCGGGTATATGGGTGCGATTGCCGTGGCGGCCTATTCGTATATGGCGCTGGTGCCGATCATCCAGCCCATGGCGATCCGGCTCGTCACGACGAAGAAGGAACGCGCCATGCGGATGCCGTATACGCCCGGCAATGTATCCAAGCGCATGCGCATCCTGTTCCCGATCCTTGTATCGGTCATCGCGGGGTTGGTGGCGCCGGCTTCGGTTTCGCTCGTCGGATTCCTGATGTTCGGCAACCTGATCCGGGAATGCGGCGTGCTGAACCGCCTGGCCGCGACCGCGCAGAACGAGCTGGCGAACCTGGTTACGCTGCTGCTCGGCCTGACGATCTCTTTCTCCATGCATGCGGAACAGTTCGTTACATGGCAGACGCTCATGATCCTTTGCCTCGGGCTGTTTGCCTTCGTGTTTGACACGATCGGTGGCGTGCTGTTCGCCAAGCTGCTGAACCTGTTCTGCAAGAACAAGGTCAACCCGATGATCGGCGCCGCGGGGATTTCGGCCTTCCCGATGTCGGCGCGCGTTGTGGAAAAAATGGGCATCCAGGAGGATAACCAGAACCATCTGCTGATGCACGCGGTCGGCGCGAACGTGTCCGGCCAGATCGCGAGCGTTGTCGCGGGCGGCGTCATCCTCGGGTTCTTCTTGTAAAGGGGGAAGCGTTATGTTAACGGAACAGGTGCTGCAAAACCTGATGCAGGCGGCCACGATGATGTGGCAGGGGATGCTCGGCATCTTCGTCGTCATCGGCCTGATTGCACTCATAGTATACCTGCTGTCGAAAACCGGCGGCACAGCCTGACGGCGGGCAGGGCGCATGCCTTTTCAGGCGGCGCCCTGCTTTTTGAAATAAGGCCTTGACACTCCTGTTAGGGGAGGCATTACGATAGGATACGGAAGGAGGGGACAGGATGTTCCGGATCGGTGAATTTTCCAAGATGGGCAAGGTGACCATCAAGGCGCTGCGGTACTACGACGAAATCGGGCTGCTCAAGCCGGAATGCATCGACCGTGAAAACGGGTACCGGCGCTATACCACCCGGCAACTGATCGAGCTGCACCGCATCCAGTCGTTCCGGCAGGTTGGCCTGCCGATCGACGAAATCAAGGCGATCCTGGCGGGCGCCGACCTGCACACGGTTTTGGAAAAGCGCCGGGCGGAACTGCGCGCAGAGATCGCCGCAGGGGAGGAACAGCTATCCAGGATTGCGTTTATCCTATCGGGACAGGAGGAGGAAAGGTTTATGAACTATGTTGCAGTGTTAAAAGAACTGCCCGCATGCACCGTGTATTCCCAACAGATGACGGTGCCGGGCTACGATGCGTATTTTGAAAGGATCCCCGCGATCGGGCAGGCGGTGATGGAAAAATACCCCGATATCAAATGCACGGTGCCGGAGTATTGCTTCATTATCTATCTGGATGGGGAATACCGTGAAAAGGATATCCATGTGGAGTTCTGCGAGGCGGTGGATGGGATGCGCCCCGATTTTGACGATATCGTGTTCAAGCGGATAGAGCCCGTGACGGCGGTCTCCGTGATGCACAGGGGGGACTACGCCGGGTTGCCCGAGGCATACGCCTATGCGTTTAAATGGATCGAGGAAAACGGTTATACAGCGGCCGATAACCCGCGCGAAAGCTATATTGACGGCATCTGGAACAAGGACAGCAAAGAAGACTGGCTGACCGAATTGCAGATCCCGGTCACAAAGAAATAAAGAAAGCGTCCTTCCGCCTTGGCGGAAGGACGCTTTCTTTATGCGTTTTGTGCGTTTTTGACCGGCCGTTTGAGGATTGCAAGCAGTACCGTGCCGACCGCCGCGCCGACGGCCAGCGCCGCGAGATACAGCATCGGCTTCCCGACGACGGGGAAGACGAAAATACCGCCGTGCGGCGCGGGCAGCGTACATCCCCAGAACATGGACAGCGCGCCGGCCACGCCCGAACCGACCGCGCACGCCGGGATCACGCGCAGCGGGTCGGCCGCCGCAAAGGGGATCGCGCCCTCGGTAATGAAGGCAAAGCCCATGATGATGTTGGTCAGGGCGGAGCCGCGTTCACGCCGGGTGAACCGGTTTTTGAAGAACAGCGAACACAGCGCGATGGCAAGCGGGGGCACCATGCCGCCCAGCATGACGGCGGCCATGATATGCGGCTGGCCGGAAGCGATCGAGGCCGTGCCGAACACATAGGCGGCCTTGTTGATCGGGCCGCCGAAATCGATCGACATCATGGCGCCGAGCACGCCGCCGAGCAGCACGCGGCTGGTATTGCCCATCGCGTCGAGCGACGCGGTGAGCCAGGCGTTCAGCGCCGCGACTGGCGGGCCGACGACGAGCTGCATCAATACGCCGATGAGCAGGATGCCGAAAAACGGGTATAAAAGGACGGGTTTGGTGCCCTCCAGGCTTTTCGGCAGGCGGTCGAAAATATGGCGCAGCGCGTTTACGATCCATCCGGCGAGGAAACCTGCCAGCAGCGCGCCCAGGAATCCGGAACCGCCCGTATTGGCCAGCATACCGCCGACAAAGCCGACGGCGAGCGCCGGCCGGTCGCCGATGGAAAGGGCGATAAAACCGGCCAGCACAGGCAGCATGAAGCCGAACGCGGTTTCGCCAATGGTCTTGAGCAGCGCGGCAAGCGGCGTGTTTTTGCCGAAGTTCGCGGGATCGATATTGTAGTCGTCGAACAGGAAGGCGAGCGCGATCAGGATGCCGCCGCCGATGACAAACGGCAGCATATGCGATACGCCGTTCATCAGGTGCTTGTACAGGCTGCGCCCTGCGCCTTCCGCCGGCTCGTCCGTGGAGCCGCCGCGCTCATGATGGATCGGCACGCCCGGGGAGGTGGCCTGCCGCAGCAGGGACTGCGGCTTATGGATGCCGTCCGCCACGCGCACCCGGATGAGCGGCTTACCGTCAAAGCGGGCGGTGTCCACCTTGCGGTCGGCCGCGACGATGATACAATCCGCGCGTTCGATTTCCTCGCGCGTCAGCACGTTTTTTGCGCCGCCCGAGCCGTCGGTTTCGACCTTGATGGGGACGCCCATGCTCCGCGCCGCGTTTTCCAGCGCTTCCGCCGCCATATAGGTGTGGGCGATGCCGGTCGGGCAGGCGGTTACGGCGAGCACGCGGAAGCCGTCCCCAGGCGTGGGAGCCGTGGTCTGCGGCGGTTCATTTTCACTGAATTTCTCGCGTTCCGCGCGGTCGATGCGCCGCAGGAATTCCTCCGGCTTTTTTGCCCGCAGCAGGTCGGCGCGCAGCGCCTCGTCCATCAGCAGGACGGACAGGCGGCCAAGCACGTCCAGGTGCACGTTATCCGCGGTATCCGGTGCGGCAATCAGGAATACCAGGCGGACAGGCGCGCCGTCCATCGAGGCAAAATCCACGCCGTCCGGGATGGTCATCGCGCAGAGGGCGGCCTCGCGCACGGCGCTCGATTTCGCGTGCGGGATCGCCACGCCGTCGCCGACGCCCGTCGTGCCCTGCGCTTCACGCGCATAGACCGCCTTGCGGTACAGCTCCGAGTTGATGACCGCGCCGCTTTTCGCCATGCGATCGGTCAACTGGTCGATCACGCCGTCGCGGCTCTTCGCCCGCACCTGCAACAGGATGGATTGTTTTTGCAACAGGTCGGTAATTTTCATAAAAGTTCCCCTTCCCCTTGGTATTGGCGCAGCAGCGCCTGTACGGCTTCGCGGCCGGCAAGCCACTCGGAATAGGCGGTGGCGCTGCCCGCGCAGACCGCCCATTCCAGCGCGGGCTGGTAAGCGCCCGTTTTGATCCATCCGGCAAGGAAGCCGGCGACCATGCTGTCCCCGGCGCCGGTGGAGCCGATCAGTTCCCCTTCCGGCGCGGGGATACACAGGCTCTCGCCCTGCTCGGTCAGCAGGACGGCGCCCTCTTGTCCCATGGAAACCAGCACGTTGCGCGCGCCAAACCCCTGCAGGCGCTTTGCGTGGAAGACCACGTCCTCTATGGCGTGCAGGCGCACCTGGAACAGTTCCCCCAGTTCATGCTGGTTGGGCTTGATGAGGAACGGCGCGTAGGGGAGCGTGCGGCGCAGCAGCGCGCCAGCCGCATCGACGACGCAATGTACGCCGCGCCCCTTCATGCGGCGCAAAACCGTTTCGTAGAGGTCGTCCTGGAGGCTCGGCGGGATACTGCCGGACAGGACGAGGTAATCCCCGCTGTGCAGGCCGTCCAGGCGGTCGTTTAGGTTCGCAAGCGCGCGCGGCGGGATTGCCGACCCTGCGCCGTTGATTTCGGTTTCCTCCTGCGCGCGGAGTTTGAGGTTGATGCGCGTGCAGCCTTCCTGCAGTTCGATAAAATCGGGCGTGCAGCCCTGGGCGTGCAGCAGCCGCACCAGCTCACGCCCGGTAAAGCCCGCCGTAAAGCCGAGCATGTGGTTTGGCAGGCCGAGACGCGTGAGCATCAGCGATACGTTGATGCCTTTCCCGCCCGGATAGACCTGTTCGCCCGCCGCCCGGTTGACCGTACCGGGGCTGAGGCGGGGCAGCGAGACCACCAGGTCGAGCGAAGGGTTACAGGTGAGTGTGTAAATCATTTGAATCCCTCTTTTCCAGTCCGGCTTAGTATTGACAGTTTTGAGAAACCTTATAATGATAAAAATGAAAATATATATTCAATATTGACTTTACTAAAATTAAATGATATATTGAACTATATTAAAGGAGGTGCGGTGTGGCAATCGAAGTGGTACCCGGCTGGATGGCGGGGCTGGAGGAAGAGGACGTCACTTTCATCAAAAAGTTCCTGCTTGCGTCCGGCTCGCTCAAGGAAATGGCGCGGCAATACGAAGTGACCTATCCCACGGTGCGGCTGCGGCTCGACCGCCTGATCCAGCGCATCGAACTGAGCGAAAGCGCGGAGCGCGACCCGTTTATTGCGCTGGTCAAGCAGCTTGCAATCAATGAAAAGCTGGATTTTAACACGGCAAAAATCCTGATTCACGCATATAAAAAAGCGAAACCGGAAGAGGGGATATGAAAATGGCAATTGCTTCTCAAACGATAGCGGTCGTCTTAATTTTCTGGCTTGCCGTCCTTGTCGGCGGCGTTGTACTGCAGATATTTTTATCCAGGAGGGAAAGCCGGTGGCCGGGGCTGGTATTACCCGCGCTGACCTTCCTCTATTCGCTGCTTGGCCTGCTCGGCATCTTGGGATATGGGATGCATACGGTCCAGTTTGCGCTGCAGGCGTTTGTGACGATGCTGATGATGAACATCCCGACGCTCGTCCTGCTCGCCATCTACTTTGCCTGCCGCTCACATAAGAAAAAGGCGGCCGAGCTTGACAAAATGAATATCCAAGACTTGGACTAAAAGAAAAGCACCCCGGTACCTTCCGGGGTGCTTTTACTCTTTGTGCCCATGTGGGTGTTCGTGATGATGCGGCGCACAGGGCGCGCCCTTTTTGCGGCATCGCGGGCAGACGCCGGTAAACGCCAGGCTGTGGCCGGTGATGACATAGCCGGTTTCCTCGCACAGCCGTTTTTCCAGCTCGCCGAGCGGGCAGCCGTCGATCGGGACGACGTCGCCGCAGACCGTGCAGTGGAGCGTGTGCTTATGCGACTGCGGGCAATTAAGCTGGTAATAGAAGCGGCCGTCCCCGCCGTCGTTTTTGAGCAGCAGGCCGCATTCGGTGAGCTGCGCCAACACGCGATAGGTGGTGGAAAGCCCCATTTTATCTTCTTTTACAGCGAGGGCATGGATTTCGTCCGCCGTCATCGGCGTCCCGGCCTGTGCCAGAACCTGCAAGATGACTTCGCGGCGATGGGTACAGCGGAGCCCCGCCGCCTTCAAAAGCTCGGATGCCATGGCTCAGACGCCCCTTTCGTTTTTTGTTATTATTATAGCTTTTGGGCGCGCCCCTGTCAAACGGCGGATAAAGCGGCGCGCCGCCGCAAAAACTAAAAAGCGCTTGACAGGTAGCAACGGCTGGGTTATACTGCAAGCAGACACCCCCGGAGGGGTGTGGTATGGAGGTGAAGGCTTGAAACAGAATTTTAACGTCACCGGTATGACGTGTTCGGCCTGCTCGGCACATGTGGAAAAGGCCGTTTCCAAGGTCAAAGGCGTGCAGGAGGTGCAGGTAAACCTCCTGGCGGGCACGATGTCGGTCAATTACGACGAGCAGGCGGCCGGGGACAACGATATTATCCGCGCGGTCACCGACGCGGGTTACGGCGCGGCATTGCGCGGCGCAAAAGCCGCCGTCAAAGCCGTGGCGCAGACCGACGTTGCCGCGGACGCGATCCGTGAAATGAAGCGGCGGCTTACCGTTTCGGTCGTGTTCCTGGCCGCGCTGATGTATGTATCCATGGGGCATATGGTGGGTATCCCGCTGCCGCATTTCCTGCACGGGCAGGAAAACGCAATGAGTTTTGCGCTGACGCAGTTTTTGCTGACGCTGCCCATCGTACTCGTCAACCGCAAATATTATGTGAACGGGTTTAAGACCCTGCTGCACCGCGCGCCGAATATGGATTCGCTGATCGCGCTCGGTTCGGGCGCGGCGATGGTTTACGGCGTGTTCGCCCTTTACCAGATCGGCTGGGGGCTGGGGCACGGGGACGCGGCGCGCGTCAACCAATATGTATCCGACCTGTATTTTGAGTCCGCGGGCATGATCCTGACGCTTATCACGGTCGGTAAATTCCTGGAGGCGCGCGCCAAGGGCAAGACCGGCGCGGCGATCGCCCGCTTGATGGATCTCGCGCCCAAGACCGCCGTAGTCGAGCGCGGCGGCACGGAAACGGCCGTGCCGATCGAAGAGGTCGCCGTGGGCGATACCGTAATCGTCCGCCCGGGGCAAAGCATCCCGGTCGACGGCGAGATCACCGAGGGGCAGACCGCGATCGACGAGAGCGCGCTGACCGGCGAAAGCATGCCGGTCGAAAAGGGCGTGGGCGACCGGATATATGCCGCGACGATCAATAAAACCGGGTTCATCCGGTTCCGGGCAGCCAAGGTGGGCGACGATACGACCCTTGCGCAGATCATCCACCTGGTCGAGGAAGCGGGCGCGTCCAAGGCGCCGATCGCCAAACTGGCGGATAAGGTCAGCGGCATTTTCGTGCCGGCGGTGCTGGCGATCGCGCTGGTTTCGACCGTGGCCTGGCTGCTGCTCGGCGCGACATTCTCGTTTGCGCTGTCGACCGGTATCGCGGTGCTCGTCATTTCCTGCCCGTGCGCGCTCGGCCTGGCAACGCCGGTCGCGATCATGGTCGGCACCGGCGTGGGCGCGGAAAACGGCGTGCTGTTCAAATCAGCCGAAGCGCTCGAGCACCTGCATACGGTTTCGGCCGTGGTGCTGGACAAGACCGGTACGGTGACCGAAGGCCACCCCCGCGTGACCGACGTCGTCCCGGCGGCGGGCATGACGGAAAACGGCCTGCTCACGCTGGCGCTGTCGCTTGAGCAGCCGTCCGAACACCCGCTTGCGGAGGCGGTCGTCACGCATGCGGAGCAGGCGGGATTGACCGCGCAGCCGGTCGAAGCGTTTGACGCCAAGGTCGGCCGTGGGCTGGAAGCCAAAGTGGACGGCGTGCTGTGCCGCGCGGGCAACGCGCGTATGATGGAGGAAAACGGCATTTCCCTGGGCGCGCTCCGGCAGCAGGGCGAGGCCTTTGCGCAGGACGGCAAAACGCCGCTGTATTTCGCCAAGGGCGGCGAGGCGGCGGGCGTCATTGCGATCGCGGACGTGGTCAAGCCGTCGAGCGCGCAAGCGGTGCAGGCCATGCGCGAGATGGGGCTGGAAGTCGTCATGCTGACGGGCGACAACAAAAAGACCGCGGAAGCGATCCGCGGCAAGCTCGGTATCAGCCGGGTCGTCGCGGAGGTGCTGCCGCAGGATAAGGAGCGGGAGATCCGCGCCCTGCAGGGGCAGGGCAAGCGGGTCGCGATGGTCGGCGACGGCATCAACGACGCGCCCGCACTGGCGCGTGCGGACGTCGGTATTGCGATCGGCGCGGGCACGGACGTCGCGATCGAATCGGCGGACGTCGTCCTGATGAAGAGCGACCTGCTGGACGCGGCGAACGCCATCCGGCTGAGCCGGAAAACCATCCGCAATATCCGCCAGAACCTGTTTTGGGCGTTTTTCTACAACTGCATCGGCATCCCGCTCGCGGCGGGCGTATTCTTCGTCCCGTTTGCGCTCAAGCTGAACCCGATGTTCGGCGCGGCCGCTATGAGCCTCAGCTCGGTCTGCGTCGTCACGAATGCGCTGCGCCTGCGGTTCTTTAAGCCGATTGCAAGCCAGGGCACAGGGGATGGATTAGGGCAACCACCGATCCAGGTATCACATAAAAAAGGAGAAAATACGATGAAGAAGACCATTAAGATTGAGGGCATGATGTGCACCCACTGTTCCGGCCACGTCCATGACGCGCTGTGCAAGATCCCGGGGGTGCAGGAAGCGGCGGTGAGCCATGAGAGCGGCGAGGCGGTCGTCACCATGGCGGGCACGGTAGCCGACGGCGACCTGTCCGCGGCGGTCGAACAGGCGGGCTATAAGGTGCTGGGCATCGAGTAAGGGAGAATAAGACATGAGGGCAGATAGGGCAACCATAGAGCGCCTGGTCAAAACCGCGCGCGGGCAGCTGGACGGCGTGCTCCGTATGGTGGAGGAGGACCGCTACTGTATGGATATCGCAAACCAGCTCGCCGCGACGGAAGCGATCCTGCACCGCGCCAAGCGCGAGGTCATGAAGGCGCACCTTGATGGATGCGTGTGCGAGGCGTTTGAAAACGGCAACGCCTCGGAGCGGTCGAAAAAGCTTGACGAAATTTTAAAGCTGCTCGATAAATGCTGTGAATAACGGCCATGAAAAACCGGGAGGGGCTTAGCCCCTCCCGGTTTTTGCTTCTTATCCAAGATAGCCCGCGAGTGCGGAGAGCAGCTTGTCCATCTCCGTTTCGGTGCCGATTGTGATGCGCAGGTAATTGTCGATGCGCGGCAGGTTGAAGTGCCGGATAAAGATATTTTGTGCGCGCATGGCCTCAAAGATATCGCGTGCGCGGGCTGCAGGGTGGGTGACAAACAGGAAGTTGGAGTCCGAAGGGCAGACGGTGAAGCCCAGCCCGCGCAGCGCGGCGGCACAGCGCTCCCGGGTCCCGATGACCTTCCGGCAGGTCTCACGGAAATACGCGTCGTCCTCGACCGCGGCCGCGCCCGCCTCGATCGAGACCGCGTCCATGGTGTAGGAGTTATAGGAGTTTTTGACCGCTTCCAGGGTGGCAATCAGCGTTTCGCTGCCGAGCGCAACGCCGATGCGCAGCCCGGCCAGCGAGCGGGATTTGGAGAAGGTCTGCACGATCAACAGGTTCTCGTACTGTTCCAGCAGCGGCACGCACGACCAGCCGCCGAAGTCCACGTAGGCTTCGTCGATAATGACCACGCAGTCCTGGTTGTGCGAGAGGATGTCCTCGATAAAGGCGCGCCCCTCGGAAATGCCGGTCGGCGCGTTCGGGTTGGGCAGCACCACGCCGCCGGACGGCCTGTCGTAATCGCGCGGGTTTACGCGAAAGTTTCCATCCAGCGGCACGGTCTCGTAGGGGGTGCGGAACAGGCCGCACCAGACCGGGTAAAAGGAATACGTGATATCCGGGAACAAAATTGGCTGCCCGGAGCAGAAAAACGACTGGAAGGCGAGCGCGAGCACATCGTCCGAGCCGTTGCCCATAAAGACCTGCGTGGGTTTGACGCCGTAATAGGACGACAGGGCGCCGCGCAGGCGCGAGGCGTTGGCGTCAGGGTACAGGCGGAGCGCGCCGGTATCAAGGCCCTGCAGCGCCTCACGCACGCGGGGCGAGGGCGGGTAGGGGTTTTCATTTGCATTTAATTTGATCAGGCCGGGGTTCGACGATTGCTCGCCCGGTACATACGGCGTGATCTTACGCAGCTTTTCCTGCCAAAGTGGGGGCATTTTTTTCACCTCAAAGCATATAGACTTAACACTGATAGAATTTTAGCATGATAAAGTGAAAAAGTCAAGCAAAAAGTAGGGTAGACCTTTCACCGGCCGGCTGGTATAATGGCAATATAGTAGGGATTTGGTCAAAAGGGTGCCTGAATTTGGCAAATTGGAGGGAGGGCGCAACCATGAAGGTTTTCCGCGTCGCTTTGAATTTTCTTGTAACCGCCATGGCTGCCGTCGTGGTCGGGCTGCTGGCCTATCAGGGAATGGGCGGCGCGGCTGCGGCCTCCAGCTGGGTGCCGGCCGCTGTGGGCGTGCTGGACGCCGCGGCCGGATTGGCCACGGTTTTCAATTTGGTAGCCTACCGGCGGGACACGGGGGCGTGTATCCTGACGGCGTTGCCCGCCCTGGCGCTGGTTGCGGCCGTGATCGGCAAGGTGCTGGGGCATGAACCGCCGCCAGCCGCCCTGCTGGTTTATGATTTTTATTTGATTTACTGGTACGCTTATCTGCTCGTCTATGAAAAGCGCAGGCATAGCAGCCGCAGGTGGTGATGCGGCGCTTGTCCAAGGCCGCGGCGGACAGGCCGCCTGAAAAGGAGAAATATCCATGTATCAGCCTTTGGCGGATAAAATCCGCCCGCAGACGCTCGATGATGTGGTCGGGCAGCGCGAACTTCTGGGGAAGGGCGCGGTGCTGCGCCGCATCATCGAGGGCGGCAATATCCCGAATATGATTTTTTACGGCCCGTCCGGTATCGGCAAAACGACGGTCGCCGGCATTATCGCCAAGCAGACCGAGCGCCGCCTGTACCGCCTGAATGCGACGACCGCTTCGATCAGCGACATCAAGGCCATTATCGACGAGCTGGATACGTTCTTGGCGCCCAACGGCGCGTTGGTGTACTTGGATGAGATCCAGTATTTTAACAAGAAGCAGCAGCAAAGCCTGTTGGAGTTTATTGAAAACGGGCGGATGACCCTGATCGCATCCACGACGGAAAACCCTTATTTTTATATCTACAACGCGATCTTGAGCCGTTGCACGGTGTTTGAATTCAAGCCGGTGCCGCCCGAAGAGGTCCTGCGCGCGGTAGGCCGCGCCTTTACGATCGCACTGGATGGGCGCGCTGCGGCCATCGAAGACGGCGTGCCGGAATATATCGCGCGGGCGTGCGGCGGGGACGTGCGCAAGGCGCTGGGCGCGGTCGAGCTGCTGACCGGCGGGCTGGCGGACGGCGGCGCCGTGACGCTCGCGGACGCCGAACAGGTGGCGCAGCGCTCCAACATGCGCTACGACAGGGACGGCGACAGCCATTACGACGTGCTGTCCGCCCTGCACAAGTCGATCCGCGGCTCCGACCCGGACGCGGCGCTGCACTATCTGGCGCAGCTTCTGGAGGCGGGGGATATGATCTCCGCGGCGCGCCGGCTGCTCGTAATTGCAAGCGAGGATATCGGGCTGGCTTACCCGCAGGCCGCCGCGGTCGTGAAGGCCTGCGTGGACTCGGCCTTCCAGCTGGGTTTGCCGGAGGCGCGTATCCCGCTGGCCGAGGCCGCGATCCTGCTTGCGACTTCGCCGAAATCCAATAGCGTGGCCCTCGGTATCGAAGCGGCGCTGGCTGACCTGCGCGCCGGGAACGCGGGGGAGGTGCCCGCCCATCTGAAGGACGCCCATTACGGCGGGGCGGCAAAGCTCGGCCGCGGCCTGACTTACCGGTTCCCGCACGACTACCCGGGGCACTGGGTCCGGCAGCAATACCTGCCGGACCTCCTGGCTGGGCACAAATACTATGAATATGGGCAGAATAAGAACGAACAGGCGGCAAAGGCCTACTGGGACCGCATAAAAGGCAACGGTTAACCGCTGAAATCGGTCATGATGAATTTGGTGTTGCAGCGCTCCGGCGTATAGACCCAGGCCTCCAGCCGCCCGCTGCTGATGAAGTAGCGGGGCGGTGCGGGCGGGTGCGGCGCGTCCTCGAGCGTATCAATGATTGCAAGCTTGATTTTCATGCGCTCGGGCAGGATGGATTTGATGTACACGGATACGGCCTGCCCTTCGTGCACGCCTTCCCGGCGCTCCGCAAGGCCGGACAGGTTGGGCGTCAGCTCAATGAATATGCCGTAGCTTTCAATGCTGCGCACAATGCCCTGCACGGTTTCGCCGGGCGTGAAAAGCGCCGCGTTCTGTTCCCAGGTGCCGAGCAATTCCCGGTGTGTCAGCGTCACGCGGCGCAGGCGGCAGTCGATATCCAGTACGGCGGCGTAGATATCCTGGCCGACATATAGGCGTTCGGACGGGTGGAATATGCGCGAGACCGACAGGTTTTCAATGCCGATCAGCGCGGTCACGCCGCAGCCGATGTCCACAAACGCGCCGAACGGCTCGATGTGGGTGACCCGCGCCGGGATGACGTCGCCGCGGCGCAGATGGCTGAGGAACCAGTCCTGCGCGTCCTGCTGCACGGCGCGGCGGGACAGGATGGCGCGCGGCGGCGTGGTGTTTTCCTGCAGGGCGGTGACGCGGAAGCACACCGGCTTGCCGACACGGGACAATATTGCAATTTCCCTGGTGGCGCCCTCGCGGATGCCAAGTGCGCACTCCTCCCGCGGGATGATGCCTTCGTATTCCCCTAGCGGGACGGTGAGGTCGTGCCCTGCGGTGCAGGAACGCGCGACGGCCTCCAGGATGCTCCCATCCTGCATGGCCTGCCGCAATGCGGCGGCCGAGGCGGGCGCGCCCGGCTGCCCCTTGCCCTCGGGCAGGTATTTGTCATCTCTTTTCATATCCAAACCTCCTTGTAAGGACCCGGCCTGCGGGCCCCGATGTGCAGACAGCCGCCCGCTCCGATTCCCCCGGCTGTGGTGCACGCTTTTCCAATATATGCACACCCCGCAAAAAACTGACCGGCCCGCGAAAAATTTGTGTTTCCCATACGATTTGTGGTATGATAAGGGTAACGAAAGGAAGGGACATATGGACATCCGTTTGCATGATATATTGACGATGAAAAAGGCGCACCCCTGTGGCAGCCACGACTGGGAGGTCCTGCGCGTCGGCATGGATTTCCGCCTGAAATGCCGGGGCTGCGGGCACGAAATTATGGTGGAGCGCCGCAAAGCGGAGAAGAACATCAAGTCCATCGAACGGGAGGGGCAGAAGCTATGCTGATTGATGGGAAACAAATGCATATTGGGTGCGTCAAAGGGGATGTGGGGCGTTACGTCGTGCTTCCCGGCGACCCCGGCCGGTGCGAGAGCATTGCGCGCTACCTGGACGCCCCGCGGCATATTGCGCAGAACCGGGAATTTAACGTTTATACCGGCAGCCTGGACGGCGTCCCGGTCAGCGTGTGTTCGACCGGCATCGGCGGCCCGTCCGCCGCGATCGCGCTGGAGGAGCTGGCCGAGTGCGGGGCGGATACCTTTATCCGCGTCGGCACCTCGGGCGGCATTGTTGACAAGGTATGCGGCGGCGACGTGGTCATCGCCACGGCGTCGGTGCGCCAGGAGGGCACGAGCCGGGAATATATGCCGATCGAATATCCGGCTGCCGCGGATTTTGACGTGACCGCCGCGCTCAAGGCGGCGGCGGTGAAGCTGGGTTACCGGCACCATGTCGGCGTCATCCAGTCGAAGGATAGCTTTTACGGGGAGATCCGCCCCGCCATGCAGCCGGTCGCGGCAGAACTCGAGGCGAAGTGGAAAGCCTGGAAGGCGGCCGGCGTACTGACGAGTGAAATGGAGACCGCGGCGCTGTTTGTCGTCGGCGCGACGCTCGGCGTGCGCTGCGGCGCGGTGCTGAACGTGCTTTGGAATGCGGATAACGACGAGGCGCCGAACATCCCGCCGGATGCGGCGGAGCGGGGCATCGTCACCGCGGTGGAGGCGCTGCGCGTGCTGATCGCGCAGGATCGCAAATAAGACAGGGAGAGGAATCGCCGGCATTATTTATGGATAGACAGAAACATAACGATTTGGGCAGCGAGCCGGTCGGTTCGCTGCTGTTCCGGCTGGCGGTCCCGTCGATCTGTGCGCAGGTGGTCAACCTGCTGTACAATATCGTCGACCGTATCTACATCGGGCATATCCCGGGCATCGGCGCCACGGCGCTGACAGGCGTGGGCGTCACCTTCCCGATTATTATGCTGATCGCCGCGTTTGCCTCGCTGATCGGTATGGGCGGCGCGCCGCGCGCCTCCATCCAAATGGGGCAGGGGGACGACGGCCAGGCCGAAGAAATCCTGGGCAACTGCGTCACCGCGCTGCTTGTAATTTCCGCGGCACTTACCGTGCTGTTCTTGCTTTTGCAGAAACCGCTGCTGCTGTGGTTTGGCGCCAGCGCGGATACGCTGCCGTACGGCCTTGATTATTTGGGGATCTATATCTGCGGTACGGTGTTCGTGCAGTTTGCGCTCGGTTTAAACGGGTTTATTTCCGCACAGGGGCGTGCAATGGTCAGCATGCTGACGGTTGTAATCGGCGCAATTTTAAATATTGTGCTCGACCCGCTTTTTATTTTTGTACTGGGCATGGGCGTACGCGGCGCGGCGCTTGCCACCGTGCTCTCCCAGGCCGTTTCTGCGTTTTGGGTGGTCAAATTCCTGTGCGGCGCTTCGACGCAGCTGCGCATCCGCAAGGCGCATCTCCGCCCGCGGAAGGACGTCCTGGTGCCGGTTATTAGCCTCGGCGCGTCGCCGTTTGTCATGCAGAGTACGGAAAGCCTGCTCAGCATTACCTTTAACATTTCCCTGCAGCGGTTCGGGGGCGACCTTGCGGTCGGCGCGATGACGATCCTGACCAGCCTGATGCAGATCGTCAATATGCCGCTGATGGGCCTGACGGCCGGCGCGCAGCCGATCATCGGGTTCAACCTCGGGGCGCGGCACCCCGACCGGATGCGCAAAACGGTCAAGCTGCTCACGACGGCGGCGTTTTGCTACAGCATGCTGTTCTGGCTTGCCGTCCAGCTCATCCCGGGCGTGCTGGCGTCCTTCTTTACGGATGACCCGGCACTGCTGCAGTTTACCGTTTGGGCAATGCGGATCTATTTCGCAACCGTCTTTGTCATCGCATTCCAGAATTCGCTGCAACAGTCGTTTATCGCGCTGGGCGAAGCGAAAATTTCCTTGTTTTTGGCGTTGCTGCGTAAAATCATCCTGCTGATCCCGATGATTTTGCTGCTGCCGCGCTTGATCTCCGACCAAGTATTTGCAGTTTTCCTGGCGGAACCGGTATCGGATTTTATTTCGGCTTCGGTCGTGATCATCCTGTTCCGGAAACGGTTCCGCAGTATCGTTGCATCCATACGGCCACAAGCCGGCGGATAGCCGCGCGCAGGGTTGCCCCGCTGCGCGGCTGCAGGATTAAGAAAGTGTGAGGTGGAATTTTATGCAGGTAAAATACATTGGCGAAAACGACCCTAGGGCGCTGATCACCGGCAAGGTCTACCCGGTAATCGCAACCGAATATGGCTGGTATCTTATCAAAAATGAAAGCGGCAAGGCGTATATGTATCCGCCGAGCTCTTTTGAAGTCATGGGCACGATCGAACTCATAAACGAAAAAGAACCTTAATAAGCAGGGCTGTCGGAACCGCGGCAGCCTTGCTTTTGCGTCATACGGCGGGAAGGCGGCGGCAAGCACCGCCCCCACCGCTGCACAAAATCGCATGGAAAACACGCCCGGATTCTGAACAATCTGTAAAAAGGCGGGGGAAACACCGGGCAGAGCCTTGTGTTTTTGCTTTGGATTTAGTAAAATAAAATGAATATGGTTTTGCCTTGTGGCAAGAATCAATGTTAAAGAAGGATACGCCTGCATGTTTGGATTCATCAGACCGGTTAAGTCTGAGCTGCGCGTACGCGAGGTAGAGCGCTTCCAAAGCGTCTACTGCGGCCTGTGCCACGCCATCCGGCGGCGGTATGGGCGCGTGCACACGCTGTCTTTAAGTTATGATATGACCTTCCTGACCCTGCTCCTGGAAGGGCTGCAGCCCGAGGGCGCGGATACCGGGCGGCGCCGGTGCGACGCCAGCCCGGTGCGGCCGAAAAACGTGCTTTGCGAGGATGCGGCGGTCGCGTTCGCGGCGGATGTCAGCGTCCTGCTGACGTACCACAAGCTGCAGGACACCATTGCGGACGACCGTGGGCTGAAACGGCTCGCCGCGCGGCTGCTTTGCCTGCTGTCCAGGCGGGGGTACCGCCGCGCCTGCGAAAAACAGCCGGCGCTTGACCGGACGATGGCGGCATGCCTGCAGGAACTGTCGGCGGTGGAAAAAGCCGGCACGCCGTCGATCGACCGCGCGGCGGACCCGTTCGCACGGTTGCTCGCGGCCTGCGTGCCCGGCCTGGAAGGGGATACCGGGCGCATCCTGCAGGAGCTTTTATACCATGTGGGGCGCTGGATCTACCTGATCGACGCCTGCGCCGATTTGCAGGACGATTGGGAAAGCGGCGGCTACAACCCTGTGGCGCTGCGCTACGGGCTGACGGCGCCGTCGCTCGAGCCGGTCAAAGGGGCGCTCGAGCTGACGCTGGAAAAGTCGCTTGCTGCGATATATGCGGCTTTCCTCTTGCTGGATGTCCGGCGGGATCAGGAAATTTTAGAAAATATCATCTGCCTTGGCCTCCCGGCCGTTACAAGGCAGGTTTTGGATGGAACGTATCAATCGAACGGAGGACGTAACAGGCATGGATCCTTATAAAGTGCTCGGGGTGACCCCGGAAACAAGCGACGACGACGTCAAGCGCGCTTACCGCGAGCTGGCGCGCAAATACCACCCTGATAATTACGTCAACAATCCGCTTGCAGACCTTGCGGAAGCCCGTATGAAGGAAATTAACGAGGCGTACGACCAGATCATGAGCCAGCGTTCCGGACGTGCAGGCGGCGCATCCCAGCAGCAGGGCTACGGCGGCGCGCAGGGCGGCGCTTCCGCCAACCCGATATACAGCCAGATCCGCGCCGCCATCAACGCGGGCAACCTGGCCATGGCGGAAGAGATGCTGCAGCGCTGCCCGCAACGCGACGCGGAGTGGTATTTCCTGATGGGCAGCGTATACTACCGCAAGGGCTGGTTCGACGAGGCGGGGCGCGCCTATGAACAGGCGTGCCAGATGGATGCCAGCAACGCGGAGTACCGAAATGCGCTCAATATGCTCAATATGTCCGGCGGTTATGGCGGCTACCGTCCCATGGCTACCATGAGCGCGTGCGATTGCTGTACGCAGCTTATGTGCCTTAGTTGCTGCTGTAATTGTTGCGGAAACGGGTGTTAAGGATTGGATAGGTCAAAAATGATTGCACGCGGCGGCATGCTGACGGCGCTCACGATCGTGCTGCTCTATCTTGCATCGGTGATGCCTGCGGGGCAGGTGGGGCTGTGCGCGGCGGCAGGCGTCGTCCCGGCCGCGCCGCTGTCCCGC
>NZ_LT707059.1:429639-588093 GCF_900155735.1 Intestinibacillus massiliensis
CGTCCCGGCCGCGCCGCTGTCCCGCCGCCGGGTCGCGCTCGGCATGTGCGTCTATGTGGCGAGTGCGGTGCTGGGCTTTTTGATTTTACCAAAGAAAACGGCCGCGTTTGCCTATACCGCGGTGTTCGGCGCGTATACGCTGCTCAAATACGCAATTGAAAAGCTACGTGCCAAGCCCTTGCAGTGGGTGTGCAAGCTGGGCTGCGCCGGGGTTGCGCTGGGGGTTGTATTGCTGGCGGCGCCCATGCTGCTTGCGCCTTCGATGCGCGTGTTGCCCGATTCCCTGGATACAGGCGCGGCCTTCGTGGTCGCGGTGCTGCTGTATTTTGTTGTTTTTGTGCTTTATGATATCGCGTTTTCCCGGCTGCTCCAGCTATTGCGGCGTATTTTCCCGCCGGAGTGAAGCTGGCCGGTACCGCACCCGGTTTGGGCGGAATACCACAAAAAGAGTGAGGATGTTAAAACGATGAAAAGTATGACCGGTTATGGAAGGGCGCGTGAAACGCTGTCCGACCGTGAAATTACAGTGGAGCTGCGCGCGGTAAACCACCGCTATTTTGACTGCACGGTGAAGGCGCCGCGCATGTACGGCTTCCTGGAAGACCCAGTAAAGAAAGCGGCCGGCCAGCGCATCGCGCGCGGCAAGGTGGATATCTTCGTGTCGGTCAATGCGGTCGGCGGCGCGGATACCCGCATCGTACTGAACGACAAGGTCGCGGAAGGGTATCTGGAGGCGCTTTCCGCCCTGCGCGACCGGTTCGGCCTGCGCGACGACATCAGCGTCATGTCGATTGCGAAGCTGCCGGACGTGCTTACCGCCGAAAAGGAAGAAGAGGACATCGAGGCGCTCAAGAAGGACGTCCTTACCGTGCTTGGGCAGGCGGCCGATGAGTTCGACGTGATGCGCGGGCGCGAGGGCCGCAAGATGGCGGCCGACGTGTCCGGCCGTATGGAGACCATCCTCGGGCTGGTCTCCCAGGTGGAGGAGCGTTCGCCCCAGTGCGTGCAGGAATACCGCGAAAAGCTGGAAAAGCGCATGCGCGAGGTGCTTGCGGATACGTCGATTGACCCGCAGCGCATCCTGACCGAGGCGGCGCTTTTTGCGGATAAGACCGCGGTGGACGAAGAGACCGTCCGCCTGCGCAGCCACGTGCACCAGCTTGGGCTGATGCTGGAAGAGGACGCGCCGGTAGGGCGCAAGCTGGATTTCCTGGTGCAGGAGATGAACCGCGAGTCCAACACCATCGGCTCTAAGGCCAACGACGTGCAGCTTGCCAATATTGTCGTTTCCCTCAAGGCCGAGATCGAAAAGATCCGAGAGCAGATCCAGAACATCGAATAAGGGGGCAAGGCGATGAAGCTGATCAATATTGGGTTCGGGAACATGGTTTCGGCAGGACGCGTGGTCGCGATCGTAAGCCCGGAGTCCGCGCCGATCAAGCGTATCATACAGGAAGCGCGCGACCGCGGCGTGCTGATCGACGCGACTTATGGCCGCCGTACGCGCGCCGTCCTGATCATGGACAGCGACCATGTCATCCTGTCAGCGATCCAGCCGGAAACCGTGGCGGGCCGCCTGGGCGGCCATGCCGATACGGAAGACGAGGTGCCGGAGGATGCGTAAAGGGACACTTTATATTTTTACCGGCCCTTCCGGCACGGGGAAAGGCACGCTTTTAAGCCGGGTCATGGCGCAGGACGACAGGCTGTTCCTGTCGGTCTCCGCGACGACCCGCGCCCCACGCCAGGGGGAGCAGGCCGGCGTGCACTACTTCTTCCTTTCCAGGGAGGAGTTCGACCGCCGCGTGGAGGCCGGCGCGTTCCTGGAATACGCTCATTATGTGGGCAACAGTTACGGGACGCTGGAAGCCCCGGTGCAGCAGAAGCTGGAAGAGGGGTACGACGTCGTACTCGAGATCGAGGTGCAGGGCGCAATGGCTGTCCACAGCAAACGCCCGGACGCGGTGATGATCTTTGTCGCGCCGCCCAGCTTCGACGAGCTTGCGTCCCGCCTGCGCGGGCGCGGCACCGAGAGCGAGGAGACTGTGGAAGCGCGCCTTGCGACCGCGCGGGAGGAACTGCGCCACCAGGAGGAGTTCGACTACCTTGTGGTGAACGACGACCTCAAGGCGGCGGTGCGCGACCTTTCCGCCATCTTTATTGCCGAGCGTTGCCGGATTTCGCGTAAAAACGGCGAAGTACATACGATAAAATAAGCAACATAACAAACCAAGGAAGAAGAGGGTAACAATATGCTGAAGCCATCCATGAACGAACTGATGAAACGAGTGGGCAACCGTTATTTACTGGTCAACCTGGCCGCACAGCGTGCGCGCGACCTGTCTGAACAGGCGGAAGAAAGCGGCGAGCCGCTCGACGATAAGGCGGTCAAGCTGGCGCTGGACGAGATTGCAGACGGCAAGATCGTTTACCGCCCGGGTCCGCGTGTGGAAAAGATCATCCCGACGGTCGCGGCGACCGATATCGCTGGCACGCTCGACCTCGATTTTGTGGAAGAGGATGAGGAAGAGGAAGAAGCCGAGCTGGCGGAAGCCGATGAAATCGAAGATATCCTGGATGAGGATGAGGAGTAAATGAAAGAGCTACAGGGCAAAAACGTCGTGCTCTGCGTCACCGGCAGCATTGCCGCCTATAAGGCGGCCGACCTGGTGTCCCGCCTGCGCAAGCGCGGGGCGGAGGTCTACGTGATCATGACCCGGTCGGCCTGCGAGTTCATCACGCCGCTGACGATGGAGACCATGAGCAACCACCCCGTGGTCAGCGACATGTTTGCGCGTACCGCCTCATGGGAGGTCGAGCATATCTCGCTTGCCAAGCGGGCGGACGTGTTCGTGATTGCCCCGGCCACAGCCAACATCATCGGCAAGGCGGCGCACGGTATTGCGGACGATATGGCTACGACGACGCTGCTCGCGACGCGCGCGCCGCTGGTCGTTGCGCCGGCGATGAACACGGGTATGTATGAAAACCCGGTTGTGCAGCAAAATATGGAGATTTTAAAGGCGCGCGGGGCAGTTTTTGTCGACCCGGCAGACGGGCACCTTGCTTGCGGCGATTCCGGCCGCGGTAAGCTGGCCGACGTGGCGCGCATAGAACAGGCCATCGCAGACGCCGCGACGACGCACGACTGCGACGGCCTTTCGGTGCTTGTAACCGCGGGGCCGACGCGCGAGGCGCTCGACCCGGTGCGTTTCCTGTCCAACCACTCGACCGGCAAAATGGGCTACGCCCTCGCCGCGCGCGCGCATGCCCGCGGGGCAAAGGTGACGCTGGTGTCCGGCCCGACCGCCCTGGAAGCCCCGGCGGGCGTTACGTTTGTGCCGGTGGTTTCCGCGCTTGACATGCGGGAGGCGGTGATGAGCCGCCTGCAGGGGCAGGATATCGTGATCAAGGCCGCCGCGGTCGGCGATTACCGCCCGGCGCAGCAGGCGCAGGACAAAATGAAGAAGAAAGACGGCGAAATGTCGGTTGCGCTGGTGCGCAACCCGGATATTTTGGCCGAAATCGGGCAAAACAAGCGCGAAGGGCAGACGGTCTGCGGTTTCTCCATGGAAACGCGCGACCTGCTCGAAAACTCGCGCGCCAAGCTGGAAAAGAAAAACTGCGACCTTATGGTCGCCAACAACCTCAAAGTCGCGGGCGCGGGGTTCGCGCACGATACGAACGTGGCGACGCTGCTGTACCGCGACGGCCGGGTAGAGCCGGTCGAGCTGATGCAGAAGGATGCGCTTGCCGACATCGTGCTCGACCGGCTGCTTGCGCTACGGCGGGGCAACTGAGATGGAGGGTTTGATCGGCGCTGTCGCGGTGGACGCTGCGACATATGCGATTGACAAACTATATGATTACCGCATCCCCGCCGAACTTGCAGGCCAGGCGCGGGTGGGATGCCGCGTGCTCGTCCCGTTTGGACGGGGGAACCTGCGCAGTGAAGGGGTTTTGCTGGCGTTCCGCGAGGCTGTGGCGCAGCCGGATAAACTCAAGCCGGTCTGCGAAATCCTGGATGAAACGCCGGTGCTGGATACCGAGATGATCCGGCTTGCGGTTTACATGCGGGAGCGGCTTTATTGCACCTTTTTTGACTGCGTGCGCGCCATGCTGCCCGCCGGGCTGTGGTTCCGGCGCAATGAAACCTATGCCCTCGCGCCGGGGGTCGACGCGGCGGCGCTTGCCGCGCTGCATGCGCGCCCGGAGGAGGAGGGGCGGCTGCTGTCCCTGTTTACGCTGGAACAGCCCGCCCACACGCTGGCCGAGCTGTCGGAAGCACTGCGCGGCCGTGCGGTGGTATCGCGGCTCGACGCGCTGTGCGCGGAAGGCGTGCTCGTATACCGCAGCAATATCATGCAAAAGACGCTGGATAAAACGGAGCGCATGGTCACCCTTGCGATCGAGCCGGAAGAGGCGCAGCAGCGCGTCGCGCGCGGGCGCAGCCCGGTACGCGCGGACGTGGTGTCCTGCCTGTCGGACGGCGGCGCGATGGGCTGGAAAGAGCTGTGCTACATGACCGGCGCGACCGATTCCGTGCTGCGTACGATGGTGAAAAACGGCGTCCTGGAAGTGTTCCGGGAGGAGCGCCTTCGCGCGCCGGATTTTTCAGAGGTCCCGCCCGCGCCGCCAGCGGTGCTCAGTAAGGAGCAGCAGGGCGCGTATGAAGGGCTGCGGGCGCTGCTGGCACAGGATCAGGCTTCGGCGGCGTTGCTGTTCGGCGTAACTGGCAGCGGCAAGACGCAGGTCTACATCAAGCTGATTGCGGATGTGCTCGAACGCGGGCAGTCCGCCATCGTGCTCGTCCCCGAAATCGGGCTTACGCCGCAGCTGATCCGCACCTTTGTCTCCCATTTCGGCGGCGAGGTCGCGGTGCTGCATTCCGCGCTGTCCGCCGGCGAACGGTACGACGGCTGGAAGAAAATCCGCGCCGGTACCGCGCGCGTGGTGGTCGGCACCCGGTCGGCCGTGTTCGCGCCGGTACAGAGCCTTGGGCTCCTCATTTTGGACGAGGAGCAGGACGGCGCCTATAAATCCGAACAATCCCCGCGTTACCATGCGCGGGATATTGCAAAATTCCGTGCCGCGCACAACCGGGCGCTGCTGGTGCTTGGCTCCGCAACCCCCTCGGTAGAGAGCTTTTGGGGGGCGAAACAGGGGAAATACCCTGTGTTTCGCCTGACGGAGCGTTACCTCGGCACTGCTCTGCCGCGCGTGTTCATCGCGGATATGCGCGGCCTGATGCGGCAGGGCTACAGCGGCTCGATCGGCCCGGTGCTGGGCGCGGAAATAGAGAAAAACCTCGAGAACCGGCAACAGACGATTTTGTTTTTGAACCGGCGCGGCAACAGCCGCGTCATCGGCTGTTCCATGTGCGGTTGGGTGCCCGAGTGCCCTTCCTGCTCGACGACGTTGACCTACCACTCCGCAAGCGGACGCGCCATGTGCCATTATTGCGGATATTCCATTAAAATTACCGGGATTTGCCCGGAATGCGGCAGTCGGCACCTCCATACGGAAACGCCCGGCACGCAAAAGGTGGAGGAGGAGCTCCATGCACGTTACCCGTCCGCGCGCGTGCTCCGTATGGACGCGGATACGACGGCGACGCGGGGCGCGCATGAAAAGCTGCTGTCCACCTTCGGCGCAGGGCGCGCCGACATCCTGCTCGGTACGCAAATGGTCACCAAGGGGCTGGATTTTGAGAAAGTCACCCTGGTCGGCGTGCTCGACGCGGACCAAAGCCTATACGCACAGGATTACCGCGCGCGGGAGCGCACGTTTTCCCTGATTACCCAGGTCGTGGGACGCGCCGGGCGGCGCTTTGCCGAGGGGCGCGCCGTGATACAGACCTTCAGCCCGGAGCATCCGGTGATCCTTGCCGCGGCGCGGCAGGATTATGAGGGCTTTTACGAAATGGAAATTGAGGAGCGCGGCGCGCTGCTCGACCCGCCGGTCGCGCAGCTTTTAGTCCTAACGGCGGCCGGGGAGGTCGAACAGCAGGTACTCGCCGCCCTCCTGCGTCTGAAGGCCAGGCTGGAAGGCCTGATGGAAGGGCAGTTCCGCGATATGAAGTGCGCGGTGCTCGGCCCCGCAGCGGCCACGGTTGTGCGCGTCAGCGGGCGGTTCCGCTATCACCTGTCGATGCGCTGCCCCGACCACAAACGCCGCAGGGAGCTGATCTCCGGCGTGATGCGGGAGTTCAGCCGTGATAAACAGAACAGGGGCGTGTCCCTGTTCGCAGACCAGAACCCAGATTCATTATAAGGAGTGTTTTGAAAGATGGCCACGAGAAATATCCTAAAGCAGGGCGACGAAACGCTGAACAAGCGCTGCCGCCCGGTCACCCAGTTTGACGAACGCCTGCACACGCTTCTGGACGATATGGCCCAAACGCTGCGCGAGTCGGGCGGCGTCGGCCTCGCCGCGCCCCAGGTCGGCATCCTGCGCCGTGTGGTCGTTTTGCTTGACGTGAACAAAGACCCGGAAGAGCTGGTGGAACTGGTGAACCCGGAAGTGATCGAGAAGCGCGACGAGGAGCGCATGATCGAAGGCTGCCTGTCCGTGCCCGGCGTATACGGCTACGTCACCCGCCCGCACTATGCGGTGATCCGCGCGCAGGACCGCAACGGCAACTGGTTTGAGCGTGCGGGCGAGGGTATGGTCGCACAGTGCTTCTGCCATGAGACCGAGCATTTGGACGGGCATCTTTTCACGGAAAAGGTGGAAGAATACGTAGACGTGGAGACGGAATAACATGAGGATAGTCTTCATGGGCACGCCGGACTTCGCCGTGCCGTGCCTAAAGCGGCTGCTGGACGATGGCCATGACGTTGTCGGCGTATTTAGCCAGCCGGATAAGCCGCAGGGACGTAAAATGGTGCTGACTGCGCCTCCTATAAAGCAACTAGCTTTACAGGCAAAACTGCCGGTTTACCAGCCGGAAACCTTTAAAAACGGGGCGGTGCTGCCGCTTTTGCAGGAACTCGCCCCTGAGATCATCGTGGTGGTGGCCTACGGGAAAATCCTGCCGCAGTATGTGCTTGACCTGCCGCGCTACGGCTGTGTCAACGTCCACGGGTCGCTCCTGCCGCGTTGGCGCGGCGCGGCGCCAATCCAGTGGTCGGTGATCGCGGGCGACCGTACCGCGGGCGTGACGACGATGCAGATGGACGCCGGGCTGGATACCGGAGACATGCTGCTACGGTATGAGACCGAGATCGGCGCGCGGGAAACGGCGGGCGAACTTTATGAACGCCTCGCCACCGCGGGCGCGGAACTTTTAAGCGAGACGCTGCGTCGGTTGGAAAAGGGGGACATTGTGCCGGAGCGGCAGGACGACGCGGCCTCATGCTACGCGTCCATGCTGGATAAAAAGCTGGCGCAGGTCGACTGGCGCCGCACGGCGCGGGAGATCGACTGCCTGGTGCGGGGGCTGAACCCGTGGCCGGTCGCGTTGACGACCCTGCACGGCGAGCGCATGAAGCTGTATGCGGCGGAGCCGGTGCAGGGCAGCGGCGCGCCGGGTACGGTGCTTGTTTCCGACCCGAAAAGCGGTCTGGTCGTCGCATGCGGCGACGGCGCGCTGCGCCTGACAGAGATCCAGGTCGTCGGCGGCAAAAGGATGCAGGCGGGGGATTACCTGCGCGGGCACGCCGTCCCGTCCGGGACGGTGCTGGGGGAATCATAAAAGATACCGGCAGTATCAATATTCTGAGAGATTGGCGGTAAAAACATGTTTGGATATTATTACGGCTTCGATATGTACTATCTGGTACTGATCGTGCCCTGCGTCATCCTGGCGCTCTGGGCGCAGATGCGCGTCAAATCCACATTCAACAAGTATTCGCAGGTGCGTAACCGCCGCGGCGTGACGGGCGCGCAGGCCGCGGAAGCGGTGCTTCGCGCGAACGGGGTCACCGGCGTGCGGTTTGAGCGCGTGGCGGGCAACCTGACCGACCATTACGACCCGCGCAGCAACGTGATCCGTTTGTCTGCGCCAGTGTACGATTCGGCGTCGGTGGCGGCCATCGGCGTGGCCTGCCATGAGGCCGGGCACGCCGTGCAGTACGCGGTCAATTACGCGCCGATCAAGCTGCGCGCCGCAATTGTGCCGGTGACGCAGTTCGGGTCGACGCTTTCCTGGCCGCTGCTGCTGATCGGCCTGCTTTTCAACAGCGACCTGATGATTTTTGCAGGCATCCTGCTGTTTTCGCTGTCCACGCTGTTCCAGCTCATCACCCTGCCGGTGGAACTGGACGCGTCGCGCCGTGCGCTCGCCGCGATCCGTTCCGGCTACCTGCTGGACGAGGAGGAATACCCGATGGCGAAAAAAACGCTGTGGGCGGCGGCGATGACCTATGTTGCGGCGCTTGCCATGTCGCTGGCGCAGCTCTTGCGCTTGCTGCTCATTTTCGGAGGACGGAGACGGAATGATTAAAAAACGTCCGGCGACGGCGCGTGAAGTCGCCGCCTTTTCCCTTTTCTCCATGGCGGAGGACGGCGCCTGGTCGGACGGTGCGCTGCACCAATACCTCGCCCGCGCCGGCCTGCCCGGGCGGGATGCGGCGCTGGCCACGCGCCTGTGCTACGGCGTGCTGCAAAACCGCGCGATGTGCGACTTTTACCTTGCGAAGTTTTCCAGCGTGCGCCTGCGGAAAATCGCGCCGCGCGTGCTCGATTGCCTGCGCCTGGGCGTGTACCAGCTCACGATGATGGAACGCATCCCGGCGCATGCCGCCGTGGGGGAAACGGTCGCGCTGATTGAGAAATACGCGCACGCAAGCCCGCGTACCGTCGGCTATGCCAACGGCGTGCTGCGTGCGGTCGCGCGCGCGGCGCAGGAGGGCGGCCTGCCGGTGCTGGACTGCCCGGACAAGGAGCGTTATTACGCGTTGCGCTACAGCCATCCCGAATGGCTGGTGCGCGCGCTGTCCGCGCAGTTCGGGCAAAAGGAAGCTGGCAAGATCTGCGAGGCAAACAACCGCACCGCGCCGCTGTCGCTGCGCGTCAATACGCTGCGTACGACGCGGGAGGACGCGCTCCGCGCACTAGCGGACGCCGGGTTTGAACCGCGGCCGCACGAGGCCATCGCGGACGTCATCCTGTGCGCGGGCGGCGATATCGCATCCCTGCCGCTGTTCCGGGACGGCCTCGTCACGGTACAGGACGGCGCGGGCGCGGTGTGCGCCGATATCCTGTCGCCCACGCCGGGCGCGCTGACGGTCGATTGCTGCGCCGCGCCAGGCGGCAAAAGCTTTGCGCTCGCCGCGCGCATGCAGGATACCGGGCGGGTCGTTTCCTGCGATATCTACGAACATAAGCTGGACAGGATCCGGGCGGGCGCGGCGCGCCTTGGCCTTGGCTGTATCGAGCCGCGGCTGGCGGATGCGACACGGCTGCAAAATGGCCTTGCCGGTCAGGCGGACTTCGTGCTGTGCGACGTGCCCTGTTCCGGGATGGGGATTATCCGGAAAAAGCCGGAGATCCGCTACAAGCCGGAAGCCGAGCTTGCGGGGCTTCCCGCGCTGCAAGGTGCGATTCTGGAAAACTGCGCGCAGTATGTCCGGCCGGGCGGCACGCTCGTGTACTCCACCTGCACCGTCCTGGAACGGGAGAACGCCGGCGTGGTGGAGGGTTTCCTTGCCGCGCATCCGGGTTTTTCCGCCGTGCCGTTTACCCATCCGGCCTGCGGCGAGCGGCAGGACGGTATGGTGACGCTGCTGCCGCATGTACATGATACGGATGGGTTCTTCATTGCAAAGCTGAGGAGAAACGCATGACCGAGATAAAATCCCTTACATTTGACGAGCTGAAGGGGCAGCTTGCCGCGCTGGGCGAAAAGCCCTTCCGTGCGGGGCAGGTGTTCAAATGGCTGCACCAGGGCGTGGGTTCGTTCGACGAAATGACCGACCTGTCCAAGGCGCTGCGCCAGAAGCTGGCGGAAAGCTTTGTGCTGACCGTGCCGAAGGCCGTGCGCCGGCAGGTCTCCCAGCTGGACGGCACGATGAAATACCTTTGGGAGCTGCAGGGCGGCGACTGTGTCGAAAGCGTGCTGATGCGCTATAAGCACGGCAACACGGCCTGCGTCTCCACGCAGGTGGGGTGCCGTATGGGGTGCGCGTTTTGCGCCTCCGGCCTGTTCGGCCTCAAGCGCAACCTGTCCGCGGGTGAAATTTTAGACCAAATTTTGTTTATGCAAAAGGACAGTGGGGAGAATATCCATAATATTGTACTGATGGGCACTGGCGAACCGCTCGATAATTATGAAAATGTGCTGAAATTCCTGCATATTGTCAGCTGCGAGCAAGGGATCAACATCGGGCAGCGGCATATTTCCTTGTCAACAAGCGGATTAGCTGATAAAATAGAAACGCTGGCACAGGAGAAGCTGCAAATCACGTTGTCCATATCCCTGCATGCGCCGGATAACGGGAGCCGCAGCAAGATGATGCCGGTCAACAAGAGCTTTCCGATCGAGCGGCTGCTCGAGGCGACGGGGCGGTACTTCGACATTACCGGCCGCCGCGTGTCGTATGAATATGCAATGGCACGCGGCGTGAGCGACAGGCCGTGGCAGGCGGAGCAGCTGGCAAAGCTACTGCGCGGCCGCCCGGCGCATGTCAACCTCATCCCGCTGAACCCGGTCAAGGAAAGCGCCCTGCAGCCCAGCACGCGGGAAAGCGTGCGCAGGTTTCAGGAAATCCTGGAGCGCCATGGGATCGCCGCGACGGTGCGCCGCCGCCTGGGTCCGGATATCGACGCGGCCTGCGGCCAGCTTCGCCGCAGGAACATAGAAGAAGGTGGACAAAAAACGTGATAGCCTTTGGGAAAAGCGATAAGGGGTGCGTCCGGCCAACCAATCAGGATGCATTCGCAATCGACCTGCAGCCCGAAGCCGCGCTGCTTGCAGTATGCGACGGGATGGGCGGTGCGAACGCGGGCAATGTGGCCAGCCGGTTCGCCATTGAAAGCTTCATGGGGGTCATGCGGCAATCGATAAAGCCGCAGATGGACCGCGGGTATATCTGCGACGTGCTCGTAGACGGCGTGAAATATTCCAACCGCACGGTTTTTGACCTTGCGGGCGCACAGCCTGAATTCCGCGGCATGGGGACGACGCTGGTCGGCGGCCTTGCAACGGGTAACAGCCTGGTGCTGGCGAACGTCGGCGACAGCCGCGCCTACCGCATCGGCAAAAACGGCGCGGAACGCCTGACGCAGGACCATTCCTACGTGGAGGAGATGCTGCGGCGCGGCAAGCTTACCGAGGAAGCGGCGCGCAGCCATCCGCAGAAAAACCTGATTACCCGCGCGGTTGGCGTGGAACCCGAAGTCGACTGCGACCTGTACGAGGTCGAGCTTGGGGAGGACGATATCCTGCTGTTGTGCTCTGACGGGTTAACCGGCATGGTGTGCGACGAGGATATTGCGGCGCTGGTAACACAGGCCGCGGACTTGCAGGCGGCGGTCGACGCGCTGATTGCCCGCGCCCTGGAAAACGGCGGCGCGGATAACGTAACGGCCGTATTATTTAAGCGGGAAACACCGGAAGGGAAGGAGTAATCGTATGGACCAGTACATAGGGAAGCTGCTGGATAACCGGTACGAGATCCTGGAAGTCGTCGGGACCGGTGGCATGTCCGTCGTGTACAAGGCGCGATGCCGGGTGCTGAACCGCTTCGTCGCAATCAAGATTTTGAAGGAAGAATTTGCACAGGATGAGGAGTTCCGCCGCCGGTTCTATATGGAATCGCAGGCGGTCGCCAAACTGTCGCATAACAATATCGTATCGGTTTACGACGTGAGCCACACCCCAGGGCTGGAATACATTGTTATGGAGCTTATGGAGGGCATCACGCTCAAGGAGTATTTGCAAAAGAAGGGGCATTTGTCCTGGCAGGAAGCCCTGTTCTTTGCACAGCAGATCGCCCGGGCGCTCAGCCACGCCCACAGCCGCGGCATCATCCATCAGGATATCAAGCCGCAGAACATTTTGATCCTGCGCGACGGCACGGCCAAGGTCACGGATTTCGGCATCGCGAGCTTTGCCGCGACGAGCCAGGAAACGCGCGTCGTACAGGAGGCCATCGGCTCGGTGCACTATATCTCCCCCGAGCAGGCCAAGGGGTCGACGATTGATTTCCGTACGGATATCTACTCGCTCGGCGTCGTGATGTACGAGATGCTGACCGGGAAGCTGCCGTTTGAGGGCGATAATGCGCTCGCCATCGTCATGCAGCACATCAGCGCGATGCCGTTGCTGCCGTCCGAGGTGGTGCCCGGCATCCCTCGCGGGATGGACGATATCGTCATGCATGCGATGTGCCCGACGGCAAGCCGTCGGTATGCCTCCGCGGAGGAGCTTTATAACGACCTGCAGAAGCTGAAAAACGACCCCAATGTGACATTTCAGTACGACGGGGAATCCATCCGCGGTGAAGCGCCCTCCTTGGACGAGACGCAGGCGCTGCCGAATTATGCGGACATCCGGCACGCGGCTTCCGCCGCACCCGCGCAGCCGCAAAAGCAGCACGCACGCTACCAGCCGGTACGTGAAGAGCCGGAAGGGTATGCGCCGCGCCCGCAGCGCAAGAAAAAGGGGTTTTTCAGCTCCCCGGTTGCCGTGGCGACGACGGCTGTGGTGGCATTTGTAATATTTGCCGTTATCGTCGGCTGGCTAATGGTTTCCAGCGGCAGCAGCGGCAAGGTCGAAGTGCCAAACCTGGTGGGTCGCAACATTTCGGATACCACGCTCGCGGAGTATGTTGATTTGAGCGACGACGCGTACCGGAATTTCAAATTCAAGACCAAAACGGTGCAGGACGAAAACGGCGTGGACGGCGAAATCCTGAAGCAGGATCCCTCAGCAGGCGAAAAGGTCGCCGAGGGCGCCACAATTACGCTTACCGTATGCTCGGCCGGCAATGCCAAGGAAGACGAGGAATATACGGTTGAGAAGTTTGAAAACTACACCTATGACGAGGTCAAGGAGCTGCTGAAGGACACGGGCGTGATCGTACGCCGCGGGCCGGACGAGACTTCGGATACGGTCGAAAAGGATAAGGTCATCCGCACCGAGCCGGCAGAGGGCACGAAGCTTAAACGCGGCGAAACGCTGACGGTGATCGTGAGCAGCGGTAAGGATGAAAACGCCATGGGCGTGATGATCAACGTGGTCGGCGCGCCGAAGGACGACGCGGTCAAGGCGCTTGACGCGCTGGAAATCAAATCGGAAATCCATATTGTCGCAAGCGACAAAACAAAGGATTTAGTCGTCAGCCAGTCGGTGGACGCAGGCGAAACGGTTTCCAAGGATAAAACGGTCATCTTGGAGGTCTCAAGCGGCGTGGCCGCGCCGGAAACGGGAGGCGACGAGCCGACGGACGGCGGCGGGGGTGAACAAAAGCCCGACGACGGCGGCGGCAGTACGGCCCCGGCGCCGCAAAAGGGCAGCGCGACCATTGACGTCGCAATCCCGGCTGCGGAGCGCGAAAGCGCGCGCATCGTCGTGAAGCAGTCCGACGGTACGGTGCTCTATGACAGTACCCTGACCGGCGCGGGCGAATCCCAGAGCATCACGCTGGAGGGCAGCGGCACGCAGATGCTGACTGTTACGGTCAACGGCGGCTATACCTCCAACCAGGAAGTGACTTTTAAGTAATTGGGAAAAGGGAGCGAGTGTTTGACGGAAGGCATGATTTTAAAGGGGATCGGCGGCTTTTATTATGTGGATACGCCGGATGGGCTGGTTGAGTGCAAGGCGCGCGGCAAATTCCGTAAAACGGTCGGCAAGCCGATCGTGGGGGATCACGTGACGCTGGAAATCCAGCCGGAAGACGGTACGGGCTACTTGATTGATATCGCGTCCCGGCGAAACCAGTTGGTGCGCCCTGCGGTCGCAAACCTGGATTTGCTCGTGGTGGTCGCGTCATGCGCGCCCCCGAAGACCGACCCCTTTATGATCGATAAGGTGTTCGCGATTGCGGCGCACAAGGGGATCGGCATGCTGCTCGTCATCAACAAGGCCGACCTGGACGACGGCGCCGCCCTTGCGGAAATCTATCATAAGGCGGGCATTGAGACACTGTGCGTCAGCGCGGAGACGGGGGAGGGCATAAGCGCCCTCCGCGCCCGGCTCCGCGGGCAGACCGCCGCCTTTGCCGGAAACTCCGGGGTGGGGAAATCCAGCCTGCTCAACCGGCTGGATGACCGCTTTGGCGCGCAAGTGGGCGGGATATCCGACCGGATCGGCCGCGGCAAGCACACGACCCGCCACGTCGAACTGATGAAGCTGCCGGACGGCGGCTTTATCGCGGATACGCCCGGGTTTTCTTCCTTCGATACGGAGCAGATGGATCTGGTGCTCGCGGAAGACCTGCAATACGCATTCCCGGAATTTGCGCCCTATTTAGGGCAGTGCAAGTTCACCGGGTGCGCGCATGTCAAGGAAAAGGGCTGCGCGGTCATCGCCGCGGTCGAAGCGGGCGAAATTGCCCGCTCCCGGCACGAGAGTTACGTAAAACTTTATGACAGTGTGAAGGATATCAAACAATGGGAGCTTTCAAAGGGCGGCACGCGCTGATTTTTGCAGCCGCGCCGGAATCGGAATACGGATATATCCAGGCGTTCCTTGCGGGACATCCGGATGCTGTAATCATCTGTGCCGACGGGGGGCTGCGTCACGCGCACGCGCTGGGGCTGAAGCCCGACCTGGCCATCGGCGACTTTGACTCGGGCGAGGATACCGGCGAGGCGGCGGAAGTCCTGCGGCTGCGGCCGGAAAAGGACGACACCGATACGCAGTCCTGCATGCGCGAGGCGTTTGCGCGCGGCTGCGCGGAGGTCACGCTCGTCTGCGCAACAGGCGGCCGGCTCGACCACTTGCTTGCCAACCTGTCGCTTCTGGAGGAGGCGCGGGACTACGGCGGGCGCTGCACGCTGCTTGACCATCAGAACATGGCTGTTTTGCATGAAGGCGGATGCCAGCATTTCAAAATGCCGGGCCAATACCGGTATTTTTCCATCATCCCGCTGGATGAAAAACTGCAGGACGTCACAATACGGGGCGCAAAATACCCGTTGGAGCATCAAACTTTGTTGCGTAAAGGCATGATCTCCATTTCAAACGAAGCGGGCGATTCGCCCTTTGAAGTGGAAATTGGACAGGGAACCGCGCTCATTATTTTCACAACCGACCTTTGACAGGATATTTTGTGTATATTCGCCATCGTACCCAATGGGTGCGGTGGCTTTTTTTGTTGTGTTTGTTTTGCAATTTCCAAAAGTCGTACTTGCAAAACAAAAACAACAAGAATATAATAAGGAAGACGATTAAAGAGAGAATCTATGGAGGTAGGTTGGTTGTGTTAAAACCCATTTCAAAAATTGCCTCGCAGGTACAGGCGTCCACGACGCTTGCGATTGACGCAATGTACAAACAGATGAAGGCGCGCGGCGAGGATGTCGTCGGCTTCGGCGCCGGCGAGCCTGATTTCCCGACCCCTGAGAGGATCAAGGCGGCGGGGATTGCCGCGATTATGGGGGACCATACGCGCTACACGCCCGCGTCCGGCCTGCCTTCGCTGAAAGAAGCCGCATGCCTGCGCCTCAAGCTGGACTGCGGTGTGGAATATACGCCGGATCAGATCGTGGTCGCGTCCGGAGCAAAACACAACGTCTATATTGCGCTCATGACCCTGTGCAACCCGGGCGACGAGGTGGTTATCCTTGCGCCGTACTGGGTATCCTACAGCGAGATGGTGCAGCAGGCCGGCGCGGTGCCGGTTATCGTGGCAGCGACGGAAGCGCAGCAGTTCAAGGTAAGCGCGGCGCAGCTCGAGGCCGCGATCACGGAAAACACCAAGGTTGTCATGCTCAACTCGCCCTCCAACCCGACCGGCATGGTCTATTCCCGCGAGGAGCTGCAGGCGATCGCGGATGTGTGCGTGCGCCGCAACGTATATGTGATCGCCGACGAGATTTACTGCAACCTGATTTATGACGACCTGGAGTTCGTATCCTTCGCTTCGCTGGGCGAAGACGTCAAGGAGCGCACCATCCTGATCAACGGCGTTTCCAAGTCCTATGCGATGACGGGCTGGCGCGTCGGCTATGCGGCTGCCAACAAGCAGATCGCCAAGGTGATGGGCAACTACCTCAGCCATTCCACCTCCGCGCCGAGCACGGTCTCCCAGTATGCCGCGATTGAAGCGCTGACCGGTACGCAGGAGGATATCGACGCCATGCGCCTCGAGTTCCAGGAGCGCCGCGACCACCTGGTCGAGCGCATGAACCGGATTGAGGGCGTTTCCTGCCTGCGCCCGCAGGGCGCGTTCTATGTCATGATGAACATGGAAAGCTTCATTGGCAAGGAAATGTATGGGCAGATGATCCATGACGACGTGGATTTTGCGAAGCTGTTCCTCGAAAAAGGCAAGGTTGCAACCGTGCCGTGCAGCTCCTTCGCCGCGCCCGGTTACATCCGCTGGAGTTATGCAACTTCCATGCGGGAGATCGACAAGGGGCTTGACCGTTTAGAACAGTTCATAAAAAACGCTTGAACAAACTAAATTCGCGCCGTTTTTTCTTGAAGTAAGCGGGAAAAAATGATAAAATAAAGGCGGACTTTTCGCAGTCCGCCTTTTTTGTGTCAAAATAGAAAATAAACACCGAAAGGATGTCGTACATTGAACGCAGTATATGAAAGCCCGTTCTCCGCACGCTATGCCTCTAAGGAAATGCTTTATGTGTTTTCGCCGGACATGAAGTTTTCCACCTGGCGCCGCCTGTGGGTTTCCCTGGCCAAGGCCGAAATGGCGCTTGGCCTGCCGATTACGCAGGAACAGATTGATGAGATGGAAGCGAACGTCGGAAACATCGACTATGAGGTTGCCCGCCAGCGGGAAAAAGAGGTGCGCCACGACGTGATGGCGCATGTTTACACCTTCGGCAAGGTGGCGCCGAAGGCGGCCGGCATCATCCACCTGGGTGCGACCAGCGCGTATGTCGGCGATAATACGGACATTATCCAGCTGCGCGAAGGCCTCAAGCTGGTGCGCAAGAAGCTGGTCACCGTCCTGGACAAGCTGGGCGGGTTTGCGGATGCGCACAAGGCGCAGCCGACGCTTGGCTTTACCCACTTCCAGCCCGCGCAGCTTACGACGGTCGGCAAACGCGCCACCCTTTGGATGAACGAGCTGCTGATGGATCTCGACGAGGTGGAGTACCGCATCGAGAACCTCAAGATGCTGGGTTCCAAGGGCACGACCGGCACGCAGGCGTCCTTTGTGGAGCTGTTTGACGGCGACGACGCCAAGGTCAAGGAGCTGGAAAAGCGTATTGCGGACGATTTTGGTTTTGCGGGGGTTGTCCCGGTCTCCGGCCAGACCTATTCTCGCAAGGTCGACGCGCAGGCGCTGGCGACCCTGTCCGGTATCGCCCAGTCCGCTTCCAAGTTCGCGACCGACCTGCGCCTGCTGCAGCACCTCAAAGAGATCGAGGAGCCGTTTGAGGCGCACCAGATCGGATCTTCCGCAATGCCGTATAAGCGCAACCCGATGCGTTCCGAGCGTATTTGCGCGTTGGCGCGTTACGTGATCTGCGACAGCCTGAACCCGGCGTTTACCTCCGCGACCCAGTGGTTTGAACGCACGCTGGACGATTCCGCGAACAAGCGTATTTCCGTGCCCGAGGCCTTCCTCGCGATTGACGCGATCCTGAATATCATGATCAACGTCGTTTCCGGCCTGGTCGTATACCCCAAGGTCATCCGCCAGCGCGTGATGAACGAGCTGCCCTTCATGGCGACCGAGAATATTATGATGGGCGCGGTGAAGCGCGGCGGCGACCGCCAGGAGCTGCATGAGCGCATCCGTGAGCATTCTATGGCGGCGGGCAAGCGGATCAAGGAAGAGGGACTGGATAACGACCTCATCGACCGCATTGCCAACGACCCGATGTTCGGCATGACCCGTGCGGAAATCGAGGCGGAACTTGACCCGCAGAACTATATCGGCCGCTGCCCCGCGCAGGTGGACGATTTCCTGCGGGAGGAAGTGCATCCCCGCATCGACCGCTACCTGGATGGGGAAGAGGTCACGGTAGAAATCAACCTGTAACAGCAAACGGCAGGATCGTTTTTTTCAATTTTGCATTTGTATGACAAATGCTGTACCAAAGTCAAACATCAATTGACTTTATTGCACGGGAAGTTTATAATAAACTTCATGTGCGAATGATGCAAGGAGGTAAAAACATTGAAGAAGAGCATTATATCCTTCATTGCTGTTATGCTGGTCATCGTTTTGATCGGTATTGCCGCGATTATGGGATTTAGCGTGGGGGACAAGACGATCATCCCAAGCGTATTCGATTCGGAGAACGGCATCCGCCGCGGCCTGGATCTGGTGGGCGGTTCGTCGATTACATTTGAGGCGCAGCTGCCGGACGGGTACGATTCCGGCAACCTTTCCAAGGATATGGAAACCGCGCAGGAAATGCTGCGTGAGCGCCTGACCCGCGAGGGCTTTACGGAGGCGAGCGTTACCCTGCAGGGGGACAAGCGCCTGGTCGTAGAGATCCCGAACATCAAGAACCCGGAAGACGCGGTCAAGATCCTGGGCGCGACCGCGCAGCTGACCTTTACCGATGCTGACGGCAAGGTATGGCTGAACGGCTCCGACGTCAAGGAAGCCAAGGCGCAGTATGGCCGCATCAGCGAAAGCTCCGTCAAGGAAGAGCATTATGTACAGATGACGCTGACGGCGGACGGCCAGAAGAAGTTTGCCGACGCGACCCAAGCGATTTCGTCCCGCACGGACGGCCAGAACTGGATGGCGATCAACCTGGACGGCGTCGCACAGTCCCAGCCGGGTGTACATGAGCGCATCGACAGCGACAGCTGCATCATCTACGGCAGCTTTAATGCGGACAGCGCCAAGTCTTTGGCCAACCTGATCAACGTCGGCCAGCTGCCGTTCACGCTGGATCAGGTCGAGCTTCGCGCAGTCGGCCCGCAGCTCGGTTCCAACGCGCTGCGCTCCAGCTTCGTAGCGGCGCTCATCGGCATTGCGCTGGTAGCCATTTTCATGATCATCATCTACCGCCTGCCGGGCTTTATCTCGGTCATCGCGCTCGGTTTCTACATGGTCATCGAGGCTGTGATCCTGTCGCTGCTCAAGGTGAACCTGTCCCTGCCGGGCATCGCCGGTATCATATTGTCAATCGGTATGGCGGTTGACGCAAACGTCGTCATCTTTGAACGTGTCAAGGAAGAGCTGCGCGCGGGCAAGTCGGTAAAGGCTTCGATCGATTCGGGCTTTAAGCGCGCCTTCACCGCAATCTTCGACTCCAATATTACCACCCTGATTGCAGCGGCCGTGCTGTTCTGGAAGGGCACCGGTACCATCGTCGGTTTCGCGACCACGCTGGGGCTTGGCGTTATCATTTCCATGTTCACGGCGCTGACCGTGACCCACTTCCTGCTTAACCGCATGGTGGATTTCCGGATCAAAAACCCCAAGGTCTACGGTGCGTAAGAAAGGAGGCGTTTTCAGATGAAGAGTAAATTTCAAATTATTAAGAATTTTAAGATTTTTGGCATCATTTCCTGCATCCTGTGCATTGTCGGCATCGTCAGCCTTATTGCGCTGCCGTTCGGCAAGAATTTCTTCAACCTGTCCATCGATTTCGCCGGCGGCACCGAGATGGAATTTAACATGCATGCCGCGGTGACCCCGGATATGAAGGGCGAAATCGCCGACCTGTTCAAGGAAGCCACCGGCGTCGACGGTACGGTCGTCGAGGCGGGCTCCGGCGTGAACCAGCAGGCGATCATCCGCTCCACGAGCATCGACACCGATAAGCGCTCCGCGGTTATCGAGGCGATGAAGGCAAAGTTTAACTTGACCGACGACGACCTGTATAACAACGAGGACGTCAGCGCTTCGGTCGGCAACGACCTCAAGACAGCCGCGTTTATCTCCGCAATCCTCGCGGCAATCCTGATGATGATTTATATCGCGATCCGTTTTGAGTTTACATCCGGCCTGGCGGCGGTCGTTTGCCTGCTGCACGACCTGTTTGTGATGCTGTCCTTCTATGTCATCTTCCAGGTGCAGATGGATCAGAACTTCATTGCGGCCGCGCTGACCATCCTGGGCTACTCGATCAACGCGTCCATTATCGTGTTTGACCGTGTGCGTGAAAACCTGCGCGTTGCGCGCAAGGAGCCGTTTGAGGATGTTGCGGAGCGCAGCGTCTGGCAGACCATGGGCCGTACGATCAACACCACGGTAACGACCCTGCTGACGGTCGGCATGGTCTTTATCCTGGGCGTACCGTCCCTGCGCAATTTCACCCTGCCGCTGATCATCGGCATCGTGAGCGGCGCGTATTCCTCGATCTTCCTGTCTGCTTCCCTGTGGGGCAAGTTCCGTAAGATCTTCCGCCGCCGTCACGCGTAAACAACTGCATTTTAAAGGAGGATACCCGGTTAACCGGGTATCCTCCTTTGTAACTTTGGATACAATAGAACCTGGGAAGGGGGCGTTGCCGGTGGAACTCGGCATTTCGACAGCTTGTTTTTATCCGAAGCCATTGGAGCAGGCAGCCTATGAGGCCGCACAGATGGGCGTCAGCAACGCGGAAGTATTCATCAATACCGAATCGGAATTCCGGCCGGATTACATTGAGGCGCTCCGTGAACTGCTCTCCACGCATGGGCTGCGCGTTACTTCGGTACATCCGTACACTTCGCCTATGGAAGGGCAGATGCTGCTTTCGGATTATGCCCGGCGCACCGAGGACGGTATGAAGATGTATGCGCGCTATTTCGAGGCGGCACGCGGCCTGGGCGCGCGCTACTTTACCTTTCACGGGGAGCGCAGCGTGATCCGCGACCGGGATGCGGCCGATATTGCGCGCAAGGTGGACGCCTACCGACGGCTGTGCGAACTGGCTGCGGGGCAGGGGCTTGTGCTTGCGCAGGAAAACGTGGCATGGTGCAAGTCGGAGAACCCCAATTATCTACGCATGCTGTATGAACAGGTGCCGGAGCTGGGGTTTACGCTGGATTTAAAGCAGGCGCATCGCGCGGGACATCATTGGGGCGAATACCTGGACGCGGTCGGCGACCGGGTGGTCAACGTGCACCTCAATGATTTCGACAGCACGAGGAGCTGCCTGCTGCCGGGCGAAGGCGCGATGGATTACGCGGCGTTTTTCCAGAGGCTGCATGCGCTGCACTATAGCGGGCACCTGCTCATCGAGGTCTATGCTTCCAATTTTGCCGACCGCGCGCAGTTCCGCCGGTCGGTGGAGTATTTAGAGCCATTTGTCCATGGCCGGGTCAAGGCGGCTCAGCCTGTAGGCTGAACGCCCGTAAGATGAGCAAAAGGAAGCGGCAAAAAGCCCCCGGGATCCTACCCGGGGGCTTTAAAACTTTGGAAATGCAGATGGATCACTTTTCACGGATCATGCTGGAGAGTTCTTCCATAAAAGTGTTGATGTCCTTGAATTGCCGGTAAACCGAGGCGAACCTGACGTATGCCACCTCGTCGATCTCCTTGAGCTGCTCCATGACAAGTTCGCCGATGGCCTTGGAGGACACTTCGTATTCCAACGTGCCGAACAGCTTTTGCTCCACGTCGTCTACAAGCTGCTCCAGACGCGCCTGGGACACCGGGCGCTTTTCACACGCCTTCATCACGCCGGCGAGCAGCTTTTGGCGGTTGTAAGGCTGGCGCGTGCCGTCACGCTTGATCAGCATCATGGGGAGGTGCTCGACCGTCTCATAGGTGGTAAAACGTTTCAGGCAGCGCAGGCACTCGCGGCGGCGGCGGATACTGGTCCCCTCGTCCGTTGGACGGGAGTCCACGACCTTGCTGTCCGGGAAATTGCAAAATGGGCATTTCATATAAAATCATCTCTCTTCTTTGGAGTTGCATTTTTCTTTTATTGTAACATTTCCCATGGAGAAATGAAAGTGTTAAAATGCTGGCGGACACATTTACTGTCCCTGCCTACCGGTACAACCTATGGGGTGTGCGCCATATATAGGGGAGATAGGACATAGAAAACGCATCTTGTGTGGAAAAACAGATCGGGGATACCTGTTTTTGCAAGATATGGCGCCGGGCTATTTTGCAGTTTTTGAAAAAAGCACTTGCAAACCGCCCCGCGATGCAGTATACTCATAGACGAAAACAGAATACGGCATTCTTCAGGGCAGGGTGGAATTCCCTACCGGCGGTATAGCCCGCGAGCGGATGCGCAAGCATTGCAGCAGATTCGGTGAAACTCCGAGGCCGACAGTATAGTCTGGATGGAAGAAGAACACGTAAAAGGCGGTTTCACGCTTATTTTGCGTATTTTGTCCTGAAATACTTTGGTATTTCAGGATTTTTTATTGCACGCGTAAAGTGCAGCGCGCCCCGGGGATGTATTCCGGGGCGCTTTTTCTATTTAGCGAGGTGAAACAATGGAAGATCAGGAATATATGCGCCGGGCGCTGTCGCTGGCGGCGCGCGGGGAAGGGCGGGTCAGCCCGAACCCGATGGTCGGCTGCGTGGTTGTAAAAGGCGGGCGCGTCATCGGCGAAGGCTGGCACGAACAGTACGGCGGGCTGCATGCCGAGCGCAATGCGCTTCAAAACTGCACGGAAGACGCGGCGGGCGCGACGCTCTATGTGACCTTGGAACCCTGCTGCCACTGGGGGAAAACGCCACCCTGTACAGAGGCCATCTTGGAGCACCGGATTGCCCGGGTTGTGGTCGGGTGCTTAGACGCGAACCCGCTGGTGGCGGGGCGTGGAGCCTCGATTTTACAGGGGCGCGGCGTAGAGGTGGAGACCGGCGTGCTCGAAGCGGAATGCCGCGCGCTGAACGAGGCGTTTTTCCATTACATTACGCATCAAACGCCTTTTGTCGTCATGAAATACGCCATGACGCTGGACGGGAAAATCGCGGCGCACACGGGGGACAGCCGCTGGGTGACCGGCGAGGCGGCGCGCGCCCATGTGCACCGGATGCGCAACCGCCTGTCGGCGATCATGGTGGGGGTTGGCACTGTGCTGGCGGATGACCCGTTGCTGACCTGCCGGATGGAGGGCGGTCGGAACCCTGTGCGCATCGTCTGTGACAGCCGTTTACGCACGCCGCCGGGCAGCAGCCTGATCCGCACCGCGGGGCAGACGCGCACGATCCTGGCGGCGGTGGAGCGCGGCGAAAATGCGGCGGCGTTGGAACAGGCAGGCGCGGAAATACTCCTGTGTAACGCCGCGGAAGGCCGGGTCGATTTAAACGATTTAATAGCAAAACTCGGACAGATGGGGATTGACAGCATTTTGCTCGAAGGCGGCGCAGGGCTGCATTTTGCGGCGCTGGAGGCCGGGATCGTGCACAAGGTACAGGCCTATGTCGCGCCGAAGCTGATCGGCGGCGCGGCGGCAAAAACGCCGCTGGGCGGCCGCGGGTTCGACCGCATGGCGCAGGCCGTGCCGGTCACGGATTTGACGGTCACGCCGCTGGGCGGGGATTTCCTGCTGGAGGGGACGCTCTGATGTTTACAGGGATTATTGAAGAGGTAGGCCGCATCGCGCGGATCGAACGCGGCGCGGCGGGCGCGCGGCTTTGGGTCACGGCGCATACCGTGCTGGATGGCACGAAAATCGGTGACAGCATCGCCACAAACGGCGTGTGCCTTACAGTCACCGATATGGAAAAGCAGGCCTTTGCCGCGGACGTCATGGCGGAAACGCTGCGCCGTTCCGCGCTGGGGCAACTGAAGCCGGGGAGCGGGGTCAACCTGGAACGCGCGATGCCGGCGGACGGGCGCTTCGGCGGGCATATCGTATCCGGGCACATCGACGGCACGGGCACGGTCGCGGGGTTGCGGCGCGAGGACAATGCGGTCTGGGTGACGGTGCAGGCCGCGCCAGCGCTGCTGCGCTATATCGTGGAAAAGGGCTCGGTTGCCATTGACGGCATCAGCCTGACGGTTGCGGCGGTCGACGGGCAAGGGTTCCAGGTGTCGGTGATCCCGCATACAGGGGCGGAGACAACGCTGCTGGGCAAACGGCCGGGCGACCCGGTCAACCTTGAATGCGACGTGATTGGAAAATATGTGCAAAAGCTGCTGCAGCCGTCGGAACCGCTGCAAAAAGCCGGCCTCACGATGGATTTTTTAGCGGAACATGGCTTTTAATGAAAAGGAGCAATTGGAATGGATAACGTATTTGGAACCGTTGAGCAGGCGCTCGAAGACCTGAGAAACGGAAAGAACATCCTGGTAATCGACGACCCGGAGCGGGAAAACGAAGGCGATATCATCTGCGCCTCGGAATTTGCCACCACGGAAAACGTCAACTTTATGGCGACATACGGCAAAGGCTTGATCTGCATGCCGATGTCGGGCGCGCTGGCCGGCCGCCTGGAACTTTCCCAGATGGTGGAGAACAACACGGACAACCATGAGACCGCCTTTACGGTCTCCATCGACCACCGCGATACGACGACCGGGATTTCCGCGGAGGAGCGCGGCTTTACCGCCCGCATGACGGTGGCGGAAGGCGCCAAAGCGTCGGATTTCCGCCGGCCGGGGCACATGTTCCCCCTGCGTGCGGTGGAGGGCGGCGTGCTCAAGCGCTCCGGCCATACCGAGGCCACGGTCGACCTGTGCCGCCTTGCCGGGTTGCAGGAGTGCGGCCTATGCTGTGAAATCATGCGGGAGGACGGCACGATGATGCGCACGACGGAGCTAAAGGCCTTTGCGCAGCAGCACAGCCTGACCCTCATCACGCTTGCGGACATCATCGCATACCGCCGCCGCGCGGAGACGCTGGTGGAGCGCGTGGCCTGTGCGAATTTCCCGACACGCTATGGCAAGTTTCAGATTTACGGCTATGTCAATAAGCTCAACGGCGAGCACCATGTCGCCATGACGATGGGCGACGTGGGGAACGGCGAGCCGGTGCTCGGGCGCGTGCATTCCGAATGCCTGACCGGCGATGCGCTCGGCTCCGCGCGCTGCGACTGCGGCGAGCAGTACGACGCCGCAATGAAGATGATTGCGCGGGAAGGCCGCGGCGTGCTCGTTTATATGCGGCAGGAAGGCCGCGGCATCGGGCTGATCAACAAGCTGAAAGCCTACGAGCTCCAGGATCAGGGCATGGATACGGTGGAGGCGAACGTCGCGCTCGGCTTCCCGCCCGACCTGCGGGATTACGGCATCGGCGCGCAAATCCTGAGCGACCTCGGCGTGCACAAGCTGCGCCTGATGACGAACAACCCGACCAAAATCGTGGGGCTTTCCGGCTACGGCATCGAGGTGGTCGACCGCGTCCCCATCCAGATCGCGGCGAATCCCTACGATGCGTTTTACCTCAAAACAAAGCAGGCCAAAATGGATCATATGACGCAGTACAAATAAAAACATAAGGTTTTAGGAGGATTATTTTATGAAGCTGTATGAAGGCAAACTGGTAGCGGGCAAGGGCAAATATGCGATCGTCGCCGCCCGCTTTAATGAATTTATCGTGAGCAAGCTGGTCGGCGGCGCGCAGGACGCGCTGCACCGCCACGGCGTGGAGGATGAGGATATCGCGCTGGCCTGGGTGCCGGGCGCGTTTGAGATCCCGCTGGTCGCAAAAAAGCTCGCCGCCTCGGGCAAGTACGATGCGGTGCTGTGCCTCGGCGCGGTGATCCGCGGCTCCACCTCCCATTACGACTATGTGTGCAACGAGGTATCCAAGGGCGTTGCGGCGGTCGGCCTGGAAACCGGCATACCGACGGTTTTCGGCGTTGTGACGACCGATACCATCGAGCAGGCCATCGAGCGTGCGGGCACCAAGGCGGGGAACAAGGGTTATGATGCGGCCTGCACCGCCATCGAAATGGCCAATCTGCTGCGCCAGCTCTAACATACAAACGGGATATGTCAAAAGGGGTCGTAAAACGGCCCCTTTTTCTTTCTTAAGATTTGCGAAAACCCGGTTGACGTGGACAGGCTGCTGCGATACACTTGACCTATGTATTGAAAAGGAGAGGTCGGAGGATATGCAAATCATAGATAAAGGGCAGCAGAATATACGCAAGGCGTACCTTGCCATCCTGGCGCTCTATTTTGTAGGTACGGCTGCTGCACTGGGCTATGTGCTGACGCATGGGGCGCAGGTTTATTTGGTGTTGATGGCGGTAGCCGGGCTTTTGCTGCCTGCCGTGCCCAAACTGATCTATAAGGTTTTTAAGCTGCGGCCGGTCTACCTGTTCGATATCATTTTTATCGTATTTGCCTTTGTCGCGGTCACGTTTGCGAGCGTGCTGGGCGGCTACGATATGGTGCCGCACCTGGACAAGATCTTGCACTGCGCCTCGGGCTTCCTGTTTGCCGTGGCTGGGATGCTGGTCTATTATTACTACAAGCCGGGGCGGCGGAAGGAGGCGTCGGACGCGCCGGTAGTCTCCATGTTTGCCGCGATGTTCGCCATGTCGAGCGCCGTGCTGTGGGAGATTTATGAATATACGCTCAGCCAGTTTGGCCCGGATCCACAGCTCGTTGCGACGACCGGCGTCAACGATACCATGCAGGACATGATCGTATGCACAATTGGCGGCTTCATCACGGCCTACTTCTGTTACCGCTATTTAAAGCACGGCAAAAAAGAGCTGATGATGTCGCTTTTTGAAACATTTTATAAGGAAAATATTGAGCCGCGCCCATAAAAAAGCCGCCCCGGTTGGGGCGGCTCGCGGTACTTAAAAGGGGGTCAATCGCCCATCGACAGGCCGAGGTCGCGCGCGGAGCGGATAATCTCGCAATCCGGCGGGACGCTTTTGAGCTTCCCGGCGACGTCTTTCAGCGGGACAGGCACGATTTTGCCGTTTTGCAGGGCGACCATGTTGCCGAACTTCTTTTCGCGGATCAGGCGCGCCGCCGCGGTGCCGAACCGGCTGGACAGCAGGCGGTCGTAGGCGCAGGGGCTGCCGCCGCGCTGGAAATGGCCAGGGATTGTGACGCGGATTTCCTGGCCGCTGATGGCGTGGATTTCGTCCGCCAGGCGGTAGGAGATCGAGGGCTGCTTCATATTTTCGCGGGCAATGCGGAATTCTTTTTTGGACATCTTGGCTTCGGCCTTGGAAATCGCGCCCTCGGCAACAGCGAGGATGGAGAACCGTTTCCCGGACTGGCTCCGCTTCTCGATCGCGTCGACGATGTGCTGGACATTGTAGGGGATTTCCGGGATAATGATAATATCCGCGCCGCTGGCAATGCCGGCGTGCAGGGTCAGCCAGCCGGCCTTATGCCCCATGACCTCGACAATAAACACGCGGCTGTGGGAAAACGCCGTGGAATGGATGGAATCGATGACGTTGGTCGCGATATCAACCGCGCTTTGGAAGCCGAAGGTCATTTCCGTGCCCCAAAGGTCGTTATCAATGGTCTTGGGCAGGGTGACGACGTTCACGCCGTTTTCCGACAGCAGGTTGGCCGTTTTATGCGTGCCGTTGCCGCCGAGGATGACCATGGCGTCGAGCCCCATGTCGCGGTAGGTCTTCAGCATACGGTCGAGCTTGGTCGTACCGTCCTCCAGCGGGATCTGCATTGCCTTAAAAGACTCGCGGGACGTGCCGAGGATCGTGCCGCCGAGCGTCAGGATATCGGAGAAGTCGCGGGGCTGCATTTCCTTATAATTGCCCTCGATCAGGCCGCGGTACCCGTCGGAAAAGCCATAAATGGTGACGTCTTTCCCGAATTCATTATAGAGGGATTTGGCGACGCCGCGGAGCGCGGCATTCAGCCCTTGGCAATCGCCGCCACTGGTGAGCATACCGATCTTCATAATGCATTCCTCCGTTTTCTCATTTCTTAATCTCAGTATAATCTAAATGGTGGAAAAAAACAACGGTAACATAAAAAACAAAAATTTGATCATGGCTGGCTGTATTTACAGGTTTTGTGTGGTATAATGCTTCGTATACCCAATAGATAGAAAAGTTCTGATTTGCAGGGGAGACTTATGGATTTAAACCGAAACAATATGAAAAAAATTGCATTACTGATTGCCTTTGCGGTACTGCTGTTTGTAGGGCTGGAAAATTTCCAGAAAGTGACCGGCGTCATATCCGGCTTTTTCGCGCTGGTTTCCCCCTTTATCCTGGGCGGGTGTATCGCGTTTATCCTGAATGTGCCCATGGCCTTTATCGAGCGCAGCCTGTTTGGGAAACGCCGGGAAGCCTGGGCGCGCAAGTGCAAACGGCCGGTCAGCCTGGTGCTGGCGATCGCGCTCGTACTGGGGCTGGTCGTCGTGGTGGTGCTGCTGGTCGCCCCGCAGATTGCGCGTTCCATCGGGCTGCTGAGCAACCGCATGCCAGATTTCTTCCTTAAGGTACAGGGCTGGATTTCAGAACTGGAAGCCCAGTTCCCAGCGCTGTCGGGGCAGCTTTCCAACCTGCAGTTTGACTGGGATACCATCGATTGGGGCATGGTCGGCCAGACCGCATGGGATTTCCTCCGCAACGGTGCGGGTGACATGCTGGGTTCCACCTTTAACATGGCGTCTTCGATCATCGGGGCGATCGTAAACTTCTTCCTCGGTATGTTTTTCGCGCTCTATGTGCTGCTGCAAAAGGAAAAGCTTGGCCGCCAGGTCAAAAAGCTCCTGTATGCCGTGCTGCCCTCGCCGAAGGCGGACGGGTTCCTATCGATCTGCACCCTTTCCCAGCAGACCTTCGCGAACTTTATCACCGGGCAATGTACGGAGGCGGTCATCCTCGGGCTGATGTTTTTTATCAGTATGTCGGTGCTGCATTTCCCATATGCATTGCTGGTCGGCGCCTTGATCGCGCTGACGGCGCTGATCCCGATTTTCGGCGCGTTTATCGGATGCTTCGTCGGCGCATTCCTGATCCTGATTGAAAACCCGATGCAGGCGCTGTGGTTCATTATCCTGTTCCTGGTGCTGCAGCAGGTGGAGGGCAACCTCATTTACCCGCATGTGGTCGGCAATTCAGTGGGGCTCCCCTCGCTTTGGGTGTTGGTGGCGGTGACCGTCGGCGGCAGCACAATGGGCATCGTGGGCATGATTATCTGTATCCCGGTCTTTTCGGTGCTCTATACCTTGATCCGGACGGCGACCAACAACCGCCTGCGGGCGCGGGGCGTCCCGCCGGAAAAGTGGGGGGACAGCCCGCAAAAACCGCCAAAGGGCAAGACAGGCGCAAAAGAATAGGTATTTGGCAAAAGGCGTGGGAATCCCTTCCGGTTTCCACGCCTTTTTGTCAGAATTGACCGATTGACAAAACCGTGTGGCATGGTATAATAAATCCATACTAAACAAATATGAAATAAGGAGTTTGGAAGGAGGCTGCAAAGATGGATACGATTGTACGTGGCAAGCGGGAGGGCAGCCGAATGTGTTGTCGCTAAAAGGGAAAGATTCATTTTAAATCAGACAACACAGAAAGAAGGACATTATTATGCAGAACAATAGGAATTATCATTTTGAGACCCTCCAGCTCCATGTCGGCCAGGAGCAGCCCGATCCGGTAACAGGCGCACGCGCCGTACCGATTTACCAGACCACATCCTATGTATTTGAAAACAGCGCGCATGCCGCGGCACGGTTCAGCCTGAACGATGCGGGCAACATTTACGGCCGCCTGACCAACCCCACGCAGGAGGCTTTTGAAAAGCGTATTGCGGCGCTGGAGGGCGGTTCCGCGGCGCTGGCGGTGGCGTCCGGCGCCGCAGCGATCACCTACGCGGTGCTGAACCTTGCAAAGGCCGGGCAGCATATCGTCGCCGCGCGTACGCTCTATGGCGGCACGCATAACCTGTTCGCCCATACGCTGCCGGAATACGGCATTGCAACGACCTTTGTCGACCCGGACGAGGAGGGCGCGTTTGAGCGCGCAATCCAGGACAATACCCGCGCGGTCTATATCGAATCGATCGGCAACCCCAACGCAAGCCTGATCGACATCGAAAAGGTTGCCGAGGTTGCCCACCGGCACGGCATCCCGCTGGTCGTGGACAACACCTTCGCAACCCCGTACCTCCTGCGGCCGATCGAATACGGCGCGGACATTGTTGTACACTCTGCCACCAAGTTTATCGGCGGGCACGGTACGGCGCTCGGCGGCGTAATCGTGGAAAGCGGCAAGTTCGATTGGGAGGCTTCGGGCAAATTCCCCGGCCTGACCGACCCCGATCCCAGCTATCACGGTGTTAGCTTTGCCAAGGCGGCCGGGGCGGCGGCCTTTGTCACCCGCATCCGGGCGATCCTGCTGCGCGACACCGGCGCGTCGGTTGCGCCGCTCCACGCGTTCCTGTTCTTGCAGGGGCTGGAAACGCTGTCCCTGCGGGTGGAGCGCCATGTACAAAATGCGGAAAGGGTGGTAGAATATTTACAGAACCATCCGCTGGTAGAGCGTGTAAACCATCCTTCGCTGCCGGGGAACCCTTACCATGCGCTGTACAAAAAGTATTTCCTGCAGGGCGGCGCCTCTATCTTTACCTTTGAAATCAAGGGTGGGGAACAGGAAGCGCGCGCGTTTATCGACCATCTGGAGATCTTTTCGCTGCTGGCAAATGTGGCGGACGTCAAGTCGCTTGTCATCCACCCGGCTTCGACGACCCATGCGCAGCTCAATGCGGAGGAACTCGCGTCTGCGGGGATCCGGCCGAACACCATCCGGCTGTCGATCGGCACGGAGCATATCGACGATATCCTACTTGACCTTGATACCGCATTCCGGGCGGTTAAAAACCCATAAAGGAGCCTTTATTATGGAAAAAATTGCACGTAGCGTAACAGATTTGATCGGCGGTACGCCGCTGCTCGAGCTTGTAAATTTTGAGCGTACCCACGGCCTCAACGCCCACATCCTTGCTAAGCTGGAGTATTTTAATCCGGCGGGGTCGGCAAAGGACCGGATCGCCAAGGCAATGGTAGAGGATGCGGAGGCCAAGGGGCTGCTCGTCCCCGGTTCGGTGATCATCGAGCCGACCAGCGGCAACACCGGGATCGGCCTGGCCGCGGTGGCCGCGGCACATGGATACCGGATCATCTTGACCATGCCGGAGACCATGAGCGTAGAACGCCGCAACCTGCTCAAGGCGTATGGCGCGGAACTGGTGCTTACGGACGGCGCAAAGGGGATGCAGGGCGCGATCGATAAGGCTGCAGCCCTTGCCAAGGAAATCCCGCATGCGTTTATCCCCGGCCAGTTTGTAAACCCTGCAAACCCCGCGGCGCACTATGCCACGACCGGCCCCGAGATTTGGGCGGATACCGACGGCAAGGTCGATTATTTCGTGGCGGGCGTCGGCACGGGCGGCACGGTTTCCGGCGTGGGCAAATACCTCAAGGAAAAGAACCCTGACGTCCGTATCATTGCCGTGGAGCCGTCCGGTTCGCCGGTGCTGTCCGGCGGCAAGCCCGGCCCTCATAAGCTGCAGGGGATCGGCGCGGGCTTTGTCCCGGATACGCTGGATACCGCGGTTTATGATGAGATTATTACGGTCGGGAACGACGAGGCGTTCCAGGCCGGCCGCGCGATCGCGCGCGCGGAAGGGCTGCTTGTCGGCATTTCCTCCGGCGCGGCCGTATGGGCGGCGATGGAAGTCGCAAAGCGCCCCGGCAACGAAGGCAAGCGGATCGTCGCACTGCTGCCCGACACAGGGGAGCGCTATTTGTCCACACACATGTTTACTGACTAATTCGCACAAAAAGGCCGTCTGATAAGACGGCCTTTTTGTTTATCGTATTGACTTGCGGGGGCGTCGCAGGTACAATAGCAGTAGGAACAAATTGGATGACAGGACGAACGGACGGCAGGAGGCGTTAAAATGGGATTTTCAATTATGCTGGGCGATATTACACAGGTAAAGGCAGACGCAATCGTAAACGCGGCGAATGAGAGCCTGCTCGGCGGCGGCGGGGTGGACGGCGCGATCCACCGCGCAGCAGGCCCCGGGCTGCTGGCGGAATGCAAGCAGCTCGGCGGGTGCAAGACCGGCGAGGCAAAGATTACAAAGGCGTACCGGCTGCCGGCAAAGTATGTCATCCACACGCCGGGGCCGGTATGGCGGGGCGGCATCCGCGGGGAAGCGGCCTTGCTTGCTTCCTGTTACCATAACAGCCTGCTGCTTGCACGCGATCATAACTGCGAGACCGTCGCGTTCCCGTCGATCAGCACGGGGGTATATAATTACCCGCTCGACCAGGCCGCGGAAATTGCCGTGCGGGAAATCCGCCGTTTCCTCAAGGAAAACCTTGTGCCCCGCGATATTATCATGGTGTGCTTTGACCGCGTCACCCAGGCGGCTTATGAGCATGCGGCGGAGAAGCTGTAAACAATGCCACGGAAGCAAAACCAAAAGCAGAAGGTGTTGCGCCTCGCGCAGATCCTGCACGAGCGCACGGACGAAGCGCATGTTTTAAGCGCTGATGAACTCATCGAATGCCTGGAAGAATACGGTATCCAAGCGGAGCGCAAAAGCATTTACACGGATATTGAGGCGCTGTGCCAATGCGGCTTCGATATTGAGCGTCAGGGCGGGCGCGGCGGCGGCTATTATCTTGCCAACCGCATGTTTGAACAGCCTGAGCTGAAACTATTGGTGGACGCGGTGCAGTCCTCCCGCTTTATCACGCACCGGAAATCCCATGCCCTAATCAATAAGGTGGAGCGGCTTGCAAGCTCGTACCAGGCAAGGGCGCTCCAGCGCCAGGTTTATGTCAGCGGGCGCATCAAAACCATGAATGAGAGCATTTACTACAATATCGACCGCATACACAGCGCGATTGCGCAGGGGAAGCAAATCTGTTTCCGGTATTTTGAATGGACGATTACGCCGGATTTGCAGGTAAAAAAGCAATTCCGGCGTGATGGCGCGCAATATACGGCCAGCCCCTGGGCGCTTGTCTGGAACAGCGAAAACTATTATTTGGTCGCATACGACCCCATGGCCGCGGCGATCCGCCATTACCGCGTGGATAAGATGGAACAAATCGGGATACTCGATGCGGCGCGGCAGGGCAAGGAGCAGTTTGAACGGCAGGACGTCGGGCAATATGCAAAGCACCTGTTTGGCATGTTCGGCGGCGCCGTGGAAACGGTCGTCCTGCGCTGCGAGAACCGCTTGGCCGGCGTGATGCACGACAGGTTTGGCGGAGATATGATGCTGCTGCCGGAAGACGAGGCCCATTTCCGGATGCAGGTAGAGGTTGCGGTCAGCCCGCAGCTGTTCGGCTGGCTTTGCGGGCTTGGCGCGGGGGTACAGATTGCCGAACCGAAGGCGGTGGCGGATCAATACCGCGCCTATTTGCAGCAGGTATTAAAAGGTAGGTAGTCAAGAAAGGCAGGACAGACATGTTTTATACACTGGAAAACCAGTTTTTGAAGGTTGAGATCAATAGCTTTGGCGCAGAGCCGTCCAGCGTGCGGGACGCTTCCGGCCAGGAACGGCTGTGGACGGCTGACCCGGCGGTCTGGAAACGCCATGCGCCGATGCTGTTCCCGATTGTGGGACGCTTGAAAGGCGGCGGCTACACCTTGGGCGGCAAACCGTATCAGATTTCACAGCACGGCTTTGCGCGCGATAATGAATTCCGGGCGACGGTGCATGAGCAGGAGCGCCTTGTGCTGGAACTGACGGAAACGGCGGAGACGCTGGCGCACTATCCGTTCCGGTTTACGCTGTCGGTCGAGTACCGGCTGGAAGGGGATACGCTTGTCAAGGCGCATACCGTGTGGAACCGCTCTGAAAAGCCGCTGTATTATGAACTCGGCGGGCACGAAGGCTATTGCATTGCGCTAACGGAAGGCGAGCGTATGCGGGATTCCTATATCCTGTTCCCGGGGATGACGGAAATCCACCCGATCCAAACGGATGAAAACGTATTCCTGACGGAAAAGAAGGGCTGCTTGCCGCTCACAGACGGCAAGCTGTACCTGACGCCCGGCCTGTTTGACGGCGACGCGCTGATTCTTGACGACCTCACCTGCAAAACGCTGGTATTGGGCAGCGACAAGAACAGCAGCCGTGTCACGGTAGCGTTTGAAGGGTTTGGCTATATGGGCATTTGGAGCAAACCGGGTGTGGAAGAGCCGGGATATGTCTGCATCGAGCCTTGGAGCGCCCTGCCCGACGGCGCTTACCTGGACAGCGCGTTGGAACATAAAGTGGGCGTGCGGCAACTTGCGGCGGGACAGCAGGAGACCTTGGCCTACCGGATGGCGTTTGAAGTTTAAAACATGAAAAAAGCCCCCTCCGCTTTTGCGGGAGGGGCTTTTGCTATGCGATAGATGCATTATGAGCAGGGTACGCCGGTCACATCCGCATAGTGCGCGTCAACACGGACGGTAAAGTGCCGCTGGTTTGAGCAGGTGCTGTTGGAGTGCGGGATTGTGGCGCTGTCTTCCTCCGGCAGGATAAAGCGGGCGGAGGGGAGCTGCACGTCGACACAGGCCATCCCGCCCTGTGCGGGGACAAGAAGGGTCTTGATCCCGCGGGGATGGGATGTGCCGTTGGGGTCGACCTCCATCAGCGTGATGCCGACTGCCACGCGCTTGCCGGGGCAGACGTTGCGCAGGGTCGCCGTCACGTCGAGGATACGCCCCTGGCTTTCAATGATGGCGTCGCCAATGTTAGCGCATTTGATGTCTTCGCAGTAATCAAAGAAAACATCGGCAGGCGTTGCGCGGCAGCTTGCCATCGTTACGGAGGTAGAAGCAGCGCCCTGGCGGCAGGGGCAGGACGAGGCGGCCTGGCCGTCTGTCAGGGCAGGGGTATGTGCGGCAGTCAGATCGGACAGGGCAACCGCTTCGGCAAGATTACGTTCCATAAAAGAGAACCTCCCAAAAGATGAAATTCATAAGAAGCAAAGGCTCTTATGTATTTTGATGGTTAGCGCCGGATAGCCTGATGCTTTATTTTATGCGGCGTGCCTGCGGCGGGTACGAGGGAAGCTAAAATTATTTATATGTGCAGGGACACAAAAAAGCCACGGGATGCAGCGCAGGCTCCCGTGGCTTTTTATGGTGTTTTAAACCGGGGGTTAAACGGTCGTGGCGGACATATCCGGATGAGAAGGCCCATCGTGCGATTCCTGGATGCGGCGGTTCAGCTTTTTCATTTCGGGTACGATAAACAGGAATACGATAATCGCGGAACCGATATCGGCAGCCGGGCCGGCAAAGAGGATGCCGTCCAGCCCGAAGAAGCGGGGCAGGATCAGCAGCAGCGGGATGAGCAGCAACAGCTGGCGCAGCATGGAAAGGATGGACGCCTTGAGCGGCTGCCCGGTAGCCTGGAAGTAGTTGGTGGACACGATCTGGAACCCGGCGCAGAAGATGCCGAACAGATAGATCTTGAGGCACTTGATTGCGAACGCCGTGAACTGCTCGTTATCCGCGCCGAAAATCTGCACGACAAATTGCGGGAAGAGCTGGCAGAACGCCCAGCAGATGATGATGGCGACCGTCGCGGAGATGGCGGCGGTTTTGTAAGTCTTGCGGATCCGTTCATACTTTTCCGCGCCGAGGTTAAAGCCAAGGATCGGCTGCGAACCGACGCCGATGCCGATTGCCACAGAGCCGAGGATCATGGCAAGCTTCATGACGATACCCATTGCGCTGAGGGCGATTTCGCCGCCAACCGGGCTCTGGTTCCCGTAATATACCAGGGAATTGTTCATGACGACCTGCATGATGCATGCGACGCCGGAGGTGATGCCCGATGACACGCCAAGTACGACGATTTTGCCCATTACACGGCCGACCGGCTTCATGGCCTGGCGGGAAAAACGCATATGGCTCTTTTGCTTTTTGGTTTTGCGTGCAAAGTATACCACCATAATGAGGGAGGATAGGATCTGGGAGGTAATCGTCGCGACTGCGGCGCCCTTCACGCCCCAGTGCAGTACGAAAATATAAATCGGGTCAAGCACCGTGTTCAGGGCGGCGCCGATCAGGATGCCGTACATGGATAGGCGCGGCGCGCCGTCGGTACGCGCCATATTGGAAAGCGCGACGCTGATGACGCTGAACGGGGAGCCGATCAGGATGATCGAGGTATAGTCCTTGGCAAAGGGCATCACAAGGTCGGTCGCGCCGAACAGACGCAGCACGGGTTCGAGGAAAACAAGCCCCAGCACCGCGCATACAACGCCGATCGCCGCCGATAACACAAGGAGGTTATTGAGCGTCAGGCGGGCTTCGCCATCCTCGCCCTGCCCGAGCTTAATGGCCGCGTAGGCGCTACCGCCGGAACCGACCATAGTGGCAAAAGCCATCAGGATCGTGACGATCGGGAAGGCAACGGTTGTCGCGGCGTTGCCCAGGTAGCCTACGCCCTGCCCGATAAAAATCTGATCGACGATGTTATAGATCGAATTGACAAGGCAGGCGATAATCGACGGGATGGCAAACGATGCGAGCAGCATGCCAATCGGCTTATATCCAAGTGGGTTCTGTATGGTTGTTTCATGGGTTGGCATTGCTTTCAGATACTCCTTTTTCGATGTAGTGATAGGCATTTTCCGCCATTTTCGTCATAAGGCGCAAAAGCTCGGCGGCTTCTTCCGGTGAGAGGGATTCGGTCAGCACACGGTCCCAGCGCTGCTTGCTCTGCCGCAGCGTTTGGATCACGGGTTCCGCGGCGGGCGTGGTGTAAAGACGGCGGATGCGGCGGTCGTCGCCGTCCGCGCAGCTTTGGATATAGCCGAGTTCTTCCAGCTTTTGCACGGCTTTGGTCACGGTGCCTTTATCAAAATGCCCCGTTTTTGCCAGGTCGTACATGCTGATGCCGTTATGCTCGTAGATTTTTGCCAAAAAAAATTGCTGGCCGCATCCGACGTGGAACGAGGCGAGCGCGCGGTCGTAAAAGCGGTTGGTCTGGCGGTGGATAATGGAAGCGGACTTGGTATAGGATAGTTGGTTCATGTCCATCCCTCCCTTCAATGGTTGAGTGCTCAATTATCATAACATAAATTGATTGGCCGCGCAACTAAAAAAGAAGAGGTTTTTGAGAATAGCATGAAATAATATCTGAAAAATAGCAATATATTTTCAGCAATTGCAACAAAAATGGGATGGTGGTAAGCCCAGCCATCCCATTTTAGGGTTACGATGCTTTGCCCTTTTTTGAAAAAATCCGCTGTAACAGGATGCGCAGCGCTTGCACATAACCAAGGCCTGCCAGGATGCCAGTCCATAGCCGGCGCCGGTTGGTGGAGGCCTGCAGACCCGCAGCCTGGGTCAGCCCGTCCACCGCTGTTGGGGTGAGGAGGAGCAGGCAGCCCATCAACGATTTGGGAAGGGATTTCGCGGCCGGACGCGCAAGCGCCAGCAACTGCCCGAGGGCAATCCCGGTGCAGCGCGCACAAAGCGGGAACTGATAGCCGCGGAAGCGGAAGCTGCGTTCATAGCGCTGATGGCAGCCGCAGGCCGCGCCCGCGCGCATGGCCAGCAGCCAAAGCTTTTGCGCCGTCATGCCTGGAACTTGTTGCCGCAATTGTGGCAGATCCAATAGGTCTTGCTGCGCGTGCGGCCTTCCCCCATGCCGCACATGCCGCAAAGCAAGCCGAGGGGGCCGAAGCACAGGTAGCCGAGGCAGCCTTTCCCCGCGCCGTAGCCCTTATAGTGTGAAGAGGTCTCGGTGACGATCTGGCAGGCGTCTGCGCCGCATCTTGGACATTTCATAGTTTATCCTCCAAACGATTCAGTTTATGGGGGGCGGCTGCGCGGCTTCCCGTTCCTTGCGGCGCAGCCCGCGCCATATTGTGAGAAGCATTGTGATATAACAGGCGCCGCCGCCGATGAAGTTGGACACCGGTTCCGCAAGGAATACGCCGCGCACGCCAAGCCCCCAAAGCCGTGGGAGCAGAAGGGTCAGCGGCACGACGATGATGATTTTGCGGAACAGGGAAAAGAAGATGGACTGCGCGGAGCGCCCGAGCGACACGGCGGCGGTCTGCCCGGCAATTTGCAGAGACATCATAAAGAAGCCGAAAAAATACAGGTGCATCGACGGAACCGTAGCGGCCGCCAGCGCGGGGTCGTCGGTGAAGATACGGATAAAAGCCGTGGGGAAGAGCAGCAGGATGAGCCACACTACCGTCGTGTACGCCACGCACAGGATGGACATGAGGCCAATTCCCGTGCGCACGCGGCGATATTGCTGCGCGCCGTAATTGTAGCCAAGCACGGGCTGCGAGGCGCTTGTCAGGCCGTTGACCGGCGCGGTAACGACGTCTCGGGTGGAGTTGATAATCGTCATGACCCCGACATAGAGGTCGCCGCTATAATGCTGCAGGGTTGCGTTACATACTATTTGCACGGCGCTGTTGGTGATCGAAACGATGAAGCCCGACAGGCCGAGCGTCACGATACGCCGGATGCGCGCCAATTGCAGGCGCATATCGCCCCGGCGCAACCGGACGACGGCTTTTGCGCCGGTCAGGAAGCGTACCGCCCAGACCGCGGATGCAAACTGCGAGATGACGGTTGCAATCGCCGCGCCGGCCACGCCGAGGTGCAGCCCGAAAATAAATAGCGGGTCGAGGACGATGTTCAGGATTGCGCCGAGGGCGACCGTGCCCATGGCCGTCCGGCCAAAGCCCTGCGCATTGATAAAGTTATTAAGCCCTAAGCCCACCATGACGAACACGCTGCCGCATAAGTAAATCGTTAGGTAGCTGCTTGCATAGGGATAGGTAATATCGCTTGCGCCGAATAGGTACAGCAGCGGCTTTTGGCACAGCAGGATGACGGCGGTCAGCACCACGCCGGTTGACAGCAGCATGGCAAAGGTATTGCCCAGGATTTTCCCGGCGTCCTCCGTATCCCCACGGCCGCGCGCCATGGAAAAAAGCGGCGCGCCGCCCGTGCCGAATAGGTTGGCAAAGGCCAGGACGATGGACAGGATGGGGAAGGTCAGCCCTACGCCGGTCAGCGCGTTGACGGCGTCCTGCGCCATGTGGCCGATATACATGCGGTCGATGATATTATAGAGCACGTTGATGAGCTGCGCGAGCGTCATAGGGCCTGCGAGGCGCAGGATGTTCTGATATACAGGACCCTGCGAAAAATCGCTTACGGATGCTTTCGTTTCAATCACCTGCGGTTATGTTGGGATTTTATTATTATACCACGCGGGCACAGGATCGGCAATGCCGTGCGCCGGGCATAACGGGCGGGCGCGCGGCATAGGCATAGAACAAGACGATAAAACGGAAAGGGTTTGATAACATGGTCTATCATTACTACTTAAGCGCCAATAGCTCGCGCGGATATATTGATTTTACAGCCGGCCGCGCAGCGGGGCTGCAGCACGTGCAGCGCACGGTCGGGTACCCGTCGGCGGTGATGCGCGACCTGTCCGGCGCGGCGATTGAGTTGGCGCGCGAACAGGGGCTGCGGCTGGACATCGTACACCAGCCGTTGGACGGCAGCGTAACCGGGCTGATCCTGCCGGAACGCTCGGCCGCGGTGCTCAATACGCCGTATTGGCTCGACCGGAGCCGCCATGTGGACAATTTGCTGGAGGACGAGGCGCGCGATGAAGCGCGGGCGTTGCTGCAAAAGGCGTATGACGCCTATGCCGCCGCGCTGAAAATCCACGATGAGTGGGAAAAAATTTATATTTCGCAAATGGATTTCAAGGTGCTCAATGAAATGGCGGAGGCGTTTGCCAAAAAGGTGCTCGCAGACGGAAAGGCCGGGAAGCCGGGCAAGCGTACGGACGCGGTGTTCGGCGCCTCCACGCCGGAAGGGCCGGTCGACTATATTGCAAACTTGACCATGGATTTGCCACAGCGCTACTTTATGAAGGGCAGGCCGGGCACCGGCAAATCCACATTCCTCAAAAAGGTGGCGGACGCCGCGGTGCAGGCGGGGGTCGACACCGAGGTCTATCACTGTGCGTTCGACCCGGAGAGCCTTGATATGCTCGTTATGCGCGCAAAGGGCGTCTGCATCTTTGACAGCACCGCGCCGCACGAGTATTTCCCGACCCGGTCGGGGGACGAAATCGTCGATATTTATACCGCGGCCGTCCGTCCCGGCACTGACGAGCGGTATGCCGCACAGATTGGCGTAACGGCTAAACAGTATAAGGCGCAGACTGCGGAGGGGGCAAAGCTGCTCGGCGAGGCGCGCGCCATTACGGACGATATGGATCAGCGCCTGCGCGAGTGCCTGGACAGCAGCCGCACGGCGCTTGCAATGGAGCAAATCCTCAACACGCTATTCGCACCGGAGCACGAGTAAGCGCTCCCGGCACGTAAACCATCCGGCAAGCGGGATAAAACGGTTTTATTTATCCCGCAGGGCTTCCTTCATAAAGCAGGGACACTAAAAAGGGGTCTGGGCATGTTGCCCAGACCCCTTTAGAATTGGTTTTACTTCATGCCGACGCTTGCGAGGAACGCACGGGTACGCTTGGCAATCGGGAACGGCTGGTCGAACGGGCAGGGGAACATATCCTGCTCTACGACGACCCAACCATCATAATCGACTTCCTGAAGGGCTTTGTACATATCCGAAAAGTCCACCGCGCCCGAACCGGGCTCGCACATCAGGCCCATGGAAACCGCCTTGACAAAGGACAGGCCTTCGTGCTTGATCTGGTCGCGCAGCTTCTGGTTGCAGTCCTTCAGATGTAGATAGGGGATGCGGTCGTGGTGCTTGCGGAAAAACGCAACCGGGTCGCCGCCGCCGTAGACATGGTGGCCAGTATCGAAGCAGAGCTGCACGGTCGTGTCATTTAGCAGGCGCTCAATCTGCTCCTCGCTCTCGCAGTAGGTCTGCGCATGCGGATGGTAAACGACGGTCAGGCCGAACTTTTCCTTGGCGTAGTCCGAGACCTTCTGGATATTTGCGCAAAACTGTTTCCAGCCCTCGCCGTCGATCGAAGCGGGATGGATCAGCTCACCGGTTTCGAGGTCGGTGTAGACGTCGGTAAAGAGCACCATATAACGCGCGTCCGGGAATTTGACCTGGATCGGCCCGAGTAGGTCGACCGTATCCATGACGGCCTTCACGCCTTCGTCCGAACACATATCGCCGGACAGCGTCGCGCCGATCAGGTCGAGGCCTCGGGAATCCAGCGCAGTGCGCAGCGTATCATAATCGGTGGGCAGATAGCCGGTGGGGCCAAGCTCGGTGCCGGCGTAACCGGCGGCGGCCATCTCATCCAGGCATCTTGTCCACGGGGTCTGCTTTTCATGGGAAGGGAACCATACGCCCCAGGAATCGGGGCAGCTGCCAACACGGATCTTCATTTTTCTTCCTCCTGTCAATCGTGGGTTTGAACGGCGGCGGTCAGTCCGCAACCTTGGTCCACTGCTCGCTCTCCGCAGACTGAAGCACCGCGTCGATGACACAGTCGATCTTGTGGCCAAAGGCAAAGTCGCACATGTAGGGCGCGCCCTGGGTGATGGCGGCCAGCAGCTTGTGGACTTCGAGGATCTTCATATCGGTGAACGCGATCGCGATGCCGGCCTGCGGCTCGAATACGCCGTAGCCCTCGTGCTCTGGGTTCAGCAGGACGGTGCGGAAGCCGCCGTCACGGCCGTCGTCCGAGCGGAAGTAGACCTGTACCTCGCCCATGCGCTCGAGGCTATAATAAACGCTGCCTTCGGTACCCTGGATTTCATAGGAGAAAAAGTTCTTGCGGCCGGTCGCGACGCGGGAGGTGCCGATCGTGCCCAGGCAGCCGTTCTTGTACTTGGCCATAAAGGTCATGATGTCGTCGTTCTCCACCTTCGCCATTTCGGAGGAGCCGCGAGCCTTGGGACGTTCGGGGATGATGATCTGGGAAACCGCGTTTACGCTGTCAATATCGCCAAGGATCATCTGGGAAACCGCGATCATGTGGGACGCTAGGTCGCCCAGCGCGCCGGAGCCTGCGAATTTGTTGATGTGGCGCCAGGTGATCGGGGATTCCGGGTCGAGCAGCGCGTCCTGGTCGTATGTCGCAATGAAGCGCATGATCTTGCCGAGCTTGCCTTCCTTGACCAGGTCGCGGACGTAGGCGTTTGCCGGGTTGTTGACGTTCTGCGTGCCGACATAGTTGACAACGCCCTTTTCCTTGGCCAGGTCGGCCAGCTCCTTGGACTCCGCCGGGGTAAAGCAGAGCGGCTTCTCGCAGTATACATGCTTGCCGGCCAGCAGGGCGGCCTTTGCCATTTCATAGTGCAGGAAGTTCGGGGTGGCAATGTCTACAAGGTCGATTGCGGGGTCGTTGATGATATCCATCCAATTGGTGGTCCAGCGGTTGAAGCCGAGCTTTTCAGCGGCAGCCTTCACAACGTCTTCCTGGGTATCGGATACGCATTCAAAAACGGGGCGGCCGAACTCCGGCCCGAAAAGCATCTGTGCGTTCAGAAAAGCGTTTGTATGCGCCTTGCCCATCCAACCCGAGCCGATCAAACCGATTTTGATTTCCTTCATGACAGTTTCCTCCTAAAATGTAAGTGCTGTATTTTGTGCGGCAAATGGCTTAAACCGCCTTGGCTTGCCTTTTCTTTGTACTTATAGTATACTGAAAAAACGATACCGTCACTGCAAACACTTGCTAAGACATATACAAAAATTGCTTTTTCAAAAAGGGGAGGGGGACTGCCACATGGCCGTCAACAGGGAACCGGGGATCCTGCCGGAATCCAGCATCAGCTTCCATGTGCCGTCAGCATTCGCGCGGGACACGCTGTATTATGCGGAGATGGGCGGCGACTACGTCTGCGACGAACGGTTCGTGATTGAACGGGAAACGTTCCACACGTTTATCATGTTCTGGGTCAAAGCCGGCAGCCTGCATGTTTCGTATCAGGGGAAGGATTTTTCGCTGCTGGAGGGGCAACTCCTGCTGATAGACGCAAAATTGCCGCATTTTTATCAGGCGACCCCAGGCGTGGCCTTCGAATGGTTCCATTTCGCAGGCGCAGGTACGCAGCATTATTTTGACCTGCTGGCGGAGGATGGCGACCTTGTCTTTGACAGCGCTGACGTCCCGGCCGCGCTGACGGCGTTCCGCCAGGTCATGAACATGCTCCGGGAGGACGCAATGAACGAGCACCGTATGTCCGTATGCCTGCACAGTATGCTGGGGGAATTTGCCAGCCCTGGGCTTGCGACGGCGCGCAATTGCGACAGCAGCGTGCGCGACGCGATCCGGTACATCAACGCCCACTTCGCCGAAGACCTCACGCTGGAGCGGATCGCGTCGCGCGTCAACCTCAGCCCGTTCCACTTTGCGCGGCTGTTTAAAAAGAACACGAACAGCACGCCGCATGAGTTTGTGCTCAACACCCGGATTAAGCATGCAAAGCAAATGCTGCTGGAGTCCGCGCACTCCATTGAGTATATCGCGTCGGAATGCGGGTTTAACAGCCCGTCGCACTTTATCCGCGCCTTTAAAAAGGAAACGCTGTTTACACCGAAGCAATTCCGCACCACGCAGTTTTAAATACAAAACAGGGGCCTGCATCGATGCAGGCCCCTGTTTTGTATCTTTAGGAAAGGCGGGTTTTAAAATCCCCATATCCGAAAGTGCGGACGATCTCGTCCGTGCCGTCGGTATGGCGGATGGCGATGGACGGCAGGTTCATACCGTTAAAGGTGTTGGTTTTCACCATGGTATAAAGCGCCATGTCGCCGAAGACGACGCGGCTGCCCTCGCGGAGCGGCTGGTCGAAGGAATAATCGCCGACCACGTCGCCCGCCAGGCAGGTGCCGCCCGTCAGGCGGTATGTGTGCGCCTTTTCACCCGGCTCCCCGGCGTCCAGCACGGGCGGGCGGTAGGGCATTTCCAGCACGTCCGGCATATGGCATGCGGCTGAAGCGTCCAGGATTGCAATATTTATGCCGTTTTGCATGGTTTCCAGCACAGAGGACACAAGGAAGCCGGTGTTTAGCACCACCGCTTCGCCAGGCTCCAGATATACTTCAACGCCATAGGTTTCGCGCAGGCGGCGCACGCAGGCCACCAGCCCCTCGCGGTCGTACCCTTCCTTGGTGATATGGTGGCCACCGCCAAGGTTCAGCCACTGCATCCCGTGCAAGTATTTGCCGAATTTGGCTTCAAATACGGCAAGCGTCTCCGAGAGCGCGTCAAAGCCCTGTTCGCACAGCGTATGCATGTGCAGCCCGTCGACTCCGCCGAGCAGGTCGGGGCGGAACGCCCGCTCCGTGACGCCGAGGCGTGAACCGGGGGCGCAGGGGTCGTAAATCGCGTGCCCATCCTCCTGCGTGGAGCATTCCGGGTTGATCCGGATACCGCAGGATTTGCCCGCTGCGCGCGCCGCTGCGCCGTACTTTTCCCATTGCGCAAAGGAGTTGAACACGAAATGGTCGGCAATGGGGAGCAGCGCCTTAAATTCCTGCGGGGGGTAGGCGGGGGAAAATACATGAACCTCGCCGGGGAATTCCTCACGGCCGAGCCGCGCCTCATGCAGGCCGCTGGCCGTAGTGCCGGATAGGTAACGGGAGATCAGGGGATATAGCGAAAACATGGAGAACGCCTTTTGCGCAAGCAGGATTTTTGCGCCGGAACGGTCGGCGACGTCCTTCAGGATTGCAAGGTTCCGGGTCAGCAACGTCTCATCCACGACGAAGCAAGGGGTTGGAAGGGAAGAAAAGTCCATAGGTTGCGTCCTTTCCAGTACAGGTTTCAGTAGGATAAAGGCCAGCCTTTCGGCTGGCCTGAAGCTGTCACAAATTATATGCCCGCGAGGGGCACAGGGGGATCAGTCGACCAGAACCGGGTTAAAGTCCTCGTGCCACGGCAGGCCGAACTTGTTCAGCAGTTCCATAAACGGGTCGGGATCGAACTCCTCGACATTATAGACGCCGGGCTTGCACCATTTGCCGGTGATGACGAGCGCCGCACCGATCATGGCGGGCACGCCGGTCGTATAGGAAATGGCCTGCGAGCCGACCTCGCGGTAGCATTCCTGATGGTCGCAGATGTTGTAGAGGTAATAGGTCTTGTCCTTGCCGTCCTTCTTGCCCTGGAAGATGCAGCCGATGTTGGTCTTGCCGACCGTGCGCGGGCCGAGCGAGGCGGGATCCGGCAGGACGGCCTTGAGGAATTGCAGCGGCACAATCTGCTTACCTTCAAACGCAATCGGCTCGATCGAGGTCATGCCTACGTTTTGCAGGCAGCGCAGGTGGGTCAGGTAGCTCTGGCCGAAGGTCATAAAGAAACGGATGCGCTTGATGCCGGGGATGTTGAGGCCGAGGGACTCCAGCTCCTCGTGGTGTAGCAGGTACATGTCCTTCGGGCCAACGCCCTTAAAATCGTATTCGCGCTTGATCTCCATGGGCGCGGTCTCGACCCAATGCCCGTCTTCCCAGTAGGAGCCGTTGGCCGTGACCTCGCGAATGTTGATCTCCGGGTTAAAGTTGGTCGCAAACGGGTAGCCATGGTCGCCGCCGTTGCAGTCCAGGATATCAATATAATTGATTTCGTCAAATTGGTGCTTGAGCGCGTAGGCGGAAAATACGCCGGTCACGCCGGGGTCGAACCCGGAGCCGAGCACCGCGCAGATACCAGCCTGTTCAAAGCGCTCGCGGTAGGCCCACTGCCAGGAATATTCAAACTTTGCCGTGTCCTCCGGCTCGTAATTCGCCGTGTCGACATAGTGCGTCCGCGTCGCGAGGCATGCGTCCATAATCGTCAGGTCCTGATAGGGAAGCGCAAGGTTCAGCACGACGTCGGGCTTGAACTCCTCGATCAGCGCGATAAGCTCGTCCACGTTGTTCGCATCGACCTTGGCGGTGCGGATCTTCGTCTTGGTCGTGCCAGCGAGCTTTTCCGCGAAGGCGTCGCATTTTGCCTTTGTACGGCTCGCGATCATGATTTCCTCAAAGACTTCGGAATACTGGCAACATTTATGGATGGCAACGCCGGCGACGCCGCCCGCGCCAATGATCAGGGCTTTTCCCATGATGATGACCTCCTGAAAATATTTGTCGTTTCATAGTACATACACATTATACAGAAAACTGCCGGGAGGTGCAAGCGCAAAGCGTTCCGGCAAAAAAACCATTTTTAACGCACGCCGGTCAGGGATATCTGTCAGATAGTCTATCCGCAGACCCGCCATGGCATGCATGGCAACGGCGCGCTGCATGGGAACTCATGAATGAACTGTTAAATTTTTAGAAGGGCTCTTGCAATTTACGGAAGGAGGTATTAATATAGTAGCGTTGGCACTCCTATAGACTGAGTGCTAAATCCATTTTAAAACTTACATCAAGAGGTGTTTTGCGATGGCAAAGAAACAATTCAAGGCGGAATCCAAGCGGCTGCTGGATTTAATGATCAATTCGATCTACACGCACAAGGAGATTTTCCTGCGCGAGCTGATTTCCAATGCGTCCGACGCGACGGACAAGCTGTATTACAATGCGATGCAGAACGGGGAAACCGGCTTTAACCGCGACGACCTGGCGATTGTGCTGACCATCGACAAGGAAAACCGGAGGCTGACCCTTTCCGACAAAGGCTGCGGCATGACGCGCGACGAGCTGGAAAGCAACCTCGGTACGATTGCACGCAGCGGCTCGCTGGCGTTTAAGCAGGGGGTCGAGAGCACGGCGGACGTCGATATCATCGGCCAGTTCGGCGTCGGCTTCTATGCCGCATTTATGGTTGCAAGCACGGTGGAGGTGCTGAGCCGCGCGGAGGGCAGTGACGAGGCGTTCCTCTGGAAGTCCAACGGCGCGGACGGGTACACGGTTGAGCCTGCGGCCCGTGCGGAGCGCGGCACGGACATTATCCTGACGATCAAGGAAAACACGGAAACGGAGAATTACGACGAATACCTGGAGCAGTACCGTATCCAGGGGATCGTCAAGAAGTATTCCGACTATATCCGCTACCCGATCCGCATGGAGATGACCAAGAGCCGCGTCAAGGAGGGCACTGGCACCGAAGACACGCCCGCCGAATACGAGGACTACCAGGAGCTTGAAACGCTCAACTCCATGATCCCGATTTGGAAAAAGGCGAAAAATGAACTGACGGACGACGATTACAACCACTTCTATAAGACGAAGTTCTTCGATTACGAAGACCCGCTCTGCCATATCCATACGAGCACCGAGGGCGCGGCGACCTACAACGCCCTGCTGTTTGTCCCTGCGCGTGCGCCGTTCGATTACTATACCAAGGATTTTGAAAAGGGGTTGCAGCTCTATTCCAACGGCGTTTTAATCATGGATAAATGCGCCGACCTGCTGCCCGACCATTTCAGCTTCGTCCGTGGCCTTGTGGATAGCGCCGACCTTTCCCTCAATATCTCCCGGGAAATGCTGCAGCACGACCGCCGCCTCAAGGTAATTGCGGGCAGCCTGGAAAAGAAGATCAAGTCGGAGCTGCAGAACCTGCTGAAAAACCGCCGCGAGGATTATGAAGCGTTCTTTAAGTCCTTTGGCCGCCAGCTTAAATACGGCGCGTATGTCGATTACGGCGCGCACAAGGAGCTGCTGATGGACCTGCTGCTCTACCATTCCTCCACGGAAAACAAGCTGGTCACGCTCGAGGAATATGTTTCCCGCATGAAGGAAGGGCAGAAGCATATTTATTATGCGACGGGCGAAACCGTCGCCAAGATCGAACTGCTGCCGCAGCTTGAAATGCTCCGCGACAAGGGCTACGAGGTGCTGTGCCTGACCGAGGACATCGACGAGTTCTGCATCAAAATGATGCACGGCTACAAGGATATGGACTTCAAGTCGATCGCAGACAACGACCTTGACCTCGAAACCGACGAGGAAAAGGAGCAAATTAAAAAGCTGTCCGAAGAAAACCAGCCGGTGCTGGATGCGGTCAAGGAGGCGCTCGGCGACAAGGTCTCCAAGGTGCAGCTTACCGGCCGCCTGAAAAGCCATCCGTGCTGCCTGACGACTAAGGGCGGCGTTTCACTCGAGATGGAAAAGGTACTGGCGGCGCAGAACGGCGAAAGCAGCCCCGTCCACGCGGAGCGCGTCCTGGAACTCAACGCAGGCCATGCGATCTTTGAAAAGGTCAAGGCGCTCCAGGCCGCGGGCGAGGGCGAAAAGCTAAAGGCCTTTGCGGACGTCCTGTATACGCAGGCGCTCCTGATCGAAGGCATGCCGATCGACGACCCGGTTGCATACGCCAACGAGGTGTGCAGCCTGCTGGTATAAGCATCACCCCGGATATTTTTCCGGCCCGACGCAAGGGGGAGGCGTGCCGTGGATAAACTATTATGGATTGTTAACCCACATTCCGGCAGCGGGGCGATCCGCGAGGACATGATGGACTGTATTGATATCTTTTGCAAGGCGGGCTATGAGCCCACGGTCTATCTGACGCAGGGGCCGCAGGACGCTTGCCGGATCGCGCGAGAGGAGTCGCACCGCTTCGACCGCATCGTATGCTGCGGCGGCGACGGTACGCTCGACGAGGTGGTAAACGGGCTGATGGCCTGTGAAAACCCGCCGCCGCTCGGATACATCCCAGGCGGCACCACAAACGACATGGCGAACAGCCTGGGCATCCCGAAATATCCGGAAGACGCGGCGAAGATTGCGGCGCACGGCAGGCCGTTCCCTATGGATGTAGGGCGCTTTAACGACCGCTACTTCACCTATATTGCAGCGTTCGGTGCGTTTACCGGCGTTTCCTATTCCACGCCGCAGCCGTACAAAAGCCTGTTTGGGCATGCGGCATATGTGCTGGAAGGCATCCGCACGCTGCCGACGATCAAGGCGTACCCGATTGAAGTGGAAGCGAAACAGGCTGGGATTTCCCTGGCGGGGGATTTTATTTACGGCATGGTGACAAATACTACTTCGGTAGGCGGCATCATCGGCGTCGCGCCGGAGGATGTCGAGATGGACGACGGCCTGTTTGAAGTGCTGCTCGTGCGCCAGCCGGAAAACCCCATGCAGCTCCAGGGCATCATCAGCATGCTGCTGGCGCAGGATATGCGCTCGGAACTCATCGTGCACTTTAAAGCGGACCGCGTGTGCTTTAAGGCACAAGGCGAAATGCCGTGGACGCTGGATGGCGAGTACGGGGGCGCCCCGCAGCAGGTGGAGATTGAAAACTGTAAACGCGCGTTGACACTTTTGGTGGAAGACGTATAAGGCACAGCCGCCGGGCGCTTTAGCCTCGGCGGCTTGCTGCCTTTTATAAGGAGGATTGCATTTGAAGAAAATATTAAGCTGTTTAAAGCCATATCGCAGGGCGGCCATCCTGGCGGTCTGCTTTATGGTGCTGGACGTGTTGGCCGAAGTGATCCAGCCGACCCTGATGGCCGATATTATCGGGCAGGGCATCCAGAGCGGGGACGTGGGCTATATTGTCCGCACCGGGCTGTTAATGATCCTGGTAGCGGCCATCGGCCTGCTGTCCGGGTTTGGAAACGCGAAATACTCCGCCAAAGCGGGCGTGGGCTTTGCAGCGAACCTGCGCGACAGGCTGTTCCGCAAGGTGCAGACCTTTTCCTTCCGCAATATCGACTCCTTTTCTACCGCATCGCTCAGCATCCGTTTGACGAACGACGTGACGCAGATGCAGAACCTTGCCACGATGGGGATGCGCATGATGATCCGCGCGCCCCTCATGCTGCCGTTCGCACTGGTGATGGCGATCCGCATCAACAGCAGCTTGGCGCTGATCCTCGGCGTATCGGTGCCGGTGCTGCTGGTACTGCTCACCCTGCTCGTGCGCCGCGCGATGCCGATGTTTGAAAAAATGCAGCGTTCGGTAGACCGGCTAAACCGGACGGTGCAGGAAAACGTGACGAACATGCGCGTGGTAAAATCGTTTGTGCGGGAAGAGCATGAAAAGCGCAAGTTTGCAGAGGCCAGCGACGGGCAGATGAACACTGCGATGCGCGCGATGTACGCGGTCATCGTCAACATGCCGCTGATGATGCTGGTCATGAACTGCACGATTGTCGCGGTCGTATTCTTTGGCGGCCGCCAGATCATCGGCAATACGCTGACAGTCGCCGAAATGACCAAGTTCATCAACTATATCATGCAAATCCTGATGTCGCTGATGATGCTGGCCATGATGTTCATTTTGCTCACCCGCGCAAGCGCGTCTTACCGCCGTATCCGCGAGGTGCTGGATACGGAATCGGATATGCAGGATGCGGAGGGCGCGCGGAAGGCGCAAGGCCTGCGCGGCCGCGTCGAATTCCGGGACGTTTCCTTCCACTACCATGCGGAGGACGACGGCGACCCGGTGCTGTCGCATGTCAGCTTTACGGCGGAGCCCGGTGAAGTCGTGGCCATCATTGGCGGCACCGGCGCGGGCAAAAGCTCTATGGTACAGCTCATCCCGCGCCTGTATGACGTCACGCAAGGCGCGGTGCTGCTGGACGGGGTAGACGTGCGCGAATATCATCTGGCGTCCCTACACGACGAGGTAGCCATGGTGCTTCAGAAAAACACGCTGTTTTCCGGCACCATCCGCGATAACCTGCGGTGGGGCAACCAGGACGCGACGGACGAGCAGATTTATGCCGCCGCGAAGGCCGCACAGGCGCACGATTTTATCATGTCGTTCCCCAAGGGGTACGACACCTGGATCGAACAGGGCGGCGTAAATGTCTCGGGCGGGCAAAAACAGCGCCTTTGCATCGCACGCGCGCTGCTTAAGGCGCCCAAGGTGCTGATCCTGGACGACTCCACGAGCGCGGTCGACACCGCGACGGAACAGCGCCTGCGGGAGTCCTTCCGGAATGAGCTTGCGGGGACGACCATCTTCCTGATCGCGCAGCGCATCAGTTCGGTGCAGGATGCGGATAAGATCGTTGTCATGGACGACGGGAGCATTGTCGGCATTGGCCGGCACGATGAGCTGCTGGCCTCCTGTGAAGCTTACCAGGAGATTTATGCGTCGCAGCAGGGAGAGGAGGCGAGCGCCTGATGCCGGGACCGGGTCACAGAAAGGGCGTCCGTATCGAGAAGCCCAAGAATACAAAAAAGACATTAAAATCGCTTTGGGGATATTTATCCCGTTACAAACTGCTGCTCGTCATAGCTTTTGCCATGGTACTGCTCAATATCGGCGCTTCGCTAGCAGCAACCAGCTATTTGCAGCCGATTATCGATAATTTCCTGCAACCGGTAAACGGGGATCCGACTGTGGCCGCGCGCCTGGCCGGGCTGACGCACGGTGCGGCCGTGCTGTTTTCCATTTTCCTGGTTTCCTGTGCGGCGGCCTATTTCCAGTCGCGCCTGATGGTGCATATCGCGCAGCACACGATCAACGACGTGCGCCAGGACCTTTTCTGCCATTTGCAGACGCTGTCCATCCGGTATTTTGATACCCGGACGCACGGCGAGGTGATGAGCCGGTTCACAAATGACGTGGATACGCTGAACGACGCGCTGCAAAACGGCCTGACAACGCTGTTTTCCAGCGTTATCACGCTGGCGGGCATTCTCGGCCTGATGCTTTACCGCAGCATCCCGCTGACGGTTTTGACGCTGCTTTTCACACCTATCCTGCTGTTTGCCGTGACACGCCTGATGAAGGCCAGCAGCAAATATTTTGCGGCACAGCAGAAAAACCTTGGCGACGTAAACGGCTATATCGAGGAAATGATGACCGGGCAGAAGGTCGTCAAGGTGTTTGGCTACGAGGACCGCGCGGTAGAGCGCTTCGACAACCTCAACGAGACGCTGCGCAGTTCTGCGGCTTCCGCGCAGGCATATGCGGGCATGATGATGCCGCTCAGCAAAAATATCAACAGCATCAATTTTGCGCTGATCGCCATGGTTGGCGGTGTGCTTGCCGTGTTCGGGTACCTGAGCGTCGGCGGGCTGGTGGTATTCTTACAGCTCGTGCAACAGTTTAACCGTCCTATTACCGAAGCGTCCAACCAATATAACGCCGTGGTCACGGCAATGGCTGGCGCAGAACGTATTTTTGAGGTCATTGCGGAGTCGCCCGAGCAGGCGGCGGATACGCCGGACTACACGCTGGAGCGTGCGGAAGGGCAGTGGTACTGGAAGGGGAAGGCGGACAACGTCCCTGTGCGCGGCGACGTGCGGTTCCACGACGTCACCTTCGGGTATGCGCCGGATAAAACCGTGCTCAAAAACGTATCGCTTTATGCAAAGCCCGGGCAAAAGATTGCCTTCGTCGGTTCGACCGGCGCGGGCAAGACCACCGTCATGAACCTGCTGACGCGGTTCTACGACATCGGCCAGGGCAGCATCACGATCGACGGGATTGATATCAAGCATATCGCCCGCGACAGCCTGCGCAGGGCGATGTCGGTCGTGCTGCAGGATACGCACCTGTTTACCGGCACCGTGATGGAGAACATCCGTTACGGCCGCCCGGACGCCACGGATGACGAGGTCATCGCGGCGGCCAAAACGGCCAGCGCGCATTCCTTTATCATGCGCTTGCCCCAGGGCTATCAGACCGTGATTGAGGGCGACGGCGCAAACCTGTCGCAGGGGCAGCGGCAGCTGCTCAACATTGCGCGCGCGACCGTGGCGGATACGCCGATCCTGGTGCTCGATGAAGCGACCAGCTCGGTCGATACCAGGACGGAGCGCCATATCGAGCACGGGCTTGACCGCCTGATGCGAGACCGCACCACCTTTATCATCGCGCACCGCCTGTCCACTGTCCGCGGCTCGAACGCCATTATGGTCATGGAACAGGGGCAGATCGAGGAGCGCGGCACGCACGAGGAGTTGCTCGCGCAGCATGGCCGGTACTACCAGCTCTATACAGGCGCGCTCGAACTGGATTAATTGCCCAAAAATTAAATAAGTAAATAGAAAAAGAGGATGACCGTTTGCAAAATCGGTCATCCTCTTTTTGGCTGCAGGCCTTAGCTTACTTGCGCTTGAAGGACATGCAGTCGGTGCACTGGTCTACCGTCGGGTTCGCTTCATGCGTACCAACAGTGATGCAGTCCAGTGCGCAGTAGTCGTCACAGTTGCAGTGGTTTGCACACTGCTGCACCGTACAACGGATGCTCTTATTTGCCTTATCCATTTTAAAGACCTCCTTTGTGGTTTTACAAAGCTAGTATGCCTTTGTTACGGCAAAGTATACAGGCAGAAATTCAAAAAAATTTGAGCGGGATTGGACAAAGTGTGTTACAATAGAACTGTAAATTTGCACTTCGTTTGTAATATTTGCATAAAAGCGTATCGTACGCAGGGAATATTGGAAGGAGGCGGCTGATTGGCAAGGCAAGAGATTTTGGAATACCTGCAGGGCGCATCGACGACGGGATATGAAGTGTTCGGCGCGCATTTTACGCACGAGTATGGGCAGGACGGCGTCCGGTTTACCGTCTATGCGCCGGCTGCCGCCGGCATGCAGCTCATTGGGGAGTGCAACGACTGGCAGGGCTGGCGGATGGAGCGTACCCCGGAGGGCGTCTGGAGTATATTTGTACGCGATATCCCGGAAGGGATGAAATATAAATACCGCGTCACGACTTCGGCGGGCGAGGTGTATGACCGCGCCGACCCTTTTGCGTTTTATAGCGAAGTGCGGCCGGATACCGCGTCGGTCGTTTACGACGTCACGCGGTATGAGTGGCACGATGGGGCATTCCTGGCAGCGCGTGACAAAAACTTCAGCCGTCCGCTCAATATTTATGAAATGCATGCAGGCTCATGGAAGCGGCCGGACGGGCAGGGCATGCCGTCCTATACCGCGCTGGCAGACAGCCTGATCCCTTATCTGAAAGCGGGCGGCTATACCCATGTGGAGCTGCTGCCGCTGACAGAGCACCCCTTTGACGGTTCCTGGGGGTACCAGTGCACGGGCTATTTTGCCGCGACCAGCCGGTATGGCGGGTCGCGGGAGCTGATGCAGTTTGTCGACCGCTGCCATCAGGCCGGGATCGGCGTGATTTTGGATTTTGTCCCGCTGCACTTTGTAACGGATTTTTACGCACTGCATCAATTTGACGGCAGCTTCCTATATGAGAGCGAGGATGAGGCGCGCCGGTTTTCCGAATGGGGGACGGCGTTATTCGACTATACAAAGCCGCATGTGCTCAGCTTCATGAAATCCGCCCTGGATTTCTGGATGGCCTATTACCACATTGACGGCGTCCGGTATGACGCGGTATCCTGCCTGATTTACCATGGCGGCCGGCCGGAAAACGGCGTGAATGAAGCGGGCGTCTGGTTCCTCAAAAACGCAAATTACGCCCTTGGGCAGAAATGGCCGGACGTCATGCTGATTGCGGAAGATTCCTCCATGTACCTGAAGGTGACTGCGCCGGTGCCTTATGGCGGGCTGGGCTTCGACTATAAATGGGATCTCGGCTTCATGAACGATACGTTCCGCTACTTGGCGGGCAGCAATCGGCGGCAGGAGCGGATTTCCGCGTCTACGGAGTATTTCTATCAGGAGAAGTACATCCTGCCGTTTTCCCATGACGAGGTCGTGCACTGTAAAAATACGATTGTGAATAAGCTGCCCGGCACGCTGGAACAAAGGCTCGCGCAGGCGCGCGCCCTGTACCTGTATTTTTTCACGCATCCCGGGAAGAAGCTGAACTTCATGGGCAACGAGTTTGCGGCGGTCCGCGAGTGGGACGAGGCGCGCCAGCTTGATTGGGATTTGCTGGATAACCTGGGGCACGCGCAGTTTAACCGGTTCTTCTGTGCTGTCAGCAGGTGGTACGGCACGGAACCCGCGCTATACGAAACCGACCTGCATCCGGAGGGGTTCTGCTGGCTGCATACGGACGGCGGCGTCTTCGTCTATGAACGCCGGAGCCTGCAGGGGGAGCCGGTCGTGGTCGCGCTGAATTTCAGCGGGCAGCCTTGCCTGCACCTCTCCGTCAGGGTGCGTGACGGCCTGTGGCGGGAAGCCCTGTCCACAGAGGATAAGGCGTTCGGCGGGGCTGGCCTGACGAACGGGGAAAAGCAGGTGGCAGGGGGCTGTTTGACGCTCCGTTTGCCCGGATACGGCGGGTGCGCGTTCAAACGGTGATTTATTTTCGAAAAGTTGGTAAAATGTGCTTGACAAATGGGGAGCGGAAAGGTATTATAATAACAAGAATTATTCCTGAATTTATCCGAAATCTTAAATGTGAAGGGAGTCTTTATCATGGCAGAATTAAAGGGTAGCAAGACGGAAGCCAATTTGCTGGCAGCATTTGCAGGTGAATCCCAGGCACGCAATAAGTATACGTATTACGCAAGCAAGGCACGCAAGGACGGCTTTGTACAGATTGCAAATATTTTTGAAGAGACCGCCGCAAACGAAAAGGAACACGCGGAAATCTGGTTCAAGCTGCTGCACGACGGCATGCCCGATACCAAGGCCAACCTGCTTGACGCGGCAGAGGGCGAAAATTACGAGTGGACCGATATGTACGCCACCTTTGCGAAGGAAGCGGAGGCAGAGGGCTTCGACCATATCGCTTTCCTGTTCTCTGAGGTCGCCAAGATCGAGAAGGAGCACGAGGAGCGCTACCGCAAGCTGCTCGCCAACGTAGAGGGCGGCCTGGTATTCTCCCGTGACGGCGAGATGATCTGGCAGTGCTCCAACTGTGGCCATATCCATGTCGGCAAGCAGGCGCCGCAGGTTTGCCCGGTTTGCGCGCATCCGCAGTCCTACTTCCAGCTCCGCGCGCAGAACTATTGATTTTTTCCGAGCCTAAGGATTTCCCCGCGGGTGAGGTTTACAACGTATTTGCAAATCTGATATCAAAGGCTGTGCCTGCGAGGGAAGACGACTAAATCCTGAAAGAAACGGTTAAAATGCGTCTTGTACCCTAATGGGTGCAGGACGCATTTTCTTTTGTGGAGGAACGGTTATCGATGGAATCTCGGATTGCTTTTATCGGGATCGTGGTGGACGACCGCGATTGCAGCGCTACGGTCAACACGCTGCTGCATGAATATGGGGACTATATTGTCGGACGGCTCGGCGTGCCGTACCGCGGTAAGGGGCTGTCCCTGATCAGCATTATTATCGACGCGCCGGGCGACCTGATCAGCGCGCTCAGCGGCAAGCTGGGGCGGATCGCGGGCGTGCAGGTCAAAACACAGTATGTAAAGGAGAAATGACCTTGATGAAGAAGTTTATGGCGGCGTTGCTGCTGCTTTCCATGGCACTGGCGGGTTGCGGCGCGGAAAAGCAGCCTGAGGCAGCCGCCGCGCCGGCCGGCCCGACCCGTGTGGCGGCGCTCAAGGGGCCGACCGCGATCGGCATGGTCAAAATGATGGATACTTATAAGGGACAGCCGGGGATCTATACGTTTGACCTGTATACAGGCGCGGACGAAATCGTGCCGCTGCTCGTCAAGGGCGAGGTCGATATTGCGCTCGTGCCCGCCAATGTCGCCGCGACGCTATATCAGAAGACCGAAGGCCAGGTGCGCGTAATCGGCGTGAACACGCTCAGCGTACTGGAGTTTGTGACCGCCGACACGGCCGTGCAGTCGGTTGCCGGCCTGAAGGGCAAAAAGGTTTATATGACCGGCAAGGGCACCACGCCGGAATATGCGCTCCGTTATGTGCTGGAAAAGAACGGCCTTTCGATGGACGACATGCAGATTGATTTTAAAAGCGAGGCCGCGGAAGTTGTTGCCGCGCTGACACAGGACGCGAGCGCGGTCGGCCTGCTGCCGCAGCCGTTTGCCACGGTTGCCACCACGCAAAACGATACGCTCCAAATTGTGATGCATCTGGGCGACGAGTGGGACAAGGTCGCGCAGGACGGCAGCCACCTGGTCACGGGCGTCACGGTTTCGCGTATGGGATTCGAGCCGATGGCGATGGACGCCTTCCTGAGCGACCACGCGGAATCCGCGCAGTTTGTGAAGGAACATCCCGACGAAGCCGCGCCGCTCGTAGAGGAAAGCGGTATCGTCAAGGCGCCAGTCGCGCAGAAGGCGATCCCCAATTGCGGCATCGTATCGCTGAAGGGCGAGGAGATGAAGCAGGCGCTGCAGGGCTATTTGGAGGCGTTGTATGAAATATCGCCCGAAGCGGTGGGCGGCGCGCTGCCGGACGACAACTTTTATGCGGTCGACACAATGGACTTCGTAAATAAGAAATGAGCCGGTTTCGTAGTTTATTAGGGACAAAGGCGGCGCGGGGCACGCTCGCTGCAATATTTTGGCTGGCGGCCTGGCAGGCCGTCAGCTTTTGCGCGCCCAAAATCCTTTTTGCTTCCCCGCGCCGTACCGTTGCCGCGCTGGCACGCCTGGCAGGGCAGGGCGGGTTCTGGCTGTCCGTTGCACACACTCTTGGCAAGTCCGCGCTGGGCTTTTTGCTCGCGTTTGTGTCGGCGGTGCTGCTCGCGGCCGTTGCGCACCGTTTCCGGGTGGCCAAGACGCTGCTGGAGCCGGCGGTCCAACTGATGAAAAGCCTGCCGGTGGCCTGTTTTGTGGTCGTCGCGCTGATATGGATGCCGTCCGCCTGGATTTCCGTACTTGTGGCTGGGTTTGTCGTATTTCCGGTGACCTATATCAATTTACAGGATGGGTTGTCACGGCTTGACCGCCAGCTTGACGAGATGGCGCAGGTGTTCCGGGTGCCGTTTGCCGCACGTTTGCGGTACCTATACTTGCCGCAGGTTTTACCCGGCGTGCTGTCGGGGTGCCGGGTGTCGGTCGGCATGTGCTGGAAGGCGGGGATCGCGGGCGAAATCATCGGCCTGCCGCTGCATTCGATCGGCGAACAGCTCTACCTTTCCAAGTTTTACATGGCGGTGGACGAGCTGTTTGCATGGTCGCTCGTGATTATCGCGATCAGCCTGGTTTTGGAGAAGCTGATCGCAAGGGCGCTGCGTTACTTAAGGCGGAAGATGGAGGGCGGCTATGGAGATCCGGTTTGAAAACGTCTGTAAATCATATGATGGCCGTCCGGTCTTGCAGGATTTTAACTGGGCGGTGCGGGACGGTGAAATTTGGCGGCTGGAGGGCGCGTCCGGGATCGGGAAGACGACAGTACTGCGGCTGCTGCTTGGGCTGGAGCAGCCGGATGCAGGGCAAATTACAGGCCGCCCGGGCATCCAGATGACGGCGGCGTTCCAGGAACACCGGTTGTGCCCGTGGCTGGACGCGCGCGATAACCTGCGGATGGTGTGCACGCGCAAAATCGGGGACAGGCAGATTGCGGAGGCACTCGGCGCGCTGCTGCCTGCGGACAGCCTGGATCAGCCTGTGCGGACGCTATCGGGCGGCATGCAGCGGCGGGTCGCGGTTGTCCGGGCGTTGCTGCCGGACAGCGCACTTGTGGTACTTGACGAACCCTTTGCCGGGCTTGACCGTTTGAACGTCGAACATATGCTGGGATTTATCACCCGGGAACGGCGGGGCAGGGCGATGGTGATCGTTTCGCACGAAGGTTACAATTTGCCTGAGCCATTCCAGACGCAAATTCTATAAAATAACGCTGTCCTTTTTGCGCAGGAATTGCTATACTGGTAACGGAAAGCTGAAAAAGGAGTACCTGCTATGCAAAAGGGAGAACAGAACAAACTTAGGCTGCTGCTGATGGGGATCAGCGCGCGGCTGGAGCAGAATAAAGATTATTTCGTATCGCTCGCCATGGAATTTCGCGCGGGCGGGAAGAAATTTACGGCGTCGGTCAAACGCGCGGAGGGTGATCCCGGCTGGCGGCTGCGCTTCCAGGGTGCCGAGCAGGACGTATCGGCGCAGGGGGCCGCGGATTTTTTTGCGGCGCATGCGGCCGAATATGGGGAGTCCGTGCTGACCTATACCGAACGCGGGAAAGCCACCGTGATTACCTGTACGCCGCGCGGCGTCAATATGAAGCAGACCGAGCAGCCGGTGACGGAGGAAAAATCATCCGCCGCCGCGAACCCGTTGCTGGACAGTGGCCGGCAATACCTGATCCGGGTGGACAAGGCCGCGCTGCTGCTGCGGGAGATCGGTATCCTGACCGAAAGCGGCAAGATCCGCAACGATATGATCCGGAAATATAACCAGATCGACCATTATGTCGAGCTCGTTGCGCCGATGTTTGAAAAGGACGACAGCCAGGAGATATTGCTGCTTGACTGTGCCTGCGGCAAATCCTATTTAAGCTTCGTCATGAATTACTATTTATGCGAGGTACTGGGGCGGCGATGCAGGATTATCGGGATTGATATCAACGCGCATGTTGTGGAAGAAAGCCGCCGTATGGCGCAGCGGCTCGGTTACCATAATATGACGTTCCAGCAGGCCGACCTGCGGCAGTATGTGCCGCCTGAAAATGTGACGGCGGTCATTTCGCTGCATGCATGCGACATCGCAACAGACCTCGCGCTCGGGACCGCGATCCGCGCGCAGGCCAAATATATTGCCTGCGTGCCCTGCTGCCATAAGGAGCTGCTGGAGCAATACCAGTTGCCGGGGCTGGAGCCGCTGACAAAGCACGGCGTGTTTAAGGCGCGTTTCAACGATGTGCTGACGGACAGCATGCGCGCGCTGAAGCTGGAGGCGGAAGGGTATAAGGTTTCGGTCGTCGAATATATTTCGCCTCTGGATACGCCGAAGAACCTCCTGATCCGTGCAGTGCGTACCGGGCATGGGAATGGGCGCGCAAAGCAGGAGTACGAGGCGGTCCGCCGCATCCTGGGGACGACCTCGGAACTCGACCGCCGCTGCGCCGCCATGGAGGAAGATTGCTTTTTTATTTCTGACAGTGATTTGACCGGCAGGTGACAGGCACCACCGCGCGCCCCCCGCATAGTCTGTTAATGAAGTGATACTTCAAAATACTATGTGGAGGTAGTATACATGGCTGAAAAAATTACCCCGGGTCCCGTAAGTGGAAACGCTTGCATCCGGGAGGCCGTTTGTATTCACACCAACAAGGTCTATGACTCCTGCAAAAGCAAGGAATGCATCCGCGACCTGCGCGTGTACCTGACGGCGGATTCCCAGGAGTTTATCGACCACGGTGCGATCAGTGCAAAGGCACGGCAGGCGGAGCTGCTTTGCGTGTGTATCGATGTGGAGAAGGTTCCGTTTAACCGCGGTTTCTACACGGTTGACGTGCGGTTTTTCTATCGCGTCGTCGTCGAGGCGTCGTGCCCGGTCGGCCGTCCCCAGATCATCGACGGCCTTGCCGTTTTTGACAAGCGCGTGATCCTGTTTGGCAGCGAGGGCGGTGCAAGGATTTTCTCGTCGAAATATGTGGGCAACAGCCCGGATATCCAGTTGACGCAGAGGACCAATATGCCTATTGCGGTCGTTGATGCCGCGGACATAAAAAAGGAATAAAAAAACTGTTGCGCCGGCGAACTTTTGACGGCGCTCATACGTTTATAAAATAGGGAGTATTGCCCAATTGGGATAGGATAGGTATGGCTGATAGAGAGGAAGGACGATAAATTGACACGGAGACAAAAAATCAGGCGGCGCAGGGCGGTTCAGCTGGGGACGCTGGCGGTCATCGTGGTTGCGGCGTTGCTGATCGTACCGCCGCTGCTGGGTAAGGTCGCGGCGCATGCGCCGACGGAGGAAGTTGTACTGCAGTTTGATAACAGTATGGTTTTACATAACGGCGAACTGGCGCGCATTACGGAAAACGACGGGACTGCGCTCGCCCCTTACCGGGACAACGGGGTGGCCATGCTCCCCATGCGCTGGCTTGCGGAAACAGCTGGGCTGTCGGTGGCATGGGAACCGGAAAGCAAAGCCATAACGCTGGCCCAGCCGGAAGGGGGGCTTTCGGTAGTGATGACGGCCGGCAGCACGGAAATGCGCGTTGGGGATGAGACCGTCGCGCTGGATGCGCCGCCGATCCTAAAGGACGGGGTGGCTTATGTGCCGGCCCGCGCGGTAAGCGAAGCGTTTGGATGGAATATTGCAAGCCCTGCGGAGGCAGGTTCCTATATTTTCCTCGATAACGGCAGCAAACCCGCAGAGCCTACGGAGCAGCAAATCGCCGCGGCAAAAGAAAAACTCGGTCCATCGCGCGATGAACTGCGCAGCCAGAGCCTGGTTGCGCGTTCCGGTTCCGGGACGATCCTGTGGAACGGCACGGAGGTGGAGCTGAAGACCGATGAAAACCATTATTTGGGTGCTGTCAGCCAGGACGGCGTTGATTACCTGCCTGTGGAAGCCACGTTTGCGGCGATCGGCGGCGCGGCGGAGGCGGCAGATAATGGGTATACGGTGACGTTTGACGGTAAACCCGTTTCGCTGCAGGGCAATAAGGTCGATGGCAAGGCCATTGCCGAAGACGGCGCGGCGCTGTTTACGGATGAGGACGGGGTGGCATATCTCCCGGGCGAAATGCTGGCTGCCGTGACCGGTATGCAGTACGACAGCCTGTCCGGCGGCGTGTTTGTGCTTACCGCCGCAAAGCTGGACGGGTTCACGGATCAGGAAACCTACATGACTTCCCTGGGCGCGCAGCTGCCGGACAAGCGGCCGGATATCCCGGACGCGAAGGGCTATATCGCGCTTACATTCGACGACGGCCCGACGGGCGGTGCGACCGGCCTTACGGCCAAGCTGCTCGACGGCCTGAAGGAACGCGGGGCGCATGCCACTTTCTTTATGTGCGGCTACCGGATCAAGGATTTCCACACGCATATGAAACGTTACCTCGAAGAAGGCCATGAGCTTGGCAACCATACGATGGATCATCCTTTGAAGTTTTCCAAGCTTGCCCCGGAGGAGATTTACAACCAGGTAGACAGCAACAGCGCGCTGATCGAGTCCTACACCGGCCAGCGGCCGACGGCGATACGCCCGGTCGGCGGCGCCGTGACGGATAATGTTAAGGAGCAAATGAAGAAGCTCGGCCTCCCGATCATCAACTGGAGTGTTGATACGCTGGACTGGAAATACCGGGACGCTGCACGTATCAAAAAGGTGATTGTCAATGAAGCAAGGGACGGCGATATCGTCCTGATGCACGATTTGCACCAGCCGACAGTGGACGGCGTGCTTGCGGCCATCGACGAGTTGCAGGCGCAGGGCTACGCATTCGTAACGGTGCATGAGCTCGCGCAGATCAAGGGCGTTACCCTGGAGCCTGGCACGGTATATACCGACATCAAGGGCTAAAACAGTTTACGCAAAGAGCGGATACAAAAGGGCAGGTACGGATTTTTCCGTACCTGCCCTTTTCAGCCGTGTAAAGATGATCTGCGGGATACCGGCCGTCCCCATATTAGTCAAGATCGGGGCGTATGGGCGCAGCTGGCATCTCCCAGCCCTCGTGATCCGTATGGAGGAAGTGCTCCGCCATCTCCGACAGCGGCGCATTGAGATAATCGCGGTAAAGCGTCAGCACCTCGGGGTTTTCATGGGAGAAGCGAAGGGGCGCCCGGCGGTCGATGCCGTATAGGACGGCGGCGCGGTCTGCGGCGCGCTCCTGGTCGTCCCCCAGGATGGGCTGCCCGCCGCCGCCGACACAGCCGCCTGGGCAGGCCATGACTTCCACGAAGTCATAGTGTACGTCGCCCGTCCGGAGCGCCTCCAGCAAGCGGCGTGCATTGCCAAGGCCGTGCGCAACCGCACAGCGGACGGTATCCCCGGCGAGGTCAAACTCCGCTTCGCGCCAGCCGTCCATACCGCGCACGTTCTGGAACGCGTCCGGCGCGGGGTTCTTGCCGGTCGCCAAGAAGTAGGCGGAGCGCAGGGCGGCTTCCATTACGCCGCCGGTCGCGCCGAAGATCGCACCTGCACCGGTGCCGGTCCCCAGCGGGCTGTCGGGCGGCGTGGGGGGCATACGGTCAATCGGCAAATGCTCTGCACGGAGCAGCCGGTCAAGTTCGCGGGTGGTGAGGACAAGATCCACATCCGCGCCGTACGCAGGGTCGTGCATGGTGGGCAGGGAGCATTCCGCCTTTTTCGCAAGGCAGGGCATGATGGAAATACTATAAACCGAGCGCGGGTCTACGCCGGCCTTTTGCGCAAAGTAGCTTTTGGAGACTGCGCCGAACATCTGCTGCGGTGATTTCGCGGTGGACAGGCACGGCGTATACTCCGGGAACTGGGACTTCAGGAACCGCACCCAGCCCGGGCAGCAGGAGGTAAACAGCGGCATAATGCGCGTTTTGCCTTCGCGGAAATGCCGTAAAAACTCGCTGCCTTCTTCCATAATCGTGAGGTCTGCGGAAAAAACCGTATCAAAAATATAGTCAAAGCCCACTTGGCGAAGCGCCGTGACGAGCCGCCCGACATCGGCCTGTTCCGGCGGAAGCCCGAACGGTTCGCCCCAGGCGGTGCGCACGGCAGGGGCGATCTGTACGACGGTCGTCACATGCGGGTTGGCAAGCGCGTCAAAGGCATGCTGCGTATCATCCCGTTCACGCAGCGCGCCGGTGGGGCAATGGGTGATGCACTGGCCGCACAGCGAACAGTCCGCGTCGGTAATCCGGCGGTTGAGCGAGACGTCCACGGTTGTGCGCCCGCCGGAGCCGGTCAGTTCCCAGATATTCAGCGATTGGATCTTATCGCATACCTGCACGCAGCGCACGCACTTGATGCATTTACGCGGATCGCGCTGCAGCGGGAACATCGCAGGCCAAGGATGCCTGTCTGTGCGCGGCAGATCGGGCGCATAGGGCGTATCGAGGATGCCGAGGTCGTTTGCCAGACGCTGCAGCTTGCAGGTGCCCGAGCGCACGCAGGTTGCGCAGCGGCAATCATGCTGCGACAGGATCAGCCCAACGTTGACCCGCCGTGTCGCGCGGGCGCGCGGGGAGTTGGTGAGCACCTCCATGCCCTCCTTGACCGGGTTGTTGCAGGAGGGGACCATGTGCGCCTCCCCCTTGACCTCGACACAGCAGACGCGGCACGCCCCAATTTCATTTATACCTTTTAAATAGCAGAGTGAAGGGATGGAAATGCCCACCGAGGCGGCGGCGTCCATAATGGTCGTGCCTTCCGGCACGCGGACGTTCTTCCCGTTGATCGTTAAATTTACCATTGCGCCTGTCTCCCTCCTTTGAAAATCCCGTAGCCGTAGTGGTCGCAGCGCAGGCAGCGGGAGGATTCCTGCATCGCCTCTTCGTGGGTCATGCATATCGCGACCTGCTCGAAGTCCTGGCGGCTCTCGTTAAAGTCCCGGCTGCCGAGGTTGACGCGGCCGCAGGCCGGGACGGAGGTCAGGCGTGCGGGGGGGATGGATACGCCGGTGTCAATGACATGGCGGAAGCCCAAATAGGAATCAATGTTGGCGGCGGCCACTTTGCCGGCCGCAATGGCGCGGATGACGGTCGAGGGGCCTGTCACGGCATCGCCGCCGGCAAAGACATGCGGATGGCCTTTGACCAGGCTGTCAGGCAGCGCGCTGATTGCGCCGCGCACCGTCGGCACGCCGGCTTCTGCAAATGCGGAGGAATCGATGCCCTGCCCGATCGCGACGATAACGAGGTCGCAGGGGATGCGCCGATCCTCTTCGCCCGCGTTGACTGGCCGCGGGCGGCCGTCCGCGCCGACCGGGCCGATCATCTGTGGACGTGTCCACAGCGCGCAGACCTTGCCGGAACCGTCCAGTTCAATGCGGACGGGCGCTTGCAGCGGGATAATGTTGCAGCCTTCCGCGGCGGCTTCCTCGATCTCCTCGTTGAGCGCGGTCATATCCTCCACGCGGCGGCGGTATACGCAGGAAACGGAGTCCGCGCCCATGCGGATCGCCGAGCGCGCCGCATCCATCGAGACGTTGCCGCCGCCGATGACGCAGACGCGCTTGCCGGAGAGGTCGCGCGTCTGGCCGTCGCCGTTTTCGCGGAGCATTTCCATGGCCGACAGGACACCCTCGCCCTCTTCGCCCTCAATCCCGATCTTTTTGTCGATATGGGCGCCGATGCAAATAAAGACCGCGTCGAACGCGCCCTCAATTTCGCTGAAGCTGCGGTCGCGCCCGATGGAGATATTGGTATGTACGGTGACGCCGGTGGAAAGGATGGCGCGGATATCACGGTCGAGCATCTCGCGCGGCAGGCGGTAGCTTGGGATGCCGTACCGCAGCATGCCGCCAAGCTGGGCGCGTTGTTCAAAGACCTCGACGTGGTGCCCCATCAGGGACAGGAAATACGCGGCGGTCAGCCCGCCGGGGCCGCCGCCAATCACCGCGACGCGTTTGCCGGTTGGCTTGGCGCAGGCCGGGACGGGGACTTCGCCGGCCTGTTCGACGGCATAGCGCTTCAGGCCGCAGATGTTGATTGCGTCGTCTACCATATTGCGGCGGCAGCGCGCCTCGCAGGGATGTTCACACACGAGGGCGCAGGCCGTCGGGAAGGGGTTGTCCTTGCGGATCAGCCGCACCGCGTCCGCGTAGCGCTTTTCATGGATCAGGGCGATATAGCCCGGGATATCGACATTGGCCGGGCACATCGAAACGCAGGGTACGGGCTGCGTCAGCCCGGAATTGCAGCGGTTATTGGTGACATGCTCGATATAATCGTCCCGGAACCCGCGCACGCCGCGTAAAACCATGTTTGCCGCCTCGAAGCCGATGGCACAGTCCGCGGAATCCGCAATGACCTGCGCGGTCTGCTCGATGCGCTGGATCGTCTCCATGGTCGCGTTGCCGTCGAGCACCTCCTCGAGCATGTGCGCAAGCTGGCCAAGGCCGATGCGGCAGGGGACGCACTTGCCGCAGGTTTGCGCATGGCACAGCTTTAAAAAGGAGGCTGCCATATCCACAGGGCATAGGCCGGGCGGGCTTGCGATAATCCGCCGTTCCAGATCGCGATATAGGCCTTCTACGACCATTTGCGCGCGATTTGGGGTTTCGATAATCAGTCTGCTCAAGTTTTCTCCCCATTTCATAATGTTGTATGCATTATATCTATTTTTTATTTTACGGTACAGGCACAGAAAGGTCAAGCGTTAACCGGGTCGGGAAAAACATATAATAAAACCCGCGCAGCGAAAGCTGCGCGGGTAAGGCCGCTATGTTTGTTTTTTTAAGGCGCGGCGGTAAATTAGGGCGGAAGCCAGCGCCACGCCGGCCAGGAAAGCCAAGGCGCACCAGAAAAGGGGGGAACCCGGGCGTGTGGCCGTGCGGCCAAGCACGGTCGCCGCAACCATCCCCGGGAGCATGCCGGCGACGGAACCGGCGAGGTATTTCCGATAGGAAAGCCCCATTGCGCCAAGCAGGAGGCTGACTGCATCCAGCGGAAGGCAGGAAATTGCGCGGATAAAGAAGGAGAAAAACAGTTCCCGCCCCTGATAGAATTGCGTAACGCGCTGCGCCTTGGGGTATTTTTGGAGCAGCGCGGTCACGGACTGCGCGCCGGTAAAACGCCCGATCCAATAGGGCAGGGTCGCTTCGAGCGCCGCGCCTGCAAGGTTCACCCCCAGGGCGAGCGGCAGCGGGAAGACAAGGCCGGCGCAGACCTGCAGTACCACGATGGGGAAGAGGACGGACAGCGCCTTGAGTGCGTAAAGCATCAGCAGGACAAGCGCAGCCGCCAAATAGCTATGGGGGATCACCGCCTGGAGTTCCTCGACCGTCATACCGCGGGCGCGTACACCGATAAACAGGATACAGGAAAGCATCATGAGTAGGGGAACAGCGCGCAGCAGCCGGAGGCCCCAATGTTTCCGTTTCATGGGCTGTCACCTCCCTTATATCTCCATTATAAATCGATTCCTCCCGCTTGCAAAGTGGCGATGTGACGAAAAATACAGCATGGGGACAGTGATTTGCGTTTTCCGTATCGGGCTGTTATAATAGCATGGTCTACCGAAGTATTTCGCCGGAAGGGGACAGGGTACATGAAGGAATATTTCCCGTTTTGGAACAAACTTACCGCCGTGCAGCAGGCCTTGCTGCGCAATGCCGTGACCGAGCGCCACGCGAAAAAGGGCGAGGTGCTGCATAACGGCTCTGAGGATTGCGTCGGCCTGCTGCTGGTCAAAGAGGGGCAGCTCCGCGCCTATATGCTGTCCGAGGAAGGGCGCGAAATAACGCTTTACCGCCTGCTCGACCGGGATATATGCCTGTTTTCCGCCTCCTGTGTCCTGCACAGCATCGCGTTCGACGTTTCCGTCCAGGCGGAACGCGATACGGTATTCCTGCATATCCCCTCTTCGGTTTATCAGGAACTGATGCAGCAGTCCGCCGCGGTCGCCAATTATACCAACGAGGTCATGGCGTCGCGCTTTTCCGACGTCATGTGGCTGATGGATCAGGTTTTATACAAAAGGATGGATGCACGGGTCGCGGCGTTCCTACTTGAGGAGAGCGCGCTCGCCGGCACGGCGGAACTGAAAATCACGCACGAGGCCATTGCGCGCCATCTCGGCAGCGCCCGAGAAGTCGTGACGCGCATGCTCAAGTACCTGCAGAACGAGGGGGCGGTCGCCGTTTCCCGCGGAGGCGTCACCATTACAGACGCGGAGGCGCTCGGGCAAATTGCGGGGGACAGCCTTCGGTGAAATCACTGTGATTTCGTCACAGTCAGCGGGCTAAATTTGCAGTATCCTATAGTCAACAAGAAAGAACCGAAAGGAGCATGCAAAATGTCTGCAATTTCTATTACGAAAAACAATTTCCAAGAGGTAATTTCCTCGAAACAGCCTGTACTGATCGATTTCTGGGCGCCGTGGTGCATGCCGTGCAAAATGTTTGCGCCGGTCGTGGAAGAGGTCGCGCAGGAAAACGCAGGCCAGGTGGCTGTCGGTAAAATCAACATCGACGAAGAGCCTGAGCTTGCCGCGCAGTTCGGGGTTATGAGCATCCCGACGCTGATCCTGATGAAATCCGGCCGGCCGGTGGCGTCTACCGTTGGCGCACAGCCCAAGGCCGCCGTCCAGCGCATGATTGATTCCCTATAAAACAGTGATAAAAAAGCCCGCAACCCATCTGGGGTCGCGGGCTTTTTTGGCCTGTTTATGGCTGCGGCGCTTCCGAAGGCGGCGCGGCCTCGGTTACGGTCGGGGGCGCAGGTTCGCCCTTGCCGACAAGGAAGTCCGGCAGGTTGACCCCTGCCATCCGGAACGTATCTTGAAGGGGTGGGATGGATTTTAGCATACCGGAAAGGAAGTTGGCGGTCGTTGGGGAACCGTCCTTGCCGCCCATGGAATCCCAGACCGTGACCTTATCGATCTGCAGGTTCTTGATGGCTTCCACCTGGATTTTGACAAGGTCTTCGATCTTGTCCACCAGCATGAGCTGGATAGCTGCGTTGACGTCCCCGCCGGCGGCCTCGACGACCTTGGAGAAGCCTTCGGCCTGTTTTTCCAGGATGGCCTGGATACCGCGCGCCTGCGCTTCCTGCGTCGCGAAGATTGCGTCCGCATCGCCGCGCGCCTTGCGGCGCACCTGTTCGGCCTGCGCTTCGGCCTCGAGTTCCAGGCGCTGCTTTTCAATTTCGGCGTTTACGATGATGTTTGCCTGCTGGGTCGCCATTTCACGCGCGGCGCGCGCATCCTCGGCGATTTTTTCAGCCGCATAGGCCTCCTCGAGCGCCTTGGCTTCGGCGATTTTTTCAGCCGCCGTCGCCCGGCGCAGCGCCTCCGCCTGCTTTTCGCGCAGGGTGGCGTCGGACTCGGCGATGGACGCCTTGGATTCGTTCTCGCCGCCGACCGCGCTGGCGTTCGCTTCCGCGACGCTGATACGCTGGTCGCGCACGGCCTGCGCTTCACCGACCGCGCCGTCGCGGTTTTTCTCCGCGACGGATTTCTTTGCGTCGTTGATGGCCTTTGCGGCGGCTTCCTTGCCAAGCGCCTCGATGTAGCCGGATTCATCGGTGATATCCGTGATGTTCACGTTGATCAGGCGCAGGCCGATCTTTTTCAGTTCGGTTTCCACGTTGTGGGAGACCGCGGCGAGCAGCTTGTCACGGTCGGTGTTGATCTCCTCGATGTCCATGGTTGCGATGACCAGACGGAGCTGGCCGAAGATGATATCCTTTGCAAGCTCCTGGATTTCATTGAGCTTCAGGCCGAGCAGGCGCTCCGCGGCATTTTGCATCACACCGGGTTCTGTCGATACGCCGACCGTGAAGCGGGAGGGCACGTCCACGCGGATGTTCTGATGGGACAGCGCGTTGGTCAGGTCTACATTGATGGAAATGGGCGTGAGGTCTAGGTATTGGTATGCCTGGATGACCGGCCAGACAAACGCCGCACCGCCGTGGATACAGCGCGAAGAACGGTTTGAGCCGTCGTTGTCTGTGCCGACCTTGCCGTAGATCACCATCACTTTGTCGGAAGGGCAGCGGTGGTACCGGGTCAGGATGACGAGCAACATGGAGAACAGCAGCACGGCAACGACCGCAATCAGGATAATGGTGCTAGGTTGCATAGGAAAGCCTCCTTTAATAAATTAATGTTTTTATAAGGACAGTGGGCGGACAAGCAGGATGTTGCCGGAAAACAGCCCGACGACCTGCACGGCCGCGCCGGTGGGCAGGGCGGTTTCATTGTCTGTCATCGCGTCCAGTTCAAGGAACTGGCTTTGCAGCGTGAGGGTGACCTTGCCGGTGCCCGTGCGCGCAGGGGGGATCGGGATATAGACCGTCCCGGTATGCGCGATCGCTTCCCGGAGCTGCAGGGTGCCGTTTTCCTGCAATTTAAGCGACCATTTCAGCAGGAAGGCGACGGCGACGAGCGCAGCGGCGCCGCCCGCAAACGCAAGCAGTACGGCAAGCGGCGCCGGGGCTCCGGCGTCGAGCACCGCGACGCCCAACCAGCCGCCGACGGCAAAGAACGCCACAAAGCCGCGTACGGTAAACAGCCGCACGCCCGATACGTCATGCTCGGCCGGCATATCACCGTCCGGCGCGTCGCTTGCAAGGCCGGTACCAGGATCGAGCGAAAAATCCTCCGGCACGTCCGGGTCGTAGGGGAGGGAAATATCCAGATCGGGGCTGTCGCCGGGCAGGTCCGGCTGGTCAAATTCTGTGGCGTCCCCGCCCCCGCCCGCCAGCCCGAACAGCAGCAATACGGTTTGCAGCAGCAGGAGCACGGTTGCAGGGATTGCAACGCACAGGAACGCCTGTTCAATGCCGGAAATCCCTTGCCACCAAAGCGCGAGTGCCTCCATAGTAAAGCCTCCTTTATAGAAATTGGTTTATCTGATCGAGTGCGCGCCGTTTGATCACGCCCGCGATATAGAGCATGGACATGGCGGACAACGTCTCCTCCAGACGTTTTTGCAGCATGCCGTCGTTCCCGCAGCGCGCCTGCGCCAGTGCGCGCACGCGCGCGTCCAGGATACCGTCGCCGGATAAGGGCAAGCCGCGTACAGCCGCGCAAAGGCAGTCGTACAGGCCGGCCTCGGTCATCGCAACCGTACCGGTTCCCACAGGGGCGGTCGCGTAGGAGATCAGCGCGACAATTTGCTCAATCTGCAGGTTATCGCGCAGCGCCCCAATGAGCAGGATACGCGGCAGGTGTGCAAGGCCGTACTTTTTATCGACCGGCTTCGGAACCCAGCGGCGTTTTACCCAGTTTTGTACCGTCGAGCCTTCCAGGCCGGTAATCGCGCTGACTTGGGACAAGCTCAGCCCGCCGGCTGCCGTAATCAGCGGAAGGATCACGGAAAACGCGCTTTCAGCCCCTCGGGGGTAGGGCAGGGTCGTACCCGGGATGTATGTAACCACAACACCGCCTCCCACAATCTGAATTTTACATCTGATGGTAACTAAACCTTATCATAGGTTCATGTGAACCGCAAGCAGCAGGAATGCAGAATTACTGCGCTAAAATTTGTATATTTTTGTCGAACCTCGAAATACCTTTTTGGGCGCATTGTAAAAAGCTATTAAAAACGTGCTTTAATTAATATTTTATGCTTTCACATTGAACTTGCTGAAGATGAGACAACACAAAAGCGTAAAATATAAATTCAAAGCGTTGTTTTATGATTGTGTTTCAAAATGTAAAAGAATAATATATAAATACAAGATGATTGCAGAGTATAAAGCGGGATATGGGGAGAAATATTACACATCGGTAAAAGTGATATTTATTAATTACATGAAAAGGAGAGGAAGCGCTATGATACGGGAAAAGACTTTTTACAAAGGATTTATGATTTTGACCTTATCCCTTGCGTTGCAAAACCTGCTTACTTACAGTGTAAACCTCGCAGACAACCTGATGCTCGGCGCTTACAGTGAAACTGCGCTTTCTGGCTCCGCCCTTTGCAATCAGATCCACTTCCTGCTGCAGATGCTGGTAGTCGGCGCGGGCGAAGGCGCGGTGGTGCTGGGCTCGCAATATTGGGGCAAAAAGGACTTGCAGCCGATCCCTCACATAATCGGCGCGGCGATCCGGTTTGGCGGCGCAATGGCGGCGGTTATGTTCCTCGTGGTGCTGCTGTTCCCGGCGCAGGTGCTCGGGCTGCTGACGAACGACCAGGCGGTCATCGCTGAGGGCGTTAAGTATTTGCAAATCATTTGCTTCACCTATGTGATTTTTACCGTAACGAATATCCTGACCGCTTCGCTTCGCTCTATCGGCATTGTGAAAATCGGTTATATGATTTCGTTCTCCACCCTTTGCATCAATATTTGCCTGAACTATTGCCTGATTTACGGGCATTTTGGATTCCCGCGTCTCGGCATCCGCGGCGCGGCGGTTGCGACGCTGATTTCGCGCTGCGTTGAACTGGGGATTGTTGTCTGGTACCTCAAATATCGCGAGCACCTGCTGAACCTGTCCTTTAAAAAGCTGCTGCATATCGATACCTCCTACATCCGGGATTATAAAAAAGTGTCCCTGCCGGTTTTGTTTAACCAGGCGCAGTGGGGCGTGGCGCAGATGGTGCAAACCGGTATCCTGGGGCACATGGGCGCGGCGGCGATTGCCGCAAACTCCATAGCAACTATTGTATTCCAGATCCTTTCGGTTGTCGCATATGGCGCGGCCAGCGCCTCGGGTATCACGGTCGGCCGCACGATCGGGGAGGGGAACAGCCACAAACTCCGCGAGCTTGTACATACCCTCCAGGTGCTGTTTCTCGCGATTGGTGTTGCGTCGGGCGCTTTGATTTTCCTGGCGCGCACACCGATCCTATCGCTGTACAATATCTCCGCAGAAGCCCATAACCTGGCGATGCAGTTTATGCTGATACTGGCCATTACCACGGTCGGCACATCCTATCAGATGGCATGCGATAACGGCATCATCCGCGGCGGCGGCGACACTAAATTCAGTATGAAACTGAACGCGGTCAGCATGTGGTGTATCGTCGTACCGCTGTCCGCAATCGCGGCGTTTGCACTGCATTGGCCGCCGGTTGCAGTTTTCTTCCTGCTCAAATGGGATCAGCTTTACAAGGCAATTCCGGTGATTATCCGATTGAGAAGCTGGAAATGGGTCAAAAAGGTTACCCGTCCGGATGCGCCGCCCGCGCCGGTGCAGGCCACATAATGTTGGAACCATCCGCCTCGCCCGGCCGCCCTTCCCCTGGGGCGGCCGGTGGCTTGGATTGACATACCGTGTGTACGAAGCCCCCAGGCAATTGCCTGGGGGCTTCGTACGCTGTAACCCGGGCTGCACCCCAGGAAAAGGGGCTTTTTGCCACGGATATAAACGCAGAATCCCCGGCGGCACGCCCAAATGTATGGCTGCGGCAGTACATCAGTTCAATCGTGCCCAGCCGGTTCTGAGCCGGATCATAAACGGCACAATTGCAATTGTATGCGGTTTATGCTAAGGTAAAAGAAAATTGGGGACAAGAGGGGAAAGCGCAATGCAAAATAAGGGGAAAACGCGCACGCTGCGGCACCGGCTGCTGCGGTATTTCGTTTTGGTTGCGCTGCTGCCGGCGTTGCTGATCATGCTGCTTTATTTCGGGTTTACCCAGCATGAGACGCGCAGGCAGATGGAAAACGACAGCCGCAGCCTGCTGACGCATGCGATGGACAAGATTGAAAACAAGGCCGGCCAGGCCAACGAACTGGTCAGCTGGATCCTGCAAAACGACGACGTGAACGCCATCCTTTCGCGCAGCGGCCAGGCGCAGTATGGGGAGGACGATTACCGCCTGATGCAGTCCATACGGTCGCAGTTCTACTATCGCCCGATTTCCCGGTATATCCTATCGCTGTTCATATTGGGGGATAACGGCGCAGATATCCGCGGGGGGACGGAAGCGTCCCTGATATCCCCGCAGCAGGCACGCGCGCTGACGGTACAAACGCAGGGGGCGGACGAGTACTGGGGGCAGGAAATCCCGAACCTGACCTCGCTGACAGAAGACAGCCGGGTCATTTATTACAGGCACCCTATTTATGACCGCCAGAGTGGGGAGCACCTGGGGGAACTTGTAATCTTATTCTCCGGCACGCTCTTTTCGGAGGAGTTTGCCGACCTGCTTGTCGGGACGGAGAACAAAATCGTACTATATAACCGGTCGGGCGGCATGCTGCTGTCCATAGGCGAACCCCCTAAGGACGACGCGCTGCGTTTTGCGGCGGATTCCTTGTCGACAGGATGGCGGCTGGAACAGGAAGCGTCCGCGGCAATGCTGGACGCCCAGCGGCGTACCGCCGCCGTATCGACCGTGCTGCTTGCAGTCGTGGTATGCGCGATGATGGTGTCCCTGGCGGCATTCTTATCGCGCAACCTGGCGGCGCCCGTGGAGCGGATTTCACGGCATGTCGAGCGGATTTCACAAGGGGATTTCCGTCACGAACCGATGCCGCAGGAGGATGGCGAATTGGGGCGGCTCAGCCGGGAAATCCAGCGGATGGGCGACGATATCGAAGGGCTGCTGCGCCAGCAGGAGGAAAAGCAGAGGCTGGAACTGCGCATGCTGCAATCGCAGATGAACCCGCATTTCCTGTATAATACCTTAAGCTCCATTAAACTGATGGCGGCAATGCAGGGGAAGACCGGCATCAGCAGCATGATAGAGGCGCTGGGGAAGCTCCTGCGCGCCAATTTGGCAGGCAGCCGGGAGGTTGTCACCCTGGCGGAGGAGTTAGAGCTGCTTGATAGTTATCTGTACATCCAGAATACGCGCTTAAAGGGCAAGCTGCGCTACGAAACAGTGGTTCCGGAGGGGCTGCTTTGCTGTGAAACGCCCAAGTTTATCTTGCAGCCGGTGGTCGAAAACGCGATTTTGCACGGCCTTGAGGGTTTGCCGCAGGGCGGCACGGTGCGCGTAATCGCGGAACGCCAGGGCGGGACCTTACGCATCACTGTCCGCGACGACGGCGTGGGGATGGCGGCGGGCACGCTGGGCAAGCTGCGCCGCGCGCTGGACCGCATGGCAGACGCCGATACGCTGGAGCGCAGCCACAGCATCGGCTTATACAATGTGCAGGCGCGGTTGCGGCTGCGCTACGGACAGGGGTACGGCGTGCAGATTTGGTCAGAATCCGGTGCAGGGACGGCGGTTTGCCTGTCCTTGCCGTACCGGGCGCAATAAGGGGGGATATTGTGGATTTGCTTCGTGTGCTGGTGGTAGACGACGACGCGGTGCTCCGCATCGCGCTGAAAAGCCTGGTGGCTTGGCAGGAGCACGGTTACCAGATGGTCGGGGAGGCGCAGGACGGTGCGCAGGCGCTTGCGTTATGCCAGGCGCTGCAACCGGATATCGTCATTACGGATATGAAAATGCCGGGGATGGATGGGATCGCCCTGATCCACCGCCTCCAGGCCATGCCGCAGCCGCCCTATATCGTGGCGCTGAGCGGATACGACGATTTTGCGCTGGTGCGCGAGGCGATGCGGCTTGGGGCGGCGGACTACCTGCTGAAGCTTGAGCTTGAGCCTGCACAGCTATTACAGAGCCTTGCGGGCGCACGGTCGCGCGGCCATGGGGGCGCAGCGCAAAACCTGCCAGGCAAGGAGGAACGCACCCGCGTGCTGCGCGGCCTCGTAAGCCGGTTTTATCTAGATGAGCAGGAAATGAAAACACAGCTGCAAGCGGTGGGGGTTGCCTTCCCGACCGAGCCGGTCTGGTGCCTGCTTATCAAAGCGGGGGAGATGTACCGGTTTGAGGAAACGACCGAAGAGGAATACCAGACCTTGCAATTTTCCATTTTCAGTATAGTGGAAGAAATTGCCGGGGATTGCCTGCATGCGTATGCCGTCGAGGGCAAAACCGGCGAGTTTTATCTATTCGCGGCGCTCAAGCCAGCGCTGCAGGGGCAAACCGGGCTGGTGCACCAAACCGCGGAACGCATGCACGAAATGCTGTTGCGGTATCTGGATCTTTTCTGCGTCATCGGGATCGGGCAAGGCGATGCGTCGCCTGCGGGGCTGACTGCCGCCTGCCGACAAGCCGCAGGCGCTGTCCGTGCGCGGTTCTATGCCGTAAACCAGGCGGTGATCGAATGGGATGGCGATAGGATGCCTGACGGGGGCGGCAGCAGCTATTCCATAGCGCCCCAGCGGGCGCGCCTGACGGCTGGGATTGTTGCCATCCAGGAGGACGCCGTGCGCATGGCGCTCGGGCAGGTGAAACACGATTTGGCTACGCTGCATCTGCCGCGAAACGCCCTGCTGGCGTCCCTGCTCGACCTGTACAGCGGCGTGCGGGAGGGGCTGCAGCAAAGCGGGCGCGCGGTCGGGCAGGTGTTAAGGGCAAGCGGGCGCAGCCTGCCAGAGTTATTGTCCATTTCCGGCATGGGGGAGGTACAGGATTGGCTGGATGCGCTAGAGGATGACCTTTGCGCCTTTATCCGCCTTGAAAACGCCGAGGGGTACCAAAAGGCCGTGCAAAAAGCCAAGCGGCTGATTGAAGAACGGTACGATGGGGAACTCACCTTACAGGAACTGGCGGAGGAATTGCAGCTCACCCCCGGTTACCTAAGCGCGTTGATGAAGAAATACGCGGGGATGAATTTTTCTGAATACTTAGTACATGTGCGGATTGGCCATGCCAAAAAGCTGCTGCTGGGGACTACGGACAAGGTGTATGCGGTCGCGTCTCAAGTCGGATATGCCGACCAGTTTTATTTCAGCCGCGTGTTCAAGCGGGTGGTTGGCCTGACGCCGGGGGAGTTTAGGAAACGGGGGGATGTTCGTTGAAACGGTGGAAGGCGCTGCTGCTGTGCGGCGTAATGCTGTGTCTGGGCACAGCCGGCTATGCATGGCATTCCCGCCAAACGGACGCGCCGTCGGCGCCCCAGCATGTCATACGGGTCGTGCTGTGGGATTACGGCACGGTCACGTATGATAAACGCATGGTTGAGGCATTTGAGCAGGAAAACCCGGATGTCCGGGTCGAAGTGATCAGTTATCCGCCGACCTATTACAATTCCAGCCTGGAAGCGCTGCTGGATAGCGGCGAGCGTGTCGATGTCATCTATGTGAACCAGCTTCCGGAACTCGTGGGGCTGTATGCGCGCGATATCCCGTTGCCGCTCGACGAATTGGTGAAGCGGGATGGGATAGACCTTTCGGCCTACCCGGATACCGGCGTCCTGCGGCAGGACGGGCGGCTAATGGCGCTGCCGTACCGGCAGGATAAATTTGTGCTGTACTATAACATCGACCTGTTTGACGAGGCGGGCATCCCATATCCGGAGGAGGGGATGACCTGGGATGCCTTCCGGGAGGCTGGCAAGCAGCTGACGGATCGGCTGGGGAAGGGACGTTTCGGCGTCAGCCTGCTCAAAAAAGAGGAGCATATGTGCCGGTATATGCTGGATGCGCCACCCGACTGGTCAAAGGATGATTTTAGTAAGCTGCGCCCGGGGCTGGAACTGTGGAGGGCGCTGGAACAGGACGGCTCCATCCCGCGCCTTACGGACAGCGATACGCAGCAGTTTTCACAGCGGATGTTTGAGACCGGCGCGTTTGGCATGTTTGTCCATGGCAGCTGGTATATGAATTTTCTGATGGCTGACCGCAAAGCGGGCAGGTTTGATTTCCGATGGGGCGTCGTATCCAAGCCGCGTTGGGCGGACGGCGCAACACCTGTCAACGACGCGTGGGTCACGCCCGTCTGCATCAACCGGAATTCGGGGGAGCAGGAGGCGGCTTGGCGGTTTATCAAGTTTGTTTCCGGGCCGGAAGGGGCGCGGATCCTCGCGGAGGAGCTGGTGATTCCGGCCTATCACAGTGCGGGGACGGATGCGGCGCTCGCCCGTACCGCGCGGCAAAACGGGATTGACCCGGCGGTTTGCCTGGAGGGATTCGCGCCGCCGCAAGCCCCGCCCGACGCGCAGGGGCGGCAGATCCTCGATGCGCTTTGCACCGGTTATGGCCGCGCGCTGCTCGGCCTGGACGGGATCGGGGAAAGCATAGACGCCATGTCGCGCGAACGCGCGCGTATCCTGCACAGCCCTTAAAAGCCCTGCCTCCTCGCAGGGCTTTTTTGTTGTGGGATTGTACAAAAGATTGTGGCTGTGTCCATGTTGGCGAAACGGGTTTTATGGTAGGATTAACCCATAGGCAATGGGAGCCGGCAAGACAGGGTTTGCCGGGACAGGAATGACGAAGGAGGATTTGGCATGAAAAAACTGTTAAAACAGGCGTTGGCGTTCGGCCTAGCCGCCGCGTGCCTGGCGTCCGGCAGCGCGTTTGCCGCAGCCAAACAAAATCCGGTAAATCCGGACAAGCCGTACCTATCCGCGGTGATGGGTACATTCCATGAACAAAAGGTGGAAGAAGAAGCGTTCCGCGGGCAATACAGCGTTTACCTTCCGGAGACGCTGGAGCAGTGCGCGACCGGCGTTATGGTCGTGGTGCCGGACAATACGACGGCAAAGGTTTTTATGGAAGGCAGTACCGGTAGCGCATGGCGCAAGGTATGCGACCAGAACGGCGTGGCCGCGGTTTTCGTAGAGGCCGAAGGCGGCAAAGCCTGGAACGTCAGCGGCGCGGCGGATGGACGCGACGAGGCGGCTTTCCTGAAAAAGGTGTCGGATAATTTCCACAGCAAGAGCAAGGAGCGGGACGCGGCATTCAACTTAAACGAGCGGGCATTTTACGTTGTCGGCTATGAGGCGGGCGGCGTGGCTGCGCAGGAATTCGTGATGACGTGGCCGGCGCTGATTTGCGGCGCGGCGGCGGTCGGCAGCGATGCCGTCCCAGATGCGCTGATCGGTAAAATTGGGGATGCATATGGCTATCCGTTCGTGCAGGCCGGCAACCTTGAGGGCGTGGAAGACAACAAGCTCGCCAACAAGGACATCCCGGTACCGGTGTGGCTGGTCAATCAAGCAGACGGCAACGATACCATGGAGAAGTACTGGGCGGCGGCCAACGGGGCGTCTGCGGGCGCGGCCAACGATTGGGCGGCGCGCACATATGCCAACCGGGATAAGGGTCAGCAGCGCGTTTGGGTGACGGACAGCGGTTCGGCGTCCAAGGTAACGCCGGAAGTGTTGTATACGGAGTTCCTGTCCGGTGTGCAGCGCTTTGTGGGCGACCCGGGCGGCCGCCTGGAATGGCGCATCCAGCATACGAATAATGGGAAGACAGGCTTTTTCTATTCCGAGGAAAAGGTGGACGGCAAACTGCGCCGCTGGTATACCTATGTCCCATCTTCCTATGAAAAGGGCAAGGATGTGCCGCTGGTCATGGCGATCCACGGTTATTCCAGCGCGATCCATGCGTTTACGGGCGACTCCCGCTGGCAGGACGTTGCAGAGAAAAACGGTTTTATCGTGGTGTTCCCACAGGCATATGTCAACGATTTCCCCACGAGGGGCGAGGTGCTCGCACCGGTTTGGCATACCTATTCCTACCCGCTGACGGAAACAGCGACGGACGACGTTTCCTTCCTGCAGCAGCTGGTGGAAAAGACCGAAAAGGATTACAGTATTGATAGCAGCCGTGTCTACGCGACCGGACACTCCAACGGCGCGACCATGACCTGGGCGCTCGGCATCGACGCGGCGGGGCTGTTTGCGGCCATCGCCCCGGTCGGGCACAATTCGGGCGCATACCGCGGCGCGCCGGCAAACAATAATATGGAGCCGACCGATGTCCTGAGCGATACCACGCCGGAAAAAGAATCTGACCTGCTCCTGCCGACCTGGATGTTCAAGGGCGACCATGATGTGGACGGCGGCGCGGGCTTTGATAACGCAAACCTCGGCGGCGTGAATACCAATAAGATGGCGCTGCAGCACTGGAATACCCGCAACGGTACCGACGCTACCGCGCCGAAGACCGAAAAGGACGGCAGCGGGCGCTATACCACCACGACTTATACGAACACGGCGGGCGATGCGCCGCTGGTGCGTTATACCGTAGTGGAGAATTCCCCGCATGCGTACATCCCGTATGAAGCGGACATGATCTGGGACGACTTTTTCTCCAAGTATTCCCGCGGCGAGGACGGGGCGCTCTATTATGAGGGCAAGCCGGTAGAAAAGACGGCGGCCGTACAGCAGGGCTTCACCGACATCACAAACCATTGGGCGAAGGATGCCATCCAGAAGGCGGTGGATGCGGGCCTGTTCACCGGGACGTCCGCAACGACGTTCAGCCCTGAAGGCACGGTGACCCGCGGCATGGCGGTGACCGTGCTCGGCCGTATGGCCGGGGCGGATGCGTCCGGTACGGCGGCGTTTGCCGATGTGGCAAAGGACGCGTACTATAATGGGTATATCGCTTGGGCGGTCAAAGAGGGCGTCGTGAAGGGTACCTCCGCCACAACGTTTGAGCCGGAGGCCGATGTCACCCGCGAACAGCTTGCCGTGATGCTTGCCAGCTATGCCAAGGCGGGCGCGGCAGACCGGGCGGCGCTCTCCGGGTTTACCGATGCAAACCGGGTGTCCGACTGGGCGGCGGACGGCATGTCCTACTGTGTGGGACAGAAGCTGATCACCGGCAAGGACGCCGCCACACTGGATCCGCAGGGCCTGTTGACCCGCGCGGAACTGGCAACCATCCTGTTGCGCGTCAGCAAATAGCCCCGCGCAAACTCCCATCCCTTGAAAGCCCCCGCACGGAACATTCCGTGCGGGGGCTTTCCCATGCCTGCGGGCCTGGTTCCCAGCCCCGCTGTCAAATGCGGGGGAAAAGGGGCGCATGGAAAAAGAGCCGACTTGTCCGGCGGACGGTCTAAAGCCCGTCCGCTTTTCATAGGATGGGACAGGTGATGAACATGGAAGAAAAACGGCTATCCAACTTTGCGCAGGCAATCACGGCGCTGCCGATCCGGCTGCAGCGGGAAGCGCTGGCGCTCCCGCCGGAAATACGGTGCGCCTGTGAGGAGCTTCGGCTGCGTGCGGGCAAGCCTATGGCGTACAGCCGTACAGGCATGGAAACCGCGTTCGGCAAAGACCCGATCAGCGCGGACGACTTACAGGAGACCCTGGGACGCGCCACACGGTATTCGGTACATAGCTATGGGGAAAGCCTGCAAAACGGCTTCGTAACCCTGGAGGGCGGGCACCGGCTCGGCCTGTGCGGCACGGCCGTGCTGCGGGAGGGGACGGTATCCGGCGTGCGCGCCCTGTCCTCGATCAATTTGCGGATCGCGTCCCAGGTACCGGGCGCGGCGGATGCGGTGCTGCCGTCCCTTCTGCGGGATGGCCGTCCGGTGAGCACCCTTGTCATATCGCCGCCTGCGTGGGGCAAGACCACGCTGCTGCGCGACTGCATCCGGCAATTGTCCGAAGCCGGCGTGCGGGTTTCCGTAGCGGACGAGCGCTGCGAAATCGCAGGCTCCTCCGGCGGCGCGCCGCAGTTTGATCTGGGGCCGCAGACCGATGTGATGGACGGCGCGCCGAAGGCGGACGCGGCGCTGATCCTGATTAAAACCATGTCCCCCGCGCTGCTGGCGCTCGATGAGATCACGGCGCCGCGCGATGTGGAAGCGGTGTCCTATGCCGCGCATTGCGGCGCAGCCGTGCTCGCAACGGCGCACGCCCTGGATTTTGCGGATTTTAAACGGCGGCCGCTGTACCGTCAATTATTGCGGAGCCAAATTTTTGAACAGGCCGTCGAGATTTCCCTCCACGAGGGCGTACGGCGGTACACGGTGCGGGCGTTGGGGGGCGAACAGGGATGCTGAAGCTTTTAGGGACGGTGATGATTTTGGGCGCCTGCTCTGCGCTCGGGCTTTCGGCAAAGCAGCGCCTGCGCCAGCGGCTGCGCGCGCTGGAAGCGATGATTGCCGCGCTACAGTTTATTTCTTCCGAGCTAACCTGCCGGATGACGCCCCTGCCCGAGCTGATCGCGGCGCTTGCGCAGTCCGAAAACGGTATCACGCGGAAGATTTTCGGCGTCATGTGCAAAAAGATGGGGCAGGACGACGGGCTGTCCCTGCCGTACAAGTGGTGCCGCGCATTCCAGGAATGCCGCGAGCAGGCCGGGCTGGGGGAGGAGGAAACGCACTTGCTCTGCGACGCTGCGGGGTTCCTGGGGCGGTACGACGCGGCGCAGCAGGTAAAGAGCCTGGAGTATGTCAGGCGGCGCTTGGGTGACCTGCGCCTTGCCGCCGTGGAGGAACTGAGAAGCAAAGGGAACCTGTACCGCACCTGCGGCATCGCCATGGGCATTGTAACCGTACTGGTCCTGCTGTGAACGGAAGTACGAAAAACGGGAGGAAGGCAACATGCAAATAGACCTGATTTTTAAGATCGCCGCAATCGGTATCATCGTCGCGGTGCTGAACCAGCTCCTTGTCCGTTCCGGACGGGAGGAACAGGCGATGATGACGACGCTGGCCGGCCTGATCGTCGTGCTGATGATGATCATCCAGGAGATCAGCCAGTTGTTCTCGCTCATCAAATCGGTATTCGGGTTTTACTAAAATGGGCGGGATATTATCGGTCGTCGGCATCGCGCTGACTGCGGCAATTTTTGCGCTTGTGCTGCAGAAGGACGCGCCGGGACCGGCGTTCCTCTTGACGCTTGCGGCGGGGATTCTGATCTTCGGGTTTGCGGTGCGCGGCGTCGGGCAGATCGCGCAGACGCTGGACGGCGTGCTGTCCGCCGCGGGGATTGAGGACGGGCTGTACCTGCCCGTGGTCAAGGCGGTCGGGATTGCCGCCGTAGTGCGCGTGGCCGCCGCGTTCTGCCGGGATGCGGGACAATCCTCGCTCGCGGCAAAGGTCGAACTGACCGGTGCGGTCGCGGCGATGGCGGTGTGCCTGCCGCTCTTCCAGCGCGTGCTTGAAATGGTGTCCACGCTGATACGCTGAAAGGACAGGATGTATGAAAAAGAGACTGCTTTTGGGCATTTTGCTTGCATTTGCCCTGCTGCTGCCCGCAGGCGCTTACGACGAGGGGCTGTATCAGCAGCAGCTCTCCGCAATCGGCGGGGACGCGCTCCGCAGCGCGGCGGGCGGGCAGGGTGGCGCTTACCTATCGGGGCTTTCGCCATCGCCGGATGCGGATATCGGCACGTCGCTCGCAACGCTGGTCGAGCGCACCGCAGGGGAAAACGGCAAGGCGTTCCACGCCGCGCTGCGCAGCCTGACGCGCGTCATGATGGTGGTCGTCCTGTGCGGGTGCGCGGCGGGGTTCCACACGGCGGCGGGCGGCGCCACCCCGGCGGCAATCAATATGGCGGGCGCGCTCGGCGTGACGGCGGTACTGCTCGGCGATATGCGGGGGCTTCTGGCGCTGTGCAGCGGCACGCTTGAGCAGGTCAGCGTCTTTTCCAAAACCATGCTCCCCGTCATGGCGGCCGCCATCTCGCTCACAGGCGCGCCCACGACCGCAACCGTGATGCAGGCTGCGACAATGTTCGCGTTCGATTTGCTGGTGCGCTTCATCACGGCGGTTCTCGTCCCGGCAGTCTGCGCATATATCGTACTGATCACGGTGAACGCCGCAATGGGCAATGATATGCTTGAACGGCTCGCGGCTTTTGTCAAGTGGGCGACTACAACCAGCCTCAAGCTTATCCTGACGCTGTTTATCGCGTATATCACGATTTCAGGCTCGCTCGGGGGCAGCGTGGACGGCATTGCGGTCAAAGCGGCCAAGTTTGCCGTATCCGGCTCGGTACCCGTGGTGGGCGGTATCATTTCCGACGCGGCGGAAACCATGCTGTCCGGCGCGCTGCTGCTGAAAAACACGGTTGGGATTTTCGGCATGGTGTGCATCGCGGCGATCTGCATTGTACCGTTTTTCAAGGTCGGCATCAGCTATCTGCTGTTTAAAGCGGGTTCGGCGGCGCTTTCCCCGGTGTGTAGCGCAAGCCTGTCCAAGCTGATCGGCGGTATCAGCGACAGCTTCGGGCTGCTGCTCGGCATGCTGGGCACATGCAGCGCAGTGCTGTTTTTCGAGCTGGTGTTCTCGGTCGCATTGGTGAAACCCGCATGATCGAGATGGTACGGCAGATGATCGTCAGTGTAACGGCCGCCGCGGTTTTTTCGACCGTTATGTTGCTGATCGTGCAGAAGAGCGCGCTGCACGAGGTGATCCGGCTCGCCACCGGTATGCTTATGATCCTGGCGCTGCTGCTGCCGCTGTCGCGTCTGACGCTGCCTTCCTTCAGCCGCGCGTTTGCGGCGGAGCGCGCGCAGGCCGAGCGGCAGACGGAAGAAGCAAAACAGAAAAACGAACAGATCGCCTATTCCAGCATTGGCGGCGCGGTGTCGCAATATATCGAGAAGCAGGCTGGGGAACTCGGGATCAAATGTACGGTGCGTACCGAAATGGAGCAGGGCACGGACGGCACATGGGTGATCGGCCGGGTGCGCATCCGGGGAAAAGGGCTGACGGGCGTACAGCGGCAGCAGCTCGCTGCGCTGGTGGAAAAGGAATGTGGCGTGCCCCCGGCACGGCAAGACTTGGTAGAGGGCTGAAAGTTATGGAAAAGGAAAAGCTTTTAAACATTATGCGCAAGGCGGAACCGGTCCTGAAACGCTACCGGTATCCGATCCTCGTGCTGTTTGCCGGGCTGCTGATCCTGGCGCTCGGCGCGCCGAAGAAGGAAGCTGCGCCTGCAAGCGCGCAGGATACGCAGGAAGCCGCGTCGGCGGATGGTACGGCGCAGGACGGGGGGTTCGACCTCGCGGCCTTTGAGGAAAAGCTGCAGCAGGACGTCAGCCGGATCAGCGGCGTGGGGCGGGTCAGCCTTTCCCTGTCGCTCAAATCCACGGAGGAAGCGGTATATGCCGCCGATATCCGACAGAGCAGCCAGAATACGGAGACCACGTCCTACGAAAGCGCGCTTTCCATCGTGTCGGACGGCAGCTATGGGCAGCAGCCGATTTTAGTCAAAAAGCAGTATCCCACCTTCCGGGGGGCGCTTGTCCTGTGCGACGGTGCGGACAACGACACGGTGCGCCTCGCGGTGACCGACGCCGTCAGCACCATGTGCGGCATCGGCGCAGACAAGGTTTCAGTGCTCAAAATGCAGAGCTGAACATAGAGTAATAAAAACTGACAGGCAGGAGGAAGGAATATGGTATCCATTCGTAAAAGAGGGGCGGTATACGGCGTTATTGCGCTGATGCTGTGCGTAGCGGTGTACTTAAACTGGAGCTACGTCAAAACGCCGGATGACCTGGTCGTCGCTCAGCAGGCCGACGAGGAGGCGCAGGCCGGGAAGAATTACGGCGAGGCGGAACAGGTCGACAGCCTGACAACGGACGGCACGGACGCGGAAACGGCGGCCGGGACGGCTCCGGAAGAAGCGGCGGTCGTTTCCAAGGAGGACTACTTCGCGCAGTCGCGGCTGTCGCGGGAAAAGGCGCGCGACGAGGCGATCAGCATCCTGAAGGAGACCGTGGAGAGCGATAAGGCGGATGAAAAGGCCAAGAACGAAGCCAGCCAGAAGATCTCCGCCCTTGCGGAAAACTCCGTGCAGGAAGCGCGGGTGGAGAGCCTCATCAAGGCCAAGGGCTACGCGGAAGCGGTCGTGTTTATCGGGGAGGACAGCGTCAACGTCATCGTACAGCCGCCCCAGGCGGGCTTTGAGGCGTCGGACGCTTCGAAAATCAAAGATATTGTGGTCACGGAGACCGGCGCGGCGGCGGACAAAATTAAAATTGTGGAAGCCGCCTGATCGCGGATTGCAGCTTTCCTTTTGGTCAAGACTATGGTATAATGTCTGAAAAGTAAAACCATGAAGGCGGCCATAGCAGGCGCCGGAGTGGCATGTGGCGCGCAGCGCCATAACATGCAAAAGGAGAGTGAGCAGTATGGCGGAAAACAACTACTGGTCCACAACGGGAGATCAGGGCACGATAAAAATCTCGGAAGACGTGGTTGCATCCATAGCGGCGCTTGCAGCGGCTGAAACCGACGGGGTCAGCGCCCTTTATTCCAGCCTTACCTCGGATATTGTGAGCTTCCTCGGGAAAAAGAACCTGTCGAAGGGCGTGAAAGTGTCCTTTGAAGGGGATTCGGTTGCGGTTGAGATCGGCTTCCTCGCTTCTTTCGGGTGCAACATCCGCGAGGTGGCGAAAAACGTGCAGGAAGCGGTCAAATCGTCCATCGAATCCATGACCGGCCTGGCCGTATCGGGCGTCAACATCTATGTCGGCGGTATTGCCTTTGCGCCTGCCGCGGAAGAGGAACCCGGGGCTGCACCCGCCGTACCGGAGGAATAACTGCATACTGCCAAGCGGCCGGCTTTAATAGCGGCCGCTTTTTTGTGTTTAAAACCTTGCGTTTCCTGGGGCTTTGGGGTAAAATAGCTTTATTATGGATGATTATGCAGTTAGATTTGCGGAGGATTGCTGTGAGCAGAAAAAAAGCGAGAGAAATTGCCCTGCATCTGATTTTTGAGATGGGCTTTAAAGAATTTCAGGCGGAAGAGGTTCTGGCCGACCGTTTGGATGAGAGTATTATGTCCTCCATCAGCGGGGATATTGCGCTGTATGCGGGCAAACTGTCCGAAGCGCAGACGGCGTACATCGTAGCGGTGGTGAAGGGCGTCGCCTCCCACTTGCAGGAACTGGACGCCGTGATCGAGGAGAACGCGCATGGCTGGAATATGTCGCGCCTGTCGAAAATGACGGTGGCGGTGCTCCGCCTGGCGCTTTACGAAATGCGGTATGTCGAAGACGTGCCGACAGGCGCGGCGATCAACGAGGCCGTCGAGCTGGCCAAGACCTATGAAACGGAAGAGGCGGGCGCGTTTGTCAACGGCATCCTCGGCACAGTCAGCCGGGCGCAGGAAGCGGTAGAATGAACACGTACCTGGGGATTGATACCAGCAATTACCGCACGTCCGCCGCTATATTTGACGCGGGGACGGGGCAGTGGCGTAATGAGGGGCGGCTGCTTGACGTGCCGCAGGGCAAGATCGGCCTGCGGCAGTCCGAAGCGTTGTTCCAGCACACCGTACGCTTGCATGAAATGGTTGCACGCTTACCCGCCGGCGCGGGTAAGAGCGTCCGCGCGGTTGGCGTGAGCACCAGGCCGCGCGCCGTGGAGGGTTCTTATATGCCTTGCTTCCTCGCGGGGGAAAATGTAGCACGCAGCGCGGCGCATCTGTTGGATGTGCCGCTTGTCGTTTGTTCCCATCAGCAGGGGCATTTGGCGGCGGCAGCCCTGTCGGCCGGCGCGCTCCATTTGCTGCATACGCCTTTCCTGGCATGGCACCTATCCGGCGGCACGACGGAGTTGCTGCTTGTGCGGCCGGGGGCAGACGGGATGCCGGATGCGGCCTGTATCGGCGGCACCAGCGACCTGTCGGCCGGGCAACTGGTCGACCGGGCGGGGAACTTGCTGGGGCTTGGCTTCCCAGCGGGCGCAGCCCTGGATGATTTGGCGCAGGCGGCGGAAAATCCGGTAAAACCGTTTGCGCCCAAGGTGCGGGACGGCATATTTTCCCTTTCCGGTGTCGAGAATAAGCTACAGGAGCTATTGGACCGCCACACACCCGCGCCGGAGCTTGCCCGGTTTACGGTGGAGACCATTGGGCGCGCGGTTTGCACGGCAACCGCACAGGCGCTCGCGCGTTACCCCCTGCCCGTGCTGTGCGCGGGCGGCGTGATGGCGAATACGATCCTGCGGGAAATGCTCAGCAGGCAGTTTGATGCGCACTTTGCCGCGCCGCAGCTATCCGGGGATAACGCGGTAGGCGTTGCGGTGCTGGCTGCGGTTAGAAATGGGGAACCATTATGAGGGACGGGCTATATACCGTTACACAACTGAATAACGAGATCAAGTCGATGCTGGAGGGGAACCCCTCTTTCCGAAACATTTTTGTACAAGGGGAGATATCCAACTACAAGGCGCACTCCTCCGGCCACCATTATATGACGCTAAAGGATGAAGGCGCGGCGATTAGCGCGGTGCTTTTCCGTTCGGACGCGGCGCGGCTGCGGTTCCGTTTGCAGAACGGCATGCATGTGGTGGCGCGCGGGCGGATCAGCTCCTTCCCGCGCACCGGCCAGGTGCAGATGTATCTCGCCGACCTGATGCCGGACGGTACAGGCGCACTGCACATGGCGTTCGAGCAGCTTAAAACAAAGCTTTACGCTGAAGGGATGTTTTCGGAAGCACGCAAACGTGCGCTGCCCGCGTTCCCAGGCACCGTGGCGCTGATCACTTCACCAACCGGTGCGGCGGTGCGCGACATGGTGCGCATCCTGGGACGGCGGTGGCCGCTGGCGGAGGTGCGGGTATATCCCGCGCTTGTCCAAGGGGCGGACGCGCCGGCAGACCTGTGCCGCGCCCTCTCAGAGGTCAATGCGCAGGGGGAGGCCGACCTGATTATCATAGGCCGGGGCGGCGGCTCGATGGAAGACCTGTGGGCGTTCAATGAAGAATGCGTCGCTAGGGCAATCGCCGCGTCGCAAATCCCGGTCGTCTCGGCAGTCGGCCACGAGCCGGATGTCACCATCGCGGATTTTGTCGGGGATATGCGCGCGCCGACACCGTCGGGCGCGGCGGAACTCACCGTGCCCGACAAGGAAGAAGTCGCCCTTGCGCTTGCTCGGCTCGAGACGTCTCTCCGCAGCGCCATGCTGGGGAAGGTAAAGCAAAGCAGGCAATGGGTTACGCATCTTGACGAGCGGTTTTCCCTGCGCACCCCCGCACGGAAAATTGCAGACCAGAGGGCGGCGCTGGGACAATTAACGGAGCGCTTGCAGCTCCGCACACCGAAAAATATAGTTGACGAAAAACGTCTTATTTTAGAGCATATTGCGGATAAAATACAGATATATTTGAAAGAAAAGATTGATGTAAAGCGAAAAGGCTTGTCAGAAGCGACGGTTGCGCTCGACGCGCTTAGCCCCCTGAAGGTGCTTGCCAGGGGGTATGCGGTCGCTTTTAACCCGCAGGGGAAGCCGGTGATGGACAGCCGGAGCCTGGCGGCCGGGGACACATTGGAGATGCGTTTTGCGCGCGGCGCGGCAAAATGCAGCGTATTGGAAACGAGGAATACAGATGAAAAAGAAACAGGGCTTTGAAGAGGCCATGCAGCGTTTGGAGCAAATCGTCCGCCAATTGGAGCATGGCGATACGACCTTGGAAGAGAGCATGAAGCTGTTTGAAGAAGGGATGAAGCTGTCGGCCGCCTTGGGCAAGCAGCTGGATACCGCAGAACAGAAGGTCACGCTCATGCTTAAGGATGAAGCTGGCGAACCGGTAGGGCAGGCGTTCTCGCCGGAGGGGAATGACAATGAAATTTGATGAACAACTGTCAGAAGACATTAAGGTTGTCGAAGAAACGCTGAAAAAGCATCTTTCGTGCGAAGAAGCGCGTGGACAGGAAAATATTTATGATGCTGTAAAGTATTCTGCCTTTGCGGGCGGGAAACGGCTCAGGCCGGTGCTGACCATCGAATTTTGCCGCGCCTGTGGGGCGGATATCCAATCCGCACTGCCCTTTGCCGCGGCAATCGAAATGGTGCACACCTATTCGCTGATCCACGACGACCTGCCCTGCATGGACGACGACGACCTGCGCCGCGGGCGGCCGACGAACCATAAAGTTTATGGCGAGGCCATGGCGGTTTTGGCGGGCGATGGGCTGCTGAACCGCGCGTTTGAAACGGCGCTGCAGCCGGGGGTACCCCTTCCCGCGGAAACGGTGCTGCGCGCGGCCACCGCTTTGGCGCGCGCCTCCGGTATGGACGGGATGATCGGCGGGCAGGTCATCGACATGGAGGCCGAAGGCCATATGCTGAGCGCTGAGGAACTGCAAAACCTGCAGGATCTTAAAACTGGCGCGCTGATCCGCGCGGCGGTACAGATGGGCTGCATCGTCGGCGGCGCAGACGAAAAGCAGATGGCCGCGGCGGACGTCTATGCGTCCCGCCTGGGGCTGGCGTTCCAAATCCAGGATGACATCCTGGATATCGAGGGCAGCACCGAAACGTTTGGCAAGCCGGTCGGCAGCGATGCGGAAAACCGGAAATGCACCTACCCGTCCCTGCTTGGGCTGGAAAAGTGCCATACCCTGGTACGTAACCTAACGCAGGAGGCAGTTGAGGCGCTTTCGGCCTTTGGCGACACCGCGTTTTTGCGCGCGCTGGCGGAAAGCCTGGCCACGCGCGACCATTGAGGTTTGCCGGGCTGAGAGAATTCACAGACGGTTCACTTGAAATATCGCGCGTGTTATGGTAATATTTCTAACGAGTGGTGCAGTATCCTAGTCAGTGCATACGATTCCCAGGACGGGCCTAAAAATCCGTAGAAGGGCACATCGATGAAGTCTCTGGTGCTTGCTTCTTACGCCCAGTTTGGGGTGAGTGCTGGAGGTTAAGGCTTTAGGGCGCGCTTCAATGGCATGAAGTACCGACCCTATTGCCGTGGAGACCTGTATTCGTGGGACACCTATAGCATCGGTCCGCCGGTTGATGGATGTCCTACGGTACAGGGTGGAACCTGCATTGCGGTATGGAGCGTTTCCTCCCGGAGGCGCGAAGTGCTGTGTGCAGTGTAGCCTGCCTTGCGTGGTTATGGTGGATGGCGTATCCGCCCGTGGTTTCCCGGCCAGGAACGCCGCGGGAATTGACGCTTGAAACCATAGCTGCAAAAGAGGCTAAGAATCGTGTTGGCTGCAGTGGAAATCACCTAGGCTGTCCGAGAGGGGCAGGCGTTGGGATTGCAGTACGGACTAAGTGGCAATTCGGTCCCGGTGATGGTAACATCCCGGCTCGGGCTTTAAAGGGAAACCGCCATGACGGCGACGCGTGGCAGCCCCCGGGGAAATCCAACCGAACCTCAAGCCGTAAGATTAACCTCGCCTGCCGCCACTCATTTTACGAATGCATTGGCCTGAAATGCAAATTTCGGGCATTTTATATTTAAAGGGGCGAACTTTTTTGGACGGGACGGACAAACGGAAGCGGAAACCAAGGCAGGGGATTTGGCGGCTGGTGAATTTCCGCTGGGTCATCACGATCACGGTGCTCAGCCTGCTGATCTCCATGTCGCTTTCCTATCTTTCCACGGAGGCGCTTGCCAATGTAGGGAACCTTGCCGCGTTCCTTATCTTGTTTATCTTTATTGCGCTTGGTATTTTGTTTGACATCATCGGCGTCGCGGCCACCTCGGCGACGGAAAAAGAGTTCCATTCCATGGCCGCAAAGAAAGTCAAGGGCGCGAAAGAGGCCGTTTGGCTCACGCGCAACGCGGAAAAGGTGTCCAGCTTCTGCAACGACGTGGTCGGCGACATCTCGGGCATCATTTCGGGTGCGACGGGCGCGGTCATCATCGCGCGCGTGACGGGCGGCCTGGGGCCTGCGCCCGCCGTGGTCGTATCGCTCACGGTGACCGGGTGCATCGCAGCCATGACAATCGGCGGCAAGGCTGCGGGCAAAGCGCTCGGCATCGGCTTTAACGGCACAATTTTGTTTGCTGTAGGCAGGCTTTTATCTATTTTGCCATTTTCTTTTGATAAAAAGAAGTAGGCGTTATTTTCGGGAGTCAGTATGAAACGTTATGGCGTACTTGACAGGATTAATAAGACGGCGGATTTGCGCGAGCTGCCGTACAGCGTGCTATATGAGCTGTGCGGCAGCCTGCGCGAATTTATCATAGACCATGTTTCACAGACGGGGGGGCACCTTTCGTCAAACCTGGGCATCGTCGAGCTTGCGGTTGCGCTTGAGCGTGTGTTCGACTCAAACCGCGACCGCATTATTTATGATGTGGGGCACCAGTGTTACGTCCACAAAATCCTCACCGGGCGCAAAGAAGCCTTCACGTCGCTGCGGCAGTATGGCGGGCTTTCGGGATTCCTCAAGCCGGAGGAGAGCCAGACAGACCCCTGCATCACCGGGCACGCTTCCAGTTCGGTATCGGTGGCGCTCGGCATGGCGCATGCGCGCACGCTCAAGAACCAGAAGTATCATGTCGTTGCCGTGATTGGCGACGGCGCGCTGACCGGTGGCATGGCGTATGAAGCGCTCAATAACGCGGGCGGCAGCGGGGAACCGCTGATCGTCGTTTTAAATGACAATAATATGTCGATTACACAGAATGTCGGCGCGATGAGCCGCCATTTGGCGCATTTGCGCGTCAGTCCGCGGTATCAGCGCGCCAAGGCGAAGGTCAAGGGCGCGCTTTCCCACGTACCGGGGGGGCGCACGCTGACAAACGGGATTTCCCGGGTCAAAAGCGGCATTAAAAGCGTCGTACTGCCGACCACGCTGTTTGAACAGATGGGGTTTGCCTATCTCGGCCCGGTGGACGGGCATGACCTCAAGGCCGTGTGCGAGATTTTGACACGGGCGAAGGCGATGAAGCAGCCGGTGCTGCTCCATGTCATGACGCGCAAAGGCAAGGGCTACCGGTTCGCGGAGGAGCACCCGGGCAGTTTCCACGGCGTTTCGCCCTTCGATGTTTTGACAGGCAAGCCGCTGAAACCAGCCGGTATGAATTTTTCCGCTTGCTTCGGGGAGGCGCTATCGGCGCTCGCCTCACAGGACGAGCGCATCTGCGCCGTCACGGCCGCGATGTCCTCCGGCACCGGCCTGACGGGGTTTGCCGAAAAATACCCGTCCCGGTTTTTTGACGTCGGTATCGCGGAGGAACATGCGGTGGCGATGTGCGCCGGCATGGCCAAGCAAGGCCTGAAGCCGGTCTGCGCGCTCTATTCAACTTTTTTGCAGCGCGCATATGATCAAATTATCCACGACGTCGCGATCGAAGGGATCGGCGTGGTGTTTGCCATCGACCGCGCCGGCGTAGTCGGCGAGGACGGCGCGACGCATAACGGCGTTTTTGACGTCGGATTCCTGCAGCAGATCCCCGGCGTCACGATCCTGTGCCCGTCCAATTTTGACGAGTTGCGCAGCATGCTGGCGCAGGCCATCTATAAACGCGGCGGGCCGGTCGCGATCCGTTACCCGCGCGGCGGCGAAGGCGCTTTTACGACGGACACGTCGTCAGAATGGGCGGCCTGCCTGACGGGGACGGATAGCCCGGATGTTTCCATTGTCACCTATGGGATCATGGTAAACCAGGCGCTGCAGGCTGCGTCCCTGCTCGAAGGCCAGGGCGTCCGCGTGCAGGTCTGGAAAATCAACGAGATCAGCGAACAGACCCGGCGCCTGCCGGAAGGATGGGTGCAGTCCTTGGGCGGCAGGGTGCTGGTACTGGAAGACGCGGTGCACAATGGCTGCTATGGCAAAAGCATAGAGGAAGCGCTGCAGGGCACCGGTATCGAAGTTTGCCTGTGCAACCTGGGCAACCGTTTCCTGCCGCATGGCAGTGTTGCACAGCTTTATAAAGAATGCGGGATAGACGGGGAAAGCGTCGCCCTGCGCATACAGGAATGGGCGGCATGCCAGCATATGGACGGCTGACGGGAAGGGGAAACATGAGCAAAAAGAGATTGGACGTACTGCTGTTTGAAAAAGGGCTGTGCCCTTCTCGCGAACGGGCAAAAATTGCGATTATGGAGGGCATCGTCTATATCGACGGGCAAAAGGCGGGCAAAGCCGGGGACCAGGTGGAAGAGACCGCGTCGGTTGAGGTGCGGGACAACGGGAAAAGCTTTGTCAGCCGCGGCGGCCATAAAATTGAAAAAGCCCTCGATTATTTTGCCATAGACCCTGCAGGCCTCGTGGTGATGGATGTGGGCGCGTCGACCGGCGGCTTTACGGACTGCCTGCTGCGGCGCGGCGCAAGCAAGGTCTACTCTATTGACGTTGGGTACGGCCAGCTCGCGTGGAGCCTGCGGACGGACCCGCGCGTCGTATGCATGGAGCGTACAAATATCCGCCACGTCACGCCGGATATGCTGGATGGGACGCCGTCCCTCGCGGTGATCGACGTTTCCTTTATTTCACTCAAACTTGTGCTGCCGGTGGTCGCAAACCTGCTGTCGGGGGATGGGCGGGTCGCCTGCCTGATCAAGCCACAGTTTGAGGCCGGCAAGGGGCGCGTCGGGAAAAAAGGCGTGGTGCGCGAACCTGAAATCCATGCGGACGTGCTGCATGCCTTTCTAGAGAATGCGCATGCTGCCGGTTTCCAGGTTATGAACCTGACCTTTTCCCCAATCAAAGGGCCGGAGGGCAACATAGAGTTTTTAGGGTATCTGGGCAAGGGTGCGGAAGAATCCGTCCCGGATATCGACGAAGTCGTAAGGCAGGCGCACGAGGCGCTGGACAGGTAGGGTTTTAAACACTATGGATACAGTTTTTATCTGGCCGAACACCGGCAAAGACAATATCTGTGCAGCGATCGCAGAGTGCTATACCCTCCTGCATGGGGTGGGCGTGGCCGTAATCCTTCCCGAGGAGTGCCGCGCGTTGGGGCTGGAAGCGCCCTCCGCGCAGTACGCGACGCAGGAGCAGGGGATCGCGGCGTGCGATTTTATCGTGTCGCTGGGCGGCGATGGGACGATCCTGCGGATTGCGGATTTGGCCGCGCGGTACGGTAAGCCCCTGATCGGCGTAAACTTCGGCCATGTCGGTTTTATGACGGAACTGGAAGCCGGGGAAGCCTGCAAAATCGCAAAGATACTGGCGGGCAAGTACAGTATTGACAGCCGTATGATGCTGGAACTGCGGGTGGTGCGCGACGGCGCGGTGCTGTTCTCGCAGACCGCCCTCAACGATGTGACCGTGACGAAAAGCAACCCGTTCCGCGTTATCCGGGTGGATATCCGCGCGGACGGCGTACCGGTCTCCTCCTTTTTGGGGGACGGTGTGATTATCGCAACGCCGACGGGCACGACCGCCTATTCGCTTTCGGCCGGCGGGCCGATCGTCGAACCTACGGCGGAAAATATTGTGGTTACACCGGTATGCGCGCACGATTTACAGGCAAAGTCCTTCGTATTCGCACCGGAACGGGAAATCTGCATTGCAGCCGTGGGGCCGGACCATTCCGGCGTGTGCGTGTCTGCGGACGGCCGCGGGGGCGTCGACCTGAAGCAGGGCGACCAGGTGATCGTGCGGAAATCCAAACTTGCGACGCAGCTTATCCGCGTCAAGGGCAAGAGCTTTTATCATATTTTAAAGCATAAACTGTCCGATGGAGGGAACGTTTTATGAAATTCCAGCGGCAGGCACGCATTTTGGATTTAATCGAACAGCAGGAGATTGAAACGCAGGAGGAGCTATCCGAGCAGCTCCGCGCGCTTGGCTATAACACCACGCAGGCGACCGTTTCGCGGGATATCAAGGAACTGCGCCTCATTAAGATCCTGTCGGCGGAGACTGGGAAATATAAGTACGCGGCGGCTTCCACCGAGGTGGAAAACAGCTTTACCACGCGCCTGCGGAACATCTTCCGCGAATGCGTCACTTCGATCGACGCGGCGCAGAATATGGTGGTGATCAAGACGTTGCCCGGGCTTGGGCAAGCGGCCGCAATGGCGATCGATGCCATGCGCGATTTGCGCGTCGTCGGCACGCTGGGCGGCGACGATACGGTGTTTGTCGTCATGCGGGACAGCGAGAGCGCGGCGCAGTTCTGCGCGGACGCTGGGGAACTGTTGCAGTAAACCCGTCTGAAAGGGGGAAACGTAAATGCTGAGCCTTTTGCATATTGAAAATATCGCGGTCATCGAGCAGGCGGACATCGAGCTTGGCGAAGGCCTTACCGTTTTGAGCGGCGAGACCGGCGCGGGCAAGTCCATCGTCATCGACGCAATCAGCGCGATCCTTGGGCAGCGGACAAGCCGTGAGCTGATACGCAGCGGCGCGCAAAAGGGGTTTGTAAGCGCGGTATTTACGGGCATCCCCACAGAGCTTATAAAAAAATTGCAGGAAATGGAGTTAAACGGCGATGAGGTTGACACGGTGCACGTCCAGCGTCAAATCTCCGCGGACGGAAAAAGCATCTGCCGGGTTAATATGCGCCCGGTCTCAGCTTCTGTTTTAAAGAGTCTCAGCCCGTATTTTATCAACATCCACGGGCAGCACGACGGGCAGAAGCTGATGGATGAACAATACCACATTGAATTTTTAGACAATTTTGGCAATGCCGCGGCATTGCTCGCAGAATATACACCGCTTTACCAGCGCTTATTTGCCCTTAAGCGGCAAATTACCGAGCTGGATAAGAGCGAGCAGGAGCGGCTGCAGCGCATCGATATGCTGCGGTACCATGCGGAAGAAATCGAGGCCGCGGCGCTTGTGCCGGGCGAAGACGAGGCGCTGGCAGAAAAAAAGGCCGTGTTTGATAACGCGGGCAAGCTGCTGGGCGCGCTGGACGCCGCGTACCGCGCGCTCGACGGAGGCGACGAGGATACGCCCGGCGCGTGCGCGCTGCTGACGGTCGCATCCAACGAGATCTCGCAAATCAGCGGGGTTTCCGGCGAACTGCAAAGCCTATATGAGCGCGCGGAGGAGCTTAAATACCTGGCGCTCGACCTGCGCGACAGCGTAAGCGCGCAGCAGTCCAAAATAGACTTTTCCCCGGAGGAAAGCGCGGCGGCCGAGGAACGGCTCGATACGATTTATCGCCTCAAGCAAAAATACGGCGCGACGACGGAGGAAATCCTGGCGTACTATCAGGAAATCCAGCAGGAACTGGAAAAGCTGTCCTGCGCGGATGAAACGCGCGAACGCCTGCATGAGGAGTACAAAGCGGGCGTGGTGCAGGCCAAGGCGGTCGCCGCCCGCCTGACGGCATTGCGCAGGGAGGCGGCCGCCAAGCTGGAGAAGCGCATTGTGGCGGAACTTGCCGACCTGGATATGGCGCGTACGCGGTTTGAGATCCGCATTGAAACCGGTACCAGGCTGACGGCGCACGGAATGGACACGGTCGCCTTCCTGATTTCGGTCAACCCGGGCGAGCCGGTAAAGCCGCTCTCAAAGGTGGCCTCAGGCGGCGAATTGTCCCGCGTTATGCTGGCCATGAAAAATGTGTTGACGGCGGGCGAAGCGGTCGGCACATTGATTTTTGACGAAATCGATACCGGCGTGAGCGGACGGGCGGCGCAGAAGATCGCGCGTAAGCTGGCGTCCATCGCGCAGAAAAAGCAGACGCTTTGCGTCACCCACCTGCCGCAGATCGCGGCAATGGGGGACAGCCACCTGCTGATTGCGAAATCTGTGCGTGAAGGGCGGAGCTATACCGATGTCACGCCGCTGGCACAGGACGCGCGGGTAAATGAGGTCGCGCGCATGATTTCAGGGGATAACATTACGGAAACGACGCGCAGCAGCGCCAAGGAACTATTGGACGCGGCTGCCGCAAGCAAAAAGAGGAGAATAAATGATGTTGGTTTTTGAAGAGCTAAAACAGAGAGGGCTGATCGCCCAGTGCACGAATGAGGAAAAGGTCCGCGACCTGCTGGATAACCACACGGGCGTACCGTTCTATATCGGGTTTGACGCGACGGCGGACAGCCTGCATGTCGGCCACTTCCTGCAGCTTGTCGTCATGAGCCGCATGCAGAAAGCCGGCCACAAGCCGATCGCCCTGATCGGCGGCGCGACGACGATGATCGGCGACCCGACGGGCAAGACCGATATGCGAAAGATGCTGACGCGTGAGGAAATCGACCACAACGCCGAGTGTTTCCGCAGGCAGATGCGCCGCCTGGTTGATTTTTCTGAGGGCAAGGCCGTGATGGTCAACAACGCGGACTGGATATTGCCGTTTAACTACATGGAGTTCCTGCGCGAGGTCGGCGTGCATTTCTCGGTAAACCGCATGCTGACGGCCGAGTGCTTCAAGTCCCGCCTGGAAGGCAAGGGGCTTAGCTTCCTGGAATTCAACTACATGCTGCTGCAGTCCTACGATTTCCTGCACCTGTACCGTACGATGGGCTGTAAGCTTGAGCTAGGCGGCGACGACCAATGGTCAAACATCATCAACGGCGCCGACCTTATCCGCCGCGTGGACGGCAAGGACGACGCTTACGGCATGACGTTCACCCTGCTCACCACCTCTGAGGGCAAAAAGATGGGCAAGACCGAGAAGGGCGCGGTCTGGCTCGACCCGGAAAAGACCACGCCGTATGAGTTTTTCCAGTACTGGCGCAATATTGACGACGCCGACGTGATCAAGGTCATGAAGCTGCTGACCTTTATGCCGCTTGAGGAAATCGCGGCCTACGAAAAGCTGGAGGGCAGCCAGCTTAACAGCGCGAAGGAGAAGCTTGCGCACGAGCTGACCGCGATGGTGCACGGCCAGGAAGAGGCCGACAAGGCGCTGGAGGCGGCAAAGGCGGTATTTGGCGGCGGCGTATCCAGCGAGAATATGCCGACGACCGAGCTTACGCCCGACGATTTTGAAGATGGCGTGATTGGCATCCTCAGCCTGCTGGTCAAGTGCGGCCTGGCCGCGTCGAACGGTGAAGCGCGCAAGCTCGTCCAGGGCGGCGGCGTTTCGATCGACGGCGAAAAGGTCGCTGATCCCAAGGCCACGGTTGCAAAGGGCAGCTTTAATGGGGAAAAGATCATTAAGAAGGGCAAAAAGACCTTCCATAAGGTCGTCCTGAGGTAAATACGGATGGGGCGGAACGTTGTTCCGCCCCGTTTTTTTTATGTCGCGGATGTGGCCGGTTTGTGAAGTGTTTGCAAACAATCCTTCCTGGAGATTGACAAAAGATGCATTAGCATATAATATCTCTATCATAAAGGAAAGAAGGTGCCGCCTTGTGACGGGAGTATTGCTAAAAGACCGGCTGTATCATTTCCGGAATGACATGGAGGACGCGTTTGACAGTATTTTTGCCCCCATCGCCGAAACGGAGGGGCTAACCCAGGCGCAGGCGCAGCTCCTGTTTGAGTTGTCCGGCCATGACGGCGAGCTGACCGTCGGCCGGATCCGCTGCCTGCGCGGCCAAAGCAGCGGCAACCGCTCCACGCTGTGCAAGCGGATGGAGCAGCGCGGCTACCTGGCTAGGCAACGGAGCTGCGCGGACGAGCGCTGTGTGGTGCTGCATCTGACGGCGCAGGGCTGGGAAACGGTGCGGCGTATGGAAGCGCACCTTGAGAAACGGTGTGCGCCGTTCCTGGGCAGCATGACGGAGGCCGACGCGCAAAAGCTCCAGGAAAGTATAGATATCCTATCCGGCTGGATTGGGACGCTGGTGGCATGTATGTCGGAAAGGATCGATCAAAATGATAAAGAAAAACAATAAGAATCCCAAGCGCTCGCTGTTTTATTATTACGGGGTTGCGCTGCTGATTATTTTTGCGCTCAACTTCTTGGTTTTGCCGATGTTTACGACGCCAGAGACAGAATCGGTGCCGTATAACGAGTTTGTCGATATGATCGCAAACGGCGAGGTTTCACAGGTCGAAATCCAGAATGAGAAAAACCAGATCGTATTCCTAACCAAGGAAGACGGGAAGGAAACGCCGAAAAAGCCTTCGCTGTTTGATAAGCCGCAGAAAGTCTATGTGACCAGCAGCGTAGGCGACCCCGACCTGGTGCAGCGGCTGCTGGACAGCAAAGTGAAATTCAGCGCAATTTGGCCGGAGCCGCCGTCCCTGCTCTGGACGACCATTGTGCCAATTGCCGCCATGCTCCTGCTCGGCTGGCTGCTGACGCGCTCCATGCAGAAAAAGATGGCGGGCAACGTCATGAGCTTTGGCAAATCGAACGCCAAGGTATATGTCGAGGCACAGACGGGCAAGACGTTTGCCGATGTGGCGGGACAGGATGAGGCCAAAGAAGCCCTGACCGAAATTGTCGACTTCCTGCACAACCCGGATAAATATGCTTCCATCGGCGCCAAGCTGCCGAAGGGCGCGCTTTTGGTCGGCCCTCCGGGTACCGGTAAAACCCTGCTGGCAAAGGCCGTTGCAGGTGAGGCGCATGTGCCGTTTTTCTCGATTTCAGGTTCTGAATTTGTGGAAATGTTCGTCGGTATGGGCGCGGCTAAAGTGCGCGACCTCTTCAAACAGGCGAACGAGAAGGCGCCCTGCATCGTGTTTATCGACGAGATCGACACGATCGGCAAAAAACGCGAGACCGGCGGCATGGGCGGCAACGACGAACGTGAGCAGACGCTCAATCAGCTGCTCGCCGAAATGGACGGCTTCGACGGGCGCAAGGGCGTCGTAATCCTCGCGGCCACCAACCGTCCGGAATCCCTCGACCCAGCGCTCCTGCGCCCGGGACGGTTCGATCGCCGCATCCCGGTGGAACTGCCAGACCTCAAGGGGCGCGAAGCAATCCTGAAGGTGCATGCAAAGGCCGTAATCATGCAGCAGCCGATCGACTTTAACGCAATTGCCTGCGCAACCGCCGGGGCTTCTGGCGCGGAGCTGGAAAATATCATTAATGAGGCCGCGCTCCGCGCCGTGCGGCTCGGCCGCAGCGCGCTGAACCAAAGCGACCTGGAGGAAAGCGTAGAAACGGTGATTGCAGGCGCGCAGCGCAAGAATGCGGTCATTTCGCAGAAGGAAAAAGAAATCGTGGCATACCACGAGATCGGCCATGCGCTGGTGGCGGCCAAACAGTCGGATTCCGCACCGGTGCATAAGATCACGATCATCCCGCGCACGTCAGGCGCCCTCGGCTACACGATGCAGGTGGAAGAGGGGGAACACATGCTGATGAGCCGGGACGAGGCCTTCAATAAGATCGCGACCTTTACCGGCGGGCGCGCCGCGGAGGAACTGATCTTCGGCTCGGTTACGACTGGCGCGGCCAATGATATCGAGCAGGCCACAAAGTTGGCGCGCGCCATGGTTACGCGCTACGGCATGAGCCGCGAGTTTGACATGGTAGCGCTCGAAACCGTGCAAAACGCCTACCTCGGCGGGGACGCCTCGCTCACGTGCTCCGCGGAGACGGCGGCGCAAATCGACCGCGAGGTCGTTTCCCTTGTCAAGGAGGCGCATACCAAGGCGGTTTCCATCCTCAAGGAAAACTTGGATCTGCTGCACAAGCTGTCCCACCACTTATTGGAGCAGGAAACCATCACCGGCGAGCAGTTTATGGCAATCTTGCGCGAAGGATAAAGCGAAGCAAAAAGCCTGCTGCCTGTATAACAGGCAGCAGGCTTTTGTATTCGCCGGAAAGCTTAAACGATGGTCCAGAAATACAGGATGCAGACGGCGATCAGCGCGTACATGGCCTTCGGCACTTCGCGGACGCGGCCGGAAGCCAGCTTCAGGATCAGGTAAACCGGCAGCGCGACACAGATGCCGTTGGCGATATTGTTTGCAAAAATCGTGAACGCAACACAGATGAAAGCGGGGAAGCTTTCGGTAAAATCATCAAAATGGATGTTGCGCAGGGAACTCATCATGCCGACGCCGATGATGATGAGCGCCGGGGCGGTGGCCGCGGACGGGATCATCAGCGCGATCGGGGTCAGCAGCAGCATAAACGCAAAACATACCGAGGTCGAAACGGCGGTCAGGCCGGTTTTGCCGCCTGCTTCCACGCCGGCGGAGGACTCCAGGTAGGTAGTCATGCAAGGCATGCCGAACGCCGAGCCGACGACCGTGGAGATCGCGTCGACCTTAAACACGCGGTCGATGCCGGGCAAGTTACCATCCTTATCCAGATAACCGGCTTTTGCGCCGACGCCGAGCGCCGTACCGAACGTCGAAAAGAAGTCGGGCACGAACAGCGCGATCAGGAACGGGATGTACGCAAAACTGAGGGAGCCGAGCAGGTCGATGTGCAGGAAATTGCCAAAGGGGTTGCCGGGGGCGGTAAACAGCGTTTCCGGCAGCTTGGTAATACCCATTGGGATGCCGATGAGCGTCGTAATCAGAATGGAAACGATCATGTAGCCCGGCACCTTCATCGTTTTGGTCACCAGGATCAGCACAAAGCCGATCAGCGCCAGCATGACGACCGGGCTGGCCAGGTCGCCCCAGGCAAGGTTGTTTTTGCCTTCGACCGCGACGATCAGCTTGGCGTTTTTACAGCCGAGAAGCGCGATAAACAGGCCGATACCTGCGCTGACCGCATGCTTTAGGCTGGCTGGGATGGCCTTTACGACCGCATCCCGCAGGCCGACGTAGGAGATGATGACGAAAATAACGCCGCTCCAAAAAATGACGCCCGCTGTGATTGCCGGGGAAATACCGTCGTTCGCCATCATGCCGACGACGATGCCGACGCTGCCGAGGCCGGGGGCCAGGGCGAACGGACGGTTGGTTACGAACGCCATTGCGACGGTGGTCACGATGATCAGCAGGATCATCGAGGTCAGGATGACGCCGCGGTCAAGCCCTGCGTCGCCCATCATATTCGGGATGGTGCCCAGGACGTAGGCCATGGTCACAAAGGTCGTGATACCTGCTAAAATTTCTGTGCGGATATTGGTTTTAAACGCGTTTAGCTGAAAACGCTTTTCGAGCCAGCTACCCATTTCATTTTCCTCCCTATTTTGTCTATTTCTTTCCCCTGGACAGGCGTTTCAGCCTATCCCTCTATAAAAAGCGGAACAGTACATCCCGCCTTGACGTCGATAAGCCCTTTATCCGTCAGTTTCAGCACGGGGCTGACCGGGAGGGTCAACGTGCAGAACGACATAATGGGGTTGTAGTGACGGTAACCCTGCGCTTCCATCGCCGCGCGCACCCGCCCCAGCGCCGCGCCGACCTCGGCTGCCGGACTGCCGGATAGGATTCCGCCGATGTTAAGCTGCAGTTCGGCCTGTATTTTCCCATCACAAGAGGCCACCATGCCGCCTTGGAGCTGGATGACCCGGTTGAGGGCGGCCGCCATATCCTTTGCATTGCCGCCGGCCACCAGCACATTATGGCAGTCGTGCGCGTAACTCGTCGCTACCGCGCCCTGTTTGTGGCAGTCCCCGGTGACGAAGCCGAATCCCACGCCGCCGTTTTTGCCATAGCGTTCGAAAACGGCCGCCAGCAGGCAACCGGAACCTTCCCAGCAAAGGACGCCGTTCCGCACAGGCATTTCGATGATTTTTTCATCCGTCTTGGTGCTGCCGTCGTGCAGCTCCATCACGCGCACCCGGACGGACCCGTCCTGCACGGGGGCATTGACGGTAAAGCGCGATTCGTCCTGCGGCGCCAAATGGATGCTGTGGTAATAGGCGCCGGAAAAGCCCACGCCGGGTGGCTGCGCCTGCAGGGCGTCGCCCTTTTGGTAGATGCAGTTGCCACCCTGATAGGTTGCGTATACGTCGAAAGACTCCAGGTCGTCCAGCAAAACGAAGTCGGCTTTTTTGCCCGGGTCGAGCGCGCCGCGGTCGAGGAGGTTCATGCGCCGCGCCGGGGTAAAGGTTGCGTTGTAAATAGCCTGTTCCGGCGGCATACCGAGCGCGACAGCCTTTCTGACCAGCGCGTCAAGCTGCCCCTCGGCGCATAGGGTATCCGCCATTACATCGTCCGTCACAAAGCAGAAATGCTCGTATAGGTTGTGCCCCTTGATGAACTCCAGAACTTCGCGGTGCAGCATTTTTTCCTGGATTTCGACAAACATGCCCCCGGCAAAGCGCTGCCGCAGTTCTTCCAGGCTGTGTTCCGTATGGTCGCCGTTAATGCCGAGGAACAGGAATTTCGCGAGATCCAGATCCAGCAGTGCGGGGCAGTGCCCTTCGATGGGGAAAACCTTGTCTGTTTTGCGGAGCTTTTTAAGGAACTTTGAAATTTCTAGGTCATTTTCCTGAATGATTTGGCGGTAGTTCATGACTTCGCCGACGCAGGCGATCGCATCGCTTTCGAGGAGCCGTTCCATCTCGGCGCAGCCGATCGTGCCGCCCGTGGTCTCAAGCTTGGGGGAGGTGGAGGGCACGCAGCTCGGGATGCCGTAAAGGATGTCGACCGGGCAGCCCTCCCCGGCGCGGATCATATCCAGGATACCCTGCAGGCCCGCAACATTTGCCATTTCATGTGGTTCGGAGACAATCGTCGTCACGCCGCAGGAGCGCAGGCGGTCGCAAAAGGCACCGGGCGTCATCATGGAACTTTCGATATGCATGTGGATATCGATTAGGCCGGGCACCATATACCGCCCGCCACCGTCAACAACCGTTGCCGCCTCACAGGGATGGGCGCGCGATGGGTCGATATAGAAGACCTTTCCGTCGACAACCGAAACGTCAGCAGCGGTAAAAGTTTTAAAGTAGCTGTTATATACCCGCACATTGCGTACGAGCAAGTCCGCTTGAATGCTTTCCATTTGTTTCACCTCCGGTACATAACTTTCTTGTCATATCAATAGATTTATTGTATAATATCCGCAAACAGAATTCAAATTCATTAATTTCATCAGACCCATAACTTTTATTTATGGAGGGCGGATATGGATCTCAAGGAGCTGCACTATATCTTGCATATCGCCCGCTGCGGGAACCTGACGCGCGCCGCCAACGCGCTTTATTTGACGCAGCCGGCGCTCAGCAAATTCTTAAAAAACCTGGAGCGGCAGGTCGGTTCCCCGCTGTTCAGCCGGATTGGGAGCCAGCTTGTCCCGACTTATATTGGCAAGCGCTATTTGGATTATGCGGAGCGTATGGTCGCGATGCAGGGCGACTGGCGTGCGGAGTGCGCCGACCTGCTGGGCGAGGAAAAGGGGCGGCTTTCCGTTGCGATCCCGCTGATGCGCGGGTCGTGCATTATACCCGATATCCTGCCCCGGTTTTATCAAAAATACCCGCAGGTGGAAGTCGCGTTGTTGGAGGAGGCGCACTCCATCGAACAGCATCTGTTCTCCTCTCGTGATATCGACCTTGTCATTTATAATGATACCAGCCCGAGTAAAAACCTGATACATGAGGAGCTTGGCCGGGAAGAAATTGTGCTCGTCATGGCGAAAAACCATGCGCTGGCGCGGCGCGGTGTGTGGCGCGACGGCTGCCGCTTCCCGTGGATGGATCTCTCGCTGGCTGCGGGGGAGCGCTTTATCATGCACCCGCTGGAACAGACCACGGGAAAACTATCCGCGCAGCTCTTGGGTTTGGCGGGGATTGCGCCAAACCTCCTGCTCCGCACCCGAAATTCGGACGTCGCCATCCGGCTGGCCGCAAACGGCGTCGCCCTGGCCTTTGCACCCGAATCCTATATCCGAAAGATCCACTTTGAAGAGCCGCCGGTTTGTTTTTCCGTCGGCGCGCCCAAGACCGAGACCACGTTGTTTGCCATTTATCAGAAGGGACGCTATATCCCATCCTATACGCGGTATTTTTTGCAGCTCGTACGGGATGCCATGCAGCCGGCAAGCCAAATGGATGGCAGCCCGTTCATCCCCGATGTGAAGGCATAGGCCCATGCAGGTCCCCCATATATAAACCACAGAGGAGGGGAGCCTATGGAAAAGCCTAATATTGTACTACAGGTCTTACAGCCTGGGCGCAACAAGGAGGTGGAAGAAAAGCTGCTTGCGGTTGTGGTGCAGCGGCTGCTGGAACTGCGGCCGTGACAGGGGGGATACAGATGCGGCTGGCGGCATATTGCAGGGTATCGACCGACCATGGGGAACAGCTAGACAGCCTGGAGAATCAAAAGTGCTTTTTTCAGGATTTTGCCCGGCTGCACCACCATGAACTGATCCGTATCTACGCGGATGAAGGGATTTCGGGGAAACAGCTTAAAAAGCGCGACCGTTTCCTGCAAATGCTGGAAGATGCAAAGCAAGGGGAATTTGATGCGGTCGCGGTCAAGGATATCGCGCGGTTTGCGCGCAATACGCTGGATTTCCTCACGGCGACCCGCACCCTGAAACGCTATGGCGTCGTGGTGCTGTTCGTCACCAATAATATGACGACCTATGGGGATTCGGAGTTTACGCTGACTATCTTCGGCGCGATTGCGCAGGAGGAAAGTATCAACACCTCCAAGCGCGTGCGCTTTGGGAAAAAGATCAACGCCCAGAAGGGGCGGGTGCCGAATCTGGTTTATGGGTATGTGCGGCAAAACCTATTTACGCTGCAGGTGGATGAAGGGGAGGCCGCAGTGGTGCGCCGGGTCTTCCAAATGGTGCTGGATGGGTACAGCATGCGTCGGATTGCGTCCACCCTGAATGCCGAGCGCATCCCGACCAAAAAGGGCTGCTTGTGGGAAGAGCGCAACCTGCTCCGGCTGCTGCACAACCCCCTGTACAAAGGCGTCGTGGTAAACCATAAGAGCGAAACGCGGGATGTGCTGGAAGGGACGCGCATGGAACTGCCGCCGGAGGAGTGGTACAGCCATATCCGCCCGGAATATGCGATTGTAGACACCGCACAGTTCGACGCGGTGCAGGAAGAGCTGGCGCGCCGCAAGGCAATGCATGAACGGGAAACTGCCGCGCCGCCGCCGCGCCGCCATTCCAGCGCCCACCTGTTCAGCAACCTGCTGGTGTGCCATGCGTGCGGCGCGGGTTTTTCGCGAAAACGTTACCGCCGGAAGGACGGGACGCGGGAATTTTGGGTCTGCCGGAAACGGGATCAGGGGATCGCCGTGACAGGCGGGGAACGCTGCACAAATTGTTCCCATGTCGACGAACCGGCGCTCTGCGCATTCCTGTCTGCGTACTTCTTACAGGCAATCCCGGACTTAGGCCGGTTTTTGGAGCGTGTCGGGCAGGAATATAGTAGCCGCCGTAAAACAGGCGGGCAGGCGGACAGCCGGCACAAATGGCTTCACGCAGAAAGCAAACGGCTGCGGATGGCCAGGGAGCGGCTGCTCACTCTGTATACAAACGGGCTGGTCAGCCTGGAGGAACTCAAACAGCGCAGCGCGCAAAACGAGGCGCAGCGTGTACAGGTGGAAAAGGAATTGTCAGGGTTGGAGGACGATGGGCATACCGGCAAAACGCAGTCGGCATGGATACGGGAAACCGCACTGTCCGTGCTATCGCTGGAAGCTATGACGAATGCAGGCCTGCGCCAGGTCGTCGGCCGCATTGAGATTGCTGCGGGGGAGCATGCGCGGCTGTTCCTGCACGGGATTGAGGGCGCGGTCGCCGAAGAACGGAGCGGCGCGCTCAACCGATACCGGAGGAAGCGACGGGGATAAAACTGCCCGCGGTATGCCTATTTATGTGTCCGCAGCCGAAGTCGTTGACCCGCTGATCCTGGATGCAAAGATCGTGGAGCCGCACCATCACTGCGGTTGCGGCTGCGAGCTGAGCGAAGTCCCGAACTCCATCTGCCAGATGTTTGGCCAGGATATCGTCCTGAACAATAACTGCCGCCGCCTGTTCGTCACGTTGGGGCAGTTCTGCATCATCCGCCTCGAGCGCGACATCCAGCTCCTGATGCCCGCATACGACATCTGCATGCCGGAACGCGATTGCAGCTGTGGCGGGGGCGGTGACCCGGAGGATCCCTGCGACGTATTTGACCGCTTCGAGTTCCCGGTCGATGAGTTCTTCCCGCCGCGCAGGGAGCCTTCCTGTGACTGCGGCTGTGGTTGTGGATGCGGCTGCGAGCCGGACCCCTGCCATGACTTTGCACCCGGCCCGGGCGGCTGCGGCGCCGGTTCTGGTAGCTGCGGGCCTTCCGGTGGATGCGGCGGCTCCAGCGCAGGCGGCTGTAAGCGCAAATCCTGCTGCTAAGACGCGACTCGTGTCAATCAAAAAAACAGACGGCTTGTCCGTCTGTTTTTTTGATTGCGCAAAAGCGCGAATGTAGTTACACGAAACGCTTTGACCCGGCCAAAATGTTGTGATATGATAGAGAAACAACAGGGATAGGGAAAGGGTGGGCGTTATGAAATCCTACCGGAAAGAATTACACTTTTGCCTGCCATCACGCCGCGGGCTGCAAAATATCACCGATGAGGTACAGAAGACAGTTACGGAAAGCGGCGTTATGGAAGGGCTGGTACTGGTAAACGCAATGAATATCACGGCCAGCGTATTTATTAATGACGACGAACCGGGCCTACACCGTGACTACGAGGTGTGGCTTGAAAAGCTTGCCCCGGAAAAACCATATGCACAATACCGTCACAACGGCTTTGAGGACAATGCGGATGCGCATTTGAAACGGAGCGTCATGGGGCGGGAAACCGTGGTTGCGATTACAGCCGGGAGGCTTGATTTCGGCACCTGGGAACAAATTTTTTATTTTGAGTTTGATGGCAAACGGGACAAGCGCGTACTCATAAAAGTCATCGGCGAATGAAGGGGTTCTAAACCCCAGCCTGTCCGCATAGCTTACAGTAGGCTATCATGAGGAGGGCTGATTGGTGGAAAACGAAAAAAGTTTTGGATATACGCTTCTGCTCGGCGTCTGTATGATTATCAGTCTCATGCTGATCGGGAAGATGCTGCTGTACCGTCCCGCACCGGTGCATACGCCGATCGGCCAACCGAATGCGGAAGGGGCACAGCAGGGGCAAACGGAAGGGGAGGGGTCAAAAAATATGTGGCTAGGTGAAGACGAGGTCGCACAGATGATTGAGCAATACCTGCCCGAGGATTTTCCCGCCAAAGGCATTTCCGTCGCCATTTCGCATAATGGCAGCGTATGCGCCAAGGGCACTTTATATAAGGATAAGCTGGCCGGTTATTTGGAAAGCGGCAGCGCAATGCGTTCGGCACTTATTTTCCTCCCTGCGCAGTTTGAATTGCAGGCGGATTTCACCGCGGCCTGCAGCACGGAGGGGCAGCTTACCCTCACGCCGCAGCGCATCGCAGCCGGCGGGATTGAATTGCCGGTAAGCGCGTTGTCGCCCGCGCTGTCCGGGGCGCTGAACGAAGCAGTCAACCAGGCGTTGCAGGAAAAATACGAGGGATACCGCTCGGTCCGCCTGATGGATGGGGCGCTGGAACTGCATGCATGAAAAAAGGCTTCGGACTGCTTGTCCGAAGCCTTATAAAACTATGTATTAATCGAAGATAACACGTGCGCCGGATACAAAGCGGCGGTTGTAGTTGCCGCTCCACAGGGTGTCGTATTTGACAACCGAACCGGTGTGGGGGGAGTGGATGAACTTGCCGTTACCGACATAAATGCCGACGTGGCTGATCGAGCCGCCGGAACCAAAGAATACAAGGTCTGCAGGCTTGAGCTCGTCCATCGAGACGTTGGTCAGCGCGTTGCGCTGGGAGGTAGCGGTGCGCGGGATGGAACGGACCGTATTCTTATACACATAAGAGGTGAAACCGGAGCAGTCAAAACCGCTGGGGCTGCTGCCGCCATAGACATACGGGGTGCCGAGGAAGCTTGCCGCGTAATCAAGGACCTGGTTGCGCTTGGCTTCCGCGTCGGAAGAGTCGCTGCGCGACGTCTGCGAGGCCATGCGGCCGTTGACATATACATAAGGGGTAAACATGTAGCCGACGGTATCGCCTACCTGTACCTTATACCAATCGTTCTTTACACCGAGTACGGCGACCGTGCTTCCGTTGGAAACCGAGCTTAAAACCTCGCTGTCGGTATTGGGCTCCGCGCGGAGATTGACGGAACTCTCGCAGGTAACGGTAGCGGTACCGAGCGAAAAATCGCAATCCGGCGTGCCCTTTATGTATTCGCCGCTGACGTAGCCCGTCATGCCGTTGACCGCGATGCGGAACCAGTCGCCGTTGTTGTCGATAACGGCGATTTGGGTGCCCTTTGGCAGTGTGGAAATAATAGAGCCGCCTGCGGTCTGGCGGAAATTGACGCTTGCGGTGGTGTTAGCGGCGTATAGGCCAAAAGCATTGGTGCATGCAAGAGACGCCATAAGTGTTGCCGTAGCGGCAACCTTGATCAGTTTCCCGGAAAAGTTCATGTTGGTAATCCCTCCAGTTGACATTTTGTTTCTCTGTCTTTGTGCTTCCTTGCGGGGTTACTTGGCAGACAATGCGCGGGTCAGCCAGATCGATGCAATATCCATTGCGTTCCAAAGTCCATCTTTTTCAGTCTTCTTTACAATGCGGTCCTTCGGACGTACATTGGGGGAGGTCTGCTGTAGCTGCACGGCGACACGGGTCGCAACCGCCAGATCCTTCACGGTCTTGGTTTCGAGGACCTGCATCATAATAATGTAGCGGTCGCTCATGCTGCCGTAATAAATGATGTTATCTTTGCGCATGAGCGGACGGCCTTTATACTGCAGGAACTCTTCTTTTTTAACGGTAGTGGACATATTTTAAACTCCTTAGATTACAAAACGGTTACATTCAAAAGTTACATTACGGTTACATGATAGCATAATGCGGAGAATTTGTCAAATGATAATTCGATAAAAAAATATTTCTATTGCGGAATGCACAAAAAAGAGGGCACAAGATCTTGTGCCCTCTCCTTGTGTTGCGACTTACTGGGGGTTCGCCGGCGCGAAGGACGGCGGGGTCGGGTTGATCTGCTTGGGGTTGGGTTTGCTGTCCGGTGTGGACAGGTCGAAGTAAAGCTTGGAGTCCGCGGTCAGCCCAAAATCACGGTTGGAGCCGGTATCGCGGATTTTGTTAAACGCCTCGCGGAACAGCGCGTTATGCGCCTCCTCACGCTCCAGAAGGAACTCAATCGTTTCTTTGACATATTTGTCCTCAATCTGGCGGTAAAGGTATTCATAGACCACCTTTGCGCGCTGTTCGGAGGCAATATTGGACAGCAGGTCGGCGGCAAGGTCGCCGGTCACGGTGACGTAATCCGCGGTCCAAGAATAGCCGGAAGCATTGTACAGCCCAGCGCACAGGCCGTTCAGGACATGCGTTTCAATGGTGCCCGCGCTGACCGCCTGGTTGTCCACTTCGTGCCCGTTAAGCAGCGTGATCGTCTGCGCCACCATTTCCATGTGGCTCAGTTCCTCCGCACCGATATCCAGGAACAAGTCTTTAATGACCGGATCCTTGATGCGGAAGCTCTGGGAAAGGTACTGCATGGCCGACTTTAACTCGCCGTTCGCACCGCCAAGCTGCTCCTGCATCAGGACGGCATACTGCGGATTGGGCTTTTCGACCTTTACTTCGCGCAACATGGGTTTTTCATGCTTAAACATATTTATTCACTCCCTTTTTAGTTTATAATTAGTATGGGATTGATTAACAGTTTACATACATGAAAAAAGCGCCTCTTTTTTAAGAAGCGCTTTAAAAGCGATGTGTATCAAGCGGCGGGTTCCACGTTTTCTTCGGACAATCCATAAACGACGCACAGCGTGTCCCGCAGCCCCTGCACGCGGCCGGTCAGCTGGTCAAGCTGGAAGACAATTGCCTCATAATCCTCCTGTACGAGGTTCCCCGCGGACAGGTCGTCCCCCGCCTGCGTGTCAAAGGCCGAAAGCTGGTCGTGGATGCCCTGCAGGGAATCAAGATAGGCGCGGTAATCCTTTTTTAGCGACTCGGTCGCGGGACGGGGCTGGACGGGAAGCGTGTCGATACGCTCGGAAAGCTGATAAAGCTGCTGTTCCTCGGATTCAATCGAGACGCGGTAAGCTTCCGCGATGCGTGTGCTCACGGGATCCTCCTGCGGCGCGGATGCGCCGTCGTTGACCGCCTGCGGGGGCGTCGTGCTCTCCATATCGCTGGCCGCAGCGGACGAGCTACAGCCGGACAGCGGGAACGCCAGCATCCCAGCCAGTAAAATATAAAATACTTGTTTCATATGGCAACCGCCTCCACGGACTTAGACTATTATTTGAGTATTAGTATAGCATATGGAATCCGCAAGATTATCAATGAAATGTTAAAATTTTTGAGTTAAAATAAAAACAAGGAACAAAACGCCGGAGGCTTCGTCTAAAAAAGTAAATACGTGGAAACAAAGGGCGCACATAGGGAATGGAGGGAATCTTTATGAAACGGTTAATCGCAAGTATGCTGGCGGCTTGCCTTGTAACGGGGGCGGCAGCCGCGGCGGAACCGGACACGACGCAAAATGCGCAGCTTGAAGCGGTGACGCGTTCGGTTAAGGCGCAGCTGGATATTGGAGACCAGTATACGGATTTTTATGGGCAGCTTGACGACGATGGGCTGGAACCCTACTGGAACCTGCAGTGGGAAGCGCCCGGCGAACGGATTGGGGTCGAGGCGTCGCAGGACGGCGTAATCCGCTGGTATAGCCGAAATACGGACGGCATTGCGCGGTATGGGGATGATTTCCCGCCGCAGCTTCCCAAGATCACGCGGGAACAGGCACAGGCCGCCGCGCAGGCGTTTGCAAAGCGGGTGCTGAAATCCGGCGAGACCGTGGTGTTTGAGGAAAACACGGATAGCGCCCGTCCACTGAATACGGACAGCTTTTATTTATATGGCACGCTCCATTATAACGGCCTTCCGACGCCGGTATCCATCAGCATGAGCGTGCGCACCTCTAACCTGGAGGTCTACCGGTATAACCGCAACGCGGATAAGCGGGTCGGGGCAATCCCATCTAAAACGCCGTCCGTCCGGCAGGCGGATGCTGCTGCGTTACTGCGCGGCACCCGTAAGCTCCAGCTTGTCTATACGACGCAAACAGGGGACGGTAAGCCTTTGGACAAGGCGGTGCTGCGTTATGTGCCGGAAGATGTGGACAACTTTATCGTCGACGCGCAGAGCGGCAAGCTGGTTAATTTGACAGCGCTCATGGAACAGCTTGCCCGCAACGGCGCTACCGCGGATGCATCCGCCGGGGACGGCGGTACAATGTCCGGCGCGGCAAAGGAACAAGGGCTTAGCGAGGCGGAGCAACAGGGCGCGGACCTGCTGCGGGACGTGCTCAGCAAAGAGGCGCTTGACCAGAAGCTGCGCGCGATGGGCGAGCTGGGGCTTTCCGGTTTCCAGATTATGAACGCCAGCTACCGGGTCAACCGTGAAAGCAAAGACGTATCCTGCTATCTGAGCTACACAAAGGGGAGCGGCGAAGCGCAGGCGCATAAGTATGCTTCCGTTGATGCAAAGACCGGCGCGCTGCAGTCGCTCTACACCTATGGGGAGGCGCCGGAGCAGCCTGCCGGGAGATACACCGGCGAAGCCGCGCAGACGCAGGCGGAGGCGTTCCTGGCCAAATACGAAAGCGCGCGTTTTGCAAAGACCGGCCTGTACAAATCCGACGAAGGGGATAACCGCGCGGTAAGCCTGGTCTATGCACAGCAGGAAAACGGTTACCCGTTCCCGGAAAACCAGTATACCGTTGGGATCAACCGGGAAAACGGCACGGTTGATCGCTTTACTAGCTCCTGGACGGAGGGGGTTACGTTTGACGATGCGCAAAACCTGATCGGCGCCGACCAGGCGATGGACGCATACTTTGGCTCGTTCACAGTCACGCTAGGCTATATCGCGGTACCTGTCAAAATTGACCCGAATATCTATCCGCAATATGCAAAAGCCGGGTACACCTACCTATATGAGTGGCGGCTGGGGTATCAGGCGGAGCAGGACGGGCGTTGCTATGGCGTAGACGCCAAGACGGGCGAAGCGCTGTTTATCAAAACCGCCAAAGCAGAGGGGCTGCAATATGGCGATGTCGATCTGGCAAAATATCCGCAAGCGGCGACGCTTGCAAGCTACGGCATCGGCTTTACCGGCGGCGCCCTACAGCCGCAGAAACAGTTGACACAGGCCGACCTGCTTGCGCTGCTGCTCAGCACAGACGGTTATTCCTATGACCCGGAGGCTGAAAAAGGGCTTGACCAGCTTTATGAGGCCGCGTACAGCCGCGGGCTGCTGACGCGGACGGAACGCGCGCCGGAAGCGGCTGTCACCCGCACGGGGTTGGTAAAGATGCTTATTTCTGCCGCAGGCTATGGCAAGGCGGCAGAGCTTCCCGGGATATACCGCACGACATTTACGGATGAGGCTGCGATCCCGGCGGCGGATCTCGGCTATGTGGCAATTGCCCAGGGCATGGGCCTGGTACGCGGCGACGAAAAGGGGCGTTTCCAGCCCGGCGACGCGGCGACACGCGAACAGGCTATCATCGTACTTTATAACTATATGAGCAGATAAGAATAAAAAGGGCGCGCATTCATTATGAATGCGCGCCCTTTTTCATTTAAAGCTTGTGCCGGTCAAAATAGCTGCGGGTTTCCTTGACAACCACGCCGCTGAGTACGATCAGTGCGATCATATTCGGGAAGGCCATCAGGCCGTTGAAGATATCGGCGATGGTCCAAACGGCGGATACCGTCATGTAAGGCCCGATAAAGACCGCCAGGATGTACAGCCAACGGTAGGCAAGCACGCTGCCGCGGCTGCCGCCGGAGAAGTACTCCAGGCAGCGTTCACCGTAATAGTCCCAGCCCAGGATCGTGGTAAATGCGAAGAACACCAGGCAGATCATCAGGATAAAGGAGGATACGGTCGCGCCGAAGGGAAGGCCGTTCTGGAACGCGAAGGTCGTGACCTGCACGCCTTCCAGGCCTTCTACCTGCCAGGCGCCGGTAAGGACGATGGCAAGGCCGGTCATGGTACAGATGATAATCGTATCGATGAAGGTACCGGTCATGGAGACCAGGCCCTGGCGTACCGGTTCCTTGGTCTGTGCGGCGGCCGCTGCAATCGGGGCGGAGCCGAGGCCGGCCTCGTTGGAGAAAATACCGCGCGCAATACCCATCTGCATGGCGATCATCAGGCTGCCGACGATACCGCCTGTAACGGCGGCGGGGTTGAACGCGCCCTTGACGATCGTCATGATTGCATGCGGGATTTCTGTAACGTTAAACAGCAGCAGCAGTACGCAGAACACGACGTAAATGATCGCCATAAACGGTACGATGACCTGCGACACATTCGCGATGCGCTTAATGCCGCCGATGACGACTAGCGCCACGCAGACCGTCAGGATCAGGCTGGCGATTACGACCGTCCAGGAGTAGGTCATGCCGAACAGGGTCACCGTCCACTGCTGGTTCGGGTCAAAGAAATTCTGTACGGCGGAAGCAATGCCGTTGACCTGGGTAAAGGTACCGATGCCGAACAGGCCGACGCACATGCCGAAAAAGGCAAACATCTTGGCGAGCCATTTCCAGCCCTTGCCCATGCCGCGTTCAATGTAATAGAACGGGCCGCCGAGGGCGTGGCCGTTTTCGTCGATCGTGCGGTATTTGACCGCAAGCACGCCTTCGGAATATTTGGTCGCCATGCCGAACAGGGCGGCGATCCACATCCAGAACAGCGCGCCGGGACCGCCTGCGCAGACCGCTGTGGCGACGCCGACGATATTACCGGTGCCTATCGTAGCGGATAGGGCGGTACAGAGCGCACCAAAGCTGGTTACTTCGCCATGGCCGCCCTCCTCGTTTTTGACCATGTACTTCAGCGCCTTGCCGAGGTGGCGGAGCTGAAGGCCGCGCAACCGGACTGTCAGCAGGATACCGCCGCATAGGATCAGGATGATGAGCGGCGCGCCCCACAAGGCGCCGTCGATCCAATTGAGTACACTGTTGATTTGTGCAAACATTTCTTTCTTCCCCTCTTTTTTAAATAAAAAAGCCGGCTCCGTTACCCGGACCCGACCTTGAAGAGAAAAAGACATCACGCAATACGCTCTGTCCTTTTGCCTGAGAGATTGGCGGGCAAGCCCACCGTACACCTTCGGCGCTTCCTTAAAAGAAGACTCTCCAGAGTCGCGGCGTATAAACCGCTGATAATCATGATAGCATACAGCCCGCATAAGTTCAAGAAAAATTTACAAAAAGACGCTATATTTCTTCACAAATGGTCAAATTACCGCAAAAAAGGGGAGAGCATGGATACTCCCCCTTACAGCACAATTATTTATTTGCAGAGCCCAGCAATTTTTTGCAAGAACAGCTGCGCTTTTGCGTCGTCAGCATCAATACGGACGGTCATCGGCTGGTTCAAATCCAGCGAAAATATACCCATAATGGATTTTGCGTCGATAATATAGTTGCCTGACAGGATGTCAATATCAAACGGCATCTCTACCGCTGCATTACACAGCTCCTTGATATCTTCAACGCCTGCCAGATGGATGGTACGGCTTGTCATAATATTCCACCTCTCCAGTATTGTATCTTTTGCCTGTTTCCATTATAATTTAAAACATGGATGAATTCAATCATTATTTGCCTTGACGCATTGGACGCGGCGCAAAGCCGTACATTAATATAATAGGACGCCGGCGGCAGGCGGCGGCCGGCTGGAAGGGATGCATCATCATGGATTTAAACGAGCTTATCACGCGGGCGGGCGGGGACTACGAACAGACCTTGCGCCGCTTTGCAGGAAACGAAGCAATCATGCACCGGTTTGCGCTGAAATTCCCGCAGGACCCAAGTTTTCAAGAAATGGCGGAGGGCGTAGCGCGGAAAGATTACCCGTTGGTTGAGCGCGCGGCGCATACCATGAAAGGCACTGCGGCAAATTTGGGATTTCAGGCGCTTAGCGACTGTAGCGCGGCGCTCGTGCTCGCAGTACGGGAAGGGGACTATAGCAGTGCCGATTCACGGTTCGAGACGGTAAAGGGCGCGTATCTCGAGCTGATTGGCTGGATTGGCGCGCTTGCGTAACGGGCATGCCGCCGGGGAAGGCGGCATCCGGGCAATTAACAATTACAAGGTTCCAGCAAAACAGGCCCGTGCAAACCAAGTTTGCGCGGGCTTTTTTGGCTGGGGACAGCGGGAGGAAAGGGCTTGAAATTTGGATTCTACACACTGGGCTGCAAGGTAAACCGGTTTGAAACACAGGCGCTGGAGCAGTTGGCGCGCATGCAGGGGCATGAAGTGGTTTCGCGGGACGCAGACATCTTTATTATCAATACCTGTACGGTTACGTCCGTAAGCGACCATAAAAATATCCGGGCATTCCATAAAATCCGTAAGGAGAACCCGCATGCGGTCATAGCGGCCTGTGGGTGCTTTGCGCAGACCAATCCGGACAAAGTGGCGGCGCAGCCGGAGGTCGACTTGATTTGCGGGACAGGGGACCGGTCGTCTATCATTGTGCGGTGCGTGGAAGCAGCGCAGGGGAGGCCGGATTCCAAAGCGCCTGAAGCGCCCGGGCGGGCGTTTGAGGTGCTGCCGGCCGGTGTGCCGGCTGGCCGGACAAGGGCGCTCCTGAAAGTGCAGGACGGGTGCGACAACTACTGTTCTTACTGCATCATCCCGTACGCACGCGGCCATGTCCGCTCCATGTCGTTTGACACGGTGTTGCAGCAGGTAGACGGGTTAAAGCGGCAGGGCGTGCATGAGATCGTGCTGACCGGGATCGAGATCGCGGCGTACGGGAGGGACTTGCCCGGGCACCCCGGAATCGCGGATCTCATTTCTGCCGTTTGCAAGCACGCGCCGGAGGTGCGTATCCGTCTGTCATCCCTTGAGCCGCGGGCCGCGGACGAGGCATTTTGCAGGGAGCTGTCCCGGCGCCCCAACCTGGCGTACCATTTCCACCTGTCCCTGCAGAGCGGATGCGATACCGTGCTCGCGCGGATGAACCGGAAATATACGGCCGCGCAGTATCTGGCCGCGGTTGACAGGCTGCGGCGCTATTTCCCCGGCTGCTCTATTACGACCGACCTGATCATAGGGTTCCCCGGAGAATCGCAGGAGGAATTTGACCAAACGGCGGTGTTCGTGCGGGAGTGCAGGTTTGCGGATATGCATGTCTTCCCATATTCCCCCCGCGAGGGCACGCCCGCCGCGGGGATGGACGGGCAGGTGCCGGCGCAGGAAAAGGAGCGGCGCGCGGCACAGATGAAAGGCCTCGCCAAAGAAATGCGGCACGCATTCCTGAGCGGGTTCATGGGGCAGGAACTGGACGTCCTGCTGGAACATCCGGTGCGCGACGGCGTATGGGCGGGGCATGCGCAGTACCATTTTACAGTAGAGGTGGAAACGCCGTCGGGCGGGAAAAACCGGATGGCGCGTGTAATAATTGTTGGACAAAGCGGAGAAAGGTTGTACGGAAAAGAAATTTAAAAAACTTTGCAGGATGTGGGAACAGGTCAAGCCAATGAGCCATAGGATAAATTGAAATCACTGATAGGAGGATTTATCTTATGTGTTCTGGAAATTCTTGGGGCGACAACTGCTGGTGGATTATCATCGCAATCATCCTGATCTGGTGCTGCTGCGGTAATGGCAATGGCTTCTTTGGCGGCTGCGGTGCAACGATGCCCGATTACACCTGCCGCGACCGCTGCTGCGATTGCTGCTGCGACGACTGCCGTTGCAACAACAATAATAACAACGGCTGCGGCGGCTGCTGCAGATAATCCGGCGGCAAACTTCAGACATACGCCCAATTTGAGCGCATGAGAACGGCGGCGGGGGGATGGCCTCCCGCCGCCGTCCCGTTGTGTGGATGCCGCATAAAGAATCGGGGCATGTGGGACGCTATCTATATGAAAATGGCGCAAATACAAAGCAATGGATAAAACTACTTGCCAAAGGCCGCGAAATAGTGTAAAATAAATAGGCATTGATGTGAAGTGCTCAGTATTTTCAATATTCTTTATTTTTTTGGAGGATTTTATATGATATCCGCAGGTGAGTTCAGAAACGGTGTAACCTTTGAAATGGACGGCCAGGTTCTGCAGGTTGTCGAGTTCCAGCACGTAAAGCCCGGCAAGGGCGCGGCTTTCGTCCGTGTCAAGATGAAAAACGTAATTACCGGCGCGGTGACCGAGCGTAGCTTCAACCCGACCGATAAGTACGAGCCGGCTTATGTCGACCGCCGCGAAATGCAGTACCTCTATGCTGACGGCGACCTGTTTTATTTTATGGATACGGAAACCTATGAGCAGCTGCCGATCAACAAGTCTACGCTGGGTGACGACTTCCGCTTTGTCACCGAGAATATGACGGTAAAGGTCCTGTCCTATAAGGGCAGCGTTTTTGCGGTAGAACCCCCGCTGTTTGTCGAGCTGGAGATCACGGAAACTGATCCGGGCTTCAAGGGTAATACCGCGACGAACACCCTGAAGCCTGCGGTCGTTGAGACTGGCGCAACCGTACAGGTACCGCTGTTTATTGAGCAGGGCGACAAGATCAAGATTGATACCCGTACCGGTGAATACCTGGAGCGCGCGAAGGGCTAAAGCCGCCGGGGATTAATATTTAAGACGATGTCTTCACTTTTTATGAGGAGGGTACTGAAATGACAGTTACCGAACGTGTGGCCTATTTGAAGGGGCTTTTCGAGGGCCTTGGGATTAGCACTGAAGAAAAGGAAGGCAAGCTCTTAAAGGGAATGCTGGAAGCGATGGAAGCCCTTGCGGAATCCGTTACCGACCTTGAACAGCGTAATGCCGATTTATTGGACGAGCTTGACGAGGTGTATGAGGAATTGTCCGCCCTGGAGGACGAACTGATCGACGAAGACGAGGATTTGGACTCGGAGGAATTGGATTTCGACCCGGACGAAGACCTCTACCAGGTCATTTGCCCGACCTGCGAAGAAAGCATTTTTATTGACGAAGGCACTTTGGCGGAAGGCAGTATCCAATGCCCGGCTTGCGGCGAAGAATTGGAATTCGACCTTTCCGGACTGGAAGAGGACGAGGCTGCTGAAGACAAGGAAGAAGAATAAAATAGTAAAAAAGAAGCCTGCGGCAACGCCGCAGGCTTCTTTTTATTTTAGCAGGGAAGGAAAGCGAAGGTGCGCGGCTTGCACCGCGCACCTTCGCTGAAGAAAGATGAGAAGAAGTAAGATTAGATTAGCCGCTATAGTAATCGCTGACATTATCCTTGGTGATCGGCTCAAAGGGGATCCAAAGGATGTTGCCGTCCGCGCCGTCAACAGGCTCGCCTTTGCACATCGCTTCGATGCAGGTGATCGCGCCTTCGCCCTGGCCGACAGGGTTCTGGAATACGGTAAACGCCATGTCGCCGTCCTGGATTGCCTTACAGCCGGTCGCGCCGCCGTCGATGCCGACGATCGGGACGGTTACTTCGCCGCTGGCTGCCTTAATGGCTTCGATGCAGCCAAGCGCCATATCGTCTGCGTTACATACGATGAAATCAAATTTCTTGTTGGCATCGCCGAGTACCTGGGTCATCTTATCCATTGCCTTTGCACGGTCAAAGTCCGCGGTATCCTCGAATACCCAGTTGACTTTGATGCCGCCGTCTTCCAGCGCCTTCTTGGCATAATCGGTACGTGCGACCGTATGGGACAGGCCCAGCGTGCCCATGATCATGATGCCGTTTGCTTCGGTCTTGCCCTGATCCTTAAAATACTTGGCAAGGTATTCGCCCTGCATCGTACCAGCGTCGCTTTCACGGGAACCGCAGTACATAACATTGTCTTTTAGGACCGATTCATCGGAGGGGAGGCGGTTTACAAACACGACCTTCATATCGCCGGCCAGGTCGACGATTTCAGGCGCGCTGTCGGTATTGACGAGGTTTACAATCACAGCGTCGTAGCCACCGGCAGCGCAGGTCTGTACGTGGCCGAGCTGTGCGGAAATATCATTGTTTGCATCAAACGTTGTCAGGTCAACATTGCCAGCTTCCTTGGCAGCTTCGACGGTTGCGGTTTCCAGCGTGGAGAGGAACTGGTCGCGGCATGCCATGGAAATCGCGACTTTCAGCTTATCGCCGCTATTGCCCTTATCCGCTGCCGGGTTAGAATCCGCGCTCGAACCGGCGTCCGGTGTTTTGGTATCAGCAGGGGGTGTGTCGCCGCCGCCACCGCAGCCAGCGAGCGAACCCAGTAACATCATACCTGCCAAACCCATTGCAATTAATTTCTTTTTCATACTACTCTCTCCTTACAGTCTTTAATTAATCCATCGGCAGCATTTCGTTCTTCAGGAATGACTCCTTGCAACGGAATGCGATTCTGGTGCTGTTGGTGCCGTCTACGACGTCCGGGGAAGCCGGGCGGCCGGTCTGTACGCAGTCGCAGAACTCTTCCAGTTCGGTGATGTACGCATCGTGCCAGCGGCTGACGAAGTCCTGGTAGCACTCGCGGCATACGCCGTGCTCGCTCATGACTTCCAGCATGGAATCGGTCGGGACTGCCGCGATGCGCAGGGTGCCGCGGGTACCGACGATCTCGGTCTCAACATGCGAGCCGTGCGCAGCGGCGCGGCCGGCAAAGAAAAACGCCATCGCGTCGTTCTTAAACTGCAGCATGCAGGCGACGTTGTCGCCGTCGTCCCAGTCCTTGTACTGCTTGAACTCGAAGCAGCCGCCGATCGCCCACAGGTTCTTCGGCTCGGACTCGGTCAACCAGCGCAGCAGGTCGATGTCATGGATGGACATATCGATGAACTGGCCGCCGGAACGGGGCGCATACTCCAGGGTGCCCTGGATGATGGAGATCGGGTCCTGCGAATAGCAGCGGACGAGGATGACCTTGCCAATGTCGCCGTTCTCGATCTTCTTCTTCGCCAGGCGGTAGGAATAGTCATAGCGGCGCATGAAGCCCAGCATAAAGGTCAGGTCCGGGTGCGCGGCGATGATCTTCTCGGCCTCGAGGCACTTCTCTACGTTCTCAGCCAGCGGCTTCTCGCAGAATACGTGCTTGCCCGCATCCATTGCGATGCGGATCATATCCACATGGGAAGCGGTGTTCGTGATGATTGCAACAGCCTCGACTTCCGGGTTTGCGCACATCTCCTTCGGGTCGCTGTAGACAGCGGGAACCCCTAGCTCTGCAGCAACTTCCTTCGCACGGTCGAGGTTGCCGTCGCAGATCGCGACGAGCTCGGCGGCAGGGACACGGGACGCAATGTTGCAAGCGTGCTCGTAACCCAGCCGGCCAACGCCGATAATGCCGATTTTGAGCTTCTTCATGGTTCTGATCCTCCTTTAATTTCCTTCTTCATTTATCGCCCAAATTATAACGATCATTAAAAGAATTGATGGCACTTTTCCGCGCCGATGCGGATGACGTCTTCCGGTTCCATTTCCCAATATTCCGGCCGGAACAGCTCAAGCGATGCGATTTCGTCGTAACCGACGGCCTGTACAGCGTCGCATACTTCCTGTACGGGGATCACGCCGTCGCCAGGGAAGACGCGGTGGCAATGGTCGAGGATACCCAGCGGCAGGTCTTCGCAGTCGTTAATGTGGAAGACAAACAGCTTTTCCTTCGGGATTTTGCGGAGGTACCCAATATCCGCGCCCTTGTCATGTAAATAGAAGTTGATACAGTCGACAGTCAATCCCACGTCGTCGCGGCCGACCGCCTGGATGATCTCCATGGCCTGGCGCATGCTGTTGCAGCACCAACGGCGGTTGCCAATCGGCTCAAAGGAAAGCTTTACGCCATAAGGCTTTGCGACGTCGGCTAGTTCGTTTAAAACCTTGACCGAATCCTCGAGCACTTCCTTTTCATTCTTGGTCACCATATCGTCACGTACGGTCGGGACGACGATCATATAGGGGTTGCCGATTGCCTGGGCTGTTTCACAGCCGAACTTGAAGAGGTCAAGCAGTTTTTCCCAGTCGGACGGCGTGTTAAAGTTAATATTTTCGATGGAATTGAAAGCGAAAGGCTTGATATGGCTACCGGCAAAGAAGCTTTGCAGTTCCTGGATGGAATGGGAGGCGAAATAATCCTTGAGCATATCCAGCCGCAGCTCTATGTAATCGTATCCGTATTTTTCACACAGGCGTAAATCGGTTTCCACATTGGATTTTTTCATACATGTCGCTTCGTTAAAGCCTAATTTAAGCATTTTGGCAGTCTCCTTTGCGTATATCAGACAATTTCGCTGAGCTTTACAGGGCGGCCTTCACGCAGGGATGTGTCAGCAGCCATTGCGATCATGACCGGCATCAGGCCATCCTTGCCGCCAACAGGCGTATCGGTGTTTTTGAGGATCGCGTCGGCAAAAGCGACGGCTTCCGCGATAAAGGCGTTGTTATAGCGCTCGAGGAAGAACCAGGTCGGCTTGGCGATTTCAACGCCGTCGCCGGTGGAGATCATCGCCTGGTCGTTCAGGTCGTTTGCAACCTGAACGCAGCCCTTGTCGCAGTGTACTTCGGTACGCTGGTCGTAGCCATAATGCGCGGCACGGCTATTGTCGATCACGCCGAGCGCGCCGTTCTCAAACTTCATCATGATAATCGCGGTATCGACATCGCCATACTGGTCGTAGCCCGCGCCGGAGAGCGCCGCGCCGTACGCTGTGACCTCCGTCACTTCGCTGCCAGCCAGGTAACGCACCATGTCAAAATCGTGGATGGTCATGTCCATAAAGATGCCGCCGGAAACCTTAATGTAATCCATCGGCTGGTGGTCGGGATCACGGGAGGTGACCTTTACAATATGCGGCTTGCCCAGGCGGCCAGAGGCAACCGTGTCGTGCACCATCTTATGGTTGTGGTCAAAACGCCGCACGAAACCGACTTGCAATTTTACGCCGGCCTGTTCCACCGCAGCCAGTGCTTCGCGGATCTTATCGAGGTTCGTATCAATCGGCTTTTCACAGAAGATGTGCTTGCCGGCCTTCGCGGCGCGCATAATGAATTCCGCGTGGGTGTTGGTAGAGGAGCAGATAAAAACCGCGTCGATCAAGGGATCGGAAAAAACCTTTTCTGGGTCTTCGTAGCAAGACTGGATGCCCATGCCCTCAGCCCATGCGCGTGTGGCATCGTTCATAAACGGGTCGGCGACTGCGACGAGGTCGACGGACGGTACGGCATGCGCTAAATTTTCACCGTGCAGCTTACCGATACGGCCAGCCCCGATCAAACCGATACGTACTTTCGTTTCCATGGATGAACCTCCAAAATTCATTGTTTAATTAAGATAGATTTTAAGATAATTTTTTGATGAAACAATTTTTATTAAAAATAAACAAGATACCTATACTGTTTTCGTGAACCTGTGATATAATCAACGATAGTATAAATTGTAGTTTTTGCGCAAAACATCTGATAAAATATTGATATATTTGTAACAAATATTTATTTTATCGGTTTTGCCTAAGCGTTGTAATAATTATAGGGCAAGATCTATCACATGCGTTAGCGATTTTTTGTCCATTATTTTAATATATATGGACTTATTTTCTAATTACTGTAATTTTATTTAGGGATATTGCTTTTTATCGTTGGAGGTGTCAAAATGGCCGGGCAGGGCAATACGACAAAACATTTACTTTATGAGCCGTTTTCTACAGGAATCCTCCCCCGATTGGACGCAACATACCAAATTGACATGTCGCACAGCCAGCGTTACCCCCGTATGTTACACATGCACAAAAATCAACTCGAGATGTTTTATGCACATACCGGGGCGGGCCAATATATTGTTGACGGGCAACAATACGAGATCCAGGCGGGGGATTTCGTAATCTGCAATGCGGGGATCCTGCATGGCGAAGACCCTTTTTCAAGCAGGCAGCTTTTGTCCTATTGCTGTGCGATGACTGACGTGCATCTGCACGGCCTTGCCCCGAACCAGCTTACACTCCCGGGTGACGACCCAATTGTACATTGCGGCTCCCTTTCCGGGAAAATCGGGCAAATGATGGAACTTATATATTTGCTTGCGCAGGATAAGGAGCATATGCTTGGCACCTGCACCAGCATGTCTATATCCGTTCTCCTTTTGCTGCACCAGTTGATCCGGCAGCGCAATCAGGAGCGTACGCCGCGCCAAGCGAAGACCACGGACGCGCTGGTCAGCCATATCAAGGCCTATTTAGACGAGCATTATAATGAGAACATCTCCCTGCAGTCGCTTGGACAGGCGCTCCATATGAACCCATACTATATTTCGCATGTCTTCAAACGGGAAACCGGGTACGCGCCTTTACAATATGTCATGCACCGCCGTATGGGGGAGGCGCAGAGCCTCCTGCAAAAGACCTTGCTTCCGGTAGCGGAGGTCGCCGAGACCATTGGATATAATAACCACTGCCATTTTAACGCAATGTTTACCAAATATGTCGGCACCTCCCCTGGTCAATACCGGCGTTCGCTGATTGATGAATATATCTGGGAATAGAAGGGCGCGGATGTCTTGTAGCGTGAACCATCCAAAATTAGGAAGTTATATATTTTTATCGCCGATAGCATGGGGATCGCCGTACTAACCTGTAAAATTTGAGGTTCTATTGACAAAAAGGTAGATATATTTCTTAAAATGTGATATTATAACAATAATTATAGATTGCAGGGTATCAATTTGGCTGGCAATTAGGGGAAAAAGAGGCGTTATGGTTATGCAGCTTCGGACAGTTTGCGCCGTATATTTTAGCGCAACAGACACCACAAAAAAAATTGTAAAACAGATTGCCGGGGGGCTGGCGGGGGCGTTACAGCTCTCTTATCAGGAAGTGGACTTCACATTGCCGCAGGCGCGCACTACCCCCTTGGAGTTCGCGGAAGGACAGCTTATCGTTTTTGGTACGCCGGTCTATGCCGGCCGGGTGCCAAACGTCTTGTTGAAATATCTGGTGCAGACGGCTGGGAACGGCGCGCTTGCCATACCGGTGGTTGTATATGGCAACCGTGATTATGACGACGCCTTGATCGAGTTGCGCGATTTGCTGGAAAAAAGCAATTTACATACGGTAGCCGCGGCGGCGTTTATCGGCGAGCATTCCTTCTCCAAGACCTTGGCGGCCGGCCGGCCGGATGGGGCGGACTTTGCCGTGGCGGACCGGTTTGTGCGCGATGTGGCGGAAAAGGTCCGCGCAATAAGCGGTATTCCGGAACCGGTTTATGTAAAGGGGACGCCGTACCCGTACCGGGGTTACTATCAGCCGCGCGACCGCAAAGGCACGCCGGTGGATATCCGCAAGGTGAAACCCTTGACCAATGAGCGGTGCGACGGCTGTAAGCTGTGCGCCGCGGTATGCCCAATGGGGTCGATTGACCCGGGGGACGTGCGGCAATATACCGGGATTTGCATTAAATGTGGGGCATGCATCAAGAAATGCCCGCAGCAGGCGAAGTACTATGCGGATGAGGGGTATTTGTACCATCAACACGAACTGGAAGAGGGGCTGACAAGACGGGCGGAGCCTGAGCTGTTCTTGTAAGCCCGGATAGGAGCGATGTATGATGAACCTTGCTGAAAAATTAAGGGATTTTGTAGGGTATGAACCCTACGAGGATGATACGTACGACACATATGAAACATATGACGCGCGCCCGGCAAAGCCATCCCGCCATGCCCGTAGGCGCGAGGTTTATGCGGAACCCGCAGCGGCGCCTGCGCCATCCATGCAGATTTCCCTGATGAAGCTGGAAAGCGCGGATGACGCGCGCTATGCGATCCAGCAGCTGGCACAGGGGGGCGCCGTCCTGTTTTCACTAGCAGGAACGCCGCGTGCGCTGTCGCGCCGTCTGCTGGACTTTGTCTGCGGCGGCCTATATGCATATGACGGTTGGGTTGAGCATGTCGCAATAGACACCTACCTGTTGCTCCCGCAGGGGATAGAGGTTTTATACGGGTAAACAGGTATACGATAACCGCTCCCGGACATTTGAAGTCCGGGGGCGGTTTTTGTGTTTACCGCTTCAAGGGTACCACTTACAAAAGGGCGCGCGTAAATTTGTTTAAAGTTACAGTTTTATTACAGCAAAGGGTACTTCGACAAATTTTGCATGACAGTATGCATATAGAACGGTATGATGAGGTAGCATTTCAAATTTAGGAGGTGGCATCTTATGTTCAGCGTAATTTGTAACTGCATTGACGGTACAAAGCGTTATGGAATTAAGAGTGAGAATCTGACGGTAGCCGACATTACTGTCTCAGAAGAGCAAGCGAAGCAATTGGCAGAGCAATGCACCAGGAACCAGGTATCCGACGCGCATCTGCTCGATATTATTGAAGATTGGTTCGGCGCGCCTGTCCGTGAAGGCAATCTATGATACGGGTAGGCGTCGTTTTCTAGGCGCGCATCCCGCGATTGGGCCGTGTCCTTTTTATCGTTTAAGGCTCTGGTACAAAAGCGTTATCACGCAGCCGCTGGCTTGCATCCTATAGCGCATCGCCTTAAGGGCATACAGAGTATGCCGTTTCATTCAAAAGCCTCTCCCGGTGGCGGTACATCGGGACGGGCTTTTTTATTTTGCAGAAACCCACGTTGCTCCTGAGATAATACACCAGTTATTTCATGCCGTCCTAATGTAGATCGCGCAAGACAGGGGCGCGTCGACTGTGGTATACTGGGAACTGCAAGATTCTTGTAAGATTTACAGCAATTTTTTTGTAAGGGTTTCGGAATATGATATATCCAGGTTGACGGGGAGGGGTTACAATGAACGAATGTGTTTTGGTCGTCGATGACGATGCGGAAATTGTGCAGGCGATCGCAATCACGCTGGAAAAGGAGGGGTATCGTGTACTGAAGGCCTATGACGGGATGCAGGCGTTGGAGCTTGCCGCAGAGCGGTCGGTACAGCTGATTATCATTGATGTGATGATGCCGCGCCTGGACGGCTTGTCTGCCGTCATGAAAATCCGGGAGCGGCGCAATCTCCCGATTATCGTATTAAGTGCGAAAAGCGAAAATACGGACAAGATCCTCGGGCTGTCCATGGGCGCAGACGACTATGTGACGAAACCGTTCCATCCCCAGGAGCTTGCGGCGCGTGTGCGGAGCCAGCTTAGGCGCTACACCAGCCTGGGCGATATGAACGCGGAAGGGAAAAACCATGAAATCCAAAACGGGAGATTGTGTTACAACCCCGACGACCGCGTGTTATATGTGGACGGCGAAGCGGTACGCTTGACCGCCACGGAAACGAAAATTATCGACCTGCTCATGCGCAATCCCGGACGTATATTCCCAGCTGAAGAAATATACCGCCGGGTTTGGGAAGGCGAGGTGTACGCCCCGGAAAACACCGTCATGGTACATATCCGCCGCATTCGTGAAAAAATTGAACTCAACCCGAAGGAACCCGAATATTTAAAGGTGGTGTGGGGAATTGGTTACAAGATTGAAAAAATGGAAACCCGCCGTTAGTTTTGCCGCGTTTGCCCTTGGCGTCACGCTGATCCTGTCCAATGTGCTCAGCGGGTTCGGCCTGCTGATAAACGGAAACGGATGGAGCGGCCTGCGCGATGTGATGCAGGGGGATTATCAGAATACGAGTGAATTCCGCTGGCGTATGTCAAGCTATCTGGAGGATTTCCTGACAATGGCGACCGGCGGGCCGGTAGGCGACGGCATTTATGCATATGAGTCTGGGTATGGGACAATGGTTTATGCCGAAGACTATGAAACGCCCTGGAAGTGGTGGGGCTACCATACAAATACAAGCACTACTGCTGCATCCGATACCGCTTCCACGACTACAGATGGGCAAAATTACAAGGAACAGATTGCACATATGCAGGAAGTCTACAGCAGGGACAGGAATATCCTATATGAAATCCGGTATGAAGGCATAATAAAGTTTTCGAACACCGAAGGGATCCGGTTGGATGCAGAAAAAGGCGTATTGCCCGAGGGATATAACTTTTTACTGCACTTTGACGGTGAAAAGGTCACAGCCGCAAAGGACGGCAAGGAAATTGACATTTATAGCGACGGCTATTACCGTCCGGAGAGCGATTGGTATGTCCCGGGATACCGCAACTTTACCGTCGGGAAAGAAGCGGGCAAAACGGAAGTCACAATCATTGCCGCCGAAAAACCCTTGCGTTACATTGTTGGAAATTATACGCAGGGTGGGGCGGAACAGTCAGACAACAGCCTATATTGGCTTTCTGAGGAGCTGAAAGACCGCCGGGAGCGGTATGTGAATATCGGTGTACAGCTTGCAATCGGTATCCTGCTCTTTGCGCTTTATATTTACTGGCATCGTGATAAACAGCAGGCCGACCGCGTGATTGCGCGCGGCACGGCGCATATTTGGCAAGGCGTCAAGTGGTTCGTTACTGTGGCGGCGGTACTCGTTTTTTCCCTTAGCAGTGGGATTTTGCGGGCGCTTTATTATACCTTTGACGGATGGGGCATGGGGCTTTTTGAGATCGCTACAGATATCCTCAGCCCAATATATTATAATCAGTTTTGGCTTTTCATCGCTTTTTGGTGCGTATACCTGCTGGCAAACGATTTACGGTATACCCCGAAGCCTTCCCGTAAATATTTGCTGGGGGATTTATGTGTCTCCATGCACCGTTCCATGCTAAAGCTGCCGTTCCAGAAGCGGATGGTTCAGCGCTACCGCAACCTGCTGCTCTCAGAGCTAGGGCTGGCAGTATTGGCAGGTGTCACATGCCTGGTTTTTTGGTATTGGTACCAGTCGTATTGGGATGAATGGATTATATTGCTGCTTGCGCTGGTATTGCTCGTACTCGTCGGGGTAGGCGTCTGGTCCCTGCTCGTTTTCGCCAAGCACAACCGCGCTGCCGCAACGGATATCGGTGCGCTCTGTGATCAAATCGTTGCGATCCGGAATGGGAACCTCACGCAGCCGTTGCAGCTACCTGCTGATACCGACCTTTTGGAAGCGGCGCAAAGCCTGAATGATATCCAGAAGGGGATGCAGGAAGCGCTGGAGGAACAGACCAAGAGTGAACGCATGAAGGTTGAACTGATCACCAACGTGTCGCACGATATTAAAACGCCGCTCACCTCCATTATCAGCTATGTGGAGCTATTGAACGAGGAAGAGGGTTTGCCGGCGCATGTCAGGGATTACATCCGCATCCTGAACGATAAATCGCAACGGCTTAAGACGATGGTGCAGGATGTCTTTGAAGTGAGCAAGGCCGCGGCGGGGCAGCTGCCAGTCAACCTTGAAACGCTTGACTTGGGTAAGCTCCTGCGGCAGACGCTGGCGGATATGTCGGAGCGGATCGCAGACAGCCCGGTTGCGGTAAAGGAAAGTATCCCTGAAGCGCCGGTTATGATTGTTGCGGACGGGCAGCGCCTGTACCGGGTGTTCCAGAACCTGCTGCAAAACGCGCTGAAATATTCGCTGGAAGGCTCGCGTGTATTTGTCACGCTGTACCGTGATGGCCGCACCGCAGTGGCCAGTGTGAAAAATACTTCAAAAACAGAAATCGCGCCCGGCGTAGATTTTACAGAACGCTTTGTGCGCGGCGATCAGAGCCGTACCGATGGCGGCAGCGGCCTGGGGCTGTCGATCGCCAGCAATTTTACAGAATCTTGCGGCGGGCAGTTCCGTGTAGAGACCATCGCGGACCTCTTTGTAGTGACGGTGCAATTCCCGCTCAGCGAATAACAGCCTGGAGGGGCAGGATCCTGGGATCCTGCCCCTCCGTTTCGGTGTCAATGTTATCAGGCTTTATCCCACACCTTTTCTTGCAGCGCATCCAGGACATTGCTGCAAATCAGCTTTTGCGCCATTTTCTCCTTAAACTGATAGGAACGCGTTTTCCCGGCGGCGCGTAATTGCCCAAGCGCTTGCGAAAGCCCTTCCCGCTGTGCGGACAGCGACTCGTAGAGATCCTCCAAGCGGCCGAGACGGGCAAGCGCATCTTCCAAGATGCAGCCTTCCGCTAGCTGGTAACTGCCGTTTGCCGTACTAGTATATCGTCCCATAAAACCGACACCCCCAATTATTAAGTTTACCAAGTATAGCATAAATTTGCTTTCATAGAAAGGCCGCAGGGACATATTGCCGGCAATCTCCCGGTTAAAACAGGCCGGAACAGGGTAAAGTGTAGAAAAAGGGCGGGGTGGGTTGTTTTTCCCAGGGGATTGTGCTATATTATGAAAAGACCAAGATCCTTGCAACTGACGGGAAAGGTGGGCAAAACCACCGGGGAGCAGGGATTTAAATGTATGCCGACCGTCTGGGCAGTGTCGCGATTGCGGCGCTGCCCTTTTTTGATTGGGTGCGTTGCCGTGACATGGATAAGAAAGGGAGCTGTCCTATGAATGAAGCATGGAACAATTTCGAAAGCGGTATTTGGCAAGAACAAATCGATGTGCGCGACTTTATCCAGAAGAACTACCATCCTTATGAAGGGGACGAAGGCTTTTTAACGCCTGCAACGGCGCGTACCCGTGCGCTACGGGACAAGTTTGACGCGTTGCTGCGGCAAGAACGCGAGCGGGGCGGCGTGCTCAAGGTCGATACGGACACGGTAATTACCATTACCGCTTTCGGCCCGGGCTATTTGGACAAGGAGCAGGAGATGATCGTCGGCCTGCAGACGGATGAACCGCTTAAGCGCGCCTGCAACCCCTTCGGCGGTATGCGCATGGTACATGACGCTTGCAAGGCGTATGGGTATACGGTTTCGCCTGAGGTTGAAACCCAGTTCCGCCAGCATAAGACGCATAACGACGGCGTGTTTTCTGCTTATACCAAGGATGTGCGCAAAGCGCGCCATGTCGGGCTATTGACCGGCCTGCCCGACGCGTATGGCCGCGGCCGAATTATCGGCGACTACCGCCGGGTCGCGCTTTATGGCGTCGACCGGCTGATTGCGGAAAAGCAGAAGGACAAAGAGGCGTTGGGCGGCCTCGTAACCACGGCGGAAACGATCCGCACCGCGGAAGAGCTTACCGACCAGGTCAAGGCGCTCAAGGATATGGTCGCAATGGCCGCGATGTACGGGTATGATATTTCCCGTCCGGCGGGGAATGCGCGTGAAGCCGTGCAGTGGGTTTACTTTGCATATCTCGCCGGGATTAAGGAGCAGAACGGCGCGGCAATGAGCCTTGGCCGTGTTTCTACGTTCCTGGATATCTACTTTGAACGCGACCTGGCAGCGGGCCTTCTGACCGAATCCGAGGCGCAGGAACTGATGGATGATTTTGTCTTGCACCTGCGAATGGCGCGCCACCTGCGCACGCCGGAATATAACGAACTGTTCGGCGGCGACCCGATGTGGATCACCGAAGCGGTCGGCGGTACGGGTGAGGACGGGCGCACGCTCGTAACGCGCAATTGCTACCGCATGCTGCATACCCTGTACAACCTTAATCCCGCGGCGGAGCCGAACCTGACGGTTTTATGGTCGGAGCAGCTGCCGGAGAACTGGAAGCGCTATGTCGCCCGCGTCTCCTGCGAGACCGATTCCCTGCAGTATGAAAATGACGATATTATGCGCCCGCACTATGGAGACGATTATGCCATTGCCTGCTGTGTGTCCGCGATGCGCGTAGGCAAGGATATGCAGTTCTTTGGTGCGCGCACCAATCTGGCCAAGCTTGTGATGCTGGCGATCAACGGCGGCCGCGACGAACTGAAAAACGAGCAGGTTGCGCCGGAGATGCCCGTTTGGGAAGGCGAATACCTGGACTATGACAAGCTGCTGGAGCGTATTGATTTCTACCGCCCGTGGCTGGCGAAAACCTATATCAGCGCGATGAACACCATCCACTACATGCACGACAAGTACGCGTATGAAAAGAGCCAGATGGCGCTGCACGATACTAAGGTCCGCCGGTTGATGGCCTTTGGCATTGCGGGCATGAGCTGTATGGCCGATTCGCTTTCCGCGGTCAAGTATGCCAAGGTCAAGTGCGTACGCGATCCGGAAACCGGCCTTGTAACGGATTTTGAGATTGCAGGGGAGTATCCGGCCTTTGGCAATGACGATGACCGCGTGGACAGGATCGCGTGCGAACAGGTTGAAAAGTTCTATGAAGCGCTCAAGCAGTATCCGCTTTACAGGGATGCCGTCCACACCCTCTCCATCCTCACCATCACGTCCAACGTTATGTATGGCAAGAAAACCGGCAATACGCCAGATGGCCGTAAGCGCGGCGAACCGCTGGCGCCGGGCGCAAACCCGATGTCCGGCCGCGATGCTTCCGGTGCGCTGGCTTCGCTCAATTCGGTTGCGAAACTGTCTTACGATTACTGCCGCGACGGTATTTCCAATACCTTTTCCATTACGCCTGCCGCGCTGGGCAAGGGCGCAGACGAGCGGGTCAACAACTTGGTTGCCATCCTGTCCGGCTATTTTGCGCAGAAGGCACACCATTTAAATGTCAATGTACTCAACCGGGAAACACTGATGGCGGCGTATGAGCATCCGGAGGAATATCCGAACCTTACCATCCGTGTTTCCGGCTATGCGGTGAACTTCTATAAGCTGTCCCGCGAACAGCAGCGGGAAGTCATTTCCCGCACCTTCCACGTCGCAGTATGACCGGCCGTATCCATTCCGTCCAATCCCTTGGCGCGGTCGACGGGCCGGGGCTACGCTATGTGGTGTTCATGCAGGGATGCCCGCTAAGGTGCGCGTATTGCCACAACCCGGATACCTGGTCGTTTGACGGCGGGGAAGAGATGGACGCAGACCGTCTGGTCACGCAAATTTTACGCTATCGCCCCTATTTTGGGGAAAACGGCGGCGTGACGGTATCCGGCGGCGAGCCGCTCAGCCAAGCCGGGTTTGTGGAAGAATTATTTGCAAAGCTGCATAGGCATGGGATCCATACCGCGCTGGACACTTCTGGGATCGGGGAGCCTACCGCCGCGGCGCGTGTGCTGCAACATACCGACCTTGTATTGGCCGACCTTAAGTTCTTGGATACGGCAAATTATCTTAAATACTGCCGTGCGGATTTCCATGCGGTTGAGCGTTTTCTTGCGCTCACGGCGCAGCTTAATGTGCCGCTGTGGATCCGGCATGTCGTCGTGCCGGGCGTTACCGACAGCCTGGATCATTTACGTGCGGTTCAGGAAAAGGCGCAAAGCTATCCTAATTTGCAGAAGATTGAATGGCTGCCTTTCCATACGCTGTGTCTGGAAAAATACGAACGCATGGGACTGATATTTCCGCTTGCGGGGACGCCGCCGATGGAACAGGGGCGGCTGGATGCATTACTGCTTCAAATCCAACAGGATTAAATAAAGAAAGGGCGCAGAAACGGGGATTTATACGTTTCTGCGCCCTTTTTTATGGCTGTATCATGCGCAAAGATAAAATATATTGCCGGCGGAACCGCCCAGCCAAAATTTAAAATCCATATAATAGAAAAAGCAAGAAAGTGATATAGTATTCGCTGCGGGCATGCATATATGTCAAATTTCGTGCGTTTGAGATTGTATACAAGGTGCAGAGAAAACAAGAATGGGTTAGTAAATTGTATACACTATGCTAAAATAATAGACAATGATTGCAGCCATAAAGATTACATAATTCTGAAGGAGAGGTAGTACTTAATTATGATGACGAAAGAACAGTACATCGAGTCCCTGCGCAAGCTCAACCTGAACCTGTATATGTTCGGCAAGAAGGTAGAGGACCCGGTAGATAACCCGGTAATCCGCCCGTCGCTGAACTCGTTTGCAGCGACCTATGAGCTGGCAGAGGACCCGCAGTACGAAGACCTGATGGTAGCGACCTCGCACCTGACGGGCAAGAAGGTCAACCGTTTCACCCACATGCACCAGTCCACGGACGACCTGATCAAGAAGGTCAAGATGCAGCGCCTGCTGGGCCAGAAGACGGCGGCCTGCTTCCAGCGCTGCGTCGGCATGGACGCAATGAACGCGGTATTCTCCTCCACCTATGAGACGGACGAGGCCTGCGGCACCAAGTACCATGAGAACTTCCTGAAGTTCCTGCAGCGCGTGCAGGACGAAGACCTGGCGGTAGACGGCGCAATGACGGACGTCAAGGGCGACCGCAGCCTGTCCCCGTCCCAGCAGGCGGACCCGGACCTGTTCGTACACGTTGTCGAGCGCACCGCGGACGGCGTATATGTCACCGGCGCGAAGGCGCACCAGACCGGCTTCGTAAACTCCCATGAAGTGCTGGTCATGCCGACCATCTCCATGCGCGAGGGCGACGAGGACTACGCGATCTCCTTCGCAGTCCCGACCGATTCCAAGGGCATCACCCTGATCTACGGCCGCCAGTCCTGCGATACCCGCAAGCTGGAGGAGTATAACGACATCGACGTCGGCAACAAGGTATACGGCGGCCACGAAGTGCTGGTCATCTTCGACCGCGTGTTCGTCCCGAACGACCGTATTTTCCTGAACGGCGAAGTCAAGTTTGCCGGCATGATCGTAGAGCGTTTCGCAGGCTACCACCGCCAGTCCTACGGCGGCTGCAAGGTCGGCGTAGGCGACGTGCTGATCGGCGCGACCGCGCTGGCGGGCGACATGGCGGGCTCCGCGAAGGCTTCCCACGTCAAAGATAAGCTGATCGAGATGGTCCACCTGAACGAGACCCTGTACTGCTGCGGCATCGCGTGCTCTTCCCAGGGCACCAAGACCAAGGCGGGCAACTACCTGATCGATCTGCTGCTGGCCAACGTCTGCAAGCAGAACGTCACCCGTTTCCCGTACGAGATCGCGCGCCTGGCGCAGGACCTCGCGGGCGGCATCATGGTTACCCAGCCGTCTGAAGCGGACTACCGCAACCCGGAACTGAAGCCCTATATCGAGAAGTACCTCAAGGGTGTCGCTTCCGTCCCGACGGAAGACCGTATGCGTGTCCTCCGCCTGATCGAGAACATGACCATGGGCACCGCAGCGGTCGGCTACCTGCCGGAATCCATGCACGGCGCAGGCTCCCCGCAGGCGCAGCGCATCATGATCTCCCGCCAGGCCAACATGGAAATGAAGAAGGACCTGGCCCGCAAGATTGCCCGTATCGGCTAATTATTAATGGAATAACAAACCTATATAGGCACTCATGGTTTAGCTGTGAGTGCCTATATCACGGTCGGCCTGTACATAATCGAGGAGGAAATTTGCAATGAACGCACAGGAAATTTACAAAAGCCGCCTGATGGGCGTCGACGACGCCGTCAAGCTGCTGAAAAGCGGCGACCGCCTGATCCTTGGCCATGCGGTCGGCGAGCCTACTACGTTTACCCGCCGTATGGCGGAACTGGCAGAGGAACTGAAGTTTGAGAATATCGAGGTCAACCATCTCGTTTACCTCGGTGGCGGCGAGTACCTGGCACCGGGCATGGAGAAGCATTTCCGCAACAATTCGGAATTTGTCGGTGCGCCGGTGCGCAAGGCAATCGCCGAGTGCCGTGCGGATTTCACGCCCTGCTTCTTCCATGAATTCCCGAAGATGATCCGCGAAGGTTACATTACGCCGGACGTCTTTGCCGCGCAGTGCACCCCGCCGGACAAGTTCGGCTACGTAAACCTGGGCGTTTCCTGCGACTATGCGCTGGCCGCCATCGAAAAGGCAAAGACCGTTATTCTGGAAGTCAACGACCAGATGCCGACGACATTCGGCTCTACCTTTGTACATGTCTCCGAAGTCGACGCGTTCTTTGAATCCAGTCATCCGCTGCCGGAAATCCAGCCGCCAAAAATCGGGGAGCTTGAAATGAAGATCGGCAAGTACATCGCCGACCTGATCCCGGACGGCGCCTGCATCCAGCTCGGCATCGGCGCGTTGCCGGACGCGATCCTGTCCTTCCTGGGCGACAAGAAGGATCTGGGCGTCCACACCGAGATGATCTCCGACGGCACGATCCCGCTGATCGAGAGCGGCGTCATCAACGGCAAGCGCAAGCAGACCTTCCAGGGTAAGATTGTTTCTGCATTCTTCATGGGTACCAAGAAGTTCTATGACTATATCGACCATAACCCGGCTATCCAGATGATGCCGGTCGATTACACGAACGACCCGGATATCATTGCACAGAACGATAACGTCATTTCGGTCAACTCGTGCGTGCAGGTAGACCTGACGGGCCAGGTCTGCTCCGAGGCGATCGGCGAGCGCCAGATCTCCGGCATCGGCGGCCAGCTGGACTTTGTCCGCGGCGCATCCCGCTCTAAGGGCGGCAAGGCAATCCTGGCGCTGTCGTCTACCACGAAAGACGGCAAGACTTCCAAGATCGTACCGTTCCTCGACCATGGCGCGCCGGTCACGACCGACCGCTGCGACGTCAACTACATCGTCACCGAGTACGGCGTCGCCGAGCTCAAGGGCAAGACCCTGCGCGAGCGTGCCCGCCGCCTGATCAACATCGCCCACCCGGACTTCCGCCCCGACCTCATCAAGGAATGGGAGCGCCGCTTCGGCATGGAGTGGGAAGCATAAACGCATAATTATTGTACACTCGAAAGGCGGCAGGTTTATCCTGCCGCCTTTTTGCTTTTACTACTTTACGTATCGGGATTACGGGGGGCATAGCTTGTAAAGCATAGGGGTGTGTGCTACAACTCAGATATAACGATGCATGCCTGGTTATGAAGGGGGCTGTTTTCATGCAAGAGGTTTTGGAGTTTTGAAAGAAAACTAGATGTTTTATGTTGCGACTGACGATCTTGGGCAGCCGCGTGTATGGCCTTTGGGTGCGGTTACGGCATTTGAAGGGAAATTATACCTCATTAGAAACGATAAAAAACAGGTATATAAAGATGCAAGCAAATCCCAGGATTAAAATTTGCGCAATGGATCCGCAGCAGAATTGGCTGCGGATTGTCTCAATGGTGGTGACTGACCCACGGAGGGAAGCGCGGTAGCATATGCTGGATGACAAGCCGACACTAAAGGAACTCTACAGCGCAGATGATGGTAAGATGGAAGTGCTGTATTTAAAGGATGTGGAAGCGACGTTTTGCCCATTTACGTCTGAGCCGGGGACGGTAAAATTTTGATATTCAAACGCGGGGGCTTGTGATACAGCCCCCGCGTTTTTATTCGCAATATCCGGCGGGGAACACGGTTAGTTTACAATAATTGCTTTTCCTTATTTATATTTGCTGACTATTGGACAGCCTGTTTACAGTTTACTTCACAATATGCTATAATATTTTTCGAGATCAGATAACCTCCCCAATAAATAGGGGAGGGGAAGTCGGGTGAGAATCCCGCGCAGTCCCGCTGCCGTATTAGGGGAGCAGACGCACATATGCCACTGGGGGATTACCCTGGGAAGGCGTGCGCCATGTGTAGATCCTTGAGCCGGAAGACGGTCTGGTCGGTTTGGCATTCACGCTCTACGAAGGATAGGGAGGGATCATATTATGATTTATTTTGCCTTGCGCGGGAGTTGACAGCCACCCGTGCTTTTTTATGCGCGGAAATGTGGACAACAGAAAGAAAAAGTGAGGTAAAAAGATGAAAAGAAAGATAAGGCTGGCTTCTATTACGGCGGCATTGCTGGGGCTGCTGGTAATGAACGCTTCTGCGATGCATATTGCAGAGGGGTATTTGCCCGGTGGTTGGTGCATTGCATGGTATGCCGTATGCATCCCGTTTGTCGTCGCCGGGTTCTGGGCAATCAAGAAAAGGGTTTCGGCGAATCCTAAAACGGTTACGCTGCTTGCGATGTGCGGCGCATTCGCGTTCGTGCTTTCTGCGCTCAAAATCCCGTCTGTTACTGGTTCTTGCTCGCACCCGACCGGCGTCGGCCTGGGCGCGATCCTGTTTGGGCCGCTGGTTATGGCGGTGCTGGGCCTAGTAGTTTTGCTGTTCCAGGCGATCCTGCTGGCGCACGGCGGCATTACGACGTTGGGCGCAAATGTGTTTTCCATGGCAATCGTCGGCCCGTTTGTATCCTATGGCATTTACCGCCTGTGCAAAAAGTTCGGCGTGCCGGCAGCAGTTGGCGTTTTCCTGGCCGCGTTCCTGGGCGACCTGCTTACTTATGTGACAACCGCGTTTGAAATGGCGTTTGCCCATAACAGCGTCGGATTTGTGGAAAGCTTGACGACGTTCCTCGGTATTTTTGCAGTTACCCAGCTTCCGCTGGCGATTGCCGAAGGCTTGCTGACGGTGGTCGTGTTTAATGTGCTGCAGAAGTACAGTACGACAGAACTGCGCGACCTGCGTGTGCTGTAAGGGGGAAGCTATAATGACGAAATCTATTTGGAAGAAAAATGTACTGCTGATTGTCCTGGTTATCATCCTTGCGGTAATCCCGCTCTACCTGTGCAAGGACGCAGAGTTTGGCGGCGCCGATGGGGAAGCTATGGACGCAATCAGCGAGATCGACCCCTCTTATCAGAGCTGGGCGGAACCCCTGCTGGAACCCAAGAGCGGTGAGATTGAATCCCTGCTGTTCGCACTGCAGGCGGCAATCGGCGCCGGCGTGGTAGGTTTTGTCCTTGGCCGCATTACAAAAGGCGGCGGGGAGCCCAAGGCTCAGCCTGAGAAGAAATGATTGGTACGGACAAATACTCTTATCAATCCAGGCTCAAAACGGTTGACCCCACGGCAAAAATTGTATTAACTGCGTCCAGCATGGTGCTGTGCCTGGGTACAAACGGGATTGCCGTCAGTATTTTTACCATTGTGTTTTTTTGTGCCGTGTCCGCCCTATGGGGCGGCACGGCCGTAAACACTTTTCTGCGATTGATGCGCGCCCCGCTCTTTTTTTTGCTCGTCGGTACGGTTACCGTTATCTTTTCCCGTTTCCCAAACTGGGATGGCGTCCTCATAGGCATGCAAATAGGGGATTGGATTTATGGCCTGTCGATCGCCTCGCTGTTTCGGGGCGTCCGGCTGGTCGCCCGCGCCATGGGCTGTGTCGCCAGTGTATACTTTACCGTGCTTTCCACGCCTATCACCGATTTGATGCTGGCGTTCCGGCGGATGCATCTGCCGCAGCTATTCCTATCGCTTATGGAGTTGATTTACCGTTTTATCTTCCTGCTGTATGAAACGGCGCAGCGCATCCACACGGCGCAGGCTTCACGTCTCGGCTATAATGGCCTGAAGCGCAGCTACGAGTCGCTGGGCATGCTGATTTCCATGGTTTTTATGAAGGCGTACCGGAAATCGGACAAAATCTACACGTCCCTGGAAGCGCGCGGCTATACGGGCGAACTGTGCACGCTTGCCCCGCTTTATGAAAGCGGCCGCCGTATGTATTGGGTGTGCGCCGGGCTGACGGCTGTCCAGTTGGCGCTGTTTTTGATAGAAAGGAGTGTGGTTCCGTTTTGAATGCAATTGAAACAAAAGGGCTGCACTATGTTTATGAAGATGGTACGGTTGCGCTGCACCACCTGGATTTTTCCGCGGGACAGGGGAAAATAACCGGTGTGCTTGGTGCAAACGGCGCGGGGAAGTCCACGCTGTTCCTCAATTTAAACGGCGTCTTGCAGCCTGCGGCAGGTACGGTGCTCGTTGGCGGAAAACCGGTTTGTTATGACAGGAAGGGCATCCTCGAGCTTCGGCAAAAGGTCGGCATCGTATTCCAGGATCCGGACGACCAACTGTTTTCCGCGGATGTTTACCGTGATATATCCTTTGGCGCCGTAAACTTAGGGCTGCCCGAGGAGGAAGTCCGCCGGCGGGTGGAGGACGCGATGGAAAAGACGGGGACCTCCATGCTGCGCGACAAACCCACCCATGCGCTTTCGTTCGGGCAAAAAAAACGCGTTGCTATTGCCGGCGTACTGGTCATGAACCCTGAAATCATGATCCTGGACGAGCCAACGGCGGGGCTGGATCCGCAGGGCGTGTCGGACATCATGCATTTATGCCAGAGCCTGCGGGAAGACCTGGGGATTTCAGTGGTGATTGCCACGCACGATATCGACATCGTGCCGCTCTATTGCGATTACACCTATCTTCTGTCGGAAGGGCAAGTGATTGCGGAAGGCGCGCCGGAATCCCTGTTCCAGAACCCGGCGTTGCTCCGGCAATATCACTTGCGGCTGCCACGCATCGCGCATCTCATGGAAATTTTGAAAGAAAAAGACCACATAACGGTTGATACGGGCGCCGCTACGATCGGCGCGGCGCGCCGGGAAATCCTTCGGATTATGGAATGCTGACATGGAAGTATTTTTAGTCAAAAATCAAAAAGGCCTTCGATGCGGATACACCACAGGGAGCTGTGCGGCTGCGGCGGCAGGGGCGGCCGCACAGCTCCTGCTGTCGGGCGCCGCCCCGCAAACCGTGCACCTCTTGACCCCCAAAGGCATTGTGGCCGATATCAAGGTCGTCCAGGCGCGATTGCAGGACGGCGCGGCGGTATGCACGGTGCGGAAAGACAGTGGGGACGACCCGGATGTAACGGACGGTATCGAAATCTGGGCTTCCGTTACCTGCATACAAGAGGGCTTTTTGATTACGGGCGGCGCGGGCGTAGGGCGCGTCACACGCCCCGGCCTGGCCTGTAAAGTGGGGGCGGCCGCGATTAACCCTGCCCCCCGCGAGCAGATTCTGCGGCTTCTTCGGGAAACCGCGGAAAAGCATGGATACGCAGGCGGGCTCCATGCTGTGATCGGTGCAAAAAACGGGGAGGAGGTCGCCAAAGCCACGTTTAACGGACGGCTCGGCATTGTCGGCGGGATTTCCATTTTAGGCACGAGCGGCATCGTCGAGCCGATGAGCGAGCAGGCGCTGACCGATACCATCCACGTGGAACTGGATAGCCGCTGGGCGGCTGGCGAGCGTGATTTGCTTGCGTGCCCCGGCAACTACGGGCGCGATTTTGCACGTTCATGTCTCGGCATCAACTTGGATGCTGCCGTAACCACTTCCAACTATATCGGCGAAACCCTTGATTATGCTATTTATAAAGGCTTCCATAGCCTCCTTTTCATCGGCCACGCGGGCAAGCTGGTAAAACTCGCAGCGGGTGTAATGCAGACGCATTCCTCGATGGCGGATGGCCGCCAAGAGATTTTTGCCGCGCACGCCGCGTTGCACGGCGCTTCCCGGGATACGGTTCGCCGTCTGATGGGGAGCATTACGGTAGACGAATGCATCGGTATTTTGCGGGATGCGGCAATTTTGCAGCCTGTGCTCCAAAGTATCGCATATAAAATTGAAGAACATCTCGAAAAACGCACGCGCGGTGCGCTGCGTACCGAATTTATTATATTTACAAACGCAAGCGGCGAACTGCTCCGTTCGGAAGGGGCGGCGGAACTGCTGAAACGGTTTCAGGAGAAGGGTATATGAAAAAAGGTGTTTTATTCGGGGTCGGGGTTGGCCCAGGGGATCCGGAACTGATTACCCTCAAAGCGGTGCGGATCCTGCACGAGGCGGATGTGGTCGCAGTACCGGCGTCCGGCGACGGCCGCAAGACCGCACTTGCGATCGTGGAATCCCATGTGAAGGATAAGCCGCTGCTCGCATGTGCGACGCCAATGCTGCGTAATAAACGCAAGCTTGCGGAAAATTACGATATGGTGGCGGAAACGCTCACCCGTCTGCTTGACGAGGGAAAAACGGTCGCGTTTATCACCCTGGGCGACCCGTCTATTTATTCGACATATATGTATATCCACCATCGCGTGGTTGCGCGCGGTTATGAAGCGCAGCTCATTCCGGGAGTGCCGTCCTTCTGCGCCGTTGCGGCGCGACTCAATACCTCGCTTTGCGAAGGCTCGGAGCTGCTACATATCATCCCGTCCTCGCATGAAAGCACGGAGGCCGGGCTGAACCTCCCGGGCAACAAGGTGCTGATGAAGGCCGGGAAATCCATCTGCGCGGTGCGCGACCGCCTGGCGGAGGATGGCAAATTGGACGATGCGGCAATGGTGGAATGCTGCGGCATGGAAAATGAAAAGGTATACCACACGCTACGGGATTTGAGTGACGCTTCCAGCTATTTCTCCGTAATCGTTGTGAAGGAGGGCAAGGAATGATCCAGTTTGTAGGGGCAGGCCCCGGCGCGCCGGATTTAATTACCGTGCGGGGCGCCAAGCTGCTGCGCGACGCGGATGTGATCGTCTACGCGGGCTCGCTTGTCAACGCCGCGCTCCTGGATGATGTGAAACCGGGATGCCGGATTTATAACAGCGCAAAAATGACACTGGAAGAAGTGCTCGACGTGATGGTCGCCGCTGAGCGCGCCGGGGAAAAAGTCGTACGCCTCCACACGGGGGACCCCTGTGTTTACGGCGCGCACCGCGAACAAATGGACGCGCTCGACGCGGCGGGTATCAGCTATGCGGTGTGCCCCGGCGTTTCCTCCTTCTGCGGCGCGGCGGCGGCACTTAAGGCGGAATATACCCTGCCTGACGTCAGCCAGACCGTGATCTTGACCCGCATGGAAGGCCGCACGCCGGTGCCGGAAAAGGAAAAGATCGAGCTCCTTGCGTCGCATGGCGCGACCATGGTGATCTTTTTGTCGGCCGGGATGCTGGATACCCTGTCAACGCGTCTGGTTACAGGCGGATATGCGCCGGAAACCCCGGCCGCGATTGTTTACAAGGCAACTTGGGAAGATGAGAAGGTCGTCCGGACGACAGTCGCTGGGCTTGCAGAGGCGGCGCGCAGCCACCAAATCACCAAAACGGCGTTGATTACGGTCGGCGGTTTCTTAGGCGATGCGTATGAACGCTCCAAGCTATACGACCCGTCCTTTACAACGGAATTCCGCGAGGCAACCCATCCATGACCCATCTAAAAATTGTTTCGTTTACACCCGGCGGCGATGCCCTCAGCCTCCGGCTGCGCAAAACACTCCCCGGTATGCTGCTGCAGCGCTATGCGCGCAGCACCGATCCGTCGCTGCGCCATACGGAACTGCGCCGGTTTACGCAGCAGGCGATGTTTGATTGTGGCGGCCTTGTTTTTATCGGCGCGGCGGGGATCGCTGTGCGGTCGGTCGCGCCGTTTTTACGGGGCAAGGCGGAAGACCCCGCCGTGGTGGTCGTTGACGAGCAGGGAAAATATGTAATACCACTGCTGTCGGGGCATCTTGGCGGTGCAAACGCTTTGGCCGTGCAAATCGCCGCAGCCATGCATGCGACGCCTGTGCTGACCACTGCGACGGATGTCAACGGCCTGTTCGCCGTGGACACCTGGGCAAAGGCACATGGGTTCGAGGTATGTGAAACGGATCGCATCCGCTATGTATCTTCCGCACTTTTGCGGGGCGAAACCGTCGGCCTGCGTTCGGATTTCCCGGTCTGCACGCCCCTGCCGCAGGGGGTGGCGCTGCAGGCGGAAGGGGGGGCGGGCATCGTCCTATCCGTCCGCAACGGGGACGAGCCGTTTACGCATACGCTGCATCTGGCGCCGCGGGCGGTCTGGGCCGGGATCGGCTGCCGCAAGGGCGTTGCATCCGGCACGCTGGAACAGGTATTGCTGGAAGTTTTGGAGCGGGAACACGTGCCGCTTAGCGCCCTGTGCGGCCTGGCGACCATAGATATTAAGGCGGAAGAACCGGGTTTGCGCGCGCTTGCGGCAAAGTACCGGCTCCCGATCCGTGTATTTTCCGCAGGGGAATTGCAAAGCGCAGGGGGGACATTTACGCCTTCCGCGTTTGTGCGGCAGACGGTCGGTGTGGATAACGTCTGTGAGCGTGCGGCGGTATGCGCATCCGATGGGACGCTCATTAGCAGCAAGGCTGCCGCAAACGGCGTCACGGTCGCGCTTGCGGCAGAAAAAAGAGAGGTGCATTTTTCATGAGTATCTGCATGGCGGGCGTGGATCACGAGCATGCCGAAATCGGCCTGCGTGAACAAGTCTCCTTTGTAGCCGGCCAGGTCGGCGCAATCCTCCAGGGTATCTGTAATACGGCCGGCGTCCTTGGGGCGGTCCTCATTTCAACTTGCAACCGCACGGAACTATATGTATCCTGCGAGGACGCCGCGGGGATGCAGCCTGACCGGCTGCTCTGTTTAGCGGCGGGCGCATCATATGAGTTTTTACGTCCCTACTTCGTACTGCGCGAGGGGGAAGACGCCGTGCGCCATCTGATCGAGGTGGCTTGCGGCTTGCGGTCGCAGATATTGGGGGAAGACCAAATCGTAACGCAGGTGAAACAGGCGGCCGCTTTGGCGCGCCAGGCGCACGCTTCGGATGCGGTGCTCGAAACCCTGTTCCGCTGTGCGGTGACCGCGGGCAAAGAGGTCAAGACGCAGACGCGCCTGACGGCAGTCCCGCTTTCGGCGGCACACCAGGGCGTGGCAATGGCGGCAGAGTGGCTCGGCGGCCTGGATGGAAAGCGCACCGTGGTGATTGGCAACGGCGAAATGGGGCGGCTGGCGTCTGACCTGCTTATACAGGCGGGATGCGCGGTCACTGTGACGCTGCGCTCCTACCGGCACGGGGAAACGATCGTGCCGCGCGGCTGTAAAACCCAGCCGTATGACGACCGCCTGGCTGTGATTGACGGATGCGACCTTGTGATCAGCGCCACGACCAGCCCGCACTATACTTTAACGGCGGAACAGGTTACCGGGCTTGCGCATAAACCCCGTTTACTGGTTGACCTTGCGCTGCCGCGGGATATTGAACCGAATATCCCGGAGGTAGCCGGGGTGGATTGTGTCAATATGGATGACCTTGGGCGTGCAAATACGGAAAATGAGGCGGCGCGGCGGGAAGCCGCAGCTATCGTACAAAAATACATGGACCGTTTTTATGAATGGGTGGACTATCGGGCGGCATTGCCGGTTATCGCATCCTTGAAGCAGACGGCGCTCGAGCGCGTGTGCAACGACCCGCTTTATTTGGAACTCAGCCAGGACGGAGCGGAGGAGGAGATGACACGCCTTGCCGTGGAAAAGACGGTGGATATGCTGCTCGGCGGCATGAAAGAGGCGGTTTCTGCGAACCTGCTGGAAAAGTGCCTGGAAAAAATGCAGAAAAGTGTATCACATGTGGAGAAAGCGGGGGGCAGGGTATGAAGGTTTATGTAATCGGCCTTGGGCCGGGGGGCGAAGAACAGATGACCCTGCGCGCGGTGCGTGCGTTGGCGCAATGCGACTGTGTTGCCGGGTATCCGCTGTATTTGGAGTTAATCGACGGCCTGATCGCCGGGAAAGAACGGATCGCCACCCCGATGAAGCGCGAAGTGGAGCGCTGCACTGCGGCGCGCGACGCTGCGCTGCAGGGCAAAACCGTCGCGATGGTATCCTCCGGCGACGCCGGGGTTTATGGAATGGCCGGGGTCATGCATGAGGTATGCGCCGACTACCCGCAGATAAACATTGAGGTGATCCCGGGCGTGACGGCGGCCTGCGCGGGCGCGGCGGTGCTGGGCGCGCCCTTAATCCATGATTTTGCGGTCATTTCGCTCAGCGACCTGTTGACCCCGTGGGAAAAAATTGAAAAGCGCCTGCTTGCCGCAGCAGAAGCGGATTTTGTGATCTGCCTTTATAACCCGTCGAGCAAGAAACGCGCCGATTACTTACGCCGCGCCTGCGATTTAATTTTGCAGCACCGCGACGGCAGTACGCCATGCGGCACTGCGCACAGCATCGGACGCGAAGGGGAGCACGGCGAGTATTGCACGCTTTCTGCATTGCGCGGCAAACAGGTGGATATGTTTACGACCGTAATCATCGGCAATAGCCAGACGCGGATGGTGAACGGCAAAATGGTTACGCCGCGAGGGTACCGGGCAGTATGAGTATTCTGGTTTTTGCAGGCACCAGCGAGGGACGCAAGCTGGCGGAATTCCTTTCTGCCGGCGGCCTGGCTGCGGATATTTACGTGGCGACGGAATATGGGGAACTGTCCTTGCCCGTGCTGCCCGCCGTCACGGTACACCGCGGACGCCTTACAACGGAACAGATGGAGGCGTGTATGGCGCCGGGGGTGCTGGTTATCGATGCGACGCACCCGTATGCCGACGTTGTCACGGCAAACATCCGCCAGGCCTGTTCTGCGCGCGGTGCGGAATATATCCGGCTGTTGCGCCCGCAGGTTGCGTCGGGGCAACCGGTGGTGACAGTCCCGGATGCCCAAGCGGCTGCGGCGTATTTAAATACAGTCACAGGCGCAGCGCTACTCACAACGGGCAGCAAGGAACTCAAGGCGTTTACCACGGTGCACCGCTTTGCGGAACGGCTGTACCCGCGCGTCCTGCCCACGGCGGAGGTGCTGCAAAAATGTGCGGAGCTGGGTTTCTCAGGCCGCTCGATCATCGCAATGCAGGGGCCGTTCTCGCACGAACTCAACGTTGCATTGCTGCGCCAGACACGCGCAAAATATCTGGTTGCGAAGGATTCCGGCGCAGCGGGCGGATTTGCAGAAAAGCTGAGCGCGGCAAAGGAAACCGGCGCGACCGTCCTGCTGATCGCGCGCCCTACCAAGGAAGAGGGCTTGACGCTGGAAGAAGTAGAAGCGCTGCTGCGTGCACGTTTCCCGATGGCACGGCTGGCCGCGGCAAGCCGTTTCCCGCTGTTCATATCCCTTGTGGGGCGGCGGGTATTGGTGGCCGGCGCGGGCAGGATCGCCGCACGGCGGATTCTCGTACTGCAACGTTTTGGGGCGGATATTACGGTGGTTTCACCGGAGTGCGCGGTCGAAATCGACTGCGGTACTATACGGTATTTTGGCCGCAGTTATGAAAAAAGCGATCTTTCGGGCGCTTTTTTGGTAATTGCAGCGACAAACGACCGGCTGGTGAACGCACGCATTGCACAGGACTGCCGGGAGGCCGGTATCCTGTGCAGCGTTGCGGACAGCGCGTCGGAAAGCACCTTCTTTTTCCCCGCCGTCTGTACAGCGGGAAAGCTGACGGCCGGTGTGGTCTCAGACGGCAGCGACCATTCTGCGACCGCACGCGCCGCCGCACAAATACGCGCTATTTTACAGGAGGGAACAGATGCAGGAGATTAGAATCGGGAGCCGCGACAGCTTGCTGGCAGTTATCCAATCGGAAACGGTCATCGCATCCATCCGCCGGACGGATCCGGAAACGGACGTACGGCTGATCACCATGAAAACCACCGGCGATAAGATCCTGGATCGCACGCTTGACAAGGTCGGCGGGAAAGGGCTGTTCGTCAAAGAACTTGACCGGGCGCTTGCAAACCATGAGGTCGATTTTACAGTCCACAGCCTGAAGGATATGCCGATGGAACTGGCGGACGGGTTGCCCATTGTCGCAGTCTCCCCACGTGCCGACGTCCGCGACGTCTTGGTGCTGCCGGAGGGCGTGGATACCTTGTCCCCGGAGCTTCCGATCGGCTGTTCCAGCGCCCGCCGCCGGATCCAGCTGCAAAGGCTGTTCCCGGGTTATCGCATCGAATCCGTCCGCGGGAACGTACAGACGCGGCTGCGTAAGCTGGATGGGGGACAGTATGGGGCGCTGGTGCTGGCTGCCGCTGGGTTGCACCGCTTGGGGCTGGAACACCGGATCAGCCGGTACTTTTCTGTGGATGAAATCCTGCCGGCCGCCGGACAGGCGATAATCGCCGTCCAAGGGCGTGCAGGGGAAGATACGGGCTGCCTTCGCGGCTATCACGATCCGGACGCCATGGCGTGCATGCTCGCAGAACGCGCCTTTGTACGTAAGCTGGATGGCGGCTGTTCTTCCCCGGTTGCCGCCTATGCGCATTTGGAAAATGGGCGGCTGCATGTCCGTGGGATGTATGTCAGCGAAGACGAAAAAAACGTGTGCTTTGGGGAGCGCACCGGCTTGCCGGGGCAGGCGGTTCAATTGGGAACCCTGCTCGCCGAACAGCTGATGGCAGAAGGGGGAAAAGCATGAGCGGTTGTGTAATACTGGTTGGCGCCGGCCCGGGCGGCAAAGGGCTACTGACGCTGCGCGGCGCGGAAGCGATCCGCCATGCGGATGTGATCGTGTACGACCGCCTGGTGGGGCGGGATATCCTTGCGATGATGCCCGATACTGCCGAAACCATAAACGTCGGGAAGGAAAGCAACCATCATCCGGTACCCCAGGAGCAAATTAACAGCCTCTTAGTGCAGAAAGCGCTGGAGGGCAACCGGGTAGTGCGCCTCAAGGGCGGCGATTGCTACCTGTTTGGCCGCGGTGGGGAAGAGGTCGAGGCACTGGTCGAGCATGGCATCCCCTTTGAGGTAGTGCCCGGCGTCACCTCAGCCCTGGCTGTCCCGGCATTTGCTGGCATCCCGGCCACACACCGCGATTTCTGCTCCTCCGTCCATATCGTGACGGCGCATGCCCGTGCGGGCGGGCAGCTGCATATCGATTTTGAAAGCCTTGTAAAACTAAACGGCACGCTGGTATTCCTGATGGGCGTAACCGCGCTGGAATTCCTGATGAACGGCCTTTTGCACGCGGGGATCGACCCGAAAATGCCCGCCGCAGTCATTGAAAACGGAACGCGTTATAACCAGCGTAAGCTGGTTGCAGACGTTTCCAGCTTGGCCTCCCGTGCCGTGGAGATGGGTCTGCAAAGCCCCGCCATCATCCTCGTGGGAAAGGTTTGCGCTTTGGCGGACCGTCTGGATTGGTTTTCCGGGCTTCCGCTTCATGGCAAACGCATCATCGTCACGCGTCCGAAGGCGCGTATGGGGACGCTGTCCGACCGTTTGCGCGCGCTGGGCGCGGGCGTCCTGGAATTCCCCTGCATTGAAACGGAGGAAATCACGGACAGCCCGGCGCTGGAAACGGCGCTTGACAGCCTGCCGGGGTACGCATGGATCGTGCTGACCAGCCCGGCCGGCGTACCGTCTATGCTGCACGCGCTTCAAACGCGTAAACTGGACTTCCGCGCGCTTTATGGCAAAAAAATCGCCGTGATCGGCAGCGGTACGGCCGCGGCGCTTGCGGAATACGGCATTACCGCGGATTATATGCCGCAGCGGTTTGACGCCAAGCATCTGGGCGAGGGCCTTTGCGACATCGTTGGGGCAGGGGAACGCGTCCTTCTGCTCCGCGCTGCGCAGGGTTCCCCGGAATTGACCGCAGCGCTCGATGCAAAATCGATCCCGTACGACGACGTGCCGGTTTATCATACGGTTTGCAGGAGCGGCCAAAGCGCGGAACTGACCCGTGAGATTGCAGCGGGTGAGGTTGATTATGTGACCTTTACCAGCGCATCCACCGTGCATGGGTTCGTACAGGCCGTGCCGGACGCCGACGTTTCAAAATTTACGGCGCTGTGCATTGGGGAGCAAACCGCTGCGGAAGCGAAAAAATATAAAATGGACACATTAGTGGCGAAAAATTCCACTTTGGACGATATGATCACCTGTATTTTGAAGGGAGAGTAAGTGCTATGATGCAGCAAATTATCCGGCCGCGCCGCCTGCGCCGCACGCCAAGCCTGCGCAAGCTGGTGCGCGAAACCCGCGTTTCGGAGGAGAGCCTGATTTGGCCGATTTTTATCCGTGAGGGTGAAAATATTTACGAAGAAATCCCGACGCTGCCCGGGCAGTACCATTACAGCCCGGATCAGGTATATCGTGCGATTGAGCGTTGCCTTGAAACCGGCGTATCCAAGGTGATCCTCTTCGGGCTTCCGAAGGAAAAAGACGAGATAGGCTCGGGCGCGTGGGCGGAAAATGGGGTCGTACAGCAGGGTATCCGTGCAATCAAGGAAAAATATCCGGATTTTTATGTCGTTACCGACGTTTGCATGTGTGAGTACACTTCCCACGGCCATTGCGGTATCCTGTGCGACCATGACGTTGACAACGATAAGACCCTGGAGGTGCTGGCAAAAACGGCACTGAGCCATGCACAGGCCGGCGCGGATATGGTTGCGCCAAGCGACATGATGGACGGCAGGGTGGAAGCCATCCGCGATATCCTGGACGAAAACGGTTTTGAAAATATCCCGATCATGTCCTACGCTGCAAAATACGCTTCCTTTTTCTATGGCCCGTTCCGCGACGCCGCGGGTTCCGCGCCATCCTTCGGCGACCGCCGCTCCTACCAGATGGACTGGCACAACGGCCGCGAAGCAATGCGTGAATGCGAGCTTGACCTGGAAGAAGGCGCGGATATCCTGATGATCAAGCCTGCGCTGAGCTATCTGGATTTGATTTATCAGGCGCGCGAGCGTTTTGACGTACCGGTTGCGGCCTATTCTGTCAGCGGCGAATATGCGATGGTGAAAGCGTCCGCTGCCGCTGGGCTGATTGACGAATACGGCGTCATGTGCGAATCTGCGATCAGCATTTACCGCGCGGGCGCGGATATCCTGATCACCTATTTTGCGCCTGAACTGGCGCAGGCGATCCGGAAAGGGGATATCGGTTGATGGATACTTCGGAAAAGCTGTTTGAGCGCGCCTGTAAAGTACTGCCCGGCGGCGTAAACAGCCCGGTACGCGCGTTCCGCGCCGTAGGGGGCAAACCGCGATTTATTCAAAAAGGGCTTGGCAGCCATATCACCGATGCGGATGGTGTGGAATATGTCGACTTTGTAGGCTCTTGGGGGCCGATGATCCTTGGGCACAGCCATCCGGACATTTTAAAGGCCGTATCGGAACAAATGGTGCATGGCCTATCCTTTGGCGCGCCCACAGCGCTTGAAGTTGAGATGGCGGAGCGTATGGTCGCCATGGTGCCGCACATTGAAATGGTGCGTATGGTCAATTCCGGCACTGAGGCCGTTATGAGCGCGTTACGCTTGGCGCGCGGCGTTACGGGACGGGATAAGATCATAAAGTTTGAGGGTTGCTATCATGGCCACAGCGATTCCATGCTGGTCAAAGCCGGTTCCGGCGCCCTGACCGGCGGCGCGCCGGACTCCAAGGGGGTGCCGGAAGGCGTAGCGGCCGATACCCTGACCGCACAGTATAACAGCCTTGCATCCGTTGAAGCCCTGCTGGAAGCGAATAAAGGACAGGTTGCAGCGGTCATCGTGGAGCCGGTCGCGGCCAATATGGGCGTCGTGCCGCCGCAAGACGGTTTTTTACAAGGTTTGCGCAAGCTTTGCGATGTGTCCGGCGCGCTGCTAATTTTTGATGAAGTGATTACCGGGTTCCGCCTGGCGGCAGGCGGGGCGCAGGAATACTTCCATGTCCGCGCAGATATTGTAACTTATGGCAAAATTATCGGCGGCGGCATGCCGGTTGGCGCTTATGCCGCCGGCAGGGAACTGATGGAGCAGGTTGCCCCGTGCGGGCCGATCTATCAGGCAGGCACCTTGTCGGGCAACCCGGTTGCAATGGCGGCCGGGATTGCGCAGCTCCGGCTGTTGGAAACGCACCCTGAATACTACGGCCAGATGGCGCGGGGCGCGGCCTATTTGGCGCAGGCGCTCCGGGACGCGGCGCAGCGCCACGGTGTTTCGATGGTGGTGAACCAAGTCGGTTCGCTGCTCTGCCCCTATTTTACAGGGCAGCCGGTCGACTGTTTTGCCGCAGCCAAGACTTCGGATACGGAGCAGTATGCAGCGTATTTTAACGGCATGCTCCGGGAGGGGATTTATCTCGCCCCGTCGCAATATGAAGCGATGTTTGTCAGCGCTGCGCACACGGAAAGCGATTTACAGCGCGTAGCAGCCGCTGCGGACAAGGTTTTTGCAGGGTTATCAAACAATTAAGGAGACTTTGCACATGGGACGCTGTTTTCAAATCATAGGGGCCGGCCTGGGGGACGAGTCGCATCTGACGCTGGAAGCCCGGGAGGCCATTTGCGGCGCAGGCGCCGTGTTTGCAACAGCCCGCTTGGCGGACGGCCTGCGTTCCCTGCGTCCGGATATTGCGGTGCAGCCGATCGGCAGCCTCGCGCAGGCCGCACGAAGCGCGTCCGCAGACCCGGTCGCCGTCCTGGTGTCCGGGGATGTAGGCTTCTTTAGCGCCGCACGCCGTTTACGGGAACGATTGCTGCCTTACGGCACGGTCAGGCTGTTTTGTGGACAAAGCTCCCTGCAATACTTCTGTGCCAAGATAGGCAGGACGTATGACGATGCGATACTAGCCAGCCTTCACGGAAGGCAGGGGAGCCTGCTTGGCCCGGTTAGCTACCATGGCAAGGTGTTTGCGCTTACCGGGGGGGAGCATACGGCGCAAACCATTTGCCGGGAGCTGGCAGACGCTGGGTTAGGGGCGGTCCGGGTGCACCTCGGTGAAAACCTGGGCGCACCGGAGGAATATATCGCAAGCGCTGACGCGCAGGTTTTTGCCCAAAGACCCTGCGCCGACCTCGCCGTACTGCTGATTGAAAACGCGCAGGCTGCAGACTGTACGCAGCCGGTATACGACCGCGATTTGCTCCGCGGCAAGGTTCCCATGACGAAAGAGGAAATACGTTGGGTATCTGTGTCTAAGCTTGGCGTCCGCCAAGCGGATACCGTCTATGATATCGGCGCGGGGACCGGTTCCGTGGCGTTTGAACTTGCGCGGCGCGCGCACAGCGGGATCGTCTATGCCGTGGAACGTAAGCCCGAAGCGGTTGAACTGCTTATACAAAACCGTGCCAGGCTTGGCGGCTATAATGTAAAAATCATAGAGGCGTCCGCCCCCCAAGGGCTGGATGCCTTGCCGACACCGGATGCGGCCTTTATCGGCGGCAGCGGCGGCAACCTTCATGAAATCCTTCGTTTGCTGAAACACAAAAACCCGGCCGTGCGCGTTGTTGTCAACGCGATTGCGCTGGAGACATTACAAGAAGCGATGGCGGCTATGGACAACCTGGATTTTGCGAATGTGGAAATCATTCAGGTCGCGGCCGCGCGCGGCAATGCGGTCGGGAAGTACACGATGATGACGGCCAACAATCCGGTTTTCATCATCAGCGGGGGTGGCAAGCATGGTAGCTGAACTGCCCAGGCTCCTGATCGGCGGCGTAGGGAGCGGTTGCGGCAAAACCACTGTCACCAGTGCGATTTTGCAAGCCTTCTGCAATCGCAATTTCATTCCGGCCGCTTTTAAATGCGGTCCTGATTACATCGACCCGATGTTCCACACGCGGGTCATTGGGGCGGCCTGCCGGAACCTAGACCTTTTTCTGTGTGATGAGAGCACCGTGCGGTCATTACTGGCGCACAACAGCCAAAACGCGCCGCTCGCGCTGATCGAAGGCGTGATGGGTTTTTATGACGGTGTGGGCGGAAGCTCGGATTGGGCATCTGCGGCGGATTTGGCGAACAAAACAGATACACCTGCCGTGTTAGTGCTATCCGTAAAGGGAAAATCCTTGTCACTGGCTGCCGAGCTGCAAGGCTTCCTGTCGTTTCGTGAAAACACGATTGCAGGCGTGATATTGAATTGCGTATCGAAAGCTATGTACCCGTTTTATCGGGATATTATCGAGGAACACACCGGGCTGCATGTATATGGGCATCTCCCAACGGAAAAACGGGCGGCAATCGAAAGCCGTCACTTGGGGCTGGTCACGGCAGATGAAATCTCCGATTTGCAGGAACGCCTTAATGTTCTTGCAGATTTGGCGGAGGAGTGTATCGACCTTGACGGCCTGATCCGTTTGGCACATACCGCGCCGCCGTTCTATTACGAAGCGCTGCTGCGCGAACTGGCCTGTACGGCTCCTGTCCGAATTGCGGTCGCACAGGATTCGGCCTTTTGCTTTTATTATCAGGACAGCCTGGAACTCCTGGAGGAACTTGGCGCGGAACTGGTACCCTTTTCCCCGTTGGAGGACCGTGCGTTGCCCGCCGGTATTTCCGGCGTATATATCGGCGGCGGATATCCGGAACTGTATGCGGGGCGGCTCAGCGAAAACGACTCAATTCGAGCCGATCTCCGCCGCCAGATTACAAACGGGCTGCCAACGCTTGCGGAATGCGGCGGCTTCATGTATTTGCATGAAGCGCTGGACGATGCCAGCGGCTGCGCGTTTCCCATGGTCGGCGTGATCAAAGGGGTGGCGCGCCTACAAAAGCGTCTGCAAAATTTCGGATATGTTACGCTCACGGCAATGCAGGACAATTTGCTGTGCCGTGCGGGAGATCAAATCCGCGCGCATGAATTCCATTATTCCGTATCAGACGACAACGGCTGCGCTTTTGTCGCGCAAAAGCCGATGCGTGCAAAAAGCTGGCCGTGTATCCATGCCTCTGCGTCAATGTGTGCGGGCTACCCGCATTTTCATTTTTATGCCAACCCTGAATTTGCGGCGTCCTTTATACGCCGGTGTGATGCCTACCGAAAGGAGCGAACGACATGACGTTGGAAGAGACCCTGCGTGCGATCCAGCCGGTGGATGCAGCGATTGTCCAGGAAGCGCACCGGCGGCAGAGCGCAATGGCAAAACCGCTTGGCGGGCTGGGGCTCCTGGAAGAAACGGTAAACCGGATTGCGGGTGCGCAAGGTACCGCCGATGTGCGGATCGACAAGCGATGCGTCGTCGTGTTCTGCGCGGATAACGGCGTCGTCGCGCAAGGCGTCACACAATGCGGCCAGGACGTCACCGCGACGGTGACGGAAAACCTGTCGAAGGGCGATACGACCGTCTGTATTATGGCGCGCCGCGCCGGGGTTGACGTGCTGCCGGTTGATATCGGCGTCGCGCGTACAGTCGAGGGCGACAAAATATTGCGGCGCAAGGTCATGCCCGGGACGCGGGATATGACGGTTTGCCCGGCGATGACGCGGGAGGAAGCGATCCAGGCGGTCGAAACGGGGATCGGGATTGCCCTTGACTGTAAAAGCAAAGGATACCAGCTCCTGGCGACGGGGGAGATGGGGATCGGCAATACCACAACGAGTTCTGCGGTCGCATCAGTGCTGCTGGGTCTGGAACCGGAAGCCGTAACCGGCCGCGGCGCGGGCTTGTCGACGGAAGGCCTTATGCGTAAAATCAACGCAATTCGCCAGTCGATCGCACTGCATCGGCCTGCCGCTTCCGACCCGGTCGATGTGATCGCAAAAGTCGGCGGTCTGGATATCGCAGGCATGGTAGGCCTGTATCTCGGCGGTGCGATGTGTAACCTCCCCGTCGTGATGGACGGCTTTATCTCCGCCGTGGCCGCGCTTGCGGCCGTGCGCCTGTGCCCGGCCGCGTGGGATTATATCGTCCCCTCCCATGTATCCGCGGAACCCGCGGGAAAATGCATGCTGGACGCGCTCCATCTCCAGCCCCTGATTTGCGCGGGCATGCGGCTTGGCGAAGGGACGGGCGCAATTGCGGCCATTAGCCTGCTCGACCTCATGGTGGCGGTCTACCATGAAATGGTGCGTTTTGACGAAACCAATATCGAGGCATATAAGCCCCTGACATAAGAGGAAAAATGCTGATTGTAATTACAGGCGGTTCGGCAAGCGGAAAATCCGCGCATGCCGAAGACATGATATGCCGCTACGCCCCGGCATCGCGGCTGTATCTCGCGACAATGGAGCCGTTTGGAGCGGAAGCGCGTGCCCGCATCGCGCGGCACCATGCGCTGCGGCAGGGAAAAGGGTTTGAAACCGTGGAATGGTACCGCGACTTGCCGGCGTTAAACCTGGGCAAACGGTATCATGGTATTTTACTCGAATGCATGTCAAATTTACTTGCAAATGAAATGTTCGCGCCGCAAGGGTGTAGGGAAGATGCAGTCCCAGGCATATTGCAGGGCGTCAAGAAGCTGGAAGCGGCATGTAGTTGCCTGGTGGTCGTGACGAATGAAATTTTTTCGGACGGGCTGCCCTATCCTGTGGAAACGGTTGCCTATATTGATACGCTGGGGCGGTTAAACACGGCGCTTGCGCAAATGGCGGACGCCGTTGCGGAATCCGTATGCGGCATTTTGGTGCCGGTGAAAGGGGCGGAATATTTTTGAAAAACCTGATCTCCGGCTTTTGTGTGGCTTTTTCGCTTTACTCAATTATCCCGATGCCGCGAACCGAATGGGATAAGCATACGATGAAATACGCGCTTTGTTTTTTCCCGCTGGTCGGCGTGATTGTGGGCGCGCTGCAATATCTATGGTTTTTGTTTGCGCGCCATACCGGGCTGGAAACCGTCCTGTATGGCGCGGTCAGCGTGCTAATACCGCTCGTCGTGACCGGCGGCATCCATCTCGACGGCTTTACCGATACAAGCGATGCGCTCTGCTCCTATGGCGACCAAAAGAAGCGCCTGGAGATTTTGAAGGACCCGCACGTCGGCGCATTCGGCGTGATGTACCTCGCAGCTTTGCTGCTGCTTCAGCTTGGCCTGTTTTGCCAGCTTTATCAGGCGCCCGCCTGCATTGCCGTGCTCTGCGTCGGGTACGCGCTCGCACGCACGGTGGGCGGCAGCGCGATCGTATGGTTAAGGTGCGCAAGGGATTCCGGCCTTGCCTACATGTTTTCGGAAGCGAGCGACCGTAAGACCGTCCGTTTCGTCCTGGCCGCAGAGATGATACTTTGCCTGATGGGGATGATGCTGCTGTCCCCATCCTGCGGCGGCGCAATCCTTGCAGTCCTTGCAGTCCTTTGGCCGGCTTATAAGCATTTTTGTGCCCGCACCTTCGGCGGCGTGACCGGCGACCTGGCGGGATTTGCAATTACCGGGACGGAAACGATCGTTATTTTGGCCTGTGTCGTTGCGGGCTTGATTTTGAGGTGAGCTAGTTGACCGTTTTATATATTGGGGGCGCGGCACAGGGGAAACGCGCATTGGCGATGGCGACGCACAGCCTAATCGAATCTCAGGTTGCGCAAGGCGGCGCGCTGCAAAGCGCCGATGAACTGCGCACCGCTAAAATGCTGGATCAGCTCCATCTGTTGACGCGGCGCATGTTGGAACGAGGGGAGCAACCGTCACAATTGTTGCCCTGGTTGCAAGATAAGGTCGTCGTCTGTGATGAAATCGGCTGTGGTATCGTTCCGTTGGACCCTTTTGAGCGGCAGTGGCGGGAGGAGACCGGCCGCCTGTGCTGTGAAATCGCAAAGGTGGCCGGAACCGTGATCCGGGTACATTGCGGTTTGCCACAGTTTATAAAGGGGACGCTGCCATGAGGGCGAGCGCGGTTTGTCTTGGTTTCATCCTGGATGCAGTTTTTGGCGACCCGCATTGGCTCTGGCATCCGATTTGCGCAATCGGCTCGCTGATTGCAAAGGCCGAACGCATTGTGCGGCGGTTGTTCCCCAAAACGGCGAAAGGCGAACACGCCGCCGGCGTCCTGCTTTGGTGCGTCGTATGCTTCTTATCATTTGCGGTGCCATTTGTGATCCTATGGATCTCAGGGATGGTCCATCCTGCCTTGCAGTATGTGCTCGAGGTGCTGTTTTGTTATCAGATCTTTGCGCGGCGTTCCTTGCGGGACGAAAGCCTGAAGGTATACGCGCGGCTCGCAGAAGGGGACTTGGATGGCGCGCGCCTGGCGGTGTCCTATATTGTGGGACGCGATACGGCCGCATTGACGGAAACGGGCGTGGTCAAAGCCGCGGTCGAGACGGTGGCGGAAAATGCGTCGGACGGCGTCATCGCGCCGATGCTGTTCCTGTTGATCGGCGGCGCGCCGCTTGGGTTTTTCTATAAGGCCGTCAATACGTTGGATTCCATGGTTGGCTACAAAAACGAGAAATACCTCAATCTGGGCCGCTTTTCCGCCCGGATGGACGACCTGTTTAACTGGATTCCTGCAAGGTTGTCCGCATTTTGCATGATCCTCGGCGCGCGGCTCGTTGGTTTTGACGGCAAAAACGCGCTTCGTATCTGGAAGCGCGACCGGCGGCGCCATGCCAGCCCGAATTCCGCGCAGACCGAGTCTGCCTGCGCCGGCGCGCTGCATATCCAGCTTGCAGGCGATGCGAGCTACTTTGGGAAAGTGTATCAAAAACCGACCATTGGGGATTTCGACAGGGCGGTCGAAGCGGAAGACATTGACCGTGCGAACCGTCTCATGACGGTTGCATCCGTCATCGCGCTGCTGCTGCTGCTGGTAGCCGCTTTCATAATGGAATTGCTTATTTACTGAGGAAGAAAAGGGGAAGTGTATCGATGCATCTGATACATGGCGGTGATATTTACGGATATGCGGAGCGGCATGGGGGTGCCCTGCCATTGGACTTGTCCGCGAATATCAACCCGTTTGGCATTCCTCAGGCGGTGCGTCAAGCGATGCATGATGCGTTGGATCATTGCGACCGTTATCCCGACCCGCTGTGCCGCGCGCTTTCACAGGCAGTTGGCGAGGTAGAACAGGTGCCACCCAGCTGGCTCTTTTTTGGGAACGGGGCAGCGGACGTCTTGTTCCGTTTGTCCGCGGTAATTAAGCCAAGGAAGGCGCTCCTTACCGCCCCTACCTTTGCAGAATATGAACAGTCGTTGCCGGACTGTAAAATTTGCTACCATTACTTGACCGAGGCGGAAGGGTTTGCAGTGACGCCACGGATATTACAGGACATCAAGCACGGCATCGACGCGGTGTATCTCTGCAACCCCAACAACCCGACAGGGCTTACGCTGTCCCCCACGCTGTTGCGCGAAATCTATGGTGCCTGTGTGTCAATAGGCGCTTATCTGGTCGTTGACGAGTGCTTTAACGATTTTTTGATGGATGCAGCGGTGCATACGGTCAAGCACCTACTGCCGTGCTATCCCAAACTCATCATTCTGCGTGCGTTTACCAAAATGTACGCGATACCCGGGGTTCGGCTGGGATATTGCATGTGCGCCGACCCTGCGTGTATCGAAGCGTTGCGGCAGGCCGGACAGCCTTGGAACGTATCCGTAATCGCGCAGGCTTGCGGGGTGGCGGCTGTGGGTTTACAGGGGTTTGCACAGCAGACAGCGCAAAGGGTCGCGGAAGAGCGCGGGTTCCTGGTACAGGCGCTCCGCCGACGTAGGATTACGGTTTTTGACGGCCAGGCAAATTTCCTGCTTTGGAAAGCGCAGGACACGGCGCTGCATCAAAAGCTGGAAGGGAAGGGCGTTTTAATCCGGGACTGCTCCAATTACCGCGGGTTAGCGCCCGGGTTTTACCGGACTGCGGTAAAACAGCGGGAGGACAGCTTACGGTTTTTACGCGCATTAGACGACATACTTTAACAGGGTATCATACATGACAGATTATTTGCTTTGCATCGACGGCATGGAGGGGGAACCCGAGCCGCTTTCCTTCCCGCCGCAACATTTAAAAATGACGGGCACAGTGCGAACCGTACCGGCGGGCGCGGGTCCGGGTAGCTTAGGCTGTATTCCCCGCCTGCTGGGGGCGCGGGGAGGGGGGC
>NZ_LT707059.1:588192-713317 GCF_900155735.1 Intestinibacillus massiliensis
CCTCCCCGCCGCAACATTTAAAAATGACGGGCACAGTGCGAACCGTACCGGCGGGCGCGGTTCCGGATAGCTTAGGCTGTATCCTCCGCTTGCTGGGGGCGCAGGAAGCGGAGCTCCCCAGCGGCCGCGCCGCTTGGGAAGCTATGGCCTGCGGCATTCCCGTGACGGAACACGACGCATTTTTCCGCTGCACGCTATGCGGCTGCGACACAAATGGGCGGCTGTATCCCGTCCCTCCACAGGCAGCGGAACGTGTTACAGGGATACTCGCGCAAAAACAATCCAGAACGCTGCCAGAAGGCTGGTGCTTGCACCAGATGTCAGGATACCGCAGCTTGTTGCGCATTGAAAACGCAGCAAAGCGGCTGGGCGGCGTACATACCGAACCGCCGCACCAGCACTATGGGGCGGATTATCGGACGTGCTTGCCGGAAGGCGGGTTACTGGGACGGCGGCTGCGGCAGTTTATTGCCGATTGCGCCGCGCAAATCCCCGGCTATGTGCTGCTGCCTTGGGGGCAAAGCGCGTACCGGCCGCTGTTTACCTTCGCAGGACGTACGGGGGTGCGGGCTGGGATGGTGTGCAGCGCCGAAATCGTGCGCGGCCTGTCGCTGGCACTGGGGATTGCGTGCCCCATTATCCCGGGGACGACAGCCGACGTGGATACCGATTTGCAGGCAAAATACTGGACGGCAAAGCAGCTTGCCCGGCGCTATCCCCTTGTTATCTTACATATCAATGGCTGCGACGAGGCGGGGCATCGCAGGGATGCAGTGCAAAAAGCCGCATTTTTGAATAGGATACGGCGCGAGCTGCTAGTCCCGATGTTGGATACGCTGCGGCCGGGGGAGAGGCTCCTGCTGTGTTCCGACCATCAAACGCAGAGCGCAACCGGGAAACACGGGGCGGCGCCCGTGCATTTTTGGATTTACGAAAATCGTTTCCAGGGGAAGGCATCGGTGCTTCCCCTTATAAGTCCGCAAGAACCATTGCGGCTACTACTGGATAGGGGAGGGGACTGATTATGGCCAAGGCAATTATGGTGCAGGGTACGACGTCCAACGCCGGGAAAAGCCTGCTTACTGCGGCGCTGTGCCGCATTTTTCACCAGGACGGTTACCGCGTGGCGCCGTTCAAAGCGCAGAATATGGCGCTGAATTCGTTTATTACTGCAAATGGTTGTGAAATGGGGCGTGCGCAGGTCATGCAGGCGGAGGCCGCTTGCGTTGAGCCGGATGTACGGATGAACCCGATTTTATTAAAGCCGACCAGCGACAGCGGTTCCCAGCTTATTGTAAATGGGAAAGCGCTTGGGAATTATTCCGCTGCCGACTACTATAAGCGCAAAAAAGAGCTCCGGCCGCTTGTAAAAGAAGCGTTTGACAGCCTGAGCCTTGCGTATGACATTATCGTGATCGAAGGGGCAGGCAGCCCGGCTGAAATCAACCTGAAGCAGGACGACTTGGTCAATATGGGTATGGCTAAGATGGCGGGCGCGCCGGTTTTGCTGGTTGGGGATATTGACCGCGGCGGCGTGTTTGCCGCGCTGTACGGCACGGTTATGCTTGTGGAGCCGGAAGAACAGGCGCTCATCCGCGGGCTTATCATCAACAAATTCCGCGGCGACGTCGAGATTTTGCGACCCGGCCTTACGATGCTGGAAGGGTTGGTGCATAAGCCGGTGCTTGGCGTTATACCCTATACGCAGCTGGATATAGACGATGAGGATAGCCTGTCGGAGCGGCTTTGCGCAGGTTATGTCCCGCAGCTTGTGACGATTGCCGTGCCCCGGCTCCCACGGTTATCGAATTTTACGGATTTTAACGCGCTGTCCCGCATCGCGGGGGTGGGCGTGCGGTATATTTCCCGCCCGGATGAATTGATGGACGCTGACATGGTAATCCTGCCGGGCAGCAAAAATACCATGGACGATTTGAAATGGTTGCGGGAAACGGGGCTGGAGGCGCAAATCCTCAAGCTGTCAGCACAATCGGTACCAGTGTTCGGCATTTGTGGGGGCTATCAAATGATGGGCGCGACGCTCACCGACCCACATGGAACAGAAGGCGGGGGCGAAATGCGGGGCATGGGTTTGCTGCCGGTCCATACGGTGTTTGAACCGGAAAAAAGGACGGTGCAAACGCACGGGAGATTGGAACCTGTGGACGGGGCTTTTGCAGCCTTGTCCGGCCTTGCGGTGACCGGTTATGAAATCCATATGGGCCGCAGTGTCCGGAAGGAAGGCGGCCAAGCCCTGCTGACGATGGAAAAGGACGGCGGGCGCATGCTGGATGGCTGCCAGAGCGGGAACTGCTACGGCACCTATCTGCACGGTATTTTTGACAATGAAGCGGTCGCGCGCGTGATCGCCGAAGCGCTTTTTGCCAGGAAGGGGCTTCCTGCGGGACATCTTGAAGTCTTTGACGCAGAGGCGTATAAGCAGGCGCAATATGACAAGCTGGCTTCCGTAGTGCGTCAATCGGTTGACATGAGGAAAATTTATGAAATATTGGAGGCGGGCGCATAATGGGAAAAGGTTGCGTGCATATTTACTGCGGCGATGGGAAGGGAAAAACCAGCGCCGCCTTCGGGCTGGCTGTGCGGTTTGCGGGGCACGGCGGCCAAGTGGTAATCGCACAGTTTTTAAAAGACGGCCAATCCGGGGAATGCAATATGCTCCGGCAATTGGAGAATGTGCATCTGCTGAGCGCGAACCCCTGCGGCAAATTTTCCTTCCAAATGTCGGATGGCGAGCGCACGGAAACGGCGCGGGCGCTGGAAACCTGCTTTCAGGAAATGTGCCGGCAGGCTGAGGCCTATCAGGCGGGGCTTGTAGTGCTGGATGAAATTATGGCGGCGATTTCCTGCGGCTTCCTATCCTGCGATGCCGTGTGCAAATTCCTGCAAACGCGGCCTGACCACATGGAGGTTGTCCTGACAGGCCGGAACCCGCCGCAGGAGTTGCTGGATTTGGCGGACTACGTTTCGGAAATCTGTAAAATTAAACATCCGTTTGACCGCGGGATTCCTGCGCGCGAAGGGATTGAGTGGTGAGGGAACAAAATGGGATTTGACACCTTAAAACCAAATGAGATAGAAAAACGCAGCTTTGAAATGATCACGGAAGAGCTGGGCGGACGGATGCTTGACCCGCAGCTTGCACCAATTATCAAGCGCGTGATCCACACGACGGCCGATTTCGACTATGCTGACCAGCTGGCGTTTTCCCCTGACGTCGTAGCACATGCAAAGCGGGCGCTGCGCTCCGGTGCTACCGTTGTTACAGACACCAATATGGCGCTGTCGGGCATCAATAAAGCCATGCTGGAAAAGCTTGGCGGGAAGGCCGTATGTTTTATGTCCGATCCTGCGGTCGCGGCAGAGGCCAAGGCGCGTGTGGTGACACGTGCAACGGTTTCTATGGAGCATGCGGCTGCGCTGGAAGGATCGCTCATTTTTGCGATCGGGAATGCACCGACGGCGCTGATACGCCTACATGAACTGATTGGGAGCGGCGCCGTAAGCCCGGCGCTTGTGATTGGCGTGCCGGTCGGGTTTGTGAATGTTGTAGAATCCAAAGAGTTATTTATTGGCGGGGATACGCCGTATATTATTGCGCGCGGCCGGAAGGGCGGCAGCAATGTGGCGGCAGCGATTGTAAACGCCCTGCTTTATCAAATTGTAACAAGGGAGGGGTTTTAATTGCCCAAAAAAGCATTGGCAGTCATCAGTTTTGGGACCACCTATCCGGAGGCGCGCAAGGCGATCCAAAACCTTGAGGAGCAGCTTGCGGCCGCGCGGCCGGAATATGATTTTTACCGTGCATTTACTTCCAATATGGTCATTCGCAAAATCAAGAGGGAAGAGGGGATAACGATCCCCACCCCGGAAGAACTTCTGGCCCGGCTTGCCGCGGAGGGCTATGAGGAAGTCATTTGCCAAAGCCTCCATGTGATCCCGGGCTATGAATATGAAAAAATGTGTGCACAAATCACCGCGTTTACCGGCAGCTTTTCCCGCCTGGAAATTGGCAAGCCGCTGCTATGGCAGACGGCCGACTATTTGCGGATTTGCCGTGGCATGTTATCGCACCTGCCGAAATTACAAGCGGATGAGGCAATTGTGTTCATGGGGCACGGCACCGAACACCCTTCAAACGCGTCCTATGCATTGCTGGAAAATACATTCCGGTTTTCCGGCGCGGAGCGCACATATGTGTGCACGGTGGAGGGTTTCCCCAATTTCGATTACGCGTTGCGCCGCCTGCACCGTCATGAAGTGTCCAAGGTCTACTTGGCGCCTTTTATGATCGTCGCCGGGGATCATGCCCAAAATGACCTGGCCGGGGACGGGGACGGGGACGGCAGCTGGCGCTCCATCCTGGAAAGCGAAGGCTATGGGGTAAATGTCCTTATGGAGGGGCTGGGCACGTATCCGGAGACCGCAAAAATATTTATGGAGCATTTGCCGGAATAGATAGGAAAAGGGGCTGGGATCGATCAGGATCCCAGCCCCTTGTTTGATTTCTAGCGTTCCCGCCCCATAAAGAACAGGGCGACCGTGCCCGGACCGGAATGCGAGCCGATCACAGGGTCGAGGCATTGGATTAGAATGTCTTTCACGCCAAAGCGCGCCTTGACGGCGTCAGCAACATATTTCGCATCTGCGTCGCAATCCCCATGCACGATATAAACCGTTTGCTTGCCCGGTTCCGATGCCAGTTCCGCCATTTTCTGCACCAGCGCGTCGAGTGAGGCTTTGCGTCCCCGCACCTTGCTTTTCATGATTAAGTGCCCGTCGTTATCCACGTGCAAGACCGGCTTGATACCGACCATAGAGCCGACAATCGCAGCCGCCTTGGAGACCCTGCCGCCGCGGTGCAAGAAGAATAGGTCGTCCACCGTAAACCAATGGCACAGGTGCAGGCGGTTATCCAGCAGCCACGAATATACCTCTTCAATATCCGCGCCTTTTTCGCGCATACGCGCGGCATAGGTGACGAGCAGCCCTTCCCCCAGCGCTGCGCATAGGGAGTCTACGGCAAACACCCGCTGGGAGGGGTATGCCTCGGCAAGCTGCAGCAGGACGGACGCCGCCGTATCATAGCTTGCACTCAGCCCGGAGGAAAAACCGATATAAAGCAGGTCGTCGCCTTGCTGCAGCGCTGCCTGGAAAATCTCCTGGCAATGCTGCGGCGAAGCGCTCGAGGTCATGACATGCACTTTGCGGCGCATCATTGCGTAAAATTGCTGTAGGTCAAGGGGATTTCCCTTCGAATAGCCTAAATATTCTTTTCCCTCTGCATGGAACATCAGCGGGATGATCCGGAGATCATATTGCTCAATAAGGGGTTCGGGCAGGTTGCAGCAGGAATCGGTCACTATTGTAAAACTCATAACGGTCTCCTTTGACCATAGTATTTTAGGGGTCCCAGTGCTCGGCATTGTCCATGGATTTGTATTTATGCGAGAGAAGGATGGACGAAATTAAATTTGACACCGCATTGATAATCAGCGAAGCACCAATAAAAATGTTCAGGACGACGATTGCAGTAAAAGGGTTGACGACTAAGATGATGCCCAAAATTGCGGTCACAATACCGATAAGCAGGGCGGCATACCAATATGGGGCTTGCAGCCTGCGCAGATCGAAAGCAGCTTGCACCTTCGTCGCGCTGTCAATCACCAGGAGGATGCCGAAGACGAAGGGCATCGCCTTTAAAATATCGTCGGTACGAAGTAAAATAAATGCGCCCAAAAGCAGCAATACTAAGCCAATAGTCAGGCTCTGCCGGATCATGCTGCTATAATGGCTTTGCATAAAATATGAGATGACATGGAAGCCGCCTGCGAGCAGCAGGAGGACGCCGAGCGCCGAGCATATGGCGCGCGCCGAAGTGTCTGGCCATATGATAAGGACCAGGCCAAGTGCAACATAAACAACGGACAACAAAAGGGAATAGAGGTCAAACCTTTTTTTCTTGGAATCCATAACCATGCGCGTCCTTTCAGCATTACAATCCTTGCAGATTGATTGATGAATTATATTATACCGGACAGGTGACATATTTGCAAGTTTTGCCGCAATGTATGCGCCCGGCTATAAAATTTATGTTACCTGCATACTAATATCATATCACGCAGAAAAGGGGCAAATTATGAAGCTGGCTGGAATAAGTCAATGGGCAATCAGCCTGGGAGGCGCGCTTTTGTACATGCTTCTTGCATCAAAAGACCAAGAACTTATATGTAGTTTTGTAAATGGCCTAGTAATCTGCTTGATGCTGGAGCAGATGAACCATGTATACCATGCTACGCTGCCGCTGTTCCAGCGCATCGTGTCCGCCGCCATTGTCCTCACAGGGGGGGCGGCAATTTTTCGGGTGGTGTTGCAGGATTGCTTCAAAACTATGTGGCGGCTCCCGGCGCCGTCTGCCATGCTGATGCAAGGGGTGCTGCTTGCGCTCCTGGTCATCCCGCTGGACAGCTGGGCGCGTTATCGGCTGCTCAAACAGGAGCGCCCGCATTACGGCCTATGGTAGCAAACTGCATTGTTAATATTGACGAAACGCTCTATACTTTTTATGGGAGCCATGCTATAATGAACGCAAAGGTACAGGCAGCGCCGGATAACCAACATGTGTTTGCCTGGATATCTTTCCTGCACTTTTGCAGTCTAAAAATATATGGGGATTGCGCGGTTCCGGCTCCGCAGTCCAGCGCGACGGGGAGGGGACAAAATGATTATAGGCGGCACATTTATCAATATTGTGTATATATGGGTCGCAGCCCTGGTGGTAACAGTTGCAATAGAAGCTTTTACTTTAAATCTGACCTCTATTTGGTTCAGCGTCGGTGCGCTTGCAGCGCTGATCCTGGCAAGCATCGGGTTAAGCCCGCTGGTGCAGATGGTTGTATTTGTAGTCGTTTCTGCATTGCTGCTCATATTGGTCCGGCCATTGACCAGGAAATTCCTACGGGTACGCGGGGAAAAAACAAATGCCGACCGTATTATTGGGCAGCAGGCGATTGTGACCGTAGCGATTGACAACGCCCTTTCCCAGGGTGAAATTAAGCTGCTCGGCCAGAACTGGTCCGCACGCAGCCAGGATAATTCCAAAATAGCAGTGGGAACAACGGTACGCGTACTATCCATTGCCGGTGTAAAAGCGATAGTCGAAGAATTACAAACACAGGAAGTGCAGGAGGAAGCATTATGATTATTGTTTGGATTGTACTCGCAATATTGATTATTGCCTTTATCGCATCCAACATTGTGATTGTGCCGCAGGCGAAGGCTTATATTATTGAACGCCTGGGCGCATACCAGGGCACTTGGGGCACAGGGCTTCACTTTAAAATCCCGATTTTCGAACGTATTGCCCGTAAAGTGACGATGAAGGAACAGGTCGTCGACTTCCCGCCGCAGCCCGTTATCACCAAGGATAACGTCACTATGCAGATTGATACCGTCGTGTATTTCCAGATCACCGACCCGAAGCTGTTCACCTATGGCATCGAAAACCCGATGTCGGCGATCGAGAACCTGACGGCAACCACCCTGCGTAACATCATCGGCGACTTGGAACTTGACCAGACCCTGACCAGCCGCGATATCATCAACACCAAAATGCGCGCGATCCTGGACGAGGCGACCGACGCTTGGGGCATCAAAGTAAACCGTGTGGAACTGAAAAACATTATCCCTCCGGCTGCCATCCAGGAATCCATGGAGAAGCAGATGAAGGCGGAGCGCGAGCGTCGCGAAGCGATCCTGGTTGCCGAAGGTAAAAAACAGTCCGCAATCCTGGTTGCCGAAGGTGAAAAGGAATCCATGGTGCTGCGCGCGGATGCAACGCGCCTCTCCAAGATCAAGGAAGCGGAAGGCGAAGCGGAGGCGCTGCTTACCGTGCAAAAGGCGCTCGCCGATTCCCTGCGCCTGCTGAACGATGCGTCGCCGAACGATGCGGTTATCCGTGTCAAGGCGCTTGAGGCTTTTGCCAAGGCGGCGGATGGCAAGGCGACGAAAATCATTATCCCGAGCGAAATCCAGAGCCTGGCTGGTTTGGCTACTTCGTTTAAAGAAGTACTGACCGACCCGAAGCCGGCTGAATAATCAGACTGCTGCGATAGGCGGTACAGCATTTTGCTGTACCGCCTAGTATTTTATCCTGCGCTAGTGTCCTAAGCCTGGCTGAAAAGGCCTTGCTTATATTCTGATTACAGAAATATAATACATTAGTATTGAAATCCGCGCTTTGTGGCAGTATAATGGTAACGATAAAATATTTAGGAGGTCCATTATGGCTGAGATCACCAAAAAGACCACGATCGGCGAGGTACTGGCCCGCGACTTAAAAACCGCGCAGTATTTCCTTGATATGGGCATGCATTGCCTGGGTTGCCCGTCGTCCCAGGGCGAGAGCATCGAGGATGCGTGCGCAGTTCACGGCACGGATGCGGACGAGCTGGTTGCAAAGCTTAACGCATTTTTCAGCGAAAGCAAGTAAGAGCGCTCTTACATGAGACCGACAAACTTGTCGGTCTCATTTTATGTCGGGAAACAGAGGGTAAAAAGGTCAATGAATTATGGGCGGTTAAAAAACCGTATGTTGCTACGTTTGGGCACGCAGGGGTTTTCAAAGAATTTACTGAACTTTTCGGTTGTGCAGATATTTTTCATTTTTGCTACAACCCTATCGGACGTCTTTATCAGCGTCTTTTTATTTAAAAGCGGCGGCCAGGATTTTTCCCTGGTAGCCAAGTACAACCTATGCAAGTATTTCCTGGAGGGGACGGGATTTACGCTTGCGCTCTATGTCAGCAAATGGCGGAACGTGTTGTTTTCCATGAAGCTGGGCATTTCGTTTTACATATGCGCCTATATCGTGCTCCTGGCCTTACAGGGGGACGCAAGATACTATTATGTATTGATCGCACTGCTTGTGGGCTTCGGTTCCGGCTGTTATTGGATGGGATACCATACCCTGACGCGCCGCTATACCACCCCGCAGAACCGGCAGGCCGCATTTGGCTTTATCAGCCTGACATCCAATGCAATCGCGACAATCGCACCGCCGGTAAGCGGCTTTATAACCAACAGTTTTTCCGGGATACAGGGCTATATTGTAATTTTTGCAGTGACGCTGACCATGTTTGTACTCACAGCGCTGTATTCCAACAGGCTCACCTATGAGCAGGGGGAGAAAATCGAGCCGCACCTGTTGCAGCTTTTACGGCAGCTCCTGCGATACCCCGGTACACGGAACGTTTTATCCGGCGAGATCCTGCGTGGCGTACGGGACGGCGTGGTGCTGTATTACCTCAACGTCCTGGTCTACTATGCAAGCTCCAATGAAATTTTTGTCGGTATTTGCCTGGCGCTAAAAAACCTGCTGATGATCTGGGCGTATGCATATGTCAAACGCTTCCGTTCCTCGCGCGCACGTTGCCGGGCGGCGGTTTTGTCAGGCGTCGGTGAGATCATTTTCCTGTGCATCATGCTGGCCACCGGCCTGTTTGGTTCACAGATGAGCAGTATCCTAATTATGCTTTACAGCGTGATTTATATCCTGTTTTATGTGCTTGCTTATAACCACGGGCAGTTGTCAGTTTATGATACAATGGAATGGGCTGGGCGCATCCGCAATACGGACTATGAAATGGTTACCATCCGCCACTATTTTGCAGAGCTTGGCCGTATCGTTGCAATGCTTATACTCATTGCGTTGCCGACTGACCCTATTTACGGCGTGATGCTGCTGATTGTCGGCGGCTGCACCACGATTGCTTCCGCCTTTGTCTATCGCAAAGGCTCGGAACAGATCCAATCCGACCTATCCCAAAAGGCAGGGTAAGAAAAGAATGCATATACAGTTAACACCGCGTCTCGCGGAAATTGCCGCCCTTGTGCCGGAAGGCGCAAGGTTGGCAGACGTTGGTACGGATCACGCCTTTTTGCCGCTTTCCCTTTTGCTAAGCGGCAAAATAGAATCGGCGATCGCCTCCGACCTGCGCACAGGCCCGCTTGCGCATGCCCGGAAAAATGCAGAGGAATGCGGCTGCTTGGACAAAATATCCCTGCGGCTCGGCGCGGGGCTTGAGGAAATTGCGGCCGCGGAATGCGATACGGTCACGGTTGCTGGCATGGGCGGTGAAACGATCGCGCAGATTTTGCGCGACGCCCCCTGGTGCAAGGATGGACGGCATATGCTGATCCTCCAGCCCATGACCATGATCCCCGCATTACGGCAGTTCCTGTGGTCACAGGGTTTTGAAATCCAGAGGGAAGCCATTTGTACAGAGGGGTGGCGCACCTATGTGATTTTGTGTGCGGTAGGGACAGGGGGACACACAGCCGGAGTGGGAAAACCGCTGGAAGCCTGTTATTGCTCCAGCGCGCTGCTGGAAGCGCCCGGCGCCGCCGCGTACCTGCAAACGCTCTTGCGCAGGGAGCGCAATGCACTGGAGGGGATGCTACGGGGAAGGCAGGTTGCCGCATCCCGGCTATCCTCGCAAAAGCAGATCGTTCAAAACCTGGAACATGCACTGGAGGGAAAGCTATGACCACGGTTCAAGATATTTTGACATGCCTGGAGCACTTCGCGCCATATGATTTGGCTGAGGGGTGGGACAATTGCGGCCTGATGGCAGGGGATCGGGGGCAGCCCGTGACCCGTGTGCTGTGTGCGCTGGACGTTACTGAGGCGGTCATCCAGGAGGCGGCCGCAACCGGCGCCCAGTTGGTTGTCGCACACCATCCGCTGATCTTTACCTCCGTCCACAGCGTGACCGACGACACTGCAACCGGGCGCACGCTCCTACAGGCCATCCGCCGGGGGATTTCCATTATCTGCATGCACACCAATGCGGATTGCGCGCCTGGCGGGGTAAACGATGCGCTGGCAGGCGCGCTCGGCCTGCAGGATATCGAAAATCTCGGGGCGGGGGGAAACGGGCAGCTTGGCCGGGTCGGCCTGTTGCCGGCTGTAATGGAAATCCCCGCGTTTGCGCAATATGTAAAGGACAGCCTCCATGCAGGCGGCGTGCGGTATGTTTGCGGCAAGTCGGCTGTGCGGCGCGTTGCAGTCGGCGGCGGCGCGTGCGGCAAAATGATGGATTTTGCAATCGCAAAGGGCGCGGACGCTTTTGTGATCGGGGACTGCAGCTATGATTTGATGCAGCGTGCGGAATCCCTTGGCCTGACGCTGCTGGATGCTGGGCACTTCCCGACGGAAAACCCCGTCGTAAAAGCTTTTGCAAACGTCATCCAGACACGCTTTCATGAAGTGGAGTGCTTCAGTTCCTTGCGCCATAAGGACTGCATCCATTTCGTATAAAAGGAAAGGAGGCTACCCATGCCTTTAGATGCTGTCTGCCTGCAAGCGGTCGTTCATGAACTGAACGGAAAAATTGCAGGGGGACGTATAGAAAAAGTCTATCAACCGGAACGGGATGAAATTGTATTGTCCATCCGTGGGATACAAGGCGCGCGGCGGCTGCTGATATCGACGGCATCCGGCGCATCCCGCATGCATTTTATTGATAACACGCGGGAAAACCCCGCCGCGCCGCCAATGTTTTGCATGTTGCTCCGCAAGCATGTACAGGGCGCGAAAATCGCCTCTATTACGCAGCCCGCTTTAGAGCGTATTGCCGTTATCGAGTTGGATACCAACGACGAAATGGGCGTGGCCAGCAAAAAATATTTGGTTTGCGAACTAATGGGCAATTTCTCCAACATTATCCTCAATGACAGCGACGGGCGGATTATCGACGCACTGCGGCGCGTGGAAGGTGACATGAGCGGTAAGCGGAAGATCCTACCCGGCCTGTTCTATCATATGCCGCCGGTACAGGAAAACAAGCGGAACCCTCTTGAGGTATCCGGGAGTGGCCTGGCCGCGGCGGCGGCCGGTGCCGAGGACGCCAAAGGGCTGGACAAGTGGCTGTTGGGCTGCTTCTATGGCCTGTCCCCGCTGCTGTGCCGCGAAATTGCATACCGCGCGACTGGAGATGCATCCAAGTCGGTCAACACGCTGACAAAGCAGGATTTGGAGACGCTGTCGGCTGTGTTTACGGAGTTTACCCAGCAGGTACAGGCCTGCGCCGGTACGCCCTGCCTGCTGTCCCGTCTGGAAGATCAAACGGTTTTTGATTTTTCCTCTGTTGAAATCAGGCAGTACGAGGGCATGATGCTGCGTTCGGCCTTGCCATCCTTTTCGGATTTGCTGTCGGCCTTTTATGAGAAAAAAGGCCGCGCAGAGCGTATGCGCCGCCGTGCGCAGGATATGCTCCGTATTATCACAAATGCACGGGACAGGCTGGCGCGTAAGCTCGCCTTGCAGGAGCAGGAACTGGCGCAGACGCAAAACCGCGACACCTATAAGCGGATGGGGGATCTGATTACGGCAAACCTTTATCAGTTGGAAAAGGGCGCGCGGACGGCGAAGGTTGTGGATTATTACGCGGAAGGATGTCCGGAAATTGAAATCCAAATGGATATCCGCCTGACGCCGCAACAAAACGCACAGCGCTATTTTAAGCGCTACAATAAGGCGAAAACAGCGGAAAGCATGCTGACCGAGCAGATTAAGATCGGCAATGCAGACCTGCAATACCTTGAAAGCGTGCTGGAGGCGATCGGCGAAGCCGAGAGCGAGCAGGATTTGGCGCAGCTCCGTGAAGAACTGCTGCAGACCGGTTTCCTGTCTGCAAAACAGAAGCGGGGGCGAAAAAACCATAAACCGGCGCCGGTGAAGGCGATCCCGTTCCATTACCGCACGAGCGATGGTTTTGACGTTTTTGCAGGGAAAAACAACCTGCAAAACGATATTTTGACCCTCAAGACCGCCTATAAAAACGATATTTGGTTCCATACGCAAAAAATCCATGGTTCGCATGTGATCCTGGTCACCGACGGCAAGGAACCGACGGACACCGCTATGACCGAAGCCGCGTGTATCGCCGCCTACCATTCCAAGGCGCGAAACAGCGCGATGGTACCGGTGGATTATTCTGAGGTACGCAACATCAAAAAGCCCGCCGGGGCAAAACCCGGAATGGTGATATACCATGTGTACAAAACCGCTTATGTCACGCCGGTGGAAGCCGAAATTGAAAAACTCAGACAAAAGTAATAACGAAGCGCCCCCAATACAAAACAATGTATTGGGGGCGCCTCGTTATTTACGGAAAGGGAAACCGCCCGCCTGCAAGTTTACAGGCGGGCGGTTTTTTAAGCTGCTGCGTTTTGTGAGATTAGTAAAGGCCGCACAGGATCTTTGCGATTTCCGCCCGGGTAATGCTGTTCAGCGGGCGGATGGTGCCATCCTCATATCCGCCAATCAGCCCGGCCGCAACAGTATACCGCACATGGTCGGCCGCCCAGTTAGGGATGCTGCTGTAATCGCTGAAGCTGGTCGTCCCGGCCACATAGCCGCGCGGCAGGCACTTGGATATGACCGTCATGACTTCGGCGCGTGTAATATTGGCATTCGGGTTGAAGTTGGACTTGCCGGTCTTGGTATCAAGCTGCCCGTTCATAATCCCTGCAGTATAGCAGGCCTTGACCGCACCGGCCGCCCAGTCCGGAACCGAGGCAGCGTCCGCAAAGGGGAGCCCCTTTGTATCGGACGTATCCAGCCCCAGATATCGTGCCATGATAACGGCAAACTCACTGCGCCGCAGGTTCCGCTGCGGATTAAAGTTCTTTGCGCCGTTCGATGTTTCACCCTGGAGCAGGCCGCGGTTTGCTGCAAAATTAATATAACCGTTTGCCCAGTGGGATGCGGTATCAGCAAAACTGGACGATGCGCTGCTGCCGGCAGTAATGGTGACGCTCTTACGGGCACGGTTGCCGGCGTCGTCGACCGCTTCGATCGTGACTTGGTGCAGGCCTTCCTGCAGCGCCGGCGTGGTTACAGAGATCGTGCCGCTGGACGCGGAGTAGGTTGCGGAAGACTTTGTGCCGTCCACGTATGCGGCCACATTGGCCGGCCGCATCACGTAGGTGCCGTTATTCATGGATATGCGCGCCGTCACCGTGGCAGTGCCGCCTGCCGACGCAGTCGCAGGCGCCTGCGTCAGCGTGATGGCAGGCGCGTCGGTATTGGTCACCGGCGCCTTGCTCATAAGGATATGGTCGAGGTACAACGTCCCTTGCTTCTCGCTGCCCGGCGTAATCTGGATGCCGGTAAGCGCCTCCGCGTCCTCCGGAACCTTTGCCGTAAGCTGCGTATATTTGCCATTGGACACATCTGCGGACAGCGGGACTGCAATTTCTTCCTTAGTCGCATTTTCAAAAATCGCGGTCAGCTTGACGCCGTCGGTATCCGCCATTGCCCAAAGGGACAGGTCGGACAGGCCTTCCGTGAGGGCGCGCGGCGTCAGCAGGGTATCAAAGCTGTCTTCGATCTGATAGGAAACCTGCAGTGCGCCCGTGCCGCGTGCAACCTTATCGTACTGCGTAACGCGCGTCAGCGTCAGGGCGTCGGAACCGCTTAGCGGCTGTTCCGTTTCAAAATCTGCAACATCCGTCAGCGCCGGGGGATCGCTCATGCCGACATTGATGCTTACGGAAGCGGATATAGAGCCGTATGAACAGGTGAGTTTTCCGGAAGCCGGCTTTTCATTTGCCGTGAATACGCCGTTGCCGTCCACCGTACCGATGTCGCCGCTCACCGTCCAGGTGAGCAGGCTGTCCTTTGCGGCCATCGCCATGTTCTGGTGATACAGCTTGGCGTCGATATCGATCGACTGGCCGCCGCGCAGGGAAGTGGTGGAGATCGCCGACCCGCCGCTGGACAATTCGATCTTGCCAACGTCCTTGGTCACGCAGAAATTGTGGCTGCCGGTAACGGAACCGTCGGCAGAAGAGCCGGTGACCGTAATCGTACCGGTTTCTTCGCCTGCGGTATAAATCTGCTGTGCCGCGTCCACCGTACCGCTGGATGCCGTATAGGTCATGCCTGCGGGTAGCGCCGCAGGTTTGTACGCGTTGTCTGAACCCCATGCTGCAAAATAGGTTTCTGCGCCTGGGATCATATAATAGAAACTGGGGCGCATATGGACGTGGCGCGCCACGCCGTCGCCCGAAGCCTTATTCACCAGGAAAATGTAATTTGCACAGGCGCGTAAGGAGCCGTCAGAAGGTTTAGATACGACTTCGAGCGCGTCCTGGCCGGGATAGCGCACATTCATCGCGGAAGACCCGCCGCCATCCAAGCAGATTACATTATTATAGCCCATGCCCTTAAGTTCGTTGCCAAGCTCCGCCGCCGTCATGCCAACGCTATAGGAGGACTGGCGGCCATCAATTTCATAGAGCAGGACGGTACCGTCGTCTTTCACGCCCACAGCGGTACGCGGGGAACGGGAAGATCCGCCGTCAATGCCGGAAGCGGACACCGCCCCATCGACGACGAGGCTTTTGCCGCCGACGGCATAGACGACGTTCGACCAGCGCGTGTCCGGCGCGTTGACGCTCAGTGTCACTTCCTCGCCGACCGGGTAGTCTACCCAAGTGGCTTGCGTCTTGTCATCAATCGTGAGCACCATTTGGTTGGAGGTGATCGTGGTGGAGCTGTTGCCCGCACCCTTTGCGACCACCTTCATGGTAACCTTCCCGCCGACACGGACAGGGGTATTATCGATACGCTCCAGGATAATGCTTTTCCCCGAGGTGGAGATATGCGTCTTATCGTCATAATTGCTGTCAAGCAGGTAAATACCGGAGCTTGTGCGTGTCTTATTAAAATAGCTGATCCAAACCGTACCGCTCGGGCCGGTGAGGTTCATAGTAGAGCTCGGCCGCCCGATCACCGCAGTACCGTCCGCCATGAAGCCGACTGCGTACTGCCAGGCGTCCGAACTGATTAGGGTGCCGTCTTTAATGACAAGGCCGATCGGGATGCTAGTGCCCATTACAAAGAAATCGGCGTTGACGCCGCCAATCACGTTATACCCCTGGTTCTGGAGATAGTTTGCGGCGTTTGTGATCGTAGCCTTGCTGCCGTAAATGGAGTCGCCTGCATAGGCGATCATCGGGGATACCGTACTGTTCGGCTTATACTCAATATAGTTTGCTTTCTGATACCCACCGCTGTTGGTGCCCTCCAGGCGGGTATACTGCGCCCCTTCGCCGATCGCATAGGAATAGGCGAAGGAGGAATTGAATGCCGCGCCCACGCCGCTCGTCATACAGACGGCGGCACACAGGCAAAGCGCGGCAACACGCTGGAACCTTCGGAAAAAATGCATATAAAATTTACCTTCTTTAAGAACAAAACGCTTATATTGATTTAATAACACGCTCGATCACCTCGGAAAGGCGAGGGGAGCGGACAGACAAGTCCGACACGCTGTGATAAATATTCTTGCGTGCATTATACAGTTTTTTTGTTTGCGCAAGCTTATCGCCCTTTTCAAGCAAGGGACGAGTATTGGAATACGAAATATTTTTTACAATACGGTAAAATGGGGTGTCGAGATGGATGAGCAGACCCGTGGACTTAACCGTTTGTACATTTTCCGGCCGTAGGACGGCACCGCCACCGAGTGCCAGTACAATTCCGTCCATTTGCGCCAGTTCCGCCAGATATTTTGTCTCGAGGTCGCGGAAGTGCGGTTCGCCGAAGCGTTCAAAAATCTCGGGGATTTTCATGCCTTCCTTTTCTTCAAGGTAATGGTCGGCGTCCATAAACTTCATCCCGCAGAGCCTTGCGATTTTGCGGCCGGCAGTGGTTTTGCCGCTGCCCATAAACCCACATAGGACGAGGTTTTTCTTGCCGTACTTGTCATGGAGGCGCTTGACGGCCATTTTACCATATAGGCGGCGCAGGATCGTATCGAGCGCAGCTTCCGGAAAGGTGCGGCCGGTCCAAATGGTCTGCGCGTGCGCAGCCTGCATCACAAGCATATAGAGGCCGTCCCGGGTCTGTACCTTGCGCCCCGGTGCGAGCCGGATGGTCGAGGTAACCGGCGGATTGTAGATCGCGTCGAAGACATATTCCGTCTTACGGGGCAGGAAACGGAGCGGGGCAGCGTCTTCACGGGGATACATGCCGAGCGGCGTACCGTTTACCACCACCTGGATATCGCGCGGGATATGCCGCTTGCTGCAAACGGAAATTTTGCTTTCCGGGAGCGCGGCCTGCAACTGACCGCGCAGTGCCTGCGCTTTTTCCAAGTTGCGCCCGGTAATTGTCAGGTGCGCGCCAGCGCGCGCGCAATGATAGGCCATAACGGCCGCCGCGCCGCCGTATCCCAGCAGGAGCACTTTTTTTCCTGCAAGTTCCACGCCATCTTTTTGCAAAGAGGCCGCAAAACCTAAAATATCTGTGTTGTAGCCTTTGGCTCGTCCGCCTGTAAAGGCAACAGTGTTTACAGAGTTTAAATCCCGCGCGCCGTCATCAATGGCATCCAGCAACGGGATTACCGCTTTTTTATGCGGGATGGTGAGGTTAATGCCCGCAAGTTTTTCCTTGGCTAGGGAAAAAGCTTCTTTTAAGTGTTCCGGCGGGACCGCGACGCCGATATAGCCTGCATCCGTTGCGTCGGTTTCAAATAAGGCGGCGTGCAGTTCGGGGCTCATCGTGTGCCCCAGCGGCCATCCGAACAATGCGTAAGTGGGCTTGGCCGGTTTAAACTGCTGGAACTCTTCAAACGAAAGCAGCATGCCTTAACCTCCCAGACCCAACAGCGTATCAAAAAACGACGGGTAGGATATCGCCACAACGCCAGGGTCTAAAATTGTGCTTTCCCCACCGCAGGCCAGCGCGCAAACCGCCATGCTCATCGCAATCCGGTGGTCGTTATACGTATCAAACGACGCGCCGTGCAGGGGGGCGCCGCCGCGAACCACCATACCGTCCGCGGTTTCAGATACGTCTGCACCGGCTTTGGAAAGCTCGGTTACCATTGCGGCGATACGGTTCGATTCCTTGACCTTCAGTTCCTGCGCATCGCGGATGACCGTTTCCCCCTCAGCAAAAGCAGCGGCGACAGCTAAAACCGGCAACTCGTCAATAAGCCGCGGGATAATACCGCCACTGATTTCCGCGCCATGTAAGTGTGAATAGCGGACGGTCAAATCGCAGACTGGCTCCGCGCCGTCCCTTATATTAGACATGGTGATGTCCGCGCCCATGTCGCGCAGCACGTCCAAAATACCCGTGCGGGTGGGGTTCACGCCGACATTCCGGATGGTGAGCTCAGAGCCGGGCACGATGCAGCCGGCCACCAGGAAAAACGCTGCGGAAGAAATATCTGCAGGCACCGCAATATCCTGTGCGGAGAGTTCAGCCGGCGGCGTCAGCGTGATGACGTTCCCGTCTGTTACTACCTTGACGCCCAGCGCGCGCAGCATCCGTTCCGTATGGTCACGGGAGGGGGCGGGCTCGATAACGGCCGTTTCGCCATCCGCGTACAGGCCAGCAAGCAGGATGGCGCTTTTCAGCTGTGCGGAAGCAACGGGGAGGGGATAGCGGATCCCATGCAGCTTGCCGCCGCCCAGCGTCAGCGGGCAGAAATTCCCGTCCACCCCGTCGATCTGAGCGCCCATTTCCCGCAGGGGCTTTATGACGCGCCCCATAGGGCGCTTTTGGATGGAAGCGTCGCCCGACATGCGGCAGGAAAAATCCTGCCCAGCAAGGATGCCGCACAGCAGGCGCGTGGTCGTACCGCTGTTGCCGGTATAAAGGTCATCTGCAGGCGCTTTGAGGCCGTGCAGCCCCACGCCGTGCACAATGACTTCACGCTCTGTAACCTCTATCTGCACACCCATCTTGCGGAAACAGTCAATGGTGGACAGGCAATCTTCCCCCATCAGGAAGCCCGTGATGTGGGTCGTCCCCTTGGCGAGCGCACCAAACATGACGGCGCGGTGCGAAATGGATTTATCGCCGGGTACCGTGATTTCACCCCGCAGCGGGGCGGATGCGGTCAAATGAATTGGGTTCATAGGATATCAATCCTCCATTTGCTCAGTGACACGGTAGCTACCGATCACCTTGATGTATGGCAACTCCTCGTGGAGTTGGTAAAGGAGCGCCTGGATATTATGGTCGCGCATGTTCCCCGTAAAGTCGATATAGAAAACATAACACCAAGGGCTGTCCTTCATCGGACGCGAATGGATTTCCGTCATGTCAACGCCGTAGTCCGCAAAGATAGAGAGCACCGCGCTCAGCGAGCCGGCTACGTTTTCCAGGTTAAAAACGATCTCTATGGTATTGTCTTCCGGCTGTACCGTCAGCTTGCGGCTGACGGCGATGAAACGGGTTTCATTGTGCTGTAAATCGTTAATACCTTCGGCGAGGACGGCCAAGCCGTAACGCTCCGCGGCTTCCCGCGAACAGATAGCCGCCACAGCCTTATCAGCCCGGTCACGGACATTTTGCGCCGCAATCGCGGTATTAGAAGCCTCCACGGCCTCATAGTCATGCGCAGCAATAAAGGTGCTGCATTGCGGCAGGGCGTGCGGGTGGGAGCATACGCGGACGATGGTATCCAGCGTGGCGCCCGGCGCCGCGGCAAGGCAGTGGCGGATTTTTTTAATGTAAGAGCGGTTGATCGATAGATCATACTTTAGCAGTAGGTCGTAAACCTCGTTGACGGTGCCCGCCGTCGTATTCTCGACCGGCACCACGCCAGCGTCCGCCTCCCCGGAATGCACCGCTTGGAATACCTGTTCCCAGGTAGCGACCGGCGCGGGCTCGCAAGCCGGGAACAGGGCGCGTGCGGCAAGTTCCTGATACGCGCCTGGGACACCTTGATAATAAACCGACCGGGGGTCGAGCTTCCCCTCCGCAGGAGGGAGGGGGAACTTATCCGGTACAAGTCGCAGGATCTCGCTATATTGATATTCCCGGCTCGCGCGCATCATGGACTGTAACAGCGCGACATATTTCAGGCGGATTTCATCGGGCATGCCTTGGGAACGCGTCGCTATAATTTCCGCTTCGCGATCCGGCTTCAAAATCTTATCGTTTGTATTGGCCTTTGTCTTTGCAACTTCCAGTGCAAGCGCCATGCGCTTCATAAAAAGGCCGCGGATCTGCTCGTCCACAGCATTGATGTCCGTGCGGATATCCTTAAGTTCTCGCATAGCCATAGCCCTCCACCATTAAGTCCGTAAGCGCGATTGCGCACGCCGCTTCAATCACTGGGGCGGCGCGGGTCACAATGCAAGGGTCATGCCGCCCCTGGATCACGAGGGGCTCTACTGCGCCAGTCATACGGTTCAGCGTTTGCTGTGGCTGCGAGATAGAGGGGGTTGGTTTGATTACCGTACGGAAAATAAGGGGCATACCGCTCGTAATGCCGCCAAGCACGCCGCCGTTATTGTTGGTTTCTGTCAGTACCTTGCCGTCTTCCTGGTAAAACAGGTCGTTTGCATGGGAACCGCGCAGGGACGCGAAGGCAAAGCCTGCGCCGAATTCCACGCCCTTTACCGCAGGAACGCCATAGAGCAGGGAAGCCAGGCGGCCTTCCACGGTATCCAGCATCGGGTTCCCGAGGCCGGCTGGCAGGCCGACGGCCGCGCATTCAATTACACCGCCGACGGAATCCTGCGCCAGGCGCGCGTCCTCAATTGCAGAAAGCATCGCCGCCTGCGCGCGGGGGTTAATAACCGGGTACTCCTGTGTGCGGAGCGTATGCAATTGCGCCGCCGTTACCGCAGTATCGTCGAACGGTGTATCTTGGATTTGCGCAATAGATTGGATATGGGAACCCACCGTAACGCCGCAGCTTTTGAGGTACATCTTGCAAAGCGCGCCGGCGAACACCAACGGGGCTGTCAGGCGGCCAGAAAAATGCCCGCCGCCCCTCGGGTCGTTAAAACCGCCAAAACGGAGCAGGCCCGTATAATCCGCATGCCCAGGGCGGGGCTGATCTGTAAAATTCTTATAATCGCCGGAACGGGTATCCGTATTTTCAATAACGGCGCAAACCGGCGTGCCCGCCGTACAGCCCTCGTAAATCCCAGAAAGGATTTTAGGCAAATCAGCCTCTTTCCGCGCAGTGGATTGTTTGTTTTTCCCAGGCGCGCGTCTGGACATTTCCTCCAGGGCAAAGGCTTCGTCATATGGTATACCGGCCGGGAAGCCGTCCAGGACTACGCCGATCCCGCCGCCGTGCGATTCGCCAAAAATAGAGATTTTGACCGTATGGCCCCATACGGAACCCATGGCAGTCCGCCTCCTTTATTCATTCACCTAAATCGTCATAATATATTCTTGCAGCTGTGAAACAGGGAGGGGGACGATGTCCGCTTTACCCAGTTCACGCACCAAAATGAAGTTCATCGTATCTGCAAATTTCTTCTTATCAGACAAAAGCGCATTAAAAATGTCCTGTTTGCCATAGGGCAGTTCAGTTGGAAGGCCATGCTGCTGTAGCAAACTGGACAGCAGGGGAACCAGGTCTTCCGGCGCGCCCAAGGCATTGGAAAGGCGCATCGCAGCCACCATGCCGATGGCTACCGCCTGCCCGTGGGTCAGCGCCGTGTAGTTCCCCAATTTTTCCGCTGCATGCCCGATTGTATGCCCAAAGTTTAAAATCATGCGCAGGCCGGTATCGTGTTCATCCACTTCAACAATATCACGCTTGATTTTGACACATTCATAGATAATACGATCGATATCGGCTTTAAAATCTGGCCGGCTCACAAGATGCAAGATTTCAGGGTTCTGGATACAGCCATACTTGATGACCTCAGCCATGCCGTCCTGGAAAATCCCGGCCGGAAGGGTGGAGAGGGCTTGCGGGTCAATGAGGACCAGCCTGGGCTGATAAAAAGCGCCGACAAGGTTTTTCCCTTCAGCAAGGTCAACGCCAGTTTTGCCGCCAACCGAGGAATCGACCTGCGCCAGCAAGGTGGTGGGGATTTGGCAAAGGGATACGCCGCGGAGGAATGTAGCCGCGGCAAAGCCGGTGATATCGCCCGTGACGCCACCGCCGACAGCAATAACCAAATCCTTACGCGTCAGCCCAGCTGATAAAAAATCATGATATAATGTTTCGACGGTCGAAAGCCGTTTATGTTCCTCGCCGGCAGGGATGGTTGATACGGAAACAGGGATGTTAAACTGCTGCCGGATCGTTTCCAAATATAAGGGTGCAACATGCGTATCCGTAACAATATGCACGCGGCTCGGCGAAAACTTGTGGATGCATTCTTCCGCAGTCCGCTGTATTAACCCGCTCCCGATAAGGATATCTGAGACGCCATACGCCCCTTTTAGGCTGAGATGTTGCATGACCTGTGCTCCTTTGTCAATCTTTTAGATTTCTTTGCCGACGGCCGCCGCAATGGAACGGAGTTTCCCCATTGTTTCCGCAAAAGAATGGTAGGTGAGGGACTGCGCGCCGTCCGACATCGCATGTGCCGGATCGTTATGCACCTCGATAATGAGTCCATCTGCACCGGCTGCAATTGCAGACATCGCCAGCGGCTCAACCATCCAGTAAATGCCCGCAGCATGGGAGGGGTCGACGACGACCGGCAGGTGCGAAAGGCGCTTCAACACCGGGACGGCGGAGATATCCAGCGTGTTGCGGGTATAGGTTTCATATGTGCGGATACCACGCTCGCAAAGGATGACGTTATTGTTGCCGCCAGCCATCAGATACTCGGCAGACATTAGGAATTCCTCAATGGTATTTGCAAAGCCGCGCTTGAGCAATACCGGCTTGCGTGTCTGCCCAAGTTCCTTAAGCAGCTCAAAGTTTTGCATATTGCGTGCGCCGACCTGGAAGCAATCGCACTTTTCCATGAAAAGATCAATATGCGCAGGGTTGGTAATCTCCGTTACAACCGGCAGGCCGGTATCCATGCTCGCTTCATGCAGAAGGTCAAGGCCTTCCGCCTTTAGCCCCTGGAAAGAATACGGGGAAGAGCGGGGCTTCCAGGCGCCGCCACGTAAAACAGTGGCGCCTTCGGCCTTAACATGGCGCGCAACGTCAACGATCTGGTCATGCGATTCCACAGAGCAAGGCCCGGCCATCACCACAACTTTATTTCCGCCGATTTTGACAGAATCACCGATTGTTACGACCGTATCATCCGGGTGGAATTTGCGGTTTGCAAGCTTGAACGGTTCCTGCACCTTGATGATGTTTTCCACCTGCGGGTCACGCAAGAGGGCGTCCTTATCCACAGAAGCGGTATCCCCAACCAGGCCGACAACGATCGTATCGGCGCCAAAAATGGGTTTGGCCTGCACATTGAACTTTTCCAGCCATGTTGACAAGTCAGCTACATGCTCCCTCGTGGTTCCGCTTTTCATGATAATAATCATACGTCTTTACTCCTTTTTATGAAAGAATTATTTGTCCAGCCAGGAGAAAGGCTATAAAAAAAGTCCTCCGTCCTTAAGAAAGGGACGAAAGACAAACAGTTCCGCGGTACCACCCAGCTTCGGCGCAAATCGCCGCACTTAATCGGATACAATAAAATTTTATATCCTATCCTTGTAACGGAGGAACACCGGCGGAACCTACTTGTAACATTTCAGTCCTGCAGCTCAAGAGGGAACTTCAGCAAACCAGTAGCTACGCCCGCTTACAGTCTTGGCAGGCACTCCCTGAAAACCACTTTTGATACGCTTACTTTCCTCTGTCATTGCTTTTATCGTATGTATTTTCATTATAAGGAAAAAGATACGAACTGTCAAGTGCTGTCTAAAAATATATTGAAGTTTTTATCTTATCTAATGATTGATGTGTTGACGTAGGGTTTCCGGAGCATTCGTCGGATATCCAATATATTCAATTAAGTGAAATGGGTTCCGGTGTGTTGGCATAAAAAAGGACTAGGGGGAGCCTAGTCTTTTATCTTTTGTATATATATTTTTCGGTGTGATCGGTTGTTTTAATATATTGTTTCATGTAATTCGCAGCTTGATTTAGTTCTTCTAATTCTTCGTCCGTAATTAATCCCTTTTGATGTAGCAATAATACGCGACCTTTAAAAAAGCTTGCTTGCATGATTCCTTTTTGCGGTTCGTCATGCCATTTATTGTGTTCGGCGTCTAAAATTAACTTTTGAATCTCTTTTTTCGCGTTTTTAAAGTGCTTGTGTGGGTCGGCGTGTATTTTTATAAACAATAATATTATTGCAAGAATTATAATAATGCAAAGTATTGCTATAGGTTGCATTTCGTTCATTCCTTCGTATGGATTTTAAACGTTGATTAGCTATTTTTAACGTGCATTTTTCTGCTCTAGCTTCTAGCCTTGTTTTCAATTTGCACACTTCCTTTGGGTTATTTTATCATATTTTTAAAATTTGATCAAATCTGTTGACAAGCAATATTTAACATTTAATAGCATGAGATGTAGAACAGAATTAACATGCTAATTTTTAAATGAGTTAGACAGGATGGCGTTTAACAGTGTGGTAACAGTACTGTCTGAGAGCCTAGTTTTAAGGACGAGAAGGACGGACATGCAGTACAGGGGTGTAAAGTTCGGTATGTAGAGTCCTGGGATAGTGAAACGGAACAGAACGCAAAGGGTGTGCGGCTGCTGTCGGCATCCTTGCCGCTGGGGGACTATGATTCTATTATCAACCTCCCGGCAGATTATAACGCTACGTTCTCTATTCGGGCTGATGGCAAAGGGCGGCCTGTTCTGCATTTAAAATCACTGGAGTATGTCCAGCCGTTTAAGCCGTTCCAGTCGGCGTTGGTTTCCCCGAATTCCGAAAAGGCAGGGAAGTGATGCAGAATGATTCGCTGGTGCTTTTTCAGTTGGCCGGTGCGGAGCCTATTCCTACGCCGGAGCAGATGGAAGAAGTTGCTGCCGAAACCGTTGGAGATAAGTGCCTTGCGGAGCTGACGGAGATCCACTCGGCCTTTGATACCTGCAATGTGCTGCTGGTCGTATTGATCGCGGCGATTCTTGCGCATGGTTTTGCTCGTGCGATATTAGGGTGGTGTAACGGTGGTTGATGTATTTACAGCGATTTTCGGTACAGTGCTCACGGCGGATTTGATATTTATGCTTTTCGGGTTTTTCGCCCGGAATGCTTTAAATATGTTCAAAAATCTGTAGGAAAGGAGAAAGCGTTATGCCGTTTTTGATGCTTGCCGAGGGTGATTCCTCTGCTATCGTTTCCGCTATCCAGTCTGCGTCCACCAGTCTCCAGGCTGATGCGGTGACCGTTATCGGCCTGGCCGTGGCGCTCGGTGTCGTGTTCTTTGGGTCGAAGCTGCTCTGGAACAAATTTAAGGGTATGGCAAAGTAATTTGCCGGAAAGGGGAGGGCAAATGCCCCCCTATTTTTATCTTACTAGGGAGGGTTGTTCCCATGGAAGGATTAGTGCAGGCAGTCGCCCGTCCGCGTCGGCCGCTGCTGCTCCGTGTGCTGGTGGTGCTGCTCGCTATCATGGTGGCGATCGCCGCGCCGGCACATACATACTTAGAAGCTCGGGCTGTTCTGGTCATTGACGACGCTGCGGTCGCGGTGGTTGCGGTGCTGATCGTCGGCTGTGGCTTCGTATTGAAATGCTTACTGAATGTGCATGGAATCTCTGGAAGCGTGCCGGGGCTGACTTCAAGGCTTATATAAATCAAACGGTTGCTACGCTTGATTGGACGAAAGAGCAGGTTATCCGGCTATCTGATAAGGTGCGGGCGCAGGTGGTGGATTTTGTAAGTTCGTTTTGGTCTTCGGAAGATGTCGGTTTTGTTATCGACGCTGAAGTGTCTGATATTGTTAAGGTGTCTGATCTTCCCGAGTCGGGAAGCTTTCGGCTTCCTTTCCGTCCGTTTAGTTCTTATACCGTTGAAGGTCATACTTATACTTTTGATATTGTTTATTCTCCTGATAAGTATGGCGATTATGTGGCCACATTTTTTAAAGATGGTGAATTTTACAAAGAGACCCGTTTTGGCTCTGCAAAGTATATGAATATAAAACAGATGGGTTTTGCCGGGGTTACTACTGGTGGCACTTTCCCAGATGGTCGTTGGGTTTATCTTGAAGCCATTTATATGGATCAGATTTTCCGTGATGGGGAATATGTTATTGACTGGCAAGTAGTTCCGTATCCTATTAATCTTGGTAAGCATCTTTGGGATGAATTTATTACTATTGGCGGTGCTTGTGATGTATACCCGGCTACACCTCCGTTAGTCGTTGATCCTCCCGATTTCCCTATGTATATACCGTTACCCGATGCTGTTACGGGTGAATTTGATATCCCGTTGGTACAGGAAGGCGTTTATTATCCGGACATTCCAGACGAAAAGTTGCAAACCTTTCCGGTTGATACGCCGGTTGATTTGGATAAGGTGAAAGATGGTACATGGGAAAGTGATATTCCGGATAACCCGCCCGTTGATGTACCCGATACCCCAACCAGTATACCGGGGATATTACAGGGCTTGTGGGATTTCCTCAAGGGGATATTGCAGGGGATAGCGGACGGCATAACCTCGATCGCCGGGGCAATCGGTGCTTTCTTCGATAGCCCGTCTAATTTTAAGCTGGATTTCGACGGCTTTAAAAACCTTATTGTCCTACAGAAATTCCCGTTTTGCATACCGTTTGATTTCGTGAATGCCGTGCGGCTCTTTGCGGCGACCGCTGCGGGCTACCAGCTGCAAATTGATATTGATACGGACTATTTGCAGGTGCATCACACGGTTGATCTTTCGCCGTTTGCCGTACCGCTGGCGTTCTTCCGGTATGCGGCCTGTATCTGGTTCGGGTTCATTTTGGTCATGCGGACACGTGACCTGATTAAGTGGTAGGTGATGGATTATGTTTGCAGGTCTCGCAAGCTTTGTGCAGCTGCTCCTAAACGCTGTGGTGACCGTGCTCAATGCGATATGCATATTATTCCCGGATTCCCCGTTCCAGTGGGTGCAGGGGACATGGTTCGGCGACCTGATAGCTAAAATTAATTATTTCCTGCCGGTTTATGAGTTCTTGGCAATGGCCGAAGCGTGGCTTGTAGCGGTCGCCCTGTACTACGCAATTGCCGTTATCGCCCGGTGGGTCAAGGCGATAGAGTGAGGTGATAATGTGATTTACCTGTACAGCGGTACGCCCGGTTCGGGCAAATCGTACCATGCGGTGAAGGATGCTCTGGACAAGCTCCGGCGCAAGGAGCGGAACCGGGTAATCGCTAATTTCCCCTTGAGCGTCCCCTCGGCCTTGGCCGACCGGTTCGAGTATTGGGATAATCCGGATGTAACAATTGAGCGGTTGATCTCCTATGCCCGGGCGCGCCATGCTTTTGGTGTGGAGGGTCAGACGCTGGTGATCTTGGATGAAGCGCAATGTCTGTTCAATAGCCGGGACTGGAATAGCGGTAGCAATAAGCGCATGGAGTGGATTAAGTTCTTCTCCCAGCACCGGAAGCTGGGGTTTAATTTTATCTTGGTCGCCCAGTTCGACCGGATGCTCGACCGGCAAATCCGGTGCCTTATTGAATACGATGTAAAACACCTGAAGGTGAACAATGGCTTTTTCGCATTCCTCCCGTTTACCTGCTTCCTCGCAGTAGAGAAGTGGTATGGGCAGAACATGAAGCTTGGTAGCCAGGTGCTCGTTTACCGCCCTAAGATCGCGAAGCTGTACGACAGTTACGCGCTGTTCGCCACAGAAGACGCTCAGGCGGGCGGGGAGGGGCCCGCGCAGCGGGAGGGCACCCGAATGCCTGAGCGTCTCCCAGGCGCGTCCTGAGCCGCCCTGCGGGGCGGTGAAGGCTCTGGCCGTGTTGTTGCTCTCCTATCGCCGTAGGCGTGCCGTAGCGGCGGCTTGTGGCGCAGGTGCTCGCGCCGAGAGCCGAAGGGAGCTTGTCGACCGTAGGCTGCGAGGAGGCAAGTATTTACGTGGAGCATTTGAGAAAGGACGGTTTGTGCTTATGCGTAAGATTGAGTTTCAAGTGAATACAACTTGGGGGCATGAAATAGCTGTGTTTGAATACGGCGACGAGATTTTAGATGAAGAGATAGACGACGACCTTTGGGCATGGATATGTGACCGTGTATTTTGGCGTTGGCGGGATGTGACCAGCGAATGAGGGCTGCCGGTGCTGTAGGTGCTCTCTTTGCCGGGGCGGCTTTCCGTCCCGGTAAGGCCGTGGGAAGTGGCTGCACCGCGTTTTCTCAAAAGGGCGAAAAAGTTCAGGATTGAAAAAGCAGGGAAGGGGCAGGGCAGAGGGGGAGCCCCCTTCTCTAGACAGGGGCTATGACATGTACTTTAGTACACCTACAACCCAGTACGGCGGTTTATGTGCCCTTTGGCTTAAAGGCTAAAAAAGTTATAAAAATCTGATTTTAGGGGGTGCTGGTTTGAGGGGTGTTTATACCTTGGACAAGCTTATCATGTTAATGCGTGTCCGGTCTTCGACGGTCGCTGATCTGCAGCATTATCTCCGTTTGGGTTCAGGTAGTAAATATGGGGTTCTGGCCGGAGACCGGCTCGGGTATCGTATTTCAGATTACCATGAGAATCTTACAATCCATACGGATGAAGATAATTCATGGTATTGGGGTATTCAGCCAAACCGCGAAGCGCCGAATGAGTATTGGACAACCTGTAAGCTGGAATTTAATCCGGCGAAGGTTGGTAAAAGTCCGCAGTTTGATGTGTTCTACTGCCGGTTGATCGCAAACTGCAAGTATATTGATTTTAAGCAGTTTGATGTGGCGATTGATATCCCGTATTCCCGTAGTTCGGTTCATGTGCTGATGGATAGGCGGAACTATACTATGAAGCATTATGGTGGCGAGGAGTTTACCGAGTATTTGGGTGTTGGGCATGCTCATGGGAATGTAAAGATATATAACAAGCAGATTGAAAGCAAACTGGATTACCCTTTAACCCGTGTTGAACTTACAATGTCGTATTCAAATTGTACATATCAGGAGTTTAAACGGCTTTTCCCGAATGTTTTTGTTCTGGATAGCTTGGGTGATGATATCGACGGTACGGAAAAGGTATTGTGCCTTTCATGTTTGGAGCATCCGGAGTATGTGAAAATGCTGGGGCGAAAAATGCGTAAAAAAATAGAGACGCTTCTCGTAAAAGCGTCCCTGGTCTTAAAACCGGATGAAATTGATTACAAGGACATATTATCACAAATTTTATGGTATGGCAAGGGTATCCCGGTTGAAAAGTTTGTAGAATTGGAAGACACCAATGGTGTAGAGTTCCCGGAGCATCCAGGGTTTGAACCGCTGGGCGGCTCTCAGGAAGAAATGATTTGAAAGGGTGTAAAATATGGGTTTCGATTTAATTATGCGTCCGGATGTCCTTAACGGCTTGGCGGTTGTTGTGGCGGTAAGCTGCTTATTGCACCTTACTGTAAAGGTCTTTTTTATTATCCTGCTTGGTGCTATGGAGAGCTCCGGTATCCGTTATGGCGGCTTGCTCCATTTTTGCATGAAAGCTGCTTCTGTTGCTGCTGTGGTTATTTCTGTGCTTGCTGCTATTTTCGTTGCCAGGAATATTACCGGGTGATGTGGGAAGCGAACAGAACAACAACGGTTATTTTGCTTACTCGGCGCCGCGTAAGGTACATGCTGCCGGATGCAGTCCCGGACGGCGGCGGGGCTGGCCAAAGGGACGGAATCCGGCAGCATAGCCAATTAAGCAAAATAAATATTTTGTATAATAAGAGAGGCAAATAAGAACCCGCACATCTGTTGTGCGGGTTCTTATTGTTTTAAGGTTAATGGCTTTTTTGCGGTGCGGAAACATGCATATTTCGGATAAAGCTGCCAAGTTTTTGATAGATGATTACAGTGATAACAGAAAGCACCGCACCTTTGATCAAATTAAACGGCAATACGCCGAACAACAGATAACCATTTAAATTGCCAATCAACGGATTAATCTGTCCGCAGGCTTCTATAATCTGATCGATCGGCATGGTCAAAGAATAAAACGGAATGATGATAAACTGGTTTGTGATCATTCCCATAATGGACATTGCGACAGTCCCCATTGCGCAGCCTGCAATTGCGCCGCCCTTTGTCTGTCTGCGACGGTACACGAATAACGCCACAAGGACGAGCGTAGCCGTCATGAGGAAATCCGCAAGTTCACCGGAACCGCCGGTCTGGCTGGATAACAGATGGATCAGGTCTTTAATAAGCGCCATAGAAAGCGCTGGCATCGGTCCAAAAATAAATGCACCGATCAAAATAACTGCACCGCTCAAATCGACTTTTAAAAACGGCGGCATAAACGGTAATGGAAATTCATAAAACATTAAAACCGCGGCGATCGCTGCAAAAATCGCAGTAAATGTTATTTTCTTCGTGTGGCTCATAATTTCTCCTCCAAACGTATTGGATTCTGTTTTGGAAAAAGAAAACCCACAGACATTGTCTGTGGGCACAGATGCGCAACAAAGTACATCTGTTTCTTTCATCCGGACTATAACCGTCGGTTGGGATTCTAACCCTATCGTGCCAAATGGCTCGCAGACTTAAAAGCGCTATCGGCTTTTTCACTGCCGGTGGAGACTTTCACTCCGCCCTGAAACAGAATATTATTTTATGGTCTTATTATAGTATTTTACGCTTCCCCTGTCAATGCTGTGTTATCAATTTCACAAAGATATTTTTTTACTTCATCCAAATTGGAAACAGCGTTCAAAAAATCAAGCAAAGCGTTGCTGGACAAATGCTCCGGAAGTTCCATTTTGCGCAGCAGTGCTTTCCGCCTGTAGTTGGAATTTTGTGTCCCGGATAGGCCGAGGGCATATAAATCCGCTTTTATAATTTGCGGGTGCAGCGCTTGCGGCCCCGCAATCGGCGTGTCCCCTTCTAAAAATGTAGCCCCGGCTTGGCGAAGTGAACGTAAAAGGATTTCCTGCGGCATCCCTTCCACGCCGAGCTTCCCCTCAGCCGAGCCTTTCCGCTTCCGCCGCTCTTTTCCCAATATATCAGGGATATAGGCATGCTTTACTTGATCTTGCGGTACTGCACCCCTTAAAAAGTTCCGTATGACGAAGCCCGCGCCGTCGCTGTCCGTTAGGATCAGGATCCCGCGTACCGCTGCAATCCGGCGGATCATTGCCAAACGTTCCTGGTCGCTGAAGATACGGAACCCGCCGGTTTCCAGTACGACTGTATCCACAAGCTGCCGGATAGTATTTACATCATAACGGCCTTCTACAACAATTGCTTCTTGTATCCTTATCATTTTCCCCTTATCCCTCAAAACCGGTCGCCATATTGAGCAACATAAATTCCACTAATTTTTGTTTGTCCGCACTGGAGCTTTTCAGTGCTGCATCTGTTTCCGCAGCGGAAAGGATTGCTTTGCGAAGCCAGCCCAGTGAAAGTCCGCGCGCTGCGCCAATCAGCTTCCGTGCATAGTAGGAAGAGCGGGTACCCGAAATTTCCAGGAGGATCCGTTCGCCATTATGCGCCTGGCTGGCCAGCTTGGCCGCATACAAACGCTGCAAATGCCGCATGATGGAAGAAAATATCTGGATTTCGTCATTTTTTTGTGCAATTAAATCCTCAAAAATACTGATTGCTTTAGAAAAGGAACGATCGGCAATCGCATCCGTCAGGTCAAATATGACGGCGTCCAGGACGCGCGTGCAAACGGAATCGATATGATACTGTGTAATATACTCAAGGGTTGAAAAGGCGGCGGCTTTTTCCGTTTCCGTAATGAGCTGTGTCATGGAGTGGCCGCACAGGAACAGGAAATAAGAGCAGGTTTCGTCGTCGATCCCCTTCCCCAACGCCCGGAAACGCCTACGCACCCAATCAATCAGTTCGCGTTCGCTGCGTTCTGAAAACTCCACAAAACAGGCGTTTTTGCTAAGGAGCGTATGGATTTTCAGACGTTTGTCCTGCTTTAGTTCCAGGATATCATAATAAAAAATCAGACAGATGTACTCCGGCAAATCTGTTAGGAGCATCGGCAAGGCTTCCTGCATGCCCGCCGGCGGTTTGTATAAGTCAAAGTCTTTCACAACGACGACTTTTCGCTCTGCCATGGCGGGACAGCCTTCGATCGCATTTGATAGGAGTTCCGGTGTCAAGGCCTTGCCCTCAAAAACCTCCAGATTGAACATGCGGAACGTGTCGTCGACCAAAAGCTTTATCACTTCCTGCAGGTAATATTCTTTTAAATAAGACTCCGGACCGTAAAACACATATAGATTGCCTATCCCGCCGTCTTTAATCCCTTTTTTCAGCTGGGCAAGCCCATCTGCCGTAACTTTTGTGGGCATACTATCACTCCTTGGCCGTGGCCTGCCGGATGCGGAAGGTGATTTCCCCTTCCAGCATGGTGTTGCGAACCGGTTTCCGGCATAGCGTATCTAACGTAGAATAGCCTGATTGCAAAATAACTGTCTGCGGCTGCAAGATATCCATGGCGTCATATACCATTCGTGCGTCGCTTAAGTTGCTTTCCGACAAAACAATGGTTTCCGCCTGCAAAGGTTGCTTATCTAAAAGTGCTTGCAGCATTTTTTGTGTCAAGCTATGCAGCACGAGGATATCTTCCTCCCCTGCCTGAATCCGGACAACCAGCTTCCGGTCAACTGCGGCAGAAAGGTAGATTTGAAAGCTATCGCCGCACGTAGGGAGCGGCTGTTCCCCGTCGGCGTCCCAAGTCAGGATGGGGACACCTTCCTGCGCAGCCGTCTCCTGTATCTGGGCGGAAATTTCGCTTTCCCTGACATTCTGCGGGATAATAATCCGGCCTACCGGGACGTTTTGCAGGAGTTCTGGCACGCTTCGCGCATGGGTCTTGTCAACCGCGGTAAGCACCAACGTATCGATGTTATCCATGCACCGCCATTCCAGCCAGGACTGCGTAGCCAATGCCGCATCGCGGTGGCCGCTGGCGCTGCAATCGATTAAAATGGGGTCGAACCCGTCCCGCTGCCCGTCGGCAAGCAGGATTGTCTGCCCGAAACCACTGGGCAAAAAGGAAATTGTAGCCGTATGTGCTTCCGCATGGACGCCCAGTATACAAAGCACTACCAGTATAGCACATACCGGCGATAAGGCAAGCCACATTTTGATCCGCTTCGGCTGCACCGCAATCAAGATAAGGGCGGCAAAACAGCACAGTAGTGCCAGTTTACCATATAGGTTGTCCCAATACACCAACCCGAATGGGATCGCGGATACCCGATATGCAATCCCTAAAATATAATCAATACAGGGTGTCAGGATGTTGGCAGCCAAAATAGAAAGTGGCGGGCATACGCTGAAAACGGCGGCCGTGACCAACCCAAGGACAAATACGACGCCTATGATACCGACTGTTAAAAGATTAGCGATCGGCGCCAAGAGGGAAACATATCCGAATGCAGAAAACAGGACGGGCGCCGTAAAACAAAGTGCACAGACAGAGCAGATCAGGCCATCCGCGATAAACCCTGCCACCTTTTTGAACCAACGCGGCAGCTTTTGGAGGGGCTGCATCACCCATATTTTGATCCTGCGGCTGAACAGGATCAACCCAAGGGAAGCCGCAAACGATAGCTGAAGGCTGACGCTGCCTACCGCATAGGGATTGGCAAGCAGCAACACAAGCAATGCCAGGCACAACGCATTGAGGCCATCGCTCTCTTTGCCGAGGCAAAAGCCAATTGCGGCCATCAAATACATGATGCCGGCGCGTATGACCGAAGGCGATGCGCCGGCCATTGGGATGAAGATGAGGATCGCGGCAATCGAAAAAATGGTGCCAAACTTCCGGCCAAAAAGTAAGTAGAAAAAACCTACCAGAAAGCCAATATGCATGCCGGAAACGGCTGTTGCATGCGACAGCCCGGCTTTTTTCATCGCCTGCTGGTCGGTATCCTGCAGGCCGCTTTTATCGCCGAGTAAAACGGCCGTCAGGAACCCCGCTTCCCGTGTAGGCAGGAACTGTGAAATATTTGATTTGATCCGCGCCGCCATGCGCACCGGATAAGACCAGATCGGGGCGCGCGTCGCCTTTTCAACCGAAAACGCAGGCAATTCCCCAGTATCCCCGATATCATCCTTGACTGAACCCAAAATGTAAAAGCCGTTTGCGTCATAATATTCCTTCCGCGCAAACCCATCCAGCACCGTAGGGGTGTAAAAGTCGACGGTAGCTGTAATCCGGTCACCGGGAACGAGCGGTGTATCGGTCAGCGGGACGTACAGCAAAGTATGGATCCGGGGATGAAAACCGGTAATACCCGCGTCCTTTGCGGAAAATGAGACCTGGACGCGCTGATTTTCCTCATAAACCTGCGCATAATCCTCCACCGTAGCGGTTATGGGAAAGGTTTTCCCATCCAGCCCTGCCACAGGGCGCACTAAAAAGTGCGTATAAGCGCCCGAAAACAACAATCCAAGGATCGCGCCGGCGCATAGGATACTGCCCACGGCACGGATCTTCCTGATGGCAAAGCAGCATAAGGCTATCAGCGCTGCTGCGGATACGCTAAGCAGCCAATATTCCTGAAGCAATGCCAATACGCCATTATGCAGCGCGGCCCAGACTGCCGCTGCAAAACTGGCTGCAAACGGGATAACAGGACGCTTCACATGCCTTCCCCCTTTCCGGGCGCCTTCCGGAGGATAAAAGAAGGGCAGCGCTGCCGCCGCCCCCCTTTTATCATATTTATCCCGGAGGCCAGGTCATATCCCGGCCGGCAAGCACATGGAAATGCAGATGGAATACGCTTTGCCCCGCCGATTCCCCGCAATTTGTGACGACACGGTAGCTGTCAAACCCCAGCTGTTTTGCAAGCGCAGCGATCACTTCATAGCAGTGCCCGACAACGGCGCTGTTTTCTGCCGTAACCTCCAAAGCGCTGGCAATATGCTGCTTTGGGATCACGAGAAAATGCGTCGGCGCCTGCGGGTCAAGGTCGTAGAAGGCATATACCTGCCCGTCCTCATAGAGCGCCTTGGAGGGAATTTCCTTTGCTGCAATTTTACAAAAAATACAGTCTTCCATACCAGTTGCCTCCTTCAAAGTCCGTATAATTTATCAGCTGAGCTGGGCATCCACGATGTTGTTGACCGCCTCGATCGCCTCTTCCAGCTTCGATACATCCTTGCCGCCCGCGGTTGCGCTGTCAGGCCGGCCGCCGCCGCCGCCACCGCACATTTTGGCGACTTCCTTGATGATCTTTCCGGCATGCGCGCCCTTTTTGACCGCTTCTTCGCCGCACACGCACAGGAAGTTAATCTTGCCTTCCGCCGTAACCGTAGAGAGTACGGCGACCATTTTGGGTGCGCGCTCCTTGATGCTGTCGCCCATGGCGCGCAGCGTATCGACGGTCACGTCGTCCAGCTTCGCGGCAATGACATTGACGCCCTTGATATCCGTGGACAGGTTAAACAGGTCGAGAAGCTGCATGTTTGCGATGCGCGCGCTCAGCTTATCCACGTTCTTGGCCATTTCACGCATATCGCCCATCATCTGCTCGACCTTCTGCAGTAGTTCCGCCGGGGAGGTTTTGAGCGCCTTGGCCGTGTCCGCGATCATGGCCTGCTTTTCATTAAACATGCGGATTACGCCCTTGCCGGTCAATGCCTCGATGCGGCGTACGCCGGCGGCAACGGAGTTTTCACCGATGATTTTGAAAACGCTGGCCTTTGCCGTATTGTCCAAATGGGTGCCGCCGCAAAGCTCGGTAGAAAAAGCGCCAGCGCGCACGACACGTACCACGCTGCCGTATTTTTCACCAAACAGCGCCATTGCGCCAAGCTTCTTGGCCTCGTCGATCGGCATTTCACGGGTTTCGACGGCATAGCCTTCCAGGATTGCGTCATTGACCATATCTTCCACCTGCTGCAGCTCTTCCGGCGTCATCGGCGCAAAATGCGTGAAGTCAAAGCGGATGTGGTCCGCATCCGTATAGGAACCCGCCTGCTCTACGTGGCTGCCCAGGACGGTGCGAAGCGCCTTTTGCAGCAGGTGCGTGGTCGTATGCGCACGGCAGATCGCCTGCCGGCGCTCCGCATCGACGGTAGCCTCGACCTCGTCGCCTACGGAAAGCGCGCCCTTGGCAACGGTGCCAAAGTGCATAAACTTGCCATCTTTGGATTTCTGTACGTCGCGGACTTCAACCACGCAGCCGTTATCAGAAGCCAGCGTGCCGTAGTCTGGCACCTGGCCGCCACTTTCCGCGTAAAACGGGGTGCGGTCGAGTACGACGGTAACCTTTGCGCCTGCGCCGGCGTCTTCGCAAATCTCGCCGTCCGCAATCACGGCAAGCACTTTACCGCGGCTTGCAAGCTGCGTATAGCCCAGGAACTCGGTCTTGATCGACTTGTCAAGGCCAAGGTTCTCAGAAGCCCAGCCAAGGTCGCCCAGCTTTTCCCGCGCCTTACGCGCACGGATCCGCTGCTCCTCCATGAGCTGGTCGAAGCCTGCGCGGTCGGTCGTCATCTGCTGCTCTTCCAGCAGCTCCACCGTCAAATCAATCGGGAACCCATAGGTGTCGTACAGCTTGAACGCATCGGCCGCCGGCAGCTCGGATTTGCCCTCCGCTTTAACGGCTGCAACCATGTCTTCCAGGATGGACAGGCCGCTGTCAATGGTCTTGTCAAAGCTGGTCTCTTCCATAGAGATAACCTTATGGATGAAGTCCTGCTTTTCGACCAGTTCCGGATAAGCGCCGCCGCTTTCCTGGATTACGGTGCTGGCAACCTCGGACAGGAACGGGCGGTTGATCCCAAGCAGCTTGCCGTGGCGCGCCGCACGGCGCAGCAGGCGGCGCAGCACATAACCGCGCCCCTCGTTGGAGGGCAGCACACCGTCGCAAACCATCATCGTGGTGGAGCGAATATGGTCGGTGATGACGCGCAGGGAAACATCGGTCTTTTCGCTGTCGCCGTAGTGGACGCCCGCGATTTCCGAAATATGCGTCATGATGTTGCGTACTGTGTCAACCTCAAACAGGGAACCGACGTCCTGTGCGACGACCGCAAGACGCTCCAGGCCCATACCGGTATCGATGTTCTTTTGCTTCAGTTCAACGTAGTTCCCCTGACCATCGTTATTAAACTGCGAGAATACGTTATTCCAGACCTCCATATAGCGGTCGCAGTCGCACCCGACGGTGCAGCCTTCCTTGCCGCAGCCGTATTTCTCACCGCGGTCATAGTAAATTTCGGAGCAGGGGCCGCAGGGGCCGGCGCCGTGTTCCCAGAAATTATCTTCCTTGCCAAAGCGGAAAATACGCTCCGGCGCGATACCGATCTCGTCACGCCAAATCGCAAACGCCTCGTCGTCGTCCACATAGACGGACGGGTACAGGCGGTCGGCGTCGATCCCCATCCATTCGGGCGAGGTGAGGAATTCCCAGCTCCAGGCAATCGCCTCGTGCTTGAAATAGTCGCCGAAAGAAAAGTTGCCCAGCATTTCAAAAAAGGTGCCGTGCCGCGCCGTCTTGCCGACATTTTCAATGTCGCCGGTGCGGATGCACTTCTGGCACGTCGTTACACGGTGGCGCGGCGGTTCCTGTTCGCCGGTAAAAAACGGCTTCATCGGCGCCATACCGGAATTGATGAGCAGCAGGGATGCGTCGCCCTGCGGGATCAGGGGGAAGCTCGGCAGGCGCAAATGCCCCTTGGATTCCATAAACGACAGGAATTTTTCACGGATTTCGTTTAAACCCATGTATTGCATGTTGTGACCCTCCATATATTTTCATAATTTTGTAAGCGCAATAAAAAGCTTCCGCGCCTAACACACGTTAGGGGCGGAAGCTCTGTTCCACGGTACCACCCTAATCTGCCCCTCACGGGCATCTCAGAGATCCATTAACGCAGATCACGCGTCCCGGTTATCCGGGCGGCTCGGAAGTGGCTGCCGGTGCATGCATTGCCGAGGGCTTCCACTCTCCCCTCTCGCTGTTGGCTGCCGTGCACGGCTCGTTTCGTCATCGCTTTCTTATTACCTTTTCAGTTTACAACATGAACGTACTATTTGTCAATTGATTCGCCCGTTTCTTTGCGCAAAATTGCGTAGGGAGCAGCTTCAAACGGCAGTTTCAGGTGTACGCGCATCTCCGGATGGTGTGCAACGGACAGCAGATTCCCCTCGTCGTCCGTCATTTCCGTGACGACGAACCGGTATGGCGCCTGGCCGGGCTGGATCAGCTCTAACGTGTCACCGCTGAAAAAGCGGTTCTTCAGGCGGAATACGGCATTGCCCTGCGCGTCGCACGAATCCCATAGCCCGGTAACTTCCCAATCGCGGATGTAGTGGCTGTCCTCATAAAACTGCCCGCATTCCTCGGCGCCGAAATAAAACCCCGTATAATAATTGCGGTGGCTGACCTTGCCGATCTCTGCCCGGATGTCTTCCGCGAGGATAAACCCTTCCGGGTTTTGCATATAGGCTTCTACTGCACGGCGGTAGGCGCTGGTAATGCCGGCTGCATAATATGCGGTTTTGGCGCGCCCTTCGATTTTAAAAGAATCGATCCCAGCCCGTACCAGCTCCGGGATATGTTCGATCATGCACATATCCTTTGAATTGTACAGGTAGGTCCCGCGGCCGTCCTCTTCCACAGGGAAATACTCTCCCGGCCGCTTCTCCTCCATAAGGCTGTATTTCCAACGGCACGGCTGCGCGCACGCGCCGCGGTTCGCGTCCCGGCCGGTCATATACTGCGAGATCAGGCAACGGCCGGAATATGAAATACACATTGCGCCGTGTACAAACGCTTCGATTTGCAGGGCTTTGGGGGCCTTTTCACGGATTTCCGCAATTTCCGGCAAACTAAGTTCTCGTGCAAGGACGATCCGTTCCGCACCGAGTTCCGCCCAAAAGTTTGCCGCTTCATAATTTAGGATACTCGTCTGCGTGCTGATGTGCAGCGGCACCTTCGGCGCGTAACGCTTGGCCATGGCGACCACCCCGACGTCCGCAACGATCAGGGCGTCTGCCCCCGCGTCCTGCAGCAATTCGAGGTACCCCGGAAGCTGCTGCAAATCGGCATTGGAAGGGACGATATTAACGGTAATATAGCATTTTACCCCACGTGCGTGCGCATAGGAAATGGCCTGCCGCAATTCGCCGTCGTCAAAATTGCCGGTGGCCGCGCGCATGCCAAAACGCCGCCCGGCCAGATAGACCGCGTCCGCGCCATAAGCGATGGCATAGCGTAATTTTTCAAAGTCACCCGCCGGTGAAAGGATTTCCGGTTTTTTGATCATCATTGTGTGCTCGCCTTTTCAAAAGCTTCTGCCGCTTTCCTTTTATTAGCCTCGTGCTCTGCATTGGTCTTTGCAAACAAATGGGAGCCGTCCGGCATCGCTACATAGTAATAATACCCATTGTCCTCGGGATGGGAAGCCGCATAGAGCGCAGTATAACCAGGGCTTGCAATCGGGCCGGGCGGCAGGCCCTTATTGGTATAGGTATTATACGGGCTGTCAACCTTCAAATCGGCTTCGGTAAGCTGATCCTTATGGCCAACCGCATACTGAACGGTGGCATCGATCTGTAGATACGGGAACTGCTGGCTGTTGTTGAGACGGTTATAGATGACGCCTGCAATTTCAGCAAATTCGTCCTCCTTTTGCGCCTCGCGTTCTACCAGGGACGCGATCGTAACAATATCATGCATTGAGCGCCCCAGGCCAGCTGCGCCGTCAGCAATCGGCTGGTCAAACTTGTCCGCAAAATTGTTCAGCATTTTATTGATAACCTGCACCGCACTGTCGTTTTTCTGGTAAAACTCATAGGTATCCGGGAACAGGTATCCCTCCAGCCAGTTCTTCCCCGGCGTTTTGCCCTTGAGGAAATCCCACTTGAAAGGATAGGTATTCAGCGCGTCATCCAAGCTTTCTTCCGAGCAGACGTGGTGCTTCAGCAGCGCTTCGCGGATCTGGTCAATCGTGTAGCCTTCCGGGATCGTGATCGTCACAGTGTTTTCCCCGGTCGAGTTTCGCAGCGAGCGTATAATCGCGCCGTAGTCCATAGAGGGGTTCAGGGTATAATCCCCTGCCAATACGGTGGTATCTTTACCCGTTACCGTCACAAACAATTTAAACAGGCTGCCGTAATGGATTACGCCCTCCTGATCCAGCTCCTTGCTCAGCGCCTTTACCGTCGTGTCCTCCGGCACCGTCAACGTAACGGAGCGGTTATCCTTGACAAAAGCGAACACATCGTTTGCGGAAAACAGCAGAACCATTGAAAGTAGTGCGGCAATGCCGAAAATAACGACCAGATACAGCAATGCGCCCGCACAGCCGCTTTGCTTTTTTTGCTTCCTGCGAGCCGGAGGCGCGTTGTTATCGCGCGGCTCGCGGGGGGTATAGTTTTCCATCTTGTCACCTCATGAATGGCAGGCCCGCATTATATGAGCCCTAGAATCGCTTTCGCAATAAATGCAAATAAAAATACTGTAAAGCCCGGGTTGATCACAATCGACAACAGGCTGGCTCCCCGGTTCTCTGTACGTCTAAATTTAGGGACTTTATCATGCACCAGCAAGCTTTCCAGGCAGCAAAAGGAAAGATAGCCGAAAAAGAGCAGCATGACAACAGAGACCCCAGGGATATACTTCCATATCCCAAACGCGCTGTACGTGGTACTGAGCCAAGAAACGCCCAGATAAAAGGCATTATTGATTAAATGTGCCAAAACGGCGAGCCATACACAGTCAAACGCATAGGTTAAATATGCATACAGGCAGCCGGCCAGTAATGGCCCAAGAAAATTCGATAGTGAGCCATGCAGCATGGCGAAGCACAATCCAGAAAAGGCAATGCACATCCCTGTGCCCGCCATTTTTTCATGGGCAGAAAAAAGAGCGCCGCGTAAAAAAAACTCTTCAAAAACCGGCGGGATCACAATAAAAACAAGCAGCAGCAAAAAAGCCGGCACGCCGCTGACGGATTGGAAAACAAAGCTTGACAGCGTCGCCGGGTGGTTTGCATTCACTTGCAAAAAAAGATAATTAATCAGCAAAACGCCAATCGATACCGCAACGGCCGAAAAAACTGTAAAGCCGAGGACGGCCGAAGTACTGACTTTTGGGAAAGTACGGAACCGGACAGGGTCATCCCGCCCCGCCCCCAGTTTAATGACCAGCGTGGGGATTACAAACGCTGCCACTTCGGCCACCAGCATCCCCAGCAGCAAATGGATGGGTTCCAGTGCATGGATAATGCGGCCGGAGCCGGATAAAATGCAAAAGCACAAGAACAGCGCCAGACCGGAAAAAAATGCCGTCCTATTTTTCATATGTAACGACAACCTCCGTATCTGTTACAATTTTATGGCAACGGCAGTCGTGCCCTTCCGCGGGGATTAGGGGCATGAGCCGTGAAGAAGCGCAAAGCGCCACGATGGTTGCAGACGTCTTTTCCAGGAAACGGTCATAGTAACCGCCGCCATAGCCCAACCGGTAACCGCGGCGGTCTGCACACAGGCAAGGCGCCAATACCAGATCAATTTGATCCGGGGAGACGACCCTGCTGTCAGGCTTTGGCTCGCGGATGCCGTATTTGCCCGGCACAAGGCCGGATAGCGACTTAATCTCATGCGCGGACATAACGCCGTGCCCGATGCATCTGGGAACACATACGGTTTTGCCGGATAACAGGCAGTATTCTGCAATTTTATCCGTATCAATTTCATCTTTTGTCGAGCAGTAAAGGAATATCACTTTACTGTTTGCAAGCCCCTTGTCAGATAGGAGATTGCGATATATCCCTTCAGAAATCCGCTCACGTTCCAGATTGGATAGCGCTGCGCGCTCCTGCAACATACGCTGCCGGAGCGCGCGCTTGGCATTATCCAACATATACAATATCACGGCGGACCTGCTCCGCCACAGCTTCACCCTTCAGCACCGCGCAAAGGGCAAGCGCAAAGTCGAACGCTGCGCCTGCCGCGCGCCCGGTGATGATTTTGCCTGCAATGCAGTACGGCTTGGGCTGTGCGTTTGCGCCGGCCATACCGTCTTCCATTCCCGGGTAGCAGGTCGCTTCTTTCCCCTGCAGCAGCCCCATGCCGCCTAAAACGACGGAGGGCGCGGCACAGATGGCCGCGACATACTTATCATGGTCGATACAGTACTGGATTGCATCGCGGACAAATGCAGAGGCATATAGGTTTTTGGTGCCTGGCATGCCGCCGGGCAAAATCACCATATCCGCGGTGGCCAAATCCACTTCTTCCGGCGTGCAGTCCGCCTGCATCGGCACGCCGTGCGCGCCGGTAACCATTCTGCCGGTGACACCGACCGTTTTTAAATCGGCTCCCGCGCGGCGGAGCACATCGACCGGCGCCATAGCCTCTACTTCTTCAAATCCATCGGCCAGCATTAGGTAAATCATGTGTAATTCCTCCTTAGTTGAACATAAGGTTGATATATCCCTGCGTTACAGGGCGGTTATCATAAAATTTCGCACAGCCAAGGGCGGTTTGCATCCCTACCTTGGTAATGCGCATGTTGGGCTTGTCCAGTTCCCGGCAGAGTATGCCGCACAAGTTTATTTCACTTTCTGCGTCATCCGCAAGCAGTTCCTGTGCCCAAGCCCCAGTTTCCGTCTCCCAGACAAACGCATAGGCCTTCATTTCGTGGCCGATATGCAGTGCGTAAGCGCCGAGCCCTAACGCCTGGAACATTTCGATCTGCCGCTGCCACTGCATCGGAGTGCGTAAAACCGCACAGCCTGCGTTGCCGGTTGCCCTGCGGTAAAGTTCATCCAGCACGGGGATATCATCACAGGTAAGCGGCCGTGACTTGACCGCCGGAGGCATAGCAATACCACAAGCCGCAACGTCCTGATCCTTCACATAAAAAGTACGTTCGTATCCATACTTTTGGTAAAACCCAAATAGCCACTCCTCTTGCGGGATCAAGATAGACGCTGCGCGCCCGGCTTCCTGATCCAGCATGAAAGAGCGCTCTAAAAGCTGCGCCATGTAGCCGCGTTTCCGCGCTTCCGGCGCGGTACATGCGCCATATATATAAGTCGCTTGTTCTGTCCCAGCAACCGTATGAAGCTGATAAGGCAGCATTTGCAGCATTGCACAGAGCGTATGATCCTGTTCAAGCAGCAAAGCCTGTCCCGGCTGGAACACATACTCAAAAAAATACGGGTTAAAGCCGCTGCTGTCAGGAAAGCAACGTTCCCAAAGCCGCCTGATTTCAGGATAGTCCTGCGCGTGTGCAAAACGGATCATAAGGTTTTCGCCCCTTTGGGGATTGCAGTATATTTTTGCCCATAGAAAACTGGATAATATGACCTTTTTGCCTTGCGCAAGCCTTCCAGCCCCAAATCCTCTTCGCGGTTCACATATTGTACGCCTGTGCAATTTGCCAAAACGAATTGCTGGTTAATCATCTGGTACGCACCGGCAATCTCATGGTCTGCCTTTTCAATCTGTACGACGAATAGGTCTTCGCGCGCGCGGCAACCCAGTGTAAATGCAATCGTTTCCCCATCCAGAAGAAGCATGCCGCCGCGCAGGTCAAGCGCAGAAAAGCTGTCAAGCGCCAGCTTTATGGCGCAAGTCTCACCCATAAAGGACTGGTTCCGCATGCAGCCGTTTTGCTCGCACCATTTGAGGTGGAACGCATAGGCCTGCTCGGTATTGTCTGGGGTGATCGGGATATATTCCCACCGGCCTTCATAAGCGGCCTGAAAGCGGTTCACGAGGTTCCGCTTGGATTGCAGCTTCTTGCCAGACAGGGTTTGCAGCTTTTCACTCAGATAGATGTAATCCGCCGCGTCTTCGCTTGTGACAAAATCGAACGTATCTGCAAAAACGTTTTGATAGGATGGCAGCATTTCTTCTGAAATAGACGTCATCAGGAAATCCACACCGCGTTCGGCGGCATCCTGCTGGAGTTGCGCGACTTCTGCAGCAAAGTCCCCCTCACCGACCGGCGCAAGGTACATCGGGATACCATCCGGGAACGAAGTGCACCGCACCAATAAAAAGCCGTTATGGAAGCAGATTTCCGTGTTGTAATGATCCTTCCAAATGTAAAGGTCAACAAAGCAGTGTTCGCATAAATGCGTGGGGATCATCGTCGCGTGGCGCTCTACCTCCGCTTTGTCTTCCAGTGTGATTTTGCGAAATGGTAACATAAATTTTCCCTGGATTCTTTCTATAATTTTGCTTTAGTTTGTGCCGGACAAACAGCTGCTATCCATGTAAAGCACTACGCAGCGTCTCATAGTGTGCCCGCACTTCTAATGCGTGCCCACAGCTCATCTTCCCCTCCGTGCAGTCGCCGTCGACGCACGGGGGGCCGCTTTTGGAGAAAAGCACCGGGGCGACGGTATAGACCAGCTTGTACATTTCCTCTGCAAGGGCGCGGATCTCCCACTGCGCGCGCGCGCAGCACCGGAGCCGGAAAAAATTCTGCAAAGAACGCGCGTTGGCCGTCATCACGATCCGAGTGGCGCAGGCGTTCGGCAGGACGTATCGTGCGTCCTCGATTGCCTTTTTTTCCGCCTGGCTGCGCGCCTGCTTTTCCGCAAGGCCTTCGTCGCACAAAACCTTAAAGTGCTTGTCAAACAGCTTTGCCGTCAGCGCTTCGTATGTCTGCTGGTCGTCGTCCATTGCCTTTTCAAACAGCGCTCGTGCTTCGGGGATATCGGCGATCTCAGGCGGCACGACATATTCAAAGCCGCGCTCCTTCACGTACCGCTGTGACTGTACGGAAAAGGAGGCCATCCGGTGGCGGGTGATCTGCGCCAGCAGCGAACGGGACACGCCTTCGATTGCAAACGAAAAGCTGGCATGCTCAATGGGGCTTTCGTGGCCAATATCCGTAAGCATATGTAAAAAGCTTTCGGTTTTTTCCTCCGTCAGCCCGTCTAAGATGCCATCGATATCTGTGGAGGAGTAGCAGTTTTTTGCCGCTGCCGCAATCAGCTTTTCCGGTTGGGGCGTATACGCCAACAAATGCACTTTCATTTTACTTCGCCCCTTTCCCAAACAACTTTGTTTTCAGCACGACAAGCATAAATTTCGGCAGGCTCATCATACGGCCGATGCGCTTCGGCTCTTTGAGCAGCCGGTAAAACCATTCCAAGCCAAGCTTGATGAAGATATCCGGGGCGCGCTGTACCGTCCCCGCAAAAACGTCAAGCGAGCCGCCGAGGCCGCACAAAATCGTGGCATTAACCTGCCCCTGGTACGCCGCCATAAAACGCTCCTGTTTGGGCGCGCCAAGGCAAATGAGCGCGACGTCCGCACCTCCGGCCTGGTTGATGGCGTCAATGGCTTCCTGGTCGTCTTTATAATACCCGTCACGGCAACCCTTGACAACTAGGCCGGGATACTTTTTTTGCAATTCTTTTGCAGCGAGTTCCGCGATCCCAGGCTTTGCGCCGAGGAAAAAAATGCTTTTACCTTCCCGCGCCATTTGCGCTACCAGGTGTTCGGCAAAATCAATCCCGGCAACCTTGCCTTTGATCGGCTGTTTTAAAAGCCGTGCGGCATAAACGACGCCAATACCGTCCGGCAGGACAAGGCACGCGCGGTTGAGCAAAGCCGTCAGCGCGGGCTCTTTCCGGCATAAATAGACGATTTCGGAATTCGGGGTGACGACATAACCCTTTTCCCCTGCGCGGATGCGCTCCATCGCGGCATCCACGGCGTCATCTAAAGTGATTGCGTTAAATCTTACGCCTAAAATATTAGCTGTTTCCACAATGTTTTCTCCAATTATCGGCATATTCTAAATCTCTTTTATTCTATACCATATCGTGAAAAACCTCAAGCAAAAAAGAAAACTATTTGTTCCCGGCGGATTGCTTGATCAGCTGGTTGATATAGACCGCCATCCCTGCGCATAAAATCCCCTGCACCAGCGCATCCAAAAAGGCCGCCGCCGGGTTCGCATACGCGCTGTAATGCGCAGCGACAGACAGCCCGCCCAGCCCGGCGCCGCAAGCCGTCAGCAAAAGCGGGATCATGTTGTTTGGAAAGAGCGCAGAACGCCTGAGCGCTATCCCAAGGCAATAAAGCGCCGCCACGAGTACCGTAAAATCAGGCTTAATGAAACGTGAAAAATCCTCCATTCGTATTACCTCCATGCAAAATCCTATTGCAGGGGGCTGAGAAAGATACAACAATAAATTACCCCTTTGCCAAAATTGAAAGGCAAGGCTGCATTACCAGCCTTGCCTTTCAATATAGGGTTATGCCTGGAGCTGCCCGCGGATCAAAGCGCCCATTTCCGAAGTGGAAAGTGCCTTTTCCCCGTTTGCTGCAATATCGGCCGTGCGGTGGCCGGCGTCCAGGACGGCGGTAACCGCCGCTTCGATCGCCGCGGCCTCTTCCATCAGGCCGAACGAATAGCGGAGCATCATGGCGCAGGACAGGATCGTCGCTATTGGGTTTGCAATCCCCTTGCCCGCAATATCCGGTGCGGAGCCGTGGATCGGCTCATACATCCCCTTGCCGGTCTCGTTCATAGAGGCCGACGGCAGCATGCCGATCGAGCCGGTGATCATCGAGGCTTCGTCCGACAGGATATCGCCGAACAGGTTGCCGGTTACAATAACGTCGAACTGACTGGGGTTCCGTACGAGCTGCATCGCGCAGTTGTCGACATACATATCGGTATACGCGACCTCAGGGTATTCCTCCCTGATGCGGTGCATGGTTTCACGCCACACGCGGCTGGTTTCCAGGACGTTTGCCTTATCGACGGAGCAAACCTTCTTATTGCGCTTCATCGCCATTTCAAAGGCGCGGCGTCCGATGCGCTCGACCTCATAGGCCGAATAGTTCATGTCGTCTGCGCCGACCTCGCCCCAGCCCTTTTCGCTTTCCCTGCGGTAATGCTTACCAAAGTATACGTCGCCCGTCAGTTCGCGGCATACCAGGATGTCGAAGCCGTCGCCGATAATTTCCGGCTTGATCGGGCACGCGTCGGCAAGCGCCTTGTGCATCTGCGCCGGGCGGAGGTTCACAAACAGCCCCAGCGCGCTCCTCAGGCCAAGCAGCGCTTTTTCCGGCCGCTTTTCCGAGGGCACGTCGTCCCACTTGGGGCCACCGACCGCGCCCAGAAGCACAGAATCCGCCGCCTTACAGATATCAATGGCTTCTTGCGTCAGCGGGATCCCATTGACGTCAATCGAGCACCCGCCTGCGAGGACTTCCTCAAACCGGAACGTATGCCCAAATTTTTCTCCGACCAGCGTAAGCGTTTCCATTGCCTCCGAGACAATTTCAGGGCCGATCCCATCGCCCTTAACTACTGCAATCCGATACTGCATCGCTCATTCGCCTCTTTCCTTGAGCGACTTCAGAAGGCCGCCCGCCCGGATGATATTCTGGATAAAAGGCGGGAACGCCGCCGCCTGATAGGTCTCCCCTTTGGTGACGTTGGTGATGATGCCGGTATCAAAATCGACTTCCACCTCGTCGCCCGCGTCGATGCCGTTTGCCGCCGCTTCACACTCCAGGATCGGCAGGCCGATATTGATCGCATTGCGGTAAAAAATACGCGCAAAGGAGGACGCGATAACGCAGGAGACGCCGTTTTCCTTTAAAACCAGCGGCGCATGCTCCCGGGAGGAGCCGCACCCAAAGTTCCGGGTCGCCACGATCACGTCGCCAGGCTGCACCTTTTTGACGAACTCCGTGTCGATATCCTCCATCGCATGGGTCGACAGTTCCTTCGTATCCGCGATGTTCAGATAACGCGCCGGAATGATGACGTCCGTGTCCACGTTATCGCCGTATTTAAATACTCTGCCTTTTGCATTCATTGGACGGTCCCTCCCTTAAAGGTCTTCAGGCGAGCAGATATAGCCCGCAACGGCCGAGGCCGCTGCAACAGCGGGGCTGGCCAGATAAATTTCCGAGGTAATATGGCCCATACGGCCGACAAAATTGCGGTTGGTGGTTGCAACGGTTTTTTCCCCATGCGCAAGGATGCCCATGTGGCCGCCCAGGCACGGGCCGCAGGTCGGCGTGGACAGGACGGCCCCCGCCTCGACAAAGATCTTTGCAAGGCCTTCTTCGATGCACTGGAGATAGACGGCCTGCGTCGCCGGGATCACGATGGTACGGACGTCCGTGGCGACATGGCGCCCCTTCAGGATGGCCGCCGCGACGCGCATATCTTCAATGCGCCCGTTTGTGCAAGACCCGATGACAGACTGGTTGATCACAATACGCCCGAGCTCGTCGACCGTCTTGGTGTTTTCGGGCAGGTGCGGGCATGCGACCGTGGGGCGGAGCGCCGACAGGTCGATCACATAGGTCTCGTCATACGCCGCATCCGCATCGGCTTCAAAAATATGCACCTGACGGTTTACCCGGCCGTCCATATAGGCCGTTGTCTTCTCATCTACCGGGAAAATGCCGTTTTTCGCACCAGCCTCGATCGCCATGTTGCAGATCGTGAAGCGGTCATCCATGGACAGTGCGGCAACGCCATCGCCGACAAACTCCATGGAACGGTACAGCGCGCCGTCCACGCCGATTTTACCGATAATGTGCAGGATTACATCCTTGCCCGATACGTTGGGCTGGAGCTTGCCTTTGAGCTCAAATTTAATTGCAGACGGCACCTTGAACCAGGCTTTGCCCGTCGCCATTCCCGCCGCGAGGTCGGTCGAACCGACACCGGTCGAAAACGCGCCCAGCGCACCGTAGGTGCAGGTATGGCTGTCTGCGCCGATCACCAGTTCGCCTGCCGCTACAAGGCCTTTTTCCGGCAGCAGGGCGTGTTCAATACCCATTTCGCCAACATCAAAGAAATTGACGATCTTGTGCCGCTTAGAGAACTCGCGGCATTCCAGGCACTGTTCTGCGGACTTAATATCCTTATTCGGTGCAAAGTGATCCATGACGAGCGCAATTTTGGTATTGTCAAACACCTTATCAAAGCCCGCCTTTTCCATCTCACGGATGGCGACGGGGCCGGTAATATCGTTTGCGAGCGTCAGGTCGACATTTGCCTCGATGAGCTGCCCGGCGGCCACGCGCTCCATCCCGGCGTGGTGCGCGAGAATTTTTTGGGTCATTGTCATTCCCATTTGTGTCTAATCCCCCTATATTCAGTCGAGAAAGTACTTGTTGATACCGTTTACATACGCCTTGATCGACGCTTCAATGACGTCGGTCGATACGCCGCGGCCTGTGACGATGTCGCTGCCGTCGACCGCAATTTTAACAATAGCTTCGGCCTGTGCGTCCTCGCCGTCGGTCATGGATTTCAGCGAATAATCTTCCAGCACGATTTCCTTGCCTACAATCTTATTGATTGCACGGAACGCCGCGTTGATCGGGCCGTCCGAACCGGCGACGCGTTCGCAGACCTGGTCGCCCTTCTTCAGGCGGATGACGGCGGTGGAGGTGATCGAGTTGCCCGAATTGATAACAAAGTTATCCAGCGTATACCGCTCCTCGCCGGATACCGGCACGACGCCGATCAGCGCTTCGAGGTCGCGATCCTTGATGACCTTTTTCTTGTCCGCCAAGGCCTTGAACTTGGCAAAGACCTTGTCGAGCTTCTCGCGATCCAGGGTATAGCCCAGCTCGCGCAGGCGGTCTTCGAACGCGTGGCGGCCGGAGTGCTTGCCGAGCACGATCGCGTTTTTCGGGATGCCGACGGATTCCGGCGTCATGATCTCGTAAGTCTCCTTGTTTGCCAGCACGCCGTGCTGGTGGATACCAGATTCATGCGCAAATGCATTCGCGCCGATAATCGGCTTCGTCGGGGAAACCGGCACGCCGGTAATGGTCTGGATCATGCGGCTGGCGCGATAAATCTGCGTGGTGTCGATGTTGCAGACGATCCCAAAGATATCCTTGCGGGTTTTCAGCGCCATGACGCATTCTTCCATGGAAGCGTTGCCCGCGCGTTCGCCGATGCCGTTGATCGTGCATTCAATTTGGTCAATGCCTGCCTGGACGCCGGCCAGGGAATTCGCGACCGCCATGCCAAGGTCGTTGTGCATGTGGCAGGACAGCGTCACGTTTTCAATCCCAGAAGTGTGTTCGCGCAGATAGCGAATGCGCGCAGCGTACTCTTCAGGTATCATGTAACCGACCGTGTCCGGGATATTGAGGGTGGTGGCACCCGCCTTGATCGCGGCTTCAAACGCACGGCACAGGAAGTCGAGGTCAGAACGCGTGGAATCCTCCGCGGAAAACTCGATGTCGCTGCAATACTTTTTCGCATATGCGACGTTGTGCGTGATGGACTCCAGCACCTCTTCCGGCTTCATCTTCAGCTTATATTCCATATGTACAGGCGAGGTGGCCAGGAACACGTGGATGCGTGCGGAATTCGCCAAACGGATTGCGTTCCAAGCGGCGTCAATATCCTTTTCCACGCAGCGTGCCAGCGAGCAGATCGTGGAATCCTTTACGGTGTCGGCAATCGCCGCAATCGCAGCCGCATCGCCCGGGGAGGCGATTGCAAAGCCGGCTTCGATGATGTCGACCTTTAACGCTTCCAGTTCCTTGGCAACCTCGATTTTTTCATTGAGGTTCATGCTGCAGCCTGGGGACTGCTCACCGTCGCGCAGGGTCGTGTCGAAAATCTTGACTGTTCTTTCCATAATTTTGCCCTCCATCAGTAGGTTATTGGGATTTCAGGGACAAAAAAAGCTTCGTCCCTTAAACAAAATTTAAGAGACGAAGCGTATGCTCCGCGGTACCACTCTTCTTGCCGTAAATCCGGCCACTCAGTGCATATCTAACAATATGCCGCCCCAGTAACGGTGGGCTTCCGGTAGAACCTACCAACCCCAAAGGTTTTCAGTCCACTGCTCCCAGGCGAGTTTCACCGTTTTCCGGCACTGCCTTTCACCATCCGGCAGCTCTCTAAAGTCGTCCTGCGGTTACTTTACCCGTTCATCACATTTCCTATAGTGAAAATCTATGGTATTAGATTACACTCATTTGATGCCGCTGTCAAGTCCCTTTTTTATTTATTGGCTCGCCTGTTCCAGCAGCGCCGCAAGTTCCTGGTTCGTAAACGTGTAGGCCTTATCGCAAAACTGGCAGGTTACTTCCATCTGCCCTTCCTCTTCCGACAATTGCGTAAGTTCCTCGCGGCCCAGGCTGACGAGCGCGCCCAGCACCTTCCCGCGGTTGCAGGCGCAGCGGTACTCCACCGGCGCGGACTCCAATATCTCTATTTCAAAGCCGTCCAGCACGCGGCGCGCGATATCGGCAAGGGTCAGCCCCGCCTCCAGCATGGCGGTAATCGCACCGGCCTGTGCAATATTTTTTTCCAGCCGGCTGATCTGCTCCTCGGTGACGCCCGGCATGAGCTGCACCAGGTAGCCGCCCGCCTGCCGGACGCTCTGGTCGGTATCGACAAGCACGCCCAGCGCACAGGCAGATGGTACTTGCTCGCTTTCTACAAAATAACGCGTCAGATCCTCGGCGATTTCGCCGTTGACGAGCGCAACCGTGCCGGAAACCGGCTCTTTCATACCCACGTCCTTTATGACCATCAGGTATCCGCGGCCAACGGCGCCGCCGACGTCCAGTTTCCCGTCAGGGCGGAGCGGCAGGTCTGCGGCCGGGTTCTGCAAATACCCGCGGACATTGCCCTCGTGATCCGAAACCGCAACGATCGCGCCCAGCATACCATTGCCTTTGACCTGCACGGTCACCGAGCCGGCTTCCGCCTTAAGCTGGTTCCCCATCATGGATGCCGCGGTTAAGGTGCGGCCAAGCGCGGCGGTGGCCACAGGCAAGGTTTTGTGGATTTGGCGCGCGCGCTCAACAATTCCGGTGCTCAGGATGGCTGTCATCTGGATCCCTGCATCTTTTGTGATTACGCGGATTAAACTATCTTTCATGCGTGTGTGTTACCTCTTTCTCGCTGTAAAAAATAGCCGGTCTTCCTTCCCGGTGACAGGGCCGAACGATAGCTCCGGATATTGCTTTATATCAGAAAACCCTGCTTTTGTCAAATAGGACAGTATTTCGTCCGGCGTGTAAATGCGTTCTTCATGCGTTTCCTGGTAGCGTGCCCATTTATTATGGCCGCCGTTTTCAAAAATATCAAATTCATACCGGCAAAGCGCGTCCTCCACTAGGCACTGCCATACGCAATATACGTCCCCGTCTTCCCGCACAAAGCTTTGCCCGTTGATCCGTTCAAATTTAAACGGCGTATTGATATCAAAAATAAAGACGCCGCCCGGCTCCAGGAACAGGGCTACCCGTTCAAAAGCTTTTTGCAGCATGTCCGGGTCGGTCACATAATTTACGCTGTCCAGGCAGCAAAGGCAGGCGTCAACCGTCCCATAGAGATCCAGCGCCTCCATGCGTTGATGCAAGAACATCGGGCGCGGGCTGAGGTCGACCGTGTTTGACATCGCCTGCATCAGCATTTCCTCCGAAGCGTCGACGCCGATTATCTCGTATCCCCGCGCCGCCATCAGCACACTAATACTGCCGGTGCCGCAGGCAAGGTCAAGCACCAGGTGCGGCTGAAGCCCTTCCCTCTGGAAAATTTGCTCAAAGAAATCCGCCCAAGCGCTGTAACCGACATCGTCTGTAAATCGGTCATAGTAGGCGGATAATACCCGATAGCTATCCATTTTGTTTCAGCTTCTCCAAAACGTTGCGGTACCCGTCCGTGCCGTAAGTCAGGCACTTGTTCACGCGGCTGATCGTCGCGGTGCTCGCCCCGGTCTCCCGGACGATATCGCTGTAAATCTGCCCCTGGTCGAGCATTTTTGCGACCTGGAAGCGCTGTTCCATTGCACGAAGTTCCGTTATCGTACAGAGGTCTTCAAAAAAATTGTAGCATTCGTCTATCGATTGCAGGGTCAATATTGCTTCGAACAGCTCATCCATATGCTTGTCCCGCAGCTTATCGTTCATGGCAATCCCTCCCGTACTTTTCATTAGCTATATCTTACCATATTAGTACGTGAAAGTAAACCGCAGAGCGGCAAAAGATTTAAAATTCCGTTAAATACCACCACAAGTGCAAGGGTTGTAATCATTCCGTAAATCTGCTAGACTGTAACATAGGAATTGTAGAAAAGGAGTCGTATTCGTGAAACATTTAGGACTATTGACCCGCTTGATTGCCGGTATTATCATCGGTACGGTAATCGGCCTGCTCGGTGGCTGGCTCGGCGTTGCAGACAGCGTCGGATTTACTTCGGTCGTCCGGCTATTTGCAACTTTTAACTCGCTGTTTAGCACTTTTTTAAGCTTCTTGATCCCGCTGATCATCCTGTCGTTTGTAACCGTCGGCCTGGCTGAGCTGGGTAAAAAGGCGAACCGGCTTTTCGGCGTTACGCTTTTACTTGCTTACGGCACCACGGTCTGCTCCGGGTTTTTGACCTTCCTTCTGGGCAAGGCGCTGCTCCCCTCCCTGATCCAGCCGATCTCCGGGGATATTGCAGAAGCCGCTTCCGCACAGCCGTTTTTCTCAATCGATATTCCGCCCGTCTTTGGGGTTATGACGGCGCTTATCTTGGCGTTCGTACTTGGTATCGGTATGGCGAACAGCAAGGGGACTTCCCTGCTTTCCGTCTGCCGTGACCTGCAAGGCGTGATTTCCCTTGTACTGGGTAAAATCGTCATCCCGCTGATCCCCGTTCATATTGCCGGCCTGTTTTGCAATATCGCGGCGGAGGGCAGGCTGTTTGGGACGGTCAAGATGTTTGCTTCGCTTTATATTATTATTATTGCCTTGCAGCTCCTCTATATCGTGTCCCAATTCGGCCTTGCAAGCCTGATTTGCAAGAAAAACCATTTTAAGAGCATCCGTAATATCGTGCCGGCCTATTTTACGGCGCTAGGCACCCAGTCTTCCGCCTCTACGATACCGGTCGCGCTGGAATGTGCTTACAGCAATGAGGTCGATGAGGACGTCGCGGATTTTTGTATCCCGCTCTGCGCTACCATCAATCTCAACGGCGATACGATTACACTGGTTTTGGGTGCGATGGGGATCATGCTGGCCAGCGGCCTGACGCCGACCATCGCGATGTTTGCACCCTTTATTATGATGCTCGGTATCACTATGGTGGCCGCGCCCGGCGTGCCCGGCGGCGGCGTAATGGCGGCGCTTGGGCTGATTTCGTCCATGCTCGGTTTTACGAACCCGATGCAGCAGCTCATTATTGCGCTCCATTTCTCCCAGGATAGCTTTGGTACCGCAACAAACGTGTCCGGCGACCAGGCGATTGCACTGATCGTAAACAAGCTGGATCAAAAACCCGCTGTAACAAAAAAAGCCCGATGACCCGCTGATAGGAGGGAAGAATATGCCATTCCAATATGAAGACCATCGCATTTACATGAAGGATGAAAACGGGAAGCTGATTGCAGAAATCACGTTCCCCTTCGTATCTGACCGAAAGGTGAATATTGACCATACCTTTGTTGACGATTCGCTGCGTGGGCAAGGCGTCGCCGGCCAACTGGTACAGGCGGCTATCGGACAGATCCGGAAGGCCGGCTGGGATATGGCCGCCACCTGTTCCTACGCGCAGGCCTGGCTCGAGCGGCATCCGGAAGCGTGTGGTTAACTTCAATAAAAAGGCGGCATGGGCACAACCCATACCGCCTTTTTATTTTTGGAGTTTCCGGCGCGCGGATCAGCACTTTGCGCCTAAGTTAGCCCCCGCCCGGCTTTTGGTCTTCTTTCTCGTCGACAGCGACCTTTGCCGCCGTGCGCGTGCTTTTTTCGTAGTTCATACCGTGGTCTTTGCTGTCGATATGGTCAAGGTCATAGTATGCGCTTGTCTTTTCCGGCAAAACTTTTTTGCGCAGGGAACGGCAGACCATACCGGACACAAAGCTGTAGAATACAGCAAACAGTGGCACGCCGAGCACCATGCCGACAAAGCCGAACAATCCGCCGAAAAGGAGGATTGCAAACATTACCCAGAAGCTTGAAAGCCCAGTGGAATCGCCCAAAATCTTGGGTCCTAGGATGTTTCCGTCAAACTGCTGCAACGCGAATACAAAAATCAGAAAATACAGCGCCTGCATGGGGTTTATCAGAAGGATGAGGAATGTGCTGGGGATCGCGCCGATAAACGGCCCAAAAAACGGGATGATATTGGTCACGCCGATAATTACGCTGATCAGCATGGAGTAAGGCAGTTTTAGGATCGACATGCCGACAAAACAGATCACGCCAATAATCAAGGAGTCCAGGAGTTTGCCGTTAATAAAGCCGCCAAATACGCGATGCGTAAAGCGGATATTGTCGATAATTAAATTAGCCTGCGGCACTTTCACAACACTGTACAAGAGTTTCTTTGCCTGTGCGGCGAAGAGTTCCTTGCTGTTTAGGACATAGACGGCAATAATAATACCGATCAGCAGGTTCTTAAAAAAATTAAAGGTGCCCACAAGGCTGCTCATCAAGGTGGTAAGCTGCGGGATCATATCGTTTTTGACCCAAACCGTAAGGGTGTTTATGCCCTCCTGGTAGAACTGCATTGCAGTCTGCTCGATTTCCGGGTTATCCGCCAGCAGGTTTTGCAACCAGTTCGTCACGTTACGGATGCTGTCCGGGAGGGTATCCACAAGCCCCATAATGCTGCTGATCAGCTGCGGCAAGACCATGGAAATAAGGGCGCCTACGACCAGAAAGCCCAGAAGCATAGAGATAGCTGTACTTAGACCCTTTGCAATCCTTGCAGCGCGCAGGGGCGTTTTGGCTTTCCGTTTTAAAACCGGGTATAGCCGGTTGTAAAAATAGTTAAAGGTCGGTATTAAAAGATAGGCAATGACGAGGCCATAAATAAACGGCATTAGTATGGCCGCAATTTGCTTTACAAAGCTGCCGATGGCGTCAATTTTAAAAATTGCAAAGAAAAACAGGATGCTGGTTGCAACCACAGCCAATATTGTGAGGCCCCAGCAAAAATATTTTTTATATGGTCCTTCCTTCATGAAGACGGTCCTCCCAAATATGCGCTAATTTGTATTTAGTATATCATAAATTTGCATTCTGCAAAACGGTATTGTGCAATTTCGCCCATAGGATTTATTAATTTTATATGAATATTTATAAAATACCGCGCAAATTAATTTGTGCTTTTTTCTTGACAACGCCATAATGCCGTACTATAATGAACACAATTTAAAAACAAAATCCTAAGAGCAAAAGCAAGTAACAGCAGCGCAGGTCTTGCAGAGAGCGGGCGGTTGGTGAAAGTCCCGCAGATACGGCTGGTGTGAATGGGTTTGTGAGGAGCGCGGTCAATGGGGCCTATCCCCTAGTAGCCGTCGCCGCATTTCCTGCGTTATCGGGAAAGGGTATCCGTCCGGCGCGTACCTGTTTGAACGCCTGATTTGTACCCCTATAAGGAGAATTTTCTGTTCTCGAATTTGGGTGGCACCACGAAGTCTATCGTCCCATGTGACGATAGACTTTTTTTGTTGCCAAATCAACCTGTTAAAGGAGCGATATGTATGTTATTCCCCTCTTTAAGCGAAGTCAAACACCTCGCAGAAACTTATAAGAGTATCCCTGTATTCTATGAGGTGCTGGCCGATAGCTGCTCGCCAGTCCAGATCATGAGCGCCGTCGCGGATTTGTCTGAAAACAGCTTTATGCTGGAAAGCGTAGAGAATTCTGAGCAGTGGGGGCGTTACTCCTTTATTGGTATTTGCCCTAAAATGGAGATTTCCATCCAGGACGGTTTGGCCGAGGTAACGGCGGATGGGAGAACGACGGCAACCCGTGTCGGCAACCCCGTCGCCTTCCTATCGGAAATTGCCGGCCGCTACCATGCGCCCCAGTTTTCCGGCCGTCCCAAATTCACCGGCGGGCTGATCGGATACTTTGGTTATGATACCGTCCGGTATATTGAGCCGCGGCTTGCCAATGTCCCACAGGACGACCTGGGGATGCCGGACTGCCACCTGTTCCTGTTTGATGAAATCATTGCCTACGACCATTTGGCGAGCAAAACGATCATCATCCTGAATATCCCCGCCGGCACTGAAGATTTGGCGCGCGCCTACGCCGCCTGCGGCCACCGCGCCCAGGCGCTGGCCGGGCTGATCGAGCACTATGTCCCTTCCCCGGATAAAAAAGCGCCCTTTAGCGGCGAAATCAAAGTCACATCCAATTTGACGCGTGAGGAATATATCGCAAACGTGCGGCGCGCACAAGATTATATTACGGAAGGCGATATCTTCCAGGTCGTACTGAGCCAACGTTTCGAGGTGGAAAACCCGCCCGCGCCGTTTGATGTATACCGTTGCCTGCGCTCTGCCAACCCCTCCCCTTATCTGTACTATTTTAAGTTCAAGGATTACCAGGTGGCTGGGGCGTCGCCGGAAATGCTGGTCAACGTGACAGACGGCATCGTCTCTACCCGTCCGATCGCCGGCACCGTGCGCCGGGGCGCGACGGAGGAAGAGGATAACCGCCTGCGCCGCCAAATGCTGAACGACCCAAAGGAGCGCGCGGAACACACGATGCTGGTCGACCTTGGCAGGAACGATGTGGGCAAGGTGTCCGAATTCGGGACGGTGGAAGTCACAGACTTCATGAAGGTTGAGAGTTACTCCAAAGTATCCCATTTGGTCAGCAACGTGCGCGGCAAGCTTGCCAAGGATAAAAGCGCATTGGACGCCCTGATGGCCGTGCTGCCGGCCGGCACCCTGTCCGGCGCGCCCAAGGTGCGCGCAATGGAAATCATCGACGAGCTGGAAAACCGCAAGCGCGGCTTGTACGGCGGTACGGTAGGCTATATCGGGTTTGACGGCAATATCGACACCTGTATTGCGATCCGTACCGTACTATTCCGCCACGGCAAGGCGTACGTCCAGGCGGGCGCAGGCATTGTCGCGGACTCCGTGCCGGAAAATGAATTCACCGAGACTGAAAACAAGGCGCTCGCCGTTATTAATGCGATTAAGGAGGCTGCGGCACTATGATTCTGCTCATCGATAATTATGACTCGTTTACCTATAACCTTTACCAGTACCTCGGGCGCCTTCATCCCGACGTGCGGGTCGTGCGCAACGACGCGATTACGACGGATGGAATCGCCGCCTTGTCGCCGCAGGCGATCGTGCTTTCCCCCGGCCCCGGTTACCCCAAAAGCGCCGGGATTACGCTTGACGTCATCCGCACGTTTTCCGGCAAGATCCCGATCCTGGGTGTGTGCCTTGGGCACCAGGCAATCGGCGAGGCGTTCGGCGGGAAAGTCGTGCATGCAAAGCGCCTTATGCACGGCAAACAAAGTGATGTGATTTTGGACACCGCTTCCCCGCTGTTTAAAAACCTGCCGTCCCGTGTGCCGGTCGCCCGCTACCACTCTTTGATCGTGGAACGCGAATCGCTCCCGGCTTGCCTGGAAATCATTTCGGAAGATTTTGACGGGCAGATCATGGCACTGCGGCACCGTACCCATGCGACCTACGGCGTGCAGTTCCACCCGGAGTCCATCCTGACGGACTGCGGCATGAACATTTTGGAGACCTTCCTTTGCGAAATCGCCGGGATACGCATCACCGGACGGCATGCGGACGCGGTTGAAATCCCCGCCGCCGAGCGGGTGGCGCTCAAGCCGTACCTCGCCAAGGTGGTCGACGGCAACAGCCTGTCGGTCGACGAGGCGCGCCAGGCAATGGATATTATCATGTCGGGCGGCGCAACGGATTCCCAGATTTCCGCATTTATTGTGGCGCTCCGCATGAAGGGGGAAACAGTTGAGGAAATTACCGGCTTTGCCCGCGTAATGCGGCAAAAGGCAGCTGTCGTACCAAACAGCACGGACGCGGTCGATATCGTCGGCACGGGCGGCGACCTTTCAAACTCCTTTAACATTTCCACAACCGCGGCGTTTGTCATCGCCGGCGCCGGGCAGGAAGTCGCCAAGCACGGAAACCGCTCCGTCTCGTCAAAGAGCGGCGCGGCCGACGTCCTGGAGGCGCTCGGCGTAAAGATCGGCATGACGCCGCTGCAGGCCATGCACTGTATCCAGGAGACCGGCCTATCGTTCCTGTTCGCGCAAAGCTTCCACAGCTCCATGCGGTTTGCAGGGCCTGCGCGCCGGGAAACCGGCGTGCGTACCGTGTTCAACATCCTTGGCCCCCTCTCCAACCCCGCGCTTACGAATTATATCGTACTCGGCGTATACGATGAAACCCTGCTGGAGCCGATGGCGCGGGTGCTGCGTAACCTGGGGATCCGCGCGGCTATGCTGGTGCACGGCGACGACGGCCTGGATGAAATCTCGATTTCCTCCACCACCCATGTATGCGAAATCCGGGATGGCGAACTGCGCAATTATAGTATCGACCCGCGCGAATACGGTTTTACCCTGGCGCAAAAATCCGACATTTCCGGCGGTACTGCGGAAGAAAACGCCGAGATCACCCGCGCGATCCTGGAGGGGCGTGAAACCGGCGCCAAACGCGATATCGTGCTGCTGAACGCGGGCTGCGCGCTTTATACCGCAGGGCGCGCGGCGACGATTGCAAACGGCATAACCCTTGCCCGGCAGTCTATTGAAAGCGGCGCAGCGCTGGCGCGGCTCAATGCGCTCCGTGCCTATACCAACGCTTTGTAAAAGGAGGCCGTCCATGATTTTAGATGAAATTGTAGAATACCGCGCCGCGCAGCTCCAGCGTGAAATCGCATGTGTTTCCCGCGAAGAAATGGCCGCGCAGGCGGAAGCATGTACGCGCCCTGTGCTGGATTTTCCCGGTGCGCTGAAACGGCAGACGCTTTCCGTCATTGCCGAGGTCAAAAAAGCCTCCCCCTCCAAAGGGGTCATCTGTCCGGACTTCCATCCGGCGCAGGTCGCGCGGCGCTATGAAGCCGCGGGCGCGGACGCAATCTCCTGCCTGACGGAAGAGCACTATTTCCAAGGCTCGAGCGCATATTTCCGCGAAGTACGCGCAGCGACCACCCTCCCGATGCTTCGGAAAGACTTTATTTTTGACCCCTACCAGGTTTACGAGGCGCGCGTGATCGGCGCGGACGCGATCCTGCTGATCTGCGCGCTGCTGCGCGCGGAAAAGCTGCGCGACCTGATGCACCTCGCCATGTCCCTCGGGCTGCATACCCTGGTAGAGGTTCATAACGAACAGGAGCTGGCCTCCGCGGTAGCCGCCGAAGCGCCGATCATCGGCATCAATAACCGTGACCTGACGACCTTCCACGTGGACTTGGGAACGACCGCGCGCCTGTCCTCCCGCATCCCTTATCCGCATGTCCTGGTGTCGGAGAGCGGCATCGCGACCCAAGCCGACATGAAGGCGGCGCGGGAAAACGGCGCGGATGCGGTGCTGATCGGGGAAACGCTCATGCGCGCGGATGATATCGGCGCAACGCTGGCCGCATTGCGGGAGGGCGTATGAAGCTGAAATTTTGCGGCGTGCGGCGGCCAGAGGACATCGCCTATGTCAACGCCGCGCCACCGGACTACGTCGGCTTTGTCTTTGCCCAGAGCCGACGCCAGGTAACCGCCGGACAGGCGGCCGCCCTGTCGGAGCACTTGCGGCCTGCAATCCAGACCGTGGGCGTATTCGTCAACGAACCGCTGGAGCGCCTGCTTGCGGCGGCGGAAACCGCGGGGCTTTCCGTGCTGCAGCTCCATGGCGATGAAGACGCCCGCTATATCGAAGCGGTACGCCGGCGATGGCACGGGCCGGTGTGGAAGGCGGTGCGTGTCAGGGCTGCAGCAGATATCCGGGAGGCGGAACGCCTGCCGGTGGATGCGCTGGTGCTAGACGCGTTTTCGCCGCACGCATACGGCGGGACCGGACAGACCGCTGATTTTGACGTAATTGCGCGCAACCGCCCCTCTCTTCCCTTCTTCCTGGCCGGGGGGATTTCCGCCGCAAACGTACAGGATGCCATTCGCGCCGTACAGCCGGACGGTATCGACCTATCCGGCGGGATTGAGACGGGCGGCGCAAAAGATGCCGAAAAGATAAAACAAATATATCAACTGATACGAGGTGCATAATGGGAACACACGGAAGATTCGGGCCTTACGGCGGACAATATATCCCCGAGACCCTGATGAACGCGGTCATTGAGCTGGAGCAGGCCTATAACCGTTATAAAAACGACCCCGATTTTGTGGCGGAACTGGACGACCTGCTGCAAAACTATGCCGGGCGGCCGAGTATGCTGTATTTTGCCAAAAAAATGACGCGGGAACTCGGCGGCGCGAAAATCTACCTGAAGCGCGAAGACCTTAACCACACAGGTTCCCACAAAATCAATAACGTCCTGGGGCAGGTGCTTCTCGCCAAGCGCATGGGCAAAACGCGTGTGATTGCGGAAACCGGCGCCGGGCAGCATGGCGTTGCCACCGCGACCGCCGCCGCGCTGATGGATATGGAATGCGAAATTTTCATGGGCAAAGAGGATACCGACCGGCAGGCGCTCAATGTATTCCGCATGGAGCTGCTCGGCGCAAAAGTACACCCGGTCACAAGCGGCACCATGACGCTCAAGGATGCCGTAAGCGAAACCATGCGCGAGTGGACCGCGCGGATCGACGATACGCATTATGTCCTGGGCTCGGTGATGGGGCCCGCCCCGTTCCCTGAGATCGTGCGGGATTTCCAGGCCGTGATTGGGCGCGAAATCAAGCAGCAGTTATTGGAGCGCGAAGGCCGGTTGCCAACCGCCGTGCTTGCATGCGTAGGCGGCGGCTCAAATGCAATGGGTGCATTTTATGATTTTATCGGGAACCCTGAGGTACGGCTGATCGGCTGCGAAGCCGCCGGCCGCGGGGCGGATACGCCGGAAACCGCCGCTACAATTGCGACCGGCACCGTCGGCGTGTTCCACGGTATGAAGTCCTACTTCTGCCAGGATGAATACGGCCAGATCGCGCCTGTCTATTCCATTTCCGCCGGCCTGGATTATCCGGGGATCGGCCCGGAACATGCGATGCTGCACGACAACGGCCGCGCGGAATACGTGCCGGTAACCGATGACGAAGCGGTCGACGCGTTCGAGTACCTTTCCCGCACGGAAGGCATTATCCCGGCAATCGAAAGCGCGCACGCGGTCGCCCATGCGCGGAAAATCGCACCGGCCATGTTCAAGGACGACATCCTGGTCGTCAACCTTTCCGGGCGCGGCGATAAGGACGTCGCCGCCATTGCGCGATATAGGGGGGTAAACCTGTATGACTAAAATCCACAGAGCCTTTGAGGATGGAAAGGCCTTTATTGCATTCGTCACCGCCGGCGACCCGTCGCTTGCGGTGACCGAAGAACTGATCCTTACCATGGCGGAAGCGGGCGCAGATTTGATTGAAATCGGCATCCCATTTTCCGATCCCGTCGCAGAGGGCGTCGTCATCCAGGACGCGAACGTCCGTGCGCTTGCCGCGGGCTGCACCACGGACAAAATATTTGATATGGTGCGCCGTATGCGTCAAAAAACCGACGTCCCGTTGGTATTCCTTACCTATCTCAACCCCATCTATACCTATGGTGCAGAAAAGTTTCTCGCCAACTGTGAAGGCTGCGGCCTGGACGGCCTGATCATCCCGGATATGCCGTTTGAGGAAAAGGACGAACTCGGCCAGGCGGCGCAGGCGCACAACGTCGACCTGATCTCCATGATCGCCCCGACTTCGCACGAGCGCATCGCTATGATCGCGAAGGAAGCCCGCGGCTTTATCTACTGCGTGTCGTCCCTCGGTGTCACCGGGATGCGCTCTGAGATCACCACAAACGTGGGCGAAATCGTGCAGGTTGCGCGAAAATACAGCGACATCCCCTGTGCCGTCGGTTTCGGGATTTCGACCCCGGAACAGACCAGGGAGATGGCGGCGCTGTCCGACGGCGCGATCGTTGGGAGCGCAATCGTCAAGCTGGTCGCCCAGTATGGGAACGAATGCATCCCCTATGTGCGTGAATATGTGCAAAAGATGAAAGACGCCGTCCGCAATGCATAAGAAAAGGGCTGTGGGATGAAACACCCACAGCCCTTTTTGTCAATCATCTTCGCGGAAGAAGATGCGCCAAATCAGGAACACATAAGAAAAGATAAATCCAAGGAATAAAATCCCCTTAAACCTGCTGAAAAACTTGGAGAATTTGGAACCTATCCACAAGCCAAAACTCAGCAGGCAGATTTTGAGCATTGCAAAATCAAAGACATTGAAACCGCGCGCTTTTTCCATCAGGTATGCGACGAGTACGGAAGCCTTTTCCTTCGCGCACTGTGCATGCGCGCAAAAATCCTCCTTGTCAAAGCTGTTAAGCAGGCCGCTGCATTTCTCGCAACATTTCATATGGCACTCCCTTTCTTCTACGGTTGTTTTTGTATGCGGCGCGAAGTGTATGTACGCTTTTGCGCCGCCCTTTCTTTTTGACGCGCAATTTCCTGCGCGGTAGAGCATGAAATACATCCCTCTGGTGCAATCTTGCCCAAACGCATGCCTATTTTATCCGCCAGCACGTCCGCATCCACCGAATCGGTCTGCTTGAGCGCTTCCTGTAGGATCATGCCGCACGCCAAGGCGTCCGACCCGGCCTCGTGGTGATTGAGGGGAATAGCCAGTGCGGATGAAACCGTGTCAAGCTTATGGTTTTGGAGCGCAGGCCATACCTTTTGCGACACTTTTACCGTACACACATATCTGCAGCGCGGCAGATCCAGCCCATAGTGCGTCAGCGTTTTGCATAAGACGGCGGTATCAAACATCGCATTATGGCAGACAAGCACGGAATCTTCGATATCCGGCTGCAGCAGCGGCCAAATTTCCGGGAACGCCGGTGAATTTTTTACCATTGCCGGGGTGATACCGTGTACCTTGATATTGAACCAGTGGAATGCGCCAAATGCTTTGGGCGGGCGGATCAAATAAACGTCTGAATGTAGAAGCTCGCGGTCTTCAAAAACCGAAACGCCAACCGAACATGCGCTGCAGGGCGAGGAATTTGCAGTCTCAAAATCAAGCGCTACATACTTCATCTGAGCGCCTCCGTTTCCGCGGCCTGTGAGCGCTCCTTGATTGCACATAAAAACCGGTAGAACGGGGCGATACCCTTCAAATCCGCCAGCATCGGACGCACAAAGCTGCCGTTAAAGAGCGCCTCAAAATCCTGGCATTCATACGAAAGCCCAAGGTTCTTGCGGTTGATCCAAGCTTGGTACTTTTCGGGCGCATCCGGATATTTGGGCCGTTTGTAGCTGTCCCCATACAGGGTAAACCGCGTCTGCTGCTGAACCGCTCGATAGGCGTCCAGGAAAAGCTTATCCTCCGCAAGCATCAATTCCCGCGCAAGCTGCATTTCATTGGGCGGCGCCTGATAGTATCCGCAGCCATAGCCAAAATATTCAGGGGTGATTTCAAAATAATATGCCGGGCGTTCGGCAAACCTGCCCTGCTTCGCGCGCGCAAAGGTAATCCACGCATGGTCACGGTACAGCGTCTTGTCCTTGGTATAGCGGGTGTCCCGGCGGACGCGCGATAGCATCCGCTTCGGCTCGATGACGAAGAGCGGGTCGATCTCGCGCATAACGGGAGCCATAGATTCAATCAGCGCATAGAACGGTTCGTTCACAAGCGCTTTTATGCGCGGCTTGTGATCCTCATAAAACCCTTTGCTGTTGTGCAGGCGGTTTTCTATTAATAAATCCAGCCCTTCCGGGCGGAAACCGGTAAACTCCATGTGTCGCTCCTTCTTTCTGGGTTGCTTTTATTCTATCTCTTTTTTACAAATTGTGCAATAGAATTTCTAGCTTTCCGTCTATGCACTGCCGCCCTTTTGGTGTATAATAATTTCATCTATTTTTTGTTACCGTTTGGAGGGAACAACATGAATAAGGACGATAAGATTTTGGCATTGCTCGATCAGGACGCACGGCTGACCGCCGCGCAGATCGCAGCCATGGTTGATATGGAAGAGGCCGAGGTATCGGCACACATCCGAGCATTCGAGAAAAACCATACCATTATCGGGTACAAGACCCTGATCGACTGGGAAAAGACCGATAAGGAATATGTAACCGCCCTCATTGAGGTCAAAATCACCCCGCAAAAGGGTATGGGGTTTGATGAGATTGCGCGGCAGATTTATTCCCACCATATGGTGGAAAGCGTATACCTGATGTCCGGCGGCTTCGACCTGACCGTCATCATCACTGGTAAATCCATGAAGGAAGTCGCGCGCTTTGTCTCCGAGCAGCTTGCGCCGATGGAAAACGTGCTGTCGACCGGCACCCACTTCGTGCTGAAAAAATACAAGGATCAGGGCGTGGAATTTGACCCCTCGGTTCGTGATGAAAGGGAGGTCATCATGTCATGGTAGACTACCAGCAACTGCTTTCCGAACGGGTCAAGGTGGTGAAACCTTCCGGCATCCGCAAGTTTTTTGACATCGTTTCCACGATGGAGGACGCGATCTCCCTGGGCGTCGGCGAACCGGATTTTGAGACTCCCTGGCAGGTCCGCCGCGCGGGGATTGCATCGCTTGAAAAAGGGCGCACGTTCTACACCTCAAACTGGGGGCTTGCGGAGCTCCGTGCGGAAATCGCCAAGCTCTATCAGCGTAAGTACGGCCTGACCTATCATTCCGACAAAGAAGTCCTGGTCACGGTCGGCGGTTCCGAGGCGATTGATAATGCGCTGCGCGCGTTCGTCTCCCTTGGGGACGAGGTTTTGATTGTAGAACCCTCCTTCGTCTGCTACACGCCGCTGACCATTATGGCCGGTGGCGTGCCCGTGCCGCTGCCGACCGTGGAAGCGGATGGGTTTAAACTCACGGCAGAACGTCTGCGCAACGCCATTACCCCAAAAACCAAAGCACTTGTCCTCCCCTTCCCCAACAACCCGACCGGCGCGATCATGAACCGCGAGGAGCTGGAGGCCATTGCGGCCGTGCTGCAGGATACCAATGTCCTCGTGATTTCGGACGAGATCTATTGCGACCTGACCTATCGCGGCGAGCATGTCTGCTTTGCTGAACTACCCGGCATGCAGGAACGCACGGTCGTCGTAGGCGGTTTTTCCAAGTCCTATGCGATGACCGGCTGGCGCCTTGGCTGGGTGTGCGGCCCGAAGGAACTGATCATGCCGATTTGCAAAATCCATCAGTTCGGTATCATGTCCGCCCCGACCACCGCGCAGTTTGCAGGCATCGAGGCGCTGCGCACAGGCGACGACGATGTATTGCACATGCGCGGCCAGTACGACCTCCGGCGGCGGTATTTGCTCGGCGAACTCCGCTCGATGGGGCTTACCTGTTTTGAGCCGGAGGGCGCGTTCTATGTATTCCCCTCGGTCAAGTCGACGGGGCTTTCCTCGGAGGAGTTCTGCGAGCGGCTGCTCCAGGAGCAAAAGGTCGCGGTCGTTCCCGGGAATGCGTTCGGCGACAGCGGCGAGGGGCATGTCCGCATCTCCTATTCATACTCCATGAGCCATTTGCGTGAGGCGACGGAACGCATGCGCGCGTTCCTCAATGGCATTCAAAAGTAACAGAAAAAAGAAACGGGTCAAACCGTTTCTTTTTTCTTGACAACTTTGGTCTATTGCGATAGACTATACGAAACAAGAGGGTCTATTACAATAAACCGAAGGAGGTGCACCATGCAGGAACAACGGTTATTTGACGCAGAATTTAAATTTATGTCCCTTGTTTGGGAACACGAACCGCTCCCTTCCGGTGATCTGGTGGCAATATGCCGCGAAAAACTGGGATGGAAAAAGTCTACGACCTATACGGTGCTGCGCAAGCTGTGCGACCGGGGCTATCTAAAAAATGAAAACGCTCTGGTAACCGCCCTGCTAAAAAAGGAGGACGCGCAACGCCATGAAAGCCAAACTGTGATGCAGAAGGCGTTTAACGGCTCCCTTCCGGCATTTGTCGCCGCATTCCTCAAGGATCAGACCCTGACAGTGCAGGAGGCGGAAGAGCTGAAAGGGCTCATCGAGCATGCGACGCAGGCATTGCCTGACAAGGGCGGTGAGGACGGATGATCGCCTTTTTTATTACCGTGCTCAATATGAGCCTGACTGCCAGCCTGGCCGTGCTTATAGTAATTGCCATCCGCTTTGTGCTTCACCGTTTCCCAAAACGCTATTCCTATGCCTTATGGCTGGTCGTGCTGTTCCGTTTTTTATGCCCCGTGTCCTTTTCAAGCATCCTGTCCCCGCTTCCGGCCGCAGCCCCTATTCCGCACGATATTATGCTGCGCACGGCTGCGGCACCGCCCACCGGCTTTCCGGGCATGGACAGCGCGGTCAACCAAGCTGTTGCATCCAATCAAGCTGCACAGGCTTCATCCATCAACCCCAGCCAGGTTTTCCTGTCCATCGCCGCCTGCGTATGGATTGCCGGGATTGTCATATTGCTGGGCTATGCGGCGATTTCCTATAGTAGGCTCAGGCGGGGTCTCGCTACCGCGACGAAGGCCGAGGGACAAACCTATGAAAGCGGTTTTATAAATACTGCTTTTGTATTGGGCTTTATACGTCCACGGATTTATATCCCCCTTGGGCTTTCCGGCGATACGCTGGACTACGTTTTACAGCATGAACAAACGCATCTGCGCCGGCGCGACTATTTAATCAAACCGCTGGCGTACCTTGCGCTTTGCCTCCATTGGTTTAACCCACTGGCATGGCTATCGTACCTGCTCGCTTGCCGCGATATGGAATTATCGTGTGACGAAGCCGTCTTGCGCCGCATGGGGCCTGCCAGCCGTGCGGCATATTCGCAGGCGCTGCTAACGCTGTCCACATCTCACGGATCCTTGACCAGCCCGCTGGCCTTTGGGGAATCCAACGTAAAAATGCGCATTCAAAACGCCCTCCGATGGCAAGCGCCGCGGGTGCGTACCGCGGTTGCCGGCGTTTTCCTTTGCGTCGTAACGCTTATCGTATGCGCGGCCAATCCCATAGGGGAAATCCCACAGCCTGCATCCGTCACACCGGATACGGTGATAGGCGCTTCCCCGCCGTCTATTGTATATGCTAATCAGGATTATGCGATCTTACATTCGTATTTCGGCCTTTTTATCTATGATTTGCAAAAGGAATCCATTGCGCAGAGCGTCGACCTTGCACCGATCGGATGTAATATCACAGACGGCGAAGACGCTTGTGAAATCGCGGTTTCCCCCGATGGAAAAACCGTATATCTGCACCCCATGACGCAAACTACTATGTATGTATTAAAACTCCCGTCCGGCCGCTTAACCCAAAAGGCCGCGCCGCTTTCCGGCGGCGTCCCTTCCCTTGCAGGCCTACCAGACCACGCCCCGTATCGCAGCGAACCGGACATTTATGAAAATGACGGCCTGCGGTTTGTACTCACCGCAGAAGAAACCGCAGGTTCCGTACAGCTGACGGTTACTGACCGTGGGCAAAATACGCACGTCTATGCGCCGTTCCGCGCCAGCGTAGAAAACGCATCTATAGCGGGGGCGGAACCTGCCGGTTCCCCGCAACTAAACGTTTTAGCGGATAACGCCCCACTATTCGTGCTTGCCACAGACGGCAGCGAAGAGAACGGCTGGCAAACCATCCGCGCGCTGCACCAGCTTGATTTTTACAGCGACATCCCCTATGTGCCGCTGGGCGCCGCCCTGCAAACGTCGCTGCAGCCAGGGACAGATGCGCCGTATCATATCACCGTTTACGACGCCATATTAGCACATGACGGCACCGTAAAATATCGCAATGGACAAGGTCATCCGGCCGTAGATGCCATCTGGGAAAAGACCGCAGAGGATGGTAACAGTATTTCTGCACCGGAGTTAACGGTAGAGCAGAATATATTCGCATCCCTAAGCTCCGATGGGAGCGATTACGAGCCGGGCAACACGCTCCGCGGCTTCAAAGTGCTGTGCACCTGGGCAGATGGCCGCATGGCCGCGTACTGGTTTGTATTCCGTACAGACGCACGGTAAAAGGAAAACCGATTTGGGAAAAATGTATTCTTCATAGGGCCGGCATTTTTTATACGTTTATGCGGTACACTAAGGTATCGGAAAGGAGTTGACGTGTAAATGTGCCACAAAAAGGATTTCCCGCGTTATGACGACATTTTCCACATGGATACCAATGCAGCGCCTGCCCACAGCAGCAAGCATTCGCCGCGCATTGACCCTGACATGACCTCCTATACGGAAATGTACTGTCAGCCGGGTGCATGCGTGGAACCGCAGCCCACACAGGACGACAAACACTAAAAAAAAGACCGACTAAAAAAAGACCACTGGATGCATTTCCAGCGGTCTTTTTTATTTGAATTTGTGATTTACTGATGATCTTCGATATACTTTACAATATCGCCTACAGTGCTCATCTTCATTGCTTCCTCGTCGGAAATCGCAATACCGAAGTTCTCCTCCAGATCCATCATGAGCTCTACAACGTCAAGGGAATCGGCCTTCAGGTCTTCCTTGATCGTGGTCTCCATCGTCATGGTAGATGCGTCAGCGTCAAACTTCTCCGCCAGCAGATCGCAAATCTTCTCAAACATGGGTGTGTTCTCCTTTGTATTTTGAATTATATTTCGTTGAAAACTCCGACTTTACGGAATTTTTCATACCGTTTTTGCAGCAGGACATCAAGCGGTTCTTCCTGCAGATATTGAATATTCTCAAGTAAGGCACGTTTTACATTACGCATCAGCGAGGCCACATTTGCCCCTTCGTTGATAATGCTTTCAATCACGCCGAACTCCAACAGGTCGTCAGCCGTAATACGCAGACGCTCCGCCGCCTCCAGTTCCCTGGATGCGTCCTTCCACAGGATCGACGCGCAGCCGCGCGGCGAAATAACGGAGTAGATCGCGTTTTCCAGCATTAAGACACGGTCGGCGACCGCAAGCGCCAGCGCGCCGCCGGAGCCGCCTTCCCCTGTGACGATTGATATGACAGGGGTACGCAAATTCATAAACTCCGCAAGCGAACGTGCAATTGCTTCGCCCTGGCCGCGCTCTTCAGCGCCGATGCCACAGAAAGCGCCAGGAGTGTCGACGATACAGATGACCGGACGTCCAAATTTTTCCGCCTGGTGCGCCAGCCGGAGCGCCTTCCGGTAACCTTCCGGATGCGGCATACCAAAATTAGCAGCCAGGTTCCCCTCTGTGGTTTTGCCCTTGCGGTGGCCGATCACCGTCACCGGGATCCCGGCAAGCGTGCCGATGCCTGCACAGATAGCAGCATCGTCTGCATAAAAACGGTCACCGTGCAGCTCTACAAAATGGTCAAGCAACGTATTTACATAGTCGTCAATCGTAGGGCGTTTCGGGTCATGGATGATGCGCATTTTTTCCGCAACAGTAGTGCTCACGCCTTCTTCACCTGCCTTTTGGGTTTCTTCGGGGTCTGGTGCAGCCGGAGCAGTTCCTCGAGCGTGCGCTTCATCTGATTCCTCGGAACTATCTTATCACAAAAACCGTGGCTCTGCAAGAACTCTGCGGACTGAAAATCCTCAGGAAGCGTTTCGCCGATGGTGCCTTCGATGACACGGCGGCCTGCAAAGCCGATCGTGGCGTGCGGTTCCGCGAGGATGATATCGCCCAGGCTTGCAAAACTCGCCGTTACGCCGCCTGTAGTCGGGTCAGTCAATACCGTGATATACAGCCCGCCGGCTTGCGAATGCTTGGCAACCGCCGCCGATACCTTTGCCATTTGCAGCAGGGAGAAAATGCCTTCATGCATACGCGCACCACCGGAAGCCGTAAATACTACGGCCGGAAGATGTTCCGCCGCCGCATATTCAAAAAGCCGCGTCAGTTTTTCACCGACGACGCTGCCCATGGACGCCATCAAAAAATGGCTGTCCATGACGCCAATACAGGTTTTGATCCCACCGATGGTGCATACGCCTGTGACAACGGCCTCGCGCATCCGGGTTTTTTCCTGCAGCGTGCGGATCTTATCCTCATACCCCTCGAAATTCAAGGGGTTTGCCGTCTCCAAGTTCCCCCAAAGTTCCTGGAAGCTGTCCTTGTCCACGGTCAGCTTAATACGCGTGCGGGCAAAGAGGCGCCCATACAGGCCGCAGGACGGGCATACATAGAGGTTGCGGCCATAATTGTTGGCCTGCAGGACGGTACCGCAGCGTTTGCAGGTAATATCCGGCTTTGGGGCGCTCACGGTGTATTTCTTCATCTGCATGGAGCTGTCCCGGGTCTTTTTAAATAAGTCGATCAGCAATGGTCTCCCTCCTCCGGGCCTGAATCAGTTAATCGAAATCGCCGTTTGCAATCGAATTGGTGTTAAAGTTCCCGTTCACAAAAGCAGACGACTGTAAAATTTTCATTTGATAATCGGTACTGGTCGTAACGCCTTCAAAAAGCAGTTCGGCCAGCGCCCGGCGCATCCGCGCAATTGCCTGCTCACGGGTCCGCCCCTGCACGATCAGCTTGCCGATCATGCTGTCGTAATACGGCGGGATCATGTATCCCTGATATGCGGCCGTATCCATGCGGACGCCGCAGCCGCCGGGCAGATGCATCGATACAATCCTGCCAGGGCACGGTGCGAAATCACGGGCGGGGTCTTCCGCGCAAATGCGGCATTCAATCGCGTGGCCATGCAGGAAAAGCTGCTCCTGCGTAAAGGACAGCGGTTCGCCGGAGGCGATCCGGAGCTGCTCGCAAACGATATCGCGGCCGGTTACCACCTCGGTAACCGGATGCTCCACCTGGATGCGCGTGTTCATTTCGCAAAAGTAGAAATTCTTGTTACCGTCCACCAGGAATTCGATTGTGCCGGCATTTCGGTAGCCTACGCGCTTTGCAAGGCCGACCGCTGCCGCGCCCATACGGCGGCGGAGGTCGTTATCCACAAAAGAGGACGGCGCCTCCTCCAGCACCTTCTGATGCCTGCGCTGGATCGAGCATTCACGCTCAAAAAGATGTACAACGTTCCCATGGTGGTCGCCCAGGATCTGCACCTCGATGTGGCGCGGGTTTTCGATATACCGCTCCATATAGATGCGCCCGTCGCCAAAATTGGCAACCGCTTCGCTGGAAGCGGTATCATATGCCGCCTTCAGTTCGGAAGGCTCCCGCGCGATGCGGATGCCTTTGCCGCCGCCGCCGGAAGCGGCCTTCAGCATCAGTGGGAACCCAATGCGCGCAGCTTCCCGCTCCGCTTCTGCATAATCCTCGACCGCGCCGTCCGTGCCGAGGGCGACGGGGACGCCGGCCGCAATGGCCTGGCGCTTCGCCTCAGCCTTATCCCCAAGCAAACGGATCGTATCCGGGTCTGGGCCGATAAATACAAGGCCGTTTTGCTGAACGAGCGAAGCAAACTCCGCATTTTCGGAAAGGAACCCATAACCGGGATGGATCGCCTGTGCCCCGGACGCAACCGCAGCGCTGATGATGTTTTGCATATTCAGGTAGCTGTCCTTCGCCTGGGCGGGGCCGATGCAAACAGCCTCATCCGCAATTTGCGCGTGGAGCGCCTCGCGATCCGCTTCCGAGTAAACCGCAACGCTGATAATATCCAGATCGCGGCATGCCTGGATAATACGGACCGCGATTTCCCCGCGGTTCGCAATTAAAACCTTATGAAACATTCGTTTGACCTGCCTCAGTCCATGATGACGGCGCATTTAATTTCTGCTTCCGCCGCTCTCTTATCGCCAACCCAGACGATGCCCTCGGCTACTGCCATGGGCCCGCGGCGCTTGACGAAATTGATCTCCATACGCAACGTATCGCCCGGGACGGCCATCGCCCGGAACTTCGCCTTATCGATACCGGTATAAACGGCGGTCTTGCCCTTAAACTCCGGCATTGAGAGCAGCGCTACCGCGCCGACCTGTGCCAGCGCCTCCAGACGGAATACCGCCGGCATAATCGGGTTGCCCGGGAAATGCCCCTGGAAAAAGAATTCATCGCCAGTCAGGTGCAGCGTCCCTACTGCGCCGGTTTCCGTAAGCTCCGTAATTTCATCCACGAGCAGCATCGGCGGACGGTGCGGGATGATCTCCATGATCTGTTCTTTATTCAGCATATCCGGATCCCCCTCACTCAATGACGCAAATCAGCTGCTTAAACTCGACCATATCGCCGTTTTGCGCATATATACGGTTTACCGTACCGTCGCACGGCGCGGAAATCTCATTCATGGTCTTCATCGCTTCAATAATGCACAGGGTGTCGCCCTTCTGCACCTTCTGGCCGACTTCGACAAAAGGCGGCTCCTCCGGCGAGGGGGAAGAATAAAAGATGCCTACCAGCGGCGCTTCCACGCGCGTGCCCTGCGGGATATCATCGGCCGGCGCGGCCTGCGCTTCTGCTGCAGCCGGTGCGGCAGCGGCAACCGGCGCCGCCGGGGACGCCTGTACGACAACCGGCTCCCCCTGTGTCTTGATGCGGACACAGAAGTCTTCTGTCTCAAGTTCAAACTCCGCTACCTTACGCGCGCAAGCCGCCTCCATCAGTTCCAAGGCAAGCTCTTTGAGTTCCTTATTGTCCATTTTATTCATACCTCTTCAGCAGGACTGTGGCATTGTGGCCGCCAAATCCCAAGGAATTGCTGATCGCCACCTTAACGTCGGCCTGAACCGCGTGGTTCGGGCAAACATCCAGGTCACAATCCTCGTCCGGCTCGACAAAGTTGATCGTCGGCGGGATAATGCCGTCGCAAATCGCCATTGCACAGGCAATCGCTTCCGCAGCGCCTGCTGCGCCCAGCATATGGCCGGTCATCGATTTCGTGGAAGAGACCTTGACCGACTTCAGCGCGTCGCCAAACGCCTTTTTGATTGCAATGGTTTCGTACTTCTCATTGATCGGCGTGCTCGTGCCGTGCGCGTTGATATAATCAACATCCGCCGGCGTCAGGCCCGCGTCCGCGATTGCAAGCTGCATTGCGCGGCATGCGCCCTCCCCTTCCGGGTCCGGGCTTGTGATGTGATACGCGTCCGAAGTTGCGCCATAGCCCGCGATCTCGCAAATAATGTGCGCGCCGCGTGCTTTCGCATGGCTCAGGCTTTCCAGGATGAGCGCGCCAGCGCCTTCGCCCATGACAAAGCCGCTGCGGCGCTTGTCAAACGGGATAGAGGCCGCCTGCGGGTCGTCGCCGGTATAAAGCGCCTTCATGTTCTGGAAACCGGCCATGCCGATCGTGCAGATTGCCGCTTCCGTGCCGCCAGCCACAACAATATCCTGATACCCATGGCGGATCATGCGCATCGCTTCGCCGAGCGCATGCGTCGAAGTCGCGCACGCCGTAATCGGGCAAACGCTTTCGCCGCGGATGCCAAACTGCATCGAAATATGCGCCGCCGCCATATTGGCGATCATCTCCGGGATATACAGCGGGGATACGCGGCTCGGCCCCTTCTCATGCAGCCTTACGACTTCCGTCTCAACGATAGGAAGCCCGCCGCAGCCGGAACCAAAGATAATACCCGTACGCCAGGGGTCAAAAGAACCCGGCTCGCGCAGCCCGGCCTGCTCCAGAGCCTGCGCCGCCGCCGCGACCGCATAGTGGCAGAACGAGTCCATACGCTTGGCCTCGCGCTTGTCCATGTATTGGGTCGGGTCGAAATCCTTGATCTCCGCCGCGACCTTGACCTTGAATTCAGCGGTGTCAAAGTGCGTAATCGGCGCAACGCCACACTTGCCGGCCTTGAGCGCGTCCATATAGGTTTTCACGTCATTGCCAATCGGCGTTACCGCGCCCATGCCCGTAATGACTACTCTTTCCATATCTATCCTCCTGCTCTACACACCCATGCCGCCGTCGACGACGAGCACCTGTCCGGTAATATATGCGGCGGCATCCGATGCAAGGAATCCGACCGCATTGGCGATGTCTTCGGGTTTACCGGCGCGCTTCAGCGTTATCTGGGACAGCATTGCATTTTTGACATCCTCAGGCAGCACATCCGTCATGTCGCTCTCCACAAGGCCGGGCGCGATGGCATTGACGCGTACGCCGCGCGCGCCAAGTTCCTTGGCTGCGGATTTGGTCAAGCCGATGACCCCCGCTTTGGACGCGGCATAGTTGGCCTGGCCGGCGTTTCCCGTAATGCCCACGACGGACGCCATATTGATAATCGCACCTGCCTTTGCGCGCATCATCATTGCGCCGCACAGCGACGTCATATTAAAGGTGCCCTTGAGGTTGATCCGGATTACGTCGTCGAACTGTGCTTCCCCCATGCGCATGATCAACCCGTCCTTCGTAATGCCCGCGTTATTGACCAGGATCGTCGGCACGCCGAGGGATGCCTTGATCTCCTTGAGCGCCTGGTCGCAGGCGGCATGGTCGGATACGTCCCAGGCCATTGCGACCGCCTTTACGCCGTATTCCCGGCACTGTGCCGCAACTTCTTCCGCCTTTTCGATCCGGGACGCGCAGTTGAGCACAACATCATGCCCCTGCTCGGCAAGCTTGCGCGCGACTGCCGCGCCGATGCCGCGGGACGCGCCGGTAACTACTGCAATTCCCATCGTGTCCATCCTCCTTACGCAAAGCGTTTATATGCGTTTTTGAGCAGCTCTTCCGCCTGCGCCGTCATACCGCTGATGACATCCGCGCAGGGATGGAGCTCCTTGAGCATGCCCGCGATCTGGCCGGACATAAATGTGCCTTCCTCATAGTTGCCGTCCTGCACCGCCTTGCGCAGGGAACCTGCGGTCGCGGCCTCGATCTCTTCGAGCGAACGGTTGTCGACATGCTTTTCGAGCTCCAGGCACTTGCGCTGCAGCGGCGTCTTGAGGGCGCGCACCGGGTGCCCGCTCGGGCGACCGGTGACGACGGTGGCAATATCGCTGGCTTTCAGCACCAAGTCCTTGTACTTTTCGGAAATCTGGCACTCCGGCGTCGCCAGGAACACCGTGCCGCACTGCACGCCCTCGGCGCCCAGCATCAGCGCCGCGGCCATGCCGCGGCCATCCGCGATGCCGCCCGCTGCAATGACAGGGATGCTTACCGCGTCGACGACCTGAGGTACCAGGGGCATCGTGGTAAGCTCGCCGATATGGCCGCCGCCCTCCATGCCTTCTGCGATTACCGCGTCCGCGCCTGCGCGCTCCATGCGCTTTGCCAGCGCGACGGAAGCGACGACCGGCATGACCTTAATGCCCGCCTGCTTCCAGTTTTCCATATATTTGCCCGGATTACCCGCGCCGGTCGTCAGGACTTCAATTTTTTCATCAATGGCAAGCTGCGCCAGGTCATCCGCGTTGGGGGAAAGCAGCATAATATTCATGCCCAGCGGCTTGTCCGTAAGCGCGCGCGCCTTGCGGATTTCGTCGCGGATAAAATCGACCGGAGCCGCGCCGCCCGCAATAATGCCGAGGCCGCCCGCCGCCGATACGCTGGCCGCGAGATGGTGTTCCGCGATCCACGCCATGGCGCCCTGCACAACCGGGTATTTAATCCCTAAGAGTTCAGTGATTCTGGTTTTCATCTTTTCGTTCCTCCTGCTGACAATTACAGTCTAAGCACAAAAGCGCCATAAGTCAACCCGCCGCCGAAGCCGGTGCACACGATAACCTGCCCTTTTTTGAGCAGCCCCTTATCGTTCATCTCGTCCAGGCAGAGCGGGATACTGGCGGAAGAAGTGTTCCCGTACCTATCCATATTAACATAAATTTTCTCGTTAGGGATACCAAATTTTTGCGCAATGATCTGCAAAATGCGCAGATTTGCCTGATGCGGAACGACCCAGTCCACGTCGGCTGCCGTAAGCCCCGCGCGCTGCAACGCCATATCGATGGCATGCGGCACCGCAGAAGCGGTAAAACGGACGACCGCCGCGCCCTGCATTTTCAGGAAGCGGTTCTTTTCGGAAAACTTACGGTCACTGTGCAGTGGGTCTTCCTCTACGGGGAGCGCCTCCATATAGAGGTAGTCGGCGCCGGAACCGTCGGCCGCCATGAAGCTGGAAAGGATCCCGGACTGCTCGTTTTCATCTTCACAGGCACGGTAGACGGCCGCACCCGCCGCGTCGCCAAACAGGACGCAGGTCCCGCGGTCGGTATAATCGGTGATCCGGTGCAGCGTTTCCGCCGAGACCACGAGGATGGTTTTCGCTTTGCCCGCCTTGATATAGCAGTCCGCAATATCGGAGGCGTAGCAGAAACCGGTACAGCAGGCGTTGATGTCCACCGCGGCTGCTTTTTTCAGCCCAAGCGCCTCCTGGACATAGCCGGAAACCGTCGGGGAGTAGGTGTCCGGGGTGCATGTACTGAGGATCAGCATATCAATCTCTTCCGGCGGCACCTTTGCACTTTGGAGCGCCTTGCGGCCGGCCTCAACGCCCATTTGCCAGGTCGTCATGCCTGGGCCGATCCTCCGTTCACGGATCCCCGTGCGCTTTACAATCCATTCATCGTTGGTATCCACCAGTTCTTCCAGGATATCGTTCGTCAGAACAAAGTCCGGCACATAGCTCCCGGTTCCAATTAACAGGCTCCTAATCGTAGCCACGCTCCTCTCAAAATCCATCCAATATAGCAGATGAGGCAAATTCCAACATATTCTGTGCGGAATCTGCTTCATACGCAATAGTTTGATTGACAAAGTATTTACGATTTATTATAATAGATGCGAAAAGGCTTGTCAACTGTTTCCTACTGCGGTATGGGTTTCCGCGCCTTTTTTTGTGACTATTTTTTGATTAATAGGGGGTTTTCCAATGACTTTTGGATTTGCATTTTTCCCTGGGCAGGGCGCGCAGGCGCCTGGCATGGGCAAAACACTGTACGAGCAGTGTGCGGCGTCGAAGCAGGTTTTCGACTGCGCCAGCGACGTTTGCGGCATCGACGTTGCAAAGCTGTGCTTCGAATCGGCGCCGGAGGAGCTTTCCCGTACGGAAAATTCCCAGATCGCTATCTTCACCCATTCCCTGGCGGCTTTTGCTGCGCTCAAGGAACGTGGGGTGGATTTCGAAGCCTGCGCGGGCTTTTCACTCGGCGAATATACGGCGCTGGCTGCGTCCGGCATCGTGTCCACTGAGGACGGCGCGCGGATCGTACAGAAGCGCGGGCAGCTTATGCAGCGCGCTGCGGACGAGATCGACGGCGGCATGGCGGCCGTGCTCGGCCTGGAAGACGCTGTTGTAGAGCAGGCCTGCGCCGCCGTGGACGGCATCGTCATCCCGGTCAATTACAATTGCCCCGGCCAGCTCGTCATTGCAGGCGAACGCGCCGCGCTTAATGCCGCAGTAGAAAAGTGTAAGGAAGCCGGCGCGCGCCGCGCGGTCCCGCTCGCGGTAAGCGGCGCTTTCCATACCCCGCTTATGAAGGAAGCCGCCGAGGAACTGCGCGCCTTCGCGGAGGGCTTTACCTTTCACCAGCCCAGTATGCCGGTCTATTCCAACCTGGACGGCAAGCCGCTGGCCATCGACCGCCTGCCGGAGCATCTGGAGCGCCACATGGTTTCCCCCGTCCGTTGGAAGGCGCTGGTGGAAAACGGCATGGCCGCCGGCCTGCATACGGGCTGCGAAATCGGCCCTGGCAAAACACTGGCCGGATTTGCGCGCAAAATCTCTAAAGAACTCGCCGTCCGCACCGTTGAAACCATGGAAGATGTCATTTCTGTATCTGAATAAGCATTTACAATTGACATTTTACAGATAACGGCCTATAATATATTTTGCTTTATCTTTAGCAACTGACAAAGCGTGGGGATAGTAACTATCCCCACCTTTTTTCTGTTTTGACGATCCCGTACACTTTATTGGAGGAACCTTTTTGAGCAACATTACTTTTGACGATCTGCAGTTATCCGAAAGCGTGCTTCACGCCCTGAAAGACATGGGTTTTGAAGAACCCACAGAAATCCAGGCCAAGTCCATCCCCGCGATCCGCGAAGGCCGCGATATCATCGGCAAGAGCCACACCGGCACCGGCAAGACGGTTGCATTCGGCGTCCCGGCCGTCGAATGCGTGGAAGCCGGTATGGGCACACAGGTGCTGATCCTGTGCCCCACCCGTGAACTGGCCATGCAGGCCGAAGGCGAAATGCGCAAGCTTGCCCGCTACACGGACGGCGTCCGTACGGTGGCCGTTTACGGCGGCGAACCGATCCAGAACCAGATCCCCTTGCTGCGCCGCGGCGCATCGGTCGTAATCGGCACACCGGGCCGTATCATGGACCATATCGACCGCAAGACCCTGCGGCTTGAAAACCTGAAGATGCTCGTCCTGGACGAAGCGGACGAAATGCTGAACATGGGCTTCCGTGAGGACATTGAAACCATTCTTTCCCATGTGCCCGAACCGCGCCAGACCGTCCTGTTCTCCGCCACCATGCCGCCCGCAATCATGGAAATCACCGGGCAGTACCAAACCGACCCGCTCCTGATCGAGGCGGGCGACAATTCCGAGCGCACCATCGACACGGTAGAGCAATATTATTACGAAATCCCCATCGGCGCAAAGATGGACGCGCTTGCGATCCTGTTGCATACCCACCGCCCGAAGCTGTCTATCATCTTCTGCAACACCAAAAAGATGGTCGACGAGCTTGCGCGCTATTTAAATGAACACGGTTTTAACGCTTCCGCGCTGCACGGCGATATGAAGCAGGAAGCGCGCACCGCCGTCATGAACAGCTTCAAATCCGGCCGCACGCCGATTTTGATCGCGACCGATGTGGCCGCGCGCGGCATTGACGTGGACGACGTCGACGCGGTGTATAATTTTGATATCCCGCAGGACTATGAATATTATATCCACCGCATTGGCCGTACCGGCCGCGCAGGCCGTGAAGGCGTATCCTATACGCTGGCAGGCGGCCGCCGCCAGGTTTTCCAGGTGCGCGATATCGAGCGCTATACCAAAGCCAAAATCCAGCTCAAAGCCTTGCCGCGCGTACAGGATATCCGCGAGCGGCGCACCAACGAACTGCTGATGAATGTCCGCACCAAGCTGTGTGAAAAAACCGCAGCGATGCAGGGCGCGGATGGGGAAACCGCCCCCCTGCCCGTCCATCCGATGGTGGAAAAGCTACTGGACGAAGGCTTTGATGCCGCACAACTTTCCGGCGTCCTGCTCGACCTGCTTATGGATTATGAAATGAAGGACGTCCCCGTGATCGCTGTGCCGAAGCCGGTGCAGAAGGCGCCGCTCCAGCCCACGCCGGAAGGCATGGTGCGCCTGCGTTTCTCGGTTGGCCGGAACCAGCGTGTTGCACCCAACCAGCTTGTTGGTGCAATCACGGAAAAGGTCGATATCTCCGGCAAGCAGATCGGCAAGATTTATTGCTATGGCGACTACAGCCTGGTAGAACTGCCCTCCAAGTATAAGCAGGAAGTAATCCGCAGCTTGAATGGCGAAAAGATCAACGGCGTGCGCGCGGATGTACGCCTGTATGACAACCGCACGCCGGGTTCCTCCCGGCCGTCTTCCCCGCGCCGGGGCGGCGCGCCGACGCGCCGTATCCCCGTGACCAAGCGCCGAGGCTACTAATTGTAAGGTTAAAACAAACCGTGGCCGGCAGGGACATCCCTGCCGGCCACGGTTTTTCGTTATGCGTGCGTTTTATTGCCCAAGGCTTTGCCAGTGCTCGATCCATGTCCGCCCAGCGGAATACGGCTGCGTCTTGACAATCGCTTCGACTTCCTCCGGATCCTGCCGGTACCTGCGGTCAAGCTCTGCCAAAATCCCTTCCGCATATGCGCCGTCGGCAGAACGCAGCCAATGGAACAGGCGCGCGGTGTCTGCGGATTGATAGGCGCTTGTATCCCGTGGCGCGGGGTCGCCGCCGCTGTACCGTACATACTCCGGGGTGGAATAGCCGGTTACCGTCCCGTCGTCCGCAATCAAAACCTGATCCGGCTGTGCAAGCGTGGACGCCTTACCGGTTGCGTACGCCTTTAAGCAGTATCCCTCCCCATCCGGGAACGTGGGGATTGCAAGCGGCACGACGATGCGCTCCCATGCGGAAGGCACGACGGATGCGGAGCCTACCAGTACGGGGCTTGCGCCCTGTCCGCCCTCCTGTTCCAGATAGACGTCAATACGCGATACATTGCCGGAATAATGGATCACAGCGTTTTCCTGCGGCATAAGGTCGATGATACCGTCTGTTTCGGGGATCACCCTTGCGGGCAACCCGTTCAGGTCCTCGATATCAGTGATCTGTACTTCCGGCCACCCCAAGTCGCTATTCTGCGCGTTCCGTTTGCTATCGGAACCCCACAGGCCGCGGCCTGGGAGGTTCCAATAGACGGGCAGCCACACGTGCGCCGCCCCGCCGGGCGCATCCACATCACGCATCATCTGGAGGATCATAAGCTCGCCGTCTGCAAAGGTATAGTTTACCACAACGGCATTCGTGGTTTCCAAGGGGATCCCTTCCGGGTTATCCAGTACCGCCTTGCCGCCTTGCAGGTGCAAGAAATAAACGGCCGCTTTAGCAGGGTCACTATATCTATATTCGCTGCCCAGTTCCGCTTTTTGCCCAAGCGCTTGCAAATCGTCGGCGCTATACTGCGGGGGACCCAGCGGGTTATTATACAGGTTTAAAAACTCGTCGGCAGTATTGATCCAATAGCTACCGTATTCAGTCGCGTCTGTTACGACGAGCCTGCCGCCCTCCTCACCGAAGTGTAGCAATTCAGCGCGTCGGTATTCCATCGGGGTGGAATCCCACTCCGCATAAACGATGCGCGCGGTCATGTTCGCAGCCTCCGGCAGCACCGCCCAGCGCTCTGGCCACGGGCTGGAATAGCCAATCGTCCAAATTTGCTCGCCGGTCTCGGTTTTGCCCTGCTCCTGCAGGAAAGCCTCTTGCATTGCGTCCGACATGATATCATACCGCAGATGCCCGCTCCGCCGGGCAAAGCCCTGCGCCCACTGGTTGCAGAGGTGGACAATCTCCTGTGTGGTCTGCTTGGCTTCGGGACGGTCGGCCACCACTTCCCAGCCCCTTGGCAGCCAGAACGGGAAACCGTCTGGCTGGTACAGATAGATCACGACTTCGCCGCTGCCGTCGACAAACGAGCAAGAGACCTGCCACGCAGCATTTTTTTGCGCCGCCGCCTCTTTTGATAGCGCGGCATCCTCTGTCGTCACCGTATCCCCAAAGCCAAACAGTTTGACAACCGCTTCGGTGGGGTCAAGCAGGAAATCATGCGAATGGCTTTCCTGAAATGCCGCAAGGGTCTCCGCTCCATAGGTCGGCAGGGACAGCCCCGTGCCAAACAGCAACTGGAAGCGCTCCATACCGGTAAACGTACCGGTGTCTACCCCCACGTCTACGTCTTGCACATCCGTAATCACCGTGCGCCCTTTTTCCATGCCCGTCGTGATGTCCTGCACATACCCGCCGCCGTCCGACCGGTAATCATCCGAACCGCCGCCGTGCGCCAGGAACACGACCCGCTTGATATCGGGGGATTCCGTATCTATCACAACCCATTCCCGGAACGAAGGGCTTGAGCCGCCGACCTTCCAATACCATTCGCCGTCCTCGCCTTGTTCCCGTTTGTAATCCACCAGCGCTTTCCGGTTCTCTGTGGACAGGATCGGATAAAGGTACTGACCGCTTTTATACTCGATACCGCGCGCCCATTGCCGCGCCAGGTCGGTAGCCGTACGTGTGTTTTTGCCGTCCGGCAATGCCCAGTCCATAGGGATATAGGCCTGGTCATAGACGTTGACCATATCGATATTGAGGATGCCGCCATCCGCAAACTGGTAGGATACCGTCTTGCCCGCCAATTTATCTTCCGCATAATAATTGCGCGAATCCAGCACTTTGCCGCCGCTTAAATGCAGCATGGCCACCGCTGTTTCAAACGGGTCCATCGGGTCGAACTTTGCCATCCCCCGCATGTCTTCATTTTCGGCCAACGCATAAAGGTAGGAAGGGTCTGGCAGCCCCAGGTCGTTCCCATAGAGCTGCTCGAACCTGTCCACGCTGTCGACCAGCCCGCCATCTTCATAGGCCTCCGTCCCGTCAAATAGCATGTTGCTGCAATCGGTCACCTTGAGGGCGTCGCCTTCCCTGGCAAATGTCAGCCGTTCCGCCGTGCGCCAGTCGGGCGAACCGGAAATGTGCCAGTTGTAGACCAGCGTCGCCTGCATTTTCGCGGGGTCTACCGCCTGCACCGTATAGCCGTCCACCCACGGGCTGGAAACGCCGATATGCCAGAGGGCGCGTTCCTGATCCTCCCCTGCAAGGGTACCATCCGGATCAATTTCCCCGAGCATCGCCAACCGGTTTTGATAAAACTGCTCCGCCTTATCCTTGGCCAGCATATCATAGATAGGTTTGCCTGTGCGGTGGCGGAACGCGTCGCCCCATTCGTTTGCAAGCTCCGTCAGCTGCTGCTTTAAACCGTCGTCGCTTATCGCGCCGGCGTCCTGCCGGATGGCAAAAGAGCCGCCAACCACCGCCAATACCATCATAACTGCAAGTAAAAACGCGCCGCCCCGCTTTTTTGCGCGGCCGTCAAACAGGTTCTGTAATCGTTTCATAAGGCTCTCCTTATCCCCAGAAAAACGTGAAATCATCGCAGCCGGCCTGCGGCTGACCTGGTTGCTGACGCTGCGCAAGATCGTTTCCCCATACCGCTTCTTTTCCGCGAGGGACATGTCCACCGAAACCGCATGGTCGCAGGCAAGCTCGATGTCCTCCGACGCCGCGCGCAGCATCAAATACGCTGCCGGGTTAAACCAGTGCATGCATCGCGCCAGCAGCAGCACCGCTTTCAGCCATAGGTCGCGATGGTTATAGTGCGTCAGTTCGTGCCGGAAAATATATTCCGCGTCCTGCAACGTCATGTTTTCGTCCGGTACAAGCAGTTTTGCCCGTACAAAGCCCACCAGCATGGGGCATTCCGCGCCCGGCAGTACCAGCAGCGCAACCCGCCGCGCGATCTTTTTCCGCTCCTTCTCCCGCTCGAATACCTCCGCCAATTCCGTGCGGTAAACGCCGCGGGCATTTTGGCGGATGCAGTTCTGGAAACGGATGTATGCAAACACCTGTAAACACAGGGCAAGCAGCGCGCCGCACAGCCATATGCCCCCCAGGATTGCGCCGACAGAGAGCGTCTTTGCAGGGTTTGCCTGCGTTTCCGGACTGCTTGCCGCCTGCCGCGCTTCTGCGCGGGAGACCCACTGTACGGGCGGCGCTTCATCCGTTTCTTCTATGGCGGCTTCATATGTCATCCGATATGTATGCGGGGTGACGGTTACGGGCGCTTGCGGCAGCGTCAGTTGCACCGGCAAGACTAGCCGTATCCCAAGAAGCAGCCACATCAGGCACATGACCCGCGCCGGGTAACGCTTATGCAGCAATTGCCGCAACACCAAGAGGACGACGGCCACGGCTGCAACGGTAAGGCTGATTTGCAAGATGTTCAGAAAGAGATCTTCCATGGCTACCCCTCCCCCTGTGCATCCAAAAAGCTGCGCAAATCCTGTAAGTCCTCGTCTGTAACGGCGCCAGCATGCGCGAGGGAAACAACAAGGTCTTTTACCGAGCCGTTATAAAGCTGCTTCAGGAAATTTGCCCCCTCTTGCTGCAGGTATTGTTCCTTCTCTACAAGCGGGCGGTAAAAATTGACCTTTCCCCGCTTTTCGCAGGACAGGAAGCCTTTCTCTGTCAACCGTGACAAAAAAGTCAGTACGCTGGTCGCCTTCCAATCCTGCGCCGCCTGTTCCTGTACATAAGACGACGTAACCGAGCCGTCTGCCTGCCAAATGATTTGCATAACGGAGCATTCCGCATCTGGCAGCCGTTTTATTTTTTTCGTCATATCCGCCACCCCATATCCTCTACAGATGTAGAACTAATCTTTACTTTATTCTACATCTGTAGAGATGTGCCGTCAAGCAAATACCGGTTACAAATTGGAAAAGGATCGGCATCTTGGGATGCCGATCCTTTTCCATAGCGCTTACTGAAACACTGGCTCTACCGCGCCCTGATAGGTTTCCGTTATAAAATCGCGTACCTTGTCGCTGGTCAGCGCGGCCATCAGGGCTTTTGTCTTTTCGTCGTCCTTGCGGCTGTCCTGGACGGCGATGACATTGGCATAGGCCTCCGCCGCGCTTTCCGGTTCCATTGCAAGCGCATCCCGGTTGGCATGCAGCCCGGCTTGCAGCGCATAGTTCCCATTGATAACGCTCAAATCCACGTCCTGCAGGGAACGCGCAAGCTGTGCCGACTCGATCTCTTTGATCACTAATTTTTTAGGGTTGTCGGCAATATCCGTAACCGTGGCTTTTACCGTTTCGTCAATACCGTCTTTCAAGCGGATCAGGCCCTCATCCTGCAGCAAAAGCAGCGCGCGCGTTTCATTTGTCGCGTCATTCGGCACCGTTACGGTCGCGCCATCCGGCAGCGCGTCCAGCGAAGCCGTTTTGCCGGGATAGATGCCGAACAACTCGTAATGGACCGCCCCGGCCGATGCCAGGCCGCCGCCGTGTTCCTGGTTAAAGTCATTTAGATATGGGGCGTGCTGAAAATAATTAGCGTCCAATGCCCCCTCGGACAACGCGAGGTTCGGCTGCACATAATCGGTAAACTCGACTATTTTTAGCGTATATCCGGCCTCTTTCAGCTGCTCCTGGGCTGCTTTCAAGATTTCCGCGTGCGGGGTCGGGGTCGCACCGACGGTAATGGTGTGGGCGTCCTGATTTTTGCCTGCGCTGCAGCCTGCAAATAACGACAAAAGCATACACAAAAAAAACAGCAGGGTTAATTTTTTCTTCAAATGAAATCACTCCTTATCGGTTCCGTTTATCCAGCTTTTTTGCCAGCCCCATGCCGCATTCCTGAAAGAACTGCACAAGCAGCACGAGGATCACCACCGTCACAAGCATGGGCGGCGTCTCGCCGCGATGGTACCCATAATTGATCGCGATGGTACCCAGCCCGCCGCCGCCTACAAAACCCGCCATCGCGGAGTACCCGAGGATCGTCGTGACCGCGATCGCGCTGCCGACCATGAGCGAAGGCTTTGCCTCGGGAACCAGTACCTTGCAAATGATCTGCATGGGGGATGCGCCCATGGACTGCGCGGCTTCGATCACACCGGAGCCAACTTCCTGGATGGACGATTCCACCATCCTGGCGACAAAGGGCGCCGCCGCCAACACCAAAGGCACAACCGTCGCGTTGGTACCGATGGTCGTGCCGACAATTGCGCGCGTAATCGGCATTACCAAAACCAGCAATATTAAAAACGGCACGGAACGCAGTACATTGACCAAAAAGCCAAGGCTGCGGTTGAGCCATTTTGCTGGCCGGATGCCGCGCGGCGCAGTCGCAACCAGCGCAAGCCCAAGGGGAAGCCCGATGAGATAGGCGAAAAAAGTGGAAAGCAGCGTCATATACAAGGTCTCCAGGACGCTGATGCCAATAAGCCCCCATAACTCAGATCCAATCATCTGCCGGCACCTCCTCTACCTGGAGCCCCCGTTGCCCTAGGAAATCCAGCATGTTCCTCCGTGTATCCGCTCCATCAGGCACTTGCACGATCATTTGCCCCACGGCCTGCCCGTCAAGGTTCTGCATATCGGCAAACAGGATATTGACCGGTGTTTTGCACCGCAAAATCAGATCGGCAACCACCGGTTCGTAGGACGAACTGCCGTCAAAAACAATGCGGTAGCATCGGTTCCCCGCAGACGGGCGGGGGGCATTCCCTCCGGGGAAAAGCAGCCTTTTGGCAATGTCCGATTTTGGGTGCGCAAAAACCTCCCGTACGGTGCCTAGCTCCGCGACCTGGCTTTGGTCGAGCACCGCGATCCGCTGGCAAATTTCTTCGGCAACCGCCATTTCATGGGTAATCATGACGATTGTAATGCCAAGCTGCCGGTTGATGTCGCGCAACAAATGCAAAATGGAGCGCGTCATAGTCGGGTCGAGCGCGGAGGTCGCTTCGTCGCACAGCAATACTTTCGGCTCCGTTGCCAGCGCCCGTGCAATCGCTACGCGCTGCTGCTGGCCGCCAGAAAGCTGCGCCGGATAGGCGTGCGCGCGCGCCTCCAATCCCACCGTCTGTAAAAGCCCTTTTGCCTGCTCCGCTGCCGCCCGTTTTGGAAGCCCACTGATTTGTAGCGGAAACGCCACATTTTCCAACGCAGTACGCTGCTGCAACAGGTTAAACTGCTGGAAGATCATGCTGATCTTCCTGCGTTCGCGGCGGAGTTGTCCACCGGGCATGCCAGTGAGTTCCCGCCCGTCGATCCATACCTTCCCGGAAGTCGGGCGCTCCAACAGGTTCATGCAGCGCACCAGCGTGCTCTTGCCTGCACCGGATAACCCAATAATCCCAAAGATTTCGCCCCGCATGATCGAAAGGTTAATTTTATCCAGGGCGGTAATGTCCCCCTGCCGGCCTGAATAGGTCTTTTCTACATTCTCCAGGGATATAATCGGTTCTTCGGCTCCCATGTGCACCCTCCGACGAAAATAGTTCCGAGCGGCGGGTGTATCACGCCCAGCCGCAAATATAAAATGATGGGATTAGTTTGCCCCAAAATTTAAAAATCCTGCAGTAACAAATAAAAAAGCGTTGCCAAACGGCAACGCTTTTCCAAATCATCAAATTTAATTTTACACAGCGATTTCCTTCGGAAATTTCCGGACATGGCGGATAAACATTTCAGCGCCCGCGTTCATATAGCAGCGCTTCTTCCACACAAGGCCAATCTCCGCCGGCAGCGGGTCGCGGAACGGCAATGCTACCAGGTCATTGTCCTGCTGCACAACGTCCCGCAGCAGCAGCGCCGCGCTGTTTTTCCGCATCACATAATCCTTGATGCTACTTACGTCACGGCTCTTATATTGTACCTGCGTATCCATATGATGACGCTTGCAAATCTTATCTAGCGTTGCAAACAATACCGTGTCCTCCGGAAGGGACGCCATTTTCTGCATGCGGAGCATATGGGGTTCGATCCACTGCTGCGAAGCCAAGGGGTGCGTCTTCGGGACCGCGAGGACAATTTCCGAACGCCGGATCGCGACCTGGTGGAATCCGGCGCTGTATGTACCCAGGAGCATCAGCGTCATATCCAGGCGCTCTTCCCGCACAGCTTCCGCATTGGTCAAGGAACCGGCGCTCGAAACCTCTATCGATACATCCGGGTGCTTGTCTGAAAAGGGCGGTACCAATTCCGGATACAACAGCGAACCGATCATGGGCGGGACGCCGAGCTGAACATTCTGGCTGCGCCGCCGGCGCTGCTCCATGTTATCCGCAATCTGCGCCGCGTGATCCAGCAGCCCCTTCGCCTCGTGATAGAAAAACTCCCCCTCCATCGTGGGGATCAGGCTGTGGTAGGAACGATGGAATAGCTTCACCCCCAGTTCGTCTTCCAGCGCGCGGATCGCGCTCGAAATAGAGGGCTGTGAAATATAAAGCTGTTCCGCCGCATGCGTAACGCTATGGCATTCGCAAACGGCGACAAAATATTGTAATTGATTGAGTTTCATGCTTGCAGGCTCCTTCCTCGAAAAAACAAACTTTTCTCTCGGGCGGAGCAGGAAAGCGTATTTACTTTACAGGCTGAAAACGCCTTCACCACACCGTACCCATTTGGTGAAAAAAGCGCGTTTTCTGCCGTCGGCGCGTTTCAAGTAACGGACCAATGCATGCTGCTGTACGAGCGGCGGCGGCTCCTGCCTCCGGCGCAGTACAAAGGAATATGGGAGCAGGCAGCACATATAGAGTGCAACGAGCAGATAAAACCAAGCGTCGCGGCGAACCTCTTCATAGGAAGCCCCTTCCCGGGCGGAAGGCTGTTCCGCAAAACGGCTAAAGGCCCCAGGGAACCCCTCCTGTAAGAGGGACTTATAGAAAGAAAAGATTTGCACAGACGAATTGTCCTCTAGGGGGATTTGGCTGGCCGACGGCTGATGCATCGTAAAAACAGGGATGGACAGCGCGAAAGCCAGTACTGCGACAATTAAAAGTACCGCTAGGATACCGGTTAAGCGCCTTAGGTATTTCATGCTGTCCCCTTCCTCTCAAATCATAATATTGAATTTTATTATACACCCTGGCAGAACCGCGCGCAAGCCGGCGCCCCCAAATTTCGTGCAGATTTGACGCAGGCGCGTTTTTGACGTACAATATTGGCAGTGTAAACCATAAGGAGGCGTATATGTTGAAGCGCTCTGTTGCATCCTATTTTATCGAGTCCCCGCCCTTGCTCCGCGATTTTATGACTTATATTTCTACGATCCGGGGGAAATCGGATCAGACTGCGCGGGAATACTTCCTGGATCTTCGCATGTTCCTGCGATATATGAAGCGACTGCGTGGGCTTGTAGCGCCTGACGCACCGTTCGATCAAATTGATATTACCGACATTGACCTGCCCTTTATCAAGGATATCACGCTTTCCGACGTCTATTCCTTTTTAGAATTCATTGCGCACGACCGTCCGCAGCATCAAAACAGCTCGGTCACCGAATACGGCCTGTCGGCCTCCTCCCGCGCACGCAAAATTTCCTCCATACGGGCTTTTTTCAAGTACCTGACAGATAAGGCGAACCTTTTGGAATTCAACCCAGTCAGCAACCTGGAATCCCCCTCACAACGCAAATCCCTGCCAAAATACCTCTCCCTGGAGGACTGCATGGCGCTCTTATCACACGTGGAAGGGCCATATGCGGAGCGGGATTACTGCATCCTGACCCTTTTCCTCAATTGCGGGCTCCGTGTTTCCGAACTCGTCGGCATTAACCTCACGGATATCCGCGACCGCACCTTGCGCGTGCTCGGCAAGGGCAACAAGGAACGGATGCTTTTTTTGAACGACGCCTGCATGGATGCAATCGAACGGTACCTCCCCAACCGGGTCAAGCCGCATGATATTGATAAGAATGCGCTCTTTACTAGCAAAAAGCGCAACCGCATTAGCACACAGACCGTAAAATGGATGGTCAAAAAATATATCGGCCAGGCCGGGCTCGATCAGGAAAAATACTCCGCCCATAAGCTGCGCCATACCGCGGCCACACTGATGTACCAAAACGGCGTGGATATCCGAACACTGCAAAATGTGCTGGGACACGTGCGCTTGGACACCACCATGATTTACACGCATATCGACGACCTGAACGTCCGGGAGGCCGCCGAAAGGAACCCCTTGGCGCATATACAACGGCCAAAGGATGAGGGAAAAGAGCAGGATAGCTGAAAAGGCCACCCCTTTACAGGGATGGCCTTTTATTTATTCCTCGCTCCTTGGAATGCATTTTTCGACAGGTTTATCGCAATAAGCGCAGCACTCGCCCTCACTGGTTTCCACTGTCAGCATCGGCAGGTACGGCTCTGTCTTGGTAATGCATTTGGGGTTGGTGCAGCATCTGTACGGGTTCCCGGCCGGCGTTTTGGGCGGGCGGCGGTGCCCTTGTTTGGACAGCGTCAGTAACAGCGCCATCCGCGCGTACATACCAAAACGCGCCTGCTCGAAATAGACCGCACGCGGGTCGTCGTCTACATCCTGCGCGATTTCGTCCACGCGCGGCAGCGGGTGCATAACCAAAAGTTCTGGCTTTGCTTCCTGCAGCTTGCGTGCATTTAGGCAATAAATCCCCTTCAGGCTGCGGTACTCCGACTCGGATGAAAACCGCTCCTGCTGGATGCGGGTCATATACAGCACGTCCAGCATCGGGATCACAGGCTCCAGCCCGGATACCTCAAAGAACTGCATCTTATGCTCCGCCATAAAGCGGCGGATATACTCGGGAATGGAGAGCTCCCGCGGTGCGATCAAATAAAACTGTACATTCTTATACTTTTGCAAAAACTTGATGAGGGAATGGACGGTGCGGCCGTATTTCAAATCCCCGCAGATGCCGATCTTCATATTATCGGCGCTGCCGCGCAGGCGGAGGATCGTCACCATATCCGTCAGCGTCTGGGTCGGGTGGAGATGCCCGCCGTCGCCCGCGTTGATCACCGGGACGGATGAATAAAGCGAAGCCGCCTTTGCAGCCCCTTCCCGCGGGTTACGCATCACAATCAGGTCTGCATAACTGGATACCATATTAAAAGTGTCCTTTAATGATTCGCCCTTGGCCGTCGAAGTGGAGCGTGGGTCTGAAAACCCCACTACGCTGCCCCCCAGCCGCATCATCGCCGTAGAAAACGAAAGGTTGGTACGCGTGCTGGGCTCGTAGAACAGGCTTCCCAATACCTTGCCCCTGCAAGCGTCGGCATACCCTTCCGGGCGGTCAATAATATTGCTGGTCAGGCGGTATAGCTCTTGGAACTCCTCCATGCTCAATTCGCTGAGATCATTAATATGGCGCATGTCGCTTCCCCTTTTCTGTGCTTTGTCTTTGCTATTTTACCACAGAACACTGTAGAAAAAAAGGAGCAAGCACAGATTATTTTCGCATTGCGTCGACTGGATGCAGCTTGGCCGCACGGATTGCGGGGTATACGCCCGACAGCGCCCCACAAAGCGCGGACAGCGCCAAAACAGCCGCGGCAAACCCGAACGGTATGGAAAGTGTAACCCCCAAAACCTGTGATGCGGCCGCCAAAAGCACCCCCGCGAGCACCGTACCGCCCACGCCGCCCAGCAAGCAGGTCAGCACGGCCTGCAACAGAAAAATACGGGCGATATCCTTGCGCTGCGCCCCGAGCGCCATAAAGATACCGATTTCTGCGGTCTTTTCATGGGTGGCCGAAAACATACCGCTTAAAACGCCAAGCATTGCCACAAAAAAGGAAATCGCGCCGACCGCTAAGAACAGCGCGGTCACCATCCAGGCCATCCCTTGTATCTGTTCTACCGCGCCGCTTACGTTTTGGACGGAAAGCGTGCCGGCAACCTGTTCGCGGTGGGACAGGAAATCCTTGACCTGCGTGCCCGTATCGTCCAAATCCGCTTTGGCGGCGCACTGGATGAATATTTGATCCACGCTCTCCTTATCGCTTGCCAAGCAGGAATACGGCACGTAGATAAGCGTCGGGATCAAATTTCCAAAGCTTGCGCCAATTGCACCCGTTTGCGACTTTATGACCCCTATAATTTCAAAATACTCTTCTTTCCCCTCGACTGTAAAGCGAACTGACTTTCCAGTGATATTCGTCCTCTGGTACAGCTTTTTTGCCAGGACTTCATCGATTACCGCTACCGCCCGGCCATATTTTACTTCCTGCGCATTCGGCAAACGCCCCGCAACCAGCGACAGCCCCATAACGTCGCCCAAGTGCTCGTTCACGCCAAGGAATACAGCCGAACCGTTTTGGTGGCTGGTACGGTATGTCCCACTCTTGACCTTGACCGGCATCGCAGCCGCAACTTCCGGCAGCGTCGCTGCCAGTTCAGAGGCATGTTTTGCCGTCAATAGCTGCCCCTGCCCCGCCTGCGAAACGTAGACTGTCAGGCCGCTCAGGCCTACGCTTTCCATGCCCTGCTGCAGCTGCTTTTCCCCGAACAGGCCGAGCGATGCAATCAGTACCATGGATAGAACGCCCACCCCGACAGATACGGCGCATAAAAAGGCGCGCATACGGCGGCGGGCCATTTGCACCGCCGCCAAAAATACCCCGTCTGCAAATTTCATATCCCGCCGACCTCGACCCGGTCCCCGTCCCGCAATGTATCCGGCGGCGACAGCAGCACGACGTCCCCCGCCTTTACGCCGGATTTAATCTCGATATAGCCGTCCAGCTCATACCCGGTTTCCACATAGATTTTATGTGCGGTGCCGTCGCCTTTCACGGTAAAGACGTATTCGCTGTCCCCTTCCTGCCCGACCGCCTCGTACGGGACAAGCACGGCATCCTGGACAGCGTCGGTAAAGATCTTTACGTCGACAGAATACCCCGGCCGCAATGCTGGGTCGGTCTCCTTGAGCGCGAGCAGCGCCTCTACCGTTGCGGCGGACGATTGCCCGGTCAGGCTGACCGCGCGCCGGGCGTATGGCGCGACGCGCTGCACACGCGCTGCAACCGTGACGTCCGGGTTCGCGTCGCTCGTCACATTGGCGCGCAGCCCCTCCCGCACCTGGCGGATATAGGTCTCCGGGATATCGGCGCGCACCCGTAAATGCTCCGTATCGGAAATCCGCAGGTAGCTCAGCCCAGGGAGGATGTTCTGCCCTACCGTTTCCGGCGCCTGCATGACGACGCCGTCCATCGTAGCTTTGACCGTATATTCCTCGTCCTCGGGCGCGCCGATATTTTGCAGCGCAGACGACATTGCATTTTGATTTGCAAGCTCGCCATCCATCACCGCCTGTGCAAATGTCTGAACCGCTTCCTCATCCAGCGCCATCGTGGTTTCCCTTAAGCAGAGCAGCGGCTGCCCCTCTGTGACGCGATCGCCGGGCTTTACGTAAAGCTTTGTAACGGTCGCTGTCCGCGCGGTGCTGTAGTCCGCGCTTTGCTCCGCCTCCACCTGTCCGGGCGCATAGACGCTGTTATAAATATCCTGGGAGACCGCCGTCGTCCCCTTCAGCGAAATCACAGGCTCTGAATTGGAGTGTGCACCGATCAGCAGCATTACCAATAAAATTACCGCTGTAGATAACAGCGTCATCCTGACCTTATTTTTCATGCAATGTCCTCCCAATTTCAAAACTGCTTATAGTCTTTGCCTGCATCTTGAAAATTATGAGCCGGACGGATAAAAAGCACAAGGGCAGGATTTACCTGCCCTTGTGCTTTTGCTTCTTTTTTTGGATGTGTAACGCAAACCGGCGTTCCTTCTCGGCCTCTTCCAGTGACTTGCGGCGTGTTTTCCTTGCTTCTTTGCAGGATTCCTGCGCAAGCTTCATCGCCTGCTGCGCCTTTGTACCCGCGGCCGGGCTAGATAACTGGCGCTGTACCGCCCGCTGCATCCGTTTGGGGTTTGCTTTGGTGACCAGCCGCGCCTCTATGGAAACCGGCGGGCTGAACCGCAAGCGCCCCCAATTGGCGAGCAAATACGCATACACCTCATAATCCTTTGGCTCCGCGCCAAAAACAATGCGGCATACTGTAAGATGCCCATCCTCTTCCCGCTCGTACAGGCCGACCCAAAATGGGTCATCGAAATACACGCTTACCTTTGCTGAAACATCCATATGCAGTTCCTCCCATTAAAGTGCTGCGGGAAACGGACGACCCATGGGAGGGAGGGTTACTGACGGCGAAACCGCCGCGCGCGAGACTACCAACTGCGCAGTGTTTTTATTCCCGTTCCGTTTATTATAGCGAAAATACCGCCATTTTACAAGACAGCCTGAATGGCTTCCGCGATATTTTGTACCTGGACGATGTTCATCTCTTTTGGGAGCCCCTTATCCCCCAGATCCTGCCGCGGCATGATACAGGTATGGAACCCCAGCCGCCAGGCCTCCTGGATGCGCTGCGCTGCGGCGGATACGGCGCGCAGTTCGCCGGTCAAGCCCACTTCGCCGAATGCCATCACGCCTTCCGGCAGAGGCTTGTCCCGGAAGCTCGAGACTGTCGCGAGCAGCATGGGCAAGTCGACTGCAGGCTCGTCCAGCCGCATGCCGCCGACGACGTTGACATAGGTGTCGCTGCCGGACAGGAACAGCCCGGCGCGCTTTTCAAGGATCGCAAGCAGCAGCACCATCCGGTTGTAGTCCACGCCCGCGGCCGTACGGCGCGGCACGCCAAAAGCGGTCTTCGCCACCAGCGCCTGGATTTCCGCCAGGATCGGGCGCGTGCCTTCCATTGTGCAGGCGATGCAGTTCCCAGAGGCGTCCGCGGGATGCCCAGCCAGCATAGCCGCCGAGGGGTTCTCGACCTCCAGCAGGCCATGGTCGCTCATTTCGAATACGCCGATTTCATTGGTAGACCCATACCGGTTTTTTGCAGCGCGCAAACACCGGAAGCTCCCAGATGGCTCGCCCTCAAAATACAGCACACAGTCCACCATGTGCTCCAGGATTTTAGGTCCCGCGAGCGCGCCTTCCTTATTGACATGGCCGACAATGAAGATGGTCACGTTATGGCTTTTGGCATATTGCATCAGCGCCATCGCGCATTCCTTGATCTGCGTCGCGCCGCCGGGAGCCGCAGAGACCTCAGCCCGGTATACTGTCTGGATCGAGTCGACGATCAGGATATCGGGCGCAAGGTTGTCGGTTTCCGCAAGGATCTGCTCCATATCGGTTTCCGCGAGCACAAACAGGCTTGGCGGGGAGATTTTAAGCCGCGTGGCGCGCAGTTTGATCTGGCGCAGCGATTCTTCCCCCGAGACGTACAAAACGGTCGCATTTTTGCACATCTCCTGGCACATTTGCAGCAGCAGCGTGGATTTGCCGATGCCGGGTTCGCCGCCTACCAGTACAAAGGAGCCGTGTACTGCGCCGCCGCCCAAAACGCGGTCAAGCTCCCCGATGCCGGACAAAAACCGTTCTTCATCCCGTGTTTCAATCTGGGAAAGCGTCGACGGTTTTGACAGGCCGCGCGGCTTCTGCAACACACCGCGCGTCTGTACTTCCGGCTTTACCTTAAACTCAGACATGGTGTTCCACGCCCCGCAGGAGGGGCACTTCCCGAACCATTTTGCGTTTTCATATCCGCACTCACTGCATAAATAAACTGTCTTTTCTTTCATTGTCCCTCCGCTAAGCGTCCGTCGACGCCAGATGCTGTAAATAACCGCTGACAATACAGATTGCCAGGCGCTTATGGTACTCCGTCTGTTGTAGAAGCTGCTCTTCCTCCGGGTTTGAAAGGAACCCGCATTCGACAATGATTGCCGGGCACTGCAGCTTTTTCATCAGGTAAATCGTATCCGCGGCCTGTTTGGCCTTACGGTGGTTTTCCTTGTTGAGGCCGTCGATCAGGCACTGCTGTACAGTTTCGCCGAGTGGCATCCCCTCTTCATTGCCTTTGGAATAAAAGACCTGCGCACCCCAGTACTTTCCCTGTTCAAATTTGTTTAGATGTATACTGATGAACACCGGATTCGGCGTTTCATTCACAATCTTTTCGCGCATCTTAATATCCGCAACCTTATTTTCCCGGATCGCGCGTCCCGGCTGGTAACCCAGCGCATTTTCATCGCTCCGCGTCATGGCCGTCTGGATGCTGAAGAAGCCCGCCAGCGCCTGCGTCCGTTTCGCGACGCTCAAATTGATATGCTGCTCCGTCGTGCCGCCGGAGCCAATCGCCCCGCCGTCAAACCCGCCGTGCCCGGCGTCGATTACCAGCGTCCGTTCATCCGCCCATGGCGAAAATGCCATGGCTGCACCCTGCGTCCGGAAAAAGACCGCGATCACTGCAGCCAGCGCCACCGCAATGCCGCCCCACAGTACTGTGCGTATCCGCAGTGTCCACATTTTCATAGTCTCTGCCTCCCCACATGTTCCACCTTATGCGTGGAGCAGCCGCACTATGTAGGTTATTATACCATAAAAAAAATATAGTTGCCACGGATTGTGTTCCGTGCTATGATGGGCTTAACAGGAGAATGAAAGGGTGGAGGATCATGAAAAAACTGCTAGTGATCGTAGATTATCAAAACGATTTTGTGGATGGCGCCCTTGGTTTCCCTAAAGCCGCTGCGCTGGATGACGGTATTGCCCATTTGGCGCAAGCGTATCTGGCTATGGGGGATTATGTCCTCTTCACATTTGATACGCATGGCGAGGATTACCTTTCCACCCGCGAGGGGCGCGCGCTGCCGGTTCAGCACTGCATTGCCCAGACCCCAGGATGGCGGCTTTACGGCAAAACCCAGATGCTTTGCTGCGAAACCTGCTCCAACGGGCAGCTGTTCCAGGCCTATAAACCGGGTTTCGGGATACCGCCCGCTGAACTTACGCGCCTTGCCGGGCAGATCGGGGAGATATCTGATATTATGATGGTCGGCGTCGTGACCAACATGTGCGTGCTTTCCAACGCCGTCATGCTGCAGGCGCAATGGCCGGAAGCCCAAATTACCATTGACGCATCGCTGTGCGCCAGTTTTGACGACGCCCTGCATGAAAAAGCCTTGGACATCATGGAGGCGCTACAAATGCGTATCGTGAACCGCGCCTAAAAAGCACCTATAGAGTGGAAAAAAGCGCACCGTATTTTATATGGTGCGCTTTTTTGCCAGCGAATTCGTGAAGGTAGCGCCTTTTACCTTTTGTGCTGCCTTTGCTGCTTACGCAAATAAAATCCCCCGTCCCAGAAGGGATGGGGGATTTTGAAGTCCAAACTAATTACTCAGCCTTCATCTTTGCAAAGCATTCGCTGCAATATACCGGGCGGTCAGACTTGGGCTCAAACGGAACTCTTGCTTCACCGCCGCAAGAAGCGCAAGTAGCAGTAAAGTACTCACGGGGGCCACGAGCCGCATTTTTTCTTGCATCACGGCAAGACTTGCAACGCTGAGGCTCGTTCATAAAGCCACGCTCTGCATAGAACTCCTGCTCGCCAGCGGTGAATACGAACTCAGCGCCGCATTCCTTACATACTAAAGTCTTGTCTTCGTACATGTTTTCTACCTCTCTTTGATACCTTGGTTCGCTGCGGAACACTAAAATTATATTTGCGTACAGGACTTTCCCTGCATTCGCCTAAGGATTGATAGCTGCCGATTTCCGCCTGATGCGTTGGATGGCATTGTCCACGGATTTGATGGATTTATCCAGCCGTCCCGCCATTTCTTCGTAAGAATAGCCGTCAAGATAAAGCCTCAAAACCTTTGCCTCGAAGATAGACAGTGAGCCGAGGAGCTGCTTCAGCCTCTCCCGGTGCTCCTCCATGCCGATGACCAACGATTCCGGATCTGAAATCGGTTCTGCCACCTGGGGGCGGGGTTCCGCATTGTCGTCAAACAGAGGTTTCTCTATGGATATGGAATGGTTCAGCATTTCATGTTTGTGGGAAGCCGCAGCGCGCACCGCCGAATAAAGCCTGCGCGTGATGCAAAGCCGGGCAAATGCCTCAAACGGCACCGACTTGGAAGCGTCATACTCGCGTATTGCCCGCAACAGCCCTACCATACCTTCCTGAATCAGGTCTTCACCATCTGCGCCTACAAGAAAATACGGCCGTGCACACGTTTTCACCAAGCGGGAATACCGGTGTACCAACTGTTCCATTGCGTCATTGTCCCCTAAACTAGCGGCTTTGCATAAAAGCGCCTCTTCAGGTAGGCAATTTGCTTCATTGCTGCTATCATTTCCATATTTCATATTGATATTATTATATAAGCCCTACAGGATTATGTCAAGAGTTTTTGTGAATCTTATGGTTTTTTGTTTTTATATGCCAAATCTTTTTGTGCGGATTCTACAACACCTGCCCGTTTGTACGCAGTCCCCTACTCGACGGTAACCGATTTTGCAAGATTTCGCGGCTTATCAACATCCAAACCAAGCTGCACGGAAACATAATACGCTAGGAGCTGCAGCGGCACGATCGAAAGCGATGCGGAAAACATGCTCTGGCATTTGGGCAGACGGATTACCTGCTGGCACTGGCTGGCATCCCCGTCAAAATCCTCTGTCGTGACCAGGATGACCGCCGCGCCGCGCGCCACAACCTCGCGGATATTGGACACCGTCTTTTCATAGAGCGCCGGCTGCGTGGCCAGCGCGACGACGAGCGTCCCCTCTTCAATCAGCGAAATGGTACCGTGCTTGAGTTCGCCCGCCGCGTACGCCTCGCTGTGGATGTAGGAAATTTCCTTGAGCTTCAGTGACGCCTCGAGCGCAGCCGCATAATCCAAGCCGCGGCCTAAAAAGAATACATGTGTGCGGTTGGCATAGAGCGAAGCTTCATACTGCATCTGCTCCTTGCATTGTAGCGTTTGACGGATGCGGTCGGACAGGGCAAAGAGTTCGTCACAGATGTGCGCCTCTTCCTGCGCATCGATGGTACCGCAGATCCGGGCGAGATTCGCCGCTATCAGGTACAGGGCGGAAAGCTGTGCGGAATAGGCCTTCGTGGTGGCCACCGAGATTTCCGGGCCGGCCCAGGTATAGAGTACGCCGTCCGCTTCCCGCGCAATAGTGGAAGACACGACATTGACAATGGCAAGCGTAAATGCACCCGCTTCCTTCGCCAGGCGCATCGCCGCGAGCGTATCCGCCGTCTCGCCGGACTGGCTGATGACAATACACAGGTCATCCGGCGAAATAATGGGGTTTTCATACCGGAACTCCGACGCTACCGTCGCAGAGCAGCGTATCCGGCACATCGATTCAATTACGTGCTTCCCGACCATGCCTGCATGCAGCGCAGAGCCACAACCGATGATATGGATATATTTTGCCTTGCGCAGGCGATCTTCCGTCAGCCCGAGTTCCTCAAACCGGACCGCGCCTTCCTGCACGCGCGGGCGCACCGTGCTGCTGACCGCCTGGGGCTGCTCCATGATCTCCTTGATCATGAAATGCTCGTAACCGCCCTTTTCCGCGGCGGAAAGGTCCCAGGTAACCGTGTGGATTTCCTTCTCCACTTCGTCGCCGAACTCGTTCATCACAACGACGCCGTCCGGACGCACGATTGCCACTTCGTTATCGTCCAGGATGATGTACTTTCGCGTGCGCGAGATGATCGCCGTGATATCCGATGCAATCATGTTTTCCCCCATGCCCAGGCCAATGACCAGCGGGTTATCACGCCGCGCTGCGACGATCTCCTCCGGGTTATCCATGCTCACCACACCGAGCGCATACGAGCCGCGCAGGCGGCCGACGGCCTTCAGCACCGTCATCGCCAGATCTTCCCGCCTGCCCGTATGCAGGTAATCGATCAGATGGGCGACGGTCTCGGTATCCGTTTCGGAATGGAATTCATAACCGTGCGCCTCCAAGCGCTGGCGAAGCTCCAAATAGTTTTCAATAATGCCGTTATGTACGACTGCAACCTTGCCTTCCTTGCCGCCAAGGTGCGGATGGGAGTTGCGGTCGGAAGGCCCGCCGTGCGTCGCCCAGCGCGTGTGCCCGATTCCGCAGGTGCAGTCCAGGCCGCCTTCTGCAATAATTTTATCTTCCAGGTTTTTGATCCGGCCGCGCGTCTTGATCACACGCAGCCCCTCTTTCGTAAAGGCCGCAATACCGGCGGAGTCGTAACCGCGGTACTCCAGGCTGTACAGGCCCCTGATTAAAATCGGCAGTGCGCCTTCCCTGCCGGTAAACCCTACGATGCCACACATAATGTTTTCCTCCATGACACTAAAAAATATTGCTCCCCAATTTTGGGCATAAAAATAGTGCGTATCTGCATAACCTCTTTGTCGCCGGGATCGCTCCCGGGTTTTAAAGGTTTGCTGACGACCAACCCACTGATGGCCGAAGGGCACCCGCCGAATTTTCGATGAACCCTTTCCTCGTCAGCTGCGGTTCATGACGCCGCAGCTCTGGCGCTTTTTGCTATGCAATTGTAAGAATGTGATCCACCTCCTAACAAGGGAAAAAGCGGCACGGATTGACCATCAGGTCATATCATGCCGCTCCATCGATGCACGTTATGATTCCCTATTATACGATACTCTCAATCGTTTGCGCAACTGTTTTTGCCATTTTTTCTACCAGCCCCGCGTCGAGGCCTTCGACCATGACGCGCACCAGCGCTTCCGTGCCGGACGGGCGCACCAGGATACGGCCTTCGCCAAGCGCGGTTTCCGCTTTCTGGATCGCTTCCTTTACCTCAGGCCGGTCGGCAATGACCTTCTTCTGGTCGTTTGGAACCTTTACATTGATCATAAGCTGTGGAAACGGGATAACTTCGGCCGCGATTTCAGAGCATTTTTTGCCACTGTCCTTCAGGATCTTCATAAACTGTACCGCAGTCAGCTCGCCGTCGCCCGTGGAAGCGTACTCCAGGAAAATCACATGGCCGGACTGCTCGCCGCCCAAGATGTAGCCGCCGTCCAGCATCTTTTCCAAGACGTAGCGGTCGCCAACATTCGCGCAGACGATTTCCATCCCCTGCTTCTTCGCATAGGCGTGCAGCCCCATATTGGAGAGCACAGTCGCAACAAAAGCGTTGCCGCGCAGCTTGCCTTCCCGCTTCATACGCGCCGCACAGACGGCCATAATGCGGTCGCCGTCCAATTCCTCGCCCGTCTCGTCGACGACAAGGCAGCGGTCGGCGTCGCCATCAAATGCAATACCGAGGTCAAAGTTGCCGTTCTTGACGCGTTCTTTCAGATTGCCCAGATGCGTGGAACCGCAATTGTCGTTGATGTTGATCCCGTCAGGCTCGTAGAAACGCACTTCCGCGCTGCACTCGAGCTGGCGGAGCAGACGGATAATCGTCGTCGAGGATGCGCCGTTTGCACAGTCCACCGCGACCCGCAGCCCGCTCAGGTCGCCCTCAATCGTTTCGCTGACATGGTCGGTGTACTCGACCACCGGATCGATCGCGCTTTTAAGCACCCGGCCAAGCTTGTCGTGGCTGACCTTGGGGATGCTTTCAAAATCATCAATCAGGGCTTCAATGCGGTTTTCAATCTCGTCCGACAGCTTGTAGCCGCTGCCGGAAAAGATCTTGATCCCATTATATTCATAGGAATTGTGGCTTGCCGAGATCACAATCCCCGCGTCCGCCTTGTGCTTAATGGTAAGGTATGCGATGGCCGGCGTGGGAATCACGCCGAGCAGCTCTACATCCGCGCCGACGGAGCAAATGCCAGCGACCAAGGCGTTTTCCAGCATATCCGAAGAGATACGCGTATCCTTGCCGATCAAAAGCTTCGCCTTGCCGCCGCCGATGCGCTCCTGCGTCAGCGTATACGCCGCCGCCGCGCCGATCCTAAACGCCAATAATGCGTCTAATTCAACATTTGCGACGCCTCTTACGCCGTCTGTACCAAAATATTTACCCAAATTTCAACACCCTGCTTTCCTGAAAGTAACTGCATTCCATTTTCGGACTTGAGATTGCTATGATAGGCGCTGCTGGCCGTCAGACGGCTCCAGCTTCAAGTGGTCATACGCAAGCAGCGTTGCACAACGGCCGCGCGGCGTGCGGTTTAAAAAACCGATCTGCATCAGATACGGCTCATAGACGTCCTCTATCGTGATCGCCTCTTCGCCGATTGCGGCGGCAAGCGTTTCCAGGCCTACCGGGCCGCCGCTAAAATTCTGGATGATACACCGCAGCATACGGCGGTCGATCCGGTCAAGCCCCAGCGCGTCGACTTCCAGCGCGCGCAGCGCTATATCCGCGATTTCGCGCGTGATCACGCCGTCGCCGCAAACCTCGGCAAAATCACGCACCCGGCGCAAAAACCGGTTTGCGATACGGGGGGTGCCTCGCGAACGCCTGGCAATTTCAAAAGAACCGTCGCTCACCGTTGGCACACCCAAAATCCCGGCCGAACGGTCGACGATCTTTTGAAGTTCCTCCGGGGAATAAAGCTCCAGCCGGAGCATCACGCCGAAGCGGTCGCGCAGCGGGGAGGTCATCTGCCCTGCGCGCGTAGTCGCGCCGATCAGCGTAAACCGCGGCAAATCCAAACGGATCGAGCGGGCGGAAGGCCCCTTGCCGATGATGATATCCAGCGCATAGTCCTCCATCGCGGGATAGAGGATTTCCTCCACACTGCGGTTGAGGCGATGAATTTCATCGATAAACAGGATATCGTTTTCACTTAAATTTGTCAAGAGCGCGGCCAAATCCCCTGCCTTTTCAATGGCGGGTCCCGAGGTGACGCGGATATTGACGCCCATCTCAGCGGCGATGATATTCGCCAGCGTCGTCTTGCCCAGGCCCGGCGGGCCGTAAAGCAACGTATGGTCGAGGGGTTCATTCCGTTTCCTGGCGGCTTCTATAAAGATCGAAAGGTTATCCTTAACCTTTTCCTGGCCGATATAATCCCCCATGGAACGCGGCCGTAGGGAGGTTTCCGTATCGTCATCGTCCAACTGCCGGCTGGAGACGATCCGCTCGTCGTCCGCCATGCCCCCGGAAAATTCAATGCTCAAATTACCACTCCCTTACTGTGCGGCGAGCTTTTTCAGGCACTGCCGGATGATGTCTTCCGCCTCCATGCCGTCCAGCGCCAGCCCTTCCATGGCGTGGAACGCTTCCGCCTGGCTGTAGCCCAGCACCATAAGTGCGGCGACCGCCTCCTGCGTGTGGTTTACACCGCCGCCCTTGCCGGCCTGTACCAGCGTGGGCGCCGCAGACTGCGCGACCGGGTTCTCCATCTGTTCCTTTGCCATTTTGTCCCGCAGTTCCAGCACGATGCGCTGGGCAATTTTTTTACCGATCCCGGGCGCCTGCGTCAACAGCTTCTCATCCCCTGTGATAATAGAAAGCGCCAGCCTGGAGGGCGGGGCGACGGACAGGATCGCCAGCGCCGCCTTAGGGCCTACGCCGGAAATCCCGATCAGCATTTTAAAGCAGGACAGCTCTTCCTGGTCGGCAAAACCGTAGAGGTCGAAAATATCTTCCCTTACATATAGATATGTATAAAGGCGCGCCTGTTGCCCCACTTTAATTGCAGATATCGTATTTTGCGACGCATGGCAGGCATAGCCCACGCCGCCGCAATCGACCACGGCAAGCCCCTGTTCCACCAGGGCGGCCTTGCCTTCAACATAATAAAACATTATCTTCCCTCATATATCTGAGATTGATGGGCGTGCCCGTGGCAGATTGCCAGCGCCAGCGCATCGGCGGCGTCGTCCGGCCGCGGTACCTTGGAAAGCCCCAGCATCACGCGCGTCATTTCCATGACCTGCTTTTTTTCGGCCTTGCCATAGCCGACCACGGACTGCTTGACCTGGGAAGGCGTATACGACGCGGGCTGCAGCCCTTTTTGCGCCAATGCCAGCAGGATGACGCCGCGCGCCTGTGCGACCTGGATGCCGGTCGTGATATTGGTGTTAAAAAACAGCTCCTCCACCGCCACAGCTTCCGGATGGAACGTATCCAGCAGGGTGTTCAGGTCATCATAAATTTCGCACAGGCGCAGCGGCATCGGCATGCCTGGCCCCGTCGTAATCGCGCCATACTGGATGGGGGTAAATTTATATTGGTCGTACTTTACAAAACCATAACCTATGGTGCCGTATCCCGGGTCAATTCCCATAATAACCATACTGTTTGCCCATTTTCCTTCTGTCCCGGCGTGAACGCCGTACCGGTTTCCCATGCACGCCCGCGCCGCAGTATAATTTCTAATTCCCCGGTATGATTAGCCGTGTGCGGCTATTATACCACAAAAAAAGGGTTCGTTCAATATAAACCGCTAGATCGTTTAAAAGTGAGAAAAGGCGGGAAAATCCCGCCTTTTTTTCGTGCTATTTGGCTTTTTTTAAACGTTCCGCCGCAAGCAGGATGCCGGCCTTGCCGGACGAATAGGTCAATCCGCCCTGCATATAGCACACATAGGGTTCCCGCATCGGCGCGTCTGCGGAAAGCTCGATCGACGCGCCTTGGACAAACGCCCCGGCCGCCATAATAACCGGGTCGTCATACCCCGGCATCGCCCAAGGCTCCGGCGTGACAAAGGAATCCACCGGCGCGCCCGACTGGATGCCCTCACAGAACCGGCAAAGCGGCTCCGGCGCGCCGAACGCGATGGTCTGGATAATATCATACCGGGTATCCTCCGCCTTTGGGCTGACTTCATACCCGAGCAGTTCCATAACCTTTGCACAAAAAACCGCCGTCTTGAGCGCTTGCGCGGTGATGTGCGGCGCCATAAACAGGCCTTGGTACAGCAGGCGGTTCTGCCCTATCGTGCAGCCGCATTCCCCGCCGATGCCGGGGGCCGTCAGCTTATACGCGGCGTTTTCCACCAAGTCCGCCCGGCCTGCAATATAGCCGCCGGTGGGTGCAAGGCCGCCACCGGGGTTTTTGATGAGGGAGCCTGCTATAAGGTCCGCGCCAAACTGCGTCGGCTCGGTTGTTTCCACAAACTCGCCGTAGCAGTTGTCCACCATGACAACCGCGCCCGGGTTTACCCGGTGCACAATCCCGCATATCTCGCCGATCTGGGCGCACGACAGCGTCTGGCGCACGGCATAGCCGCGGCTGCGCTGGATGAACACCAGCTTGACCGCCGGGTCTGCCGCCGCCTGCCCAATGGCGGGCAGGTCGGGCAGGCCGTCCTTCAGGTCGACCTGCCGGTAGCCGATGCCGTAGCTTTTCATGCTGCCGCACATATCACCGGTGATGGTATTTTGTAGCGTGTCATAGGCAGGCCCGGTCACGGACAGCACGGTATCCCCCGTTTTGACGGCGGAGAACATCGCGCAGGACAGCGCATGCGTGCCGTTTACGAATCCGATCCGTACAAGCGCCGCCTCCGTGCAAAAGATATCGGCATAGATGCGGTCGAGCGTGTCACGCCCATGGTCGTCATAGCCATACCCGGTCGTTCCCGCAAACAGGTTGTCTGAAACCCTGTTTTTGCGGAAGGCTGCAAGCACCTTTTCCGTGTTGCTATCGCACGTTTCGTCAATACGCGCCATATACGGCGCGATAAAGCGCTCGGCTTGCTTGCCGAGCGCGTAAATTTCATCTGAAATCCCTAAATAATTGGCCATGGCTACCTCTCCTAAAGGCTGCACTCCATCCGGTAGTGCGGATACCCTTCTTCTAAAAATACATCGCTGACTGCGGTAAAACCGCATGCCTCATAAAACCCTTTCGCCCGCATCTGCGCATCCAGCACCATGCTGTGCGCGCCCATACGGCGCGCCTGCGCCCGGCACTCTTCCAGCACCGCCCTGCCGTGCCCGCCGCCGCGGGCGGGTTTCAGCAGCGCGAGCCTGCCCAAACGCATCACGGGCTTTTGATCCCAAAATATCCGGGCGGTACCGCAGGCGGCGCCGTCCAGCATGAGTAGGATATGATAACTCCGGCGATCGGTTTCGTCGAACTCCTCCTGGAACCCCTGCTCCTCCACAAATACCCTGTTCCGGATATCGTGCGCCGCATCCGGCAACTCGCCAAATGCTGACCAGGTAAATGCTACTTCCTGCATGCTTTGTCATTACTCCGTTCCTGATGGATTGCCGATGCCTTCGGCCAGCGCGCCGCCGGGCAGGGCAAAGGCCGAATCCTCCGGCGTTTCTGTGGAAACCATCGTCATCACGCTACTGCGGATGAGACGTTCCCCTTCAAAGATGTCGGCCCGTTTGAGCAGGCCGGTCACCGCCGACACATAATATACGCTCCGGTGTCCCCCGTCCTGCGCGCCGACGTAGATACAGGGCTCGTAGTCCAGATTGACGCTCCCCGCCTCGGTGAGCGTTTCACGCGGCAGTGCAATGACTGTCTCATAAGTCGGCAGCATACCGGAGGCGTCCACGGAAAATGCGCCCGCCTTCCCCTCATAATAGGTGCTGCTGCCGGTCTGCCACGCATAGAGCCTATCGCCGCTTTGGATCGTACTGCGCACGATCGACCCGGAGGGATTCAGTTCATCCGTACGGCAAACGCCATTTTTGACCGTCTGCCTGCGGGAAATGGTATGGCTGGACTGGCCATAGTAAAGCGTGTTTTCAATGGTACAGCTATAGGCGTCCGGCCTGTCCAGCGACGCGATGGTCTGCTGCACGTTGTCGGGCGTAATCTTGATCCCGTCCAGCCCGTCGTCCTGCTTGTGCTGCACCTCTGTGTCGGCTACCGGCGCCTTGTCCACCTCGCCGGGTAGGACGATCCCCGTCCCGTCCGCGCGGTAGGCGCTGGTCGACACATAAAAGCTGAGGAACAATGTACCCACCATCACCATCGCGCCGATTGAGGCAAGCAAGGGCGTCGTCACTTTGGGTTTCATGCGGTTCCTCCAATCAAGCCGGGGATGTTACGGGCAAAACGGCGCGGGGTCGTCCTCGCGCAGGCCGAAATACTGCTCGATCGCCTGCACGATACGTTCGGACGTCTTGCCGTCGCCATAGGGGTTGACGGCGTGCGCCATCGCGTGATACGCGCCGGGGTCGTCAAACAGCTCGCGCGCCAAGCGCACGATCTCCCCCTGGTCTACGCCCGCCAGCTTTACCGTGCCCGCCTCGATCGCCTCGGGGCGTTCGGTCTCCTTACGGAGCACCAGCACCGGCTTACCCAGGGACGGCGCCTCTTCCTGCAACCCGCCCGAATCGGTCATGATCATATAGCAACGCGCCATCAGGTTGTGCATTTCATCGACCGCAAGCGGCGCGATCAGGTGGATGCGCGGGTTGCCGCCCAGGTACTTTTCCGCGGTCTCACGCACGTACGGGCTTAGGTGCACCGGGTACACAAAATGCACGTCCGGATAGGCAGCGGACAGCTCCGCAATCGCACGGCAGATATTCTCCATCGGCTCGCCGTAGTTTTCACGGCGGTGCGCGGTTACAAGCACAACGCGGTTCTTGGCAAAGTCAAGCGCCTGGAGCTGCTCGTCGCGGAAGGTAAACTCCCCCCGCACGGTCATATGGATCGCATCCACGACCGTATTGCCGCACACCAGCACGCCGTCATGGATATCCTCCCGCGCGAGGTTGTCGCGGTTGCGGACGGTCGGCGCAAAATGCAGCGTCGCAATCTGGCCGGTCAGCTTGCGGTTCATCTCTTCCGGGAACGGCGAATACTTGTCATAGGTGCGCAGGCCCGCCTCTACATGCCCCACCGGGATCTTGTGGTAGAACGCGGCCAGCGCGCCGGCAAACGTCGTCGAGGTGTCGCCATGTACGAGCACAATATCCGGCTTCGCCTCCTCCAGCACGGCGTCCAGGCCGTGCAGGGACTTTTCCGTAATCAGCGCCAGCGTCTGCCGCGGCTGCATGATATCCAGGTCGTAATCGGGCTTGATTTTGAAAATATCGAGCACTTGGTCGAGCATCTGGCGGTGCTGCGCGGTTACGCAGACGATGCTTTCCGTATGCTCCCCCTGCTCGAGCGCACGCACCAGCGGCGCCAGCTTGATCGCCTCTGGGCGGGTGCCGAAAACGGTCATTACTTTAATCTTTTTCATCTGATTCTGTATCCTTTTCTTCAGATTCCGGCAGGTTGGGCTGCCCTGCCGTGTTGTGGTGCTCCGCATTGAGATGTTTGTCCACACTCAGGACGATTTTTGCGCCCACCGCGATCGCAATGATTACGGCCAGTACCAGCACCATCGCCTTGACTTCGCCGCGCGAGGTCAATACGACGGCGGCCAACCCGAGCGTGCCGCTGATCGCGTAAAGGATTGCGACGCTCTGCTTTTGGTTAAAGCCCATATCCATCAGCCTGTGATGGACGTGGCCGCGGTCGGGGCTCATCGGGCTGCGGCCGGACAGGACGCGGCGCGTGATCGCGAAGGCCGTGTCAAAAATCGGCAGGCCGAGGATCAGGAACGGCACCGCGAAGGATATCACCGCATAAAACTTAAACATGCCTTGTATGGACATGGTCGCAAGCATATACCCCAAAAAGGTCGACCCGGTATCGCCCATAAAGATTTTCGCCGGGTTGATGTTGTATGGCATAAAGCCGATGCATGCGCCCGTGAGCGCCGCCATGGCGACGGCGACGGCCATGTCGTTCGTCAGCAGGCCGACCGCGAGCATCGTCAGCGCGGCGATCGAGGAAACACCGACCGCCAGGCCATCCAGGCCGTCGATCAGGTTGACCGCGTTTGTAATCCCCACGATCCAGATAATCGTCACCGGGATTGCAAAAATGCCGAGGTTAAAATACGGGTTTTCTGAAAATGGGTTCAAATTTGTGAACATCGCGATTTTAAGCCCGCCCGCGCAGACGGGGATGGCCGCCGCAACGATCTGCACCACAAATTTTAGCTTGGCGCCCAGCGCCATAATATCGTCAAAAATGCCAAGCACGACGATAATGGTCGCGCCGAGCAGGATGCTCAGGAGCTGTTCGTCAAAATCAGCAAATATGAGCATTGCACACAGGAAAGCGATAAAGATCGCCAGGCCGCCCATGCGCGGGATCGGCACCTTATGCATGCGGCGGTTATCCTTGGGCACGTCAATCGCGCCGACCTTGTGGGCAAACCGCTTGACAAACGGCGTTAAAATATAGGCTAACACACCCGCAACGGCAAAAGCCGCAATAATTGTCCCGATTACCTGATATTCAGACATAATTGCTACTACCTCTCCAACCTCCGTGCGCCGGGGTACCGGCGCACAGGGACTTTATCGCTTGACAAAGCCAACCTTCCGGTAAACTTTATCCAGCGTTTTGCGGGCTAAATAGTTGGCTTTTGCAGCGCCTTCTTTATAAACGCTTTCCAGGTAGCCTTTGTCCTGCAAAAGCGCTTCTGTCTTTTCCCGGATGGGGCGCAGCAGTTCCACGACCGCCTCGCCGACGGCAGGCTTGAAGTCGCCGTAGCCCTTGCCCTCAAATTCGGCTTCCACCTGCTCCGGCGTTTTGCCGGTTGCAAGCGCGTAGATCGAAATCAGGTTATTGACGCCGTCCTTGCCCTCGCCGCGTGCGACGCGCGTGTCCGAATCGGTCACCGCGCGGCGGAATTTCCGCATAATATCATCCGGCTTGTCCATGAGCAGGATAAAGCTGTTCTGGTTCTCGTCGGACTTGCTCATCTTGCGGGACGGCTCCTGCAGGCTCATGATTTTTGCGCCTGTCTGCGGGATATACGGCTCCGGCATGACAAAGGTATCGGAATATACGCCGTTAAAGCGCTGCGCAATGTTGCGCGCCAGTTCGACATGCTGCTTCTGGTCGACGCCCACCGGCACCATATCCGTCTGATAGAGCAGGATGTCGGAAGCCATCAGCACCGGGTACGTAAACAGGCCGGCGTTGACATTGTCCGCATGCTTGGAGGACTTGTCCTTAAACTGCGTCATGCGGGAAAGCTCGCCAAACATGGTATAGCAGCTCAGCACCCAGGCCAGTTCCGCATGCGCGGGTACGTGGCTCTGAATAAACAGCGTGCTTTTATCCGGGTCAAGGCCGCAGGCGATATACTGCGCCAGCACCTCGAGCGTCTGGCGGCGGAGCGTCGCCGGATCCTGACGGACGGTGATGGCATGCATATCGACGACGCAGTAAATGCAGTTATATTCCTCCTGCAGCGGGCCGAAATTGCGGATTGCGCCGAGGTAATTCCCCAGGGTCAGCTTCCCGCTCGGCTGCACGCCGGAGAAGATGGTTTTCTTCTTCTGTTCGATCGTATTTTCGCTCATGCTTCTACTTCCTTTAAATAGTCTTCAATTACTTTGCCCAGGATGGCGATCCCCGTTTCGATCTGGCTGTCGGACGGGAGGGAGAAATTGAGCCGGATCCCCGGGCTTTTCATCTCATCGTTGACCAGGAACGAAACGCCGGGCACCGCGGCGACCTTCTGCACGCCGGCGCGCTCGCAAAGCGCGAACCCGTCGCAGCCGTCGGGGAGCTGTACCCAGAGGAACAGGCCGCCGTCGGGATGGGTCACGCTGACGCGCTTGTCAAAGTGCCGGCCGATCGCGTCCAGCATCACGTCGCGCTTGTGGCGGTAGAGGCCGCGCACCTGCTCGATGTGCGCATCGAGATCATATCTATTTAAGTACTCGGAAATGACCATCTGGAAAAACAGGTTGGAATGCACGTCGCTCGTCTGCTTTGCGACCACCATTTTCCCGATCACCTCACGCGGCGCGCAGGCAAAGCCCATCCGGATCCCCGGCGCAAGCACCTTGGAATAGGAACCCGCATAAATGACGCGCCCGTTTACGTCCATGCTCTTGATCGCCGGGACAGGCTCCCCGGAGTAGCGCAGTTCAAAATAGGGGTTGTCCTCCAGGATCATGACGTTATATTTTTCCGCGAGCGCGAGCATTTCCCGCCGGCGGGATTCCGGCATCGTACGCCCGCTCGGGTTCTGGAACGTCGGGATGGTGTAGATCACCTTGACACGCGGCTGTGTCTTGAGCAGGTTTTCCAGGATGTCCATCCGCATGCCCAGCTCGTCCGTCGGGCAGCCGACCAGACGCACGCGGTACGACCGGAAAGCGTTGAGCGCGCCGACAAAGCTCGGGTCTTCACAGATGAGGGTATCCCCTTCATTCAAAAACACCTTGGCCGCCAGCTCCAACGCCTGCTGCCCGCCACTCGTGATGATCAGGTCGTCCCCGTCCGTCCCGATGCGGTACTTTTCGCGCAGCCGCTTGGCCGTCTGCTGGCGCAGCGGCATATACCCTTCGGTCATGCCGTACTGCAGCGCTTCCCCCGCCCGGTTCCGGAACAGGTCAGTGGCGATTTCCGCCATTTCCGCAGCCGGGAAACTCTCCGGAGACGGGTTGCCCGCCGCGAAGGAAATGACCGACGGGTCTTGCGTTACTTTAAGGATTTCGCGGATCGCGGAAGGCTTCAAGCCGGAAATCCGATCCGAAAACTGATATTGCATGGCTTCATTGCCCCTTTTATGCAGAATCGTGCTGGATTAAAATATACCTATCAGTTATCATAGCACAAAAGCCCGGTGCGTGCAATGTCCCGTTCCCTGTTTTCGGCAAAAACATGGCGCCCCGTTGACAAGGACCGCCCCGAACCAGTATAGTTAGACTATATAAGCGGAAAAGGGGCGGATATGCATATGATGCAGTACATATTGGCGCTTGACCAGGGTACGACCAGTTCGCGCGCCATCCTGTTTGATACACAGCAAAATATCGTCGGCGTGGCGCAAAAGGAGCTGACGCAGATATACCCGCACGAAGGCTGGGTAGAACAAAACCCGATGGAGATCTATTCTTCGCAATATGCCGTCATGATGGAAGTGATCGCGTCCAGCGGCGTGCGCGCGCAGGAGATCGCCGCCATCGGCATCACAAACCAGCGGGAAACCACCATCCTGTGGGACAGGCACACCGGCCGGCCAATCTACAACGCGATCGTATGGCAATGCCGCAGGACCGCTCCGATCGTGGACGGGCTGTGCGGCGCGGGGCTGTCCCCGTACATCCGCCGGACGACCGGCCTTGTGCCGGACGCCTACTTTTCCGGCACAAAAATCAAATGGATTTTGAATCAGGTGCCGGGCGCACGCGAACGCGCGGCACAGGGCGACATCCTGTTCGGCACGGTTGATTCCTGGCTGGTGTGGAAACTCACGGACGGCGCCGCGCATATCACGGACGTCACCAACGCATCCCGCACCATGCTGTACGATATCCGCAAGCTGGACTGGGACGATACGCTGCTTGGGGCGCTGGACATCCCGCGCGCCATGCTGCCGGAGGTGCGCTCCTCCAGCGAGGTTTACGGCTATGCCGATATCCAGAACGCCCGCATCCCGATTGCAGGCATTGCGGGCGACCAGCAGGCCGCGCTGTTCGGGCAGACCTGCTTTGCGGCGGGCGACACGAAAAACACCTACGGGACAGGCTGTTTCCTGCTCATGAACACCGGTGCCGTCCCCTGTGAAAGCAATAACGGCCTGTTGACGACGATCGCGATCGGGCTGGACGGCGGCGTCCAATACGCGCTCGAAGGCAGCGTGTTCGTGGGCGGCGCGGTCATCCAGTGGCTGCGCGACGAAATGCGCTTCCTCAGCGAGAGCCGGGACGCGGAGTATTACGCCCAGAAGGTGCCGGACACCGGCGGGGTGTATTTCGTGCCGGCGTTTACCGGGCTTGGCGCGCCCTATTGGGATATGTACGCGCGCGGCTGCCTGATCGGCTTGACACGCGGCACCCGCCGGGAGCATATTATCCGGGCGGCGCAGGAATCCATCGCCTATCAAAGCTGCGACCTGCTTCATGCGATGCAGCGCGATACCGGGATCGAACTGCGTGAACTCAACGTGGACGGCGGCGCCAGCCGCGACGCATTCCTGATGCAGTTCCAGGCGGATATCGCGGGCTGCACCATCCGCCGCCCGGCGATCCACGAAACCACCGCGCTCGGCGCGGCGTATCTGGCCGGCCTGGCCGCCGGGGTCTGGAAAGACCGCAACGAATTACAGTCGCTTTGGCGCTGCGAAACGACCTTTGCGCCCCATATGCCCGCGGAGGAACGCGCCCATCTGCTGAAAGGCTGGGGCAAGGCCGTCGGGCGCAGCCAGGATTGGGCGGAACACTAAAAAAGAAGCCCGGACAGCTAGGCCTGTCCGGGCTTTAATTTTTGTGTTTCTTGTCTTTATGCATGTCCCACAGCACCCAAAAACCAATCAGGAGCGCCGCCGCAAAGCCCAACAGGCCGAGGATCGGGATTTCCAGGATGCGCGGCTTCATATCCGTCGTACACAGCATACAGGAGCCGATCAGGAGCGCCGCGGAAAAAATGCACTTGATGACTTTGTTGACCATGCGGTCGATCGAGGACAGCGGCTGTTCCGACCCGAGCAGTTCCAGGTTCAGCTTTGCCTGCCCTTTGATTCCCATGCGCAGCAAGTCCGACATTTGGGCGGGCAGGTCGATCGCCTTCCGGCCGGATTCATACAGCCGCCTGGCGTTTGTGCGCAGCTCCTGCTTGAGGTCAAACTCTTGCAGCATTTCGGAAGACAGGCGGTTCGCCATGATTTTGACCAGGTTGATTTCCGGGCTGATGACTGCGAGCACGCCTTCCAGCGTCAGCACGCCGCGCCCCAGCATCGAAACCCCCTTGGGCATCGCGATGTGGTGCTGCTTGGCAAGGGTCAGTATCTCCTCCAGCATCTGGCCGAGATCCATGGTGCCAAGTTCCATTTTGCCGTACTTTGTCAGGAAGCCGTCGATATCGGTATACAGCCGCGCATGGTCTATTTTGCCCGTACAGACGCCGATCGTCAGCAGGATGCCCTTAAGCGCGTCGACGTCGCCCCGCACGATCGCCTTAACAGCCTCGCGGAACAGTTCTTGGTCGCGTACGGACAGCCGCCCCATCATGCCGAGGTCGATCCAGACGATTTTGCCGTCCCGGATGCGGATGTTGCCCGGGTGCGGGTCGGCGTGGAAAAAACCGTCGTCCACAATCTGCTTGACATAATTGTCGGCAAACTTCAGCCCGATCTCCTCCAGGTCGTACTCCTCCGCAAGCAGCGCGGAAAGGTGGTCGATGGGGATGCCTTCAATGTACTCCATCACAAGGACTTTTGAGGTCGTATGCCGGTGCTCGATCCGCGGGCAGTCCACAAAGGCGACCTCGCGGTTACGCTCCCGGAACTCTTCGGCATTTTGCGCCTCGATCAGGAAATCCATTTCCTGCTGCGCGACCGCCCACATCTCGTCGAGCACCATATTGAAGTCGATCACGTCCCCCACTTCCGTGAGTTTGAGCAGGCGGGACGCCCGGTGCAGGAGCTGGATATCCCGCGACATGGTCTCGCGGATGCCGGGTCTCTGGATCTTGACCACAACGCGCCGGCCGTCCCGCAAGACGGCCGCATGCGCCTGTGCTATGGAGGCTGAACCAAGCGGTTCTTCGTCAAGCTCAGAAAATACCGCATGTACCGGCGATTTATACTCCGATTCTATGACCTGTTTGACATCCGTAAAGTCTATTGGCTTTACATCCGTCCTAAGCCGCGCAAGCTCCGTACAATAGGCTTCCGGCAGCATATCCCGCCGCATTGACATGATTTGCCCCAGCTTGACAAAGGTCGGCCCCAGGTCTTCCACGATTGCGCGCAGTTTCGCCGGCGATATCCCTTTTACAATTTCATGCCTGGCCAGGATTGCAAGGATTTCACGGAGCCGCCCGTGATATTCCAGTGCTTCACTGGCCGGCGCTTTCCGTGCCATTTTGCTCCTTCTCGTCAAGTTCTGCCAGCTTGCGCCGCAGGGCTTCCCGCTCTTCCTTCGTCATGGCTTCCACATCGACCGCCGGGGCGGCCGCAGCGCTTTCCCGTTCCGCGCGCTTTTCCTGCACGGTCTCCTTGATTTTATGCTTCAGCTCCTCATTCAGCGCCTTTCCCTGCTCCACAGTCAGTTCCCCGCGCCGTACCAGTTCCTTTACCACCTCTTCGGACTTTTCCGCGGTGACCGCCACCGCGCCGATCCCTGCCAGCAAAACCTTTTTCAGGTCGTTTCCCAGTTCAGCAAACATGATTGTTCCTCCTTTAAAACGGCAACGCCGTTATCGTGTATCGGCGGCATTGCGCCGTCCTTACTCCGGTTGGGCTGCGATAAATGCAAATTTCTCAACGTCGAACAGGCCGCGCGGCGTAAGCCTGACCGCCGGGATCACAGGCAGCGCCAGGAAAGAAAGCGTAATAAACGGCTCGATCCCCTCCGGCACCCCCATTTTACGCGCAAGGCTGATCATATGGTGCAGCTTTTGCTCCACTTCCTCATATGGCCGGTCGCTGACCAGGCCCAAAACCGAAAGCGGGAGCGTCGCGAGCGGTTCCCCGTGCGATACAATCGTATAGCCCCCGCCGACGCGCGCAAGCTCTGCGACCGCCGCCAGCATATCCGCGTCATTATCCCCCGCAACCAGCAGGTTGTGGGAGTCATGGGAAACGGTTGTGGCGATTGCGCCGCCGCGCAGCCCGTAACCCATGATCGGCGCAACGCCGACCGCACCGGTCGCATGATGCCGCTCCACGACGGCAAGCTTATTAAACCCGTCGCACGGTACAAACCACCCGTTTTGCGCGGGCAATTTGCGGGTTAAGTGCTCGGTAGCCAATTGCCCGGCTATCAGCCCAATGACGTCCTGCCCGCCCTCCATTGCCTTCAGGCGGAACGCCTCCGGCGCAAGCGGCGCGACATGGACGGTGTGGCGCAGCGGGCTGTCCGGCGCAAGCGGGGGCGCGGCGGCGAACCCCCCCGCGACGTCCTTGCCCTTGTGGTAAACCGCGGCAATGTCGACACGCCGGAGGTCACGCAGTACGACAAAGTCGGCTTGGTAACCCGGTGCAATCGCGCCCAAATGCCGCAGCCCATAACACTGCGCGGTATTGATGGACGCCATTGCGTACGCCTTGGCGGGCGCAAGCCCGAGCGNAACCCGGTGCAATCGCGCCCAAATGCCGCAGCCCATAACACTGCGCGGTATTGATGGACGCCATTGCGTACGCCTTGGCGGGCGCAAGCCCGAGCGCGATCGCGCGCCGGATACAGTGGTCGATATGCCCCTGCCGCCGGATGTCCTCGATATGCGCGTCGTCCGTGCAAAAGGAAAAACCGGCGGTATCGACGCCGCTTTCGACAATTCCTGCTACGAGCGCCTCCAGGTTCTTCCCGGCGCTGCCTTCGCGCACATGGATATGCATCCCCATGCGGCGCTTTTCAAGCGCATCTTCAAACGTCATGCACTCATGGTCGGTATGGATGCCCGCAAGGGCATAGGCGGACAGGTCGCCGCCCGACAGGCCGGGCGCATGGCCGTCGCGCGGGCGGCCTTCAAACTGCGCCAGCTTGTCCATCATCTCCGGCTCGCCGGTGACCACCGACACATAGTCCATCACCTCGCCCAATCCCAGGACGCGTTCATAATCCTTATATTTGTCCATTTCCGCCGCGCTAAATGTACAGCCCGACATTTCAAATGGGGTCGCCGGGACACAGGACGGCAGCATAAAGTATACGTTCGCAGGCACTTTACAGGTGCTGTCCACGAAATACCGGATGCCCTCCCAGCCCATGACGTTGGCCGCCTCATGCGGGTCGGCGATATAGGTCGTCGTGCCGCATGGCACGCTGCTTTCGAGCAGAAACGGCGGCGTTACCATGGTGGATTCCAAATGCAAGTGCGCGTCGATAAACCCCGGTACGACAAACTGGCCCCCAAGGTCAATTTCCCGCTTGCCCTGGTATCGGCCCACGCCGACAACCGTGTCCCCGCAGACGGCAATGTCCCCCGGCAAGACCTCGCCGGTAAAGACATTGAGGATGCGCCCGTTTTTAAAAACGGTCTCGGCCGCCTCCTCTCCGCGCGCAGCGCGCGCCCATGCCGGATAAGCCTGATAATTCAATCTGATTTCCCCTTCTTGACCTCGTTGTAAAAAGCCTTGATCCGCGCCTTGTCCGCATCCGGCAAGTCCGCTTTCCGGATGCTTTGCACCGCGCCTTCCAGCGCATATAGCCGATGCAGGCACGCGGATGGATCGCGCGCCAGAAGGCGCAGCCACACCTGCTCCGCACCGGCCTGCCGCAGCTGAGCCGCGGTGTCGATCCCTACTTCATGCAGCTCGCGTTCCAGCGTCTTGCCGATATTCGGCAGCGCCGTAAGCTCCCCCATCAGCGCGCCTGCTTCCGGGAAGAAAACACCGCCGTCAGCCATTCGCTCGCCAGTGTAAACCACTTGGCGACATGCCCGTCCGGGACGCGGCCGTTGGCAAGGTCGCTGGTGTCCGCGGTTGCAAGGGACAGGCCGTGCACGCCGTTCTGGAACAGGTGCAATTCCTGCGGTACGTTCACCGCCATCAGCGCGCGGCTGAGGAGCAGCGCGTTCTGTACCGGCACCTCGTCGTCGTCCATGGTGTGCCAGATAAACGTAGGCGGCATCTGCTCCGTCACCATGGTCTCCAGGGAAAAGTTCTGCTGGGAGGCCGCATCCGCGCCCGCAAGGTTCACAAAGCTTTGGCGGTTTGCGTATTTCCCCGCCGTGACAACCGGATAGGACAGGATCAGTGCGTCCGGCCGCCGTTCTTCCGCTTTGGAACCGGTAAACAGGTCGTCGTTCTGCCACAATGCGCCCAGGGTACCGGCCAGGTGCGCGCCGGCGGAAAAACCGCATACCGCGATCTTGCGCGGGTTTACGCCCCACTGATCCGCATTCCTGCGCAGTTCCGTGACCGCCCATGCAAGCTGGCGCGCCGGTTCCAGGCCGAGCGGCGGCTCCTCACAGTCGTACCACAGCACAAATGCGTGATACCCTGCCCGGTTGAACGCGTGCGCGACCGGGTCGGCCTCGCGCAGCGAGCAAAAATCATAGCCGCCGCCCGGGCAGATCACCACGCTGCCGCGTGAAACGCCAGGCTCAATTAAAAAGCAGTCAAGCGATGCATTGCCCAAGGGGCAATCGAGTTTCATCATTTTCCGCTGATCCATTTGTCTTCCCTCCTGTTGTCAAACGATAGGTGGATAGGTTTTACAAAATGGTGCAGACCGTGTGCGCCAGCAGCGCTGCTGCCCGCTCGACATCACTGACTGAACACATTTCACTTGGGGAATGGATATACCGTGTCGCAATGCTGATCGCGCCGGACGGCACGCCGCCGCGGCTGCGCTGCAAGGCGGCCGTATCGGTACCGCCGAACTGTAAGATTTCCTGCTGCACCGGGATGGCAAGCTCCTCCGCCGCATGCGCGAGCGCCTCCCGCACGGCGGGCGCGCAGAGGACGGAACTGTCCATCACTTTGATCGCCGGGCCCGCGCCCATGTGCACCGCCATAGGGTATTTATGCTCGGGCAGGTCGCCGGTATCGGTCACATCGAGGGCGATGCCGTAATCGGGCTGCAGGGCGAAGGCCGCAGGGCCTGCGCCGCGCAAACCGACTTCCTCCTGCACGGTAAAAACAAAATACAGGTCGTTATCGGTCGCCACCAGCTGTTCCATGGCAAGGAGCAGCGCCACACAGCCGATCCGGTTGTCCAGATAGGGGCCGCAAATCGCATCGCCCTGCTCAAAGCGCGGCGCATCGTAGACCGCAAAGTCGCCGACACGCACCAGCCGCTCCGCCGCCGCCTTATCAGCCGCGCCCACGTCGATAAACAGGTTCTCCATTGCAAGATCCTTAAACGGCGTTTTTTCCTCATAGGAAATCACGCCGCGTGTACCGTTTGCAAACCGCACCTGGATATTGATCAGGTCGCCCTTAAACAGGCCGCCGACCGGTGAAAACCGGATAAAGCCTTTTTCATCAATATATGTGGCGACCACGCCGATGCTGTCCATGTGCGCGGCCATCAGGATTTTACGCCCCGTGCCTTTTTTACGGCAGATCAGGCTGCCCATGGTATCAGTCGTTATTTCATCGACAAAAGGTTCTGCGAGCGCGGCGATCACCTGCCGTACCGCCTCCTCACGCCCGGACGGGCCGAACGCGCCGCCGACTTTCTCATAATATTCAAAAACCTTAGACATCGTCTCGTTCTCCAATCTCCTCTAAAAATGCACGGGTAAGCGCCATGACGCACTCCATGTCCTCGGCCGCGCCCACGCACGCCGGCGAATGGATATACCGTGTCGGCAACGCGACCGCGCCGACCCGCACGCCCGCGCGGCTCTGGTGGATACGCCCTGCGTCCGTGCCGCCCGCGACCATGTGCTTGGTCTGCCATTTGATGCCGCGCCGGTCGGCCGCATCCCGGAGCAGGGAAAACAGGCCTGCGTCATAGATCGTCCCGCGGTCCATAAACGGGATCACAGCGCCGCCGCGCACGGCGCATACCTGTTTATGCGCGGGGACGTCGGCCAGGTCGGCCGCCGTGGTGCTTTCGACCACCAGGCATACGTCCGGCTTCAGCCGGTAGCAAGCGGTCGCCGCGCCGCGCGTGCCGACTTCCTCCTGTACCGTAAAGCAGAACCAGGTATCGACCGCGGGCTGTTCCTGCAGGATTGTCAGCAGCACCGCGCAGCCGAGCCGGTCGTCGATGGCCTTGGATTTGATCAGGCCGTCGCCGAACGCCACGAAGCCCGAATCGAAAACGCCGTAATCCCCGGGCGAGACCTGCGCCTCTGCCGAAGCCTTGCCGGCCGCGCCGATATCGATATACAGGTCGTCCGTCTTGGGCATGGTGCGGCGCTCCGCCGCGCGCGTCAAATGCACCGCCTTGATGCCGACCACGCCGATGGTATCGCCGAAACGCACGCGCCGCCCAATCACGACGCGCGGGTCAACGCCGCCGACAAAGCCGAATTTCAGTATGCCGTCTTCCGTAATGCGCTTGACGATAAAGCCGACCTCGTCCATATGGGCGGCAAGCATCACGGTTTTGCCCGTGCTTTTCCTGCCCTTGCGGAAAACCATCAGGTTTCCCATCGGGTCTGTCAGGATTTCGTCGGCATAGGGCGCGGCCTGGCTGCGGAGGTAATCGCGGACAGCGTCCTCCGCGCCGGACGGGCCTGGAAGCGCGCACAGCGCCTGAAAGGATTCAAACATTACAGACGCACCTCCCCGTCAAAATTCCGAAGGAAATGGTATAGCAGGTCGGAAACGCTGTCCAGGTCGGACAGGCAAATGCTCTCGATCGGCGTATGCATATACCGCAGCGGGATGGACAGCAAGCCCTGCGCCGTGCCATAGGCGGCGATTTGCATCGCCCAGGCGTTCGTCCCGGTGTGCCCCTCCATGACCTCCTGCTGGTAGGCAATCCCTTCCGCCTTGGCGGTTTTGATCAGCGCGCGCGTCAGGCGCGTATCAAGGTTCGGCCCCATACCGACCATGACGCCGCCGCCGTATTCAAACGTCTTATCAGACGGCGCGTCCGGCGTTTTTGCGTGGCCGACATCCACCGCGATGGCAAAATCCGGCCGGATACGGTAGGCGCCGATCCCCGCGCCGAGGCTGGTCGTCTCTTCCTGCACGCTGATCAGGACGGCAACGTCTACAGAAAGTTCCTCACCGCCCAGTTTTTCCATGGCCTGCGCGATCGCGATAATGCCCGCCCGGTCGTCCAGGCATTTCCCCGTGACGCTGCCCTTGGACAGCTGGAACACGCGCTCGGCAAACACGACCGGCGTACCGGTTTTAACACGGGTTTTGGCCTCGATCAGGCCGGTATCAATCAGCATTTCATGAATCTGCACCGCCTTGTCCTGCTCGCCCGCCTTCATCAGGTGAGGCGGCATGCAGGCGATGACGCCGTACAGCGGCTCGTCCGCTAAGACGGTGACCTCACAGCCGAGCAGCATCCGCGGGTCTACGCCGCCGGACTCAGCAAACCGGAGGAAGCCGCCGTCCAGCACTTCCGTGACGACGAACCCGATTTGATCCAGATGCGCGTCCAGCAAAACAGTTTTTGCATTTTCCTTTCCACAGCGCCGCATGCCTACGATATTCCCAAAGGCGTCGATCTCCACGCTGTCACAGCAGGATGAGAGCAATTCGGCCGCGACCGTCGCCCCCTGCCGCTCAAATCCGCTCACTGCAGGCGTTTCGCACAGCCTTGTGAGCGCGTTTACAATATCCAAAACAAATCCTCCTGTTGCCTGTCTTTGTTATTACCTCTATTATAACCGCATTCCCTTTTTGATACAACAGTTCTATTGCACCGCTTAGCAAAATCTGCTAAACTTATTTTATGATGAAAACAGTAAATTATCCGATTCCGCCAAATGACGCGGGCAAAACAGTCGAACAGTTTTTGCGCAAACAAGGGCTGTCGCACGCGCTGCTCGTGCAGCTCAAACGCGATCCCGGCGGCCTGCTGCTGGATGGTGAACCGGCCTATACCTGCGCGCGCCTCCGCCCTGGCGCGGTGCTGCAAATCAATCTGCGGGAAGGCCTGTCCAGCGGCACGGTCACCCCTGTCCGCCAGCCGCTTGCGATCGTTTATGAAGATGAAGACCTATTCGTCATTAATAAGCCCGCCGGCATGCCGGTACACCCATCGCACGGGAACCGGGAGATGACCCTTGCGAACGCCCTTGCCGCCCGCTATCTCGAGCGCGGGGAGCCGTTCTGTTTCCGTCCCATCGGCCGCTTGGACAAAAACACTTCCGGGCTTGTGCTGCTCGCAAAAAACGGGTTGTCCGGCTGCCTGCTTTCGGGCATGGCGGGACGCCGCCAAATCCGGCGGGAATACCTCGCGGTATGCAAAGGCCGTTTACCAGACAACGGTACGGTTGACGCGCCGATCGGGCGCGTCCCTGGTTCTTCGCTGCTCCGTGAAGTGCGTCCGAATGGGCGGCCGGCTGTGACCCATTTTGAGCGCATGGACGATGCAGCCGGCCTGTCGCTCGCACGCGTATGGCTGGAGACCGGCCGGACACATCAGATACGGGTACATATGGCGCACATCGGGCACCCCTTGCCGGGGGATTTCCTGTATTGCCCGGACTTCACTAAGATCAGCAGGCATGCGCTGCATGCCGCGCGGCTGTGCTTCCCCCATCCCCTCACGGGGGAAACGCTGCAATTTGAAGCGCCCCTGCCCCGGGATATGGCCGCCCTGCTCGAAAAAGGATAAGCCCCGGTTACCAAAAGGAGTAACCGGGGCTTATTTCCTCATTTTCCTGCGGATCTCCCGCCAGTTGGGATAGAACCGATCCATGAGCCGCCAAAAGTCCGGGCCATGGTTCGGCACATACAAATGCGTCAGCTCATGCGCCATCACATAATCCAGGCACGCCGGTTCCTCATGGATCAGCCGCTGGTTGATACAAATACGGCCTGTTTTCAGGCTGCAGCTCCCCCAACGTGTCTTCATATCCCGGATATAGTATCCCAATGCCCGGCGTCCGGTCACAGCCTCCCACCGTGCGCACACTCCCGGAAGCGCCTGCTCCAATTCTCCCCGGAACCAATGATGCAGCAGCGCCTGGCTTTGCGCATCCCCTGCGCCTTGTGGGACGGTAAGGTACAACGCTTCGGCTTCCTTGTGCAGCCCCGGCGCGCCGTCCCCATGCACAATGTATAGACGCAGCGTTTGCCCCCATAACCGGAGCTGCATCCCGTCGGCCACCGGCGTTCCCTGTTCCGCAGGAAGGCGTACGAGCTGCGCCCGCTGCTTTAAAATCCAGTCCCGGTGCATCCGCGCGAACTGTTCCGCACTTTCCCTGCTGACGCGATAAGGGATGCTCATCCAGACCTTTTCCGGCGTCACATGGAGGTTGATCCGCCGGATCCGCTTGCGGATGACTTCAATTTCAAATTCCGGGAACCTGATAGGATGCATCCGCTTATCCCCTTCCGTCAAAAGCGCAAAGCACCTGCCGGTATATGGCAGGCGCTTTGCTTCTATCAAAATCACTTAATTTTCTACACGGGGCAGCACTTTCAGCAGCGCTTTGCCGATCACGCCTACTAAAACGGCGGCCGCGATCGCTTCCGGGATACCGGAAGCGGTTACCGTACCCATTACAAGGCCAAATACCGCTGTCAACGCAACGTCTTTCGCCTGCGCATATTGCTGCGCGAACAGGAAATAAATGCTGCTCATGACCAGGATGGTATTCGTCATAGAGCCTAAAAAACCGACCAAAGGAAGCGCGACATAGTCCTTCATCTTTATCTTTGTGGAGGCACGCCACAGCCACCCAGCAACGACGCCGATCAGGATACGGCAGCCAATGCTGATCCAAAGCGCCTTGAGCATGCCGGGGATTCCTGTCGTGCTCATGAACGGCGAAAAAGCGAAGGAAAGAAGCGTCGGCGCAGTGGTGTTCGAAATCAAGCTGCAAATGCCGAATACGCCGCCCAAAATACCGCCTGCGAGCGGCCCGAGAAGGATCGCACCCAAAATTACGGGAATGTGGATTGTCGTCGCCTTGATGATCGGCAACTGGATCATGCCGAGCGGCGTGTTTGCCAGCACCACGATAATCGCGGCAAGCAGCGCGAGCTGCACCAGCTTCCGGGTGGAACGCAGGCCTGTCCGTGTCCTTGTCAATGTGTTTTCCATATGTACTTTTCCTCCTGCTGCCGTCCCGCCCTATCGTCGGGTACAGCGCAAATTTTAGGGTCAGCCGCGGTTTTTCTTCCAGATCAGATACAATCCCCGTAACGTGATGTACGGGTCTAACTCCGCTTCTGTTTGAAGGTAGGGTGCGATGGCTTCCGAAGCGCCGCCGGTCAAAAATACGTGCGGCGCCGCGCCAAACGCATCCGCATAACGCGCCAGCATGCCGTCGATCATGGCCGCTGCACCGTAAACGGCGCCCGCCTTGATCGCCTCCACCGTATTCTTACCGATCACGCCATGCGCCGGCGCTTCCAGTTGGACAATCGGGAGCTGTGCCGCACTGCGTTTTACCGCGTCCAGCATAATCCGCACACCGGCCGCAATGGCCGTGCCAACAAGGACGCCGTCCCGGTCGATCGCCGTAAAGGTCGTAACCGTGCCCATGTCCACCACAACGCACGGCGTCTGTCCGGTATGCATCGCCCAAACGGCGTTTGCAACCAGGTCACTGCCTAATGCGCGCGGCTGGTCGATTTTAATGTTTAAGCCGGTTTTTACGCCGGAGGAAACATTTAAAATCGGCCCATTGGTCAGGAATCGGAGCGCCTTTGACATAATCGGATGCATGCCGGGAACCACCGAGCAGAGCACTGCGCCGTGGATCTCCGAAAGCATTACGCCGTAAAGCCCAAAAACATCTTTGAGCGCGCAGGCATACTGCTCCCCCGTCTGCCGGTCGTCCGTTTCAATCGAGGCGACAAATTGTAAATCGTCCCCGTTGAACCCGCCAACCTTGACGTGGCTGTTTCCAACATCCAGCGCAATCAGCATCCTGAAACCCCATTTCCGTGGCTTTCACCTCCGCCATTATACCCTGTCTGCCCCAGAAGTGCAATAGTATTTTATTTATTTTCCAACAATCCGGAAATCCTGGTGGAAAGGCCCATTGCAGGCGCAGCCAGGAGGAACCAAAGCGCCGCATATTTCGCACACACTTGCCCCAAAAGGTTAAAACGCTCCCTAGAGTAGTCCCAAATCCCAAGGCCGTAATGCAGGTTCACGACGCATCCCACAATAAACTCCGCCGTTGTAATCAATGCGGAACCCGCCACACAGCGCTGCACCCAGGAAACACCCTGCAGGGATTTGCGGACAGGCGCCATCACACTGAATACCACGCCGCCTGTCAGCGCCATCGTCCAATGTGTATATCCGCGCCATAAAATTTCAAGCGCTGCATAGCCTGCGCTTCCGCAGGCAAACAGGCCAGCTATGCGTTTCATCATAATCATATCACCGCGCATAGCTTCCCCAAGAACCGCTTACATTATACCTCCTGCGCAGCGAGCCGAAGGCAATCCTCCAACTTTCCCTGTACAATCACTACGGAGCAGCCTAGCATCAAATTGACCGCCATATCAAAGTTTTCGACTGCAAAACCATCGCTGTCCCATTCACCCAGTTTTTCACGCATGGTACGGCAATCTTCCAGGTATCCGTAAATACGTTTTCCCTTTGCATAAGCATAACCAACTTCAAAGCATGTGCCGCTGTCCGGTTCTGCGCCACGGAAGCTATTTAAATTGGCTATCAAGATATCACACTGTTCGATTAGTTCCAAATTGCCTGTGAAAATTTCTTTTGGGTCGGACGCTTCGTTGTCCAAAGGGTACAGCCCTATAAAACCGCGTTCCGCACAGGCACGTTTCATCTGCGCGCCCCGCCGCACCGCATCCGCGGCGAAAACATCGTATCCGGCCAAGTAAACTTTTTTCACAACAATTCCCTCCGTGTATCTAAATATACAAAAAGACGGTAACCGAAGTTACCGTCTTCCTTTTTTAGTGTGCGCGCTGCGTTATCTTCCCGGGCCGTCGCCAGCCAAGTATTGTCACCGTTAACGAGCTTAACTACTGTGTTCGGTATGGGAACAGGTGTACCCTCGTCACTATTAGCACGCACTATCTATTATTACAAA
>NZ_LT707060.1:0-1381 GCF_900155735.1 Intestinibacillus massiliensis
CGAGCGCCGTGCCGTCGTCGCACACGCCGTTTACCGCCCGCCGCAGCTCTTCCGGGCTGCTGTCGAAATAGGCCTTCAGTTCCTGCGCGGAAAGCTGCGGCTCGTCCGGCAGGGCGGCGAGCAAGTTTGTGAGCGCCGCGATTTTATGCTGTGAGAACAGGGAAACCCCCTCCTTTCCCGGCGGTGGATACCCGGGCTGCCGGGCGTCCGCCGCCGCCGATCCTTCGCTTTTGGGATGCAAAGCTTACGCATTATAATAGAAACAAATGTTCTGTTTGTCAACGTTCTTTTTAAGAACTGCGCTTGTAGGAGGCCGTAAAGTTTGCTATACTACTACTATCATTTGTGCTTGGGAGGAGGGGCGCCGCATGTATAAGACGATCGGCGTGCTCGCGCATGTGGACGCGGGGAAGACGACGCTGTCCGAGCAGCTCCTGTACCACGGCGGTGCGCTGCGCACGCGCGGGCGGGTCGACCATGGCGACGCGTTCCTCGATACCGACCCGGTCGAGCGCGCCCGCGGGATCACGGTTTTTGCGGGGCAGGCGTCCTTTACGCACGGCGGGGACGTTTACCAGCTTGTGGACACGCCGGGGCATGCCGACTTTGCCGCCGGGATGGAGCGCACGCTTGCCATCCTGGACGCGGCCATCCTGGTCGTATCCGCGCCCGACGGCGTGCAGGGGCACACGGAGACGATCTGGCGGCGGCTGGAGGCGCTGTCCATCCCCACCTTCGTGTTCCTCAACAAATGCGACCGCTGCGGCCCCGCGGCGGCGCTCGGGGAGATCCGCGCGCGCCTGTCGGACGACTGCGTCGACCTNGATGGGGCATGCCTTTGTTTTGCATATGGTCCGTTCCCCCGTAAACCGGGCGGGGGACGCTTTCAGAGGCCAGGCGCATCATGCGCCTGGCTTTTTTGCAACCCCGTATGCGCCGCGCCTTTTTCCGCATACTAAGGGGGAAAGGGGAAATGCCACTTGATTACACTGGACAATGTCTGTAAAATATATGACAAGGGCGGGGTGCACGCCCTGCGCGATATCAACCTCACCGTGCCGGACGGGCAATTTTTATCCATCATCGGCGCGTCCGGCTCCGGCAAAACGACGCTGATGCAGATCCTCGGCTGCCTGGACAGCCCGACCAGCGGGCGTTACCTGCTCGGCGGGCGGGACGTGGGCGCGATGGGCGACCGCGAACTGGCCACGTTGCGCGGGCGGGAGATCGGGTTCGTGTTCCAAAGCTTCCGGCTGTCGCCCGACCTCAACGCCCTGGAAAACGTCGCGCTCCCGCTGCTGTTCCGCGGGGTGCCGCGTAAGGAGCGCGAGGCGCGCGCCGCGGAGGCGCTCGAGCGGGTCGGCCTTGCGGGACGGATGCG
>NZ_LT707060.1:2036-26970 GCF_900155735.1 Intestinibacillus massiliensis
CGCGTTGTCCGGCGGGCAGCAGCAGCGCGTCGCCATCGCGCGGGCGGTGTGCGGCAGCCCGCGCCTGCTGCTGGCGGACGAGCCGACCGGCAACCTCGACCCGCGCGCGTCCGCGGAGGTCATGGGGCTGTTCGACGAGCTGCATGCGGCGGGGCACACGATCATACTCATCACGCACGACGGCGCGGTGGCGCGGCGTGCGGAGCGCACCGCCGCCATCGAGGACGGGCGGCTCATACAGTAGGGGACATTCGACAGGACGGAGGCCATTAGGATGACAAGACGGGACAAGACGAACTACTACCTGGACATGGCGCAGGTGGCGCTGGAACGCAGCACCTGCCTGCGGCGCGCCTTCGGGGCGGTCATCGTCAAAAACGACGTGATCGTTTCCACCGGGTACAACGGCGCGCCGCGCGGGCGCGCCAACTGCATTGATATCGGCTCCTGTATCCGGGAAAAGATGAAAATCCCGCGCGGCGAGCGGTATGAGTTCTGCCGCTCGGTGCACGCGGAGGCGAACGCCATCATCGCCGCGCCCCGCGAGCAGATGCTCGGCGCGACGCTGTACCTCGTCGGCCGCGACATGTCGACGGGCGAGATCATGGGCGACGCGAACTCCTGCCCCATGTGCAAGCGGCAGATCATCAACGCGGGCATTGAAAAGGTGATCATCCGCCGCACGCGGGATACATATGACGAAATCGCCGTGCAGGACTGGGTCGATTACGACGAAATCCTCGACGGGCAGACCGGGTATTGAGCCGCCCCCAAACAGGGGCGGGGCAAAGGCGTTTCATGGGAAGGCGCGCGGCGGGAAGCATCCACAGCCTGTGGATACCCGTCTGCGCGCATGGCACAGCCGCCCGCGGGCGGCGGAAAGGGAACCTTTATGATTATTGGGATTATCATCGTCGCCCTCATCGTCATTGTTGTGGCGTGGGTGGTTTCGACCCAGCGCGGGCTGGTGCACACGGACGAGCTGTGCGGCAACGCCCTCAGCCAGATCGGCGTGCAGCAGGCGTCCCGCTGGGACGCGCTCACCGCGCTGGCGCAGCTTACGAAAAACTATTCCGAGCACGAGTATAAGGCGCTGATGGACACGGTCGGCGCGCGCCGACCGATCGACGCGCACAGCAAGGCCGCCGAGGTCGACCGGCAGGAAAACATGATCACCGAGGCGTTTACGCACCTGATGGCGGTCGCGGAGGCCTATCCGGACCTCAAGGCGCAGCAGGTCTACAAGCAGACGATGGACAGCGTCAACCAGTACGAAAACAACGTACGCCGCAGCCGCATGGTGTATAACGACACCGTCACCAAGTTTAACCGTATGGTGCGCCAGATCCCCGGCTGCTTCCTGGCGGGGCCGCTCGGCTTCTCCGTGCGCGAATACCTGGAAACCGAAAAGGGCAAAACCGACATGCCTTCCATGGCGTAAGGCCGGAAAGGGAAACTGGATGAAAAAGAAGGTTGCCGCAGGGCTGCTCTGCGCCCTGCTCCTCTGTGTGCTCGCGCCGCTGACCGCGTCGGCCGAATCGGTCGACAGCCTGACGGTCGACGTGCAGCTCGACGCGGACGGCGCGGCGCACATCACCGAGACCTGGGAGATCGACGCGACGCAGGGCACGGAATGGTACTTAAATAAGGAAAACATGGGCGATATGGAGGTCACGGGCTTCTCCGTGACCGATGAGACCGGCGCGCAGTATGTCAACGAGGGCGAATGGGACGTCGACCGCTCCCGCGACCAGAAGGCCGGGAAATGCGGCGTCGTCACCAAGCCGGACGGGTATGAACTGTGCTGGGGGCTGGGCAAATATGGCCAGCGTACCTATACAGCCAGCTATACGATGACGAATTTTGTCAAAGCGTATACGGATTATGACGGTTTTAACGTCCGTTTCCTGAACGACCAGATGTCGAGCGCGCCCGCCAAGGTGGACGTGACCATCCGCGCGCCGCAGGAACTCGCAGAAGGGCAGGCGGCCGTGTGGGCGTTCGGCTTTGCGGGCGAGATTTACGTGGAGGACGGCGTGGTGCACGCCTGGTCGGACGGGGCGCTTTCCCCCTCCAACCATGTCACGGTCATGGTGCGCTTTGACAAAGGCATCTTCACCCCCACAAGCACGCGCGACGAGCCTTTCTCCACGCTGGAGGACCAAGCGCTCGCGGGCAGCGACTACACCCCGGAGAACGACGCGCCCGCGGCGGATAACACGCACACCTCCGGCCGCGTGCCCCACATCGGGTTGTTCTCCTTTGCGGGCTTCACGATGATCCCGTTCTTGTTTGTCATCGTGTTTGTATTCATTATTATCTCCGCGGTGCGCGCCTCCGGCAAAAGCGGGGGCAGGATTTCCGGGCTGGGCAGCGTTTCCGGGCTGGACGATGTTTCCGCCCCCGATTACTGCCGCGACATCCCGTGCGGCGGCAGCCTGCCCGCGGCGTATGCCCTGCTGGAGGCCGCCGGCCAGCCCGGTTCGGACGGCGCGGTAATGGGCGCGTTCCTGCTGCGCTGGACGTACCGGCGGCTCGTACGCATCGAGGAGACCGAGAAGAAGGGCTTCCTCGGTATCGGCGCGGGCGTACAGCCTTCCATCGTGTTCCTGGGGGATGCGTCCGGGCTGTCGGGTGCGGAGCTTGAACTGTACGAAATGATGCGGGAAGCAAGCGGCAGCGACGGCATCCTGCAGGAAAAAGAGTTTTACAAGTGGTCGCAGCGGCACTATACCAAGGTCGAAGGCTGGCTTTCCGCCATCAAGGGGGAGGGGCGCGGCGTCCTCCGGGGGATGGGCGCGGTCGAGACCGTGCCGGTCAAGCGCTTTTTCGGCCTGATCGACAGCACGGAGGACCGCTTCACCGAGACCGGCCGTGCGCTGGCGCGCGATGTGCTCGGGTTTAAAAAGTACCTCAAGGATTTCACCATTATCAACGAGCGGCAGGCCGTCGAGGTCGAGCTGTGGGACGATTACCTGGTATTCGCCACGCTGTTCGGCATTGCCGACCAGGTCGCCAAGGAGTTTAAGGAGCTGTACCCGAAGCACTTTGAGCAGCCGGATATGGGTTACGGCACAAACCGTGACATCTTCTGGACGATGGTGATGATCAACAATATGTCGCGCGCGGCAGCCCGCGGTGCGGAAGCCGGGCGCAGCGCCGCGGAGTCGCGCTCCAGCGGCGGCNCTTGATCGCCTCGGTCAGCTGGCGCTGATGCTTGGCGCAGGTGCCGGTCATACGGCGGGGCAGGATCTTGCCGCGCTCGGACATGTAGCGCTTGAGCTTTGCGGAATCCTTGTAGTCGATAGAGTCGACCTTGTCAACGCAGAAGCTGCAAACCTTTCTGCGGCGACGGCCGCCGCCACGGCGATCGTTACGCTCCGGGCGGGGGGTATATTCCTTTTTCTCTTCCATTGCCTAGAAACCTCCTTCTTATCGGTATTTCGTGGTTAAAACGGGACGTCGCTTTCGTCGTCGTCCGCAAGCTCCGCAAAATCGGAACCGCCGGACGGCAGGTCAAAGCTGGGCGCGGGCATCTGGGAACCGCCGTAGCTGGGCTCGGGACGGAGCTGTGAGCCGCCGTCAAAAGAGCCGCCGCCGGACTGGTAGTTCTCGCGGGACTTCTTGGTCTCGCCGAAGGATACCTCGTCGCAGTTGATCTCGACTGAAACGCGTTTGTTGCCGCTTTTGTCTTCCCAGTTACGGGACTGGATCCGGCCGACCACAATGGCCAGCATGCCCTTGGTGAACCACTGCTGCACGAACTCGGCCGTACGGTTCCAGGCGACGCAGTCGATAAAATCGGTCTGGCGTTCGCCGTTGGGACCCTTGCGGTCGCGGTCGATTGCGAGCGTGAAGGAACAGACGGGCATATTGGACTGGGTGTGGCGCAGCTCGGGGTCGCGCGTGAGGCGGCCCATCAGAATTGCCTTATTCAGCATTTCGTTACACCAGCCTTAGTCTCTGGAAATGATCAGGGAACGCATGATGCCGTCGGTGATCTTGTAGATACGGTCCAGTTCAGCCGGGAACTCCGGCTTGGACTCAAACTGGATCAGGGTGTAGTAACCCTCGTTCAGGTCGTCGATCGCATAAGCGAAGCGACGCTTGCCCCAGTCATCGACCGTTTCGATCGTACCGTTGGCCTCGATGAGCGCCTTGAACTTGTCCACGACGGAAGCAACCGCTTCCTCACCGAGCGTGGGGTTGACAATGAAGATTGTCTCGTACTTGCCTGTGATTTTTGCCATGTTAGCACCTCCTTTTGGACTTTGGCCCATGCCCCTGGCATGAGCAAGGATACTTTTCTATTATATAGGAAAGCGTCCAAAAGTCAAGCGCAAATTAAAAATAATTTTTTGAAAATACGAAAAAGGAATTGACGAACCGGGAACCATATGATAAAATATCAGAGTCGCTGGAAGTTGTTGAATAACTTTTCCCGCGGCGGGCAAAGCCCACTTGCTAATGTGGCTCAGTTGGTAGAGCAGCGCATTCGTAATGCGCAGGTCGTCGGTTCGAGTCCGACCATTAGCTCCAAGAAAACCCGTTATCCCGTATGGGATAACGGGTTTTTGGCGTTTATACGCAAAATAACACGCAATAATAGGATGGAACCGGAGAAAAGGGGCTGCTTTGGCAGCCCCTTTTCCGTTCCCTAGCGCCCCTCCTTGTGCTTTCGGATGCCGTCGCAATCGATCTGGTATTTGTGCAGCTTGCGGTACAGGGTGCGCCGGCTGATGCCGAGGCGGCTGGCCGCCTCCTTGACGTTGCCGCCGCAGGACAAGAGGAAGTTTTGGATCACCTCTTTTTCCGCCAAATCCACCGGGCTGACCTGCGCCGGGGCGGCCTGCGGCAGGCTTGCGGGCGCGTGGACGGCTTCCACCCCGGTGCTTTTCAGGAGGTTGAAGGGCAAAAACTCGTCTGTGATCTCTGCGCCCTTGGTCAGCAGGCAGGCGCGCTCGATGGTGTTCTCGAGTTCGCGGATGTTGCCCGGCCAGTGGTACTGCAGGAAAAGCTGCTTGACATACGCCGAGACCCCGGCGATCGGCTGCTTGCTGGGTTGCTGGTATTTGCGGATAAAGTAGTCGGCCAGCAGCAGCACGTCGTCCCCGCGCTCGCGCAGCGGCGGGATGCGGAAGGTCAGCACGTTGAGGCGGTAATAAAGGTCGCGGCGGAAGGTCTTGTCCTGGATCGCCTGCTCCAGGTTGACGTTGGTGGCGGCGATGATCCGGATGTTGAGCGGGACGGGCTTGGTGCCGCCGATCCGCGTGACCTCCTTCGTCTGCAGGATGCGCAGCAGGTGGATTTGCACCTCGTAGGGCATATCCCCGATTTCGTCCAGGAAGATCGTGCCGTTGTTCGCCAGCTCGAACTTGCCCGCGCTGCCCGCGCGCTTTGCGCCGGTGAACGCGCCCGCCTCGTAGCCAAATAGTTCGCTTTCGATCAGGCTGCGCGGGATGGCGCCGCAGTTGACCGCGATGAACGGCCCGCCGGAAAAGGCGCTGCTGTTGTGGATGGACTGGGCAAACAGCTCCTTGCCGGTGCCGCTTTCGCCGATCAGCAGCACGTTGGAGCTGTTTGTCGAGGCTGCGCGGGCGTTTTCCTTGGCCGCCGTGATAACGGGCGACCGGCCAATGATATCGTCAAAGGTGAAATACGCGCTGGAGCCGATATACTTGTTTACCAGGTTGTGCACGCGTTCCGCCTCGCGGAACACGAACAGGAACGAGTTGTCCGTGGACTGCCGCACCGTGTGGATGGTCACAAAAAAGTTTTCCGTGCGGTAACGCGTGCGCAGCGGCTGCTCCATGTCGTAAATGGATGCATTCAGGGAAGAAAAGTCCATGTTGCCCACAAAGTCGTGGATCGGGCGGTTGATGATCTCTTCCTCGCTAAACCCCAGCGTCTTTTGCGCGGCCAGGTTGGTATCAATAATCGTATGCGCGCTATCCACCAGGAAGACGCCCTGGTCGAACGTGTCCAGGATGGTCTGGAGCTGGTTTTTGGTGGCCGCGAGCTGGGTGTTGATCTTGCGCAGCGTGAGCTGTTCCTCGATGGCGCGGCTGGCCGCGGTGATCATGCCGAGGGTGTGCAGGTGCACCTTGTCCGGGGGGCCGGACATCGAGAGCGCGCCGGCCAGCTCGCCGTCGGGCAGGATGATCGGCGCGCCCGTGCCGGTGACGGGATACGGCTCGCGGCGGAAGTGCTCGTTCGTCGTGAGCTGGATCGGCTTGCGGATGGCAAGCGGCGTGCCGATGCCGTTGGTGCCGAATTTGCTTTCGCTCCGGCAGGAGCCCTCGACCAGCGGGTTGTCCTTGCGGCTGTACTCGGCGAGGAAATGCGGGTCGCCAATCAGCTTGAGGATATAGCCCTCGCTGTCGGACAGCATGATGGAGAAATCCGAACCCTCCACGACCTTATAGAGGATCTCCATAAAGGGGACGGCGACCTCGAGCAGTTCCGCATTGTGCGCGCGGCGCGCTTGGAGCGCCTCCGGGGCCAGGATTTCGCGCATCGGGACGTCCGGGGCGATGTGGTTTGCGATACAGCGTGCCCAGGAGTCGTACACCTCCGCCGGGAAAACCGTCAGGTCGCGGACGCCCCGCTCAAAAAAGCCGCGCCGGGCCTGTTCGTCTTTCGTCAATTGCTCTTGTGGGCACATGATGGCTCCTTTATCACATGGGTGGACACAGATTATTTATATTCTATAGCGATATGCTACAAAAATCAAGCATTGGCGGCATGGAAAAGTGTGACATGTGACAAAGGTGGCGATGGCACATGTCACATGTGCCGCAGGTGGCACATACGGCGCCCGGAACGCTGCGGCACATACGGCTGTATGGCGGCGGGAACCGCTGGTTTTGCGCCGGTTTTAAAATTTTTCCGGCGATCCGCGGGTTTGGCACGCGAATTGCTCTATATCCAGGTATCACGGCAAAACAAAAATGTGAGGTGCATTTGAATGGAACCGATGCTCAAAGGGCTTAAGGTGCTCGACCTTTCCCGATATATATCCGGGCCGTTTGCCGGCATGCTGCTCGGCGACCTGGGCGCTGACGTGATCAAGGTGGAGAAGGCGGGGCGGGGCGACGACACCCGGGGCTTTGTCCCCAAGATCAACGGCGAAAGCGTGTATACCTTTGCAGTCAACCGCAGCAAACGCAGCGTGGAGGTGAACTTCCGTACAGAGGCCGGGCAGGCGCTGCTGCTCGACCTGGTGCGGGAGGCCGATGTACTGATTGAAAATTTCCGCCCCGGCACCATGGAAAAGATGGGCTGCGGCTGGGATGTGCTGCACAAGGCGAACCCCCGCCTGATCATGGTTTCGATCTCCGGTTTCGGCGCGGACGGCCCCTACCGGGACAAGCCGGGGTTTGACGCGGCGATCCAGGCGATGAGCGGCCTGATGTCGGTCACGGGCGACCCGGACGGCGCGCCGATGACGCACGGCGTTTTCACGGTCGACCACGTCACGGCGATTTACGCGGCGCTCGCCATCCTCGCAGCGTACATTGCACGGGAGCGGACGGGGGAAGGGCAGCTCATTGAGCTGTCGCTCCTCGAGTGCGCAGCCACGCTGCTGCTGTGCGGCATCCCGAACCAGGCGGTGCTGGGGGAAACGGCGCAGCGCGTGGGCAACCAGGACCGTTACCTGTCCCCGGGCAACTGCTACAGGACGGCGGACGGTGGCTATATCCTGCTGATCGCCGGCAGCCAGCCGCACTTCACCCTGCTGTGCGAGGCGATGGGGCAGCCGGGGCTGCTGGAGGACGCGCGGTTTGCCACACAGGCTGCGCGGTTCGAGCACCGGGATGAGATCGACGCGGCCGTCGGCGCATGGATGCTGCGGCACAGCACGGACGAGGCGCAGCGCATCCTGGATGCGCACGGGCTGGTGTCCTCGCGGGTTGAGGATTTGGCCGACGTGGTGAAAAACCCTCAGCTGCACCACCGCAAGAAGCTGCTGGAGCTGCAGCACCCGGTCATGGGCAAGGTCATGATGATGGGCATGCCATACCGCTTTTCCGGGCAGGAATGGCGGCCGGAGCGCCCCTGCCCCGTGCTTGGGCAGCATAACCGCGAGGTGCTGCAGGAATGGCTGGGGTTAGACGAAGAACAGGTTGAGCGGCTCCGGCAGGAGCGCGCCATTACGGCATAGGAGGTGTACAAATGGCGGAAAGGACGTCCAAGCTATGCAGCCTGCGGCAGGCGGCGGATTTGATCCGCGACGGCGACCGGGTCGCGTTCGGCGGTTTCGCGATCTACCAGAAGCCCATGGCGCTGGTGCATGAGATCATCCGGGCGGGGAAAAAGGGGTTGACGGTGGTCGGCTCGGTCAATTCGGTCGACGTGGATATGCTGGCGGGCGCGGGATGCGTGCGCACGGTCGAGACCTCTTACGTAGGGCTTGAAAAGTTCGGGCTGGCGATGAATTACCGGCGGGCGGTGCAGGACGGCACGGTTGCGGCCGTGCATTACCCGGAGATCCTGGCCTGGGACCGGTTCCGCGCGGATGCGGAGGGGCTGGAGTTCTGGCCGGCCGCCTACCTGGGCGGCTCGGATATCGTAAACCTCAACCCGGCCATCCGGCGGTTTGAAAACCCGATGAACGGCAAGCCCATGTACGCCATCCCGGCGGCCGCCCCCGATGTCGCGGTGGTGCACGTCCCGGCAGCGGACATTTACGGCAATGTGCGCATCCAGCCGCGGCACCTGCTGCCGCAAAGCATGGATATCGCCGTTTCCCGGGCGACGCGCAACGTCATTGTCACCGCGGAGCGCATCATCCCCACGGCGGAAATCCGGGAGGATCCGCACCTGAATGTGATACCGGCCTTCCGCGTCAGGGCGGTGGTGCATGCCCCGTATGGCTCCCACCCCACGCCGGTGCTCAGCGTCATGCGCATGGATGACGCGTTTTTCCGGGAATATGCGGAGGCTTCCGCCACGCCGGGGCGCTTTGGGGCGTTCCTCGACCGGTATGTGCGGGGCGTGGACGGCCATGAGGGCTATCTGGATGCCGTTGGCCGGGCGCGGCTGGACGCGCTCGAAGAGGGGACGGGGGGCGGAAAATGAACTATACCATGGAAGAGCTGCTGGCCGCCGCGCTGGCGCATACCATCGCAGACGGCGAGGTCGGCTTTACCGGCCTGGCGACGGGCAAGGCGGCCGCGGCCTATAACACCAACATCCCGCTGCTCGGCATGGGGCTGGCCAAGCGTACCCACGCGCCGAACCTCACGGTGCTGCTGTGCGGCTGGTCGCACAACCCCGACCTGTCGCAGCTCAAGGCGATGCCGGAATGCGAGTTCGCAAACGAATTGCTGAATCTGCCGTGCGAAGCGCAGATGCAGGATTACCCCGGCACCTGGGCGTACAAGGCGGGCGATATCGATTTCGCGTTCGGCACGGGCGTGCAGGTCGACCGGGAAGGCAACCTGAACTGCACCTGCATCGGCGACCCCGCGCACCCCAAGGTGCAGCTTGTGGGACCTATTTTCCTGCCCGAGCATTTCGCGGTGTTTGGCCGGGAATACATCATGATGCCGCACCATGAAAGGCGGAATTTCGTCGGGCGTGTCGACCATATCTCCGGGGTGGGCTATCCCGGCGGCACGGAAGGCCGCCGCAGGCTTGGGCTGCCGGGCGGCGGGCCGAAATACATCTTTACCCCCAGATGCATCTTCGCATTTGACGGGGCGGGCAGCCTGTATGTGAAATCCATACACCCCGGGGTCACGCCGCAGGAACTGGAGGAAAACACCGGGTTTGACCTCGGGGACCTGTCCGGCGTCCCGGCGACCGCGGAGCCGACCGCCGAAGAGCTCCGGATTTTGCGCGAGGAGGTCGATCCGAACGGGATATTGCGGCTGTAACATCGCAGGAAACTTGAAGGAGGTTACGAGAATTGCAGGAAGATTATATTGTCCAAATGCGGGGCATCCGGAAGCAGTTCCCCGGCGTGCTGGCGCTCGACGGGGTCGACCTGTCCATCCGCCGCAACCAGATCCATGCGATCGTGGGGGAAAACGGCGCGGGCAAATCGACCCTGATGAAGGTGCTGAGCGGCATATACGCCAAGGACGCGGGGGAAATCCTCTTTGACGGCAAGCCCGTGGTGTTCCGCAGCGCAATGGACGCGCGGAACGCCGGGATCGGCCTGGTGCACCAGGAGCCGCAGGTCGTGCCGACGGTTTCCATCGCGGAAAACATCTGCCTTGGCCAGCTCCCGCACCACAAGCTGTTTGTCGACCGCAGGACGCTGCTCGAGGAGAGCGCGCGGGTGTGCGGCTACGTCGGCATCACAAAGCCGGTGACGATGCCCGCGGGGCGGCTGAGCATGGGCGAACAGCAGCTGCTCCAGTTCGCGCGGGCGCTCTATTACAAATCCAGGCTGATTATCATGGACGAGCCGACCTCCTCCCTGACCGAGCATGAAAAGGAGCATATCTTCGGCATCGTGCGCAAGCTGCAGGGCGAAGGGGTCACGTTTGTGTACATCACGCACCGTATGGAGGAGCTGTTCGAGCTGTGCGACGAGGCCACGGTGCTCAAGGACGGCGCGCTTGTCACCACGGTCAAGATCAGCGAGATTGACAAGAAGGGGCTGGTGAACCTGATGGTCGGCCGCGAGGTCGGCCTGAACTTCCCGCCCAAAGCGGAAGCGGCGGGGCGCGAGGTCCTGCGTGTGGAAAACCTGACGAAGGCCGGTCTGTTCCACGACGTCAGCTTTTGCGTGCATGCGGGCGAGGTCGTCGGCTTCGGCGGGCTGATCGGCGCGGGGCGAACGGAAATCATGGACGCGGTATTCGGCATGAACCCCGCGGATTCCGGCAAGGTCTTTATGAACGGCAAGGAGGTTGTGGTCAAATCCCCCAAGGAGGCGATTGCGGCAAAGATCGCCTACGTCACCGAGGACCGGCACAGCGGCATGGTGATGCACGCCTCGATCCGCGAGAATATGACGCTTGCGTCGCTAAAGACGTTTGTCCGGCACCTGTTTATCAACGAGGGGACGCGGACGCAGACCGCGGAGAAATTCCGCAAGCGGCTGGCGATCAAGGCGCCGGGGCTGTCCACGCCGGTGGACAACCTGAGCGGCGGCAACCAGCAAAAGGTCGTATTTGCCAAGTGGCTGATGCAGGATGCGGACCTGTATATTTTCGACGAGCCGACCCGCGGCGTGGACGTGGGCGCAAAGGAGGAAATCTATAAGCTCATCCGGGAACTGACGAACGCGGGCAAGGCGGCGGTGGTCATCTCCTCCGAACTGCCCGAGCTGATCGGCATGAGCGACCGCATCCTGGTCGTCCACAACGGGGCGATAACCGGTGAACTGCCCTATCAGGAGGCTACGGAAAACATCATTATTCAGTATGCAACAGGAGTGATGAAAAATGGATAACAACGCATGCCTGCACGAAGGCGCGGCCGCCAAGGCCAAACGCTTCTTTAGTTTCAAGACAAACGATAAGCTTGGCATTTTGATCGCCCTGCTGCTTCTCGTCATCGTTTCGTCCATCCTTTCGCCGTCTTTTTTAAACGCGAATAATTTGCTGAACATCCTGCGGCAGAACGCCATGCTCGGCATTGTCCTGCTCGGTATGACGCTCGTCATCATCGGCGGCGGCATCGACCTTTCGGTCGGCTCGACGGTTGCGGTCTGCGGCCTTGTCGCGGGCTACTGCATGCACCTGCCCTTCCCCATCATTTTTGTGGCGGTGCTGGCAACCGGCCTGGCGGCGGGCGTGGTCAACGGGTACCTGATCGCCTACCAGAAGATGGAGCCGTTCATCGCGACGCTCAGTTCGCAGATCGCGCTGCGCGGCCTGTGCCTGTTCCTGACGGGCGGCACCTATATTTCGAGCGTCAAGTCCTTCAGCTGGCTGAACGGCAAGATCGGTATCGTTTCCGTGCCGGCCATCCTGCTCGTCGTGATGTTCGTGGTGTTTGACGCCCTTGCGGTCAAGACGGTTTTCGGGCGCAACGTGTTTGCCATCGGCGGCGGCGAGGTCGCGGCCAAGCTGTCCGGCATCAAAACGCGCAAGGTCAAGATGATGACCTATGTCATCAGCGGCGGCCTGTGCGCGCTCGCGGCGCTCATCAACGTCGCGCGCCTTTCCACCGCGGAGCCGCTCGCAGCCTCCGCGCTGGAGGTCGACGCGATCGCGGCGGCGCTGGTCGGCGGCAACAGCCTGCTAGGCGGGCGCGGCTCCATCTCGGGCGCGTTCCTCGGCCTGTTGGTATTCGCCGTGCTGGCAAACCTGTTTAACCTGATCGGCCTCGGCGCGTCCGAGCAGCAGATTTTCAAGGGCATCATTATTGTCATCGCGGTACTGATCAGCCAGCGCCAGAAGCGCTGACCGCCGCGCGGAAAGGAGTGCAAATAACCGATATGAACGCGCAAATGGGAAAGCGTACCGTAAAACTGAAAAGCGTCCGGGACGCGGTTGCACAGATCGCCCCGGGCAGTGAAATCGCGATCGGCGGCTCGTACAACCGCCGCCACCCGATGGCGCTGGTGCACGAGCTGATCCGGCAGCAAAAGGGCGGCCTGGTGCTGAAGGGCTGGAACAACGGCATCGATTATGACCTGCTGATTGCCGCAGGGCTGGTGCGCGAGGCGCATTCCTCCTATGTGGGCATGGCAAACCTCGGGCTGGCAAAGAATTTCCGCCGCGCCTGCGAAACGGGCGGCATCCGCTATGTCGACCATACGGAGACCACCGCGCAGGAGCGCTTCCTCGCGGCGAGCAAGGGGCTGACCTTCGCGCTGTCCAAGGTGCCGCTGCACACCGACCTGATGCGGCAGGCGGAATACCAGGCCGAAATCCGCTGCCCGTTCACCGGGGAGCGCTATGCTGCCCTGGAGGCATGGACGCCGGATTACGCGCTGATCCACGCGAGCCGCGCCGACCGGTATGGCAACATCCAGTTCGATGCCGTGCGCATGATGGAAAACGAGCCGGATATCTTTATCGCAAAAAGCGCGAAAAAGCTGATCGTAACGGTAGAGGAGATCGTGGATACCACGGTAGTCATGGAAAGCAAGTTCCAGACCCTGCTGCCGGGCTTCCTCGTCGACAGCGTGTGCCTGGCGCCGCAGGGCGCGCATCCCAATTCCTGCGACGCAAGATATGATTTTGACCTCGCGCACGGCGCATATTACCAGGGCTGCTGCACAACCGACGAGGGCAGCCGCGCCTATATCCGGGAGTTCATCCTGGACACGCCCGATTTTGAAGGCTACCTGCAGAAGGTTGCGCGCCAGAAGGAGGGGAAACCGTATGGATGCCAATAGCTATACCCTGGAAGAACTGCTGGCGGCCGAGATGTCGCGGCACATCCGGCCGGACGACCTGTGCGGCTTCATCGGCACCGGCACCGGCGGCAAGGCCTATATCCGCGCGGTCGGCATCCCGGCTGTCGCGGCGAGGCTGGCGCAGCTCCGGCAGTCCCCGGACTTCATCATGTGCCTTGGCTCGGTGGTGGATATGGAACTGGACGGGGACAGCATCCCGGAGACGAATTTTGAACCGGACGTGCTGGCCTGGCCGGGGCGCTCGCAGCTCCCGTCCTATGACGTACTGAACTTTTTCATGCGGGGGCGCGTGAGCATCGGTTTCATCTCCGCGCCGCAGGTCGACCGCTTCGGGCACACGAACCTGGTTCGCATCGGGGAGGGGGGCGCCATCCGCGCGCGCTTCCCGGGCTGCCTGGCACAGGGCGAGATCATGGCGATGGCCGGGCGCACGTTCGGCGTGTTCCAGCACGACCGCCGCACCTTTGTCGAGCGGGTGGACTTTGCCTCCGCCGCGGGGCGCAATTCCAGGGGCGGCCTGCCGGGCGGCGGCCTGTCGCTGGTATTCACGCAATACGGCGTTATGGATTTTACGGACGGCGGCGAGATGAAGGTCAGGAGCATCCATCCGGGCTGCACAAGGCGGCAGATCGCGGAGAATACCGGCTTTGACATCCTGATCCCGGAGGACGTGCCGGAAACGCAGCCGCCCTCCGCGGAAGACCTTCGCCTGATCCGCACACGGATTGACCCCAAACGGAAATTCCTCAACGCAGTGATCACCGGCGCGCCGGCGACGCTGCTGGACGAATAAAAATTATTTACCGACATCGAAAAGGAGAGGATTCTAATGAAAAAGCGGTTTGCACTGATCCTGGCGGGCATGATGGCGTTTTCGGCACTGGCGGGCTGCTCCGGCGGCGGGGATGGCGGCGGCGCTGCGGACGGCGGCGGGGATAAGGTCGTCATCGGCTTTTCCCAGGATAAGAACGACATCGACTGGACGCAGAGCATGAAGGAGGACATCCAGGCCGCCTGCGAGGCAAACGGCGTGGAGTGCACGATCACGGACGCGAACGGCAGCGGCGAAAAGGCGGCCTCCGACATCGAGGACCTGATCACGCTCGGGGTGGACGCGATCATTATCCAGACCTACCATGCGGACACGATCGCCAACGCCGCGCAGGACGCGATGGACGCGGGAATCCCGGTCATCGCGCTGTCCAGCGAGATCCCGGGCGTCAACGTGACCTCCCTTATCACGGTCGACGCGGTTGAGACCGGCAGGATGATGGGTGAATTCGTTGAAAAGCAGTTTCCGGACGGCGCGAACATCGTGCAGCTCACGGGCAAGGAGGGCTCGCTTGTCAACGTCAACCGCGGCGTGGGCTTCCACGACGTGATCGATGCAAACGATAAATTCACCATGCTGGCCGAACTGTCCTGCAATTACGAGCGCAGCAAGGCGCTGACCGCGATGGAAGACCAGCTCCAGGCGCACGGGGACAAGATCCAGGTGGTTTACTGCCATAACGACGACATGGCGCTCGGCGCGATCCAGGCGATCGAGGCGATGGGCTACAAGGCGGACATCAACGACGGCATCTGCGTGGTTTCCGCAGCGGACGGCATGATCCCCGAGGTGCTCGACAATGTGGAAGCGGGCAAAATGGTTTCTGGCTACTTCCCGACCTTCGGCGCGGAAGGCGTGGACACCGCGCTGCGCGCAATCCGCGGCGAAGAGGTGGAGAAGCAGATTATCGTGCCCTCCGCGGTCATTACCAAGGCAAACGTGGACGATTACAGGCGCTGAACACATGCGCGAAAAGGAGCTATATGAAGATGGGCTTGGCGATTCATGAGCGGGACGGGCAGCGCAAGGAGATGGGCGGCCGCAGCGTATACTGGCTGCAGACGCCCCAGCAGACCGGCGGGCATTACAGTTCCGTGTGCACCGTAGTTTACGACCCGGGCGCGCGGGCAAAGCCCGCGCATGCGCACGACAACGGGGAGGAAACCATTTTCGTCCTGTCGGGTACGGGCAAGGTCAAGGTCGGCGCGGACGTGTTCGGCCTGGAACCCGGCGTTTCGGTGCTGTTCCCGCAGGGGGTGCCGCACATGGTGTGGAACACCGGCGATATCCCGCTGCACATTGTCTGCTTTTACGGGCCGGCGCCGGCCGCGATCGAGTATACCTATTACGAGGACTTCGACTTTGACGAATTCCTGGGGCAGGGGGACGGGGACGGCCCGCAGCCCTAGATGCGCTTGGAGGGCATACATCATGAACATATTTGCGCTTCCCCCAAGGGTGATCGGTGTGGAATCCGTCGCGGAAGCGGCGCAGGTGCTCGGGCTGGGCGCGCGTGACCTGCTCCTGACGAACGAATACATCTATGACCTGTATTTCAAGGACAAGGGCATCGCCTGCCTGACGCTGTTCCAGGAGGAATATGGCTTCGGGGAGCCGACCGACGCCATGGTCGACGGCATCCTGGCCGGGCTGGGGCAGCTTGCGTTCGACCGGATCATCGCCGTCGGCGGCGGGACGATCCTCGACATCGCAAAGCTCCTCGCGGTGGCGGACGGCGCGCGCAGCGTGGAGGCGCTCTACGGCAATGCGCGCGCGCTCAAAAAGACGCACACGCTCGTCGCGATCCCGACGACCTGCGGCACCGGCGCGGAGGTCACGAACATCGCCGTGGTCAACCGCACGCGGCTGCACACCAAGGACGGGCTGGTCTCGCCGGAACTGTATGCGGACTGCGCCGTGCTGGTGCCGGAGCTGCTGGACAGCCTGCCATACAAGGTGTTCGCCACCACGTCTATGGACGCGCTGATCCACGCCGCAGAAGCTTACCTGTCCCCGCAGGCGTCCCCGCTGTCCGATATGTTTGCCGAAAAGGCGCTGCAGCTTATCCTGCGCGGGTACCGGCTGGTGGCGGGCCGGGCGGCGGACGTCTGGAAGGACTATGCGCCCGATTTCCTGACGGCGTCCAACATTGCCGGGGCGGCGTTCAGCAACGCGGGCTGCGCCGCCGTGCACGCCCTGGGCTATCCGCTGGGCAGCCGGTTCCACATCCCCCACGGCGAGGCAAACCAGGTGCTTTTTGCGCCGGTGCTGCGCAAGTACGAGGAAAAATGCCCGCAGGGCAAGCTGTTTGCACTCAAAATGCTACTGGCAAACCTGCTGGACTGCCGTATGGCGGATGCGTTTGAGCGCCTGTTTGAGCTGATGGACGGCGTGCTCGTGCGCAAGGCGATGCACAATTACGGCGTAACGGAGCAGGACATCGGGGCGTTCGTCCCCAGCGTGCTGGAAAGCCAGCAGCGCCTGCTGCGCAACAACTACACGGAACTGACGGAAAAGGACATGCTTGCAATTTACCGCAGCGCGTTTTAGCCAAATCCCGCGGCGCGTCCCAATTTTATGCCGATTGATCCGTCCCCACGGATTAATCAGATACCTTCCTTTCTCTCTTCTTCCCCCTCTCACGGGCTCCCGGCGCTGCCGGGAGCCTTTTCCATGCCCCGCACCGGGCGGCCACACGGTTAGGCGTGAAAAACCGGGAAAATTGTGATATAATATCTCATTCAACATTTTATCTATCATGGGAGGTATTTACATGGGACAACCGCAAACCGCGCCGAACCCGCTCGGCGTGAAACCCATCGGCGGGCTGCTGCGGCAGTTTGCCATCCCCAGCGTGATCGCCATGCTGGTTTCCGCGCTCTATAACCTGGTCGACCAGATCTTCATCGGCCACGGCGTGGGCGTGCTGGGTAACGCCGCGACAAACGTCGCCTTTCCGCTGACCACCATCTGCATTGCGACCGCCCTGCTCCTCGGTACCGGCGGCGCGGCCAATTTCAGCCTGGCGCTCGGGTCGGGAAACCAGAAACGCGCCGCGCGCATGGCGGGCAGCGCGATCGCGCTGATGATTGCGTCCGGCGTCGTCATCTGCATCCTTGTGCGCATCTTCCTGAAGCCGCTGATCCTGTGCTTCGGCGCGACGGCCGAGGTGCTGCCCTACGCGATGACGTACACGGGCATCACGGCGCTCGGCATCCCGTTCCTCATCCTGTCCTCGGGCATGTCGAACCTGATCCGCGCGGACGGCAGCCCGCATTACTCCATGGGCTGTATGCTGGTCGGCGCGGTGATCAATACGATCCTCGACCCGGTGCTCATTTTTGGGTTCGGCATGGGCATGGCCGGCGCGGCGCTCGCGACCATCATCGGCCAGATCGTTTCCGGCCTGGCCGCGCTGTATTATGCGCGCCACTTCAAGACCATCCGCCTGACCCGCGCCTGCTTCCGCCCCAAGCCCGTCTACGCGGCCAATATCGCGGCGCTCGGCATGGCGGGGTGCGTCAACCAGCTCGCGATGCTGTGCGTGCAGATCGCCCTCAACAACACGCTGACCTATTACGGCGCGCAGTCGGTATACGGCGCGGAAATCCCGCTGGCCTGCGCGGGCATCATCATCAAGGTCAATATGATTTCATTCTCCTTTGTCCTCGGCATCGCGCAGGCGAGCCAGCCGATCATCGGCTTCAACTACGGCGCAAAGCAGTATGGGCGCGTGCGGCAGACCTATAAGCTGGCCGTCACGGCGGCGACCGTGATCTCGTGTGTGGCGTTCGTATGCTTCCAGCTCTTCCCGCGGCAGATCATCAGCGCCTTCGGCTCGGGTACGGAGGAGTATTTCCTGTTTGCCGAGCGCTTTTTCCGCATCTTCCTGTTCTTTACGTTCCTGAACGGCATCCAGCCCGTGACGGCGAACTTCTTCACCTCGATCGGCAAGGCCACGCGCGGCGTGCTGCTCTCGCTGACGCGCCAGATCCTGTTCCTGCTGCCGCTCATCCTGCTGCTGCCGCGCGTGTTCGGCGGCGTGGACGGCGTCATGTACGCAGGGCCGGTCGCGGATTTCGCCGCTTTCGCGCTGGCGGCCGTGCTGGTATTCTTTGAGATGAAAACGCTGAAAAAGCAGGAGGCCGCGCCCCTGCGGGAGGGCTGAACGATGAAAATGACAGAGGAAGCCGTCTCCGCCCTGCTGGCGGGGGCGCCCGTGGCGTACCTTTCCACGGTAGACGCGGACGGCGCGCCCTACACCGTGCCCGTGCATTTTGCCTGCGCAGGCGGCAAGGTGTATATCCATGGCAAGGCCGCGGGACGCAAACTGGACAACCTTGCGCGCGACCCGCGCGTGTGCCTCACGGTCAGCGAGATGCAGGGGCTGCTCCTGGCGGACAAGCCGGACCCGTGCCGCACCAATACCGCCTTCCGCAGCGTGGTGATCCGGGGCGAGGCGGCTGTCCTGACCGACCTGCCCCGCAAGCTTGCCGCGCTGCGCGCGGTTGCGGACAAATATACGCCGCAGCTGAAAAGCATGCCGATCCCGCCCGCGGCCGCGGAAAGGACGGCGGTCATTGAAATTACTATCCGTGATATTACAGGAAAATATTACGGATAGCCGTTCCTGCGGGAACGTGGCGAAGGATGCGGGAAGTGGCGGTTTTGCGTCAAATGCAATTACGATATGTAATATACAGCAGATATAAAACAAATAGGAGGGGTTTCCAATGAAATTGACGGTTTTAGTGGAGAATACGCCGGGCGGGAAGCCGCTCGATATCCGGCATGGGCTGTCGCTCTACCTGGAAACCGGCGCGCGGCGCGTACTGTTCGACGCGGGGCCGGACGACGCTTTCCTGCGCAATGCGCATGCGCTCGGTGTGGACATCGCGTCGGTCGATACCTTCGTGCTGTCGCATGGGCATTACGACCACGGCGGCGGGCTGCCCGCGTTCCTGCAAGCCAACCAAAAGGCCAAGGTATATGCCCGGCCGGGCGCGTTCGACCCGCACTGGAACCGTGCCGTCGACCCGCCGCGCATGAACGGGCTGGACGCCGCGCTCGCGGATTGCGGGCGGGTGGTGCCCTGTGGGGACGGCTACAGCCTTGGCGACGGGCTGACGCTGCTGTCCGACGTGCCGCAAAACCCCTTCCCACCCTCGGCGAACGCCACGCTTTGCACGGGGGAGCCGGGCGCGCTGGCCGCCGACCCGTTTACGCATGAGCAGAGCCTGCTCGTGCAGGAAGGGGGGCGCGCCATGCTGGTCGCGGGCTGCGCCCACCGCGGGATCGTGCCGATTATACAGGCCGCCACCGCGCGCCTCGGCCGCGCGCCGGACGCAGTGGTCGGCGGGTTCCACCTGTATAACCCGACGCTGCGGCGCACCGAACCGGAAGCGCTCGTCACACAGGTCGCGCAGGCGCTGGCCGGGCGTGGCTGCCGGTATTATACCTGCCACTGCACCGGGGAGCAGGCTTATGGCACGCTGCGCCGCACGCTCCTCGGCCAGATTTCCTATCTGCATACGGGCGACTGCCTGACGCTGTAGGGCGGCAAAAAAAGTTGCCGCACAGCTCTCCGGCCGGGCGCACCGCCGCCTGTAACCGGGCGGCAAGTGCTTGCCCAATGCGCGTTGCCGCGCAAAATCCTTATATGAAAAAACAGGGCCGCACGGCGTTTGCCGTGCGGCTTTTTGCGCGCCTGTTTTTTCGTCCCCTCCCGGTATCCTGGTCGCCTTGTTCCGTATGAAGATGCAGGCCTGTGTATATTTGTCGAATTTTTGCCGCTTATGTGCAAAATGCACATTTCTTACTTCAAAAAAAGCAGTAGGTTTCTTTTTATTTTCGTGTAACCCGATTAAACTATTAAAGTGGAAGATGTAATATAGAAGCAGGTGGCACAATGGGCATTGATTACAGGGTTATCGGCCAACGGATCAAGCAACGTCGAAAATCCATCCGCAAAACGCAGGATAATCTTGCGGAAGCGCTTTCGGTGTCTGTCGGGTACATTAGCCAGATCGAGCGTGGGGTTACCCGCCCGAATCTGGACACGCTTGCCCGCATTGCAGGCTTTTTGGGTTGCGACCTTGCAGAGCTTGTCACGGGTGTAATGACCGCACAGGACGGCTATTTGCAGGGGGAGCTTCAAAAGGTCTGTGTCGATATGACCGATGCGCAGCGCAGTATGCTGCTCGAAATCGCGCAGGTAATCGTCGAGAAAAGCTGACAAAAGGGAGCGCCCCGGCTACAAAAGGCCGGGGCGTTCCCCTTTTTGGTCTTGCGGTAAGTACAGGGGACGTTAGCCGATAAACAGCTGCGTCCAGTACGCGGTGCCGTTGGAGCCGGTGACGTAGCCGACGCCGATCGAGGTGAACTGGCTGCCCAGGATATTCGCGCGGTGGCCGGAGGAGTTCATCCAGGAGGAAACGACCTCCGCCGGGGTCTTCTGCCCCATGGCGATGTTTTCGCCCGCCGTGCGGTAATTGACGCCCGCCTCGGTCAGCGCCGTAAACGCGGAACCGCCGTTCGGGCGGGTGTGGGAGAAGCTGCGCTGCAGCTCGCCCGCGNGGCAATCCTGCGGCTTGTTCATCGTATTGCAAAGACGATCGAGCGCCTGACGGATGGAGTCCAGCGGCAGGCTGCCGCCCTGCGAACCGATCACGATCGTGTTCAGGCCGGGCTTCAGCTGCGGCATGCCCTGCGGCAGGCAGGCTGCGCCTGCGGTCACCGTGCCGGCAAGCGCCGCGCACGCGGTCATCACTGCAAGTCGTTTCATCTTCTTCATCATTTTCACTCTCCTTGTCGAATGCGGTGGAAAAAGCAGCATTTGCGTTTTTCCCTTTCGATTTCCAAGTCTACCACCATCCATACGCGCCGGGCAATGGAAATGCCCGGCCGTCATGGCAATACAAGCCAAAAAGGAGGCCGAAACACCAGTTTCGGCCTCCTTTACCGGAAGTTACATGCGTTTTTCGATGTTGTACAGGGAACTTAGCACGAGGAAGAGCTGTGGGAAATACCGCATAATCGTCCAGATGCTGACGCCATGCAGGCCTTCCGACGCCGCAAGCGCCAGCTTGGCGCGCACGCTGCGCGCGTCCTCAAACCAGACGTTGTGCGCCAGGCGGTCCTGCCAGAAGGAGAAATGTGGCGACTGCGCCGTCCAGTCGTATTCGATCGCCGCGTTCTTCTGGATGGCTAGCTGCACGGCCTCGGCATTGCCCAGGCTGCGCGCGACGGGCTGGCCGGCCGTCCACTCGTACCCATAGTTCGGGACGCCCATCATGATCTTATCGGCCGGGATTTCGGTTTTCGCGTATTGCACCACCTCGCGCACCTTGTCGAGCGGCGCGACCGCGCGGGGCGCGCTGCGGGAGTAGCCCCACTCGTACGTCATCAGGCGCACCTGGTCGGCGGCCTCCCCGAGCGCGCGGTAATCATGCGCTTCGTAGAGGAGGCCGGGCTGCGTGGCCGAGGTTTTGGGCGCGAGCGCGGCGGACACCAGGAACCCCAGCGGGTTGAGCCGGCCGGCGGCGCGGCGCACAAAGGCGGTGAACGCCTCCCGGTCCTCGGGCGGGATGTACTCGAAATCGATATCCAGCCCTTCGTAGCCCTTGGCGTGCATGGTGCGCGCCAGGTTTTCAAGCAGCGTGGCCTGCGCCGCGTCGTTTTGGAGCAGCGCGTGCGCGCGTGCGCTGGAAAACGAGCCGTCCTCGCCGATGGTCGTCAGCACGAGCAGCGGCGCGACGCCGTAGTCGCGCGCAAGCTGTACCAGCTCGGTGTCCTGCTGCCCGAGCAGGCCGCCTTCGGGCGTGAAGCCGTAGGCGAAGACCGAAAGCCAGGTCAGGTACGGCAGGGTGCGGCGCAGCACGGTGCGGTCGATGCCGGGATAGGCGTAGCCGTTCACCGCGAGCGTGCCCTCCTTCGGCTGTTCGAGCGACAGGATGAGCACCTGCCCCGGCGCAATCAGCGGCAGGCCGTTCAGCTCCGGGTTGAGCTGGTAGAGCGCGGTGACCGTCGTGCCGTGCCGGGCGGCGATGGAGCCGAGCGTGTCCCCCTGCTCCACAATATGGTATTGCCGCGGGTAGCGGATTACCAGCGCCTGCCCCACCGCCAGGCGGCTGGGGTCGGACAGGCCGTTGTCCGAAATGATCCGTTCCATTGGGACTTTGTACAGGTGGGCGATCGAATATACGCTTTCGCCCGGCTGTACCACATGAATTGTCATAAAGATACCACCTCCTTTCCAGCATATGCAGGGGGAGGCGGGAGGGTATCCGTCATAAACCGCAAAACAGGTTGACAAATGTAAAAAATATACTATGATAGTCATATCAGGGAATCTCATCCGGCGTAAGCAATGCACGCCCTGACGGCAGCAAGGCAGTTGATTTGTTGTGTGATGAAAACGCAAGCCCGATGGGGCTGCTGAGGGGAGGGTTTCACAATGGGGATTTTTGGAGGCACAAAACGCATATGCGCAGCCGTTTGCCTGCTGGCCGCCTGCATCGCAATCGTGCTGCTGGTGCGTTTGCGCGCGACGGATGCGCCGGGCTTTTTTATCTGGCAGGAGGGGTACATTGCCTGTGGGCAGGGCGATAGGGTCGTCCTGCCGTTTACCTATTATTATACCGGCACCGACCGCACGCTGGAAGGCGTGGACGCCGTATCTTTCCCGGATGGGGCGGTTGCCGTCGAAAGTTTCCAAATCTCCCGGATGGAGTTGGGGCAGCGCGTGCCATACCGCGCCTTTTTGCTGACCCTGACGTTGCGCCCCGCCGAGCGGGGCAGCTTCACGGAACGCGCCCTGGCCATCCGGTATCAGGACGGTAGCACAAAAAACCTGCCGATCGGCTCTCAGGTTTTTGACGTCGGGCAGCCGGAGGACGGCCGGCGGCTGGTTGACGTATACCGCGGCCCCGCGGCCTCAACGGATTCCATGGGATTTGTCTACGATTATGCGGTTTCAGACCCGTCCGCCAAGCTTACCGCCCTCAAGGTGTGGCCGGATATCTCCCTGCAGTCCGCGGCGGGCTTGCCGCTGGCGGGGGCGGTCGCACTGGAGGGGGGCGCGCCCGTAAAGTATATCCAGGCGAAGCTCGCCGTATCGTGCAACGGCGTGCAGTACCCCTATTATGGCAAGGGGTATTGGTGCGGCGCGCTGTCCCTGGATGCAGACGGCATCCGTCGTTCCAGGGACTATGCCGCGCAGCATGCGGGAGGGGAGTAACCGCCGGGAAAGGCGGCCTGCCCCTCTGGGAAACCGGGCATGCGGGATCCGGCTGCGGGTGACGGCGGCGCGCGGCATAATGCAGTTTGCGGGGATAAAGGAAGGGACGGCGTATCGCCGTCCCTTCCTTTATCCCCGCGCCTTAATCCGGGTCGCGCATGATTTTGATAAAATACCGCCGGCTCCGCGGGCCGTCAAACTCGCAGAAATAGATCCCCTGCCAGGTGCCGAGGATGGGCTGGCCGTCCTCGATCAGGATGGTCTGCGCCGGGTTCATGGCCGAGGATTTGAGGTGCGCGTGGGAATTGCCCTCCGCGTGCCGGAACACATGGCGGTCGGGGAAGGCCTCGCGCAGGCCGAGCAGCATATCGTGCTGCACGTCGGGGTCGGCGTTTTCGTTGATGGTGATACCCGCCGTGGTGTGCGGGCAATACACGGTGCACAGCCCGCTGCGCACGCCGCTTTCGCGGATGCATTGCCGCACCGTGGACGTGATGTCGTACATGCCCTCCGGGGCGGTCTTTAGGAAAAATTCCTGTGTCCTCATAACTTCCTCCTATTCCCCGCGGTTCTCGTGCAGGTAGGTCGCCTCCAGGTCGGACAGGTGCAGCTTGACCGCGAGCGGGTATTTTTCATAGGCGTTTGCAATCGCGAACGAGCCGGCCTTGGCGCTGTCGTCAAAGCCGCCCATGTGCCAGCGGATGGCGACGGCCTCCTCGGTCTTAAGGCGCATAAAGCGTTCGATCAGGTAGACCGACTTTTCGCCGTGCCCGTAGGGGAACTGGTCGTCCACGGCGTAATACGGCACCTTTTCCCACTCGCCGTTGGCGTTCTTCGCGTTGCGGTAGGATACGGTGTAGTACCCGGCCTTGCACAGGTCGTGCAGCAGGGAAACGATCGTGAAGCTCTCGAGGTCGTCTGCGGACGGGTCGTAATGCTTGGCGACCAGCACGTTATAGACGTTCACCGAGTGCTGGAGCAGCCCGCCCTCGTACGCGGCATGGAACCGGGTGGATGCCGGGGCGGTGAAAAAGTCGGTGCCCTCCATCCACTCGAGCAGCTTATCCGCGCCGCGGCGGGTGATATTTTTTTGGTAAATGTCAAGAAAGGTCTGTTTCATGGCCTGTTATCCTCATTTCCGTCGCGCATCTGCCGCGCCAGCGCCAGCAGGTGCTCTTTCTGGTTGTCGCCCGGGGATTCCAGCACATGCCGCAGTAGCGCGTGCAGCGTTTCGCCCACCTGCGGGCCGCGCAGGCCAAGCGCCTTCAGGTCGTGGCCGTTGACGGCGAGCTGGCGCAGGGTGAAGCAATGCCGCTCCGCCAGCACCTGTTCGAGCAGCGCCTGCGTTTCCCACAGCTCCGCGATGTGCTCCCGGTGCGTGCCCTGGCCGACGCAATCGGCCTTTTTGAGCATCAGGAGCTGCCGCACCGGCATTTCGCCCAGGCGGTGCAGGCGGCGGCGCAGCCGCGCCGGGTCGGGGCCGAGCGGGCGGTCATGGTATTCGACCAGCCGGACGACCGCCGCGCGCGTCGCATGG
>NZ_LT707060.1:27539-35501 GCF_900155735.1 Intestinibacillus massiliensis
CCCGCCGATTCCAGCATCCCGATGGCGCGCTGCGCCGGGGCGGGCAGGGGGAATCTGGTCATTTCTTGGGGCGCAGGCGGTAGGATGTGCCGTCCGGGTTCAAAACGACGGTATTGTCAAGCTGCGCCTTCAGGCTCGCGCGGAAGCCCGCGATATATTCTTCCCGCAGCGCCTTCTGCTCGGCCTGCTCGGCCGGGGTCAGACCATCGGCCTTGGCCTTTTTCGCCAGTGCGTTGATGCGGTCGATTTTGCTCTGTTCCATAAAAAACTACGCTCCTTTTTCTCTGCTCCCTACATTATAGCAGCCAAAGTGGCCGGAAACAAGGTTTTGCTTGACTTAAGGGGCGCGCATGTTACAATTAAAGCTAAGGGCACGGGGCCGCGCCGCCCCGTGCGTATGGTATGGCAATATGAATTTTTAAGATACAGATGGAGGAAATACCATGAAGATTGAGACCAAATGCCTGCATGAAGGCTACAAGCCTGAAAACGGCGGCCCCGGCGTGATGCCGATTGTCCAGTCGACCACCTACCGCTTCGACTCGACCGCTAAAATCGCCTCGCTGTTCGACATGCCGACCGAGTATATGTACTCCCGTTTCGCCAACCCGACCTGCGACGCGGTCGAGAAGAAGATCGCCGCGCTCGAGGGCGGCGCCGCGGCCATGCTGACCTCCTCGGGGCAGGCGGCGAGCCTGCTGTCCATCCTGAACCTGTGCTCGGCGGGCGACAGCTTTATCGCGGCCACCACCATTTACGGCGGCACGATCAACCTGTTCGGCGTGACGCTCAAAAAGCTCGGCATCGAGTGCATCTGGGCGGACGCGGAGGCCCCCGCGGAGGAAATCCAGAAGCTGTTCAAGCCCAATACCAAGGCCGTGTTCGGCGAGACGCTCGCCAACCCCGCGCTGACCGTGCTGGACATTGAAAAGTGGGCGGGGATCGCGCACAAAAACGGTGTGCCGCTGATCGTGGACAATACCTTCGCCACGCCCATCCTGTGCCGCCCGGCCGAGTTCGGCGCGGACGTCGTCATCCACTCGACCACCAAGTACATGGACGGCCACGCCGTGCAGGGCGGTGGCGTCATCGTGGACGGCGGCAAGTTCGACTGGGCGGCCTCGGGCAAGTTCCCCGACTTCACCGAGCCGGACGAAAGCTACCACGGCGTGGTGTACACCCGCGAGTTCGGCAATATCGCCTACATTATCAAGGCGCGCATGCAGCTGATGCGCGATTTCGGCTGCTATCCGGCGGCGCACTCGGCCTTCCTGCTGAACCTCGGCTTGGAAACGCTGCCCGTGCGCATGAAGCAGTACTGCGAAAACGCGCTGGCCGTCGCCCGGCACCTGGAAGCGTCGGGCAAAATCGCGTCCGTTCGCTATCCCGCGCTGCCCGGCAACGAGCACTATGAGCGCGCGCAGAAGTACCTGCCGCTCGGCACGTCCGGCGTCATGTCCATCGACATCAAGGGCGGCCGCGAGGACGCGATGAAATTCATGGACAGCCTGCAGCTCGCCTGCAACGAGGTGCATGTCGCGGATATCCGCACCTGCGTGCTGCACCCGGCCTCCGAGACGCACCGCCAGCTGACCGACGAGCAGCTGGCCGCGGCGGGCATCCAGCCCGGCCTTGTGCGCGTGTCCGTAGGCCTTGAAAACGTGGAGGACATCATCGCCGACCTCGACCAGGCGCTCGCCCAGATTTAAGCCATGGTGATCCGCAGATTTACGCCGGATGACCGGCAGGCCTATCTGGGGCTCGCGGCGGCCTTTTACGCGGACGGCGACGCGGTCGACCACCCCGTCCCCGCGCACCACGCCGCGCGCACGTTTGACGCGCTCATGGCGGGCACGCCCTATGCCGACGCCTTCCTCGCGGGAGAGGGCGGCGCGCCGCTCGGGTTCATCCTGCTCGCCATCACCTGGTCGAACGAGGCGGGCGGCCTGACCGTGTGGGTCGAGGAACTGCTGACGCTGCCCCAGGCGCGCGGCAAGGGCGTCGGGCGCGCGCTGCTCGATCAGGCGCGCGAGGCCTATCCGGGGGCGAACCGCTTCCGGCTCGAGGTCACGCGGGACAACGCCCGCGCGATCCGGCTGTACGAATCCATCGGCTACAAGCCGCTGCCCTACGACCAGATGATCCTGGATTTCCCGCCCCCCGCGCCATAAGGCATAGAAAAGCCCCCTACCCGGTGCGCCGGGTAGGGGGCTTTTCCCATTTGCGCCGCCCGCGCGGCTTGTGAGATTTGGCAAGAAATCGCATTCCGCCGCGCCGTGCCCTCTGCTATAATGGACGGAGAACGACTAGAAAAGAGGTTCCCGCCTATGCAGTACCCCGTACAGCAGCGCCTTTGCAAACTGTCCACCTTCCTGTTTGCCCTGTGCACCAATATGCTTTCGCCGCTGATCCTGTCCATCGGCGGCGACTTCCATGCCAGCCTGCAGGACACCGGCGCGCTGTTCCTGGTATTTTACGCCGGGAACTTCGTCGCGTGTATTTTCTGCGGCAAGCTCCTCAGCGTATTCGGCAAGCCGCGCGCGCTGCGCGCAAGCATGTTCGCCATGGCGGCGCTGACCGGGCTGATGGCGGCCGCGCCGCACTTCTTGGCCATCTGCGCCATCCTGTTCCTGCTCGGGTTCATCGTGCTGGTCATACAGGTCGCGAGCGTATCGATCTGCTCCGCGCTGTCGGTGGACGGCGCGGCCTCGTCGGTGGCGGGGGTGCAGGCGTTCAGCGCGCTCGGCGCGTGCGGCGGGCTGCTATGGTCGGGCGCGGTGTTGACGCTCGGCCTGTCCTGGCGCATGAGTTACCTGTTTTTCGCGGTTCTGACGTTCGCGGCTTCCATCCTGTTCGTGCGCGTCGTATTCCCGGCGCTGCCACAGGAGCCTGCGGGCGGCGCGCGGGAGCTGCTGGCCATCCTCCGGCAGCGCCGGTTCCATCCGACATTCCTGTGCCTGGCGCTGTATGCGGGCGCGGAGACCGCCATTTGCAGCTGGCTGGTGACCTATCTGACGCGCGACCTCGGGTTTTCCTCGCTCGCGGGTTCGGCCGTGCCCGGCCTGATCTGGACGGGGCTGTTCATCGGCCGCCTGGCCTGCGCGCGGCTCGCGCGCACGGTGCCGGTGCGCCGCATCCTGATGGTGCTGATCCCGGTGGGCGCGGCCTGCGTGCTCGCGCTGCCGCACCTGCGCGGCGCGGGCATCTGGATTGCCGCCGCGGTGCTCGGCCTGTTCCTGTCGGGCTGCTGGCCATTCCTCGCCTCGGGGCTAGTGGACGACCCGGCGTATGACAGCGGCACGACGCTGTCGCTCGCGTACCTGTTCAGCTTTTTCGCAAACGCCGTCGCGCCCTATATCATTGGCGCGGTCGCCGACCATACGAGCCTGCCGGTGGCCATCACGGTGGACGGCCTGATCTTTTCGCTGCTTTTTGTGGTGTTCCTGTTGTTTTGGGGCAGGAAAAAGGCGGCTGGCTGAACAAAACTGCAAAAGAACCCCCGCCGTGGCCTTTCCGGGCATGGCGGGGGTTCTTACGGTTTTTATTTGCCTGCGGCGGCCTCCAGCGGGTAGATATCGTGCTGCAGGCACACGTCCACGCCGCTAGGCAGCGCCTCGCTGTACCGCAGGCTGATGCGGCCGCTGATCATCTCGGCGTTTTCGTGCGATGCGCCGACGACCATGATCAAGAACTGGCCGCTGGAATACTGTGTAAACACGTCGCCCAGGCGCAGGGACGACTGGATCGTGCCCTTGAGCAGGCCGACCATCGTTTCGCGCAGGTCGGGCGGGAGATAGCCTCCGGCGCGGTCGGTCAGGGTGATGAGCAGCAGGTAGACGCTGTTCGTCGAGCGCAGCAACCCGCGTTCGACAAAGCGGTAAATGCACTGGAACGTCGCGTAATCCTGGCAATACGCGCCCGGCTCGACTTCCTGCTCGCGGAGCTGCCGGCGGATCTGCACCATGTCGGCGCTGATGCCCTCGGCCTCCACAGGGGCGCCGCCCGGCGTAGCGGGGCGCTCGGTGACCTGCATGCCCTCTTCGTAAAAGACGGCCGTGCCGTTTTTGGCCTGCTTGCCCGCCAGCAGCGCCTGGTCGGCGCGTTCAAACAGGGCGCGGTAATCGTCGCCTTCGCGGGCGTAGGCCACGCCGACCGTGATGCCCAGCCTGCGCGCCACGCCCAGGTCGCGCCCGATCTGCATGACGCGCTGGCGCAGCTGGCCGGCCTTGGATTCGATAAATTCCGGCGCGTGGGTGCCGGTCAGGAAGAGGACGAACTCGTCCCCGCCGACGCGGCCTGCGATATCGTCCTTAAAAAACAGGTAATAACGGAGCACGCGGCCGATCTCCTGCAAGGCCTGGTCGCCCAGCAGGTGCCCGAACCGGTCGTTGACGCGCTTGAATTCGTCCACGTCGAGCGCGAGCAGCACGCCGCCCCCGGTTTCCCGGAGCAGGCTGTCGACCCGTGCCTGGGTTGCGCCGCGGTTAAGCAGCCCAGTCAGGGAGTCCCGGTCGGCCAGCTCCCGCAGGCGCGCGTTTTCCGTGCGTAACGCATCCAGTTCCTGAGTCATATCTTCGCCTCCACATTGTGCTGTCGCGGGCGGCGCCCCCGGCGTGCTTGCCGCCCGGGACGCGCCCTTATCCCGTTCTCCCTGTTATTGTAGCAAATTATCGGGCGGATGAAAAGGAGCCATGTTGCCATTCCGCACTTTTTTGGGGTTCCCACCGGCGGCGGGTACCTGCGCCTGCTATACCTTAACCGGGTACTGCGCGTACCGCAGCAGCGTGATATGGTCGCTGTCCTGCGTGAGCAGCGCGCTGTAGGGAAATGTATGGAGGTGCACCTGGTTGGTATACCCCCAGTTTGCGTCGTACACGCCGAAGCCGTCCGCGTCGCGCCAGAGGAACACCATCGTGTGGGGCTTCGGCTCGTCGAACTGGAGGATATCGCCCGGCAGCGCCTGCGCGACCAGCGTGCGGATGTTCTGCTCGTTATATTGGCTGCGCCCGATCCGGGAGACCCAGTAGAGGTTGTCCGTGATGGGGATGCCCGCATAACTCCAGGCCGCAAGCTGCGTGCCGAAAAGCTCATGCCACACCTGGCGGGCAAAGCCCATGCACTCGATGCCGCCCTGGTAATAATAATCGTCCGGGAGCTGGTACCCGTCCGGGTACTTGCGGGCTAGGCGCTGCAGCTTGGCGGAAACCAGGCTAGTGTCCGGCACCGCGCCGCTGGGGGCGGCTTCTTTCGCGGGAAGCAGCATCCACTGCTGCGCCGCGTCCCCCAGGTAGGCGCGCAGCACGAGGCTGCCGTCCACATTGGTCAGCGCCAGGCCGGCGTCCGACAGCATGCGGATGCTGTACGCGCCGCCCCCTTCCGGGTAGAGGGAAAAGTACTGGCTGTCCGTGCCGTTTTCCGTGTACAGGTAGGGCAGGGCGCCCGCCTGCACAGGGTTGGCATTGACCGCCTTGCCGTCCGCGGAAAGCAGGCGGGACGCGCCGTTTTGCAGGGCTTTGAGGGTGAAACGCTGGCTGGCGGCGCCGCTGCGCGCCATGACGTACAGCCTACCATGCCCGCCGTCCGCCTCTTGCAGGGCGGTAAGCGCGCCGCCCGAGGCCGCGCAGATTTCGTATAGGCCGTCCGGCACGCGCGCCGCGCCCCCAGGCGCAGGGAGCGTGCTGCCCGGCCATACGCCGGCGGCGCGGGCGGCGTCCTCGGGGAACACGCCCGCTTGTACCAGCGTTTCCGCCAGGGTGAGCGGGCTGCCTTTGCTGCGCGTGCGCAGGGCGGCATAGGACAGGCTGGCCACATCGCCGCGTGTGAACGCGCCGCCGCGCTGCCAGCGCCCCGCCTGCCCAGCGTCGGCAAGGCCGAGGGTCACGGCTTTATCGGCCGCGCCCGATACGGTAAAGTCGCCCGCGGATTCGGTGTAACCGAGCGCCCGCAGCAGCCAGATGCAGTACTGCGCCGCCGTCGCCTTTTCAGCCGTGCCGAAGCGCCCCGTGCTGACGCCCTTGGTCAGCCCTTTCTGGTAGCCGTACCCGACATAGCCGTCGCCCCAGGCGGGCACGTCCGTAAACGGGTGTGGGGAGGGCGACGCTTGCGCCGCGGTTTCCCAACCGAGCAAGCGGATGAGCATTACGAAGCCTTCCAGCCTCGTAGGGGCGTTTTGCAGTGAAAAACCGTCCGCATCCCCGTGGAATAGGCCGAGGGATTTGAGGGCGTATGCGCACGCCTCGGCCTGCTGCGCGGCGCTATCCGACGCCGCCCGCGCAGGGGGGGCGCCCGCCGTGCAAAGCATGACGGCGCAAAGGATCATTGAGAGGAACCGCTTCATGTAATACACTCCTGTCGTATGGGTTTGTCCCCCTGCCCGGCCGCCGCACATCCCCCTGGGGCGCGCCGGTGAATTGTAACCAGTATACCACAAAATCCCTGTTTGGGGAATGGCAGGGCGGGGATCCCCTCCTCTTTTTTCTGCCCCTGCGCAAGGCGGGGATCATAAAGCCCCCGGTTCCGCAGAACCGGGGGCTTTCCCTTCGGGTTAAGTAACGCTTAGCCGCCGAACACCTTGAGCATGAAGCCCGCGGCAACCGCTGAGCCGATTACGCCGGCCACGTTCGGGCCCATGGCGTGCATAAGCAGGAAGTTTGCCGGGTTGGCCTTCTGGCCTTCGACCTGCGCGACGCGCGCCGCCATCGGCACGGCGGAAACGCCTGCGGAGCCGATCAGCGGGTTGATCTTGCCGCCGGACAGCTTGCACATGATCTTGCCGAAGACCAGGCCGCCTGCGGTGGACAGCAGGAAGGCGAGCAGGCCCAGGATGATGATCTTGATGGTATCCCAGGTGAGGAACGATTCCGCGACCGCCTTACAGCCGACCGACAGGCCGAGGAAGATGGTGACGATGTTGCACAGCGCGTTCTGCGCGGTGTCGGAGAGGCGCTCCGTCACGCCGCATTCGCGGAACAGGTTGCCGAGCATCAGCATGCCGATCAGCGGCGCGGTGTCCGGGATCAGCAGGATGACGATCGTTGCCACCGCGATCGGGAAGACGATCTTTTCGGTCTTGGAGACCGGGCGGAGCTGCTCCATCTTGATCTCGCGCTCCTTCTTGGTCGTGATCAGGCGCATGAGCGGCGGCTGGATCATCGGGATCAGCGCCATGTACGAATACGCCGCGATGGCGATGGCGGGCAGGTACTTGATCGCCAAACGGGACGCGACCAGGATGGAGGTCGGGCCGTCCGCGCCGCCGATGACGCCGATGGCCGCTGCGACCGACGGGTCAAACCCGAGCGCGAGCGCCAGCAGGAAGGCGGAGAAAATACCGAGCTGCGCCGCCGCGCCGAGCAGCAGCGAGGACGGGCGGGCGATCAGCGGGCCGAAATCGGTCATCGCGCCGATGCCGAGGAAGATGATCGAAGGATAAATGGCCTTTTCGACGCCCTGGTAGAAGAACCAGAACAGGCCGGAATTTTCGTTCAGGATGCCGGTCAGCGGGAAGTTCGCCATGAGCACGCCGAAGGCGATCGGCACGAGCAGCAGCGGCTCGAACTTCTTGACGATGCCGAGGTACAGCAGCACGAACGCGATGATGATCATGACCAGGCTGCGCGGGTCGTTGAAGAAGGCGGCAAAGCCCGACTCGCCCAGGATCTTTTCCATGACCCCTATGAAGGAGAATTGCATGTTCCTCTCCTCCTTATTACAGTGTGCACAGCACGGAGCCGGTCTCCACCGCCGCGCCCTGGGAGACCGCGACCGAAGAAATCGTACCGTCGTGCGGCGCAAAGATTTCGTTTTCCATCTTCATCGCTTCCAGGATAAAGAGCACGTCGCCGCGTTTGACCGCTTGGCCGGCGGCGCACTTGACCTGCAGGATGGTGCCGGGCATCGGGGAGACGATGGGTTCGCCGCCGGCGGGCGTGCCGGACGCGGCGGGTGCGGGCGCTGCAGCCG
>NZ_LT707060.1:35928-43255 GCF_900155735.1 Intestinibacillus massiliensis
CGGGTGCGGGCGCTGCGGCGGCGGGCGCCGCGGCTTTGTTGCCGGAGAGCGAGCCGACGACCTTGGAAATCACAACGATCATCAGGCTGAGCACTGCCAGCATGATAAAGACCACGACAAAGCCGGACAGCGCGATCAGCAGCGCTTCGGGGATGGAAAGACTGGTAATACCCATGGCTTATTGGACCTCCTTGATGCTGTAGGTGGCCTTGAGCGGCTTTTCGCTGTCGCGCTTGGCAAAATACTGCTCGGCCTGCTGCGGGAATGCGATATAGGAGAGCACGTCCTCCTCGGACTGCGCGCGTTCGCCGAGGTATTTCTCCGCCTCGGGGAACTCGGGGGCGATGGTCTCCGCGAAACGGCCGGTCATGGGCTTCTCGTCGCCCAGCACCTTGGCCGCGAGGGCGGGGTCGATCGGGCCGGGCGCCTTGCCGTATTCACCGCGGATATAGGCCTTGATCTCCTTGCCGACATTCTTATAGCGCTCGCCGACCAGCACGTTGACGGTCGCCTGTACGCCGACCATCTGCGAAAGCGGCGTGACGAGCGGCGGATAGCCCAGGTCGCGGCGCACGCGCGGGGTTTCGAGCAGCACCTCGTCCAGGCGGTCGAGCGCGTTCTGCGCCTTGAGCTGCGCGACCAGGTTGGACAGCATGCCGCCCGGGATCTGGTAGGTCAGCGCGTCGGCCTTGGTGCCGAGGACGTACGGGTCGAGCGTGCCCTCCGCGATGAACTTGTCGCGGATCGGCACAAAGTAATCGTTGACCTTCTTGAGCACGTCGCGGTCGACGCCGCAGTCGAAGCCCATCTGGGACAGCGTATAGGTCAGGGATTCGGTCGCCGGCTGGCTGGTGCCGCCCGCGAAGCACGAGGTCGCGCAGTCGATGCCGGCCGCGCCCGCCTCCGCGGCCTTGAGGTAGGTCATCGCGCCGAGGCCGGTTGTCGCGTGGGTGTGGACGTAAATCGGCAGCTTGATTTCTGCCTTGAGCGCGGAAACCAGGTCGAAGCACTCCTTCGGGCTCATGATGCCCGCCATGTCCTTGATGCACAGGCTGTTGCAGCCCATCGCCTCGATTTCCTTGCCGAGCCCCACGTACATTTCAAGGTTGTGGATCGGGCTGAGGGTATAGCAGATGGTGCCCTGTGCATGCCCGCCCGCCTTCAGGCATTCGTCGACCGCCGTGCGGATGTTGCGCATGTCGTTCAGCGCGTCGAAAATACGGATGATGTCCATGCCGTTTTCAATGGACTTGCGCACAAAGCGGCGCACCGTATCGTCCGAATAGTGGCGGTAGCCCAGCAGGTTCTGGCCGCGCAGGAGCATCTGGAGCTTGGTGTTCTTCATGTGGGATTTGATCGTGCGCAGGCGCTCCCAGGGGTCTTCGCCCAAATACCGCAGGCACGAGTCGAAGGTTGCGCCGCCCCAGCACTCGACGGAATGGTATCCCGCCTTGTCCATCAGGTCGAGCACATCCTTGAAATCGCTAAGCGGCAGACGCGTGGCCATCAAAGACTGGTTCGCATCGCGCAGGACGGTTTCTGTGATATGCATTTTCAACGTTTTCTCACTCCCATTTCAGATTTTAGTGTCATTTATTATTTAGATAACCCAAATTCTTAACAACTGTATCATAACACACAACCCCCGGTAAGTAAAACAAGATTGTTGCTATTTTGTCAAAATTGCTTGAGAAACTTTCTCCAGCCCGGGCAAGATGAACAAAGGCAAAAGCGGTTGACAGCGGGCGCGTTTTCCGGTATCATAATTAAAGATTGCCTTTTGGCAGGCAACCGCAAAACTATGCGCCCGTAGCTCAGCTGGATAGAGCGACCGCCTCCTAAGCGGTAGGCCGGAGGTTCGAATCCTCTCGGGCGTGCCAGCTCAGAAACACCCCTTTTGGCACGGATCCCCGCTTTGCGCGGGGTTCCTTAGCCGGACGGGGTGTTTCTTCGCTTCCGGTGCGGACCCGCTGCGCTGGGCTCCGCCCCGGGGAGGACGGGAGACGCGGAAGCCTATTTTATACGGTCAAAGGTTCAGCAGGACACCACTTTTGGCACGGATCCCCGCTTTGCGCGGGGTTCCTTAGCCGGACGGGGTGTTTCTTCGCTTCCGGTGCGGACCCGCTGCGCTGGGCTCCGCCCCGGGGAGGACGGGAGACGCGGAAGCCTATTTTATACGGTCAAAGGTTCAGCAGGACGCCCCTTTTGGCACGGATCCCCGCTTTGCGCGGGGTTCCTTAGCCGGACGGGGTGTTTCTTCGCTTCCGGTGCAGGGGATTGCGCTATTTTGCCTGCCCCGCCGGACAATATTGTCCCTTGTTTTTGCACGCCGCATTGTGTATGATGCTGGTAACAGGAGGTGGCGGATATGTCAAAAACAAGCGAGCGTATCCATAACGCAAGGGTTGCCTGCGGCCTGACGGCCGCCGCGCTTGCGAAGTTCATCGGGGCGAGTGAAAAGACCGTCCTGCGTTACGAGAATGGGCAGTCCACGCCGGACACCCATAATTTGATCCAGTTGGCCTGTATTTTCGACCTGTCGGTCGATTACCTGCTCGGCCTTTCCGACAATGCGGACGTTTCCTTCCTCAAGCCTTATGCAAAGAGGAATATATACTGTTTGAGGCTCCAAAACCAGGAGGCGCTAGAGGGGCATACCTATTACTGGCTGGAATACGACCCCGAAAAGGAATTCTACCCGATGCGCGGGCATATGGAGTACGTGGGTGAAAAGGACGGGCGGGAGCTTTACCAATTGCGGCCGGTTTTACCCGACAAGGCCGCCGCGCTGTTAAGGCAGATCGGCCGCCCGCGCCCCTTGATCGTCAATACGATAGAGGATTTTTACACGTTTTTAAATTACGGCGGTACCGCCTTTATCACGGAAGAGGTCTGCAAGGAGGGCGTGCGGCATATGCTCCGCCCGGGTACGGTGACCGTGTAAGAGGGGCAATATAGTACTGTCCTGCCCGCCGCGCCGCTTGACATTTTGGGCGGCGCGATGCTATAATAAGTACAATCGAGTGGCAGAATTGCGTAAATCCAGATTTGGGTTTACGCAATTTTTTTTGCCCTTATTCCGTGGTTGTGGTAGCTTTCCCGTATAAAAGTCTCCGTATTTCAACACTGGGAGGTTCCTATGGACAACGAAAAGATGGAAATGAACAAAATGGGTGTACAGCCCATGCCGCGGCTGCTGCTGACGATGGGGCTGCCGATGGTGCTGTCCATGGCGCTGCAGGCGCTTTACAACATCGTGGACAGCTATTTTGTAAGCTGTATGCAGGGCACGGCGGAAATCGCCAACATGGGGGATTATGCCGTCAACGCGCTCACGCTCGCCTTCCCGGTACAGATGCTGATGGTCGCGGTCGGTGTGGGTACCGGCGTCGGCGTCAACGCCGTGCTGTCTAAAAGCCTGGGGGAGGGGAACCGGGGGAAGGGCAGCCGCATTGCGGGCAATTCGGTCTTCCTCGGGCTGTGCACCTATGCCGTATTCCTGCTGTTCGGCCTGTGCGGCGTGGGGCTGTACCTCAAATCCCAGACGGCAGATCCCGTCGTGCTGGAAATGGGGCGGACATACCTTGGCATCTGCACGGTGTTTTCGTTCGGCGTGACCATGTATATGACGTATGAAAAGCTGCTCCAGGCCACCGGGCGCACCACGCTGTCCACGCTGGCACAGGTCGCGGGCGCGCTGACAAACATCGTGCTCGACCCGGTGATGATCTTCGGGTATTTCGGCCTGCCTGCAATGGGTATCGCGGGCGCGGCCTGGGCGACCGTCATCGGCCAGTTCGTGTCGTTTGCGCTGGACGCCGTATTCCATTACCGCTTTAACCGGCGCGACCTGTCGACGGCCTTCCGCTATATGCGGCCGGACAGGGGGATTATCCGGGAGATTTACCAGGTCGGCGTCCCGGCCGTCATTATGCAGGCGCTCATGTCCATTATGACCTACGGCGTCAACATTATTTTTGGGGCGGTATCGAGTGCGGCGGTCACGGCATACGGCGTGTATTACAAAATCCAGCAGTTCGTCTTTTTTGCCGCGTTTGGCATGAATAACGCGATGATCCCGGTCATTGCCTTCAATTACGGCAGGATGGACCGCCGGCGCGTCCGGCAGGGTATCCGTTACGGCATGGGGTACACGCTGGCCATCATGCTGCTCGGCGCGGTACTGCTGCAGGTATGCGCGCGGCAGGTGGCGGGGGTATTCGCGCTGTCAGATGAAATCCAGTCGCTTTGCGTGTGCGCGATCCGCATCATTACGCTCGGCTACCTGTTTGTCGGGGCAAACATCGCGTACCAGGGGATTTTCCAGGCGCTGGGCGACGGCGTCGGCTCCCTCATCCTCTCGCTGCTGCGCCTGATTGTGGTTGCGCTGCCGCTTGCCTGGGCGTTCACCAAGTCCGCGCGGGCGGAGACGCTCATCTGGACGGCTTTCCCGGTTGCAGAGGCGTGCGCATTCCTGGCGGCGTTGTTCCTGATGCGGCGGCTCTCGGAAAAAACGCTCGCCGTGATGCGTTGACGGCAAAAAGCCCCCGGCGCCTATGCCGGGGGCTTTTTGCCGTATTTACAGGGCGCGGCGGCGCACGTATGGCCGGGACCCGCCCTGGTCGTAATAGTGCTGCAGGTCATAGGCGGTGCGGCGGCTTTCGCCGAGCATGCCGTACAAGGGGCCGATCCCCCGCCTCAGCCCCCCCCCCCGGTCTTGCTGCCGGGTGGCCGCCCGCCCGGTCTGGGGCCTGGCGCTGNCATGCTGCTCGGCGCGGTACTGCTGCAGGTATGCGCGCGGCAGGTGGCGGGGGTATTCGCGCTGTCAGATGAAATCCAGTCGCTTTGCGTGTGCGCGATCCGCATCATTACGCTCGGCTACCTGTTTGTCGGGGCAAACATCGCGTACCAGGGGATTTTCCAGGCGCTGGGCGACGGCGTCGGCTCCCTCATCCTCTCGCTGCTGCGCCTGATTGTGGTTGCGCTGCCGCTTGCCTGGGCGTTCACCAAGTCCGCGCGGGCGGAGACGCTCATCTGGACGGCTTTCCCGGTTGCAGAGGCGTGCGCATTCCTGGCGGCGTTGTTCCTGATGCGGCGGCTCTCGGAAAAAACGCTCGCCGTGATGCGTTGACGGCAAAAAGCCCCCGGCGCCTATGCCGGGGGCTTTTTGCCGTATTTACAGGGCGCGGCGGCGCACGTATGGCCGGGACCCGCCCTGGTCGTAATAGTGCTGCAGGTCATAGGCGGTGCGGCGGCTTTCGCCGAGCATGCCGTACAGGGTGCCGATCCGCCGCTTCAGCCGCCGCCGCAGTTCTGGCTGCCGGGTGCCGGCCAGCCGGTACTGGAGCTGGACGATGCGCAATTCCAGCAGCGCGCCGTTGATGCGGTATTCCTGTGCCATATGTTGTAAATCCATAAAAATCCCTCCCTGCAAATCAGAACACTTGTTTGATTTCCATCATACAATCGAACGGGCGTTTTGTCAAGGGGTGAAAAAGCAGGCCGCGGCATCCGCCACGGCCTGCTTTTTTATATGGCTTCACGGGCGCTCGGACAGCGGCACGTAAAATTTCGGGGTATGGCGCATGGGCTTATATGCCGGGCGGATGATCTTGCCGCCCATTGCGATCTCCTCCAGGCGGTGCGCCATCCAGCCCACGATGCGCGCGGTGGCGAACAGCGGCGTGAACATTTCGCGCGGGATGCCGAGCATGGTGTAGACCAGGCCAGAGTACAGGTCGACGTTCGCGCACATGGTCTTGACGTCCTCGCCGCGCACCTCCGCAAAGGCGCGGGGGGTGAGCGTTTCGACCAGCTCGACGAGGTTGAATTCCTTCACATAGCCCTTTTCCTGCGCGAGCGGGCGCGCGCCTTCCTTGAGGGCGACGGCGCGGGGGTCGCTCAGCGTGTAGACCGCGTGCCCCATGCCGTAGACCAGGCCGGAATGGTCGCCGGCCTCGCGGCGCAGGATTTTGAGCAGGTAGGCGTATACCTCGTCCGCGTCCGCCCAGTCGGCGACGTGCGCCTTGATGTCGTCGAACATCTGCATGACCTTGAGGTTCGCGCCGCCGTGCTTCGGGCCCTTGAGCGCGCCGACCGCCGCGGCGATCGCGGAATAGGTATCCGTCCCCGAGGAGGAGGCGACGCGGGTGGCAAAGGCGGAGTTGTTGCCGCCGCCGTGTTCCGCGTGGATGACGAGGCAGCGGTCGAGCAGGCGCGCTTCCTCCAGGGTGTACTGGCCGTCCGGCCGGATCAGGCCGAGGATGTTCTCCGCGGTCGACTTGGTCTTGTCGGGGACGTGCAGGTACATGCTGGCGTTGTCGAAATAGCGGCGCTTGGCCTGGTAGGCGTGCGAAATAATGACCGGGAAACGGGAGATCAGGCCGATGCCCTGGCGCATGACGTTCGGGATCGAGGTATCGTCCGGGTTTTCGTCATAGGCATAGAGGGCAAGCGTCGCGCTGGCCAGCTTGTTCATGATATCGTGGCTCGGCGCGCGCATGAGCACGTCCTCCGTGAAGTTGTCCGGCAGGTTGCGCGATTCTGCAACCGCGTGCTCGAACGCCTCCAGCTCGCTGTGGCCGGGCAGCGTGCCGCACATCAGCAGGTAGCCGACCTCGCCGAAGCCGAAGCGGTTTTCCGCCTGGAAGCCGTTCAGCAGGTCGTACAGGTTGATGCCGCGGTAGGTCAGGCGGCCTTCGATCGGTTCGCGTTCGCCTTCGTTGACGATGTAGCCGTGCACGTTGCTGACGCGCGTCATGCCCACGAGCACGCCGGTGCCGTCGGCGTTGCGCAGGCCGCGCTTGATGCCGTAGCGCGTGTACAGCGCAGGGTTCACCTGGGAATTTTCGCGGAAGTGTCCGCATAGGTTGTCTATGAGCGTGGGCTCCGTGCCCTTCATGTTTTCCTGCATTGTGTTTTACTCCTTCGGGCGTCAAGATCGGCGTTGAAAAGCGATAATGAATTTATTGTAACCTAAACTTGCAAATATGTCAATTTGTGAAATGTATAAAAATTTCCGGCCGTTTCGGCCAAGGAGGAAGAAAAATGAAGAAATTGCTTTCACTCGGGCTGGTACTGCTGGCAATCGTCTATGCGCTCCCGCTGGCGTACAACCGCTATTATCACGGGGTGGAGGCGCAGATTTCGCAGGATAGCCTTCCTGTAACTGCAGAAACATCCCTGCCTAAGGAAGAGGACGGGCAGGGCGGCGCCGGGGGCGCGCCGCAGGGCGGGGAAACCGGCTCGCCGGCGCCCGCTGCAGGGGATGGGGAAATCCGCGTGCTGGTCGACGGCGAGGTGCGCGCCATGCCGCTCGAGGACTATG
>NZ_LT707060.1:43355-47879 GCF_900155735.1 Intestinibacillus massiliensis
AACTCCACGAATTTTACGCTGACGGCAACGGGCGACAGCATCACCTTCCATACGGTCGGCTATGGGCACGGCGTCGGCCTGTCGCAGTACGGCGCGAAATATATGGCCGAACACGGCAGCGGCTACCAGGACATCCTGACGCATTATTTTACCGGGGCAAAAATTACAAAAATTTGAGAGCCGCGGTATAGCGTGCACAAACCGGGGTAATACTAGCCTCGGAGGTGCTAAATATGCGAAAATTAGCAAGAAATCCGGCGGTGGATTTTTTTGAGGACAAGGGATTTTACATAATCCTGTTCCTTTGCGTCGCTGCAATCGGAATTTCGGGTTATGTACTGTTCTTCACACCCAAGGCCCCCTCGTCGGAGACCATCGATACGGCGGTTTACGAACCGGCCGTGCTCCCGGATGATTACGCCCCGGTGCTCGGCAACCAGGAGGATATCCCGGTTGAGGAGCCGGAGCCCACGGAGGACGCGCCGGAGGGGACCGCGCCCGTGCCGGACCAGCCGTCCGCTGCGGCGGAGGAAGGGGCGGCCGCGCCCACGGTCACCCAGCCCAGCGCCCCGGTCTTTGTGCGGCCGGTGGCGGGCGCGCTGGCCGTGCCGTATTCGGATCAGGACCTGGTCTACCAGCCGACCTTTGGCGATTGGCGCGCGCATCTGGGCGCGGACTATGCCGCCAAGCTCGGCGACCGCGTCTACGCGATCACCGACGGCACGGTGGAGGACGTCTATACGGACGCCCTGCAGGGGCAGTGCGTGTCGCTCCAGCACGCGGACGGCCTGAAAACCGTCTATATGGGGCTGGGGGATAAGGTGAAGGTCAAGAAGGGGCAGTCCGTCAAGGCGGGCGACGTGCTGGGCGTGGTGGACGACACCAACGCCGCGGAGAGCGCCCAGGAGCCCCACCTGCATGTGGAGGCCTACCGGGATGGCGAGCACATCGACCCGGAGAGCCTGCTGGCAGGCGGCAGCCCCACAGAGCCGCAGGAGTAATGTGGGATAAAGAAACGGCGCGTCCGGAAGGGCGCGCCGTTTTTGGCGTTTTATAGGGTATAGGATGCGTCCGGCCGGAATTCCCCGATCGGCACGGGGCGCGCGAACACATAGCCCTGCACCATGTCGCAGCCGATCTCGCGCAGGAAGGAGACCATTTCCGGCACCTCCACGCCCTCGGCCACCACGCGCATGCCGAGGATTTTGGCCATGGCGACGATGCTGGACACGATCGCGCGGTTGCGCTCGGCCGTCAGCCCGTTTTCAAAAAAGGCCATATCGAGTTTGAGCACGTCGACAAACAGGTCCTTGAGGACGTTCAGCGAGGAATAGCCCGAGCCGAAGTCGTCCATGCCGAGCAGGAAGCCCGTTTCGCGCAGCTGCGCCGCGACCTGGCCGATCTTCGTGATGTTCTCCACCATGACGGTCTCGGTGCATTCCAGCTCGAGCAGCCCCGCGGGCAGGCCGTACCGGTCGCGGATCTGCGTATACCGCTCGACAAAGTCCTCCTGGAACAGGCTGAGCCGGGAAACGTTGACCGCGATCTTGAAAAGCGGCTGCCCGGCGTCGCGCCGCGCGGCAAGGTAGGCGCACGCCTCCTGGAATACATAACGGTCGAGGTCGACGATAAAACCGTCCTGCTCAAAGAGCGGGATAAAGTCGCCCGGCGGGATCAGCCCCTCGCCCGGGCGCTGCCAGCGCACGAGCGCCTCCGCGCCGACCACGCGGCATCCCTGCTGGATATCGACCTGCGCCTGCAGGTACAGCACAAATTCGTGCGCGGCCAGCGCGTGTTCCATGTCGGCTTCCATGGACTTTTCCCGGATCACGCGGCCGCGCATCTCCTCGGAATAGAAGGCGATGCGGCTGCCGCCCAGGCCTTTGACGGTCTTTTGCGCCATGTTGGCGCGGTCGATCATGTCGTCGATGCCACGCACGTCGGCGGGGGATTTGATCCAGTACACGCCGCAGGCCATTTCCAGGCGGAATTTCTGGCTCTGCAGCTCTTCAAATTCGGCAAGCCGCCGCTCGATCGCATAAAAGCGCGCGGAAAGCGCGTCGCACCCGTCGCAGTGCAGCAACAGGACGAAGTTGTCCGCAGAGACCCGCGCGAACGCCTCGCCCTCGCCGCAGCCAGCCGCGAGCGTGTCCGCCCAGTATTGCAGGACATGGTCGCCGGTCTCGTAGCCGTAGATGTCGTTGATGTATTTGAAGTTCTTGAGGTCGCAGTACAGCAGGGCGTACGGCGAATCCAGCCCGTCCGCCAGGCGCGCCGCCACGGTCTCCTTAAAGCAGGGGAAGTTGGCGTAGCCCGTCAGGGAGTCGTATTCCGCGCGGTAGGCCAGGACGCGCTGCGCCGCCACGGCCTCGTGCACGTTGTTGATCGTCACGAGCACGCCGGTGAGCAGGCCGTCCCCATCCGTCAGGCGCGAGAGCATGACGCGGCACCAAAGATAGTGCCCATCCGTGCGCCGCAGGCGCAGGGTCAGCTCCGCGTCCTGGGCAAGCACGTTGCCATAAAGCGCGGAAACCTGCGGCCAATCCTCGGCGTGCACGTCGCACTCGCGGAACACGCATCCGACCGGATGGCCTTCCAGCGCGGCGGCAAAGGAAAACTGCTTGGCTTCCGGCGACAGGTACATGCGCCCTGTGCGGATGCACCATTCCGCGATCACGGTACGCGTCTGGCGGAGCAGGATGCGGCAGCGCGGGTCGTGCAGCAGGCAGCAGGAATCGCCGCCGTCGCCGAAAACCGGCATGGGGCGGGGCAACGCGCCGGCAGGGAGGTGGGTTTCAGGTGTTGACATATTGATCACCAAAAAAAGGATGGATTACAAAAAGGCGGGGAGTAGTTCCGCCTGCTTCCCATATTGTATCATGCACTATAAAAAAAGTACACGTTTTCACATAAAAAAATTTAATGGTTTGTAACCATCCGCCCATGCGGCGCAAGGTTATATGGGGTTATAGGCGGAAAACCGGCGGGAAACTACCCTTTTGCCGTTGCCGGACGAAGACGCTCGCCCCCTTTTGCAAGGCGGCGGGCGTCGGTGAGATTGTAACCATCGGGAAACTGGTGTGAACATCTATGCAGGTTATGCGCGTCCGCCGCGGGCGAGCACGCGATAAAACGCATCCGAAAGCCGGATATCCGCAGCGGGTAACAAAGAGACGTTATAGTGCGGAATGAGTTCACTTGCTGTAACCGGCGTGGGCGCGGGCAGCAGCCCGGCGAGGTAGGCGAGCTGGCCAAGCAGCGGCTCCGGCGAGCGGTAGGCTTCGCGCAGCGCGCCGAGGTCAAGGTCGCCGTCGCGTTNGCGAAATCCTGACCGTGGACGGCAAGCCGATCGTCGCGGTGTTCTCCGCGGCGGCGGGCCCCAAGACCGAGGCGGCCAAGGACGTCTGGGGCAGCGATATCCCCTACCTGCAGTCGGTCGTCAGCCCGGGCGGCGACGCGTGCCCGAAATACAACGCCGAGGTCACCGTGCCTGCGGGCGAATTCCGCGAAAAGGTCAAAAAGGCGTTCCCCACCGCGGACGTCTCGGGCGCGCCGGATACCTGGTTCAAAGCGTCCGAGCGTTCGGACGCGGGCGGCGTGCGCGCGGTAAAGCTCGGCGGCGTGCGCGTCGAGGGGACGGCGGTGCGCGAGCTGTTCGGCCTCAACTCCACGAATTTTACGCTGACGGCAACGGGCGACAGCATCACCTTCCATACGGTCGGCTATGGGCACGGCGTCGGCCTGTCGCAGTACGGCGCGAAATATATGGCCGAACACGGCAGCGGCTACCAGGACATCCTGACGCATTATTTTACCGGGGCAAAAATTACAAAAATTTGAGAGCCGCGGTATAGCGTGCACAAACCGGGGTAATACTAGCCTCGGAGGTGCTAAATATGCGAAAATTAGCAAGAAATCCGGCGGTGGATTTTTTTGAGGACAAGGGATTTTACATAATCCTGTTCCTTTGCGTCGCTGCAATCGGAATTTCGGGTTATGTACTGTTCTTCACACCCAAGGCCCCCTCGTCGGAGACCATCGATACGGCGGTTTACGAACCGGCCGTGCTCCCGGATGATTACGCCCCGGTGCTCGGCAACCAGGAGGATATCCCGGTTGAGGAGCCGGAGCCCACGGAGGACGCGCCGGAGGGGACCGCGCCCGTGCCGGACCAGCCGTCCGCTGCGGCGGAGGAAGGGGCGGCCGCGCCCACGGTCACCCAGCCCAGCGCCCCGGTCTTTGTGCGGCCGGTGGCGGGCGCGCTGGCCGTGCCGTATTCGGATCAGGACCTGGTCTACCAGCCGACCTTTGGCGATTGGCGCGCGCATCTGGGCGCGGACTATGCCGCCAAGCTCGGCGACCGCGTCTACGCGATCACCGACGGCACGGTGGAGGACGTCTATACGGACGCCCTGCAGGGGCAGTGCGTGTCGCTCCAGCACGCGGACGGCCTGAAAACCGTCTATATGGGGCTGGGGGATAAGGTGAAGGTCAAGAAGGGGCAGTCCGTCAAGGCGGGCGACG
>NZ_LT707060.1:47895-64237 GCF_900155735.1 Intestinibacillus massiliensis
GCATAGGCCGGGCGGCAGCGCGCGGGGTCGAGGTCCTCGATGCGCAGCACAACCGCCCCGCCCTGCGCGCGGGCGGAAAGCCAGGCGAGCAGGGCGCAGAATACGTTGCCCAGGTGCATGCGGCCGCTGGGCGAGGGCGCAAAGCGCCCGGTCACTGTCATAGGTTGTACCCCTCCTGGTGGAATGGCGTTTAGGGCTGCTTGACCTTGTGCGGCCGGCCGCCCTCGTACAGCTCGGTGCGGATGGCGGCGAACATGGATTCCGCCATGTTCATCAGCCGCTGCACCTGGCGCTCGGAAAGCTCAAAGGGCAGGTCGGTCGGGTACCGCGTTTCAATGTACAGGTTGTTGAGCGCTGCGCTTTCGTCCAGGTATTCGGTAAAGGCGGGGTCGACCTGCACGGCCTGGCGGCACAGATAGGTCAGGTTGTGGCCGTCGAAATGCCGCCCGGTTTTGAAGAGCAGGTAGCCCTTGAGCGCCTTCTCAATCGCCTGCTGGCAGTGGAACGCGGTCATGGGCGGGTCGCCGCCCCAGGTCAGCAGGATGCGGGCGGCCTGTAGGTCGGACAGCGCCTTATCCAGCCATTTGTAATAGAACATGCTGTCGCTGCCGCCCCTACGGTTTCTGCTCATATAACACCGTCCCTTTCTTTTGGATGGCGGCGGCGTAGCTGGAGAAATCCCCTGTCAGCTCCGCCCACTCGTCGCAGGTATAGAGGAGGAGGTTGAAGGGCACGGGGGACTCGATGGTCAAATAGAGGTCGTGCAGCAGCGCGGGCTTATCCACCTGCGGCAGGATGATGCAAAAATCGAGCGACTTTACCTCGCTGGTCGCAGGACTGCGCTTTTCCCCGTACAGGATGACCTTGCGCGGCGTGCAATGCCGCAAAATATCGCTTAAAATGGCCTGGGCCAGCTTGGAAATCATGGTCATGCATCCCTTTCTTTGATTCCCGGTGGGTTAAAAGGCGGACAGGCGCGCCGCCGCCTCAAACTTGACGGCGTCCCCGACCTGCCCGAATACGGCGCGCGCGCCGTCCGCCGTCAGGCCGGTGGAAAGCGCGATCTCGTCGCCGCACACGCACTCCGCCGTGTAATTGACCTGGATTTCCGAGACAAACCGGCCGCGCTCGCTGTCCAGTTCCAGGCCGTCCGAAACCAGGTCGACGATCCTGGCGTTGTTCAGGTGGTTGTTGAGGTCGAGGTTGCTGTACCGTACCGTATGGATATGGTGCGGCGTGAGAGCGCCGCAGGCGAGCTTGCCCGGGATGGGGAAGCCCTCCGGCGGGATGGCGTAGGCTTTCGCGGCTTCGGCCGAGGTCGGGCGGATGATGCGGTGGTCTTCCCGGCCGAGCATCGCCCAGATGGAGTAGCCGGCCGCGACCTCGTCCTCGCCCGCCCAGAAGCGGAAGCCGCGACACCAGTTCGGCCCCTTGGCGCCCGCGCACCAGGTCTGCTGGCGCAGCGTTTCACCGAGCCGCAGCGGGCGGTACTGGTGCAGCTTCATGCGCGTCAGCACCCACAGGATGTTGAGGTCCTCCGCGCCGATGTGCAGCGCGTTGGCGTGGCGCGTCGCGGCGGACTGCATGAACTCGAACAGCGCGGACGGGCGGGACACGCCCTGGTTGTCGATATGGCTGAAATGCAGGGTATGTTTGCTTTCTAGGGTGGGGACCATGCGATTACTTCCTTTCCATGGACGTAGGGGGGGTTAACGGATGACCGCCTGCAAAAACAGCAGGAAGGTCTGCAGGAAGCCTGCGGCGCGGGCGGCGTCCCCCGCCGCGTCGAAGCCGGACCCGGGCGGGGTGTCGGTCGCGGGGGTGTTTGCCGCCGTGGCGTAATAGCCCGTCAGCGCGGCGCGCAGGCCGGGCACCTCGTCGAAGGAGCCGTACCGGAAGAAGATATGCCCGCCGACCCCGGGCTGGGTCTCGCAGTAGCCCAGGTGGCGCAGCAGCTCGGCGCTGCCCTTCCAGACGTCGCCCTGCTCCGGGTCGTCGCACTTATAGGCGGCCTCGCCGATATACAGCTTGACGTCCGAGCCTTTGACCGCGTCCGACCACCACTTCGTCAGCACGGTGTAATCCGCGGCGGACTGCCCCATGTACCAGTAGAGCTGCGGGCAGACATAATCGACCGTGCCCTCGCTGATCCAGGCCAGGGTGTCCGCATAGGCCTTGGAGTAGGAGGGGTTGCCGCCGCGGGTGTCGCTGCCGCGCGGGTTGTCGGCCTTGTTCGCCCACACGCCGGACGGGCTGATGCCGAACTGGATGGCGGGGTTTTTGCGGTGGATCAGCGCGTCCAGCTCGCGCACCAGGATGTTGACGTTCTCGCGGCGCCAGTCCCCGATGTCGGAAAAGCCGCCGCCGTACTGCGCGAATGTGGCCGCGTCGTCAAAATCCTGGCCGGGGTAAAAGTAGTCGTCAAAATGGATGCCGTCGATATCCGGGTACTTGTCGAGGATTTCAGACACGCCGTCCTCCACAAGCTGGCGCACCGCCGGCAGGCCGGGGTTGAAATAATAGTTGCCGTCGGTGTATTTGACCGTGTATTCCGGATGCTGCTTGGCGGGGTGCGAGGCGGGCAGCGCGCCCCACTCCGCGTCCTTGCCCTTGGTGATGCGGTAGGGGTTCAGCCAGGCGTGGAGCGCCAGGCCGCGGGCATGCGCGCCGTCAATGAAGTAGCGCAGCGGGTCGAAGCCGTCCGTAGGGGCGGCGCCGCACGAGCCGGTCAGGTATTTGCTCCAGGGGAAGATGCCGGAGGGGTACAGCGCGTCCGCGGACGGGCGCACCTGCAGGAAAATGGCGTTCAGCCCCATGCTTTCCGCGCCGTCGAGGATCGCGTCCGCCTGCCGCCGCAGGGACGCCGCGTCGGTCCCCGGCGTTTTCGGGTAATCGAGGTTGTAGACCGAGGACACCCAGACGCCGCGCATGGCCGCGTCCGAAGGGGCGGGGGCGGCGAGGGCGGTCAGGTTCAGAAGGAGCGCAAGGCTCAGCAGGAGCGCGAACGCGCGCAGACGGTGTTTCATAGGGACTCCTTTCAAGCTGTCAAATCATACAATACGGTATTATCGTACCATTGCGCGCAATGATTGGCAAGGGGTATTGACACCGGCGTTAAAAAAACGTAATCTAATGGGGAATGGGATTTTACAAGGAAAAGGGGCCGCTTCTATGCAAAAAAAAGTATTGGCGCTGCACGACCTGTCCGGGTTCGGCCGGTCGTCGCTCGTGCCGGTGATCGGCGTGCTCAGCGCGATGGGGCACCAGTGCGTGCCCGTGCCGACCGCAATCTTCTCCACCCACACCGCGATCCCCGGCTATACCGTGCGCGACCTGACGGACGACCTGCTGCCCTGGATCGAGCAATACGAGGGGCTGGGGCTGGATTTCGAGGCGGTGTATTCCGGCTTTTTGGGCACGGAGCGGCAGATCGGCTGCATTTCGCAGGCCATCCTGCGCCTGCGCGCGCCGGGCGGGATCGTCATGGTCGACCCGGTCATGGGCGACAACGGCGAGGTGTACGAGACCTATACGCCCGAGATGTGCGCGCGCATAGGCGACCTGTGCCGCCTGGCGGACGTGATCACCCCCAACGTGACCGAGGCGGCGATCCTGCTGGGCAAGGACGCGCGGGACGAGCCGGACGGCCCTGCGGAGGCGGCGCGCTGGGCGCGCGGGCTGGAGCGGGCCTACGGCGCGAAGGTGGTGCTGACCGGCCTGTCCGGCGGGGGCGCGACGGTCGGCGTGCTATGCTGCGAGGAGGGGCGCACGGCCTTTTTTGAGCATGCGCGCATCCGGGAATATTATCCGGGGACGGGCGATATTTTTTCATCCGTGCTGCTGGGCGGCCTGCTCTGGGGCGACGGGCTGGCGGACGCGGCGGCGCGCGCGGCGTATTTTGTGCGGGACTGCATCGATTATACCGCGTCCCAGGGCACGGACAACATGCACGGCGTACAGTTTGAAACACAGCTCATGAAGCTGGCGCGGGGTGCGGAAGCATAAAAGGGGGCACGGCTGCAACTGCGGCCGTGCCCCCTTTATGGCATCCCCTGCGGCGCGACCGCCGCAAAACAAAAAAGCCAGTCATAAAGACTGGCTTTTTATTATGGAGCGGCTGACGAGGCTCGAACTCGCTACCTCCACCTTGGCAAGGTGGCGCTCTACCAGATGAGCTACAGCCGCATGTTCAGTTTTGGCCGCTGGCCGTGTCAACGTTGATTATTATATCAACCGCACGGCCAGTTGTCAACCCTGAATTTTATTTTTTCTGCGGGAAAGCGCTTAATACCCCAAATCCTCCCCGACCAGCACCAGCTCGTACCGCGTGAAGCCCATCGGCGGCCGGAACACGACCGAAAGCGCGCGGCAAATACGGCCGGGGCTGTCGCAGTCGTGGCATTTGCCGTCCGCGGCGCAGGGGGTGTGCGCGCCGATGCGCTGCGCATTCTTCGGCGCGGCGATATTGCGCGCGCGGCCGATGGCGTCTGCAAGCGTCGGGGCGAGCTTATTGCGGCCGCAGACCGTGAAGCACGCCGCGGGGCCGTAAATGGCGGCCGCGACGCGGTTGCCCGTGCCGTCGATGTTGACGATCTCGCCGGTTTCCGACAGGCCGTTGGCCGAAGTGACGTAGATATCACAGTCCTGCACGCGCGCGCCGCCGTTTTTCCAGTGCCAGTTGACGGTGCAGCCCGCGGCCCTCAGCGCGTCGAACGCGCCAAGCTGATCGAGCGTGACCGAGCCGCCGAAGGTGACGGCCTGCCCCGCGCACTGCGCGGCCAAGTAGGCGCGGGCTTCCGCCGCGGTTTCAAAATAGGAGACCGCGAAGCCGTGGCGCTCAAACGCTTCCTTTACCTTTGCTAGTTCCATAACGTCCCTCCATGATGTCGAGCAGCTCCACGGGGCGGCTGATCAGCGCGTCCGCCCCGGCGGCGAGCAGGGTTTCCCTGGGGCGGAAGCCCCAGGTCACGCCGACGGCAAACAGCCCGGCGTTTTTCGCGGTTTGCATGTCCACGTCGCTGTCGCCGACGTAGAGCGCCGTATCCGGCCGCCCGTGCAGCGCCCGCAGCATTTCGCGCGCCGAAGACGGGTCGGGCTTGCGCGGCACGCCCGGGCGCTCGCCGAGGGTCAGCCCGATGAGGCCGGGGAAATAGTGCGCGGCCAGCGCCTTGGAGGCCGGGTCGTACTTGTTGGACAGCACGCCGACCGCCACGCCCCTCGCGCGCAGCGCGCCCAGCAGCGCGGGGATCCCCTCGTAGGGGCGCGTGCGGCAGGTCATGTGCGCCTCGTAATAGGCGCGGAAATCCGGGAGAAGGCGGTCGGNCGGAGACCTGGGGGTTCATGGCCTCGCGCCGGACGCGCCAGCCCCAGTTGCCGCCGACGGTCGCGGGGATGTTCATGCGCGCGTCCGCCCCGAGCGACAGGATATCCTGCATGGTGGTCATCGCGATGCGCGCGGGCGAGGCGAAAACGCTCTTGATCGCGCTCCAGCCGAGCGCCTCCGCCATGGACGAGCGCAGGTAGCGGTACGCAAACTGCCGCTCCTCCTCGTTGCAGATGTCCATGACCTGCTCGCACACGCTCTGCGAGTCGTGCGTCGAGGTGTAGACGATGCTGTTCTCCGCGTAGTTGTGGGGCAGGTGGTCGTTGTCGCCGTGCGCGTCAAAGCCGAAGATCAGCACGCGCATGCCGGGGTAGCCGGAGGCCTTCAGCAGGGCGCGCACCTTGTCGGTCTGCACGCCGAGATCCTCCGCGATGAAGGGGAGCTTGCCGAGCGCGCCCTCGATCGCGCGGAACAGCTTCATGCCCGGGCCGCGCCGCCACGCGCCGTTGATGGCGGTCTCCTCGCCCGCGTCGACCTCCCAATAGGATTCAAACCCGCGGAAATGGTCGAGCCGCACCACGTCGAACAGCGCCATGTTGGTTTTGACGCGCCACAGCCACCAGGCGTAGCCGGTCGCCTCGTGATACTTCCAGTCGTAGACCGGGTTGCCCCAGAGCTGGCCGGTGGCGGAATAGTAGTCCGGCGGCACGCCCGCGACCTTGGAGGGGCTACGGTCGGATCCCAGCTTGAACAGCTCGGGGTGCGCCCAAACGTCGCACGAGTCGGGCGAGACATAGATCGGGATATCGCCGATGACCTGCACGCCGTGCGCGTTGGCATAGGCGCGCAGCGCCGTCCACTGCTCGAAAAACAGGTACTGCAGGAAGGTGTAGAAGTTCACGTCGTCGATCAGCTGCGCGCGGTAGGCCATCATCGATGCCGGGTCGCGCGAAATGACGTCCAGGTCGTCCCAGTCCCACAGGGCGCGGCCGCCGAAATGGTCCTTGAGCGCCATGAAGAGCGCGTAATCGTCCAGCCACTCGGCGCGGTCGACCGCGAACGCGTCGATCTTGGATTGCAGCCCGGCGTCCACGCGCGAGAAGGCCTGCCGCAGCAGCGGCCAGCGCGTTTGCCGCAGGTGGCCGTAATCGACCCGGTCGGGCGAGGCCTTGGGGTCGTCCGCCGCGCGGATTTCGTCCGCGGTGAGCAGCCCCGCCTTTTGCAGCAGGTCGAGGTCGATCAGGTACGGGTTACCCGCCGCCGCGGAATAGCACTGGTAGGGCGATTCCCCGAAGCCGATGTGCCCCAGCGGGAGCACCTGCCAGTATTTTTGCCCGGCAGCCGCCAGGAAATCCACAAAATCGTAAGCGTCCTTGCCCATCGAGCCGATCCCATGCGGCGAGGGCAGGGAGGTCAGGTGCATCAGCACGCCGCTTGCGCGTTCAAACATAATTTTCCCCCATCTGGCGCGCAGGGCGCGCCGCATACTGTAGTACCATTATACGCGGCGCGCCCTGCGGCTGTCAATTTACGGTTTGGTTGCATAAAAACTTTGCCATAAAATAGGGGGCGGTGTTGCATTGTGCACAAAGCCGGCACGCCGCCCTGCTTATTTGGCGCGCAGGACGTAGGTGCCGATGGGGCCGTATAGGCTGACGACCGCGATCCCGTCGCCGTTGAAGTTGACGCCGGAATTGAAAATATAGGGGGTGAGCTGCGTCCCGTCGAGCGAGAAGACCGCGCTGTTGTACCCCGTACCCTCATAGACCGCATACCCGGCGGCGAAGGACAGGCGGTCGGTGGGATAGCGCCAGTCCGGCTGCGGGGAGAGCGCCTCGCCCGCGGCGTTGTAGAAGGTATAGGGCGCGCCGACAACCCTGCGCCCGGCGAACAGCGGCCCAAAGCGGGTGAAGTCCTCGTACTGGGGCGCGATGCGCTCCGTGCCGTCCGCGCCGACCACGCCGCCCAGCCCGTCCTTGGACACCAGCGCCGCGCCGTCTTTAAACGCACCGATGCTGTCGTAGCGCGCGGCGACCTCGGGCATCCAGGGCGTGCCGTCCTTTTGCAGCACCCGGCAGTGGTTGTCGCCCCCTTCCTGGTACCAGACCGCGGCCAAGCCCCCGCTGAACGGGTTCGCGGATACGTATTGCCCCGCGTCGATCACGATGTTGCCCGCCGTGTCGATATAGGCAAAGCGCCCGTCCTCCGCGGGCGTGACCAGCGCAATGCCGTCGGAAAAGCCGTTGTACGAGGCGTAATGGAACTGCGCGGGGATGGCCTCGTTGCCGTTTTCGTCGAGGAAGCCGTATTTGCCGTCCCGCTGGATCAGCATACGGCCGTCGTGGAACTCGTGCTGCGTCAGGCTGTAGGCCGCTTCGGAAATTTGTTTGCCCGCCGCGTCAAAAAGCGCGTACGGCCCCCAGTCCCGGTTTGCGGCGATCAGGTTGCCGGAAAGCACGCTCACGCCGCCGTACTGCACGGGCAGCACGGTTTTGCCCGTCCGGTCGGCCACGCCCCACTTGCCGTCCTCCGAGGAGAGCAGGAACATGCCGTGCCCGCCGTAGGTCGCGCCGTAAGTATGCCCGGGGGCGGAGGGGTCCTTCGGCGGGGTGTAGGCCGTGTTGCCCTGCGTGTCGAGCACGGCGCGGCGGCCAGCCTTGGACACGCCGACGTAGCCTTCCTTGACATTGGACACCCAGTCGTATTCGAGCGGGATGACGGGCTTGCCCTCGGTGTCTATGTAGCCGTAGCGCCAGTTGGAATCGGGCGTGGTGCGCCCGCACTGGATCAGCCCGTCCTGCACTTCGAGTAGGAACATGGTGATGTCCAGCCCCGGCGCTGCGTTATCGATGCGGGTCACCGTAAAGGGCATTTCACGGACGGTGAAAGCCTTGCGCTGCGCGGGTTCGGCCAGGCGCACGGCCATCGCGGCGGTTTCCGCGCGCGTCACATTGTCCGCGTCCGCCACGCCGAGCGTGCCCCATTCGTCCTTGCCGGTCAGCACGCCCGCGTTATAGAGCGTCAGCAGGCGCGCCGCGCCTTCCGCCGAGGCCGCCGCGGGCAGGTCGGGGATGGCGGTGATGTGGTTGATCGCGGGAAGCTGCTCCGGGGGAAGCGCCTGCGAGAGCAGGTCGGCGAGATAAAGGCGGCTTGCGGCCTTGTCCGGGTCAGGCTGGTAGCTGTCGATGTAGCCCTGCGCCTCCCTGAGCGTCTGCAGCGCCTTGTCCAGGATGCCCTGCTGCCGCAGGTATTGCTGCGCGCCGGTATACCAGGCCTTGCCCGCGGGGATATTGCCGTCCCCGCCGTGCGACAGGCTGTGCAGCCGCGCCGTGATCATCCAGGCCTCGGCCACGGTGACCGTGCCCTCCGGCCGGAAGGACGTGGCGCTGTCGCCCTTCATCAGGCCGTCCCGGTAGGCGGCCTCGACCGTCCCCGCATACCATGCGTCCGCAGGCACGTCGGTAAACGGGTGCGCAGGGGTATCGTCCGCCGCCGCGGCGCCCGTACCCGCCAGGAGCAGGCAGGCGGCAAGCGCCGCCGCAAGGAATTGCTTTTTCATAAGAAACCCTCCCTTTCCCATGATAACGTCCCCGGCGCGGGGAAATACTACAGGTTTGCTAAATTTAGTATAGGCGCGTATGGGCGGGGTGTCAATTGGTCTTGCAATGGCGTTTTAAAGCGGTTATAATGTTAAAATACACGGTTTATGCCCTGTGCGTACAGGCGCGCGGGCAAAAAGGGGCTTGCTTCCCGGCCGGCCGCCCCGCGGAAACGGGGGACGCGGCGGCCGCCACAGGATAAAAAGAAAAACGGGGGAACGGAATACCATGAGAATGCGGAAGAAAAAGCACCTGGACGAGCGCTTCGCCGTCTGCGCGCCCGTCATGGCGCACGCGCCGGAAAGCCTGCGCGGGCGGTGGCGCGCGCTATTCGGGAACGGCAACCCGCTGCATGTCGAGATCGGCTGCGGCAAGGGGCGCTTTGTGCTGGGCATGGCGAAGCTGCATCCGGACGTCAACTTTGTCGCGATCGAGCGGGAGGAGGGCGCGCTCATCATGGCCACCGAAAAGGCCATGCAGGACGTGCCGCCGAACGTGCGCTTCCTGTCCTACGACGCGGCGGCGCTGCGCGACATCTTTTCGCCGGGCGAGGTCGACCTCATCTACCTCAACTTTTCCGACCCGTGGCCGCCCAACCGCCAGCGCAAACGCCGGCTGACCTACCGCGCGTTCCTGGACGTTTACAACGATATCCTGACGGAAAAGGGCGCGCTGTACTTCAAGACGGACAACCAGCGCCTGTTCGAGTGGTCGCTCGGCGAAATTTGCGCCTACGGATGGCTGCTGCAGAATATCTCGCTCGACCTGCATGCCTCCGCGTTTGAGGGCAACGTCATGACAGAATATGAGGAGCGCTTTTCCGCGCAGGGCAGCCGCATCTACCGGCTCGAGGCGCGCCGCCGCCTGCCGGAGTTCATGCCCAAATAAATGCCGGGCGCGTGACGCCCCCCCCCCGGCAGGGGGATGGGTCGCCTTCGCGCAATACGGAAAAGCAGCCCCCGGCGGGAAACCGCCGGGGGCTGCTTTTTTTACCGGGTTTACCGGGTGAGGGCGCGCCGGTTTTTCCAGCGCCCGCGCGCGAAATACAGCACGCCCGCGATGCAGGAGGGGATGGGGCACAGCATTTCCGCCCAGCACAGGCCGGTATAGCCCCAGCCGAGCACGTATGCCAGCAGGATGCTGAGCGCCATGCGCGCAACGAGCGCGTGCAGCAGGGCGTTGGCCATGGCGAACAGGGCGTCGCCCACCCCGGTCGCAAAGGAATCCAGCACGTACATCACGGCATACACCGCGAAATTGACCGAGCAGCAGATGCGCAGGTACGTGACGCCCGCGCGCACCATCGCGCCGTCGCCGCCGAACAGCCGCAGGATGGGTGCCGCGCCAAGCTGGATGGCGGCCATCATGCCCAGCCCGCACAGGACGGCGGCGGCCAGCCCNGGCTGTAGGCCGATTGCAGCAGGTTGGACAGCAAAAGGGGGAAGGCGAAGGCCAGCAGCTGTTTCGGGACGCTGCCGGCGGTAAGGTCTCTGTATTTCATTGTCAAACGCTCCATTCACAAGGGTAAAATAAAGGGGGAGGGCGTGCAGCCCTCCCCCTTGCAAATGCAGCATTGCATGGAAAAGGCCGCAGGCAAACATTGCCCGCGGCCCCGGCAGCCCGGTCACCGGCACACCAAACCAGGCGTCATGCGTCCTGCATCACGCCCGGGGCGGCCGGTGAATCGTTTTCTGCCTATCTAAGCTCCGTACAATGCTTCACCGGGTCCGGTTGTGCGGAGCGGAAACAATGCAAAGCTTCATAATCGGGTTCCCCTTGTGGATGGTTGGGTGTTACAGCAGCTTATAGCCGCGCGGGGTGACGATCGCGTCCAGCGGCTTGCCGGCACGGCATTCCGGGCACTCGTGCGACTGCGCCACGTTGTGGTAATGCGGGAAGTCCGCGCCGCTGAAGACGTGGATGACCGGCAGGCCGCCCAGCTCGTCGATATTAGCGAACAGCGCGGAATAGCCGGCGATGCGCCCGCCGTAATATTCGATGCACTCGCGCGCCTGGGTCAGCGTCTGGCCGGTCGAGGCCGAGGTGACGAGCACGAGCACATCCTTATACTGCACCATATGGCGCAGGTTGTCTGCAAAGATAAACTGGCCGTTGACATTGCTGTCCGGCTCGACGAGGAAAATGTCCTTGTCCTGGTTCATGGTACCCATGCTGCCCTTGGACAGCTCGCGCGCGAGGTACGCGCCGATGTACTCCGTACCCTCGAGGCACAGGATGGTGTCCACGCTCGTGGCGCTGTAATAGGTGGAGATCATGCGCGCCGCCAGGGCGGAGCGGGTCAGGCTGTGCTTGATCGCGGACATATCGATGTAGTAATTGATATGGGAATGGTTGGTGGCGAAATGCCCGGGGATCGCGTCTGCGTAAAGCTGGTTATTGAGTCGGGATATGACCCGGATTGCTTTTTCCATAGGTGACCGCCTTTCCTGTCGGATTGGTTTCCATAAGCTGGCTTGCTTCTGGGGCTATTATACCACAAAGGCGTAAAACTGCAAAGTTCTTTTGTGCAATTTTGCGGAAGGGCGGCAAATAAAAAGCGGGGACGCAAAAGCGTCCCCGCTGGAATGCAGGACAGGGGGCTGGGCTTAGAGCGCGGCCTTGGCCTTCTCGACCAGCGCGCCGAAAGCGGCCTTGTCGCTTACGGCCAGGTCGGCCAGCATCTTGCGGTTGATGTCGATGCCCGCCTTCTTGAGGCCGTTCATGAAGCGGCTGTAGTTGATGTCGCAAACCTTGGCCTGCGCGGAAATACGGGTGATCCACAGGCGGCGGAAGTCTCTCTTCTTCTGCTTTCTGCCGATGTACGCGTACTTCAGGCTCTTCATGACCGCCTGGTTCGCAACTTTATAGTGGGTAGACTTGGCGCCCCAGTAGCCCTTGGCGCGCTTTAAAATCTTCTTCCTTCTCTTGCGCGTCATCATTGCGCCTTTTACTCGTGCCATATTATTAAAATCCTCCTAAATCGTAAAGTGAAAACCTGTATGCGCGTGCCCGGTACGCTTATGCGTACGGGATCAGGCGCTTAACCTGTGCGACGTTGGATTTGTCGGCAAAGCCTTCCTTGCGCAGGTGGCGCTTCAGCTTGGTGGTCTTGCCGTGGCCGTTGAGCAGATGGCGCTTGCCGGCGTGGCCGCGCTTGATCTTACCGTTCTTGGAGACGGTGAATCTCTTCTTAGCACCGCTATGGGTCTTGATCTTAGGCATGGTGTTTCTCCTCTCTTACGCCGCGCCGCGCGCGGCACACGTTCAATTATTTTTCTTTGGATTCCCCGGGCGCCTTGTCCTTGGCGTCCTTGGCGGCTTCCTTCAGGGGCGCCATGAACATGATCATCTGGCGGCCCTCGAGCTTGGACGGCTTCTCAACCGTGCCGTATTCCTTGCAGATTTCGGCAAAGCGCTGGAGCAGATCACGTCCGAGCGAGGAGTGGGTGACCTCACGGCCGCGGAAGCGGACCGTAACCTTGACCTTGTTGCCATCCTGCAGGAAGCGGGTTGCGCGGCCAACCTTGACGTTGAGGTCCCCGACGTCGATGTTGGGCGTCAGGCGGATCTCCTTGATTTCCACGACGTGCTGGTTGCGGCGCGCTTCTTTTTCGCGCTTGGCCTGCTCAAAGCGGAATTTGCCGTAGTCCATGATCTTGCACACGGGCGGCTGCGCCTGCGGCGCGATCTTCACCAGGTCCATCCCCTTCTGGTCTGCGAGCGCCTGCGCGTCGCGGGAGGACATGATGCCGAGCTGTTCGCCGTCGTCCCCGATCAGGCGGACTTCCTTGTCGCGGATCTCTTCATTGATCTGATGTTCCATGCTGCTAATAGGTGAGCACCTCCAAACAATAAGTGGCTCTCCGGCAAAAGCCGGGATTGGGCAATAAAAAAGCGGACGGCAAGCACCGTCCGACCTGTTACAAGGCATGCCCGGCGGGATGCACCCTGCCGGAAAGCTGCGATGTAAACCCGTTTGCAAACGCGGCGGGTGAGGACGGAGGCCCTGCTTTTTTGTACCCGATAACTATAACAGATACCGGGGGCAAAGTCAATGCCTTTTCTTAAGGATACGCGGTTTTTTGGCGAACTTGCAGCGTTTTATCAAAAAAATCCTGCATCACACTTGACAAAACGGCATACGATAGTGTATTGTTCTGGTTCGAAGGCGGCGGGCAGCATTACAGTTCCATGTTTTTTTCCGGAAGGTGTTGAAAATCCGCGCGCTTTGGGCTATGCTAGGAATAGCAAGGGAACCACCAACCAGTATGCGGGCCGCGCGCCCCCTGGAACTTTGAAAATAAAAGGAGGCGGCAGACATAATGAGCGAGGAATTCGGCAATAATTATGTTGTACTGACCGACGAAGACGGCAACGAGGTAGAGTTTGAGCATATCGATACCGTAGAGCTGAACGGCGAGACCTATATGGCCTTTATCCCGGCGGAGCTTTCCGCGGAGGACGAGGCCGAGGTCGTCATCCTCAAGATTGTCGAGGAGGGCGGCGAGGAGATCCTCGCGTCCGTGGACGACGATGAGGAGGCCGACCGCGTCTATGAAATCGTGATGAGCCACGTGGAAGACCTTTACGATGAGGAGCCCGACGGCATCCAGCAGTAAAGGCGGCCTTTTGTGCAAAGCAGACCCTGCCCTGTTCGACAGCGATCTTTTTTTAACCCACATTTTGATTAAGGGATTCCGAAAAAAGATTCGGCACACAAGCGCAGGCCTCCCGTCCCGGGACGGAAGTTGGAAGCGCAGCGTGTGCAGATAGGAAACCCACCTGCTATCCGTGCAGGTTATTAATCTGATTGCATCGGCAGCGGCGGGGTTTGTTTTTTCCCATACCGAATCCTGCGGGGGCCGTATCGCCCCGCTTTTTTTATTTTTAACACAATACATGGTTTGTACATCATAAGTTTACAGAACCTTAACTTGCGTTAGGAGGCGGCGTATGCTATACTTTAAAGCAGAAGAAAAGTGTGAATATGGAGGTGAAAACAGCATGAGACATACGGTTAAGCCGCAGATGCCCGATACGCCAGATATCGACGACCTGATTTTTGAAGGCGAGCATCCGGAAGAGAGCGAGAAATAAAGGGCTTTCTCCATACAGACCGAATCGTCCACGCTGCGGCGTGGTTTTTTTATACCCATTTTGGCGGTAGCGGCGGGGCGGGGCCCTGGCGCGCCGCCTTTTTTGTAAAGTAAAACTGTAAAAAATTTTACATCCCAGCGCGCCCCATCCGGTGGCATACCGGGCGGTGGGTATGCTATAATGATGCTATAAGCGTGCACGGCGCGTGATAGAGAGGGGACGGGGGATATGAAAGACCTGTGCAAGGACGATATCAGCTATACACAGAACCGCGAGCTTTCCTGGCTGCGTTTTAACCAGCGTGTGCTGGAGGAGGCGCAGGACCCCGGCGTCCCGCTGTACGAGCGCCTGAAATTCGTGTCCATCTTCGAGAGCAACCTGGACGAATTCTTTATGATCCGCGTCGGCAGCCTGACCGATATCGCCCTCATGAAGGAGGAGCACGTCGACAACAAGAGCGGCTGGACGGCCGAGCGCCAGCTCACCGAAATCTTCAAGGCGGTCGCGCCGCTCTATAAGAAGCGCGACAAGGCCTTCAGCGAGGTCGAGAACGCGCTGTGCGGGTTCGGCGTGGCGCGCTGCGAGCCGGACGCGCTCACCGGGGCGGACAAAAAGTTCCTGGATAAATATTTTGTAAATTACGTGCTGCCCGTGCTGTCGCCCCAGGTGATCGACATGCACCACCCGTTCCCGCACTTGGCCAACAACGTGCTGCACGTCATGCTGCGCATCAAGAGCGGCGGGCGCACGGCGCTCGGCATCATCCCGGTGCCGCAGGCGCTGCCGTCGATGGTGTTCCTGGACGGCGCGGGCGTGCGCTATGTGCTGACGGAGGAAATCCTGATGGCCTACGCCAGCCAGGTGTTTGGGAAGTGCGAGATCGAGGCCGCGGCGGTCATCAAGGTCACGCGCAACGCCGACATCAGCCCGGAGGACGAGTCCTTCGACGTCGACGGCGATTACCTGACGCACATGAAAAAGGTGCTTAAAAAGCGCGGGCGCCTGGCGCCGGTGCGCCTGGAGATACAGGGCGGCCTGCCGGACGACTTGGTCGAGGAGTTGTGCGGCCGCCTGCGCATCGGCCGTGCGCAGGTATACCACAGCCACGCGCCGCTCAAGATGGGCTATGTGTTCAGCCTGGCCGACAAGCTGCCCGAGGGCTTCAAGATCACCTACCCGGACTTTTCGCCCCAGCCGTCGCCCATGGTGAGCCGCAACGGGCCGATGCTCCCGCAAATCCTGCGGCGGGACATCCTGCTGCACTTCCCCTATGAAAGCATGGATCCCTTCCTGCGCCTGCTGCGCGAGGCCGCGGCCGACCCCTCGGTCGTCAGCATCAAGATCACGATTTACCGCCTGGCGAGCACGTCCAAAATCATCGGCTACCTGACCGAGGCCGCCGAAAACGGCAAGGACGTCACCGCGCTGCTTGAGCTGCGCGCCCGGTTTGACGAGGAAAACAACATCAACTGGGCGGAGCGCCTGGAGGAGGCCGGCTGCACCGTCGCCTACGGCATCGAGGGCTTCAAGGTGCACTCCAAGATCTGCCTGATCACCCGGCAGAACGGCGGGGACATCCAGTATATCACGCAGATCGGCACCGGCAACTACAACGAAAAGACCGCCAAGCAGTACACCGACCTCAGCCTGATGACGGCCGACCCGGATATCGGCGCGGATGCGGCGGGCTTCTTTAAAAATATGCTGATCGGCAACCTGGAGGGCGAGTACAACCACCTGCTGGTCGCGCCGTCCGGCCTCAAGAAGGGCATCCTGAACCTGATCGACGGCGAGATCATGAAGGTCAAGGCCGGTGGCGAGGGCGAGATTTTCATGAAGCTCAATTCGCTGACCGACCGCGACGTGCTCACCCGCCTGTCCGAGGCCAGCCGTGCCGGCGTGCGCATCCGCCTGCTGGTGCGTGGCATCTGCTGCCTGCTGCCCGGCATTGAGGGCAAGACGGAGAATATCGAGGTGCATTCGGTCGTTGGGCGGTATCTGGAGCACGCGCGCATCTATTGCTTCGGCAAGGGCGCGGAGCGCCGGTTTTACATCGGCTCGGCCGACCTGATGACGCGCAACACGGAAAAGCGCGTCGAGATCGCAAGCCCGGTGCTGGACGCCGGCTTGCGCCAGCGCCTGGTGGATATCCTGGAGACGCAGTGGCACGACAACGTCAAGGCGCGCGTCATGCAGCCGGACGGGCGGTATAAGAAGCCCGGCGGCGCGGAGTATAACCCGGTGGATTGCCAGCAGTTCTTCATTGACGAGGCGGTCAAAAACGCCAGCCGCCCCGTCCCGGCGCCCGTGCCGCCCGCCGCGG
>NZ_LT707060.1:64707-67016 GCF_900155735.1 Intestinibacillus massiliensis
CCCGTGCCGCCCGCCGCGGCCAGCGCGCCGCCGTCCGCGAACCAAGGCCTGTGGCAGCGGATACGCGCCCTGTTTAAAAATTGACAAAAAACGCGCCCCCATTTATGAGGGCGCGTTTTTTCATGCGATGGCCGAGCTCAGGGCGCGCCGGCCGCCTGCCCCGCGAGGATGGCCTCGTTGCAGATCGCCGCGAGCTTGAGCGCGCGTTTGCGGTCCTTTGTCAGGAAGGATTCCCTGTCCGGGGCATAGACTTCAAAGCGCAGCGTGCCGTCCGTAGGGGACAGGTAGGCGCGGGCGAAATCGTCCCCGCCCGCGAGGGGGCGGAAATAGACCGAAACGCCGGTGGACGGCTCCGCCCGGTTTGACACGATGCGCGGGGACATGCGCATCGACCGCAGGATGGCCGTCAGGCGCGCGGCCTGCCCGGCGTCCAGCGTCGCCGTGTCGCCGGTGGCGTGGTTCAGGATTTCGCAGGTATAGGCGCTGCCCGCGGGCAGCGGGAGGGGCATCTCCGCGAGGTAGAGGTTGGCCGCGCAGGCCAGCAGCAGCACAAAGGCCGCCAGTTTCCGTTTCCGGTGCAAGGTTCCCCCTCCTTTTTTATAATATATGTAGGGTTAGCGGCCGAAGTAGGAAAAATGCATGTAATCGCGCTTGGAGCGCCACGCGTTCCCGCCCCAGGAAAAGCCGTACTTGGTGAAGGCGCGGTATACGTCCCCGCCCTCGGGGATGGAGTACGGGTTCTCGCCGGGCGTCCAGTGCGTGCCGGTCGTTGGGGTCAGGGTGCCGTCCGCATTGATCGTCGCTTCCATGTTTTCGTCGTAATTGATGTCGATCGCCGTGCCCCAGCGGTGTTCGCTCGTCGGGGTGGGGCGCCAGGCGTAGCTGCCGACGTCCTTGATGGGGAACTGCTCGTCCCCGTCGAAAATCTCCTGGAAGGCCGCCCGGTAAAGCGGCGCGAGCGCGCGGTTGACGGTGACGTACGCCGTGCCGGCCTTTTTGCTGCCGTCCTCCTGGAGCCGCCACACCGGGATCTCGATTTCGGCCATCGCGGCCTCGGCTTCCTCCACGGTTTCAAAATAGGTGCCGCCCACGCCGAAGATGAACGCCATCTTTTGCGCCTCGGTCTCCGGCAGCGGCGAGGGCATGGCCTTGCCGTCGCCCTGCGCAGGCAGGTTGCCGCCCTCCACGAAATCCTTCATATCGTTGAAGGCGTCGGATGGCTTTTTGCCCGGGACGGCAGGTTCCGGGTCCTGGGCGGGGTTCCGGTTCGGCTCGGCCTCGGGTTCCGGGTCGGGCGCGCGCTCGAAGGTCTCCGTAAAGCGCAGGCTGAGCATGAGCGCCTGCTCGCGCGTCGTCTTGCCGCCGGGGCTGAGCGTGACGGTTTCGTGCGCTTCGCCGGTTTCGTCGTTTTGCAGGCGGGACACGCCGCGCATCACGCCGCTGTCCAGCATACGGGCGACCGCGCCCTCCGCCCAGGAGGCGACCTCGTCGCGGTCGGGGTATTCCGACAGAGCCTCCGGGTCGGACGGCGGCGCTTCCAGCCCGGCCGCCGCGATGATGTTGTCGAGCGTCTTGCACAGCTCCTGCCGGGTGATCAGGCCGTCCGGGTCGAACACGCCCTCCCCGCGCCCGGAAACCAGGCCGAGCGCGTAGGCCGCGGCCACGTCCGGGCTGTCGGTATCGGCAAAAGGCGTGTCGCCGCCCTTGCCCACGGTTTTGCCGGTGACGGATTCGTACAGGCGCAGGGCGATGCCGCAGAACTCCTCACGGGTGATGCTGCCGGTCGCGGCCTTTTTTTGCAGCGCCGAGGGTTCAAGGTCGGCTTTTTGCGCGGCGGTCACTTCGGTCACCGCCCAGGTGCTGATATTGGTCAGCGCGAGCGCGTCCGTCCCGCAGGAAAGCGCGGCGGCCAGTGCGAGCGCCGCGCCGAGGGCCTGGTGAAAGCGCATCGGCTTTTCACGTCCTTTCGTAAATCAATGACAGATGGTAGATGGCAGATTTAAACATGCGCCGCCCGCGGGGATTGCCAAAATTTGCACCCGCCGGAAAATGGGGCGGCGGAGGGGGAAACGGGGTCTCGCGCAACTTATGCACAGTTTCCACAGGGTTTTCCACAGGCATGTGCAAGCCTGTGGAAACAGGCGGCGGCGATAACTCTTAGTAGAATCACAAACGGGCGTTTGCGGCTACGCGTCGGGCAGCAGCCGGTCGAGCTGGCGGTATTGCAGCGCCTCCGCGAGATGCGGCGCGCCGATCCCGTCGGCGCCCTCCAGGTCGGCGATGGTGCGCGCCACGCGCAGGATGCGGTC
>NZ_LT707060.1:67115-84080 GCF_900155735.1 Intestinibacillus massiliensis
CCGGTCAGCGAAAGCTCGCCGAAAAACACGCAGTCGCGCGGCGGCTCGTCGATCTGGCCGGAGGCGGCAAGCAGGCCGAGCAGGATGGGCAGGTCGTACACCGTGCCCTCCTTGCGGGTGTCCGCCGGGGCGAGGTTGACGGTGACGCGGGACACCGGCCAGTCGAACGCGCAGCACTTTACGGCCGCGCGCACGCGCTCGGCCGCCTCGCTCACCGCCTTGTCCGGCAGGCCGACCACGTCGAGCCGCGGCAGGCCGTTTGACAGGAAACATTCCACCGTAACGAGGTAGCCCTCGATCCCGCGGATGCCCGCCGTGCGCACGATAGAAACCATACCGTCAAATCCCCCAAGCCGTCCTTCTATTTGCGGTTTACCGCTATACAATACCACTATAATACAAAAGCCCCAATTTTACAATTGGTTTTCGAAAGAGGTACCAAAAAAGCAAGATATTTGTTTATTATTTGTCAATTGGCGGTTTACAGCGCGCATTTTTTTTGATAAAATAAATAAGGTTAAGTGAACTGCTTTCATACAAGTGGCCGGGGACGCAAAACCGCCCTGCGGCCAGGCAAATAAATCTTCCGGCATAGGCCGGATAAGGAGGAATTTTTGATCATGGCAAGAAAAATGAAGTCCATGGACGGTAACACTGCTGCGGCTCATGTGTCGTATGCGTTTACCGAGGTCGCGGGTATCTATCCGATTACCCCCTCCAGCCCCATGGCGGACAATGTCGACCAGTGGGCCGCCGCGGGCCAGAAGAACATCTTCGGCACCGAAGTAAAGGTGATCGAGATGCAGTCCGAGGCGGGCGCCGCGGGCACCGTGCACGGGTCCCTTGCGGCCGGCGCGCTGACCACTACTTATACCGCTTCCCAGGGCCTGCTGCTGATGATCCCGAACATGTACAAGATCGCCGGCGAGCTGCTGCCCTGCGTATTCCACGTATCCGCGCGTACGGTTGCGTCCCACGCGCTTAACATTTTCGGCGACCATTCCGACGTTATGGCCTGCCGCCAGACCGGTTTCGCGATGCTCGCGGAAACCAACCCGCAGGAGGTCATGGACCTCGGCGCGGTCGCGCACCTGGCCAGCATCGAGTCCCGCGTGCCGTTTATCAACTTCTTTGACGGCTTCCGCACCTCCCACGAGATCCAGAAGATCGAGGTCTGGGACTATGAGGACCTCAAGGACATGGTCGATATGGACGCTGTTGACGCGTTCCGCAAGCGCGCCCTGAACCCGGAGCACGCGACCATGCGCGGCAGCCACGAGAACGGCGACGTTTTCTTCCAGCACCGCGAGGCCTGCAACAAGTACTATGACGCGGTGCCCGGCATCGTCGAGACGTACATGGGCAAGGTCAACGCCAAGCTCGGCACCGACTACCAGCTCTTCAACTACTACGGCGCGCAGGACGCGGACCGCGTCATCGTTGCGATGGGCTCGATCTGCGACGTGGCCGAGGAAGTCATCGATTATATGAACACGCACGGCGAGAAGGTCGGCCTCATCAAGGTCCGCCTGTACCGCCCGTTTGCAGCGGATAAGTTCGTCGCGGCGATCCCGGCGACGGCGAAGAAGATCGCGGTCCTCGACCGCACCAAGGAGCCGGGCGCGCAGGGCGAGCCGCTCTACCTCGACGTTGTCACCGCGCTGGCGAACGCCGGCATCACGGACAAGGTCATCACCGGCGGCCGTTATGGCCTGGGCTCCAAGGACACCCCGCCGTCCTCCGTGTTCGCGGTTTACGACGAGCTGGCCAAGGATGCGCCGAAACACCAGTTCACGGTCGGCATCGTGGACGACGTGACCGATATGTCCCTGGCTGAGAAGCCCTCCCCGAACACCGCGGCGGAAGGCACCATCGAGTGCAAGTTCTGGGGCCTTGGCGGCGACGGCACGGTCGGCGCGAACAAGAACTCCATCAAGATCATCGGCGACCACACCGACAAGTTCGTACAGGCGTACTTCCAGTACGACTCCAAGAAGACCGGCGGCGTAACCGTTTCGCACCTGCGTTTCGGCGACAAGCCGATCAAGTCCCCCTACTACATCAACAAGGCCGACTTCGTCGCCTGCCATAACCCGTCCTACATCATCAAGGGCTTCCCGATGGTGCGCGACGTAAAGCCGGGCGGTATCTTCATGATCAACTGCCAGTGGACGGACGAAGAGCTCGACCGCCACATGCCGGCCGCTGCCAAGCGCTACATTGCGCAGAACAACATCCAGCTCTACACGATCAACGCGATCGACCTTGCGATCGAGATCGGCATGGGCAAGCGCACCAACACCATCCTGCAGTCCGCGTTCTTTGCGCTGGCCAAGGTCATGCCGAGCGAGCAGGCCATCCAGTTCATGAAGGACGCCGCGACCAAGTCCTACCTCAAGAAGGGCCAGGACGTCGTAGATATGAACCACAAGGCGATCGACATCGGCGCGACCGCGTTCCACAAGGTCGAGATCCCGGCCGCCTGGGCGTCCGTCCAGGACGAGAAGGACGACCGCGTGCTGGAAGGCCGCCCGGAGACCGTCAAGCTGGTCAAGGAGCTCATGGAGCCGATCGGCCGCATGGACGGCGATTCCCTGCCGGTATCCGCTTTCACCGGTGAGCATGTCGACGGCACCTTCGAGCACGGCGCGGCCGCTTATGAGAAGCGCGGCGTTGCCGTTACCGTCCCGGCATGGAATGTCGATAAGTGCATCCAGTGCAACCAGTGTTCTTACGTCTGCCCGCACGCGACGATCCGTCCGTACGCGCTGACCGACGCCGAGCTGGCGAGCGCGCCGGAAGGCACCAAGTCCGCGCCGTTCAAGGCCGGCAAGGGCAAGGGCACCTACCAGTTTGCCATCGCCATCTCCCCGCTGGACTGCATGGGCTGCGGCGTTTGCGTCGGCACCTGCCCGACCGGCGCGCTGTCCATGGTACCGCAGGAAGGCGAGCTGGCACAGCAGCCCGTATTCGATTACATGGTTTCCAAGGTTGCGCCGAAGGCCGACGTCGAGGACATCAACTCGGTCAAGGGCAGCCAGTTCAAGAAGCCGCTGCTTGAGTTCTCCGGCTCCTGCGCGGGCTGTGCGGAGACCTCTTACGCCCGCCTGATCACCCAGGTTTGCGGCGACCGCATGTATATCTCCAACGCGACCGGCTGCTCGTCCATCTGGGGCGGCCCGGCTGCTACCTCCCCGTACACCGTCAACGACGAGGGCCACGGCCCGGCTTGGGCGAACTCCCTGTTTGAGGATAACGCCGAGCACGGCCTGGGCATGTACCTCGGCCAGAAGGCGATCCGCGACCGCCTGATCGAGCAGACCAAGGCGCTGCTTGCGGTCGGACACGCCTACGCGCCGCTCAAGGAAGCCGCGCAGGCATGGCTCGACACCGTGGAAGACGGCGCGGCCAACGCGGAGGCGACCAAGTCCTATGTCGCCGCGCTGGAAGACGGCATCATGACGCTTGACCAGTGCCAGGCGTTCCTGGACAGCCCGGCCAGCAAGGATGCCTTCGGCGACAAGCACGGCGATATGCAGGCGCACCTGAGCGCCCTGAAGGCGGCGGGCGAGACTTATTGCGACTGCGAAGCATGCTCGCTGGCACGCGATATCCTGGCGCATAAGGAATACCTGGCCAAGAAGTCCGTCTGGATCTTCGGCGGCGACGGCTGGGCGTATGACATCGGCTTCGGCGGCCTGGACCATGTCCTGGCGTCCGGCGAGGACGTAAACGTCATGGTATTCGATACCGAGGTTTACTCCAATACCGGCGGGCAGGCGTCCAAGTCCACCCCGGTCGGCGCGGTTGCGCAGTTCGCTGCGGCCGGCAAGGCGATCGGCAAGAAATCCTTGGCGGAAATCGCCATGAGCTACGGCTATGTCTACGTCGCCCAGGTTGCGATGGGTGCAAACCCGGCGCAGACCCTGAAGGCGATCGCGGAGGCCGAGGCATATCACGGCCCGTCCCTGATCATCGGCTACGCGCCCTGCGAGATGCACTCCATCAAGGGCGGCATGGTCAACTGCCAAAAGGAAATGAAGAAGGCCGTCGATTGCGGCTACTGGAACATGTTCCGCTTCAATCCGGACCTCAAGAAGGAAGGCAAGAACCCGTTCATCCTGGAGAGCAAGGCGCCGCAGGGCGGCTACCGCGAGTTCATCATGAACGAGGCGCGTTATTCCGCGCTGACCCGTTCCTTCCCGGACCGCGCGGAGCAGCTGTTCACCGAGGCTGCCAAGCAGGCGGAGCAGCGTTACAACAGGCTGCTGCACCTGCAGAAGATGTACGGCGAGCTCGAAGTCGAGCAGTAATCCCTGGAATATTGGATAAAAAGGCCGCAGGCGAATTGCCTGCGGCCTTTTTGTTTGCGGGAAAAAGGGAAGGGGCGGCATGGCCAGACTGGCCATGCCGCCCCTTTGTGATTTGGGGTACAGCCTGTTAAAGTTCGATGGGCAGCACGGTGACCGAATCGCCCTCGACCAGCGAGCAGGGCAGCGCGATGCGCCGCGCCGGGAGCAGTTCCCGCGTCTCGATCGCGCGCATGAGCATCTGGATGCCGGTTTCCGCCTGCAACGCGCAGTGGACGTCCACTGTGGCGAGCGACGGGTTGCTCATCTTGCCGAACAGGCTGTTATCGAACCCGACAAGCGCGACGTCGTTCGGGATCGTCAGACCGCGCGCGGAAAGCGCCTTTGCCAGCACAATGGCAGTGTTGTCGTTTGCGCAGACAAAGGCCTCCGGGATGCGCCCCATCTCCGAAAGGGGGGCGGAAAGCGCGTCGCTGTCATACTCGACCGGGGTATAGGTGATCGACCAATCGGCGGGGCAGGGCAGCCCAAGCCGCATCATTTCCCCGACATAGCCGAGGTACCGCTCCATAAACGCGATGCTGTGCGGCGTGTGGCCGACATAACCGATGCGCCGGTAGCCGCGCTCGTATAAATGGCGCACGGCGAGCCCTGCGCCGGTTAGGTTGTCCTCGATCACCGAGCACACGCCCTCGTGCGCATACAGCGTGCCGATCGCGACCACGGGCAGGCCGCAGGCCGCGGCTGTCTGCGGGACGCGTGGATCCATATCGCCGAGCAGGACGATGCCGCCCACCCCGGCCTCGGACAGCGTCTGCCAGAACACCTTGGGGTTGCGTTCACAGTGCGTGCTCGAGTAGACCGTCATGCTGCACCCGTGCGCCTGGATGTTTTGCAGGATACGCTGCTGGAAGCTCATATAGAAGTAGGAGTCTTGCAGGTTTTCCACCGTTGATACCAGCGCGATATTCCGGCTGTCGTGACGCGTCCTGGTTTCCAGGTACCCGAGCTCGTTTGCGATACGCAGCACGGTTTCGCGTGTTTCGCTTTTGACCGTGGGCATGTTGCGCAAAGCCTGCGAGACTGTGTTGACCGATACGCCGGCGCGCTCAGCAATGGTCTTCATGGTAATTTTCATATGATAAACAGCGCTCCTTATCGGTTGTTTCTAGTGTTATTATAATTATCGTAGAAAAAGGGTGGTTTGTCAAGGAAAGCGGCAAAACAAAAGGCCGCGCGGGAGATAAAAGGGAAGGCCGTTTTTGGCAAGGTTTGCTAAAACACGGGAAGGGGGTTGTGATAAATATTAAAAATAATATCGATTAATTTTGCACTATGTCCAATGTAAATTTATTTCATGCTTTTTTGTATAGAATACTCACAAATCTTGCTGTAAATACCGTTGACTTTATCTATTAATTATGATAAAGTCTAGTCATCACATTAGGAATCACATAAAAACAATAATAATATTAAAGTATTAATATTACAAATTGTGGAGGTTCCACATATGGTAAGGTACCCGGCGCGCATGCCGGTTCCATAAACAAGGCAACCAAGGTTCACGCCGCCCAAGGCGGAAAACAGCATGAAAGAAAGAGGAGAAGACAAGATGAAAAAGAGACTGTTATCCCTGTTGTTTGCCGGTGCAATGATGGCAAGTATGATGGCGGGCTGCGGAGGCGGCGGGGACGCCAAGCCGTCGGCCGACGCGGGCGCGGATACGGATAAGCCGGCACAGTCGGCCGACGCGGGCGACGCCCAGAAGGACACCGCCGGCGGCAAGTACAAGATCGGCATGTGTATGGCTCGCCGCGACCAGTTCCAGACCACGATCGAGATGAACGCTAAGGCGCGTGCACAGGAGCTCGGCGTCGACCTCGTCGTATTTGACGCGAACGATGACATCACGATGCAGCTGACCCAGATCCAGACCTGCGTGAACGACAAGTATGACGGCATCATCACGGCCTGCATCGACAGCGCCTCCACGGGCGAGATGGTCGAGGCCGGCGGCGACCTGCCGATGGTCTTCTTCTGCCGCGGCGCAGAGTATGACAAGCTCCGCCCGGGCAAGGATTGCTATGTCGGCTGCGAGCAGTGGGACGGCGGCAAGATGCAGGCGGAATACCTGACCAAGTACGCGAAGGACAAGGGCATGACCGAGATGGACGTCGTGCTGTTCCTCGGCCAGCTGGGCAACGAGGGCACGATCGGCCGTACCGACGCGTTCAAGGAAGTCATGAAGGAGAACGGCATCAAGGTCAACTATGTATTTGAAGATACCGCAGAGTGGGATCGCGCCAAGGCGATGGATAAGTTCACCCAGTTCCTCGGCACCGGCAAGCACTACGACGCGATCGTCAGCAACAACGACGACATGGCGCTCGGCTGCATCGAGGCGATCACCAGCACCGGCGCGAAGGTAGAAGTACCGGTACTCGGCGTTGACGCGACCGAAGGCGCCTGCATGGCGATCAAGGAAGGCACCATGTCCATGTCCGCGAGCCAGAACGGCTATGCAATGGGCCGCGGCTGCGTGGATTCCGCGATTGCGCTGATCGAGGGCAAGGCGCCGGAAGGCCTGACCGACGAAGTCATGGTCCCGATCCCGTTCGAGCAGATCGATGCGTCCAACGTCGACGATATGCTCAAGCAGCTTGAAAGCGCTTCGTAAGCACACATCCTCAGCTCATACTCTCCTAAAAGCTGAGAAAATTTTTCACAGGGGCTGCGGCATCTGCCGCGGCCCCTGCTTCCCTTTCCCTGGGGGATTGACCGCACCATATATTTCTGTTATGCTGGAAGCAAATTAGGAAGGGAGGGCAGGCCTATGCCATGGTGCCCAAAATGTGGGACAGAATACCGGGAGGGCTATACCGCTTGCGCGGACTGCCACGTCCCCCTGGTGGCCGAGCGCCCGGCGCAGTTCCCCGCGCAGCCGGGGGCGCTGGCCGCGATCTCCGACCCTGTAGCTGTGTATGAAACGGGGGATTCGGCAGCGGCGGAGATGATCTGTGAAATGCTACGCAATGCGGATATCGCGGCGGCCACGTGTGACAGCGACCCCCTCGGCGCGGTGACGAAGCTCTATACCGGCTCGTCCTTTATGGGCGTGCACATCGTGGTCGACCGGTCGCAGGCCGCGCAGGCACAGGAAGTGCTGCGCGTTTGGGCGGGGCAGGATGCGCGCGCCCCGGTTTCCGAGGAGGAACTGGCGCGGCTGGCGCTCCAGGATATCCCGGAGGACGAGCTTGCGCGCGAGGCGGAGGCGGAAGCGCCCCGCCCGGCCGAGTGGAACCGGCCGTACGGCCTGGCCAAATGGGCTGTGCTCGGGCTGGTGGTGCTGGTGGCGCTGCTGATCTGGCTCGGCCGGCTGATATAGCAGGGGGATACCCATCCGGGCATAACCGTTTTAACCGCATAAAAAAGAGGGCGCATGCCGATGCGTCCTCTTTTTTTGCAGCTGTGTTTACTTTATATCGTCAAACAGGTGCGTAAAGTCAAAGGTGGCAAAATAGTCCTGCGGGGTCTCCGCGCGGCGGATCAGCTCGGACGAGCCGTCCTCGCGGAGCAGCACCTCGGCGGAACGGAGCTTGCCGTTATAGTTATAGCCCATCGAGAAACCGTGCGCGCCGGTGTCGTGGATGAACAGGTAATCGCCGATGTTGATCTCGGGCAGCATACGGTCGATGGCAAACTTGTCGTTGTTTTCGCACAGGCCGCCCGTGACGTCATACTTGTGGTCGCACGGCGCGTGCTCCTTGCCGAGCACCGTGATGTGATGGTACGCGCCGTACATCGCGGGGCGCATCAGGTTGGCCGCGCAGGCGTCGCACCCGATATACTCCTTGTAGGTATGCTTCTGGTGGATGCATTTCGTAATCAGGCAGCCGTAGGGCGCGAGGATGAAACGCCCCATCTCGGTGAAGATGGCGACGTCGCCCATGCCGGCGGGCACCAGGATGTCGTCGAACGCCTTGTGCACGCCCTCGCCGATGGCGAGGATATCGTTCGGCTGCTGCTCCGGGCGGTACGGTACGCCCACGCCGCCGGACAGGTTGATGAAGGCGATGTGCACGCCGGTTTCCTTCTGCAGGTCAACCGCCGTCTGGAACAGGATGCGCGCAAGCGCCGGGTAGTACTCGTTCGCGACCGTGTTGGAGGCCAGGAAGGCATGGATGCCGAAGTGCTTGACGCCCTTGGACTTGAGCTTGCGGAACGCCTCAGTCATCTGCGCGCGGGTCATGCCGTATTTCGCGTCCGCGGGGGTATCCATGATCTCATTGTTGATCTTGAAATCGCCGCCCGGGTTGAAGCGGCAGGACATGGTCTCCTGGAACGGGGCGACGGTTTCGTAGAAATCGATATGGGTCAGGTCGTCGAAGTTGATGATCGCGCCGAGTTCGGCCGCGAGCTTAAAGTCCTCCGGCGGGGTGACGTTGGAGGAGAACATGATGTCGTGGCCGGCCTGGCCGACGGCCTTGCTCATGAGCAGCTCGGTATAGCTCGAACAGTCCACGCCGAAGCCCTCTTCCTTGAGGATTTGCAGCAGGCGCGGCGTGGGGGTCGCCTTGACGGCGAAGTATTCCTTAAACCCGGGGTTCCAGGCAAAGGCCTCGCGGACCTTGCGGGCGTTCTCCCGGATGCCCTTCTCATCGTAGAGGTGGAACGGGGTGGGGTAGGCCTCGGCCAGCGCCTGCGCCTGTTCCAGGGTTACAAAAGGTTTCTTTTCCATGGGGGACACTTCCTTGCTTTCTATATCTGTGGTGGTGCCCATGCCGCGGGGCAGGGCTGCGGGTTCCCCGCCCTCAGTCCTTTTTGCCAAGGATGCGCTCGAAACGGCGGCGCAGCTCGTCTTCGCGGCGTGCCGTTTCCTCCAGGTCGATGCGCAGCACATGGTCGCCCTCGTATTCGACGACCATGCCCTCGCCGAGCATCTCGGGCGCGTTGGCGCGGGGGATGTTGATCATACCGTCATCGGTTTCGAGCACGACGTATTCGCCCTCAAAGCGGTCGACGGTGGCAATTTTCTTCATGCGGCGTTCTCCTCCTCCTGTGAAGGTTCGGATGGTTGCTCAGTCATTTCAAAATCCAACACGACCGTCCCGTCGACGGCGGTGTTGTAGATTTTCGTAAAACCTGCGTCCTCAAGGTTCTGGATGGTCTGCGGGTCGGGATGGCCGTAATCGTTGCCCGCGCCGCTGGAAATGACAGCGGTCTTGGCTTTCGTGCGCTTGAGGAACTCGGGAGTCGAAGAGGTCTTGCTCCCGTGGTGCCCGACCTTGAGCACGTCGCAGGTCAGGACGGCCTCGGAATGGATAAGGGAATCCTCGATTTCCTTTTCCGCGTCGCCCATGAACAGCACCTTCTGGCGGCCGGCCTCAAGCATGGTGACAATAGAATAGTTATTGACATTGTCAAAGGTTTTATCCGGGTCGGGGCTTAAAAATTGCAGGTAAGCGCCGCTGTCCAGGATGATGCCGGTGTTGACCTTGGGGTGGATGACCTCGATGTTTTTGGTCTCGATCATATCCATCATACGCTCGAACGCCTTGGTTGTGGCCACGGAGTCGGGCATTACGACCTCATCCACCTCGAAATTGGCCAGCACCGCGGCCATGCCGCCGATATGGTCCTCGTGGGGGTGCGTCGCGATGACCGCGCGCAAATGGGTGATGTTCTGCTTTTTGAGGTACTGTACGACGGTGTCCGCGGCGGCGGTCGGGCCCGCGTCGATCAGGACGGCCTGCTCGCCGGAGACGATCAGTTCGCTGTCCCCCTGCCCGACGTCGATGAAGTGTACCGAGGTGGCCTGGCTCAGCGTATTGCCGAGGCCGTGCTCCTTATAATAGAGCTGGCCGACGTTGAAGATGACGAGCAGGATCGCCATGCCGATTAAGGCCGCGTGCTTTTTGTTGCCGCCTTTTTTTTCAAACCATACTTTGAGCTTATCCAACACGTTTTACAGTCTCCTTAATGATTAATGGCGATATGTCGGTGGGGGCGGGGGTTAGTCGATGCACTCGCGGTAGGTCGCGAACTCGTCGGTGACCTCCTTTTCGGGCGCCGGGGTCAGCAGGCTGACCACGATGATCGCCGCAAGGCCGAGCACGAAGCCGGGCACGATCTCATACAGGTCGAAGATGCCGCCGGAAAGCTGCGCCCAGACCAGGTCGACCACGCCGCCGACGATGATGCCGGCCAGCGCGCCCTGGCGGGTGGTGCGCTTCCAGAACAGCGAGCACAGCACCAGCGGGCCGAAGGTCGCGCCGAAGCCCGCCCATGCGTAGGATACGAGGCCGAGCACCGTGCTTTCCGGGTTCGTCGCGATCAGCGCGGCGATGACCGCAACGGCGATGACGCAGATGCGGCTGACCCACATCAGCTCCTGCGCGCCCGCGTGCTTGCGGATCTTAGCGTGGTAGAAGTCCTCCGTGATCGCGGAAGCCGTGACGAGGAGCTGGCTGTCCGCCGTGGACATGATGGCCGCGAGGATCGCGGACAGGAAGATGCCGGCGATAAAGACCGGGAAGATATGCGTGACCATCGTGATATAGACGGTTTCCTGCGCGCCGCCCTCGACCAGGATGTCGCCGAGGAACATACGGCCGGCGACGCCGATGACGACCGCGGCCGTCAGCGAAATAGCGACCCAGACCGTCGCGATGCGGCGGGATTTCTTGATGGCCTTCGGGGACTCGATACCCATAAAGCGCACCAGGATATGCGGCTGGCCGAAGTAGCCCAGGCCCCATGCGACCAGCGAAACGATGCCGAGCAGGGTGTAGGGCTGGTTCGTCGCGCCGTCCACCAGCATGCTCAGGAAGTTCGGGTTAAAGGCCTCGACCTGGCCGATAAAGGCGGACGGGCCGCCCAGGGAGCTGATCGCCATGGTGGGCACCGCCAGCACGCAGAAGAACATCAGCATGCCCTGGAAGAAGTCCGTCCAGCAGACCGCGAAAAAGCCGCCGGCAAAGGTGTAGGACACGACGACCACCACGCCGACCGCCAGTGCGGCCAGGTACGGGATGCCGAATACCGAGGAGAACAGCTTTGCCGCGCTGACAAAGCCGGACGCGGTATAGAATAGGAAAAAGACCAGGATGAACACGGCTGCAACAACCGAAACGATGCCGCTCTTATCGCGGAAGCGGTTCTTGAAGAACTGCGGCAGCGTAATGGCGTCCCCCGCAACCTTGGTGTACTGGCGCAGCGGCTTGGCGACGAATAACCAGTTGAGGTATGTACCGACGCCCAGGCCGATGGCGATCCACCCGGCGGATATGCCGGACAGGTACGCCGCGCCCGGCAGGCCCATCAGCAGCCAGCCGGACATGTCGGAAGCCTGTGCAGACATGGAGGTGACCCAGGAGCCGAGCTTGCGGCCGCCCAGGAAGTACTCCGTGGTCGTGCGGTTTTTCCCGTAGAAATACATGCCGATACCGACCATGAAAAGCAGGTAGACGATAAAGGCAAGGATCAGGAATACGTTTGATGAAATTAACATGTTTACCCTCCTTGAGTTACCTGTCCATTATATAATAAAGAACGGCGGTTTGCAACGAAATGCCGCAGGAAATTGCATTTTCCCCGCGGCATTTATCGTTATCCCCGACGCGCGCCCTAGAGGGCGGCGGCGCGGGCAAGTTTGGTCAGGGGTTCCGGAACCAGCGAAAACGCCCCGGCGAGCCGTTCCCCAAGCGCGAGGAATGCGGCGCTGCCGCCCGCCTTGTGCTCAAGTTCGATCTCGCAGAGCGGCATTTCCCGTCCCCCGCGGGAAAGCGTGCCGCAGTCGAGCGCAAGCTCCGCCGTCATTTCCGCGTCCCGCAGCGTCAGCGCCTGGCGCGTGAAACGCACGCGGCAGACCTCCTGCACGCCCGCTGATAAAAGCGCGCGGCACAGGCCTTCCGGCGCGCCCTGCGCGGGCAGCAGGGCAAGCCCCTCCGCGACCGACGCGGCGGCGCACTCGTACTCCTCGCGCAGGTGCTGCGCGCCGGACACGCCGCCCCCGCATTTAAGGCAGCACACGCCGCGCCCGTTTTCCAGCCGCAGGCGCAGGCCCGCCCTTTGCGCGGCGAGCAGCCCGTCCGCGGTGTCATAGTAGCGCGCGTCCATCTCGTAGGACGCCTGCCCGGTGCAGAGCGGGCGCGCCCACTCCGCAGCCGCCCGCTGCGTGGCCGCGTCGGCCTTCCATTTCAGTTCAAGTTCCATGGATACCCTTCCCGGGGCGGGCGGCGTTACCGTACCTGCCCGTCGCCGTATATAATGTATTTGGTGCTGGTCAGCGCGACCAGGCCCATCGGGCCGCGTGCGTGCAGCTTTTGCGTTGAGATGCCGATTTCCGCGCCGAAACCGAACTCAAAACCGTCGGTAAAGCGGGTCGAGGCGTTGACATAGACCGCCGCCGCGTCCACTTCGTCCAGGAATCGCTGGGAGGCCTGGTAGCTTTCGGTCACGATCGCCTCGGAGTGGCCGGTGTTGTAGCGGTTGATATGCGCGATCGCGTCGCCGAGCGAATCGACCACCTTGACAGACATCTCGAAGCCGAGGTACTCGCGGCCGTAATCCTCCTCGGTGGCGGGCAGCACGCCCTCCCCCAGGATTTCGCACGTGCGCGGGCAGCCGTGCAGCTTGACGCCGTAAGGTGCCAGCCCGGCCGCGGCCATGGGCAGGAAGGCCTCCGCCACGTCGCGGTGCACGAGTAGGCTCTCGGCCGCGTTGCACACGGACGGGCGCGAGCACTTGGCATTGACCGTGATGGACTGCGCCATGCCGAGGTCGGCCGTGGCGTCGACATAGATGTGGCAGTTGCCCGTGCCGGTCTCGATGACCGGGACGGTCGCGTGCTCCACGACCGCGCGGATCAGCCCGGCGCCGCCGCGCGGGATCAGCACGTCGAGGTAGCCGTTGAGCTTCATCATGGCGTTTGCGCTTTCGCGCGAGGTGTCCTCGACAAAATTGACGGCGTTTTCCGGCAGGCCTTCGGCCGCGAGCGCCGCGCGCATCAGGTCGGACAGGCACTTCGAGGAGTGGTACGCCTCCTTGCCGCCGCGCAGCAGGCAGGACGAGCCGGCCTTGAAGCACAGGGCGGCGGCGTCTACCGTGACGTTCGGGCGCGCCTCGTAGATGATGCCGATCACGCCCATGGGCACGCGCTTTGCGCCGATCCGCAGCCCATTGGGGCGGGCCTTCATCCAGAGCACCTCGCCGATCGGGTCCTCGAGCGCCGCCACCTGGCGGCAGCCCTCCGCGATGCCGGCAATGCGCGCCTGCGTCAGGGTGAGGCGGTCGATCAGCCCCTCGTTCAGGCCGTTTTTGCGCCCGTTTTCGATGTCCGCCGCGTTGGCCGCCAGGATTTCCGGCGTGTGCGCCGCGAGCGCGTCCGCAATCGCGCACAGGCCGCGGTTTTTGTCCGCCGCGGACAGGGCGGCCACCGCCGCCTTGGCGTCCCGCGCGTCGCGGGCGAGCGTCAGGATGTCTTTCATGTTGTCAGCGCCCCTTTCCGGCAGAATAACGTGCCGATCTGCTTACCGTCCACAATTTCATACAGGTTTTCTGGACTTTCGCCGTTTGTCACGAGCATCGGGATGCCCGCGTCCATGCAAAGCTCCGCCGCGCCCAGCTTGGTGGCCATGCCGCCCGTGCCGTTTGCCGTGCCCGCGCCGCCCGCGACCCGGCGCAGCTTGTGATCGATCGTGTGCACCGCGGGGATCAGCTTGGCCTGCGGGTTCTTGCGCGGGTCGGAGTCGAACAGGCCGTCCATGTCGGTGAAGATGACCAGCAGGTCGGACTGGCACAGGCGCGCGACCACGGCGGACAGTGTATCGTTGTCGCCGAAGGATTCCAGCGCCTCGACCTCCTCGATCGCGACGCTGTCGTTTTCGTTGACGATCGGCACGTTGCCGCACTGCAGCAGCGCGTCGAAGGTGTTCTGGATGTTGTCCCGGCGCGACCCCTCGACGATATCGTGGCGCGTCAGCAGCATCTGCGCGACGGTGATCCCGTATTCCAGGAACATTTTATCATAAATATGCATCAGCTCGCACTGGCCGACCGCCGCCGCGGCCTGCTTCATGGCGAGCGTCTTCGGCCGCTCGGCAAGACCCATCTTATTTGCGCCCACGGCGATTGCGCCGGAGGAAACAAGCACCATCTCGTAGCCCCGGTTGCGCAGGTCGCAGATGCAGCGCACCAGGTGCTCGATCCGGCGGATGTTCAGTTTGCCGTTCGGGTGGGTGAGCGTGGAGGAACCGACCTTGACGACGATCCTGCGCACGCAGTCCATATTCAGCATGTGCCCTATACTCCCTTTTATACCCGGTGCGCGTCCGGCGCACGCAGGGTGATTTCTTTTCAAAGTTTATCATAGTTTTCAGCGCTTTACAAGGATGAAAATGCACAGCCGGACGGGTGGAAAAGTCACAGTTTTTTCACAAAATACGGTTCGCATTGCGTGCGTGCCTGTGATATAATAGAAACTGACTCAGTATGGGGCGCAATCGCGCCCGGGGGAAGTTAAAATACAAGTTTTGAATAGATCGGCAGGAGGAAGAGCAACATGCGCAACAGGGTCACGCTCCACATTGCGGGGGAGAGCTACGTGATGCTTTCGGACGAGACGGAGACCTACATGCAGGAGCTTGCCGCCATGGTGGACGGCAAGATCAGCGAGGCCAAGAAGATCCCGGGGGTTTCCACGATGCAGGCGGCCGTACTCGCGGCCTGCAATATCGCGGACGATTATTATAAATCCGTACAGGCGGCGGACAACCTCCGCTCGCAGATGAAAAATTACCTGGAGGAAGCCAGCATGCTGCGCCGCGAGCTTGCAGACGCGCAGAAGCTGCTGGACGAGCTGACCGAGCCGGAGGGCAAGGCCGGCAAGGGCGGCCGCCGATGAACGGGATCGAACTGCTGTCCCCGGCCGGGTCGATGGAAGGCGTGCGCGCCGCCGTGCAGTCGGGGGCGGACGCGGTCTACATGGGCTTCGGCACGTTTAACGCGCGGCGCGGCGCAAAAAATTTTACCGCGGAGGAGATGGCCGCGGCCATCTCCTATTGCCGGGCGCGCGGCGTGAAGACCAACATCACTTTCAATATCGTGGCGCTCGACCGCGAGCGGGAGGACGCCCTTGCGGACGCGCGCTTCTTATACGAGGCGGGGGCGGACGCGCTCATCGTGCAGGACCTCGGCCTGGCGCGCCTGCTGCGCGCGCACGCGCCGGGGCTGCCGCTGCATGCCTCCACGCAGATGACGGTGCACACCGTCGAGGGCGCGAAGGCGGCCAAGGCGCTCGGCTTTTCCCGCGTCGTGCTCGCGCGCGAGTGCACGCTCGAGGAAATCCGGCGCATCACGGCAGAGGCCGGCGTCGAGACCGAGGTCTTCGTCCACGGCGCGCTGTGCATGTGTTACTCCGGGCAGTGTTACCTGTCGGGCGTCATCGGCCAGCGCTCGGGCAACCGCGGCCTGTGCGCCCAGCCCTGCCGCCTGCCGTACGGCTATGGGCAGAAGGATGGGAAGTGCTACCCGCTTTCGCTCAAGGATTTGTCGCTGGCGGGCTGGCTCGGCGAATTGCGCGCAGCCGGCGTCGCCTCGCTCAAGATCGAGGGGCGCATGAAGCGGCCGGAATACGCCGCGGCCGTGACGAAGGTCTATGCCGATCTGCTGCGCGAGGGGCGCAAACCCACCAAAGAAGAACAAAATGTTTTACAAACCGTATTTTCTCGCGATGGTTTTACAGATGGTTATTTAACCGGGCGCAAGGGCGACGTGATGTTCGGCACCAAGACCGAGGTGCCGCTCCAGGAGGCGCAGCCGCTTTACGACGAGGCCGCGCGCCGCTTTGCGGAGGGCAAGGAAGCGCCGCTTGTGCCGGTCACGCTGTCCTGCGCCGTTTCGCCGGAGGGGATTACGGTCACGGTGGAAGACGGCGCCTGTTCGGCGGCCGCGGCCGACCGGTCACCGGTCGAGGGCGCGAAGAACCGGCCGTCCACGCCGGACATGGTGGAGAAGGCGCTGCGCAAAACGGGCGGCACGCCGTTTGCCGTGCAGGAAACCCGGATTGACTTGCCCGGTGGGCTGATGGTGCCCGCCGCCCGCCTCAACGCCCTGCGGCGCGAGGCGCTGGACNAACCCCCGCTTCCCCGCGCCCGCGGGGGCTGCAAAAAGCATCTATTATCTATCTATCCGGCTTGAGGTGTGATATGACGAAAAAATTATCCTTTATGCAGGTGCTGATCCTGCTGATCGGCGCGGTGCTCGGCGGCTTTATCGCAAAGCTCACGGCGGGCATCCCGTTTTTGTCCTGGCTGGGCTTTGGCGACAGCTTCGGGATTTCGCCGTTCACGCTCGACCTGGGCGTGCTGCAGCTCACCTTTGGGCTGAGCATCGAGATCACGGTGGCCACGATTCTGGGGCTGGTGGCGGCGGTCATTATTTGCAAATGGATAAATTGACCATACTTTACGGGAATGAGGGAACTTTATAGTGGGATACAAACTGGTTTTGGGTTCGGCCTCGCCGCGGCGGCAGGAGCTGCTGCGGCTGCTGACCCCGGATTTTGAGGTGCGGCCTGCGGACGTCGACGAAACCCTCCGGCCGGGCGTGCCGCTGGCGGACGAGGTCGTCCGGCTGTCGCTCGACAAGGCGCGCG
>NZ_LT707060.1:84230-433572 GCF_900155735.1 Intestinibacillus massiliensis
GCGTGGCGGTCGGCTCGGACACCATGGTCACGGTCGACGGCAAGGCGCTCGGCAAGCCGCGGGACGCGGCGGACGCCGCGCGCATGCTCCGCATGCTGTCCGGCCGCACGCACGAGGTCGTCACGGCGGCCGCGGTCGTCGGGACGGACGGGCGCGAGGATACCGCGCTGAACGTCACGCGCGTCACGTTTTACGCGCTGGACGAACGCGATATCCAGCGTTATGTCGCGACCGGCGAGCCGCTCGACAAGGCGGGTGCTTATGGCATCCAGGGCCGCGGCGCGGTGCTGGTACGCGGCATTGAAGGTGATTTTTACAGCGTTATGGGCCTGCCCGTGGCGCAGCTGGCCAGGCTGCTGCAAGCGCGCGGCCTGCTCGAAGGATAGGGGGAGGGCGGTTCTTGCGAAAGTTTTTTACATCGAAATTCCTGGCGGTGCTGATCATCATCGCGGTGATCTGCCTCGGCCTGGCCATTTACAGCGGCGCCTCGGGCGGCGGCTCGCCCATTTCCGGCGTGGTGGGCACGGTGCTGTCCCCGCTGCAAAAGGGCGTCAGCTTTGTGACGGGGAAGGTCAGCTCCATGTACGGGTACCTGTTTGAATACCAGGCGCTCGAGGAGGAGAACGCCGATCTCAAAAAGCAGGTGCGCGAAATGGAACAGAAGGTGCGGGACGCCGACCTCGCGCTCGACGAGAACGACCGCCTGCGCGCCCTGCTCGGCATCAAGGAGCGCAACCGCGACTTTGTATTTGAAATCTCCGAGGTCATCGCGCGCAGCCCGGGCGACTGGGCGACCACGATCACCCTCGACAAGGGTTCCAAGGCCGGCATCGAGGAGGGCGACTGCGTCATCACCGAGGACGGCATGGTCGGCTATGTGTCGAGCGTCGCGCCCACCTCGAGCGAGGTGACGACGGTCATCGATACCGATATGCAGGCCGGCGCGCTCATCACCCGCACGCGCGACATCGCGATCGCGGAGGGCAACTATGAGCTGATGGCGGAGGGCTTCCTCAAGCTCTCCTATTTAAAGAAGGATGCGGATATCGTTATCGGTGACACGGTGGAGACCTCCGGCCGCGGCGGCATCTTCCCCAAGGGGATCATGATCGGCACGGTCGAGCGCATTATCCCGGAGGAGCACGGCATCTCCAACTACGCGGTGCTGCGCCCGTTTGTGGATATCGAAACGGTCAGCCACGTGTTTGTCATCAAGTCCTTCGACATTACGGAGTAACGCCATGCAGAGAGAACGAATCCCGGTTTTAAAGATCGTGATATACGCGGCGCTGCTCGTGCTGCTGTTTGTGCTGGAGACGGCGAACGGCATGCCCGTGCGGGTGTTCGGCTTCCGGGTCGACGTCCTGCCGTGCGTGATGGCCGCCGCCGCCCTGGTGGACGGGCCGGTCGAAGGCTGTATCCTCGGCCTGCTTACCGGCGTCCTGTACGACGCCGGGTTTACCGGGCCGGAAGGGCTGTACCCGCTGTACTTCATGCTGTTCGGCACGGCAGCGGGCTTTTTCAGCCAGCGCTACCTGCGGCGGATATTCCCGTCCATGCTGCTCATCACGGCGGTATCCATGCTGCTGCTCGACCTCATGCGGTACGGTTTTTCCCTGCTGCTGCGCAATAGCGCCCCGTTCCTGCTGTTTTTCCAGGCAATGTGCGGCGAAACGCTCATTGCCGCCGTGCTGTCCCCGTTCGTGTTCCTGTTGGTGCGCGGGATCAGCCGCAAGTTTGAGCGCATGGCAAAGTAACCCTATGTCTGCTTCGCAAAGGAGAATCCCATGGACAATCAAGCAAAACTGCTCCGCCGCCTGATCGTGCTGTTCCTCGTGCTCGCGCTGTGCGGCGGCACGGCGGTGGCCGCGCTGTTTTCGCTGCAGCTGATCAACGGCGACGAATACCGGGTACAGGCGGAGCGCCGCCTGACCTCCAATATGACGGTGACCGCCTCGCGCGGCGAAATCCTCGACCGCTACGGCCGACCGCTCGTGACGAACCGCACGGTCTTTTCCCTGCGCGTCGACTACGCCTACTGGGACAAGGAAAAGCAGAACGAAACCATCTTGTCGCTGGCGCAGCTTGTGCGCGCGGACGGCGCGACGGTGGAGGACTCCCTGCCGGTGACCGCGGAAGCGCCCTTCGCCTATGTCGGCGAGGAGGAGGATTCCGCGCGCAAGACGCTGGAAAAGTACGCGGAAACCAAGAAACTCGGCACAAAGCTTTCCGCCGGCGCGATGATGGGCGCCCTGCGCGAGCTGTACAAGGTCGACCCGTCCTACTCGGATACGGACGCGCGCACGATCGTGGGCGTGCGCTACGAGATGGCGCAGACCGACTTTTCGCTCTTTTCCCCCTATATGTTCGCGCACGACGTGAGCATGGATTTGGTCTCGAAAGTCAAGGAGCGGCATAAGGATTTTGTTGGCGTCGATATCGAGACCGAGCCGGTGCGCGAATATAAGACCCAGTACGCCGCCCATATCCTCGGCCGCGTCGGCAAGATCTACAAGGAGGAGTGGGAAGGCGAGGACGGCTACAAGGCCAAGGGCTACAATATGAACGCCATCGTCGGCAAGGACGGCATGGAAAAGGTGCTGGAACCCTACCTGCACGGAACGGACGGCAGCCGCTCGGTGGAGACCAACATTTCCGGCAACGTCACCGGCGTCATCAGCTCCGACCCGCCGCAGCCGGGCAACAACTGCATCCTGACCATCGATATCGAGCTGCAAAAGGCCGCTGAGGAGGCGCTGGAAAGCACGATCAAGGGCATCCCGACCGCAAAGACCGGCGCGGCCGTGGTGGTGCAGGTCGGCACGGGCGAGGTGCTCGCCATGGCGTCGTACCCGAGCTATAACCTCGCGACGTTCAACCAGGATTACGACCAGCTGTATAACGACCCGCTCAAGCCCATGATCAACCGCGCCACCATGTCGACCTATGCGCCCGGCTCGACCTACAAGCCCATGGTCGCGCTGGCGGCGCTGCAGGAGGGCGTTATCAATTCGTCCACCACCGTGTACTGTAACCGCGTATACGATTATTTCAAAGGGCAGCGCTTCACCTGCACGGGCTACCACGGGCGGCTCGACGTCGTCCATGCGATCCAGAAATCCTGCAACATCTTCTTTTATGAGACCGGCCGGCAGATGGGCGGCGAAATGATCGAGGATTGGGCGGCAAAATTCGGCCTCGGCCAGAAGACCGGCATCGAACTGGGCGAAGCGGGCTGGAGCGGCGCGGCGGGGCCCGCGCACCGCGAGGCCATGCGGAAGAACAACCCCGCGCTCAACCCCTGGATGCCGGGCGATAACGTGCAGGCGGCTATCGGCCAGTCCGACAACGCCTTTACCCCCATCCAGATCGCAAACTACATCGCGACGCTCGCCTCCGGCGGCAAGCACTACGCGGCGCACCTGCTCAAGAGCGTCAAAAGCTATGACTACAGCGAAACCATCAAGGACGACACGCCCGAGCTGCTCAACACGATCGACATTTCGGAAAAGAACCTTGACCTGGTCAAGGAGGGCATGCACGCCGTCGTGTCCGAAGGCGGTACGGCCGCGCGCATCTTCCGCGATTACCCGATCGCGATCGGCGGCAAATCGGGCACTGCGCAGCTCGGCAAGGACAAAAACGGCGAGAAGATCCCGAACAACGGCGTGTTTGTCGCGTTCGCGCCCTACGACACCCCGGAGATCGCGGTCTGCGTCGTGGTCGAGGGCGGCAACAGCGGCTCGAACGTCGCGCCCGCCGTGCGCGATATCCTCGACGCATACTTCCAGTCCGGGCAGACAAGCGACAATATGCCCGCGCCCTATACGCTTTTACGATAGTTTTTTGCAAAAAATGGCGGGGAAGCCTTGTAACCTGCGCGCTTTTGGTTTATAATTTCCTATATATCGTAAGGATCGGGAGGGTATATGTTTAAGGTAATCGTCATCGCGTCCGGCAAGGGGGGCACAGGCAAAACCTCGCTTTCCGCGGGGGTTGCCACGGCGCTGGCCGATCTCGGCAGGCGGGTGCTCGTCATTGACGGGGACAGCGGGCTGCGGAACCTTGACATTGTACTCGGCATGTCGGACAGCGTGGTATTCAGCTTTGCCGACGTCGCGCGCGGCGTCGTGGCATTGGAAAAGGCGGCCGCCCCGCACCCGGCAATCGAGCGGCTCAGCATGCTGACCGCGCCCGTGGGCGCGCCCGCACTCAGCGAGAACGGGATGCGGCTGCTCGCCGCACAGGCGCAGGAAATGGGGTTCGAGTACGTCGTCATCGACGGCCCCGCCGGGCTTGCACCGGAACTGCGCGCCTTTGCGCAAATCGCAACGCAGGGGATCGTCATTTCCACACCGGACAGCGCCAGCATCCGCGGGGCGGAGCGCGTTGCGCGGCTGCTGGAAGAGGAACATATTATGCGCGTGCGGCTGGTGATCAACCGCATCCGCCCGCGCCTCATCCAGTACGGGCTGGCCTCCAATGTGGACGACGCAATGGACCTGACCGGGCTGCAGCTGCTCGGCATCGTGCCGGAGGACGAGGACGTGATCGCCTGCGGCAACAGTGGGAAAAGTATCCTTAGGATCAAGAAAACAGGTGCATCGCTAGCCTACCGCAATATTGCCCGGCGGCTCGAGGGCGAGCGCCTTCCGGTGATGAAGGTATAGGATGGGCGGGCGACCGCTATAGAAGAAAGGGGCCTATTTTATTATGAATATCGCGCTGATCGCACATGACCGCAAAAAGGAACTGATGGTCCAGTTCTGCATGGCGTACTGCGGCATTTTGGCCAAGCATAACCTCTGCGCCACGGGGACGACCGGCAAGTTCGTCCAGGAGGCGACCGGCCTCAAGATCGAGAGATACCTGGCCGGCATGCAGGGCGGCGAGGAACAGATTTCCGCGCGCGTGGCCTATAACGAGATCGATATGGTGCTCTTCTTCCGCGACCCCATGTCCAACTCGCAATATGAGCCGGACGTACACGCGCTTGCCCGCCTGTGCGACATGCACAATATCCCGATTGCGACCAATGCGGCGACGGCAGAAATGCTGATCCTCGGCCTTGACCGCGGCGACCTGGATTGGCGTATGATCGTCAACCCGCAGCGATAACGCGGGAAGGGCCGCACCCGGCGCCGCCCCATTGCGGGCGGCCGCAGCTTTCCGGGAAAATGTAATTCCGCCCTCCTTTTTTGGGGGGCTTTTTGATGAAAAAACCGTAATTTAGGAGACAGAGCAAATGGAAAAGATCAAACCGCGCACCCTGTCCGGGTTTATGGAGCTGCTCCCTGCCCGCCAGATGCAGATGGAACGCGTGATGCAGGTGCTGCGCGACACCTACGCGCTGTACGGCTTCTATCCGCTGGATACGCCGCTCATCGAGGCTTCCGAGGTGCTGCTTGCCAAGGGCGGTGGCGAGACCGAAAAGCAGATTTACCGCTTCACCAAGGGCGACAGCGACCTGTCGCTGCGCTTCGACCTGACCGTGCCGCTGGCAAAATACGTGGCGCAGAACTACGGCCAGCTCACCTTCCCGTTCCGCCGCTTCCAGATCGGCAAGGTCTACCGCGGCGAGCGCGCGCAGCGCGGCCGGTTCCGCGAATTTTACCAGGCGGATATCGACATTATCGGCGACGGCACGCTCGATATCATCAACGAGGCGGAAATCCCCTCCATCATCTATAAGACCTTTACGGCGCTCGGGCTGCGCCGCTTCAAAATCCGCATCAACAACCGCAAGGTGCTCAACGGCTTCTTCTCCATCCTCGGCCTGACCGGGAAGGCGGGCGACGTGATGCGCACCATCGACAAGCTGGAAAAGATCGGGCCGGACAAGGTGAAGGAAATCCTGACGGGCGATTTCGGCGTCGCGGGCGCGACGGCGGACGAGCTGCTCGCCTTTATCGGCACCCCGGGCGGCACCGCAGGCATCCTCGCGGCGCTCGAGGGCTACCAGGGCAAGGACGAGGTGTTCGACCAGGGCGCGGAGGAGCTGCGCACCGTCGCGCGGTATATGGAGGCCTTCGGCGTGCCGGCGGACCACTTCGAGATCGACCTGACCATCGCGCGCGGCCTGGACTATTACACCGGCACGGTGTACGAGACCGCGATGCTCGACCATCCGGAGATCGGTTCGATCTGCTCGGGCGGCCGCTACGACAATCTCGCAGAGTATTATACCGACAAAAAATTACCCGGCGTAGGCATTTCGATCGGCCTGACGCGCCTGTTCTATGTGCTGGGCGAGCAGGGCTACCTGAACGACGAACAGCCCGCCGCGCCCGCGGACGTGATGATCCTGCCGATGACCGACGATTTCGGCCCCTCGATCGCTCTGGCGACCCGCCTGCGCGAGCAGGGCGTCCGTGTACAGCTGCACTGCGAAAAGAAGAAGTTCAAGGCCAAGATCACCTATGCCGACAAGCTGCACGTGCCCTATGTCATCTTCATGGGCGAGGATGAGATCGCGCAGGGGGTTGTGGCGGTCAAGGATCTCGCGACCGGCGAGCAGACGGTCGGCGATTTTGCGGAGGCCGTGGCGCGCATCAAGGCCGGGCTTGCGGCGAAGGATACAGGCACGGTCATCGTGGACAAGGCGTAAGGCGGCCTGCGGATGAAACGTGCGGTATGGGGCGGCGCGATGCTTTTTTCCGGTATGTTCGGATGGGTGGGGTACACCTTTGCCAAGACGTTCACCGATGCGGCCATGCTGCATGTGGTGTCGGTTTTGCTCGTGCTTGCCGGGCTGGGCATGGCGATGCCTGAAATCATGGCGTATTCCAAGGAAGCCCTTGCCGCCTACAAGCGGCGGCAAGGCCAAAATTCTGAAAACAAGGAATGATATAAAATGGAAACTTCAATTCACGGGATGAAGCGCACGCATATGTGCGGCGACCTGCGCCTTGCGGACGCGGGGCAGACGGTTACGGTCAACGGCTGGGTCGACCGCGTGCGCGACAACGGCGGCGTGCTGTTCCTGCTGGTGCGCGACCGCGCGGGCGTCGTGCAGTGCACCTTCGACAAATCGGTCGACAAGGCGCTGTTTGACGTCGCCTTTACCTGCCGCACGGAATTCGTCGTGGCGGTGCGCGGCAAGCTGGCCGCGCGCGACGCGGCGGCGGTCAACAGCAAGATGCCGACCGGCGAGGTCGAGATCATCGCGGAGGAACTGCGCATCCTGTCCCGCGCCGAGACCACGCCGTTCGAGATCGACGACAGTAAGGAGGTCGGCGACCAGGTGCGCCTGAAGTACCGCTACCTCGACCTGCGCCGCCCGTCCATGCAGAAGAACCTGATGCTGCGCCACCGCGTCACGCAGGTCGCGCGCAATTACTTCGACGAGAACGGCTTCCTCGAAATCGAGACCCCGATGCTGACCAAATCGACGCCCGAGGGCGCGCGCGATTACCTCGTGCCGTCCCGCGTGCATCCGGGCAAGTTCTATGCGCTGCCGCAGTCCCCGCAGCAGTATAAGCAGCTCCTGATGCTGTCGGGCGTTGACCGCTATATGCAGATCACCCGCTGCTTCCGAGATGAGGATTTGCGCGCCGACCGCCAGCCGGAGTTCACGCAGATCGACCTCGAGATGTCCTTCGTCGAGCAGGACGACGTGATCGCCGTCAACGAGGGCTTCCTCCAGCGCGTGTTCAAGGAAGTGCTGGACGTCGAGATCCAGCTCCCGCTGCCGCGCCTGACCTGGCGCGAGGCGATGGACCGTTTCGGCTCGGACAAGCCGGACACGCGCTTCGGCTTTGAGATCAAGGATATTTCCGACATCGCGGCGAAATGCGGCTTTGGCGTGTTTTCCGGCGCGGTCGAGGCGGGCGGCACGGTGCGCCTCATTAACATCAACGGTTACGCCGACAAGTTTCCCCGCAAGGAGATCGACAAGCTGGCCGATTTCGTCAAGACCTACCGCGCCAAGGGGCTTGCCTGGATGAAGCTGGCCGCCGACGGCTCCATGACCTCGTCGTTTGCCAAGTTCCTGACCGAGGACGAAATCGCCGCGATCAAGGCGCGCGCCGACATGCATGAAAACGACGTGCTGTTCGTCGTCGCCGACCCGTCGGAGGAGACCGCGCTCGTCTCGCTCGGCGCACTGCGCTGCGAGCTGGCCCGCCGCCTCGGCCTTGCGAAGAAGGACGAATACAAGCTGCTCTGGGTCACCGAGTTCCCGCAGTTCGAGTACAGCGAGGAGGAGGACCGCCTGGTCGCCAAGCACCACCCCTTCACCGCGCCGATGGACGAGGATGTCGCCCTTTTGGAGACCGACCCCAAGGCGGTGCGCGCCAAGGCGTATGATATCATCTTAAACGGCTGCGAGCTGGGCGGCGGCTCGATCCGTATCCACGACAGCGAATTGCAGACCCGCATGTTCCGCGCGCTCGGCTTTACCGAGGAAAAGGCGAAGGAACAGTTCGGCCACCTGATCACGGCGTTCTCCTACGGCGCGCCCCCGCACGGCGGCTTGGCCTACGGCCTCGACCGGCTTTGCATGCTGCTCGCCGGCCTGGATTCCATCCGCGACGTGATCGCGTTCCCCAAGGTGCAGAACGCGTCCGACCTCATGATGTCCTGCCCGGACACGGTCGACGGCAAGCAGCTCGACGAGCTGTCCATCGCCGTTACCCGCATGGAACCGGCGGGCGACGAGGCATAAATCATAGGCATTTGAGAAAATCCCAAACAAATTGTTTGGGATTTTCTCTTTTTTATCTGTGAAATACTGACAAAAAGCGGGATACGTGTTATGATAGAAATATCTTAGTAAAGGAGGCGGCCGCATGATCCAGTATCAGGTACCCGGCACATGGGAAAGCTGTTTTTTAGATGGGCGCTTGCCCAGGCTGTCCCGTGTGTGCCACATCGACGGGGATAATGGATGGCTGCCGCGCGCCATGCACCTGCACGGGGACGGCGCCGAGCTGGTCTATATTATGGACGGGCACGGCCTACATATGATTGGCGACAACGTCTATCACACCGGCCCGGGCGATGTCCTGATTTACAACGTCGGCGTGCCGCATGACGAACGCCCGCAGGGCGGACCGCTGCGGTATTTTTGCTGTGGGATCACCAGCCTGCGCCTGAAAGGCCTGGCGGAAAACTGCATTTTCCCGCCGGACGTCGAGCCGGTCCTCCATATGGGGGAGGACGGGGAAGGGGTCGGCGCCCTGTTTTCCATGCTGCAGGAAACGGTCGGGCAAGGCGGGCAGTACGCTTCCGAACAGGCGCGCTTCCTGATGATTTCGCTGCTGCTGCGGGTGCTCGAGTATGCCAAGGGGCATGCGGAACCGCGCGCGGCCGCGCCCTATACGCTCGGCCAGCGTATTAAGCAGTACATCGACGAAAATTACCTGCAAAACCTCACGCTGACCTCGATTTCCGAGCATCTCGGGATCAGCCCGTATTACCTTGGCCGCCTGTTCAAGGAAAAGACCGGGTATTCCCCCATGCAGTACATTATCAACCGCCGCATGGGCGAGGCGCAGACCCTGCTGATCACGACGCAGGACTCCGTCACGCGCATTGCCGAGCGGGTCGGCTACGATAACCCGAACTACTTTAACCTGCTGTTTAAGAAGAATATCGGCCTGACGCCGGGGCAGTACCGCAGGGTGGTTTGCGCCCAGGAGGAACGTTTGGCAAAGTATACAAAGTAAGGCTAACAAGGTTATGCAAATCAAATAGGTCAAAACGCACAAATTAATATAAAATAATATAGATATATTGAATAAATAAGACAAGAATATTTAGTGCTATCTGCTGAAAACACGATTTTTCCCTAGGATATGACCAAATAATTGCAAGAATAGAGCAAGATTATAGATTGTCCTGGTAAGGCAAAGCCTATATAATGTAAAGGCTGATAAAGGCGTGCAAGCATGCGTACACGTGCACGCGTGCACAAACATATATGCTTCTCACGGCCGGGGGCCGGGAAAATACGGAAAATGGAGGTTTGTCAGGATGAAAGTAGCATTTGACGTAGACGTACTTGCGAAACAGATGAGCATCAACGACATGGTGCACCAGGTAGCCGACTGGGGCTACAAGTACATCGAGCAGTCGCCGCACCCGCGGATCAACCCGTTCTATAAGCACCCGCTGTTCTCGGAGGAGTGCGAGGCGGAGTACCGGAAGGCGCTGCGCGAGACCGGTGTGGAGATTTCTTCGTTTATCGTGGTATACCGCTGGAGCGGGCCGACGGAGGAGCAGCGCCAGTTTGCGGTCGCGAACTGGAAGAAGATCATCGAGATCGCGGTAAAGATGGGCGTACCGGTCATCAATACGGAGCTATCGGGCGACCCGAACCAGCAGGAGATCTGCAACGGGATGTGGTTCAAGTCGATGGAGGAGCTGCTGCCGATCATCGAGCGCGAGGGCCTGCGTGTGGAGATCCAGTCCCACCCGTACGACTTCTGCGAGCTGAACAACGAGACGGTCGACATGGTCAAGTCGTTCCGCTCGAAGAACCTGGGCTATGTATATTCTTCGCCGCACGGCTTCTTCTACGACCAGGGCAAGGGCGACGTACGCTCGATGCTGCGCTACTGCGGCGACGAGCTGACGCACGTGCTGTTTGCGGACACCTTCAACCAGACGCTGGACTGCCGTTATATCGCGAACCCGCCCTGGCTGAACGGGCGCGGCAAGGCGGACGTCACGATCCATCAGCACCTGATGATGGGCGAGGGCGACGTGGACTTCCCGGGCATCTATGAGACCCTGCGCGAGATGGACTTCGCGCACAAGCAGGAGAAGGCGGACGCCCCGAAGGTCGGCGGCGACAACATCGCCTGCGTCTCCATGTTCGGCTTCCCGGAGAAGATGAACGAGCAGGCGCCGGCCGCGCGCGAGCAGATCGAGCGCGAGCTTCTCGGCAAGTAAGTTACAAGACAAAATATGGGTCGCGGACAAAGTCCGTCCGCGGTCCATATTTTGCGCCTTTTTGCGGTTTGAGGGAACCGTAAATAAGGCCTATAATGTTTACAAATTGCCCAAAATGCTGAGTGAGGACGGCACTTGGGTAGTGTAAAAGTATAAAAGCATAAAAGGGGAAGAATTATGAGTTTCGTCAATTCGCTGGCGTTCACCGCGATTACGTTTATTGCGTTTACCGCGTTGGTCGCCATCATCTCCTGGTGGAAAACCAGAGGTGATAAGCTGGATACCCAGGACGGGTATTACCTGGCAGGCCGCGGCCTGACCGGCCCGATCATCGCAGGCTCCCTGCTGATGACCAACCTGTCCGCAGAGCAGCTGGTCGGTACAAACGGCCAGGCTGTCCGCATCGGTATGGGCCCAATTGCATGGGAAGTCACGGCGGCAATCGCCCTGATCGTCCTGGCATTCTGGCTGATGCCGCAGTACTTAAAGACCGGCCTGACGACCGTGCCGCAGTTCTTTGAGCAGCGCTATGATGCGGGCACCCGCCGTCTGGTATCGTTCATCGTCCTGCTTTCTTACATCGTAATCATGCTGCCGAACATCCTGTATGCCGGCGCACAGGTATTTGTCAAAATCTTTGACCTGCCCGGCCTGACCGGTTGGTCCGAGTTTGCCTGCATCGCCATCGTCTGCGTTGCGACCGCGATCGTCGGTTCGATCTACGCGATCTGCGGCGGCCTGAAGGCAATCGCGCTTTCCGACTCCATCAACGGCCTCGGCCTGATCGTCGGCGGCCTGCTCGTCCCGGTATTCGGCCTGATCGTACTCGGCCAGATGCACGGCGGCGGCTTTGCAGAGGGCCTCGACACCCTGCTGCACGCAAACCCTGAAATGATGAATGCAATCAACCCGGCGGATGCGCCAGAACCCTATATGCCCTGGCCGCTCCTGTTTACCGGTATGTTTATCAATAATATGTATTTCTGGGGTACCAACCAGTCCATCATCCAGCGTACTTTCGGCGCAAAGAACCTGGCGGAAGCGCAGAAGGGCGCGGTACTGGCCGGCTTCCTCAAGATCCTGACCCCGCTGATCGTCGTTATCCCCGGCATCATCGCGTTCCACATGTTTGGGCCTGCCGCCCAGGCAAACGGCGGCGACGCCGGTTACCCGATGCTGGTCGCCGCGGTTATGCCGAAGGCGGTCCTGGGCTTCTTCGCGGCCGTTATGTTCGGCGCGATCCTGTCCTCCTTTAACTCGGTACTGAACTCCGCATCCACCATCTACGCGCTGGATATCCACCGCCCGATGTTCAACCCGACCGCGTCCGACGCTTACATGGTTAAGGTCGGCCAGCGCTTTGGCACCGTGGTTGCGATTGTTTCCACCATCATGTCCCCGTTCATGCTGTACATGGGCGGTATTACGACCTTCGTAAACTCCATGTTCGCCGCGTTCAACACGCCGATCCTGATCTGCCTGGTTTGCGGCTTCTTCTGGAAGAAGGTCCCGACCATTGCGCCGAAGATCATCATCCCGATGCACGTCGTCCTGTACTTCACGCTGCAGTTCGGCCTGCGCAATGTCATCCCGTTCCTGAAGGACATCCACTACCTGTACTTCACCGCGTTCCTGTTCGTTGTGGATATGATCGTGATGTGGTTCATCGTCAAGAAGAACCCGCGTCCGACCGATTTCGTCGTACAGGACGTCAAGGCGGTCGAGCTGACCCCGTGGAAGCATCGCAAGATCTATGCCACGGTCACGCTGGCGGTCATGGTACTGGCCTATATTGTCTTTTCGCCCCTGGTCCTGGGTGCGTAAGGGATTTCCTCATCATACCAAGGAAAAAGCGGCTTCCCCAAAAGGGGAAGCCGCTTTTTTACGTGCCGCCCGTCCGGCTGAACCGGAAGGCGGGCTGTTTCCGCAACCATGTGGCAATTGTGCGCCGCCCTTTTCTGCACCATAACATGGATGCGCGGCTTTTGCAGCCCCCGCTGCCGCGGGCAGCAATATTTTAGCGAAAGGGCTTGCGGCGCCCGGCGGAAACGGGTATCCTAGAGGGGAAGGAAGGGAACACCTGTATTTTGAAAGGGAGTGCCTTATGGAAAACTTTACATTTTATGCGCCGACCTATTTCAGCTTCGGCGACGGCAGCGAGCGGCAGTGCGGCGCGCTGGTACGGCGATTTGGCGGCACCAAGGTGTTGCTGCACTACGGCGGCGGTTCCGTGCGGCGCAACGGCGTGCTGGACAAGGTCGTCGCGTCGCTCACGGACGCGGGGATCCCCTATGTCGAGCTGGGCGGCGTGCAGCCCAACCCGCGCAGCGGGCTGGTATATGAAGGCATCGGCCTGTGCCGCCGCGAAGGCATCGATTTTATCCTGGCCGTCGGCGGCGGCAGCACAATCGATTCCGCCAAGGCGATCGCGGCGGGCGTGCCCTATGACGGCGATTTTTGGGACTATTACGGCACGGGCAAGCCGGTCGATACCGCGTTGCCGGTCGGCACGGTGCTGACCATTGCCGCCGCGGGCAGCGAAGGTTCGCCCGATTCGGTCATCACGCACGAAGAGGGGATGCGCAAGTGGGGGGCCTCCGGCGAGGCGCTCCGCCCGCGTTTTTCCATCCTGAACCCGATGTTTACCTGCACGCTGCCGGCCTACCAGACCGCCTGCGGCGCGACCGACATCATGGCGCACGTGTGCGAGCGGTATTTCACCAATACGGCGGACGTGGAAACGACCGACCGCCTGTGCGAGGCCGTGCTCAAGGCCATGATCACGGAAACGCCGAAGGTGATGGCCGATTTGGGCAATTACCAGGCGCGCGCCAACATCATGTGGGCGGGCATGGTCGCCCATAACAACCTGTGCGGCGTTGGCCGCGCGCAGGACTGGGCGAGCCACGACATCGAGCACGAGCTGTCCGCGAAATACGATGTGGCGCATGGCGCGGGGCTGGCCGTGGTCATGCCCGCCTGGATGACGTATGTGCTGCCGCATGACGTGCAGCGCTTTGCGCAGTTCGCCGTGCGCGTCTGGGGCTGCGACATGGATTTTACCGACCCGGAACGCACCGCGCGCGAGGGCATTGCACGGTTCCGCGCGTTCCTGTCGTCCATCGGCATGCCGCAGGGCTTTGCGGCGCTTGGCGCACGCGAGGAGGATATCCCGGCGCTGGCGGCGCATATCGGCCTGACGGGCGGGCGCACGCTAGGCGGCTTCGTGCCGCTTACGGCCGCGGACGTCGAGGCGATCTACCGCCTCGCGCTATAAATTTTATCAATAACCGTACCATAGGAGGATAAGGCACATGGAAAACCACTTTACCGGCCTGGCGCATGTCGCCGTACTGACGGGGCACCTTGGCGTCAGCATTGACTTTTACGAGCGGATGGGCGGCGTGCTGCGCAAGCGCGGCGAAGCGAAAAAGGCAACGGGCGTCAACCAACTTGCCATCATCGAGCTGGCGGGCTTTGAGATTGAACTCATTGAGCCGCACGACGGCACCGAGGTCACGGCAAAGGGCGGCGCGCTGCCGCATTTCGCCATCCGCGTGGACGACCTGGAGCAGGCGGCGGAGGCGCTGCGGGCGGCCGGGATCGATACGTTCCAGACACCTGCGCCCAACGTGCTGCCCGGCCTGTTCGGCGGCCTGCGCAACTGGTTCCTCGCGGGGCCGAGCGGGGAGCTGATCGAACTGATGCAGCCGATCGCGTAAGCGTATCCCGGGGAAAGGGGGCGGACGGGCATGTATACCCAGTTCGCGGAACTGATGCAGTATTACCATCTGGATTTTGCAATTTACTATCTGACAGTGGCGGCCATGCTGCTCAACAGCCTGAAAATTGCACGGTACGGCCGGGGGATGGACAAGCGGGCGCTCTGCTTTGACCTTGCGGTGGGCGCGGTGCTCCTGGCGGGCGTTGTTTGCGGCTTGGTTTTCCAGGGCGTGCTGCTGGATATCGCGCAGTCCCCGGGGGACGGCTGGCTTGCAAAGGCTGTCCTGGTGCTGGCGGCCGACGCCGCAATGCTCCTTTTCCAGGCCTGCTTGGCCTGGCGGGCGGCGCACAAATAAAAAAAGGGCGTGGAACAATCCGTTCCACGCCCTTTTGTGTGCTTCCAGGAAGCGGCTGGGGCCAGATGCCCCAACAAATCATACTTTTTCCATACGGCCGCGTCTGCACGCCGCCGGCAGGCATATCGCCTTAGTTGCCGGTCGGGCAGTGCCAGATATGGTCGTTCGCGTCGTCCTCGAGCAGCCACAGGTGCTCCTCGTCGTCGATGCGGGTCTTGTCCCACGGGTCGCCCGGCAGGTGGCGGATGCCCCATGCATAGCAGCAGGAGTAGCCCGGCGCGGTGACCTGGGAGTGCATCTTGTCCGTGATGATCGCAAGGCCGTTATGGTGGGTCTCATAGATTTCGCCGTTCGCCCAGCCTGCGCCGAAGCCCATCGGCTTGTCAAAGCGGTAGAAGTAGCACTCCGGCTGCGGGTGGTGGTGCGGCGGGTAGGAGGACCACTTGCCCGGCAGGTTGACGACCTCGCCCAGCACCATGTTGGAGTACGGCGCGTTGTCCAGGTCGAAGCAGGTGCGCACGTCGCGCTTGATGCAGCCCATCAGCTCGCCCTTGTTGCCGCGCGCCCAGGTATCGGTGTCTTCGGGCTTGTACATCTTGTTCGGGAAGGTTTTTTCATTCAGGGTCTTCTGCACATAGATGTTGCAGGGGCCGTGCGCGACGACCTCGACCTTGGTGCCCTTGCAGACGTGCAGGCAGGACGGGTTGTAGTCAAACGGGTTCGGGCGGTCGACGTCATAGGACTCGCCGTCCCACTTGACCGTGCACTTGCCGTCAAATACGAGCACTGCGACTTCCTTTTCCGCCTCTTCACACGTCCAGGTGTCGCCGTCCTCCATGACGAGCAGGCCGACGTCCATCATGGCGTCCTTGCCGATGCCCTCGTCCAGCCGGATATACTCGTTATACCCGCGCTTTACTTCCTTATCAATATACATCTTCAGCATACCTCCTAGTATTTGAAATCTCGGGGATTCAAATATTTCCTATATTGTACCACACAGAGCCCGCGGCTGCAAGGGACGCGGCGCGGGCGGCGCGGTTTTTGCGCGCCTATTCGTAGCGCACGCGCACGCCGCTCGCGGCGAAAAATTTCATGTACTGCTCGGGCGGGCGGCGGTCGGTGACAAAGCCGGTCAGCTCCTCGAGGCGGCAGAAGGTGATGACCGCGTCCCGGTCAAGCTTGGAGCCGTCCGCCATCAGGAAGATGTGCGCCGCGCGCTGCACGACGCCCCGCTTGATCTCGGACTCGAGGAAGGTCGTGTTCATCATGCCGTTTTCGATGGAAACGCCGGTCGCCGCCATAAAGGCCTTGTTGATCTTCATTGTGGACAGCGCCTCGAAGGTGGACAGGCCGACGAAGGAATCGGTCGGCCGCGAGTAAATGCCGCCGAGCGAGATGACGCTCAGGTTCTCGTATTTCGAGGCTTCCGCGAGCGCGCCGAGCGAATGCGTCACGATCGTAATGCGTTTTTTGGCGGCCAGGAATTTGAGCATGCACACCGTGGTGGAGCCGGAATCGAGGAAGATGGTGTCGCCGTCGGCGACCTCTTCGGCGGCCAGGCGGCCGATCAGGGTCTTGTCGGCCGGGTGCAGCCCGGAGCGCACCGGCATGGGCACCGCGCCCGCGGAGGCGATCGCCGTCACGCCGCCGTACACTTTCGCGATGTGGCCGCGGGCCTCGAGCTCGTTCAGGTCGCGGCGGATGGTGTTTTTGGATACGCCGAAGACCTCGCAAAGCTCGTCGATCGTGGCGGTCTCCTTGGATATTACATATTGTTCGATGGAATTGAGCCTGCTAATTTTCAAAACCCTGACACCTCGAATCAGTATTATGTCGGAAAGAGGGGCGCTAGGCCCCTCTCATTTTCCTTATCGATTTCGTATACTTCTAAGTTTATCAGAATTTACTGAAAAATCAACCAACAAAAACCCGGAATTCAAGGATTTCTTACAGAAATATGGAAGGGAGCATATAATGTCGGTAAAATCAGGCAAAGATTTTCCGGACAAAATAGGCGGAGAGCATTGAAATTATGCAAAAAAAATGATAATATCTAAGCAGTGCTACGGCGTATAAAGAGGCGCCGCGGTACGGACTTATGGTTTGCAATGAAAATTTAGGAATAGGCAGGTGTATTTCATGCAGAAAGCAGAGAAAATGCAGGAACTGCGTGTATTCGCGCAGGAAATCAGAATGGAGACGCTGAAGATCATCCATTCCCTGGGCAAGGGCCATGTCGGCGGCGCCATGGGTATGGCGGACGCGATGGCGGTTGTCTACGGCGCGTACATGAAGATCGACCCCAAGAACCCCCGCTGGGAGGACCGTGACTGGTTCATCCTGTCCAAGGGCCACGCGGGCCCGGTCGCTTACGCGACCCTCGGCCTGATGGGCTTCTACCCGGTAGAAGAGGCGTACACCCTCAACCGCCCGGGCACCAACTTCCCGTCCCACACCGACCGCACCAAGACCATCGGCGTTGACCTGACCACGGGCTCCCTGGGCCAGGGCATGTCCGAGGCAGTCGGCGCGGCGCTCGGCAACAAGGTCGACGGCCGTGACAGCCACGTATTCGTAGCCATCGGCGACGGCGAAGCGGATGAAGGCCAGATTTGGGAGGCAGCGGAGTTTGCCGCCCACTACAAGCTGGACCACCTGATCTGCCTGGTCGACAACAACGGCCGCCAGCTCGACGGCGCGGTTGCCGACGTTATGGGCCATGCAAAGGGCCTGGCCGCCAAGTTCGACGCGTTCGGCTGGCATGTCATCCACGTCACGGACGGCAACGACGTAGAGAAGATCTATGACGCAATCGCAGAGGCTTATACCGTAACCGGCAAGCCCACCGCTATCGTCCTCGACACCGTCAAGGGCAAGGGCGCTACCTTCGCTGAGTCTTCCGGCGCGCACAGCTCCGAGCCGACTGCAGAGCAGTGGGATGAGGCTTTTGCGTACGCTGAGAAGCAGATGGCCGAAATCAAGGCCGCGAAGTAAGGGAGGTACGGAATAATGAGCTTTACTCTGATTGGAAAACACGAAAACGACCCTCGCGCAAACCGTGACGGTTACGTCAACGCGATGCTCGAGCTGATGCAGGAAGACAAGTCCGTCGTCCATGTCGACTGCGACCTGATGAACTGCATCAATACCACCAAGCTGCTCAAGGCGTTCCCGGAGCAGACGTTCAACGCCGGCATCGCCGAGCAGAACGCAATGGGCGTAGCGGCCGGCCTGGCTGCGACCGGCAAGAAGGCGTTTATCCACTCCTTCGGCTGCTTCGCTTCCCGCCGTGCCTTTGACCAGGCTTTCCTGTCCTGCGGCTACTCCAAGCTGAACGTCAAGGTCATCGGCTCCGACCCCGGCGTAACCGCTGCGGTCAACGGCGCGACCCACATGCCGTTCGAGGATTGCGGCCTGTACATGAACATCCCGAACTGCGTCGTCATCGATTCCTGCGACTATACCCAGACCTACGCGCTGACCAAGCGCCTGGCGAAGGATTACGACCAGATCTCCTACATGCGCCTCATCCGTAAGGGTCACAAGACCATTTACGGCGACGGCTCCGATTTCGAGATCGGCAAGGGCGTAACCCTGAAGGAAGGCAAGGACGTCACCATCATTTCCTCCGGCATCATGGTCGACAAGGCGCTTGCCGCACAGGAACTGCTGGCGGCTGAGGGCATTTCCGCCAAGGTTATCGACATGCACACCTGGAAGCCGATCGACGAGGAGCTGATCATGGCTTCCGCCAAGGAGACCGGCTGCATCGTTTCCGCTGAGAACCATCAGGTCGAGACCGGCCTGGGCTCCGCGATTGCGAACGTCCTGGTTAAGAACGGCCCTGTCCCGATGGAGATGGTCGGTATCCAGAACCGCTTCGGCGAGGTTGGCCCGGAAGCCGACCTGTGCAAGATCTTCAACCTGACCGCTGAGGATATCGTAGCCGCTGCGAAGAAGGCTATTTCCCGCAAGTAATTAACATTACGCCCGGATGAAAAAAGGGGACGCGAAAGCGTCCCCTTTTTTATTGCATTTCAGGCGATTCGAGTAGCGCGTCGGCAGTCACACCAAAAACGGCCGCGAATGCACGCAGCTCAATATCGGTAACGAACCGTAGCCCGCTTTCAATGCGCTGAATCGCATTCTTATCCAAGTCAATGCCCACAAGCTGCAGTTTGTCGGCCAAAGCCCGCTGGGACAGCTTGCCTTCCTGCTCTTTCCGAAGGCGCATGATATTGTATCCGCAAATGTTCGCACGGCCTTCGGCACTCCGGTTCTTATACATATTCCATCCCTCCAAATTGACATTTAGAGATTGTCAATACAGAAAGTATATGTTATACTGATGTAAATATTGACATTTACTAAATGTCAAACGAGGTGTTTTTATGGATTTTGAAAAAGCGTTTGAAGAAATTATGGGGCAGGAAGAATATGACCGGGCGGAGGAAGCGTTATTCCAGATTGTGCGGGCAGCGTTTAAAGGCGGCTGGCGGGCGGCGCGAAGGGTCGACAATTATCATTTGCGGGATGTGGACGATGAAACGAGGTTTTATTGGTCTTACGAGGCGGACGAACCGGAAAATTAACAAGTGAAGCTTGTTTTGCCAAACGCGCCGCGGGCGCGGGACGGGGTTTGCGGCTGCGCGCCGCAGGCGCCAAAGGGGTATGGGCAAACCTGCGGTTTTCCCGGATCCCTTTGGAATCCCCACCCTTTCCCTTCCGCCGGCGGCGGCTCAAAATGCTGCCCGCATTTTGACCGCCAAACGGCGGGCGGGGGCGTTCCTTTGCGTGCGGCGCGCCGCCCCTTCCGCGAACCAGAGATTAGAGGGTGATGCATGTAAACGGGGATGCGGGTTGCAGGGTAACTTGACGGTGCAGCCCGCCCGTCCGGCACTGCGTGCAGGGTATAAAGTGGGATGTGCCCCAGGGCGCGAACCCCAAGCGCACAGCAGCACGGCGGCGCGGGGCATCACAGTCAAATCGGCAGGAAGCCGTCCCCCAAAACAGCCCCCTTCTTAAAACGGCACGCGGCGTTGCGTGATTGCAGAAGCAGCTACGCCCCCGCGGCGCGCGTCTTAGGAGGACAGGCGCAGCCTGTCCGACGGGTAGCGCGCCAAAGGAGGGGGAGGGGTGTCCAGAGGGACATGGGGGAACCATGGGTTCCCCCATGTCCCTTTGGCCCCTGCGCGGGAGCGCATATCCCCGTCCCGCGCCCGTGGCGCGAATATTCCTACGCGGGCTGCACGCCCCTTACGGCGCGCAGCCGCAAAACCCCGTCCCGCGCATCGGAACGCATAAATTCCTGCCGCATCCGGTTTTTTGTGTAAAATCCCCCCTTTGCAACCCCTTGCTTGTCGTGTACAATATTATTAGAAGAATATGTGCAAATTGGAGGATATCGAAAATGGACGCAAAGGAAAAGGCGCTTCTGGCGCACGAACAGTGGGGCGGCAAGATCGAGGTCGTCGCGCGATGCGAGGTCAAGACCAAGGAGGACCTCTCGGTCGCCTATACCCCCGGCGTGGCAGAGCCTTGCCTGAAAATCCGCGATAATATCGACGACAGCTATAAATATACCCGCCGCCACAACCTCGTCGCGGTCATTACGGACGGTACCGCGGTGCTCGGCCTGGGCGATATCGGCCCGGAAGCCGGTATGCCGGTCATGGAAGGCAAGTGCGCGCTGTTCAAGGCGTTCGCGGATGTGGATGCGTTCCCGCTTTGCGTCAAATCCAAGGATGTGGATGAGATCGTGCGGACGGTGCAGCTGATTTCCGGCTCGTTCGGCGGCATTAACCTGGAGGATATCGCCGCGCCGCGCTGCTTTGAGATCGAGCGCAAGCTCAAGGAGGCCTGCGATATCCCAGTGTTCCATGACGACCAGCACGGCACCGCGGTATGCTGCGGCGCGGCGCTGCTGAACGCCTGCCGCCTGACCGGCCGCAAGGTCGAGGGGATTAAGATGGTGGTCAACGGCTGCGGCGCGGCCGCCATCGCCGTGACAAAGTTCCTGATGTTCCTCGGCGTCAAGGACATCGTGATGTGCGAGCGTTTCGGCATCGTGTGCGAGGGCGACGGGCGCCTGAACCCGGCGCAGGCCGAGATGGCAAAGGTCACGAACCGCGGCCATATGACGGGCACGCTGGCCGACGCGGTCAAGGGCGCGGACGTATTTTTCGGCATGTCCGGCCCACAGGTGCTGACGGCGGACATGGTCGCGACGATGGCGCCCGACCCGATGGTCTTTGCCATGGCGAACCCCGTGCCCGAAATCTGGCCGGAAGACGCTAAAAAGGGCGGCGCGGCGGTCGTCGGTACCGGCCGCTCCGACTATCCGAACCAGATCAACAACGTGCTGGCGTTCCCGGGCATCTTCCGCGGCGCGCTCGACGTGCGCGCAAGCGATATCAATGAGGAGATGAAGCTTGCCGCGGCCAGGGCGATCGCGGAAGTGGTGACGGACGCGGAGCTGGACGCGGAACACATTATGCCGCTGGCGTTCGACGGGCGCGTGACCGAGGCGGTCGCACAGGCGGTCGCACAGGCGGCGCGCGATTCGGGCGTTGCACGGATTTAAGCGCTCCTGCGCGGGGCTTTACGGCAGCATTGCGTGAAAGCGTGAAAATGTATACAATTTAACCGGCAAAACCCGCCGCGACCTGCTTTTGCTTGTGAAAAATTACAAATTCCGTTTGACTTTACCTCCGCTCTCTTATACAATAATAGATAGACAGGACGGGCGTTGCGCCCGGTTTCGCCTGCTATGAAAAAAGTAGAGAAGTATATGGAGGTAAACATTATGTTAGATCCAAAGAAGGTACGCCTGGGTATTTGCCCGATCGGCTGGTCGAATGACGATATGTGGGACCTGGGCGATGAAAATACGTTCCAGCAGTGCATTTCCGAGATGAAGCTTGCCGGTTTTGACGGCTGCGAAGTCGGCCACAAATACCCGGAGGACAAGAAGGTCCTGAAGCACATGCTCGACGCGCGCAACCTGACGATCGCGTCCAAGTGGTTCTCCTCCTTCCTGGTTGACAAGCCGTATGAGGAGACCGAGGCGGAGTTTATCAAGGAGCTTGAATACCTCTCCTATGTCGGCGCGACCGCGATCAACGTTTCCGAGCAGTCCGGCTCGATCCAGGGCATGCTGGACAAGCGCGTGCTCAAGGACAAGCGCGTGATGACCGACGAGGAGTGGACCCGCTTCTGCGACGGCCTCAACAAGCTGGGCAAGCTGTCCATGGAGAAGTACGGCATCCGTACCTGCTTCCACCATCACATGGGCACCGTCTGCCAGACCGTTGAGGAGACCACCCGCCTGATGGAGAACACCGACCCGAAGTACGTTTTCCTGTGCTTCGATACCGGCCACTTCACCTTCGCGGGCGAGGATCCGGTCGCTATGCTGGAGAAGTTCGCAGACCGTGTCGGCCATGTACATCTGAAGAATATGCGTATGCCGATCGTGGACAAGGTCAAGGCGGAGGACTGGTCCTTCCTGAAGGCCGTCCGCGAAGGCGCGTTCACCGTACCGGGCGACCCGGACGGCTGTGTCGAGTTCGACAAGGTTTTCGACCTGCTGGATAAGGCTGGCTACACCGGCTGGATCATGGTCGAAGCGGAGCAGGACCCGGCAAAGGCCAACCCGTTCGAGTACGCCAAGATGGGCCGCGAGTATATCACCGCGCACACCGGCCTGGGCGGCGAAGTTGTCCTGAAGAAGTAAGTTTACATTGCTGCGAAAGCCCCTGTCCCTTGCGGACGGGGGCTTTTTTGTGCCACAGGGCGCTGGGACGCGCGCCGTGCGCCGGGCACGGCGAAACCAAGGCTGGCGGCCAAGGTAAACGGCGCTTTGGGGATTTCAAACGGCACTTTGGAAATCCCGGCTTGTTATTTTGCGCGCGGCATGGTATCATGTTGCCAAACGGCGCAGCGCGCCGCAAAACCGGCGCCGCCCCATGTGCGCGGCCCCAAAGGAGTTTGACAAATGGAGATTACCTACGACATCACGGCAGAGGACTATATCGCCTTCAACCTGGATTACATGCGCAACAACCGCACGTCGAAGCGCAATATCCTCAAGGCGCGGCTGCAGGGCGCGGTACTGATCCTGGCGGCGGGCGGTATCTGCGGGTACCTGCTGAACGCGTATTCGCCCGTGCTGATCGCGATTTTTGTGGCCGCGGCGGTGCTGTACGCCCTCATGATCCCGCGCACCATCACGAAAAAGGTCACAAACAACGTGCGCAAGACCCTCCAGCAGTCCGGCAGCATCGCCTGCGGGCAGAAGTCGCTGGTGCTGGAGGACGGCCGCTTCCGCCTCAAGGGCGCGGGCGAGGACAGCCTGTACGACTATGCCAAGGTGCAGAAGGTTGTGGAGGACGCCGCGCATTTTTACATCTACACCGGACAGATGGAGGCGCTGATCGTGCCGTTCACCGCGTTTGCGGACGCGGCGGCGCGCGCGGCGTTCCTCGCGGACTTTAAGGCGCGCGTCCAGGCGGCGGGCGGCGCGGTGCAGGAATAAGGGAATCCCGTTAAAACGCGCGTTTTTGGCGCTTTTTGCCGTTGACAAATGCGGCTATCAGGTGTAATATAGGTACATTCATAAACTTATTATGCAAAAGCGATGACGGAAAACGCGTTTCCGCATCCTGCGCCCCAAGAGAGCGGCCGCCGTGGCTGGAAGCGGCCGCGGGTGCGGTGGAGATGCAACCGGTTCCTGAGCTTTGCGGGGAAAACCTCCGGTACCGGAGGAGGAACCCGCGACGGGTCGCCCACGTTACGGGCTCCGAGCGGCGGCGCCGCCCTATGGGGCGGGGCTTGCAAGCAGGGTGGAACCGTGGGAACAATTTTTTGCTCTCACCCCTGGACACACAGGGGTGAGGGCTTTTCTTTTACCCCGTATCAAAAACAGCAGGAGGGAAAACCATGTCTGAAGAAAGCAAGTACACGTTTGAAAACAAGGAATACCGCGACACCTACCGCCATACGGTATCCCACATCCTGGCGCAGGCGGTCAAGCGCCTGTATCCCGAGGTGAAGCTGGCGATCGGCCCGTCGATCGAAAACGGCTTCTATTACGACTTTGACGCGCCGTTCTCCTTTACCCAGGAGCACCTGGACGCGCTCGAGGCCGAAATGAAGAAGATCTGCAAGGAAAAGCTGCCGCTCGAGCGCTTTGAGCTGCCGCGCGCGGAAGCCGTTGCGTATATGGAGGGGCGCGAGGAGCCGTATAAGGTCGAGCTGATCCGCGACCTGCCCGAGGACGAGGTGATCTCGTTCTACAAGCAGGGCGATTTTACCGACCTGTGCGCCGGCCCACACCTGGATTCGACCGGCCGCGTCAAGGGCAACGGCCTCAAGTTGATGAACGTCACGGGCGCATACTGGCGCGGCGACTCGTCCAAAAAGATGCTGCAGCGCATCTACGGCACCGCGTTCCCGAAAAAGGACGAACTGGACGCCTACCTGCAGCGCCTGGAAGAGGCCAAGCGCCGCGACCACCGCAAGCTCGGCAAGGAACTCGGCCTGTTCGCCCTGATGGACGAGGGCCCGGGCTTCCCGTTCTTCCTGCCGAAGGGCATGGTGCTCAAGAATACGCTGATCGACTACTGGCGCGAAATCCACCGCAAGGCGGGCTACCAGGAGATTTCCACCCCCATCATGCTCAACCGCGCCCTGTGGGAGCGCTCCGGCCACTGGGGCCACTATAAAAACAACATGTACACCACGGTCATCGACGACGAGGATTTCGCAATCAAGCCGATGAACTGCCCGGGCGGCATGCTGGTCTACAAGTCCCAGCCGCACTCCTACCGCGAGCTGCCGCTCCGCTGCGGCGAGCTTGGCCTGGTGCACCGCCACGAGCTGTCCGGCGCGCTGCACGGCCTGATGCGCGTGCGCTGCTTCACGCAGGACGACGCGCACATCTTCATGACGCGCGACCAGATCAAGGACGAGATCAAGGGCGTATGCCGCCTGATCGACGAGGTATACAGCCTGTTCGGCTTCCCGTACCATATCGAGCTGTCCACCATGCCGGAAGACCATATGGGCGAGCTGGCCGATTGGGACATGGCGACGGGCGCGCTCAAGGCCGCGCTCGAGGAGATGGGCAAGCCGTTTGAAATCAACGAGGGCGACGGCGCGTTCTACGGCCCGAAGATCGACTTCCACCTCGAGGACTGCCTCGGCCGTACCTGGCAGTGCGGCACGATCCAGCTCGACTTCCAGATGCCAGAGCGTTTTGAGCTGGAGTATATGGGCGAGGACGGCGAAAAGCACCGCCCGGTCATGATCCACCGCGTCGTGTTCGGCTCGATCGAGCGCTTCATCGGCATCCTGACCGAGCACTTCGCCGGCGCGTTCCCGACCTGGCTGGCGCCGGTACAGGTCAAGACGCTGACCATGACCGAGCGCAACGAGGCGTATGCCGCGGCGGTGAAGGAGCAGCTTGAGGACGCGGGCTTCCGTGTCGAGATGGACGCGCGCAACGAGAAGATCGGGTACAAAATCCGCCAGGCGCAGCTGGAAAAGGTGCCGTATATGCTTGTCCTGGGCGATAAGGAGCAGGAGGGCGGCATGGTGGCCGTGCGCGACCGCCGCGACGGTAAGACGACCGTGATGGAGCTGGCTGCGTTTATAGAAAAGCTGGCCTTCGAGGTCAAGAGCAAGGCGCGGTAAGACGCTGTAGTAAACTGGGCGGCGGCATCCGTTTAAAGGGTATGGCTTCGCCGCCCAACCTCCCGCCGCCCGGCAAAGGCGCTGCCCCCGGCGCGGAAGGGTTTTGGACGGCCCCGATGTTAAAGGAGGGCTTTCCCATGAAAAAACTGATTGCGGCGCTCGCGCTGCTGCTCCTGTGCGCGACCCCTGCGGCGGCCGCGACAATCCAAAACGAGGGTTATCCCGGCGGCTTGCAGGAGCAGGCCGAAATGCTCAAGGAGCTCGGCCTGTTCCGCGGCACGGAGCAGGGCTTTGAACTCGGCCGCGCGATGACGCGCGACGAGGCGGCCGCCATGCTTGTGCGCTACCTGGGCGCGGAGGGTACGGTGCTGGCCGGGGACTGGAAGCACCCGTTTTCCGACGTCCCCGCCTGGGCGGACAAATATGTCGGCTGGCTGTACCAGTCCGGGCTGACGAAGGGCGTGTCCAAAACGCGCTACGGCGCGGCGCAACCCGTGACATGCGACCAGTTCTGCATCTTTTTAAACCGCGCTGCAACCGGCGACGACAGCTACGCGTACAACATCGCGCAGCCGGAGGAGGTGGCGGCTTGCGACAAGGCGGGCTTCACGCGCGGCGACGCGGCGCTGCTGTCCGCCCGCACGCTCTCGGCGTACTACACGAAAAACGGCAACACTATGAGCATGGCGCAGTTCCTCATCGGCAAGGGCGTCTTTACCGCGGAGGGGCTGAAGGGCGCGGCCTGGGATGTGCTGCCGCGCGTCTACGGGCTGGCGCAGGACCCCGATGACCCCTACGGCGACTGGCGCCCGGCCTGCCGCATCGCGGACGTCGTCGTCGCGCGGAACGACGCGCTGCCCGCGCTTGACATCGCCTATGACGAGGGCAACGCCTGCAACAATGTTTACGCGGTTAGCCGGGACGACGGGGACGCGCCATCGCCGCTCTACGCCCTCGACCCGCAGACGCTCAACGCGACGGAGCTGTACCGCATCGAGCCGCTGGAAGACCGGTACGCCTATGTCTACCCGGCCGGCGCGGTCGGGCAGACGGACTACCTGCTGACGGGCGACGGCAAGCTGCTCGAAGTGGCCGGCAAGGCCGTGCAGCGCACCTACGATGCGTATTCCGTATACTACCCGCAAAAGGATCAGAACTATTTCCGCGGCGACGGCTGCGTGCTGGTCTGGACGGACAACGGCATCCTTTTGGCCGATGCGGCGGGCGTGCGCACGCTGGAAGCGTCGCCGGGCGAGCGGGTCTACGCCGTGCTGGGGGACCGCGTCATCACGCAGGCGGCCTCGGCCGAGGAAACCGTCCTGCGCTGCCGCGACGCTTCGACCGGCGAAACGCTGGATACCTACACGGTACCGAACGACTATGTCCTGCTGGAAGGGCAGGACGCCGGCATACGCGAGGTCTATGCGCCGCAGCTGCTGCGCCATAACAGCGTTTATCTCTGGGGCGACGCCGGGCTGTATAAGCTACAGGACGGCCGCCTGCGGCAGATTACGGCGCGCGCCACGATTGATTACGGCTTTGACCCGTCGGACGGCAGCCATGTCATCCTGACGCACGAGCCGGGCAAGCGCGTGGAGTACCCCGCCAAAACCGGCATGGCCTATAACCCGGCGGCGGACGAGGTTGCCCGTATCCGGGCGGACGGCACGGAAGAGCTGCTGCTCCGGGACACGCCTGCGCATGGGCTGACGCTCTATAAGCTGGCGCGCGCCGCGGGCGGCGAGGTGCGGGCGCTGAATTGGAACTGGGTGCTGGAATACGCGGTGGAAAACGGGAAAATCCGGGTGTTGCCGCCGTCGGGCACCTGGGATCCGGGCCAGTACCGCGACGCGATCGCGTCCGAGCAAAAGCGGCTGGACGCGCTGGGCGCCGGGGTGGGCGGCTAGTCCGCCAGCTCCAGGGTGCGCATCTGGCCGCTGTTCTTGTACACGCGGACGATGTACAGCTTGCCGGGTTCCAGGGGGCCGAAGGCAAACTGGCCGAACTCGTCCGTGTAGAGCGAGCCGACCGGCACGTCGGGCGAGCCGCCCCCGCCCGACTGGTACACCGCCACGAGCGCGGAGGACACTGGTTTGCCCTCCGCCCCCACGACCGAGCCAAGCAGCGCCGGGCGCGGGTCGGGCTTGATATGTACCACGGTCTCGATCAGCTCGTTTTCCGAAGGCTTGACGTAGAAGGTTTCAAAAGCGTTCATAAAAGGCACAACCCCTTAAAAGCAGTAAAAATCGTTTCCCTATAGGATATGAATCAACGAAAGCAGAAGTGAAAGGAAATCAGACAGATGGCAGAACAGAAAAAGCTGGTGTCCGAAATCACGTCCATGGACGAGGATTTCGCCAAGTGGTACACCGACATCGTCAAAAAGGCCGAGATGGCGGACTATTCCTCGGTGAAGGGCTGCATCATCCTGCGCCCCTATGCGCAGGCGCTGTGGGAGAACATTCAGTCCACGCTCGACCGTATGTTCAAGGAGACCGGGCACGAAAACGTGGCCATGCCGATTTTTATCCCGGAGAGCCTGCTGCAAAAGGAAAAGGACCATGTGGAGGGCTTTGCGCCCGAGGTCGCCTGGGTGACCCACGGCGGCTCGGAGAAGCTGGAGGAGCGCCTGTGCGTGCGCCCGACCTCTGAGACGCTGTTCTGCGAGCATTACGCCAAGGTCGTCCGCTCCTGGCGCGACCTGCCGAAGCTCTACAACCAGTGGTGCTCGGTCGTGCGCTGGGAAAAGACCACCCGCCCGTTCCTGCGCAGCCGCGAGTTCTGGTGGCAGGAGGGGCACACCGTCCACGCCACCGAGGCCGAGGCGCGCGAAGAGACCATGCGTATGCTGAACGTCTACGCGACCTTCTGCGAGGAATACCTCGCGATCCCGGTGCTCAAGGGGCGCAAGACCGACAAGGAGCGCTTTGCGGGCGCGGTCGAGACCTATACGATCGAGGCCATGATGCACGACGGCAAGGCGCTGCAGTCCGGCACGAGCCACTATTTCGGCGACGGCTTTGCGCGCGCGTTCGACATGCAGTATGCGGATAAGAACAACCAGCTCCAGTATATGCACCAGACCTCCTGGGGCGCGTCCACCCGCCTGATCGGCGCGATCATCATGACGCACGGCGACAACGAAGGCCTGGTGCTGCCGCCGAAAATCGCGCCCACGCAGCTCGTGGTCATCCCGGTCGCGGCGCACAAGCCGGGCGTTACCGACAAGGCGTCCGAGCTGTATGAAAGCATCAAGAAGATGGGCGTGCGCGCCAAGATCGACCTGTCCGAAAACAGCCCGGGCTGGAAGTTCGCCGAGTACGAGATGAAGGGCGTGCCGCTCCGCCTGGAGGTCGGCCCGCGCGACATCGAAAACGGCCAGTGCGTGCTGGTGCGCCGCGACAACCGCGAAAAGACGGTCGTAAAGTTCGAGGAACTGGAAACCGTCATCCCGAAGCTGCTGGAAGACCTGCAGCAGGCGCTGTTCGACAAGGCGCTCAAAAACCGCGAGGAGCACACCTATACGGCGCACTCCCTCGAGGAGATGAAGCAGGTCGCCGCCGAACATACCGGTTTTGTCAAGACGATGTGGTGCGGCGGGCTGGCCTGCGAGGAAAAGGTCAAGGAAGAGGCGGGCATGTCCTCCCGTTGCATGCCGCTCGCGCAGGAAAACCTGGGCGATACCTGCCCGGTCTGCGGCAAGCCCGCGAAGCATATGATCGTCTGGGGCGTGGCCTACTAAGCCCTTCCGCGTGCTGTCAAACCATGTATACGGCAGGCCTTCCGGGGAGGGGTATCGCCGGGAGGCCTGCCTTTTGCCGGAAAGGAGGGCTTATGGAAAGTCAAGTGCCGGACAAAGTCGTGGAAGCCGTGACGGACGTCGCGCCCGAGGGGGTGCGGCAGCAGCTCCGGGAGTTCTTTACGACCGACCTCGGCCATCTGGTGCAGATCGTGCTGTCCGTGCTGCTTGTCGTGCTGCTGATGGTGCTGATCCGCAATATCGCGGCGCATTTCCTGCGGCGGCTGGAAAAGCGGCTGCGGGCGCAGGGGAACACGAGCGCGGCGCTCATCGGCTTCTGCGGCCACCTGCTGATGGGCGTCATCTATATTTGCGGCGCGGTCAGCGTGCTGGGCGTGCTGTCCTCGACCATCGGCGCGGTGCAGGATATCCTGAACAAGCTGCTTGCCGCCGGCGGCATCATTACGGTCGTGGCCGGCCTTGCCTCGCAGGAGGCGCTCGGCAGTATGGTGAGCGGCATCATGATCCTCGTGTTTAAGCCCTTTACGCTGGGCGACGTCGTGCGCTATGTCGATAACGACATTTCGGGCGTCGTGGAGGAGATCACGGTGCACCATACGACCATCCGCACCTGGGAAAACAAGCGCGTCATCGTGCCGAACAGCAAGATGAACAGCGCGATCATTGAGAACGCCGACTACGCGGACAGCAAGGTGTGCGTATTCCTCGATATCGGCATCACCTATGAATCGGACATCGAGCGGGCGAAGGACCTGCTGTCCGCCGAGATCGAAAAGCACCCGTCCTTCTTCGATTACCGCACGGTGGACGACCGCATGAACGGCGCGCCGCCGGTGGTGGTGCGCGTGGTCGAGCTGGCGGACTCGGCGGTGGTGCTGCGCGCCTGGCTGTGGGCGCGGGACAACGGCACGGCCGCGGTCATGAAGAGCGACCTGCTGCAAAGCGTCAAGGGCGCGTATGACCGCGCGGGCATCGATATCGCATACCCGCACCTGGTCGTTGTGAATAAGTAAGAAAACCCGCTGCAATTTTTTAACGTTGCAGCGGGTTTTTTAAATGACAGCGGCCGGGAAATCCTGTATACTGTATACAATAGCAGCGCGGGGCAGGCCTTCAAACAGCCCTGCGTGACGTATCACAAAACAGGAGGTATGGAACATGGCAAAGGTACGTGTGGGCGTAATCGGTATCGGTGATATCAGCGACGTCTATCTGAACAATTTAAAGAAATACGATGTGGTCGAGGTGGTCGCCTGCGCGTCCCGCGGCCTGGAGAAGGCGCAGCGCAAGGCCGCGCAGCACGGGATCCCGAAGGCGTACGCCTCAGGCGCGGAACTGATCGCCGACCCGGATATCGACCTGGTCCTCAACCTGACCACGCCGCAGGCGCATTTTGAGTACAACCTCGCGGCGCTCCAGGCCGGGAAGCACGTCTATACGGAGAAGCCGCTCGCCACGACCTATGCGGAAGGCCGCCAGCTCGTCGAGCTGGCGCGCGAAAAGGGGCTGTATATCGGCTGCGCGCCCGACACCTTCCTGGGCGGCCGCCTGCAGAACATCCGCGAGATGCTGGACAGCGGCAAGATCGGCCGCGTCACGGGCGGCGGCGCGTACTTCGTCAGCCACGGGCATGAGTTCCACCATCCCGCGCCCGCGTTCTTCTATCAGCCCGGCGCGGGCCCGCTTTACGATATGGGGCCGTATTATATGACCGCGCTGCTGTCCCTGCTCGGCCCGGTAAGCAGCGTGTGCGCGATGGCGACCAAGGCGGGGGACACGCGCGTCGTCCCGTCCGGCCCGTGCGAAGGCCAGGTGCTGCCGGTCGACGTGGATACGCATATCGTGGCAACGCTGGGGTTTGCCTGCGGCGCCGTCGTGTCGCTGACGTGCAGCTTCGACGTATGGGATTCTGAGCTGCCGCGCCTGGAGCTGTACGGCTCGGAGGGCACGATCCTGGTGGACGAGAAGGATCCGATCTCCGGCCCGAACCTCTTTGGCGGGGACACGCTGGTGCGCGCCGCGAAGCAGTACCGCTGGCAGGACCCGGCGCGCTCGCCGCAGTATGTCGACGTGCCGTGGACGGTCGCGCCGAACGCCCACCCCTTCAATTCGGTCAGCCATGAGGAGAACCCGCGCGGCATCGGCCTGGTGGACATGGTGTACGCCATCCGCGACGGCCGCACGGCGCGTGCGTCCGGCGACATGGCGCTGCATTCGCTCGAGGTGATGGAGTGCATCCTCCGTTCGGCGCACGGGAAGGTGTTCTGCACCCCGGAGACCACGTTTGAGCGCCCCGCGCCGCTGCCCGTCGATTTCCCCGCAAGCGAAGGCTAAAGGCCGGGAGCCGCCCGCGCGTTGTGCGTGGTACCGGACGGCAAAAGCCCCGTTCCAATAATGGAACGGGGCTTTTTTTGCGCCGCAGCGCGTATTTTATGGAAGTAGGGGGAATCCTCGCCGCCCGTTACCAGATGGTGATGCGGTCTTCCGGGGCGAGGTACATGCCGTCGCCGTCCGTGATGCCGAAGGCGGTATAGAACTGGTCGAGGGATTGCAGCACGCGGTTGCCGCGCAGCTTGTCCGGCGCGTGCACGTCGGCGCGTGCAGCGTATAGGGCATAATCCCGGGAGGAAGTGCTTGCCCAGACGTTGGCCATCGAAGTGAATAGCAGGCTGTAATCCGGATTGTCGAGCCGCCCGGCGGCTTCCGTGATGCAGGCCGCCGCGCCCAGGTCGGCAATGTTTTCAGACAGGGTCAGGGTACCGTTGCAGACGATGCCCGGGGCGGCCTCCTGGCCGTCGTAGAAGGCGACCGCTTGGTCGCACAGCTTCTGGAACGCTGCATAATCCTCCGGCGTCCACCAGTCGGCGGCGTTGCCCTTTTCGTCGAACTTCGCGCCGTTGTTGTCAAAGGCGTGGGTGATCTCATGCGCAATCACGTAGCCGATCGCGCCGAGGTTCTGCTCGCGCGGCGCGTCCACGTCGTACATCGGCGCCTGCAGGATGCCTGCGGGGAAGGTGATGTCGTTGCTCATCGGGTTGTACATCGCGTTGACCGTGTACGGGTACATGCCCCACTGGGTCTTGTCGACCGGCTTGCCCTGCAGGGAAACCAGGTGCTCGCGGTTGGCCTTCGAGATGGCGACCAGGTTGTCAAAATAGCTGCCGCCGTCCGCCGCGCCCCGGATGTCTATGCCGTCGAGCAGGCTGTCCCAGCTATCGGGGTAGCCGACCTTGATGTTCATGGTATCAAGCTTGCGGATGGCCTTTGCCTTGGTGGCGTCGCCCATCCAGTCAAGCTTCTGGATGCGCTCCTTATAAATGGAGAGCACGTCCTTGACCATGCCGGTGACGTCGTCCTTGGCCTTTTGGCTGAAGTGGCGGTCGACGTACAGCTTGCCGAGGTATTCCGGCATCCAGGACTGCACGACCTGGGCGGCGACCTCCTCGTCCGTCAGCGTGCCTTCCGTACCGAGGAACTCCTGCTGGTAGGTATTCGCCGCGTCGAGGAACTCACGGTTTAACGTGCCGCCGTAACCGGAAAGCAGGGTGAGGCGCGCGGCGGCCTTCAGTTCGTCCAGGTGCCCGCCGTTCAGCAAGGAGGCGTTGGCCTCCAGCAGGCCGGGGTCGTTGACCATGATGGCGTCGCCCGCCTTCAGGCCGCTCTGCGCCAGCACCGCGTCCAGGTCGATGGCCGGGAACAGGTCGCGAAGCTGCTGCATGGTATAAATGTTATAGATTTTGTCGATGTCGCCGTACTCCTGCCGGTCGTACTGCGCCGCGGACAGGGTGGATTCGAGCTGCCAGAACAGGCCGGCCTCGCGCGCGGCCTCCTCCTCGGAAAGCCCGCCGAGCATGTACAGCGTGCGCACATATTTCATGAACGCATCCTTCTGCTTGCCGCCGCTGGTGTAGACATCCTTATTGAGGGAGGGCGACATCCCGCCGAAATGCAGGATATAGCGGGTGCTGTCCTTCGCGTCGGCCGACAGGCTGAAATTCACAAACATGCCGGCGCCCAGACCGTCCGCTACTTTCTGGCGCACCGCCATCAGGTCGTCGAACGAATTTGCCGCGTCAATCGCGTCGAGGTAGGGCTTGATCGGGGCGATGCCGGCCTTGTTCCGCGCATCCCAGTCCAGGATGTTATGGTACAAGGTGCTGATCTTCTGCTCCCGGGTCCCCTTGGCATAGGTTTTGCCGTCCGCGGTGATCTCCCCGATGATCGCGGCGACGTCCGCGTTGGACTTGTCCATCAGGTTGTACAGCGTGCCGCTGACCTGGCGGCCGGGCTTGATCACCGAGCTGTCAAGCTGGCTTTTGTTGACCGTCGCGTAGAAATCGTCCTTCTGGTTGCTGCCCTCCAGGGCGAACACGCGGCGGATGAACAGCTCCATCTGCCCCACGGTCACGTTTTCGTCCGGGGAAAAGGCCGTGGCGCTGGTGCCCGCGACGATGCCCGCGTCAAAGACGCCTTGCAGCTCGGCCTGCGCCCATGCGGGGATGTCGGTAAAGCTGGATGCGGGGTAAGCCTTGCGGGCGTTGTCGCCCGTCGGCTTTGGCAGTTCGCCGAAGGCGCGCTGCAGCATGATAAGCGCCTCCGCGCGCGTCACGGGGTCGTTTTCCCGCAAGTTGCCGTCCGGGTCGCCGTGCAGGATATCGGACTGCTTGACGCCGGGGTTATAGTCGTCCGCCGCCGTGAGCAGCATGGCGCACACCTGCCCGCGCGTCGCCGCGGGGTCGGCCGGTCCGGCCGCAAGGGCAGCGGGCAGGGCGGTACTGAGCATGGCTGCGGAAAGCAGCCCGGCCAGGAATCGTTTTGCGTTCATCAGGATCTCCTTTCGCTCCTCTGATTGTGTCATAAGAATAATACAATAATACACCGTGCGATAAGGGATGTCAAGGCTTTGCTGCACCGCAGCGCTTCGATATTGTATATGTTTAATATATACATTCGGGGCGGCGCTGTCAATAGCAAAAGGGGGCAGGCTGGCAGAAACTGCAAGGCCTGCCCCCCTTCGCGGGATGGGCTGAAGAGAAGGATAGACCGGGGCGGGAAAGCCCCTATCCCCATCTTACGCCGCCCGGGTAAAAACCGCATCAAATCCGCGTAAAAAAAGGGAAAGCCCCCCGGGAACCGGGAGGCTTTGCAAATTAGAAATTGATCTGGTCGAGCAGGGAACGGAGCTTTTCGGCGGAGCTGATAAGCTGGGTGCGCTCCTCGTCCGCCAGCGGGATATCGAGTACGGCCTTCACGCCGTCGCGCCCGACGATGGAGGGCAGGCCGAGGCACACCTCGGACACGTCGTAATGCCCGGTGACGAGCGAGGAGACCGGCAGCACGGAGTGCTCGTCCCGCACGATGGCCTCCGCGATGCGGCGTACCGCCATGCCGATCGCGTAATAGGTTGCGCCCTTGCCTTCGATGATGGAATAGGCCGCGTCGCGGACGTTTTCATAGATCCGCTGCATGGTGCCGAAGGAATAGTCCTTGCCGGTGATGCGGCAATAATCCTCGATATCCACGCCGGAAATGTTTGCGGACGACCACACGGCCAGCTCGCTGTCGCCGTGTTCGCCGATGATGAAGGCATGCACGTTGCGGCTGTCCACGCCGAGGTGCTGGCCGAGCAGGTATTTGAGGCGCGAGGTATCGAGCACCGTGCCCGAACCGATGACGCGTCCCGCCGGCAGGCCGGAGACCTTCTGCACCATATAAGTCAGGATGTCGACCGGGTTGGACACGATCAGCAGGATACATTCCTTGTTGACCGCCGTGATCGACGGGATGATGGATTTCATGATCGCAAGGTTGCGGTTGAGCAGGTCGATGCGCGTTTCGCCCGGCTTCTGGTTTGCGCCCGCGGCGATGACGATCAGCCCGCAGTCGTGCAGGTCGGGATAGTCGCCCGCGTGCACGTAGCAGGGCTGCGCGAAGGAAATGCCGTGGTTGATATCGGCCGCTTCGCCCTCCGCCTTTTTGGTGTTCGCGTCAATCAGCACGATTTCCGAGAACAGGCCGCTGGTGGCCAGCGTGAAGGCCGAGGTCGCGCCGACAAAGCCGACGCCGATCACGGCGCATTTGCGTAAATTTACCATAATGCAATACCCCTAGTTTCTTAATATTTTAGGCGGCCGGCCGCCGCCGCTATTACCCTTAGTATACCACGGCCGTCCGCGGAAAAAACCAACAAAATGTTAAAATTACCAGCATGCGCCGCCGCCTTCGCCGGACGTAGCCGCGCATCTGTGCGGATTGTGAATATTTTGTAAAAAATTGTGCAGAAAGCACAAAAACATGCTATAATAATACCCGATATCCCGGTTTGCTTAATTTTAAGGAGGACAAAAGAAATGAAGAACTCGCTGAAGGCGATGACCGCGGGCCTGGTCGTTGCGGCTGCGCTGACGGTATCCGCCGCAGCGGCCGATTTCGACCACTGCGCGGACGCGCTCAACCAGATGGGCCTGTTCCAGGGCGGCACGAGCGGCTACGAGCTTGACCGCGCGCCGACCCGCGCGGAAGCGGCGACCATGCTGGTACGCATGCTGGGCAAGGAGGCGGACGCCAAGGCGCTCACCTACACCGCGCCCTTTACCGACCTGGAGGATTGGGAGAAGCCCTACGTCCAGTACCTCTATGATGCAAAGCTGACCAACGGCGCGACGGCTACGACCTTCGACCCGGAGAGCAAGTGCGATGCACAGATGTATTCCACCTTCCTGCTGCGCGCGCTGGGCTATAGCGATGCGGCGGAGGGCGACTTTACCTATGACAAGGCGGTCGATAAGGCCACCGAGCTTGGCGTAGTCGATATGGTAAACTGCGACACGAAGAACTTCCTGCGCGACAATGTGGTGGCGATGAGCTACACCGCGCTTTCTGTAGAGCCCAAGGACAAGTCTGCCGATACCCTGCTGGCCAAGCTGGTGGCGGACGGCGCGGTCGACAGCGCCAAGGCGCAGCCGACGCTCGACCTGTTCAAGAACTTCAAGGAATACGAGTCTGCCGCGACCAAGCAGAACGACGTGTCCAAGATGGCGATGGATATGGATATGGCGATGTCCGCAAAGCTGAACGGCAAGGACTTTATGACCATGAAGAGCAAGATGGCGATCAAGGCCAATATGGACCTTGAGGACCTCAACAAGTCCAAGATGGCGATGGACGGCACCATGGACATCGAAATGGACAAGTCCCTGGTAGAGAACGAGGCGGACGCCAAGCTGTCCCAGGATCTCAAGTACTACTACACCGACGGCAATATGTATATGCAGCTCGGCGAGGATAAGGTCAAGATGCCGATGGACTTCTCCCAGGCGCAGGCGATGATCAACAGCACCAAGGATGTATCCTCTGAGCCGGTCAGCGCGATCAAGGCGCTGACGAAGTCCGGCGATACCTACACGGTAGAGTATGCCCCGGCTGTGATGAACAGCATGATGGACACGATGCTCAAGGGCATGAACATGGACGCTGTGATGCAGGGCGTTACGTTCAAGATGGATACGTTCAAGATGAACGCGACCGTCAAGGACGGCATGGTGTCCGCGATGGACATGGCCATGGGCATGACGGCTGGCGCAGAGGGCCAGACCATGAATATGGACATTACCGTAAAGGCAAATGTAACCGCGACCGGCGACAGCGTCAAGGTTGAGCTGCCGGCCGACCTGGATACCTACACGGTACCGGCTGCCGCGGAGTAAGAACCGAACGTCTGTCACAAAACGGGATATAAGGGTGCCGGGAATTTTTCCCGGCACTTTTTATTTTGCGGCGGGAACCTTTCCGCAAAGCCCCCGTCTAATCTGACAGATGGGAGCAAACAAACGATGCTGCTTAAAACAAGGAGGAATTTATATATGAAATTTAGAGGTACTATGGCCGCTATTTTGAGCGCCACCATGCTTTGCACCGCCGTACTCGCGGCGAGCGCCAACACCCTGACGCCCGCGGCGCCGCAGGACGCCCCGGCGGCGACGGAGCAGCAGGCCCAGCTTTCCGTGCTGGGCGGCAAGATGAAAGTTGTAGAAGTAAACCTGAAGTCCGGCGGGTACCCGTCCATCGGCGTTGTCCCGGCGGACGACGCAGACGCGGGACGCGAGTCCGGCGGCCTGGCGCTCCAGCTCAACCTGGGCGGGGATACGGTCTGCATCGATACCAAGACCGGCGCCGCGGCGAACGCCGGGGATATCAAGGTCGGCGACGAGATCTATGCGTATTACAGCGCGGCCATGACCCGCAGCCTCCCGCCGCAGTCCTACTGCTACGCACTGGTCGTCAACCTGGACGAGAAAGCCTCGCCCGCGCATTACCTGACGGCAGAGGAAGTCACAAAGAACGACGACGGCAGCGTGACCGTGCTGGCGGAAAACGGCACGATCCTCGTGACCATCGGCAAGGACACCCCGGTCAGCCCCTACCTGACGAAGAATATCGTCAAAAACACCGACATTGAGGTTGGTACGCGCTTCTTTGCGTGGTATGACCAGGTCGCGCTGTCCATGCCCGGACAGGCGCACGCCACGCAGGCCGTCCTGCTGCCGGACGCGGCGGACGCTACGGACGCTGCGGCGGCCGCTGAAACCCGCGACGNCGGGGGAGACCCTGGAGGTCAAGCTGGGCGAGGGCACGCTGTTTGTAGACGGTAAGCAGGGGAGCGTCAAGGGCTGGACGGACGTCACCGACCAGGAAAAGGCGGTCGCCGAGGGTACCAAGCTCACCGTATATTACGGCCCCGTCATGACGGCGAGCGAGCCTGCGCAGGTAACCGCCGAGGCGGTCGTCGTCAACCAGGAGGAGCCGGGCGCCGGCGTACGCCTGCTGACCGCGGAGCGCGCGACAGTCAACCCGGACGGCAGCGTGACGCTGCTGGCGGAGAACGGCGGCATCCTGGTGACGGTACCGGCAGATGCGCCGGTCGCGCCGTACCTGACGAAGAATATCGTCAAGAACACCGATATCCGCATGGGCGTGCGCGTGCTGGCGTGGTATGACGTGGTAGCGGAATCCTATCCCGCGCAGGCCACGGCGACGAAGGCCGTGCTGCTGCCCGCGCAGGATCGCGAGCTGACCATGGTTTCCGAGGGCGACATCGCGATCGGCAAGGCCAAGGTGGAAAACGGCATCGTCATGGTACCGCTGCGCCAGGTCGCGGAGAAGCTCGGCTTCAAGGTCACCTGGGACGGCGCTGCGGAATCCGTGCACCTGACCGACGGCACGCGCCAGATAACGGTCAAGCTGGGCGTGGACAGCTATGCCTATTCCGCGGCAAAGGAAGGCCTGGCTGGCATGTCCGCACCGGCCTCCCTGGGCGCGGCGGCGTATGAAGCCGAGGGCACGACCTGGGCGCCCGCCGAGTTGTTCAACCTGCTGGTGGAAGGCAGCCCGGTGCGCCTGAATGATGACGTACTGTATATTTAAACATTAAAATTACAATTAGCGACAAAAAGGGGACGGTGCAGGTGCACCGTCCCCTTTTTGTGCGGAGGTTTCCCAGCCAAAACCGGCATATAAAAGAGGGCTTTCCCATCCGGGAAAGCCCTCTTGATTGCGAAGCTTGCGGGGATTACGCTTTATTGCGGATGTATTCGTCCATCGCCGCCGCCGCGCGCTTGCCCGCGCCCATGGCGAGGATGACGGTCGCCGCGCCGGTGACCGCGTCGCCACCCGCGAACACGCCGTCCTTGGAGGTGACGCCGTGCTCGTCGTCTGCTACGATGCAGCCCTTGCGGTTGGTATCCAGGCCGGGGGTGGTCGTGCGGATCAGCGGGTTCGGGCTGGTGCCGATCGCCGCGATAACGCAGTCCAGGTCGAGCGTGAACTCGCTGCCTTCGACCGGCACCGGGCGGCGGCGGCCGGAAGCGTCCGGCTCGCCGAGCTCCATCGCCTGGCAGCGCATGCCGGTGACGTTGTAGTTCTCGTCCGCCAGCACCTCAAGCGGCGCGGTCAGGAACTTGAAGACCACGCCCTCTTCCTTGGCGTGATGGATCTCCTCCAGGCGGGCGGGGAGTTCCTTCTCCGAGCGGCGGTAGACGATATAGACCTCTTCCGCACCCATGCGCTTGGCGCAGCGCGCCGCGTCCATGGCCACGTTGCCGCCGCCGACGACCGCGACCTTGTGCGCGTGCTGGATCGGCGTGGGGGAACCGTCCTCATAGGCCTTCATCAGGTTGATACGGGTCAGGTATTCGTTCGCGGAATACACGCCGTTGGCGTTCTCGCCCGGCACGCCGATAAAGGTCGGCAGGCCGGCGCCCGAACCGACGAAGATGGCCTCGTAGCCGTCCGCAAACAGCTCGTCGATCGTCTCGGAACGGCCGACGACGAAGTTCAGCACGAACTCGACGCCGAGATCCCCCAGCGTGTCGATCTCCTTCTGGACGATTGCCTTGGGCAGGCGGAATTCCGGGATGCCGTACATCAGCACGCCGCCCGCGGTATGTAACGCCTCAAAAACGGTGACCTCGTAGCCCAGGCGCGCCAGGTCGCCCGCGCAGGTCAGGCCGGCAGGGCCCGCGCCGACGATGGCGCACTTGTGGCCGTTCGGCTGCGGCTTCTGCGGCTTTTCCTCGCCGTGCTCGCGCGCATAGTCCGCGACAAAGCGCTCCAGGCGGCCGATCGCCACCGGCTCGCCCTTGATGCCGCGCACGCACTTCTGCTCGCACTGGGTCTCCTGCGGGCACACACGGCCGCAGACGGCGGGCAGGGAGGAGGTTTCCTTGATCTTGGCGGCCGCCTCGAGAAACTTGCCCTCGGCGACGAGCGCGATAAACTCCGGGATCTTGACCTGTACGGGGCAGCCCGCAATGCAGGGCTTGTTCTTGCAGTTTAAGCAGCGGCCGGCCTCTTCGATCGCCATTTCGGGGGTATAGCCGAGCGTGACCTCTTCAAAGTTCTTGTTGCGGACGTTGGGGTTCTGCTCGGGCATGGGCATCTTCTTGGGATTCATGTTAGGCATCTTATTTGACCTCCTGCTTCATGAGATTGCACTGGTGGTGCTCGACGGCGGCCTTCTCCTGCGCCTTGTACATCGCGCCGCGGCGCATGGAGCCGTCGAAGTCGACCAGGTGGCCGTCGAAATCCGGGCCGTCGACACAGGCGAACTTGGTCTCGCCGCCGACCGTCAGGCGGCAGCCGCCGCACATGCCGGTGCCGTCCACCATGATCGTATTCATGGAAACGATGGTCTTGATGCCGTAGGGGCGGGTGGTTTCGGAAACGAACTTCATCATGATCATCGGGCCGATCGCGATGACCGCGTCATACTGGTTGCCGGCGTCGATGAGTTCCTTCAGGACCTGGGTGACGAGCGCCTTGCGGCCGTTCGAACCGTCGTCCGTTACAATATGCAGGTTGGTGCAGGCCGCCTTCATCTCGTCCTCGAGGATGATGATATCCTTGGAGCGGAAGCCCGCGATCAGGTCGACCTCGCAGCCCATTTCGTGCAGCTTCTTGGCCTGCGGGTAGGCGATAGCGCAGCCGAGGCCGCCGCCGACGACCGCGACCTTCTTGAGGCCTTCCAGCTCGCTCGCACGGCCGAGGGGGCCGACGAAGTCATGCAGGCTGTCGCCCTCTTCCAGGCAGCCCAGCGCCATCGTGGTCGCGCCGACCTCCTGGAAGATAATCGTAATCGTGCCCGCCGCGCGGTCATACTCCGCAATCGTCAGCGGGATGCGCTCGCCGTCTTCGGTGACACGCAGGATGATGAACTGGCCGGGCTCGGCCTTGCGCGCGACGTTGGGCGCGTGGATCACCATAAGCTTGGTGTTCGCGTTCAGCGTCTTTTTCTTTAAAATTTCAAACATCGGTATCTGATTCCTCCTCTATAACATCCGGTACAAGCGCTTTCATTATACAATTTCCTGCACGATTATGCAAGAGCGGGCGGCGGATTTCGAAAGAAAGTGCTATAAAAAAGCAAGTTTACAAAATTTGATTCAATAATTTAGCGTGATATATTCAGAACGCACATATCCGGTATCGCCGCCCCGGCGCACCAGGAACCAGCCGTTCCACGCCCCGAGGACAGTAAGCGGTTCGCCGTCCGCGGCGGTGGCCACGACCGGTGCGTCATAGGCGGGGCGCGAACGGATATTGAGATACCCGGAGGACAGGTCGGCCGTCGCCTGCCGCGCGGGGGAAGGCTCGATAAACGGGATGCCGAAATACTCCGTCAGCGACAGCACGATGTTGCGCGCCAGGTTCTGGATGTTCGCGCGGATCCAGGCCGCGTCGTCCGGGTTGTCGTGATAGGCGAACTCGACCAGCACGCCCGGCGCGCGCGTGCGCACCACCTCCCCGAGCGAGGTGGTCGGCACCGCCTTGACGAGCGACGAGTCCGGGTACAGGTATTTCAGGTTGTTCGCGATGATCTCGGCAAGCTGTTCGCTGCGCGCGGAGGACGGGTTGTAATACACGTCGGTGCCGCGCAGCAGGCCGGACATGCTGGGGGGCGAGGCGTTGGAATGCAGCGCGAGGTGCACATCGTACCCGCCCTGGTTTGAGGCGGCGATGGACGAGGCGGCGGTCATATCGGGGGTGTTGCGCACAAACCCGATCCCGCTGGACGTCAGGTACGGCTCCATGGCGTCGGCGATCAGGTTCATGTAATACTCTTCGTTGCCCTCTCCGCCGTAGTAGGGGTTGTACTCCTGTGTGGATGGCGATAAGTAGATGGTTGGCATAGGACGGCCTCCTTTGAAACGGTTCGTTGTGTTTGCAGTCTATGCCGCGGCGTGCGGACAGGTGAACGCCGCGGCGTGCCGGGGGCGTGCAAAAACAGGGGATAACATCCTATTGAACCGGTTCACTTTTTAGGGGCGGCAATCGTATTGCGGTAAGGCGGCGGGTTTCCTATACTGGATGCAAGGATAGGCGGGACACCTCCCACACTATGACAAACCACATAGGAAAAATGAAAGGATGCAGGGAAATGGAACACAAATATTTTGACGTCGCCGAAATCTATGCCGATATTGAGGCAAAGGACCGCTTTGACATGGGCGATATCCTGACCCGCTACGAGGACTACGGCTTTTCGCACCGCTGGATCCAGCCGCCGGTCGCCTGTTACCTGATCTCCACGCTGGACGGGCAGGGCAACGGCAACGTCGCCCCGATTTCCATGGGCACCGCCATGTGGGGCGAGCCGGCGGACTGTGGCTGGTATTTCTGCTTCGCGGTACAGAACCGCCGCCAGACCCGCATCAACCTTGACCAGACGAAGGAATGCGTCGTGTGCTATTACGACGCGCCGCTCGCCCGGCAAAGCTGGATGTGCGGCCTGCCGGTGCCGCACGGAATCAGCGAGCTGGACGTCGCCGGGCTGACCCCGCTGCCGTCCCGCCAGGTCAAGGCGCCGGGCATTGCCGAGTGCGTCTCCAACGTGGAGGTCAAGATCGTGGATTCCTACCCGCTGTCCAATACCACGCTGTATATTGGCCGAACCGTCGGGTGCAGCGTGCAGAAGGATGTGCTGGAGCGCGACATTGCAAGCCCCTACCAGCCCGGCCTGGGCGGCACCAGCCTTCTGTTTGAGGTCTCGATCACGGGCGACCCCTCCCGGCTCAACTACGAGGTGCTCGACCACAGCAAGGTGATCCCCACCGACCCGCAGCTTGGCGACCTGCACCGCTGGATCGGCAACTTCGATACCTGGATGGACAGCGAGGAAAAGCGCGGCCGCATTACGGCGGAAGAAAAGGGGCGCCTGCTGGCGCTGAACAAAAGCTGGCGCTTTGATCCCGACCCGCGGGGCAACAAGGCGGTCAAGGACGAGCTGACGCGCATGCTGCATGAAATCTGCTGGCGGGAAATCTAACACCACTAGATGGCAAAAGGGCGGCAGCGGCCGCCCTTTTGCACGCATAGATGGAAGCACACAGGGCGTGCACACTGCAAAGTGTGCACGCCCTGTATGTTTAGGGAGCATATGGAAAATGATTTTGGGGCTATTTTAACGGGCGACCTCGGCCCAGCCGCCGGTCAGGTTGGACTGCTCCATCGCGTCGATGCACAGCACGACTTCAAGCCCGTCCTCGCCGGTGATGAAGGGCGCCGTATCGCGCTCGATGCAGTCGATAAAGGACTCGTCGATGTGCGTCAGCAGGGTGACGTCCTGATGCGGGTTGTCCGCGAAGTCGATCTTGGTCACGGTGCCGTCCTTTTTCTCGACCTTGACCGCGCAGTCCGGCCCGTACAGCGTGATGACGCCCTCCGTGCCGAAGAACTGGGTCATGCGGTCGTTGCCGCTCATGCTCGTCCAGCTGTAAACCATCAGGCCGACCACGCCGTTTTCCATCTCGACAATGCTCATCGCGTTGTCGTCTACGCCGATCAGGTTGCCGTCCGGCCCGCGCTTTGCGAGCGTGGGCGTGTAACTCAGGACGCGCTTATAACGCGAACCGACGATATAATGCATCAGGTCGATGCGGTGCGAGCCGACGTCCGACATGACGCCGCGGCCGGACAGCGCGCGGCTAAAATACATGTTGTTGACGCCGAGCGCGGAGCTGTATTCCGGCCCCTTGATGCCCAGGAAGGTGCGGAAGGTGATGAGGCTGCCGATCTCGCCTGCCTCCAGCAGTTCCTTGGCCTTCCGGTGCGGCTCGTAAAAGCGCTGGTTGTGCGAGATCATGAGCTTCTTGCCACTCTTCCCCGCGGCGGCGATCATGGCGCGCGCGTCCGCGGCGGAGGCCGCCATCGGCTTTTCGCACAGCACGTGCTTGCCGGCCTCGAGCGCCTTTACGGTCAGCTCGCAGTGCGAGCGGGTGGCGGTGCACACGTCGACCGCGTCGATGGCGGGGTCGGCTAGCATTTCCTCCAGCGAGGCGTAGGCCTTGCCGCCGTACTTCTGCGCGTATTCCTCCGCGCGCCCGGCCATGCCGTCGAAAAAGCCGTAGACTGTGGCCTTTTCCGGGATGAGCTTCAGCGCCGGGATATGGCGGAAGCTTGCGATGCCGCCGCAGCCGATAATACCTACGTTTACCATATCTTTCACCTCAAGTCCATTGGGTTAACGGTTTGCCGCCCCAAAGCGTCCCCTGCTGGGGACGCTTTAGGGGCAGCTTTACATGCCAAGGTAGGCCTGCTGTACTTCTTCGGAATTAAGCAGGTCCTGCGCCGAACCGGACAGGACGATCTTGCCGGTTTCGAGCACATAGGCGCGATCGGAAATCTTGAGCGCGGCGCGCGCGTTCTGCTCCACGAGCAGCACGGTGGTGCCGAGGTCGCGGATGCGCTGGATCAGGTTGAAGATCTCCTTGACGATCAGCGGCGCGAGGCCCATGGAAGGCTCGTCGAGCAGCATCAGCTTGGGCTTGCCCATCAGCGCGCGGGCGACGGCCAGCATCTGCTGTTCGCCGCCGGACAGCGTGCCCGCGACCTGGCTGGCGCGCTCCTCCAGGCGGGGGAACAGCGCGTAGACCGTCTTGAGGGTCGCCGCGTTGGTATCGGCCTTTTGCAGGTAGCCGCCCATCATCAGGTTGTCGTAGACCGTGAAATCCGGGAACACCTGCCGCCCCTCGGGCGACAGCACGATGCCGGCCTTGACGCGCTTCTGGGATTCCCAGCGCGAAATGTCCTGGTCCTCAAAGAAGATTTTGCCGCCGTTTAGCTCCTTGAGGCCGGTGATGGTGTGCATCGTCGTGGTCTTGCCCGCGCCGTTGGCGCCGATCAGGGTGACGATCTCGCCCTGGTTCACCTCGCAGGAGATGCCCTTGAGCGCGTTAATACTGCCGTAATTGGATACGACGTTTTCCAGGCGTAACAGTGCCATGCTCAGTCGTCCTCCTTCCCGAGATAGGCCTCGATGACCTTGGGGTTGCCGCGCACTTCCGCGGGCGTGCCCTCCGCAAGCAGCTCGCCGTAGTTGAGGACGTACAAGCGCTCGCAGACGTTCATGACAAATTTCATATCGTGCTCGATCAGCAGCACGGTCTCGCCCAGCTCCTTGAGCTGCTGCACCATATGCAGCAGGTCCTCGGTCTCCTGCTCGTTCATGCCCGCGGCGGGTTCGTCCAGCAGGAGCAGCTTGGGCTGCGTCGCCAGCGCGCGGGCGATCTCCAGGCGGCGCTGCTTGCCGTAGGGCAGGGAACTGGCCAGCGCGTAGCGGTCCTCCCACAGGTCCATCAGCCGCAGCAGCTCCTCGGCGCGCGCGCCACATGCCTTTTCCTCGCGCCGCTTTTTCGGCGTATGGAAGATCGCGTCCACCAGGTTCACGCTGGTACGGCCATGCATGCCGACGATGACGTTGTCCAGCGCGGACATCTTGCTGAATAGGCGGATGTTTTGGAAGGTGCGTGCAAAGCCCTTGCGCGCGATGACGTGCGGCTTCTGGCCGGTGATGTCCTCGCCGCCCAGTTCGACCTTGCCCTCGGTCGGGTTGTAGATGCCGGTGATGATGTTGAACAGCGTGGTTTTGCCCGCGCCGTTCGGGCCGATGATGCCGACGATCTCGCCCTTTTCAATGTGCATATTGATATCGCTCAGCGCCTTTAGGCCGCCGAACTTCTGTGTCACGGAGGTGACCTTTAAAACACTGCTCATTCCGCTTTGCCCCCCGTTTTTCCAGGTTCTGCCGCGCGCCGGGATAGCGCGCGCTGCTTGAGGTACTTAAAGTTTACGTTGCCCAGGATCCCGTCGGGCTTGACCATCATCAGCACGACGATCAGGATGCCGTAGAACAGGTTGCGGTACATGCCGAGCGCGCGGATGGTCTCCGGGATGATGGTCAGGATGGACGCGCCCAGGATGGTGCCCGGGATCGAGCCGAGGCCGCCGAAGATCGCCATGACCAGCATATCGGTCGAGGCGGCGGTTGTGAAGCTCGTCGGGTCGATGTAATTGATGTAGTGGGCGTAGAACGCGCCGGCCACGCCGACGATCATGGAGGAGATGATAAAGACCATGATCTTGTACTTGAACACGTTGACGCCCATCGCCTGCGCGGCTAGGTCGTCCTCCCGGATGGCCATGATCGCCGTGCCGATGCGGGAATGCACGATACTGTAAATCACGAGCGCGGACAGGATGACGAGCACCAGCATGACGAAGTAGATCTGTGTGTTGGACGACAGGTCGATGCCGAAAAAGTTCGGGGACGGGATGCCCGGGATGCCGAGCGGGCCGCGGGTCAGGCCGGTCCAGTTCATTTCCACCAGGCGGATGATCTCACAGAAGCCCAGCGTGACGATCGTCAGGAAGTAGCCCTTCAGCTTGAGGGCGGCGCCGCCGAGCAGCAGGCTGAACACCCCCGCGACGATGGCGGCCGCGACCATGCACGCGCCCATGCCCAGGCCGGCGCGCGTGGCGATCAGGGCGGCGGTATACGCGCCGATGCCCCAGAAGGCCGCGTGGCCGAGCGTCATCAGGCCGAGGAACCCGGTCAGCAGGTTCAGGCTGAGCGCGATCATGACGTACATGAAGCAGATCGTCATGATACGCAGGATGTACGAGGAGGATACGGCGAATGGGAAGGCAATCAGCAGCACGATCAGGACAACCGAGATCGCGCGCATATGCAATGCGACAAAATCAAGCGCTTTTTTCACTGCGTGCAACCCCCTTTAAACCTTGTTGATCTTCTTCTTGCCAAACAGGCCGGCCGGCTTGACAAGGATGATGATGATCAGGATGATGAACGCCACCGCGTCGCGGTAGCCTGCGCTGATATAGCTTGCGCCCAGCGTTTCGAACAGGCCGACGAGCAGGCCGCCGACCATCGCGCCCGGCAGCACGCCGACGCCGCCGAGGACCGCGGAGGCCATGGTCTTCATGCCGATGGTAAAGCCCATGTTGATGTCGATGGTCTGGTAATACATACCGACCAGCGTGCCCGCGATCGCCGCGAGCGCCGAGGAGATGATGAAGGTCACGGAAATGACCATGTTGACGTTCACGCCCATCAGGCGGGCGGCGTCCGCGTTCTGCGCGGTGCAGCGCATGGCCTTGCCGAGCTTGGTCTTATAGGTGACGTAGGACAGCACGCCCATGAGCAGCAGCGCCACGGCCAGGATGACGATCTGGCTCGTGTTGACGGTCGTCCCGCCGACCTGGAACTGGCCGAAGTCGATCAGGTTCGGGTAGGGCTTGGTCTGGCTGCCGAAGAACAGCAGGATGACGTTGTCGATCACCGTTGCAAAGCCCATGGTGGTGATGAGGCCGGTGAGCTTGGGCGCTTTCTTTTCGCGCAAACGGCGCAGCGCGAAACGGTCGAGGCAGAAACCGACGACGCCGGTCATCACGACGCCCAGGATGAACGCCAGGATGAAGTGCCCCTGCATGGTGGTATACACCATGAGCGTCAGGTAGCCGCCCAGCATGTAGATCGAGCCGTTTGCGAAGTTGACCAGTTCCAGCACGCCGAATACCATCGTAAAGCCGATCGCTACCAGCGCGTATGTACTGCCGATGGTCAACCCGTTGAGGATTTGTTCAAATAGCATAAGGATGCTTTCTCCTTCCTAATAGGGCAAGAGCGGGAAGCGGCCTGAAAACGCCCGCCGCCCGCTCTGCTTTTTTTATTTCAGGATGCCTTCTTCCTCGACCACCTCGCGCATCAGCGTGAAGACATAGCGGTCTACATCCATCGGCAGCGCGCAGCCGGGCGCGAAGATAAAGCGGCTGTCGCCGCACTCCTCCAGCGCGGTCACGAGGCGGCGGCGCAGGGTCTCCTTGATCGCGTCGCGGTCGTTTTCGGCATTGTGGAAGTCGTGGTGCTGGTCGATGCCGCCGATAAGGACCTTGTCGGTCATCTCGCGCACCTGCTTGATCGAGGTCAGCTTGGACATATCCGGGATACGCGTGCAGTTCTCCCAGTTGAGCGCCTGGATCGGGTAATCGAGGTACTCCCCGAAGGTCAGGTTCTCGCAGTAGTGGATGTGGAACATGTTAAACCAGGTGCGGCCCTTGATGTAGTTGAGCAGCTCCAGGTCGTAGGGGTGGCAGAACTCGTCCTGCGCCGCCTTGGAGATCAGGTCGCGGCAGCCCCACTGCGTGGACAGGAAGATGCCGTCTATCCCGGCCTCGATCATGCGGTCGAGCAGCTTCTTGTTGGTCTCGAGCAGCGCTTCGAGCGCCTTGTGCACGTACTGCGGGTGCTCCGCCATAAGCTGCATGACCGGCGCGGGGTTGGTGGAGGAGATCATTTCCTGCAGCCAGGTCAGCGGGGTGAAGATGGTTGCGAGCACGGGCACGTCGCCGTGGTAGTGCCCGCAGACGTTCTTGGCAAGCTGGATTTCGCGCTGGAACACCGCGTTCGTATCCGGGTCGATAACGGGCAGGTTCGCGACGTCCTCCGGGGTTTTGACCGGGTATTCCAGGAACTCGCCCGACCATTCCTTAGGGTCGTTGCGCCAGCGGATCTTCGCGCCGTAGGCGTCGGCGAAATAGTGGCCGTTCGACATGAGCTTGACAAAATCCCAGTCGTTGTTGTCGGTAAAATCGATGGTCGCCTTGGTGAAGTCGCGCACATTGCGGTCGACCATCGGCATATGTACCCAGCCGGACAGGCCGATACGGTCAAAAGGCTTTTTTTCCACCATCGCGCGGAGGCGTTCGGTCTTTGTCATTTTTATTTCCCCTTTGTTCTAAAATGAGAGGCCGTTTGAAAGGTCGTGGCGTTTGGCTAGAGCAGCTTATTCCTAAACAGGCTGCCAGAGCAACGGCCCTAAATGGTTTCCAGTGTTTCGCCGCGCCCGTTTGGAAGGCGGGCGCGGCGAAAAAAGAAGAGAAGGTTTACGCGAAGAGAAGTAGAGGCGTTACGCGTTATAAGAGGCGAACTCGCCGTCCTTGACCGTATAGATGAATACGTCCTTGACGACGTACTGGCCGTCAAACGACATCGACTTGCCGGAAGCGACCTCGATGGGCGCCTTGTGCATCTCGTCGATCAGCGCCTGCGGGTCGGTCGTGCCGACGTTCTTGGCCGCGGTCATCGCGAGCATCGCCGCGTCATAGGCGGAGGCCGCAAAGCCGTCGCACGGGACGTCCGGGTACTTTTCCGTGTAGCGTTTGGTAAAGTCCTTGAGGTATTCGCTGTAGTCGTTTTCGCCGTTCATGATGGAATCCAGGTAAACCGGGGTCGTGCCCGCCAGGATGATGCCGTCCGCCTTGTTGCCGACGAGGTCCAGGAACTCCTGCTTGAACACGTTGCCGGGGCCTGCGAGCTGCACGCCGGTCAGGCCGACCTTTTCGGTCTGCAGGATGGCGTTCGCAACGTCGTTATACTCGCCGTCGATATAGAGGATAGCCGGATTCGCGGCCTTTGCCTTGGACAGGATCGGGGTGAAGTCCTTGGTCTGCTGCGGGACGAAGTTCTCGATCAGGACGACCTTGCCGCCCAGGTCCTCATAGGTCTTTTTCATGATCTCCGCGCCCGCGACGCCGAGGTCGGTGTTCTGGTGGATGATCGCCAGGTCGCCGCCGCCGAACTTTTCAAACAGCAGGTTGGTGGTCTTGGTGCGCTCGAGGTCCGCGATCGGGGAGATCGGGATCATCATCTTGCCCATTTCCGGGAAGTCCGGGTGGGAGGTGTTCGGGGAGACGAGCGGCATGGAGTTCTTTTCATAAACCGGCGCCGCCGCCATCGTGACGCTCGAGCCGAAGGAGCCTACGGTCGCGAACACGTCCTTTTCGCCCACGATCTTGTTGGCGATGTTGATGCCTTCCTTCTGGTCGCCCTTGTCGTCGTTGATCTCGAGGACGACGTCTTCGCCGCCCAGGCCGCCAGCCGCGTTAAAATCCGCAACCGCCATTTCCAGCGCGTTCTTATAGCTGATGCCGTACTGCATGGTGTTGCCGGTCAGCGGGATCGAAGCCGCCAGCGTGTGCTTGGTATACTGGACGCCGCCCTCGGAGGGGGTGCCGTTTGCCGCGGGGGTATCGTCCTTGGCCGCATCGCCGCCGCAGCCGGTGAGCAGGCTGGCCGCCATGACGCCCGCCATGCATAAAGACAGGAATTTTTTCATTTTCGTTTCCTCCCAAAATTTTGTTTTGTACGGCTGCCCCCAAAGCAGGCCGCACGCCATATTTAAGCTCCCCAGGAGTTTAAACCTATTTTCATAGTGGATTAGTATGAATTAGATTGTATACCGGGAATCCGGATTTGTCAATCGTCCACCATAATTTTGAGCACCTCGACGTCGGTCTGCTTCATGCCGTCGCGGCCGAGCCGGCCGACGCTTTCGATCGTCTTTTCCAGGTCGTCCTTCACGATGCCCTCGCCGGCGTTAAAATATTCGTCCTTCATGGCCATGTAATGCGCCATGACCGCCGCATCGACCGCGGAGGCGATTTTCGCCGCGCAGGACGGCTTTGCGCCGTCGCACACGATGCCGGAAACGTTCGCGAGCGTGTTGGTGATGGTGTGGGATACGCGCTCGTACCCGCCGCCGCTCAAGTAGGTGATCGCCGCGCCCGCGCCGCACGCCGCGCTGACCGCGCCGCAGTAGGCGGAAAGGCGGCCGATTGCCGTCTTCTGATGGATGGCGACCAGGTTGCTGACGAGCAGCGCCCGGTACAGCTTTTCCCGGCTCGCGCCAAGCTCCTTGGCAAATTCTATGACGGGCAGGGACGCGGTCATGCCCTGGTTGCCGCTGCCGGAATTGATGACGACCGGCAGTACGCAGCCGCTCATGCGGGCGTCCGACCCGGCGGCCGCGCTCGCTTTCGCACGGACCTTGACGTCGTCGCCGTAGACGCTGAGCAGCGTTTTGCCGACGTTGGCGCCGTAGTCCTTGGCCAGCCCCTCTTTGGAAATCGCAGTGTTGCACTCGATCTGCTGGTCGAGCACGCCGCGCACGGTATCCAGGTCGGCATGGTCGGCATAATCCAGGATATCGCGGATGTTCAGGCAGCTGTGGTCGGGTTCCGCGGCCTCGGCCTGCGTTTCGCCCGGGTCGGCGCGGAACAGGGTCTCGCCGTTTTTCTCGATGCGCACGATGTTCGTGTGCTCGTTCAGGATTTCGACCGTCGCGGTGTCTTCCCCCGCGGAGGCGGTCAGGATGATGTGCAGGTTGGCGGTACCGTGCAGCACCTCGACCTTACAAAGCCCCCCGGCGAGCAGCGCGCGGGCCTTTTCAACATCCTCCGGGGTAACGGTGGTCAGCACCTCGAGCTTGCGCGCGGGGTCGCCGCCGACCGCGCCGACAATGGCGGCGGTCTCGATGCCCTTCATATTGCCGGTGTTCGGTACGATGACGCCCTTGACGTTTTTCACGATGTTGCCGCTGCACGCCGCTACGATATGCTCCGGGAAACGGCCAAGCGTCTGCCGGGCGACCGCGCTTGCGTAGGATATCGCGATCGGCTCGGTGCAGCCCAGCGCCGGGACAAGCTCGCTTTTCAGGATGGCGGTGTACTGGCTGTAAAGCTGTTCTTTATCGCTCATTGCTGTGTCTTCACTCCTATGGTCTGCAATTGATGGCTTCCCTGGCCGACGGCCCGGGCCATAATCCCGGCGGTGTTCCCCTGCCGGAGTAACCACAGTATAAGGGGAAGGGGGAAGCGTTGTCAATTTTGGCGGGAGCGAAGAGGATACAAATTAATTGTGCAAAATGACGGAAAAATGCTGGGAAATCACCAGGAAGTTTCGCGGAAACCATCCGGATTCTCCATAGCGCACAGGATTTTGTGGGTAAATTGCACAATTAAATAGGGTTATTAATGTGCAAACAGGTAGATTCGCACAGAGAGGAAGCCCGAAAAAATGAAATGCAGGATTTACAATAAAAACTTGCATAAAGAGAAATGGCGAAATATTTGTATTTATAATTGGATATTATTCCAAATTAAACGGAAAAAATACGGAAAACAGAACGTTTTACGGGTTGGTAAATTAAGGCGCGCACCTTGGGGCGACAGCAAGATTACACACCGGGTGATGCCAAAACGCCCGGTTCCGGCGGAAAAACTCAGCAATATTTTTCACCTGTTCCGGTGGAATCGGAAAAATCAAAAGAAAAATATGCGGTTTTGCCAACTGGCGGGACACAAAATTGCTTTGCCGTGCATTTTGTTCACACTTCTTGTCATTATATACAAAGAATCTTGTTGCACAGCGGGTCGGATATGGAAAAGGCTGGCGGAAGGGGCTGCGGTAAATTGTCCTGCTGCGGGCGGGTAACGTTTGTGCAGATAAGGGATAGTTGGGATAAAAATGCGGATATTTAACGTGATTTTTGCAGATATACGCAAAAAATATGCCGCAATCGGCAAAGGATAACGGCGGGCGCGGCCGCCGCGCATACGGGGCGCGGGGGTGCACAAAATTGCTGCGCCGCATACGGGGACGCCCCTGCTGCAATAAAAAAGCCCACGCCCTGCAAAGCGGTTTTTGCATGAAAAACCGGCGGCATCGTCCTCTTGCCGCCGGCGGGGTCAATATTGTTTTTTCTGCACCTGCGCGCGGAACTCGTTGGGGGTCTTGCCGGTCGTCTTTTTAAAAACGTTGAGGAAATAGTTGAAGTTCGCATACCCGACCATTTGGGATATCTGCTTGACTGGGTAATTGGTGGTGCACAGCAGGTTTTGCGCCTCGCCGATCCGCAGGCGGATGACATAGCGGATCATGGGGATGCCCAGGTGGCTTTTCATGATGTGCGCCAGGTAAAAGGTGCTCACATAAAATTTGTCCGCCACGCTTTTGAGGGACAGGTTTTCACAGTAGTGCACCTTGAGGTACTCCTCCACCTGCTCCGCCAGGCGCGAGGTCATGCGGTCAATCTCCAGCGACTTTTCCGGGACGGCGCTGCTCCGCGCGATCAGCGCGAAAACACCGAGCAGCACGCCGCCGCATACCTGCTCGTACCGCGGTTTAGAGTTGTTGTATTCGGTCTCGATGAGGCGCAGGCAGGACAGCAGCTCGTCGTGGTATTCGTTCTTCGGGATCACCGGGCAGGCGTCGTCCGGCAGCAGGTGGTTGGGCGGCATGCCGGCCAGCAGCACATTGTCCAGGCCGTAGACGTATTTTTCCACCACAACGCCGGCTTCATACTTTTCGCTGTGCATGGCGTCCTGGTTGATGAGCAGCAGGTCGCCTTCCGTGAACGGGTATTCCTTGCCGCGCACGGAAACCGTGCCGCTGCCGTGCGCCAGGTAGACGAGCTCGCAGATATCCTCATGCTTATGATAAAAGTATTCCGCGCTCTCGCTGTGCTGGTGCAGGATGTACCGCAGGGAGGGGAGATACCGCTCCTTGACGGGGTATTTTTCAAAATCAGCCTGTTGCATGCCGCACCTCCTTTCCCTATTCGTTCCCGCCGCCTATACCGTCCCGCGCGTGAGCGTCGGCAGCGCCACCGGGCGGTTTTCCGCCGCAGACTGCCGCGCGGCCAGGCCGATGCGCAGCGCCTGCAGGCCGTCGAACCCGTCCGCCTGCACCGGCGCGTCCCCGGCGCAGGCGGCTGCAAAAGCGGCAAACTGCGCCGCATAGGCCTGTTCGTAGCGGGGGAGGAACGGCCCGACCGGGGCGGCGTATTCCGCGTGCCCGTCCAAATGCAGGGAAACCGTGGAGGCGCGCTCGTTATCCGCCGTCAGGCAGCCGCGCGAGCCGAAGGCCTCGGCGCGCTGGTCGTGCCCATAGGAGCACTGGCGGCAATTGTCGATCAGCGCGGTCGCGCCGTTTTCAAACTTCAGCATGGCGGCCGCGGTGTCGTAATCCCCGGCTTCCCGGATGGCGGGGTCGGTCAGCACGTCGCCGTGCGCATAGACCTCCCGCACCTCGCTGCACGCAAGGTACCGCGCCATATCGATATCATGCACCATCATGTCGAGGAAAATACCGCCGGAGCCGGGCAGGTAGGAGAGCGGCGGCGGCGCGATGTTCCGCGAGGTCAGCTTGAGGGTGCGCACGTCGCCGAGGCCGCCCGCAACGATACGGTCGTGCATCAGGCGGAAATTCCGGTCGAAGCGCCGCTGGAACCCGACCTGGAGGACAACGCCCGCGCGGTCGGCCGCGCGCATCGCGTCCACGACGCGCTGGGGGGACAGGCTGACCGGCTTTTCACAGAAAACGTGCTTGCCCGCGTCCGCCGCTTCCTCGATCAGGCGCGCATGGGAATCCCCCGGGGTGCAGATCAGCACCGCGCCGATCCTGGGGTCGCGCAGCAGGTCGTGATAATCGTTTGTCAGGCAGGCCACGCCCGCGTCCCGCGCCCAGCCGGCCAGTTCCCGGCGGAGCTGCCGTACCGCGACTGCGCGGACATGCAGCCCGGTCGCGTGCCGCCGCAGCACTTCCGCGTGCGTTTTGCCGATGCGCCCCGCGCCGATAATCCCCACGTCCATGCCGGTGTTCCCCCTTACACGCCGTATTTTTCATAAAAGGCGCCTAGATGGTCTCTATTTTAGTGGATTCTGCCCAAAATGTCAATTGGCGGCGAAAATGCGCGTGCTGTACGGTACGGCGGTGGATTTGGGCGGTTTTGGACGGATACCGGCCGGATATGCCGAAGCAGCGCGCCGGAAAGTTGTTTTTTTGCCGTGCGCTTCAGACAGGATTTTTATGCATGCCCATGGCAGAATAAAAAGAAAACGCAGGAGGGACGGTCTATGAGGGCGATGCGGGTCGCGGTATGGCTGCTGGCGTTTGCGTTTGCGGCATTTTTGCGGTAAACGGAAGGGGGCGGGGATGGCAAAAAGCCATGCCCGCCCCCGGCGCGTTATCCGGTAAATTTGCGCCACCGCGCGGGGTCGTACCCCGCGGCGTCCTGCATCAGCCCGACAAGCGTTCGCCCTTGGGCGCGCAGGTCGTCCAGGTAGACGTCCACGCGTATTTCGCCGTCGTGCAGGAGGATGGCGCGGTCTAAAAAGTTCTCGATCTCGTCGACCTGGTGTGTTGCAACCAGAATGGTTTCGCCGTGGTGCAGCGAGCCGGCCATCAGCTTCAGGAAATCCCGGCGCGTGAAAATATCCTTGCCGAGAAACGGCTCGTCGAGTAGCAGGTACCTTGCCCCGCGGGAGAACCCGGCTGCGACCTCCAGCTTGGCGCGCTGCCCGTTGGAAAATGTGCGCGCGGGCCGGTCCGTGGGGAGCTGGAAGAAGGAGAGCAGCTTTTCGTACCGTGCGCGGTCAAAACCTGGGTACAGGTCGGCCTGGAACACGCCGTAGGCGGACGGCGAAAGGAAGGGCGGGAAGCTGCCCGCCTCGGTCATATAGGACAGCTCGTCATAGCACGCCTGCGGCAGGCGGCCGTCGATCTGTACGGCGCGGGGGTCCCCTGCGTTTGTCAGCCCCATAATGGCGCGCAGCAGCGTCGATTTGCCCGCGCCGTTCGCACCCAGCACGCCCACGACCTCGCCGTCCGGGATGGTGAGGGACGGGATATAGAGGTCGCAGTGCGCGCTGTCAGGATAGGATTTTGCCAGGTGTTCGATCGTAATCATGCGGCATCCCCCTCTATGCGGTAATTTTGGAGCATGTAGTATTGCGTGCGGTAGGGCGGCACGCCGGCATAATAGACGCCCGAATGGATCTGCGTCTTATTGTCGTCCGCCATGCCGCTGTCGAACTGCCCCGCATAGAGCAGCGCGGCGCTTCCCATGTCCGACGGTTCGTACACCGCGACATAGACGTCGAAAAAGCCGACGGCCATGGAGGCGCCCTCATAGGTCGCGTAGGTCGTGTCCGGCGCGACCTGGCGCAGGCCGGATACGAGCAGCTTGCCGTCCCGCCACGCGAGGTAATAGACCGAATCGAGCGGCAGACTGTCCGCGCGCATCGCGGAAGCCGGGGCGGAAAGCAGCGGCGTGAAGCCGTCAGCGCCGATACGCAGGGCGAGAAAGCGCGCGTCCAGCATATTGGTCATCAGCGGCTCGCCCGCATCGTACCCGGCCAGGTGCACAGCGCACACGGCCTGCCCCTGGCTGGTATCCGTGCAGAGCGTATAGGAAACGCGGCCGCCCTGCAGCGGCGCTTCATAGCTGCCGCAGGCGTTGCCGTCCTGGTCGAGCAGCGTGAGCGTAACGCCGTCCCGGCTGCGCGTCAGCAAGACCAGGTATTCGCCCGCCGCCGCCAGCCCAAGCACGGGCGTGCCGCTGCCGACCGAAGCGATGCAGTCCGCATCACCGTATTCCAGCGGCTGTTCCACATATCCCCGGTAGGGGTCGGCGCTGTCGGGGCGGAAGGTATCCGGGTCGAGCGCCAGGCGGAACAGGCCGTTTTCCCCCTGGTAACCCAGCGCCGGGTCGGAATTGTCCAGGATATAGTAAAGCGTGGAGCCGATGAAGGCGCTGTGTACGGACGGGTTGAATGTGGGGAAATCGTCCGGCTTATACGGCTTGCCGGTATAAAGCCCGGTGAACACCCCGGCGCCGGCCATTGCGCCGGAATACCAGGCGTTGCCGCGGGAGTAGAAGTTGAGGTACAGGTAAATACCGGTTTCCGCCCCGCGTGCCGCCGTTTCCATCCGGAATTCGCCCACTTTATCCCGTCGCCCCGGGATGGTGACCGAAAGGGGGCGGTCGATATATTCCGTGGCGTAAAGAGGGTCTGTGAGCACCGTATCGGTCGACGGCGCGCCGTCCCGCAGCGAGACCGTGCGGAGGTGGCGCTCGTCGCGCAGGTCGAAGGAAAGCGGGAAGGTGCGCAGCGCGGCGCGGTCTCCCGTGAGGTCCTGGAGCGTGGCCGCGGCGGCATATCCCGCGGCAATGCGCCAGAAAAACAGCCCGGCAAAGCAAATGAGGACGGTTGCCGCAAGGATGGGCAGGACGTGCGCGCGCCAGAGGGCGGCAATGCGTTTTTTCATAATGTGGCTCCCTCCTTTGTCAGGGCAGGTTGAATGTGCGGACATAGCGCAAGACGGTGCTGGCAGAGAGCCAGGCCGCCCAGAGGAGCAGGAATACCGGGACGGGCAGCAGGCTCCAGAAAAATTCGGCCACGGCCGCGGCCTGTACGCACACGCCATAGGTCACGGCAGGGACAAGCACGGTGAACAGCAGGCCGAAACGGCTGCCGTGCGACGCGCCGTAGGCCGTGCAGCCCGCCAGCAGGACGGCGAGGGCGGCCGATGTGGCCAGCTCCAGCAGGGTGCCCGGCAGCGTCACGCGCAGCAGCGGGGTGCGTACAAAGGCAAGGTACAGGCCGTCCGCCTGCCCCACGGGCGGGAACGGGCCGGTCACGGTTTCGGCGGCGGCCAGGTTGCCGGCATAGGCGGGGAACTGCGCGGCGGCTTCGGCGGCGGCGTGCCGCCACGCCGGGTAACAGGCGATGGCGGTCAGGTTTTGCAGCGCGAACAGGGCGAGTACAAACAGGGCGGCCACCCCCAGTTCCGCGGCAGGCAGCGCCCAGCGGGGCGCGGGCAGGCTCATCATGCCGTATACGGGTTTCACGCCGTCCTCCTCCACGAGGCTGTAGTACCGCAGGGCGAGCAGCACGCAGGCGAGCGTTACCGCGAGCACGAAGGGGTATTCCAGGTGCGCGGCCTGGAGCACCTGGTCATAGGACAGGTAGGCGTTTTCGACCGCGCCGCCCACGGACAGTACGGCGATCAGGTCCCAAAGCACAAGCACCGCCGCGGCGCACGCGAGGTACTGCCAGCTCCAGCGCAATAGCCAGCGCATCAGCTTATCGCAGAGTTTCATATCCATCCCTCCATGTATTATATCCATAGTACATATTGCATAAAAAATTACGGGGCGTCCCACAGCTCGCCGAGCAGCGACATCACGCGCGGCAAGGTCAGGCCGCTCTGGCGCGCCTGCTGCACGAATGCGCGGACAAGGCCGCGCGTCAGCGCGTCGCCGAGCTGTGCGCGCAGGGCGGGCGTCAGCCGGATCACGCTGCCCGCGTTGCCGTTGGTCACGATAAAACCCTGCTCCTCCATCAAACGGAAGGCTTTTTGCACGGTGTTGGGGTTGATATCGAGCGTTTGCGCGATTTCGCGGCGGGAGGGGAGCGGGTCGCCGTCGTCGGCGCAGCCGATGACGATCATGCGGCGCACGTGCGCGGCAAGTTGCTGGTACACGGGTTCGCGGCTGTTCAGTATCAGGCCTTCAAACGAGACCATGGATATCCCCTCCTTCCTTATGCGTATTATAGCAGTAATACACGGCGCTGTCAAGACAGATTGCCCGCGCCGCATTGACGGGAAAGCCCGGATACAGTACAATAAATGGGTAAGGCAGAGGAGGAAAAAAGGGATGCATTGGGGAAAGCTGTTTGTTTCCGCCGGCCTGGCCGGCGTCATGATTTCGGCAGGGGGGATGGTTTACCTGTCCTGCGCGGCCAAGGGGCAGCCGGTTGCCGGGGCGGTGCTGTTTGCGGTCGGGCTGTTTACCGTATGCGCGTATGGGCTGGCGCTGTTCACCGGGCGCGTGGGGTACCTGACGGTGAACCCGCCGTCCTACCTCGCCGAGCTTGCGGCCGTATGGCTCGGGAATGCGGCCGGCACGCTGCTTTGTGGCTTGGCGGCCCGTATCGCGCTGCCGGGCGCCGCGGAGGGCGCGGCGGCGCTGACGGCGGCAAAGCTGTCGCAGCACCCGGTGCAGACCGTGCTGCTCGGCCTGTTTTGCGGCCTGCTGATGTACATCGCGGTCGACCATTTCCGCAAGGGCGCGGGTTGCGGGCGGTACCTGGGCATCCTGCTGTGCGTGCCCGCGTTTATCCTGGCCGGCTTTGAGCACTGCGTGGCGGACATGTTTTACCTTTCCGCCGGGGCGTCCACGGCGCAGGCCGCCGCGTGCATCCGTTTCCTGCTCCTGGCAACGGCGGGCAATGCGGCGGGCGCCGTGCTGCTCCCGCTGGGACGGGCGGCAAATACGTGCGGATAAAGCAAGAATGCAGTAGTATTTCCGATCAAAATGTTATATGATTCATCTAACAAATGGGGAGAAAGGATGCTGTGTATTATGCAGATTGACAACAACGAACTCGCGATCCGCCAGAACGAGCTGGACCGTGCCGGGCACAAAAAAGAAGCGTACGAAATGAAGATGGAGTTTTTGAGGCAAGTCCGTGAAAGCGGCGACCATTGCCCCTGCAAAGAGGCGTGCCCGCACCATGGCAACTGCTTTGAATGCGTGACCATCCATCGCGGCCATCGCGACCATCTGCCGATGTGCATGTGGGATATGATCAACGAGCGCCTTCACGCGCTTTCCCTGCTGACAGAAGGCTCCCTCATGGAATATGAGAAGAAATGCGCCGGTTGCGCGGGCTGCACCGGGGACTGCGGATGAAAAAGGAGCTCAAGTGCCTGCGCTGCGGCACGGTAATGCGGTCGATGGGCATGGAGTCGATCCAGCTCGGGCACGTCGGCCTGTTCCTTGGCCAGCTCGACAATAAGCTGACCGGCACGCTGGACGTGGAAATCATGGTGTGTCCGGCCTGCCACAAGCTGGAGCTTTACGAGTGTGGCGGCGGGGAAATTGAGCCTCCCGTGAATACGGCGCGCCTGAACCCGGTGGAGCCGGAGGGGGGCGGGGCGGAAGGCGGCCGCCCGCCGTTCGGGGGGTACCGCACGCGCGGCCACGCCCGGCGGCGCAAAGGCAAAAGGCAAGATGGGTGAAAACCATTAAAAGGCGCGTCCCTACCAAAAGGGGCGCGCCTTTTTTGTGCGGAAACGCCCGCTTTCCGGCTGGAAAACGGGCGATATGGGATCAGAGGTTGCAAAGGTAGGAGAACGGCATGACCAGCACAAGCGCGGGGAGCAGGTTGGTCACGGGGATATCCTTCATCTTTGCAATGCGGAAGCCGGTGAAGAACATGATCGCGCCGCCGCAGGCCTGGAAATCGGCCAGCATGACCGGCGTGGCGTGCGGCACGATGAGGCCGGCGCACGCAAACAGCAGGAACAGCACGACGGCCTGCGGCGCGGCCAGCAGGCTGACGATGATGCCCAGCGTCGTGGCGAACACGATCGCGGTCACGAAGTCCAGCACGGATTTGGCGATCAGGAAGCTGCCGTCGCCGGTCATGCCCTCGTTCAGGGCGCCGAAGAAGCCGGAACCGTTGAACACGAACAGGATGATGACCGCGATCAGCATGTTGATATCCGCGTGGTCGCCGCCGGAGAGCTTGGGCATGATGCGGGTGACGGCCTTCTGCGCATGCGCGCCGACGCTGTCCAGCCGCTCCTCCAGGTGGAGCAGTTCCCCGATGATCGCGCCGATCAGCAGCGCGCCGACAACGGCGGCCATGGTTTTTAGGTCGCGCATGGTCGCCACGCCGATGACAAACGACATGATGCCGCAATAAAGCGGAAGGTGTTCCTTGAGGAACCCCGGGATAAAGCGCCGCAGCAGGGTGCCCAGCAGGCCGCCCAGCAGCACGGAACAGATGTTGACAATAATGCCCATCGGCATAGCGATCGACCCCCTTAATATGTTACCAAAAAGGCGGCATGTCCCGGGTTAGGGATATGCCGCCTTTTTGGTTATGCCGTCAGCACGGCAGCCTTTTATTGCTTACTGGTAGTCCGCAACGTTGTCCTTGTTGACCCATACGCACTCGGTGTAGTTGATCGGCTCAACATCTTCGCCGTTCAGGACCTTTACCATGGTCTCAACGCCCAGCGCGCCCTGGCCGGGTGCATCCTGGGAAACGGTGCCTGCCAGGCGGCCGTCAGCAACAGCCTTGACAGCGTCGGAAACGGCATCCAGGCCGAAGACCGGGATATCCGCCTGCTTGCCGGCGTCTTCGATCGCCTTCAGGGCGCCCATCGCCATGGAGTCGTTCTGGGAAACAACCGCGTTGATTTCCTTGCCGGTGGAGAGCCAGTTCTCCATCAGGGTCAGCGCTTCCTCGGTTACCCAGTTCGCGGTCTCCTGGTAAACAACCGTGACGTCCGGGTTCTGCGCCAGGATCTCGTCATAGCCGGCCTTGCGCTTGAGCTGCGCGTCGGAGCCCATCGGCCCGTAGATGATGACGATGTTGCCCTTGCCGCCGATCGCGTCGACAGCCTTCTGCATCTCCAGCTTGCTGGCCGCAGCCTCGTCGCCGCCGCAGTAGGAAGCCGCCATGGTGTCCTGGTTCTTCATCTGCTGTACGACGGTGATGACCGGTACTTTGGCCTCGTTCGCAGACTTGACAGCCGGGACGATGCCGTCCGCGGAAATCGGCTCTACCAGGATGCCGTCGTAGCCCTGGTTGATCGCGGTCTCGATCTGGTTAATCTGGGTCGCCTGGTCCTGCTTGCCGTCGAATACTTCAACGGTAACGCCCAGCTCCGCAGCCTTTTCCTTTGCGCCCTTGCCGACCGCAGTGGTGAACTCGTTGGTCTGGTGGCTCATGCACAGTGCGATCTTGTAGTTCTTCTGGCTGGAACCGGCGGTGTCGGCGGTATCGCCCGCGGCCGGCTTCTGGTCAGCGTCCTTGCCGGCCGTGTCGCCGCCGCAAGCCGCCAGGCTCATAGCCATAGCGCCGACGAGCAGCATGGATAATAATCTCTTCTTCATGTTTCTTCCTCCTAAAAACAATAGGTGAATTTATATCAAAGCCAGGGAAGCGCTTAGCTGCGCTTGCCCTTGCCCTTGATATCAAGCAGTACTGCGAAGATGATGATGAGGCCCTTGATGATGAGCTGGAAGTTGGAGTTTACGCTCATGATATCCAGGCCGTTGGAGATGACCGCGAGCATCAGCGCGCCGATGACGACGCCGTACCACTTGCCGGAGCCGCCGGACATCGAAACGCCGCCGATAACGGCCGCCGCGATGGCGTCCATCTCATAGCTCTGGCCGGCCGTCGGGGAGCCGGTGATCGTACGGGACGCGACGAGCAGGCCGCAAAGGCCGGCCAGCAGGCCCGCGATCGTGAACACGATGACGCGCAGCTTGCGAACGTTGATGCCGGAGACGGAAGCCGCGGTTGCGTTGCCGCCGATCGCATAGATGCGGCGGCCAAAGACGGTCTTGCCCAGGATAAACGCGCAGATCGCGACAATAATGATGAGGTAGACCGCGAGGATCGGGACGACGCCGCCAACCTGGATGGACGCGATGGACTCAAACGCCGGGGTGACGTCGAAAATCGGTGAGCCGCCGGATATGATCAGCGCGAGGCCGCGGACAATGGTCATGGAGCCGAGGGTCACGATGAATGCCGGGATGGAGCCGTAGGCGATGCCGACGCCGTTGAGTGCGCCGACGAGCGCGCCGACGAGCAGCGCCAGCAGGATCGGGACGATGAAGGGGTACTGGCCGTTCGCCGCGCCGTCCGCTGCCGGGTGGGCGAACATGGTCGCGATCACGCCGGTCAGCGCGACCGTCGAGCCGACCGACAGGTCGATATCGCCAGAGATGATGACGAAGGTCATGCCCATGGCGAGGATGCCGTTGATCGCCGTCTGCTTGACGACGTTCAGCAGGTTACGCGGCGTGACGAAGGTGCCGCCGGAAACGATCGCCAGGATGACGACCAGGGCGATGAAGACAAGGATCAGGCCGAAGTCCTTCATCGAAACTTTTTTCGGGCTTAAGGTATTCGTGTTGCTTTTCATTGTTATATCACTCCCCAAACTGTGCAGCGTATGTCATAATGCGTTCCTGAGAGAAATCCGGGCGGCCGACTTCGCCGGTCAGGCGGCCTTCCGACATGACGATGATGCGGTCCGCCAGGCCCATGACCTCCGGGATTTCAGAAGAAATGACGATGACGGCCTTGCCGTTTTTGACCATTTCGCCGATCAGCAGATAGATATCGCGCTTCGCGCCGACGTCGATGCCGCGCGTCGGCTCATCGAGGATAATGATATCCGGCTCGGTGAGCAGCCACTTGGCCAGGACGACCTTCTGCTGGTTGCCGCCGGACAGGTTGCCGACGAGCGTCTGGCGGGTGGGCGTCTTGATCGAGAGCTCATCAATGTAATGGGTGGAAACTTCCTTTTCCTTGCCGCCGTTGATCAGGCCGTTTTTAAACAGCTGCGACAGGTGGACGAGCGTGATGTTCTGCTCGACCGAACCGACGAGGTTCAGGCCGGTGAACTTGCGGTCCTCCGTGATGAGCGCGATTTTGTTTGCAATCGCGTCCTTGGGGCTGTGGATGTTCACTTTCTGGCCGCGGATGAAGACCTCCCCCGAGGACTTGCGGCGGATGCCGAAAATCGTCTCGACCAGTTCGGAGCGCCCCGCGCCGACCAGGCCGGCAATGCCGAGCACTTCGCCGGTGCGCAGTTCGAAGCTGACGTTTTTGACCCTTTTGCCCATCGAGATGTTTTTGACCTCAAGGATCGGCCCGCCGATTTCCGCGTCGGCCTTCGGGAAGACCTCGGTGATGTCGCGGCCGACCATCATGCGGATGAGCTGGTCGCTCGTCATGCCGGCCGCCGGGTTCGTGCCGATGAACTGGCCGTCGCGCAGCACGGTGATGGTGTCGCAGATTTCAAAAATCTCGTCCATCTTGTGGGATATGTAGATGATGGCGACGTTCTCCGCCTTAAGGCGGCGGATCTGCGTAAACAGCGTGTCAACCTCATGCTCGGTGATCGCGGACGTCGGCTCGTCCATGACGACGACGCGCGCGTTGAGCGAGATCGCCTTGACGATTTCGATCAGCTGGCACTGCGCGACGCTCAGGTCGCGCATATAGGCATCGGAGGGGATATCGATATTCAGGTCGGCGAGCAGCGCGCGCGTTTCGCGGAGCATGCCAGCCTTGTCGACGAGCCCCAGCTTGGTCCGTTTCTCACGTCCGATGAAGACGTTTTCAAAAACCTGCATGTCCAGGATCGGGTTCAGCTCCTGATGGATCATGGCGATGCCGTGCTCCATTGCGTCACGCGGGTTTTTGCAGGTGATTTTTTGTCCGTCCAGGACGATTTCCCCGGCGTCCGCCGAATAAATGCCCATTAGGATTTTCATCAGGGTGGACTTGCCTGCGCCGTTTTCGCCCATCAGCGCATGCACCTCGCCCGGGCGAACCTGCAGGGTGACGTCGTTCAGCACCTGAACACCTGGAAAGCTCTTCATGATGTGATTCATTTCCAGAATGTATTCCGACATGTATAATCCTCCTGCTTCCTTAGATTTTTAAGGGGCTACTGGGGCAAATTATGATAATTGGATATTTCCGTTTCTTTCCCCAGTCGTAAGAATATCACAAATGTATACAAAAATCAATGCATAATTTTTGTTAGGTGTAGGGTGATTCGTGGTTTTCTCATGGAAAAGTATTGCCGCAATGCAACAGCATTGCGGCAATACACAGAACCATGTTTGTGGAAAATGCACGAATCAAAGTTTCAGCACATTGCCTTCCTTAAAGGCGGGAAGCATAGATCTCACGGATTTCCGCAACAGAAAGCCCTACATAGTTATTGCCGAGCAGGCGCTGCTGGTTGTCGACCGTGCTCTGTGCAAACGGGTCGAGGTCGGCTTCGGTCGCGCCGTAGTCGCTCATGCGCTTCTTGTGCAGGATCTTTTCAAGCAGGGCGTCGAGGTTGTCGAACGCATCGCCGGTGGTGCCGAGGATCTCGTTAATCAGGTCGGCAAACTGGGCGATCTTGCCGTCCGGGTCCTTCTTGCGGTAGACGCGCAGCACGTCGACGAAGAACTGGTAGTTGGACTCGCCGTGCGCGACGTGGTACTTGCTGCCCAGCGCATAGCTCATGGCGTGGACCGCGGCGCAGCCCGCGTTGCCGAACGCGATGCCCGCCTGGTTGGAGGCGCGCAGGAACTCGGTGCTCAGCTCGAAACGGGTGTCCGCGCCCTTTTCGGCGATTGCCACATAGCCGCCCAGGATGGTGCGCATCGCCACGTCGGAGAACATCTCGGAGAACGGCGTGCACTTCGGGCTGAGGTAGGACTCGACCGCGTGGATCAGCGCGTCGATCGAGCTGGTCGCAAATACGCCGTAGGGCAGGGAGGACAGGAATTCCGGGATCAGCACGGCATAGTCCGCGTACATGTGCTCGGAAACCAGGCCCATCTTGGTGCCCTTGCGGGTGCGGTTGATGATGGCGATGTTTGTGACTTCGGAGCCGGTGCCGCAGGTCGTCGGGATGATGACCAGGTTGCGCTTGCGCTCCAGGTTCGCCATATTGTCGTACAGGGCGTCCACGCCGGACTCGCCGCCCAGCGCCAGCACCTTGGCGATGTCGATGATCGTGCCGCCGCCGACTGCGATGACGCGGTTGGTCGGGACCTTGTGGGCTTCTTCGAGGATGGCGTCCACCATGAGGTCGGAAGGCTCGCCTCCGCCGTACTTCTCCTGGAAGATCGTGTGGCAGGGCAGGTTAAAGCGTTCCATAAAGGGCTTGTAGATGTATTCGTTGGTCAGGATCAGGTCAGTTTCGCACAGGTTGAAGTCCTTGACAAAGGCTTCAAAGGTGTCGGCCTCGACGATCGTCGGACGGACGGAAAAGGTTTTCATGGTGATACAGCCTCCTGTTGTGAATTTTGTCCGAGGGGACGGACGACTTTGTTGTTGACACGTCCAGTATAGGAGAGTTAAAAACAAATGTCAAACAATTTCTTCGCATAATTCGCCTGTCAAAAACGTGTCAAAATCAAGAAGGGTGGAAAAATCAGAACATTAAAGCACGTTAAATGCAGATTATACATCAAAAAGCCGAATTGTATACAATTATTTCGTTTCTTATTTTTGACCTTGACTTGCATACATTTCTTTGTTATGCTTTAGTCAACGTAGCAGGGCTACGTTGGCTGTACAACAAACGCCTATACATAATGCATAGAATGGGGATGACGGTTTGGGCGAATTGACGAAAGACAATAAGGTAAGCCTTGGGGAGACCGTCTACCAGTACATCCTCAAAATGATCCTGACCGGGGAAATCGCCTGCGGCGAGCGCATCCCGGAGGACAGCCTGGCGCTGCGCCTGGGCATCAGCCGCACCCCGATCCGCGAGGCGCTGCGCCGCCTGCACGGGGAAGGGCTGATCAACATTTACCCCAAACGGTTCGCCGAGGTGATCTCCTTTACCGAGGCGGATATCCGGAACCTCGGCATTATCCGGCTGAACCAGGACATCCTAGCCGCCCAGCTGGCCATCTATAACGGCAGCAACGCGGATTTCGACCGGCTGCACGAGATGAGCGAGCAGTGCCGCTACTACAACAGCCAGGATGATATGTACATGAAAATCAAGGCGGATTCGGATTTCCACCTGATGCTTTCGGAGATCAGCGGCAACCCGCTGCTGCACGACATGCAGGAGACGCTGTACAAGAAGGTCAGCCTGCTCATGGCGGCGCGCGGCGCGGAGGAGTCCTGCCAGATCGGCCTGCACGACGATATCGTGCGCGGCCTCAAGGAGCGCAACACCGAGCTGGTGGTGACCAGCCTGATCGAACACCTTTCCGGGTTTTACCATATTACAGGCCTGTCCTGCCGCCTCGAACTGACGCAGGGGCTCAACAGGCGCACCGCCATTTAGGGCAGTTCCGGCAGACCATATCTTTTTTATACTTTTTTCATACTGCTTGCACGCCCGGCGGCTGCCATCAGCCGCCGGCGGGTGCGGGTGGCCGGCTGGGATTAAGGAGCGCATGCGCATGATACAGTGCTTTGTCAAAAAGAATTACGTGCCGAGCTTCCATCTGAACCGTGAGCCTCGGCTCATTTACGTCAGTAAAATAGAGGAAGAGGCCAGCGTCCACCCGCGCGTCATGCACGCGCACGACGACCTGGTCGAAATCGTACTGATCACGAGCGGCGGCGGCGAATACTCGATCGGCGGCGTGCGCCACAAGGTGCGCCGCGGCGACCTTGCCATCTATAACAGCGGCGTCGTACACGACGAGCTTTCCGGGCCGGACGTGCTGATCGGCAGCTATTGCTGCGCGGTCGGCGGCCTGCACATCGAGGGCCTGCGCGAAAACGCGCTGATCAGCGACAAGGGCTCGCCGGTGTTCCACGTGGAGGAGCCCCAGTGCGCCATGCTGGAAAACCTGCTCGACCTGATGTTTTCCGAGCTGGTAAGCGGCCAGGGCGGCGGCGAGGAGACCTGCCACCACCTGTTGCTGGCGCTGCTGACCTGCTGCTGGCATGTCACGCACGGCGTGCCGCGCGGCGAGGAGTGCAGCGTCAACGTGCTTGGCACCCGCATCAAGAAATATATCGACGCGCACTACTCGGAGGACATCAGCCTCCAGTCGATTTCCGAGCACCTGAACATCAGCCCCTATTACCTATCCCACGTATTCAAGGACATGACGGGGTATTCCCCGCTCCAATATATCGTGCGCCGCCGCATCGGGGAGGCGCAGACCCTGCTCATTTCGACCGACTATCCCGTCACGCGCATCGCGTCCATGGTGGGGTATGACAACCCGAGCCATTTTAACCTGCTGTTTGCCAAAAACGTCGGCATGACGCCGCGGAAATACCGCAAAAACTACATCGTCGAGAGCAGTTCGGAATAGCCTTGCGGGGCGGGCGGGAGTCCCGACCGCAAGAATGCTCTATTTTTCGTTTGGCAGCCCCCTTGCCCCCACTGGGCGCGGCGGCGGCACACCAGCGAAAAGCAAGAATCCTCTAGAATATTGTGCATACAATTGCTACAATAGAAACAACAAAAAACCCTATGGAGACAATGATGCACCGCAAGGTGCACAAGGAGAAAGGAAGGCGCATTATCATGAACAAAATCAAAATGACCGTTGGTCAGGCAGTCGTCAAGTTCCTGAACAACCAGTACATCGAGATGGACGGTGTCGAGAACCCGTTTGTAGACGGCATCTTCACCATCTTCGGCCACGGCATGGTCGTTGGCCTTGGCCAGGCACTCGACGAGGATCCCGGTCGTCTGCGCGTATATCAGGGCAGAAACGAGCAGGGCATGGCGCACGCTGCGATCGCTTACGCGAAGCAGAACAACCGCCGCCGCATCCTGGCTTGCACCTCTTCGATCGGCCCCGGCGCGGTGAACATGGTTACCGCAGCCCTGACCGCTTCGATCAACCACGTCCCGCTGCTCCTGTTCCCGTCCGACTCTTTCGCGACCCGCCAGCCCGACCCGGTACTGCAGCAGATGGAAGTCCCGTCTGACCTGTCCATTACCGCGTCCGACTGCTTCAAGCCGGTTGCGAAGTATTGGGACCGTGTAACCCGCCCGGAGCAGCTGATGCCCGCGCTGATCAACGCAATGCGCGTACTGACCGACACCGCCGACTGCGGTACCGCGGTCGTTTCCCTGCCGCAGGACGTACAGGGCGAGAGCTTTGAGTTCCCGGAATACTTCTTCCAGAAGAGGGTACATCACATTTCCCGCCAGTGCGCCGACGAGTATGAAGTCAACAAGGCTGTCGAGGTCATCAAGGCTGCGAAGAAGCCGATGCTGATCTCCGGCGGCGGCGTGCGTTATTCCGAGGCCGGCCAGACCGTTATGGACTTTGCCAAGGCCTTTAACATCCCGGTTTCCCAGACCCAGGCCGGCCACTCCGCCCTGCCGGACTCCTTTGACCTGTCTGTCGGCGGCGTAGGCGTTACCGGCGGCCTGGCTGCGAACGCGCTGTGCAAGGACTGCGACCTGATCATCGGCGTCGGCACCCGCTTCAACGACTTCGTAACCGGCTCCAAGTGGGTCCTGTTCCGCAACCCGGACATGAAGGTCCTGGCGATCAACACCTCCGAGTTCCACGCTGAGAAGCTGGACGCGACCCGCTGCGTCGGCGACGCCAAGGTTACCCTCGAGGCGATCATGGCCAAGCTGAAGGCGGAGGGCTACAAGTCCGCTTACACCAACGAGATCCAGGAGATCCGCGAGATCTGGGAGAAGGAGCGCCTCTCCGTCCTGGGCGTACAGTACCATGGCGAGGGCTTCGGCGAAGGCAAGTTCGTACCGTGCGTACCGTCCTGGACCGAAAAGATCATGACCGACTTTATCCGTGACATCGGCGGCACCATCACCGAGTCTAACGCGGTCGGCATCCTCCGCGAGGAGATCGACGACGACGCGATCGTCGTAGCGGCTGCAGGCTCCCTGCCGGCAGACCTCGAGCGCCTGTGGGTCACCGACGCCAAGGATACTTATCACATGGAATACGGCGCATCCTGCATGGGCTACGAGATCGCAGGCGCGTTCGGCGCCAAGCTGGCCGCCCCGAAGCAGGAAGTCTACTCGCTGACCGGCGACGGCTCCTTCCTGATGCTGAACTCCGAGCTTGCTACCGCAATGCAGGAGAATGTCAAGATCACCGTCGTTGTATTCGATAACGCTGCGTTCGGCTGCATCAACAACCTTCAGATGGGCAACGGCGTCGGCACCCTGTGCACCGAGATGCGTCACAGAAACGAAGAGTCCGGCAAGCTGGACGGCGCTTACTGCTACACCGACTTCGGCAAGATCGGCGAAGGCTACGGCATGAAGGCGTTCTACGCCAAGACCCCGGAAGAGTTCCGCGAGGCTGTCCGTGCGGCGAAGAAGGAATCCGTTTCCTGCATCATCGACGCAAAGGTACTGCCGAAGACCATGGCCGAGGGCTATGAGTCCTGGTGGCACATCGGCGTAGCTTCCACCTCCAAGTCTGCTGACGTACAGGAAGCCCGCAAGAGAATCGATGAGCACCTGGCTGAGGCTAGAATGTATTAATAAGTACGCATAAAGCGCACTTTCACAACTAAAACCGTACAAAATGTGCGGGCGCCCAAAGCATTACTGCCCGAAGGCGCCCGCCCTTTTTGCACCAAAAATCAAAAAACTGCCTATTTTTGTGAGAGAAAATAAGGAGGAGAGAGAAGACTATGCTGAACAAAGACAAGGTCCGTATTGGTATTGCACCGATTGCCTGGACCGAAGACGACATGCCCGAAATGGGCGCGGAAAACAGCTTCCTGCAGACCATCAGCGAAATCTCCATGACCGATTATGTGGGCACTGAGATCGGCTGCCAGTATCCCCGCGACCCGGCGATCCTGAACAAGGAATTCGGCCGCCGCGGCATTTCCGCGATCACCGCGTGGATCAGCACCTATATCAATGAGCAGCCCCTGTGGTGGAACGAGCGTGCCTTTATCGACCACATGCATTTCCTGAAGGCGATCGGCGCGGAAGTCATCAACGTTTCCGACCAGAGCTTCTCGATCCAGCACCAGTGGAACACCCCGCTCAAGTATAAGAAGGTCCTGAACGACGACGAGTGGGAAGTACTGGCCAAGGGCCTTGACCACCTGGGCAAGATCGCTGTTGACAGCGGCATGAAGATCGTTTACCACCATCACATGACCACCACGGTGCAGACCACCGCGGAGATCGACCGCCTGATGGCGATGACCGACCCGAAGTTCGTCAACCTCATTTATGATACCGGCCACCTGACCTTCTCCGGCGAGGATCCGATCGAGATCCTCAAGAAGCATCACGACCGCATCAAGCACGTCCACCTGAAGAACGTGCGCAAGGCCGCGATGGACAAGTGCTATGCGGAGGAGAAGAGCTTCCTGCGCTCCATCCCCGAAGGCGTATTCACCGTACCGGGCGACCCGGACGGCTGCGTGGACTTCCCGACCGTATTCAAGCTGCTCGACGAGTATAACTACGAGGGCTGGCTGGTCGTCGAGGCCGAGCAGGATCCGGCGATCGCAAACCCGCTCGAGTATGCCCGCATGGCGCGCGCGTACGTCCGCGAGCACACCGGCCTCTAAGCGCTGCACATCTGAAAAGTGCCGCCCTTACCCGGAAAGTACAAGAGAATGCGAGCGTTAGGAGAGGAAGTCCCGTATGAAAACTGTTAAGATTGGTTCCGTCGGCCTGGGCCGTCTGGGCTATGAGCATGCGAAAAATATTGCGACCCGTGTTCCTGGCGCCGAACTGACAGCAATCTGCGACGTTGCCGCCGACCGCGTGCGGGAAGTGGCGGAGGAACTAGGCGTCAAGTACCAGTACACCGACTTTGCCGAGATGTGCGCCAACCCGGAACTGGATGCGATCGCCATCGTATCGCCCTCCATGTTCCACGGCGAGCAGATCAAAATGGCGCTGGACGCGGGCAAGCACGTCTTCTGCGACAAGCCGCTCGACACCACGGTGGAGAAGTGCAAGCTTGCGGAGAAGGCGGTCGAAGCGCATCCGGACAAGGTGTTTATGCTGGGTTTCATGCGCCGCTACGACCCCTCTTATGTAAAGGCAAAGGCGAAGCTTGACAACGGCGATATCGGCCGCGTCATCCTGGTGCGCTCCTATACCCAGGACCCGCGCACCACGATCGAAGGCACCCTGAAATTCGCGCCGCACTCCGGCGGCCAGTTCCTCGACATGTGCGTGCATGACATCGACCTGGTGCGCTGGTTCACCGGCTCTGAGCCGAAGAATGTCTGGGGCATCGGCGGCGTGTTCGAGTTCGAGCTGTATCGCGAGCTGAACGACGGCGACAACGTTGCGTGCATGATGCAGTGCGAGAACGAGGCGATGGCGTTTATGTTCGCCGGCCGCGCTTCCGCGCACGGCTGCAACGTCGAGACCGAGATCGTCGGCACCCGCGGCACCCTGCGCATCGCGTCCGTCGGCACGGACAGCATGCTGGAAGTGATGAGCAAGCACGGCGTATGCCGCGAATGCTACCCGGATTTCCTGGCGCGCTGGCACGAGGCCTATACGAACGAGATGATCGAATTCGTAAGCTGCATCCGCGAGGGGCGCAAGCCGGAGGTCACCGTTTACGACGGCACCGCCGTTTCCGAAATCGCCTACCGCTGCAAGGAATCCTTTGAATGCGGCGAGATGCTCCCGTTAAGGGACTGATTAGGAAGCTTCCTAACCGGATAATTTTATGACAGGCCAGCCGCCCCCTTTAGAGCGGGGCGGCGCCTGTATTGACAGGAGGTTTTTACATTGAAGTACACAAGCAAGGGCCCGCTGGTAAAGGGCTACAATGCAATGGTCACCGACCAGAACCCGGAAATGATGGGGATGGACTTTGGCATCTTTGCGATGACCGCGGGCGATAAGGCCAACTTTGACTATGCGCAGGAAGTCGTTTACGACCTGCTGTACGGCAAGGTTACGCTCACCTGGGACGGCAAGTCCGAGACCGTGGAGCGCAAGGACTGCTTCCACGTCGGCCCGATCGTGCTGCACGTGCCGGAAAACACCGCGGTTACTGTAGAGTGCCTGTCCGACAAGGCGGAAATCGCGATCACCAAGACCGCCAACCCCAAGAAGTTCGAAGCGCGCCTGCTGCGCGACAACGACCTGCTGTGCGCGAATGAAGCACGCGGCAAGGGCATCATGAACGATATTTCCGCCCGCCTGGTGCGCACCTTCTTCGACCGCTCCAACTGCCCGGAGACCAACTTCTTCATCGGCGAAGTGGTACATGAGCCCGGCAAGTGGTCCTCCTACCCGCCGCATCACCATGTCGAGCCGGAACTGTACTACTACAAGTTCCTGCCGGAAGACGGCTATGGCTACGGCGAGATCGACGACGACGTTTACAAGCTGCGCAACAACGACCTGACCGGCATGCCGAACGGCGCCACACATTCCCAGGTCGCAGCGCCGGGGTATTCCATGTTCTACCTGTGGGCGATCCGCCTCCAGGACGACAAGGACATCATCACCACGACCGACCCGCAGTACGCCTGGTGCGCGGAGCCGGACGCAAAGTTCTTCCCGGACATCTAAATCTGATAATCATTGTCTCCATGGTTATACGTATGGAAGGCCGCGGCGCGTATGCGCCGCGGCCTTCCTGTCTGTCCTGCGTAAAAGCCACCGGTTGCGCCGGCGTTTCCCCGGGTATGTACGGCGCAGCCCCGGCGGCGCGGGAACCTTTCCCCGCGTCCCGCGCCGCCGCCTGCCAGAAGGGCGTCAGCCCATCATGCCTGCAATGCCGTGCGCCGCATCATGCGCAAGATGCTCGGCATGGCGCGCGCCGGCCTTGATTGCCCGGCGCGCCTTGGGATTGTGCATCGCGCCTGCCGCCATAGCGGAAGCAATTGCGCCCGCTGCGACGCCTGCCGCGATCCCTGTTACAAATGGTGCTACCCGCATACGTCCCGTCCCCTTTCCTCATTGGACTGATTTATATGAAAATGCCGCCGATCCTAGTTTGTCCGGCGGCCGCCGTTTTTTCCCCGAGAGTTTGTACCGGATTTGCCGGGTTGTCACAAACAAGATAAAATTCACCGGCAATGGCAATTGGTTTTTTAGTGAATGCGACATTTACAAAACGCGCAAAATAAGTTATACTAACGTGTAAGAAATCAATGTTTTATGACGGCCTTTAAAGCGCAACCCGTGAGTTCGCCAAGGTGGAAAACAGGCAAAGCAGGAAAACCAAGGGGTTTCTGTATTTTGTAGGCTTCCCGCCGGGTGTGGGAAGCCTTTTTTGCGCCCGGAAGGAGGGCAAAGCGTGCATAAAAAAGCCGAAATCATGGACGAAGGCGGGATGCGCCGCGCGCTGACCCGGATCGCGTTCGAGATAATCGAGAAAAACCATGATATTCCCAGCATCCTGCTTGCGGGCGTCAAGACGCGCGGCGAATTTTTGGCAGGCCGCATCGCGGACAAGATCGGCGAAGTCGAAGGCGTGCGCCCGCCCGTGCTGGCGCTTGACATTTCCCCGCTGCGCGACGATATCCCGGCGGACAGCCGCCCGGCGGCGCGCTTTACGCCCAACCCCGCCGTGGAGGGCCGCACGGTCATCATTGTGGACGACGTGCTCTACACCGGGCGCACCGTGCGCGCCGCGATCGAAGCGGTGTCCCTGATGGGGCGCGCCGGGCGCATCCAGCTCGCCGTGCTGGTCGACCGGGGGCACCGGGAGCTGCCGATCCGGCCGGATTATATTGGCAAGAACCTGCCGACAGCGCAGAGCGAGCGCGTGCGCGTGATGGTACGCGAAGCGGACGGCTGCGACGGCGTCGTGATATTAGACGGGGAGGGATAAGTTTGATCACCAACCTCAAGACGCGCAAGGACCTGCTCGGCCTGCGCGAATTACCGGCGCAGAGCATCCGCTCTATCCTGCATTCGGCGGAAACCATGAAATTTGTACTGAGCCAGCCGATTAAAAAAGCGCCCCACCTGATGGGCAAGAGCGTCGTCGAACTGTTCGTCGGCGAGTCCATCCGCACGAAGCTGTCGTTTGAGCTTGCGGCGCAGTATATGACCGGCACGGTGTCCACGATCTCGGTCGGCGACACCACGCGCGAGCGTATCCGCGACGTCGTCACCGCGATCGACCACATGGGGGCGGACGTCATCATCCTGCGGCACCCGTTTTCCGGCACGCCGCACATGATCGCGCCGCTGGTACAGGCCTCCATCATCAACGCCGGCGACGGCATCAACGAGCAGCCGACCCAGGCGCTCGTCGATATTTTTACCATTTTTCAGAAAAAAGGCAGGATCAAGGGGCTGAACGTCGCGCTGACCGGCGATATCCTGCATAACCCGATCGCGCACTCCAATATCTGGGGGTTGCTCAAGCTGGGCGCGAACGTGCGCGTCGCCGGGCCGGCCACCCTGCTGCCGGCGGGCCTTGAAACCCTGGGCGTGCAGATTTGCCGCAGCCCGCGCGAGGCTGTGACGGACGCCGACGTTATTATGTCCATGCGCCTGCGCAGCGATGCAGTCGACCGCGGCCTGGTGCCGGACGAGCGCGAATACGCGCGCTGCTTCGGCCTGCATGAGCAGGAGCTGACCTATGCAAAGCCGGATGTGATCGTGATGCACGCGCTGCCGGTACGGCGCGGGGTGGATATGTCCGGCGCGGTGATTGCGGGGCCGAACTCCGTGATCGACGAGCAAGTTACGAACGGCGTCGCCATTAAAATGGCCGTCCTCTACATGTTTGCGAAGAAAGGGGGGTTTTACGGTGATCCTGATCCGGAAGGGCCGTGTTGTCAGCCCGAGAAATAAGCTGTCCGGCGTGATGGACGTGCTGATCGACGGCGAGGCCATCGTAAAGCTCGCGCCTGAGCTGCCCCAGTATTACGAAGACGAAAACGTGCGTATTATAGAAGCGACCGGGTGCATTGTGACGCCCGGCCTGATCGATATCCACTGCCACCTGTGCGAGCCGGGCTTCGAGAGCCGCGAGGACATCGCCAGCGGCACGCGCGCCGCGGTGCGCGGCGGCTTTACCAGCATCGCCTGCATGCCCGACACCCAGCCGAAGACCTGTTCCGCGCCGTCGGTCACCTATATCCTCGACCGCGCGCGCCGCGTGGGCGCGGCGCATGTGTTCCCGGTCGGCACGATCACGCGCTATGGGCAGGGCGAACAGCTCGCGCCGATTGCAGAAATGAAAATGGCGGGCGCCGTCGCGGTCAGCGACGAGGCCGAGCCGACGGCCGACGGCGGCGTGCTGCGCAACGCGCTCAAGTACGCGAACTCCTTTAAGATGCCCGTGCTGACGAACTGCCTCGACCGCTCCATCGCCGCGACCGGCGTGATGAACGAGGGGCTGGTCAGCACGCTGCACGGCCTGATGCCGATCCCGAAATCCGCGGAACAGTCGGTCGTGGCGCGCAACGTGATCCTGTCGCTCGAAACCGGCTGCCCGGTGCACCTGAGCCATATTTCCACCGAAGGCTCGGTTGAAATCGTGCGCTGGGGCAAGAAGATGGGCGCGCGGGTCACGGCGGATACCTGCCCGCAGTACTTCTCCCTGACGGAAGAGGCGGTCACCGGCTACAACACGATGGCAAAGCTCGACCCGCCGCTGCGCGCGCAGGCTGACGTCGACGCGGTGGTCGAGGGGCTGCGGGACGGCACGATCGATATCATCTCCACCGACCATATGCCGTGCACCGAGGACAGCAAGATCGCCGAGTTCGCCCGCGCGGCATACGGCATGAGCAGCCTGGAGACCGCGCTGGCCGCCAGCCTGACGTACCTCTACCACACGGGCAAGCTGTCCATGGGCGACCTGATCTATAAAATGACCGCCGCGCCGGCAGACCTGCTGCAGCTTGGACGGAGCGAGCTCCGGGAAGGCGCGCGCGCGGATATCACCATATTCGACCCGAACGCCACCTGGAAGGTGCGCCGCGAGGCGTTTGAATCCAAGGGCAAGAACACGCCGTACGAAGGCATGGAATTGCAGGGCGAAGTCATATCAACCATTGTCAGCGGCAGCATCCGTGTGCTTGACCGCATGGTGATGATGTAAGCCCGGATAGGGCGGGAAGGAGCACATACATGTCCATTCAAACCTTAGTCGAGAAAATCCGTGAGAAGGGGAACCCGACGGTCGCGGGCCTGGACGCGCGCCTGGAGTACATCCCGGAGACGATCGTCCGACGCCACCTGATGCTGCACGGCGAAACGCTGCGCGCCGCGGCGGAGAGCGTCGTGGAGTTCAACTGCGGCCTGATGGACGCGCTGGCCGATATCGTCCCCGCGGTCAAACCGCAGGCGGCCTATTATGAGCTGCTCGGCTCCTACGGCGCGATGGCGCTCAAGGAGACCATCGATTACGCGCACGCCAAGGGCCTTTACGTCATCGCGGATATCAAGCGCAACGACATCGGCGCGACGGCCGCGGCCTATGCGGAGGCCTACCTCGGCAAGACCCGCGTGGGCGATACCGAGATCGCGCCCTACGGCGCGGACAGCGCCACGGTCAACGCCTATCTGGGCACGGACGGCATCGAGCCTTTCCTGAAGGAGTGCCGCACGCGCGGGAAGGGCGTCTTCGTCCTGGTCAAGACCTCGAACCCGTCCTCGGGCGAGTTCCAGAACCGCGATATGGAGGGGCAGCCGCTTTACGCCCGCGTGGCCGAGATGATGGCCAAGTGGGGCGAAGGGCTGGATACGCCCTGCGGCTACAACCAGGTCGGCGCGGTCGTCGGCGCGACCTACCCGGAGGAGCAGAAAATCATCCGCACCCTGCTGCCGCGCGCATATTTCCTCGTGCCGGGCTACGGCGCGCAGGGCGCGACCGCCAAGGATATCGCAAACGCCTTTAACGACGACGGCCTGGGCGCCATCGTCAACTCCTCCCGCGGCATCATGTGCGCGTGGAAGAAGACGGGCAACAACGGCGCGGATTACAAGGAAGCGGCGCGCGCGGAGGCCATCCGCATGCGCGACGATATCGTAGCGGCGATCCGGTAAGCCTGTGGGACGCGCCGGGGCGGGCGGCTACCCGCCCCGGGATCACTTAGGGAAAACGAATTTCATATATTTAGGAGCGTGGGTATCTTTGAAAAAAGCATTTTTGCTGCTGGCGGACGGCACCCTGTTTGAGGGACAGGCCGTCGGCTATGAGGGCAGCAGCATCGGCGAGGTCGTATTCAACACCGGTATGGCCGGCTACCAGGAGGTCCTGACCGACCCGTCCTACTATGGGCAGGTCGTCACGATGACCTATCCGCTGGTCGGCAACTATGGCATCAACTTTGAGGACTATGAGAGCCGCAAGAGCTGGGTTTCCGGCTTTATCATGCGCGAGATGTGCGAATACCCGTCGAACTGGCGCTGCAAGCACACCCTGGACGAGTATCTCAAAATGCAGAAGGTCGTCGGCCTTTCCGGCATCGACACGCGCAAGCTGACCCGTATGCTGAGAAACAGCGGTGTAATGAACGGCGTGATTTATACGGAGGGTCATGAGCCGGACGAGGAGACCCTCGCACGCATGAAGGCCTATACGGTCAAGGACGCGGTGCGGGCGGTTTCCTGCACGGAAAACAAGGTATACCCCGCGGTGGGCGAGGCCAAGTACCGCATTGCGCTGTTTGATTTCGGCGTCAAGTACAATATCGAGCGGGAGCTGTGCCGCCGCGGCTGCGAGGTCGTCAAGGTGCCCGGCTTTACATCGGCGGAAACCGTCCTTGCGGGCGGCTATGACGGCGTGATGCTGTCGAACGGGCCCGGCGACCCGGCGGAAAACGTCGAGATCGTCGAAAACCTGCGTAAGCTGGCCGACAGCGGCATCCCGATCTTCGGCATCTGCCTGGGGCACCAGCTGATGAGCCTGGCGATCGGCGCGGAGACCCGCAAGCTCAAGTACGGCCACCGCGGCGTCAACCACCCGGTCAAGGACCTGGACGCGGACCGCACCTATATCACTTCGCAGAACCACGGCTATGCCGTCGTCGGCGAGACGGTTGACCCGGCGGTCGCCCGCGTGCGGTATGTGAACCTGAACGACGGCACCGTAGAGGGCGTCGAGCATATCGGCCGGCCGATCTTCACGGTGCAGTACCACCCCGAAGTCTGCCCCGGCCCGATGGACACCTCGTACCTGTTCGACATCTTCATCCAAAACATTGAGAAAACCAAGGGAGGCGCCCAGTAATGCCATTAAGAAAAGATATCCATAAGGTAATGGTGCTCGGCTCCGGCCCGATCGTCATCGGCCAGGCGGCGGAGTTCGACTATGCGGGCACGCAGGCCTGCCGCGCGCTGCGCGAAGAGGGGCTTGAGGTTGTGCTCGTCAACTCCAACCCCGCGACCATCATGACCGACAAGGCCATGGCGGACAAGGTCTATATCGAGCCTATGACCATCGAGGCCGTACAGGAGATCATCAAGAAGGAGCGCCCGGACTCCCTGCTGCCGAACCTCGGCGGCCAGACCGGCCTGAACCTCGCCATGGAGCTGTGTGAAAACGGCTTCCTGGATAAGATGGGCGTTAAGCTGCTCGGCGCGAACCCGACCACCATCGCCAAGGCAGAGGATCGCCAGATGTTCAAGGACACGATGGAGAAGATCGGCGAGCCGTGCATCGCCTCCAAGGTCGTGCACACGGTCGAGGACGCGGTCGAATTTACAAAAGAAATCGGCCTGCCCGTCATCATCCGCCCGGCGTACACGCTCGGCGGCACCGGCGGCGGCATCGCGTATAGCTGGGAACAGCTCCGCGAGATCGCGGCTTCCGGCATCATGTACTCCCGCGTGGACGAAATCCTGGTCGAGAAGTGCATCGCGGGCTGGAAGGAAATCGAATACGAGGTCATGCGCGACGCCAAGGGCAACGCGATCACGATCTGTAACATGGAAAACGTCGACCCGGTCGGCGTGCACACGGGTGACTCGGTCGTCGTCGCGCCGTCCCAGACGCTGTGCGACAAGGAATACCAGATGCTGCGCACCTCCGCGCTCAACATCATCACCGAGCTGGGGATCGAGGGCGGCTGCAACGTGCAGTACGCGCTCAACCCGGATTCCTTTGAATATGCGGTTATCGAGGTCAACCCGCGCGTATCGCGCTCCTCCGCGCTGGCTTCCAAGGCGACCGGATACCCGATCGCCAAGGTGACGGCCAAGATCGCGGTCGGCTACGGCCTGGACGAAATCGAAAACGCGGTGACGGGCAAGACCAAGGCCTGCTTCGAGCCGACGATCGACTACTGCGTCGTCAAGTTCCCGCGCTGGCCGTTTGACAAGTTCGTGTACGCGGACAACACGCTCGGCACCCAGATGAAGGCGACCGGCGAGGTCATGGCGATCGATAATAACTTCGAGGGCGCGCTGATGAAGGCCGTGCGCGGCTGCGAAATCAAGATGTCCTCCCTGATCGCCCCGCGCCTGCGCGAGAAGACGGACGACGAAATCCGCGCCGCGGTCTCCGTCACGGACGACGAGCGCCTCTTTAACATCTGCGAGGCCTTCCGCCGCGGCATCATGACGGTGCAGGAGGTCTTTGACATCACGAAGATCGACGTCTGGTTCCTGCACAAGTTCATGAACATCGTGGACATGGAGAACACGCTGAAGGCGGCGGACGCCATGACGCACGGGCTGTATCAGCGCGCCAAGAAGCTCGGCTTCCTGGATAAGACCATTGAGGAGCTGTCCGGCAAGGCGATCCCGGCGGACGTGAAGCGCCTGCCGGTCTACAAGATGGTCGATACCTGCGCGGCCGAATTTGAGGCGCAGACCCCGTATTATTACTCCACCTGGGACGAGGAGACCGAGGTAAAGCCCGCCAGCGGCAAGCAGAAGGTGCTCGTCCTCGGCTCCGGCCCGATCCGTATCGGCCAGGGCATCGAGTTCGATTACTGCTCGGTACACGCGGTCTGGGCGCTGCAGGAGCGCGGCTGCGAGACCGTGATCATCAACAACAACCCGGAGACCGTGTCCACCGACTTTGACACGGCAGACCGCCTGTATTTCGAGCCGCTGACCCCGGAGGACGTGACCGGCGTGGCCATGGCGGAAAAGCCGGATTATGCGATCGTGCAGTTCGGCGGGCAGACGGCGATCAACCTCGCCGCGCACATCGAGTCGCTCGGCATCCCGATCCTCGGCACCCCGGCGTGGTCGATCGACGCGGCAGAGGACCGCGAGAAGTTCGACGTCATCCTGGAGCAGTGCGGCATCCCGCGCCCGGCCGGCCACACGGTCATGACCGAGGAAGAGGCGGTGCGCGCCGCGGACGACCTCGGCTACCCGGTGCTGGTGCGCCCGTCCTACGTGCTCGGCGGCCAGGGCATGGAGATCGCGTACAAGGAAGAGGACGTGCGCGAGTTCATGAAGGTCATCACCCGCAACAAGGTGGAAAACCCGGTGCTGGTCGATAAGTACATGATGGGGCGCGAGATTGAGGTCGACGCGATCTGCGACGGCGACGATATCCTGATCCCCGGCATCATGGAGCATCTGGAGCGCGCGGGCGTGCACTCCGGCGACTCCATCTCGGTCTACCCGTCCATCACGATCGAAGACCGCCACAAGGAGACCATCATCAAGTACACCGAGGCGCTGGCGAAGTCCCTGGCCGTCCTCGGCCTGGTCAATATCCAGTTCGTGCTGTATAACGACGAGGTGTACGTCATCGAGGTCAACCCGCGCTCGTCCCGTACCGTGCCCTATATCTCCAAGGTCACGGGCGTGCCGATGGTCGACCTGGCGACCCGCTGCATGTTCGGCGAGAAGCTGCGCGACATGGGCTGCGGCATCGGCCTGCATCCGGAAAGCGACCACTACGCCGTCAAGGTGCCGGTCTTCTCGTTCCAGAAGCTGCGAGACCTCGACACGCAGCTGGGGCCGGAGATGAAGTCCACCGGCGAGGTGCTCGGTGTGTCCACCTCGTTCCGCGAGGCGCTGCTCAAGGGCCTCATGGGCGCGGGCTTCCAGATGAAGAAGCGCGGCGCGGTGCTGATTTCCGTGCGCGACTCGGACAAGCAGGAAGCCATCAAGATCGCGGAGCGCTTTGAGCGCCTGGGCTTCGACATCTACGCGACGAGCGGCACGGCGAACGTCCTCAACCGCCACATGGTTGCGACGAACGCGATCCGCAACGTGGACGAGCCCGCCCCGAACATCATCGACCTGATCGAGTCCGGCAAGGTGGATTACGTCATCGCGACCTCGGTCAAGGGGCGCCATCCGGAGCTTGGCTCCGTGCACATCCGCCGCACGGCGGTTGAGCGCGCCATCCCGTGCCTGACCTCCATCGACACGGCCTCCGCGCTGCTGCGCTGCCTGGAAGGCGATATCAAAATCGAAAACTGCCAGATGGTCGATATCAACACGATCTAAGGCTCTTAAAAGGGGATCCGCCGAAAGCCGGCGGATCCCCTTTCCCATGTTTGCTTGCAAAACAAGTTGACGCGGGACGGTGGAGGATGTAAAATAAAGGCATCCAAAGGGGAATCCTGACAGCGGGTAACCGGAAGGGGGCGGCTTATGGAGGGCAAGAGCGGTTTGCGGTGCTGGTGCGAAGCGCATCAGGAACGGCTCCGCAAAATCGTGTCGGATGGCGTGAGGCTTCTGGGCATGGGAACCGTGGCGTTATCCCTGTTATGGAGAATCGGCTTTGCATGGGCATATGTTTTTTTGCTTGTGTGGATCGCCATAGAGGGATGCTTCCTCATAGCGGTCGGGGTGCTGCGGCTGACCGGCCTGCTGACGCGCGCCCGCCCGATGGGCGATGGTGAGAAAGCGCTCTGGGGTCTCATGGTAGGGCTGATTTTACTGGGTATGGTGCTCGTTCTGGCACCGTATTAATGAAAGGGGGCGGGCGTATGTGGGCTTGGTGTGAAAAGCATCAAAAGCTGGTTTCCCGCGCGGTGCAGGCCGTATGGCTGCTCGCGGCCATCGCGCTGTTTTGCATCGTCATCAGCGGGCCATGGGGCACGGCATGGCCGGAGCACGTGCAGGTGATCGTCCTGGTACTGTACGCCGCCGCGTCCCTTGTGCGGCTGCTCGCGCAGCGTCTGGGGCTGGTGAAGGCCAACGGGCGCGGCATGGGCGTGCATCTCGCGGCCAGCTTTGCCATCCTGCTGGTTTTGCTCATCCTGATATCCCTTCCGCCACATTGACGGAAAACCCGCCGGGGAACCGGCGGGTTTTTGTATCCGGATTGAAAATTATCGGTAAAGCGCGCCGATGCCCTTCCTATTTGCGCGGAAATCATGTAAAATAGTACGCAGAAGCAAACGTTATAGGAGGTATTTATGGCAATTCAGGAAATTTGTACGGTTGCCGGCTGCACGGGCATCGCGCCGGGGCTGTTTGAGATGGTGCTGGAAGCGCCTGGGATTGCCCAGGCGGCGAAGCCGGGGCAGTTTGTGCACCTGGCTTGCGGGGAAGGCAACCTGCTGCGCCGCCCGATCTCGGTCTGCACGGCGCAGGGCACGGCGCTGCGCCTGGTATTCCAGGTCAAGGGCGCGGGGACGGAATGGCTTTCCGCGCGGCGCGCGGGCGACCGCGTCGACGTGCTGGGGCCGCTCGGCCACGGGTTNACGGGTTCGATTTGACGGCGGCGGGCGACCGGCCGGTGCTGATCGGCGGCGGCATCGGCGTGCCGCCCATGCTGTATGCCATGCAGGCGGCAAAGGCCGCTGGTGCGCAGCCCTCCGCGATCCTGGGGTTCCGCAGCCGCGGGATGGTGATTTTGGAAAACGAGTTCCAGGCCGCCGGTACGGCCTATACCGCGACGGACGACGGCTCCTACGGGGTGCATGGCTTCGTATCGGACGTGCTGCGCAGCCACATCGGGGAGTTTACGTCGGTGTGCGCCTGCGGCCCCAAGCCGATGCTGCGCGCGCTCGCGCAGATCGCCGGGGAGGCTGGGCTGCCGTGCCAGGTCTCGATGGAGGAGCGTATGGGCTGCGGCATCGGCGCGTGCTTGGTATGTGCCTGCGAACTCAAGCTGAAGGACGGCGGGGAAGGCGTAAGATACGGCCACGTGTGCAAGGACGGGCCGGTATTTGACGCAAAGGAGGTCGTGTGGTAATGGATTTACGCGTGAATATCTGCGGTGTGGAACTGAAAAACCCGATTACGACCGCATCCGGCACCTTCGGCTTCGGCCATGAATACGGCGAATTTTTCGACCTGTCGCTGCTCGGCGGCGTGGGCGTCAAGGGGCTGACCCCGCACGAGCGCCTGGGCAACCCCGCGCCGCGCATCGCGGAAACGCCGATGGGCATCCTCAACTGCGTCGGCCTGCAGAACCCGGGCATCGACCGCTTTATCGAGGAGCAGATCCCGTTCCTGCGGCAGTACGATACCGCGATCATCGCCAACGTATCCGGCAACACGGTCGAGGAGTACTGCGGCATGATCGAGAAAATTTCCGACGCGGATATCGACCTGATCGAGATGAATATCTCCTGCCCGAACGTCAAGTGCGGCGGCATGGCCTTCGGCACGCAGGCGCCCATGGTCACCGAGGTCGTTTCCGCCGCGAAAAAATACGCGAAAAAGCCGCTGATCGTCAAGCTCAGCCCCAATGTGACCGATATTGCGGAAATCGCCCGCGCGGCGGTCGACGCGGGTGCGGACGCGCTTTCGCTCATCAACACGCTGCTGGGGATGCGCATCGACGTGGACAGCCGCCGCCCCATCCTGTCCAACATCATGGGCGGCATGTCCGGCCCCGCGGTGTTCCCGGTGGCCGTGCGCATGGTCTACCAGGTGAAAAAGGCCGTAAATGTGCCGATCATCGGCATGGGCGGCATCCGCACCGGGCGCGACGTGGTGGAAATGATGCTTGCGGGCGCGGACGCGGTCGCCATCGGCACCGCGATGTTCGCCGACCCGCTCGCGCCGGTGCACGCGCTCGACGGCCTGAAGGGCTATATGGAGCGGCACAGGATAGAGCGGGTCACGGAGCTGACCGGCGCGGTGGAGGCCTGATGATGGATACGACGGTTTATTTGGTACGCCACGCCGAGGCCGAGGGCAACGTTTACCGCCGCTGCCACGGCCAGTATGACAGCCTGCTCACGCCGCGCGGCTTCCAGCAGCTCCCGTACCTGGCACAGCGCTTTGCGCCCGTCCCGCTGGACGCGGTCTATGCATCCGACCTGTACCGCGCGCGTACGACGGCGGGCGCGATCGCGGACGCCAAGGGCATGGGGGTCAGCCTGCGCCCGGTGCTGCGCGAAATCAATATGGGCGTGTGGGAAGACAAGCCCTGGGCGGAGCTGCCGCGGATCGACCCGGAAAAGTACCATGAATGGCAGTCCGCGCCGTGGAAATGCGTCGTACCCGGCGGGGAAAGCGTCATGGACGCGGGCGCGCGCATGTTTGACGGCGTGCGCGGGCTGGCGCAGTCGCATACGGGCGGCAGCATCGCGGTGGTGACGCACGGCTCGGCCATCCGCGGCGCGCTGTGCATCGCGCTCGGCTTGCAGCCGGAGCAGCTTGGCGAGGTCGGCTGGGGCGACAACACCTGCGTTGCAAAGCTGCGTTTCCAGGGCGGCGATGTGGAGCCGGAGTACTGGAACGACGCGAGCCATCTCCCGGAACAGCTTTCGACCTTTGCCTCGATCGGATGGACGAACCATAAGGGCGTCCCCGCGTCGCCGCAGATCTGGTTCAAGCCCGTCGACCTCGGCGACGGGGCGGAGCGGGAAACGCTGCTGCGCTTTGCCCGCCAGAAGTATGAGAGCGCCTACGGCAGCGCGGACGGCCTGCAGCCGGAGCAATACCTGGCCGATACGCGCGCCATGCAGGATAAGTGCCCGCGTGCCGTGACCTTCGGCATGATGGACGATATCCCGGCGGCGCTTGTGCGCATGAACGTGTGCGACGAATCCCGGCCGGATACCGGCGTGGTCGGCTCCTTCGTGATCGACGAGCCGTACCGGGGCTGCGGCCTGTCGCAGCAGGTCATCGGGCAGGCGATCAGCGTGTACCGTGAACTGGGGAAGGATTACCTGTGCGCCTATGTGGCGGATCACAACGAGCGCGCCAAGGGCTTTTACCATAAGTTCGGTTTCCAACAGGACGGCGAATACCGCAACGAGCTTGGCAACCATTACCGTATGGTCAAGCGCATCAAGGTGGACGCGCCGTCGGAAGAATGAGAAAACGCGCCGGATTCAAAGGAATCCGGCGCGTTTTTACGTGACTTGCAGGCGGTAGAGTACTTCGATCGCGATATATACCACCGCAATGGCGATGATCGGGAGTTTTTCCAGTACGCGCACCCACCAGGGGGCTTTGTTCATACCGCGCGCGGCAAGCCATATCATCCCGGCCAGGCAAAGCAGGATCAAAGCTAAAAAGGCATATTCTGTGTTGGTGAACGCGGGAGCGGCCGATTGCGACGGGTCCCAGGTGTTCCAAAAGGTGCGTTTTAGGGTAGTATATGGGATGGAAAGCAGCATTACCGCCAGCAGCAGCGACGAGGCGAGCCGCCGCCCGTTGCCCGGGTCGCGGTAATACCGGGAAATTTTTTGAACCAGCCGCATGGGATATCCCCCCTATGTGATATAAAAGCGGTATACGGCCTGCACCAGGATACCGGCGAGGCCGATCAGCAGGGCGGGCAGCAGTTCCAAGATCTTGACCCGCCAGGGGGCGTCGGAAGCGCCGCAGGTATAAATGAAAATCAAAACAGCCACGGCGATGAACGGGACGAGCGGCAGGAAGTCCAGGAAACGGCTGAGGAGCGTCGAAGGAGCCGGCGGTACCCACGTATACCAGAAAGTCCGTTTCAGGGTGGCATACAGGTTATACAGCATCATAACGGTGATAAAAAGGCAGCCCACCAGCCGGCGCCGGTTGCCGGGATCACGGTAATACTGTAAAAAACGGCGCATATCCTCCACCTCCTGGTTATAATTTACACAAAATGCAGGGCGATGTAAATGGACAGGGTGCATAAAGCGGAAGGGGGATTTTTGCCGTCAGCCCAGCGGGAATTTACGGAATTTGCCCGGGGAGATGCCGACCTTTTGCGTGAAGGCATTGATAAAGCTGATCTCGCTGCTGTAGCCCACGATGGAACTGATCTCCTTGATGGAAAACACCGAGTTTTTGAGCAGGTATTTCGCGTGGTTGAGGCGCGCGGTGATGATATATTCATAGGGCGAATAGCCGGTAGACTTTTTGAACACGCGCGTAAAATAGTACACGCTGAGCTGCGCCTGCGCGGCAAGCTCGTTTAGCGTGAGCGGGTCGCTCAGGTGCGTGTGGATATAGGCGATGGTGCGGCCGACCGGCGTGGATTGTTCCTCGGACAGGGTGAACAGCCCGGAGTCCGGCATCAGCGAGCACAGGATGCTGTAGATCGCGCGGGCGCAGTGCGGCTCGGAGACGTTCTGCTGGTTGCGGAACCGGGAGATGAGCTGGTACATCTGCGCTTCGATCTCCGGGTTGGTGCGGCGGTCAGCGACCAGGCAGCCCGTGCCCTGCGTCAGGAAATCGCACAGGGCGGGCAGGTTGACGCCGTCGATATGCATCCAATAGAACTCCAGGTAGGCGTCTGCGTAATAATGGTGCGGCTCATAGCAGTCGAGCAGGACGACCTGGCCGGCGCGCGCGGTTTCCTTCATCCCGCCATAATCGATTTGGAGCGCGCCTTGCTTGATATAGATGAGCAGGAAGGTCTGTGCGTTTTCACGGCGGATGGAATAGCCGCAGTCACAGTGGTAGTGCCCGCACATTGTCAGGTAGTAATAGAGCTGACGGGCGGTGTCCGATACCGTGATGAGATAATAGTCCGAGCCTGACAGGACGCCGGGTTCGTTGTGGCATAGCATTCTGCGGGCCTCCATTCAAAGCAGATAAGCCCCCGGGCGCGTGCGCCCGGGGGCAGGGGTTGTGGTTTTAGCCGTAGACGCGAGCGATTTCCTCGCGCGCAATCTCGACCCAACGGTAGAGGTTCTGCGGGCGGTTCGCCAGCGTGTGGTTGTCCTTCATGATCAGTTCCACGCAGTTGTTATTGGCCTTGCAGTGGGCCAGCAGTTCGTGCAGGCGGCCGCGGATGTAGCCTTCGTCGATCTGCGGCACCGCGATATCGGTCGGGCTGACCTTGTGCGCAAAGACGTAATCGGACTGCAGCATGTCGCTCATCTTCGGGATATCCGCCCACTGGGAGACCGAAACGCGGCGCAGGCGCGGCAGCTTCTTCACATGCTCCCAACGGCGGTCGAGGCCTTCGCAGCAGCCGTAGTAGTTGAGGCCGAACAGGTCTGCCAGCTCGATCTGGTACGGGATGAGGAACTCGCCGACCATGTCGGGGGAAACCTCGCTCGTCTCCTGCGCCTCATTGAAGCCCCACATTTCACGCAGCAGGACATGGGACGGGTCGGCCGGGTTCAGTTCGTCCGTGTAGCCGATGCCGCCGGAACCGATGTAGCAGTCCTTGGAGTTATCGTATAGCAGGCCGTTATCCTCTAAGTATTTAAACTTTGCCTTATAACCATCCGTAAACAGGCGCATCATCTCGTGCACCTTGTCAGGGAAGTCGTAGAAGTCGCACATCATGTTTTCCATGCCGCGCAGGTTGGAATAGGAGAGCGACAGGTCGGGAGACCACCACCACTTGTGGCGGCGCACGACGGTCAGCAAACCGTCGAATACGTCCTGTGCGATCTCAAACGCCTTGTTGGAGGCTTCCCAATCGACCGTGATGACGGGCGTCTTAATGAGCGAGGCAAGGTCGCAGTTTTCAAACTCGTCCTCGTCCATCTCCGCGAGGGGGGACTTCCAGACATACGCGCCGCCGTGCTCAAAATCGCCGATGCGCTCCTCGTGGATGCCCCACTTGGAATCGGTGGCGCAGTAAGGCAGGCAGAACTGCGCGGTAATCGGCTTATCGTCCTTGATGTTCTCTGCCCAGCAGATTTCCTTGCGCAGCCACATTTCCCAATCGCCGGCCATTTCGCCCTCGCACTGGATGGTCTTTTCCCAAGGGAAAATCTCGTTCCAGCCGTTTTCGGGGTCGGCCAGGATCACCGGGCGCGTCTGCTGCAGGCCGTTATGCGCAATCCACAGCTTGGCCTTTTCCTCCTCTACCGGGCGCTCGGCCAGCGCCTTGAGCTGCTGCGCCAGGCCGCGCAGGATTTTGCGGTCGTGATCGGAAATCACGCACTGCTCGGCCGGCCAGCCGGATTCGCTGAGGTTACCGCAGGATGCTTTGTCTAGTCTCATGATCATTTTCCTCCCGTCTGCTGAAACCTTTTGGATATTGCCACCGGGCAATTTCCAAAAGGTTTGAAAAAACACCGATTAAACTGTGAAATATGCCGCGTGTTTCGTAACATACCTCTTCTCTCTTGTACCAATCATACAAAAAAGCAGGGCAAAACGCAATAGGTGAATTTGCCCTATATATAATAAATGTTGCCCAATACCGAAAAAAGTGCGCAAAACGGGCAGGAGGGCGCAAAAAAGCAGCCCGCGGCCAAGGGCTGCGGGCTGCTTGCAAAAACGGCTTCAGGCGCGGCGGATAATGCCCATCGGCGTCTGTTCGCTGGACTGGCCGAGCGGGTTGTCCTTGAGGACGCGCACGCACCAGTCGCGGTCGATCGAAGGTTCGGAGGCGCCGAGGATGTTGCCGCCCAGGTCGTTGAGGTCGATGATGATGACCTTATGGCCGAGCTTGGCCGCGATTTTCGCGGCGGTGGCGTCCGGGTCGGCCGGGCCGAGCACGACGCACTGGTTGTACGGGGGCAGGGTGTTCGGGGTCGGGCCGTCGATAGAGGCCGCCTTGCGGCCTGCGACGATATAGAACCAGCCGCGGCAGCCGAACAGCTTGCCGATCACCGAGCAGAACGCCGCCAGCAGGATGCGGGGCGTGCCGCACTCCTGGAGCGCCATCTCCATGGTCTCCGGGATGCCCAGGCCGATGCCGTGCGGGGTCTTGGTCACGTGCTTCGACAGGAAAACGGCCAGGCGGCGGGGCTTGATGTCCTTGAGGAAGATGGCGCGCTTCTGGGAGCAGGCCACGCATTTTTCCGAGATAAACAGGATGTCGCCGTCCTCCAGGTGGGGGCCGGCGTATTGCTCCGCTACGTCGACGATATCGTCCTTGTCGGTGACGACATGGGTTTTGATCGGCAGGCGGCGGTAGGACACGCCGTCCACTTCGATCAGTTCATTTTTTCCTTCGTTGCTGGTGAGTTCGGCCATAACAGAAGATCGTCCCTTCGAGTTTCTATTTCCATGCTTTTATTTTTCACGAATATAAACAGTATAATACACCCAATCGCAAAAAGCAATTGTAAAACCGCCAAAAAGCACCCGGTTTTGACGCGTTTTTTGAATCGGCGGGGCACGCTTGCACAGGCGCCGCGTTTCCGGTACAATAAGAGGCGTAGGAAAGGGGAGGGCTTTACATGGGCATCAATACGGTGGCGCTCGCGCACCATTTTATCCGGCAGTATGTGCGGCCGGGCGACCTCTGCATCGACGCGACGGCCGGGCGCGGCCGGGATACCGAGCTGCTGTGCGCGCTCGCCGGCGGGACCGGGCGGGTGCTCGCGTTCGACGTGCAGGAGGACGCCGTCCGGCAGACGCGCGCGCGGGTCGAGGCCGCGGGCTATGGGGCGCGCTGCCGGGTCATCCACGACAGCCACAGCGAAATGGGGCGCTACGCGGCGGAAGGCAGCGTGCGCTGCATCGTCTTCAATTTCGGCTACCTGCCGGGCGGCGACCACCGGGTGTTCACCCGGGCGGAGACCAGTATCCCGGCGATCGAAACCGGGCTGCGGCTGCTGGCGCCGGGCGGCGTGATGAGCCTGTCCATCTATTACGGCGGGGACACCGGCTATGAAGAACGCGACGCGCTGCTGCGTTTCCTCGCGACGGTGGACGACAAGGGGTACACCGTGCTGACGGGGGCGTTTGCCAACCGGCCGAACGACCCGCCGATCCCGGTTTTCATCTGGAAGGACACATAAAAAGGCTGCATCCCGGGAGGGATGCAGCCTTTTGGCTTACTTGCCTGCGTTTTCGATGACCTTCACGCCGTCGTCCGTGCCGACGATGATGCGCTTGCACATATTGAGGAAAAGGCCGGTTTCCAGTACGCCGACCATGCCCAGCAGCTTGGAAGCCACGTCCGCGATATCCATCGGCGCGCCGACGTGCAGGTCGGCGATGTAGTTGCCGTTATCGGTGACGAAGGTTTTGCCATCCTTCACGCGCAGCACCGGGTGCAGCCCCGCCTGCTCCATCTGGCGGAGCACATGGGTGTAGCCGTACGGCAGGATCTCGACCGGCAGGGGGAAGGAGCCGATCGCGTCCACAAGCTTGCTTTCGTCCATGATCCAGATGACCTCTTTCGCGGAGGAGGCGACCACCTTTTCGCGGAAGAGCGCGCCGCCGCCGCCCTTGATCGCGTTAAAGGCGGGGTCGATCTGGTCGACGCCGTCGATTGCGAGGTCAAGCCCCTCGACCTCGTCGATGGATACGAGCGGGATGCCCAGGCCGAGCGCCTGCGCCTCGGTCGCCTTGGAGGTCGGCACGGCGCGCAGGTCCATGCCCGCCTTCACCAGGCGGCCGACCGCTTCCACCATATAGTACGCGGTGGAGCCGGTGCCCAGGCCGACGGTCATGCCGTCCTTGATGTATTCCGCCGCTTTTTCCCCTGCAATGCGTTTTTGATCCATAGTTGTAAATCCTCCCCTGAAGTTGTAAAAAGTTAAGGGCAATGCCTGTCCAACAAGATCATATCACAGTTTGCAAAAAATTGAAATCGCGAAATCAAATTACGTATACAATTTTATCCCGCGCGGGGCGGTATAAAGACAAAAAAACAACAGCCTGGTTTGGATGGTTCCAAAACAGGCTGTTGTTTGGTACGCCGGAAGGGACTCGAACCCCCGACCTACTGGTTCGTAGCCAGTCACTCTATCCAGCTGAGCTACCGGCGCACATTTTGCAGCTTTTTGCTGACGTCTCAGCGCTGACTGCCTTATTAGGATATCATAGCAGGGAAGGTTTGTCAACAAAAATATTAAAAATCTTCCGGCAAATTCTGCGGGGCAAGCGCGGCGTCATCGCTGCGGTATTTGACCATGAGGTCGCGGAAAATCTCGCCGTTCGTCGGCGGGGTATAGGTCACGGCGTTCGCCCCCGCGTCGATGACGGACAGGATGGTTTCCTCGGTCGGGCCGCCGGTCGCAATGATGGGCACCTGCGGGAACGCGCAGCGTATCCGGTCGACCACAAAGGGCGTGCGCGCGGCGCACGAGACGTTCAGGATCGTCGCGCCGCTGTCCAGGCGGCAGCCGATATCGGTAAATTCGCTCGCGACCGTCATGACGACCGGGATGTCGACGCGCTGGCGCACGCGGGCGAGCACCTCGTTCGAGGTTGGTGCGTTCAGCACCACGCCGATCGCGCCCTCGAACTCGGCGTTCATCGCAAGGTTGACGACGCGCTTCCCGGTCGTGGTGCCGCCGCCCACGCCGCAGAATACCGGCACGTCGGAGGCCGAGATAATCGCGTGAGAAATGGCGGGCTGCGGCGTGAACGGGTAGACCGCCATCACCGCGTTCGCATTGCAGTTGCGGATCACCGCGATATCCGTCGAAAAGGCAATCGACCGGATCAGCCGCCCAAATATGCGGATGCCGCTGACCTGCTCGATCACCTTGGGCATGTGGATCATATGGCGGCGCAGGTTGCCCTGGATTTCCGGCGGGGTTGTGACGCGCATCGCTTCACCGTTCCTTTCTGGTTATTGCAGGCCGCCGGCGCGGCGGAGCAGGGCGGCGTAATACGCCTCGTCGTCCGTCTGGCCGACGGCGCAGATGGACGCCTGCGAAAAGTCCAGCAGGCGGCGCGCCAGGCCGAGCACCTGCGCCTCGGTCACCGCGTCGTACCCCGCGACCAATTCCTCCGGCTGGGGCACGTAGCCGCGGTACAGCTCGTTCCGGCCGAGGTGGTTCATGCGCGCGGAGGTGCTCTCAAGGCCCATGAGCATGGAGGTCTTGCGCTGCTCGCGGCAGCGGTTCAGCTCGTCGCGCGTCGGCCCCCCTTCGCAGAATTCGCGCAGCACCTGGCCGATCAGCTCGACCGCGCGCGCTTCCATCGGCTTGCCGAGCGCGGTGTATACGCTGAACATGCCGGTATCCAGATGGCTGGTGGCATAGGAATAGACCGAATAGCACAGGCCGTTCTGCTCGCGGACGGTCTGGAACAGGCGGGAGGACATGCCGTCACCCAGGATGGCGCTGAGCATTTGCAGCGCATAGCGGTCCTCATCCTGCACGGACAGGCCGGGGAAGCCGATGCACAGGTGGCACTGCTCGATATCCTTGGGGCGGACGACCACCTGCGGGCGGTACTGCGCAGGCCCGATGGCGTTCTTCCCGCTGCCCGGCATTGCGGAAAACAGCTCGCAGATAAAAGCGAGCGCCTCGTCGGAAAAACTGCCGGAAAGCGCGATGACGGTATCCTGCGGCCGGTAATATTCTCTGAAATAGCGGTGCAGCGTGCCGCTGTCCATGGGGGCGAGCGTTTCGCGGGTACCCAGGATCGGGCGGCCGAGCGCGGAGCCTGCAAAGCAGCTTTCAAACAGCTTTTCCGTCGCGACGTCCTCGGGCGTGTCCTCGTACATGTCGATCTCCTCATAGACGACGCCGCGCTCCAGCTCGATATCCTTGTCGTCGAACTTGGAGTGCAGGAACATGTCCGCGAGGATGTCCATGCCGGTAATCAGGTGGGTATCCAGCGTCTTTAAATAGTAGCAGGTGCATTCCTTGGTGGTAAAGGCGTTGAACTGGCCGCCGATCGCGTCCATGGCGATCGCGATGTGCTGCGCCGTGCGTTTTTCCGTGCCTTTAAAAATCATGTGCTCGATAAAATGGGAAATACCGCCCATCTCGGCGGGTTCGTAACGGCTGCCGTTGCCAACCCAAATGCCAACCGAACAAGAGCGCACATGGTCGATCCGTTCGCTCAGCACGCGCACCCCGTTGGGCAATACCTTTTTTTCGTACATCTCTATATCCCTCAATTCCGTGATGGAAACCTCCACACTGATGCTGAAAGTAGTATATCACACTTGGCGTGGGTTTGAAATACTCCAATTGGCGGCAGCGTCGGGAAAACGCGAAATTGCGGGTTGAAAATATTTTGGGTTTGATGGATAGAAATACAATATGTAACCCGTGTGTAACCGGCGCAGGGTATACTGTATTTATAAGAACGGGATATGGCCGTGCGGCGCTGCCGGCGGCTCGGATATAAAGAGGGCGTAAATATGAAACTTCGTAAATGCTTGGCACGGACAATGGTTATGGCGCTGGCGCTCACCTGGGCGGCTGCGCAGGGCGGCGCGTCGGCCGCAGGCATCGTCCGGACGCCTACGGGCGCGCCCATCCCCTGTGAACAAACCCAACCCTCCTTTTTTGTGTGTTCTGGGGGGCAGGACGGCTCCCCAGAGCAGGCAGATAACAAGGCGGAGGAGCTGACCTGGGAAATCGGCACGATCGTCGAGATTGAGGACCAGCCCATCCCGGTAACGGACAGCGTGTGTAAGTAAAAAAGGAAAGCCCTGCCGCAAAGCTTGCGGCAGGGCTTCTTTGCGGTTTGCGCAACTAGGGCGGTGATTACGGGGCGGGATCAGCAGGCGGGGGCGGCTGCGGCGCGCCATCCAGGCTGCGCAGGTAGGGGAGCTGGCGGCGCAGGTCCTGCCGGATGTAGCGGTGCCAGAAGAATTCCCCAAAAAACAGCCCCTTGAAGATGCCCTTGGCATGCAGGAGCGCATGGATGAGCCGCGGCACGGAATAGATTTTCGCGCTTGCGTTGATAATCTCCTGTTGCAGCTCATGCGGTTTGATATGGGCGGGGTAATGCACGACGTTGCCGTCGTAATACTGCCAGTCCTGATGGATGAGCCGCCCCTTGCCCTGTTCATAGGCCGGCGTGCCGGGGGTGAAGAACATGGACTGGATCAGCACGCCGTGGATATGGTTCTTGATGACAAAATCCGCGATTTTGTCGCCCACGCCGACGCGGTCGGTCTCCGCGCCCACGATGAACAGGCCGCGCACGCCGAGGCCGTGCTTTTGGATATTTTCAATTGCGCGCACCACCTCCGCATAGGTGCTCTTTTTATGGAACTCGCGGAAGGAGGCGTCGTCCAAAAATTCGATGCCGAGCGCAAGCTCAATAAAACCGGCCTGCCGCATCAGGTCGAGCAGCTCGTCGTCAAAGCCGGTCTCGTAGCGCGCCTGGACGGAAAAATGATAGCGGATGCCGCTGCCGATAATGGCGCGCAGCACGGAGACCGCCCATGCGCGGTCGTGCGCGAAGTTGTCGTCCGTGATCCAGACGCAGTTGCTCAGGCGCGGCGGGAACCTGCGGCGGTGGAACGCGATCGCCTGCCGGATGTCCTCCACCACGTTTTCCGGGGAGCGTTTGCGGATTTTATGGCCAAAATGCCGCACCACAGCGCAGTAGTCGCAATTGTGCGGGCAGCCGCGCGAGGCGTGCACCTGCGGCCAAAGCGTATCGTACCGTTTGGCGAGGCGCGCATAGCCGTATACCAGGCTGCGGTCGGGGATGGTGTCGATATCCTCGGGCTGGGGGCGCGCGCCGTTCGATACCACCTTGCCGTCCTTCCAGCGCACGACGCCGGGGAACAAGGCCTCTTCCCCCCGGCCGAGGGTGCGGATCAGCTCGGGCACGGATTCGTCGCCGTCGCCCAGCAGCACGTAGTCGCAGTACTGGATGGCTTCGGGGTAATTCATGGAGGCGTGCAGGCCGCCGAACACCAGGACGGCACGCGAATGCGCCCGGAACTGCCTGGCCAGCGCATAGCCGCGCGTGGCGTTAAAGGTATTGATGGAGATAAAAATAATATCCGCGTCATATACGTCCTCAAAACGGATATGGGAAATGGCTTCGCTGTACATGAGCGTGTCGGCAACCACGCGCTTGGCCAGCGTGGTGAGCGTGATCAGCCCGGTCGACGGGTTGCGGATGTATTTATTGTAGGTATAGAAGTTGCAGATGGACGCCTTATAGGGCGAGCGGGGGCCGGGTTCGATAAAACGGACTTTTTTGACCATAGCGGGTGCCCTCCATTCTTATGCCGTCTTGGGGATTCATTTTGAGGATGCCGCGCATCCCCGCTGCGGCCGGATGGCCTGTGAAAGCCGCGGCCCCGCCCGCGGGCGGTCAGCGCACGGGGGAATAGCCGATCTGCGCCGTTTCGTCCGTGGCTTCCAGCTTGAAAATGACCGGGCGCAGCCCGTCGTTACAGCTGCAAACCGCGACGCCCGGCTTGCGGATCCAGTCGCCGTAATAAAACACCCCGTCGCCCGCGCCGTGCGCCAGCGCAAAGGCGTATTGGTAAATCGCCTTCCAGGCTTCGTCGCAGAAACCGTCAGGCTTGGCGTAGTCCGCATAAAAGGACTGCCCTTCCCGCAGCATGGGGCAGGCCGTCAGGCCTTCGGCGCCGTATTCCGCGGCGAGTTCGCGGTCAAGCGTGGTTTTCAGTACGGTGATTTTTACTTTTTTCATCCGGATAGCCTCCTATCATCCAAGGGCTCAGCGTTTTTCCTGTTACCATCATAGCCCATCCGGGGCGCGATTGCAATTCCCCCGCGCACCCAAAATAGGAAGGCATTTGGAAGCCGCCCGCCGGGCAGCATAAAAAAGGACGCCTTGGATCTAAATCCAAAGCGCCCCTTTTTTATGCCACTACTGGGCAAAATCGATATCCGGCCTTCGTTCCGCCCGCAGGCGGCGTCCTCTTCGGGGCGGAGCCCAGCGAAGCGGGTCCGCCCCGAAAGCGAAGAAACACCCCGTCCGGCTAAGAAGCCTCGCCGTCAGGCGGGGATTCGTGCCAAAAGGGGTGTTTCTGAGCTGGAGCGGATGATGGGAGTCGAACCCACCTATGCAGCTTGGGAAGCTGCCGTTCTACCGATGAACTACACCCGCGGTTAACATGGACTATTTTACGATAGGTTCGGCGTTTTGTCAAGGGGGAAACCGCGCGGCGCGGGAATCCGGCCGCGCCGCGCGGGGATCCATCCCCCGGTTAAACCTCGTCCAGGCGCACCCAGACGTTGCCTTCCTGATAGCTTTTGACGCTTGCCGCGACAAAACGCATGCCGTCCACGCCGTCCTGCGCGGTGGGATGGAAGTATCCGCCGCCGTCCACGCCGTTTTTCTTGTCGAGCAGATGGGTGCAGAAGGCGCGGTAAATATTTGCGAACGCCTCGTAGAAGCCCTCCGGATGCCCCGCGGGCAGGCGGGACGCCGCGCGCGCGTGCGGGTCGAGGTAGGCGCGTTCCGCGGAGTATATTTCGACCGGCCCGTCCTTCATCGCCACGCGCAGGTGGATGGGGTCGCAGTGCGTCCACTCGAGGGAGCCTTTTTCCCCGTAGATTTTGATGCCGATGTCGCAGTCGTGCCCGGCCGCGGTGATGGAGTCCCAGAGCAGGCCGCGCGTACCGTCCGCCAGGCGGAACAGGGTGTGGGATGCGGCCTCCAGGGCGGCGTCCTCCGGATAATAGGCGAAGTCCGCAAGCACGCGGTCGACCGGCTGGCCGGTCATGGATTTGATCAGGTACCACACGTGCACGCCGATGGCCGCGGTCGCGTTGGACATGCCCGCCTTTTTGGGGTCCATGAACCAACTCGCGTAATTGGACGGGTCGGTTGCGCCCTCCAGCATCAGCCAGTCCTGCGGGTATTCCGCGACGACGCTGATCAGCCGGCCGAGGCGGCCGTCCGCGACCATGCGGCGCGCCTGCTGCAGCACCGGGTAGTGCGCGTAGGTATAGGTCAGGCAGATTTCCAGCCCTTTGGCGGCCGCCAGGTCGCGCAGCTCCTCGGCCTCCGCCACGGTCATGGTGAAGGGCTTTTCGCAGGAGACGTGGATGCCGTGTTCCAAAAAGGTTTTTGCGATCTCATAATGGGTGAAGTTCGGGGTGACGATGGAGACGAAGTCGATGCCGTCCTCCCGCTGGGATTCGGCTTCCGCCATCTCCTTATAATCCCGGTAAATGCGGTCGGGCGCGACGCCCCAGGCGGCGCCGTCCTTTTTGTTCTGCTCAAAGTTGCGGGTGAAGCAGCCCGCGGACAGCACGGCAAGGCTGTCCATGGCCGCGCCGCGCCGGTGGCTGTTGCCGATATTGCCGCCGTTGCCGCCGCCGACCATGCCGAAACGGAGTTGTGTTACGCTCATAATGCATGCACCTCTTTATTTATCGGATGGGGATTGCCTGTCCTTACTGTAACCCGCCTGCGGCGTAAAGTCAATGCGGATTGCCGCGGGGAGTCGGCTGTTTTTTACGGGGGCGCGGCCGTCCCGCGCGCTTGCGCCCGCGGCCGGGGCGTGGTAAAATAAATTAAAGAAGGATTCCGGTGAAATGGACGCAATTTGTGTATCCAGTACAAAAAATGAAAAGATTGTGCAAGGCTTTTGGAAACGGGTACGGTATAATAAGACCAATGAAGGGGCGGCGGCCAGCCCGCTGCGGAAATTGGTTTATTATATAAGGAGAATTGCGACATGGGCACTTTATCTGAAATCAGCACGTTACTGCAGCAGGGGCGCGCGCCCAAGGTCAAGGCGATGGTACAGCAGGCGCTGGACGAGGGCATCGCCCCCGGCGAAATCCTGGAAAACGGCCTGCTCGACGGCATGAACATCATCGGCCAAAAGTTTAAGAACAACGAGGTCTTCGTACCGGAAGTCCTGATTGCCGCTCGCGCGATGACCCGCGGCATCGACGTCCTGCGCCCCTACCTGGTAGAGGAAGGCGTTGAGGAGAAGGGTTGTGTCGTAATCGGCACGGTCAAGGGCGACCTGCACGACATCGGCAAGAACCTCGTGCGCATGATGATGGAAGGCAAGGGCCTCAAGGTCGTCGACCTCGGCGTCGACGTTTCCACCGAGCAGTTCATCGAGGCTGCGCGTGAGAACAACGCGGATATCATCGCGTGCTCTGCGCTGCTGACCACCACCATGAACGAGATGCGCGGCGTTGTCGAGGCTGTCCAGGCCTGCGACCTCAACGGCAAGGTCAAGGTCATGGTAGGCGGCGCGCCGGTTACCCAGGCGTTCGCAGACTCCATCGGCGCAGACCGTTACACGGCCGACGCCGCGACGGCGGCAGACGTTGCGCTGTCTATCTGCACAGCCTGATTGTTTCAGAAATGCCGATTTCGAGGCGGACCGTCCGGTTCGCCTCGTTTTTTTATACCGGCTTCCGGCGAGGGGATTATATGGGTGATTTAAAAGAGCGCTGCTTGCATTATTGCAAACACATCGCGAATATAACGGGCACGACCTGCGTGCTGCTGGATATCGAGGCCGGGGATTTTTCCGGGCAGCCGTTCCAGCATAGCTGCGATACCGCGCAGTTCTGCTGTACCGCATACCAGACCCATCTGTACGGCGCGTACCAGGCGGAGCGGTGGGACGGCAAGTATATCTACCACTGTCCGCGCGGCCTGACCTTTATCGCCACGCCAATCCTGCTCCAGGGCGCGGCGATGAATTACTGCCTGGTCACGGGGCCAATCCTGATGGCCAATTTTGACGACCCAGACGACCTGTGGTACGGCGACCTGCAGACGCTGGACGGCCTGGAGTCCGTGCCGCACATGAACACGGCGCAGACCCGCTCCTTCAGCGAGGTCATCCACGCTGCCGCGTGCTATATCGCGGGCAGCGAACCGGCGCCGGACGTCGATTCCGGGCATCACGCCGAGCTGCTCCAGATGATGTACGAAATTTCCGCGCGCACGCCCGAGGACACGCCCATGCCCTACCCGATGGAGAGCGAGCGCCAGCTCCAGCGGCTGATCCGCGCCGGGGACAAGGAAGGCTCGCAGAAGCTGCTCAACGAGCTGCTGGGCTATATCTATTTCGCCAGCGGCGCGGATTTCGGCGTCATCAAGTCGCGGGTGCACGAACTGCTTGTGGTCATGTCGCGCGCGACGATCGAGGGCGGCGCGGACGCGGACGAGATCATTTTCCTCAGCGACAATTACGTCAAGGAAATCCAGAACTTTACGAACATCGAGGCGCTCAGCCGCTGGCTCAGTGCGATCGTACATAAATACATCAGCTGCGTATTCGATTTCAAGCATATCAAGCACCGCGATATCGTCTACAAGGTATCGGAATACGTGAAGACGAACTTCCAGGGGAAGCTGACGCTCGACGAGGTGGCCGAGCACGTCTACCTCTCCCGCTCGCACCTGAGCCGCATCCTCAAGGAGGAGCTGGGGTGCACGTTCACGGAGTATGTCAACCGCCTGCGCATCGACAGGAGCAAGATTTACCTGATGGACGCGCGCCGCTCGATCGCGGACATCGCGGTCGCGGTCGGCTTCGACGACCAGAGCTATTTTACCCGCGTGTTCAAGAAGGCGACCGGCGTGTCGCCCGGCAAGTTCCGAGAGCAGCGCCTGTAGGGGGGACGGATGGAGATTATCATTTCACCGGCGAAAAAGATGCGCATCGCGCACGATTTCCTCGCGCCCAGGGCGCTGCCGGCGTTTTTGGAGCAAACCGAAACCCTGCTCGCGTACCTGCGCGCGCTGCCGCCGGATGCGCTGCGGCAGCTTTTGCGCTGCAACGAAAAAATTGCGGCGGAAAGCTACGCGCAGTATCAGCAGATGGATTTGCGGCGCGGCCTGTCGCCCGCCATCCTGGCGTTTGACGGCATCCAGTACCGCTATATGGCGCCCCAGGTGTTTGAAACCGGGGCGTTTGCCTATGCCGAGGCGCACCTGCGCATCCTGTCCGGCTTTTACGGCGTCCTGCGCCCATTCGACGGGGTGGCGCCCTACCGGCTGGAGATGCAGGCGCGGGTGCGGGTGGGCGGCTATGATAGCCTGTATTCATTTTGGGGCGGCAGGCTCGGGGCGGCTTTTTGCCCGGAGGATGGCGTCGTGCTGAACCTCGCGTCGGCAGAGTACAGCAAGGCGGTCGCGCAGCACCTGCCTGCGGGCACGCGGATGGTGGGCTGCGTATTCGGCGAGCTGGAAGGCGGCCGGGTGCGGGAAAAAGGGGTCCACGTCAAGATGGCGCGCGGCGAAATGGTGCGCTTTCTGGCGGAGCACGGGATCACGGACGTGCGCGATGCGCGCGGCTTCGACCGGCTGGGGTACGCCTATTGCGCGGCGCGGTCGGACGGGCGGCGCTATGTATTTTTAAAACAGCCCGGATAGGGTACGGACGGCAGCAGCCGGCGGAAACGCCGGCTGCTGCTTTTTTTATTTGCGGGCAAAAACAAAAGGATACCCCCCTTAATCTAAAATTTGTCGCATTGTGTCGAAAATAACCGCCCGCTATAATAAAGATAACAAAAACAAAGCGCGCGCCAGGAAATGGATTGGATAATATGCACAACATCCCGCGCCTCCCGCAAAGGGGGCGCGGGCATGGAGAAGGAGGAATCGATATGAGGTCACGCAGCGAGACGATCCGGCTGGTCGAGGAACAGGCCTACCGCCTGCGCCGCCGGGTGCTGGAAATGGGGCTGGAGGCCGGGCCGCACGGCGCGCACTTCGGCTCGGCGTATTCCATGGCGGAAGCCATTTCAGCGGTGTTTTTCGGCGTGCTGCGGAGCGATCCCGCGCATCCGGACGATCCCGGGCGGGATCGGTTTATCCTGAGCAAGGGGCATGGCTCGGTAGCCTATTACATCACGCTCGCCGAAGCCGGCTTCCTGCCGGAAGGGCTGCTGCACACCTTTGAAACCAAGGACAGCTTGCTGCCCGGGCATCCGTGTATGCACCGCGACATGGGGCTTGAGTATTCCACCGGCTCGCTCGGGCACGGCCTGTCGCTCGGCGTCGGCGTCGCGCTCCATGCCAAGCGCACGGGGCGGGATTACCAGACCTACGTGCTGGTCGGCGACGGCGAGTGCAACGAAGGCTCGGTCTGGGAGGCCGCGATGGCGGCGCGCCAGTTCGGGCTGGACAACCTGACCGTGATCGTCGACCGGAACCGGCTGCAGAGCGACGGCCTGTGCCGTAAGGTGATGGATATGGACGATATGGCGGCCAAGTGGCGCGCGTTCGGCTGGGAAGCCACGGATGTGGACGGGCACGACGCGGGCGCGCTGCTCGACAGCCTGCATGAACGGAGCCGCCCTGCGGGCAAGCCGCGCGCGGTGATCGCCCACACCGTCAAGGGCAAGGGCGTATCGTTCTTTGAGAATAACAACGACTGGCATCACCGCAGCATCACCCCGGAGCAGGTTGCGGCGGCGATGGCCGAACTCGAACAGGCACACGGGAAGGAGGGGGCATGATGCTGGTAAACACCGAACTGATTCAGAAGCTATCGTCCCTTGGGCCGCGCGGCGCATTCGGCTACGGCCTGATGGAGGCCGCCCGCGCGGACGACAGCCTGATGGTGCTGACGGCGGATTTGTCGTCCACCTCGCGCGTCAGGCAGTTTGAGGAGGCCTACCCGGAGCGTTTTGCCAACGTCGGCATTTCCGAGCAGAACATGGTGACCATGGCGGCCGGGATCGCCCTGGAGGGCAGGACGGTTTTCTGCACCTCCTTCGCCGCGTTCATCAGCATGCGCGCCTGCGAGCAGGTGCGCACCGACGTGGCCTATATGAAGGCGAACGTCAAGCTGGTCGGCGCGGACGCGGGCGTGACGATCGGCACGCAGGGGTATACGCATTATGCGATTGAGGACCTTGCGATCATGCGCGCCATGCCGGATATGACCGTGATTGCGCCGGCGGACGGCCTGGAAACGGCCAAGGCCGTGCAGGCGGCCGCGCAGTACAAGGGGCCGGTTTACATCCGGCTGACCGGCAAGGGGGGCTTCCCGCCGGTCTACAAGGAGGACTACGACTTTACGATCGGCAAGGGCGTCCTGCTGCGGGACGGCGCGGACGCCGCCATCCTGGCCGCGGGCGCGGTGGTTGCCAACGCGCTGGAGGCCGCGGAGCTGCTCCGGCAGGAACACGGGCTGCAGGTGGCCGTGGCCGACCTGCATACGGTCAAGCCGCTGGACGGCGCGTTGGTGCGGGCGCTTGCGTCCCGCGTGCCGCTGCTCGTCACGGCCGAAGAGCACAACATCCTAGGCGGCCTGGGCGCGGCGGTCTGCGAGGAGGCCGGTGCAATGGATGCGGGCGCGCGGGTGGTGCGCTGCGGCGTACCCGACGTATTCTCCAAGGTTGCGGATTACCCCGACCAGCTGGAACGGTTCGGCCTTTCGGCGCGCGGCCTGGCGGACGCCGTCCTGCAGGGGTTGGGCAAATAAACAGGTATTGCGGAAATAGGAGGAAAGAACATGAAAAAGAGACTGCTAGCCATGACATTGTGCGCTTTTATGCTGGGGACGGGCCTGCTCACCGGCTGCTCCGGCAGTGACGATGGGGCGGCAAAGGCCGACGGCGGCCAGCCCGCCGCGCAGGACAGAGGCGGCACCGCAGAAAAGCTGAAGATCGGCGTCAGCCTGGCGAACATGTCGGACGACTTTACCATCCTGCTCAATAAGGGCGTGGAACGGGCGGCGGCGGAATTTGCCGACGAGGTCGAGTTTATCGTCCTGGACGGCAAGGCCGACCCGACTATGCAGCTTAACCATATCGACACCTACCTGTCGCAGGGCGTGGACGCGATCGTCATCCAGCCCACGGAGGCGGACGCCTGTACGTCGGGCATCGAGCTTGCCAACGGCGCGGGCATCCCGGTCGTATGTTGTAATACCAAGACGACGGGCGGCGACTTCGTCTATGTCGGCTCGGAGGATATCGACGCGGGGCGCATGCAGGGCGAGTGGATTGCGGAGAACGCCCCGGAAAACGCAACCTATGTCTATGCCATGCTGGTAATGGGTCAGACCGGCCAGATCGCGCGGCGTGAGGGCCTGCTCGAAGTGCTTGCGGAAAAGCGCCCGGACATCAAGTGCATGGCGGAACAGACGAGCGGCGGCATGCGCGACCAGGGCATGAAGCTGTGCGAGGACTGGCTGCAGGCGTACCCGGACTTCACTATGTATGTGTCGCAGAACGACTCGGCGGCGCTGGGCGCGCTCGAGGTGCTGGGCACCGCGGGCAAGGATAAGCTCGTATGCGGCGTCGACGGCAACGCGGAGGCGGTGCAGAAGGTCGCAAACGGCGAAATGGCTATGACCGTATTCCAGAATGCCGAAGGGCAGGCTTACGAAAGCTGCAAGACCGCCCTGCAGATCCTGAAGGGCGAGTTCAGCGGGGACGAGGTCATCATCCCCTTCGAGCTGATTACCAAGGACAACGCCAAGGATTACTTATAACGCACAAACCTCCCTTTTCTCTCTTCTTCTTTTTAACCCCGGCGGTCTGGGCGCGCGGCAGTGCCCGCGCGCCCGCAAACCGTCCGGGAGACGCGGATGGTGGTGAATGGCATTGAAAACGGCAATCCTGCGGATGCAGGGCATCAGCAAAAGCTTCCCGGGCGTCAAGGCGCTCAAGAATGTCACCTTTGAGGTGGAAAAGGGCACGGTCCACGCCCTGATCGGCGAAAACGGCGCGGGCAAGTCCACCCTGATGAAGATCCTGAACGGGGTTTACCAGGCCGACGAGGGGGATATCTACCTGGACGGCGCGCGCGTGACCATCCCGAATACCCGCGCGGCGATGAACCTCGGCCTTTCGATGATCTATCAGGAACTGAACGAAGTCCCTGAAATGACGATTGCGGAAAACATTTTCCTCGGGCGCGAGCCTAAGACCAAGCTGGGCACGGTGGATTTCAAGAAGCTGTACGACGACGCAAGGCAGCTATTTGCAAGCTTCCAGTTCCCCTATGACGTGTATGACAAGATGAAGGCGCTCTCGGTCGCCAATATGCAGATGATCGAGATCATCAAGGCGATGTCCCGCAACGCCAAGCTGATTGTCATGGACGAGCCGACCTCCTCGATCACCGATAAGGAAGTCGGCATCCTGTTCGACTTTATCCGCCGTTTGAAACAGGACGGCGTTACAATTATCTATATTTCCCACCGGCTCGAGGAGCTGGCGCAGATCGCGGACCGCGTGACGGTGCTGCGCGACGGCGAGACGATCGACACCCGGCCGATGGCCGAGCTCAGCAAGGACGAGATTGTCCGCATGATGGTCGGCCGCGAGATGACCGAGTACTTCCCCAAGGTTGAGGTGCCGATCGGCGAGGAAGTGCTGCGCGTGCGCGGCCTGCGCTGCGAAGGCGTGTTCCATGACGTGTCGTTCTCCGTCCACGCGGGCGAGATACTGGGGATTGCCGGCCTGATCGGCGCGGGGCGTACGGAAACGCTGGGCGCGGTGTTCGGGCTGCACCCATACGACGCGGGCGAGATCGTGCTGGACGGGAAGCGCATCCGCATCCGGGGCACGCGCGACGCGGTCGACCACGGCATCGTCATGGTGCCGGAAAACCGCAAGGCGCAGGGCGCGGTGCTCATCCGCTCGGTCGGGGAAAATATCACACTCCCGCACCTGCGGCGTTACCGCCATTACTGCCTGCGCACGAAGGCCGAGCGGGGCGACGTCCAGCGGCAGATCGAGCGCTTCCGCATCAAGGTGCCGGATATGGACTGCCGGGTCGATTCCCTGAGCGGCGGCAACCAGCAGAAGGTCATCCTGGGCAAATGGCTGCTGGTCACGCCGCGCGTGCTGATCCTGGACGAGCCGACCCGCGGCATCGACGTGGGCGCGAAGCACGAAATATACAAGTACATGTGCGAGCTGGCCGCGGAGGGCATCGCGACCATTATGATCTCCTCCGAGCTGCCCGAGGTGCTCGGCATGTCCGACCGCATCCTCGTGATGGCGAACGGCCGTATCACCGGCGAGCTTAGCCGGGCGGAGGCGGACTCTGAGAAGATATTACGTTATGCAATGGAGGGGACATGATGAATAAGAAGATAAGCCCCATGCAAATCCTGAAACGCTACGGCATTATTTTGCTGCTCATCCTGCTTGTGGTGATCTGTTCCATCCTGAGCAGCAATTTCCTGACGCCGACCAATATTTTTAACATCCTCAAGCAGATTTCGGTCGTACTGATTATCGCCTACGGCGAGTGCCTGCTGATCATCGCCGGCCAGACCGACCTCAGCCCCGGCTCGGTGCTGTGCGTCTCGGGCGTGCTGTCGGCCATGGCGTTTGTCGGCACGGGTTCGCTGGTGCTGGCGATCGTGGTCGCCATCCTGGTCGGCGCGCTGGCGGGCGTGTGCAACGGCTTCTTTGTCACCCGGTACGCGCTGCCTCCCTTCATCGTCACGCTGGGCATGCAGATCACCGCGCGCGGCATCGCGCTGTTCGTATCGCACGGCGCGCCGGTCGTGATCGGGCAGGAATCGTTCAAAATCCTGGGGCAGGGCAGCCTGTTCGGCGTGCCGAACGTGGTCATCCTTGCGGCGGTGCTGTTCGTCGTGGCGTGGTTCGTGCTCAACCGCACCTCCTACGGGCGCTATATCTACGCGGTGGGCGGCAACGAGGAGGCCGCCAAGGCCTCGGGCGTGGGGATTAATAAGGTCAAAGTCATCGCGTTCACGATTTGCGGCGCGCTGTCCGGCGTGGCGGGCTTCGCGCTCATGAGCCGCATGAACGTCGGCCAGCCGAACGCGGGCGTCAACTATGAATTCGACGCGATCATCGGCGTCATCCTGGGCGGCGCGAGCTTCAGCGGCGGCATCGGCACTATGTTCGGCGCGGTGGTCGGCTGCATGATCATCGGCGTGCTGAACAACGTGCTGAACCTGCTGAACGTTTCGCCCTATATCCAGCAGATCGTCAAGGGCCTGCTGATCCTGATCGCGGTCGTCGCGGACGCCAAGAGCAAGGGACAGGGCGGCAAATCCATCCTGATGTCGAAATTCCAGAAGAAAAAGCAGGAGCAGGCATAAGCCGTCTGCCCCAAAAATCCATACGGCTTAGAAAGGGGGAAGGGGACGGATGCTGCTCCAAGGCAAAACCGCGCTGGTAACCGGCGCGGGCGGCGGGATCGGCCGCGTGATCGCACGCACGCTGTGCGGCGAGGGCGCGCGGGTGGTCTGCTGCGACCGGGACGGCGAAGCGGCGGCACAGGCGGCGCAGGGGCTGCCCGCCACTGCCGAAGCCCTCGACATTTCGGACGAAGGGCAGGTGCGCGCGCTCTTTACGCGGCTCGGCAGATTGGATATCCTGGTCAATTGCGCCGGGGTGCTCACGCGCCAGCCCTTCCTGGACACGACGCTGGAAAACTGGGAACGCACCTTTGCCGTCAATGCGCGCGGCACCTTCCTGATGACGCGCGAGGGCGGCCGCCTGATGGCGGCGGCAGGCGGCGGGGCGATCGTCAATATTTCGTCCGGGTCGGGCAAGAAGCCCTGCCGGGGGGAAGCGGCGTACGGCGCGTCCAAACTCGCGGTGATCGGGATCACGCAGGTTGCCGCGCTCGAGCTTGGCTCGTCCGGCGTGCGGTGCAATGCGGTCTGCCCCGGCTCGGTGCAGTGCGGCATGGCGGCGCGCGATTTCCTGAATACGCCCGAAGGGATCGAGGCGTACAGGGCGTCCACGGCGCTGCGGCGGATCGGGCAGCCTGAGGACGTGGCGGACGCGGCGGTTTACCTCGCATCCGACAAGGCGCGGCATGTGACGGGCGCGGTGCTCGTGGTTTCTGGAGGAGAATATTACTCATTGTAATAAACAAAAGATATATTGCACTAGGAGGCGCTTATGGTACCGTTATTGACCCTGGAGACACGCAAAAGCGTGCTGGATCAGTTTTCCTTCAAAGGCCGCACCGTACTGGTGACGGGCGCGGCCGGGCAGATCGGGCTGATGTCCGCGGCGGGTTTTGCCGAACTTGGCGCAAACGTGGTGCTGAGCGACATCGGCGGCATGCGGGACAAGGTCGAGGGCTATGCCGGCCAGCTCACGCAGGCCTACGGCAACCGCTGTATCGCGCTGACGGCGGACGTGACCGACCCGGATTCGGTCGCGGCGCTCATGGAGGGCACCGTGCAAGCGTTCGGCACGCTGCACGCCGTGCACAGCAACGCGGGATTGTCCTTCCCGGACGACGACGGCGACATGCCGGCCGAGACCTGGGAGAAGACCATGGCGATCAACGCCAAGGGGATGCTGCTCGTCAACCAGGCGGCCTCCCGCGTGATGCGGGAACACGGCCACGGCGGCGCGATCGTCAACACCGCCTCGATGTCCGCGCACATCATCAACCGCCGCCGCGACCGCGAGCGCTATGAGGTCGCGTACCCGGCCAGCAAGGCCGCGGTGATGCACCTGACCAAAGCGCTGGCAGCGGACTATTTGCAATTCGGCATCCGGGTCAACAGCATCAGCCCAGGCTATGTCTACTCGACGACGCACGAGCGGTCGGCGCAGGACAAGCTGGACTGGTACATGGACTGCACCCCGATGAAGCGGTTTGCCACCGCGGAGGAGATGACCGGCGCGGTGCTGTTCCTCGCGAGCGACCTGGCGAGCTATGCCACCGGCATCGACCTGCGGATCGACGGCGGCTACACCATGTGGTAAAAAGGGTATAAAAAACCGCGGCCCCGGCAAGGGGCTGCGGTTTTTTGCGTCATTGGGGCAGGGGGATGACCTCGTCGCAGACGGCCGCCACGTCGCCGGCGTTCCTCGAAACCACGAGCACGGCGCTGCCCTGCCGTCCCAGCGCCTGGAGTTTGTCGCACACGTATTTGCGGAGCATTTCGTCCGTGCGGGCAAAGGGGTTCATCAGGATGACCAGCTTGGGGCGCAGCATAGAGAGGCGGAAGAACAGGACGCACCAGCGCGTGCGCTCAGGCAGCGTGCCGATACACGCGCCGCGCGGGAAGGGGATGCCCTCCTGCCGGGCGTATTCCTCAAATTCGTCCTCCATGCAGCGGCGCAGCCTGCGTCCGACGTATCCCGCGCGCGGGCGCAGCTTTTTGAGGGCGGGCAGCAGCAGGTTGTCCCCAACCGTCATATTGGGGCACAGGCCGCTGTCCTGCGGGTTTTCCGGCAGGTACATGACGCCCGCGCGCAGCGCCTGGCCGACCGTGCGGCAGCGGTAGGGCGCGCCGTCCAGCAGGATGGCGCCGCCGGTGCGTTTGCCGGGCGCTGTGCCGCACAGGATCTGCAAGATATCCCCGGAGACGCGGCCTTCCTCGTCCGACAGGCCACAGATCTGCCCAGCGCGCACGGACAGGTCGAGCGGGCGGGCGCAATGCGCGGTGGTCAGCCCTGCGAGCCGCAGGATTTCCCGGCCGGAGGGGCGGGTGAGGTTCTGGACGGCGGCGGGCTGGCTGCCCAGCAGGATATGCGTCAGCTTCTCGTAGGAACCGTCGCCGGGATACAGCACGCCGACCGTTGCGCCGCCGCGCAGCACCGTGACCCGGTCGGTATGCGGCAGCAACCCGCTCACGGTGTAGGTGGTCAGGAGGAAGGAAAGCCCGCAGCGGGTGAGGCGGCGCAGCACCCCAAGCAGCGCGCCGGCCTCGCGCGGGGCGTATTCCTGGGCGATGTTGTCCAGCACGACGATGCGGCCGTCCTCATACACGGCCTTGGCGAGCAGAACAAGATGCTGCTCAAAGGGCGTGAGCGCGCCGCCGGGCGTGTCGGGCGCCAGGCCGTCCAGGCCGACCAGCTCGAGGTAGTGGCGGCACATGGCGTTGATCTGGCGGTAGGAGATGACGAGCGGCCGCTGCCTGCGGTGCGTCGTGACCACGAGGTTTTCCGCGACGGTCAGCCCGGCGTTGAGGCGCATCCCGGCGTGCAGCTCGTACAGGCCCGCGCGGTTGGCCGCCGCCTCGCCCGCAAACGCGGTGCGCCGCCCGCACAAAAAGACCGTGCCGCCCTGCACGGGCAGGCGCCCCATCAGCACGTCCACCAGTTCGCGCACGCCGGAGGGGCGCAGGCCGGCCAGCCCCAGCAGTTCGCCCTCGTAAAGCGTCAGGTTGCCCGCGCGCAGCGGGTGCACCCCGGCGGCCGTGCGCACATTGTCCATGCGCAGGATTTCACGTTTCAAGGCGCATCCCCCTTCCGCTGCGGACGCGGGATGCTGACCTCCACGTCCGTGCCCACGTCCGGCGTGCTGTAGACCTTAAGCCCGTACGTCTCCCCGAAGCACAGCTTGAGGCGGCGGTTGACGTTCGCAAGCGCGATGCCGATGCCCGAGGCGCTGTCCTTCGCCGGGGCGGGGGCGTTCGCATGCAGCATGAGCAGGGCGTTGAGGCGCATCAGCTTGTCCTCCGCGATGCCGACGCCGTCGTCGCTGATGGTGATGAGGATCCGGTTTTCGGTCTCCTCCACGCGGATGGTGATGGTGCCGCGGCCGATTTTGGTCTCCAGGCCGTGATAGACCGCGTTTTCGACGACCGGCTGCAGCGTCATGCGCGGCAACTCGGCCAGCAGCAGGGCGTCGTCCTCGTCCGCGAGGATGCGCAGGCAGAATTTGTTGTTAAAACGGTACTGCTGCACCACCATGTAATTGCGCAGGTTGCGCAGTTCGTCTTCCAGCGTGGCCATATCCCCGCGGCGGCTGATGCTATAGCGGAACAGGGAGGCCAGCGCTTCGGCCATGTTGGCGATATCCGGCACGTCCTCCAGGATGGCCTTGCCGCGGATGGCCTCCAGCGTGTTATAGAGGAAATGCGGGTTGATCTGGCTTTGGAGGCTGCTCAGTTCGGACTGCTTTTCCAGGATCAGCGCGGAGTATTCCTGCTTGATCGCGTCGCGGATCAGGTCGAACAGCTCGCCGACCTGCTGGTAAAGCTCCGTATCGCCCATCAGGTGGTAGAGCGCGTCGCGGTAATTGCCGCCGCTGGCCTTGATTTGCGCAACCGTGCGGTACAGCCGGAGCTGCGGCAGGAAGACCCGGGTGTAAAACAGCAGCGCGCCGCAGGCAAAGCAGGCGGCCAGCGCGGGCGGCGCCCACCGGGGNTCGCAGTTGCGGTACAGGTTGAGCACGGTAAACAGCTCGTCCATGATCAGGCGGTAGCTCTGTGCGAGCGCGGGGCGGTCGTCCGGCTGGAAATTGAACACGCAGTACAGGAAGCCGTCCGCGATGCAGGTGACCACCGCGAAATCCTGCGCCTTTTGCACGGCGGCTGCGGCGCGGGACAGGATGACCTCCAGCTCGCGGCGCGGCGCGTGATACTGCGCGTTGCCGTCCGGCCGCACGGCGATTACCTGGAACAGCCCGGGCACGAACGCGCAGTGGCAGCTTTCGTTAAATTCCGCAAGGCCGGCGGGCAGCCGGCGCCCGCCGATCAGGTCGAGCAGGTAATTTTCACGCAGCTTGTCCAGGCTGGTGCGCAGCAGCGCGTCGCGCTGCTCGTTGCGGTCGAGCAGGGAGCGCTTGCCGCAAATTTTGCCGAGCACCTCGTTCAGCTCCTCCTGGTTGATCGGCTTGACGAGGTAATCCTCCACGCCGTACTTGATGGCGCTGAAAGCGTATTCAAACTGGGTGTGCCCGCTGATGATGATAAAGTTTGCGTCGATCTGCGCCTCACGGGTGCGCCGCACAAGCTCCAGGCCGTCCAGGCCGGGCATGCGGATATCGGTGATCACGATATCCGGGCGCTCCTCCCGGATGCGCTCCCAAGCGGAAAAGCCGTCTTCCGCGGTGCCAAGCAGCCGGAGCGAAAGCGCATCCCAGCGGATCAGCTTTTGCAGCAGCTGGCATACAAAGGGTTCGTCGTCTACAATCAGTACACGGTACATGGGAAATCCTCCTGCGGCGGCACGCGGCACGCCGCCTGTGCAAAGCGTGCGGGACCTGCCCGATAAATTGGCAACATTTAAATATATTATACAGCAGCCCGGCGGCGCTTGCCAGGGGGGGACGGCAGAATCGGCCAATGTAAAATTTACCAAGCCCCGCGGCGGGGGGAGGGGGGCGGAGACGGTCCGCCCTCCTCCTTGGGACAGGTTACCCGCGCGGCTGGATCGGGGGCAGGGGACGGTTGTTCTGCGGGGGGCGCACGTCGAACTCGGGGTTGAAGGCGTAGTAGTTCTTCGCATCCAGGTTCTCCTGCACGACACGCAGCGCGTCGCAGAAGCGGCGGGCATAAACAGTTAAAACCGCCAGAGGATCTCGACCGTGCCGTCGCCCACGCGGACGGACGCGGCGAGCGCGTCCAGGATGCGCTGCCGGCCGCCCGTGGNCGACTTGCGCCCCGGCAAGGCGGAAGCCGTAGGGCGCGCGCCCGCCCATGAAGAAGCCGCGCCGGCTGCGGTCGGCATAGGCGTCGAGCACGCGCCGCTGGATGGTCTCGCGCTCGAGCTGGGCAAAGACGATACAGATGTTAAGCATTGCGCGCCCCATCGGGGCGGAGGTGTCGAAGTGCTCGGTTGAGGACAGGAATTCGACCTGGTTTTCGCCGAACACCTCCATCATCTGCGCGAAATCCAGGATGGAGCGGCTGATGCGGTCGAGGCGGTATACGATGACCTTGCGCACCAGCCCGGCGCGCACGTCCTGCATCAGGCGCTGGAAGGCCGGGCGGTTGGTGTCCTTGCCGCTGAAGCCGCGATCGACATATTCGCGGCATTCGTTTTGCCCGGCCTCGAAGCGGCAGCGCGCAAGCTGCCCCTCGATAGACAGGCTTTCGTCGCGGTCGACCGACTGGCGGGCGTAAAGCGCATCCAATGGCAGCCGCCCCCTTTATAATCCGGGTCGGAGGATCGCGGCGAGCGCCAGCCGCGCTTCTTCCAGGCGGCGGGCGCGCTCCTCCGGCGGGAGGGCGGGGCTGCGGGCGGCCACCGTCCATCCGGCGACCGCGCGACGTTTTGCGGGCTTTGACATGGGCTTGCACCACCTTTTCAGGATATGGGGGCGGGAACCCCCTCCCTGATACCTATGCGGCGGATGGGCGTGGCATTTCCCGGCGGGCGGGATTCCCGGTTGCTTTCCGGCGGGGGATATGGTACGGTTAAAAAAATTATGCGGCGCACCTGTCACAGCGGCCGGGTTTGCGTGTCTAATAAAATAGGAGGTGTAAAAAATATGGATCATGAAAGGGAGCAAATCGCGCGGGCGGTGTCCGGGGACCGGGACGCGCTCGAAGCCGTCCTGCACAGCGTGCAGGACATGGTGTTCAACCTGTCGCTGCGCATGCTGGGCACGGTGCCGGACGCAGAGGACGCCACGCAGGAAATCCTGCTGAAGACGATGACGCGGCTGTCGTCCTTCCGCCAGGACAGCAGCCTGTCGACCTGGGTGTTCCGCATCGCGGCCAACCATTTGCAGGCCTACCGCAAGCACATGTTCGCCAACGCGCCCCTCAGCCTTGAGATTTACGGTGAGGATATCCTTTCCGGCAGGGAAAAGGACGTGCCCGACATGGGCGGCGGCGTGGACGGCGCGCTGCTCGAGCGGGAGCTTAAGCTTTCCTGCTCAAACGTCATGCTGCAATGCCTGGACGCGGAAAGCCGCTGCATCTTTATATTGGGCACGATGTTCCGGCTGGACAGCCGCATCGCTGCGGAGGTGCTCGGGCTTACGCCGGAGGCCTACCGGCAGCGCCTGTCCCGCATCCGCCGGAAGATGGCGGATTTCCTGTCCGCCTATTGCGGGCTGAGCGGCACGGGCTGCTGCGAATGCGCGCGCAGGGTCAATTACGCGGTGGCGACGCACCGGCTCGACCCCAAACGGCTGGACTTCCAGCGCCTGGATACGTGCAAATACGAAGAGATCGTCCGCTGTACCGACGCGATGGAGCGGATCGACGACGCTTCCCAGGTGTTTGCGGCGATGCCGGCCTACCGCGCGCCGCAAGCGACGGCGGACTGGGTGCGCCGGTGCATCGGCGGGGCGGCATTCTCCGCCGTGATGGAAGGGGGCTGTTAGGATGGAAAAGGCATTGCAATTCCTATCCGGGCTGTCGCAGAACAACGACCGCGCGTGGTTCCACGCACACAAGGCACAATACCAGGAAGCAACCGCCGCGTTTGAGGCGCTGGTCGGCCGCCTGATGGACGCGCTGCGCCGCGTGGACGGCAACATCCCGCAGGCGCTGCCGCGGGAGCTGACCTTTAAGCTGATGCGGGACACCCGGTTCAGCCACGACAAATCGCCCTACCACCCGGCGTTCCGCGCGCACATCGGCCCGTCGGGCAAGCTGCCCATCCCGGTGGGGTATTACATCATGGTCAGCCCGGGCGGGCGCTCCTTCATGGGCGGCGGGCTGTTCGCCGATATGTTCAAGGACGCGACCGCGCGCATCCGGGACGCCATTGCGGCGCAGGGGGATGCGTGGGCGCGCATCGTGTCGGATCCCGCGTTCCAGGCGTATTTCACCACCGTGCGGGGCACGGCGCTTAAAAATGTGCCGCGCGGCTACGACCCCGCCCACCCGCAGGCGGAATATTTCAAATACAAAAGCTTTTACGTGGAATACCCGCTGGCCGACGCGCAGGTGCTGGACGACGGCTTTGTGGCGTCCGCCGTGCAGGTGTTCCAGGCGATGCAGCCGTTCCACGCGTTTTTAAACCAGGCGCTCGAAGGTTTCGAGATGCCGAAAAGGGCATAAATAAGGCCGCCGCCCGGGGGGTACCTCCCGGACGGCGGCCTATTTTTTTATGATAGGGGGTCACCCGGGCAGCCCGCGCAGGCGCGCCAGGATACCGGCGTCCGCTGGGCAGAACGCGTACCCGGGGATTTCCGCGGGCGTGATCCAGCGCAGGTCCGCGTGCTCGAGCATTTGGGGCGTGCCTTCTGTGATGGTGGCGCAGAACAGCGTCAGGTGCACCGTGATATCCGGGTAAACATGCGTGGTTTCAAAGAAAACGTCGCCGGGGCGGACGGTGACGGCGAGTTCTTCCCGGCACTCGCGGATAAGCGCCTGCCGGTGCGTCTCGCCAGGCTCGACCTTGCCGCCCGCAAATTCCCACAGCAGGCCGCGCGCCTTATGCGCCGGGCGGCGGCAAATCAGGAACCGCCTCCGATCCCAGATCAGCGCGGCGACCACCTCAACCGGCTTGCGCGTGTTGGTATCCATCAGCATGGTCACTGTCCTTTCTTGCCCTGGAGGGACTCCAGGTATTGTTTGCGGTACCGGATGGGGGGCAGGCCGACCGTCTTGGTGAAGATCGCGTTAAAATGGTTCATGCTGCTGTAGCCCACCAGCGCGGCGATCTGGGTCGCGCTGTAGCCGGTCGAGATCAGCAGGTTCTGCGCCTCGCCGATGCGGCACCGGATCATGTACTGGATGGGGGAAAAGCCCGTGATGTTCTTAAACACGTGCGCCGCGTAGTAGGGCGAAATATTGAGCGCCCGGCCAAGCCCTTCCAGCGTGAGCGGGTCGGTGAAATGGGTCGCGATGTGCTGGCGGATGCGGTTGGCCAGCACGACGTCCGTGTTTTGCTCCTGGCTGCGGTGGTCGGAGGGGAAAGTCAGCGCAAGCAGCAGCAGCCCAGGGAAGAGCTGGGACAGGATGGCGCGCGCCTGTTGCGTGTCCAACTCCATCTGCTCGTAGATCAGCTTGCACAGGGCGTAGATTTCGCTGTAATGCGTGCCGACCGGGCGGACAAAGCCCTCCTGCGCATCCGCCATCTGCCCGTCGGCATAGCCGGACAGCGCAAGCCCCGCGATCCCGAAACAAAAGGTGCCGATCTCGTGCGCGGTGGCGGAGGCGACCTCGTGCAGGCCGCCCTGGTTATAGAGCAGCAGGTCGCCGGGACGGATTTCGTAGCTATAGCCGTCGACGATATAAGTGCCCTCGCCCTGATAAACGAACAGCAGCTCGGACACATCCTCGTGCCGGTGGATCGGGCGCTGCACCTTGGGGTTCACGATGGCCTGGCGCGTCGCGTAAAGCAACCGGGGCGGGGCCAGGCTACGGAAAGAATATTCTGACATAGGCGCTCCTTTCTCATACCCCTATTATGACGCATTTTCCGGCAAATCGCAAGAAACCGTAAAGTTTAAAAATGCACGCTCATTTTTGTGCACTATTTTCCGGGTTTTCACACCACAAAGCGCAATAATCGGAAAACAGGGGCGCACCCGGCGGGCTATAATCTAATCATCAAATGACGAAGCGGCAACCATGCGGCCCGGCAACGGAGAACCCGCCCGGCTTATATGCGAAAAGGAGAGGAACCATGTCTATTCAAATTTGCGGCGCGCCCTGCTGCTGGGGCGTAGACGACGTAAAAAACCCGTATTTACCGCCCTGGACGCGCGTACTGGAGGAAGCGGGCAAGGCCGGCTACAGCGCGATGGAGCTTGGCCCCTATGGCTTCTTGCCAATTGACGTGGCGGCGGTTTCCACGGAACTGGAGAAAAACGGCCTGTCCATTGTCGCGGGCACGATTTTCGACGACCTGCTCGACGAGGGGAATTATGAAAACCTGCTCAAGCAGACCGACGACATCTGCTCCCTGATCACAAAGCTCCCCCCGCTCAAGGTGCACGACGGCCAGCATTTCCCCACGCCGTACATGACCATCATGGACTGGGGGCATGACGAGCGCGACTATGCCGCCGGGCACCCCGACCGCGCGCCGCGCCTGTCGCCCGCACAGTGGGAAACCATGATGCGTCATATCCGCGGCGTGTGCGAGCGCGCCAACAGCTACGGCGTGCGCCCGGTCATCCATCCGCACGCGGGCGGCTACATTGAGTTTGCCGACGAGATCGAAGCGCTGGTGCGCGATATCCCGTACGAGCTTGCCGGCCTGTGCCTGGACACCGGCCACCTGTATTATTCCGGCATGGATCCGGTGCAGTGGCTCAAAAAGTACGCCAGCCGCCTGGATTACGTCCATTTCAAGGATGTGGACGAAAAGGTCTACCGCGAGGTGCTGGGCGAGCACATCCGCTTCTTCGAAGGCTGCGGCAAAGGATCGATGTGCCCCATCGGCACGGGTACGCTCGACTATCCCGCCATCAAGCAGGCGCTCGAGGACATCGGCTACGCCGGCTATATCACGATTGAGCAGGAGCGCGACCCGCGCAACGCGGACACCAGCCTGCGCGACGTCAAGGCGAGCGTCGACTACCTCAAATCGGTCGGTTACGAAATTTAAACGGAAATATTTACAGATAAAGGAGAACATATTATGTATTACGGTGAAAAAAGAGTAGAAAACCCGATCCGCTGGGCGATGGTCGGCGGCGGCAAGGGCAGCCAGATCGGCTATATCCACCGCTCCGCGGCGCTGCGCGACTTCAACTTTGAACTGGTTGCCGGCGCATTTGATATCGACCCGGAGCGCGGCCGCGCGTTTGGCGCCAGCCTGCACGTCGCGCCGGAGCGCTGCTACCCGGACTACAAGTCCATGTTTGAAGCCGAGGCGAAGCGCCCGGACGGCATCCAGGCCGTTTCGATCGCGACCCCGAACTTCACGCACTTTGAAATCGCCAAGGCAGCGCTGGAAGCCGGCCTGCACGTATACCTGGAGAAGCCGATGTGCTTCACGACCACCCAGGCCGAGGAGCTGGAGGCGCTTGTCAAAAAGTCCGGCAAAATCATGTTCGTTTCCTACGGCTATGCAGGCCACCAGATGATCGAGCAGGCGCGCAAGATGATCGAGGATGGCAAGCTCGGCCCGATCCGCATCGTCAACATGCAGTTTGCGCACGGCTACCACAACGTTGCGGTGGAGAAGACCGCGGCCTCCACGGCGTGGCGCGTCGACCCGAAGAAGTCCGGCCCGTCCTATGTGCTGGGCGACGTCGGCACCCATCCGCTGTACCTGTCCGAGGCCATGATCCCGAACATGAAGATCAAACGCCTGATGTGCTCCAAGCAGGCCTTCGTTGAGAGCCGCAAGCCGCTCGAGGACAACGCCATGACCATCATGGAATATGATAACGGCGCAATCGGCTACCTGTGGTCGTCCTGCGTCAACGCGGGCGCGATGTTCGGCCATAAGATCCGTGTCGTCGGCGAGCTGGCCTCTGTCGAATGGAACGCGGAGTTCCCGAACCAGCTCCTTTATGAGGTACAGGGCGAGCCGCAGCATGTGCTGCACCGCGACATGGGCTACCTCTATCCGGAAGCCGTAGAGGACGACCGCATCGGTTCCGGCCATCCGGAAGGCCTGTTCGAGGCATGGTCCAACCTGTACAGCCGCTTTGCCGTCGCAATTGAAAAGTGCGACAAGGGCGAAGAGATCGACTTCTGGTATCCGGGCGTACACGCCGGCGTGCTGGGCGTCAAGTGGGTTGACAAGTGCGTCGAGTCTGCGGACAACGGCGCAAGCTGGGTCGATTACGAATAATTAAGATAAAGCGGGCGGCCGGGCGTACCTATGGGTGCGCCGCGGCTGCGTCCGCAGTTATTGAAAGGGGCATTCAGGATGAAAGTAGCATTTGACGTAGACGTACTTGCGAAACAGATGAGCATCAACGACATGGTGCACCAGGTAGCCGACTGGGGCTACAAGTACATCGAGCAGTCGCCGCACCCGCGGATCAACCCGTTCTATAAGCACCCGCTGTTCTCTGAAGAGTGCGAGGCGGAGTACCGGAAGGCGCTGCGCGAGACCGGTGTGGAGATTTCTTCGTTTATCGTGGTATACCGCTGGAGCGGGCCGACGGAGGAGCAGCGCCAGTTTGCGGTCGCGAACTGGAAGAAGATCATCGAGATCGCGGTAAAGATGGGCGTACCGGTCATCAATACGGAGCTATCGGGCGACCCGAACCAGCAGGAGATCTGCAACGGGATGTGGTTCAAGTCGATGGAGGAGCTGCTGCCGATCATCGAGCGCGAGGGCCTGCGTGTGGAGATCCAGTCCCACCCGTACGACTTCTGCGAGCTGAACAACGAGACGGTCGACATGGTCAAGTCGTTCCGCTCGAAGAACCTGGGCTATGTATATTCTTCGCCGCACGGCTTCTTCTACGACCAGGGCAAGGGCGACGTACGCTCGATGCTGCGCTACTGCGGCGACGAGCTGACGCACGTGCTGTTTGCGGACACCTTCAACCAGACGCTGGACTGCCGTTATATCGCAAACCCGCCCTGGCTGAACGGGCGCGGCAAGGCGGACGTCACGATCCATCAGCACCTGATGATGGGCGAGGGCGACGTGGACTTCCCGGGCATCTATGAGACCCTGCGCGAGATGGACTTCGCGCACAAGCAGGAGAAGGCGGACGCCCCGAAGGTTGGCGGCGACAACATCGCCTGCGTCTCCATGTTCGGCTTCCCGGAGAAGATGAACGAGCAGGCGCCGGCCGCGCGCGAGCAGATCGAGCGCGAGCTTCTCGGTAAGTAAAATCCTCACTTTCCTACTTTTTTATAACTTCTCAGCGGAAGGCCCAGGGGCGGGGACGCCCTTGGGCCTTTTTATGTACGGCGGTGTTTATGTTGCATGGCGCGGTTCGCCGAAGCGCTGGAAATGCACGACTTCGCGTGCCCGCAGGAACTTGATCGGATCGCGCACGTCCGGGTCATCGATCAGGCGCAGCAGGTTATCGTAGGTCGTGCGAGCCTTCTGCTCCGCAGCGAGATCCTCGAACAGGTCCGTGATCGCGTCGCCCTTGGACTGGAAGGTCATGGCGCTCCACGGCGTGCCGGAAGCGAACTGCGGATAAATGCCGGTCGTGTGGTCGACGTAGTAGGCATCGTAGCCGCCGGCCTTGATCTCCTCAGGCGTCAGGTTGCGCGTGAGCTGGTAAACGATTGCGGCAATCATTTCCAGATGAGCCAGTTCGTCAGAACATGAATGTTATCAGTGATTGCAAGAAAGAGAAAAACGGGGGAAAATCGTTAGTTCCATGTCGTTTTCGGTACTCCAACGGTTGTTTGTAGTCTTCATATAGATCACCTTTTCTAAGACGGAGGTTAGAAGCCGGTTTTTTTCTTCATCGGTTTCGGCATAGCCGTATACGTCAAGGACATGCTGCACTTTTGGGATAAGCTGCTTTTTTGTTTCGCGTTCATTCTCAAGGGCGGATACCTGATTTTCAAGATCAGATATAGACGCCTCCAAATTATTACGCTGGGCGGTAAGCTGCTGCTGACGTTCTAAAAATACGGCGGTTGTATAAACGCCTTGTTCAACGAGTTCATAGGCGCGTTGCTGCATTTTGAATAGCTCGTTTTGCTTCTCATATAGGCTGTGCAGGCTTTGCTTTAAGCCCTCAAGCTCCGCGTTTAAGCGCCGGTCGGGGTCAATGCTCGTTTCGGTTTTGTAGTCTTCTAGCCATTTGCGCAGAGATTCAAGCACGGCCTGTTCCACAATGCGCAGATCAGAAGACACGTTCGCGCAACCGGCTTGCGTACAAATCAAGGTGGCTTGCCGGCCTGAATTATACGGACGGCGTTGAAGCTTTCGGCCACACATGCCGCAGACGATCAGGCCAGACAGGGGATTTTGCATAATCTTCTTTTTTGGAACCGGGCGGCGGGGATGTAACATAAAAAGCTGCTGAACCCGGTCAAATGTTTCCTCATCAACAAGCGGTTCATGCAACCCTTTTACTTTCTCATAATTTTTTGACCAAGGGCGGCTTGTAGTGATTTCCCCGTTTTTCATCTGTTTTACATGGGCGCGCCGTCCCCAGATGAGATACCCACAATAAACGGGGTTCTGTAAGATGCGTTGAACGGTTGATATTGTCCATTCGTTCCCTTTGAAGGTTGGGACGTGTTGCTGGTTTAAGCGCGTGGCAATTTTAGCAACGCCTAAATGGTTTTCCGTATCGGCATACCACGCGAATATTTGCCGGACGACCGGCGCTTGCTCGGGATGGGGGGTTAAAATAAATCCCTTTTCCTTTGGAAGCTTTTCGCGCAAATAGCCATAGGGCGGGATATTTCCGGGGTATTTTCCCTCACGGATAGACGATATGCGCCCGGCCTGCAAACGCCGGTTGATCGTTTTATATTCCCGGCGGGACATGAACAAACCAAATTCAAAGTATTCCTGGTCATATTCGTTTGTGGGGTCATAGGTTTTCATGGGGGTTACTATCAGGGTATTGGAATAGAAAAACGTTTTTTGTACGCGGCCTTGATCGCTGGTATCGCCGCGCGCAAGGCGTTCCACTTCCACCACAAGCACGCCGTCCCAAAGACCGGCCTCTACCTCACTTAGAAGCTGCTGCATGACGGGGCGGGCGGAAATGGTCTCACCGGAAACCAGCTCGCGGTATATATCCGTTAGGGGGAGCTTTTGCCGCTGGGCAAGGTCTATTAGTATTTTTTCATGCCGGGCGAAGGTATCGCCCTCCCCGCGCTGCTCGGCTTCCTGGTCGGCGCGGGATTTTCGCAAATAAGCGACGTAAGGCATACGAACACCTTTCCTTTCATTTAAATTTATGCTATTATGAAAGGGCATAGACACCCTTTAAATTGCCTGTTTACGGGGTTATGCACTGGCCGCCCGGGGGTAGGATACCGGGCGGTTTTATTATGCGCCAGTAGAAAAGTTCAGTAAAAATATAACTGCAATTGAGGGCACAAGGAACGCAAGGAAGCGTAGAATTTTATAATCTGGGAATAAACGTCGATTTCCCAGCAGACTGAACACTAAGAGACATATAAAGCCAGATAACAAAGAAAGAATGACGCATGTTACGATGTTTTTTAAATCCAAAGTAAACATGCCTGTTTTTGCCATGAAAAAGCCTATTATTAATGCGCCGCATGAGGCAGAAAGCAACTTAATTGTGTTTGTATGACTTTCTTCTTCACTATGGCTTTCTACATATTCCTTAAATTCTGTTAACAATTCATCCTTTTCGGATGCGCTTAAAGAAGAATCGTTTTTTATAGAATCGTACACGTAGTTTAAAATATGCTTTGCCATTGTAAAACCTCCCATAATATGATAAAATATTACAAAAGGCGTTGCGGACAGCGCTTTTTTGCTCATAGCCCGCCCCGGTTGTAGCACACCGGGGCGGTTTTATTATGCGCCAGTTGAAAAGTTCAGTAAAAATATAACTGCAATTGAGGGCACAAGGAAGCGTAGAATTTTATAAGTTGTAATGCGGCGGGGGGTTGACCTGGGTGTTATCCATCTTCCCGTACCCCGTCAATACGAGCACCTAAATCACAATATCCCTGCCCGTCTGCTCTGACTTCACGGCATCCAGATTCGTGGTTACACCAGCGCTTTCTGTGCTTTTGGTCATAAATTTGATGTTTACATTCATGACACCGCACCACAAGCACGGCGTCGACAGCAGGAGCATCGTGGATGTGTTCAAGTATGCAGTCTTTTACTCCCTGCGGAAAGATGTTGCGGCCTGCCATTGTGATTTTCATGCTTGCTATTTCTTCCGCAAGCGTCTCCCGGCTGATAAGATCATCCATCATCATCCCTCCCCCAGTTCCTGGCCGTTCTTAATTTCCCGCCGTCTGAGGGTAATCCGGTTCCACATCCACCTGTAAAGGTCGTTTTCGATTTCTTTATCCAGCGTGTCGTCATACTCAAGGACGCTCGTCTCGTGTCCCCACTTGGTATCAAGTTCAAATCCAATTCTTCTTGCCATGCTCTGCTCCTTTCCAGATTGCCAAAGCTACCTCTGCCTCGGCGCGGGTGCGAAAGACGGTTTTTCCGAAAACGTGCACTTAGTCTAAAAGATGCTTTCCCATTGTAAGACCCTCCATAATATGATAAAATATAACAAAAGGCGTTGCGTCCAGCGCTTTTTCGCTTATAGCCCGCCCCGGTGGTAGCACACCGGGGTGGGCTTCTTTTTTTGCCTGAAAGTCAGCGCGCAGAAGTTATGCGCCGCTTTGCTCGGCGGAGGGAGAGGACATTGTCCCTTTTTGCTCGGCTTCCAGTTCCAGGCGATAAGACTGCAATTCATATTCGATTTCATCCTCGTTTGACTGTTCAGGCGCAAGGCAACCGGCCAATTTCAGCAATTCGGTTTTCATAACCTGACGGTGCGCCGCCGGCATGGACAGATAGAATTCCATGATCTTTTTATCAAGCGCATCCAAACCGTATTCCCGCACCAGTTCATCCAGTAAGGTAGCATCAGACTGGATAAACATTTCTCCTTCACCGGTACGGAGCCATTGTTCGTTTACGTTGAATTCTCGGCAAACGTCTGAAATGGTTCTATCCGTTATATTGCGTGTGCCTTTTTCCATATTCGTAATGGCACCGCCGGATAAATTAATCTTTTCGCCAAAAGCACGTGTAGTTAAAGATAATTTTGCGCGCAACGTGGCAAGTCGTTCGTTCACTTTGTTCACCTCCTATATCTGCATCATAGCACATCTTGGTTTCATTGTAAACAAGAAGTTGCGAAAAAGGCTTGACATTGATTTCAAAGAATGATATATTGATTTCACAGAAAACAACAAGAAAGCAGGAAGGAGGACGAGGAAAATGACGGAAGCCATGGAGAAACGGCGGGACGGGCAAGAACTGGCGGTAATCCTGCGGGCATTGCCTGAAGACGTGCGCGAAAGGTTCTATTACATGCTGATGGGCGCGTCGGTGCTCAACGAGGGAACGAAGCAGCCCACCAAAGCAAGCTAGAAATGGGACAGCCCGTGCACTGCATAGGATATTGCAAGGAGGTGCGGAAGATGGTTGTTGCAGAGTACATATTACCGAACGCAAAGGTGCGGATTGTAGACGACGCATACAGGGATGCGCCGCCGGAAGAAATTGCCCGGCGGCAGGAATTTTTTGACCAGACGGTGAGGTGCATTCTGACAAACGCGGAACTTAGATTGCGCAAGGCTGAGATTGAGAAAAGAACAGGATAAACAACGGGGCGGGACGCCCCACGGGAAAGGATGGACAAGCATGATGAAAAGGATTAAGCACAAGCGGCTGGTGATGGTGGTTGCCGGGAGCGTGTTCCTGTGCTGCTGCGTGCTGCTGTTCGCAGTCGCCGTTTTAGCGCTGACGCGAGTATGCGAGCCGACGCCCTGCATGGCCGCGACCTGCGCGCTCGGCATGTGCGGCATCGTGGCAGGCATGACCATACAGGGCGTTCTTGAGGAGATGCAGCTATGAAACCGAAAGAACGCATGCTCGCGGAGAGCATCCGCACGCACAACATTATGCAGGCGGAACGGATGATAAAAGCCCGGAGAAAAGCCGCCGGGGCGCGCGGCCGCAAAAAGGCCGAGCCGGTCACCTTGCAGCGGCTTACGGCGGCATGGATACGGAGGCAGGCGCGGAAAAATGTGTAATGCATGGCAAGGGAAGCTGATTAAACCGGTATCACAGTTGACAAGCCACCCGCCGGTATGGATTGACCGCGCCCGAGTGCGTTTTTACAAGACGCTCGAAGGGGACGGCTATTACATCGTTGAGGGCAGCCGCAGGGGGGCAGACCAATGGTACCCGCTGGCGGAGGCGACGCAAGACCCGGACAAGGCCTGGGAGGCAAAAGAGCGCATCGAGCGCGCGCTATGGAAAGACCGGATGGATTTTAATAGTAACAGGGGTAAGGAACATGGGAAAAGCGGGCAAGGAATGCATGGCGGGGGTTGATATGCTGGCGCTGGACGCCTACATAGCACACAAGCTGGGCATAAGCTACGGCGCCTTCCAGGCGTTGCCCGCAAAGCAGCGCAGGCAATTGGAAGACGATCACCTTAAAGCATTCAAGAAACGGGCGCGGCAATATGGCAAATAAAAAGGCCGTTAAAAAGCTGCAACTTTTTAACGGCCACGCCATGCCGGAGCATAGGCAAAATAGGTTCATAACCAGTATACCGCCAAAGGTGGGAAAAGGCAAGGGTGGAGCTGTGAGAGATACGATTTGCTGGGGCTGCGAAAACGCCGTGCCGGATTTGGAAGGGACGCGCGGTTGCTCATGGAGCCGGGAGCAGAAGCCCGTGGAGGGCTGGACGGCGGAGCAGGACGGGGGCTATACCGTGAAGGAGTGCCCCTTGTACAAAGGGGCGGGGAAGCCGAAAAAAACGGAGGGCTTCCGCTCTGTCAAAATGAGCGATTGGCACAGGTTCGGGGCGGCAACGCGCCGGCTGCGCCGCGCCCTATATGGCGAAAAGGAGAAGGACATGAAAATTACCATGGTCTGTGCGGCATGCTGGCCGCGTTTCCAGGGCGGGTTCCCCAAAGCGCGAAAGCTGGTGGACAAGCCCTTGCAAGCCTGCAAATGCGAGGTTTGCGGCAAAAAACGGCTGTGCTATTCCGTAGGAAGGGAGAAAACAGAAAAATGAACAAGCTGATATATTTACCCGAGGAGCCGGACGAAATAGAGGAACTCGCAAAGGCCGTCCATAACGCCTGGATGGCGCAAAAGGCAAAGGACGGGGTCACAAACCACCCGGACATGTTGCCCTATGAACAGCTTGCCGAGCCGGTCAAGGAATACGCCCGGGCGACGGTGCGGGCGGTGCTGCGCGAACTCTCGTCCCGATGCGTGCGTTGCGGGGACTGCGGCGCACTCCATAACGAGAGCGTGGACGGCATTGGCGCGTGCGGGGCATTGCGGCGCGCGACCTTTTGCGATGCGGACGCGAGCGAGTGCAGGTATTTCCGGCGCAAGGGGTGACGCAGGGGATGCGGCACTTGGGGGATATCACAAAGATATCAGGCTACGAAGTACTGCCGGTCGATTGCGTGATCGGCGGAAGCCCGTGCCAAGACCTGTCAGTCGCGGGAAAGCGCGCAGGATTGGCGGGCGAACGTTCCGGCCTTTTTATGGAACAAATACGGATTGTGAAGGAGATACGTGAGAATGACCGAAAATCTGGAAGGACAGGTAACCTTGTCAGACCTCGTTTTCTTGTCTGGGAAAACGTGCCCGGCGCACTCAGCAGCAATAAAGGGGAAGACTTCCGGGCGGTGCTCGAAGAAATCTGCCGCATTGCGGACAAAAGCGCCGTTGTTCCTCGACCTGAGAAATGGCGGGCAATCGGCTGTATCATGGGAAACGGATACAGCGTGGCATGGCGCATACTCGACGCACAGTTTTGGGGAGTCCCCCAGCGTCGCCGTCGTATCGCGCTTGTCGCAGATTTTGGAGGACACGCCGCACCGGAAATATTATTTGAGCGCAAAGGCGTGTGCGGGGATACTCCGGCGGGCGGAGAAACGGGGCAGGGAACTGCCGCCAAGGCTGAAACTGGCGCTGGAACAGCAGATAACTGCCTGACACCGTGGGACGTACAATCCAGACGGATATATACAGAAGTTGGGTTATGGCCTGCGCTATACGCTGGAGAAGGCGGGGGACATGGTTATATAGTGAGGCATCTTGACGGCACTTACAATGCCGGAAACCCAGAAATCGCAAAGCGCTTAAGGGCAAAGGCTAACCTGAATTTCCGGGAGGACAGCGACACGCTGGTGTTGTCCTTTTCCGGCGGGCAAGGCGCGAAAGCAGGCGGGCTTGGCATTGCTGAGGAGTGCGCGCCGAGCCCCAAAGCTGCGGACAGCGGGAGCAACCGGGTGCCGTGCGTCTGTATTCCGATAAACGATAAAGCGACCCGTTGTAACGGTGGCGGCGAAACCCGAACCGGAGACGGAGCGGGGAACGGGCTGGGCGTTGGGCGCGACGGGGACCCAGCACCGACGCTGACGGCTGGAGACAGGCACGGGGTTGCGGTGTTTGACACCCGGGGGAATGGAACCGGTTCGATCGTACCGACATTGACAGGCGATCACCAGCGCGCCATTTCTGACTATACCGCAGTAGAGGTACTGCCATTTGACACAACGCAAATCACCAGTCCGCAAAATGGCAGCAACCCGCATTATGGTGACCCATGCCACCCGCTAGCGGCGGGCGCGCACGCGCCGTCGATTGTGATAGGTCGCCGCAACCATCGCACATCTGACGTATCCGGTACGATGCAAGCCAATGAAACCAGCGGACAGGACTTGGATTACATAAACCATGTGATGCAGGGATGCGCCGTCCGCCGCCTGACGCCGCTTGAATGCGAGCGGCTCCAAGGATACCCGGACGGGTGGACACTGCTGGAACCAATAGAAGATATGCCAGACGGGGCGTACATATTTTGGCGTGAAGTGCTTTTTGAAAAAGCAAAGCGCGAGGAAAAGGCCAGGCTAAATACGCAAGGCGTATGGGAGGTCTGGCGATATGTAACGCCGGAACACAAGTGTTTTGATTCCACGCATACGGTCGACCAGGATGGCGGGTATTGGGAAAATACGCATAAGCCGTACAGACATAAAACGCAGAGACAAATGGTGCGATGGTATAACAAGTCTTTTTGCGAGGACACAGACAGCGCACGGTATAAGGCGCTGGGAAATTCCATCGCCTTACCGCCGTGGAAATGGGTGCTGAAACGCATATCCGCGCTGTACGAACGTGATGCGACGATGGCAAGCCTGTTTGACGGGATCGGCGGTTTCCCGCTGATATGGGAGCAGCTTAACGGGCGTGGTTCGTGCCTGTGGGCGTCAGAAATCGAGGAGTTCCCCATAGCTGTAACAAGGCGGAGGTTTGGGGACGGATGAGGGCAGGGAAGGAGCAAGGCATGACGGAGATTGAGAAAGCAATTACGGCTTTTGAAGCGGTTCAAGAGGATGAAGGAAATCCAATTTTAACATTCGGCACACTAAAGTTCTTCGCTGTTGCAGAACCGGCTTGCAAAGAAGCCCTTGCCGCCCTCCGCGAGAAACAGGAGCGGGACGTAAATCCGCCGCTGACGCTGGAGGAGCTGCGGGGGATGGACGGGGAGCCGGTTTATCTTGTCGGCATGGAGCCGATAGAGTACGGATGGAGAAATCAATATTTGCTGATTGATACGGACGAAGATCTTGCATATAACGGGTCATACCAGTTTGATCTATCGCGGTGCGCTGGGTTTGCTTACCGCCGCCCGCCGGAAGGAGACGATAGGTAATGGCAACTGTGTTGCAGAAGATAGAGCGATCAAGGTTTGGTGCACCGACACCCGAAGAAATTTTACATGATGGAATGGCGAAACGGCACTTCCTAAAGTATTGTGACAGTGGAAAATGTATCCGTGGACGTGAACACGCTCAAAAAGCAAATTGGCACAGCGGGGCTTGTTGCGAATGTGCTTTTAACCCATACAACATGAGACAGCCCGCGCAGGAGGAGGTGTAGACGATGGATAGATTGACAAATGACAACCCACAGGGGAATTTTGAAACAATGCTTAACTATGTGTTTGGAAAAGACGGGTACGCTTATATCCGCAGTGACGGGGAAAGCGACGAGCCGGTCTTGCTGACGGAATGGGCGCGCAAGCAGTGCTTGGAGCGGCACTGTGACGTAGCCCCGGACGGGACACCAGATGACGTTGACCAATCGATATGCGACTGTGCCTTTTATCGTCCAGAATGCCCGATATTCTTGGCCTATACTTTTGCGTGTCAGGCGGTACATATGCGTGATCGCTGCAAAGCCTACGAGGATGCAATCCCGTTTCCCGACCTTCTCCGCGCCGCCGAGCTGGTCAAGGCGGATGACAAGGGGCTGTGCGTGGTGCTGCCGTGCAAGGTGGGTAGCACAGTTTACACCATCTTTGAGAATTACTTTGAGTGTGAAAACTGCGAGCATAAGAATGAAACGCAGTACAACAAAATCGTTGGGCGTATGTGCTGTGCCCTTACAGGTGGCCGTCATTGTCCGTATCAAATCAAGGAACATGTGGTTGAAGGATTTGAGGTTGGTCAAAATGAAGAGACTGGCAAGCTGTTTCTGAGCGCGCCGGGAATGTGGGGATGTGAAGGGCTAGAACCATTCGTTGGTGTTGATGGCCGCTGGTATCCCACCCACGCCGAGGCAGAAGCGGCTTTAGCGGACAAATAATCCCCGGCGCTATCCGGGGAACCAACAAACCATAGAGGCACCGGTATAATGAGCGCTCGCCTCTCAGACGTGGGAGGGAACTATGGTAACAGCTGAAAAACTAAAAGAGATGCAGGGATACAGCCCGGAGTTTAAACACCATCTTTCGGTATCGAAAATCTACCAGGCGTGTTTGAAAACAGGCTATAAAATCGCAGTATCCTTTTCGGGCGGGAAGGACAGCACTGTACTGCTCGATATCACGGCGCGGGTTTGGTCTAAGACCCGTAAGGATCATGGGGATATCCCGCTGCCGGTCGTCTACGCCAATACCAGCAATGAGTTTAGCGGCATGGAGGTATTTGTCCGGCAGTATTGCGCCTATATCGGGCATAAACACGGGATCGGTATTGACCTGCATGTTGTGCGTGGCGAGCAGACCTATTACGACGTGCTGCGCACGGAGGGGTATCCGGTTGCCAGCAAAAAGACCGCCCGGAAGGTGCGCGAGGTACGGTCATGGCTGCAGGAATCCGGTGTGCGATGGGATGATATCAAAGGCCGCCTGAAAGATGGGATACAGTCGGCCAATATGCTCCGCGCGATGGGCGCGCCGGATACGATCGTACTCGACCTGACGGGGATTAAGAGCGACAACAAGGTTTCAACGTACAACAAGCTGGCGCTAAAGTGGAGGCCGCTGATCACAGCCCCGTTTAAGGTGTCGGAAAAATGCTGCGATATCCTCAAAAAGGCACCGATCAAAATAATTGAACGTGAACTCGGCCTCAGCCCAGTGATCGCCGAAATGGCTTCCGACAGCGAGACGCGTAAACAGTCGTATTTGAAAACGGGCTGCAATGCCTTCAAGGGCAACCACGTGAAATCAAAACCAATGGGCTTCTGGCTGGAACAAGACGTGCTTTGGTATATCGACAGGTATAAGCTGCCGACAGCGCCGATGTATGGCGACCTGGTGCGGCAAGCGGACGGCACGTTAAAGTTTAGCGGTGAGCAGCGGACGGGATGTAAGCTGTGCCTGTTTGGGTGCCAATTCGACCCGGAACGGTTGGAGCGCCTCAAGGGGATGGAGCCGCAGACGATAGATTTCGCTTTGCGTGGCTTGGAGCAGGGTGGGCTTGGATACCGGGAGGTCGTTGAGTATATCAATGAGAATTGCAAATGCAAAATGAAGATATGACATCCGGCCAGGAGCCGGAGGAGGGAAATGTGAATATTGCTTTTTATATTCCGAAAGAACAGACGATTCCAACTCAGCTGCGCATAAGAGTAGACAATGAAATTGACGTCTACTATGAACGCCTGAAAGATGCTTTCGGGTTTAAGTTTGAGTTCTTCAAGCATCAGGGCGTCACGATGGAAATGGCGACAGAAATCGTGAATGAGATTGTCTCCAGAATGGTGTCGCAGTCCTATGACCATGGCGCACATTGGAGAGAATGTTGCGTTCGGGAAATTGAAAACGCTGAATTTGAATTGAGTATCACGGTGTTTTTCCGCGTCCGTGATGCTGGATGAAGGGAGGCCCAGCATGAATGACTGAGTGGGTCAGCGTCAAGGACAGGCTGCCGCTGGCGGGAAGAGAAGATCCCCTGGGGGATTTTGAAGCGGCGTGCGCCTGCTTTCGGGAAAAGAACAAGCTGGACTGTTTGGGCTATAACGCCCGGCTCCTGCTTAAGGCGTTGCGGCAGGGGCTTAGTGCCGGGGGTGCGGCGCAGGCCATAGAAGCGGCAGGGACGTGCGCGGGGCTGCTGGATGAAGCATATACCGAAAGGCTGCACAAAGAGTTGGCGCGGCGCTGGAAAGCGGAGCGGAGGAAAAGCCGCCCTATTAAATAGGGCGGCTATATCCGCATTTGAAACAAAAGGCGGGGTGAAGGGTGGCAAAAATAAAAAAAGAACTGGCGTCCGGCCAGTTATATGAAGGGTATACCTATAAAACGTTTATTATGCCGCAAGATACGCCAAAAGTACGGGCGAAAAAGCAAAAGGCAACAAGTGACGCAAAGCGGGAGATCAACCGCATACAAACCACGTTGAAAATGATGCGGCTGATTTGCCTTAACTTTAGGGCGGGCAAGGATTTGTTCCTAGGGCTGGATATTGCGGGCGAGCCGCCGGAGCGGGAACAGGTGAAAGCAAATTTGCGTAGGTTCCTGCGGGAAATGCGGGACGAATATAAAAAAATAAACCTGCCTTTTAAATATATTTGGGTGATCGAAGAACATGACCGCGAGGGAATCGGGGTGCGTGAGCATGTACATATGATTATTAATTCAGCAGGATATGATGAAAAAGGGAAGCGAAGGGATTTTGATATTCTGGCGCGGTGCTGGAAGGCCGGGGATTGGACGGCGCGCCGGTTGGCCGGTGCGGACGAAAACTTTGCCGACACCGTGGAATACCTTCTGAAAACCTATAAAGACAAGCCGATGAATGCGCGGAGTTGGTCACACTCGAAGAACCTAAAAAAGCCGGACAAGCCAACACGCACGATAGTTGCGGACAGCACAAGGTTAGAAGCGCCCCCAGGGGTTAAAATCCTACGCCTGCGCGGAGACCAGAACGAATTTGGCGGATATGAATACCTAATTGGGCGCATTATTGACGCGGCGGCATTTAAACGCTACTGCGATAAACGGGACAGGATACGCGGCAAACGGATGCGGGAATAACCCCGCATTATGGGCTAGGAAACCGTCTATCTTTCGGACAGGGCAAAATAGCGGCGAACGGGACAGCATGGGACGGGGGTAGCAGCCTCCGCGGGGAAACTGGGAAAGCAAGGAAAACGATTAGGGCGGGAATCGGCGGATAGACCGTGAACCCGAGCCGATCAGTAAGCATATGCAAGTGCATATATTAAAATCACAAAAATATTTTCTTTTTTTCTCTAAGCCGTGCGAAATCTGAGCAGAGGTGCAGCCGGGCAAGCGCGGGACAGACACGCGGGATGCGTCCCATATGAGGAGGCGGCGAGATTGACGAAAAATGAGCTAAAGCAATTCCTAAAGCTTAAAGATGAAATTATTGTGTTGGAATATGAATTGGAAAGCTTGCAGAACCGCGCGGATGAAGATAGCCGCATTTATGGCGTTTATTCCCTTACCGAAGACCCGGACGCGGAGATAAGCAGGCGGGAAGATGAAATAAAGCGGCGGCGCGCAGAGTATACACGGGAGCTGCACAGGATTGAAGAATTTATTGACGGCATCAACGACAGCCAGGCGCGCACGGTTTTCCGGTTAAGGTATCTCGAGGGGTGGCGGTGGTTGCCGATAGCTTATCGGATTGGGTACGCCGACGAGCAGCGCCCCCGCAAGCTGCATGATATGTATCTGATACCCCAAAGCATGCGTGCGTAAAGGTACACCTTTACGCACAGTGAAAAAGCAAGGTTATTTTTATGTTTATCGTGTCCGAAAAGGTGGTGTATTGCCATTACGGACGTTCGCAAAGCGATAGGGGCATTTACGGACGAAAACCCGGTAATTTGACAAGTGAGGTATAAGGCATGGTAAAAATTTATGGATACGCGCGGGTCAGCTCGAAGGAACAGAACCTTGACCGGCAGATGATAGCGCTACGGGAGTATGTGCAGGACGAGCGGGATATTATCACGGATAAGGAAAGCGGGAAAAACTTTGACCGCCCCGGCTACAGGTCATTACGCGATGCGTTGCTCCGGCACGGGGATACGCTGGTTATCAAAAGCCTAGACCGGTTAGGGCGCAACAAAGAACAGGTAAAGGCCGAACTTGAATATTTCAAGGCGCAGGGCATCCGGCTTAAAATTATAGACCTGCCCACGACTATGACGGAGCTACCAGAGGGGCAAAGCTGGATTATTGATATGATCAACAATATTTTAATTGAGGTGCTTTCCAGCATTGCCGAGCAGGAACGGGAGACAATCCGCCAGCGGCAGGCCGAGGGGATCGCCGCGGCGAAGGAGAAGGGGAAGCACCTGGGGCGGCGGTGCGTGGGATACCCGGAGCGCTGGGACACAGTATACCAAGCGTGGGTAAGAAAAAATATTACCGCGATACAAGCCATGCAGGAATTAGGGGTTAAAAAGTCAACCTTCTATAAACTCGCCCGGCAGTACAAAGAAGAAACGTAATAAGAGCCGCCCTTTATGGGCGGCTTTTTACTGCCCCAAAACCCCAAGCGTTTGGGGCGCTTTTTCAAAAAAATAAAAAAGGACGAAAAAGACGATTTTTTTATTTTACGCTAGAAAGCAGGAACAACAGATTAAGGAGGGCTGCAAGATGGCAAAGAAGCCGCATAACGAAGAAGTCAAACAGCGGGCGCTGGCCATGCTTGCCGCTGGCGTCGGCGTTTCGGAAGTCGCCGCGCGCCTGGGCGTGCCGAAGCAGACGGTCAGCCGATGGAAAGCCGAGGGGACGAACGACGCGGTTTTTGCAGAGCAACAGCGCAAGAACAAGGCTCGGCTGGTTGATACGGCATGGGAAGCAATCCACGACGCAACCGAGATTACGGCCAAGCGCCTGCGCACCGCACGCGAAGATGAAAAAGCTTTCGCCGTACTGCTGGATGAAATCGAGGGCGCGGAACACATCACCGAAGACCAGCGGGCGGCGCTTTTCCGCAAGTTTCAAAAGCTGAAGGTCACAGACCTGGGCGAGCTGTCCCGCGTGATCGGCACACTGTACGACAAACAGGCGCTTGCCGCCTCGGAAGCGACGGCCATTGTCGGCGGCACAGGCAAGCTTGACGTTACGCTAAAGGTGGTTTGAATATGGAACTTCACCTTGAGATTACACAAAAACAGCGCCTATTCATTGAGGCCACGACGGAAGAAGTGCTTTTCGGCGGTGCGGCGGGCGGCGGGAAAAGCTATGTGCAGGTATTGGACGCGCTGATTAAGGCGCTGCAATATCCGGGCATCAAGCAATTATTATTGCGCAATACCTTCCCGGAACTGAAACGCTCGCTGATTTTAACTTCACTTGAGATCTTCCCGCGCGAGGTCGCGAGATATAACCAGTCAAACCATATTTGGGAGTTTTCCAACGGTTCCCGCATAGAGTTTGGCTATGTAAACAGCATGGCCGACGTAGGCCAATACCAGTCAGCGGAATACGACATTATACGGTTTGATGAACTGACGCATTTTATCAAGGACGTGTATATTTACATGCTCTCCCGTATCAGAGGCGCGAACAGCTACCCCAAACAGGTTAAAAGCTCTACGAACCCCGGAAATGTAGGGCATATGTGGGTAAAAGAACGGTTTATAGATGCGGGAATGCCTTGCACGGAATACCCGGTTAAGAATGAAGACGGGGCGATTACATCCCACGTCATTTTTATACCGTCGTTCGTGCAGGAAAACAAATTTTTGATGAAAGACGACCCTGGATATATTAAACGCCTTCAAAACCTCTCCAAAGATAACCGCAAAGCGCTTTTAGACGGCGACTGGGATATATGGGAAGGGCAATATTTCACCGAATGGGATAGAAACATTCATGTAATAGAGCCGTTTGTAATCCCTGATGACTGGCGGCGCTATGTCGCCCTTGACTATGGGCTGGATATGCTTGCGTGCTACTGGGTTGCAATGGATTACCAAGGGCGCGCCTATGTATACCGCGAGGTATATGAACCTAACCTGATTATCCCGGAGGCCGCCGACCGTATTTTTAGCATGACGCCGGAGGGAGAAGAAATATATAGCTATTTTGCCCCGAAAGACCTTTGGAACCGGCGGCAGGACACGGGCGAGAGCGTGGCGGACGGCTTTGAAAACAAGGGGATTTCTCTTGAAAAGGTGTCTAACCCGCGTGTGGCCGGGTGGCTGAAACTCAAAGAGTGGTTAAAACCATTTTCTGATGAATTTGGTTATAAGTGCGCACGGCTACGTATCTTTGCCACTTGCCGCAACCTAATACGGACGCTTCCGGCGCTTACGCATGATCAAAAGCATGTGAACGACGTAGCGACGGAACCGCATGAGTTGACACACGCGCCGGATGCAATCCGGTATTTCATAGATGGGCAACCGATGCCAGCCGAGAGGCAACCGCACTATGAGGACGAAGCGCCGGGCGTGGAGTTTTGGGAGTTTGGAGGATAACCGATGCAAGTATTTGTTGTATTACTGGCATGTCTGGCCGGTGTTGTGACCGGGGCGGCAATCCAGCGGCGCGCAATGCGGGAAGCGGCGGACAGGCCGCGCCGCGTGTTTAAGATACGCGAGCGGGAGCCGCCCGGCGCACAAAGCGATGCGGATGAAGACTTTATGCGCGAATTGCGCGCCTTAATGTCTTATGACGGCAGGCCGCAGGAGGACGGGGACGAATGATACAGATTAAGAAGCAGCCCGCCGCCGTTTGGGACGAATACCAAGCAGGCGTACAGTTTAACGACAGCATTAACTTATATGAAGATGTAAAACAGAATGAAAACTTTTTTATCGGGCGTCAGTGGGAAGGTGTTAAGGCAAAGAACCTTATCAAGCCGCAGTTCAATATCCTAAAACGCGTCGTTAATTACTTTATTTCTATGGTGGTTTCCGACGATATCGCGGCAAATATCCGACCGTTTTTATCCGAGGACGGCGAGCAGGCCGCGATATTTACAAAAATCCTTTCGGCAGAGTTTGACCGCATTTTTGAAATGTGCAAGTTGCGGGATATCAACCGGTACACTTTGCGAAATGCGGCGGTGCATGGCGATGCATCCTTATACCTATACCACAACCCGGACGCGGAAAGCGGCCAAGAGGCCGAAGGGCGCGTTGACGTGGAGCTGATTGATACGACCGAGCTAATTCCGGCAAATATGCGGTCGGCAGACATTCAGAAGCAGCGGTATTTGCTGATTGTCGCCCGCCGCGAGGTGGATGAAGTGAAGGAGGAAGCAAAGGCGAACGGCGTGCCGGACGAGCAAATCGAACGTATACAGCCGGATATGGGCGGTGAAACGCGCACCGAATGGGGACAGCAGGACACAAACCGTGTGACTGTGATTTTGAAGCTATGGAAAGAAAACGGCACAGTGCACGCGATGAAAACAACACAAGATTGCGTGGTTATGCCGGAGCGTGATACGGAATATACGCTTTATCCGGTAGCCTATTTGCGGTGGGAGCCGATGCGAGACCAATTCCACGGTATGGGCGCAATCGCTGGCGAAATACCAAACCAAATATTCATCAACAAAATGTTTGCCTACACAATGGCGAGTATTGAACGCAGTGCATTCCCGGTCACGGTTTACAACCGAAGGAAGTTGCCGAACGGCCTTTCACGTGACCCCACAGCCGCATATGGCGTAGACGGCACGCCAACAGAGGCACTTTTTGTACAGCAGGGCGGACAGGAGATTTCCGCACAAGTTGCACAATTTGTGGATAAGACCCTGGAATACACGCGCGACACGATGGGCGCGTCAGATGCGGCGCTCGGCAATATCAGGCCGGACAACAATTCTGCGATTATCGCCGTACAAAAAGCCAGCGCCGCGCCGTTAGAACTGCAAAAAATGGCGTTCTATCAATTCGTTGAAGACTATGTGCGGATTATCATGGACATTGTTTCAACGGATTACGGCGTACGTAAAGTCAGTTATACGGATGAAAACGGCGAGGAAGCCATACAGGATTTTGATTTTTCCCAGCTTAAGGGGATGCACCTAAAGGTTAACGTAGATATCGGCGCGGCCTCCATGTGGTCGGAGGTCACGCAAATGCAAACCATGGACAACCTGTTTGCACAAAAGATTATCGACGATCCAATCGTATATTTGGAGAGCATCCCGGACGGCGTACTGTCTAATAGGGGCGCGTTAATCACACATCTGAAACAGCAGCGCGCCCAGCAAGAACAGATGATGCGGGCACAGCAGGCCGCACAGGCCGGGCAAGGCGGGGCGATAGACCCGGCGCGTGTGCTCGCACAGCTTTCCGACGAAGAACGGGCACAGCTTGAGGCAAACCCGGAGATAACAGCGCAAGTTTTCGGCACGGAAGAATAGTATGATCTTTCGGCGTTCCGGCAAGCGGGGGATAGCCGACCCTGCTTGAAACCTCCTATCCATACATTGCAGGCACGCCGCTTTGCGGCGCGCTTGCCGGAACGCCGAACGGCAGAAAGTGAGGATAAAAGGCATGAATACAAAAGGGAAGCATGGCGCGGAGCTGCGCCGCATGATCGGCATCCAATTCTTTGCGGAAGGTGCGGGCGACGATGGCACGGCCTTTGCGCCGGAGGATACCACCCCGCCGGATACCGGCGGGCAGGAGGGCGCGGAGCCCGGGCAGGGCGTAATCCCCGAAAACGACCTGGAAAGCATTTTCGGGGATGAGGAAGACTGGGCGGGCGCGGATGGCGTGCTGGAGGATGACGGGGAACCCAGCCCGCCCGAGGGCACGGCGCAAGAGGCCACCTATCCCGTGCAGATCGACGGCGAAACGGTACAGCTTACGCCGTCGCAGATGGCGGAACGGCTGGCAACGGGCGTTGCCCCTAACCCGGAGCAGATCAACCAGATTGTTCAGCAACAGCTTTCACAGCACCCGGCAATGCAGCTTGTTGAAAGTAAGGCGCGGGCGTCCGGCATGACGGTTGACCAGTATTTGCAGGCCATGCAGCAGCAAGAAAAGGTAGCAGAGGTGCAGCAGATCATGCAGCAGACCGGGCTATCCAAAGAACTGGCGCAAGAACTGGCGGAAAGCCGTGCGTTCCGCGAGCGGATGCAGCAGCAAGAGCAGGAAGCCGCGAAACAGCAGGAACAAAACCAGATGTACGCCGCATTCATTGAGAATTTCCCGGATATGCCCGCGAAGGATATACCGCAAGAGGTATGGCAGCAGGTAGAGCGCGGCATGGACTTAACCGCAGCCTATGCGCTGCACCGCGTAAAAGCGCTGGAAGCGGAAAACCAGACCTTAAGGCAAAACGCACATGTGCGGGGAAAAGCAATCGGTTCCGCGACGGGGGTTGAGCAGTCAGGCGGGCGTGACCCGGTGATTGATGGCCTGAACGGGAAACTGTGGTAAGAAGTTAATATTTTTAGAAAGAAGGGGCTTATAAATGGCAACGATTAACCTTGCGGCAAAATATGCGTCGCAGATCGAAAACGTATTTGGGGCAAGCAGCTTTGTTAAACCGAACACAGATGAACACATTGACTTTTCCGGCGCACAGGAGGTCAAGGTCTATACCTTGCAGACCAACAAGCCCACCACGTACAAGCGCAACGGCGGGAGCCGGTACGGCAACCTGGAGGAAATCGGGGAAACCGTGCAGAACCTCAGAATGTCACAGGATACGGCGTTTTGCGGTACGGTGGACAAGGGCAATGCAGCAGACCAGCCGATTAAAAACAAGGCTTCCGCCTGGATTCGTGAAGAAATCAGGCTCGAAATTACACCGATGGCCGACAAATACGCGCTGTCCCGTTTTATCAGGTTCGGCCATGTGGCAACCGTTACGGCGGAGCCGACTAAAACCAATATCCACGATGAACTTACAAAGTGCGTTGAGTATTTTGACGATCACCTTGTACCGGAATCCGACCGCGTGTTGTATGTGACCGCAAAGATGTACAGCTATATCCGGATGGCGCCGGAATTTCTCGGCGTTGATAAACTGGGGGAAGCCTCCCTGTCGCGCGGCACAGTGGGCGAGGTGCACGGGATGAAGGTGGTCAAAGTCCCTGCAAGTTACCTCCCGGCAAACTGCTACTTTGTGGCGACGAACAAGAAATCTGTAATTTTCCCATACAAAATCAACGAAACAAAGGTACATACCGACCCGGTTGGCGTATCCGGTGCGGTGGTGGAAGGCCGCCAATATTACGACGCCTTTGTTATGGCGGCAAAGTGCGACGGCGTGTATGCGCTGGTTAAGGCTTCCGAAAAGCTGGCCGCGCCGACGCTGGAATGTGCGACGCCCGGTACGACGCCGGTTACGGTAAAGTGCAGCGGCGCAAACGAAATCAGATATACAACGGACGGAAGCGACCCGCGTTTTTCCGATTCTGCGAAGCTGACAAGCGGGAGCGTGGGGACGACGGGATGGCAGGCTGGTGATACGGTGTTCCGTGCGGTCGGCTTTGCTGACGGCAAATTCACTTCCGACGTAGCAGAACAGACCTTTACCAAGGCGTAACGGCTGGCGGGGCGGCTATCACGCCGCCCCGCTGATTTTATAGGAGGGGATTTATATGGATGGAACAGCAAAGGGGAACACGGCAAACGATATTTACATGACCGCGCTTTCCATGATGTACGAGAACACCAAGAACACCAAGGATTACGACCCGTACTTATTCCATGTCCTTAATATGCTGCTCGCGGAAAACTTTGACCTCAACAACACTTACTGCCAGGCATACGGCAAGGAGCCGTTGGAAGCTATCCCGTATATCACCAGCAAGCAGGACGTGATTCCATACGAGCCGGTATTTTGGCGCATGATTTTGCCGTTTGGGCTTGCAGCACACTTCTTTATGGATGATTCCATGAGCAAGCACGCTGATTTTTTCGCGCAGTACAACAATGCGCGGGTAGACGCTGAACGCGCGGTGATCACATCGTACTATGTCGGGGAGGATGGCTGACGCATGGGTAAAAAAATGACCATGCCGACCTATGCGGACGACCCGATATATACATGGTCTTGCGAGGCGCTCAACGGCGGGTTGAACCTGGAAGACCTGGAATTTAAACTGAAAGACCATCAATCCCCGGATGTGCTGAATATGTGGTATAGGAACCGGACGCTTTGCAAGCGGTTCGGACAGGACTGGTTTACGGAAGATATCGGTGCGGCGGTGCTGGCCGTGTATCACAAGCCATACAAGGGCGAATTTGTATTGCACGCAGGCACAAAGATGCTGACCGTCAGCCGGGACGGGAAAACCGTAACGGAACGCAAAACAGGACTGACGGAGCAAGGGGGAAGCTTCCTCTTATTCGGCGGCAAGCTGTGGTATAGGAACGGCGCGGAGTACCTTGTATTTGACGGCGAGACCTGCAAAGACGTAGTGCCGACAATCCCAAATGTCGTAATTAACCGCACGCCGGACGGCAGCAAAGGCGACTTGACAGACGGTTATAACCTGCTCGGCGCTGGATTTTCCAACACCTTCAACGGTGATGGCACTGCCACGGCCTACACACTGACCGAAAAGGGGCTGGATGCAACGGCGGTGAAGGCGACGGTAGGGACTACGGAAATCACGGAGGGCAGCGGCTTAACGGTGAACCGGACAAACGGCGTGGTTACATTTTCCACAGCCCCGGCAAAGGGGCAAAACAATGTGGTGATAACGGCCTATAAATCCTCTAAGGAGGAACGGGAGAAGGTCATAAAGTGCCGTTATGCGGCGACATATGGCGGGCAGAACAATAGCCGCGTTGTGATCGGCGGCAACGGTTCCAGCACGTTCTATATTTCAGAAGTCCTTGACCCTGCATATTTCCCGGCGGACAGCGATTTTACCGTTTCCAATAATAGCAGCGACATATACGGGTTTGGGGAGCAATATGACATTCTCTGCGTATTCCTAGAACGTTCTATTTACGGCCTGTCCTACAGCTTTGCAGACAGCGAGGGGCGTTTTTCGACCGTCTGCATTAACCCGGACGTTGGGTGCGATATGCCGGGGACAATCCAGCTTATCGAAAACCGGCTTGTATGGTGCAACACCTACGGCGGAGCATATACGCTGGTTTCCACCCAGATTGAAAACGAGCGCAATGTACAGCCGATCAGCCGCAACATACGCGGGAATGCATTGCGCCCAGGGCTGTTGCAGGAAGACGGGCTTAAATCCGCGTTTTCATGTGACTTTGAAAACCGGTACTGGCTGTGCGTGAATGGGCGCGCGTATGTGTGGGATTACGGGGTAAGCCCGTATGCCTACAGCGGAGAAACAGACGCGGACGCCGCGCGCTTATCCTGGTGGCGGTTTGACAATATCCACGGCGTGGGGTTCTGCGAGGATGACGGCACGCTGTACATCGTGCGAGATAACCGTATGGTGCGCTTTCAAAATGATTTTGAGGATTTCGGCGGCGCAATCATGTGCCGGTATCAAATGCCATTACGTGATTTTGGGCTACAAAACTATCTTAAAACCGTAATGGAATGTTGGATTACAGCGCGGGCAGACACGGCAAGCCGCATCCGTATTAAGTATATAACCGAGAACGAGCCAAACGGGGAGTACGACACGGAAGATATCCGGGTGCCTGCAAAAATGTGGGGTGGGTTCTTATGGAATACATTCCTATGGACGGTTATTAATTTTGCAAAGTCATTCCGAAGGAAGCCGAATAAAAAGAAGGTGTTCCTTTTCGGGTTGCTACTCGAGAACAACGAAAAGAGCCGCGATATGAGCATATCGGCAATTACTTTGACGTGGCGCGGCGCAAAAAAGGTTAAATCATAGGAGGTGCACCCATGGCGCTTGAAAGGATGGCGTTCAACCCGGAACAGGGGTTTGCAGACGCCGCCGCATACCCAGACCCAACAAATGAGGAAGAAGTACGGGAACAGCTTATGCGCCCGCAGATGCAATTGCGGGACTATATCAATACGGTTTTACTGACTGCGCTGGAAAGCGCCGCCGGCGCGGCCAACATCGGCGGGGCGGCGGTCGGGAAGCTTCCGGCGGGGAATATGCAGGGGCTATTGCAAGCGCTCTACGACTGGTTCACGGAGGCGGGCGGCGCGGGGCGCGTGGGCGTGAAGGCGGTCAAGGATGTGCAAGGCGACACGGTACAAACGGCGCTGGAAGGGGTGCAGGCGAACCTCGTCGCATACCGGCAGCAGCTCCAGGGGAGCCAGGGCGCGCGAGCGATAGGCGTAAGCCAATACCCAGGCATACCGGAAGGGACGTTGCAGGCGGTGCTTGAAAGCCTTGCGGGGCAGATCAGGGATGTAAACGCAGGCATTATCCCTGATTTCGGGGTAACATGGGCAAAGCTTGCGCAGGACGTGGCGGATATGATAGAGGCCGTGTCCGCGTCGCAAACATCGGGCGAACTGGATGATTACCGGATGGAAACGGGGACGTTCCAGAATGCCGGGGCAGGCTGGAACACGTTCCGGTTTCGGGAAGCTTTTGATGAAGCGCCCCGAGTAACGGTGACGGCATACGATTTTGCGGGCTTCGTGATGGTAAAGGGCGTGACGGCGGAAGGGTTCCTGTACTGCCTGCGCATCCCAGGCTGGTCAGGCGGAACGCCGGGCAGCGTGAGCAGTGAAAAGGTGTTTGTGGGCGCGGCGACGGGGACAAGCCCGGCGCATAACGAAAAGACAGTAGTGACAGCGGTAAATCTCCCGACGATGCAGACGGCAACGACGGCGACGACATCGGCGGCGGTGGAAATCGGGTATATCGCGGTAGAGTATGGAGGGGATATATAAATGCTCGGGAAACAGCAGCAGGATTTTTCGTACTATTCCCACGAATTCAAGGACAATTACCGGAAAGGGGTGTTCCGTCTACGGGCGATCTTGGGGAGCCGGACGCAGGCGGAGCAGTTTTGCGGGAACGCCGGAGGGGTAAGCGTGATACTTGCGCACCCGGCAGGGCATCCCGACCGGAACAGCGGGGAATTATACAGCATCTTGACAGGCAGCCCATATTGTGACGCGGCGGTGCAAACCTTTATGCTGGCGCTATACCCGGCGTGCGCGGATGATAACGCATTGTATGGGGATAGGGAACGGGCGGAAGCGATCTATGCAGACCCTATTATGTCCCGCGCCGTAGGCGCAGGCCGCGTAAGCGCGGGCAAATGGATTGCGACTTTGGCCAGCCAAAATTGCAATTCATTTGAGGACATAAACGCGGTGGCCGCCTCGTCCACTGCTATGGGCGCGGTGGCCGCCTCGTCCACTGCTATGGGCGCGGTGGCCGCCTCGTCCACTGCTATGGGCGCGGTGGCCGCCTCGTCCACTGCTATGGGCGCGGTGGCCGCCTCGTCCACTGCTATGGGCGCGGTGGCCGCAAGTTGGGTTGCGATTGCAGCAATCCATAAATCAGCAATGGCCTATAAAATGGTTGCAGAAAATGAATCCGCGTGGGCGGCGTTTATCGCCGCAGACGGGATTGCCGTAGGCAAGGCCGTCGTAAGTCTGGCGGGTTTAGACCCGACAGACTACGCGGATTTGCAAGCAGTCTGTGCGAGCGAGCTCGCATTGCAAGCAGTCTGTGCGAGCGAGCTCGCATTGCAAGCAGTCTGTGCGAGCGAGCTCGCATTGCAAGCAGTCTGTGCGAGCGAGCTCGCATTGCAAGCAGTCTGTGCGAGCGAGCTCGCATTGCAAGCAGTCTGTGCGAGTTCTCTTGCGGTTGCAGCGGTTTGGGGGAATACCCTTTCAAAAGATAAGTTCCTCAAGGACAGCAGGCTAAAGGCGAAGCTGACAGGCGTAACGGGCGACGTGGGCATGCTGGCGTGTGCGAAGTTGAGCGGTTTGGACATTGCGAAATATGCGGACGGGAAAGCGGTTGTAGCAGATTACAGCGCAATTGTGGCAATCTTTAATACACCGGTTGCACGTGAGGCATTGAGTGCAACGACAGCAGCAGCCGCGGTAATGGCCGCGGCAGGCGGGGTTGCCATTGGCAAAGCCGCCGTCAAATTGGCAGGTCTCAATCCTGACAATTTTGCTGATGTCGCGGCCGTTGCGGCGAGCAGCACGGCCATGCAGGCCGTTGCGGCGAGTGGGGTAGCGCTGAACGCGGTTTTGAAAAATGATACTGCGCGGACAAAGCTTGCGGGTTCGTCGTACCTTAACGCCCAGTTTGACAAGATGCTTTCCACTGTTAACAACACAACGTATTTTTCTAAGTCCTTTTCTTATATTGATAGCGGTGCAAAGCGCGCGATTGCGAACGGTACGACGGATTCCACGCCCACGCCGAACCAGTCTGTTTTTCTCTGCAAAAAGATCGGTGCGTGGTCAAATGGAACAAATGTTACCGGTACAGCCAACCACCTGCAAACCGGAACGGCTGCTGGCAGTGCTACGACATCCGTCGGCGGCGGTAAGGATACGGACGACTATACCACAGGCGGCGTGCAGGCAAAGTGCGTATGCATTGGCGGCGGTAAATTTACCGAGACCGGCGACGCCTATTGCAACGGCATCTTTGCCTATGCCATTTGAGAAAGGGGAGCCAGATGAAAGCGAATGGAATTACTTGCACGGACTATGCGGCGCAGGACGGCAAGCTGTTGCTTGTCCTGTGTGACACGGAATTAGACACGGTTTTAGGGATGGATACGGCGGTTATTAAGATTACGACCGACGCGGGCGATGTGGCGGAGGTATTCCCCGGCTATCAGGCGGTGGAAAGCGTGCAATACGTGACAGCCACAAAAGCATATAAAGCCGTGTTGACGCGCGACGCTAACAACGCAATGAACGAAATTGCCGACCGGCTGGCGAAGGAAAGCAAAATACTTTTCGCACAGGTCAAGGCGACCGCCGACCGGCTGGATTTTATCGAAGACTGTATCGCAGAAATGGCCGTACAAGTTTATCCCGAATGAATACCGTTATAAAACGGGTTCAAATTTATATTGAAAGGATGTTATTTATGATGGCTATGTTTTTCGCACAGCGGGTTATCCTCGGAAAGACGGCGTTTGCGGAGGTTTCGTCCGCGCTTAAGGTGGGTTGTGCCGAAGTGCTGATTGACAGCGGACTGTCAGACCTTGTGCCCGAGGCGTACAGGCACCCGGCGTCGTAAACAGTAAGGGCGGCGCAACCATGGCGCCGCCCTTACCAATTATTTAAATCAATGATTAGATAGCTGTTTTTTGCGCCGCGAAAAGAGGCGCGGCAATCTGTGGGGTCGAAGATCAGGAGCATGTCAAAATTTTCTCCACGCTCACGGGTGCACTTAATGGGCGCGCCCTCCGGAAATTCGCCCCACCACAGATATTCATCAATAGCCTTTACCGCGTCATTGTCCTGCATCAAGGATTTATGCACCAGCACTTTAACAACGGGTAACATATCATCAATAGAAAGCAAGGTATCACATCCTTATGCAGACAGTATAGCGTAAGAAAAGGGTTTTGTACAGGAGGTCATAAGCATGGGTAAACGTTCAAAAAGGGGCGGTGCGCAATGCTGAAAATACTGGACGGGTTTTTAGACCGCATATTTGGCGACAAGCTTTGGCGGCTGTTCGTAATTCGGGGGGATGGGGTTGACATTTGAACAGATTGCGGCGGCGGTGATCGGCGCGGTGGTTGGCGGCGGCGGGCTGACCGGGCTGTTGTTCCGGTATCTCTCGCGGTACATTGACCGCAAGCTGGAAACGGCGGAAGCGGAGGAAGCCGAAAAACAGAAGATGCGCCTGCGCCGCCGCCAGATCGACGACAAGATCGGGCACGCGCAGGGGCGGGTATTCTTCTGGATTATTAAGGCGCTGCACGACCAGAGCGAGCCGCCGCCCATGGAAGAACTGGATAAGGCTTTCGCGGAATTGCAGGAAGCCGAGGAACGCGGGAAAGACTTGGATCGTGAAATTATCGCCAGGGCACAGGAGGAATGACGGCATGGAAGAAAAAAAGGCAGTGGACACGCTGGCTGGGGAAGACACCTCAAAGGCATGGGGCGAACTGGGAAGAAAGGTTACCGACCGTATCGCCCGGCTGTTCGACGTGAAAAGCTTGGTTACATTGACGCTGACCGGCGCGATGGTCGGCATCCTGTTCGGCGGCGTGGAAGTACGGCAGGAAGCGCTGGCGCTGTTCTGCACAAGCTACGGCGCAATCATTACATACTTTTTCACAAGGAAGGAGTAGCGGGATATGGGTTTATTTGGGGCAGCGGTCAGCGCGGCGATTGGGTCGGCGGTTAAGGCCGCGAGTACGGCATCAAAGACGCAGGGGAATAAGGGCGGCGGCTCTTCCGGTTCCGGAAGCTCCGGCGGGGGTTCGTCCAGCTCGCCTTATAAGGGCGGCTATTACGATAAGGACACGGACTATGAGGCAAAAATTAAAGAGGCCGCAGACGCAGGGAATTTTTCAGTTGCCGCGCAGTATGAGCAATTCCGAAACAACAAAATCAAAGGCGAGGGGCTAAACTATAGCCCTACTAGCCGGTATTCTCAATATTTGCCGAAAGACCCGGTAACAGCGGGCGGAATGGAAGACAATGGCGCCGGGTATGTGCCCGGCCAATCGTGGAAATCCGGCCAAGAATACATTGACCGGATGTACGAGGCGCAGAGACAGGCGCAAATTGCCGCGCTGGACAAGCAGTTTGAAAGTTTTAAGGCGCAGAACCAGGCGCAGGCGGCGGAACTGCCAAAACAGTACCAGACATCCCGTGACCAAAGCGAACTAGAGCGCTACAAGGCGCAAAAGGCGCTAAAGGAGCAGATGGCAGACAGCGGTACGACCTACAGCGGCCAGGGGAGGCAGGATACCTTAAACAATGAGAACGCCGCCGCAAACCGGCTGAATAGCATAAACACTTCTGAACAGGATGCATTAAGCAAATTGCGGCAGGGTCTTGCCGCGGCACAGCTTGCGCGTGATACAGGCGTAGCACAGGCGAACGCAAATATCGACGCGGCGCAGGCACAGGCCACGCTTAACGACCTGTACCGGCAGCAGGAAGCGCAGCGGCAGGATTATTGGAATCAAAAGAATTTTGGACTTAGTGAGGCGGGCGTAACCGGCCTCTATCAGGGCACGCCGACGATGCAAAAGCAATATCAGGATTACCAGATGCAAGCCGATACGCGAGATTATGAACTGCGAAAGAAGGAACTGGATGACCAGTTATTGACCAATCAGATTACCCGCGCGCAGTATGAGGAGCAACTTAAGGCTTTGCAGCGTGACAACCGTATCGGTGACCTATACGATGAAAAAATGGCGGAGCAGGAATACAAAAATTTGCAGTTAGCGGCGAGCCGTGCAAGATCGGGTTCGGGTAAGACGGACACCGGCTCATATGAGCGCAGCAGCCCGGCATTTGATGGGACAGAAATTTTACAGGGGGTCAGAAACGGCCTAAACGAAGTTAGAGCGGCGCTTCCCATCCAAGCGGCGGGCACCCAACCAAACACCCAGGGGACGACCGAAGACAAGGGGTGGGCTTATGTCGAAGGCTACGGGCGCAGATCATGGACAGAGCTAGAAGCCCTGATTAATAACGGCTATGTAAAAGAGGTTTATGAACCTTCAACCGGGCGGACGCGATTTAAGAAGATCAAGTAAGGAGGCAGCGGCATGGCAAGCGAGTACGTGCGCAAAATGGCCGAAAAACAGGCGAAAAAGGTCGATAAACAATTTGGGAAGGGCGCATATGGCGGCAGCCAGTGGCGCGAGGAAACGGCTAAAAAAAGCCGCCCGACACAGCAGGGGCTTGCAGATTATCAAAAATCCATTTCAGCCAGGGCACCGGCTTCCAGCTATGCCGCCGCAGCCGGAAACTATAGGACACCGATTGCACCTTTAACGCCACAGAGCGCGGCGATTTCCGGGGTGAAAAATCCGGAAACCCAGAAAAAGGTGCAAAAGGGGATGCAGACAGCCGCCGCCAAAGATAAGGAAGCACGCGGTAAACCGTTTTGGGAGGATATGTTCGCGCAGGACGAAACCTACGTAGACCTTGCCAAGAAGGGGGATTTTGCAGGTGCGGCGGCGAACTTTATCGGCTCAGGCGTGCAAGCACTCCAAAGCGGTTATTTAAACGCCATAAATGCGGGGGATTCCCTGCTGCACGGGCAAGGGCTTCCGGAATTTCACTACAATATGTCAAAAGAGGATTATGACAAGGAAGTTGTGAAACGGTTGGGCGGCGGAAAGACCATTGGGGAGCACATCAGCGAGCTAAACCCAGGGCTGGGCATGGCCTACGGCATTGTAAACGAAACGCTTTCAGACCCCACAACGTTCCTTTCCGGCGGCGAGGTCTACGACGCAGTAGAACGGGCTGGCCGGGCAAAGGCCGGAGGCGGGAATTACGCCAAGGCGCTGCAAAATGGGACGTTCAGCCAAGTGCCAAGGGTGAACACAGCGAAACAAGGCGCGCAGGGGGCGCAGGACGCACGAGGCGCGGGTCAGGGCATAGAGGAATTGCCGGTAATGCAAAAGCCCGCAGAGGGCGTACAGGAGGCCGCAACCGCCACGCAGGCCGGCAAGGCCGCGACAGAGACGCCGGAACAAGTGAAATCCGTCGCGGAGAAATTGCAGGACGATTTACGCGCCGCACAGGAGCAGCTTGAAGAAGCCATGTCCGGAACCCGGCAATATTACGCGGAATACCGCAGCACAGCGCCGGAGACGCGCCGGGCGGGATTGCTTGACGATTACCGGGCGGCTGACCAGCGAGTGAAGCGGACGCAAGCCCAGGTTGATAAGCTGAAAAAAGAGATACAGACGCTTGCGGAAAATGAAGCAGCACAGAAAGCGGCAGCACGCGAAGCGGAAAAAGCCGCGCAAGCTTCAAAAATGCGATACGATCAGGTGCTACAGGTTGCGGACGGCATAGACGCAAAGACGGTGCACCGCGCAGACCTGGACGCCCTGCACGAAATCGGGGAAACCTCCCCGGAAATTGCGGCCATGGGACAAAAATACCGCATGGCCGAAGAATTACAGGCCAAGCTTTACGGCAAGGCGGCTATGGAGCCGGAAAATCAGGTTGTAGGGCTGTACAAGCAACTCGAAAACGCGGATTCCATCCAAGATGCACTGAAAATCCAAGATCAGATTACAGAAACCGAAAAGGAGCTTGAAAATATTCGGGGCGTGCTTGATCAGGCTACACAAGCTTTTCAAAAAAACGCCAGGGAGGGCAAGCCGTTAATACATAAAGCAGACATCCTAACGGACGCGGGGCTTACACCGGGCGAATTACCTCCTGTGGCCGATTATGCCGAAGCATTCGGCGGCTTCCGCCCAGGCGAAAGGGTGCGCGCGGGAGACCGGGGGAATTATGGCGTGATTGACAGAAAGAACGCCTCCGGTACTTATGACGTTACCTTCCGTGATAGCAAAACAGGCAGCACCAAGACCGTGGAGTTTGACGGGGATATGCTGCAACGGGTAGAACATGTCGAAGATATTGCCAAGCCAAAGCTGGAAGACTTGCCGGACTTTGCATCATCCAAAGGCGTTTATGAGCAGGACACACCAAGGTTGGAAGAACTGCCTGTGATGCGTCAAGAACCCCAAGCGTTTGGGGGCGGTTTAGAGGTGGCCAGCGCGCCGCGTGGCATGGACGATGTGCCGCCGACAAGCACTGCCAGAGCACCGGCAAACGAGGTGCAGGCGGCAGAAAAAGCTAAAATTGCGGCAAAGAATGCCCGGGAGAAATCTCCACTTGAGTTGGATGGGGCAAAGGAACTAACCGACGGTATTGATTACGAAATGAAAAGCGGGCTGGAAACACTGGGGGCGGACGACTATTACAAGCTGAATAACCCCAGCGGTGCATATAACAAGGACGTTTCCCGTGTGATGGACGCGGCGGCGGGCAAGGACAAGACGCTGCGCCAAAAGCTGAAGGAAGTTTTTGAAATACCGCTGTGGGAAGCTAAAAAGCGGTTTGCACAAGGCGTGAAAAACAAGCTTGACCAGTATTACGAAGCCTGCAAAGAACTGGGCATTAAGCAGGGGAGCCGGGAAAGCGCCGCCGTGCAATGGTACGGCGAGGGCTATCGCGTGGTGAAGGGTGAAAAAGTACCCTATGGGCTGGCAGAGCTGCAACGGGATTTCCCGGACACATGGAAGAATATTCAGAAAATGGACGGCATCAACCGCAGGCTGTATGATTCGTATTTACAGCGGCTTAACGCGGCGCTTGAAAAAATCTATCCCAATGTCGAAGAAACGGCAAAACATCAGCTTACCGTATTGCAGGCACGCCGGGACGGGCTGCAAAGCAAGGTAAAGGCTTTGCAAGAGGGGATGCAGGCGGCGCCGGGGAATACCCAGTACGCGGACGAACTAAAACGCATGATGCAGAGCGTCAAGGAAAATGACGATGAAATTATAAAGCTGCAACAGGCGATTGAGGACGGCAGCATATTTAAAAACAAGCGCGTACAGGCGCGCCGGGACTATTACCACCATTGGCGAGAGATGGACGACGGCCTAAGTGCTGTAAAAAACATCTTTCAAACATCGGCGGATATCGACCCGCGCCTTGTCGGTGTATCCGACTGGACAAAGCCCAAAAGCAAATGGGCGGGATTTATGCAACGGCGGCACGGCATCGACGATGCGCAGGATTCCGTGGGCGGCATGGTGAAATACATCCAAGCGGCGGAGTACAAAATTAATATTGATCCGGAAATTGCGCGGCTGCGCGTTGCGGTGCGAGACCTGCAAAACGGTACGGCGGACACCAAGAACGCCAACCGCTTTATTGAATGGCTGACGGATTTTACAAATGACCTTGCGGGCAAAACAAACCCCATTGACCGGGCATTTCAAAAAGCAGCACCGGGCGGACGGAAAACCATGAAAGCATTTCGGTGGTTAAACAATCGGTTAAAAGGCAGCGCAGTTGTTGGCAACTTAAGTTCGGTTGTATCCCAGGTCTATAACCTGCCAAACGCAGTCGCATACATCAAAAATCCGGCAGACCTGGCGGCAGGTGCGATAGACGCCACGCGCGTCTCGCTGGGCAGCAAAAAGGCAAAAAATTTGCTTTCGCAAAGTGGGTTTTTAACGGAACGCTATTTAGATCATTCTGTAAGACAGTTTGACGAAGGGGTTTTAAAAGCGCCGGGAAAATTTGCGGGTTGGCTGATGGAGATCGGTGATCGGAAGGTTGCCGAAATGTCATGGTTTGCCGCATATCGGCAAGCGGAACGCAAAGGGATAGCCGACGCCGCCACATACGCCGATGATATCACGCGGCGCGCCATTGCCGGGCGCGGCATCGGAGAAGTGCCGCTAATGCAGAAATCGGAGATTGTAAAGCTATTTGCACCTTTCCAGGTGGAAGTCAATAACGCATACCAGCTCCTAAAGGAGCGTGTGAAGCAAAAGGACGCGCTGGGGCTAGTTGAAATGTTCGCTACAACATGGCTTATGAACGAGGTGCGTAAAAACTTTATAGACGGGCGGGAAACAGGGTTCGACCCAATCCACGCGGCGCAGGACACTTATAAAGAAATTGCTGCACAAGAGGAAAAATCCGGTGAAAAAATGTCGGCCATGGAGAAGACGGGGAAATATGCAGGCAGGCTTTCCGGCGAACTTCTTTCCAATATGCCAGCAGGCGACCAAATCGCTAGAACGCTGCTCGGCATAAATGAGAGCACCGCAGAAAAATTTTTTGGGGAAGGCGACCCGACGCGCTTTGGCACCGGGAATATTGGCCTTTCAGCACTGACAACGCCTATCACAAGCTTTGTAAATGGCCAGCAGGTGGACTATTTAGAACCCATCACAAATATCCTACCTCCATTCGGCGGCGCACAGCTCAACCGTAGCCGCAAGGCGGCGGAAGACTTAGACTTGCTTCCAAAACTGCGCCTTGACCAGGAAAACGGGTTTACAGTACGCCGTCAACCCGTGCCGGGCGCTTACACGGCGGACAATAAGCGCTTAAAATATCCAATTGACACGGACGACAAGGGAAATGCAGCAAAGGCGCTGCTTTTTGGCACCACCTCTACAAAGGAAGGACAGCAATATTTAGACGGCGGTGCAAAGATGCTTTCCGAAAAGGGGACGCAGAACTTTAACGCGCTGGCATCTATGGATATCGACCCACAGACCGCTTTCAGCCTTGTGAATCAGGTAAATGCCCTAAAACCGATTAAGGATAAGGACGGCAAGACGATCGAAACCCAAAACGAACAGGCGCGCCGCTTGATTATGGATATGGACGCACCGGCGGGCGTAAAGCAGCGGATAGACCAGCAGCTTGTAGCCGGAACAGAACCGAATGAAGACGGCGAGTTGCCGCGAACGCCGGATTATTTATCAGAAGGGGAGCTATTGGCGTTTGACCGGCTTTCTGAGGCGACTTACCAAAAGGCGAAGCAGGCGAAAATGTTCAACGGCGTGCCTTATGAAAATTTTGTAGAGGCATATGACACTTTGCGGGCGGTGGACAAGAAAAAGGAAGCCGGGCAAATTGCGTCAAAGGACGTAAACCACGAAAAACGGCGCGCACTGGCAAGCATGGATATTCCGAATGCGCAGAAAAACGTAATTGATGATATGTTAATAAACGATATGACCATCATCCCGAAAGAAATAAACGCAGATTATAGCACCCCGGAAACGCTGCGCATTTCACAAATGAGCGAAGCGGCGCAAAAGAAATGGACAAAAGCAAAAAAAGCCGGTTTTAATTCAACAGAATTCAATCGGGCGTGGGAAGCACTAGGAAAAATAAAAAAAGGAGGGCGAAAAGCGCGCATTGCAGCAATACAGGATTTAGGATATTCGTATGCGGATGCAGCTTTTTTCGCAGACTTATACACGGAACGGGCAAAGTAATTGGAGGGATAATTATGGCGAAGGTTTTTATTGGCGTCGGCCACGGCGGCAAGGACAGTGGCGCGGTGGCCGGCGGGCTGCGCGAGAGTGACGTAAACCTGACGATGGCGCTTGCCATGCGCGATGAGCTGCGGCGGCATGGCGTGACAGTCGGTATCAGCCGCACCACGGACGAAGACGACCGGCTCTCGGAGGAAATACAGGAGTGTAACGCATTCGCTCCAGATTTTGCCGTTGAGGTACATAACAACAGCGGCGGCGGCGACGGGTTCGAGGTATTCGTATACCCAGGCAGCGGGCAGGCGCGGCGGCTGGCCGAAGCGATCGAGGACGAGGTAAAAGGCATCGGCCAGAACAGCCGGGGGATTAAAACAAGTACGGCGCTGGGCTGGGTGCGCGAGGTGAAAGCGCCCGCCGTGCTGTGTGAAGGGTTCTTTTTGGACAATGCCACAGACCGGCTTATCGCGGACACGGCGGCCAAACAGCGCGCCTTTGGCGCGGCCTATGCGCGCGGCGTGCTGCGTATGCTGGGGATTGCATATATACCGCAGGGCGGTGACCTGGACGTACTGTGCGCACAAGTAAAGGCGCGGTACGGATTTGACGATGACACAATGCAAGAGCTGCGCAAGCATCCATACCCTGATGCGCTGATGAAAAAATTAGCGGACAAACCGCGACCGGCGGGCGGCGGCATTGGAGTGAACGGCGAAGCCGTGCAGCAGATTTTTGGATTTGAAAACGAAACCATGCGCTTTTTAATGAACCATCAATATTCAGACGCTTTATTTGTGAAAATGATTGAAAAATAGCGAAAAGCACCGCAGAAAATAAACTGCGGTGCTTTTCGCTGTTATAGGGGCAAATACAATGGACAGGCCGGAAATTTTCATTGATAAAGTTCGTGCGCTAGTTCTTCGGTACCTACCGAGGATGCAAAATGGCCACGGGCGGCCGCCTTCGCTTCGGGAGGGGCGGCGTCCCAGCCCTTTTGCAGGGCTTGCGGATCGGCGACCAGGTAGCGCGCGCTTTGGGGCAGCATTTGCAAACGGATTTCCAGGACGCCGCCGGGCAGGACGGTGATCCTGTCGAGGAGGCGGCGGTAAAAAGCGTCGTCCCACACGTCGCCGCTCATGAGCGCGCGGATGTACGCTTCGGCCTGCCCGTAGGGCGCATCCGTGCAGCCATCTTGCGCCCCGCGCCGGGCAAGCGCTTCTTGTTCCGCCGCCAACCCGGCCGCTTCGGCATCGCACCGCGCGGCCATACGCTGGAATTCGGCCTTGGAAATGTCCTGGTTTAAGTAAAGCTCCAGCAGGGACTGCCGCTTTTCCGCAAGCCGCTGCAATTTGCCCGCCAGCTTTTCCGGGCGGCAGCCCTCCCCGCCGGGCTTCATGGCCGGCCGGATGATGCGCCCGAGGGTTGCGGCCAACGCGGCTTTGTCCAGCGGCAGGTTTTTCACCACTTGCCGCAGCACCAGCCGCAGGCAGTCCTCGCTGACGGCGCGGCCGTCGCAGCCGACGGCGTTGCCCGCGGGATCGGTTTTGCACCTGCCGTGGCTTGCCGACCGGCTGCACCGCCAGGCCTTGTATACGCTGCCGTCCCGCCGCTTTTTTGTGCGGGCGACATAGGAGCTGCCGCAAAGCCCGCATTTGACCTTGCCAGAAAAGCAGTAGCGGTTGGAGTGCTTGGCCTTCTGGCTGCCGGAAGGGGAACGGCGCGCAAGCTCCTGCTGCGCCTGGCCGAACAGTTCCCGGCTGATAATGGGTTCGTGGTGGTCCCGCAGGACGACAAATTCCTCCTCACCCCGGTTGTATTTTTTCTCATGGGTCAAATAGTTGGGGGTAATGGTCTTTTTCTGGATCAGGTCGCCGCAGTATTTCTCGTTGCGGAGGATGCGCAGGACGACCGTGCCTGACCACTGCTTCATATAGGTGGCAGTGGGGATGCCGCCCTCCTGCAATTCCCGGGCGATCGTGTGCGCGCCTTTCCCCTCTTGTACAAATTTATGGAAGATCAGGCGGACGGTTTTCGCCCCGGCCTCGTTCCGATATAGCTTACCGTCCCGCACGTCGTATCCCAGCAGGTCCCGGCCGAAAACCACGCCCTGCTCCATGCGGCGTTTTTGCCCCCACTTTACCCGGTCGGAGGTTTTGCGGCTTTCCTCCTGCGCGATGGAGGACATGATGGTCAGCCGCAGCTCCGCGTCCGGGTCGAGGGTGTTGATATTGTCGTTCATGAAGATCACGCCCACGCCAAGCCCTTTCAGCTTGCGGGTGTAGAGGATGCTGTCCAGCGTGTTGCGGGCGAAGCGGCTGATCTCCTTGGTGACGACCAGGTCGAAGCGGCGTGCCTGCGCGTCAGCGATCATGCGGTTGAAGGCGGCGCGCTTTTTCGTGGACGTACCGGTAACGCCCTCGTCCGCGTAGACCTCGGCCAATTCCCACTCGGGGTTGCGGCCGATATATTCGGCAAAATACCGTTTTTGGCTCTCCAGGGAGCCGGCCTGGTCGTCCTTGTCGGTGGACACCCGGCAGTAGGCCGCCACGCGCGTCACAGGGCGCCCCCTTCCCACGGCTTGTGGAGCCCATCGAGGCAAAGGCCAAACTGCCGCTTTGTCAGCAGCCCCTGCCCGAGGAGCGCCAGCAAAACGGCAGCCTGGAAGTTTTCCGTGAAGTTTTGGCCGGCGGGGCCGGACGGCGGAGCGGTCAGCTCGACCATATAAAGCGGTCGCTTTTTCATTGCGGCACCTCCCTTGCAACAAGGGTATGCGCGCCGCCGCCAGAAATGCCTGAAAACCGCGGGCAACAAGGAAGCCGGGCGCATATTGCGTCCGGCTTCCCCAGGATCCCTTATAAGCGCTAGGCGTTTTGTTCGTAAAACAGCGTCCAGTCCATTTCCAGCACCTGTGCGATGCGCTTGGCGGTTTCAACCGGGACCTTATGGTCGCCGTTTTCGATGCGTGTATAGTAGCTGCGGGCAATCCCCGCGGCCTCCGCCACCTGTTCCTGCGTCAAGCCTTTTTCACGGCGCTTTGCCAGCAGCCAAAGGCGCGCGTTTTCCTTGTCCTTCATCGCGTTCTCTCCTTTGATTAAAAACTGGATAAATACACCTTTTAAGGCTGGTAAGCTCTGAAAAGGTATACTTTACCGCAGCGCAAATTTTTGAGACGGCTGTAGGGCATCCTGCTGCCCTGCTCGTTCTATTTTACCACCGAAATTGTGAAAAGTATAGTGGCAAATCCTTTCTTCCGAAAATTTCAGAAAACTGCAAAAAGGTATACTTTACCGCAGCGTTTTCTACTTTAAGACATTTTTCCCAATCCATGCGAAGCCGGCGGGACGGGGAAAATAATCCCTGCCGGGGCATTAAAAAAAGCGGGGCGCTGTGGTATAATGGGAAACAAACCGGTGCGCGCACCGCGCGCCGCAAGGGGGATTTTATCATGAAGGACTCACGCAGGGTTTACCTGCTACTTATCCTGACCACTGCGCTCTGGGGCAGCCTGTACGTGGCGAACAAGTTTGTGCTCGGCTACCTGCCGACCTTTACGATCCTGTTTTTCCGGTACCTGTTTGCCGCGGCTTCGCTGACCATTATTTTACGGGCGCGCAACCCCCAGCATGTGGAGAAACCAGTTAAAATAGGGCGCAAGGATTATAAATATGTGGTGCTGCTCGGCCTTGGCGGCTATGTGGGTTCGATCATGTTCCAGCAGCTCGGCACCAAGATCGCGGGCGCGTCCATGGCGTCGCTCATCAATTCCATGAACCCGATCTTTATCGTGCTGCTGGCCGTGCTGATCCTGCATGAAAAGCTGACGGTAAAGAAGGCCGTCTGCGTGGCCTGCGCGGTGGCGGGCGCGGCCTTTATTGTCGGCGGCAACGCGGCGGTCGGCAATGCCGCGGGCGTGCTGCTTTCGCTGCTGTCCGTGCTGGTCTGGTCGGTCGTCAGCGTGCTGGTGCGGCGCGTGACGCAGCATTACGACCCGCTGACGCTCACGACCTACGGCATTTATATCGCGGCGGTCGTGACGCTGCCGCTCTGCATATACGAAATCGCGACGACGCCCGGCCTGCCGCTGCTGCAGCCCAAAATCCTGCTGCCGCTGCTGTATATCGGCACGCTGTGCACGGCGGGCGCGCATACGCTGTGGAATTACTGCCTGTCCAAGATGGAGGCAAGCACCTGCGCGCTGTTTTACCCGATCCAGCCGCTGACCTCCGTGGTGCTCGGCATCCTGCTGCTCGGCGAGCAGGTCACGCCATCCTTCCTTGCCGGCGCGGCGCTGATCGTGGGTGGCGTGCTGTATTCCTCCCTTGGCGGCAAAAAAAGGGCCTGAAAACAGGGCGTCCCGTGGTGCCTGGCATCATGGGCCGCCCTGTTTTTGTCGAACTCTTAAGAAAAGCTTACAATTTGTGTATGTGCCTTGCGTCACACATGTCAAAAGCATAGAATAACTTTGTGTAGAGTTTGTGTAGTTTTTTTGAAACGAAAGGCAACCCACAAACGTCTTATACAATATAGGGGCGTTGACGGTTCCCAGCCGCCGCGCCGTATGCGTGACAAACAAACACCGGAGGAATGAAAATATGGAAGACAACACCCCAAAAATGCCAACAGTGCCGGCAGGCGCCACGCCGCAGGCCGCCCCTGATACCAAAGCGCCCACCACGCCGCAGGTGGCGCGCAATAAATATGCGGACAAAATGAACCGCCCCAAGAAAAAGCTGCCGAAGCCGGTAAAGGTCGGCCTGATCGTGCTGGTCGCCGCCGCGGTGGTCGCGGGCGGTATTTTCCTGGTCAAGATGACCCGTGAAAAGACGGATACCGGCAGTGATGCGGAGCAAACCGGGATCGCGACGCGCGGCATGCTGGAAACCTATGTGGAAGGCAGCGGCCGCACGGCGGCGAAAAACAAGGTAGACCTGGGCAAGGACATCAAGGGCGAAGTCACTGAAGTAAACGCGGAGGTCGGGCAAACCGTCCACGCGGGCGATATCCTGTTCATCGTCGACCCCAAGGAGACGCGCAAGGAGCTGGACGACGCCAATTCCGAGCTGGACGACGCCATGCGCGCCGTCGACGAGGCGAATTCCGGGCTGAACACCGCGCAGAAAAACCTGAACAACCTGACTGTCACCGCGCCCTTTACCGGCAAGGTGATCCCGCGCACCGACGACAAGGGGGTTTCCGTCGATTACAAGGTCGGGCAGAACCTGTCCGAAGGCACGGTGCTGGGCACCATGGTGGACGACAGCACCATGCGCCTGTCTTTATATATCAATTACACGTACATAGACGCGGTGAAACCCGGGGCTTCCGCAACCGTGACGATCCCGGCCAGCATGTCGAACGTGCCCGGCAAGGTGGAATCGGTCGAGCGGGTGCAGAAGGTTTCCGACGACGGCGCGATGCTGTTCCGCGTGACCCTTTCGATGAAGAACCCGGGCACCCTGAAAAAGGACATGGTGGCGACCGCCTCTATCGCGACGTCCGCCGGCGCGGTCATGCCCGCGGAGTCGGGCAAGCTGGAATACACCCGCGAAGAGGATATCACCGTCAAATCGTCCGGCGAGATCGCCTCGATCGGCAGCCTGGACTATTACCGCTACAGCGCGGGCGACGTGCTGTGCCGCCTGAAGAACGAGGATACGCAGACCGCCGTCGGCACGGCGCAGCGTTCGCTCGAGGGCGCGCAGAAAGCGTTGCAGACCAAGCAGGAGCGCATCGCAGAACTGGAGAAGCTGATCCAGGACTCGACCGTCCGTTCGACGATCGACGGCATCGTGACGAACCTTTCGGTGACGGTGGGCGACAAGCTTGAGGGCAATACGACGCCCTGCACCGTGGCCGACCTGTCCTCGATCGTAGTCAACGTCGATATTTCCGAGCTGGACATCGATAAGGTACAGTCCGGCATGCCCGCCATCATCACGATGGACATGGACGAGAGCCAGATGTATACCGGCACGGTCTCGAGCGTCAGCATGCAGGCCACCCAGAACCAGAACCAACAGGGCGGCGGCGGTGGCAGCAGCGCCGTCACTTTCCCCGCGGTCATCCAGCTTGACGATACGGCGGGCTCGCTCGCGCCAGACCGCGGCGTGTCCTTCAAGATCATTTCGGCCTCGAAGGACGACTGCATCATGGTGCCGTCCACCGCGGTCGTCTACACCGAGCAGGGCGCGGCGGTTTACGCCAAGCCAGCAGAGGGGCAGACTTTTGAAAACACGCTGCCCGCGATCGAAGGCAGCGACGTGCCGGAGGGCTTCGTACTCGTCGCGGTCGAGACCGGCATTTTTGACGACACCAATACCGAGATCGTTTCCGGCATCGACGAGGGCACCGAGGTCTTCCTCGCAGGCCCGCAGGATGCGTACGCCAATATGGGCGGCATGGGCGGCATGTCCGTCGCCGTCGGTTAAGGGGGCGGCTTATGAAACGACAGAGATCCCCGGCCGATACGCCGCCCGAGCACCTGATCGTGGTCGAGCACCTGAGCAAGATCTATAACGAGGGCAAGGAGAATGAGGTGCGCGCGCTCGAGGACATCAATTTGACGATTGATTACGGCGAGTTCGTGTGCTTCCTCGGCCAGTCCGGTTCGGGCAAGTCCACGCTGATGAACATCCTGGGCTGCCTCGACCTGCCGACCTACGGGCGCTTCGTGCTGAACGGCACGCCGGTCAGCGAAATCCGCCCCTCGGTGCTGTCGGGCATCCGGAACCGGGAAATCGGCTTTATCTTCCAGGGCTTCAACCTGATCCCCGGCCTGACCGCGCTGGAAAACGTGGAGCTGCCCCTGATTTACCGCGGCGTGGGGCGTTCGGAGCGGCGGCGGCTCGCGGAATCCGCGCTGACGGACGTCGGCCTCGGCAACCGCATGGGGCACCTGCCCGCGGAGATGTCCGGCGGCCAGCAGCAGCGCGTCGCGATCGCCCGTGCCATGGCGGCCAGCCCGCCGATCATCATGGCGGACGAGCCGACCGGCAACCTGGACTCCAAGTCCGGCCATGAAATCATGACACGCCTGCGCAAGCTGAACGACGAGACCGGCACCACGGTCATCCTCATCACGCACGACAGCCACTTGGCTACGATGGCAAAGCGCGTCGTCACGATCACGGACGGGCACATTATGGGAGACCAGATCTATACAGGAGGGAAGCTGGAAGCATGAGCATAACCCAAACGCTGGCGATGGCTTTCAAGGCCATCGGGAACAACAAGCTGCGCTCCTTCCTGACCATGCTGGGCATCATCATCGGCGTGGCCGCGGTCATCACGCTCGTGTCCGTCACGCAGGGGCAGAGCCAGATGTACATGATGCAGATGGAGGCGCAGGGTGCAAACCGCATCGACATGTACTTCTATGTCAACAGCTCTAAGGCGCGGGACGCCATCCTGGATTATGCGGAAAAGGAGGTCGGCAAACGGATCGTCGCGATCACGCCGATGTCCCAGAACCAGGTGACGCTCAAATACCGCACCAAGAATATGAACGACGTGCGGATTTCCTTCGGCAACGAGCAGTACGGCCTTTGTACCTCGAACAATATTTCCGCCGGGCGCGATATTAGCAAGAGCGACGTCAAGAACCGCGCGCGCGTGTGCGTGATCGGCGAGGCGGTGCGCAAGAACTTTTTCGGCGCGATGAGCCCGATCGGGCAGACGATCAAGATCGGCAACTCATGGTCGCAGTCGTACCAGCCGTATACCGTCATCGGCGTGTATAACGGCAAGTTCGGCGGCAAGCTCAACACGGACGACCAGATGGTCCTCGTGCCCAACACGCTGCAGATGCGTATCATGGGCTGGGAGGACAACTCGAGCTATGCCATGCGCGCGACCGACACCGACGCGGCAAAGAGCTTCACAGACGATATCACCGCGTTTGCAAATACCAAGATCGACCCGAACAACGACTATTTCCAGGCTTATGCAAACGCGCAGTTCCAGGAACAGATGCAGAGCGCGACCGACCAGCAGAGCATCACGATGGCGATCATCGCCGGCATCTCGCTGCTCGTCGGCGGCATCGGCATTATGAACATCATGCTGGTCACCGTGACCGAGCGCACGCGCGAGATCGGTATCCGTATGGCGATCGGCGCGCGGCGGCGCGACATCATCGGGCAGTTCCTGATCGAGGCCAGCGTCGTTTCCGCCATTGGCGGCCTGTTCGGCATCGGCCTCGGCTATTTCGGCGCGGCGGTGCTCGGCAACATCATGCTGGCGCCGGTGGCAAGCTCGCCCTGGATGCCCGCGGCGGCGGCGGACATGGTCGTTTCGCCCAGCCTGCCGCTTGTGATCGGCGCGTTCCTGTTCTCGGTGGTGCTGGGCATCGTGTTCGGCATCTACCCCGCGAACAAGGCTTCCAAGCTGCAGCCGGTCGAAGCGCTGCGCACCCAATAAAGGGAGGTACCTCAAAATGAAAAGACAACTGATCAGCGGCGCGCTGGCGCTGTCCATGCTGCTCGGCAGCGCCGCGGCTTTTTCCGACATTACGGATCCAAAGGTCCGCCAGGCGGCGGCGGTGCTCAATAACCTGGAAATCATGCAGGGCGAGGGCGGCGACCGCTTTAACCCGAACGGGCAGCTCACCCGCGCGCAGTTTTGCAAGCTCGCGGTGACGGCGCTCGGCATCCAGGACGTGTCGGCCTACCGCAATTACACGATTTTCCCAGACGTGCCCTACAGCCACTGGGCGGCGGGCTACATCAACGCCGCCGTCAAGCAGACCACCATCCGCGACCGGCAGATCATCCGCGGGTTTGCGGACGGCACCTTCGGCCCTGACCAGACCATCAGCTACGGCGAGGTATGCACAATGCTGCTGCGCATGCTGGGCTATACGGTCGAGGACGTCGGCCCCTTCTGGCCGAACGACTACATTGCCAAGGCGGAGGCGCTGCGCCTCAACGAGGGGGCGGCATCCTACGGCGCGAACGACGTGGTAAAGCGCGGCGACGCGGCGGTGATGCTGCTCAACACCCTGCAGGCAAGCCCCAAGGAGGGCGACAAGCTGCTGATGCACAGCGTCGCCTCCAACAGCATCGACAACAGCATCCTGCTCGCGACTTATGAGACGGACAGCGACCTGCGCAACGGCCAGGCCAGCTTCTATGAGGGCGGCACGATCATCAACCGGCCGATGGAGGGCACGCTCGACAAATCGGTCGTCGGCACCCGCGGCACGGTGCTTTTCGACAAGACCACGACCTCCAAGGTGCGCGCGTTCGTGCCGGACAGCGGCAATGTGGAAACGGTCGACGTCAAGCAGGCGCGCGTCGATTCGCTCGAGAGCGAGGGCGGGCAGAAATATAAGGTGCCGCGCAAGACCCAGGTCGTGCTGGACGGCGAGCTGCTCGATTACGGCGAAACCTACTTCGACCTGAGCGACCGCACGCTCAATCTGTACTACGACAGCGGCCATCAGCTCGAGCTGATCTCCGTGGCGTACGAGGGCGCGGAATCGGGCGCGTTTGTATACGGCACCGCCGCTTCGGGCAATATCCCGCAGGGCTACACCGTGATCAAAAACGGTGTGGAGATCGGGCGTGAGGAGATCAAAAAGTACGACCTCGTCACGGTCAACCCGGAAACACGCACCGTTACGGTATCCGACCGCCGCGTGACCGGCTGCCTGGAAGACGCTTCCCCGGCCTACGGGTATCCGGAAAAGGTGAAGCTGCTGGGGCGCGAATTTAACGTGGCCGAAGGCGCGTCCGGATACTTCAAGAACATGAAGCATAATGACAAGGTGACGCTGCTGCTCGATACCTACGGCAACGTGCAGGCGGCGTTCCCGGCCTCCGAGGTTTCGGGCGCGATGGTCGGCGTTTACACCAAGAAGAACGGCACGGACGTTACGGTCGAGCTGCTGAACGGCGTCAAGGTTTCCGGCAAGGCGGACAAGGACACGGCGGACAACCTGGTCGGCCAGATGGTCTCAGTGACCGGCGGTACGGACGGCAAAATCTATCTGTCCCGCTACAATATGTCCAGCCGTATCAGCGGCGACTGGTCGATCGAGGCCGGTACAATCGGCAGCAAAAAGGTCGCTTCCAACGTCAAGATTTACGAAATGGTCGCGGACAAGGCGCCGGTGACCGCGATCGACGCGGACGACATCCTGCGCGGCACGGTAAAGTCGGGCGAAATCCGCACGACGCTGACCGACACCTCCGGCAATGTAATCGGCATCGTGCTCGATGACGTAACCGGCTACGGCTGGCAGTACGGCATTGCGAGCATTAACAGCACAAAGGGCGACATCATTGGGAAGTTCGAAGACGAAGGCGGCGAGCCCGAATACAATTACAATTATTCGGTTTCCCTGACCTGCTGGGCGGAAAACGACGACGGCGAATACGCTTCCGCAAAGAAGACCTACCAGGTGCTGTCGACGCCCTCCGGCATGTCCGGCCCGGTCGGTATCCCGCGCGGCATGGATCAGTATGCAGACACGAAGATCTTCCTGCCGGTCAAGAAGCTTACGGCCGCAGGCTCGGTCGGCCTGGACGCGTTCGATGCCTCGGACGGCGTGAAGACGCGTGACGGCTACTATCCGCTGCAAAAGGATATCGGCGTCTATGTATCGGACTATAAAAAGATGATTTCGCTGCGGGAAGCCAAGGCGAACTTTAAGGAATTTACCCTATATGCGGACGCAAAGCCGGAAGACGGCGGTATGATCCGTATGATTATTGCAAAATAAAGGGAAAGCCCCCTGCTTGCGGCAGGGGGCTTTTTACGCAGGGGGCAATTTTGATACCACGGTACCGATATCGGTCAGGATACCTTTGGTCTCCTTATAGGGCATCGTATAGCGCTGGTTCAGGTAGCGCATGGATGCGCCGAGCTCGCCGTCCGGACCGCCAAATCGTAAAAAGAGATAGTCCGAAGAATGTTTCGGATTATCTCTTTTTTTATGCGTAATATTGGATTTGGAAGCAATTATTCTTGCGGTCAAAAATGATGCATCGGATGAAACGGCGCAGGGCGTCGTTTTTGTCCGCGTCCGTGACGCCTTCGTCACGCAGTTTTTGGAGGGCGTCCTGGTGCGCGGCGGCGAATGCCGCCGGGGTGACCGCTTCCCCCGGCGCGGGCGCGCTTTCACGAAGGGCGGCGATGCGTCCCTCGATCGCGGCCTTGCGCGCGCGGTATTCCTCCAGGGTATCGACGCCGGCCTCATACGCTTCGCGGATGCGTTCCAGCTTCTGTTCCTCGCGGGCAATCTGCCGGCCGAGGAGCTGGGCGGCGTTGCTGCTTTTCATCCGTTGCCCGTCGGCCGCCATCACGCCAAAGTTGAGAGTCTGGAAATCCTGCTCGATCCGGTCGAATACGGCCTCGGTAATGGCCGCAAGCTGGATGCTGTGCGATTCCGGGCATTGGCCGCGCGCATACCGGTGGCACTGCACCGAGGGGCCGCCCTTCGCCGTGCGGGTCTTGGACGAGAGCACGAGCGTAGACCCGCAGCTCGAGCAGCGCAGCAAGCCCTTGAGGGCGAACATGTGCCCGTCCCGGCGGCCGTGCGGGGCGTATTTACGCTTCTGCTCGTCAAGCAGGTGCTGCACCTCGTCATACAGCCCGCGCGGGATGAGGGGCGCGTGCGTGCCGTCAACGGTGATGGTATCGGGGTTATCCCAGTCGCGCCGCGTGCGGCCGGTCGGCGTCCAGCGCACCTTCCCGATATAAACCGGGTTGCGCAGGATGTACTCCACGGAGCGGTTCTCCAGCGGGTTGCCGAAGCGGGTGCGGATGCCGATCGCGTTCAGCTCGCGGGCGATGGTGACCAGCGGCTTGCCGCCGGCGAAGTCCTCAAAGATTTTACGGACGACCGGCGCGGCATCCGGGTCTTCTGCATATTCGCCGTCCTGCATCCGATATCCCATGGGCGCGTAGGTGTTCGGCTTGCCCTCCTTGGCGCGCTGCGTCATACCGCGGCGCACCTCGCCCGCAAGGTTGATGCTGTAATATTCGTCCATGGCTTCGATCATGGCCTCGATGATGATGGACATGCCCTCGTCGCCGATCGGCTCGCTGACGGACACGACCTCGATGCCCAGCTCGCGCCGGAGCATGGACTTATACAGGATGCTGTCCTCGCGGTTGCGGGCGAAACGGGAGAACTTCCAGAGCAGCACCACGTCGAAGGGGCGGGGCTTGGTCTTGGCAACGCCGATCATGCGCATGAACCCGTCGCGCTTGTTCGTGGACTTGCCGCTGATGCCCTCGTCCACGAAGACATATTCATCCGGGATAACGATGTTGTTCGCCTTGGCGTATTTCCGGATTTCTACGAGCTGCGATTCGGGGGAGTATTCCACCTGGTCGTCGGTCGAGACGCGGATATAAGCCGCGCCGATGCGGATATCGTCAGGGGTGGGGGTGGGTTGCATGGCGTGGCCTCCTTCCGGTGTGAAAATGCCCGCCCAGGTGGGCGGGCGGTTTTTATTATTGGTTCGCACTCGAATACAGTGCGTAGACATAGGGCACGGTTTTGTTTGACCCTAGTACGGTTACATATGTAATAGTTCCCGAATAGGTTCCATAAAATTCGATTTTATCATTTTCAAGTATTTTAGGATCACTTTTTTGCTTTCCAACGTAACTGACATAAATAATGTCTATATCACCAGCGTCAACCAATATAGTATCCCCATCTACTTGTAGTACGGAACCAGATATTTTAATGTTTTTACCCTTATAATCTTCCGGCCTACGTGCGAGTTCCTCATAGGAATAGGTTTCACAGGTTTGTATAAAAGCTTTACGCTTTTCGTTGTATGCTTTTACCCAGTCGGCCGTGGTATTTTCTGACGCTTCTTTGGCGGCATCTCCAACTGACTCTAAAAAGCAATCATTTAAATCCAATGTTCCTTGAAAAGGAACTCCGACCCCCGTCACTACGCCAGAGATTATAACATATTCACCATCGGCACATTGTGCTTTCATTTCAAGTGGGAAGCCGGAAAAAGAAATATTTAATGCTGATTCTCCTGTTTGCCGTTCTAGAAAGGAGAATGTGGAAAAGTAGTCGCTCATGTTGGATATTTGTCCGGCGACACGTACGCGGGTTTTATTATATTTATCTGGATTTTCTGTGATTTCCATATAATCTGTTAATGGCAAGGTGCTTGCAATGCTTTCATTTTTTAACCGCCATTGTTGTGTTTGCTCTTGTACAATTTCTTGAGCCTGATTTCCACTGTTGATGACAGAAGCGTTTCGGAGATAATAAGATGAAGTCCATTCTCCGCTGACTAAAATACAATCATTGACCGCATAAACATCTTTTGCCTTCTTCTGGTATTGATCCGGTAATATATCAACAGCAAAGCTTGATAGGCTGGACTTAGTGCGTTCTTTGAAAACGGCCTTGCCACCAAAATCAAAATCTGAAATCCGCCCGGCTACTTTGATTTTCTGTCCAACGTAGGCATCCGGGTCGTCCAACACGTCGATATAGTCGAGAAGAGTATCGCTTGTTTGGTTTTCCGCCGCTTTATTGTCCTCAGGTGCTGCCGGGGCTGGTTCTACCGTATTAGTTTCTAAATCCGCGCTTTCAGGTGCTTGGGTACAAGCTGTTAAACTGCAAAGGATTGACAAAGCAGCTAGCAGCGCAACGATTCGTTTCATAGATGACCCTCCTCACATACGCATCCATTAATTAAGTTTTATTTAACTGTAGTAACGATTTTTCCGGAAAGTCTATTCCATACAAGTTCAATTGGTATATCACCAGTCATTTTAATATCTAGATATGTTAATCTAAATGAGCTTTTAAACTCAATTCAATGGTTTGATCATCAATAGGCAAGTTTACTGTTTCAGTATGACCGTTTTCGATAGAAAGCCTGATTGAATTATCAATAATTACCTTAATCGGAGGGTTGCCTAAATATACTTGACTCGAACGATCAATTGTAAGCTTAAAGTCGGTATGCACAACAGTACCTGAAACAACGGATGCCCCGCAGGACGAACAGAAGCTGCCATCGTCAGAAATGCTTTCCCCGCATTCCCTAAAAACGTAGTGCAGCAGCCTTTCTGAATAAATATAATGAAGCATCTTTATGTGTACCAGTTTAACATAACAAGGGAGGATTTACCAGAATGATCCCTCAAATTCCCCAGGTCTTAACAAAATTCCATGATGTTATTCGCCTTTGCGTATTTCCGGATTTCTACGAGCTGTGATTCGGGGGAGTATTCCACCTGGTCGTCGGTCGAGACGCGGATATAAGCCGCGCCGATGCGGATGCCGTCAGGGGGGTGCATGGCGTGGCCTTTTTCCGGTGTGAAAATGCCCGCCCGGGTGGGCGGGCGGTTGGTTATGCCAGAATATGCAAAACTACTTGCGTATCTGTAACGTTATATACCCATGTAGCTGTTGTTCCTACAGATACGGCATTTCTTTCCGTAGTAATATCACTAAGGGCGAGCTCATCCTCGATTTTGTCCTGTGTAGTGGTATCGTACTCAAACATCAGTAGCATGCAGGCTAATGTCGCACCAGAAAATTTTTGGGCTTCAGTACTCTCAAGCTTATTTTTTTCAATAATGTACGCAACGTTATATAAATCCCCGGTGCTATCCTGGGTAGAAGTGGAGATTTTAATGCCTGGAATCAAATTATAATACGTGACGGTTGTCGCTGGTAAAGATGCGGTAGCTTCTATTTTTTCGGGATTTGCTTCAGGGGTAAGATTGACAGTAAACCCATATTTAGATTCTGTATCCATTCCGCTGTAAACGGTACTAAGTGTAGATAGAAATGACTCGGCAGATACACCAAACGTAGCAAAATTAGGGTAATTTTGTTTATCATCTCCGGTAGTTGTCCCTTGTGAACTATTCTGGTCGTTGACAGACGGATCTGCAGTGAAGGAATAGCTTAGAATTTCATAGTCCAAAACATAGCCCGCATCAAGAGGGACGGCAAGTACTTTTGAAGCAGAACTGCTGAAAGGCTTACTATTCTCTGCGGTATAGGTTGTCGAATCTAAAATTGTGCCAGAAGCATCTTTGGCAACGATTCGCACTTCGCCAGTGAAGTATTTATCGGTACGATTATAAACATCTACACCTAATTCACGTTTGCTGTGGTCATAAGAATAGACCCCGTAATCGGTGGAAGTAATGCGAATGTATTGCTTTACGTTTGTGTCATTTACCTCAGGTGTGGTGGCAAATGTTTCTGAAAATTTGTAATCGACAATATCATAGCTGAAATTATATTCCGAACTTCTTTCAGCAAGAAATGGCGTAGATGTGTAATCCTTTGGGTTCATATTGTCCAAAAAAACAGTATGTTCACCAATCTGTTTCCCGCTTTGGTCTGTAACGGTTAAGTGGAGTTCAGCGGTTAAATACTGGTCAGAGTTGTTGGTGATACTGGCCGCCACATGCTCGAAATTGTCTAGTGTGGATTGTAAATCTGAAAACCGAACATCAATATTTTTATCAGTAGGCGTTGCTGCCATTGATTCTGAAGAATGATTAGGAATTGTCCCTTCATCGGCTGCAGGCGCCTGCCCACATGCTGCGAGAGATATTAGCAGCGATAGTGCTGCGAGTAATGCCACAAATTTTTTCATAGATATAACCCCCTATGCCTATTCCATTATCAATAGATTTATAAGTATCATTTTAACATAGCAAGGGAGGATTTACCAGGACAATTCCTTATATTCTCCAGGTCTTAACAAAATTCTGTGATGCTGTTCGTCTTTTCGTATTTCCCAATTTCTACGAGCTGCGATTCGGGGGAGTATTCCACCTGGTCGTCGGTCGAGACGCGGATATAGGCCGCGCCGATGCGGATGCCGTCAGGGGTGGGGTGCATGGCGTGGCCTCCTTCCGGTTATTTATAGGGCAAAAGTTTAGCCCTGCCTCTATATTTAAGTTCAAAAGGCTCTAAATATGCTGTACTGGGGTAGTGGCGGAAAATTATAAAAATTAGGGCTTTACAATATGCGCTGTACATGCTATTATATTAAATACAAACAGATGTTCTGTATTTTAAACCGTGCCGCGATCCCGTTAGAGGTGAAGGAAGCGGCAGAAGGGAAAGGCACTAGGCCGCGCAAAACGGGAACGATTGCATAGGAGGATCTGTATGATGAAAAACGGCTGGTATTGCTGCCCAAAGTGTGGGAGGAAGCTGTTCCCGGTTGGAAAAACCACGTATATCCGGGATCTTGCTTACAAGTGCAAACACTGCAAAGAAAATTTCACAGTACAAGTTGAGCCACGAGCCTTTGAGCCAGGAGCCTGAACGCAAGCCGGATTGACCGGCCTGCGCCCAGGCTCTTTTGTTTTGCGGGAAGGGGGGATTACATGAGGGCAGTAAATAGGCAAAGGGGATGCCGCACGGAAAAGGGGGCTGTATGATCTCAAAAAAGGAAATCTGGGAGGCACTGGAGAGGGTGCTTGCTGGACGTTTCCCGGGTATACGAATATACCGGGGCACGCCCCCAGACGGCTTTGACCGGCCTGCACTTGCGCTCCTATCCGGCAAGCGGAAAGCCGTGCTGGGCGGGTGTGAGGATACGGCAGATGTCGTACAGGCGGTTATCATCCAGTGTATTGGGGAAACGGGGGCGGACGGCTTAGACGACACCGCCGACGCTGTGGAAGCGCTATTTTTACACGACGGCCTCCGCGTAGGCGGCCGCGTACTGCCGGTGCGGGATGTGCGCACAGTATGTGCGCCCAATACTGCGGATACCATCCTTGTTACGGTTAAATTACATTATTTAGACGACCGCCCGCCGGCGGCGGAGGTGTTCCCACCAGCGGCGGAGGTCGTCGCAAACATTACTGCGAAGGAGGCACATTGATATGCCGTTACCAACCATCAATATTGCATTCAAGGAAGCCGCGTCCGACGCGATCAAGCGGTCGCAGAAGGGGACTGTGGCGCTTATCCTCAAGGATGCCGCGGCGAGCGGGGCGCTGACGCTGACAAGCGCCGCACAGATCCCGAAGGCGCTGGCCGCGGACAATGCGTCCTACATCGCGCGGGCGTTCCTCGGCCATACGAACGCGCCGCGCCGTGTGCTCGCCTATGTGCTGGGCGCGGACGCCGCGAACCTGGACGACGCGCTGGCCTGGCTCGGCACGCAGACATTCGACTACCTGTGTGCGCCGCCGGACGTAACGGCGGAGCAGGCCGGGGCGGTCAAGGCATGGATTTTGGAACAGCGCGCCGAGCACCGCATTTACAAGGCCGTACTGCCGCACCTGGCCGCGGATACGGAGGCCGTGGTAAACCTGACCACGGACGGGTGCAAGGTCGGCGGTGTGACGCTGGACGCGGCCGCCATGTGTTCCCGCATTGCCGGGCTGATTGCGGGTACGCCGATGGCGAACAGCTGCACCTACGCGCCGCTGCCCGAGCTGGCGGATATCGGGCGGCTGACACAGGCCGCGGGCGACGCAGCGGTCGACAACGGGGAGTTTATCCTGATCCATGACGGCGTGAAGGTCAAGGTCGGCCGCGCGGTGAACAGCCTGAAAACCCTGCCGGCCAGCAAAAGCAAGGTCTATAAAAAGATCAAGATCGTCGAGCTGCTGGACATGATCGACAACGACATCCGCGTAACGGCGGCGGATACCTATATCGGCCGGGGCAACAGCTACCAGAACAAGCTGGTACTGGTAACGGCGATCACGACCTATTTCCAGCAGCTTGAATCCGAAGGGCTGTTACAGCCGGGCAGCACGGTGGACATCGACGTGGAAGCGACGCGCGAATACCTGGTGCAGCAGGGCGTGGACGTTTCCGAGCTGGCCGACCAGCAGATCAAGGAGCACAGCACGGACGACAAGGTATTCCTGACCGCGTCGATCGTGCCGCTGGACGCGATCGAGGACGTTAGCCTCAATATCATGATCTAAAACGGAAAAGCCCCGCCGGGAAGGCGGGGCGGGAATTTGACAAGAACGGCGTCTTTGCTATAATAAAAGCAAGGCGCTGTCATAGACGGCGGTCAGTCATTTCCCCCAGCGCATTTTATGCGGAGGGAGGTGATAGCGGATGTGGAAGAAAATCGCGAGATTTTTGTTATGCACAGTGGTTTTGCTGTACATATTTACCATAAACGCGCGTTGACCGCCCGGCTGGTACCCGAGCGGTCAACTTGATTGACTGAACGTGAGGCTGGCCGCCATATGGCAGCGCCCTTTTGTATTTTTATGATAGCATAGCGCCGCGCCGAAGTCAAGGCGGGGCGCTTTTTCGCGCCCGGGATGATAGGAAGGATAGATATTATGGATTCTGCAAAAAGGGTAATGAGCGGCACGCACGGCCACCTGTGGCTTGAGGGCGAAAAGGTCGGCGAGTGCAGCGCCTTTCAGGCCAAGATGGCGTTTAACAAGGAAGACGTGAGCATGGACGGCGAAATGGCCGTCGACGTCAAGGTGACTTCCACCAAGGGCACCGGCAGCATGACGCTTTACAAGGTGTCCTCCCGTATGGCGCAGTTCATTGGAAGCCGCATCATGGACGGGCAGGATGTGCGCTTCACGCTGATCTCCGAACTGGACGACCCGGACGCCTACGGCGCGGAGCGCGTCTCTATCGGCAACGTGTCCATGGACGACCTGACGCTGGCGGACTGGAAGCGCGCTTCCATCGGCACGGTGGAATGCCCGTTCACATTCACACGCTTCAAGTTCCTAGATGAGGTGGACGCACGATGAGCACCGGGACGCAGCGCAATGCGCTGGAAATCCTGCTCGGGATGGAACCGCCGAAGGCGCGCACGGCGCGCGTGAAGCTGCTGCAGCTTTCCGAAACGGCGGGCGAGGACGTATATTTTGATATCCGGGCGCTAGGCTATGACCGCGTGCGCGAGATACAGCGCATGGAATCCGGCGCGGAAGGCAATTTCCAAGCCGCGGTGATTTTAGCCGGCGTGACGCAGCCGAACCTGAGCGACCCCGAACTGCTGGAAAAGTACGGTGCGCCGACCCCTTATGAGGTGCTGCCGAAATTCCTGTCCGCGGGCGAGATCGAGGAGCTGTGCCGCCGCATCGAATTGCTGTCCGGTTACCGGCAGAACGTGACCGAACTCGTGAAGGACGTTAAAAAAAAGTAACGGCGGACGCGGACGCGCAGCTCATGTACTGGGCGTTTGACCGGCACCACATCCTGCCGTCTGCGTTCGCCGCCCTGCCGGACAGCGACAAGGTGGTTTTGCGGGGCTTTTTTGAACTTTGGCTGGACATGCAAAAGGCATAGGAAAAGACCGGCGCAAGGCCGCCGGGCTGGAATGCAAGGTATCAATGGAAGAGCGATAACATCCAGATTGTGATCAGCAAACAAACGATGAGCATGCCGCCGACAAGCCAGAAGTATACCGTATTGTTTCGGTAACACTGCTTTAATTGTTGCAAAAGGCTCATTAAACCGCCGCCTTTCTATTTTTATTATATCACACTATGCGCCCAGAACAAGGGGGGATGTAATATGCCGGATACAAGCATCGCGATTGCCGCGAAGGATAGCACGGAAGCGCTCCGTGGCATACAGAGGACGGTAGAACCGCTCAATAAGGGGATAGGTGAAGTACAGTCCAAACTGGATGTGCTGAGCCGGACGAAGGTTACGTTGAATATCGGCTTTGGCGCTGCTCAAAAAGAGCTCGCCGGTATGCGGCAAGCATTTTCAGAAGTGAAAACAAGCGCAGGCAATTTGCAAAACACGAACCTATCTGTGGATCACCTGACGGGGGCGTTAGGATCGGTCGGTAGCACGGCGCGTGTGGCAAGGTCGGAGCTGAAAGATACGCTTGGGATGTTTTCCAAAGCTACGGCGCAAATTGGCACGGGTCCTAGGGACACTTTAGCTGGGCTCGGCAAACGGATGCGTGACGCAGGTGCGCTCGATTGGATCGAACAGGCTGGGCTACAGGCGGCTGACCTCCATCTGAAAAGCGCGCTTGGACAGGCAGACGCCGCGCCCGTATCCGGCGCGATGTCCGGAGCACTTTCCGGTGCGGCGATGGGGACGGCAATCGGCGGCCCGGGAGTTGGGACGTTGGTAGGCGCGGTGGCGGGCGGCCTGCTCGGGGCTGCGCAGGGCGCTATGCAAGAGAACCAAGCAAAGGATGATGCGTTTAAAGCGTATGTGAAGGAACAGGCGGAAGCGCGGTTTGCCGAACGGGACGAAATGGTGGTATCCGGCTCAGCAGAAGCGGCGCAGCGTGAAGACGACCGCATTATCTTTTCCCAAATGCTTGGGGAAGAAGCAGCAGGCAGTTTCCAGCGCGGGCTGGAAGACAGGGCGAAGGCCGGCGCGGTACAGTATGGCGAATTAGCGGCAATCAGTAAATCGATGCGCGGTTACGACTACGATGAGCGCGGGCTTTTAAGTACATTGGATGCAGTAAGTAGCGCCGGGCTAGCGCTAGGGATGGATACAGGGCAAATGGCCGGCATCGCCCAGGCGCTCGGCAGCATAAAAAACATGGGCACCGTGACAGATGCCGCGCTGGCGGGACTTCATGCCTATGGCATCGATGCATATGGGATTCTCGCTGCGGCGCGCGGCACGAGCCGGGAAGCGCTGAAGGGACAGTCAGCCAGAGGGGAGCTGGGCGGCAGCGCTACGGCAGCCGATCTCATAACCGGGATAGACGCTGCTTACAGCCCGGCGGCACAGGCAAGGTCGCAAAGCTTTTCCGGGTTGTCTGCACGCCTTGCCAGCCTAGAGCGGGAACAGCAGAATGCGGCGGGCGAGGGATTCAACGAATTACGGTCGGCCGGCCTTGAAAAACAAATCGAATGGTACGGCGGCGAAGGCGGCATAAAAATGGAAGAGGTCAACCGGGCGATGGGGGCATTCGCCGCCAGCCAGGAAAACGACCGGGAAGGCCGGATCCGCGGCGCAATGGACGTCATGATGGCGTCCGATGAGTTTGTTGAAGCCCAGAAGACGGCGAACAACCCGGAAGCTTCTACAGAGGAACAGCAGGCCGCGTGGGCAAAGATGGGCGAAGTGCTTGCACGCGCCAAAACAATGGGCATTAATCAGTATAACGCCTCCGAAGGGGCGCAGCTCATGAGGCAAAGCGAGGAGGCACTGATTGGGGAAATCCGTGAGGATGCGTCGGCGGACCAAGCGTATTGGGATGCGGGTTATGCACGCAGCCAGAACTACTCCAAAGGGCTGGCGGCGGGGATGCTTGATGCGAATATCCGGGCGCTTGCAAACGGTGCGGTGGAAACGCTTGACCCCAAAACGGCATATTATCAGTACGGCATAACGCCAACCGGCCACGCCGCCGGGCTCCCGCGCGTGCCGTATGACAATTACCCGGCGCTGCTGCACCAGGGCGAGCGCGTGCTCACCGCCCGCGAGGCACGGCAGCAGGACGCGGGCGGCGCGGGAAGCGTGGTCGTCAATGTCAGCGGCCTTACCGTGCGCGAGGAGGCCGACATCGGCAAGGTCGCGCAGGAACTGGCACGGCTCATTACGCTGGGCAAGGCCGCCCGCGCGCCGCAGTAAGGGAGGGGCCTGCCATGCTACGCAAATACATATTCAAAAACAACGTGACCGGGCAGGAGGTCGTCCTCCCGGTGACGCCGGGTAGCTTCCAGATTGACCGCGGCGTGCCGGTCGAGACCGTAGACCTGCACGGTTTCGGCGAATACGCGATGGCGGGCGCAGGGATGCAGCTTTTTTCCGAAACGCTGGAGTTTATGCTGCCGCGGCATGATTACCCGTTCAATCAGCCGGGCACAAACCTTGACCCGTACTATTACATCGAGTTTTTCCAGCTCACGTCCGACCGCCGGCAGACCTGCCGCTTTGTCATCTCGGACACGCCGACCATCTGCGACGTGCTGCTCGAAAACCTGCAATACGGCGAGCGGGACGGCACGAACGACGTGTACTGCGTGCTGACCATGCACCGCTGGCGGCCGCTCGGCGCGGTGCGCACCGTGGGGGCGGCGGCAGGNGCGAACCTGTACCCCAAACTCGCGGCGTTCAACGGCATTGCGAACCCCAACATGATTTACGATGGGCACACGCTCAAAATCCCGCCAAAGGACAAACTCTGACAGCCAAAGGAGGTGGCGGCCATGCAGCTAAAACTGCTGCTGACAAACACGGACGGCACGCAGGATGTGACAGCGCTCATTTCCTCTGTGACGCTGTCCGGCGATTACCGGCAGTGCTGCCGGACGCTGGAAGCCGAGGTGCTAGTCTCCCCCTATGACAAGGCGCTCCCGTCCGTCTATTTCCCGCTGGGCGGCACGGTGCAGCTTTCGGCGGACGGGGCGCTGCTGTTCTATGGGCACGTGGTATCCAAGAGCAAGGCCACGGACGCCCCGACCATGACCGTGACCTGCTTTGACCGTGGGTTTTACCTCAAACAGAATTACGGAACGTATAATTTTAAATCACAAACACCAGAAGCAATCACGCGGCGCGTGTGCCGGGACTTCGGTATCGCTTGCGGCGCGCTTGCGGCGACCGGGCAGGTGATCAGCCGGAAGTTTTCCGGCGTGGCGCTGTACAGCATCATCGACACGGCGTACACGCTGGCCAGTGAACAGACGGGCAAACGCTACCTGACGCGGTTCGCGGGGCCTGCGCTGACCGTGATTGAAAAGGTAGCGGCGCCGTCGCGCGGGGTGATCGAGCCGGGCACAGGGCTGATGACCGCGGCCTATTCCGAGAGCATCGAGCACATGGTGAACCGCGTTTCGATCTATGACAGTGACGACAAGTTCCTGCGCTCTTTATCAGACGACGACGCGGTGAAGCTGTACGGCCTGATGCGCAGCGTGATCCGGCAGGGCAAGGACGAGGACGCGGCGGGGAAGGCGAAAAAGATGCTGGAGGATGGCGGCGTGGAGCGCCGGGTGACGGTCAACACCCTCGGCGACCCGTCCTATATCACGGGCGACGCGGTGCAGCTCCTCGAGCCGTTCACCGGGCAGATCGGCCTGTTCTGGATCGATACGGACAAGCACATCTGGCGCAAGGGCATCTACACAAACGAACTGACGCTGAATTTCCGCAATATGATGTGGGAGGGCGAAGCGGGGACGGATAAATGAACGATGGGAACCCGGTACAGGCGCTGCTGGACGTGCTGGGGCGTCCGGATGGCGGCGGCGCGGCGCCCGCGCCGCTGACGGCGGTGGTGGTGACCGTCCGGCCGACATCCAGCGCAAAGGTGGGGAAGCTGCTGACGGCAAGCCTGGGCGACCTGCCGCTGGACGCGGAGGATATCGAATTTTTGCAGCACACACGCGGGGATGTGAAGGTCGGCGAGCGGCTGCTCGTCCTGCCCATAGACGGCGGGCAGCGGTATTGCTGCATTGGGAGGTTTTTGGACGATGGCTGAGACAATTTTCCCCTATTTGCAGCCGGAAGCAGTCGCGGAGGCCGATGCGCTGCCGCTGCTGCGCGAAATCAAGTGGGACTTTACGGCAGACCGGCCGGTATTTGAAAACGGCGAGCCGGTCTGGGTGGAGCGCGAGGCGGCGGTCGCCGTGTGGGCGTGGAACGCGCTGCATACGCCGCGCTGGCGCTATGAAATCCACACGCCGGGATACGGCTCGGACGTGGAAAACCTGGCGGGTTCGGGCTGGTCGGAAGAGCTGAAACAGGCCGAGGCGCGGCAGTATGTGACCGAATGCCTGCTCGCAAGCCCCTATATCACGGCGGTGAACGACCTGACGGCTTCCTTTGTGGGCGGCCGGCTGACGGCAAGCTTCGCGATAGACAGCATTTACGGCCCTGTGCGCATGGAGGTGTGACGATGTACGAGGACAGGACACAGGAGAATATCCAGGCGGAAATCCTCACCCGCATGGGCGGGGACGCGCCGGTGCAGGAAGGCTCCTTTTACGACCTGGTGACCCGTGGCGTGGCCTACGCCATCGCGCGGTGCTACGGGATGTACGGCAAGCTGCTGGGCGTCGCGTTCCCCACAGCGGAGAGCGGCGAGGCGGTGGCCTGGCGCGCCGCGGATTACGGCATCACGCGCAAGGAAGGGCAGCGGGCGCAGGCGGTGCTGGCGCTCACGGGCACGGCAGGGGCGCAAATCCCGGCGGGCACGGCCTGCGTGACCCTGTCCGGCCTGGAGTTCGACACGCTTGACGCTGTGACATTGGACGCCGACGGCGCGGCGCAGGCCGCGGCACAAGCCGCGGGGGTAGGGGCGCAGTACAATGTGCCCGCGGGCGCAATCTGCCGCCTGCTGACGAACGTGCAAGGGCTGGCGACGGTGGCGAACCCGGCCGCGGCGGAAGGCGGGATGGACGCGGAAAGCGACGCATCCCTGTTTGCCCGGCTGGACGCCTTCCGCAAGCGCCCCGCGACCTCCGGCAACCTGGCGCAATACGAACAGTGGGCGCGCGAGGTACCCGGCGTGGGGGACGCGCACGCGATCGACATTTGGGACGGTCCAGGCACGGTCAAGGTCGTGCTGGTGGACATGGAGCTGCTGCCCGTGACCGAGGAGGTGCGCGCGGCCTGCGCGGCTTATCTGGAAACGGCGCGCCCGGCGGGCGGGGTCGCTGTCACGGTCGAAGGCGCGGAGCGCGTCACGATTGACGTTTCCGTACAGGTGACGCTGGACACCTCGACGACGCTGGGGGAGGTCAAGGCGGCGCTGGAGGACGGGCTGCGCGCCTATTTGCGGACGCTGACCTTCCGCGCGACGCAGCTGATCTATAACCGGGTGGCCTACCTACTGCTGGGGCTTCCGGGCGTGGCCGATTTCACCGGGCTGACGGTGTGCGGCGGCACGGCAAACATCCCCCTGGGCGCGACGCAGGTGCCGGTGCTGGGGACAGTGGAGGTGACGGCGCATGCTCCGTGACCTGATCCCCGCACGGTACTACAATAGCCCGGAGCTGGCGGCGCTGTGGGACGCCATCGACCCGGCGCTGGAGGCGCTGCAGGACGCGGCCTACGACCTGATGGATCAGCTGAACGCCGGGACGGCCACCTGGGGGCTGACGCTTTGGGAGCGCGACTACGGCCTGACGCCGGACGTTTCCGAGACCTACGCGGAGCGCCGGTCGCGGGTGCGCAGCCATATGCGCGGCGCGGGCACGACGACGGTCGAGATGCTGCAGGGGCTGACGGCGGCCTACTCAGGCGGCGAGACGGCGGTCGACGACCTGGAAAAGCTGTTCACGCTGGTGGTCACGTTTATCGGGACGGTGGGCGTGCCGAGCAACATGGACGACCTTAAGGCGGCGGTTGCGGCGGCGCGGCCGGCGCACATGACAGTCGAATACATCATCCGGTATAACCTATGGCGCGAGGTGGCGCAGGTTACTTGGGGAAGCCTGGCTGGGCGTACCTGGCACGACGTAAAGGAGGCGGCATTATAAATGCAGGAGACGGGACGTTATAAACTGAAAAAGCCGGACCCGAGCGATTATGCGGACATCGGCGCGCTGAACGGCAACGCGGACGCCATAGACGGGGCGCTCGCCGGGCTTGAGGATGCCAAAGCCGACAAAACCCTTGTGAACGTGACCAACGAGGACTTTAAGGCGAAAGCGGACGCCGCGGGCGCGGGCGGGGTTCCGCCGGAGATGGCGGCGCGGCTGGTGTACAGCGGACCCGCAGTGCCCGGTACGCCTATCGTGATCCCGCAGGACGCGGACACGCTGGAGCACAAGACCCTGGCGCAAATCCTGACGGACACGGCGCTCACGGGCAGCCCGACAGCGCCCACGCCCGCGCAGGGAGACAGCTCCGCGCTGATTGCCACGACGGCGTTTGTGTCCGCGGCGATCATCCGGCTGATCGGTTCCGCACCGGGCGCGCTGGATACGCTGGAAGAGCTGGCGGCGGCGCTTGGCAATGACGCAAACTTCGCCACGACGGTGACGAACCTGATCGCGGGGAAAGCCGCGCAGGCCGACCTTACGGCGCATATCGCGGACGCGGTCAAGCACATTACGGCGGCGGAGCGGGCGGCGTGGAACAATGTGCCGAAATCTGGCTCATATGTAGGGACGCAGACAGGTAGCGGTTCCGAGTCGTATACTTTTCGGCTTAATATTGGATTTAAGCCAAGTCTGCTTACAATTACATGTTTGACAGCCGGTTATTCCCCGCAAGAATGGCGCATTGACGGTGCGACCGGTAGAGTATTTTGCGCAAGATACTCTACCGCATCTATCGGCATAGAAAATTATGATGCCCAAATTGACAGCAGAGGCGTTACATTTACTAGTTCAAATCCCAATCATATACCAGATTTACTTGATAGAAAGTACGTTTACATTGCATTTAAGTGAGGTGACGCAGCATGCCAATCACAGGACAAATACACCTGGTCTATGACGCGGAAGGCAATGCGTTCTTCCCGCAGACGGTAGACGGGGCGGTAACCGTCGGCGATACCACGCTGGCCGCAAAGGCACAGGGGTGGGACGCGGAGAAGCCCGCGCGTGAAGCGGCAGACGCGGCGCTGGGGGAACGGGTTGATGGGGCATCCAAAATACTGTTTAAGGATTTCTACACAGGACAAGGGATTGCACGTAATCCTGCCCCTGCGCTCAGTGAGGCAAGAAAGCAATCCGCGGCAGTAACCATAGGGAATCATGCTCTGTTTGCTGGCGGACGGAATAGCGGGGCGCTTGACGTCGTTGATGTGTTCAATGATAAACTGCAGCGTACAACAAAAACACAACTGAGCCAGCCGTTATACGGTTCTGCGGCGGCTACGGTGGGGGAATACACAATTATTGGGGGCGGAGTTCCGAGCGATGAGACAGCTGTAAGTGTTGTTAATGCCTTTAATTCTAGCCTTGTGCGCAGCATTCCAACCGGATTAAGTGTATCGAAACGCCAACTTGCAGCGACAACGGTTGGTGGGTTTGTATTATTTGGTGGTGGATCATCTGCTACTAATGCGACATTCTTCGATACGATAGATGTTTATAATGCAAACCTAACACACACAAATCCTGTTTTGTTAAGTCACGGACGCAATCGTTTAGCTGCGACGACTGCCGGCGACTATGCTTTATTTGGCGGTGGCTCCGGGAATACATCCGGCCATCCGGAATACAACTTCGTTGATGCGTATAACGCTTCGCTTGTCCGTACGCTTCCCGCACCAACTTCCCCCAATTCCTATGGATTTCCTGCGGCTACGGCGGGAAGTAATGCTATATTTCTTACAACAAACTGGGTAGACGTATACACATCCACTTTAGTTCACTCTGTACTTTCGATAAAACGCATGGTTGGTGAAGGGGCTGCAGCAACATCTATTGCAGACTGTGCGGTATTTGCGGGAGGGGGGCCAAATGCTCCTGGGCAAGACACCGTGCAAGCAATTGATAGTAATTTGCGGAGCGTATACGCGATTCCATTAAGCTCATCACGTGCATATCCAGCGGCGACTGCTATCGGCGTATATGCTATCTTTGCGGGAGGCTCTGGTGAGACCAATACTGAAACTGTAGATACGGTAGATGCTCTCAATTATGATGTTTTTACAAATTTCACAATTCCGGGCTTTACTAAATACAAGTTTGACGGTTTTCACGCAGAAGAAAAACTTGCAATTGATGCACAGGAATGGTATAGCCCTGGCAGGATAACAGGTTATATATGCACGGGTGGGTTTACGCTGACAGGACTTTAATAAGGAGGAATTTTAAATGGTCAAGCTTGAAAAATACGTAGGGGACAAGACTTATATGTTCCCAAATGGCGCACTGGCGGATAAGGATGCAATGCTGCGGGATTTCCCCACGGTGCTGACCTTTCCCCACGTTATCCATACAGACGAGGGCGGGGAGGTGTGCTTTGGCGTTTACAACCTGTCTGCCATGTGCGCGCAGCACAGCATCGACCGTACGCTTCCGGAGGCGGATAGGATTGCGGCGCTTGAGGATGCCATGAATGCGCCTTTGCCAGAACCCGCGCCGTCTGCAGAGGAGCGCATCGCGGCAGCGCTGGAATATCAGAACCTTGTGAATATGTAAGGGAGGGATACGGTATGACTTTCGAAACCATCAAAAGTAATTACGACCGCAAGCTGTGGAACGCAAAAATGGTTGCTATGGCGGTGACAAAGGGCGTGATTACTGCGGCGCAGTACCAGCAGATCACCGGCCAGGAATACCAGTAACGGCGGCCACGCAGGCCGAACCTGCGTAACAATATAACGGACAGGGCTAACGCCCGGAAAGGACAAGACCATGGAAAACTACTACATTGGCCACATCGCGGAGATCACGAAGATTGCGAACGAGAACGGCAAGGACTGGGGCGTAGCGGTCAGCATGTTTGACGCCAAGTACGGCACGCCGGAGGGCTGCGAGGAGCAGCGCCGGACTGTATAAGTGAAAATAGACATGCGAAAGCCCCTCTGGCCTGATGGCTGGAGGGGCTGTTTGCATATTACGTGAGCTGTATTACTGAACAAGACGGAGGATAGGGTGTTGCCGATCATAGCCGTCAAAAACCCCATCGGGTAAATTACAGGCCAAGTTCCGAATTATTATGAACTTATTTTACAGTATTTGAGCGATTTTGTCACCCTGGCAATAAATACGGAAGCACAACCTAGAAAATACCATTACTCCGGACAGGGGCTTTTCATTTCCCTGTCTCCACAAACCATGTCCCGTTCTCCCGCCGCCAGATAGCTTTTGTCCTACCTCAAGGGCGACGGCCACGGGCAGCTCAACCTGGAGCATTACATGTTGCGTGGGCTGGTGATCAACTGGCGCGCCGGGCTGTATAAGTGAAAATGGATATGGGAATGCCCCTCGGACTGTAGTGGTCTGAGGGGCTTGTTTTATATGTGTTACTCAGCCTGAATGGCTGGCCGTTGCCGCTATCCCTGATAAATGATACAATATAAAATAGTTTAGGGGGGCTGCTTGTGGATATCATGACGCCTAGCCAGCGGAGTAAGGCAATGAGCCATATAAAGGGCAAGGATACCAGTATTGAGATTATCCTAAGGAAAGCGCTATGGCGCCGGGGGATACGGTACCGCAAAAATTATAAGGCACTCCCGGGAACCCCGGATATTGCAATCACCAAGTATAAAATTGCGGTATTCTGTGACAGCGAGTTTTTCCATGGCTACCATTGGGATATCAAAAAAGGTAAATTGGGGAACAACCGGGAGTATTGGATACGTAAAATTGAACGCAATATTGCCCGGGATAACCAGAACGATTTGAAGCTCATTGCACTGGGCTGGCTCCCCGTCCATTTCTGGGGGCAGGATATTATAAAACGGACATCCGATTGTGTAGAAGCGATAGAAGACCTGATCTTTGAGCAAAAGGTATATCAGGAGGATGGCCCCGCGGGATGCTTATGAAAAGCCTGCATATGTACCAAACCCGAGCATGTAAACCGCCATGGCGATAGAAAGGTCTTCTGCCGTTTGCCGCTGGCTGTCAGCAATGGATTTTAGTTCCTCAAGGACTGTATCCTGCGGGATTGCCAGCCCTTCCGTATGGTCCACGACCTCCTGGATAACTCCTGGGAGGACCATGCACATCTGGTGGAATGCATCTTTTTGCCCGGTTACCAGTTCATAGAATTTATCTATGCTTACCCGCCGGATAAGCCGGTGCCCGACCTTATTGCCGTCTACGGTTGTCTGCCAGACTATATTTTGGGAACGCTGCGCAATCGCTTCTACCAACAGGCAGGCGCAATCGTCATCTTTGAGTATCTGGTTCTGCATCTTCATCATCGTTTTGCCGGCGGAGGCAGAGTTCATGGTGTTATGCTTGTTTTTCATCTCTACATAGGCCTTGCTGACGATGCAGTTTGGCGCCAATAAGATCCCATCCGGGTTTTCATAAATGACATCCCAGCCGCCCTCATGCCCATTATCGGGGACGCTGCAATGGTCGATGTACTGGAAGATGCGCTGATGGAAATAGCCGATGCTGTTGTTATTGGATTTATCCCGCTGCCGGAAAATCTCATTGCTGATGATTTCATCCCAGGTCGACCGGTAAACGGTCTTATCAAATATCAGTTTAATCGGGTCTACAAGGTTCCGGTTAAACCGTTTTAAATCGAATGATTCCAGTTTCTCGCCATACTTCTGGATCGTTTCCTGCACATGCCGTTTAAAATCCGCTTTTTTAATAAAGCTCAATCCCCATTGTTGCATCCTAGGCACTCCAATCCTTTTTTTATGCATTTGCCTATTTCATATGCCAAGTTGACCGGGACCGCGTTGCCCACCTGCTTATACTGCTGCCCCACGCTGCCGCAAAACGCCCAGTCATCTGGGAAGCCCTGGCATCTTGCGTTTTCCCTTACGGTAAACGGGCGGGGCTCCAACGGGTGGCAACGGTCGGTCTGCTTTTGGCTGGGCGAGGTCAGTACGGCCAGGGATGGTTCGTCCAGGCTCAGCCGCCTTAAGATGCCTGTCCTGCCGCCGCCCATATACCAGCAGCTTTTCATATATGCCTTCGCGACGTCTTCCGGGATATCCCGCCAATACCCGCCAGGCGGCACCATGGCGAATATCTTGCGCTTGTGCTCGGAATATTCTGTGCCGGCACTTGCCGGGCAGTCAAGCAGGATATCGCGCAGCACTGGCTTATATTTATGCGGTGCCGGGAACTCAAAATGGATTTTGCCCACCAGGTCGTTGCGTATGCCGACGGTGATGAGCCGTTCGCGCTTTTGCGCCACGCCATAATCCCAGGCGTTGAGGACCTTCCGTTGCCCGTCCCCGATCGTATAGCCGGCCTGCTCGAAAATGTTCAGGATGGTCTTATACGTCCGCCCCTTATCGTGGGTGAGCAGCCCGCGCACGTTTTCAAACAGGAACATCTTGGGCTGCAGCTTTTGCAAAAACAAGGCGTAATGATAAAATAGTGTGCCGCGTGCATCCTCCAGCCCCAGGCGCTTGCCGGCATAGGAAAAGGCCTGGCACGGGGCGCCGCCGGACAGCAGGTCTAATTCGCCTTTTTTCACGCCGAAATATTCTTCCAGGTCTAAACAGGAAATGTCTGCAATATCGCTGTGTATGACCCGCCATTGCGGCCGGTTGCACCTTAGGGTGTCCACGGCGTTTTTGTCAAACTCAATTAGGCCGATCGTATCAAACCCCGCCTGCTCTATCCCTAAAGCCAGGCCGCCCGCCCCGGCGAACAGCTCGATGGTTTGCAAGGGCTTGGCAGTGTTCTCAGGTGCGTCCGTGATTTCCATAACATCCCCTATATTGCAGGTAAGCGCCTGGCAAATTTTCTCCATGCTCTCCATGGATACCGTTTCATTCTTACCCATCCGTGCAAGTACATTGAAGCTGATCCCCGCACATTCTTTAAGTTCCGTTTTATTCATCCCTTTATCAATCAGCAGCTTCCATAGTTTATTATAGCTTACCGCCATTTCCTCTCCATCCTAAAAAATATAAATTTGGGTCATCTGATTATAGCATATTTCGGCATTATTTTTCAACTCATCTCACGATTGTGTGAGAAATGCTTTACCGTGTTTTTCAGGCAGCCGGCATCACATGCCCGGCGCCCTACGCGGACACAAAGCCCCCCAGGATTTGTACCATGGGGGGCTTTTGCGTTGTGTTTTAGTTGCCGCTGTCGAGCAGCTTTTCAAAATCCGCCTGCGGGAGCGGGCGGTAGAAGACATAGCCCTGCACATAATCGCAACCGATTTGTTTTAAGTAGTTTACCTGGTCCGGGTGTTCGATGCCCTCGGCGACCGTGCGGATGCCGAATTTATGCACCATATCAATGATGCCCGCGACGATAACGTTATCGCGCTTGCAATCCCCGCTGTCGGTGAAGAACAGGCTATCGATCTTCAATACGTCGACGGGCAGCTGCTTGAGCAGGCTCAGCGAGGAATAGCCCTTGCCAAAATCGTCAATGGCGCAGGCGAAGCCGGCGGCTTTTAGCGCCTGGATCGTGGACAGCAGGACTTCCGTGTTCTCAAATGCGATGGATTCTGTAAACTCAAGTTCCAGCAGTTCGGGCGGGATGTGGTATTTGTCCCGGATTTCCACATACCGGTCGACAAACCCCACATCGTAGAATTGCAGGCGGGACACATTGACCGAAACCGGCAGCACCGGCAGTTTGGCATCAAGCCGGCTGCGCAGCCAGCGGCAGACATCGTCCATGACATAGCGGTCAAGCCGGTCAATCATAAGCTTCTGTTCAAATACCGGGATAAAACGGTCGGGCGGGATGATTGCGCCGTCATCCGATCGCCAGCGCACAAGCGCCTCGGCGCTGGCCGCCCGGCCGGTTTCAAGTTTGACCTTGGGCTGGTAATAAACCGTGAACTCCCTGCGGTCAAGCGCATCGTACATGCGGCGCTCGATGCTTTTCTGCTCCCAAAGGCGGTGGCGGATGCTGTCGTCATAGAACACGTAATTTTGCCGGCTCCCAGTTTTTACGGTCTTGCGCGCGAAATTCGCACGGTCTAAATAGCCGCCGATTTCAAGGCTTTCGATCACGTCCTCGATGCAGCAAATCCCGCAGCAGGTTGTAAGCGACTGCCGGTCGTGCGAGCGGCTCATAAATTCCGTGATCTTCTCGTCCGTACTGCGCTGGCGCAGCACAAGCTCTTTCCGGTCTTCATACCGGAGCAGCAGCACGAAGTTATCCGCCGATACGCGGCCAGCCAGTTCATGCTTTGACAGGCCGTCGCGCAGCAGTGCGCCGTAGTGCGACAAAATACTGTCGCCGTAATCGTAGCCGAATACGTCGTTTATATACTTGAAGTCCGAGAAATCGGTGTGAAGCACAGCGAATTTGTACTCGGGATGGCTATTGATCAGGCGCTGCGCCTGCTCCTTGAACGCCTTGATCTGATACACGCCGGTAAGGGGGTCGCGCTGCGTAAGGTCGTTGAGCTTTTGGTTCGTATCCTCAAGCCGCAATATTTTGCGAGACGCAGCCCAGAAGATAAACGCCCATGTCAGCAGCATCACGGCCAGCATAACGAGGCAGAAAAGCAGGAGCATGTGGTTTTGATGCACGGTGTATGCTTCGGCGCAGAACACCGTGTTATTCGCCTGCATAAAATAAGCCTCGCTGAGCATCACAAGCGGCGCTGAGTCTTCTGTATTTTCGCGGTATGCCGCGATGTGCCCCTTGAGGTTGTCCCACATTTGTGTCAGGTCGTGAAGGTCTTCTTGGTAGTTTGCATCATTTGGGCAAGGCAGGCCAAATTCGCCCGCTGTGCCGTTTAATTCGTCCAGGATGGAATCCAGATAAATAATCAGCTCATCGTTTGGCTGCCCGACCAGTTCAAGCTTGACGAGCCGCTGTGTTGCGCCGCGCACAATGCCCACATAGTTGATCAGGCGGCCATAATCTTGCGCCTGGGTGATTGCATGTACGGTCACCCCGCCCAAAAGCAACAAGGACAGAAATAAAAATGCCAGGCTACTCTTGAGCCACCGTTTCATGTAACCCCCTCCAATATTGTATACTATTTTCATTGTAACCCAATGGTTGCCAAGAAGCAAGCGGAATAATCGCTGGAGGGCGGCGGTGTGCTGCATATCGATAAAGTTGCCGCCCCAACCGTTGTGAAACGGTGAGACTGTCATTTTTTACAGGTTGCATTTTACGAACGGATGTATCATAATATGAATAAACAAAACGGTTGTTCGGAGGTGCGAAGGCATGCGCAAAGCCTATGTTGATGTGCTTGTATCCATGCGGTCGGATGGGACAATCCTGCCCCGGGTGGTCAAATGGGAGGACGGCACCCGGTATGAGGTGGACGGGATCTTGGACGTCCGCCGGGCGGCGTCCATCGAGGCCGGCGGGTGCGGCATCCGCTATATCGTACAAATCCGCGGCCGCCCGAGATATTTGTTCCTGGAGGAAAACCGGTGGTTTGTGGAAGCGAAACGGTAAGGGGGAAAGAGATTTTATTTTACGCTTAAGAGCACTAGAAAAAAAGTGCATAACGTGCTATCATATAGCTTTATGGGAGGGAACGACATGTCCATTACATACGATAAATTGTTTATGCTGCTCCGGGAGCGCGGTATTTCCACCTATCAACTGCGCAAGGACAAGGTGCTCGGCACGGCTACCGTAGGCAAGATGCAGAACCGTATCGGCGATATCGATACGCGTTCTATTGAAAGCCTGTGTGCGTATTTGGACTGCCAGCCGGGCGACATCATGGAATTTGTGAAAGAAGACCTAAATAAATAAAAGCAGACAACAAGGGGGGAGGCAGAAACATGTTCTATATCTGCCTGGACATCGACGGGGTAAAGAAATATCTATACAATTGGCGCGTGGCGGTTTACCTGCCCGACTACGCCCGGACATTTCCCACAAGGTTTGCCGCGCAGCGCTATATGAAGGACAAGCAGGTGGCGCGGGAACATGCCTGGTGGGTCGTGAAGATGGAATGAAAGTATGGGTCAGTAAAAAGCGGGGAAACCGGGGATATGGATGCAGTTCGACAGCACCAAACCTTTAACCAACAGGGAAGGCGCGGCGCACTTGGCCTTGCCCTCCTGCCATCCCGGCACAATAACAGGCAAAAAATACCCCCGATCGGATTACTGCCGGTCGGGGGTTCAGTATATGCATCCAGGAGCCGTTTTGCAAGCTTTTGGCTGTATATATTGCTGCAAAATAGGCGCAAGTATTTGTGCATAATAATCAATGCGGTTGGGCGTCGGTTTTCTCGACCTTGGTCGCGTCGAGCAGCGCGCCGACCTCTTCAATGTCGCCGGTATAGGTCACGGTTACCGTGTCGCCATCCTTGGCGCTTATGGTGATGCCGTCCGTCCCAAATACATAGCTGTCGCCGTCCTTGGCCACGGTAATCATGGAGCCTTTATTTTCCTCCAGCGTGCCGGTAAACGTATGTTCCGCCGCCTTGCCGCAGGCCGCCAGGGAGCACGCCAGCAGCAGGGAGATAAGGGGCTGCGCCAATTTTTTCATGGTAAGTACCTCCAAAATCTATTTCATAGGTTGGACGGCTTGGCGGAATGAAAAGTCTGACGTAAAATCTGCCGGGAAGGGGTAGCTTTTTTCTGGGAAAGGGTTATACTAATGGAAAACGGAGGCGGTGTAGTTTGAAGCAATATGTGGACGTGCTGGCCAACTGGGAAAAGACGGGCAAGATTGTCCCGGTGGCGCTCCAGCTCGACGGCGTGCGCTACAAGGTCGAACGGGTCTTTGCGGCGCAGCCCCTGGAGAGCCTGAAAAGCAGCCCCGGCACGGGTTTCCGGTACACGGTGCAAATCTGTGGGCAACGCAGTTATCTGTATTACGGCGACGCGGAAAAGCTGTGGTGGGTGGACGTGCCGGGGCAGGGCTGAGGCGGTATCTCTTTTTGCAACTGGCACCGCCAAGCTGCGTAATAATGACCTTCGCAAGCGTCGGGTCGGGCGTCTGGATCTTTACCGGGTATTGTAATTTCTTCTCATATGCCCACATCAGTTATCCGCTCCTTCCCACGGCCACGGATCGTTGATCCAGGTCCATTCGGTTTCGTCTGTGCTGTTTTTGCGGGAGAGCGGGCCGAAGCGCGCTTCATACGCCGCTTTAGCTTCGTTGAGCAGCTTGCGGTTCTTTTGGTAATAGGCAAGCGCCGAAGCGTTGTGCGGGTGGCCGTCCAGGTACAAGGACACGTCCACCAGTGCAAAGTCGTACATGCGCACGCGGTTGAGCAGTTGTTCGCGTTCCGTCATCGTGTAACCGCCTCCTCGCCGATAAAGGGTTTGTCGAGGGAGGGGAAGATCGTGCCGCGCTGCAGCGCGACGTCGAGTTCATACGGTGTTTCCCAGGCCTGATAGGGGACAAAGCCCATTGCCAGGGACAGCAGCGCGGGGTTAATGCTGTCAGACGGCAGCCGGCAGTCCTGCGGAGTCGGCGGGACAAAGCCGGGGAGGTCATCCGTCCCCAATGGCGTGGGGGTCACGCATATCATATCCATAAGCGTTTCGCTCCTTATTGCGGTTTTTCGGAAGGCATTTCTGTCTCCATGCCATCCTATGCAGCAATGCCCGCCATGGGTTCCGGCGCGGCGCCTTGCAGGCGGGCGGGAAAAGATTTCATCACACTGCCTACGGCGTTCAGGCTGCACGTTTTGGGCCGCTGTGGTATAATAACATATAGGACAAACCATCATCAGGAGTTTTGATAAATGGAGGGAAAAACTATGCTGGAACAAATTGAAGCGCAAACGCGGAAGGCTGTCGCGGCGCTGTGCGATACGGCGAAGCTGCGCGTCGGCGACCTGATGGTCGTCGGCTGCTCGTCAAGCGAGGTGCTTGGGCAACAGATTGGCACCGATTCCAACTTTGATACCGCGCAGGCGATTTTCCACTCGGTGGAAAGCGAACTCGAGATGCGCGGTATCTTCCTCGCGGCACAGTGCTGCGAGCACCTGAACCGCGCGCTGGTCGTTGAACGCGAGGTGGCCGACCTGCTCGGCCTGGAAATCGTCAACGTCGTGCCGCAGCCCAAGGCGGGCGGTTCCTTTGCAACCGCGGCCTACCAGGGCTTCCGCGATGCGGTGGCGGTGGAATCGGTGAAGCAGCAGGCCAAGGCCGGCATGGACATCGGCGGCACGCTGATCGGCATGCATCTAAAAGCGGTCGCCGTGCCGGTGCGCCTGGAGATTGACCATATCGGCGAAGCCATTCTGCTGTGCGCGCGCACCCGCCCGAAATTTGTCGGCGGCGAGCGGGCGCACTATAACCCTGATTTAATGTGAGGCGGGCCTATGCATCTAAAAACAGTCATATTTGACCTGGACGACACGCTGTATACCGATTGGGATACCTGCCATCGGGCGGGGCTCCAGGAAGTCGGCGCTTACGGCGTGGCGCGCCTCGGCCTGACCGAGGAAGCGGCGGTAACCGCCTTTCTGGACGGCAGGGCGCATGCGATCCGCCGCCTGGGCCCGGTCGGCAGCGCGCACAACCGGGCGCTGTTCGCGAAATTCGGCCTGGAGCGCATCGGGATCAACCCGGTGCCGCACGCGGAAAACCTGCATAACGCCTATTGGCGAGGCGTGTTCGCGAATATGCAGATCGAGCCGTCGATCCCGCGCCTGCTTGCGGCATTGCGCGAGGCGGGCGTCCGCACGGCGGTATGCACCAATATGATGGCGGATATCCAGATGCGCAAGCTGATAGAACTGGGGCTGGACGACGCGTTCGATTGCTTCGTATCGAGCGAGGAGGCCGGCGTGGACAAGCCCGACCCGGCGATTTTCCGGTATACGCTGGAGCGCACGGGCTGCACCGCGTCGGAAGCGGCCATGGTGGGAGACACCTACGCGCACGACATTGTAGGCGCGCAGGCCGTGGGTATCCGCACGGTTTGGATTAACCGCAAGGGCGCGCCCGTGCCGGACGGTGGAAACGCGCCGGATTATATGGTAGGTTCCATGGAGGGCGCGGCGGAAGTGCTCGCCGGGCTGCTCCGGGATTAGACAAGTAAAGGAGTTGACAACATTGCGGTATGAAGTAAAGCCGCGCGGCGTGTGCCCTTCGCGGCTCGCATTTGACCTGGACGGGGACGTCGTGCACAACGTTTCATTTATCGGCGGCTGCAACGGCAATTTGCAGGCGATCAGCCGGGTGGTGGACGGTATGACGGTCGGGCAGGTCGAAAGCTATTTCCGCGGCATCAGCTGCGGCGGGAAAGGCACGTCCTGCTCCGACCAGCTCGCACAGGCGGTGCGCGCGGCATACGAACAGGACAAGGCATAAAAAAAGCCCGGGGCTGCATTGGCCCCGGGCTTTTTTGTTCCAGGAAGCGCCCTCCGGCGGAATCAGGCGGCCGCAGGCCGGATAAGATGAGGCCCCGTGCGATTGCACGGGGCTTTTTACGTCTATCTGCGCGTCCGGCGGCATAGAGATACAATATCACAACGACAGGAATCGGAGGGAGAGCACTTGTGAAAGGCTTACCGGAGGAACGCGCCGTCCGTCTGGCGCAGTATATCATTGAGCAGGAAGCGACTGTGCGGCAGGCCGCCGCGCAGTTTGGAATATCGAAATCAACGGTACATAAAGATATTACAGACCGGCTGTCCCACCTGAACCGTTCCCTCTATTTGCAGGTACAGTCCGTGCTGGCCAAGAACAAATGCGAGCGCCATATCCGTGGGGGCATGGCGACGCGGGAAAAGTACCGTGAAGCACGGAAGCGGCAGGGCAACGCACCGGAGGACGGGCGCCCTGCCTAAGGGCAAAAAAGGGCGGCGTCCCACCACGGGGGCGCCGCCGGTATGTATGCCTATTCCCTTAGATGGAGCCCGCCATTTCGGCCATGCAGCTCTTGCAGATATTCTTGCCCTTGAAATGGACAATATCCTTGGCGTTCCCACAGAAAATGCAGGCGGGTTCATACTTCTTCAGTACGATCTGGGAACCGTCGACATAGATCTCCAGTGCGTCCTTCACGTCGATGTCGAGCGTTCTGCGAAGCTCGATGGGTAGTACAATGCGGCCGAGTTCGTCGACCTTTCTGACAATACCAGTAGATTTCATTTTTTGACACTCCTTCTCACAAAACATTCCAAATATGTGAAATCCGACGGTCGGATCACAAACAAAGTAGCGGCCAGCGCCGAAGGGGGTAACTAAAGTTGATTTCCAAGCTATGGGTGGCTTTTTTGGCGCTGAGCCTGGTGTTCGGCGCAATGACCGGACGGCTTGACGCGGTTTCCGCCGCCGCGGCCAAGGGCGCGACGGAAGCGGTATCGCTGATCCTCAGCATCACCGGCATCATGTGCCTTTGGTCCGGGGTTATGGAACTCGTCAGCGCTTCCGGCCTGGCTGGCAAGATCGCCTCCCTGCTCCGCCCGCTCCTGCGCCCGCTGTTCGGCAAAGCTGCCGCGGATAGGGAAGCGATGGAGGCGGTCAGCGCAAACGTCACGGCAAACCTGCTTGGGCTTAGCAACGCGGCGACGCCGATCGGGCTGCGCGCGGCCGACAGGCTGTATACCGTGTGCGGCCGGCGGGGCGCGCCGGATGCGGTGCTCACGCTGATCGTGCTCAATACGGCGTCGATCCAGCTCATCCCATCCACCGTTGCGGCAGTGCGCGCCGGGTATGGGGCGCAAAACCCATATGATATCATGCCGGCCGTTTGGGGGGCATCGGTTTTGTCTGTTTTAGTCGTGATCCTGGCTTCCCGTATCCTACGGAAATTCTGGGGCACGGGAAATAGCGGATCTTCACCATAAGTGGAAGACTTTGTAAATTCTGTTTACAGATTGTATTATCCACTATTTTCTGTGTAAAGTTTGTCGAAAACTGTCGAAGCACGAAAAAAATTTGAATGCACGTTAAATTTGGAGATATCGTGCGAAAAAGGGCGAAGAAAGGAAGGGAGAAGTGAACCAGATCACCGCATGTGTGGTGCCGCTTCTGCTGTGCGCCATAGGGGTTTACGCTCTGTATAAGCGCGTAGACGTTTTTCCCACGTTCCTGAAGGGCGCAAAGACCGGTTTGCAGACTGCGCTCAGCATCTTCCCCACGCTGGTGGGGCTGTTGACGGCTGTGTATATGCTGCGCGCATCGGGCTTTATTGACGTTGCGGGCAATGCGCTTGCGCCGGTACTGTCCTTCCTCGGCATCCCCAAGGATTGCGCCGCGCTTGTGCTGCTCAAACCGGTCAGTGGCAGCGGCGGGCTGGCGCTGGGCAGTGAAATCATGAAACAGGCGGGCGCCGACAGCTATGCCGGCCGGGTGGCGGCGGTGATGCTCGGCGCGTCCGAAACCAGCCTCTATACGGTCAGCCTGTATAGCGGGCATCTTGGCCTGCGGGACACGCGCTATGCTGTCCCGGCTGCGCTGCTGGGCGACCTGACGGCCTTTGTTGCATCCGCCTTTTTTGTCCGTCTCCTGTTTGCTTGAATGTAAAAAATCGGTTAATCTTATTATTACATATATAGCACAAAAAATCTAGTGGATTTCTACGATAAATGACGAAATTTGGCTGTTTGCTTAAAAAAATCTGTAATTAATTGTATGCTATTAACAGTAATTCCAAAGAAATTTAGAATCATCTGTAAAAGCTGCATAAATTAGGGGGCATCCGGTTTTCCGGATGCCCCCTAATAACATTTTATACAGGCGCAGGCGGCGTTACGGCTTCATGCCGGAACCCGGGATCTGCTTGCCGTTTTCATCATACGCAAAGAAGCCCTTGCGGGTCTTCTTGCCCAGATAGCCGGCGCGCACCATCTTTTTCAGCAGGGGGTGCGGACGGTACTTGGAGTCGCCGGTCTCCTCAAAGAGGGTCTCCATGATGGCCAGGTTGACGTCGTTGCCGACCAGGTCGGCGACAGCCAGCGGGCCGGACGGGTGGTTGGCGCCCAGGCACATTGCCTTGTCGATATCCTCGGCGGAAGCCAGGCCGTCCGCCAGGATGCCGATCGCCTCGTTCATCATCGGGATCAGCATACGGTTGACGATAAAGCCCGGGCCTTCCTTAACGGTTACCGGCTGCTTGTTCAGGGATTCCGCAAGGGCGAAAGCGGCCTCGTAGGTCTCGTCGGAGGTCTGGATCGCGCGGATGATCTCGACAAGCTTCATAACCGGCGCGGGGTTAAAGAAGTGCATGCCCACGAACTTGTCGCAGCGGTGCGGCAGCGAAGCCGCCATCTCGGTCAGCGAAAGCGCGGAGGTATTGGTCGCGAAAATGGTCTCGTGGCTGCAGATGCTGTCGAGCTTCAGGAACAGGTTCTTCTTGACGTCCATGTTCTCGATAACCGCTTCCAGCACCAGCTTGGCGTCCTTGGCCAGGACGTAGTTGGTGGTGGCGGTCAGGCGGTTCAGGCACTCGTCCGCGAACTCCTGGGCAATCTTGCCCTTGGAAACCATCTTGCCGAGGCCGTTTACAATCCTCTTGTAGCCGGCCTGCGCGAACTCGTCCTTGACGTCGCACAGCACGACCTCATGGCCGCTTGTCAGGAAGACCTGCGCGATGCCAGCGCCCATATTACCTGCGCCAAATACACATACTTTCATGTTGATTACCCTTTCTTCTCTTACCTTAACCTTGCGCGCTTACTTGCCCAGGAACGGGTGCTTATCCGGGCCCTTCTTCTTTTCGACAAAGTCGGTCATGCCGTTCTTCTGATCCTCGGTCGCGAAGCACTGCGCAAAGCAGTTGGCCTCATACTTGAGGGCGGAATCCAGATCCATCTGGCAGCCGACGTTGATGGCTTCCTTGCACAGCGCGACCGCGACGGGCGCCTGCTTGCAGATCTGCTTTGCAAGCTTCATCGCTTCGTCCATCAGCTGCTCGTACGGGTAAACGTAGTTGACGAGGCCCATGTCCAGCGCGTCCTGCGCGGTGTAGTTGCCGCGGGCGGTGTAGATCATTTCCTTGGCCTTGCCCATGCCGACCAGGCGGGCGAGGCGCTGGGTGCCGCCGCAGCCCGGGGTGATGCCCAGGCCGACTTCCGGCTGGCCGAAGGAGGCATGCTCGGACGCCAGGCGGATATCACAGCACATTGCCAGCTCGCAGCCGCCGCCGAGGCAGAAGCCGTTGATCGCGGCGATGACCGGGACGGGGAAGTTTTCCAGGCGGCGGCAGATCGCGTTGCCGTCGTTGCCGAAGAACTTGCCGCCGGCAACGTCGAGGTCCTTCATCTGCGCGATGTCTGCGCCGGCGACGAAGGACTGCTTCTGCGGGACGATGTTGCCTTCCTTGTCGACGCGGGCGGAGCCGGTCAGGATGATGCAGCGGACGTCTTCCATCTGCTCGATCTCGTCGAGGATCGCGTCCAGCTCATGGTATACGCTGGTGTTCAGGGCGTTCAGCGCCTTGGGACGGTTGATGGTGATAACCGCTACCTGACCCTGCTGTTCTACTAAAACCTGCTTTTCTTCAGACATTGTTAAGACTTCCCTTCCAAACTGTTGTCATGGTATTTGTGACCCTGTCCCGGCGCGACGTGCCGGGACAGGGCTGCTTAGATGTGCTTACTTGCAGAGCTCGTCGCGCTCGACGATGATGGCTTCGCCCATACCGCCGCCGATGCACATGGTCGCGAGGCCGAGGGTCAGGTCGCGCTTGACCATCTCGTGCAGCAGGGTGGTGGTGATGCGGCAGCCCGCAGCGCCGATCGGGTGGCCCAGCGCAATCGCGCCGCCGTTGACATTGACCTTGTCCATGTCGAAGCCCAGCTCGCGGTTAACGGCAGCGGCCTGCGCGGCAAACGCCTCGTTGGACTCGACGAGGTCGAGGTCGGCGACGGTCAGGCCTGCGCGCTTAAGCGCCTGGCGGGAGGACTCGATCGGGCCGATGCCCATGATGGACGGGTCGCAGCCGACGGAGCCGAAGGAGCGGATCTTCGCCAGCGGCTTGAGGCCGTGGGCGCGGACAAAGTCCTCGGATGCGATCATCATCGCGGCGCCGGCGTCGTTGATGCCGGAAGCGTTGCCCGCGGTGACCGTGCCGCCGTCCTTCTTGAACGCCGGGCGGAGCTTCGCCAGGATTTCAATGGTGGTATTCGGCTTTACGTGCTCGTCGGTATCGAATACGATGGTTTCCTTCTTCTTCTTGACCTCGATCGGGACGATCTCGTCCTTGAAGCGGCCGGAGGAAATTGCGGCAGCCGCGCGCTGCTGGCTCATCAGGGCGATCTCGTCCTGCATCTCGCGGGTGATGCCATACTGCTCGGCAACGTTTTCCGCGGTGATACCCATGTGGTACTGGTTGAATACGTCGAATACGCCGTCATATACCATGTAGTCGACCATCTTGACGTCGTTCATACGGGCGCCCCAACGCATGTTGCGGGAGATGTACGGCGCGCCGGACATGGACTCCGCGCCGCCCGCCAGGATGACCTGGTCGTCGCCGGAACGGATGATCTGGGAGGACAGGGACAGGGCGCGCATCGAGGAAGCGCAGACCTTGTTGATGGTCATCGCCGGGGTCGTAAGCGGCAGGCCGATGCCGACGCCAACCTGGCGCGCCAGGTTCTGGCCGACGCCTGCGGACAGGACTTCGCCGAAGATGACCTCGTCGATGATCGACGGGTCAACCTTGGAGCGCTCGACCGCGGCCTTAGCAGCGGCAATGCCGAGCTGCGGTGCCGGGACGTCGCGGAGGGTGCCGCCGTAGGTGCCGATTGCGGTACGGGCTGCAGATACGATATAAACGTTCATTAAAACTACTCCTTATGATCAGTTGGTGGATTCAGCGTTGCTTAGGCTTCCCACTCCATGTTGAAGCGGCGCTCCCATTCCTTGATGAGGTCGGGGCGGAAATCCGGGTGGGCGATGTTGATCAGGCGGCGGGCACGCTCGCGCAGGGTCTTACCCTTGAGCTCGGCGACGCCGTATTCGGTGACGATGTAGTTGACGTCGCAGCGGTCGGTCGTGACCGGCGCGCCGTGGTCGAGGAACGGTACGATCTTGGAGGTCTTGCCGTCCTTCGTGGTGGAAGCCATTGCGATGATGGCCTTGCCGCCCTTGGAGCGGTTCGCGCCGCGGACGAAGTCAAGCTGGCCGCCGATGCCGGAGATCTGGCGCTCGCCGATCGCCTCGGAGCAGACCTGGCCCATCAGGTCGACCTGGATGCAGGAGTTGACCGCGATCACGTTGTCGTTCTGCGCGATGATATCCGGGTCGTTCGTGTAATCGACCGGCATCATCTGGATGGCAGGGTTACGGTCGATGAAGTCGTAGAACTTCTTGGTGCCCATAAAGAAAGCGGAAGTGATCTTGCCGTTGAAGGTCTGCTTGCGCTTGCCGTTGATGACGCCGCTCTCGATCAGCGGGATCGTGCCGTCGGAGATCATCTCGGTGTGGACGCCCAGATCCTTCTTGTCGCCCAGGAAGGACAGGATCGCGTCCGGCAACGCGCCGATGCCGAGCTGGATGCAGGCGCCGTCCGGGATCAGGTCGGCAATGTACTTGCCGATCTTCTTCTCGATCTCGCCAATCTTCGGCGGCTGGAGCTCAATCAGCGGGTGGCTGGATTCAAAGAACGCGTCGATTTCGGAGACGTGTACAAAGGTGGAGCCGTAGGTCGTCGGCATCTGGTCGTTGACTTCCATGATGACGGTGTCCGCAACCTCGATCGCGGCCAGCGCATAGTCGCAGGAAACGCCGAGGTTTACATAGCCGAACTTGTCCGGCGGGGTGCACTGCGCGGCAAAGACGTCCGGGTGGAGGTAGCCTTCGCGGATCATCTTGGGGTACTCGTGGAAGAAGCCGGGGGTAAAGTCCGCGCGCTTCTCCTTGATCGCGGTGCGGGCGGGGCCGCCGACGAACATGGAGTTGTTGCGGAAGATGCCTTCCATCTCGGGCTGCATGTATTCGCCGCCGCCCATGTAGACCTCGTGGTTGACCTCGATGCCCTTCAGGCCAAGCTCCGGGCCGAGTTCCGCCATACGCTTGGTAAACGTGGTCGGCTCGCCGATCGCGTGCCCGAGGATGAGGCGGTCGCCGCTCTTCAGCAGCTTGACAGCGTCGTCGACGCCCATCAGGCGGCTCTTGTAAATCTCCTGTGGATTCATTTGTCAGTTTCCTCCCTTAGGTGTATAAGTTGCTCGATTTCGCGGATAATAGGTTCAAAGTCTTCATAAGCCGTACAATAAAACCGGCGCTCCGCTTCGATCTCCTCATACTCATAGTGACAGGCGTGGCAGCCTGTGATGATGAGCAGGAAGTCGTAGTGTACGCCTTCCCGCGGCAATTCAAACGTTACGGACGGCGCAAGGCGCTGTTGGAAATCAGCATAGCGCGCCCCGCGGTCGTACCGCGGGTTGCAGCCGCCGCAAAATTTAATTGCAGCTCTGAGCATGTCCATTCCTCGCAAACTGGGGATGTTGACGGCTATCCTATGCCGCGGCAGCAGGGGCGCCGCATAGGATAACCGCAAACCCGGTGTAATTACTATATAGGCACTCACAGCTAAACCATGAGTGCCTATATAGGTTTGTTATTCCATTAATAATTAGCCGATACGGGCAATCTTGCGGGCCAGGTCCTTCTTCATTTCCATGTTGGCCTGGCGGGAGATCATGATGCGCTGCGCCTGCGGGGAGCCTGCGCCGTGCATGGATTCCGGCAGGTAGCCGACCGCCGCGGTGCCCATGGTCATGTTCTCGATCAGGCGGAGGACACGCATACGGTCTTCCGTCGGGACGGAAGCGACGCCCTTGAGGTACTTCTCGATATAGGGCTTCAGTTCCGGGTTGCGGTAGTCCGCTTCAGACGGCTGGGTTACCATGAGGCCGCCCGCGAGATCCTGCGCCAGGCGCGCGATCTCATACGGGAAACGGGTGACGTTCTGCTTGCAGACGTTGGCCAGCAGCAGGTCGATCAGGTAGTTGCCCGCCTTGGTCTTGGTGCCCTGGGAAGAGCATGCGATGCCGCAGCAGTACAGGGTCTCGTTCAGGTGGACCATCTCGATCAGCTTATCCTTGACGTGGGAAGCCTTCGCGGAGCCCGCCATGTCGCCCGCCAGCGCGGTCGCGCCGATCAGCACGTCGCCTACGCCGACCTTGCAGCCGCCGTAGGACTGGCGGTGGTAGCCTGCGAAACGCTCCACGATCATGCCGGCAAACTTGACTTCGCCGTTCAGGAAAATACGGTCGTTCGGGACGAACACGCGGTCGAAGATGACCAGCACTTCGTGGCCGCCGTATACCTTGTTGCCGACGTCGATGTCGTTATACTCCTCCAGCTTGCGGGTATCGCAGGACTGGCGGCCGTAGATCAGGGTGATGCCCTTGGAATCGGTCGGGACTGCGAAGGAGATCGCGTAGTCCTCGTCGCCCTCGCGCATGGAGATGGTCGGCATGACCAGCACTTCATGGGAGTTTACGAAGCCGGTCTGGTGCGCCTTCGCGCCGGTGACATATACGCCGTCCGCGGTGCGCTCGACAACGTGTACGAACAGGTCCGGGTCCGCCTGCTGGGACGGGGACAGGCTGCGGTCGCCCTTGACGTCCGTCATTGCGCCGTCTACCGCCAGGTCTTCGTCCTGCACGCGCTGCAGGAACTTCAGGAAGTTCTCATGGTACTTGGTGCCGCAGGCCTCGTCCGTCTCATAGGTGGAGGAGAATACCGCGTTCATCGCGTCCATGCCGACGCAGCGCTGGAAGCAGGCCGCCGTCTTCTGGCCCAGCAGGCGCTGCATCTTGACCTTCTTGATCAGGTCGTCCGTGGACTGGTGCATGTGGGTGAAACGGTTGACCTTCTTGCCCGTCAGGTGCGAGGTCGCTACCATCAGGTCTTCGTACTGCGGATCCTCTGCCAGCTCATAGGTCGCCGCAAAAGAGTTCAGCGACGGGCGGATTACCGGGTTATCTACCGGGTCCTCTACCTTCTTGCCGAACATATACAGGTTCAGGTTGAGCTTGCGCAGGGACTCGATGTACTGTTCTTTCGTCATCATTTGAATCAGTCTTCCTTTCTCGCAAATAACTTCTCTTTTACCGGGCGCGCCCGGGGCGGCCCGTATGGATCAGGCGGGGCGGGATGCGCCCGCCCCATAAGCACCGTTTAAAAAATTAAATTAATAGCACTCGCTGTAGATCTCGACGATCAGGTCGCGGGTCAGCGGTACATAGGAGTTGACAACCAGGCGCTGCTGGTTCGCCAGTACGGAATCGGCAAAGGTCTGGATGTCGTCCTGGGTGAAGCCGTACTCATGCAGCGGCTTGAGCGGCAGGATCTTGTTCTCCAGCTCGGCGAGTTTGGCAAGGGCATCCGCCTCGGAGCAGCCCAGGATGCGCGCAACGGTCTTCTTGAACTCCGCGATCTTGCCGTCCGGCTTGATGGCGTCGTACTTCTCGAGGACCTTGGGGAACAGCGCGTAGTTGGACTCGCCGTGCGGTACGTGGTAGGTGCCGCCGAGCGGGAAGCTCATGGCGTGCACGGTCGCGCAGCCGGCCTGCAGGAACGCGATGCCTGCATACAGGGAAGCGGTGACGAACTCCTCGAGGTAGTCCAGACGGGCGTCCGGGCCGTTCTCGCCGATGCGGCGGAAGCCTTCGAGGATCAGCTCCATGGCCTTGACGCCGAACAGCTCGGAAGTCATGGTCGCACGGGACGGGGACAGGTAGGACTCAACCGCATGGATCAGCGCGTCGATCGCGGAGGATGCGAACGGCTTCCAGGGCAGGGTCTTCAGCATGTCCGGGATCAGGCAGACGGTGTTCGGGATCAGCTCCTCGGATACCAGGCCGAGCTTCGTGGTCTGGCCAGCCTCGTCCTTGACGATGGCGACGGAGATCTCGGTAACCTCGGAACCGGTGCCGCAGGTGGTCGGGATCGCGATAACGGGCTTCGTCTTGGTGGCCGGGTACTTCTTGAAGTACAGGTTGTGTACGGTGTCCGGACGCTCGAGGCCGAGCAGCTTGCCCAGGTCCATGATGGCGCCGCCGCCGATGCAGATAACGCGGTCATAGCTATCAAACGGGATGGCTTCAAAGATCGCTTCGATCATTTCCTCGGACGGTTCGCCCGCGCCGAACTTCTCCTGGAATACAAAGGTTGCATCGAGGTTGTAGTCCTTCATAAAGGGGGTGTAGATGAACTCGTTGGTAAAGACGAGGTCGCCCTTGCCGACATTGAACTCCTTCGCAAACTCCCCAAAGTTCTTGAACTTGTACAGAGTCGGCTTGATCAGAATTTCTCTCATGTTGAAACATCTCCATTTTCAAAAATTTCGCTTGTATAAAAGGCCGTACTGGCTTTTTATCCTAATTATACTGTCTGCGGACAGGGGATATGACCGGGGTGTCTGCCGCCCCGCACCCTATTGTATCAAAGACATTACCAAACTGCAACATAAATTCACAAGAAATGACCATAAAGAACTGGGAAAAATGGGCCGCAAAAAAGCCGCCGTCTGCACCGGGATAAAAGAAAATGACATGCATCCGCCCTATGCATGTCATTATTTTAACTTATTTTTTCCGTTTTGTAAATCGGTTTTTTATTTAATTTTGCTATAAGATTTTGCTACAAATGGAAAATCAGCTGTTTTGGGCATATCTGCTCAGGAAAGAACGCGTGCGTTCATTCTGCGTGTCCGCGAACACCTGCTCCGGCGTGCCCTGTTCCACGATCACGCCGCCGTCCATAAAGACGACATGGTCGGCCACGTCGCGGGCAAAGGCCATCTCGTGGGTGACGATGATCATGGTCATGTGCTGGTCGGCCAGGGAGCGGATGACGCGCAGCACCTCGCCCGTCAGCTCGGGGTCGAGCGCGGAGGTCGGCTCGTCGAAGCACAGGATGTCGGGCTTGAGCGCGAGCGCGCGGGCGATGGCGACGCGCTGCTGCTGGCCGCCGGAAAGCTGGTGCGGGTAATGGTTCATGCGGCCGGACAGGCTCATCTGGTCGAGCAGGTCGATCGCATGGTGCTCGATCCCCTCCAGGATGGCGCGGCGATCCTGCTTGTAATCCGGGCGCTGCTCGGCGAGGAGCTGGCTTGCCAGCATGACGTTTTCCAGCGCGGTATACTGCGGGAACAGGTTGAACTGCTGGAACACCATGCCGAAGTGCAGGCGCTTGGCGCGCGTCTCCGCGTCGTTGCGCCCCGCGGGGGCGTCCGCGTCGAACAGCGTTTCGCCGTTTACGATGATTTTGCCGCCGTCCGGCGTTTCCAGGAAGTTGAGGCAGCGCAGGAGGGTGGTTTTGCCCGAGCCGCTCGACCCGATCACGGCCAGCGCCTGCCCGCGCTCCAGCGAAAAGCTGATATCGCGCAGCACCTCGGTCGAATCAAAGCTTTTATGGATGTTCTGAACCTCTAAAATCGGCATTTCGCGCCCTCCTTACACCTTGAAATAGTCCATTTTCTTTTCCAGCCAGCCGAACAGCAGCGTCAGGATGCCGCAGAAGAGCAGGAAGAAGATCGCCGTGGAGAACAGCGGCCAGATCAGGCCCTTGTTGACGAATTCCTTGCTCATCATGATGATTTCCTTGCTTGCGATGATGTTGGCGAGCGCGGTGTCCTTGATCAGCGTCATGAACTCGTTGCCCATCGGCGGCAGCACGCGCTTGACGACCTGCAGCAGCGTGACCTTGAAGAAGATCTGCCGGCGGGTCATGCCGAGCACCAGGCCGGCCTCCTGCTGGCCGCGCGGGATGGACTGGATGCCGCCGCGGAAAATTTCGGAAAAGTAGCAGGCGTAGTTGATGATAAAGGCCACGCAGGACGCGACGACGCGCCCCTGCACGCCCATGCCGTTCCACGGCTGGCCCCAGTGGAGCAGGCCGGGCCCGTAATAGATGAAAATGATCTGCAGCATCAGCGGGGTGCCGCGGATGATCCACACGAGGAACTTGACGACGAGCGCGACCGGGCGCAGGCATACAAGCGCCGCCCCCCATTTGTGGGAGGCAACCCCCGCGTGCCGCAGCCTGCGGAACGGCTCCCACTTATTCATGGCGCCGAAGGATACGATCAGGCCGAGCGGCAGCGCGACCAGCAGCGTCACGAAGAAGATGGTGCAGTTAATGCCGAAGCTTTGGAACAGGCTGGAAAAGACAACCGATGGGTTCAATGTAACTCCTCCAAACAAAGCCAAGCGGGGCAGCGGCATCGCTGTCCCGTTTGGTAAAAAAATATCTCTTAAATTTGGTTAATCTGCCAGGGTCAGGCCATACTTGTCGGCGAGCGCCTTGAGGCTGCCGTCTTCCTTCATCTCGGCCATGGCCTTATTGACCGCGTCGCACAGGTCGCTGCCCTTGCGGAAGCCGATGCCGTACTGCTCCTCGTGGAACACGCCGCAGACGGTGAGGTCGGCGAAGTCGGTGCCGTCGCCGATCATGTTGTCGGCCATGGTCTGGTCGAAGATCGCGGCGTCCGCCGTGCCGGACTTGACCTCGAGCAGCGCGTCGGTCTGCTTGTTGACCGTGACGAGGTTGGACTGCTGCAGGTTTTCATCGTCCTCAGCCACGCCCTGGGCGGCGGAGCCGGCCTCGACCGCGACCGTCTTGCCGACGAGCTTGGAGAAGTCTGCGTAGGCGTCCTTGTTTTCCGCCTTGGTCACGACGACCTGCGTGTTCTGTACATAGGGGTCGGAGACCGAAAGGTTTTCCTTCAGGTCGTCCGTGATGGTCATGCCGTTCCAGAGGCAATCCACGTTGCCCGCCTCCAGCTCGACTTCCTTGGTATCCCAGACGATCTCGACGAATTTGGCCTCGACGCCCAGCTTTTCGCAGACCGCCTTGGCAAACTCCGTATCGAAGCCGGTAAACTCGCCGGTCGCCTCGTCGGTATAGTTCATCGGCGGGTAGACCGTGTAGCCGACCTTGAGCTCGCCCGCCCCCTTGACGGCGTCCAGGTCGCTTGCGCTTTTATCCTTGCCGCCGCAGCCGGCAAGCAGGGAGAGGGTGAGCGTGCCGGCCAGCACCAGGCCTGCAATGCGCTTCATCTTCATAAGTATAGTCCTCCTAAAGTTTTAAATGAACAGTCTTTTAATATTGTACCACTTTATTCAAGAAAATCAATAAAAATTTTGCAAAAAAAGGCGGCTGCGGGGCGCGGTTCCCGGCGGAATATGGTATACTTATTGGTACTGCAGGATGCAGAGAGACAAAGATTAAGCGAGGCTGCTATGAAGATCGTATCAATACAGGGTAATTTTGGGAACCTTGGCGGGAAGAAGTTTGAGTTTGGCGACGGCCTGTGCCACAGCGTCCTGCCGAACGGCTGGGGCAAGACCACGCTGTGCGCCTTCCTGCGCGTCATGCTCTACGGGCTGAATACCGCGCGGCGCGACACCGCCGCGGCGCTGTCCGACAAGACGCATTACGCGCCGCAGGACGGCAAGGCCATGTACGGGCGGCTGGCCGTGCGGCACGGCGGCCGCGACATCGTCATCACGCGCGCCACCGGCAAGGGCGGCCCCATGCAGGATTTCGATGCGTTTTATGCGGACACAGGGGAAAAGTGCACCTTTTTAAACGCCAAGAACTGCGGGGAGACGCTGCTCGGCATGGGGGAGGACGCCTTCCAGTCGAGCGCGTTCATCGACGGCGCGGAGCTGCAGCGCCCGTCCGAGGAGCTGCGGGAGAAGATGCTGTCCATCGCGCAGGCGGGCNGATGGCGAGCGAGGAGGGGCGGCTGTCCGTCCTGGTTGGGGAGAGCCAGCGCATGGTGCGCCAGCTGGAGGCGCAGACCCCGCCGGAGCCGCTCATCCGCCGCGCGGCGGAAGCGCTGTACGGCTATGAGGGCGCGGTGCACCTGGAGCGCGAAAAACGGGAGGCGCTGCCGCAGGGTGCGAACCGTTACGAGGAGGCGCTCGAGGCGCTGGAGCGGGAGCGCCGCGCGGACGAGATCGCGCGCAATGAGGCGGGCAAACCGCATATCCGCTGGTGGGCGCTTGTGATGGCGCTGCTGTTTGCGGTCGCGTCCGCGGCTACGATCCTGTTCCATATCGACTGGGGCGCATATACGGCGTACGCTTCGCCCGTGCTGTCCGGCCTTGCGGTGCTTTCGGTCATCCTGGCCTTTGCGGGGAGCGTGCCGCGCCCGCAGCCGGCCGCCCGGGATTTTGACGCCGAGCGGGAAACCCTCCTGCGCGCCCGCGCTGAGGACGAGTCCCAGCAGAGCACGGCGGCTTCCGTCCTGCAGGACGCCTATGACGAGCTGATGCAGGCGGCGCAGGCCATCTATCCCGGGGTAACCACCATCGAACAGGCCGCGCAGTCGGTGCGGCAGGCGCAGGACAACCTGCAGGCGCTGCGGCGCGAGGAAGCCGCCCTGCAGGAGCTGCTGCTCCAGCCGAAGAAGCTGCTGCCGCGCGAGCGGGAGGCCGGGGACGCCAAGCAGGCCGTCAGCCAGGCGCGCGCCGCCATGGAAGAGGCGCAGGCGCGTCTGGAAGCCGGGCAGCGGGCGCTGTCCCGCATGCAGGNCGCGTGAAGCCCAAGGGCGCGGCGTTTGCCCCGGACGAGAGGCATCTCGCCATGGAGGCATGGATCATCAACGGCCAGGGCGAGATCCTGCTGCAGCGGCGGTCGGATGCCTGCGAGCTGCTCCCCGGTCTTTGGGGGCTGACTACCGGGCGCATGCTCGCCGGGGAGGACAGCCGCGCGGGCTGCGTGCGCGAGGTCTGGGAAGAGCTTGGGCTTGCAGTCCGGCCGGAAGAGCCGCGCCTGCTGCGCCGCATCATCCGGCGCGACCTGATCTGGGACGTGTACCGCATCGACCGCGAGGCCGACCTTGCGGCGCTGCGGCTGCAGCCCGAAGAGGTTTCGGACGTGCGGTGGGTCACGCCCGCGGGGCTGCGCGCCATGGTGCGCGCCGGCGAGGTCTTTGAATATCCGGAGATATATGCGCTGCTGGACGAGGTTGCGCAGGGGAAATAGTTTGGCAAAGGGCATGGAAAAGCGCCTGTCTGTGATCACAGACAGGCGCTTTTAATCAGGCGCTTTTAATGTTTTAATTACTTTGCGTATTCGACTACGCGGGTTTCGCGGATCATGTTGATCTTGATCTGGCCGGGGTAGTCAAGCTCGTCTTCGATATGCTTGGCAATGTCGCGGGACAGCAGGACCATCGCGTCGTCCGAGACCTGCTCGGGCTTGACGATAATGCGGATCTCGCGGCCGGCCTGGATGGCGTAAGAGCTTGCGACGCCGGTCGTCGTGTTGGCGATCTCCTCGAGCTTTTCCAGGCGCTTGATGTAGTTCTCCAGGTTCTCGCGGCGCGCGCCCGGACGTGCGGCCGAGATGGCGTCCGCCGCCTGTACCAGGCAGGCGATGATGCTTTCCGGCTCTACGTCGCCATGGTGGGCGGCGATCGCGTGGACGATGGCGGGATTTTCCTTATAGCGCTTGGCGAGGTCTACGCCGATGGAAACGTGGCTGCCCTCGACCTCGTGGTCGACGGCCTTGCCGATATCATGCAGCAGGCCGGCGCGGCGCGCGGGGACGGGGTCGAGCCCCAGTTCTGCGGCCAGGATGCCGGCGACGTGCGCGACCTCGATCGAGTGCTTCAGGACGTTCTGCCCATAGCTCGTGCGGTAGCGCAGGCGGCCGAGCAGTTTGACAAGCTCGGGGTGCAGGTTGTGGATGCCGACCTCGAAGGTGGCGCGTTCGCCCTCGGCCTTCATGATCTGCTCGATTTCCTTGCGGGATTTTTCGACCATCTCCTCGATGCGCGCCGGGTGGATGCGGCCGTCTGCAATCAGCTTTTCCAGCGTCATGCGGGCCACCTCGCGGCGTACCGGGTCGAAGGAGGACAGGGTGATCGCCTCGGGCGTGTCGTCGATAATGAGGTCGACGCCGGTCAGCGTTTCCAGGGTGCGGATGTTGCGGCCCTCGCGGCCGATGATGCGGCCCTTCATCTCGTCGTTCGGGAGCGGGACGACCGAGACCGTCGCTTCCGCGACATGGTCGGCCGCGCAGCGCTGGATCGCGATCGAGATCAGCTCGCGCGCATTGGCGTCCGCCTCGTCCTTGGCCTTCTGCATGATTTCACGCAGCTTGACGGCCGCGTCGTGCTGCGCCTCGCGCTCGATCGTGCTGACGAGGTATTCCTTGGCCTCGTCGCGCGAGAAGCCGGAAATGCGTTCGAGTTCGGCGATCTGCTTGGCGCGGACCTCTTCGCTCTCTTCCTGGGTCTTCTGCACCTTGGCGAGGCGGCGGTCGAGTTCCTCGGCCTTCTGCTCGACGGCGTCGCTCTTTTTGTCCAGCGCTTCCTCGCGCTGGATCAGCCGGCGTTCCAGCTTCTGTGTTTCGTTGCGGCGTTCCTTGATTTCACGCTCCGCCTCGGTACGGCTCTTGTGGATTTCGTCCTTGGCCTCCAAGATGGCTTCGCGTTTTTTGGTCTCGCCTGATTTGATGGCATCGTTGATGATGCGGGTGGCTTCCTGTTCGGCGCTGCCGATTTCTTTTTCTGCAACCGTTTTTCTATAAAGAAAGCCGATAACCGCGCCGACGATAATGCCGACAACGGCAGTGATAATTGGAATTACAATGTGCATTTGCCTGTGGAACACCTCCTGTTTCCCATTTTTGTTCAAAATTCTAAATTTTTTTATAATTCCTGAAAGATTTTCATGAAAGCTCACATGTCCATCCTAGAAGGCAATTATAAATATAATTTTATAGCCAATTGCCTCTCCTGTCAAGAAAAACCGCCGCGGCGCGCGACACTTGGAAAATATAAGCGCAACGCCCCGAAATTGCGGCGGGCGGTTGTTTCCGGCGGGGCATCTAGTGTATAATATCCTCGTGCCGTCCCGCGCCACAATATTGCGGAACAGGCCAGGGAGGCTTTTCATGCATCAGCAACTGTGCCGCGTGTCGCGCGGCGGCCTGCTTTATTATACCTGCACCCGCCTGGCGGGCGTGCGGCACGCGTTCACCACAAAACGCGGCGGCGTGTCCACAGGCGACTGCGAGAGCCTGAACCTCGGCTTCAACCGCGGGGACAAGCGCGAAAATGTCATACAGAACTACCACATCCTGGCCGATGCGCTCGGCATGCCCTACGGCCGGCTGACCATGACGAACCAGGTGCACCGGGACGAAGTCTCGGTCGTGACGGAGGGCTGCGTCGGCATGGGGCTGCACCGCCCGATGGCCTGGGAGTCGGACGCCATCATCACGGCGCTGCCGGACGTGCCGCTCGCGGGCTTTTACGCGGACTGCGTCGTCACCCTGCTCTACGACCCCCGGAGCCACACCGCGGGCGTGTGCCACGCGGGCTGGCGCGGGACGGTCAGGAACATCCTCGGCAAGACGGTCGACGCGATGGCGCGCGAGCTGGGGGCAAACCGGGACAGCCTGGTCGCGGTCATCGGCCCGTCCATCCGGCAGTGCTGCTTTGAGACGGACGCGGACGTGCCGGAGGCCATGGAGGCCGCGATGGGCGCGGCGGTGCGCCCGTTTATCGAGCCGCACGGCGAAAAATACCATATCGACCTGCAGGGCGTCAACGCGCAGTGTCTGCGCGGCGCGGGCGTCCGCCCGGAAAACATAATAGACAGCGGGCTGTGTACGTATTGCCACAGCGATGAATTCTGGTCGCACCGTGTGACAAACGGGCGGCGCGGCGTACAGGCGGCCGTCATCTGCCTGTAAAAGGAGAACCGATGAAACTGAAAGCATTGTTAAAACGCACGCTGGCGCTCGCCATGGCGGCGGCGCTGCTGTCTGGCTGCACGATTACGGAGCGCATCGGCCGGGAGGAGGACGACGGACAGGGGCAGACCCAGCCGTCGGACGGCGGCCCCGGCTACTTCGGCCTGGCCTACTATGCGAGCGAAAAGGTCAACCCGGTGCTGAGCGTGTCCAAAATCAACCGCATCCTGGTCGAGGCGCTGTACGAGGGCCTGTTCGTGCTGGACGGCTCGTTCCAGCCGCAGCCCGTGCTGTGCAAGACCTACACGGGCGACGGCACCACCTGGACGTTCACGCTCAAGGACGGCGTCACGTTCTGGTCGGGGGAGCCGCTGCGCGCCTCGGACGTGGCCTACACGTATAAGGCCGCGATGAAAACGCCGGAATCGCTCTATTACAGCCGCCTGTCCGAGGTCAAATCGGTCGAGGCGGTGTCGGATAACGAGGTGCGCATCGTGCTCAAAAGCCCGAACGCCGCGCTGCCCGCGCTGCTGGACATCCCGATTTTCCGGGAAGGCACCGAGAACGGCGACTTTTCCGAGGGTACCGGCCCCTACCAGCCGCAGTCGGACGGCTCGATCCGCTGGCTGGTGCCGTATAAGGGCTGGCACCAGGGGGCGCTGGACACGTTTGACCATATCGACCTGGTGTCCACCGTGCGCGCGGACGCGGTCGTCTACAGCTTTGAGACCGGCGACGTGTCCCTGACGCGCGCCGACCGGATCAGCGCGGCCCCGGCGACCTTCAAAGGCGCGGTCGAGGTCTACCAGACCCGCACGTCCGACCTGCATTACCTGGGCGTCAACTGTACGCGCGCCCCGTACCAGGTCGCGGCGGTGCGCCAAGCCGTCAGCTACGCCTTTGACCGCGCGCGCCTGTGCACGACCCAGCTCCAGACCTTTGCCGACCCCGCGGTGCTGCCGGTCAACCCGCAGCCGGAGCCGGGCGGCGCCTTCCTCTATTCGGTGGAGCAGGACCAGCAGCGCGCGCTGAAGCTGCTGGCCGACGTGGGTGTCACCGACACGAACGGCGACGGCGTGCTCGATTACGCCGCGGCGGACGGCAAGCGCGCGCCGCTCACGCCCGTGATCCTCGTCAATTCCGAAAATACCTTCAAGGTCGCGGTGACCCAGCAGATCATCGCCGACCTGGAGCAGATCGGCATCCGCGCCACCATGAACGCGCTGCCGTTTGAGCAGTACCAGGAGGCGCTCTCCAAGGGCGAGTACGATTTTTATTACGGCGAGACCATCCTGTCGCCCGATTTCGACGTCCGCCCGCTCATCGGCACCGGCGGCGCGCTCAATTTCGGCGCGTGCCAGAACGGCATGACGGACGGGCTGATCGCGCAGATGCGCGCGGCCGGCGGGGACGCCCGCGTGGACGCGCAGCGGACGTTTTACCAGCAGTTCCTGTCCACCATGCCGGTTATCCCGATCGCGTTCACGCGTGGGCAGGTCATCGCGCGCGGCGGGCTGATCGAGGGCTACAAGGCCGCGCCCTATTCGATGTTCATCAATGTCAAGGAGTGGAAAGCAGGATAAAATGGATAAGGTAGTTTTAGGGCTGTCGGGCGGCGTGGATTCCGCGGTGGCCGCCGCGCGCCTGCGCGCGCAGGGCTTCGAGGTGCACGGGCTGTTCCTGGAGGTCGGCCTGGGCGGTACAGAGGACGCGCAGCGCGTCGCGGGCAGCCTCGGGGTCCCGCTCTATGTTGCGCACCGGGCGGAGGAGCTGGAGCGCAACGTGTGCGCCTATTTCGAGCGGGAATACTGCGCGGGGCGCACGCCGAACCCATGCGTCATGTGCAACCCGACGGTCAAGTTTAAGGCGCTTACCGCGTACGCGGACGAGATCGGCGCGCGCTATGTCGCAACCGGGCACTATGCGCGCACCGGGCGGGACACGCAGGGGCGCGCCCTGCTGCTGCGCGCGCGGTCGGAAAAGGACCAGAGCTATATGCTGTGCCGCCTGCCGCGCAACGTGATCGGGCGCTGCATCTTCCCGCTCGGCGAAGCGCAGGGCAAGGACGAGGTGCGCGCGGAGGCGCGCGGGCATGCGCTGCCGATCGCGGATAAGCCGGACAGTATGGACATCTGCTTTGTGCCGGACGGCGACTTTGCGGGCTGGCTGGAGCGCCGCGGCGCCTGCCTGCCCGCGGGCGATTTCGTCGACCGGCAGGGCAATGTGCTCGGGCGGCACCGGGGCATCCACCACTATACGGTGGGGCAGCGGCGCGGCCTTGGGGTCGCGGCGGAGGGGCGCCTCTTTGTGCACGAGATCGACGTGCCGGGCAACCGCGTCGTGCTTTCGCTCGACGATGTGCACCGTGCGGAGATCGCCGTGCGGGACGTCAACTGGTGCGCGCCGGAGTACGCGGCGGACGGCGCGTTTTCCTGCGGGGTGCGCGTGCGCTACTCCAAGAAGGCGGCCGCGGCCACCGTTTACCCCGAAGGGGACGGCGCGCGCGTGGTTTTTGAAACGCCGGTGCGCGCGCCGGCCGCGGGGCAGGCCGCCGTGTTTTACGACGGCGATATCGTCATCGGCGGCGGCTTCATAGGTTAAAGAAGGGCGGTACCCCTCATGGGTACCGCCCTTTCCTGCCCTTATTCGGATTTGCCGTTAAAATACTGCGCCGCGTGCGCCGCGCCGTTCCGGACGATATCTTCCGCCGCCTCCGCCGCGCGGGCGAGCGCCGGGGCAAACTGCTTTTCCTCGTCCGGCGTCAGGCGGGACAGCACCCAGTCGGCCAGGTCGTAATCCGGGTGCGGCTTTGCGCCGACGCCGATCTTGACGCGGGGGAACTGGTCGGTGCCGAGCTGCGCGATGATGCTCTTGACGCCGTTCTGCCCGCCCGCCGAGCCTTTGGGGCGCACGCGCAGGCGGCCGACGTCGAGCGAGATGTCGTCAAACAGCACGACGATGCGCGCCGGCGGGATCTTGTAAAAAGCCGCGGCCTCGCGCACGGCCTCGCCGGACAGGTTCATAAAGGTCTGCGGCTTCATAAACAGCACCCGCGCGCCGCCGAACGTGCCCTCCCCGGTCAGCGCCTTGAATTTGAGCCGGTCGATTTTCTGGCCGGTTTTGGCGCAGTATGCGTCGAGCGCGCGGAAGCCCGCGTTGTGGCGCGTCATCGCGTATTTGTCGCCCGGGTTGCCCAGGCCGACGACCAGCCACTCCACCGGGCCGGCGGCGGGCGCGGCCTTCTGCGCCTTTTCCGCCTCTAGCTTTGCAAATACATCAAAAATAGACATGTTTATCCCCTCAAAAAGCCTCCCCTTAGTCAGGGGAGGCTGCTTTTTTCCTGCTTGGAATGCCGCGGCCGCCTTACTCTACCGACAGGATGTAGTAGTAGACCGGCTGGCCGCCGTCGATCATCGTGACCTCGAGGTTCTTATTCTCCTTGCGGAACAGCTCCTCGACGCGCGCCGCGTCCTCCGCGGTAACGCCTTCGCCGAAGATGATGGTCGCAAAGGCGCTGTCCGGTTCGACCATTTCGCGCACAAGCTTTTTGAGCACGTCGTAGGCCTTCTTGTGGCTCGCGCACAGCTTGCCCTCGCACAGGGCGAGGTACTCGCCCTCCTTGATCTTCTTGCCGTCAAACTCGCTGTCGCGCGCGGCATAGGTGACCTGGCCGGCGCGCACGCCCGCAATCGCCCCGGTCATGCCCGCGGTGTTCTGCCCCTGCTCGCCGTCCGGGTCGAATACCAGCAGCGCGGAGATGCCCTGCGGGATGTTCTTTGTCGGGATGACGATGACCGTCTTGTCCGAAAGGTGGGCGGCCTGTTCCGCGGCCATGATGATGTTCTTGTTGTTCGGCAGCACGTACACGATTTCCGCAGGCACCGCGTCGACGGCGCGCAGGATGTCGTTCGTGGACGGGTTCATGGTCTGCCCGCCCTGCACGACCCGGTCGACGCCGAGGTCGGTGAATACGCTTTTCAGCCCCGCGCCGGCCGCGACCGCCACAAAGCCGTATTTCTTTTCCGGCGCGGCGATGACGCGCTCCTTGGGCACGGGCGCGGTCTCCTCGAGCACCTTGGCCGTGTGCTGCTCGCGCATGTTTTCGATCTTGACGGTCAGCAGGGGGCCGAACTTGAGCCCCTCGCCGATCGCCTTGTTCGGCTCGTCGGTGTGGACGTGCACCTTGACGATGTCGTCGTCTTCCACCACGACAAGGCTGTCGCCGATCTCGCCCAGCAGCGCGCGCATCCGCGCGACGTTGCGGGACTTGTCGCGGCGCTCCGCGATGAATTCCGTGCAGTAAGTATAGGTGATGTCCTCGTCCGAGATCGCGCCGAAGTCCGCGGCCGTGCGGTTTGCCACGGGGGCCGCCGTATGCGTGCGACGGATGCCGAGGAACGCGTCGCGCATCCCGCCCCAGATGGCGAGGAAGCCGAAGCCGCCCGCGTCCACCACGCCCGCCTTGGCAAGCACGGGGTTCTGCGCGGTGGTCTCCGCCAGCGCGGTTTCGCCGCGCTCGAGCACCGCGTCCAGCACCGCGGCGACCGGGAGCGCGGGGTCGGCCTGGCATTTTTCAAGCGCGTACTGCGCCGCGACGCGCGATACGGTCAGGATCGTGCCCTCCGCGGGTTTCATGACCGCCTTATACGCGGTATCCACGCCCTCGCGCAGCGCAATGGCGAGGTCGCGGCCGTCCGCCTGTTCCTTTTCGCGCAGCTTTTTCGCCAGGCCGCGGAACAGCAGGGACAGGATGACGCCCGAATTGCCACGCGCGCCGCGCAGCAGGGCGGAGGCCGTGGTATCGACCGCCTTGGAAAGCGGCGGGGCGTCGAGCTTGGCCATCTCGTCCATCGCGGCCGCCATGGTCAGCGACATGTTGGTGCCGGTATCGCCGTCCGGCACGGGGAACACGTTCAGCTCGTTGGCCTGTTCCTTCTTGTCGCGGATCGCAAGGGCGCCCTCGATCACCATGGAGCGGAAAAGCTGCCCGTCTATCGTAGTATGCTCGGTTGTGTTAGACATGTTACTTAACTCCTTATCAGTCGGCCTTGATGCTGTCCACATAGATATCGACGTTCTTGACGTCCACGCCGGTCAGGCGCTCGACATTGTAGCGCACCTCGCCGATGATCGAGCGGCACACGGTCGCGATATTGACGCCGTGCTCCACCGCGATATGCAGGTCGATATTGACGCCGCCGTCCGGCGCCTCGGCGATGCGTACGCCGCGGCTCTGGTTTTCGCGGCGCAGCAGGTGGGCGAGCCCGTCGGATACCGAGCGCACCGTCATCCCCTTGACGCCGAAGCAGCCGGAGGTGACGAAACCCGCGATGCCGGCCATGACTTCTGGAGCGATTTCGATATATCCAAGATCGGTTTTGATAGTCATAATGTAGAAAACCTCCTAAACGCGTTCGCGATCCTTCCCAGTATGTGCTTTTCTCTATTCTATAATACTTGCGGGGAGAGTACAAGGGAAATTTGCCGCAGGTGGCGCAGGTAAGCAAAACATTTGTTTGCATTCATGCCGCGTTTGTTGTATAATGGACAAAACAAACATGCGTTTTCATGAAGGAGGCCGCTCGAATGAAGAAAATTTCGGCGAAGCAGCAGAAAATCCTGGAATATATTGCGGAATTTACGGCGCAGAACGGCTACCCGCCTTCCGTGCGTGAGATCGGCGCGGAGGTCGGCCTGCGTTCCCCGAGCACGGTACACGCGCATCTCAAGACCCTGCGCGACCTGGGCTACCTGGAAAAGGGCGACCATAAGACGCGCGCGCTGTCCATCCGCGGCACGGCGGGCGCGGTGCAGAAGGTGCCGATCCTCGGGCAGGTCACCGCGGGCATGCCGATCCTCGCGGTCGAGCAGATCGAGGGCTACCTCCCCATGGACCTCACCGGCAAGTACGGCGAGCATTTCGCGCTGCGCATCCGCGGCGAATCCATGATTGGCGCGGGCATCCTGGACGGCGACCTGATCGTCGTGCGCAAGCAGGAGACCGCCCGCTCCGGGCAGATCGTCGTGGCGCTGCTGGAGGACGAGGCGACCTGCAAGCGCCTGAAGCTGGAGGACGGCGAAATCTGGCTCATGCCGGAAAACCCCGCCTTCCCGCCGATCGACGGCACGGGCTGCACCATCCTGGGCGTGGTGGTCGCGGCCTACCGCCAGTACCAGGCCTGACCCCATGGCGGCATTGTCGGACAGCGTGCGTGCGGTGCGCGGCGTCGGCCCCAAAAAGGCCGCGCTGCTCGAGGGCATGGGGCTTTACACGCTGGAGGATGCGCTTTACGCCTACCCCCGCGACTATGAGGACCGCACCGCGATCGTCCCGGTTGCCGATGTGCGCGACGGGGACAGGGCGTGCGTATGCGCGGTTGTGGGCACGGCGCCCGTGCTGCGGCATATCCGCCGCGGCATGGATATTACCAAGCTTACGGTATTCGACGGGAGCGGCACGCTCCCGGTGACCTATTTTAACAACAAATACGTGGCCGCGCAGCTGCGGCAGGGCGCGGCCTACCTGTTTTACGGCCGCGTGCAGGGCGAGGGGCGCGCCCGCATGATGGTGTCGCCCGAATTTGAACGCTGCGAGGAGGACAGGCCGCAAGGCCGCATCGTCCCGGTCTATGCGCTGGCGGCGGGCGTCACCCGGCGCGACATGGAGCGCGTGACCGACGCGGCGCTCCAGGCGCTTGGGGGCGCGGGGATGCCGGATTTCCTGCCGCAGCCCCTCCGGGAAAAGTACGGGCTGCCGGAACTGCGGCACTGCCTGCGCCGCATCCACCGGCCGGAAACGCTGGAGGATGTGCGCCTGGCGCGCCGCCGGCTGGTTTTCGAGGAGCTGTTTTTGCTGTGCTGCGGGCTTTCGCGCCTGCGGGAGCGCCGGCGCGGCGAGCGCGGCACGGCGTTTCTGGACACCGGGCTGGCGGCTTTCTGGGACGCGCTCGGCTTCCCGCCGACCAGCGCGCAGCGGCGCGCGGTAGAAGAAGTGCGGTGCGACGTAGCTTCCGGGCGGCCGATGAACCGCCTGGTGCAGGGCGACGTCGGCTCGGGGAAGACCGTCGTGGCTGCGGCGCTTTGCGTGCTCGCGGCGCAGAACGGGTATCAGGCCGCGCTCATGGCGCCGACCGAAATCCTGGCCGCGCAGCACTATGAAACCCTGGCGCCCCTGCTCGGGCGGCTGGGGCTTTCCTGCGCCCTGCTGACAGGGTCGATGGGCGCGGCGGCGCGGCGCGAGGCGCTCGCGGAAATCGAAAGCGGGCGCGCGCAGGTCGTGGTCGGCACCCACGCGCTCATCCAGAAGGGCGTGACGTTCCGCCGCCTCGGCGCGGTCGTCGCGGACGAGCAGCACCGTTTCGGCGTGGCGCAGCGCGCGGCGCTCTGCGCCAAGGGGGAAACGCCGCATGTGCTCGTCATGTCCGCGACGCCGATCCCGCGCACGCTCGCGCTCATCCTGTACGGCGACCTCGACGTTTCCGTGCTGGACGAGCTGCCGCCCGGCCGACGGCCGGTCGAAACCTACGCGGTGGGCGAAAAGATGCGCCAGCGCATCTATAAATTTATGGAAAAGCAATGCGCCCTGGGCGGGCAGGCATACGTCGTGTGCCCGCTGGTCGAGGAGGGCGAAACCGGGCTGCGCAGCGCGCAGCAGCACGCGGAGATCCTGCGGCAGGAACTGCCGGGGCGGCGCGTCGGGCTGCTGCACGGGCGCATGAAGCCCGCGGAAAAGGACGGGGTGATGGCCGCGTTCGCGGCGGGCGCGCTGGACGTGCTCGTATCCACCACGGTCATCGAGGTCGGCGTGAACGTGCCGAACGCCACGCTTATGGTCGTCGAGGACGCCGACCGGTTCGGCCTGTCGCAGCTCCACCAGCTCCGCGGGCGCGTGGGGCGCGGCGAGCGGCAGTCCTACTGTATCTTTTTCGGCGTGGACAAGGGCGAGGCCGCGCGCGGGCGGCTCCGGCTGCTCAGCGCCACGTCGGACGGGTTTGAAATCGCGCGAGCGGACCTTGCGCAGCGCGGGCCGGGCGACTTTTTCGGCGCGCGGCAGCACGGCCTGCCGCCCCTCCGCCTGGCCGACCTCGCGGGCGATATGGCGCTGCTGCAAAGTGCGCAGGAGGAGGCCGCGGCGCTGCTGGCGGAAAGCCCGGCGCTGGAGGGGTACCCGCTGCTGCGCGCCCGCGTCGAAAAGATGTGGGGGCAGGCGGGCGATATTTTCAATTGACCGGGGAAGCCCCCTTATGAGGAGCGTGAAATGGGATTGAGCCAGGATATGTATGATATTGCGGTCGTCGGCGCAGGCCCTGCGGGCGCGACCTTTGCGCGCCTTGCGGCGGCGCAGTACCGCGTGCTGGTGCTGGACAGGAAAACCGACGCGCCGGGCAGCTTCCATAAGCCCTGCGGCGGGCTGCTGTCGCCGGACGCGCAAAAGGCGCTGTCCCGCTTTGACCTGACGCTGCCCAAGGAGGTGCTGGTCGACCCGCAGATCTTCTCGGTCAAGACCATCGACCTGGCGACCGGGCTGACGCGGCATTACCAGCGCTTTTACGCCAATCTCGACCGCCACAAGTTCGACCGCTGGCTGCAATCCCTCATCCCGCCGCAGGCGGACTGCGTCACCGGGCAGTGCACGGCGGTAAAGCGCGATGGGGACGGTTTCCGGCTGTCCTGCCGCCTGGCGGACGGCGCGATGCGGGAGTACCGCGCAAGAGCCCTTGTCGGGGCGGACGGCGCGGGTTCCTTGGTGCGGCGCGCGTTTTTCCCGCAGAAGCAGATCAGGCGTTATGTCGCCATCCAGCAGTGGTTTCCGGAAACGCACCGCAGCCCGTTCTATTCCTGCGTGTTCGACCCCGAGACCTCGGACTGCTGCTCGTGGTCGATTTCCAAGGACCATTATTTCATCTTCGGCGGCGCGTTTGCGCCAAAGGGCTGCCGCGAAAGCTTCGAACGGCAGAAGGAAAAGCTCAAGGCGTTCGGTTTCCAGTTTGGCGAGCCGCTCCGGACGGAGGCATGCCAGGTGCTGCGCCCCTCCTCGCCGCGCGCGTTCTGCACGGGGGAGGGGGACGTGTTCCTGATCGGCGAGGCGGCGGGCTTTATCAGCCCCAGCTCGCTCGAGGGCTTTAGCTGGGCGATCCAGAGCGGCACGATGCTAGCGGAGGCGCTGGCGCCGGGGTTTGCGGGCGCGGCGGCGCGTTACCGCCGCAAGACGCGCGCGCTGCGCGTCCGGCTGACCGGCAAGATGCTCAAATGCCCGTTCATGTACCGCCCCGCCCTGCGGCGGCTGGTGATGGAAAGCGGCGTCGGCAGCATCCGGCTATACGGGGAAAAGAAGTAAAAAAGCGGACGGCTTATCCTAGCCGTCCGCCTTTTTGCGTCTTCGTATTTTACCCTTTTTGCCCTTTGTGGAAAGCCTCGTGTTCCTGCCGCAGCTCTTCGGCCAGCGCGGCGAACGTCCAGCCGAGGTTGTGCTCGGTCACGACCGCCTTGAGCGCGATGGAAGGCACGCCGGCCTTTTTGAGCGCGGCGAGCATCGCGTCGATCCGCCGCCCGGTGAAGTTTTTCAGGATGAGCACCTCGTCCGTGACGGCGGGCGCCTCCGTCCCTTCGGGCTGCGGCCCGAAACCGTCGACGCCCACGAGGTAGCCGACCGTTTCGCCCGTCTGCGCGGGGGTGATTGCGTGGAAACGCACGCCCAGGCGCGCGAACACCATTTTCATCTGGGTCTGGTAGCCGGCCGGCGCGGGGCTGTAAAAATAGACGGCCTCCTGGAAAGCATTTGCCATGGGGGATCCTCCTTCATGTCCGGGGGTTATACGGCGGCCTGGGGGAACGCCTCGCCCTCAAGCGCGGCGAGCGCGACCCGCAACGCAAAAAGCGCCTGCGCACGCGCGCCCTCATCCGCCGCGTCGTCATATTGCTTGCGGAAACGGCGCGTCACCGCGCCCCGCAGGCCGTCGTCCGCGGCATAGCGCCACGGGTCGCGCCAGCGGACGGATTCGTCGCGCAGCGCGGCCGATAGGAAAACCTGCGCCAGTGCGTTTTGCAGCGCCGCCAGGTCGGGTTCGTAGCGCTTTTCCCCGGAGAGCGTCAGCGTCGCACAGATGCGGCTGTGGTGCGGCGGGATTTGCGCGGCGACCGCCTTGCCGAGCGCGCGGTCGTCCCCGATGCCCTCCATCGGCTGCGTGAGCGACAGGAATTCCACGCCGCCGCCCGGCGTCCATTGCAGGTTCACGCCTGCGCGCGAGACTTCGCCCAGCAGGTAGCCGCGCGGGCCGTCCTCCTGCGCCGTGCGCCCCATCAGGCTGCCGGGGCAGGCGTAGGCCGTGCCGCCGGCACGCCGCAGGCCGGAAAACTCGTGGTTATGCCCAAGCGCGGCATAGGTAAAGCCAGACGCTTCAAGATCCGCCGCGGTGAGCGGGTTGTAGCCGCTGCCCGTGAGCAGGTCGGCATGTACCAGCAGGATGTTGCACACGTCCTGCTGCAGCGGCGCGGTGACCGGGATCGCGGCCGACGTGCCGCAAAACGCCGCGCCCCAGATGACGGTATCCCCATCCAGCTGGAAGGGTTCCAGGTGCGTGCGGTCGAAAACATGGACGTTTTCCGGCAGTTCGCCGCTGTAAGGGCTTTCCGGGCAAAGGTAATCGTGGTTGCCGGGCGCGATCAGCACCGGGCAGCGCGCCTTGGAAAGCAGCGTCATGGCCTGCGCGGCCAGCGGCGCCGGCGGGGTGGGCGCGTCGAACAGGTCGCCCGCGATGAGCACCGCGTCCGTACCCAGGTCGGCCGCGCGGTGCAGCGCCATGGCGAACGCTTCGAGCTGGGCGGTGCGGCAGGCGGCCGCGGCCTGCGGGGGCAGGCTGTCATAGGGCGCGCCGAGGTGCAGGTCGGCAAGATGCAGTATTTTAGGCAAGGCTTTGGCCTCCTTTGGCGAAAGATGTTTTTGCGCCTATCGGCGGGGCGCGCAAAAGTAACGATAGGATCGGCGCGCCTGCGCCATGATACCACAGCGGCGGTATCATAAATATAAGATCGACGGTATAGTAGGCGCGTCTGCGCCATGATGCCACGGGAGTGGTATCATAAATATAAAATCACAGGTATAGTAGGCGCCCGTGCGCCTATTATACCATGGCGCGCCCGTGCGCACAACCGCGCGTTCCCCCTGCAGTATGGACAGCGCGCGGCGGGTCCAACCGTAAAAGGCATGGCAAAGGCCCGCTCGGGGGAGAGCGGGCCTTCGTCGTGCGTATTCTTCACAAAATAAAAGGGGGGTAAAAGAGAAATAAAAGATAGGTTGGCATTTTGATACTTCAGTGAGGTCCGTAGGGGGAACGTCCCTTGCTGATGGTCTTAGTATACCGCAGCTTTCCCCGGAATGTGTGAATAGTCCGTGAACGGCTTGTTAAGGATTTGCTACGATTTTGCAACAAAATCTTAAAGACGTATAAAAGGCGGGGGAAACGCGGCGCAGGGGGCTTACCGCCCGCCCCTGTGGCGCTTGATGAGGCGGATATCCTCCCCGAAAAAGCGGAGCTGGGAGAACTCGCCGAGGATGCGCGAGGCGATGGCGGGGGAGTAGCGCTTTTCCAGCTCGCCCGGCACCAGGTTGGTGTTGATGATCATCGCGCGGCGCACCATCAGCCGGTGGTTGAGCAGGCTGTAGAGCGCCGAAGTCGTAAACGCCGTCGTCAGCTCCGCGCCGAGGTCGTCGATGATCAGGAGGTCGGCGTCCTGGTACTTGCGGATTTGGCGCATGGCGCCCGCCGCGTCCGCGCCGCCGAACTTTTCCGTTTCAAAGTGGCCGAGGATGTTGATTGCCGTATCATACGCCACGGAGAAGCCGCGCTCGGACACCGTTTTGGCGATGCAGGTCGACAGGAAGGTCTTGCCCAGCCCGGCGGAGCCGTAGAGCAGCAGGTTCCCGGCGTGCGAGGTAAAGTGGCGGGCGTATTCGGAGCACTCGTCGAAGTTGTATTCGATATTCTCGCGCGGGGAAATGCCCATGCGCGCGTCCGGCTTTTCGGAATAATAGTCGAACCGGAAGGATTCAAAATTCTGATCCGCGACCGGCAGGATGGTGGACAGGCGCTCGGTCAGCTTCCTGGCGTAGCGCGCCTTGAGGCACTCGCACGGGTGGGTGCCGATGTAGCCGAGGTCGGCGCACACCGGGCAGGAGGGGCGCAGCGAAAGGTAGTCCGGGGCGAAGCCGTTTTGCATCAGCAGGGTTTCGCGCTCCTTTTGCAGCGCGAGGTTGCGGTCTCGCAGGCGGGCGACGGCCACCGTGGGGTCGTCGCCGGATTCCAGGGCGGCGCGCACCACGCCGGCGNCCGTGAGCAGGTCGGCATGTACCAGCAGGATGTTGCACACGTCCTGCTGCAGCGGCGCGGTGACCGGGATCGCGGCCGACGTGCCGCAAAACGCCGCGCCCCAGATGACGGTATCCCCATCCAGCTGGAAGGGTTCCAGGTGCGTGCGGTCGAAAACATGGACGTTTTCCGGCAGTTCGCCGCTGTAAGGGCTTTCCGGGCAAAGGTAATCGTGGTTGCCGGGCGCGATCAGCACCGGGCAGCGCGCCTTGGAAAGCAGCGTCATGGCCTGCGCGGCCAGCGGCGCCGGCGGGGTGGGCGCGTCGAACAGGTCGCCCGCGATGAGCACCGCGTCCGTACCCAGGTCGGCCGCGCGGTGCAGCGCCATGGCGAANCATCAACTTCTTCCATATTTCACGGGGCGTCATGATCTTCGCGCCCGAATCGACCTATATTTCCCCCGACGCGGTGATCGGCGCGGGCACGTCCATCCTGCCCGGTACGATGATCAAGCCCGGCTGCCGGATCGGCGAAAACGCCAAGATCGGCCCGAACACCATCCTGGAGCAGGCCGAGATCGGCGCGGGCACGAGCGTCAACAGCTCGCAGGTCTACGAGTCGTCCATCGGCGCGGAAGCCACGGTCGGCCCGTTTGCGTACGTCCGCCCCGGCTGCCAGGTCGGCGACCACGCCCGCATCGGCGATTTCGTGGAGCTGAAGAAGGCCAAGATCGGCAACGGCACCAAGGTTTCGCACCTGACCTATATCGGCGACGCGGAGGTCGGCGAGCGCGTGAACTTTGGCTGCGGCACGGTCGTGGTCAATTACGACGGCTATGTAAAGAGCAAGACGGTCATCGGCGACGACTGCTTTATCGGCTGCAACACCAACCTGGTCGCGCCGGTCACGCTGGGCGACCGCGCCTTTACGGCGGCGGGCACCACGGTGACGACCGACGTCCCCGCGGGCGCGCTGACGGTGNTCGCCGTCGCCGCATTTGATGAGCTTATCGGCCACTTCGGCGCGCAGCACGCAGAATTCGCCCCCGGTCAGGAGCAGGGCGGGTAATGACATATTGGGTTTCCTCCGCAGGCAGGCCGGGAAAAGGCCTGCAAATTGGTATGAAAATATTATATCCTGTCAAAAGAGATCACGCAAGGGGGGTGCAAATTTTCTTATTTTAGCAGATGATTTTTGGGTTGCCGTATAGTATAATAAAAAAGAATGATTCATACGCGCGGGTTTTGCCGCGAAATCGAAAGGATTTTTCTGATGGACAGTATGACAACGGTATTATTGGGGAATTGCCGCGGGGACGACGGGATTTTCGCGTTTTCGCGTGAAATCCTGTTCCGCACCGCGGGCGCCTGGGTGGCGGACACCCTGCCGCACGAAACCTGCGGCCAGGCCTACTATTTATGCGCGGAGGACGCGCCCGCAGTACCCGGCGCGGTTTCCGTCCCCTGCGAAACGGGGAAGCGGTACGAAGTGCTGGCGTCGCTCGACGAGGCGTTCCAGTGTGAAAACGTGCTGGTCGTATCCGCGCCCATGCCGGAGCTGACGCGGCGCGACTACCTGCGCCTGCTCGGCACGCACGGCAACGCGGGCAACGACGTCACCGTCCTGTGCTGCGACGGCGGCGTGAGCGAGCGCTACGCCATCGTGCGCGACGAGGACGACGCGTTTGTCTCCATCGCGCAGGGTGAGGGCGAACGCGCCCTGCACGCGGCGGTTTTCCGCGCGCCCGTACTTAAGGAGGCGCTGGCGGCCGGCGCGGGCTGCCTCTACGACGTGGTCAACGCGGCGGTGCGTTCCGGCGCGCAGGTCGGCGTGGCGCACGTCGGCACGGTGACCGAGATCGTCACCGGGCTGGACGCTTACCATGTGCAGCGCCGCATGATGGAGCGCATCAACTTCTTCCATATTTCACGGGGCGTCATGATCTTCGCGCCCGAATCGACCTATATTTCCCCCGACGCGGTGATCGGCGCGGGCACGTCCATCCTGCCCGGTACGATGATCAAGCCCGGCTGCCGGATCGGCGAAAACGCCAAGATCGGCCCGAACACCATCCTGGAGCAGGCCGAGATCGGCGCGGGCACGAGCGTCAACAGCTCGCAGGTCTACGAGTCGTCCATCGGCGCGGAAGCCACGGTCGGCCCGTTTGCGTACGTCCGCCCCGGCTGCCAGGTCGGCGACCACGCCCGCATCGGCGATTTCGTGGAGCTGAAGAAGGCCAAGATCGGCAACGGCACCAAGGTTTCGCACCTGACCTATATCGGCGACGCGGAGGTCGGCGAGCGCGTGAACTTTGGCTGCGGCACGGTCGTGGTCAATTACGACGGCTATGTAAAGAGCAAGACGGTCATCGGCGACGACTGCTTTATCGGCTGCAACACCAACCTGGTCGCGCCGGTCACGCTGGGCGACCGCGCCTTTACGGCGGCGGGCACCACGGTGACGACCGACGTCCCCGCGGGCGCGCTGACGGTGGCGCGCGCGCGGCAAAAGAACCTGGAGGGCTGGAACGACCGCAGGCGCGCCGCGCACGGGCAGGATAACGGCTGAGCCGGTTAAAAAGATGAGATAGGACGCACAATAAAGAACGATTGCATTATTTGCAGGGGGTACGAAAAAAACATGATTTCTCACGGTAAGAATATCAAAATTTTCTCCGGTAACTCGCATCCGGCGCTGGCGATGCAGATTGCCTCCGCGCTCGGCCTGCCGCTCGGCAAGGCGACGGTAAACACCTTTTCCGACGGCGAAATCTCGGTGTCGATTGCGGAGAGCGTGCGCGGCTCGGACGTGTTCCTCGTCCAGTCGACCTGCGACCCGGTCAACAGCAACCTGATGGAGCTGCTCATCATGATCGACGCGTGCAAGCGCGCGTCCGCCGGCCGCATCACGGCGGTCATCCCGTACTTCGGCTACGCCCGCCAGGACCGTAAGAACAAGGCGCGCGACCCGATCTCCGCGAAGCTCGTGGCCGACCTGATCACGACGGCCGGCGCGGACCGCGTGCTGACGATGGACCTGCACGCCTCCCAGATCCAGGGCTTCTTCAACATCCCCGTGGACAATATGCTGGGCACCTCGGCGCTCATCCCGCATATCGCGGGCAAATTCGGCTGCGGCCGCGACGACGTCGTCATCGTATCCCCCGACCTCGGTTCGGTCAGCCGCGCGCGCAAGTTCACGGAGAAGCTCGACCTGCCGCTCGCGATCATCGACAAGCGCCGCCCGAAAGCCAACGTGTCCGAGGTCATGAACATCATCGGCGACGTGCGCGGCAAGAAGGTCATCCTGGTGGACGACCTGATCGACACCGCGGGCACGCTGGTGCACGCCGCGAACGCCCTGGTGGAAAAGGGCGGCGCGACCGAGATTTACGCCTGCGCCACGCACGGCGTGCTGTCCGGCCCCGCGATCGAGCGCATCCAGAACAGCCCGATCCAGGAGCTGACCCTGCTCGACACCATCGCGCTGCCGCAGGATAAGCAGATCGACAAGATCAACATCCTGCCGGTCGCCCCGGTCTTTACGGAAGCGATCGCGCGCATTTATGAAGAGGTTTCGGTCTCCCCGCTGTTCGACTAAAGGCGGGGCTGCCCGCCCCGGGCGGGGCGGCGGATGAAAAAACAAGGCGGCGCGTTCCGGCAGGGCGCGCCGCTTTTTGGATAGGGAAAAGGGTATATGAAACTGCTTTGTATCGGGGACGTGGTCGGCAAGCCCGGCCTGTCTGCCCTGCGGAACCACCTGCGCGCGCTCCAGAAGGGGTGCGGCGCGGATTTTACCATTGTCAACGGCGAAAACGCCTCCGGCGTGGGCATCACCCCCGCGCAGGCGGATGATATTTTTGCCGCGGGCGCGGACGTGATCACGCTCGGGAACCACGTGTTCAACAAGCGGCAGATCGTCCCGTACCTGGAGGACAACCGCTATATCCTGCGGCCTGCGAACCTCGCGCCGCAGCTCCCCGGCGAGGGCGCCGGCGTCTATGAGGCGTGCGGCTACCGCCTGCTGGTGATGAACCTGATCGGCCGCTGCGACATGGCCTTCGGCCCGGACAACCCCTTCCTGGCCGCGGATAAGCTCCTGCGGCAGTACGAGGGGCGCTACGACCTCGCGGTGTGCGAAATCCATGCGAACGCGACGAGCGAAAAGCTCGCGATGGGCTACTATCTGGACGGCCGCTGCGCCGCGGTCTGGGGCACGCACACGCATGTGCAGACGGCGGACGAGCGCGTCAACCCCAAGGGCACGGGGTACGTGACCGATATCGGCATGACCGGCCCGTGGTGGTCGGTGCTCGGCGTAAAGGCCGAGCAGTCGGTCGCGATGTTCCGCGGCGACCTGACGGAATACTTCCAGCCTGCGGAGGGCGAATGCGTGCTCTCGGGCGCGCTGTTTGAAATTGATACCGGAAGCGGGATGTGCCGTTCGGTGCGCCGGATCTGCAACCACATCCCAGTGTGACGAGGGAGGCTTTTTATGAAAAAATGGATCTCTGCACTGCTGGCGCTCGCGCTGTGCGCGGGGTTGCTTGCGGGCTGCGGCGGCGCGGCGGACGATGCGCCGCCGGAGGGGCCGGTTACCATGGGCAAAGGCGTGGCCGAGGGCACGCTGGACGGCAATATTTACAGCTTGCCCGGCATCGGCATGGAGCTGCATATCCCGGAAGGGTATGAGATCGTGACGGGCAAGGCGCTCGACCGCCAGCTTGCGGCCAAGGCTTCCAGCCTGTACCGTTTCGCGGCGCGCCGCCAGGACCGGCAGGAGGTGCTGACCTTCTTCGTGCTCGACAGCGAGCAGACGCCGGGGCAGTACCTGGAAGAGGCGCGCGGCAAACTGGAAACGCAGCGCGAGGCGGTCGGCGAGGTCGAGGATATGCGTATCGCGGGGTTTGACTTCAAGGTGCTGCGCAACGAGGCCAAGGACGCGGACGGCAACGCGCTTGTCGAACTGAGCCTGGTTTACGGGCAGGACGGCGAGCTGTTCTGCATCGGCGAGCTGTGCCCGGCGGAGGCCGAGGACGACGCGCGCGCCGCGCTGGAGCAGATCATCCGATCCACCCGGACGGACGGCGCGGAAGACGGGGCGGCGGAGGCTGCCTTTACCGAGGAGGAGATCGGCGCGGCTAAGCAGGCGGTGCTGTCCTATGCCGCCGCCCAGGGCTTTGCGGCGGAAAACCTGCGGTTTGACGCGGAAAAGGACGAGGCCTGGACGCCCGCCATGATGCGCACCGGCAACCCGATGGAAGGGCGCGACCGCGCCAACGTGATCACGCTGACGGGCGACGCGGTATTTGAACATACGAAAAAGGAAGATTGCATGTTCACGCTTTACCGGGAGGGCGCGGACGGCGCGTGGATCCTGGAGGACGGCAATTTCGGCTATTAATGCATAAAGGAAGGCGGAAGCATCGTGCTTCCGCCTTCCTTTATGCATATTCGTCCCGCGTAATGGAGAAGCACAGGTGATCCTGCACCGTGCCGTCCCACAGGCGCTCCGCCAGCCTCCGGCGGCCCTCCAGGCGAAAGCCGCACTTTTCCAGCACCCGGCGGGAGGCCGGGTTGCCCGGGTAGCAGGTCGCGGAGACCAGGTCGAGCGACAGCGCGCCGAAGGCATGCCGGAGCGCGCCCCGGACGGCCTCCGTCATGTAGCCCTGCCCCCAGCAGGCCGCGTCCAGCGCGTAGCCGACCATGCGCGTGCGGCCGTTTTCGCGCGCAGGGTCCGGGATCAGGCCGATGGAGCCGATCAGCTTGCCGTCCGCGCGGCGCACGATTGCCCACACGTCGTCGCGCTCGAGGAAGACCGCCCGCATGATTTCCCGCGTTTCCTCGAGGCTCCCATGCGGCTTCCAGCCCGCCCGCGGGCCGACGTCCGGGTGCTTGGAATATTCGTACACGGCGGGCGCGTCGGCCTCCGTCATCGGGCGGAGCAGCAGGCGGCGTGTTTGGATTTCCATGGTTTACCCCCTTTTCTCGTTAGGCCGGGGTGGCGTTGGAAAAACCCTCGGCGCATATAAAAATGGCCGCGTATGCGGCCATTTTTTGTGTAACGGCGGGACATGTGCCGGCCGCTTCCCTTTTCAAACTATACTGCCGCCTTACCGGATGGCGATTACCTGGTCGCGCGCGGGGCCTACGCCAAGCATGGAGACGCGGCAGCCGCAGATGCGCTCAAGCTCGCGGATATAATCCTGTACGCTAACCGGCAGCTCGTCAAAGCTGCGGCAGCCCGTGATGTCCTCGGTAAAGCCGTCGAACTCCTCGTAAACCGGCTTGCAATGCTCCAGGTCGGCAAAGTCCGCCGGGAACTCGGTCAGGCGCTCGCCCTTGAAATCGTACGCGACGCAGACCTTGAGCTTCGGCAGGCCGCACAGCGGGTCGATCTTGTTGATGACAAGTTCGGTCAGGCCGTTGACGCGCACCGCATAGCGCGCGATGACGGCGTCAAACCAGCCGGTGCGGCGCGGGCGGCCGGTGACCGTGCCGAACTCGCCGCCGGCCTTGCGGATATAGTCGCCCGTCTCGTCGAACAGCTCGGTCGGGAAGGGCCCCTTGCCGACGCGGGTCGTGTAGCTCTTGCAGATGCCCATGATCTCGGTGATGGCGGTCGGGCCGACGCCGGAGCCGATGCAGCAGCCGCCGGAAACCGGGTGGGAAGAGGTGACATAGGGATAGGTGCCCATGTCGAGGTCGAGCAGCGTGCCCTGCGCGCCTTCAAACAGCACGTTCTTGCCGGACTTGACGGCTTCATAGGTCATGACGGTCGTATCGCGCACATGGCTGCGCAGGCGCTCTGCGTAACCGCGGTACTCTGCCAGGACGGCTTCAATGTCGACCGGATCGCCGCCGTAAACGCCGGTGATCACCTTGTTCTTGCGCGCGCAGGCCTCGCGCATGGCCTCCTCAAAGCGCCCGCCGACAAAATCGTGCATGCGCACGCCGATGCGCTCCGCCTTGTCCATGTAGGTGGGGCCGATGCCCTTTTTGGTGGTGCCGATATCGTCGCCGCCGCGCGCCTTTTCCGAGAGCGCGTCAAGCTCGAGGTGCCACGGCAGGATGCAGTGGCAGCGGGCGTCGATAAACAGCTTGTCCGCGGAAACGCCCTTCGCGGCCAGGCCGTCGATCTCCTTGAGGATCGCGCGCGGGTCGACCACCACGCCCGGCCCGATGATGTTTACGCAGTCTTTATAGAGAATACCGGAGGGGATGAGCTGCAGCTTGTAGGTTTCGCCGTTTACGACGACCGTGTGGCCCGCGTTGTTGCCGCCCTGGCTGCGGACGACCAAGTCGGCCTCGCCTGCGAAAATGTCAATGAACTTCCCCTTGCCCTCGTCGCCCCACTGGGCGCCCAAAATTACCTTACCCGGCATATCAAAATAGCCCCTTTCAATCGGATGCACATCTTTTTTGCAGCATAAAGCCACATGCCTACTTATTATAGCATCAAAAAGCGTGCCTTTCAATAGAAAAGGTGCAAAATAGTGGTTGGCACGGGGCGGGGGCGGATGTATAATATACTGGTACGGGAATCCGGAAGAAAGGGCGAAACCATGCATTATTTGGACAATTCGGCGACTACGCCGGTGCTGCCGGAGGCGGCGGAGGCGGCGGTGCACGCCATGCGGGAGGCGTTCGGGAACCCCTCCTCCCAGCACCGGCTGGGCAACCGCGCCGCGGCAATGCTCAAGGAGTCGCGCGCCTGCGTGGCGCAGGCCATGGGCGCGCAGCCCGGCGAGGTTTATTTTAATTCCGGCGGCACCGAGGGCATCAACACGGCGGTTTTCGGCGTCTGCCGTAAGAATTTCCGCCGCGGGAAGCATATCATCACAACGGCGGTGGAGCATTCCGCCACGCTGAACAGCCTGAAAAAGCTGGAAGGCGAGGGCTTTTCGGTCACCCGCCTCCAGCCGGACGTGGACGGCCATATCCCGCTGGGGCGGCTGGAGGAAGCGCTGCGGGAGGACACCATCCTGCTGACCTGCATGCTGGTCAATAACGAGGTCGGCGCGTGCATGCCGGTGGGGGAGATGGGCAGGCTGCTCAAGCGCCGCTGCCCGCACGCGCTGTTCCATATCGACGCGGTGCAGGGCTTTTTCCGCGTCCCGCTCACGCCCGCGAAATGGGGCTGCGACCTGATGAGCGTTTCCGGCCACAAGGTCGGCGCGCCCAAGGGGATCGGCGCGTTCTATATGAAAAAGGGCGTGGCGCTGCCGCCCCTGCTGTACGGCGGCGGGCAGGAAAACGGCTTCCGCCCGGGCACCGAGCCGATGCCGAACATCGCGGCGCTCGCCGCGGCCTGCCGGGTGCGCGCGGCGGCCTTTGCGGGGGACTGCGAACATGTGCGCGGCCTGTGCGCGTACCTCAAGGCGCAGGTGGCGGAAGCCTTCCCATGGGCGGTACAGAACGGCGTAAACGACGTGCCGCACGTCGTCAGCCTGTCGTTCCCGGGATGCAAGAGCGAAGTCATGCTGCGCATCCTGGAGCAGGAGGAGGTCTATGTATCGGCCGGCTCGGCCTGCGCCAAGGGGCATGAAAGCCACGTGCTGCGCGCGATGGGGCTGCCAAAGGAGCGCATCGACAGCGCGCTGCGCGTGTCCTTCGCGCCGCACAACACGCGGGCGGATGTGGACGCGTTCATCGCCGCGGCGCGCAAGGGTGCGGCGATGCTCAGGAGATAAACGGCGGGGCGCACGCCCCCTGAAAAGGAGAACATATGAAGGAAGTTTTATTGCTCAAGTGCGGCGAGATCGTACTCAAGGGTTTGAACCGCAAAAAGTTTGAAGACCGCCTGCTCGGCAACCTGCGCCGCCGCATCCGCGCGGTCGCGCCGTGCCAAGTCGAAATCCACCAGTCGGTCATCTACGTCTGGATCCCGGAGGACGCGGACGGGGACGCGGTGACGGAGGCGGTGCGTCGCGTGTTCGGCGTAGCGACGATCTGCCGCGCCGCGGTCTGCGAGAAGACGCTCGAAAGCATGCAGGCGGCCGCCGAGGACTACCTCGCCGATCGTATCGCGGACGCGCGCAGCTTCAAGGTCGAGACCAAGCGCGGGGACAAAAAATTCCCCATGACCTCCATCCAGGTCTCGCAGCACATCGGCGGCGAGCTGGCGGACAAATATAAGCACCTGCAGCCCGATATGCACACGCCCGAACTGACCGTCCATTTGGAAATCCGCACGGAGCACGCCTTTGTGCACGCCGGGCCGGAGCCGGGCGCGGGCGGTATGCCCGTCGGCGCGAACGGCCGCGCGGCGTTCCTGCTTTCCGGCGGCATCGACTCGCCGGTCGCGGGGTATATGATGGCAAAGCGTGGGCTGGAGCTGGTCGGCGTGCACTTTTTCAGCTATCCCTACACTTCGGAACGCGCCAAGGAAAAGGTGGTCGAGCTTGGCCAGATCCTGACGCGCTATACCGGGCGCATGCCGCTGCTCATTGTGCCGTTCACCAAGATCCAGGAAGAGATCCGCGACAAGTGCCACGAGGAGCTGTTCACGCTGGTGATGCGCCGCTTTATGATGCGCATCGCGGAGCGGCTCGCCGTGCAGTACGAATGCGGCGCCCTGATCACGGGCGAGAGCCTCGGCCAGGTCGCGAGCCAGACCATGCCTGCCATGGCGGTGACCGGCGCGGTGTGCGAGCTGCCCGTGTTCCGCCCGGTGATCGGCATGGACAAGGAGGAGATCGTCCGCATCGCGCGCAAAATCGACACGTTTGAAACCTCTATCCTGCCATATGAGGATTGCTGCACGGTCTTTACCCCCAAGCACCCGAACACCCGCCCCAAGCTGCCCAAGATCCTGGAGGCCGAAAGCCGCCTGGATGTGGAAACGCTGGTCGGCGAGGCCGTCGCAGGGACGGAGCGCATCGTCCTGGGCTGACCCCGGCGGGGCGCCGCAGGCAATATGACGGAAAGAACCGAAGGGAGTTAATATCATTATGAACGCAGAACTGATCGCAGTGGGCACGGAAATCCTGCTGGGCGACATCGTCAATACCGACGCGCAGGTTATCTCGCAGGGGCTGTCCGAGCTGGGCATCAACGTATTTTACCAGACGGTCGTGGGCGACAACCCGGAACGCCTGCGCGGCGTGATTGAAAACGCCAAGCAGCGCGCGGATATCATTATCACGACGGGCGGCCTCGGGCCGACGCTCGACGACCTGACCAAGGAGACCCTTGCCACCGTATTCGGCAAGAAGATGGCGCTGCACCAGCCGTCGCTCGACCGCATCGTGTCGTTCTTTCACGATATCGGCAAGGAGATGACGAAGAATAACGAAAAGCAGGCATGGCTGCCCGAGGGCTGCACCGTGTTCGTCAACGAATGGGGTACCGCGCCCGGCTGCGCCTTCGAGGCGGACGGCAAGCACGTGCTCATGCTGCCCGGCCCCCCGCGCGAGTGCAACCCAATGTGGAAGCACTGCGCGATGCCCTACCTCTACCCGCTGGCGGGCGGCTGCATCGTGTCCCACAACGTGCGTGTGTTCGGCACCGGCGAATCCATGATGGAGGCCAAGCTGCACGATATGATGGCGCGGATGGAGAACCCGACGATCGCGCCCTACGCCAAGATTTCCGAGTGCTTCGCGCGCGTCACCGCCAAGGCGGATACCGCCGAGGAGGCGGAGCGCCTGCTCGCGCCCGTCGTGCGCGAGGTGTGCGACATCCTGGGCGACGACGTTTACGGCGTGGACGTGGATTCCCTCGAGCAGGTGGTCGGGGACGGCCTGAAGGCGCGCGGCCTGACGCTGGCCGTTGCGGAGAGCTGCACGGGCGGCCTGCTGTCCAAGCGCATCACCGACGTGCCGGGCTGCTCGGCCTACTATAAGGGCGGCGTGTGCTCCTATTCCAACGAGGTCAAGATGGGCGTGCTCGGCGTGCAAAAGGGCACGCTGGATACGGTCGGCGCGGTATCGCCGGAAACGGCAGAGCAGATGGCCGCGGGCGTGGCAAAGGCGCTCGGCGCGGATGTCGGCGTGGGCATCACGGGCATCGCGGGGCCGGACGGCGGCACGGCGGAAAAGCCGGTCGGCCTCGTCTATATCAGCGTGTATTACGACGGGCGCAACGTGACCCGTAAAATGCAGTCCAAGCTGGGCCGCGACCGCGTGCGCAACCAGGCGGCGTCGACCGCGCTCGACCTGGTGCGGCGGCACGTGTTCGGCGCGGCGGAGTGCTGAAATAACGCGCCCGCGGGCAGTCCGTTAAGTTACAGCGGGGCGGCAAAAACCCGTTTATTGGACAGCGGCAAAAAATAAAAGATAGGAAAAAGTCCGGTAAATCTGAAATTTACTGGACTTTTTTTTGTAAGTGTTGTATACTATCCCTAGTAAAATTGGATGGGTTATCGCAAAATCTGTGCTAAAATCACAAAAAAGACTGTAAAAGAATGGATATTAAGAGAGAATTCACGCATTTTGCGATGCGTTTAGGAGGAGATGAGCAAAATGGCTTTAGAAGCAAAAAAACTCTCGCGCAATGAGCATGGTCAATTGTTTTACTCGGGGCGCGACTGCCGCGCATATGAATTTATGGGTGCGCACCCCGCGAAACAGGACGGCCAGGAGGGCGTAAATTTCTGTGTTTATGCGCCCAATGCCAAGAGCGTGTCAGTCATTGGCTCGTTTAACGAATGGGAACGAGAGAAAAGCCCGATGGCCATGGACGAGCAGGGCGTATGGGAGCTTTTTATCCCGGGCGTGCAGCAATATGACTCGTATAAGTACAGCGTCGAGACTGCAATCGGCGACATCATCGATAAGGCGGACCCCTACGGCTTCCATTCCGAGACCCGCCCCGCGAATGCGTCGAAGTATTACGACCTGGAAGGCTACCAGTGGAACGACGCCGGCTGGCTGAAATGGCGCAGCGAAAACCTTGCATACGATAAGCCGCTCAATATTTACGAGATGCATTTTGGCTCCTGGAAGATGAAGGAGGACGGCAACTTCTATTCCTACCGGGAGATGGCGGAAGAGCTTGTGCCTTACGTAAAGGAAATGGGCTATACGCATATTGAAGTCATGCCGCTGACGGAATTCCCATATGATGGTTCCTGGGGGTACCAGGTCACGGGGTATTTCGCCGCGACCTCGCGCTACGGCACGCCGCAGGACCTCATGTATTTCATCGACAGGTGCCACCAGGCGGGCGTCGGCGTCATCATGGACTGGGTGCCGGCGCACTTCCCGAAGGATGGGCACGGCCTGGTCGAGTTCGACGGCTCGTACCTTTACGAGTACGCCGACCCGCGCAAGATGGAGCACAAGGAGTGGGGCACCCGCGTATTCGATTACGGCAAGGTGTCCGTGCGCAACCTGCTGATGTCCTCCGCCATGTTCTGGATCGAGCAGTTCCATATCGACGGCCTGCGCGTGGACGCCGTGGCTTCCATGCTCTACCTCGATTACAACCGCCAGGACCAGGGCTGGACGCCCAACATCCACGGCGGCCGCGAAAACCTCGAGGCGGTCGATTTCCTCCGCCTGATGAACGAGAAGATCCTGACCGACCATCCCGACGTGCTCATGATTGCCGAGGAATCCACCGCGTGGCCGATGGTCACCAAGCCGGGCTACGACGGCGGCCTGGGCTTCAACTTCAAGTGGAACATGGGCTGGATGAACGACATGCTCTGCTACTGCGAGGCAAACCCGTTCTTCCGGAAGGACATGCATGAGAAGATCACCTTCTCGTTCATGTACGCCTTTTCGGAAAACTATATCCTGCCGCTGTCGCACGACGAGGTCGTGCACGGCAAGCGCTCGCTGATCGACAAAATGCCCGGCGAATACGCCGAGAAGTTTGCAGGCCTGCGCACGCTGTACGGCTATATGATGGCGCATCCCGGCAAAAAGATGCTGTTCATGGGCGGCGAATTCGGCCAGTTCACCGAGTGGGCGTACCACCGCGGCCTGGACTGGATGCTGCTCGATTACGACGCGCACCGCCAGCTCAAGGCGTACGTCAGCGCGCTCAACCATTTCTACCTGGACAGCAAGCAGCTCTGGGAGAACGACGTCGACTGGCAGGGCTTCCAGTGGATCGACCACGAGGACAGCCGCAACAACGTCATTTCCTTCCGGCGCATCGCAAAGGACGGCTCCGACCTCGTCGTCGTCGTCAACTTCGCGCCGGTTTATCACGAGCAATACCGCATCGGCGTGCCGTTTGCGGGCAGCTATGAAGAGGCCTTCTCGTCCGACCGGCCGGAGTACGGCGGCACGGGCGTGGCCAACGGCAAGCTCAAGACCGAGTCGGTGCCCTTCCATGGGCGCGACCAGTCGGTGCAGCTCAAGCTGCCGCCGCTCGGCATCGTATTCCTCAAGGGCACGCCCAAGCGCCGCCGCCGCACCAAGGCGGAGATCGAGGCCGCGAAAAAGGCGGCGGAGAAAAAGGCCGCGAAGGGCGCGCCGCGCGCCAAGGTCGGCACGAAACCCAAGACGGCAAAGACGGTGAAAAAGGCGGCGGCCGAGCCGGCTGCCACGGAAAAGGCGGTTGCAAAACAGCCGGGGAAGGCCGTGGTCAAGCAGCCGGAGAAGGCGGTTGCCAAAACGCCGGAAAAAGCGGTCGCAAAGCAGCCGGGGAAGGCCGTGGCCAAAACGCCGGAAAAGGCGGTCGCAAAGCAGCCGGAAAAGGCAGTCGCGAAAACGGCGGGCAAGGCTGGGGGACGCAAGGCGGAGGACATGCCCAAGGCCGATGCGGCGCCGGACGGCGCGGCAAAGGGCAAGGAGGGGACGGAGGCCTGAGTCCCACCAAGGGGGCGCCCCTGCAAACGGGGGCGGCGCACAAGGCGCGCGGTGATGGGAGCCGCGTGCCGCATGGTATAAAATCAACCGCCCAGCGGGCGGCTTACAGATTCTAATTCTAAAAATGCGCAAAAAGCGGAGAATGGAGAATTTAAAATGTATCGAAAGAAAGAATGTGTTGCTATGCTGCTGGCCGGCGGCCAGGGCAGCAGGCTGTATGTGCTGACGACCAAGGTCGCCAAGCCCGCAGTCCCCTTCGGCGGAAAGTACAAGATCATCGACTTCCCGCTCTCAAACTGCATCAATTCCGGCATTGATACGGTCGGCGTGCTGACCCAGTATGAGCCGCACGCGCTGAACGCCTATGTTGGTTCGGGCCAGCCGTGGGACCTCGACCGCGTCAGCGGCGGCGTCTACATCCTGCCCCCGTACCAGAAGGGCAAGACTTCCGAATGGTACAAGGGCACGGCAAACGCGATTTACCAGAACATCGGCTTCGTGGACGAGTACGACCCGGAATACGTCCTGATCCTCTCGGGCGACCATATCTACAAGATGGACTATTCCAAGATGCTGGCCGAGCACAAGGCCAAGAAGGCGGACGCGACTATCGCGGTCATCGACGTGCCGATGTCCGAGGCGTCCCGCTTCGGCATCATGAACTGCAACGAGGACGGCAGCATCTACGAGTTCGAGGAAAAGCCCAAGAAGCCGAAGTCCACGTTGGCCTCCATGGGCATCTACATCTTCACCTGGAAAAAGCTCCGCCAGTACTTAATGGACGACGAGGCCCGGACGGGCTCCTCCAACGACTTCGGCAAGGACATCATCCCGGCGATGCTCGCCGCGGGCGAAAAGATGCAGTCCTACCGTTTCGACGGCTACTGGAAGGACGTCGGCACGATCGAAAGCCTGTGGGAGGCGAATATGGATCTGCTGTCGCCCAAGTCCGGGCTGAACCTGGACGACGACGATTGGAAGATCTATGGACGTAACAACGGCGCGCCCCCGCACTTTGCCAGCGTGGATTCCCACATCACGCACTCCCTGGTTTCCGAGGGCTGCGAGATTTACGGCGACGTATCCGAGTCCGTACTGTTTTCCGACGTTACGGTCGGGCGCGGCGCGCAGGTGGAATACTCCATCCTGATGCCCGGCGCGATCGTCGAGGAGGGCGCGGTCGTGCGCTATGCGATCGTAGCGGAAGGCGCGACTATCGCCGCGGGCGCGGAGGTCGGCCAGAGCCCGGCAGACGCGGATATCGACAATTGGGGCGTGGCGGTCGTCGCAGGCGGCGTGCGCGTTGGGCGCGGGGTCAAGATGGCGGCAAAGGAAATGGCCGCCGAAGACCTGCCGGACAAGATTTAAGGGGGGACGAAAGCTATGAAAAACGTACTGGGCATTATTATCGCCTTCGATACCGATAACGACCTGCGCGAAATCACCGAGCACCGTACGGTGGCCGCCGTCCCGTTCGGCTGCCGCTACCGCATCATCGACTTCATGCTGTCCAACATGGTCAACTCCGGCATTTACCGTGTCGGCGTGCTGATGCGCGACAAATACCAGTCGCTGATCGACCATATCGGCAGCGCCAAGGACTGGGACCTGTCCCGTAAAAACGGCGGCGTCACCCTGCTGCCGCCGTACTCCTACTCCAAGCGCGCCTCCCCGCTGGTCAACGGCGAATACCGCGGCAAGATTGACGCGCTCGCGGGCGCGGTCGATTACCTCCAGAAGAACCGCTCCGACTATGTCGTGGTGGCGGACGGCGACATCATTGCCAACCTGCCGCTGGACGAGATCGTGGAGGCCCATAAGGAGAGCGGCAACAGCATGACCATGGTTTGCTGCAAAAAGGTCAAGGAAAGCCCGTTCACGACCTATGTCGAGCTGAACCGCAAGCGCGAGGTGACCGACATCCGCGTCGGCGACTGCAACGACGGCAAGTGCAAGTATACCGCCCTTGGCGTATACGTCATGCGCCGCGAATACCTGATCCACCTGATCGCGGACTGCGTCACCCATAACCTGGTGCATTTTGAGCGCGAGCTGCTGCAGCGCGCCCTGAATGAGGATAAGATCAGCGGTTTTGTTTTCGACAAATACGCGGTAAAGATTGAGGATACCAAAGATTATTTCCAGTCCAACATGGATATGCTGGAAAAGGAGGTACGCGACGAGCTGTTCCTCCGCAACCGCCCGATCTATACGCAGGTACACGACGAGGCCCCGGCCTACTACGGCGACAAGGCCGTGGTGGACGACAGCCTGATCGCTGACGGCTGCTATATCGAGGGCGAGGTCTCCGGCTCCATCCTGTTCCGCGACGTCCATGTTGAGAAGGACGCCAAGATTTCCAACAGCATCATCATGCAGTCCGGCCGTATCCTGTCCGGGGCGTCCCTGGCGCATATCATCACCGACCGCGGCGTTACCATCCGGGAAGGCCGTACGATGATGGGGCATGAAAATTATCCGGTTGTTATTGCAAAAAGTTCTATTGTCTAGTAAAATAAACAAGTTACGGACCGCATTTGCGGTACCCGCTGTTATGAAGGGCAGGACGGGAGGTCTGGCAAAATGAAAATCATGTATGTTGCAAGCGAAGTGGCTCCGTTTGTCAAAACCGGCGGTTTGGGCGACGTGGCGGGTTCCCTGCCCAAGGCGCTTGCGGCCAAGGGTCACGATGTGGCGGTGTTCTGTCCACTTCACAGCGCGATTTCCACGGACTGGCGTCAGAAAATGGATTTTGTCAAAAATGCATATGTACAGCTTGCATGGCGCAACCAATATTGCGGCGTTTTCAGCCTGAAACAGGACGGTGTGACCTATTACTTCATCGATAACGAGTATTACTTCGCACGCGTGCAGGTTTACGGCGAATATGACGACGCGGAACGCTTTGCCTTTTTCTCCAAAGCCGTGCTGGAGATCCTGCCCGACCTGGACTGGAAGCCCGACGTCATCAACTGCAACGATTGGCAGACCGCGCTTGTACCGGTCTATTACAACCTGATGTTCAGCGCGCGCCCGTTCTACCAGGGCATCAAAACGGTGTTTACGATCCATAACATCCAGTACCAGGGCCAGTACGGCCGCGAGATCCTGGAATATGTCCTCGGCATCGACGACGCGCATTACCGTTCCGGCTTTATGGTGCTCGACGGCGACGTCAACCTGATGAAGGCGGCGATCCTGGCGGCCAGCGCGGTCACGACGGTCAGCCCGACCTACGCCGAGGAGATCCAGACGGCGTATTACGGCCACCGGATGGATGTCATCCTGCGGCAGAATAGCTGGAAGCTGCACGGCATCCTGAACGGTATCGACATGGAGGTGTTCAACCCCCTGACCGACCCGCACCTGTACAAGAACTACGGGCCGAAGACGCTCAAGGATAAGCTGCAGAACAAGCGGGAGCTGCTCAAGCTGTGCGGCCTTGAGGGCGACGACGGCACGCCGGTCATCGGCATGGTCACCCGTTTTGTCAGCCACAAGGGGCTCGACCTGCTGGAAGCCGTGCTGCACGATATCCTGGAGGACGACGTCCGCCTGATCGTGCTGGGCAAGGGCGACTGGCGCTACGAGCAGATGTTCCTGGAGGCCAAGCGCCTGTACCCGGCGAAAATTTCGGCTTCCATCATGTTCTCCGGCGACCTGGCGGACAAAATCTATGCCGGCGCGGATATGTTCCTGATGCCGTCGCGCACCGAGCCGTGCGGCCTGGCGCAGATGATCTCTATGCGGTACGGCACCATCCCGATTGTGCGTGAGACAGGCGGCCTGAAGGACACGGTGCAGGCCTTCGTCGACTACCTGGGCACGGGCAACGGCTTTACCTTCGCAAGCTACAACGCGCACGACATGCTGCATGTCATCCGCGAGGCGTGCGAGACCTACCGCACCAACAAGGAAGCCTGGGCGCACCTGATGGAACTCGGCATGACGGCCGACTTCAGCTGGGACGCTTCGGCCGACAAGTACTTAGAGGTTTACGAATCTCTGTAAACGGGTTTGCCCGTTTCCCTCCCGAAAAAGCGGTCCCAGAAGTGAGAAGAAAGATAAGGGGTTAGATACACCATGCCAAAGACGTATACAAAGAATACCATGAAACAGGCGATCGAGGGCAAGCTCCGCCGCCATTTCAGCCGTGAACCGGGCGAGGCCTCCAAAGAGCAGATTTACGAGGCCTGCGCCCTGGTAATCCGCGACACGCTCGCGGATCACATGATCGAGACGCAAAACCAGGTGGAGCAGAATAAGGAGCGCCAGGTACATTACCTTTGCATGGAATTCCTGGTAGGGCGTTCTTTGCGCAATAATGCTTACAACCTCGGCCTTCTCGGGCCGATGCGCGACGCGCTGGCCGATATGGGCGTGGACCTGTCCGACCTGTTCGAGGAAGAAGCAGACCCGGGCCTCGGCAACGGCGGCCTCGGCCGCTTGGCCGCCTGCTATATGGACGGCATGGCCACGATCGGCGTGCGCGCCACGGGCTATTCCATCCGCTACGAGCACGGCATCTTCAAGCAGAAGATTGTCGACGGCGAGCAGGTGGAGCTGCCGGACAGCTGGCTGGAGACCGGCGCGGTCTGGCAGATCCCGGCCATGGACGACGTGCGCGAGGTGCGCATCGGCGGCAACGTCAACACCTATTGGAACGACGAAGGCAAGCTTGTGGTCGAGCATACCGACTATACGCCAGTCCTCGCCACCCCGTACGATATGCCGATTTCCGGCTACAAGACGGATAACGTCTCCACCCTGCGCCTGTGGGAGGCCAGCAGCCCGATCCCGCTCGATATGAGCCTGTTTTCGCGCGGCGAGTACCTCAAGGCGGTCGAAAAGCACGCGATGGCCGAGGTCATCTCGATGATCCTCTATCCCGAGGACAATCACATCGAGGGGCAGTCCCTGCGCCTCAAGCAGCAGTACTTCCTGGTCTCCGCGACAATCCAGGATATCTGCGCCAAGCATAAGGCGCAGTACGGCACGCTCGAGAACTTCGCGCGCAAGCACATCCTGCATATCAACGACACCCACCCGGTGCTCGTCATCCCGGAACTGATGCGTATCCTGATGGACGGGGAAAACATGGGCTGGGATAAGGCGTGGAACATCGTCTCCCAGTGCGTGGCGTACACGAACCACACCGTTATGCCCGAGGCGCTGGAGTGCTGGCCGATCGAGCTGATGCAGTCCCTGATGCCGCGCGTCATGATGATCGTCAACGAGATCAACGAGCGCTTCTGCAAGGAGCTGTGGAACTACTACCCGGGCGACTTCAACCGCATCTCCAAGATGGCGATTGTGTCGGACGGCGTGGTGCGCATGGCGCACCTTGCAATCGCGGGCAGCTTCTCGGTCAACGGCGTTTCCGAGCTGCATTCGGATATCCTGAAGGAAAAGGTCTTCCACGACTTTTACCATATCTCCCCGGCCAAGTTCCGCAACGTCACGAACGGCATCGCGCACCGCCGCTGGCTGTGCGAGGCCAACCCGGAGCTGACGGGGCTGATCACCGAGCTGATCGGCGACGGCTTCATCACCCACCCGTCCGAGCTGCAGGTGCTGCGCACCTTTGGCGAGGACAAAAAGGTGCTCGACCGCCTTGCGGAGATCAAACGGCATAATAAGGAGCGGCTGGCCGCATATATTAAAGAGCACAACGGCATCGAGGTCAACCTCGGCTCCATTTTCGACGTACAGGTCAAGCGTTTGCATGAATACAAGCGCCAGATGCTGAATATCCTGCATATCCTGTACCTGTACAACAAGATCAAGGATGATCCGTCAGCCGAATTCGTACCGCGCACCTATATTTTCGGCTCCAAGGCCGCGCCGGGCTACGTGGTGGCCAAGCGCACGGTCAGCCTGATCAACTCGATCGCAAACAAGATCAACAACGACCCGGACGTCGGCGACAAGCTCAAAGTCGTCTTTATCGAGGACTACAAGGTCTCGCTGGCGGAGATGATCATGCCGGCGGCCGAGGTCTCCGAGCAAATTTCGATCGCGGGCAAGGAAGCGTCCGGCACCGGCAACATGAAGTTCATGATGAACGGCGCCCTGACGATCGGCACCATGGACGGCGCGAACGTCGAGATTTGCCAGGCGGTCGGCGAGGAGAATATCTTCATCTTCGGCATGAACGCCAAGGAGGCGGAGAACCTCGCGGAGGGCGGCACCTATTCGCCGATGTCGATCTACAACAGCAACCCGGGGCTGCGCCGCGTGCTCGACCAGATGCGCGACGGCTTCGGCGACGGCAAGAAATACGACAGCCTCGTCAAGATGCTGCTGCAGGGCAACGGCGGGCCTGCCGACAAGTTTATGTCCCTGGCCGATTTTGATTCCTACGTGAAGGCGCAGGAGCGTGTGTCGCAGATGTACCTGCGGCCGGAAAACTGGAACTACATGTCGCTGATGAATATTGCAAACAGCGGCCGGTTCGCTTCCGACCGTTCGATCGCGGAATACGCTAAAAATATCTGGAAGGTGCACACCGATTTCGCGTACTAAGACGCGATGGAAAAAACGCAATGGGACTGCCTGTATCAGCGGGCAGTCCCTTGCGCGGTTCATGAGGGGGCGCGCCGCGCACGCAAAAGCGTGCGGCAGGCAGCGGGACCTATTAAATTTGAAGCCATTCTGAGAGCGCCGCCCGGCAGGCGGGGTTCTCAGAATGGCTCCGGGGGAGAAGGCGTTAGAGATGAAAGACCTGATTTTCAACGCGCGCGACGAGGCGTATAAAAGACCATATGGCGCGGCAGAGGCAGGGGGAACCGTCGTCTTTTGCCTATATCCGGAACGCTATCACGGCGTGTATGAGGCCAGCCTGTTCATCGCCGAGGACGGGAACGACCGCGAGCAGCGGCGCATCCCGCTCCAATGGCGCGGCCTGGAGGGCTGCCGGGACCACTACGAGGGCGCGTATACGGTGCCGCGGCCGGGGCTGTACTGGTACTATTTCCGCGTGTCCACCTCGCACGGCGTGTTTTACATCAGCCGCGGCTACGGCAGCAAGGGCGAGATGGCGGCGGAACTTTCCGCGCGCTTCCAGCTCACGGCGTATGACGGGGCATACAAGGTGCCGCGCTGGTTCGGCGAGGGCATCACCTATAACATCTTCCCGGACCGCTTCCGCCGCACCAGCGTCCCGCCGGAGGACGGCTACCCCGCGGAGCGCCACGTCCACAAGAACTGGGGCGACGTGCCGGACTACCGGCCGGATAAGCGCGGCGAAATCCTGAACAACGACTTTTTTGGCGGCAGCCTGCGCGGGATTACGGAAAAGCTGGATTACCTGGCCTCCCTACGCGTGAGTACGCTGTATTTAAACCCAATTTTCGAGGCGTTTTCCAACCACCGGTACGATACCGGCGACTATAAGAAGATCGACCCCATGCTGGGCACGGAGGAGGACTTCGCCACCCTGTGCGCGGAGGCGGCCGAGCGCGGCATCCGCGTCATGCTGGACGGCGTTTTCAACCATACCGGATTTGACAGCCGGTACTTTAACGGCCGCGGGCACTATCCGGGGCAGGGCGCGCACCAGTCCAAGGATTCGCCCTATTTTGACTGGTTCGATTTCCAGGAGTGGCCGGATAAGTACTCATCCTGGTGGGGCATCTATACCCTGCCGCAGGTGCGGGAGGACAGCCCGGCCTATATCGACTATATCATCGAGGGCGAGGACAGCGTCATCCGCCACTGGCTGCGCCTGGGCGCGTCGGGCTGGCGGCTGGATGTCGCCGACGAGCTGCCCGACTGGTTCATCCAGAAGATCGACGCGGTCGTCAAGGAGGAGAAGCCGGACGGCCTGGTGCTCGGCGAGGTCTGGGAGGACGCCTCCAACAAGGTCGCGTACGACGAGCGCCGCCGGTATTTCCAGGGCGGCGAACTGGACAGCGTGATGAATTACCCGCTGCGCGAGGCCATCCTGGCCTTTGTGACCGGCGGCACGGCGGAGCATTTCGCGGAGCGCATTGAGACGCTGCGCGAAAACTACCCGCACGATATCTTTTACAACCTCATGAACATCATCGGCACACACGACACGCCGCGCATCCTGTCGGTGCTCGGCGGCGAACCGGACGTCTGGGAGATGGACCGCGATTACCGCGCGTACCATATGCTGCCGCCCGGCGTGCTGGAGGGGGCGAAGCGCCGCCTGCGCCTGGCCGCCGTATTGCAGTTTACCATGCCGGGGTCGCCCTGCATCTACTACGGCGATGAAGCCGGCATGCAGGGGTACGAGGACCCGTTTAACCGCCGCACCTACCCCTGGGGCAAGGAAGACCCGGAAATCCTGTCGTTTTACCGTATGCTGTGCGAGACGCGGGACGGCAGCGCAGCGCTGCGCCGGGGCGACCTGCACTTCATCCGGATGGACGAGGGCGTGCTGGTGTACGCGCGCTGCATCGGGGAAGAGTGCGTAATCATCGCGGTCAACCGCGAAGGCGACATGCGCTCGGTATTCCTGCCGTGCCTGGCCGCGGAAGACATGCTGCGCGGCGGCGGCGCCTACACGTGTGCAAACGGCGAAAGCGGCACGCAGGTCATCCTGGAGCCGGAAAGCGCCATGATCCTGCGGTGCGAGGGCGTGATGAGGGAACGGTGCCGCAACCATTGACCGCAAAAGGAGAAACAGCAATGGATTTTACAGAGAAAACACTGACGAGCGAATATAAATTTGAAGGCCGCATCATGAAGGCGCGCGTTGACACCGCGCTGCTGCCGAACGGCAAGGAGGCCTACCGCGAGGTGTGCGAGCACGTCGGCGGCGTGGGCGTGCTGCCGGTCGACGCGGACGGCAACGCCGTCCTGGTACGGCAGTTCCGTTACCCATACGGCGAAACGCTGCTCGAAATCCCGGCGGGCAAGATCGACCACGGCCCGGAAGGGCACCTGGAATGCGGCGTGCGCGAGCTGCGCGAGGAGACCGGCTACACGGCCGACCGCATGGTCTATATGGGCGAGGTGTACCCGTCCCCCGGGTTCCTGACCGAGGTGCTGCACCTCTACTGCGCGCTCGGCCTGCACGGCGGGGATTGCGACCCGGATGAGGACGAATTCGTCGAGACGGTCCACATGCCGTTTTCAGAACTGGAAAAGCTGGTGGCGGACGGCACGGTGCGCGACGGGAAAACGATTGCGGCCGTGTGCAAGGCGCGGCTTTTAGGGCTGGTGTAGAAAAACAGGAGGCTCGCTGTGAACAATAAGATTCTGATTGTGGAGGACGAAACGGCCATCGCGGATATCCTGGCGTTTAACCTGGAGCGCGAGGGCTATGAGACCGAAACCGCATACGACGGCAACGACGGGCTGAAAAAGGCGCTTGAGGGTGACCCGGGGCTGATCCTGCTCGACGTCATGCTGCCGGGGCTCGACGGCTTTGAGGTCTGCCGCCGCGTGCGCGAGCAGTCCGAGGTGCCGATCCTGATGCTGACCGCGCGCGAGGAGGAATCCGACAAGGTGGCCGGCCTCGAGCTGGGCGCGGACGATTACATTACGAAGCCTTTTTCCATGCGCGAGCTGGTGGCGCGCGTGCGCGCGAACATGCGCCGCGTGCCCGCGCCGGACGCGGGGGAAACGGACGGGCAGGCGCGCCGGCTTGCGGGCGCGCTCACGATCTCCGAGGACAAAAGCGAAATTTGCAAAAACGGCAAGCCGCTCGACCTTTCGGTGCGCGAGTACGAAATCCTGACCTTCCTGGCCGCCGTGCCGGACAAGGTCTTTTCGCGCGAGGAACTGATGGAAAAGGTGTGGGGCTACGAATACTACGGCGACCTGCGCGCGGTGGACGTCGCGATCCGCCGCCTGCGTGAGAAGCTGGAGGACAACCCTGCGCAGCCGCAGTACATCATCACAAAGCGCGGGCTGGGCTATTACTTTTCCTCCGGGAATTGACAGAGATACAAGGGGATTATAAGTTATGTTTCGCAGCCTGCATATGAAGCTGGTGCTGATCCTCGTGCTGCTGATCATCTCGGTGATGGCGGTGGTCGGCACCTTCCTGATCAACAGCGTCAGCAACTTTTATTTTGAGGATTTCCAGAAGCAGGTGGGCGACGTGTTCACACGCGACCTGCTGGAGGAGCTGGGGCAGACCGCCCGCGGCGGGGACGGCGGGGAACGCCTGTCCAAAATGATATCCTACTACGCAGGGCCGCTCGGGCTGGACAATTACCGCAATTACTACATCCTGGACGGCGAGGGCGCGTTTGTCGCCGGCTCCAACCAGGCCGTCGGCAGCGAGCTGCGCGCGAACCCCAATATCGTCGCGGCCATGGCCGGGCGGGTGGGCGCGAGCGGCTCGATGGCGGACAGCTATATGGACGTGGCCATCCCGGTACAGGGGGACAAGCCCTATATCGTCTATATCCGCGACACGAAGGAGGACATCCAGTCCCTGACCTGGCGCTTTTTCGCCATTGTCATGCAGGCGATGCTGTTCGGCCTGCTCGTCGCGATCCTGCTCAGCTTCCTGCTGTCGAAGACCATTACGACCCCGATCGAAAACATCACGAAGAGCGCCCAGCACGTCGCGGCGGGCGATTTCGGGCAGCTCATCCCGATCCAGTCGAGCGACGAGATCGGTGAACTGACGCGCACGTTCAACAACATGTCGCGCGTGCTCAAAACCACGCTCGAGGAGGTGCAGGGCGAGCGCGACAAGCTGAATACGCTGTTCCTGCACATGACGGACGGCGTGGCCGCCTTCACGACGGAGGGGCGCATCATCCATATGAACCCGGCGACCGAGCGCCTGCTCGGCGTGGAGTTCCGCGAGGATATGACGTTTGGCGAAATGTTCCACAGCATGGCGCTGCCCGACAGCGAGGATGCGGGCAAGGAAGGCTATGTGCAGACCGAAATCAAACGCCTCGGCCGCACGCTGAACGTGCTGTTCGCACCCTATGGCGGCACGGGCGAGGGCGGGATCATGGCGGTCATCCACGATATCACCGAGCAGCGCAAGCTGGACGACGCGCGGCGCGAATTTGTCGCGAACGTCTCGCATGAGCTGCGCACGCCGCTGACGAACATCAAAAGCTATACCGAGACGCTGGTCGACGCGGCGGGCGACCTGCCCCCGGAGACCGAGGTCAAGTTCCTCGGCGTCATCTCGAACGAAGCCGACCGCATGACGCGCATCGTCAAGGACCTGCTCACGCTGTCCAAGCTAGATTACGGCCGGATGGACCTGCGGTTCACGCGCTTTTCCTTGCAGACGATGCTCGAGGGCGTGCACACGGCGATGCTGCTGGCCGCGCGCGACAACGGCCACGAACTGCGGATGGACCTGCGCGGCCCGCTGCCGGACATGGTCGGCGACCGCGAGCGCCTGGAGCAGGTGATCGTAAATATCGTATCCAATTCCATCAAATATACGCCGCGCGGCGGCCGGATCGAGCTGTTCGCCACAATGCGCGACGACCGGCATGTGGTGATCCGCGTCAAGGACAACGGCATGGGCATCCCGAAGGAGGACGTCCCGCGCCTGTTTGAGCGCTTTTACCGTGTGGACAAGGCGCGCTCGCGCGAAAAGGGCGGCACCGGCCTCGGCCTCGCCATCGCCAAGGAAATGGTCGAGGCGCACAAGGGCACGATCCATCTGGAAAGCGAACTGGACGCCGGGACGGCGGTGACCATCGTCCTGCCGACCGACCTGCCGCTCGACGGGGAAAAAGCCGTATGAAGAAACGTCAAGGCTCCCTTAAAAACCACTTGAAGAACCTTGTGCTCGTCCTGCTGACGCTGCTGCTCGCCCTGCTGGTCGCGCTCAACTGGGGCACCGGCCTGGGGCGGGACAACGCGCCCGCGGACTCGTTCTTTGCACAGGTTTACGCGCTGCTGCCCATGGGCGACGGCGGCTATATCCAGCGCGCGGGCGATACCCCGGCGGCCTACCCGTCGGGCATCGCCATGACGGCGGCGGATGGGCTGCGGGGCGCTTCCTATAACGAGACCGCGGAAGGTTCCCTGTACGAATCGGTGCGGCCGCTCTGGGCGGACGCGCTGGCGGGGGCGCGCAGCTTTGAGAAGGCCGAAGAGGCCGCGCTGCAAGAGGCGCTGCGCGGGGATACCCTTTTCCTGTCCTACAACAGCAGCTTGCCACTCAGCCTGCTCGCAGGCTGGATGGGCGCGGACCCCGCCCACACCGACAGCCGCAGCGTGGCCAGCCTGGTGCTGACGCGCGGCGGCGTGCTTTATGTGCGCGACGGCGCGGACGGTATGCTGTACCGCACGGTGGGCGGCGTCAAGGTCGACGCCGGCGTGTGGGAGCGGGTCGCGGCGGGCGTCACCGCGCCGCCGTGCAGCTATGCGGGCACGCTCGATACGCAGGTATACGGTGCGCTGCTGCCGGAAACCCTGGTGCCGGAAGGCGCGGCGGCATATGACGTGCTGCAGGCGCGCATGCCGGCCTTCGGCGACCCGGCGAGCGGCGACAGCCTGCAGACGCTGCTCGCCGCGTTCAGCTATGACCCATATGTGACAAATTATTCGGAGAACGACGGCGCGACGCAGGTTTTTGTCGAGAATTACAGCGCGCTGCGCGTTTCACAGGACGGACAGGTGCGCTTCAAGGCCAATTCGCTGTCCGGCGGCCTGCCCGCCTACCAGGAGGGCGAGGTCGACGCGGCGGGCGCACTTGCCGCGCAGGTGGACTATGCACATGAGGTGCTGAACGCCGCGCTGGGCGCGGTCGGCTCCACCATCCCCGCGGAACTGGAGAGCGTGCGGCTGGATGCGGAATCGGGCGCGTGGAACGTGCAGTTCAACCAGACGGTGGGCGGGCTGCCCGTGCGGCGGGCGGATGGGCAGCCGCTCGCGCGCTTTACCTTCCAGGACGGCATGCTGGTTGCGGCGGAGCTGTCCCTGCGGGACTATGTATCCACCGGGGAGAAGCTGTATGTCCTGCCGGTTGCGCAGGCCGCGGCCGCGCTGGACGGCGCATCGCAGTACGGGTATGTCGTGGCTTACACGGACGACGGCAGCGGGCGGGTGCTGCCTGCGGCCTACCGGAAGGATTGGAGGGGCGGCAGTGCAGTGGGATAAGGTCAAAAACATATTGCTTGTGATCCTGCTCGTGGTCAACGGCTTCCTGCTCGGCAGCCTGATCCTGCGGCAGGCCGGCACGGACATGCAACAGCAGGCGCTTCTGGAGGATATCCGGGTGGTGCTGCGGCAATACGATGTGGAATGCGGCAAGGGGCTGCGCATCCCCGCGCAGCGCGGGATGCTCGCGCTCGAGATCGACCGCAGCCGCACGGCGGAGGAGGCCTTCGCCCGCGCCGTGCTGGAGGGCACGGTCGAGCGCGTGGAGCGGGAGGACGGCGAGACCGTCTTCACCGGCGGCAACGGCTCGGTAAGCTGGCGGCCGGACGGGACGGTAAACGCCGCCTTCCGGCAGGAAGGCGCGGTCGTGCCCGGCTCCGCGCGCGGGATGGAAAAAAGCGCCTCCGAGCTGCTCGCCGCCTGCGGCGTAACCCTCAAGGGCAGCAGGGTCGAGGCCGACCTTGAGGCGGGGGAAGCCGTGCTGACGGCCACGGTCGGCGGCCTCCCGGTTTTCAACCGCCGCCTGACGGTTTCCTGGCAGGGGGAGGGGCAGACGGCGGTCGCGGGGCAGTNAAAACCTTGTGGAGAAATTCCAGGCGATCGGCGCGGATATGTACCGTGCGGAGATCCCGGAGGGGGACACCTCCCTGCCCGAGGCAAAGTAAGCGGAAACACGGCAGGGACGCAGGAAACGCGTCCCTGTATTCATTTATGGAGAACGCATGAAAGAACGCTATTATTACAGTATTGCGAGCGGGTCGGGCGGCAACTGTTCGCTGTATGTGTCCGGCGGGACGGCGGTGCTGTTCGACCTCGGCGTGTCGGTGCGGCGGCTGCGGCAGGCGCTCGGCACGCTCGGGATGGACGTGCCAGACCTGGCCGGCGTGCTGATTACGCACGAGCATATCGACCACGTCAAGGGGCTTGCGACCTTTGTCAAAAAATATGACGTGCCGGTCTATGCGACCGGGCCGACGGCGCGCGAGCTGGTGCGCAAGACGCCGCCCGCGTCGGACAAGCTGCGCCCGTTTTTCGGCGGCGAGGCCTTCCCGGTCGGCGGGCTGTCGGTGCAGTCCTTCCTGACGCCGCACNGCTTTCCCCCTTTTGGCGGGTGGAAACCGACCGGGGCACGGTTTTCGTCGATGCGCTGAAATAAAGGCGCATTTCGGGAACAAATATCGTATAGAACACGTCAAAATAACTTTGATTTTCCGGTGTTCTTGTGATAAAATAAAAAACATGCAGGCTGCGTTTGAGAGCGGTCACACAGGGGAAAAGTATGGAATAGGATGGAGTAATCGGCAGCCGTTTCGGAGGCTGGCGCCCAACCAATCTATAAGGAGTAGATAGGCTTGACGAAATATATTATTAACGGCGGCAAACGCCTCAACGGCGAGGTTACGATCAGCGGCGCCAAGAATGCGGCAGTGGCCATTATCCCGGCCGCCCTGCTGGCGGACGGACCGTGCCGGATTGAAAACGTACCCAAGATCATTGACGTGACGCTCCAGCTTGAAATCCTGCGGGAACTGGGCGTGCGCATCCGGTTGCTCAACAGTACGACGGTCGAGATCAGCGGGGAAGCCGTGGGCGGCAGCAAGGTGCCCTACGAGCTGATGCGCAAGATCCGCGCGTCCTATTACCTGATCGGCGCGCTGCTCGGCAAGTACCACCATGCCGAGGTGGCGATGCCCGGCGGCTGCAACTTCGGCGGCATCCGCCCGATCGACCAGCACCTCAAGGGCTTCCGCGCGCTCGGCGCCACGATCGAGACGCGCGAGGGCGGTTACATTGTCGCGGACGCGCCGGACGGCCTCAAGGGCGGCCATGTCTATTTTGACGTGGTTTCGGTCGGCGCGACCATGAATATCATGCTGGCGGCTGTCCTGGCGGACGGGCAGACCGTCATCGAGAACGCCGCGAAGGAGCCGCACATCGTCGACCTGGCGAACTTCCTCAATTCGATGGGCGCGGACGTCAAGGGCGCGGGCACCGATATCATCAAGATCCGCGGCGTGCCCAAGCTGCACGGCGGCACCTATTCGATCATCCCCGACCAGATCGAGGCCGGCACCTTTATGGCGGCGGTCGCGGCGACCGGCGGGCAGGTGCTCATCAAGAACGTCATCCCGAAGCACCTGGAGTGCATCACCGCAAAGCTGACCGAGATGGGCGTCGAGATCGACGAGTTCGACGACGCGCTGCTGGTGCGCCGCATGGGCGACCTGGTCAAGACGAACGTGAAAACCATGCCCTATCCGGGCTTCCCGACCGATATGCAGCCCCAGCTGACCACGGCGCTGTGCCTGGCCAAGGGCACGAGCATCATCACCGAGGGCGTATGGGATAACCGCTACCGTTACACCGAGGAACTGACCCGTATGGGCGCAAACATCCATGTGGACGGCAAGATCGCCGTGGTGGAGGGCGTCGAGGAGCTCAAGGCGGCGCCGGTGCGCGCGTACGACCTGCGCGCGGGCGCGGCAATGGTCATTGCGGGCCTTGCGGCGCGCGGCGTCACCCAGGTGGAGCAGGTCACCAATATTGAACGCGGCTATGAAAACCTTGTGGAGAAATTCCAGGCGATCGGCGCGGATATGTACCGTGCGGAGATCCCGGAGGGGGACACCTCCCTGCCCGAGGCAAAGTAAGCGGAAACACGGCAGGGACGCAGGAAACGCGTCCCTGTATTCATTTATGGAGAACGCATGAAAGAACGCTATTATTACAGTATTGCGAGCGGGTCGGGCGGCAACTGTTCGCTGTATGTGTCCGGCGGGACGGCGGTGCTGTTCGACCTCGGCGTGTCGGTGCGGCGGCTGCGGCAGGCGCTCGGCACGCTCGGGATGGACGTGCCAGACCTGGCCGGCGTGCTGATTACGCACGAGCATATCGACCACGTCAAGGGGCTTGCGACCTTTGTCAAAAAATATGACGTGCCGGTCTATGCGACCGGGCCGACGGCGCGCGAGCTGGTGCGCAAGACGCCGCCCGCGTCGGACAAGCTGCGCCCGTTTTTCGGCGGCGAGGCCTTCCCGGTCGGCGGGCTGTCGGTGCAGTCCTTCCTGACGCCGCACGACGCGGCGGAAAGCGTCGGCTATGTGCTGCGCGGGACGGAAGGCGCGCTCGGCTTTGCGACCGACCTCGGCTTTATGCCGTCCCAGGTCAAAAAGCAGCTTACAGGCTGCGATACCGTTGTGCTGGAGTCCAACCACGACCCGGTGATGCTGCAAAACGGCCCGTACCCCTGGCCGCTCAAGCAGCGTGTCGGCGGGGCGCAGGGGCACCTGTCCAACCCGGACTGCGCCGCCTGCGCGGCCGAGCTTGCGCAGGCCGGTACGCGCACGCTGATCCTGGCGCACCTGAGCGAGCACAATAACACGCCGGTCACGGCGTTCCGCGAAACGCGGCGCGCGCTCGACCAGTGCGGCGCGGCGTGCGAGCTGTATGTCGCGCCGAAGGACGCGATGGAAGCGCCGGTGCTGCTGGATGCGGAGGGGCGGGTATGCTGTCTGTAAAGCTAATTTGCGTCGGCAAGCTCGGCGAAAAGTTCTGGGCGGATGCCGTGCGCGAGTATGAAAAGCGGCTGTCGGCCTACTGCAAGCTGGAAATCGCCGAGCTGCCCGAGCAGCGCCTGCCGCAAACGCCTTCCGCGGGCGAAATCGCCGCGGCGCTCGCCAAGGAGTCCGCGGCCATCCGCGCGAAGATCCCGCAGGGCGCTTCGGTCATTGCGCTGTGCGTCGAGGGCAAGACGCTGTCCAGCGAAGCGTTTGCGGATAAGCTCGGCACGATGGCGGCGCACGGCGTATCGCGCCTGTGCCTGCTGATCGGCGGCTCCTGCGGGCTGGACGAAGCGCTCAAGCAGGACGCGGCGCTGCGGCTGTCTATGTCGCCGATGACGTTCCCGCACCATCTGGCGCGCGTCATGGTGCTGGAACAGCTTTACCGCGCACTCAACATCCTCGCCGGCGGGAAATACCATAAATAAAGGGAAAAGGCCCTGCAATGAAGCTTGCAGGGCCTTTCCTGTATTCAAAACGGCGGGCGGAGCCAGCCGATGGCGGCGAGCAGCGCAAAGTGCGCGGGATAAAACGCATACAGGGACCACTGGAACCAGGGCTTTACCTCGCCCTTTTCCCCATTATAGAGCAGCGGGATGAGCGTGCCGAAATAATTGCCGGCGACGTTCATGGACGCCGTCATCGCCCAGCTCGCCCAATTGGCCGCGGGATCGGTGAAGGGCATCAGGATCAGCCGGATGCGAGACAGCGCCACCGCGGGCGCAAGCAGGGCGGCCTGTACCCTGCGCGAGCGGCCGCGCAGCAGGTAAATGGTAAAGATGAGCAGGATGTAGCCCTCCTTGCCCTCGCACGGCAGGTAATGGCAGGCCGCGGCAGCGGCCAGCACCGCGAGCAGGCCGGTAAAATGCCGGTTACGGCGCCCGCAGCAGTCGAACGCCGCTATCGCGGCCAGCCCAAAGGCCAGCGTGAACAGGATATTGAGCCCCACCGGCTGCCACGGCCCCGGAACGCCGTACAGCCTCTGTTCTGCCATGTCGAACCACATATAGGGCGGCTGCGCGATGACGGCGGCCACTGTGAGCCGCAGGAGGTATTTTCGCACGCTGTGGGTATGGAAAAAACCGTTCACAATGCAGAAAAGGAAGACCGGCGCCGCCAGGCGGCCGATAAAGCCGAGCAGGAAGGGCACCCATTGCAGGATGCCGTCCGCCAGGCGCGGATGCCCCGCCGCCCAGAGCGCATCGGCCAGCGGGAACAGCATATGGTCAATCGGGAAGATGCGCGTCACATGGTCAAAGGCCATGCAGCCTACAGCAAGGCATTTAAGCTGTTTAAAATTCATGGGAACCCCTCCTTCAGTCTGCAAGCAGTATAGCAGGCATTCCTTACAGGTTCCTTGCAAAACATCGTCAATTACCGGGCAAAATAAAAGCCCGCCGCCGGGGATACCGGCAGCGGGCTTTTGTGTGTGCTGGTTTAGATCGTGTAGAGCTCGACCATCTCGTAGACCTCGTAGACCTTTTTGAGCGTGGCCATTTCGGTACCGGGCAGGCGTGCGCAGGCGCGCCCCGCCGCGACGGAAAACTTGGCGATCTCATCGAGCTTGATGTCCTGGCGCATGCCGTTGGCGATGGCGGCCACCATGGAATCGCCGGTGCCGACCGCGCCCTCCTCCTGGATTTTGGGGTTGGTGTTGGCGTACAGCGCTTCCGGGCTGTCCTTGGAAACATAGACCGCGCCTTCCTGCCCCATGGATACGCAGACGATGCCCGCGCCCATGTCGAGCAGCTTGCGCGCGCTCGCTGCGACCGCTTCGGGGTCGATCGTGGGCTTGTCGCCGACCACGTCCGCCAGCTCAAACAGGTTGGGCTTGACGCAGTCCGGCTTGTACTTGAGCGCTTCCAGCAGCCATTCGCCGGCGGCGTCGACAATCAGGCGGCAGCCCGCGTCCTTGATGACGCGGCACAGCTTGCCGAAGTTCTTGAGGGAGAAGCCGGGGGGCGTGCTGCCGGAGAGGACGAAGATGTTTTCCGGGTCAAGATAGCCCTCGACCCGTTCGAGGAAGCGCAGGTAATCCCCATCGGAGATCTTGTCGCCGGGTTCGTTGATTTCGGTATGGTCGCCGCAGTTGTCGATGATCTGGATGTTGACACGGGTCTGGCCGGGGACGTCCACAAAGTCATGATGGATGTCCATGGAGGTCAGCGCGTCCTTGAGTGCGCGGCCATTGGTGCCCGCCGAAAAAGCAATTGCAACGCTTTCGCCGCCGATCGCCTTGATCGCGCGCGAAACGTTGATGCCCTTGCCGCCCGGTTCAACCTGGCTGCCGATGGCGCGGTTCAGCTTGTTGGGCTGGAGGGGTTTATCGATCCGCAGCGTGCGGTCGATCGCCGGGTTCAGGGTAATCGTGATAATCATGGGACATAACCTCCTGGGTCATTGTATCACAGTGCCGTTATAGGCAATCGTATTCCTCTTCTATTTTACCGAAAAAAAGCGCGCCTGTAAATTAAAATTTACATTTTCCGACGAGGATTGCAAAATCAGTTATCCGTAGGGGCTGGAAGGCCTGTCCTGTAATCAGCATATGCGCCCCGGGCGCGCCCTATGCCGGTTATCCAGGCAGGAAAAAAAGCTGCTCCAGCGGCGTTTCCAGCAGGCGCGCCAGCTTCATGGCGAGGGCGAGCGTGGGGTCGTAGCGGTCATTCTCGATCGCGTTGATGGTCTGGCGCGTCACGCCGAGCGCGCGGGCGAGGTCTTCCTGCCGCAGGCCGCGCGCCCGGCGCAGTTCCTTGACGTTGTTCTGCATTCACGCCCTCCCGATGAGGAGCAGGGGGAGGAGCACCGCCGCCGCCACGAAGATGGCCGCGCCGGCCGCGAGCCACAGCAGCGGTTTGCGGTCGCCGGTCGCGCGCGCGGTGAATACCTGCTGCAGCGTGCAGAGCAGCAGGTTGGAGGTACAAAGCAGCAGCAGCTCCAGGCCGCATTTCCCGGTGGCGAGCCAATTATAGAGCATCCAGGCCAGAAGGAACACCGTTACATACAAATGTGTCCATTTGATGGCCTGTAGGCGGATATTCAGCTCCATTTCGTCCATTTTCCGCATAGAGATCAACCCTTTCCAGATGTATGCCAGATAATAATGTAAAAACCTTTTGACAATTTAAGTGTAAGGCGGCGCGCCTGAAATGTCAAGAGTGTTTTACATTTAGCAAAAAAATATTACTTGACCTTGACACCGTGTCAAGGTGTACCATATAGGCATGGAACTGGTTCCGCTACTGTAAAAGGAGAAACGGCTATGCTCACCATCGGCGAATTTTCACGGCGCGGCGGCGTATCGCCCCGCATGCTGCGCTATTACGATAAGGTAAGGCTGCTCAGCCCCGCATACGTGGGGGAGAATGGATACCGCTATTACGACGAGGCGCAACTCCCCGTACTGGCGCAGATCGAGACGCTGAAAGGGTACGGGTTTGCGCTGAACGAGGTCGGCGCGCTGCTGCGCCTGCCGGAAGGGGCGCTGGCACAGCGCATCCATACGCGGCGCCTTGCCGCGTTCCGCGAACTGGACGGCCTGCGGCGCACGATCCGCCGGATGGAGGAGTACCTGTTAAAAATGGAGGGAAACGGCATGGAAAACAACCAAAAATATCATGTGATTCTGATGGAAGCGCCGGCGCAAAAGGTGTTCGGCCTACGCAAGACCATCAACATCGCGGAAACGCATGCGCTGTTCCGGGCGCTATATGAAGAAATGGGGCGGCGCGGCCTGCAGCGTGCCGGTGCGGCGCAGCTGCTGTACCACGGCAAGGCATTTTCCTACGAAAGTATGGACGTCGAGGCGCAGGCGGTCGTCGCGCAGGACGGCGAAGGCGTGCGCACCCTGCCCGCGGGCACGTTTGCCGCAGTGACGCATATCGGCCCGTATGAGGAAATTCATTTTGCGTACAAGGCGCTGGGCGCGTGGATGGCGGCGCATCCGGAATATGAGTCCTGCGGCTCGGCAATCGAACGCTACCTCAAGGACGAAGGGGAGGCGCAGGACCCGGAGGGGCTGGAGACCGGCGTGCTGTTCCCCGTGCGGAAAAAGGCGTGATTGCGCCGCGCGCGCCGCTGTGGTAGACTGGAAGCGGGTGGTGGTGCGGCATGTTATTTACGCTCATAATGATCGCGGCCAATACGGCGTTTTGGGTCGGGCTGCACTTTGGCACGGCCTTTGCCTTTACCTCGGTCCCGCGGCGCTACCGGGAGCGGCTGTTTGCCGCCTGCCGTGCGTTCTTCCGTGTGCCGCAGGCAGAGATGCGGTTTTACCGTAAAATCCGCTTGCCGGAGTGGAAAGACCGCCTGCCGCAGTATAACCGCGACTTTGATAAGCGCGGTCTGCCTGCCGAGGTGACGGAGGGGTACCTCTTGGAATACCGCTTTATCACCTGCCAGGCGGAGGCCGTGCATTACCTGATCGCGGCCTTGGGCTACCTGTCCCTGCTGTTTTGCCTTGCCTGCGAGCGCCCGGCGCGCAACCTGCCGCTGTTTTTTGGGATTGCGACCGCCTTGGGGCTGTGCAACTTCCCGTTTGCAATGGTCCAGCGGTATAACCGCTGCCGCCTGGATGCGGTATTGGCGCGCCTGCGGCGGACAAACGGCCGTGCATAAACAAAAAAAACCCGCGGATGCGGCTGCAAGGCCGTTTCCGCGGGTTCTTCAGGTTCCCTGTTCAATTTCTGCGAGGATTTTCCGGTCCTGCTTGTCCCGCGGCCGGAACGCCGCATACAGGTCGGGCCGGTCGCGCCGCGTGCGCAGCAGGCTCATCTTGCGCCGCCAGCGCACGATGTTGGCATGGTGGCCGGACAGCAGCACCTCCGGCACCGCGCGGCCGCGCCAGGTTTCAGGGCGGGTGTAATGCGGGTGCTCCAGCAGGCCGTCCCAGTGGCTTTCCTCCGTGAAAGCCTCCTCGTCCGGCAGCACGCCGGGCACCATGCGGCACACCGCGTCGGCCACGGCCATCGCCGGGATTTCGCCGCCGGTCAGCACAAAGTCGCCGATGGAGATCTCCTCGTCCACGCAGGCGTCGATAAAGCGCTGGTCGATGCCCTCGTAATGCCCGCAGACCAGGATAAAGCGCCCCTTCGCGAGCAGCTGGCGCGCCTTTTCCTGGGTGAAGGGCGCGCCCTGCGCGCTGAGCAGCACGGTATGCACCGGCTCGCCGCGGGTCAGCGCGTCGTGGCAGCGGTACAGCGGCTCCGGCAGCATCACCTGCCCGCGGCCGCCGCCGTAGGGCGCGTCGTCGGCCTTGTGGTGCTTGTCGCTTGCCCAGTCGCGGATGTTGACCGCGCGCACGCGCACCAGCCCCTTGTCCTGCGCGCGGCCGATGATGCTCTCCCGCATGACCGCGTTGATCATGCCGGGGAACAGGGTCATGATGTCAATTTTCATCGAGCAGCCCCTCGATCGAGCGGATCGTGATGCGCCCGGCCTCCTGGTCGACGCGCTCCAGGAACGGCTTTACCGCGGGGACATAGCATTTGCCGCCGTCCGCGCGCTCGATCTCGTACAGGTCGTGCGCCGGGTTCGTCGTGATGACCTCGCGGAGCGTGCCGACCGTGCGCCCCGTGCGCGCGTCGAACACCTCGAACCCCAGGATATCCTGGATAAAGACCAGGTCCTCCGGCAGCTCGACGTCCTCCCGGCGCAGGTAGAGCACCTTCTGCCGCAGCGCGTCGGCCTGCTCCATGGTGGTGACGCCTTCCAGCCGCATGATGACGCAGCCCTTGTGCACATAGGCTTTTTCAATGTGCACCGGCGTGTGGTCCGCCCAGTACAGGGTATCAAAATCGGTCAGCACCTCGGGCGCGTCGCACCAGGACTGTACCTTGACGTCGCCGGTCACGCCGTGCGTGTTGACGATCTGGCCGGCTTCGAGAAATTCTTTTTGCATATTTTCCTCCGGATAACGAAAAGACCTGTCTGAGACAGGTCTTCGTGTCGAAAAACGAAGTTTTTTGACAGTCAAGAAGTCAGTCGCAAATTTCGACCGACACTTTTTTGTTCTCGCGATTGCCCGCCGCCTTCATCAGGGTGCGGATCTCCTTTGCGATACGGCCATGGCGGCCGATGACGCGGCCCATGTCCGCCTGCGCGACGCGCAGTTCATAGACGACCTCGTCGCCCTCGATGGTTTCGGTGATAGCAATGGCATCCGGTTCGGTAACCAGATTTTTTACGATGTAGGTTAACAGTTCTTTCATTGATATAACCTCACTCATCCTTACAGCACGCCGGCCTTCTTGAGGATATCGCGAACGGTATCCGTCGGCTGCGCGCCGTTCTTGATCCACTGCTGTGCGCGCTCGCTGTCCACCTTCACTTCAGCGGGGTTCATGAGGGGGTTGTAGGTACCGATCTCTTCGATGAAACGGCCGTCACGCGGGTAACGGGAGTCAGCGACAACGATACGGTAGAAAGGAGCCTTCTTGGCGCCCAGTCTACGAAGTCTGATTTTTACCATGGTTTTCACCTCCTTGAAATAGAATAAGTCTATTGTAATGTTTTATTACAAACGTGTGTTAAAACGGCAGCTTCATGCCGCCAAAGCCCTTTTTCTTCTTGCCCTTGGCGCGGCGCTGCATGCCGGAAAGCTGCTTCGTCATCTTTTGCATCATGTCGAACTGCTTGAGCAGGCGGTTGATCTCCTCGACCTTGAGGCCGCAGCCCGCCGCGATGCGCTTTTTGCGGGAGAAGTTGATCAGCTGCGGGTTGTCGCGCTCCTTGGGGGTCATGGAAAGGATGATCGCCTCGGTGTGCGCAAGCGCCTTTTCGTCGACCTGCGCGCCCGCGAGCGCCTTTGTATCCACGCCGGGGAGCATGGAGAGCATTTCCTCCATGCTCCCCATGTTTTTCATCTGCTTGAGCTGCTCGTAAAAGTCGGTCAGCGTCAGCCGGCCGGCGCGCAGCTTCTTTTCCAGCTCGGCGTTCTGCTTTTGGTCGAAGTTCTGCTGCGCCTTCTCGATCAGCGTCAGCACGTCGCCCATGCCGAGGATGCGGGAGGCCATGCGGTCGGGATGGAAGGCCTCGATGTTGTCCAGCTTTTCGCCCGTGCCCGCAAATTTGATCGGCTTGCCGGTGACGGCCTTGACCGAGAGGGCCGCGCCGCCGCGGGCGTCGCCGTCCATCTTGCTCATGAGCACGCCGTCGATGCCGAGCGCCTCGTCGAACGTCTTGGCGACGTTCACGGCGTCCTGGCCGGTCATCGCGTCGACGACCAGCATGATCTCGGTGGGCTTTACCTCGGCCTTGATGTTTTTCAGCTCGTCCATCAGCTTCTCGTCGATGTGCAGACGGCCGGCCGTGTCCAAAAAGACCAGGTCATAGGCGTTTTTGCGGGCGTGGTCGACGCCCGCCTTGGCGATTTCGACCGGGTCGCCCTGTCCCATCTCAAAGACGGGGATATCGAGCTGCTTGCCGACGACCTTAAGCTGGTCGATCGCGGCCGGGCGGTATACGTCGCACGCGACGAGGAGCGGCCGGCGCTGCTGCTGCTTGCGCAGGAGCGCGGCGAGCTTGGCGCAGTTCGTGGTTTTGCCCGCGCCCTGCAGGCCGACCATCATGACGACCGTCGGGGGCTGCGGCGCGATATTGATGCGGGTGTTCTGGCCGCCGAGCAGGGCGGTCAGCTCCTCATTGACGATTTTGATGACCTGCTGCGCAGGCGACAGGCTTTCGAGGATTTCGGCGTCCGTCGCCTTTTCGGTAACGTCCTTTACGAAGTCCTTGGCAACCTTGAAGTTGACGTCGGCCTCGAGCAGGGCGAGACGGATCTCGCGCATGGCCTCCTTGACGTCCGCTTCCGTCAGGCGTCCACGGCTGCGCAGCTTTTTAAAGGCGGATGAAATTTTCTCGGTAAGACCTTCAAATGCCATAATTGCCTCCGTAGGCCGGGGCGGCAGCGCTTACCCGGAAATGGTCTTCAGGCAGTCCTCCATGTGGGAGATCAGCCGCGCCAGGTCCTGGTTGCGGTACCGGTTGATATTGATCAGGTGGATTTCGCGCAGGTCGGCGGCAAGCGATTCCAGGTTGGCTTCGATGCGGCCGTAGCGCGCGACCAGCCCCAGTTTCTCCTCCATCTCGCGCAGCGTGTGCTCCGCACGGACGACCGCGTCGCGCACCCCCTGGCGGGTGATGCCGGCGTGCTCGGAAATTTCGGCGAGGGACAGGTCTTCGTTATAGTAGAGGTCGAACAGCTCATGCTGCTTTTCCGTCAGGATATCGCCGTAGAAATCAAACAGCAGGCACATTTCAAAAGGCTTGTTTTTCATGGTGCCACCTCCGTGCTGTAAAGTTAAATCCCTTTACAACTACAACGATAATTATATTACAGGAAAAGCGCGCATATGTCAAGAGTATTTTTCGGAAAATCGGGGAAAATACCGAAAACACGCCAATTGAAGGAGGCGCGCCTCTGGACTTTGCGCAGGAAACAGGATATACTGGATAGCAGAACTTCATTTTTTCCGAAAAGAGGAAGGCTTATGCAAAAAATGATCCGGAAAACGGTCGCGCCGGGCGTGCGCCTGACCATTGTTCCGACTGACAAATTCAAGACTTCGGTCATGAGCGCGTGCCTCCTGCTGCCGCTGGGCACAGTGCACGCCTCCGATTATGCCGTGCTGCCGCGCGTGCTGCGCCGCGGCACCGCGCACTATCCCGATATGCAGGCGCTGGGCGGCGCGCTGGACGCGCTGTACGGCGCGCGCGTCGAACCGTCCGTCCGCCGCCGCGGCGAGGCGCTCGCGGTCGGCTTTATCTCCGACGTGATCGACGAAACCTATGCGCCGGGCGGCGCGGGGCTGACCGCGCAGGCGGCCGCGCTGCTGGTTTCCTTCTGGAAGCAGCCGTTCCTGATGGGCGGCGTATTCAGCCCGGACTATGTGGCGGGCGAGCGCGAAAACCTGGCCGACCGCGTCGAGGCGCTCAAGAACGACCCGCGCAGCTATGCGGTGCGCCGGCTCTATGAGCTGATGTGCGCGGACGAGGCGTTCGGGCAGAGCGAGCTGGGCACGGTGGACGGCGCGCGCGCCATCCGGCCGGACGCCCTATATAAGGTATATACGCAGGCGCTCGCGGGCGCTTGCGTCGAACTGTTTTACTGCGGCGCCATGGAGCCTGCGGCGGTGGAAAATGCGTTTGCAGAGGCTTGGGGCGCCCGGGAAGCGGGGGATTACGCCCTGCCGTCCACCCGCGTGCTGGCGCGCCCGGCGGGCGGCCCCCGCACCGTGGTGGAGGAAATGGACGTGCGGCAGGGCAAGCTGTCGCTGGGCTTCCGCACCGGCATCACGGGCGCGGACGAGGCATACCCGGCGCTCATGCTGTTTAACGCGGCTTTCGGCGGTTCGACCAGCTCCAAGCTGTTTATGAACGTGCGCGAGCGCCTGCACCTGTGCTACTATGCCTCCTCGTCCATCGAGCGGCAAAAGGGGTTGCTGTCGGTCAGCTCGGGGATCGAGAATTCCAGCTACGACGCGGCGCGGGAGGAAATCCTGCGCCAGCTTTCCGGCATGCAGCAGGGCGGCCTGTCGGATGACGAGCTGGAGTCCGCGCGCCGCACGGTGCTGAGCGGCTTGCAGTCCATGCAGGACAGCCCGGCGCAGCTCGAGAACTTCTGGCTCAGCCAGTCGGTCGCCGGTCTGGAGTGGGGCCTGGACGACCTGTCCAAGCGCATCCGCGCGGCCACGCGGGACGAGGTCATCGCCGCGGCAAACCAGGTGCGCCTGGATACGGTGTATTTCCTGAAAGGGGTGGCGCAGTAATGGAAAAGCAGTTTGAAACGCTCCATGAGCGCATGATGGGCGAGACGCTGGACAACGGCCTGCGCATCTACTATTTCCCGAAGCCCGGGTTTTCCAAAACCTTCGCCGTGCTCGCCACGGATTTCGGCTCGGTGGATGAGAGCTTCACGCTGGACGGCGTGCGGTATGATACCCCCACTGGCGTGGCGCATTTCCTGGAGCACAAGATGTTTGAGGATGTGGACGGCAACGCGCTGCAAAAGTTTGCGGCGACCGGCGCGTCCCCGAACGCCTTTACCAGCCATACAATGACGGCCTATCACTTCACCTGCACCGACCGGTTCGAGGAGAACCTCGAGATCCTGCTGAAGTTTGTATACACGCCTTACTTTACCGATGAGAATGTGGAGAAGGAAAAGGGCATCATTGGGCAGGAAATCGGCATGATGGACGATACACCCGATTGGCAGGCCATGGTTGGCATGTACGAGGGGATGTATCACGAACACCCCGTGCGCCGCTCGATCGCGGGCAGCGTCGAGAGCATTTCGCACATCACGCCGGAGATCCTGTACGCCTGCCACAAGGCGTTTTACAGCCCGTGCAATATGGCGCTTGTCGTCGTCGGCACGGCAGATTTCAATACAATTTGTAATATAGCGCGCGAATATTCCCCGAAGGAGAGCGCCGTGATTGGCCAGCGGCATTACGGCGCGCGCCAGGGCACGGTCAACCAGGCCGAGGTGGTGCGCAGCATGCAGGTCTCCATGCCGACCTTTATGCTCGGTTTGAAGGACGACCCGGTGCGCCCGGGCGAGAGCCGCCGGCGCCGCGCCATTGTGGGCGATATCGCGCTGCGCCTGCTGTGCGGCAAGACGTCGCCGCTCTATACGCGCCTGTACGAAAGCCGCCTGATCAACGCGAGCTTCGACAGCGAGTATTCCCTGCTGCCGGAGGCGGCCGGCGCGGTCTTCGGCGGCGAAAGCCNGACTTCCCGGCGATCTATGACACCGTAACCGCGGAGGATGTACGGGACTGCTATGCGCGCTGGTCGGCGCCCGGCCGCGCGTCGCTGTCCATCGTCGAACCGCGCGCCTGAGCCTGGAGGACCGACAGCTTATGGAACATGTAATTTCTTTTCCCGGCCTGGGGCTGACGCTGCACCTGAACCGTGTCGCGTTCAGCGTATTCGGCAAGGACATTTTCTGGTACGGGATCATCATCTGCGCCGGCTTTATCCTGGCGGCGCTCTATGTCAACCGCCGCGTGCCCGATTACGGCCTGACCTCGGACGACCTGTTCGACGTGCTGATTTTCGCGGTGCCGGTCGGCATCCTGTGCGCGCGCGCCTACTATGTGATCTTCCAATGGGCGGATTACAAAAATAACCCGGCGGAGATCATCAAGATCTGGCACGGCGGGCTTGCCATCTACGGCGGTATTATCGGCGCGGTCGCCGTGGTGATCCTGTACGGCAGGATCAAAAAGCGCAGCATCCCGGCGATGCTCGACCTCGCGGCCTACGGGCTGCTGATCGGGCAGGCGGTCGGGCGCTGGGGCAACTTCGTCAACGCGGAGGCGCACGGCGGGGAAACCATGCTGCCCTGGCGCATGGTGATCGACGGCGGCGCGGGCGTGCACCCGACGTTCTTTTACGAATCCATCTGGAACGCCCTCGGCTTTGTGCTGCTGCACTTCCACTCGAAAAAGCAGCGGTTCCGCGGCGAGATATTCCTGGAATACGTCGCGTGGTATGGGCTTGGCCGCATGGTCATCGAGGGATTGCGGACGGACAGCCTGTATGTGCCGGGCACGCCGGTGCGCGTGTCGCAGGTGCTCGCGGGCATATCCTGCATCGCGGCGGTCTGCCTGATCGTTTATAACTATAAAAAGCACCGCGTTTATGCGGTGCCGACCGAGATCAACCCCGTTAACCCGGACAACACAGAGGAGGAAGACAACAAATGAGTGCAGTACGCATGGACGGCAAGGCGCTTTCCGCCAAGGTGCGCGGGAGCATCCTGGCAGAAACCGAAAAGCTGAAGGCGCAGGGCGTGACGCCCGGCCTCGCAGTCATCATCGTGGGCGACGACCCGGCAAGCCAGATTTATGTACGCAATAAGGAAAAAGCGTGCGAGGAGTGCGGCTTTTACAGCGAAAAGTACGCGCTGCCCGCCGAGACCACGCAGGAGGAGCTGCTCGGCCTGATCGCGCAGCTCAACGTCAGCCCGGCGGTCTCGGGCATCCTGTGCCAGATGCCGGTGCCCCCGCACATCAGCGAGGAGGCCGTTATCGCGGCGATCGACGCGAAGAAGGACGTGGATGCGTTCCATCCCGTCAACGTCGGCAAGATTATGATCGGCGACTTTGATTTCCTGCCCTGTACGCCGGCCGGCGTCATGGAGCTGCTCGACGAATACGGCGTAGACCCCAAGGGGAAGGAATGCGTGGTGGTCGGCCGCTCCAACATCGTGGGCAAGCCGATGTCCATGCTGCTGCTGCACCGTCACGGCACCGTGACCATCTGCCACAGCCGCACGCACGACCTGGCGGGGGTGTGCCGCCGCGCGGACATCCTGGTCGCGGCGGTCGGCAAGGCGGGATTCATCACGCCCGATATGGTCAAGGAGGGCGCGACGGTCATCGACGTGGGCATGAACCGCAACGCCGAGGGCAAGGTCTGCGGCGACGTGGACGCGGCGGTCATGGACAAGGCGGCCTATATGACGCCCGTACCCGGCGGCGTCGGCCCCATGACGATCACGATGCTGATGAAAAACACGCTCAAGGCTGCGAAGCTGCAGCACGGCATCCAGGATTAAAACGGGAAGGCGGGGACGGTGTCCCCGCCTTTTTTGTAGGGGGAGGAAAGATGGCAAACGGGACTATGCCCGGGCAGGGCGCGCCGTACCGGGCGGTGCGCGCAAAGCTGGAAGCCCTGGCGGAGCCGGGGTTCCGGGATTTTTCCAGCGCGCTGGTCCCCGGGCTGCCGGAGGGATGGATGCTCGGCGTCCGCCTGCCCGCGCTGCGGGCGATTGCCCGGCAGGTTGCGAAGGGGGATTGGCGCGCCTACCTGCGGGGCGCGCCGGACGGCAGCTTTGAAGAGGTGATGCTCCAGGGCATGGTGATCGGCTATGCCGACATGCCGAAGGAGGAGCTGTTCCGGTGGATCGGCTGGTTTTTGCCGAAGGCCGGCAACTGGTCGGTCTGCGACAGCTTTTGCGCCGGGCTGAAGGCTGCGCGCCGCTGGCCGGAAGAAATGTGGGAATATGTGGGCGGCTGCCTGCAATCGGCGCAGGCGTATACCATCCGCTTCGGCGCGGTGATGCTGCTCAACTACTATGTGGACGCGGCGCACCTGGAGGCGGCGCTTGCACGGCTGGATGCGGTGCGGCATCCGGATTACTATGTAAAAATGGCGGTGGCCTGGGCGGTTTCCATCTATTTTGCCGCCTTCCCGGCGCAGACGATGCAGTACCTGCAGCGGGGCGCGCTGGACGGCGAGACCTACCGCAAGGCGCTGCAAAAGATCCTGGAGTCCCGGCAGGTGGGCGCGCAGGACAAGGCGGCGGTACGCGTGCTGCGGGACGCGTCCAGACAGGGAAACGGCGGCGCGCATCGTTAAAAAACCATGCGGGCCGCCGTTTTTCCGGCTTGTCAGGAGGGCTTGTGCGCCGCGGGTTCCCGCCGTCCGAAGAAGGAAAGCGCCCAAAGCCCGGCCAGGCCGACCAGCGTGTAGATGATACGGCTCACGACCGAAAGCTGGCCGCCGAACAGCCAGGCGACGAGGTCGAAGCCGAAGATGCCGATGAGGCCCCAGTTGACCGCGCCGATAATGACCAGGGTCAGTGCCAAACGGTTCATAAGGTTCACTCCTTTCGCTTTAGTTTTGCAAATTTACGCCCGCTTTATGCTGGCAGAATTAGGGCTTTTGAAATGGCGCGCGCTGTGGTATGATTAGGACGTAAAAAAATAAAAATAGAAACGGGGCTTGACTATGCTTGCCGACCTGCACATGCACTCGGAATACTCCGAGGATGCAAAGCCGGACGCGTCCGTCGCGTCCATCTGCTGCGCGTCCATACAGCGCGGGCTGGATATTATCGCGCTGACCGACCACAAGGATTTCCATTATAATAAGCACCCGATGCCGCTCGATATCGAGTCGCAGCAGCGCGATATCCGGCGGTGCAGGGCGCAATACGGCGGCCAGCTCACCGTGCTGTACGGCGTGGAGCTGGGCGAAATCCATGTCAGCCCGGAAGCGCCGGATTTCCTCGCGGCGTACCAGTTTGACGAGGTGATCGGCTCGCTGCACACGATGCCGCCCGACGATATCGACATCTACTTCCTGCCCTACGGGCGCATGGATTGCGAGGCGTTCCTGCACACCTATTTCGACGAGCTGCTCAAAATGGTACGGCACGGCGGGTTCGACGTGCTCGGGCACATCGACTACCCGCTGCGCGTGATGAAAAAGGCGGGTTACGAACCGACCTTCGTGGGGTATGAGGCGCGCATCGAGCAGGTGCTCCGCGAGATCATCGACCGCGAAATCGCGCTGGAAATCAACGCCGCGGGGCTGTTCGGCTGGCAGAAACAGGCCGGGCCGCCGCGGTTTGTGCTGGAGATGTACCGGAACCTCGGCGGCACGATGCTGTCCATCGGTTCGGACAGCCACTGCGCGCCGGACGCGGGGCGCGGCATCGGGCAGTGCTTCGCCCACGCGCGCGCGGCGGGCTTTACGGAGCTGACGGTATTCCGCGGCCGCAAGCCCGAACAGGTATCGTTTTAAGAAGGGGGAGCCATGAAACAGGTCAAACGGGACGCTTATGCGAAGATCAACCTGACGCTGGACGTGACCGGCAAACGGCCGGACGGCTACCACACGGTCAAAATGGTGATGCAGACCGTCGCGCTGCACGACGACGTAACCGTCGCCCTGACGGGGGAAGGCGGCTTCAGGCTGAAAAACAACCTGCCGTACCTGCCGTCGGACGACCGCAACCTCGCCATGCGCGCGGCAAAACTGTTTTACATGCGCACCGGGATACAGAACCCCGGCACCGCGATACACATTGTCAAGCGCATCCCGGTCGCGGCCGGGCTTGCGGGCGGCTCGACCNGCCGTTTTCCGTCTCCACGGCGGAGGTGTACGCCCGTATGAACGGCGGCAACGTCTCCCCGCGCCCGGATACCGCCGGGATGCTCGGCGCGCTGCGAGCGGGGGATTACCCCGGCGTGTGCCACCGGCTGTACAACGTGATGGAGCCGGTCACGGGCGGCCGCCATCCGGAAATTGCGGAAATCCGCGATACCCTGCTGACCTGTGGCGCCGACGGCGCGGTGATGAGCGGCAGCGGGCCGACCACTTACGGCCTGTTTGCCGACGGGGAGGCCGCCCGCGCGGCGTACGGTGCTTTGAAGGCGCGGTATAAGGATACCCATCTCACCACGGTCCTGCGCGGGGGCGTATAACCCCGCAAGGCCGGGTTTGCGCGAGGATGCGGCATATCTTTGGTATAAAATGCAAAACCTCCGTCCATACTCTGTGCAAAGAGTCAGGACGGAGGTTTTATTTATGACGGGAAAGGTAAAACGCGTGGAGCTTATGCTGGCGCTGGCAGTGCTGCTGCTCTTTACATATGCGGCGGGCGCGGGGGCGCAGCAGCAGGATATCGCGGATAAGGTGCTGCGGCTGCACGTGATTGCGGATTCGGACAGCGCGGAGGACCAGCGGGTCAAGCTGTGCGTGCGCGACCGCGTGCTGGCGCTGTGCGCGCCGTGGCTGGAGGAAGCGGATAACCAGGACGAGGTGCGGCAGATCCTGGGCGCGCACATGCAGGAGATCGTGGACGCCGCGCAGCTCGAACTGTGGGCGCAGGGGGCGGACGACGGGGTCACCGCGCAGATCAGCGAAGAATACTATCCGACGCGCGATTATACGGATTTTTCCCTGCCGGCCGGCCGGTATGTCGGGCTTAAGGTGCGCATTGGCAGCGCGCAGGGGCATAATTGGTGGTGCGTGATCTTCCCGCCGCTGTGCGACGGCGCGGCGGCGGGGGAGACGGCGTCGCTTTCCCCGGGGGAGCGCGCCATGACGCGCCGGGACGGCACGCGCTATGTGGTGCGCTTCAAAGCCGCAGAATTGCTCGGCGAGGTGCGGCACTTCTTCGGCGCTGCCTGACCGAAAAGAGGCTTGTGGTCGGCCTCCGTTTGTGCTATGATGGATGCGGCAAGATAAAATAACGGAGGTTTAAAATGAAGATTATCAACGAAAAAGGCAAGCTTTTCGGACTGATCAATCTGGTGGATCTGTTCGTTCTGATTGCAGTTATCGCGGTGGTCGCCGGCGTGGGGTACAAGCTGTTTGCGCCCAAGGTGGCGGAAGCGGTCAGCCCGCAGGTGACCATGACCACGGTGCTGCGCGTGCGCGGCGCGACGCCCTTCCTTGTGGAGGAGCTGCAGCGCGAGGGCAACGACCAGGTGGGGAAAAAGCTGGTATCCGGCAACGAATATGTGGACGCGGAGATCAAGAGCCTGACGGTTGAGGACTATGTCCAGCAGATCCCGACGGCGGACGGCCGCATCGCCAATGCGCTCGACCCGTCCAAGAAGGACGTGGTCATCATCGTCGAGTCCCAGGTCCGCAAGGACACCCCGGCCCCCAAGATCGGCACGCAGGAAGTGCGCGCGGGCCGCACCTTTATCATTAAGACCAACAACTTCGAGACCACGGCCAATATTGATTCGGTGGAATTTAGCGAATGAAACAGATACTGACGGGAAGCGTGCTTTGGCGGTTCCTGCTGCGGCTGCGCGAGTGGTACCATGCGGGCGCGATCGCGGCGTTCTTCCGGTCGTTTGCGGAAAGCTACCCGTTTTCCCGCACCCGGAAGTGGTGGGACCGTTTTACCGGCACGCCGATGTTCGCGGGCAGCGGCTCGGTTTATTCGCGCGCCGTGGCGCGTTTCGGCCGTTTTTTGCAGCGCATCGGTACGTATATTGAAGCAAGCGGCGTATACCGGCTTGGCCGGGCAGCCGCGGCGCCGGTCGGCCGGTTTTTGGGCGGCGGCGCGGTCGGCCGGGTCTGCCGTTTCTTCGGCGTGCGCGGGTTCCTGATCATGGCGGTCGCGCTTTACCTGCCGCTCGATTATTTCCTGCGCGCCTATGCGCCCGCCATTGTGGGTTCGCTCTGGGACGAAGGGCTGATGATGCTTGCGTTCTGCTATGTCTGCTGGCGCAAGGCCATGCGCCGTGCCCCGATGGGCACGCGCGCGACCCCGCTGGACGGGTATATCTTCCTGTTCGTCGCGGTGGGCTTTTTCCTGATGTGCGCGGTTTCGCCCTATATGGGCATTGCGATTGACGGCCTGCGGGCGGTGGTGCAGTACATTTTCTGGTTCTTCGTCGTCATCCGTTTGATCGAGGACGACCGGGATTTCGGTATCCTGTACGGGACGCTCGTGGCGGCGGCGGTGCTGGTCGGCTTGCATGGCATTTACCAGTTCATCGTCGCGACGCCGATCCCGGCCTCATGGGTTTCCCAGACCGAGGAGAGCGTGCGCACGCGCGTCTTTTCCATCACGGGCAGCCCGAACATCATGGGGTCGTTCCTCGTTCTGTTCGCGCCGATGGCGGCGGGCATCGCCTATTATGCGAAAAAGTTTTGGGTCAAGGCCGCCGCGGTCTGCTGTACGGGCGTCATGTGCCTTTCGATCATCTTTACCTTTTCCAAGGGCGCATGGGGCGGCCTTGTGGTCGCGGTGCTCGTTTTTGCAATTTTCCTCGACCGCAGGCTGATCGCGGTCATGGCGGTCGGCGGCGCGGGGGCGATGATTGCGATCCCCTCGATCGCAAACCGCATCACCTACCTGTTCACGTCGGACTATGTGGAAGCCAGCCAGCGCGCGGGGCGCATGGTGCGGTGGGACACCGGCCTGCAGCTGCTGCATGAAAGCAACCCATGGCTCGGCTTCGGCCTCGGCAGGTTCGGCGGCGCGGTCGCGATGCAGAACCAGATCATGGAGAAGACCGATACCTTCGAGTATTTCTACATGGACAACTATTATCTCAAGACCCTCGTGGAAATGGGGTATATCGGCCTGATTTTCTTCATCATCCTGCTGGTCGGCATGGCGCTCTGGTGCCTGCGCTCGATCGGGCGCACACGGCATTCGGACATGCACCCGCTCGCGGTCGCGATGTTCGCGGGCATGTGCGGCGTGCTGGTGCACTGCTATTTCGAGAATATTTTCGAGGTGCCGTATATGATGGCCTATTTCTGGTCGCTTGCGGCGGGCATCCTGTACCTCGGCTATTTCAGGCAAAAGCGGCGGCGGAAGGGCAGCGCATAGGCTGCCGGGATGCCGTTTGCGGCACCGGCGCAAGGTTACCGGGGACAAAAAAGGGGACGGCTGTCAGCCGTCCCCTTTTATGATGGGAATAAGGAGGAACAATTGCCTTATTACCGTTTTACGAGCATGTTAGGCCCGCGGCCGCAGATCGGGCACTTGAAGTCGTCCGGGATCTCGTCCGATTCCAAAATGTAGCCGCACACCGAGCAGCGCCAGCCCGGCTCGCCCGTGACGTGGGATGGCGCGGCGGCGGGCACCTGGCCTTCCTTGGCCGTCTTGTAATACTCGGTGGTCAGGACGGGCGATTCGCTGCGCGCCTCGACCTCGTAGGCCGTGCCGATAAACAGGATGTGGGAGTTGAGGTCGACTTTGTCGGTCACGCGGCAGGCAAAGCGCGCCGCAACGTCCTGCGTCAGGCAGGGGACGCCCTTTTTGTCCTTCACATACGCCCAGCTTGCGAATTTATTGAGCTGTGCGCTGGATTTGAAGCCGAAATCCGCGATGACCTGCCCCTGTACCTCCTGGGTGAGCAGCGCGACGGTAAACAGCCCGGATTTCTCAATTTCCCCGCAGGTAAAGTTGTCCTTGCTGACGGAAATGGCGAGCTTGCCGCCTGCGGCGAGCAGGACGGAGTTGATGATGCAGCCGGACAGTTTGCCCTCGTGCGCGGTGGACACAATGGCGAGCGTGCCGCTGATCTTATCGTATGCTTTATGTGCCATGGGGTTCCCTCCTCTTAATATTAGGAATTATTACTGAATTAACTATACCCCACGTGAAGCCCGGTGTCAACCGCTTTTTGGCAAAAAGGCGGGAAAAAGCCCCGCCAAAAAAACGGCGGGGCTTTTGGTACATTTGTGCAGGGGTCAGAACGCGATCTTGCGGGCGATATAATGCGTGAGGTCGTCGATTTTGATGCGCTCCTGCTCCATGGTGTCGCGGTCGCGGACGGTAACGCAGCCGTCGGCCTCGGTCTCAAAATCGACCGTGACGCACAGCGGGGTGCCGATCTCGTCCTCGCGGCGGTAGCGCTTGCCGATCGAGCCGGCGTCGTCGAAGTCGACGTTGAACTTTTTCGACAGCTTCTCCCAAACCGGCATGGCCTGGGCGGACAGCTTCTTGGAGAGCGGCAGCACAGCGGCCTTGAACGGCGCCAGCGCCGGATGCAGGCGCAGCACGGTGCGGATGTCCTCCTTGCCGTCCTTGCCGACGTTTTCCTCGTCGTACGCGTCGCACAGGAAGGCCAGCGCGACACGGTCTGCGCCGAGGGAGGGTTCTACGACATAGGGGACGTACTTCTCGTTCGCCTCCTGGTCGAAATACTCCATGGACACGCCCGACGTCTTCTGGTGCTGGGTAAGGTCGAAGTCGGTGCGGTCGGCGATGCCCCACAGCTCGCCCCAGCCGAACGGAAACAGGAATTCGATGTCGGTGGTGGCGTTGGAGTAGTGGGAAAGCTCCTCCTGCTCGTGGTCGCGCAGGCGCAGGTTTTCATCCTTCATGCCGAGATCCAGCAGGAACTGGTGGCAATAATCCTTCCAGAACTTGAACCACTCAAGGTCGGTGCCCGGCTTGCAGAAGAACTCCAGCTCCATCTGCTCGAACTCGCGGGTACGGAAGGTGAAGTTGCCCGGGGTGATCTCGTTGCGGAAGGACTTGCCGACCTGGGCGACGCCGAACGGGATCTTCTTGCGCGTGGTGCGCTGGATGTTCTGGAAGTTGACGAAAATACCCTGCGCGGTCTCCGGGCGGAGGAACAGCTCGCTCTTGGCATTTTCCGTAACGCCCTGGAAGGTCTTGAACATCAGGTTGAACTGGCGGATATCGGTAAAGTTGTGGCCGCCGCAGTTCGGGCAGGCGATCTGGTGCTCATTAATATAGTCCATCATCTGCTGGTTGGACCAGCCGGCCGGGTTTTCGCCCGTCGTATCCTCGATGAGCTGGTCGGCGCGGTGGCGGGTCTTGCAGTCTTTGCAGTCCATGAGCGGGTCGGAGAAGCCGCCGACGTGGCCGGATGCGACCCAGGTCATGGGGTTCATCAGGATGGCGGAATCCAGGCCGACATTGTACGGGCTTTCCTGTACGAACTTCTTGCGCCATGCCGCCTTGACGTTGTTTTTGAATTCAACGCCCAGCGGGCCATAGTCCCAGGTGTTCGCGAGGCCGCCGTAAATTTCGGAGCCGCTGTACACAAAACCGCGGCCCTTGCACAGGGCGACGATCTTTTCCATGGTCTTTTCGCTGTTTTTCATGCTTTTCAGTCTCCTTTTGGCGTGTCTGGCTGACACGCACATTTTTTAAAATTTATGCTTGACATACGACTATCTTACAAGTATAATTAATACTTGTCAAGGGCTTAAAGCGAAACGCTGAAAATTGTCCCGAGGCGTAGCTCAGTTTGGTAGAGTGCCTGCTTTGGGAGCAGGATGCCGCAGGTTCAAGTCCTGTCGCCTCGACCATATGTGGGCGTCCTCGCTTCGGTGCGGTAGCCCCATATATGGGCCTGTAGCTCAGCTGGGAGAGCGCTGCGTTCGCAACGCAGAGGTCAAGGGTTCGAATCCCTCCAGGTCCACCATTATACTGGATTCAACACGTTGAGTCCAGTATTCTTTTCGGAGACATGCCCTGCCGCAAGGCGGCGGGGTGCAATATGCAGATGTGGCGGAATGGCAGACGCGCTAGCTTCAGGTGCTAGTGTTCGCAAGGACGTGAGGGTTCAAGTCCCTCCATCTGCACCATATAGGAAGGTGTAGCTCAGTTGGTTAGAGTACCTGCTTGACATGCAGGGGGTCGGAGGTTCAAGTCCTCTCATCTTCACCATTTTAAAACCCCGTCCGGATTTTAGCCGGATGGGGTTTTTTTGTGCCCCTTGGGGCGGTAAAAAACCGTCCTAAAGGACGGTTTTAGCAGATCTATGGATTTTTCCGCAGCATTTCGCGCAAGCCGCGCAGCAGGTGGTCGCGCGGCGCCTCGCCTGCCGCGGCTTCGCCGCACAGGATATAGGATGCTGCGGCGCGCCATTCCGCGTCGCTATATTGGGAAGCAGGTACGTTTTCGAGCATCCGCAGGAGCGAAACACGGTACCGGGGCGTATGCAGGTCGGACAGGTATAGCAGCCCGAGCGCGTCCGCGAGATCCTGCAGCAGCCGGCCGGGGTCGTTTGTTGGCGTCAAAGGCGCACCTCCTTCTATCGGGGCATTGGCGCGTAAATCAGACTTTACACGACAAGGGAAATACATACGTTTCCGGTTATCCCACAGCCTATCAGAACCCACAGGCATGGATAACCTCTCATTTTTTATTATAGCGCCTGTGTCGGATATTGTCTACCTCATGCGCCATTATTTTTACCATTGACCCAGCGCAAAAATGTGCTGTGGTGGATTTGCAGTAGCCGTGCCGCCTGCCGCGACGACAGCTCGCCGCGCTGCCACAGGCCGCGCAGTTCGTAAAAATTGTCCGGCACGGGCTTGGGCGGCCTGCCGAATTTTACGCCGCGCCGCTGCGCGGCCGCAATGCCTTCGGCTTGCCGCTGGCGGATGTTTTCGCGTTCCGTCTGTGCCACATAGCTCAGGATTTGCAGCACCAGGTCGGAGATAAAGGTGCGCGTCAGGTCGTTCCCGTCCCGCGCGCGCGTATCGAGCAGCGGCATGTCGAGCACGCGGATGTCCGCCCCCTTTTCGCGGGTGATGCGTTTCCACTGCGCGATGATCTCTTCATAATTCCGCCCGAGGCGGTCGATGCTTTTGACGATAATCAGGTCGCCGGGGCGGGTTGCGCGGAGCATCTGCCGGTAGGCGGGGCGCGCAAAATCCTTGCCGGACTGCTTGTCCAGGAAAATGCGGTCGATCCGGAGCGGTTCCATCGCCATAAGCTGCCGGTCCTCGTTCTGGTCGCGCGTCGATACACGGACATAGCCGTAAGTCCTTTTATTCATAGGCCATCCTCCTTGGTTCACGTATAGCTTGCGTAAATTGCCTGCTACTTATCATACCCCGCGGTGCGCCCGCATGAAAAGCGCCTTGCCGCGGGGCGGCGGAAAGGGTACAATAGAAGGGCAACGATACAAAGGAGAACGGTTAAAATGGATACCATGATTACAATACTGGCGCAGGAATTTTCCGTGCGGCCGGAGCATGTGGAAAATGTCGTGCGCCTGCTGGACGAGGGCAATACGGTGCCCTTCATCGCGCGTTACCGCAAGGAGCAGCACGGCACGATGGACGACCAGAAAATCCGTGAAATCAGCGAGCGCCTTGCCTACCTGCGGGGGCTGGAAGCGCGCCGCGCCGAGGTCAAGGCCGCGATCGAAGGGCAGGGCAAGCTGACGGGGGAACTGGCCGCCGNAATATCCGACACAGGCGCTATAATAAAAAATGAGAGGTTATCCATGCCTGTGGGTTCTGATAGGCTGTGGGATAACCGGAAACGTATGTATTTCCCTTGTCGTGTAAAGTCTACCTCATGCGCCATTATTTTTACCATTGACCCAGCGCAAAAATGTGCTGTGGTGGATTTGCAGTAGCCGTGCCGCCTGCCGCGACGACAGCTCGCCGCGCTGCCACAGGCCGCGCAGTTCGTAAAAATTGTCCGGCACGGGCTTGGGCGGCCTGCCGAATTTTACGCCGCGCCGCTGCGCGGCCGCAATGCCTTCGGCTTGCCGCTGGCGGATGTTTTCGCGTTCCGTCTGTGCCACATAGCTCAGGATTTGCAGCACCAGGTCGGAGATAAAGGTGCGCGTCAGGTCGTTCCCGTCCCGCGCGCGCGTATCGAGCAGCGGCATGTCGAGCACGCGGATGTCCGCCCCCTTTTCGCGGGTGATGCGTTTCCACTGCGCGATGATCTCTTCATAATTCCGCCCGAGGCGGTCGATGCTTTTGACGATAATCAGGTCGCCGGGGCGGGTTGCGCGGAGCATCTGCCGGTAGGCGGGGCGCGCAAAATCCTTGCCGGACTGCTTGTCCAGGAAAATGCGGTCGATCCGGAGCGGTTCCATCGCCATAAGCTGCCGGTCCTCGTTCTGGTCGCGCGTCGATACACGGACATAGCCGTAAGTCCTTTTATTCATAGGCCATCCTCCTTGGTTCACGTATAGCTTGCGTAAATTGCCTGCTACTTATCATACCCCGCGGTGCGCCCGCATGAAAAGCGCCTTGCCGCGGGGCGGCGGAAAGGGTACAATAGAAGGGCAACGATACAAAGGAGAACGGTTAAAATGGATACCATGATTACAATACTGGCGCAGGAATTTTCCGTGCGGCCGGAGCATGTGGAAAATGTCGTGCGCCTGCTGGACGAGGGCAATACGGTGCCCTTCATCGCGCGTTACCGCAAGGAGCAGCACGGCACGATGGACGACCAGAAAATCCGTGAAATCAGCGAGCGCCTTGCCTACCTGCGGGGGCTGGAAGCGCGCCGCGCCGAGGTCAAGGCCGCGATCGAAGGGCAGGGCAAGCTGACGGGGGAACTGGCCGCCGCCATCGGCCGCGCCGCGACGCTGGCCGAGGTCGACGACCTGTACCGGCCGTACCGCCCCAAGCGCCGCACGCGCGCGGGCATTGCGCGCGAAAAGGGGCTGGAGCCGCTCGCGGAGATGCTGTTTTCCGGCAAAGCGCCGTCCCGCGACCCGGAGGCGCTCGCGGCGGCGTTTATAAACCCGGAGAAGGGCGTCGGGAGCGCCGAAGACGCGCTGGCGGGCGCGCAGGACATCATCGCGGAAAATTTGTCCGACGACGCCGCGCTGCGCAAGAAGCTGCGTGCGCATGTGCAGCGCACCGGCGTGTTGCGCGCCGTGGCCGCCACGGAGGAGGATACGGTCTACCGCCTGTATTACGACTTTGAGGAGCCGCTCAATAAGCTGCAGAGCCACCGCATCCTCGCGATCAACCGCGGTGAAAAGGAGGGCGTCCTCAAGGCGTCCGTGCGCTGCGACGACGCGGGCGCGCAGGTCGCGATCCTGCGCATGGTGCTGCATCCGCAGAACCCGTTTGCAGCGCGCATCCGCGAAACCGCGCAGGACGCCTGGGAACGGCTGCTTTTCCCGTCGCTGGAACGCGAGGTGCGCGGCGACCTGACCGCGCAGGCAAACGAGCAGGCGATCCGCACCTTTGCGCTCAACCTGCGCCCGCTGCTGATGCAGCCGCCGGTCAGGGACCGCGTGACCATGGGCTTCGACCCCGCGTACCGGACGGGCTGCAAAATCGCGGTCGTCGACGGCACGGGCAAGGTGCTCGAGACCTCGGTCGTCTACCCCACCAAGCCGCACAACAAGACGGCGGAGGCCAAGCGCGAGCTGGCGCGCCTGTGTGATAAGCACGGCGTGCAGTGCATCGCGATCGGCAACGGCACGGCGTCGCGCGAGTCGGAAATCTTTATTACCGAGTTCCTGCATGAGTACGGCGGCGGGATATCCTATATGGTCGTGAGCGAAGCGGGCGCGTCGGTCTATTCGGCCTCCAAGCTCGGCGCGGAGGAGTTCCCGGAGTTCGACGTGTCGCTGCGCTCCGCGGTGTCGATTGCGCGCCGCCTGCAGGACCCTCTGGCGGAACTGGTCAAGATCGACCCCAAGGCGATCGGCGTGGGGCAGTACCAGCACGATATGCCGCAGGCGCAGCTTGGCGCGGCGCTGGACGGCGTGGTCGAGGACTGCGTGAACGCGGTCGGCGTCGACCTCAATACCGCGTCGCCCTCGCTGCTCGGCCGGGTGGCGGGCGTGAGCGCCACGGTTGCCAAGAACATCGCGGCGTACCGCGAACAGAACGGACGGTTCCGCACGCGCAAGGAACTGCGCAAGGTGCCGAAGCTCGGCCCCAAGGCCTTCGAGCAGTGCGGGGGTTTCCTGCGCGTGCCGGACGGCGAAAACGTGCTCGATCGCACGGCCGTGCACCCGGAATCCTACGCGGCGGCGGAAAAGCTGCTCGCGCTGTGCGGCTACCGCCTTGCCGACGTCGGCAAGCTGGACGGCTTGGCAGGGCGCGTCAAGGAACAGGGGACGGCGGAGGCCGCCCGCGCGTGCGGCGTGGGCGCGCCGACGCTGCTCGACATCGTAAGCGAACTGCAAAAGCCCGGGCGCGACCCGCGCGACGAGCTGCCGCCCCCGCTGCTGCGTACCGACGTGCTGGACGTCAAGGACTTGAAGCCCGGGATGGAACTTACCGGCACGGTGCGCAACGTGGTCGATTTCGGCGCGTTTGTCGATATCGGCGTGCATCAGGACGGGCTGGTGCACGTCTCCCAGATCTGTAACCGGTTCATTCGCCACCCCTCCGAAGCGGTGACCGTGGGGGATGTGGTGAACGTCGTGGTGCTTGAGGCCGACGCTTCCAAGAAAAGGATTTCCCTTTCCATGAAGCAGGCAAAACAGGGAAAATAATACTTGGAGAATATGCACAAAAAACAAATCGCAAAAAAGTGCAATTCCACCAAAGAGAACGCCGGGGAAACCGTGCAAAACCGGCCTGTATTTTCGCAAGAATGATCTGTCAGATTTCCCACTGTAGGCGTATACTATGGACGTAAAGAAAAAAGCACCGGCGCCCGCAGGCGCCGACTACCGAAAGGGGGAAAATACCATGGCAGCCTTTTTTACGGTTTGTGGCCTAGCGGTTATCGCGGCCAGCATCATCCCGTCCCGCGTGGAGAACAGGGCGAGCCGCCCCGCCGCGCATGGCAACGAAAAGCATTACGACTTCCGCTGAGGGGTCGCAGGGGACAGAAAACGCCTCCCGGATGAATCCGGGAGGCGCTTTTTATTGGGAATGGACGGTACAGCCTCCGGGTTTGGGATGAAAAACCGCCTGTTTATGCGAAAATAAGGCAGGCTGCGTCCGGTTTGTAGAAAACCTATAAATCGCGCGGCACGGTATTTTTGCATGGCCGGATATCCAAGGTTTGCGCGCGGAATCCCGATTGTAAAAGCGGGACGCGGCGCGCTATACTGGTAGCAGGATAGCACAAATGACACGGCGAGATTCCATATGAGGTGAATGCAAATGGATATGACATCCCGTGAGCGGCTGGCCTGCCTGTTTGCAGGTGGTATGCCTGACCGGGTCGGTTCGACGTTCCTGATCAACCCCTACTTTACCAACAGCCTGCCGGACAAGCCCGATCCCATGAAGCTGATGATGGAGCTGGGGGCGGACATCCTTGACCGCGACGGCCCGCTGCCCTACCGCAAAAAATATACCGGCGGCGTGACATTTCAGGAGGTTTACCAGGGCGGCGAGACCCGGCGCATTTTTGAAACCCCGGTCGGCACGGTCTATGAGTCCTATGCCGGCAAGATGGCGTGGGGCGACATCCCGTTTAAAAAGGAAAGCTACATTAAAACCGTAGAGGATTACAAAATCCTGCAATATGTGTTTGAACATACCGTTTTTGAACCCGATTCGGGCTGGTATGCCGAGCGCGAAAAGATGCTGGGCGACCATGGCATCATCGTCCCGCAGCTTACCGAGTTCCGCTCCTCGTTGGAATACCTGAGCGAAGACGACGTGCAGCGCACGACCTTCGACATGATGGATTACCCGGAGGTCGTCGGGGAGTTCCTTGCGACGCTGCGCAGCAAAAATATGGAGGCCGCGCGGGCGGCGGTGGAGTGCCCGGCGACGGTGTTCAATATCTGGGAGGATTCCTCCACGACGCTGCTTTCCCCGACGCTGTTCCGGGACTATGTCCTGCCGGAGTTCGAGGAATTCACCTCCATCACGGCGGCCGCGGGCAAGCAGCTGATCCACCACGCCTGCGGGCATATCAAGGCGCTGCTGCCGCTCATGGAAACCGAACATGTGGCGGCGTTTGAGTCCATTACGCCGCTTACGACCGGCAACGTGGAGCTTCCAGAGTGCGCCGCGGCCTGGGGCGACAAATTCCTGATGATCGGCGGCCTGGACCCGGCGTTCCTGATCAACTGCACCATTGAGGAGCTCGGCCGCTATCTGGATGAAACCGCGGAAAAGCTCGGCGGCCTGCGCCGCAAATGGATCATTGAAAACGGCGACAGCCTGCCGCCCGGCGTCAGCCTGGAAAAGCTGCGCTATATCATCCGGAAAGCGCAGTCCTACACGCTTTAAACCAATATCTTCTCTTTTTTCCGCCCGGGATCGCATACTAGCGGTTCTGGGCAAAAAGGAAGCCCTGCGGCTTTTGCCGCAGGGCTTCCTTTTTGCCTATAAATCCAGATAATTGACCAGCTTGCGGTAAGCGCGCGGGGACACGCCGACCTTGTCGGAAAAGGCGGTGGTAAAGGTCGCTTCGTTGCCATACCCGACCATATATGCGATTTCCTTGACGGAATAGGTCGTTGTGACCAGGAGGGTCTTGGCGCGGTCCATGCGCTGCAGCAGGATATATTCATAGGGCGAAAGCGCGGTCGCGCTGTGGAACAGGCGGGAAAAATGGGAGGGGCTTAGCCCGACGGAATCGGCCACGTCGCGGATCGTCAGCTTTTCCCCGAGGTGCAGGCGGATGTAATCGAGCGCGCGGTCGACCGGCGAGGCGCCATACCGCCCCGCGGCGGTGCGCGGCAGCAGGAGCTGGCACAGGATGGCGTACATCCGCTGGGAGCGCACGATTTCGGGCAGGCCGCCAGCGCGCCCGCAATCGGACACCAGCTCGTGCATCTGTCTCTTATACACATCNGGCTTAGCCCGACGGAATCGGCCACGTCGCGGATCGTCAGCTTTTCCCCGAGGTGCAGGCGGATGTAATCGAGCGCGCGGTCGACCGGCGAGGCGCCATACCGCCCCGCGGCGGTGCGCGGCAGCAGGAGCTGGCACAGGATGGCGTACATCCGCTGGGAGCGCACGATTTCGGGCAGGCCGCCAGCGCGCCCGCAATCGGACACCAGCTCGTGCATCGCGCGGAAGAGCACGCCGCCGTCATGCACGGCGAAAACCTTGTCGCGCATCTGCACGATCTTTTCATAAAAGGCGCGGGAATTTGCGCCGTCAAAATGGATCCAGATAAATTCAAGGTCGCTTGTGGCGTAATATTCCTGCGGGCGGCGGCAGTCGATCAGCACGGCGTGGTGGTCGGACGCTTTGTAAAGCCGGCCGTCGAGGCGCAGAGCCATGCTGCCGGAACGGATGTAAAAGAGCAGGAAGGTGCGCCGGGAGGAAACCTGCCCCTCGCTCGTCTGCCCGTTATAGGAATACCGGCTGTCGCAAAAATAATGCCCGCAGCGGGTGATATAAAAGAATAGTTCGCGCGCTATGCCCGACGGCGTAAGGAAATACTTGGCCGACGGGGCAAGCACGCCTTTTTCATTGTAAAACATGGTTTCACCACCCCTGTGGGAATCATCTTAATGGAACCAGTATAGCATCCGGGCGCAGGATGCACAAGAAAAATGGCTTGACAAACCAAACTGATATTATTATAATAACAGATAGGAAATGAAACAGAAACAATTGCAGTTGGGAGGCTTTCTATGGAGAAGGGTATCGTTGCATTGCTGCTCGCCGGCGTGCTAGCGCTCACGGGCTGTGGCCGGGGCGCGCCCCCTGCGGCGGGCGGGGCCGCGCAAGACACGGCCGCGATCACCGTGATTACGGCGGAGGAAGGGAAGGGCAAGATAGATGCGGGCGGTGTGACGGTCGTCGACGTGCGCACCGCGGAGGAATACGAGGAAGGGCACGTCCCCGGCGCGCTGCTGGTGCCGAATGAGGAAATTGCGGGCACCCCGCCGGAATTGCTGCCGGACCTGGACGCGCCGCTGCTCGTGTATTGCCGCTCCGGCCGGCGCTCGGCGGAAGCGGCGCAAAAGCTTACCGATATGGGCTATACCGCGGTTTTCGATATGGGCGGCATTATCGACTGGCCTTATGAGACCGAAAGCGGCGCTTTCGGCTCGTAAAAATACAAATGGGGGAATGATAACATGACAAGTGAGTTCGGCATCGCGGTGCACGCGCTGACTTTTTTAAACCACAAGCAGGCCACGGTCTCGAGCGAGCAGCTGGCACACAATATCTGCACGCACCCGGCGCGCGTGCGCAAGGTGATGGCAAAGCTCAAAAAGCACGGCCTCGTGGAAACACGGGAAGGTGCGGAGGGCGGTTACCTGTTTACGCGCGACCCCGCGGGCGTTACCCTGCGCCAGGTCGGGGATGCGGTTGCGGTGCAGTTTGTTGGCACGGCGTGGCGCAGCGGCGACGCGGACATGGACTGCCTGGTCGCGTCCGGCATGGCCGATATCATGGACGGCATTTACAGCGAGCTGGACGGCCTGTGCCGGGAACGGCTGGCGTCTTACACCATAGCGGACATCGACCGGCGCATTTTTGGCCCCGGCACCGCGTGACCTAACACTAAGGAGGCTTTATGGGACTCACCTTACAGACGAATATTTCCGCCCTGACCGTATTTTTGCAGGGTATCTTTAGCTTTTTCTCCCCCTGCGTACTGCCGCTGGTGCCGCTCTACATCAGCTATCTTGCAGGCGGCGCGCGCTCTGTGGACGGGGAGGGGCGGACGCATTACCAGCGCAGCCGCGTGATGCTTAACACGCTGTTTTTTGTGATCGGTGTGAGTTTCGCGTTTTTCCTGCTCGGCTTCGGCTTTACTGCGCTCGGCAAGTTCTTTTCCGGCAACCGGATGATTTTTGCGCGCGTGGGCGGCGTGCTGGTGATCCTGTTTGGCCTGTACCAGGTCGGGTTTTACGGCTCGAAGCTGCTCAGCCAGGAACGCCGCCTGCCGTTCCGGCTGGATAAGCTGACGATGAACCCGGTCGTCGCGCTGCTGTTCGGCTTTACGTTCAGCTTCGCCTGGACGCCCTGCGTCGGCCCCGCGCTCGCGGGCGTGCTGCTGCTTGCCTCGTCCGCTTCCTCCGCCGGGATGGGGTTTGCGCTGATCGGTGTGTATACGCTGGGCTTCGTGCTGCCGTTCCTTGCGGTCGGCCTGTTCACGGGCGCGCTGCTCGACCTGTTCAAGCGGCATCAGAACGTGGTGAAATACACGGTCAAGGCCGGCGGCGTGCTGCTCATCCTGATGGGGCTGATGATGTTTACCGGCACCATGAACGGCGTGACCGGCTACCTGTCCCAGGCGACCGGCCAGACCGCCGCGGACGCCAAGGGCGGGGACGAGCCGGCCNCCGACCAGTATGGGAACACGCACACCCTGTCTGATTACAAGGGCAAGATCGTGCTGCTCAACTTCTGGACGACATGGTGCGGCTTCTGCAAGGAGGAAATGCCGGATCTCGAGGCGCTTTATAAGGACCTGGGGGAAAACCAGGACGAGGTTGTCATCCTGGGCGTGGCGAACCCGCGCACCGACGACAACCCGTATAACCAGGACGTTTCCCAGGAGGAGGTCGAAAAGTTCCTGACGGACAGCGGCTACACCTATCCGGTCGTCATGGATACGACCGGGGACACCTTCCTCGATTATGGGATTTCCTCCTTCCCGACGACGTTCATGATCGATAAGGAGGGCAAGCCGTTCGGGTATGTGCGCGGCATGCTGTCGCGCGAACAGATGGAAAGCATCATCCAGCAGACCCGGGACGGGAAGATGCAATAATAGGAAAGAGGAGCCTTACGGCTCCTCTTTTTGTATACGGATTGTAATTTACACTACATCTTTTCCCCAAAGTAGTCGCGTGTCAGCTTCATGACGACGCCGGACAGGCCGATCAGGCCGATCAGGTTGGGGATTGCCATCAGGCCGTTGAGCGTGTCCGACACCGCCCAGACGATCTTGAGTTCGATTAGGGAACCGAGCACCGTGACCAGGATGAAGGCCACGCGGTAGACCATGACCCATTTTTCGCCGAACAGGTATTCAAAGCATTTTTCGCCATAGTACGACCAGCCCAGCATAGTGGACAGCGCGAAGAAGAACAGCGCGACCGTGATGATCAGGTTGCCGGCCGTGGGCATCGCCTGGGTGAAGGCCGCCATGGTCAGGTTTGCGCCGTCGATGCCCGAGGTCCACAGGCCGCTTGTCAGGATGATGAGCGCCGTGCAGGTGCACACGAGGATCGTATCCATAAACACCTCGAAGATACCCCACAGGCCTTGCTCGACGGGCTGCTCGGTATCCGCCGCGGCATGCGCGATCGGCGCGGTGCCAAGGCCGGCCTCATTGGAGAAGATACCGCGCGCCATGCCCATCTGGATCGCCTTCATGACGCCCGCGCCCAGGAAGCCGCCGATGGCCGCCGACGGGGTAAAGGCCGCATGGAAGACCGAGGAGAAGCAGGGCAGGATTGCCTCGCGGTTGATGAACAGCACGACGGCCGCGCCCACGACATAAAAGAGCGACATGAGCGGCACGACCTTTTCCGTGATGCGCCCGATCCGCTTGATACCGCCGATGATGACGAAGCCGATCAGCGCCGCCACCACAAGGCCGGTCGCAAACGGCGGGACGTGGAAGGTCGTCTGCATGGAGGTCGCAATGGCGTTGATCTGCGTCAGGTTGCCGGTGCCGAAGGTCGTGATGAAGGCGAAGACGCCGAACAGGACGGCCAGCCACTTGAGGTGCAGCCCCTTTTCGATGTAGTACATCGGGCCGCCCTTCCATTCGCCCGTGCTGTTCTTCTGGCGGAAGTGCACGGACAGGACAATTTCGGAATATTTCGTCATCATGCCGAGCAGCGCGGACACCCACATCCAGAAGATCGCACCCGGGCCGCCCGCCGTGATCGCCGTGGCGACGCCCACGATGTTGCCGGTGCCGATGGTGCCCGCGAGCGCGGTGGTCAGCGCCTGGAAGGGCGAGACCGCGCCGTCCGCGATGCCCTTGCCCGCGCCGCCCGTAAACAGGGTGCCGATCTTGGTTTTCATCACATAGCCGAAGCGGCGGAACTGCAGCCCGCGGCTGCGCACGGTGAAAAACAGGCCGGTGCCGATCAGCAGCACGATCATGACCGGCCCCCAGACAAAGCTGTTGACCATTTCGTTTATTTTCAGCAGAAAATCCATCATCCTACTCCCCATTTCTCTATCCTTTTACACAAAGCTGATAAAATAATAGCACAATTCGCGTTTTGTGGCAAACCTTTTTGCCTGCAAAATGGATTTTCGCGGTTGACAAACGCTAACTACAGATGTAGTATACAGGTAAAGACTACAAATGTAGTGAGGAGGCGGCAAGATGGCGCGGGATAAAAAGATCACGGAATCCGAGTGGGGGGTGATGGACGCGCTGTGGCAGAGACCCGGCAGCACCACCGCCGAGGTCGCGGAGGCGCTCGCCGATACCGGCTGGAACCGGAACACGGTGCATACCTTCCTGACCCGGCTCGAAGGCAAGGGGTATGTGCACGCGGGGGCGGGCGGCGCGCCGCACCGCTATTACCCGTCGGCCGCGCGCGAGGACTGCGTCCGGGCAGAAACGGAGGGCTTTGTGCAGCGGGTGTTCCGCGGGTCGGCCGGCCAGCTTGTGCGCACCTTCCTGCGTGACGAGCGGCTTTCCGAGGACGAGGTTGCCGAGCTGCGCGCGTTGCTCGACAGCGCGGGGCGGCGCGGGGAAGGGGATGCGCAGGAATGAGCTTTTGGAACGTACTCCAGGTGAGCCTGCTCGCATCCGCCGTGGCGCTGCTGCTCCTGTTTGCCAAATGGCTGTTCCGGGAGCATTTGACCGCGCGGTGGCATGCGTTTTTATGGGTGCTGCTGCTGGCGCGGATGGTGCTGCCCGCGGGCACGCAGGTGCTCCGCAACGAAATCAGCCTGATGGGCGCCTTCGATGTGCCGGCGGTGGCAGGGATTGCCGAGGCCGCGGTAGCGAACCATTTTTCGGACGCGCCGCTGGACGCGCAGCCGGTGGTGCAGGCCGCGCCCGGCGTGTATCAAACGCTGCACCTTGCGCCGCAGGCGCTGCCGGATTGGCTGACGCGGCTAGACCGTATCCTGTTTTGGGCGTATCTCGCGGCCGCCTGCGCACTGATGGCCTATTTTGTGTTTTGCGCGCTGCGGCTTCGGCTGGCAGTGCGCCGGTATGCGGCCGCGCCCGAGCCGCTTTGCCGGCAGGTAAGGGAGCTGCAATCCCGGTACGGCTGGGAAGAGCGGGTGCGCGTGCGCATCGCGCCGTCCGGCGGCACGCCGTATGTCTGCGGCGCGCTGCGGCCGGTGCTCGTCGTCCCCGCGCCCCTGGCCAGGGGGATTGACGAAAAGGTGTTGCTGCATGAGCTGGCGCATGTGCATTGGAACGACATCGCGGCCGGCTACGTTTTTACGGCCTTCCGCTGCCTGCACTGGTTTAANTTGCGTGTATGTACTGTACCACATGATCGGGCTGCTGATCCGCATTGCCCGAAAGGCGGGGCGCGACGACCTTGCCGAAAACGGGGCGCGGTACCGCCTGATTTTCCTGCTGCCGTATGCGCTTGTCAGCGTCGCGGGAGCCGTGTCCGGTGGCGTGCGCGGCATCCTGCTGGCGTTTGTCATTATATTTGAACTGGCGGTTGCGGCCTTTACAGCCAACTGCGAGTATGCGCTGTTCCGCTAAAACGGGCGGCGGCTGGGGTTTTTCCCGCCGCCGCCCGCCCTTTTTTGTCATAAATTGTGCGATATGCACGGAATGGGGTGGAATTTATTCCAATATGCTGTATAATAGGGGGTATGATTTCGATGTTGGAAAGAGGCGAGTTGCATGGACAGGCTGCCGGGGCAAACGGAGGCGGAAAAGGGAATCACAGATATGTTTTCCAAATATGCTGTGGATTTTACGGAGGAGTTTACGTTCGAAACCGAGCAGGACTTCCTCTATATCAGCGATCCCAACACGTATGAGCTATACTATATCAGCATCGCGGAGGGGCGGCCGATCCCGGCAGGGTGGCAGAATTATCAGGGCAAGACCTGCTATGAAGTTTTGCAGCAGCGCGATTCGCCCTGCCCTTTTTGCACGAACCGTCTGCTGAATGCGGAACAGTATTACGTCTGGGAACACTATAATAAAATTACCGGCAGGAACTATATTTTGAAGGATAAGCTGCTGGATTGGCACGGCAAACGGGTGCGCCTCGAAATCGTCATGGATATCACCGGGGAGGAGCGCGCGAAGGCCGTCCTGCTGGGCAGCCTGGAGAGCCAGGGCGTGCTGATGAACTGCGTGGAAGCGCTGGCGGCGGGTACGGGTACGGCCACGGCATTGCAGGGCATCCTGCGTATGATCGGCACGTTTTATCATGCGGGCTGGGCGTACCTGCACTATTTTACCCACCAGGACGCGCAGGGGGCCGTGCTGCATTGGCAGGGCGATCCGTCGGCGGCTCCCGTCCAGCCGCTTCTTAAAGACCCGTCACCCAGGGCGCTGGAGCAATGGGCGGCGATATTCTCCGATAACCGGCAGTCCGTATTGTGGGATACGGAGGGCTTGCGGGCGGACAACCCGCTGCTGTATGCGTGCCTGCGCCGGCAGGGCGTGCGGAACGCCTGCTTCACGCCGATTTTTGTCGGGGAAAGGCTGGCGGGGCTGGTGTGCCTGTATAATATTACGGCGCACTGGAAGGAGCTCAGCATTTTGAACCCCCTGGCCAAGTATATCAGCGGGCAGATTGGTCGCGACGAGGTTGAGCAGCGCAACCGCAGGCTCATGTATTACGACGAGGTCACGGGCTATCAGAATTTTGAATGGTACCGGCGCCGTGCCGCGGAAATCCTGGCGGCCAACCCGGATACGCCTTACGCGTTGTGGTATTGCGACCTTAAAAACTTCAAGTACATTAACGATGTGTTCGGCTATGACGTCGGGAACCGCATCTTACGGTACTGGGCAAACCTCATTGCGGACGATTTGGACGAGGGCGAAGCGTTTGCGCGCATTTCCGCCGACAACTTCACCGCGCTGCGCCGCTACCGCGGGATGGGGCAGGTGGAAAGCATGTTTTTCGGCCTGGTGGAGCGCTTGGCCACATTCCAGGAAGCGGCGGACCGGCGGTTCCGCCTGGAGTTGGCGTCGGGCGTATACCTCATGCGCCAGCCGGCCGACCGCCTGAGCCTGGACGAAATGATGAACCGGGCGAATATGGCGCAGAAAAGTGTGAAAAATAAGTCCGGGAGCAGGTATGCGGTCTATTCCGACGGCATGCGCGCCCGCGTACTGCGGGACATGCAGATGCAGGGCGAGATGCAGGAGGCCTTGCGCCGCGGGGAATTTATCCTGCACCTGCAACCGCAGGTCGCGCTGACTGTGGAAGGGTACCAGGCGCCGGATTATGCGGAAGCGCTGGTGCGTTGGCAAAAGCGCGAAGGGGCGCTTATTATGCCGGGCGAGTTTATCGGGCTGTTTGAGCGGAACGGCATGATCGTGGAGCTTGACCGCTACGTGTTTGAACAGGCGTGCCGGTACCTGCGGGACGTCCGCGGCAGGCGCAGCCGCCCGCTGTGCCTGGCGGTCAACGTGTCCCGCATCTCCATGCTGCAGCCCGATTTTATAGAAGCCTACTGCCGCGTCAAAGACCGGTACGGCATCCGGCCGGGGGAGGTCGAACTGGAATTTACCGAGAACATCGCGGTCGAAAACTACGAGCAGTTCCGCGACATCATCCTGTCCCTGCACCGAAACGGCGTGGGCTGTGCAATGGATGATTTTGGAACCGGGCAGTCCTCGCTGAACGTCCTCAAGAACCTGCCTATCAGCGTGCTCAAGCTGGACAGGCAGTTCTTTGCCCCCGCGGACGACCCCGCGCGGGGGTGGGCGGTGATTTCCTGCGTGCTGGAACTTGCGCGCAAACTCGGTATGAACACCGTTGCGGAGGGCATCGAAAGCACGGAACAGGTGCGTACGCTGCGCGGCATGGGCTGCAAATATGTGCAGGGCTTTATATTTTCGAAGCCGCTCCCGCCGGAAGCGTTTGAAAGCTTTGACTGGCTGCAGGCGGAAAAACTTTAAGCGCCAGGCCGGCGGGAGGGAAAACAGTGAAAGTAAGACAGGACGGCGTACTGCCGTCTTCGGAAATCTATATCCATATGCCTTCGGACTTTGCGCGTTCCGCGCTCTATTATGTGGAAATGGCGGGGGACTACCAATGTAACGCGCATTATGGGATCAACCGTGATTTTTTTGACATGTTCATGCTGTTCTGGATCCGTAGCGGCACGATGCGGTTTGAGACCCCGACCCGCAACTTCATCGCGGAAACAAACGCTGTTATCATGCTGGACTGCACGGAACCGCATGAGTTCCGCGCCGACCCCTCGGTGGATTGGCTGTGGATGCACGTCAACGGGTGCAGCTGCCGGAAATATTACGAGCTGCTGCGGGAAAACGGCAGCTTGACGCAGCATAACGCGGCGGTGCCGGAGATTTCGACCTATTTCCGCCAGGTGCTGGAGGAGGTCGGCCGGCCGGCGGTCAACGAGCACCACATCTCGGCGTGCGTGCACAATATCCTGAGCGGGCTCGCCGCGCCGCAGGACGGCCTGCAGGCGGACGACCCGGTCGTGCTGGAGGCCATCCGTTTTATCGACGGGCATTACGGGGAGGAGCTCTCGCTCGAGCGGATCGCGGCCGCCGTCGGCTTAAGCCCGTCTTATTTTTCCCGGCTGTTTAAGCAGGCGACGAACTTTTCCCCCTACGATTACCTTTTGAACACGCGCATCAAGCAGGCCAAGCAGCTTTTGCTGGAAACCCGCGCATCGGCTGAATCGGTTGCGGTAACGTGCGGTTTCAACAGCCTATCCAATTTTATACGCGCATTTAAGAAATCGACGCAGCTCACGCCGACGCAGTTCCGGCAAATGCGTTTCTGACACGGCATGGCCGCGGACTTATGTCCGCGGCTTTTTTGTTGCGGGCGATTTGGCAGGCAAGGGTAAGATTTCGCAATAAAACAATAAGATTTCGCATTGCCAGGATCAGGCGGGGTTCGCTATAATAGACTCAGCAAAGGAAGAAAAGATGGTGAATACAGCATTTAACGGGTATAATACACCTGAAAAGTGCTGAAATTTACGAGAAAAGTGGGAAAGCGGAAGGAGCAAAAATCATGAGAAAACGGTTATTGTCGTTAGGCCTTGTCTGTACGATGTTGTTTGCCGCGTTGGCCGGCTGCGGGAGCGAACCAGCTGCGCAGGACACGGGCGGCGGCGCCGACAAGCCCGCACAGAGCGACACTGCAAAGCCTGCGGAACCGGCCAGCACGGCCAAGCGCGTCGCGGTGTGCTTGCCGCTCCGTGACCAGTTCATCACCACCTGCGAGACGCTGACCAAGAAGGCGCTTGAAGGCAAGGGCTACGAAGTTACGGTATTTGACGCAAACGGCGACGTATCCGCGCAGCTTTCACAGGTTTCCGCCTGTGCGGCAGACGGCTACGACCTCATCCTGGTCATGGTAAACCAGATCGACTCGACTGCAGAACTGATCGACGCGGCGGGCGATACGGAAATCGTATTCTACCAGCGCGGCGCGGACTATGACGCGCTACCGGGCAAATCGGTCTACATCGGCTGCGACCAGGCGGACTGCGGCGACCTGCAGGCAAAATACCTGGCCGACTACTGCAAGGGCAAGGGGATGAGCGAGATTGACGTCGTCCTGTTCCTCGGCACCCTCGGCAACGACCCGACCGTGCGCCGCACCGACGCCTTTAAGAAGGGCATGGACGAAGCGGGCATCAAGGTCAACTATGTATTTGAAGACACCGCCGACTGGGTGCGTGAAAAGTCCATGGATAAGTTTACCCAGTTCCTCGGCACCGGCAAATCCTATGACGCAATCGTGTGCAATAACGACGACATGGCGCTCGGCTGCATCGAAGCCCTTGTCAGCCAGGGTGCAAGCAAGATCGAAGTCCCGATCCTGGGCGTGGACGCGACCGAAGGCGGCCTGCTCGCCATCAAGGACGGCACAATGGCCTTTACCGCGAGCCAGAACGCGGAAGGGCTGTGTGAAGCGACTGCGGGCGTGGTCGACGATATCCTGAACGGCCGCGAGCCGGAAGGCTTTACCGACTGCGTGCGGTACATCCCCGCGATCGGCATCGACCAAGCCAACGTAGGCGAATACCTGCCGTAAACATCTCTCTCTTCATTCTTTTTCCGGCGGACAAATGCAGTGCATTGTCCGCCGGAACTGCGCTCAGGGCATGTATTAAACTGGAAAAGGAGTATGCAACATGGATGAACTTAGGATCGGCCTGATCGGCACCGGCGCAATCGGGCGCACCCATATCGAACGCATCAACGGGCGCCTGCGCGGCGGGCGCGTCGTGGCGTGCAGCGACGTCAATACGGCGTTCGGGCGGGAGGTGGCCGGGCGTTACGGCTGCGAATTTTTTGAAGACGGCGAGGCGCTCGCCGCCTCGGACGGCGTGGACGCCGTGATCGTCACCACGGTGGACGAATACCATGAAAAATATGTGCTCGCCGCAATCCACGCAGGCAAGTATGTGTTCTGTGAGAAGCCGCTTGCGCCCAAGCCGGAGGCGTGCCGCCGCATCATGGAGGCCGAGATGGCGGGGGGGCGCAAGCTGCTCCAGGTCGGCTTTATGCGCCGGTACGACGCGGCGTATAACCAGCTTAAGAAGGCGGTGCACTCCGGCAAATACGGCCTGCCGCTCATGGTGCACTGCGCGCACCGCGTACCTAGCGTGCCGGATTACTACGATACGCCGATGGCGGTGGAAAACTCGCTGATCCACGAGATCGACATCCTGCGCTGGCTGCTTGGCGAGGACTACGCCGAGGTGCAGGTCGTGTTTGCCAAAAAGACCCGCTATTCCAACGAACACCTGCATTCCCCGCAGATTATGCGCCTTAAGACGGAATCCGGCATCCAGATCGATGTGGAGGCGTTTATCTGCTGCCGCTATGCGTACGATATCAAATGCGAGGTGTGCTGCGAGGACGGCATCGTCAGCCTGCCAGACCCGTCGCTTGTCGTGGAGCGGCACGCGGCGTCCTGCGCGCACCCGCTGTACGAGGACTGGACAGACCGTTTTGAAGAAGCGTATAATGTAGAAATACAGGCATGGCTTGATGCGTCGCGCGAAGGGCGCGTGGACGGGCCGACCGCATGGGACGGATACCTTGGCCAGGTTACGGCGCAGGCCGCCTCGCAGTCGCGCGATACGCAGACGACCGTAACGATCCCACGGCAGGAAAAGCCGGCATTCTATCTTTAAAGGCAGCAGGAGGGTACAGCAAATGAAGGATGGACGTTTTGTAGGGAAAAACTGCCTGGTGACGGGCGGGGGCAGCGGCATCGGGTATGCCACGGCGCAGAAATTCGCGGAGAGCGGCGCGCGGGTGTTTATTGTCGGCCGCAACGGCGCGCGGCTGGCCAAGGCTGCGGAAAAGCTGCACAGCGAAACCGGCGCCGAGGTCATCGCGGTGGCGGGCGACATGTCGGACGAAAAGGAAATTGAACGCGTTGTGGCGGAAGTCGGCCGCCAGGCGGGCGCGATCCATGTGCTGGCGAACTGCGCGGGGCGCTCGGTGTCCTCCATGCTGCTCGACCTGTCCGCGGAGGACTGGGACGCGATCCTCGGCATCAACCTGCGCGCGGTATTCCTGCTCAGCCGCTGCGTGGCAAAGAACATGATCGCGCACAAGGTGCCGCACGGCAAGATCATTTCGGTCTCCTCAATCTCCTCCCGCATGGGCGAGTTCGGCAACGGCGCGTATTCGGTCAGCAAGGGCGCGCTCAACACGCTGACGCAGGTGATGGGGCTGGAATTTGCACAGTACGGCATTTCGGTGACCGCGGTGTGCCCGGGCTATGTCGACACGGAAATGCTGCGCGAAGTCTTTGAGACCCGAGGCCCGCTCGAGGGCATGACCGCACAGGAGTACCAGGATTACCTGGTCGGCTCCGTGCCGATGAAGCGCATGGCCGACCCGGCGGAAATCGGCGGCTTTATCCGCTTCCTCGCGACGGATGAGGCGAACTATATTACCGGCGTCGCGCTCACCATGGCGGGCGGCAAGATGCTGATTTAACCAGGGGGCGAAGGCGCCGCTGCATACGTTGCAGCGGCGCTTTTTTTACCGCACCCCGGGGACGGCTGCCGCATAGGATAATGCAGCCGCCGGGGCGGCCTCCACATGCCGCGCCAAAGGGATGAAGTTTGTGCCCGGCGGCGGTTCAGGTGCGGCGACAAGCAAATAAAAAACCTGCGCAGGAAATCCTGCGCAGGTTTTATTTGCATATGCAGAACAAATGTTTTATACTATAAACAGAAGGAAACGCCCGTACAGGGCAGGAAAGGAAGGCGGTGGGGAAATGCAGCAGCAATCCCTTTTTGAAAATCCTGAGGCGGGCAGCCCGCTGGCCAGCCGGCTGCGGCCGCGCACGCTGGAGGAATATGTCGGCCAGCGCCATCTGCTGGGCGAAGGCAAGGTGCTGCGCCAGCTCATCGACCGCGACCAGATCTCGTCCATGATCTTTTGGGGGCCGCCCGGGGTCGGCAAGACGACGCTGGCGCGCATTATTGCGCGGCGCACACAGGCGCATTTTATTGATTTCAGCGCGGTGACGAGCGGGATCAAGGAGATCAAGGAAGTGATGCAGAAGGCTGAGACCAGCCGGCTGCTCGGGGAAAAGACCATCCTGTTTGTGGACGAGATCCACCGTTTCAACAAGGCGCAGCAGGACGCGTTCCTGCCGTTTGTGGAAAAGGGCAGCATCATCCTGATCGGCGCGACAACCGAGAACCCGTCGTTTGAAATCAATTCCGCGCTGTTGTCCCGCTGCAAGGTATTCGTCCTGCAGGCGCTCGCGCCGGAAGACCTGACGGCGCTGCTGCGCCAGGCGCTGGATGACCCGCGCGGCTTCGGCGGGCAGGAGATCGAGATTTCCGACGATATGCTGCACATGCTCGCGGAGTTTGCAAACGGCGACGCGCGGGTCGCGCTGTCCACGCTCGAAATGGTCGTGCTCAACGGCGACCGCGAGGGGGAAAAGACCGTCGTGCGCCGCGGGACGCTCGAGCAGTGCATCAGCAAAAAGTCGCTGCTGTACGATAAAAACGGCGAGGAGCATTACAACCTGATCTCCGCGCTGCACAAATCCATGCGCAACAGCGACGTGCAGGCGGCGGTCTATTGGCTCGCGCGGATGCTGGAGGCGGGCGAGGACCCGCTCTATGTGGCGCGCCGCGTGGTGCGCTTTGCCAGCGAGGACGTCGGCATGGCGGACAGCCGCGCGCTGGAGGTCGCGGTCGCGGCGTACCAGGCGTGCCACTTTATCGGCATGCCGGAATGCACGGTGCACCTGACGCACGCGGTGACCTACCTGTCGCTCGCGCCCAAGTCAAACGCGCTCTATATGGCCTACGAATCGGCCAAGCGGGACGCGCTGGAGCACCTCGCCGAGCCGGTGCCGCTGGTGATCCGCAACGCGCCCACCCGGCTGATGAAGGAGCTGCACTACGGCGAGGGCTACCAGTATGCGCACGATACGCAGGATAAGATGACCGATATGCAGTGCCTGCCGGATTCGCTCGCCGGGCGGGAGTATTACCGCCCCACGGACCAGGGAAAGGAAGCGCGGGTGCGGGAGCGCATGCGGCAAATCGCGGCGTGGCGCGCGCAGCACGGAAAGCCGTAAAAAAAGCGCCCGCCCCCGGGAAAGGGGGCGGGCGCTTGGCGCCTTCAGGCGGCTGCGCTGCGTTTGTGGTTGACCAGGGCAATGCCGCCGCTCACCAGCACGAGCGCGAACAGGTTGCGCACGCTCAGCACGCTTTCGTGCAGGAACAGCCCGGAAAGCAGCGTGCCGAATACGGGCACAAGGAAATTGTACACTGCCACACGGCTTGTGGGGTAGTATTTGAGGAGGACGCTCCACACGGTAAACGCCGCGGCCGACAGGAAGATGAGGTATGCGAGCAGCGCCACACCCGCGGGAGAGATTGCGGCAAACCGCCCGCCGCCGCCCAAGCCGAGCAGGAGCAGCATCGAGCCGCCGATCGTAAGCTGCCAGCCCGTCGCCAGCATCGGGTCGCCGCCGCGTTCGGTGATGCGTTTGGTGATGGGGGAGGAAACGCCCGTACACATGGCGGAAATGAACATCAGCCCCTCCCCGCCGAAGGAGAAGCCGCCGTAGCCGTCCAGCCCGCCCGCGAGGTTCACCAGGATGACGCCCGCGAAGCTGAGCGCGCAGCCGATGGCTTTGCCGGCGGTCATGCGGTCGGCCTTGAACATGAAATGCGCGAAGATCACCGAAAAAAAGACCGCCGTGGCGTTGATCATCGCGCCCTTGGAACCGGAAATCCGCGCAAGGCTGATATAAAACAGCGCGTACTGCACGGCGGTCTGCGTCAGAGACAGCAAAAAGACATCCGGCAGCAGGTCGCGGCGCGGCAGTACCCGCTTGCGGCCGGACAGCCTGGAAAAGAGCAGCACGGCGGCTCCGGCCAGCGCAAACCGCACCCCGGCAAACAGTACCTTGGTGAAGGTGTCGTCCGCGCCGATGGCAAACAGCGTGTACCCGGCCTTTACCGCAGGAAAGGCGCTGCCCCAGAGCAGCGTGCAGAATACGGCGGGCAGGAACAGGCCAAAACGGCGCGGCGCGGGTACTTTTGGCATGGCGGGTACCTCCTTTTCCGGCTCAAAATTGCGAAAGGCCGCCGACGGGAAAACGTCAGCGGCTTTTGCATTGGGGATGGCTTTTTGGATGGGTTTTCATAGAAGATGGAGCCTGGCCGGGGGACACCGTCCCGCCTTCCAGGGGAGTTATTCTGGGATCAGTATACGTCCGCGCGGGCGCGCCTGTCAATGCGGCGGGGGCAAGTCAGCAAGATAACATACCTGGCAGGCGGTTTTGCGCAATTTTGCACGGGAATAGGCGGGCGGGCAGCGATCTTGCCGCGTTTCCGCCCCGGCTACACACATCTTGTTATCCTCCGGCAAACGCATTGACAATCCCCTTCCGTCCGGTATAATGGAGATACCTAAGGTTGCAGGGAAAGGGGCTGGCGTCATGGACTTCAGGCAGCAGATGGAGGCATGGATCGCCTTCAACAAGGACAATATGCTGGCGCATGCCATGCAGATGATGCGCATCAGGAGCATCAGCGAGTACGAGGCAGGCGCGGCGCACCCATTTGGCGAGGGCTGCGCGCGCGTGCTGGACGAGGCGCTCGGCATCTGCGCGTCGATGGGCTTCGAGACCCACAATTACGAGTATTACTGCGGGACGGCCTGGCTGCCCGGCGAAACGGACGAGGCTATATGCTTTATGGTGCACCTGGATACCGCGCCGGAGAACGACTGCTGGAGCTTCGACCCCTTTTCGCCCTGCATCATCGACGGCTGCCTGTGCGGCCGCGGCTCGCTCGACAACAAGGGCGCGGCGGCGCTGCTGATCTACCTGCTCAAGTGTATCCGCGATTTCGGTTTCCGGTTTAAGCATACGGTGCAGATCGTTTTCGGCTGCGGGCGCAAGGCGACCGGGGCGGACATGATGGACGTGCAGTACTTTTTGCAGCACGCGCCCACGCCCGCGTTGACGCTCATTGCGGACTCCGCCTTCCCGGTCTGTATCGGGGAGAAGGGCAGCCTTGAGGTGCGGATCACGCACCCGGTCGCGGGCGGCAATCTCGTGGATTTCCGGGGCGGTTCCGTGCGCAACATGGTGCCGGACTCGGCGTTTGCGCTGCTGGAACACGTTGGCTATGAGGATGTCCGCCGCCTGTTTTCAGGGGAGGACGCCTTTTCCGTCATCCCGGTCGGGCCGTATGTCAAGGTATCCACGACCGGCGTGGCCGGGCACGGCGGCTTCCCGGAGGGCAGCGTCAACGCGATCGGCCGCCTCGCGCGCGGCCTNGCGGGGCGCTCGAGGCGCTGCGGTTCCTGGGCGGCGTGCTGGCGGATTGCCACGGCCGCGAGCTGGGCGTGGACTTTTCCGACGCGGTTTTCGGCGGTACGACCCATATCGGCGGCATGGCGCGCCTGGAGGATGGCGTATTGAACCAGTACCTCAATGTGCGCTATGGCACGGCGGTGGATGGGGCGGCCATCCGGGAACGCGTGCGCGAAACGGTGGCCGCGGCGGGCTTTGCCTGCGAGGTGCTGGACAACTGCGACCCGCGCTATATCGACCCGGAGCAGCCCATCGTGCGCACGCTGGTGGACGTATGCAACCGCACGCTGGGCAAGGAGCTGCAGCCGTACACGATGGGCGGCGTCACCTACGCGCACATGATCCCCGATGCGCTGGCCTACGGGCCGAACAGCAGCCAGCCAATCGCGGGCGAGCGCTTGGGCGGCGGCCACCAGTCGAACGAGGCGATCCGCATCTCCGACCTGCTGGACGGCATCCGCGTCTACATGAATGCGCTCCTGGAGATCGACGGCAAGCTGTAAGCACGGCGGCCTTGCGCATGGTGCGGCGGGGAAGGCGTTTAACGCTTGCGTGTACCATGCGCTTTCCCGCCTCCTAGCGCGGCTGGCGCTTCGCCGTGGCCCCTGCCGGATACCGCTTGCTTTTCCGCTTTCATAAAGTTTTGCAGCACAAAAAACGGCTGTTAAATTTATGCACTCTGACAATGGATACGGCTGTGCGAATTGTTTATACTAATTAGAGAATAAAGGGATTGTGACTGGTAATGCAGGCAAAACGAAGGATTGGCTTATGCTTTCGTTTTGCCTTATTTTATTTTAGGGGTAGCAGGATGAAGATCGAGAAGGTTCTAAACAATAATGTTGCGGTGACCCGGAACGAACAGGGGCGTGAAGTCATTGTGATGGGGCGCGGCCTGGCGTTCAAAGGGAAGCCGGGGGACGGGATCGACCCGGAAAAAATTGAAAAGACCTTCATCATCACGGATGAGGGCGTGGCGGATAAGTTCCAGCAGCTGCTGGCCAACATCCCGATGGCGCACATGCTGATGAGCGAACGCATTATCAATTACGCCAAGATCAAACTGGGCAAGCGCCTGAACGACAGCATTTACGTCACGCTGCCCGACCATATCTCCACGGCCATTTACCGCTATAAGGAGGGCATCCTGCTCAAAAACCCGCTGATGTGGGATATCCGCCGCTTTTACCGGGACGAGTACGAGGTCGGCCGCAAGGCAAACCAGATCGTCCTGGAGGAGACCGGGGTCGAGTTCCTCGAGGACGAGGCCGCGTTTATCGCCATGCACTTTGTCAACGCGCAGCTTGGCGAGCAAATGTCCAACGTGTATGATATCACCTATATCATGCAGGAGGTCTGCAACATCGTAAAAAACAACTTCCAGATGGAGTTTGATGAGGATTCGCTGGATTATTACCGTTTTATCACGCACCTCAAGTTTTTCGCGCAGCGCCTGCGCAGCGGCACGCACTATGAGGACGACGATACCGAACTGCTCGAGGTCATCCGCTATAAGCACCGGGATGCGTACGAGTGCACGGAAAAAATCAAGGGCTTCGTGCAGGAAAAGTATAAATATGAGCTTGGCAGTGAGGAAATGCTATACCTGACCGTGCATATCGCGCGGCTTACCAGGAAAACTAACCGAAAGGGAGTGCAATAGATGGTAGAGATCAACGGGAAAGGCGTATGCGGCGGCGTGGCCTTTGGACCCATTTGCTTTTATCGCCGCGGCCAGGCGGACACTTCGCGCCATACGGTAGCGGACGCGCAGGCCGAGGTACAGCGCTTTGAGGCGGCGAAGGGCAAGGCGGTCGCCCAGCTTGGCGCGCTTTATGAAAAGGCGCTGCAGGAAGTCGGCGAGGAGGGCGCGATGCTTTTCCAGACGCACCAGCTCATGCTGGAGGACCTCGATTACTGCGAATCCATCACCGGGATGATTACGGATGAAAGCGTCAACGCGGAGTATGCCGTACAGCAGGCCGCGGACACCTTTGCGGATATGTTTGCCCAGATGGACGACGCTTACATGCAGGCGCGCGCGGCCGACGTGCGCGACGTGTCCGCCCGCGTGCTGGGGATCCTGACCGGCAGCGAGGGCGGCGGCATCCATTCCGATATCCCCGTGATCGTCGCGGCGGACGACCTGGCGCCGAGCGAGACCGTGCAGCTGGACAAGTCCAAGATCCTGGGCTTCATCACGCAGGGCGGCTCCGCCAATTCCCATACGGCCATCCTGGCGCGCACCATGGGCATCCCCGCGGTGATCGGCGCGGGCGACGCGCTGCAAGAGGCGTACGACGGCAAGCAGGCCGTGATCGACGGCTCCGCAGGCCAGGCGTTTATCGAGCCGGACGCGGAAACCTCCGCGCGGCTGCATAAAAAACAGGACGAGGAGCGCGGTCAGAAGGCGCTGCTCGACCAGCTCAAGGGGCAGCCGAACGTAACGAAGGACGGCCAGGAGGTCATGCTGTATGCCAATATCGGCAGCCCGGCCGACCTCGACGCGGTGCTGGCAAACGATGCGGGCGGCATCGGCCTGTTCCGCAGCGAGTTCCTGTACCTGGAATCCAGCGATTACCCGGATGAGGAGACGCTGTTCCAGGCCTACCGCACGGTCGCGGAGAAGATGGGGGGCAAGCGCGTTATCATCCGCACGCTGGATATCGGCGCGGACAAGCAGGCGGCCTACTTCAACCTGCCGCACGAGGAAAACCCGGCGATGGGCCTGCGCGCGCTGCGCATCTGCCTGACGCGCCCGGAAATTTTTAAGACCCAGCTGCGCGCGCTGTACCGCGCTTCCGCCTTCGGCAAGGTCGCAATCATGCTGCCGATGGTCACCTCCGTGTGGGAAGTGCAGGAATCCAAAAAGCTGGCTGAAGAGGTACGCGCGGAACTGCGCGCGGAAGGCGTGGCGTTCGCGGAGGACGTGGAACTCGGCATCATGATCGAGACGCCCGCCGCCGCCATGATCAGCGACCGCCTGGCGCAGGAGGTCGATTTCTTCAGCGTCGGCACGAACGACCTGACGCAGTATACGCTGGCGGTCGACCGGCAGAATGATACGCTTGGCCGTTTCTTTGACCCGCACCACCCGGCGCTGTTGCGCCTGCTCAAGATGACGGCGGACAACGCCCACAAGCACGGCATCTGGATGGGCATTTGCGGCGAGCTGGGCGCGGACCTCGACCTGACCGAAACGTTCCTGTCGATCGGCGTGGATGAGCTTTCGGTTTCGCCCTCGCGCATCCTGCCGCTGCGCAAGAAGGTGCGGGAGACCGAGGTTTCCGGCATCCGCGAAGGCATCCTTGCAGGGATTATGGCCTGATGGCCGGCAAATAAAGAAGCGCCCCCGTCCGATGGACGGGGGCGCTTTTGTGATCGCCTGGGGTTATAGGCTTGCCTGCTTCGCGGCCTGCAGGAACTGGTAGAGGCACACGGTGATGATAATCGAGCACGCCACGCCGACCAGCGTCACGATCCACACGAGCGAGAAGCCCGGCATTGCGTAGGAGAGCATGGAGACGACCACGCCAACCACGCCGCTCAGGATGGAGACCGTAAAGCACTGCTGCATCCGCCCCTGCGGATAAGCCAGGCGGTGCGTGGCGGCCACTTCCTCAAAGCCGTAAAACAAGTGGTACATGGCGAGCAGGGACAGCACCACCGATACGATCGGCAGGATAAGCGCGAGGAACGGGATGACCATGGCGAGCAGCACCAGTACTGCGGCAAAGACCGCGTAGACCTCAAACCGGAACGCGTCGTTCAGGTGCTGGTTCTCGCCGCTCAGGCGCTTGAGCGCGACAAGGCAGACAATCAAGCCGGCGAGGCTGCACAGGCCGCCCACCGTCGGGATATAGCCGCCAAAGGACGACAGCAGGAATCCGATAAAATATAGCTGGATATGCGAAGACAACATAGGGGTTCCCCTCCTTTTCGAGTATGCCGCCGGGCGGCCTGGGTACGCCCGGCGCGCCGCTTTCTTATTACCCAGTATAGCACAGGGATTGGGAAAAGGCGAGCGTAAGAATTGGGAAAGGCCCGGCCGCGCATTGGCGGCCGGGCCTTTCCCCTCATGGTTTGGCAGGGTGTATCAGGTAAAAGGGTAAAAAGGGTCAATTCAGGATTTCACCGCGCAGGATGACCTTTTCCAGGTGCAGGTCGCTGCCCAGCAGCACGAGGTTGGCAAACTTGCCCGCGTCGATACTGCCGTATGCGCCGTAAATCCCAATGGATTTGGCCGGGTTTACCGTTGCCGCCTTGACCGCGCTACCGAGCGGGACGCCCATTTTGTGCACCGCGGTGCGCAGGCAGTCGAGCAGGTTGGTGGCGGAGCCGGCGATGGTGCCGTCGTGCAGGGTCGCGCGGTTGCCGGTCACCGTGACCGCCTGGCCGCCGAGGGAATACTCGCCGTCCGGCAGGCCGGTCGCCATCATGCTGTCGCTGATGAGGACGACGCGGTCGTCCCCGAAAAGCTGGAACGTCGCGCGCACCACGCTCGGGTGGATATGCACGCCATCCGTGATCAGCTCGACGTGGCAGTGCGGCGCGTCGAACGCGGCGCCAATCACACCGGGGGCGCGGTGGGAGAATGGAGGCATGGCATTATATAGATGGGTCACATGCCGCGCGCCCCGGTGGAAGGCTTCACAGGCCGTCTCATAATCCGCGGCCGTGTGCGCAATGGAAATCGTGACTTCGTCCTTGAGGTCGGAAATGGTTTCAAACGCGCCCGGCTCTTCCGGCGCGATATCGAGCAGCTTAACCAGCCCGCCCGAAGCCGCCTGCAGGCGGCGGAACATTGCCGTGTCCGGCTGGTGCAGGAACGCGCCGTTTTGCGCGCCCTTTTTGGCCATCGAGATGAACGGGCCCTCCATGTTGATGCCGACGAGCGCGGCCTCGCCCGCGCCGGCCTCGTAGGACTTCGCCGTTTCGCAGATGGTTGCCAGCTTGTCCTCGGGATAGGTCATGGTCGCCGGGCAAATCGCGGTCACGCCGCTTTTCGCCTCATAGGAGGCCATTGCGGAAATGGCCTCCGGGGTGCCGTCGCAGAAATCATATCCCACACAGCCGTGGAAATGCACGTCTACAAGGCCGGGGATCGCGTAGCAGCCGCTGCCGTCGATAACCTCCCCCTCCGGGGAATCGACGAAGCGGTCGCCCGCGATATAGACGTCGCGCCGGACGAAGGTACCGTCCTCACGGAACACCTTGGCGTTTCGGATAATCATTTAAAACATCACCTGTTTCTCAGAGTTTGCACCGCGAAAGCGCGGCTTCGTCCGCAACAACAATGACGTCGGGATGCATCTGCAGGATGGAGGCCGGGACGAGGGGCGTGACCGGGCCGAAGAACGCCTTGTAGACGATATCGGCCTTGTCTTCGCCGCTGACGGCGACCAGGACCTTGCGTGCGGACATGATGGTCTGGATGCCCATGGTATAAGCCTGGCGCGGCACGTCGGCCTCGCTTGCAAAAAAGCGCTTGTTGGCTTCGATGGTGCTCGCCGTCAGGTCGACGCAGTGGGTGCCCTTGGGGAATTCATCGGCCGGCTCGTTAAAACCGATATGGCCGTTATGCCCCATGCCGAGCAGTTGCAGGTCGATCCCGCCGGCCGCGCGGATTGCCGCGTCATAACGCGCGCATTCACGCTCCGCGTCCGGCTCGGAGCCGTCCGGGATGTCGGTGCGCTCGACCGGGATCCCCGCGCCGTCCATGAAGTTGTGGCGCATGAAGTAGAAGTAGCTCTGGTCGTTGTCACGGGTCAGGCCGCGGTATTCGTCGAGGTTGAAGGTGCGGATTTCAGAGAAGTCCAGGTCGCCCGCGCGCCCCCACGCGATCAGCTGCTTATAAGCGCCGATCGGGGTGGAACCGGTCGCCAGCCCCAGGATGGAGTCCGGCTTCAAAACGACCTGCGCCGCGATCACGCCGGCGGCCTTGCGGCTCATGTCCTCGTAGTCTTTTGTACGGATGATTTTCAATGGAATGCATCCTCCTTTTCCTATACTTAAGATGTAGTGCATGGGGGATACGGCCTTAGTTTTGGCCACTTGCGCCGCTTTTATCCATGCTGCGTTCTGGAAGGAGGGGGCGGGCAGTTAATCCTGCCCGCCCCCTGGATGTGTGGTGGAACGAATCCCCTTCGGTTCCTATTATAACAGCTTCTTGAACTCGTCTGCAACAAATTGTACCTGCGTGCCGACGATAACCTGGACCGAGCTCTTGCTCGGGCGGATTACGCCTGCAATGCCGGCAGCCTTGATTGCCTTTTCATCAACGGCGGTGTAGTCCTTGATTTCGAGGCGCAGGCGGGTGATGCAGTTGTCAACCGAGGTGACGTTCTCCTTGCCGCCGAGGCCGGCAAGGATCTGCTTGGCGATGGCGGTAAAGTCGTTGTTCGCGAGCTTTACGCTCTCCTCGTCCACGTCGTCGTCTTCACGGCCAGGGGTCTTGAGGTTGAACTTCGTGATGACGAAGCGGAAGACCACATAGTACACGATGGCGACGACGATGCCGATCGGGATGATCAGCCACACCTTCTGCGCCAGCGGCAGGCGGGAAGACAGCAGCAGGTCAATGACGCCGCCCGAGAACGAGAAGCCTGCGCGCATGCCGAGTGCAACGGTGATACCGGCGGAGAGGCCGGCCAGCACGGCGTGTACGACGTACAGTGCGGGAGCCAGGAACATGAACGAGAACTCGATCGGCTCGGTTACGCCGGTGAAGAACGAGCAGAACGCGGCGGACGCGAGCAGGCCCATGACGATCTTCTTCTTATTGGGCTTGGAGGTGTGGTACATAGCGAGGCAGGCAGCCGGCAGGCCGAACATCATGAACGGGAAGAAGCCCGCCATGTACATACCGGTCTGGCCCAGGACGCCCGTGTTGCCCCAGAAGTTGGTCAGGTCGGCGATGCCCGCGACGTCGAACCAGAAGACCGAGTTCAGCGCGTGGTGCAGGCCGAATGGGATGAGCAGCCGGTTCAGGAAAGCGTAGATACCGGAGCCGAGCGCGCCCAGGCTGACGATGGCTTCGCCGACGGAAACGAGTGCGCTGTAAACGACCGGCCAGATGAAGAACAGGATTGCCGCGGCGACAATGGAGAATACCGCGGTGACGATTGCGACCGCGCGTTTGCCGCTGAAGAATGCCAGGAAGTCCGGAAGTTTGGTGTTTTTAAACTTGTTGTAGCACGTAGCGCCGATCAGGCCTGCGATGATGCCGATAAACTGGTTTTCGATCTTGCCGAACGCGGGGTTGACTGCGTCCGCGGCAACACCGGTCAGCGCGGCGATCGTGCCGGAACTGAGCAGCTTTGTGATCATCAGCCACGAGACCAGGCCGGCCAGGCCGGAGGTGCCTTCGTGGTCGTCGGCCATGCCGACTGCGACGCCGATGGCGAATAGCCACGCCATATTGTCAATGAGCGCGCCGCCCGCCTTGATCAAGAACGTACCGATTACATATGCGGGGCCGCCGGCGACGAAGCCTGCGACCTCACCGGCCATGGCGGCCGGCGCCAGGATGTAGCCGATGCCCATCAGGATACCGGCAACCGGCAGACAAGCGACCGGCAGCATCAGGGATTTGCCTAGCTTTTGCAAATACTTTAACATTGTGCGATTACCCTCCCTTTTTACTCTGTGCGCCGCAGTCCGCGGCGCGGTGTGTCATGTTCCCCAGCGATACGCAAAGCCGGGGTACGTTTGAAACCCGTTCCACCCAACGAGATTCCTTCGGAAAATGGGGATGCTGTTTATAGGTTGGCTTTGAGGAAGCTTTCCATACCTTCGGCTGCGGCGTCCTCGTCCGGGCCCTCGCAGGTCACGGTGATGGCCTGGCCGCCCTTGACACAAAGCCCCATGAGCGCCATGATGCGGCGCGCATCGGCCGACTTGGCGTCGGTCGCGATCGTGATCTTGCTTTCAAAGCCCTGCGCCGCCTTGACCAGCAGGCCGGCCGGGCGCGCGTGGATGCCGAGGGGGTCGGTGATCGTGTATTCTATGCGTTTCATTGGCTGTCTATCCTTTCTCTGCAGTTATTTTTTTAAACGGATGAGCGGGTCAAGCTCGGCAACCGGGGAGCCCGTCACCGCGGAGACATCGGCGTAGTCGGAGGTGTTGCATATGACAACCGGGGTAATGATGTCATAGCCCGCGCCGGTGATTCCCGCGATGTCGAACTCCATTAGCAGGTCGCCTTTTTTGACCTGGTCCCCGTTTTTCGCATGGATTGTGAAGTGCTCGCCGCCCAGCTTGACGGTGTCCAGCCCGACGTGGATGAGGATTTCCGTGCCCGCCGCCGCGCGGAGCGAAACCGCGTGGCCGGTGTCGAACATGGTCTCGACCGTGCCGTCGACCGGGCTGACGACCCTGCCCTTGCTCGGGCGGATGGCCGCGCCCTTGCCCAGGATCTCCTGGCCGAAGGTCGGGTCGCTGACTTCGGAAAGCGGTACGGCTTGGCCTTCTACCGGCGCGCCGACCGCTAGGCCGTCGTCGCCGCCGAGGCCGAGCTTTTCTTTCAATTTACCAAACATCGTAATATCACACCTTTACAAAATTCATGGGGTAGTTTTCCCCGGAATGCCATGAAAAAAACAAAAAAGACCAAATTTCATACGCCGCAGTTCCCTGCGCGTTCGAAATTTGGTCTTGCCTGCATTACCAGTAACAACCCAAGTTGTTGTTAACTTATGGTTCCAGTATAATGGGCGGCCTGCCCGAAATCAATAGCCAACCGTCACAGATAAAATTGTGAAATTTCTGTGAACTTGCACAAAAGTCAGGCGCGGTATGCCGTTTGCAGCACGTCCGCCGCCGCGCGTACGGCTTCGGCGTCCGTACGCCATACCGCGTATTCGTCGAGTGAGGCCGCGCCCATGGACACCGCGGGGTTGCGCCAGCGCATCCCACTCTGCAGCACGGCTTTGCCGGACATGTGGAAATGCCGCGCGCCCATCGCCGCGGTGAAATCGCGGATGACCGCGGCGTTTACGCCCCCGCCGATCAGGATTTCCGGGGCGTCCCCGGCGCGTCCCAGCAATTCCTGGAGCAGGGCGCGCCCGCTGGAGCAGGCATTTTGCTGCCCGGACGTCAGGATGGTGGACACGCCGAGGGCGCGTGCGTCCTCCAGCGCGCGCAACGGGTCGGCGGCCATGTCGAACGCGCGGTGCAGCGTGACGGGGAGCCCGTCCGCCCGCTGTACCAGCGCCTGCATGCGGGGCATGTCGAGCGCGCCGTCCGCCGTCAGGCAGCCCACGACCACGCCGTCCGCCCCGGCCTCGCGGAACAGCGAGACCTCCTCGAGCAGCACGGCAAATTCCGGTTCGCTGTATAAAAAGTCCCCGTAACGCGGCCGCAGCAGGACGCGCACAGGAAGGCGGCAGCGGCGGCGCACCTCGCGGAACAGGGCGAGGCTTGGGGAAAGCCCGCCGATCACCAGGCCGCTGCAAAGCTCCAGGCGGGTCGCGCCGCCCGCTTCGGCGGCAAGCGCGGATTCGACCGAATCGGCGCAGACTTCAAGGGTATATGGCTTATGCATGGGAATCCTCCTTCTGCGGCTGCCGCAAAATACCGTTTCCCGGCAAAGGCGTGCCTGCCGACGGGGCTGATACCCCAGGCGCCCTCCGACGGTGTGGGCAACGGGTTGTTTGGCAGCCGTCCACCCGTTTTTGATATTATACCCGTTTCCCGCCCGGTTGACAAACGGAAATCGCGGCGTTATGATGGGGGCAGAAAAAAGGAGGCTATAACGTATGGATTTTACAAGGGGGCAGGCGTGGGGACTGCTGACGGAATATAATAAGGAGCCGTTCCATCTGCGCCACGCGCTGACGGTCGAAGGCGTGATGCGGTATTTCGCGCAGGCGCTCGGTTACGGCGGGGAAACGGATTTCTGGGGCATTGCCGGCCTGCTGCACGACCTGGATTTTGAACAGTTCCCGGAACAGCACTGCATCAAGGCGGCGGAACTGATGCAGGCGCGCGGGCTGGACGCGCGGCTGATCCATGCGGTCGTCAGCCACGGGTACGGCATCACGGCCGACGTGCGGCCGGAGCACGAGATGGAGAAGGTGCTCTTCGCCACGGACGAGCTGACGGGCCTCATCGGCGCGGCGGCGCTCATGCGCCCCTCCAAAAGCGTGCAGGACATGGAGGCCAAGTCGGTCAAAAAGAAGTTCAAGGACAAGAAGTTCGCCGCGGGATGCTCGCGCGAAGTCATCCGGCAGGGGGCGGACATGCTGGGCTGGACGCTGGACGAGCTGGTAGAGAAGACGATCCTCGCCATGCGCGTGGACGAGCAGGCGATCAACAAGGCAATGGGATAACGGTTGCCGCGAAGGGGCGCGCCCAGGACGGGCGCGCCCCTTCCCTGTGCCATGGGTGAAAATATTTCCTCTCCGCCTTTGTAGTATCCCGGCGCGCCCCCGGCGTTTATAGGGTACAGACAGGAGGGAGGACCATGAAACGGACAAAAATACAGCGCAGGATCGTCGGGGCCTGCGCACTGGCCGTTTGCGCGGCCGCACTCGCGTCCGCGCTTTATAATGTGACGACGACGGCGGCGCCCGAGCAGGACGCGGTCGTCGAGGTCGTGGAAGGCGGGCAGGTCCCGGCGGGGGCGGTGCGCGCGGACGCGGCGTTTGTTTACCAGGACGGCCGGCTGGCCATGGCCGAGGCGCCGTACTTCGTGGGCGGGCGGCTGTATGTGGCGCGGGACGCGTTTGCCCGGGCGGCCGGGCGGGAAGGCGTGGCGGCGTGGCGGGAAAGCCGCCCTGCCTGCGGCATCAACGGGCGGATCTATGGTTCGCTTTATGATGTATGTGAGACGCTGGGGCTGTGGCCGGTGTTTGATACGGATGCGCGGGCGGTCACGCTTTACCACGCGCCGCCGGAAACCGCGCCTGCCGCACAGGGCGCGGCGCAGGCGGCGTACCTGCGGCTGGAGGACATCGTCGCGGATTACGGCATCAGCGGCCGCTTTGACGACGAGGGGCTGGAGAAGCTGCGCGCGCAGGCGGACTACCTGTACCGGCACGGGCAGCAATACTATATCGCCTGGATCCCGGTCTACGCCAACCCGCAGGAGGGTATCGTCAACGACCTGACCCGCAATTACAGCTTCTATAATGCGCAGTTCCTATATACGCTTGACTTTATGGCCGGGCACGGCGGCGAACTGGTCGCCCATGGGCTGACGCACCAGCAGGGGGATGAGATCAGCGCGGAAGGCACGGAGTTCGGCGACGAAACGCCGTTCTCCGAAAAGGAGGTGCGGCGGCGGATGGGACGCATCTTGGAGATCGCGGATACCTTGGGTTACGCGGTGCGCGCGTTCGAGTTCCCGCACTATGCGTCCACACCCGCGCAGGAGCGCATCGCGGCGGAGTATTTCGAGGTGATCTGCCAGCAGGATAAAAACACCCGGACGTTTGGCGGCATCGAGCAGGAACGCGCGGGCGCGCGCGAGGTGACCTACCTGCCCACGCCGCAGGATTACGTGAAGTTCGCGGAGCGCAAGGGCGAAATGCTGCAGGCGGTCAAGGCGGCGCCGCGCGGGAGGCTGGTCAGCCTGTTTTTCCATCCGTCGCTCGACCGGGACAGCCTGGCGTTTGCGGTGGATGGCGACGGCGTACGCACCTATGCCTATGCGGAGGGCGGGTTCCTGCCGCAGCTTCTCACGGTTTTGCGCGGCAAAAATCTGGAACTCGCCGTACTTGCTTGACAGGCCGCCCGGCCGGGGGATATGATGGAAGAAAACAGGCAAGGGAGGGGGACGCGTGCTGATCTATTTAGCCGCGCTGGAAACAGAGGAGGAGCGCCGGTGCTTTTCCACGCTTTATGAGGAACACCGTTACCTTATGCTGCACGTCGCCATGCGCGTGCTGAAAAACCAGGCGCTCGCGGAGGACGCCGTGCATAACGCCTTTTTGAAGATCATCGACTGTATGGGGCGCTTCCAGGGGCTTTCGCCCGAGCGCACCAAGGCGCTTGTGGTCGTGATTGCGCGGAACAAGGCGATCGACCTGTACCGGCACGAGCAGCGCCGCGCCGCCCTGCCGATCGAGGAAGAAATCCTGGACTGCGAGGCCGACCCCTCGTTTAGCCCGGCGCGGTACATGATCGAGCATGAGGATTACGATACGCTGACCGGGCTGATCTCGCGGCTCGGGGCGACCTATCAATCGACGTTTGAACTGAAATACATCGGCGGCTATAGCGACCGGGAAATCGCAGAACTGCTCGATACCACGCTCAAAAACGTACAGGTGCGCCTGTACCGCGGCAAGAAGATGCTTGCCAAGCTGCTCCGGGAGGAGGTGAACCGGGATGTATGACAACCGCCTGGACGACGAGCTGTTTGAAGCGTTCCTGAAAAACGCGGTACGGGAAAACTGGGAAAAGGAAATGGGCGCCGTCCCGCCGCGCGAGGAGTTGCAGCGGCTGTATGCGTTTTCCGACCGGTTTGACCGCCGCGTCCATGCCGCCGCGCGCCGCGATGCGCGCCGCCACAGGGCGCGCCGCATTTTCACGGCCACCGCGAAGGTCGCGATGGTGCTGCTCATGGTCTCCGGCGCGGCGTTCGGCACGCTGATGACCGGGCAGGCGGTGCGCGACGCGGTGTTTGACACCGTGGCGCAGCACTTTGAATCCCTGACCAAAATCCGCTGGCGCGACTCCAACTTTGAAGCCGCCGTGCGCGCCGCGCTCGGCAAGCCGGAGGGCGACATCTACTATTATGAGACCGAGACGCTGACCGAGCTGGACGCGACCGAGTACATCACCGGCTTTTCCGGCGTCCGCTCGCTCGAGGACCTCAAATACCTGCCGAACCTGACCTCGCTCAATGTATACGGCAACCGCGTTGAGGACCTGGAACCGCTCAAGTATACGCCGCACCTGACCTTTTTGGTGCTGGGGGACAACCGCATCCAGGATATCACGCCGCTGGAGGGGCTGACCGGGCTGACCTTCCTCAATATCGGCGGGAACGATATCTCCGACCTGTCGCCGCTGGAAAGCTTGACGAACCTGCGCCAGCTCGGCATGAGCAAAAACAACATTTCCGATATCAGCGTCGTCGCGCGGCTGCCCAAGCTGGAGGAGCTGTATGTGCAGACGAATGATATTACCGACCTGTCGCCGGTCAAGGGGCTGGCGCGCCTGACCCGCATCAACTTTGAAAACAACCAGGTGTCCGACGTGTCCCCGCTCGCGGGGCTGGAAAACCTGGCCGAGATTAAGGCGGCCGGCAACCCGGTCGCCGACTGGTCCCCGCTCGCGGGGCTGCCGGAAGGCGTGCTCGCTACGGGCGGCCCCTGACGGAAAATGACAGAAGCGCCGCCCCGGGTAAGGGCGGCGCTTTTTTACGCAGAAAAACCTTGCATTTTACGCACTTGAGTGTATAATAATACTTGCTATCTAATTGCCAGAAGATTTGGAGGACAAAATTCAATGAAAAAGAAGTTAGCTTTCCTGCTCGCCGGCGCGATGCTTATGACTGCGGCGCTGGCTGGTTGTGGCGGCGACAAGCCGGCGGACGACAGCGCGAATACCCCGGCGGATACGGCCCAGCAGGACACCCCGGCGGCCGATAACACGGCGGACGGCGGCACCCTGCGCATGCTGACGAACGCGGCGTTCCCGCCGTATGAGTTCGTGGACGACAGCGGCAACGTGGCCGGCATCGACGCGGAGATCGCGCAGGCGGTCGCCGACAAGCTGGGCATGAAGCTCGAGATTACCGACATGGCGTTTGAGTCCCTGATCGCGGGCCTGCAGTCCGACACGGGCGACATCGTGCTCGCGGGCATGACCGTCGACCCCGAGCGCGCGCAGAGCGTCGATTTTACCGACTCCTATGCGACCGGCGTACAGGTCGTCATCGTGCCGGAAGGCGCGGAGGTCAAGGTGAATGAGGAGAAGGACGACGAGGGCAACACCGTCAAGTCCGTCGACCTGACCGGTATGAAGATCGGCGTACAGACCGGCACCACGGGCGACCAGTACTGCGCGGGCGACTACGGCGAGGACGCGGTACAGCGTTATGACAACGGCGCGCTGGCGGTTGCGGCGCTCGTCAACGGCCAGGTAGACTGCGTCGTTATCGACAACGAGCCGGCCAAGAGCTTTGTGGAGGCCAACAAGGGCCTGCAGATCCTGGACACCGCTTACACCGTTGAGGATTACGCGGCGGCGATCAAGAAGGGCAACACCGAACTGCTCGACAAGGTCAACGGCGCGCTCAAGGAGCTCAAGGAAGACGGCACGATCGAAGGGATCATCACCAAGTATATCCACGACTAAACAGGGGCGATAAGGGGACGGCGCAGGCCGCCCCCTTCTTCCTATACAGACACATACATACGGATTAAAGGGGGATACGCTGTGGGCGGAATCAATTTCGCGGATTGGCTGGCCGCGGGACCGGGCTGGCTTGCTACAATGCCGGAGTGGCTGCAAAACCTGTTTTTCCAGCTCTATCAGACGTTTATTTATCAGGATCGGTGGAAGTTTTTTACCAATGGTTTGAAGGTGACCATCCTCATCACGCTGGGCGCGCTGCTGCTCGGCGTCGTGATCGGCGTAATCATCGCGGTGATCCGCTCCGCGCACGACTCCAAACGCGGCACGCCGAATATTGTCCTGCGCATCGTAAACGCCATCTGCAAGCTGTATTTAACCGTCATCCGCGGCACGCCAATGATGGTGCAGCTCCTGATCATGGGCTTTGTTATCCTAAAGCCGCGCGGGGATACGCAGATCGTGGTCACGGCAATCCTGGCGTTTGGCATCAATTCCGGCGCGTATGTGGCGGAAATCGTGCGCTCCGGCATTATGTCCATCAGCGCCGGGCAGATGGAGGCGGGGCGGTCGCTCGGCCTGAACTACGCCAAGACGATGTGGTACATCATCATCCCGCAGGCGGTGAAGAATATCCTGCCCGCCCTCGGCAACGAGCTGATTACGCTGATCAAGGAGACTTCTATCGTAACGGTCATCGCTGGCCAGGATTTGACGAAAGCGGCGCAGGTCATTGTAACCAAAACCTATCAGCCGTATGTACCGTATATCAGCCTTGCCATCATCTACCTGGTAATCGTGCTGATCCTCACCAAGCTGCTCGGACTGTTGGAAAGGAGGCTGCGCGCAAGTGATAAGCGTTAAAAACCTGCAAAAAAGCTTTGGCGACCATGAGGTGCTCAAGGGGATTGACGAAAATATCGAAAAGGGAGAAAAGGTCGTCATTATCGGGCCTTCCGGCTCGGGCAAGTCGACCTTCCTGCGCTGCCTCAACCTGCTGGAGGAGCCAACTGGCGGCGATATTGTCTTCGAGGGCATGAACATCACCTCCAAGGAGTGCGATATCAACCTGATCCGCCGCAAGATGGGCATGGTGTTCCAGCAGTTCAACCTGTTCCCGCACCTTTCGGTCAAGGACAACATCACGCTGGCGCCTGTCAAGCTCGGCATCATGAAGGCGGACGAGGCGGAAAAGCGCGCGCTGCAGCTCCTGGAGCGCGTCGGCCTGCCGGATAAGGCGGACGCCTACCCGGGGCAGCTTTCCGGCGGCCAGCAGCAGCGCATTGCGATCGCGCGTGCGCTTGCTATGAACCCGGATGTCATGCTGTTTGACGAGCCGACCTCGGCGCTCGACCCGGAAATGGTCGGCGAGGTGCTCGAGATCATGAAGGAACTGGCCGAGGACGGCATGACCATGGTGGTTGTGACGCATGAAATGGGCTTTGCGCGCGAGGTTGCCACCCGCGTGCTGTTTATGGACGGCGGCTACATTATGGAGCAGAACGGGCCGAAGGAATTTTTCGCAAACCCGCAAAACCCGCGCCTGAAGGATTTCCTGGCAAAGGTGCTGTAAAACAGGCGTATGTACACAGGGGGCAAGGGCGTCCGGGGCACCGGGGGCGCTTGCCCCCCGTTTTTTTTGCAAAAAAATTTATCGCCCCGCATCCGTCCGGGCGGGGAAGCCGCCGCCGGCTACGCCGTATCCTGGGCGGCGCCACCGGTGTGCGCGGGCAGGCCGGACGGCGGGTTTACCCCCGCAACCCTTGCGCCGGCCAGTTTCCCGCCGCGTCGTTTTTCCGCGGGCAGGGTCGGTTTTGCGGGTTTTTTAGACGAAAAAATAAAAGCAGACGTTATAACGTCTGCTTTTTTATACAATAATATCCTTGACCCACACCACAAAATAATGGTATAATAAAACGCTTCACAAATTAAGGGATGTGCATAAATACCTATCATTATGATAGCACGCCTGATTCCCGGGCGCAAGAGGCAATTCGCAAAATTAACCACGCCTCCGGGCGTATCACATGAATACACTGAGCGGAAAGAAACGGAGTGATGGGTACAACATGATGGTGAAAGACGTACAGCACGGCAAGACCACTAGAAAGAGCTTTGCCCGCATCGACGAGGTCCTGGAGATGCCGAACCTGATCGAGGTGCAGAAGAAGTCTTACCGCTGGTTCCTGACCGACGGCCTGCGCGAGGTCTTCAACGACGTCGCCTCGATCACCGACTACACCGGCAACCTCGAGCTGTCCTTCCTGGACTACACCCTGGACGAGGAGCCCAAGTACAGCGTGGAGGAATGCAAGGCGCGCGACGCGACGTATGCTTCCCCGCTCAAGGTGCGCATGCGCCTGCGCAACAAGGAGACCGGCGAAATCAAGGAGCAGGAAATCTTCATGGGCGATTTCCCGCGCATGACGGATTCGGGCACCTTTATCATCAACGGCGCGGAGCGCGCGATCGTATCCCAGATCGTCCGTTCCCCGGGCGTATACTTCGGCCGCGAGCTTGACAAGACGGACAAGGCGATCCTGTCCGCCACCGTCATCCCGTACCGCGGCGCATGGCTGGAGTATGAGACCGACGCGAACGACGTTTTCTACGTCCGCATCGATAAGAACCGCAAAATCCCGATCACTTCTTTCATCCGCGCGATCGGCGTCACGTCGGACGCGGAGATCAAGGAGGCCTTTGGCGAGGACGACCGCATCATCGCGACCCTGGAAAAGGACCCTTCCAAGACGGTCGAGGAAGCGCTGATCGAAATCTACAAGAAGCTGCGCCCGGGCGAGCCGCCCTCCGTCGAGTCGGCGTCCAACCTGATCAATTCGCTGTTCTTTGACGTGCGCCGCTACGACATTTCCGCCGTCGGCCGCTACAAGTACAACAAGAAGCTGGCGATCGCCCGCCGCATCACCGGCCACAAGCTGCTGGAGACCGTCACCGACCCGATGACGGGCGAAATCCTGGCCGAAGAGGGCGAGGTCCTCACCCGTGAGAAGGCGCGCGAGATCGACCGCCGCGGCGTGCACGGCGTCACCATCGAGTCGAACGAAGGCCGTGCGGTCAAGGTGTTCGGCAACGGCATGGTCGACATCAACGACTTCCAGGAGTACACCGGCTTTACCGCAGAGGAACTCGGCATCAACGAAAAGGTGCGTTTCGTCGTCCTCAAGGAACTGGTTGAACAGTTCCAGGGCGAGGAGCTGAAGGAGCAGGTCAAGGAGCGCATCACCGACCTGATCCCGAAGCACATCATCGTCGACGACATGCTGGCGTCCATCTGCTACCTGCTGAACATCGGCAACGGCATCGGCACCACCGACGATATCGACCACCTGGGCAACCGCCGCCTGCGCTGCGTGGGCGAGCTGCTGCAGAACCAGTTCCGCATCGGCTTCTCCCGTATGGAGCGCGTCATCCGCGAGCGCATGACCATCCAGGACCTGGACATCGTCACCCCGCAGTCCCTGATCAACATCCGCCCGGTCACGGCGGCGATCAAGGAGTTCTTCGGTTCTTCGCCGCTCAGCCAGTTCATGGATCAGAACAACCCGCTGGCGGAGCTGACGCATAAGCGCCGTATGTCCGCGCTGGGCCCCGGCGGCCTGTCGCGTGACCGCGCGTCCTTCGAGGTGCGAGACGTACACTACAGCCACTACGGCCGCCTGTGCCCGATCGAGACCCCTGAAGGCCCGAACATCGGCCTGATTTCCTACCTCGCCACCTATGCGCGCATCAACGACTTCGGCTTTATCGAAGCGCCGTACCGCGTCATCGACAAGGCGACCGGCCGCGTGACCGGCGAGGTGCAGTATATGACCGCCGACGTCGAGGACGAATATATCGTCTGCCAGGCGTACGAGCCGCTGGATGAGAACGGCTGCCTGGCCAACCCGCGTATCACCTGCCGCATGCGCGACGAGATCATCGAGGTCGACCGCAAGGACGTCGACCTGATGGACGTTTCGCCCCGCATGATGGTTTCCGTTGCAACCGCGTTTATCCCGTTCCTCGAGCATGACGACGCAAACCGCGCGCTGATGGGCGCGAACATGCAGCGCCAGGCCGTGCCGCTGCTCAAGACCGAGGCGCCGATCGTGGCGACCGGTATGGAGTACAAGGCCGCGGTCGACTCCGGCACGATCCCGCTGGCCGAGGGCGACGGCGTGGTCAGCTATGTTTCCGCGCGCGAGGTCCGCGTGCAGTACGACGGCGCGGGCGAAAAGAGCTACCAGCTCACCAAGTTCCTGCGCTCGAACCAGTCTACCTGTATCAACATGCGCCCGATCGTCGACCTGGGCGAGCGCGTCAAGAAGGGCGACGTCCTTGCGGACGGCCCCTCGACCGACAAGGGCGAGATCGCGCTCGGCAAGAACGCGCTGATCGGCTTTATGACCTGGGAAGGCTACAACTACGAGGACGCCGTCCTGCTGAATGAGCGCTTGGTGCGCGACGACGTCTACACCTCCATCCACATTGAGGAGTACGAGTCCGAGTCCCGCGACACCAAGCTGGGGCCGGAAGAGATCACCCGCGACATCCCGAACGTCGGCGAGGACGCGCTGCGCGACCTCGACGAGCGCGGCATCATCCGCGTGGGCGCCGAGGTGCACGCCGGCGACATCCTGGTCGGCAAGGTCACCCCGAAGGGCGAGACCGAGCTGACCGCGGAAGAGCGCCTGCTGCGCGCGATCTTCGGCGAGAAGGCGCGCGAGGTGCGCGACACCTCGCTGCGCGCGCCGCACGGCGAAAGCGGCATCGTGGTCGACGTCAAGGTGTTTACCCGTGAGAACGGCGACGAGCTGTCCCCGGGCGTCAATATGGTCGTGCGCGTCTATATCGCGCAGAAGCGCAAGATTTCGGTCGGCGACAAGATGGCGGGCCGCCACGGCAACAAGGGCGTTATCTCCCGCATCCTGCCGCAGGAGGATATGCCCTTCCTGGAAGACGGCACGCCGCTTGACATCGTGCTGAACCCCCTGGGCGTACCGTCCCGTATGAACATCGGCCAGGTACTCGAGGTACACCTGGGCTTTGCGGCCAGGAAGCTTGGCTGGAAGATCGAGACCCCGGTATTTGACGGCGCGACACTGGACGATATCAAGGAGACCCTGGTCTCCGCGGGTGTCAGCCCGGACGGCAAGAGCGTCCTGTACGACGGCCGTACCGGTGAAAAGTTCGACAACCCGGTTACCGTCGGCTATATGTACTACCTCAAGCTGCATCACCTGGTCGACGACAAGATCCACGCCCGTTCGACCGGCCCGTACTCGCTGGTCACCCAGCAGCCGCTCGGCGGCAAGGCGCAGTTCGGCGGCCAGCGCTTCGGCGAAATGGAAGTCTGGGCGCTCGAGGCGTACGGCGCGGCCTACACCCTGCAGGAGATCCTGACCGTCAAGTCGGACGATATCACCGGCCGTGTCAAGACCTACGAGGCGATTGTCAAGGGGCACAACGTGCCGCAGCCGGGCGTGCCGGAATCCTTCAAGGTACTGGTCAAGGAGCTGCAGTCCCTGTGCCTCGACATCAAGGTGCTCGACGAGAACATGGAGGAAATCATCCTTGCAGACGACGAAGAGGACGAGGGCGATTTCGGCCGCCCGCTGGCTGAGGTGCCGGCTGTCGCGGCCGATGACGAGCTCGCCGCCGCAGGCTTCGGCATCAACGACGCCGAGGAGGGCGATACCGACCTGTTCGCGCTGGACAGCGACGAGGGCGACGACGGCGAAGGGGAAGCTGTGCTGGAAGACGGCGCGGACGGCCTCGGCGACGGCGATTTCGACGATATGTAAGGTTCGGGAAAGGAGCAACTTGAATCCATGAGTTATAATACGTTCAACGCGATTAAAATTGGCCTGGCTTCGCCCGAACTGATCCGAGAGTGGTCTTACGGTGAGGTCAAGAAGCCCGAAACCATCAACTATAGGACACTGAAGCCCGAAAAGGACGGCCTTTTCTGCGAGCGCATCTTCGGGCCGACCAAGGACTGGGAATGCCACTGCGGCAAGTACAAGAAGGTCCGCTACAAGGGCAAGGTCTGCGATAAGTGCGGCGTGGAGGTCACGCGCGCCAAGGTGCGCCGCGAGCGCATGGGCCACATCGAGCTGGCCGCGCCGGTATCGCACATCTGGTACTTTAAGGGCATCCCGTCCCGTATGGGCCTGATCCTGGATATGTCCCCGCGCCTTCTGGAGAAGGTACTGTATTTTGCCAGCTATATTGTCACCGACGCCGGCGACACGCCGCTGATCAAGAAACAGATCCTGTCCGAAAAGGAATACCGCGACATGCGCGAAAAGTACGAGGACGATTTCAAGGCCTCGATGGGCGCGGAAGCGATCAAGGAACTGCTGCACGAGCTAGACCTGGAGAAGCTCTCCGTCGACCTGCGCGCGGAGCTCAAGGACGCGTCCGGCCAGAAGCGCATGCGCATCATCAAGCGCCTCGAGGTCGTCGAGTCCTTCCGCCTGTCGGGCAATAAGCCCGAGTGGATGATCATGGACGTCGTCCCGGTCATCCCGCCGGAAATCCGCCCGATGGTACAGCTGGACGGCGGCCGCTTTGCAACGAGCGACCTGAACGACCTGTACCGCCGCGTCATCAACCGCAACAACCGCTTGAAGCGCCTGCTGGAGCTCGGCGCGCCCGATATCATCGTGCGCAACGAGAAGCGCATGCTGCAGGAAGCGGTCGACGCCCTGATCGACAACGGCCGCCGCGGCCGCCCGGTCACCGGCCCGAACAACCGCGCCCTCAAGAGCCTTTCCGACATGCTGAAGGGCAAGCAGGGGCGTTTCCGCCAGAACCTGCTCGGCAAGCGCGTCGACTACTCCGGCCGTTCGGTTATCGTCGTCGGCCCGGATCTCAAGATCTGGCAGTGCGGCCTGCCGAAGGAAATGGCGCTCGAGCTGTTTAAGCCCTTTGTCATGAAGCGCCTGGTCGAGGACGGCCTGGCTTCCAATATCAAGTCCGCCAAGAAGATGGTCGAGCGCGCCAAGACCGAGGTCTGGGACGTGCTGGAAGACATCATCAAGGGGCACCCGGTCATGCTCAACCGCGCGCCGACGCTGCACCGCCTGGGCATCCAGGCGTTTGAGCCGATCCTGGTCGAAGGCCGCGCGATCCGCCTGCACCCGCTCGTCTGCACCGCGTTCAACGCGGACTTCGACGGCGACCAGATGGCGGTGCACGTGCCGCTGTCCGCCGAGGCGCAGGCCGAGGCGCGCCTGCTGATGCTGTCCGCGAACAACCTGCTCAAGCCGCAGGACGGCAAGCCGGTCACCATCCCCTCGCAGGATATGGTGCTCGGTTCCTATTACCTGACGATCGACCGCGATACCGAGCCGGGCGCCGGCAAAATCTTCGCCTCCCCGGACGAGGCGCTCATGGCCTACGACCAGGGCATCGTCGGCATCCATGCACCCATCAAGGTGCGCATGTCCCGCGAGGTAAACGGCAGGCTGGTCACCCGCATCGTCGACGCGACCCCCGGCCGCCTGATCTTCAACGAGCGCATCCCGCAGGACCTGGGCTTTGTCGACCGTTCGGACGAGACCAACTTGGATCTTGAAATTATGTTTACCTGCGGCAAGAAGGAGCTTGGCAAGATCATTGACAAGTGCATCCGCGTACACGGCTTCAACAAGACCGCCGAGGTGCTGGACTCCATCAAGGCCATGGGCTACAAATACTCCACCAAGGGCGCGCTGACCGTTGCGGTCGCCGACATGCTGGTGCCGGACGAGAAGGCCACCCTGATCCATGAGTCCGAGAAGCAGGTCACCATGATCGACAAGAAGTACAAGCGCGGCTTTATCACCGACGAGGAGCGCTACCGCCTGACGGTTGCAGAGTGGGAATCCACGACCAAGAAGGTTACTTCCAAGCTGCAGGAGAACATGAAGAACCAGCGCTTCAACCCGATCCACATGATGGCGGACTCCGGCGCGCGTGGTTCGATCAACCAGATCCGCCAGCTGGCCGGCATGCGCGGCCTGATGGCGTCCACCTCCGGCAAGACGATCGAAATCCCGATCAAGTCCAACTTCCGTGAAGGCCTGTCCGTACTGGAGTACTTCATCTCCGCGCGTGGCGCCCGTAAGGGTCTGGCCGATACCGCGCTGCGTACGGCGGACTCCGGTTACCTGACTCGCCGCCTCGTCGACGTTTCGCAGGACGTGATCATCCGCGAGGAGAACTGCGGCGCGTCCAAGGGCATCTGGGTCGAAGACATCCGGGAAGGCAACCAGATTATCGAGCCGTTTGCGGAGCGCCTGCTCGGCCGCTACCCGGTCGACGACGTCGTCCATCCGGAGACCGGCGAACTGATCGTTTCCAAGGATCAGATGATGACCGACGCGGATGCAGACAAGATCATCGCCGCGGGCTTTACCCGCCTGCAGGTGCGTTCCGTCCTGGAATGCCGCTCACGCAAAGGCGTGTGCTCGCATTGCTACGGCGCCAACCTGGCCGCCGGCACGCCGTGCGGCATGGGCGAGGCCGTCGGCATCATCGCGGCGCAGTCCATCGGCGAGCCGGGCACCCAGCTCACCATGCGTACCTTCCATACCGGCGGCGTCGCGGGTTCCGACATCACGCAGGGCCTCCCCCGCGTCGAGGAGCTGTTTGAGGCGCGCAAGCCCAAGAAGGTTGCGACCCTGGCCGAAATCCCGGGCGTCGTGACGATCGAGGAGTCCAAGCGCACCACAGTCAAGACGGTCAACGTCACGAACCGCGAGACCGGCGAGATGAAGAGCTACCAGCTCGCGTCCTCCTCCGGCATCCGCGTCGAGGACGGCCAGGAAGTCCGCCAGGGCGAGCAGCTCAACGAGGGCGCGCTCAACCCGCACGACATCCTGCGCATCCTGGATCCGCGCGCGGTACACGACTACGAGATCAAGGAAGTCCAGAAGGTTTACCGCCAGCAGGGCGTTGATATCAACGACAAGCACATTGAGGTTATCGTCCGCCAGATGATGCGCAAGGTGAAGGTCGAGGACGCCGGCGACGCGGAGGTTCTGCCGGGCGCCGTGATCGATGCGCTGGAATTTGAGGACCTGAACAACAAGGTGCAGGAGCGCGCCGACGCGGGCGAAGAAGGCCTCCGCCTGGCGACCTGCACGCCGACCCTCATGGGCATCACGAAGGCGTCCCTTGCGACCGAGTCCTTCCTGTCCGCCGCCTCCTTCCAGGAGACGACCCGCGTGCTGACGGAAGCCGCGATCAAGGGCAAGGTCGACCCGCTGCTCGGCCTGAAGGAGAACGTCATCATCGGCAAGCTGATCCCTGCCGGCTCCGGCCTGCAGGAGTACACCGGCGGCCACTATGAGGAGACCGTTTCGCTGGATTAAAGCAGTATAACCGGTATTATTTTGGATACAATAGGGGAATGGCCGCGTGCCGTTCCCCTATTATTCATCAGAGTGACGAAAAAACGCATAACCGGCAAAAACGCGTAAAATGTTTTGCGAAAAGCTTGACGGGGACAAAATCCGGGCGTATAATAAACAGGTATGCGGTATAGGAGGTCAATCTATGCTTTCAGAATTGCGCGCGGCGGCCAAAGTCGTCGGTGTAAAGCAGTCGAAAAAGGTCATCCGGGAAGGCGGCGCGGCGGCGGTTTTTGTCGCGGGCGACGCGGAAGAGCGGGTGACGCGGCCGATCCTTGAGCTTTGCCAGGAACTGGGGGTCCAAGTGACCGAGGTCCCGACGATGCAGGAGCTAGGGCGCGCTGCGGGCATTGATGTCGGCGCCGCTGTGGTCGTACAGGTCCAGGATACCGTAGGGAACGCTAATTAAGGGGGAACGCCCCTTAATATAGAATATTTTATAAAGAAGGAGGAAATATAATGCCAACCTTTAACCAGCTCGTACGCAAGGGCCGTGAGGCTGTCGTTACCAAGTCCACTGCACCGGCACTTCAGGTGGGTTACAACTCCCAGAAGAAGCAGGCAACCGATCAGTCCGCACCCCAGAAGAGAGGCGTGTGCACCACGGTTAAGACTATGACGCCGAAGAAGCCGAACTCTGCGCTTCGTAAGGTCGCCCGTGTCCGCCTGACCAATGGCATGGAGGTATCTGCCTACATCCCGGGTGTCGGCCACAACCTGCAGGAGCACTCTGTCGTTATGGTTCGCGGCGGTCGTGTAAAGGACCTGCCTGGCGTCCGTTACCACATCATCCGTGGTACCCTCGACACCCAGGGCGTTGCCAACCGTAAGCAGGCCCGTTCCAAGTATGGCGCGAAGCGCCCGAAGGCCGGCAAGTAAGCCGCCGGCTGTTACTGCTTTTTAAGTTGAACGAAGACAGTTTCAGCAAAGCAGCATGAACGGTGCGAAGCCGTTCACCCGCTTTGTCCTGAGCGTTTTGATATAGATGGCTACCATCTTAGGAAACCTCGGACAGGCGCCACACGTAGGCTTTTATGAGCTTTCGAGTACCAATGAAATCATACTTTATATGAAGGAGGGAAGTAAAGTGCCAAGAAGAGGTAATATCCCGAAGAGAGACGTTCTGCCCGATCCGCTGTATAACTCCAAGCTCGTCACCAAGCTGGTCAACTCGATCATGCTCGACGGCAAGAAGGGCGTATCCCAGAAGGTCGTTTATGGTGCTTTTGACATTGTCCGTGAAAAGATGGGCCGTGATCCGTTAGAGGTGTTCACCGAAGCTATGGAGAACATCATGCCGTCGCTGGAGGTTAAGGCACGCCGTGTTGGCGGTGCGACCTACCAGGTCCCGATGGAGGTCCGCCCGGAACGCCGTCAGACCCTGGGTCTGCGCTGGATCACCAAGTATTCTCGCCTCAGAAGCGAGAAGACCATGCGCGAGCGCCTGGCTGGCGAAATCATGGACGCCTGCAATAATCTGGGCGGCTCCGTCAAGAAGCGCGAGGATACACACAAGATGGCGGAAGCAAACAAGGCATTCGCGCACTATCGCTTCTGATAACGCTCTGTGTAGCTTCAAGCTTACGAAAGGAGACCAAGTATGCCTAGAGAGTATTCTCTTGAAAAAACCAGAAATATCGGTATTATGGCGCATATCGACGCGGGTAAGACCACGACGACCGAGCGCATCCTGTATTATACCGGTGTAAACCATAAGATCGGCGATACCCACGACGGTACCGCCACCATGGACTGGATGGAACAGGAGCAGGAGCGCGGTATCACGATTACCTCCGCTGCTACCACCTGCCACTGGGACGGCTCCCAGCACCAGTTCCCGGAGCACCGCATCAACATCATCGACACCCCGGGCCACGTCGACTTTACCGTTGAGGTTGAACGTTCGCTGCGCGTCCTGGACGGTTCGGTGACCGTATTCTGTGCAAAGGGCGGCGTTGAGCCCCAGTCCGAAACCGTTTGGCACCAGGCGGACAAGTATAAGGTCCCGCGTATGGCGTTCGTCAACAAGATGGACATCATGGGCGCGGATTTCTTCAACGTTGTCGGCATGATGAAGGATCGCCTCAAGTGTAACGCGGTTCCGATCCAGCTGCCGATCGGCGCGGAGGACACCTTCAAGGGTATCGTTGACCTGATGACGATGCGCGCGGAGGTTTACTACGACGACCTGGGCAAGGACGTCCGCGACGAGGACATCCCGGCCGACATGGCCGACCAGGCGCAGGAGTACCACGACGCGATGGTCGAGGCGATCGCCGAGCTGGACGAGGACCTCATGATGAAGTACCTCGAGGGCGAGGAGATCACTGCGGCCGAGCTCAAGAAGGCGCTGCGCAAGGGCGTCTGCAACGTAGAGATCATCCCGGTGCTGTGCGGTACCGCATACCGCAACAAGGGCGTACAGATGCTGCTTGACGCGGTTGTCGAGTACATGCCCGCGCCGACCGATATCGCGGACATCAAGGGCGTCAACCCCAAGACCGGCGAGGAGGATTCCCGCCCGTCTTCCGACGACGCGCCGTTCTCCGCGCTCGCGTTTAAGATCGCGACCGACCCGTTTGTCGGCCGCCTGACCTTCTTCCGCGTGTATTCCGGCACGATCACGGCCGGTTCCTCGGTGCTGAACGCGACCAAGGACAACCGTGAGCGCCTGGGCCGCATCCTGCAGATGCACGCAAACCACCGTCAGGATATCGACGTGGTTTACTCCGGCGATATCGCCGCGGGCATCGGCTTCAAGAACACCACCACGGGCGATACCCTGTGTGATGAGAAGCACCCGATCATCCTTGAGTCCATGGAGTTCCCCGACCCGGTTATCCGCGTCGCGATCGAGCCCAAGACCAAGGCCGGCCAGGAGAAGATGGGCATCGCCCTGTCCAAGCTGGCGGAAGAGGACCCGACCTTCAAGACCTACACCGACGAAGAGACCGGCCAGACGATCATCGCCGGCATGGGCGAGCTCCATCTCGAGATCATCGTCGACCGCCTGCTCCGCGAGTTCAAGGTCGAGGCAAACGTCGGTTCCCCGCAGGTTGCTTACAAGGAGACCATCCGCCGCTCCGCGGACGTCGACCAGAAGTATGCACGCCAGTCCGGCGGTAAGGGCCAGTATGGCCATTGTAAGATCATTGTTGAGCCGAACGAGTCCGGCAAGGGCTACGAGTTCATCAACAAGATCGTTGGCGGCGCGATCCCGAAGGAATATATCGAGCCTGTCAACCAGGGTATCCAGGGCGCAATGCAGTCCGGTATCCTCGCGGGCTACCCGGTCGTTGACGTAAAGGTCACGTTGTATGATGGTTCCTACCATGAAGTCGACTCTTCTGAAATGGCATTTAAGATCGCCGGTTCCATGGCGTTCAAGGAAGCGATGAAGAAGGCCGACCCGGTACTGATGGAGCCCATCATGCAGGTTGACGTTATGGTCCCGGAGGAGTATATGGGCGACGTCATCGGCGACCTGAACTCCCGCCGCGGCCAGATCCAGGGCATGGAGCCGCGCGGCGGCGTCCAGGCCATCAGCGCAGCGGTCCCGCTGTCTGAGATGTTCGGCTATGCGACCACGCTGCGTTCGCGCTCCCAGGGCCGCGGCCAGTACACCATGCAGCCGAGCCACTACACCGAAGTGCCGAAGAGCATCCAGGAAAAAATTATCGATTCCCGCGCGAAAAACGATAACTAAACTGTTGCATTTTCTAGGTAAATCCAGTAGAATAAGCTTATCAGTGACTGTTGATTACACACACAAGGAGGATTCACTACAATGGCAAAGGAAAAGTTCGAAAGAAATAAGCCGCATATTAACATTGGCACCATCGGCCACGTTGACCATGGCAAGACTACGCTGACCGCGGCGATCACCAAGGTCCTGGCTATGGGCGGCGCTGCTGAATACCAGGCTTACGACGCGATTGACAAGGCTCCGGAGGAGAAGGAGCGCGGCATTACGATCAACACCGCGCACGTTGAGTATCAGACGGACGCGCGTCACTATGCGCACGTTGACTGCCCGGGCCACGCCGACTATGTTAAGAACATGATCACCGGCGCTGCGCAGATGGACGGCGCGATCCTCGTCGTTTCTTCCGCTGACGGCCCGATGCCCCAGACCCGTGAGCACATCCTGCTCGCCCGTCAGGTAGGCGTTCCCTATATCGTTGTTTTCATGAACAAGGTTGACCAGGTTGACGACGAGGAGCTGCTGGATCTCGTAGAGATGGAAATCCGCGAGCTGCTGTCCTCCTACGACTTCCCGGGCGACGACATCCCGGTTATCCGCGGCTCTGCGCTGAAGGTTCTGGAGTCCGACTCCAAGGATCCGTCCGCGCCGGAGTATGCTTGCATCCGCGAGCTGATGGACGCTGTCGACAACTATATCCCGACCCCGGAGCGTAAGGCTGACCTGCCGTTCCTGATGCCGGTCGAGGACGTATTCTCCATCACCGGTCGTGGCACCGTTGCTACCGGCCGTGTCGAGCGTGGCCAGGTCAAGATGTCCGACGAAGTTGAAATCGTCGGCCTGATGGACGCACCCCGCAAGACCGTTGTTACCGGTATCGAAATGTTCCGCAAGCTGCTGGACTACGCTGAGGCTGGCGACAACATCGGCGCGCTGCTCCGCGGCATCCAGAAGACCGAGATCGAGCGCGGCCAGGTTCTGGCTAAGCCCGGCACGATCCACCCGCACACCAAGTTCCGCGGCCAGGTTTACGTCCTGAAGAAGGAAGAAGGCGGCCGTCACACCCCGTTCTTCAACAACTACCGCCCGCAGTTCTATTTCCGTACCACCGACGTAACCGGTGTTATCGCGCTGCCGGAAGGCACCGAGATGTGCATGCCGGGCGATAACGTCGAGATGGACGTTGAGCTGATCACCCCGATCGCGATCGAGGAAGGCCTGCGTTTCGCTATCCGTGAGGGTGGCCGTACCGTAGGTTCCGGCGTTGTTATCAAGGTTAACGAGTAATTTTTACGCGGAAACCGCATAACGGATTTAAAAAGCCCCGCCTGCTGATGCAGGCGGGGCTTTTTTGCGCCTGTAACCCTTCCGCACGCACGCGGCGGGCGCGGCTAGGGGAACGCTTTGCCGCATCCGCGCATAGGATGTGCCAAGGAGGGATTATGGTGAGTATTTGGCTGCAATGTGTGATCGGCGCGCTCGCGGCGGTCGGGTTTATTTGCATTTTAAAAGCGGTCTATGATATAATCTTCACAGGTTATTATCGGGCGGCGGGGCGCAGCGAACTGTTCTTGTACGGCTGTGGCTCCGACCCGAAAACGGAACAGCTGCTGAACACGGCGGAACAGGTCAGGCGGCTCTATTTGCCCGGGCTTTCCATTATCTTTGTGGAGAACGGCGACGCCGACCCGGAACGGTTCAATTATGCAAAATCCATTGCCGAGCGCAGGGATATGGAATACATAGAATAGCGGTGGGGAACGTATGCAGGAATTTTATGGGGAGCAGGTCAGCATCTGCGGTACGGTCGCACAGATCGTCTTTCAGAATAAGGAGAACGGCTACGCCGTGCTGCGCGTGCTGACCGACGCGGAGGAGGAAGTCACGGCGACGGGCTGTATCCCGAACGTGGGCGTCGGCGAGGAGCTGGTGCTGACTGGGCAGTGGACAACGCACCCGAGCTACGGCGACCAGTTCGCGGCGGAGCTGTTCGAGCGTTCGCTGCCGACGACGGTGCGCGGCATTGCGGATTACCTCGCGTCCGGGCTAATCCGCGGCGTTGGGCCAAAGCTGGCCGCGAAGATCGCCGGCCGCTTTGGAGAGGACGCGTTCGACGTGCTGGCGGATACCCCGGAGCGGCTGACGGAAATCCGGGGCATCACCCCCCAGAAGGCCGAGGCCATCGGGCGGCAGTTCCAGGAGCAGGGCGAAATCCGGATGCTGATGGATTTCCTGACCGAACACGGCCTGCCGCTCAGCCTGACGGCGTCACTGTACAAGCGGATGGGGGCGGACGCCGTCGAGGCGCTGCATGAAAATCCGTACCTGCTGTGCGACGAATACTATAACGTGGATTTCAAAATTGCGGACGGCCTGGCCGGGCAGCTCGGCCTGCCGCGCACCAGCCCGGAACGCGTTGACGCAGGGCTGCTGTACACGCTGACCTTCAACCTCGGCAACGGGCACACGTTTATCCCGGTCGAAAAGCTCGTCGCGGCGACGTGCGGCCTGCTGGCGGACGAGGAGGGATTTGACCAGGAGGGCGTCGAGCAGGGGCTAATCCGGCTCGAGGAGGCCGGGCAGCTGGTGCGCGAGCATATCTGCGGCCGCGACGCGGTCTACCTGCGGCAGATGCATGAGGCCGAAAGCTACCTTGCGGAAACGCTTGGGCGTATGGCGGCGCACAGCTATACGTATGACTTCGACGTGGACGAGCTGCTTGCCGCGCTCGAAGCCGGTTCCGAGCTGGAATACGCGCCGCTGCAGCGCGAGGCGATCGCGACGGCGGCGAAGAACGGCCTTGTCATCCTGACGGGCGGCCCCGGCACCGGCAAGACCACGACGGTGCGCGGCATGCTGCACGTATTCGAGGCGCTCGGGCTGACGATCCAGCTTGCCGCCCCGACCGGGCGCGCGGCCAAGCGCCTTTCCGAGCTGTGCGGTATGGAGGCGCGCACGATCCACCGCCTGCTGGAGGCCGGCTACGGCGCGGGCGGGCGGCTGGCGTTCCAGCGCAGCGCAACAAACCCGCTGGACTGCGACGTTGTGATCCTGGACGAGGTCTCCATGGTCGATATCGCGCTGATGCAGGCGCTCGTGGAAGCGCTGCCGCACGGCGCGCGCCTGGTGCTGGTGGGCGACGCCGACCAGCTCCCGCCGGTCGGCCCGGGCAACTTCCTGCGCGACCTGATCGCGTCCGGCAAGGTGCCGACCACGCACCTGACCGAAATCTTCCGGCAGGCGCAGCAGAGCGATATCGTCATGAACGCGCATGCGATCAACGAGGGGCACGAGCCGCACGCCTCGGCGAAGGACGGCGACTTCTTCATAATGAAGAAGGCAGACCCAGCCGCGGTCATCCAGACCGTCGCCGAGCTGTGCCGCGAGCGCCTGCCGCGCTATTACGGCTTCAACCCGTCGCAAATCCAGGTGCTTGCCCCCGCCAAACGCCAGGGCGCGGGGACGTATGCGCTCAACCGGATGCTGCAGGAGGCGCTGAACCCGCCCGCCGAGGGCAAGGCAGAAAAGCGCTTCGGCGACACGGTCTTCCGCCAGGGCGACCGCGTCATGCAGGTGCGCAATAATTATGATATCCTGTGGGAGCGCGAGGACGGCAAGGAAGCCGGCAGCGGCATGTTCAACGGCGACGTTGGGGAGATCCTGCAGATTTTCCCGGCGCAGGAGTGCCTGCTCATCCGCTTTGACGACAAAATGGCCACGTATACCTTCGATATGCTCGGCGAACTGGAACTGGCTTACGCGATGACCGTGCACAAGGCGCAGGGCAGCGAGTTTGACGCGGTCATCGTCGCGCTGTCGTCCGGCGTGTCCCGCCGCCTGCTCACGCGCAACATCCTTTACACGGCGATCACCCGCGCGCGGCGGCTGCTCGTGCTCGTGGGCAGCAGCGACGTGATCGCCTACATGGTACAGAACAACACCAAGGGCAGGCGCTACAGCGCGCTGCGCGCCCGCCTTGCAGCCGAGGGGGAGGAAGGCCGGTGAAGCTGATACGCGCCCTGTTCCCGCAGCGGTGCGTGCTGTGCCGCTGCCGCCTTGCAGCCAAGGGGGACGCGGTGCTGTGCCCGTCCTGCGCCGCGCAGGTGCGCACGGAGTACCGCACGCAGGGTCAGGTGCTGGTGGACGGGACGGACGGCGCAGCCGCCGCGCTGCTCTACCGCGGGCGCGTGCGCGAGGCGATGCACCGCTACAAATTCAGCCGCGCCAAGGGCTATGCGCGGTGGTTCGCTGCACAGCTCGCCCCGGTGGTCGGCGTATGGCTCGACGACTGGCGGCCGGACTGCGTGACCTATGTGCCGGTCGGCGCCGCGCGATATTGGGGGCGCGGGTACAACCAAAGCGCGCTGGTCGCGCGCCGCATCGCCAAACAGTTCGGCCTGCCGTGCGTGCCGCTGCTGCGGAAGTCCGCATTTATTGGCCGTCAATCCGCCAAAAACCATGCACAGCGCAGCAAAAACGTGCAGCATGCCTTCCATTTGCGCAGAAACGCGCAAACAGCGGGGAAGCGCATCCTGCTGGTCGACGACGTGCTGACCACCGGCGCGACGCTGTCCGCCTGCGCGCATGTGCTGCGGGAGGGCGGCGCCGAACGGGTTTTCGTTGTCGCAATGACAAAAACACCCGGTTAAACGCTGCAAATAAGGTGCAAAACAGGGAAATCTTAAAAAGATGCCCAGGCTACTTGCAAAATAATTTATATCCGATATAATAATGTGTAGTATGCCGCAGTGGCGGTTTTTTGCATTTGAGAAGGATAAATTTGTAGATAGATTGATTGAGGTGTCTGAATGTTTTTTTCGAGCGATATTGGGATCGACCTTGGCACGGCCTCGGTGCTTGTATATGTAAAAGGCAAGGGCATTGTCCTGAATGAGCCTGCGGTTGTTGCCGTGGACAAGCAGTCGGGCAAGATCCTGTCCGTGGGCGCGGATGCGCAGAAAATGCTGGGCAGGACGCCGGGCAATATCGTTGCGATCCGCCCGCTGCGCGAGGGCGTGATTTCCGACTATGAAATGACCGAGCGCATGATCAAGGAGTTCATCCGCAAGGTGCTTGGCTTCCGCCTGTTCAAGCCCAACGTCGTCATGTGCGTCCCCTCGGTCATCACCGAGGTGGAGGAGCGCGCGGTGATCGACGCGGGCACGCAGGCCGGCGCAAAGCGCGTATTCCTGGTGGAGGAGCCGGTCGCGGCGGCGATCGGCGCGGGCATTGATATTGCCAAGCCGAACGGCAACATGATCGTCGATATCGGCGGCGGCACCACGGATATCGCCGTCATTTCGCTCGGCGGCATCGTCGAGTCCAATTCCATCAAGCTTGCGGGCGACAAGTTCGACGAGGCGATCGTCAAGTATATCCGCCGCAAGCACAACGTCCTGATCGGCGAGCGTACGGCGGAGGAAATCAAGAAGGAAGTCGGCTGCGTCTACCCGCGCCCGGAGGAGGTCTCCATGGAGATCAAGGGCCGCTGCCTGATGACCGGCCTGCCGCGCGTGTTCACGGTCACCTCGACCGAGGTGCTCGAGGCCTTCGAGGAGGTCACCGCGCGCATTGTGGAGGCGATCCACTCCGTGCTGGAGCGCACGCCCCCGGAGCTGGTCGGCGATATTTCGACGAACGGCATCGTGATGACGGGCGGCGGCTCCATGGTCTGGGGCTTCGACAAGCTCGTCGCGGCCAAGACCGGCATCCCGACCCGCGTGGCGGACGACGCGGTCTCCTGCGTCGCCTACGGCACCGGCAATTGCCTGGACAACCTGCAGTCCATGCAGGACGGCACGATGAACCTGTCGCGCCGCCGCCAGATGATGGCTTAATTTCACATCCTGTTGCTTGATAACAACAAACGGCTGGAACCAATCGGTTTCCAGCCGTTTTTGCGTAAAGGAGGTTTTTATGGGCTTGTTCGGATTTGGCAGGGACGCGGAACCGGAGCGGGAAATGCCCTCCGCGCTCCAGTCCGCGCGGGCGGATTATGGGGCGCTGCGGCAGTCGCTGCCGGACGCCCTGGTGCTGGCAGCCGCGGGGGAGAACAAGGCGTTCCCCAAGGGGCAATACTATTTTGCGTGCACGGACAGGGAGTTCCTCTTCTTAGCGAAGGTGGCGGAGAACGAAGCTTCCGCCGAGCGTTACCGTGCCTGCCGTATCAAGCGGTTTCCCCGGGAGGAGACGGCGGCCAGCAAGCCGCGCGTGGAAACAGGGCCTACGGCGCAGGATGGGCTGCTGCGCCGCTATGCCGTGCAGCCGGTGACGCTGGTATTTGCCAACGGGCGGTTCGGCGAGGCCCGGTTTACCGCGGCGAACAACAAGACGACCGAACGCTTTTTGCAGGATAACCTGCCGGGCTGCGCGCTGCTGCCGCTGTTCGACCGGTTTGACAGGCCGGAAAAGGCATATGAGGCAAGCTGCAAGAAGGGCGGCGGCCTGCTGCCGGACGGCACGGCGCTTGAAATCTGGCGCGAGGGGGAAAACTTGGTGCTGCTGCGCCGCCGGGTGGATTACTACAGCCAGGCAAACGAGTTCTGGTACGGTACGCTACCCGTTGCGGACATCGTATATTTCCAGGAGAAGGGGCAAATCGATTACGAGACCAAAGTTTCCGGCGGCGGCGTTTCGATCGACCGCAGCGGGGCGATGTGGGGCGGCATGTTCAGCATGAACGCGAACGCAGGCATGCTGGAAAGCGCCGTGGTCAGCGAACCGATCCGCACCGAACGCATCGAGCACGATAACCGCTATGTGGCGCTTGCGGTGCGGCAGGCCGGGGCAAAGGCGGAAATACAGTTCGGCTACGGGGCGCTGGCGGCCTTCCAGCAGATGATCCCGGAAAAATCGTTTGAAGAGCGCATGCCTTCCCGCGAACCGACGGCGGCGGAACAGATCGAGATCCTGGCAAACGTCTGCGAGCGCGGCTATCTGACCCGTGAGGAATTTGAGGAAGCGAAGAAAAAGCTGCTGGCGAAACTATAAGGCCGGAAGGGGCTCATCCGGCTCAAGCAAACAGAATCCCCCTGCGCGGTATTGGCGCAGGGGGATTGCTGCTTTTTTAGCGTTTGGCGTGCAGGTACTTCTGGGTTTCAAACTGTACGACCGGCGCGAGCGTCCACAGGCCGATGAGGTTGGGGAAGGCCATGAGCGCGGCCGCCACGTCCGCGGCAAGCAGCAGCGTATCCAGCGGCAGGAAGGCGCTCAGCGCGACCGAGGCCGTGATCAGCGCGAGGTACAGCTTTGCGCCGCGCTCGTGCCCGGTGAGATAGCGTAGGCACGTAAGGCCGTAAAAGCTCCAGCCGATGATGGTCGAGAAGGCCAGGAAACAGACCGTAACGCAGATGAACAGGCCTGCAAAGCTGCCGAGCGCGCCGCGGAAGGCCAATGTCGTCAGGGCTAGCCCCTGCGCGCCGCTGTCCAGCACGCCGGATACCAGGATGACGAGCGCCGTCAGTAGGCAGACGACGCAGGTGTCGACAAAGACCTCGACCGCGCCCAGCACGCCTTCTTCACAGGGGCTTTTGCTGTCCGCGCAGCCGTGCGCAAGCGGCGCGGAACCCATGCCGGCCTCGTTGGAGAACACGCCCTTGGCAAAACCGTCCGAAACGCACCGCGCCGTCAGGATGCCCAGCAGGCCGCCGCCGGCCGCGGCCGGCCGCATGGCGTCCGTCAGGATGAGCGCGAGCGAAGGCAGGATGCGGTCGCGGCCAAGCACCAGTACGGCGGCGCCGCCTGCGAGATAAAACAGCGTCATGAGCGGCACGAGCACGGACGCGGTGCGCGCGATCAGCTTGCTGCCGCCATTGAGCACCGGCCAGGCGGCGAAAGCCACGATTACACCGACCAGCACAGGGGAGAGCGGCACGATGGCCGTCACCGCCGCCGTGATCGCGCCCGCCTGCGTCATGGCGCCGGTGCCGAGGGATGCGAGCAGGCAGCATACGCAAAACAGCTTTGCAAGCCCAGGGCGGTAGGCGCCGCGCTCCAGGTAGACCATCGGGCCGCCGAGCGGCACGCCGTCCTGCCGGATGCGGAAGCGGACGGAGAGCACGATTTCCGCGAATTTGGTCGCCATGCCGAAGAAGGCGGCCAGCAGCATATAGAACACCGCGCCCGGGCCGCCCAGCGTGATGGCCGCCGCGACGCCCGCCAGGTTGCCCACCCCGAGCGTGCCGCCGAGCGAGGTGAAGAGCGCCTGTAGCGGCGTGATTGCGGGCGCGCCCGCATCCTGCGTTTTGCGCCCGGCGCGAATCTGGCGGAGCAGGCTTTTGACGCACCAAAACTGCACGAAGCCGGAGCGCCACGACATATAAATACCGGTCAGCAGGATGAAAAGCACGGTGAACGGCCCCCATAGCGCGTACCGGATCCGTATCAGTAATTCCATAGACAACCCCTCCGCATTAAACCTATGCCGCGCGGATAGGGAACATGATTGTCTGCATCCCCTTAAATATGGTATACTAGGTATACAAACGGGAACGGATGGGACGAGGGGGATAAGATGCAGGGTGAACAGGAAAAATTCATGAAAGCGGCGCTGCGCCTGGCGCAGAAGGCGGCGGACGAGGGCGAGGTGCCGGTCGGCTGCGTGGTGGTGTGCGACGGGCAGATTGTCGGCCGCGGGCGCAACCGGCGCGAAACCAAAAAGAACGCGCTGCACCACGCCGAGATCGAGGCGATCGGCAAGGCCTGCAAAAAGCTCGGGGGCTGGCGGCTACATCGCTGCGACCTCTATGTGACGCTGGAGCCTTGCCCGATGTGCACGGGCGCGATCATCAACGCGCGCATCCGCACGCTGTATTACGGCGCGCCCGACCCCAAAGCCGGTTCGTGCGGCACGCTGGTCGACCTGTTTTCGGTCGGGTATAACCACAAGCCCGAGGTCGTGCGCGGCCTGATGGGGGAGGAGTGCGCCGAGCTGCTGCGCCGCTTTTTCCGCGACCTGCGTACACGGAAAAAGCGGGAACGGGAAGCGTGGAAGGAAAATGGGAACGCACAAGGCTGCTGACCGGCTATGCCGCGTGGCCGGTTACCGCGGCATGGCGGCAGCCGGTTTGGGCCGGAATCTGGAAGGGAAGGGAAAACCGTTACAAACTGCTAAAAAATTCTGCAAAAAAGCGTAGACAGAAACAACGTATCCCCTTGTGAAACTTACAGAAAACTGGTATGCTATGGAATAAGGTATTGCGGCTTGCTGTCGCAGTAAAGGTTATTTCTTTCTTTAGCGCAGGAATATTTAAAAAATTGGCGGCTCCTGGCCATATTTGGCGGGGATGCCGACAGTGCTTTCCCGCCCTGCCGGCGCACGCTGCCGGCAGGTTTCAGTATTTTTTGGGACGGGGTGTTTGGATGCAAAAGCGGATAATACCGGCTTTTTTAATGGTGGCGCTGCTGATCTGCGGCGTCGTATCGGTTTTTTCGATCGATAGGATGCAGGGTTACGCGCGGGTCATCAACTATGCGGGCATCGTCCGCGGCGCGACCCAGCAACTGGCTAAGGAAGAACTGAACGGGCAGCCGAACGACGCGTTGATCGGCAAGCTGGACGCAATCCTGGCCGGGCTGCAGGGCGGGGAAAACGAGTACGATTTGTCCCGGATGGACAGCGGGGAATTCCAGGCGCTGCTGGAAGAGATGCAGGCCGCATGGGCAGGGATGAAGCGGGAAATCCGGCAAGTGCGCGCCGGCGGCGGCGGGGACGCCCTGTTCGCGGACAGCGAGGATTACTTTAACCTTGCCAACCGGGCGGTGCACGCGGCGGAGGAGTATACCGCGGAAAAGGTACAGCAAACCGAGCAGGGGCTGTTGCTGCTGATCCTCCTGATTGTGGCAGCGGCGGTTTTGCTGATGTGGTACGGCACGGTGCAGTCCCGGCGGCGTGAAAAGCTGCAGGCCGAGGAGGACGAATACCTGCGTAAAAAGGAGTATCTCGACCGCATGTCGGAATCGCTCCGCGCACCCATGAATGATATTTCCGAGCTGCTGTATATTTCCGATGTGGAGAACTATGAGCTGCTTTTCCTCAATGAGGCGGGCAAGCGGACTTTCGGCGTGACCGGCGATTTTTCCGGGCAAAAGTGTTATAAGGTCGTGCAGGGCATGGACGAGCCCTGCGCATTTTGCAACAACAGCAAGCTGAAAATGGGCGAAAACTATACCTGGGAGCACACAAATACGCTGACAGGTGCGCATTACCTGCTGAAGGACCGCCTGGTGGAATGGGACGGGCGGATCGCCCGGATGGAGTTGGCGTTTGATATGTCGGAAGCGGAGCGGCGCAAACAGTCCCTGCAAAGGGCGCTGGACGTGGAAAAGATGCTGGTGGACTGCGTCCGTACGCTCTACCAGAATACAGAGTTCCCCATCGCCGTTTCCCATATGCTGAAACAGCTCGGCGCGTTCCTGTCCGCCGGCCGCACCTATATCATGGTGCTGGAGGAAGACGGGTACCTGCACCGGCAATTCGAGTGGTGCGCGGATGGCGTCGAAAGCGGGATGCATACCTCGCAGGTGACCCCGCATGTCGTGGTCGAGCGCTGGCTCCCGCACTTCCAAAAGGATGAGTGCATGGTGATCGGCGACGTGGCGCGGCTGCAGGAAGAATCGCCGGAGGAATTTGAACTGCTGCGCCGCCAGAACGTCTCGCGCCTGGTGGCCGCGCCGCTGGAGATGGACGGCAAGCTGGTCGGCTTCCTCGGGGTCGACAATCCCCCGCTGGACCGGCTGGAGCATATCGCACCGCTGTTCCAGACCTTGTGCTACTTCATTATCCTGGCATGGCAGCGGTCGGAGAGCGAGCAGGAACTTTCCATGCTCAGTTATTATGATACGCTGACAAAGTTTTATAACCGGAACCGCTACACGCAGGACACAGAGGCGCTGCGGTGCGCCGATGGGCCGGTGGGCGTGATCTACCTGGACGTCAACGGGCTTAAGGACATCAACGACCTGCAGGGGCACGCGTTCGGCGACAAGGTTTTGGTCCGGTGCGCGGATATGATGCGCGAGGTTTTCGAAGGCGCCGCCTTTTACCGCATTGGGGGGGATGAATTCGTCATTATTTCGACGGGCACCGGCAAGGCGGAGTTTGACGCCCGGGCGCGGGAACTGCGGCACCGCTTGCAGATGGACGAGCAGTGCAATGCGGCGATCGGCGCGCGCTGGGAGGAGAGCACCGCGAACCTCCAGCAGGTAATCGCCGAGGCGGATGCGGAAATGTACGAGGACAAAAAGTCCTTCTACCGGCAGAACCCCATGTCGAACCGGTACCGCCACGCCAACGACGAACTGCTGCGCCTGGCAGACCCCAAGGTGCTGCGGCAGGAGATCCTGAACAAGCAGTTTGTGGTGTACTTACAGCCCAAGGTCTCGTCCTCCGACGAGAGCACGCAGGGCGCGGAAGCGCTGATCCGCTACCGGCCGCGGCCGGATACGCTGGTGCTGCCGGGCAACTTCCTGCCGATGCTCGAGGAGCGGCGCGTCGTCAGCCAGCTTGATTTTTATGTATTCGAGTTCGTCTGCTCCAAGATGCGGGAGTGGGCGGAGGAAGGCAAGCAGGCTTGCCCGGTATCCGTCAATTTTTCCTGTTGCTCGCTCGCGCAGCCCGGCTTTGTCAAGAAGCTTGAAGCGATCTGCGGCAAATACGGGATTTCCAAGCAGCAGCTTGAAATTGAGATCACCGAACGCGGCCGTAATAAGGACGATGTGGATTTCAGGGGCGTCATCGGGCAGCTGCGCGCGGCGGGCTTTGTCGTGTCGATCGACGGGTTTGGGATCGAGACCTCGAACATGACGCTGCTGTCGGCGGTGGAATTTGACGTGCTCAAGCTGGACAAGAGCATGATCGACGACGTCGACAGCAATCTGCGGACACGTGCGGTCATCGAGTCCATTGCCGGGATCTGCCGGAAGATGGGCATTAAGCTCGTGGCCAAGGGCATCGAGAGCAAACAGCAGCTTGTCGCGCTGCGCGAGAGCGGAGTGGAGCTGGCGCAGGGCTTCCTGTTCAGCAGGCCCATCCCGATCGAGGAGTACGAGACCGAATACCTTAAGCGCAAGGCCGGGGACGCGCCCCTGGGAACATAAAAAACGGAGGATATGCATTTTGCATACCCTCCGTTTTGTTATTCGCCCTTAAATGCGTCCTTGACCTTATCCCAAAAACCTTTGCGCGCGCTGTGGTTTTCGTCCGTTGCATTGGCTTCAAACTCGCGTAGCAAATCCTTCTGCTTGTCGGTCAGGTTCTTCGGCACCTCGATGTTGACGCGCACGTACTGGTCGCCGCGGCCGCGCCCGTTGACATTCTGGATGCCCTTGCCGCGCATGCGGAATACCGTGCCGGTCTGCGTGCCCTCGGGCACCTGGTATTCGATCTTGCCGTCGATGGTTGGCACCTGCAGGGTGTCGCCCAGCGCCGCCTGGGTGAAGGAAATCGGGATTTCGCAAATGACGTCCGAGCCTTCGCGCGTGAAGATCGGGTGCGGCCGGATGCCGACCGTCACGATCACATCGCCCGCGGGGCCGCCGTTCGCGCCCGCGCCACCCTGGCCGCGGAGCTGGATGGACTGCCCGTCGTCGATACCCGCCGGGATGTGGACGGACAGCGTGCGGCTGCGGCGCAGCTTGCCATTGCCGCCGCATTTCTTACACGGCGTTTTGATGACCTTGCCGGTGCCGCGGCAGTTCGGGCAGGCGGACTGCGTCTGGAACATGCCGAGCGGCGTGCGCTGGGTCTGCGTGACCGAGCCGGAGCCGTGGCAGGTGGGGCAGGTCTCCGCGGACGTGCCCTTGGCCGCGCCCGAGCCGCCGCACTCCTCGCAGTTTTCAACGCGGTCGATCGTGATTTCCTTGTCACAGCCGAACGCGGCCTCCTCGAAGGACAGCATGATGCTCTTGCGGATGCTTTCGCCGCGGCGCGGCGCGTTTTGCCGGCTTTGGCGGCTGCCGCCGCCGAACGCGCCGCCGAACATGCCATTCAGGATATCGCCCAGGTCGCCGAAGCCGCCCATATCGAAGCCGCCGAAGCCGCCCGCGCCCTGGCCGGCGCCGTAATTCGGGTCGACGCCCGCAAAGCCGAACTGGTCGTACTTCTGCCGCTTGGTGCCGTCCGACAGCACCTCGTAAGCCTCGGAGGCCTCCTTGAATTTCTCCGCCGCCTCCGGGTTGTCTTTATTCACATCGGGGTGGTATTTCTTGGCGAGCTTGCGGTACGCCTTCTTGATTTCGTCGTCCGACGCGCCCTTGGAAATGCCCAGCACCTCGTAATAGTCTCTCTTGTCTGCCATTGGAATACACCTCAAAAAAGGAATGGACAGTACCGTAGGGCGTGACGTCCCCGGCGCGCCGCAGCCGGGAAAGCCCGTTATACGGCGGGCCGGGTTCGTCCCGCCCTACAAATCATGTCTTGGATTATTTCTTGTCGTCGTCCTTGACTTCGGTGAAGTCTGCGTCAACGAAGTCGCCCTGCGGGCCGGACGGGTCGCCGCCTGCCTGGCCGCCCATGTTCGGGTCGCCCTGCGGCGCCTGCTGCTGGTAGATCTTGCTGGCAAGCTCGCCGAACTTCTTGGACAGGCTGTCCGACGCCATCTTGATCATTTCCGTGTCGGTTCCCTTGAGGGCTTCTTTCACCTTTTCGATCTCGGCCTGCACGGCGGACTTTTCCTCGGCGGACAGCTTGTCGCCCAGGTCGCCCAGCGCCTTTTCGCTCTGGAATACGAGCTGCTCGGCGTTGTTGCGGGTCTCGACCTCTTCCTTGTGCTTCTTGTCCTCGGCAGCGAACTGCTCGGCCTCGTGCATCGCCTTGTCGATGTCGGCCTGGGACAGGTTGGAGGACGCGGTGATGGTGATCTTCTGCTCCTTGCCGGTGCCGAGGTCCTTTGCGGAGACGTTTACGATGCCGTTTGCGTCGATATCAAAGGTAACCTCGATCTGCGGGACGCCGCGCGGCGCCGGGGCGATGCCGTCAAGCGTGAACTTGCCGAGCGTCTTGTTGCCGGCCGCCATTTCGCGCTCGCCCTGCAGCACGTGGATTTCAACGGACGGCTGGTTGTCGGCCGCGGTCGAGAATACCTGGCTCTTCTTGGTCGGGATGGTGGTGTTGCGCTCGATCAGGCGGGTGCATACGCCGCCCAGGGTCTCGATGCCGAGGGACAGCGGGGTAACGTCAAGCAGCAGGACGTCCTTGACCTCGCCGCCCAGGACGCCGCCCTGGATTGCCGCGCCGACCGCGACGCACTCGTCCGGGTTGATGCCCTTGAACGCGTCCTTGCCGGTGATGGACTTGACCGCGTCCTGTACCGCCGGGATACGGGTGGAGCCGCCGACCAGCAGGATCTTGGCCAGGTCGCCCGGCTGCAGGCCCGCGTCGGACAGCGCCTGGCGTACCGGCCCCATGGTCGCCTCGACGAGGTCGGCGGTCAGCTCGTTGAACTTCGCGCGGGTCAGCGTCAGCTCAAGGTGCTTCGGGCCGGTCGCGTCCGCCGTGATGTACGGCTGGTTGATCGAGGTGGAAGCCATGCCGGAAAGCTCGATCTTGGCCTTCTCCGCGGCTTCCTTCAGGCGCTGCATCGCCATCTTGTCGCCGGACAGGTCGATGCCCTCGGTTTTCTTGAACTCCGCGACGATCCAGTCCATGATGCGCTGGTCAAAGTCGTCGCCGCCCAGGTGGTTGTTGCCCGCGGTCGCGAGGACTTCGAGCACGCCGTCGCCGATGTCGAGGATGGAAACGTCGAACGTGCCGCCGCCGAGGTCATAGACCATGACCTTCTGCTCGGTCTCCTTGTCGACGCCGTATGCCAGCGCCGCCGCGGTCGGCTCGTTGATGATGCGCAGCACGTCGAGGCCTGCGATCTTGCCCGCGTCCTTGGTGGCCTGGCGCTGGGAGTCGGTGAAGTACGCCGGGACGGTGATGACCGCCTGGGTGACCGCGGAGCCGAGATAGGCCTCCGCGTCGGCCTTGAGCTTCTGCAGGATCATCGCGGAGATCTCCTGCGGGGAGAACTTCTTGTCGTCGATGGTCACGCGGTAATCGCTGCCCATGTGGCGCTTGATCGAAATGACCGTACGGTCGGCGTTTGTGACGGCCTGGCGCTTTGCGACCTGGCCGACCATGCGCTCGCCGGTCTTGGAAAACGCCAGGACGGACGGGGTGGTGCGTGCGCCTTCCGCGTTCGGGATGACGACGGCTTCGCCGCCTTCCATAACCGCGACGCAGCTATTTGTAGTACCTAAGTCAATACCAATGATCTTGCCCATGATAGTACGCTCCTTTATATCAGATATTTGCTTTCAAAATATTAAAATGAATACCGGCGGCCTCAGTTTGCCACCTTGACCATGCTGTGCCGGATAACCCTGTCGTCGATCATAAAGCCGTGCTGGAACACCTCGGCGATCTCGTTTTCGCCAAAGCCCTCGTCCTCGACGTGCATCACGGCGTTATGGAGGTTGGGGTCGAAAGCCGTGCCCGGATCGTCCTCGATCTTCGTGACGTTCAGGCTGCGCAGCGCGTCGAGCAGCTGCTTATGGGTGAGTTCGACGCCCTTCTTGTATTCCGCATCCTCGGTTTCCACCGCAAGCGCGCGCTCCAGGTTGTCGAAGGTCGGCAGCAGCGCCTTGACGGCGTGGGATACCGCGTCCGCGTGTACGCCCTCGCGTTCGCGCTGGGAACGCTTGCGGAAGTTATCATATTCCGCGGCCATGCGCATGAAACGGTCGTTCAGGTCGTCATACTGCTTTTGCAGCGCGTCGAGCGCGCTGTCCGCAGCGGGCTCGGCGGCAGCCGGTTCGCCGCTTGCGGCCTCTGCAGCTTCCATATCTTTCATTTCGGCTTCGCAGGCGGCCTGCTCGGTTTCCGGAATTGCGTCTTCCGTCTTCTTTTTGGACATTCTGTATTCAGCCTTTCCAAGTTTATTATGGATGTTCCTCTAAAAAGGTCTCTGCAATCAATTTGTTCAGCCCCTTGGCAAAACGGGACAGCCGCGCCGACAGGCGGGCATAATCCATACGGGTCGGCCCGACAATGCCGATAACGCCCTGCCCAAAATCGCCGATGCTGTACCTTGCGTAGATCATGGATGCGTCGGACAGCGGGTTTTCACCGTTTTCCGGCCCAATCATGATCTGCACGCCGTCGGTCTCTCCGCCGACGGGGATCAGGTGGCTGCGGTCGCTGCCGAGATAATCCAGCACCGCCTGCGCCTTTTGCGTGTCGCGGTATTCGGGATAGCGCAGCAGCTTGCCCGCGCCCTCGAGGTAGACCTCCTGGCGCCCTGTTTCCTCGATCAGCTCCGCGATATATTCGGCGACCGGCGCGAGCAGGGCGGTCAGCCCGGCGGCGCGGCGCACGATATCAAACCGCTCGGTGGTGATGCTGGACAGCGGGATGCCGGTCAGGGTCTGGTTGAGCACATAGGTCAGCAGCTCGGCCTCGTCTTTGCTAACGGGGGCGGCGGTGTGTACCATTTTATTTTTGACCGCGCCGGACTCGGTAACCACAACGATGACGAACATGTTCTGGTTGACCGCGATGATTTCAAATTGCTTGAGCGAGGTGCGCTGCATGACCGGCGTGGCCGCGACCGCGGTATATTCGGTCAGGTTTGCGATCAGCTTGCCGGCTTCCTGGATCAGTTTATCCAGCTCCCGCACCTTGAGCTGCATCATCTGGCGCAGCCCCGCGTCGTCCCCGGGTTCCGGCTCGCTGGTCGGCGCCATCAGCTCGTCGACGTACAGGCGGTAGCCCAGCGGGGAAGGGATGCGGCCGGCAGACGTGTGCGGCTTTTCCAGATACCCCAGTTCCTCCAGCTCGCTCATCTCGTTGCGGATGGTCGCGGGGGAAAAGGTGATGCCCGGACGCTGCGCAATGGTTTTGGAGCCAACCGGCTCGGCGGTTCGGATATAGTCGCCGATAATGGCTTTCAGGATCTGTTTCTTGCGATCGGAAAGCTCCATGTTGAAGGACCCCCTTCATTGCTTTTAGCACTCATCATCCCTGAGTGCTAAAGATAATTTACCACCATGTGTGAAAGAAGTCAAGGGGGAGGCTGTGAATATTTTGTGAATGTACAGAAATGCGGCAAAAAGGGCAAAAAGCAGCAGCCCGGCCGGAGCCGGGCTGCTGTAACAGGGAAACAAGCGTGTCGGGAGGGATAGGGCTACGGGATGGCGCCGCCGCCGTTACTTGGCATCATCGGCGCGCTTCACGTTGACGACCGAGCCGTCCTTCAGCAGAAACTGTACCGTACCGTCGTCCAGCACTTTCTTTTGGAAATCGTAATCGGCCGAGTACTCGATATTGGGGTTCTCGCCCTCCTTGCCGGTAAAGGTGAAGGTGGCGGCCATGGCCTTGTCGCTTTCTACGCCGTCTGCGGGGGGCGCCTGGTCGGTGTCGGCGAGCTTCATGGACATATAGCTGGCGGAAACTGGCTCTGCAGGGGTCTCCGGCGCGGGGGCGGCAAAGGCGGAAGTGGTGCCGAGGAGCATCACGCTGGCCAGCGTCAGGCCGGCGACCGAATATTTACGGGATGTCATAATACATTTTATCCTTTCTTCAAGCGGGTGTTTACTAAGATGGCTAAAGAGCGGGGAAGCGGCGCTTTTGGATTCGGCAAAGCACAATAACGTCATGGCGTAGGCCTTGCGGGATTCGGGGCCGCCGCGGCGCACGACGGCGCGGTCGCAGGAAAGCTCGAGGTCGCGGCTGAACAGGTGCAGCAGCAGCCAGACGGCCGGGTTAAACCAGTGCGCGCACAGGGCGGCGGCGGCGACGAGCTTCCAGAGGCAGTCGAAGCGGCGGATATGGGTCATTTCGTGCGCCAGCACAAGGCGCAGCGCCCCGGCGTCCGCGTTCCGGAGCGCACTGGGCAGCAGGATGACCGGGCGCAGCACGCCATAGGTCACCGGGGAGGCGATGCGGTCGCTCATGCGCACGGAGACCGTGCGGCGCAGCGGGTACTCCTTTAATACAGGGGCGATATCGGCGTGCGCCGCGGGCAGGGACATGCGGAAAGTGCGGATTGCCCGCAGGTAGGCGATGGCCAGGTACAGCGCGAGTATGATCCCGCCGGACAGGACGGCCCAGCCCCATGCCGGGAATACCGGCGCGGCTGCGGGCGCGGGGGACAGCGCCTGCAGGGCGTACACGTGCTGTGCGGCGAACCGCCGGGACAGGTTGAGTACGCTGAGCGGCGACGGGAAGGAGGCCGGGATCAGCAGGCGGCAGAGCGCCGCGCCCCACAGCACCAGCCAATAGGATGGCGGCACCTTGTTGCGGAACAACGCGCGCAGCGCCGCCGTCGCGAGGACCAGCCCCCCGCCCATCAGGCTCATAGTTAAAAACTGCACGGCTCGCACCTCACTTTAATTCTTCAATCATGCGGCGCAGCTTGTCCAGCTCCTCCGGGGGCACCCGCCCGCCGTCGAGCAGCGAGGCGAACAGCGTCGCCGGGGAGCCGTCAAACAGCTTATCCATCAGGTCGTCGGCTTCGGCCTGGCGCGCCTGCTCGCGGGTCAGCAGGGCGCGGCAGTGGAAGCCTGGCTCGGTGCGCGCAATCACGCCTTTGTCAATGCATTTCTTAATCACGGTATAGGTTGTGTTCTTGTTCCAGCCGACCTCTTCCGCAAGCAGGACGGACAGTTCCTTCGCGGTCAGCTCGCCGTTGTCCCACAAGGCTTCCATGACCTTGCGTTCCGAATCAAAAAGCTTTTGCTCCATGGTTTCCCTAACTCCTTTTTGGCGGCGGCCAGCCGTCCGTCCCCAGCGCTTGGGACGGGCTGCCGGCCTTGGACTATTGCAATAGTATGGCTATAGACTATCATGATAGTCTGGTTCCGTCAAGCGCTTTTTGCAAATTCATCAAACCTACACAGGAATTACACGGGAACGCCCTGCGGCTGCCGTCGGGGTACGCGCGTAAAATCCGAAAATTGGGGCTATCGTATGGCGGGATGCTGTGATAGGGGAGGCACAGCCGGGCGCGCGGGACGGCTGCCGGCCGCCGCACGCGCCCGTATTTAGTAAAACTGACGGGAATTTTGCCGCCAGCCGCCGATTTTGGTTGGGGGCGGCAAAGGAATCCCCTTGTAACGGGGCGGGAATTATGGTATCATGTTTATTACTTGTAAGGAGTAAATCCATCACTTTTTTTGAGGAGTAATAGCGTGAAGGATCAAAATAAGATTCGGAATTTTTCCATAATCGCGCATATCGACCATGGCAAGTCGACCCTGGCCGACCGCCTGCTCGAGCAGTGCAAGGCGGTTTCGCAGCGTGAAATGGAAGAGCAGCTGCTCGACAATATGGATCTGGAGCGCGAGCGCGGCATTACGATCAAGGCGCGCGCCGTGCGTATGGAGTATGAGGCCGACGACGGCGAAACCTATGAGATGAACCTGATCGATACGCCGGGGCACGTCGACTTCAACTACGAGGTCTCGCGTTCGCTCGCCGCTTGCGAAGGCGCGCTGCTTGTCGTCGACGCGGCGCAGGGCATTGAGGCGCAGACGCTCGGCAACACCTATCTTGCCATCGAGGATAACCTGGAAATCGTACCGGTGATCAACAAGATCGACCTGCCCGCCGCAGACCCCAAGCGGGTCAAGCAGGAGATCGAGGATATCATCGGCATCCCGGCCGAGGACGCGCCGGAAATTTCCGCGAAGATGGGGCTGAACATCCACGAGGTGCTCGAGCGCATCGTGCGCGATATCCCGTCCCCGTCCGGCGACCCGGAAGCGCCGCTGCGCGCGCTGGTCTTTGACAGCCAGTACGACCCCTACCGCGGCGTAATCGTCTATATGCGCCTGATGGACGGCCGCATCGCGCCGGGCATGAAGGTCAAGATGATGGCCACGGGCGCGGAATTCCAGGTCATCGAATGCGGCTACATGCAGCCCCTCGGCCTTGCGCCGACGGAGGGGCTGTCCGCCGGCGAGGTCGGCTATTTCAGCGCGTCCATTAAAAATGTCGCGGATACCCGCGTGGGCGATACCGTGACCGAGGCCGGCCGGCCGACCGCCGAGGCCCTCCCCGGCTACCGCAAGGTGCAGCCGATGGTCTATTGCGGCATCTACACGGAGGACGGCTCCAAATACCCCGACCTGCGCGACGCGCTGGAAAAGCTGCAGCTCAACGACGCGGCCCTGTCCTTCGAGCCGGAAAGCTCGATCGCGCTGGGCTTCGGCTTCCGCTGCGGCTTCCTCGGGATGCTGCACATGGAGATCATCCAGGAGCGCCTGGAGCGCGAGTTCGACCTCGACCTCGTGACCACGCTGCCCTCGGTCGTATATGAGATTATCAAGACCGACGGCACCGTCGTCCTGTGCGACAACCCGCACGATTACCCCGACCCGGTGCACATCGAGGAGGCGCGCGAGCCGTTTGTCAACGCGTCCATCATCACGCCGCAGGAGTTCGTCGGCAACATCATGCCGATGTGCCAGGAGCGGCGCAGCATCTTCAAGGACATGCAGTACCTCGACAGCACGCTCGTCGAGCTGCACTACGAGATGCCCATCAACGAAATCATTTACGACTTCTTCGACGCGCTCAAGGCGCGCACGAAGGGCTACGCCTCGCTGGACTATGAGCTGTCGGAGTACCGCAAAAGCGACCTTGTCAAGGTGGACATGCTGCTCAACGGCGACCAGGTGGACGCGCTGTCCTTTATCGCGCACCGCGAAAAGGCCTACAGCCGCGCGCGCCGCATCTGCGAAAAGCTCAAGGAGAACATCCCGCGCCAGCTGTTTGAGGTGCCCGTACAGGCCGCGATCGGCGGCAAGGTGATCGCCCGCGAAACCGTCAAGGCCGTGCGCAAGGACGTGCTGGCCAAGTGCTACGGCGGCGACATCACCCGTAAGAAAAAGCTGCTCGAAAAGCAGAAGGAGGGCAAAAAGAAGATGCGTACGCTCGGCACGGTGCAGATCCCGACCGAGGCGTTTATGGCGGTGCTCAAACTCGACGAGGAGTAAGCCGCAGGGGAGATCATCCGGGGGTTATTTTGAAGTATTCCAAGAGCCTGGGGCTGTATATCCATGTCCCATTTTGCGTTTCCATGTGTTATTATTGTGATTTTTACTCGCTCGGCGGCCGCGCCGCACAGATGGACGGCTATGTAAAGGCCATGTGCGCGCATATCCGCGATTACGGCGCTCTGTGCGGCGGGTACAGTGTGGATACCGTGTACTTTGGCGGCGGCACGCCGTCTTTCCTCGGGGAAAAACGGCTGGCGAAACTGCTTTCCGAAATCGGGAAGCGGTTTTCCCTGTCGCGCAATGCCGAGATCACGGTCGAGGCCAATCCGGACAGCATGTCCCCAAAACTGCTGAAAAAGCTGAAAAAGGCCGGGGTGAACCGCCTGTCGGTCGGCATCCAGTCGGCGGACGACGACGAGCTCGCCATGCTCGGCCGCGTACATACCTTTGCGCAGGCGCAGGACGCCGTGCGCCGCGCGCAGGACGCGGGCTTCGACAACCTGAGCCTCGACCTGATGTACGGCCTGCCGGGGCAGGACACCGGCCGTTTCCTGCGTTCGGCCGAAGCCGTGCTGGCGCTACAGCCCGCGCACCTGTCCTGCTACGGGCTGAAGCTGGAACCCGGCACGCCGATGGCGCGGGATAACCCTGTGCTGCCCGACGACGACGCGCAGGCCGACCTGTACCTGGCGCTGTGCAACCGGCTGTGCGAGGCGGGGTTCGAGCACTACGAGGTTTCCAATTGGGCGCGCCCGGGACGGCGCTCCCGCCATAACAGCAAATACTGGGATCTGTCGGAGTACCTCGGCCTGGGGCCCGGCGCCCATTCCTACCTCGGCGGGCGGCGGTTCGCTTTTGTCCGCGACCTCGACGCGTATTGCGCCGGCGTCACCGGCGCGGGCGGCCCCATCGTGTTCGAGGAGGAGGACGTGCCGACCATGCGCCGGCACGGGGAATACCTGATGCTCCGCCTGCGCACGCGCGACGGCGTACAGGAGGAAACGTTCCAGCGCCTGTTCAGCCGGGACTTTGCGCCTTACGCCGCAAAACTCGCGCCGCTCGCGCAGCACGGGCTTGCCGCGCAGGAGCTGGGGCGCTGGCACCTGACGGAGCAGGGATTCCTGGTCTCGAACAGCATCATCAACGAGGTCCTGTCCGCGGACGACCCGGCGGAAGGGCCTGCCAATCTGGATTTGTAATTTTTAGGAGGAATAAACATGCGCGCAGTTATCACCGTGGTCGGTAAGGACCGCACCGGCATCATCGCCAAAATTTCCGAAACCCTGTACGCCCACCAGGTCAATATCGTGGACATCTCCCAAAACGTCATGAGCGACATGTTCGCGATGGTCATGCTGGTCAATATCGACCGCTGTACCGTGGACTTTACGCAGCTTGCCGACCTGCTGGATCAGGACGGCGAGGCGCTCGGCATGAAGATCCACACCATGCATGAAGATATCTTCAACGCAATGCACAGGATTTGAGGGCGCGGCAATGGCAATGATTAATACACACGACATTTTAGAGACCATCAAGATGATCGAGGAGGAACACCTCGACATCCGCACGATCACCATGGGCATTTCGCTGCGCGACCTTGCGTCGGACGACATCGGCGTGCTGTGCGACAAGATCTACGAGAAGATCACCCGCCGCGCGGAGAAGCTGGTTTCGACGGGCGAGCAGATCGAGCGCGAGCTCGGCATCCCGATCATCCACAAGCGCATTTCGGTCACCCCGATCGCCATGATCGGCGCGACCACGACGGCCGGCAGCTATGTCCCGATCGCTCAGGCGCTCGACCGCGCCGCGGCGGCGACCGGCGTCAACTTCATCGGCGGCTTTTCCGCCCTGGTGCAGAAGGGCTTTGCCAAGGGAGACGAGATCCTGATCAACTCCATCCCGGAGGCGCTTGCGGTGACGAACAACGTCTGCGCGTCGGTCAACGTCGCGTCGACCAAGGCGGGCGTGAACCTGGACGCGATCGCGCTCATGGGGCGCATCATCAAGCAGACCGCGGAGCGCACGAAGGACAACCAGTCCCTCGGCTGCGGCAAGCTGGTCGTATTCGCCAACGCGGTGGACGACAACCCGTTCATGGCGGGCGCGTACCACGGCATCGGCGAGCCGGAAACGGTCATCAACGTCGGCGTATCCGGCCCGGGCGTGGTGCAGTCGGCCATCCGCCGCGCGGGCGACTGCCCGATCAACGAGGTCGCGGAGATTATCAAAAAGACCGCGTTCAAGATCACGCGTATGGGGCAGCTTGTCGGCTCGATCGCGTCGGAGCGCCTGGGCGTGCCGTTCGGCATCGTCGATTTGTCGCTTGCGCCGACCCCGGCGATCGGCGACTCGGTCGCGCGCATCCTTGAGGAAGTCGGCCTGGAGACCTGCGGCTGCTGCGGCACGACCGCAATCCTGGCCATGCTGAACGACGCGGTCAAGAAGGGCGGCGTCATGGCGTCCTCGTCGGTCGGCGGCCTGTCGGGCGCGTTTATCCCGGTATCCGAGGACGAGGGCATGATTGCGGCGGTGCAGGCCGGCGTGCTCACGCTGGAGAAGCTCGAGGCGATGACGGCCGTTTGCTCGGTCGGCATCGACATGGTCGCCGTTCCGGGCGACACGACCGCGGAGGTCATTTCCGGCCTGATCGCGGACGAAATCGCGATCGGCGTGGTCAACTCCAAGACGACCGCCGTGCGCGTCATCCCGGCCTATGGCAAGAACGTCGGCGACAGCGTCGAGTTCGGCGGCCTGCTGGGCACCGCGCCCATCATGCCGATCTCCACAAAGTCCCCAGCGAAGTTCATCCACCGCGGCGGCCGTATCCCGGCGCCGATCCAGAGCCTCAAAAACTAAACGTATACGTAAAAAGGGCGCTGCTTCTTTGTGAAGCAGCGCCCTTTTGGCAACCCCAAAGGTTTTGGCAACGTGGCAGCCTTTGGTATCGGCCAAACGCCGTCCCACGCTTATGGCACGCCGTACAAACGGCGCCCTTTTCAAAATGCATCTCAGTAGTTTTCTGCCAGGACTTCGAAATATGCCTGCGCGTGGTGGCAGAGCGGGCAGGCTTCGGGCGCGGCGGTGCCGGTGAACACATAACCGCAGTTCGAGCACACCCAGGACTGCTCCTGCGGCTTCTTGAAGACCTCGCCGTTTTCGATATTCTGGCGCAGGGCGTTGTAGCGCGCCTCGTGGCGGCGCTCGACGTCCGCCGTCATGCGGAAACGGTGCGCAATTGCGGAAAAGCCCTCTTCTTCGGCGATGTCGGCAAATTCCTTGTACATTTCCGTCCATTCGAAATGTTCGCCGCCCGCGGCCTCGTCGAGGTTGCAGTCGGTCTTGGGCACGCCGTCGTGCAGCAGCTCGAACCACTGGGCGGCATGCGCGCGTTCGTTGCCTGCGGTTTCGCAGAAGATGTCCGCGATCTGCTCGTAGCCGTCACGGCGCGCGCGGTCTTCAAAAATCCAGTATTTTTCAGCGGCCTGGGATTCGCCTGCATAGGCGGCCAGCAGGTTGGCTTCGGTGCGGGAGCCTTTGAGTTCCATAATTTATTCCTCCTGTAAGTGTTTCGTTCTTTCAGTATGGGCAGGTTTACGGGGAAATATTCCGGAAAACGCGGCGCGCAGGCCGGCGGCCGCCACGAGCAGCAGCACGGCCAGCCGCGCCAGCTCGCACACGGTCAGGCAGCCCGCGATGAGCGTTTCCGCGCGCTGGAAAAAGTCGCCGATCGCCACCAGGCCGGCGGACGCGTAGGTCGGATAGGGCACGCGCGCCGCCGTATGCACGCCGAGCAGCATCAGGTTCCNAAAGCGCCAGCGGGGGAAGACGGTTTCAGGCATGGGGGTCACCCCCGTCCGTAAAGCCGGTCAGCCGGTCGCCCTCGAAGAGGGCAAGGCCGGAGGGGACGGCCTGCCCGTCCGTCCCGACCGTGACGGCGGGCAGCGCGGTATGCACGTCCGAGCCGGACAGCAGCAGGTTCAGGAAGCGGAAGAGCGGCATGTCTACCCCCGAACCGCGTTTTTCCCCTTCGGACAGCATCCGGCCGAGGGCGATGCCCGGGATTTCGCCGCTCGGCGCCCAGGCGCGGAGCACTTCGTCCGCGGTCGCGCCGCGCGCCACTGCAAGGCGGATGCTGAGGCGCGCGTCATTTTCGTCGCACAGGTATTCGGCAAGGGGCAGCAGGCCTTGCCGCGCCGCGGCCTCGTCTATCAGGAAGACCTGCGCATGGATGAAGTAGAACTCGCCGCCCACGTTGTTTGCCGCGGCGGCGAACAGGTTGGGGATGGTCGCGGCTTCCGCGGTCAGGTATTGGGGCGTGGCCTTGCCCTCGGCGCTGTCCTGCCAGACCGTTTCGACCGTCAGGTGCAGGCCGGCCGCATCGCCCGACAGCGCCGCGGCGGATACCGGGGAAAGCACGCTCGTTTCCCGCGCGTCGCCGCAGCCCGCGAGCAGCAGGAGCAGCGGCAGGAGCAATAGGGAGCGTTTCAAGGCCTCTCCCCCTTCCTCGCCATAAACCGCCCGCTTTCCCGCATCTTGAACCAGGGTGTGCGGACATATGCGTCCTCCAGGTGCGGGGACACGCGGGGCAGCAGGTTGAGCAGGTACGGCACCCCAAAGGAGGAAAGGCCGGACAGGTGCGCCAGCACCAGCGCCATGCCGAAAAAGACGCCGTACAGGCCGAGCACCGCGCCGCAGGCGAGCAGGAAAAAGCGCGACACCATGGCGGCGGTCGTGAGTTTTGGCGTGAGCAGGCCGAGCACGCCCGCCATTGCGACCACAATGACGACCGGCGCGGACACAAAGCGCGCGGACACCGCCGCCTGCCCCAGCACAAGGCCGCCGACGATGGACATCGTCTGCCCGATCGCGCCGGGCGTGCGCGTGCCGGCTTCCTTCAGGATTTCAAATACCAGCAGCAGCAGCACGGTCTCGAGCAGCGTCGGCATGGGCACGCCCTGCCGCGCCGCCGCAACGGCAAACAGCAGGCGCGTGGGCAGTATCTCCTGATGGAAGGTCAGCAGCGCCACGTAAATGGCCGGGATACAGATGCTGATGACAAAGCCGGCCATGCGCAGCAGGCGCGCCAGCCCGACATAAAAAAAGTTGCGGTAATAGTCGTCGTTCGCCTGGAAGCACTCCTGCAGGATATAAGGGGCGGTCAGCACGACGGGCGTGCCGTCCACAACGAGCGCGACCTGCCCCTCGAGCAGGCGCGCGGCGACCACGTCCGGCCGCTCGGTCACGCCGATGGTGGGGAAGGGCGACATGCGGCTGTCGCGCACGCATTCGGACAGGTAATTTGCGTCGAGCACGCTGTCGAGCGTGAAGGAGGACAGGCGCGCCTCCCACTCCTTGACCACGGAGGGCTTGCACACGCCGTCAAGGTAGCACAGGCACACGGTCGTGTGCGTGCGGCTGCCCAGCGTCTGGAAGGTGAATTTGAGGTGCGGGGTGCGCAGCCGGCGGCGGATCATCGAAAGGTTTGTCATAAAGCCTTCCGTGAAGCCCTCGCGCGGCCCCTGCAGCACGCGTTCGTTATCCGGTTCGCCGGAGGAGCGTAGCGAAAAGCCCTTGGTGTTGACCACGACCGGGCGCGGGTCGCCGTCCGTGAAGATGACGGTGTCGCCGTACAGGAAGGAGGACAGCATCTTGGCCGGGTCCGGCTCGACGCGGCTGTCGTTCACCTGGCTGATACGGTGCGCCAGCACCTCGGCGGATACGGGCGCGCCGCCGTCCCAGTCCGCGATGGGGCGCAGCACGCTCTGGTTGATCGCCAGGTTCTTGACCATGCCGTCGAAGAAAAACACGGCGCAGCGCAGGTGGGGGGCGGCGCGGCTCTCCACCAGCCGCGTGACAAAGGTGTTATCGCCCTCAAAGAGCGCCTGGAGCGTGCGGACATTTTCGTCCAGGTCGGCGGAAAAGGCGGCAATATCGGATTTTAGGGGTTGCCCCTGCATGAAAAAACCTCCTTACGGTTGAGGTATGCTGTGATACATACTCTCAATATGGCCGTAAGGAGGGGTTTTTATGCGCCGAGCAGGTCGTCCGCCAGGCAGTTCGCGAAAAGCTTTGCCGCGTCCACCGCCTCGGCCAGCGTGTTGCCGGAAGAGCCGACCTCGACCAGCATGGAGCCGGGCGAGCGGGCGCTCTGGTTAAAGCGCTGCTTGCGCAGGTTGACCGGGCGCATCAGCGTGGGGTACTGCGCGATGATCCGGCTTTGCAGGTTCACCGCATAATTGAGGTTTTGCGCCCAGTTGTCGTGCTTGAGGCCGCCGGCGTTCGTGCCTACGACCAGCATGAGCTGCGCCATCTTCTGGCCGTCCACCTCGCAGACGGTCTTGTATTTCGTACCGTCCTCCTTGAGGATGGAATCCCGGTGCACGTCGATGACGACCTGGACGGACGGCGTTTTGGCAAGCTGGTCGTTGATGGCCTTGAGGGAGCGGTCATACGCGCCGGAATACGCGGGGTTGTCGAACACCTCCCGGCAATGCACTACGGAGACGCCCCGGCTTTCGAGCACCTTTGCCATCTCGTCGCCGACGCGGATGACGCTCTGGTTTTTGTCCAGCGTGCGTTCGCTCTCGCTCGCCTCGCTCGGCACGTAGGTATCCGTGCCGGAGGGCGTGTAGGCCTCGGTGCTGTGGGTATGTACGATCATCACCTGCGGGCCGCTGCCGGACAAGGCGATGGTTTGCGGATGGGCGAGCATATCCGCGATGTCATACGTCAGGGTGGTGGCGTTGTTGATTTTCACCTTCCCGGCGTCCTGCGCGCCGATCGTGGTCTCTTCCGGCGGGGGGCTTTCCGGCTCGGGGGTATAGCCGCTTTCGCCGATCTCGTCCTCGTCCTCCTGCGGCAGCTCGGTCAGCCCGGCGCTGACCGCCGCGGGCGCCTGCACGGTGGACGCGTCCGGGTAAACGCCCATCTCGAGCGCGAGCGTGCCCAGCACAAATTTCTGGTTATCCGCGATCCTGGCGAGCAGCTGCTGTACCGTAGCGTCGCCGCCGGCGCGCCCGTAGGCGAGCAGTCCGGCGGCGCACAGCAGGCATATGGTGGCGGGCAGTCCGATGCCGCCGCGTCTCCGGGGGTTCCGCTTGTTTGTCCGCATGGACATGCCCTCCTTGCTGTCATCTGGATTTAGTATACGGGCGCGGCGCGCCGGTTATGACAGGAATAAATCGATGTCCTCGATCGACAGGTGCGGGTGCAGCGCCTTGTTGACCGCGTAGCCGATCACGCGGGAAACGTCGCGCACCTCCCGGTCGATATCCTTGGTGGTCACGACGACCGGGTTTGCGAGGTCGTCGAGCGCCTCGCACGACACGCCGCCCGCCTGCGCGGAGATTTCATGCGCGAGCGTCGCGCCGTCCACCACCGTGGGCACGCCGATGGCGATGACCGGCACGCCCAGGCTTTCGCGGTTCAGCGCAAAGCGCGCATTGCCGACGCCCGAGCCGGGCACAATGCCGGTATCGGCCACCTGGATGGTGCGCAGCAGGTGGGACAGCCGCCCGGCGGCGAGCGCATCCACCGCGATGACGGCCGCGGGGCGGATCTTGTCAAGCACGCCCTGTACGATTTCGCCGGTTTCCAGCCCGGTCTGGCCGAGCACGCCGGGCGCGCAGGCGGCGACCGGCCGCCAGGAGGAAAAATACTCCGGGCTTTGTTCCACCAGGTGGCGCGTCGCGATCACATGCTCGCAGGCGAGCGGGCCGACCGCGTCGGGCGTAATCGCGCGGTTGCCCAGGCCGACGACGAGCGCGGGCCCCTCCG
>NZ_LT707060.1:433694-548124 GCF_900155735.1 Intestinibacillus massiliensis
CCAGGCCGACGACGAGCGCGGGCCCCTCCGGCGCCTGCGGCAGCAGCTTTGCCAGCAGGCCGGACAGCGCGGTGCACGCGCGCGGGAAGGCGTCGTTCTCGCGGCGGATCAGCGCGCCCAGGCCAAGCGTGACGTAATTGCCGCACGGCTTGCCGACGGCGCGCGCGCCCTCCTCGCTCGAAATTTCGATTTCCGTTACTTCAAAGCCCTCCGTGTCGGAAACCCTGCGGTGTACGCCCTGCAGCCCGGACAGCTCCTGCCCGCCGCGCTCGGTCAGTTCAAGCGCCTCCATGGCGAGGTCGGTGCGGAATGCCATGCAAATTCGCTCCTTTATCATCATATATAAGGGTAGGTTGCGGAGAAATATCCGCCCTATACGGAAAAGTACGAAAAAAAGGCTTGCTTTTTTCCGGGGAGGATGGTAAAATAAAAAGCACTGACGAATAGAGCCAAAGGAGGTGGATCGGAATGCCGAATATTAAATCTGCCAAGAAGCGCGTAAAAGTGACCAAGGTTAAGAATATGCAGAATCAGGTCGTAAAGTCTGCGCTGAAGACCATCCTGAAGAAGTACGACGCGGCTGTTGCCAGCGGCGACAAGCAGGCGGCGGAGGCGGCTTATAAGGTTGCGGTCAAGGCTGTTGACCAGGCGGCTGCAAAGCACATCATGCACAAGAACAACGCTGCCAACAAGAAGAGCGCACTGACCTTAAAGCTGAACGCAATGGCGTAATCAGCACATACAGTAATGGGAAGCCTGCCGGGGGACGGCGGGCTTTTTATTTTTTCTAGTATATTTAGACAATGATCAAAATGTTCTTGACAATCCCTGTGGGTTGTTGTATCCTACATTTAGATAAAGATCGAAATGAGGTGGGTACATGGGGTTTCAGCAGAGCTTTAAGGCGCTGTCCGACCCGATCCGGCGGGACATCCTGCATCTGTTGCAGCGCGGCTCGATGGCGGCGGGCGATATCGCGGCGAAGTTCAACGTGTCCGGCGCGACGGTCTCGCACCATTTATCCATTTTGCGGGAGGCCGGGCTGGTCCTCGATGAAAAACGCGGGAAGTACATCTATTATGAACTGAACATGTCGGTCGTCGATGAGATTATCGGTTGGATGACCGGGCTGAAGGGAGAGGGCAAGGATGAAAAAATTAAGTAGGATGCAAATTGCGGTCTGGGTTCTCGCGGCCGTGCCGGTGCTGGCGGTCGCGCTGTGCTACGGCAGCCTGCCGGCACAGGTGCCGATGCACTGGGGGCTGTCCGGCGTGGTGTCCTATGGGGAAAAATGGCAGCTTTGGCTGATAGCGGGCATGGCGCCGCTGCTTGCCGTGCTGTTCCCGCTGCTGCCCAAGATCGACCCGCGGCGGCGCAGCTATGACAAGTTCATGGGCTCCTATCTGGTGTTCCAGCTCGTCATGATGCTGTTCCTGGCCGTGATGACCGGGATCGTGCTGGCGGAGGGGCTGCGGCCGGGCCTGGTGGACGTGGGCGTCGTCGTGTGCGCGCTGGTCAGCCTGCTCTTCATCATACTCGGGAACATGATGCCAAAATTCCGCCCGAACTGGTTCTTCGGCATTAAAAACCCCTGGACGATCTCGAGCGAGGCCGTGTGGGTGCGCACGCACCGGATGGGCGGCCGCCTGCTGTTTGCGGCGGGCGTCCTGGGGCTGCTGGGCTGTTTCCTCCCGCCCGTGCCGCGGTTTGCGGTGCTGATCGGCGCGGCCTGTGCGGCGGTGCTGCTGCCTAGCGTGATGAGCTTTTTCTGGTACCGCAGCGAGCAGCAAAACGGCTGACCGCGGCGCGATCCGACACGCTTTTTTTGCATGGACTTGACAGCCTGTGATATAATACTTAAATGCGAAGTGTATATGCAAATTTAAGGACCAATCAGAGGTGAAAAGTCAATGCAGAGACATAAAAAATCAACTTTTTTACTGGTCGGCATGTTGCTGGCGGCAATGCTGTCGGTTTCCTATGTGGCGTTCGCCGCCGACAAGCCGGAAGGGGAAGGGGAGCCTGTGCCGCCGCAGTATGCTTATATTTCCAACCGGTCGGTCTACTTTTACGATGTGGACGAAAGCTACCCCTGGGCGGTGCAGGCGGTCGATTACCTGGCCGCGGCGGACGTCGTCCGGGGCACGGACAATTACCTGTTTGAGCCTGACGCGCCGATCAGCCGCGCGGATTTCGTGCTGATGCTGTACCGCGCGTATGATATGAGCGAGTACCGGACAGGGCAGAACTTCCCCGACGTGCCGGCGGGCGCGTACTATGCGGACGCGGTGCTGGCGGCGAAGAACCTGGGCATCGCGAGCGGCGACGGCGGGAAGTTCCTGCCCGATGCGCCGATCACGCGCGAGGACGCGATGGTGCTGCTCGCGCGCACCGTCAGCCGCGCCGGGATGACGCTGGCGCCCGGCAGCCTCGGCGGGTTTACGGACGCCGCGCGGGTGTCGGGCTATGCGCAGGAGGCGGCGGGCGCGCTCGTCCGCGCAGGCGTCGTCAGCGGCGATGAGGATGGCCTGCGCCCGGCGGGCAATGTCAGCCGCGCGGAAATGGCCGTCATGCTGTACCGCGTGCGGATGCTCCAGCAGACGGACGACGGCGTACATTATAAGGCACACCCGGAACGCATCAACCTGTGTATCGGCGACCAAGTGTACAGCGGCGTGACCATTACGAATTACGACGGCGCCAAGGACTATGAGGGGCTGGTCGCTTATACCTCGTTCCGCCGCTCCGGCAGCGGGCATGAGGTCGAGCTGGACAGCGCGGCGCCGGTGGAAAGCCAGGTACGCTATGAAAACGGCACACTGTTCGTAGACGGCGTACAGGTTCCCGTGGCGGAAACATGCGTTGCCATCCAGACGCAGCCGTACAGCATCCTGGAGGGGCTGCGCAGCACGGGGCAGCAGTACCGCGCGGCCGCCGTCTCCTATAACGCGGACGGCGAAGCGGACATCATCTATTATATGGTATAAGGCGGTAAAAAAGGGGCGCTTCCCACTGTGGGAAGCGCCCCCTTTTGGCATGGCTGCGGCGCGGCGTCAGGCCAGGCTGCCGCGGCGGACGCGCTCGAACCGCCACTGCTGCGCGGCGTCCGGGTACTTGCTGCGGTCGGTTTCACCCAGGAACATCGGCAGCGGGCGCGCATAACAGCGGTAATCGCCGTACAGCGCCTGATAGATGACGAGCGTTTCGCGCGTTTCGGAATGTTCGGCCAGCGCGACGACCTGGTACAGCCTGCCCTTAAAATGGCGGTACAGTTCGCCGGGCTGCGGCAAAGGCCTTCCGGGCATGGTGTGTCCCCCTTCCTCAAATGAAACGCCGCGCGGCACAGGCCGCGCGGCGTTTTGCTGCCCTGGTCGGGCAGGTTAGATTTCCATGATGACCGGCAGGATCATCGGGCTGCGCTGCGTCTTCTTATAAAGATACTCGTTCAGCTCGTTCTTGATCTGGGTCTTGATGCCGCTCCAGTCGCGGATCTTGTCGTCCAGGCATTTATCAAGCGCCTTCTGGGAGACCTTGCGGAGCTGCTCCATCAGGTCGTCGGCTTCCTTGACATAGATAAAGCCGCGGGACACGATGTCCGGGCCGGCGATCACGACGCCGGTCTCGCGGTCCATCGTCACGACGACGACCAGGAGGCCGTCCTCCGCCAAGTGCTTGCGGTCGCGCAGCACTGCGGTGCCGACGTCGCCGATGCCGAGGCCGTCCACCAGGACGCGCCCCGCCGGGACGGGGTTTGCCAGGCGGGCGGATTTTTCGGTGATTTCAATGGGGCGGCCGATCTCGGAGATCAGGATGTTTTTCGGGTTGACGCCCATGCCCTCCGCCAGCTTCGCGTGGATCTGCAGGTGGCGATGCTCGCCGTGCACGGGGATGAAATACTTGGGCTTGCAGAGCGCGAGCATCAGCTTCTGCTCCTCCTGGCAGGCATGGCCGGAAACGTGGATCGCGGCGTTGCGGTCGTAAATGACCTCCGCGCCCTTTTTGGACAGTTCGTTGATCATGTTGTAGACCGACTTTTCGTTGCCTGGGATGGCGGAAGCCGCGATCAGGATGCGGTCGCCCGGCACGACCTCGACCTGCTTGTGTGCGGAGAAGGCCATGCGGTAGAGGGCGGACATGGTCTCGCCCTGGGAGCCGGTGGAGATGATGACGATCTTGTTGCGCGGGTAGCGGTTGATCGTATTGAGCTCAATGAGCACATTCTTCCGGTCGCTCAAATACCCCAGCTCCATGGCGACGCCGGAGATGTTCTCCATGCTGCGCCCGCAGATCGCCACCTTGCGCCCGTGCCGCGCCGCGATATCCAGTACCTGCTGGATGCGGTAGATGTTCGAGGCGAACGTCGCGACGATGATGCGCTGGTCGCAGTCCTTAAAGTAGTTCTCCAGGGACTTGCCGACCGTCTGCTCGCTCGGGGTGTAGCCCGGGCGCTCGACATTTGTCGAATCGCTCATCAGCGCCAGCACGCCGGCCTTGCCCAGCTCGCCGAAGCGCGCCAGGTCGATCATCTCGCCCGAAACCGGCGTCAGGTCGACCTTGAAGTCGCCCGTGTGGATCAGGACGCCCAGCGGGGTGGTGATGGCGAGCGCGACCGAGTCGGCGATTGAGTGGTTCGTGTGGATGAACTCCACGCCGAAGCAGCCCAGCTTGATCTGGTCGCCGGCCTTGACGCGCATCAGCTTGACCTTGTCAAGCAGACGGTGCTCGGTCAGCTTGTGCTCAATGATGCCGCAGGTCAGGCGCGTGGCGTAGACCGGGACGTTTACCTCGCGCAGCACGTAGGGCAGCGCGCCGATATGGTCCTCATGGCCGTGCGTGATGACGAATGCGCGCACCTTGCTGCGGTGGCGCTTCAAATAGGTCACGTCCGGGATGACGAGGTCTACGCCGAGCATATCGTCGTCCGGGAAGGCCAGGCCGCAGTCGACGACGATGATATCGTTGCCGCACTCGATCGCGGTCATATTCTTGCCGATCTCATTGAGGCCGCCAAGGGGTACAATCTTCAATTTTTCCTTCATAATGGTTTGATCACTTTCCTTTACATCTTAAACGTACATTATAATAAAATACCAAAATAGCCTGACGGCGCACCGCTTCTCCACAGCAGGCGGGCGGCACAGGCGTTTCGTCATGGGTGGGCGGCTGCGGCTATGCCGCGCCGCATTGCCGGAAAAGGCGGCAAAAAACCAAGGGAAACCGACGGGCGGTCCCCCAGGTGTCCATTTGCATTTCCCGTATACAAAGAGGCTGAAAAACAGCCTGAAAAGCCAAATCAACCGGCCATCAAAAAATAAATCATTTTTAGTATAGCATGAAAATAATATTTTGTACAGTCCGGATTTGCAGGAAGCGTTCGACAGGATGCGCAGGGCGGCGGCGTGCCCGCCTGGCCATAAGGCGCGCGGATTTGGGTATAGTATATGCGGGGCAAAGCGGGTTTTACGCATGTGCGTTTGCCTCCGTTTTGCGGTATGGGGTAGGCGGCTTTTTGGCGGCAAAGGCGGGACGGCTGGCTGCGGCGGAAAGTTACAGAATGGTAAAAACAGCAAAATAATTCGGCATAATACCACAAAACTGCGAAAAATGTCGTGTGAAAAGTTGTGACATAGCACTATAATTTCAAAAAAACGTTTGACAAACACAGGCTCCGTGTGTATGATAGATTACAAGTTGGTAACAATACGAAAACAGAACGGTAACACCATGAAAGCCGTTACCGTCGCTGCAATAGGCAGCTTTTCACAACGGAGTTAGGAGTTTATATGTTTTTCCATTCTAAAAAAATTGCCCGGTGCGCCGCGGCGGTTGCAATCGCCCTCTGCATGGGCATTGTCCCGGCTGCGTATGCGTACGATGCAGGGCAGGCGGCCGTCGCGGTGATCGCACCGACCACCGGCGGCAGCGCGCAGGGCGTAGCCCGCAGCGCAGACCAGATGGAAGCTGCGCAGGCGGCGGAAGCGGCCAAGGCGGCGCAGGCGGCGGAGGAAGCGCGCCTGGCGTCCCTCGTATACCGCCCGGTTTACGGCGCGGCGGTGCAGTATTCCACGGCCAAGACGGCCGGCGAGGTCATCAAGGCCAACGGCAGCTATGCCGGCAACTTCAAGCTGACGTTCTATTGCCCGTGCAGCCAGTGTTCCGGCCCCTGGGGCGGCGGCACAAGCTCCGGCAAGCGCGCGGCGGAAGGCCGTACGATTGCGGTAGACCCGAAAAAAATCCCGATCGGCAGCCGCGTGTATATCGAGGGCTTCGGCGACTTTATCGCGGAGGACGTCGGCGGCGCGATCAAGGGCAATAAGATCGATATCTTCGTCAACAGCCATAGCCGCTGCTATGACCTCGGCGTCAAGTACGCGAACGTATATGTGATGAACTAATTGCGAAGGGGACCCGTCCGGGTCCCCTTTTTGCTTGTCAGCAAACGCGTTTTCTGCTATAGTAGGCAATACGAGGTGATGCAGGATGAACGCTGCCGGACGGCGCGAATGGATTGCAAAATTATTGGCGGAGGCCGGCGCCCCGCTGAGCGCGAGCGCAATTGCCAAACAGTGCGCGGTGAGCCGCCAGGTCGTGGTGGGCGATATCGCGCTGCTGCGCGCGGGCGGCCTGGGCGTGCTGGCGACGCCGCGCGGCTATGTGCTGGAAACGCCCGCCACATCCCCGGAGCTGTACGAGGGCACGGTCGTCTGCGCGCATGACGGCGACGGGCGCATGGCGGAAGAACTGTACACGGTCGTCGACCTGGGCGGCGCGGTGCTGGACGTGACGGTCGAGCATTCGGTCTACGGGCAGATCTGCGCGCAACTCCATGTGTTTTCGCGGTATGATACCGACCTGTTTTTGGAGAAAATCCGGGAGTCCGGCGCGCGCCCGCTGTGCGACCTGACCGGCGGCGTGCACCTGCACCGCATCCGGTGCGCCGACGAGGCCGCGTTCCGGCGGATCGTGGAAGCGCTGCAGCGCAGGGGGATTTTATTTACACGTTAGCGTGGTGAAATTTTTTCAGCCGGGCGGTTGACAATTGCAGGAAGCGTGCTATAATAGCCTAGACAGGTGTCATGACACATGTCTAGGCTATTGACATGCAAAAGGAGCGTAAAAGAGTATGAATACCACCACTGCCAACCAGAAGCTATACCGCCTGGTACTGGCCGGCCTGCTGTGCGCGGTCGCAATCGTCATCCCGATCTTTTCCCCAGTCAAGATCCAGCTGGAGCCTGCGTCCTTCACGCTGGCAAGCCATGTAGCGATCTTTATCGCCATGTTTATTTCCCCGACGGTCGCGGTTGCGGTCAACCTCGGCGCGACGCTGGGCTTTTTCCTGGCCGGGTTCCCGATTGTCGTCGTCATGCGCGCGTTCAGCCAGGTCGTGTTCGCGTTTGTTGGCGCGAAATACATCCAGAAGCACCCGGCGCTGCCGTCCGCCCCGTTCAAGCTGGGCACGCAGGCGTTCAGCCTGCTGATCGGCGTGCTGCACGCGGTCTGCGAGGTGCTGATCGTGCTGCCGTTCTATTTTGGCGGCAATATGGAGGCCTATGCGCAGCGCGGGTTCTTCATCGGCGTGTTTATGCTCGTCGGCGTGGGCACGGTGATCCATTCCATGGTCGACTTTGCAATCGCGGGCGTGATCTGGAAGCCCCTGCAGCATGCGATCCGCCCGGCGGTTTCCGCGGCGGCCGCGCCTGCACAACAGTAAGCACCCCTTATTTTTCTCACTATATGGATATCCCAAGTAAAAGCGCCCGGCCAGCTGGCCGGGCGCTTTTACTTATGGGAACAAACGCCACGGCGCGGCGTCATAATCATAGGCGGATGGAAATTTCGCCGGAGGACAGCGTATGCAGCTTGCCGTCCCCATCCCGGACGAGCAGGTGCCCGTCTTCGTCTACGTCGACGGCCTCGGCGGTATAGGCGCCGTGCGGGCCGACAACCCGTACGGTTTTGCCGAGCATGCACAGCAGGCTGCGGTACTGGCTGATCAGGCCTGCGGCGCCGTCCGTACACAGCAGGCGGTAGCAGCCCTCGACATGGTTCAGGATGGCGGCGGCCAGCACGGCGCGGCGCGGCGGCGCAGCGCAGAAATCGGACAGGCTGCCGGCGACCCCGCGCACCTCGGGCGGCAGCGCCCCCGGGTCAAGGCGCAGGTTGATGCCGATACCGAGCACAGCGAAATCCACAGCACCCGTTTCGCCTTCGATCGAGGCTTCGGTCAGGATGCCGCAAAGCTTTTTGCCCTCCATCAGCACGTCGTTGACCCATTTGATGCCGGGCATAAAGCCGCAGGTCTCGTGGATCGCCCGGCAGACCGCGACGGCCGCCGCGATCGTCAGGTAATTGAGCTGCGAGAGGGGCAGGCTGGGGCGCAGCAGCACGCTCATGTACAGCCCGCCCCCCGGCGGGGACGCAAAGGCGCGCCCCAGGCGGCCGCGCCCCGCGGACTGCTGCTCCGCGATGGCCGTGAAGCCGTGTCTCGCGGTCGGGTAGGAGCGCTTGATCAGCGTATTGGTCGAGCCGGTCTCGCGCAGCACGACCAGTTCGCGGCCGAGCGCTTCGGTGCGCAGCCCGGCAAGGACGGCGGCGTCCGTCAGGCTGTCGTCGCCCGTCTGGAGCCGGTAGCCCCCGCCGGGCACGGCCTCGATGCCCAGGCCGTCCGCCCGCAGGCGGTCGATCGCCTTCCACACGGCGGCGCGCGATACGCCGAGCTGCTCCGCGAGCGCCTCCCCGCTGACATATTCCCCGCGCCGGCGCTCCAGCGCGGCCAGTACCTCGTCGCGTACCATATCCCCAATACCCCTTTTCCGCAAAGTTTACAGATCATATATGCAGATATTATTGTAAACGATTTGACGGTAAGGTACAATTGTATTGCCGCATTTCCCATAAAAAATTTATTAGGGGGCAGGCGGCAGGAGGGGAGATACTGTTGAAAACAAAGGCGGAGATTATCCGCGCGCTGGCGCAGGCCGAGGAAGACAGGGTGCTGCTCGCGCAGGCGCTCGACAAGCTGGAGACCTGCCGGACGCGCTCCTACCAGACGAATACCCGTTTCCTGGACCTGCGGGAACGCACGCTTGTCACGGAGGCCGTCCGGCTAGCGGACGGTACGGGCGGGATGGTGGTCACGGGCGGCTATGCGGATGCGGAGCGCGCCGTCGCGGTCTTTTACCCGGAATATATGACGGCGGAGGACGCGCTTTCGCCGGAAAACAGCCCGTTTGCCGTGCTGCGCGCGCAGAAGCACCCGGCGGATACGCTGACCCACCGCGACTACCTGGGCGCGCTCATGGGGCTGCAGGTCAAGCGGGAGTGCATCGGGGATATCCTGGTGCATGGGACGGGCGCGGACCTCATCGTCCTGCGCGAGGTGGCGGATTTCCTGCTGCTGCATTTTGACCGTGCGGGGCGCAAACGGCTGGAGGTGCAGGAGATTGCGCCGGGCAGCCTCTGTATCCCGCAGGAAAGCGGGGAGGAAAAGGAAGGCAGCGTCGCATCCATGCGCCTGGACAGCGTCACGGCGCTACTGTTCGGCCTGTCCCGGGCGGAAGCGCAGGAGCAGATCGCAAAAGGGCAGGTGTTCCTGAATTTTTTGCAGTGCGCTAAGGCGGAAAAGGACGTGCGGGAGGGCGACTGGATCACGCTGCGCGGCATGGGGCGGGCGCGGGTGACCGCGCTATCCGGCACCAGCCGCAAGGGGCGGCAGTTCCTCCGGTATGTGCGCTCGCGCTGAGCGCTTCTTTTCATGTTTGTGACAGATCTGTGAAAAACGCCGGATAAGGGTACACAAAAAGGGAGTTTAATGGTATAATAGCGGAAAGCATCCGCGGATGCGCGTCCCCTCCGGGCAGGGGGGCGGCGCGCGCGGCGGGGGCGCCGTGTTTCGGCGGGATTCGCCGCGCGCTGCTGCTATGATAGTCCGGGTGCGTTCCCGATTAGGACGGCATACCATCAAGATTAACCGAAGAGGTGAAATGCTTTGAAGAATTTAAAAAGGTTCCTTTCCGGCGTCCTCGCAGGCGCCCTGCTGCTGGCCGCGTCACCCATGGCGCTGGCCGCGAGCGACATCGAGAACCACTGGTCAAAAAGCTATATCGAGTACATGAGCAAGCTCGGGGTCATGAAAGCCTCGTCCGACGGCACCTATAAGCCGGATCAGGCGATTTCCCGCGCGGAGTTCATGCGCTACTTAAACCGCGCGTTCCACTTTACGGACAAGGCGAATATCAGCTTTTCCGACGTCACGGACACCAGCGCCTGGTATTACGAGCCGGTGCAGGTCGCGGTCGCGCACGGGTATATCAACGGCATGGGCGATAACAAGATGGCGCCGCTCGGCAACCTGACGCGCGAGCAGGCCGCGACGATCATCGGCCGCCTGCACAAGTACACGCCGACGGCGAGCGCCTCCAGCCTGACCTTTACGGACAAGAACAAGATCCAGAGCTACAGCGCGGGCTATATCGCCGAAGCGGTGGACAAGGGCTATATCGTCGGCTACCCGGACGGCTCGTTTAAGCCGCAGGAGCTGATCACCCGCGCGCAGATGGCCAAGATCCTGTACGCCTATATGGGCACGTCGCTCGACCAGAAGGACGCCAGCTACACCGGCAAAGACCTGCGCTCGGACACCGATAACGTGACGATCTGCGAGCCGGCCACGCTGTCCGACGCGGAGATCGACGGCGACCTCTATATTACGGAGGGCGTGCTGAGCGGCACGGTCGAGCTGCGGGACGTCAAGGTGAAGGGCAAGATCGTCGTTTCCGGCGGCGATGTGGTGCTCGACGGCGTGGACGCGCCCGAAATGGTGGTTTCGACCCCGCTTTCAAACGTGCTGTCCATCAACGCCACGGGCGAGACCAACATCGGCAAGACCGAGATCCAGTCCGCGGCCGCCCTGCGTGAGAGCGGCCTGGACGTGAGCGCGGGCGGCTTCTCCGACCTCGTGGTGACCGGCGACCAGAAGCCGGCGATCACGCTGGACGGCGAGGTGTGGGACGTCAAGGTGCAGGGCGACTGTTCCATGAACACCACCTCCAACTCTTCCATCAACACGCTGACGGCCGACGCGGCCATCACGGTGACGGGCTACGGCTCGATCCAGAAGGCGGTTATCAATAAGAAGGGCGTTTCCCTTTCCGTCGAGCCGTCGAGCTACGAGCTTGCCAGCGGCGTAAGCGCGGAAATCGCGGGCGAGGAAGTTTCCTCCTCGAACGCGGTCACGGTGACGCCGGCGACGGTAACCGTCGACGCGGCAAACTCCAGTAGCTCGGATTCCTATTCCGACTTCACCATCAGCAGCGACCCGCAGACGATCACCAAGCTGGTCTGCGAGGACAAGAACCTCAAGGAAGGCACCGACTACCGTGTGACCGATAAGGGCTTCCGCCTGTATAAAACCTATACGACCAAGCTCAAGGAAGGCAACCACGTCATTACCGTGTACTTTGAGGACGGCACCAAGGGCTCCTTTACGGTCAAGGTCGTCAATTCCGCCAAGAACTCGGTGGATACAGGCGAACTGCACTTTAACAAATACCATGAATCGCTGGAGTACGCCAACCTGACCGTGACACTCTCCCTGGCGAGCGGCGTGACGCTCAATTCCATCAAGATTAGCGGCACCACGCTGGAGCGCGGCACGGACTATACCTACAATACCGCGTCGGGCGTCGTCGTGCTGCAGCGCACCGCGCTCGAAAAGAAAAGTACGGGCAGCTATACCGTCACCTTTAACGTCAGCAAGGGCAACAACCCGACGCTGTCGCTGACCGTCGAGGACTCCTCCCCGAAGAACGAGATTGCGCCGACCTCGGTCGATTTTGACGCAAATTCTTCGAGCGGCGGCTATCAGGATATCCGCGTCGAGCTGACCGCGGTCGACGGCGCGACGCTCAAGAGCGTGTCGTCGGGCGGCAAGACGCTGACGCAGGACTGGCAGTACAAGCTGGACGGCAAGGACGTGGTCCTGAACAAGTCCAATATCGACGATTTTGCGGAGAAGGGCGCGGCCTACTGCGACTTCACCTTTAACATGAGCAAGGGCGAGAATCCCGTCCTGCGCGTCAATTTCGTCACCACCTATGCGATCAAGGTCAACGTTGTGGACGACCTGGGCAACGCGATCGAAGGCGCGAAGGTCGAGATCATCCCGACGGGCGACTCCGCGGTCGACGGCGGCACGCCGGCGCAGAAGGTCGAGAGCAATTCCGAAGGGCTGGCGACGGCCTACGTCAAGCGCGGCACCTACACCGTAACCGCGGAGAGCGACAAGTTCCAGAACAAGTTGACGCGCACCATCACGGTCAACAGCAGTGGGCAGACCGTCAAAATGACGGCGGAAATCCTGGAAAACGTCAAAATTTATGTTACAAGCACGACGGGCGCCAAAATTTCCGGCGCGACCGTCACGCTGGGCAGCCAGACGGTGACGACCGGCGCGGACGGCTTGGCGGAATTCAACATTAAGCGGCAGAGCTATACGCTGCGCGTTACCTGCAGCGGTTACCAGAGCTATACGGAAAGCTTCCTGGTCGAGCAGGAGACGCAAAAGCGCGTACAGATTAAAAACGTGTAACGGCTAGGCCGGATAAGGGCGGGGGTTTTCCCCGCCCTTTTTATGCCTTGACAGGGGGCGCGCCCGCTGTTATACTGGATACATACTAAAAGTATGTATAAGGGGGCGGGCGCATGGCGCGCAATAAGTATCCGGAAGAAACGGTGCAGCGCATCTTGGATGTATCGCTCCGCCTGTTCCTGGAAAAGGGGTACGACCGCACAACGATCCAGGACATCATCGACGCCCTGGGGAACCTGTCCAAGGGCGCGATCTACCACCATTTTAAATCCAAGGAAGACATTTTCGAGGCGGTGCTGGACCGCCTGTATGCTAACAAAGAGCAGGAGATGGACGAAATCCTGCGCGACGCTTCGGCGACCGGCCTGCAAAAGCTGCGCCGGATGATGGACGCCAGCGTGCACGACCCTTCGCAGGATACGCTGTTCATCATTGCGCCGGATATGCGGAAAAACGCGCGCTTCCTCGGCATGCAGCTCCTGGCAATCCAGGAGGTGGCGAAGGGGTATATCGAGCCGGTGCTCCGCGAGGGTATGGCGGACGGTTCCATCCGCACCGGACAGCCGGGCGCGCTTGCAGAAATGTTTTTACTCGCGTGCAACTTCTGGCTGAACCCCCTGGTTTTTTTGGCGGACGAGGAGGAGATGGCGGAAAAATGCGCGCTGATGCGCGGCTGGCTCGCAACGCACGGCCTGGAGTGCCTGCTGGATGCGGCGACGGTCGGCCGGCTGCAAACCTACTGCCGCCTGGTCGCGCAGACCCGGCAAAAATAAACATTGGGGAAAAGGGACTGCCCGCGCGGCAGCTTCTTTTTTACATATATACATACCAAACGTCGGTATTAAAAAGGAGACTACAATGGGCAAACAGAAACTATTCCACCGGGATTTTACCATGGTCGTGTTGGGGCAGGTCATCTCGCTGTTCGGCAACGCCATCCTGCGGTTTGCGCTGCCGCTGTACCTGCTCGACCAGACGGCGTCGCCCGCGCTGGTCGGGCTGGCGTCGGCGCTCGCGTTCCTGCCGATGGCGCTGCTGTCGCCGGTCGGCGGGGTCGTGGCAGACCGCGTCAACAAGCGCAATATCATGGCCGCGCTGGACTTCGGCACGGCGGCGCTGATTGTGCTGTTTAGCGTTGCACTCGGCCGTGTGGCGCTGGTGCCCCTGCTGATAGCGGTGATGATGCTGCTTTACGGCATCCAGGGCGCATACCAGCCCGCGGTGCAGGCCAGCCTCCCGCTGCTCGCGGAGGGCGAGCGGCTGCTGCCGGCCAATGCGGTGATCAACCAGGTCAGTGCGCTCAGCAGCCTGCTCGGCCCGGCGGTCGGCGGGCTGCTGTACGGCGGCTGGGGGCTGCGCCCGATCCTGCTGGTCGGCGGCGTGTGCTTCCTGCTTTCGGCCGTGATGGAGCTATTTATCCACATCCCGCACACGCCGCGGCCGCGTGCCAAGGGCGTGCTGGCCGTGGTCATAGACGATTTGCGGGACAGCTTCCGTTTCCTGCTGCACGAGCGCCCGGTTTTGGCGAAGGCGGTCGGCCTGCTGTGCGCCTTCAACCTGTTCCTGAGCGCGCTGATGATCATTGGGCTGATGGTCATCATCAAGCAGACCCTCGGCATGAGCGACGAGATGTACGGCCTGTCGCAGGGGCTACTGGCCGCGGGCGGCCTTTGCGGCGGCGTCCTGGCGGGCGTGTTTGCGCAAAAGCTGCGGATTGCCCAGGCGCACCGGCTGCTGGCCGGCTGCGCGGCGCTATTGGTACCGGTCGGGCTGGCGCTGCTGCTCGGCATGCCCCGCCTGGCGAGTTTCTGGGTCATTGCGGCGGCAAGCTTTGCGATGATGGCGCTGTCCACGCTGTTCTCCGTGCAGATGCTGGCGTTTGTGCAGGCGCAGACGCCCGAGGCGCTGGTGGGCAAGGTGATCGCCTGCCTGATGGCGGTATCCATGTGCGCGCAGCCCCTTGGGCAGGCCATGTACGGCGCGCTGTTTGAGCAGTTCCCCGGCGCGCCCTGGGCGATTGTGCTGGGCGCCGCGGCGGTATCCGGCGGCATCGCCCTGCTGTCCCGCAAGGCCTTCCATGCGCTGGCGTAGCGCACGGCCTGTCCAAACGGAAGGCGTGTCGCTTTTGGGACGGCGGTTTCCCAAAGTTGTCTGTCCGCTTTGACAAAATGAGACCTGCCCCCGACCCTATAATAAAGGCGTGGACATGGAAGGGGGCGGGGCATGGAAGTCGTGTATATCGATGTGCTCGCCGCGATCAATTTTGCAGTGGATTTCCTGCTGCTGCTCGCGACGGCGCGGCTGGCAGGCGCTTATGCCCGGCGGGCGCGGCTGCTCGCGGGCGCGGCGGCGGGTGCGGCGTATGCGGTGCTGACGGCGTTCCCCATACCGGGGGGGCTGCTGTGGCTGCCGGTGCGGCTGGCCGTCGGCCTCGGCATGGTGCGGCTCGCCTTTGGGCCGCAGGGGCGCACGGCGTTGGGCAAGCGGTTCCTGCTGTTCCTGCTGGTGTCCTTCGGGTTTGCAGGGTGCACGGTGGCGCTCTACCTGATGACGGGCACCCGGCTCGGGCACGGCGGCGTATATTATTTCGACGTGCCGTTCCGCGTGGTCGCCGCGGCCTGCGCAATTTCCTACGTGCTGAGCGGGCTGCTTTTCCGCGGCGCGGCCAAGCACGGTGCGGCGCACCAGACGGCGGAGCAGGTCGAAATCGGCCTGGAAGGGCGGCGCGAGCGCTTTTCCCTGCTGTACGATACGGGGAACGACCTGTCGGACCCGCTCACCGGGCGGCCGGTCGTCGTGCTTGAGCGGCGCGCGGCGGCGCGCCTGCTGCCGCAGGAACTGCTGTTCGTCTGCACCGGCCTGGCGGACGGCGACTGCGCGGGGCTGCTGCCGCGCATCCCGGAGCCATGGCGGGGGCGGTTCCGCCTGCTGCCGTACCGGTCGCTCGGCAACGCGGGCGGGATGCTGCTGATGCTGCGGCCGGACACGGTACAGCGGCAGGGCGGCGCGCGCTATGACGCATATGTGGCAATTACCCCGGACCGTATTGCAAATGGACGGTATGAGGGGCTCATCGGTGTGTGAAAGGGGACGGACATGACAAGATTCAGGGTATACGATTGGCTGACGCGGCTGCTCGTGCGATGGGGGCTGCTGCGCGGCATGCCGGTGCAGTACATCGGCGGCTCGGAGACGCTGCCGCCGCCGCTTGCGGCGCAGGAGGAGGCCGAGGCGCTCGCCGCATGGCGGGAGGGCGATACCGCGGCGCGCGATATCCTGATCGAACGCAACCTGCGGCTGGTGGTCTATATCGCGCGCAAGTTCGAAAACACCGGCATCAACGTGGAGGACCTGATCTCGATCGGCACAATCGGCCTGATCAAGGCGGTTGGCACCTATAAGTCGGACAAAAATACCAAGCTTGCCACGTACGCCTCGCGCTGTATCGAGAACGAGATCCTGATGCACCTGCGCAAGGTGTCCGGCCAGCGCTCGGAGGTCTCCTTCGACGAGCCGCTCTCGTCCGATTGGGACGGCAACGAGTTGCTGCTGAGCGATATCCTGGGCACCGAGCCGGACAGCGTGCTGCGGCCGCTGGAGGACGACGTCGACCGACAGCTCCTCATCCGGGCGCTCGGGCGGCTGCCGGAGCGGGAAAAATGCATTATCTCCATGCGGTTCGGCCTGAACGGCGCAGAGGGCAAAACGCAGAAAGAGGTGGCCGACCTGCTCGGTATCTCGCAGTCCTACATCTCGCGCCTCGAGAAGCGCATTATTTCCCGCATGAAAAAGGATATCCTGAAGTGGGTCTAGCGCCCAACGCGCCGCGGCGCGTAAAGCGTTTTGACATGCCGCGCCCCTTTCTGCTACAATATAGGCAGAAAGGGGCTTTTCCGTTGCCTATAAGCCTGCATGCCCGGGCGTGCGGGGGTTGGCGGGGCGTTGCTTACAATCCTGTAAAAGCCGGGACGGGCGTCAGGTTTTTGATACAAACGGCGGCAGGTGTGCCCGGCGGGCGCGCGCAGCCCGCCGCTTTTGCGCATCCGAGGTGCAGCCCCGCGTGCGCTTCCCGCCAAAGACGGTTTTTTGGCAGCTGAGAGAAAGGGGATTTTTATGTCTTTCCAACCGATTGATCCTGAAACCTGGGAGCGCCGCACGCACTATGAGGCGTATACGACTTTTTTGCCGCTCAACTGGAACGTGACGGTCGAGCTGGACGTAACGGCGCTGCTTTCCGCCGTGCGTGCGCGGGGTTTGCGGCTGTACCCGGTGATGTTGTACCTCGCGTGTACCGCGATCGGGCAGGTGCCCGCCTTCCGCATGGGCTACGACGAAGCGGGGCGCCTGGGCTATTTCGACAGCGTGCATCCGTCCTACACGGTCTTTCATGAGGACGACCACACCTTTTCGGACATCTGGAGTGCGTACGACCCCGATTTTGACACGTTTTATCAGGGCGCTGTGCACGATATGGATACCTGGGGGCGCTGCAAGGGCTACAAGGGCCGCCCGGACGCGCCGCCGAACTGCTGCCCCATGTCCATGACGCCGTGGCTGCAGTTCACAAGCTGCTCGTTCGACACCTTCCAGCCTGCGCGCATGCTGCGCCCCATCCTGACGTTCGGGCGGTATTTTGTGCGGGACGGGCGCACCTATATGCCGTTTGCCATCTGCGCAAGCCATGCCGTGGCCGACGGGTGGCACGCGGCGCGCCTCGTGGAGGAGCTGCAGCGGCTGGCGGACGGGGCGCAGAAGTTCCTTAAATAAGCCGGGCGGCCAGCGCTTTTAGGGGCAGGTACGGGGAAAAGGCGGCGACAGCAGGGGCTGCCGCCACCTTTTCTGACCGTTTTTGGCGCGCACACTGTAAACGGAAAAGCCGTATAAGGCTGTGGATATATGGGGATGCGGGCGTTTTTTTACATTTCCCCTTGTTTTTTGCAGGCAGCCCCTTCTGGTTTTTGACGGGATCTGCGGTAAAAAATGAATTTTATGTTGCAAAATTGTGAATAAACCGTTAATATAAAAATATGTGTTCGTTACAAAAGAAAAGGGGGAAAAGAAATGCTGGAAAAAGTCTTTAAGCTCAAGCAAAACAACACCACGCTCCGCACAGAGATCATGGCCGGCCTTACGACGTTCATGACCATGGCGTACATCCTGATCGTAAACCCGTCGATCCTGGGCGCGTCAGGGATGGACGCGGGCGCCGTGCTCACGGCAACGGCCGTCGCATCCTTCCTCGGTACCGCATGCATGGCGCTTTTTGCAAACTACCCGTTTGCGCTCGCGCCGGGCATGGGGCTTAACGCGTATTTTGCCTACACGGTTGTCATCCAGAACGGCTACACCTGGCAGACGGCGCTGGCTGCGGTATTCGTAGAAGGCCTTATCTTCATCCTGCTGTCCCTGGTCAATGTCCGCGAGGCAATCTTTAACGCGATCCCGAAAAACCTGAAGTCCGCGACTTCGGTCGGTATCGGCCTGTTCATCGCGTTCATCGGCCTGCAGAACGCGGGCATCATCGTGGGGAACGATTCCACGCTCGTCGCGCTCGGCAACGTCAAGACGGTCGGCGTGGCGCTCGCGCTGATCGGCACGCTCATCACGATCGCCCTCGTCGTCCGCAAGGTGCGCGGCGCGCTGCTGTGGGGCATCCTGATCACCTGGCTGCTCGGCATCGTCTGCCAGCTCACCGGCATCTATGTGGTCAACCCGGACGCGGGCGTATTTTCGCTGATCCCGGAGAAGATCTTTTCCCTGCCGCCCTCCATCGGCCCGGTCTTCTTCAAGATGGACTTCCATGGCATCCACATCCTGGACTTTGCCATCGTCGTGTTCTCCTTCCTGTTTGTCGACCTGTTCGATACGCTCGGCACGCTGATCGGCGTTTCCGAAAAGGCCGGCTACCTGGATAAGGACGGCAAGCTGCCGCGCATCAAGGGCGCGCTGATGGCCGACGCGGTCGGCACTACCGCGGGCGCAGTGCTCGGCACCTCGACCGTTACCACCTTCGTGGAATCCGCTTCCGGCGTGACGGATGGCGGCCGCACCGGCCTGACCTCCATCGTCACCGGCCTGCTGTTCCTCGTTGCGCTGGTCTTTACCCCGGTGATCACGGTGATCCCGTCCTTCGCAACCGCCCCGGCGCTCATCGTCGTCGGCCTGTTCATGTTGGAGAACGTGACCAAGATTGAATTCGCCGATTATACCGAGGGCTTCCCGGCCTTCATGACCATCCTGATGATGATCGTCGCGTACTCGATCTCCACCGGCCTGGTCTTCGGCGTGCTGAGCTATGTGCTGCTCAAGCTGCTGTCCGGCCGCGTGAAGGAGCTGAACCCGGTGATCGTCATCATCGGCATCCTGTTCTTTATCAAGCTGCTCGTCGGCTGACCCAAAGCATACCAAAAGCCGCCATTCAACCGAATGGCGGCTTTTTTGCCGTTATATCGTTATTTCGGCGTCTGATGTACCGTATAGCCTGCGTTTTGGAACCACGCCCGCGCCATATCGCAGGTGAAGCCGTTCCAAACCGTTTCGGATGGGGCGGTGTCGCGCGGGATCGCCCCCTGCTCGACGACTGTGACATTTGCGCCCCACTGCATCGCGCATTCGCTCGCCGTATGCACGCAGATATCCGGTGCAAAGCGGCCGCATGCCAGGCGGATCACCGCGATGATCTGCGCCATGCGGCGGTCGGGCAGCTTGGGGTAACGTCCCAGCGGCGTGCCCTGCACCGGGACGCGCACCATCGCGCCGGAAATTTGCGCGCCGCAGTCCAGTACGGTGTCGATGCGTTCGGCGATTTCCTCGTCCGTGTGCTCCACGCCGACCGGCTCGACCAGGAAGACCAGCTTCATCGGCGACCGTTGCACCGCGCGCAGCGTCTTGAGGCGCAGCGCCGGGTCGAAGCGCGTATCGCGCCCCTCGCGCAGGCGCAGTGCGTGGTAAATGAAATCCGCGCCGATAGCAGCCAGCGCTTCCGCGCGCGCGTCGTCAAATTCGCCGACGTTCAGCCCCAGTTCATACGCCCCCGGCACCGCCCGGCGGATGGACTGCAGCAGCACGGAAAGCCTGTCCAAGCTGTAAAATTCCGTGGTGCGCAGTACGATCCAGCGCACGCCCTGCGCGTGGTAGCGCCGCACCATCTCAATGATTTCCGCCTCGCCCAGTTCCTGCGGCTGCCCGACGACGCCCCAGGCCTCGCCCAGCGAGCAGAAGTCGCAGTTCATGGTGCAGGGCTTGAAATCCAACCCGATCGCGCCCCAAAGATAGGCGCGGTCGTGGCAGAGCACGGACGCCGCCTCCCGCGCGGCGCGCCCCAGGGCTTCGCATTCCTCCGAATCCGTTGGGATGGCGAGCAGCGCCGTCACCAGGCCGCGCGGCAGCCGTTCCCCGGAAAGGCACAGGCGCTTGGCCTCGGCAATCTGTTCCGAGGCTGTCACAGGATTTCCTCCAATACCTCGAGCGCGTCGCGGACGACCTTGGGACAGCGGGTTGTCAGGAGCCCCTCGTCCTGGATCTTTTGCATATCCTCCGGCACGGAAAGGTCATATCCCAGGATTTCCTTGCAGACGCAGCTTGGCTGGCGCTCCAGGAACTTCGCGCGGAACTCGTGCATCTTGGCGAGCGCGGCATTTTTCGTGTCCGCGTCGCCGGGTTCGCTGTGCCCATATTTCGCGCCGACCGCCATCAGCGCGCCTGTCACTGCGCCGCACTCGTGGCCGTACCACATGCCGCCGCCAAAGCACGCCGCGATTTTCTTCGCAAGCGCTTCGTCCAGGCCGAGGCGCGCCGCGCATTCCCCGAATACCACCTGGGAGCAGTCAAAGCCCTTGCCGAAATTTTCTAAAATCCCTTGTTCCGTCAACATCTCAATATCCTCCGGTATATAGCAGTGTCCCGGCCTGTCCTAGCCGGTTTCTTCCATTATACCCCCGATGCAATGCCGCCTTCAATTACATTTTCAAGCAAAAGCTTTGGAAAAACGCGCATGGCCTGCCGCCTGACGAATTTTCAGGCAATTCACAACCTGCTCATGATTTGTTCACAAATCCGGGGTATACTAAAACACGTAAACAAAAGGACAAGAAATAATTTACCCCCTTTCCCCACATCGGAAGCGCCCCGTTCCCCCACGGGGCGCTTCCTTCTGCCCGGTTGCGGGGAGTGGCACGCCATCGCGGCATGAAAAAAGGCTTCGCCCGGTTCCACGGGTGAAGCCTTTTGTGATATTGCGGGCATAGGCCGCCGAGCCGATTACCGTTTGCGGAAGGTGCGGTCGGGTTCCCAGCCGGGCAGGGGATAGCGCTGCATGGCGCCGAAGATGCGCTCGCGCACACCCGGCATGGATTGTTCCAGCGATTGCAGCAGTTCCTTGACCTCTTGCCGTTTGGTGTTGCCATCCGCCGGGCAGGGGTTGTGCACAACCGGGAGCGCCTGCCGCCGCGCGAAATTGCGGATATCCTGTTCGCTGGTATAAAGCAGCGGGCGGATCAGCGTAATATCCCGGCGGTCGAGCCAGGTGACGGGTTTAAAGCAGGAAATGCGGCCCTCGTAGAACAGCGACAGCAGGTAGGTTTCCACCGCGTCGTCAAAATGGTGGCCGAGCGCGACTTTATAGCAGCCGGCGGCAAGCGCGGCCTCGTGCAGCGCCCCGCGCCGCATTTTGGCGCACAGGGAACACGGGTTGGCTTCCTGCCGCACGTCAAAGATGATCTGCTTGATCTGGGTGGGGATGCGGATGTACTCGACGCCAAGCCCGTCGCATAAATCCTGCACGGGGGAGAAGTCCATCCCGTCATAGCCCATTTCCAGGGTGATGGCGGCCACCTCGAAGGGCACGGGGTAAAAACGCCGCAGGTTCGCGAGCGCCATAAGCAGGGCCAGCGAGTCCTTGCCGCCCGACACGCCGACCGCGATCCGGTCGTTCTCGCTAATCATATGGTAATGGTCCACGGCGCGGCGGACTGAAGAAAGCAGCTTTTGCATGGGATTTACCCCTTTCCGGTAGTGCGTTTCCTATTACTATAGCAGAATGGGCGGCCTTCGGCAACGGGAAAAATTTAAATTGGGTTTTGAGGAAACGGGAGATTGCAGGAGGATGAGAGAGGATACGGGAGTTCGTTCGGGGATAAATTAAAAAAGCGGAAAAAGTGGTTGACTTGCGTGAAATGGTGTGGTTTAATATATAAGGTTCTCTTTGGAACCCCAAAAGTTGTTAAACAAATGTTTAAATATAAAAACGGAGGAAAGTTTCATGTCCACTTTTATGGCAAAAGCTGAAAACATTGAACGCAAGTGGTACGTGCTGGACGCTGCAGGCAAGCCCCTCGGCCGGACTGCCGCGATCGCTGCGACCCTGCTGCGCGGCAAGCACAAGCCCGAGTTTACCCCCCACGTCGATACCGGTGATTTCGTCATCGTAATCAACGCGGACAAGGCTGTCCTGACCGGCAAAAAGCTCACCCAGAAGTACTATCGCCGTCACACCGGCTGGGTCGGCGGCCTGAAGGAAGTCCAGTACAAGACCATGATGGCTGAGAAGCCGGAACTGGCTATGCAGCTGGCGGTTAAGGGCATGCTGCCGAAGAACTCGATCGGCCGCCAGTCCGCGACCCGCCTGAAGGTCTATGCCGGCGGCGAGCACAACCACGCGGCGCAGAAGCCCGAAGTTTGGGATAAGTAATTCTTGTAAGGAGGAAATAGATCAATGTACAAACCTAAGAAAGCATATTTCTACGGCACCGGCAGAAGAAAGTCCTCTGTAGCAAGAGTTAGACTGTTCCCGGGCGGCACCGGCGAAATCAAGATCAATAACCGCACGATCGATAACTACTTTGGCCTCGAGACCCTCAAGCTGATCGTCCGCCAGCCGCTGGAAGCGACCGGCACGAACGGCAAGTTCGACATCGAGTGCACGGTTGTCGGCGGCGGCTTCACCGGCCAGGCGGGCGCGATCCGTCACGGCCTGTCCCGTGCGCTGCTGCAGGCGAACGAGGAAGAGTACCGTCCCGTCCTCAAGGCCGCGGGCTTCCTGACCCGTGACCCGAGAATGAAGGAACGTAAGAAGTACGGCCTCAAGGCTGCGCGTCGCGCGCCGCAGTTCTCCAAGCGCTAAATCCCATTTCTGCAACCCCAAACCGCCGGACAGCCGTCCGGCGGTTTTTTTGCGCCGTCCCAGGCATGCAGGGGCGCGATAGTGCGCCCGCTGGATAACCGGGTATGATCCCGCATCCCACATGGAAGCGTTTCCCTCCAAGCAGGGCAAAAAGCCGGAAGGTAGCAGTTTGGATACTGCCGCTTTCCGGCTTTTCAGCATCCTGGGACGGGATGTGCCTGGGCACCATTTTGTGATGCCCCCACAAAAGCAGAAACAGCAAAGATGCGTTATAGATATCCGCCGGATCAGGGTACAATAACATAAAAAGAAAAACGGAGGGATCGGTGCATGTTTAAACGGAAGATAACGGATGCGCTGCTGGTCAAATTCAAACAGTACTTGCTGGGGCAGGAGCGGAGCAGCGGGACGGTTAAAAAGTATCTGCGCGATGTGCGGGCGTTGGCTAAATGGCTGGGGGATAGGCCGGTGACCAAGGAGGCTGCGGCGCAATGGAAAGATAGCCTGCTGGAACAGGGGTACCGGCCTGTGACGGTCAATTCCATGGTCACGGCGGTGAACCAGTTCTTTGAATGCAGCGGCTGGGCGGGGTACCGGCTCCGTACGCTGCGTATCCAGCGGCAGACCTTCCGCTCCGACACGCGCGAGCTGGGGCGGGACGAATATACACGCCTGCTGAACGCCGCGCAGGGGATGGGGCGGACGCGGCTCGCGCTGCTGATGGAGACCGTCTGCGCCACGGGCATCCGCGTTTCCGAGGTACAGTACGTCACTGTGGAAGCCGCGCGCGCGGGGTATGCGGAAATTTGCTTGAAAGGAAAAATCCGCACGATTTTGCTGCCAAACCGGCTATGCGCCAAGCTCCTGAAATACGCAAGGAGACAAAAAACCGCTTCCGGCAAGATTTTTCTTACCAGAAGCGGGAAAGGGCTCTCCAGGACACAGATTTGGGCGGAAATGAAAGCGGTCTGCGCAAAGGCGGGGGTTGCGGCCAGCAAGGTGTTCCCGCACAATTTGCGGCACCTGTTTGCGCGGACGTTTTACAAGGCCAGCCGGGATGTTGTAAAGCTGGCCGATATCCTCGGGCACAGCAGCATTGAAACCACGCGCATTTACCTGATCTCCACAGGCGCGGAACATGCGCGGCAGCTCGACCGGCTCAATCTAATCCTTTAGGCAAAATAAATATTTTGTCAAAGAATCAGCAGTTACCGCTTGGGTGCGTTTGCTGCTTACTATGTGTATTTTAACACTATTTTACTAACAAGGCAAGAAATTGGCTATTTTCTTACATAACAATTTGCGGCCGAAAAAGCAAAATTTTTCCGGTCGTTTTTTTGCTGCAATTATCCAGAAATATCAGGAAGATAAGGAAGAAACCTTCAATTTATTGCGCTTTTCACCGCTTCCCGGATGCCTGCTTTATGACAAAATATTTATTTTGTCAGGAACAGGGAGGTGACGGGTCACGTCCCGTTGGACGGTACGGTATCCCTGAAAAGGGATGATCACATTTAAAGGAGGAATAAAAACGATGAAAAAAAGGATTTTGTCGGCATTGCTCAGCTTATGCATGGTTTTAACCCTGCTGCCGGGCGCGCTTGCGACGGATGGCGATGGCGCATCGGTCGTTGGAAACGCTCAGGACATGGTTGCCCCTGCTGGCATCGCGGACGGCGAAACACCGGCGGAGGAAAGCGCTGAGCAGCCGCCGGTTGAGGAAGAAGCCCCAGCCGTAACAATTCCGGAAGAAACTGAAAATGACATTGTCGGTTCCGGGACAAACGGGGAACCGAAGGGGATTGCCGAACCTGAGGGCAATATGACCGGTTCTGATGAGCCAGTGGAAACGCAGGAAACTGGGACGCCGGAACCTGATGAAAGCAAGCTTGCCGTCGCACAGATTGGAGAGGAGACTTACCCCTCCTTGGCTGCGGCGATTGAGGCAGTTCAAGAATCTTCGGATCCTACGACGATCACCTTGCTTCAGAACGCTGAAGGTGGCGTAAAGTTTACAGATAATAAAAATATTGTCCTGGATATGCAAGGGCATGCACTTGACGTAAAAACAGGGGTAGGCTCTACTGGCACCGAGACAAACGGCATACAACTGCTCCGAGGCTGCACGGTTGTCATTAAAAACGGGACAATCCAGACAAGCGTCGACCTTAATTTTATTATTAAGAATTATTGCGACCTTACCTTGGAAGGCGTAACTGTTGACGCAACGAATTTGTCAAACGACGGGGTATCGGCGATTAACAATTGCGGGCAGCTGAAACTTGCTGGGAACGGCAATGTGGTAAAGAATGTACCTGACGGTAGTTATGGTATTGCTACAGGCAATTATCATTTTAATGAACCGATCAATACGATTATTGAAGGCGGCGATATCCAGAGCGTTTATACGGAAGGCAATGCTTGGACAACGTCCAGCTACACGTATGCGAGTAAAGAACTGATCCATACGGATATTCAGGGTGGCAAGATCGGTACGGTCGGTATCTACCGCTGGGCTCCAGAACCAGAGTTAAACTGGAAGTTTACCATTTCAGAAAATGCGACTGTCGAAAACAACGAGTTTGCTGCGAAGGTAGGCAATGACTATTATGAGACTGTCGCAGGTGCAATTGCCGCCGTTACAAGCAGCGGGACAATTACATTGGTATCTGACACGGCAGAAGATGTTGTAATACCGGCAGATAAGGCCATCACTTTGAACCTGGATGGAAAAACGTTAACGAATAAAGCAAGCCATACAATATCTGTTCAAACAGGTGGCACGCTTTCTGTAACGGGTAACGGCACGGTAGACTGTGTAACGCATGCAAGAGCCGCGCTGTATAATATGGGCACCGTAGAAGAGATTTCCGGCGGTACATTTACCAGAAGCCGAGAAGCTGGGGCAAATGACAGCGGAAATGGAAACTCTTGGTATACGGTTTATAATGGCGGAGAAATTAAAAAAATCTCCGGCGGTACTTTTGAAAATAAGGGTACCTACTCCTCCATGCTGGTAAATGGTTGGAATAACCCAGGACCAAAAGTTTCCGGCGTTATAGGCGAAATTTCCGGGGGCGTCTTTACCGGTGGCGTTATCACAATTAAAAATGATGATGGCGGCGAAATTAAGAAGATTTCCGGCGGCTCGATCCAGGGCACCATGACGGCTATCCAGAACACCAGCATCATTGGGGAAATCTCCGGCGGCATGATCAAAAGCGAAGCTGTGGGTATTTTCAATAGCGGTTGGAAAGATAAAAGTACAGAATACATAGGGACCGTTACAGTTAAAAACGGCGCTATTATTTCTGCGCCTACCGCAATAAATAACGTAAATTGGGGCGGAAGTGCAAGTGCAACAGAAAAGTTTGCTACCACCACGATTGAAGGCGGCGACATTACAGGCACGTTAATAGACGATGGTAAGGGAGTGTCTGGGTGCGTTATTCAAGTATCCGGCGGCTACTTTACCGCAGACCCGAGCGCTTACTTAACGGATAAGAAGGTCGCCGTTGCGTCCGACAAAACCGGCTATGCCTTTATGGTTGCCGAGGCGAAGGTGGACAACGTTGCGGTTGCTCCCGCTGCTCCGGAGATCAAGCCGGCAGACACCACCGGCAAGTCGGACGAAGAAAAACAGGCGATTGAAGAGGCAGTAGAGGCGCTAAAACCGGCTCCAGGTACGTCCACCGTGGAGGTCAGCCAGGAAGCCATTAAGGCGGCGGCGGGCAATGTTGCCGCAAGCGTCACGACAGAAGACGCTGCAAAGGCGACAGAGAGCCTGAAAAGCGAGGGCGTAACTGTTAATCCTGGTGATACTGTGACCATCTATGTCCAGCCGTATCTGGATATTGCGGTAACCGACGCGAAGGTCGGCGGATCGGATATCACAGAACTGAGCCTTGACATCACGCCGAAAGCCAAGCTGGTAGCGTCTACGGCTACTGACGCGGAAGGCATCGTCACGGACGACGCTGGCAAGAACGCCGTCGTCGTTGACACCCAGGAACTGGCGCTTAACACCCCGGTCGAGATTACCGTCCCGCTGCCGGCAGCTTTTAGCACGGGTTCTGAGCTGTATGTCAAGCATGTCAAAGACAACGGCAAGGTGTACTATTACACGGCAACGGTAGCTGGGGATGCAAAAAAGACCGCAACTTTCACCAACCCGAACGGCTTCAGCAAGTTCACCCTGATGGCGACGAATGAAGCGGCCGCGGAAGTAGGCGGCGTGGGCTATGCGTCTTTCCAGGAAGCGGTAGACGCGGTTGCCAACGGCGGGACAATTGTGGCGCAGAAGGATATTACCGCCACGGTCAGCGGCAACAAAACCTTTACGGTCGATGCAAACGGGCACACGGTCAGCCTGAGCGCGGCTTCCGGCTACACGCTGACCAAGAGCGGCGATACCTACACCGTGGCGAAGGCAACCGATTCCGGCAACGAACCCACGCATAGTTCTTCGAGCGGTTCGAGCGGCTCGTCCAACCGTACCCTGACCTTTGTCACGAACGGCGGCACGGCGGTCAAGAGCGTGAGCAAGGCCAGCGGCACGGTGATCGACCTGTCCGGTTACAAGACCACCCGCGCGGGCTACACCTTCGAGGGCTGGTATTCCGACAGCGGCCTGACCGAAAAGGTCGATACGGTCAAGCTGACAAGCAACACCAAAGTATATGCAAAGTGGTCGCAGGACGGCGTACCGGCGGACAGCGTGGCCGGCTTTACCGATGTGGCCTCCGGCGACTGGTATGCGGCTGCGGTCGAATATGTCACCGGCAAGGGCATGATGAACGGTACCAGCACGGCCAAATTTGCCCCGGAGGACAAGCTGACCCGCGGCATGATCGCGCAGGTGCTCTACAACCTGGAGGGCAAGCCCGCAGCGTCCGGTGCGGCGTTCACGGATGTGGCGTCCACGGCATGGTATGCGGACGCGGTAAACTGGGCGGCTTCCAAGTCCATTGTTTCCGGTTACGGCAACAATACGTTTGGCCCGGAGGATCCCATCACGCGCGAGCAGATGGCGGCGATCCTGTACCGCTATGCGCAGTACAAGGCGTATGACGTCACTGCAAAGGGCGAACTGGCCGGCTTTACCGACCGGTCCGCGGTATCCGGCTATGCGGCCGAGGCGCTCGAGTGGGCGGTCGGCGCGAAGCTGATGAACGGCAAGGGCAACGGCGTCCTTGACCCGGCGGGTAACGCGACCCGCGCTGAGGTTGCGCAAATCCTGATGAACTTCAGCGAAAACGTCGCAAAATAATCCGTTATAGGCACAGGAAAGGCGTGCGGCCCGCATTTGTGGGTCGCACGCTTTATTGTGCTTTACGGCGGCGGATAACCTGCCCATTTTGAGTGGGATTGCCCTGTCGCGCCGTTACAGCCCAAAAAGCCTTCCTATTTGATAATAGGAAGGCTTTTTGCGGTTATGTATCATATGTTGCGGTAGATGTTGAAGGCGCAGGCGGCAAATACAAAGACCTGCACGCAGTTGAACGCAATTTCCACCGTTTTCTCCGGCAGCTGCTTGTTGAGTTTGGCGCCCAGCCAGCCGCCGGTAATCGCGCCGATGATCATGACGGGCAGCATGGCCAAATCGAAGGGGGCAAAGCCGGTCGTCAGCATTACCGTGCCCAATTTGGAGATTTGCGCAAACAGGATGGTGATGATGGAGCAGACGGTCGCCGTTTTGGTATCCAGGGAGAAAATAAATATCAGCAGCGCGACGTTGATCGGGCCGCCGCCGATGCCGAGGAAGGATGAGAAAAAACCGAGCAGCACGCCAACCAGCGTGGAGAGTACCAGCCCCCGCTTGTGCAGCGTCGGCAATTTATCCTTTTTAAGCATGTAGACGAAAACCAGGATAATGAGCAGGCCGAGGCAAATATTCTGCGTCACTACGACCGCGCGGTTATCGCCGAGCGCCCGGATCAGGGCTTTCAGGATCTGCTCGCCCACGGTGCCGCCAATGACAGAACCGACGGCCAGCGGCAGCGCGGTCATGCCTGGAATGCGGGTTTTTTGCCGTATCTGCTTGATAATCGATACCACGGACATCGCAAACACGGTTACGGAGCTTAGCAGGCCGATGGTGGCCGCGTCGTAATTCCCAAGCAAATCGAGCACGGGCTTGATGATAACCCCGCCCCCCATTCCGGTTAGGGCGCCAACCGTCGTCGCACAGATTGCGATCACGAAATATAGTATCACCGTACCCGTCCTCCATCCTGGCCGCCGATCCCAGGCGGCGTTTTTTCTTATTATATCTAGGATTATTGAGGGACGGTTGTTGTGTATTTGTCGTTTTTTATCAATATTTTGTTTTTTTATCCCAGGGATTTATTCAAGTTGCATTCCCGGTTCCAGGATGGTAGAATGAGAAAACAACAGAGCAGAAAATATATACATGATGTGAAAGGAAGGGGCTATGGGGCTGGGCGGCAAGCGGGAAGGGAAGAAACCGCCGAAGATGAAAGTATTGATTTTCCGGCGCGTGTTCGTATATAACATCATCATCTTGCTGGGGGCGCTTTGCCTGGTGCTGGCGATGACCTTCCGCTTTGTGTTGGAGGAGCGCGGCAACGCGCGGGTTGAGCTGCTCCAGCGGATCAGTGAAATCAGCGCGGGCAACCAGCGGACAATGACCAGCGTCATGTGCCACTTATACGACCAGATATCGCCGTTTTTTGCGCAAGGGGAGGCGGGAGGGAATCCGCCTGCCGCGCAAATGAATGCGCTGCTTGGCGAAATACAGAAGCAGGCGGCGGCATTTGGGTGTGAATACAGCATTGACGTGGTGCTCAACGACAAAACGGTTTATTCGGCGTACGAACACTCGGACGCCTGGATCAAGAGCATGATGCAGTCCTACTGGTATATCAAGCACTTTAGCGGCGAAAGCGAAACCTCATGGAACCTGCGGGTACAGGACGCGAAAAACCTGGACAGCTATAGCCTGTGTTATGCGCACACCCTTTATGACGGCGAGCACAACCCCATTGGCGTCATTTTATTGGGCGCGTCCCCTTCGTCGTTGTTCCGCACCTATCAGAAACTGCTGGAAGAGGGCAGTATTATCTACATTTTGGATGAAAACGGCATTGTAATCAGCCATTCCAACAGCGATATGATCGGCGTATGGCTGTACACGATCGATGCGTTCACAAAACAGTATGCGCTCGATTCCTATACGTTGACGCAGAAGGCCGGGCGTGAGCTGATGCTCTCCAACTATCAGGATCCGGAAAGCGGCTGGATCTTTGTTGAGGAGCAGCCAGTAGGCGAGTTTTTCCTGTCATACAGCCGGGTCATCCTGGTTACATTGCTTGTGGTCATGGTGGCTTTCCTGTTCACAATCATACAGAGCTATTGGTCCATCCGGAAGATTTCGCAGCCGCTGATCGAGTGCGCGCGACATATGTTCTTGGTGCGCGACGACCAGTTCCCCGCGATGCCCGTGCAGCAGCAGTACCGGGAGGTTGAAATCCTCAGCACGGGCTACAATGCCATGCTGCTACGTATCCGCGACCTGATCGGCAGCATCAAGGCAGAAGAGGATGAAAAGCGCCGCATTGAATTCGCCTTTTTACAGGCGCAGATCAACCCGCATTTCCTGCGGAACACGCTGATGAGCGTGAAAGGCCTGGTGGTAACGTCACAGTACCAGCGCGCGCTGGAAATGCTGAGTGCCTTTATGGGCATGCTCAAAATACCGCTCAAGGCGAACCCCCAGGGGCACAGCCTGCACGATGAAATTGAATATGTGCACCGTTATGTCACGCTGATGGAATACCGTTATGGGCGAAAATTTTACTGTTCTGCGTTTATAGAGGATGGGCTGGAACAGTTTATGATCCCGCCGCTGATCTTACAGCCGCTGGTGGAAAACGCGATTTTCCATGGGTTGGCGGCGTTGGACGAGGAGGATGGCGCGATCGTCATTACGGCCTGCCATTGCGGGAACAGCATAACCCTGTCTGTGGAAGACAACGGCGGCGGTATGACAACGAGCCAGTTAGCGCACATTTGGGATGAAAATGAGGGGCAGCGGCGGTCGATTAATAGTATTGGGCTGAAAAATGTGCTCAGCCGTGTCAAATACGTTTTTGGAGAGCGCTCGCACATCGATATTGAAAGCGTTGAGGGGCAGGGCACGACTGTCCGCATCGTGATCGTGCAGGAGGAAGCAAATGAAAATCCTGATTGTAGACGATGAAGCGCCGATTAAGGACTATATTGCGCATTGTATCCGGGAATCGGGCGCGGATTACGAGATTGTGGGCAGCGCTGCGTCGGGCGTGGCGGCGCTACGCATTATGGAACAACAGCCGGCCGACCTTGTGCTGGCCGATATTACCATGCCGCGTATGGACGGTATTGAATTGCTCACGCAGATCCGCAGCCGATGGCCGCAGGCCACCGTGGTCATGCTCACCTGCCACGATGATTTTTCGTTTGCGCGCAGCGCCATGCAGCGGGGCGCGGCGGATTACATCCTGAAAAGCGAGATAGAGCCGCATACGATGCGGGACCTCCTAGGCCGGGTTGTGGAGCGCAGGAAGCGCGAACATCCGGAACAGATTGTTTCGCAGCGGATATCGTTTGCCAAATTCCTTGACCAGGTGCTGGAAGACCCGGCGGCCGATTTGCTGGACAGGGACACGGTGCGCGCACATCTGATGGGATACATGCTGCATGACTATTTTGTCTGCCTTTTCCGCTACAACAAAGCCGTGCTGGATGGGTTGGCGCTCGCAAATTTCCCTTGGATCAGGCGGCAGTGGACGTTGCCGCTTGAAAATGGCGGCATCTTTGTGCTCGTGGACTTTGTATGCGGCATGAGCGCGGGGGAACAGCAACGGCGCCTAGCCGAGTTTTCCGCGCGCGTGCGCGCCTGTACGGACGAGCCTGTCGGGATCAGCACGGTCTACCACGACGAAGCCGCATTCAAACGCGCGGCGCTTGATGCAAGGCGGGACCAATCGCGCGCTTTTTACCGTGGTGCGGACAAGCAGCCCCGTGCGGACGTAAATGACGTGGACAAGGAAGCTATGTATAAACAGCTGTTTGTCTACAGGAACAATGCAATCACGGCGCTGAGTGTCCGTGACTGGCCGGCCTTCCGCGACCAGATGGACGGCCTGTTTGCCTTGGCTGGGGAGCGGCAGGTCGCGGTGGGGCGCCTCAAGCGGCTGCTTTGCTTTATCGCCGAAATGGCGGCCGATAGCGAACAGGCGACCACGGTTCTGTTGGCGCAAATCGTCAGCGCGGCGCATCTTGAGGAATTGCGGGAGCTGTTCCGGGAGTTTTCGGAAAAACTCGAAAAGAGCGGGCAGCGTTATTCGGAAAATATTGAAATGGCCGTTGCGTATATCCGGAAACACTTCCGCGATAATATTACGCTGCAGGATGTGGCGGGTGCGGCTTTCCTCAATACCGAATACTTCAGCCGGCGCTTTAAAAAAGAGGTAGGCGTCAATTTCTCAGAATACTTGTTAACGCTTCGGATGCAGGAGGCGCAGCGCCTGTTGCGTACAACCGCGCTGCGCGTGAGCGACATTGCGGAGCAGGTCGGCATCCCGAACGTCAGCTACTTTACTTCCGTTTTTAAAAAGCAGTTTGGCACCACCCCGGCGGAAAGCCGGAAACATTGAGCGAAAGAACGGCATGGACATTTTATGTGCAATGTGTCCATGCCGTTCTTGTTATAACTGTGAAAAACAACAAATGTGTACAAACAAAAGTCAACATGACAAAAGAACAGGTCAAGATTTGAATGGGTACAAAACGAAATAATCCTGCATAATAACACCATCAAGTGGTCTCATGCAGCAGCCGGCGGGCTGCCGGAAGGTGAGAACGTGCTCCAAAAGAAAGAGAGGTTGTACGGAATGAAAAAGAATATGGTAAAACGGTTGTTTAGCGTCCTGATGGCTTCGGCGATCATGGCCGGTGCCCTGAACGGTTGCGGCAGTAGCGGGGAAGACGCGAAGAAGCCGGATGATACGCCAAAGGGCGGCGACACCTCCGCAAGCGCGGATAAGCCCAGCGGCAAGCCGCTGGTGGTGGGCGTGCAGTCTTCCATTATTTCAGTCCCCATTGTCTATGCTAAGGAAAAAGGTTATTTTGACGATTTGGGGCTTGACGTCGAGCTGGTAGTCTTCCCGAACGGCTCGCCCGAGAATGAAGGGCTTGCCGCGGAACAGCTTGACGTTGCGTCCAACGGCCTTGCGTCGGTATTCTCCATGGCATCCGGCCTTTGCGCATGGGTTGGCGAGACCGACACGATCGGGGACAGCACCTGGATTTATGCCCGTCCGGATAACCCGGTGTTCCAGCACAAGGGCGAGATAGAGGGGCGCCCTGATATGTATGGCAGCGCGGATACGCTCAAGGGACAGAAGATCCTCGGGCCGACCAGCACCATCCAGCAGCACATGGCCGCCGCTTATATGAACCAGTTCGGACTGTCGGCGGGCAAGGATTATGAATTCCTCAATATGGATAACTCCGCCGCCGCGCAGGCGTTCCTTGCGGGGCAGGGCGACATGATTGGCGTAGCCGATTTCTCGTTTGTCGAGCAGATGGAAAAGGCCGGCATGAAAAGGGTCGCGAGCTATCAAGAGGCTACAGGCGGCGAATTCCTGAACGGCATCCTGGCGCGCTATGATGTGCTGAAGGACCGCCGCGAGGATGTCGTCCTGCTTCTGAAGGGGATGTATAAGGCCTCTGAGGAACTGCAGAATAACCCGGAAACCCGTAAGGAGTTCTCGTACAAGTTCTACAATGACAACGGCAAGACCACATCGGAAGAGGCGCTCGACCAGGAGATTGCATCCCGTACGTATGTCACGCCCGAATACATGAAGGACGATAATTATGTAATGGGGTTCGGCATGGTCAACACTGGCAAATTCTTCGCCTCCATTGGCACGATCGAGGAATCGCAGGCCGAGAATGTGCAGTCGGCGATCGATAACAGCCTGATTAAGGATGCGCTGGGCATTGAAGTCAAAACCGCCAACTGACGGAGCAGGTTAAATGGGAATTGCCCCGGGTTGGCAGGGGAAAGGGGCCCATATGATATGGACCCCTTTTTTTCATCCCGGAAGGCAATTGGGAACGGAGGGAATCCATGAAAACCAAAAAAAAGTTCAACAAATATATGCTGATCAGTGTGATTTCCATCGCAGTCGGCATCTTTGTCTGGTGGCTGCTTACGGCGGGGCTGGGCCTGGTCAAATCCAATATCCTGCCTTCGCCTGATACCATCGTGCACACCTTTATCAAAAAGCTGTACGACCCCAACCCGGAGGGCGGCACGCTGTTTGTCCATTTGCTGGCCAGCTTGCAGGTGGCGCTTTCGGGCTACGGCCTTGGCATCGTCCTCGGCATACCGCTCGGCATCATCATGGCGTGGTACCCGCGTATTGAGATGACCGTACGCCCGGTGTTCGACCTGGTGCGTACCGTGCCGGGCGTCGCGTGGATACCGGTCATGGTCTCGCTCGCCGGTATCGGCCTGCTGAGCAAGGCGCTCGTCATTTTCATTTCCGCCATGGTCGCGACGGTTATCAACAGCTATTCGGGCATTAAACAGACCAAGGAGGTACATTTGTGGGTTGGACAGACCTTCGGCGCGTCCAACTGGGAGCTTTTGACGCAAATTGCCATCCCGTCCGCGCTGCCCATGATTATGACCGGCTGCAAGATCGCGCTGGGCCAGGCGTGGACGACGTTGGTCGCCGCTGAGCTGCTCGCCTCTACCAAGGGCATCGGCTATATGATCCAGCAGGCGCGCGGCATTTTCCGGCTGGACATCGTTATTGTCGGCATGATCGTCATCGGATTGACGGGCGCGGCGCTGACCGGCCTGATTACATTGATTGAAAAAGCTGTGCTGAAGGGAGGTAAGTACTGATATGACACAATTTTGGTACAAAAACGGCCGGAAATTTGTATACGGCGCGGGTGGCCTGCTGCTGTTTGGCCTGATCTGGTTCTTTGCGACAAACGGCACGGACCTCGGCAAAATCCTGCCCGACCCGGTTACGGTACTACATAAGTTCTTCCTCTCTTTTGCAGAACCGATTGGCACCAAGACGATGATTTTCCATATCCTGACCAGCCTGCGGCGCATGCTGCTGCCTTACCTGGTTGCTTGCGCAGCCGGGATCCTGCTGGGCGTTATCATGGGCTGGTACAAGCCGCTGGAAGCGATTGTGAAGCCCTATATCGAACTAATCCGCCCCATCCCGCCGATCGCATGGATCCCGCTTTCAATCGCATGGTTTGGTTTTGCGGAAATGTCCAAGTATTTCCTTATTTTCCTGGCTTGCTTCCCGACCATCACAATTAACACCTATTCAGGCGTCCGTTCTGTCGACGATACCATTGTCCGCGCGGCCAAAATGCTGGGCGCAAAGGACCGCCAGCTGTTTACCACCGTTGTGCTGCCGTCCACCGTGCCATATATTTTCGCTGGGCTGCAGGTTGCAATCGGAAGCAGCTGGGCAACCATTGTGGCCGCCGAGATGATCCGGTCTTCGGAAGGCGTTGGCTGGCTGATTATCAGCGGGCAGGAGACCAGCAACATGCCGCAGGTCCTCGTGGGCATTGTGGCGATCGCGCTGACCGGCTTGGTGCTGGTATCGTTCATGCGCCTATTGGAGACAAAGCTCTGCGCGTGGAATGAGAGGGGACAGTAAATGGAACAGAAATATTTAATTAACTGCGACCACGTATCCAAAGCGTTTGAAACGCCCGAAGGGGTGTTCCAAGTGATTGAAGATTTGAATATCAAAGTACGCGAAAATGAGTTCCTGGTGTTGTTCGGCCCCGGGCAGTGCGGGAAATCGACGATCTTAAATACGATTGCGGGATTTGAACCGGTTACCGGAGGTGAAATTACGGTAAACGGCGAAAAGGTCACAAAGCCCGGCCCCGAGCGTGGCGTGGTGTTCCAGACAACGGCGCTGTTCCCATGGCTCAAGGTGATGGGCAACGTCGAGTACGGCCCCCGGATGCGCGGCGTGCCCAAAAAGGAGCGGCGCGCGCGGGCGCAGCACTATATCGAACTGGTCGGGCTGCAGGGGTTTGAGAATTCCTATCCCATTAAGCTGTCCGGTGGTATGAAACAGCGTGTCGGCATTGCGCGCGCATATTGTAACGAACCGCTCGTCATGCTGATGGACGAACCCTTCGGCCACCTGGATGCGCAAACGCGTTATCTGATGCAGGAGGAACTGACACGCATCAGGCAGCTGGAAAAACGCACGGTTATTTTTGTAACGAACAATATTGAAGAGGCCGTTTACCTGGCCGACCGCATCCTCGTTTTGCGTAATTGCCCGACCAGCGTCAAGGCCGAATATGAAATCGACCTGCCCCGGCCGCGCAGCTATACCGACCCGGAATTCCTGCGCCTGCGCCGCGAGATTGACAGCGTGGTCGACCATACTTTGTAAGGGGGTGACGAAATGCAAGGGAAAAAAGAAGCCAAGGTCAAGGTACAGAACCTGACAAAGAAATTCGGCGATCTCCTCGTGCTGGACGACCTGAATTTTGAGGTGCAGGATGGCGAGTTCTTGTGTATTGTCGGCCCGACGGGCTGTGGCAAGACCACCTTCCTGAATACGTTGACCAAGTTATATGTGCCGACCGCGGGCGAAATCCTCGTAAACGGTATCCCGGTCGATCCGAAAAAACAGAATATATCGTATATATTCCAGGAGTATTCTGCATACCCATGGCTGACTATCAAGGAAAACGTCAAGTGGGGGCTCAAGATCAAGAAAGTGCCCGAGAAAGAGGCGGAAGAGAGCGCGGCAGAAATGCTCGACATCGTCGGCCTGACCAAATTTGCAGACTATTATCCGTCGCAAATATCGGTATCGATGCTACAGCGCGTGGTCATTGCGCGCGCGTTTGCCACTAAGCCCGAACTGTTGCTGATGGATGAGCCTTACGGCCAGCTGGACATCGACTTGCGCTTCCGCCTGGAAGATGAGCTGCTCAAGCTTTGGGAGCGCACCAAGACGACCGTACTGTTCATCACGCACAATATCGAGGAGGCCGTTTACCTCGGCCAGAACATCATGGTGCTGACCAACAAACCGACCTCGATCAAGACCGTCATCCAAAACCCGCTGCCGCTGCCGCGCGACGTTATGGCACAGGACTTTGTGGAGCTGCGCGAACATGTGACCGAACTGATCAAATGGTGGTAGCAAAGGAGGAAACCGCGTGAAAACCGTATTTATTCTGTGCGACACGCTCAACCGGCGGATGCTGTCCGCCTATGGCGGGAGCGACCCGGCCATCACGCCGAATATCGACCGGCTGGCGCGCCGTTCGGTCGTGTTTGACAGCCATTGGTGCGGCTCCGCGCCCTGCATGCCGGCGCGCCGCGATATCATGACCGGGCGGCTGAATTTTCTGGAAAAGCCGTGGGGCGCGATGGAGCCGTTCGACCAATCCCTGCAGAGCATCCTGTCGGGCGAAAGGAACGTCCATACGCAGATGTTTTCCGACCATGCGCATTACCTGATCCCCGGGGGTGAAAACTATACCAGGGGTTTCACCGCGTGGGAGGTGAACCGCGGGCAGGAAGGCGACCCGGTATGGACGCGCCCTTGCGGGGAAGGCAAACGCCCGGATACGCCGCCTGCCGGCTTTAAGGGCACATGGTCGGAGGCGGAGCGGGAAAACCGCCTGCATTTCCGCACCGAGTACGATTATCCCAGCGTCAAGACCATGTGGCATGCTGCCGATTGGCTGGAGCAAAACCACGAGGCGGACAACTTTTTCCTGTGGGTCGAGGCGTTTGACCCGCATGAGCCGTACGACTGCCCGAAGTATTATCTTGACCTGTATGAGAAGGAGGGCGACTACGACGGGCCGGACTATACGCACCCGTCCTACGCTCCGAATGAGTTCAGCCCGGAGGAAACGGCGCACCTGCGCCGGCGCTGCAAGGCGCTGACCACAATGACCGACCGGCATCTGGGCGAGATCCTCGACGTTTTGGATAAATATAGCATGTGGGAGGATACCATGGTCATCCTGACGACCGACCATGGCTTCCACTTGGGCGAACACGGCTACATGGCCAAGAATTTCATGGCGCCCTACAACGAGGTGTTCCATATCCCGCTGCTGGTCGCGGCGCCGGACGTTAAACCCGGCCGCTGCAGCGCGGTGACGCAGAACATCGACGTGTTGCCGACGGTTTTGGAATACTACGGTATCCCTGGGGACGTTTTGCAGTATCCCATCCATGGGCGGAGCCTGTTGCCGCTTATGCGCGGAGAAGCGGAAAAGGTACGCGACGCCGCAATTTACGGCTATTTCGGCAAGCAACTTGCGTGGACGGACGGGAAATATACCTATTTCCGTGCGGCAAAGGATGAAAAGAACCAGCCGCTTTACGTCTATACCGCCATGCCGACCGTTTTGCGGCAGATATACGGCGCAAATGACGCGGTGGATGTCGCCGATTACGGCAGGATTGAAATGGGACGCTTCCTGCCGTGGACCAATTACCCGGTCTACCGGTTCCCGGCGGATATCATCCATTGGGGCAACGCTTCGCAGGAATTTGTCGGCCGCTCCCCCTTTAATGAGGAAACGTTGCTATTCGACATCGAAACCGATTACGAGCAGGCGCATCCGATCCACGATGCGCCGCTGGAAGCCGGGATTGTACAAAAGCTGCGCGACGCGCTGGCCGCGCATGACGCGCCGGCCGAGCAATTTGAACGGCTGGGGCTGTGACCGCCATGCCCAAAAACATTTTGCTATTGATGACCGACCAGCAGCGTGCCGATTACGTCGGCTATGCGCCGGGTGGCAAGGCGGTTATGCCGAACCTTGACCGCCTTGCGCGCGAGGGCGGCTGGTTCTCCTGCTGCCAGACCACCAACCCCATCTGCACGCCCGCGCGCACCTCGCTGATCACAGGGCGCTACGCCCGCCAAATCGGCATGCTGACCATGTCCGGAGACCTGTTCCCCCAGATCCCGACCATGATGCAGGCGCTGCAAAAGGCAAGCTACGTCACGTATGGCGTGGGCAAGTTCCACTATACACAGACCCACCCGTGGGACACGCCGCGGGGCATGGGGATGCCGCTCTACGAAATGCGGGAGGCTATGAAGGCGTATGGTTATGATTATGTCTGGGAAACGGCCGGCAAACAACAGCTCGACAAGTGTTATGACCACTACGCCAAATATCTGGACGATAAAGGGATCCTGGGGCAGGTGCGCGACTTTATGGCCGCCTGCGGTGGGATAAACGGCGATACGGCCAACCATAATTACGATAAGGCGCTTCCCTGGGGGTTTGACGAAGGGGATTACGTGGACGTGGTGACTGGCCGCGTCGCAGCCGGGTACTTGCGCGGACATGACAAAGAGAAGCCGTTTTTTATGAAAGCGTCGTTCTGCGGGCCGCACAAGCCCTATGAAGCGCCGCAGCGGTATCTGGACATGTTCCCGATGGAGCGGGAGGACGATTTCCTCCTGCCCGACGGGCAGGTGCTGACAGACGGGCAGAAGGAAGCCCTGTGGCGGCAGCGGCGTTCGGCCAAAGCCATGCTGCGGCTCATCGACGACCAGATCGGCCTGCTCCTCGGCATCCTGGAGGAGCGCGGCATGCTGGACGACACGCTGGTCCTGTTCACCTCCGACCATGGGGATATGCTGGGTGACCATTATATGCTGCAAAAGGGCGTACCGTGGAGGCAGGCGCTCAATGTGCCGCTCTGCATCCGTCTGCCGGGCGCAGGCGCGATAGGCGAAAACACTTCCCCGGTAGAGCTGAGCGACCTTGCGGCGACCATCCTTGATTGGGCGGGGCTTACGCCGGAAAAAGCGCTCAGCCGGGCATGGCCTGCGTATAACGACATCATCCCGAGCCGATCCCTGCTGCCCATCCTAAGGGGCGAAGCGGATAAGGTAAGAGATTTCGCTTTTTCCGAATGCGATTTTACGGAAGAGCGCGGGCCTGGGATATCGCCCGAAGAAACCGTCCGCTCCCGCGGCGGCCGCGGCCGTTCGAACGCGTGGCAGTGCATTACGGCCGAAACAGGGAAATACATCAAATATTTAGGCTATCGGCTGGGCGAAACGCCCGTCGAAGAGTATTACGATTACAGGATAGACCCGTGTGAAACCGTCAACCGGGTGGGCGACCCCGCATACCTGGGAACGGTGGACGAGGCGCGGCGGCGCCTTGCATACATGGCAGACCACTTTCCGCCTGCGCAGAAAACATGGGCGCAAGGCTATTTACAGCATTAAACTGCTCGTTCTTCCCTCTCCTCAATACAGCAAGGCCCCGGATGCTCCTAATGGGAACATCCGGGGCCTTGCCATATATATAGGTTTATCGGGGGGCGGTGCGGCGCTGGAGGATGCGGCGGGCGGCGTCCATAAATTGTGCCTCCCGCGCGGAAAAAAAGGCGCGGATGGCTTCGCAATAGAAGTTGAGCGGCGCGTCCCCGTCCGCCTGGGGGACGCGGTCGCGCCGGCAACCGTTCCGGCATAGCGCGCCCCACCGGCATGCACGGCACTGCTGGGGGATGGGGTGGGAGCTGGCAAGGAACCGTTTGGCTGTATCGCAGGCGCCCAACGTTTCCAGCGGATGGTCCCCCAGCGTGCCCAGCCGCCATTCGTCGTAGACATAGAAGTCGCAAGGGTACACGCCGCCGTCACCTTCGACCACGAACTGGATGCTGCATTTCCCGCACATGTTGCACGCTTCGGGCGCGTCGCCCAGCGCGAGCAGCAACCAGTTGTCCAAGTGACGGATGCTGACATAATCGCCCCGTATAAAGTCGGCATACCACAGGTCGAAAATACGGATCAGGAACTCGCCGTATTCTTTGACGGAAAGGTGGTACGGTTCGCTCCCGCGCGCCTGGCCGAGCGGTTCAAGGCAGGGGATGAACTGGAGGTAACGGAAACCCTGCTTGCGGTAAAAATGGTATATTTTTTCGATCGCCTTGGCGTTCGCACCGGTAACGACGCACAAGATGTTATATTCGACCTGATAGCGGTCAAACAGACGGGCGGCGTGCATCACGCGGTTCCATGTGCCCTTGCCATCCGCGGTAACGCGGTTGCGGTTGTGGATGTCCGCCGGGCCGTCAAGCGACAGCCCGACAAGGAAATGCTCGTCATGCAAAAACTGCGCCCACGCTTCGTCGATCAGCAGGCCGTTGGTCTGCAAGGCGTTGGAGACCCTGACACCGTCCCGGGCGTATTTTCGCTGCAACGCGACGGCTTTTTGATAAAAAGGCAGCCCCGCCAGCGTGGGCTCGCCGCCCTGGAAGGCGAAGGAACAAAGCGTATCGGCGTATTCCAATCCGCTGCGGATCAGGTTTTCAAGCATTTCATCCGAAAGCATGCCCTCAAAAGCGGTTTCACGGGCTTCGGCGATGGCATGGTAAAAGCAGTACCGGCAACGCATATTGCAGGCGGAAGAGGCCGGTTTGGTGAGCAGGTTGATTGACGGCATAATGGGTACCCTCCTGTGAGCTACACTTTCATTTTATTATAAACGCAAACGTGCGGCGGGACAAGTGCATTGCAGCAAGCGGGAGACAGGGAGGGCGTCTCCTGCTTCCGCTTCCCGGCAGAAGCCGCGGGCGGCGGCTTTTTTGCCCGCAAGGGAAAAGGCGGCCAGGGGATGCACAGTTATGCTTGCGGCGGCGTAGGATAAAGCAGATGGGCGAGGCTACATATCTCAGATAAAGGAGGGGAAATGTATGTGCTGCCCGTCTAACAGATGCCGTTGCTGCTGCTGTTGCTGCCATTGCTGCCGCTGCTGTTGCAACTGCAACAATAACGGATCGAATAGCGATAATGCGTCCCGCTGGCGTTGCCGCTGGGTACGCGTCTGCTACCGCGTTTAATGGGAACGGCCCCCACGGTTTACCGTGGGGGCCTGCCATTGCCGGCGTTAATTTGCCGGCGCAGATAGGTGTTCTTTGATGCAGGCGAGGAACGCCTCCCCGTATTTGTCCGCCTTGGACTGGCCTACGCCCGATACGGACAGGAACTCTTCCCGGTTTTCGGGCAGCTTGCGGCACATGTCCGCGAGCGAGGCGTCCGTAAAGACCGTGTAGGCCGGGCGGCCGCCCCGCGTGGCAATCTGCTTGCGGAGCTGCTTGAGCGCATCCATCAGCGCGCCGGACGGGGCTTCGGCGCGCGCGGCCTTGCGCGGCGCCATATCCTGCGGTACGCGGATGATGAAAGGGCCGCGCGCACGGATAATCTCATCCGACCGCGGGCACAGGGTTACCACCGGGTATTCGCCCTCGGAAACGGACAGGTATCCCGCGCCGATCAGGCGGTCGAGCAGGTAGCGGATGCGGCGCACCGGCATTTCCTGCATGATCCCGTAAGTGGACAAGGTGTCGAACCCGGCCTCCAGGATACGTTCCGTGCGCGCGCCGTGCAGGATATCGGCAATCAGCGCCTTGCCGACCGTGCGGCGGCGCTCGGCCAGGCGGTAGACGCAGGAGACGATCTTTTGCGCGTCGATGGTCGCGTCCACGGTTTCAAACTGCGTATTGCAGTTTGAACAGTTGCCGCAATAGCCCTGCGTATGTTCCCCGAAGTAGCGCAGGATGAAATGGCGCAGGCAATCGGTCGTGGCGCAGTAAAACGCCATCTGCCGCAGGCGTTCGCGTTCGCGCTCCAGCACGGTGCGGCGGGTCTCCTCGTCGAGCGCCTCATCCGCGTCCCGGCTGTGCTCGATGAAAAACTGCCCGGTGCGCACGTCCTGCGGGCTGTAAAGCAGGATGCAGTCCGCGGGGGAACCGTCGCGCCCGGCGCGGCCGGCCTCCTGGTAATAGCTTTCCATGTTTTTGGGCATGTTGTAATGGATGACGAACGCCACGTTGGATTTGTCGATGCCCATGCCGAAGGCGTTCGTCGCGACCATGACCGTCCGGCGGTCAAAGAGGAAGTCCTCCTGGCTCCGGCGGCGGCTGTCCGCGTCCATGCCCGCATGGTAACAGGCCGCGTCGAAACCCCAGCCGCACACCAGGGCGGCGACCTCCTCGACGGACTTGCGCGTCGCGCAGTAGACGATGCCGCTCAGGCCGCGGCGGCCTTCCAGCAGCTTTTTAAGGGCGGCGGGCTTGTTGACCGGGTGCTGTACCTCAAAATAGAGGTTTGGGCGGTCAAAGCCCGTCGTAAGGGTGAGCGGCTCGTGCAGGCCAAGGAGCTGCGCGATGTCCGCGCGCACATCGGCTGCCGCCGTCGCGGTAAACGCGCCGAGGACGGGGCGGGCGGGAAGCTGACGGAGGAAATCCGGGATGCGCAGGTAGCTCGGCCGGAAGTCCTGCCCCCACTGGGAGATACAGTGCGCCTCGTCGACCGCGACGAGCGGGATGGGGACGCGCTGGGCAAGCGCCAGGAAGGCGGGCGTGTCCAGGCGCTCCGGCGCGACATAGAGCAGGCGGTACTGCCCCTGCGCTGCGCGGCGGAGCACCGTGGACTGCTGCGCGGGGGTCAGGGTGCTGTTGAGGTAGGCGGCGGGCACGCCGGATTCGCGCAGCGCATTCACTTGGTCGGCCATCAGGGAGATCAGGGGCGAAATGACGAGGGTGACACCGGGCAGCAGCAGGGCGGGCACCTGGTAGCACAGCGACTTGCCCGCGCCAGTCGGCATCACGCCGAGCACGTCCCGCCCGGCGAGGAGCGTGTCCACAAGCTCGGCCTGCCCGGGGCGGAAATCGTCGTAGCCAAAATATTGTTGTAGTATTTGCCGTGCATCGGCCATAGGGAAAGGCTCCTTTGCGGTTAAAATAGGCGCGCGCGGCGCCAAACGGATACCATTATGATATCACAAATCCGCACGCGGCAGTAGACCTAAAAATGCAAAAATCGCGGCGTTTGCCTGTACACGGCGCGAGAGGGATGGTATGATATGGGTATCAGGGAGGTGGGGGAATGAAAAAGACAGGTCCCGGCATCCGGTGGGGGCGTGAAATCCGGCGGTTGCTGCTGATCACCCTGGCTTCGGTCGTGATGGCGGTCAATATCAAGAGCTTTGTCGACGCGGGCGGGCTGTTCCCCGGCGGCTTCAACGGCCTGACGCTGCTGATCCAGCGCAGCGCGGCGCGCTTTGCCGGGCTTTCGCTGCCGTTTACGGTGATCAACCTTGTGCTGAACGCCATCCCGGCCGCGGTCAGCTTCCGGTTTATCGGCCGGCGCTTCTCGGCCTATTCGTGCTACATGATCGTCCTGACGAGCGCGCTGACCGACCTGCTGCCCTCCATCCCGATCACGAATGACGTGCTGCTGATCTGTATTTTCGGCGGCCTGATCAACGGCTTCGCCATTAGCCTGTGCCTGATGGGGCGCGCGACCAGCGGCGGCACGGACTTTATTGCCGTTGCGCTGTCGCAGCAGCGTAATGTGGACGCATGGAACTATATTTTCATGGGGAACGTCGTCATGCTGCTCATCGCGGGCGCGATGTTCGGCTGGGACAAGGCGCTTTATTCGATCATCTTCCAGTTTGCGTCTACGCAGATCGTGCACATGCTCAACCTGCGTTACCAGCGCGTGACGCTGCTGATCATCACGAACCAATCCGAATCGGTGTACCAGCAGATCCGCAACACGCGGCACAGCGCCACGCTGTTCCGGGGCGTCGGCCTTTATAACGGCGAGGAGCGCACGATGCTGTACACCGTCATCACGAAGGACCAGGTCAAGGGCATCCTGCGGCAGGTGCGGCAGGCAGACCCGCACGCTTTTATCAACCAGATCCGCACCGACCAGGTCAGCGGCAATTTTTATCAGGAGCCGAACGATTGACGGGCGGCCAAAGGCGTATGAAGGGCAGCGGTTTTACCGCTGCCCTTTGCGCGTCCCGGCCTGTTTGCGCGCCCGACTGCCCGCTTTCTAAAGGTTCCTTAAGAATACTTAAAAACTATGGCGGAAAAAAGTACCTTTCCGTATAATACACAGCATTAAGGGACACCCCCTGCGATGGGAATGTACGATACAGAGAGGTATGATACGATGAAATTTTTAAAGAAGGAAAAAGCGCAGGACGGGGCGGCTCCCGCAAAACGCCGTTCCCGCCGCATCACGGCGCTCGTCCTCGCGGCGGTGCTGGTCGCCGGGGGCGCGGCGGGCGTTATGCACTTGGTAACGCCCAAAGGCACAGACGCCGGCGGGGCGCAGGCCGTGCCGGTTACCCGCCAGAGCCTGATCCGTACGCTGACCGGCACCGGTACGCTCGCGCCGGCCGAGCAGTTTAAGATCACCCCGCTCGTCACGGGGAAGGTGCTGGAATGCACCTTTGAGGAAGGGGACACGGTGCAAAAGGGGCAACTCCTTTACCGGATCGACCCGAGCGAGGCCAACAAGAATATTGAGCAGGCACAGCTTTCCCTGCGGCAGGCGCAGCTGGCCGCGGGGCAGCAAGCCGAGGAACTGGGCAAGGCCACCGTCCGCGCGGAGGAATCCGGCGCGGTGACCGAGGTCTTTGTCAAGGTGGGCGAGCAGGTCGAGGCGGGCGCCAAGATTGCCACCATCCGCAACAGCGCGGTAATGCTGCTCACCGTGCCCTTCAACGCCACGGACGCCGCGGGCTTCCGCGTGGGGCAGGCCGCGTCGGTCACGGTAAACGGAAACTTCCAGACGGTGGCGGGCACGGTCAAGGAGGTTGACGCCGCCGAGACCGTGGGCGAGGGGTTCCAGGTCACGCGCAACGTGACGATATCCATCCCGAACCCGGGCGCGCTCTCCCCCGCCGCTTCCGGCACCGCGGTGATCGGCGGCGTGGCGGGCAATGGCGGGGCAGCCTTCGCGTACAGTGCGGAAAGCACGGTGACCGCGGGCGTGTCCGGCAAGGTTGCCCGGCTCGAGGTCAGGAAGGGCGGGAAGGTGGCCGCGGGCGACGTGGTCGCGCGGCTTTCCAGCACCGCGCTGCAAAACCAGCAGGAAAATAACTCGATCGCCATCCAGCAGGCCGAGGTAAACCTGATGAACGCGCGGGCGGGGCTGGATCATTTTAATATCACCGCCCCGATTTCGGGTACGGTGGTCAGCCGCGAGGTCAAGGCCGGGGACTCCCTCGGGAGCGGTTCCGGCACCAACTCCATGGCGGTCATTTACGACCTGTCCGCGCTGGTCTTTACGATCCCGCTCGACGAGCTGGACGTGAGCAAGGTTTCCGTGGGGCAGGCCGTCACGGTGCGCGTCGACGCGCTCGACGGGCGCACGTTCGACGGCACGGTCACCAAAATCAGCATGGCGGGCAATACCGAAAAGGGCAAGACCGCCTATCCGGTCACCGTGAAAATCGAAAATCCCCCGAAAGAGCTGCTCCCCGGCATGAACGTAAACGCCGCCATCGTGGTGGCCAAGGCGGATAACGCGCTGGCCGTGCCGGTTGCGGCCGTGCAGTATGGGGATGTGGTGTATGCCCGCAACAAGGCGGGCGGGGACTATCCGCCGGAGGACGGCGTGCCCCAGGGCTTCCACAGCGTCAAGGTGGGAACCGGCGTATCCGACGGCGACCACGTGGAAATCAAGGCCGGCCTGGAGGAAGGCGACGAAGTGTTTGTGCCGGCAGAAGCCCCGCCCTCGCCTGATCCCGGCGGTATGGGCGAAGGCGGCGAAATGGGCGGCGATGAGCTTATGCTGGGCTAAGGAGGCACACAATGAAAATCCATGACGTCAATACCCTGATTGAGTTTGAAAAAATAGATAAGATTTATCAAATGGGCGATTCCGAGGTCCGTGCGGCCGACGGCGTTTCCTTCAAGATCTGCAAGGGCGAGTTTGTGGCGATCGTCGGGCAGTCCGGTTCGGGCAAGTCCACCTGTATGAATATCATCGGCTGCCTGGACGTGCCCACCCATGGGCACTATTACCTGAACGGGCGGGATACCGCCACGCTGGACAAGAATGAGCAGGCGGAGTTCCGCAATAAAATGCTTGGCTTCGTGTTCCAGCAATATAACCTGCTGCCCAAACTGAGCGTGCAGGAAAACGTGGAACTCCCGCTGCTGTACGCGCGCATCCCCCCGGCGGAGCGTGCCCGCCGCGCCCGGGAAGCGCTCGCGCGGGTAGGGCTGGAGGGCAAATGCAAGAACCTGCCGAGCCAGCTCTCCGGCGGCCAGCAGCAGCGCGTATCCATCGCCCGCGCGCTGGCGGGCGACCCGTCGGTCATCCTCGCCGACGAACCGACCGGCGCGCTCGACAGCCGCACGAGCCGGGAAGTGCTCGATTTCCTCAAAAACCTGAACGCGGGCGGCAACACCATCGTCCTGATCACGCACGACAACGGCATCGCGGCCGAGGCGCAGCGCATTATCCGCCTGCAGGACGGCCGCGTGGTCTATGACGGCCCGGCGGTCGACGCGGCGCGCGTACAGTTTGCGGAAGGGGTGGTCGGATGAGCCTCCGCCAGTCCCTGCACATGGCGCTCAAGAGCCTTGCGGGCAGCAAGCTCCGTTCGCTGCTGACCATGCTCGGCATCATCATCGGCGTGGCGTCGGTCATCATCCTGGTATCCATTATGCAGGGCATGTCGCAGCAGATGCTGTCCGAGTTTACCAAGATGGGGACAAACCGCCTGGAGGTGTCCATCTTTGGGCTAGGGGAATCGTCCCGCACGGTAGGCGTGGCCGACCTCGAGGGGCTTTACCGCGGGCACCGGGATGTTTTTGGGTCGATGAGCCCGCGTGTGGATGTATCGGCGGGCGTATCCGTCGGTACCAAGGTGTATCCCTCCACCAAGTTGGCCGGCGTAAGCGAGCAGTACCAGCAGGTGGAAAAGCTGGAGATGGGCGCAGGGCGGTTCCTGGGCTATATGGACGTCAAGGAGCGCGGCAAGGTCTGCGTCGTGGGGCCGTACCTGGCCCGCACGGCGTTCGGCGGCAAGGCTGTCGGGCAGGCCGTCAAGATCAACGGCGACGCGTATACCATCGTGGGCGTACTGGCGCAGCGGGGCAACGGCAGCCGCGGGTCGGAGGACGACCAGATCCTGCTGCCCTACTCCCAGGCGCGGCAGCTCGGCGGCACGGTATCAAGCTTTGTCTTCGCCACAAAGGACGCCTCGCAGAACCGCGAAGGCAGGCGTATCCTGCAGGAAATGCTGTACGGCGTGTACCGCAGCAACGACGCCTTTTACATTATGGATAACCAGCAAATCGTAAATTCGGTCAATAAGATGAACGGTACGCTGACCATGGTGCTCGTGGGCGTAGCGGCGATTTCGCTGCTGGTCGGCGGCATCGGCATCATGAATATCATGCTGGTCTCCGTCACCGAACGCACCCGTGAAATCGGCATACGCAAATCCCTGGGTGCGAAGGAACGGGACGTTTTAAACCAGTTTATCATCGAATCGGCTGTGACCTCCACCGTCGGCGGCCTGCTCGGCATTGCGGTCGGCGTCGCCGGCACGTTTGCGGCCGGGATCATCATGAAGATGGCGATGGCGCCCGCGCTGGACGCGGTAGCCGTATCCTTCGGGATTTCCGTCATCATCGGCGTGTTTTTTGGATTTATGCCCGCCAGGAAGGCGGCGCAGATGAACCCCATCGACGCGCTCAAATACGATTAAAGGAGAATGAAGATGAAAAGGATGCTTTCCGCCGTGCTGTGCGCGGCGACGGCGCTTACGCTGCTCGTGCTGCCCGCACAGGCGGCCGAAGCCCCGGAGACGGTGCGCAGGGTGGCGGTAGAAATGGGCGTTATGGACGCAGGGGAGGCAAATTTCACCCGCCCGGTGACCCGGGGCGAGTTTGCCAAAATGCTGGTTTCCGCTTCGGCGCGCAAGGGCACGGTTTCCCCCACGGGCAACGCCTCCCCGTACCGGGACGTCCCCTACACGCATGCCTATGCGAGCTATATCAAGACCGCGGTGCAGGAGGGCTGGATGACCGGCTACCTGGACGGCACCTTCCATCCTGGCCAGGCGGTCACAGCGGCGGAGGGCGCGACCGCGGTGCTCGCCCTCCTGGGTTATGGCAGCGGGGACTTTTCCGGCGGCTATCCCGACGGGCAGATGGCGCTCGCCCAGTCCATGGGGCTGTCCGACGGCGTGCACGCCGCCGCGTTATCCGGCCTGACGCTGTCCGACTGTACCTACCTGTTCTATAACTTGCTGGGGGCGAAGGCCAAAGGGGGCGATAAAAAGTATGCCGAGGTGGCCGGCTATAAGGTGGATAAGGACGGCAAGCCGGATGTAGGCGCGATGCTGCAGCCCGCCACCGAGGGGCCGTTCGTGGTGCCGGCGGGCGGCGCGCAGGGCATGTTGCCGTTTACGCCCGCGGCGGTGTACCGCAACGACACGGCGGCGGATGCGGACGCGATCCAGCCCTGGGACGTGCTCTATTACGCCAAGGGCAGCCGCACGGTGTGGGCATATGCGCGCAAGGTCTCTGGCACCTATGAAAAGGCCGCGCCCGACAAGGAGGCGCCCGAGGCCGTGACCGTGTCCGGCACGGAATACAAGGTCGGCGGCGCGGCGGCGAAAAGCCAGCTCGGCACCGGCGGCGGGCTTCCCATCGGCTCCGTGGTCACCCTGCTGCTTGGGCGCGGCGGGGAAGTGGCGGCCGCCTACGCGGCGGAAGCCCTCAGCACCGAGATCATCGGCGTGGTGACGGCGGCGGGCACCTCGCCCTATACGTCGGCCAACGGCGCGCCGTACGAGGCGGCCACCGTGACCGTGCTGGGGCTGGATGGGCAAAGCTATACCGTCAAGGCGGCGCAGAAGCGCAGCGTGGGCAGCCTCGTGCGCGTGAGCTTTCCCTCGGGGGGCGTTAAAATAGAGTCCCTCCGCCAGAACCAGGCCGTCATCGGCAAGGTGTCTGACAAGGGGCGCAGGGTGGGCCAATCGCCAGCCGCGCCCGATATACGCATCCTGGACGTTGCCGACGGCGCGGCCGTGAAGGTATACCTGAGCCGCCTGGACGGCTTGACCCTGCGCAGTGAAGATGTACTGTACAGTGAAAAGAACGCGGCGGGCGAGGTTTCCGCACTCATCCTCAAGGGGGTGACCGGCGACCAGTACCGCTACGGCGTCGTCCTTTCCGCGAAGGAGGAGAACGACGGCCAGTCCTTGCGCGCGGCATACCGTGTGCTGGTAAACGGGGAAACGACGGCTTACAGCCTGGCAGACCGCGTGCTCGGCGCAAAACCGGGGCCTGCGCGCATCGAAACGCAGGATGGCCAGCTAAAGCGCATCGTGCAGCTTGGCAAGGTAGACCGGGTAGACAGCATCAGCGGCGTGACGCTTAAGGGGGCGGGTGAGACGCATACCATCTGGGACAACGCCACGGCATATATCTATAAGGACCAGCAGTATCACAAGGCCGACCGCAACGAGCTGGACCCTGCGGTTTACAATATGAAGGCATATTATGACGCGCCGGACAGCGAGGGCGGGCGCATCCGCGTCATCGTCGCCACGCCGCGGTAGAAATTAGGCCGCGCTTGCGCTATAATGAGTAAAAAGGACGGAAGGGGTGGAGCATGTGGCAAAAACAAAAATCCTGTTTGCGGACGACGACCCGGAGATCCGCGAGGTCATCCGGCTGCTGCTGGCCAGCGAGGGCTATGAGGTGGTGGAGGCGGAAAACGGGGACGAGGCGGTCGCGAAAATGGACCCTTCGGTCGACCTGATCATCCTGGATGTGATGATGCCGGGGCGCTCCGGGATTGCGGCCTGCGCCGAAATCCGTAAGAACTCCACGGCGCCCATCCTGTTCCTGACCGCGAAAAGCCAGGATTCCGACAAGGCCATGGGGTTTTCCGCGGGGGCGGACGATTATCTCGCCAAGCCCTTTTCCTATGCGGAGCTGACCGCGCGCGTCAAAGCGATCCTACGGCGCTACCAGGTCTACCGCGGGAAAGGCGAGGCGGCGCAGGAGGCCGGTGCGGTCGCGCTGCCCGGCCTGTCCATCCGCGCCGACCGGAACGAAGTGCGGCATAACGGCGAACCGGTCGCCCTGACCGATTTGGAATACCGCATCCTGCTGCTGCTCGCGCAGAACCGCCGGCGCACCTTCAGCGCGCAGGAAATCTATGAGCGCATCTGGCAGGAGCCCTACTATTATAGCGGGAACAATACCATTATGGTACACATCCGCAACCTGCGCAAAAAGCTGGAGGATGACTCGAGGAACCCGCGCTACATAAAAAACGTGTGGGGGAAGGGGTACTGCATTGAATAAACGGTTCCATATCCGGAAGCTGGGCGCCGAACTAGTGCTGGGCGCGCTCATTGCGCTGCTGGCGGGGCTGTGCATCTACCTGCCGCTGCGCACAGGGCTGTATTCTATCCTCGACCAGCGGCTGAGCGACCCCGCCTATTATGAGCAAAGCGCCAGGAAAAGCGCGGGGCAGCTTCAGGATTACGCGGACGCGCACGGCCTGTCCATGACGGATCCCAAAGCCCTGGATACGTTCGTAAATACCATGCCCGGTCGTCTCCTGATGCTCTGGCAGGGAAACCGCCTTATCTACGCGACGGGCATGGTGATCGACGATGTTGGCATCACCAACGATACGGAGGCCGGCTATAGCCCCGGCCGGATGAGCTTCCCGATCCGGTTTTCAGACGGCACGGCGGTCGCGGAATTCTATTTCTACTTTGAAGAGTACTATTACCTCCTTGTAAACGTTGCGGCCGCCGCCGTGGCGGGCGTTGTGGTCGCGATTGTGCTCATCCTGCTGATCCGGCGCAAAACGGCCTATATCGCGCAGCTGGAACGGGAGCTGAAGATCCTGGAGGGCGGCGACCTGCACTACCAAATCACCGTACGCGGCAGCGACGAGCTGGCCAGCCTGGCGCAGGGGATCGACGATATGCGGCGCTCCATTATTGAGCGGGAACAGGGGGAGGCGGCGGCGCGCGCGGCAAACCACGCGCTGGTGACCGCGATGAGCCATGACCTGCGCTCCCCGCTGACGGCGCTCATCGGCTATCTGGATTTGATCTGCGGGGGCAAGTGCGACAGCCCGGAGCAGGAAAAGCATTTTATCGAGGTTGGCCGCCGCAAGGCCTACCAGATCAAGGCGCTGTCCGACAAGCTGTTTGAATACTTCCTGGTTTATGACACGACAAGCCGTACGGTCGGGCTGGAGGAGGTTGACGGGCGCGAACTGCTGAGCCAGGTGGTCGAGGAAGGCCTGTTCGACCTGGAGAGCGGGGGCTTCCAGATCGTGCGGGAGGGCGTGTGCCCGGCCTGCCGGCTGCGCGTCAATATCGGCCTGTTCCGCCGCCTGTTTACCAACCTGTTTACGAATGTTGAAAAGTACGCCGACCATAGGGCGGCGGTATCGGTCGGCTATGCGCAGGAAGGCGGCGGGCTGGTGGTCAGCCTCTGCAACCGCGTCGCCAAGGACAGCCGCAGGGTGGAGAGCACGGAGATCGGGCTGAAAACCTGCGAAAAGATCATGGAGGATCACGGCGGGCGATTTGAGGCCGTGCGGACGCAGGATGGGTTTTGCGCGCGAATGTGGTTCCCAGTAGATTAAAGGGACGGCCGGTGACCCGGGAAAATGAGGAAGCGACGGGGATGCGCCAATCGGATTGCATGGCAGTGCCATGCGGCGCTCCTATGCAACGTGTTTTCAAAAACGGTCCCCCGGATTGGATGGAAGAAGCCCCTGCGGCCATGAAAGGCCGCAGGGGCTTCTTGCCGCGCATCGCCAGGTGCATTTGACCGAGGGGCGCCTTACGGTTTTGTAAGCTTGCGCAAAAGTGCTGTGCGGCGGGCGGCTTTGCTGCTATAATGAGAAAAAACAAGCGTATGGAGGCGGAGACGATGGAAAAGCTGCTGCTATTGGAGGACGATATCAGCCTGGTCGATGGGCTGGAATACGCGCTGCGCAAAAACGGCTATGCGTTCGACGTCGCGCGGACGGTGCGGGAGGCGAAAGCCCTCTTGGAGCGCGGGGCGTATGACCTGCTGCTGCTTGACGTGGCCCTGCCGGACGGTACGGGCTTTTCCCTGTGCGAATGGTTGCGCGGGCGGGGCGGCAAGGCGCCGATCATTTTCCTGACGGCGGCGGACGAGGAAGTCAATATCATCCGCGGCCTGGATTGCGGCGGCGACGACTATATCACAAAGCCTTTCCGGATGGGCGAGCTGTTTTCGCGCATCCGCGCGCTGCTGCGCCGCACGGGCAAGGCCGAGGAGGGGCAAACCCTATGCAGCGGCGGCGTGACGGTCGACCTGCTGGGCGGGCGCGCATTGCTCCGGGGCAGGCCGCTCGAATTGACCCTGGGCGAGTACAAGCTGCTCTGCCTGCTGCTGCGCAATGCGGGTCGCGTCGTATCCCGGCAGCGTATTTTGGAGGCCTTGTGGGATCAGAACGGGAACTACGTGGATGACAACACGGTCTCCGTATATATCCGCCGCCTGCGCGAAAAGATTGAAGATAACCCATCGCAGCCAAGGCATCTGCGCACGGTGCGCGGTTTTGGATACCAATGGGACGGGGGGCAGGCATGAGCTTTTTACAGGACAGGCAGGCACGGCGGTACCTGTTTGCGGTTTCATGGGTGTGCGCGCTGGCCGTTATCCTGGGCGCCCTGTTTTGCATGGCGCAGGCGCGGGCGGCGGAACGGCTCCTGCTTACGCGGGAGCGGCAGGTCGCGGACGCGCTGCTTGGCAGCGCGGTGGCGCCGGAGGTCGTGGCGGCCGCTATTTCGCATGATGCGGACAGCGGGCGCGGGGCGGCCTTCCTGTCCCGGATAGGGCGTACGGCGCACACCCCGCCCCACCTGCTTCCCGCCCTGCGCGCGTTTGCGAGGCAGACGGCGGTGAGGCTGCTGGCGGGCGTCGCGCTGTGTGCGGCGGCGCTCCTGTTTGCCGCCCTGCGGTTCCTGCGCGGGTGGGAGCGCCGGTGCCAGAATGCGGAGCAGGCCGTCCGCCGTTTTGCATCCGGCGATTTTGGGACGCACCTGCCCCGCGTGGGGGAAGGCGCGTTCGCGCGGCTGTGCGCCGCGGTGGACGGCCTGGCCTCCGCGCTGCAATCCAAGGGGGAGGCGGAGCACCGGGCAAAGGAGTTCCTGAAGGACGCTATTTCGGATATCTCCCACCAGCTTAAAACGCCGCTTGCCGCCCTGCGGATGTATCAGGAGATCATACAAGGCGACGCCGGGGACGAGGCCGTGGTGGCGGCGTTTTCCGGGAAGATGGCCGGCGCGCTGGCGCGCATGGAGGGGCTGATCCAGGCGCTGCTCAAAATTACACGGTTGGATGCGGGCGGCATCGTGTTTGAAAAGGCGCGGGCCGATCTCCGGAGCCTGGCGAAGCGCGCCACGGCGGAGCTTGTGACGCGGGCGGCGCGGGAGCACAAGGCGCTTGCCCTGCGCGGCGACCCGGCGGCGTGGCTCCTGTGCGATCTGGATTGGACGGCGGAGGCTGTCGGCAACTTGGTCAAAAATGCGCTCGACCACACGGCGGCAGGCGGGCGGGTGGAGGTTTCCTGGGAACGCACCGCCGCGGTGACGCGTATAACGGTCACGGACGACGGGTGCGGCATCGCCCCGGAGGACATCCACCATATCTTCAAACGCTTTTACCGCAGCAGCCATTCGCTGGATACGCAGGGCGTAGGGCTGGGGCTGCCGCTTGCGAAAGCCATTATAGAAGGGCAGGGCGGCGCCCTGTGCGTGTGGAGCGCGCCGGGTATGGGCGCGCGCTTTACCGCCTCCTTCCTTACGGAACCGTAAGCTGGGATTCACTGGATTGTAAGCCGGGCGTGTTAAACTTCCCATATAAAGGAGGTTTCTTTTCAAATGGAAATTTTACAGGTAGAAAAGCTCTGCAAAACCTACGGCCAGGGGGAGACGCGCGTGGAAGCGCTGCGGGATGTGTCCCTGCGCCTGGAAAAGGGCGAGTTCGCGGCCGTGATCGGCGAGTCCGGCTCGGGGAAGAGCACGCTGCTCAATTGTATCGGCGGGTTGGACCAGCCCACCTCCGGGCGGGTGCTGCTGGACGGGCAGGACCTGTTTGCGATGAAGGAGCAGGAGCGCACGGTTTTCCGCCGCCGCAATATCGGTTTCGTGTTCCAGTCGTTCCAGCTTGTGGGCGAGCTGGATGTGGAGCAGAATATCGCATTCCCGATGCTGCTGGATTATCAAAGGCCGGATCAAAAGCGCGTTGAGGAGGTCTTGCAGGTGCTAGGGCTCTCCGACCGCCGCCGCCACCTGCCCAGCCAGCTTTCCGGTGGCCAGCAGCAGCGCGTGGCGATCGGGCGGGCGCTGATGATGAAGCCCATGCTCATCCTGGCCGACGAGCCGACGGGCAACCTGGACAGCAAAAACAGCCGGGACGTGATGGAGCTGCTGGTACAGGCTTCGCGCCGCTTCCAGCAGACCATCCTGATGATTACGCATAACGTAAACCTGGCCGCGGCCTGCGACCGCGTGCTGCGGGTGACGGACGGCGTGCTCTCCGATCTGGGCGGGGTGCGGGAATGAAACGCTATTTGGATTTGGTGCCGGTTGCCGCCCGGGCGCATAGGCGGCAAAACCGGATGTCGGTATTTTGCATCGTCCTGAGCGTGCTGCTCGTGACCGCGATTTTCGGCATGGCGGACATGTTTCTCCGCAGCCAGAAAATACAGTCCTACAAAACGGATGGCAACTGGCACGCAAACTTTCAAAACATCAGCGATACGGATGCCGCAATGATCGCGGCGCGGCCGGACGTGGCGGCGATGTCGTGGTACGATGCGGTCAACTATAAGGCGGAGCCGACGTATTCCATAAATGGTAAGACCGTGGCCATATGCGGCTTTGACGAGGATTTTTTGAGCGATATCTATATAGATACCGCGCTGACGGAGGGGCATTTCCCCACCGGCGGGCAGGAAGCGGTACTGACGCAGAACGCAAAGGAAACGCTCGGGCTGCGGCTGGGCGATACCGTGACGGTTAACATGCCGGAAGGCCGTACCCTGCCCCTGGCCGTGTGCGGCTTTGCGGACAATACCGCGATGATGCTGCGGTACGACTGCGTCGGGGTGTTCCTGTCCACGGGGCAGTTCCGCGCCATCCCGTGGGCGGACGCGGAGGGCGCGGCAGCGAACCCGGGGATGTATTACGTGCAGTTTACGCCTTACTGTAACATACAAAAGGCGATTGCGGATATCCAGTCCCAACTGCAAATCCCCGATGCGCAGGTAGGGCAGAACGTAAGGCTGCTCGGCGTGATGGGGCAGAGCGGCGACCCGATGATGCTGTGCCTCTATGCCACGGCAGGGGTGCTGTTTGTGCTCGTCCTCCTGGCTGGTATCATGATGATTGCGAGCAGCCTAAACAGCAATGTGGCGCAGCGCACGCAGTTTTTCGGGATGCTGCGCTGCATCGGCGCAACCCCCAAGCAGGTGATCCGGCTGGTGCGGTGCGAGGCGCTGTCCTGGTGCCAGTTCGCCATCCCGCTCGGCGTGGGCATTGGCGTCGTGCTGATTTGGGTGCTATGTGCGGTGTTGCGCGCACTCAGCCCCTACTTTTTCGCGGAGATGCCGGTGATTGCGGTTAGCGTCCCGAGTATCGCCGCAGGCGTGGTGGTCGGGCTGCTCACCGTGCTGCTGGCCGCCCGCGCGCCTGCGCGGCGTGCGGCGCGGGTATCACCCTTGACCGCGGTATCCGGCAACGCGGATGCGGCCGCGCCTGCCCGGCACGCGGTGGGCGCGAAGCGGCTGCATGTGGACACGGCGCTCGGCATCCATCACGCAATGGCCAGCCGTAAGAACTTTGCCCTGATGGTGGGTTCCTTTGCGCTCAGTATCGTGCTGTTCCTGTCCTTCTCCGCGCTAATCAGCTTTATGGACCATGCGGTTACGCCGCTGAACCCCGCCACGCCTGACCTGTCCATCATCAGCGCGGATAACACCCGCTCCGTGCGGGGCGGCCTTCTGGAAACGCTGGGGGAAAATCCGGCCGTCGCGCGTGTCTATGGCCGCATGTTTGCCTTTGATGTGCCCGCTGTTACCGGTGGGCAGGCGGGCACGGCCGACCTCATTTCCTATGACGCGCCCCAGTTCCGCTGGGCGGAGAAGGCCTTGCTGGAGGGTTCGGTGCAGGAAACGGAGCGGGGGACGGACGCCGTGCTGACGGTATATAGCCCGGAAAATCCGTTCCGGGTCGGCGATACCGTCACGCTGGACTGCAATGGGGCGTCCCACACCCTACGCGTCACGGGCATGCTGTCGGACAGCCCGTTTTCCAGCGGCAACGGCTTTGGGGACCTGATCTGTTCGGAGGGCACCTTCCGTCGGCTGATGGGGGACGGCGGCTATACGGTGATCGATATGCAGCTCACAGGCCGCGCCACCGATGCGGACGTGCAGGCGATCCGCGCGTTGGCGGGGGAGGGCGTCCGCTTTTCCGACCGTCGCGCGGGCAACGCGGAAGCGACCGGGGCGTATTTGGCGTTCGCGCTGTTCGTATACGGCTTTTTGGCGCTGATCGCCCTGATTACCGTGTGCAATATTATCAACAGCCTGGCCATGAGCGTATCTGCGTGGATGCGGCAATACGGCGCGATGCGGGCGGTCGGTATGGGCGGCCATCAGCTCGTGCGCATGGTCACGGCGGAGGCCGCGGCATACGCCGTGGCCGGGAGCGTGGCCGGCTGCATCCTTGGGCTGCCGCTGCACCGGTTCCTGTTTGAAAAAATGGTCTCCTTCCGTTGGGGCGACCCGTGGCAGGCGCCGCTGGGCGCGCTCGCCCTCATCGTCGCCATCGTAGCGGTGACGTCCTTTGCCGCGGTGCGCGGGCCGGCAAAGCGCATCCGGGAGCTGTCCATTGCCGATACCATCAGCGCGGAATAAGCAGTTTGCAAAATACGGCGGTAAGACGCAAAAAGGCGCGCATATGCCATGGCATATGCGCGCCTTTTTCCCCTGTGCCGGGAAGCATGGGGAAACAGCCTGAAACAGCGCGGCCCGTAAGGCTGCCTGAATACGTAAAAAAGAAAAGAAGCCTGATTTCTCAGACTTCTTTTTTGGCGGAGACGGAGAGATTTGAACTCTCGCGCCGATTTCTCGACCTACTCCCTTAGCAGGGGAGCCCCTTCACCAGCTTGGGTACGTCTCCACATGTCAAGTATATGGTTGGCTCCGCCAAAAAAAATTGGCGGAGAGGGTGGGATTCGAACCCACGCGCCCTTTCGGACAAACGGTTTTCAAGACCGCCTCGTTATGACCACTTCGATACCTCTCCGGATCCTTTGCCCGATAAGCAATTGTCATTTTATCATACGGATTACACGCTGTCAATAGTTTTTTTGCTGCGGATGACAGATGACGGAAAGGCCGGTTGCCCCTTTACGCGGGTGCTGCGGATATGGTACTCTTAAAGAAAAACGCCTTGCAAAGGCAGGCGGCGGAAGGGGATGGCAACATGCAATTTGAGCGGATTTATATGCAGCCCGACCGGGACGAGCGGATTATCGACGGCGTGCTCTGGGAGTTCCTCGGCCTGTGCGACATGCCGCACGGTTCGGGCAATGAGCAACAGGCCTCCGATTACCTGATGGACAGGCTCCGCCGCATGGGGCTGTCGCCGGTGCGCGACGACAGCCTGAACGTGATCGCGGACCTGCCGCCCACGCCGGGCTGCGAGGGCGCGCCGCTGACGGCGGTACAGGGGCATATGGACATGGTGTGCGCGGCCGCGCCGCACAGCGCGTTCAACGCGGCGCGCGACCCGGTGATTGCGCTGGTGCGCGACGGCTGCCTGTGTACGAACGGCGCGTCCTCGCTCGGCGCGGACTGCGGCATCGGCAACGCCGCCGCGCTTTACCTGCTTTCACATCCGAACACCGCGCATGGGCCGGTGCGCCTGCTGTTTACCACCGGCGAGGAGGTCGGCCTGAAGGGCGCGCTGCACATGGACAAAAAATACGTTTCGGATGTGCGCTACCTGATCAATACCGACGGCTTCCAGCAGGGCGACGTTGTCGTTTCCTCGTCCGGGGGGCGGCGCGAAACCTATCTGCGCCCCCTGCACACGGCCGTGCCGCCCGGCGACCGCGCCTGGCGGCTGTCGCTCGACGGCTTCCGCGGCGGCCACTCGGGGTATGATATCGACAAGGGGCGCGCCAACACGATCAAGCTCCTCAGCGTGTTCTTGACCGAACTGTCGCAGCGCGTGCCGTTTGCGCTCGCGTCGTTTGACGGCGGCACGGCGCACAACGCGATCCCATTCGCCAGCGAAGCCGTGCTGGTCGCGCCGTCGCGGTACGCGGAAGAGATGGAGCGCGCCGCGTTCACGTTCCAGCAGCGGGTTTCGGATATGTTCTCCGTTACCGACCCGGGTGGCCGGGTACGGCTGTCGCCCTGTGCGCTGCCGCCGCGCGTCTGGTCGGACGCGGACATGCGCGCCACGCTCGACCTTTGCATCCTGATCTATAACGGCGTCTACTCCATGGACGCCTACCTCCCCGGCCGGGTCGGCTCGTCCTCCAACCTGGGGCGCGTGACCGTTAACGGGAGCGGGCAGGTCGAGGTGCGCAGCATGGTGCGCTGCGCGGTCGGCGCCAACGAGGAGATCATCGCCATGCAGCACCGGCGTGCCGCGGCCATGGCCGGCTTTACCATGACGGTTGGCGGCTACAAAGGCTGGCCGGGCACGGCGGACAACCCGCTCGCGCAGCTTATGGATCGCGTCTATTACCGGCAGAACGNTCTTACATGGCGCATTTTGCGCCGGTTTTCCTGTTCTCCACCTTTTTGCAGGCTTTTGTACGCAACGACCGCGACCCCAAGCGCGCCATGGCCGCCGTGCTGGGCGGCGCGGTGCTCAATATCATTTTTGACTATATTTTTATTTTCCATCTCGGCATGGGGATGGCGGGCGGCGCGGCTGCGACCGTTATGGGCAATACGCTGACGGTACTGCTGCTGTTGACGCACTTCCTTTCGGCGGGGAACGGGCTGCGCTTTTCCCGCAAGGCCGTATCGCTCAAGATGCTCGGGCAGATCCTGCCGTGCGGCGCGCCCAGCTTCCTGATCGAGGGCGCGGCGGGCATAATCACCTTTTCGTTTAACCACCAGCTCCTGCGCTACATCGGGCGGGGCGGCGTCGTCATCTACAGCGTCATTGCCAACTGCGCGCTGGTATGCATGTCGCTCTTTAACGGCGTATCGCAGGCCGCCCAGCCCGTGCTTGCGGCAAACTACGGCGCGAAGCTGTATGGCCGTGTGTACGCGGTGCGCCGCATGGGGGTCTTGACCGTGCTGGCCTTCGGCGTGCTGCTGGCTTCGACGGCGTACTGGATGCCGCAGGTGCTGATCGGGCTGTTCGTCGAGCCGGACGCGGCGCTGCTGGCGGAGGGGGTGCCGGTGCTGCGCACCTATTTCCCGGCATTCGTGCCGATGGGGCTGAACCTGTTTTTCAGCACCTATTTCCAGTCCGTCGTACGGCCGGTGCCGTCGCTCACGGTGACCGTGCTGCGCGGCATCGCCCTGCCGCTGCTCTTTGTGCTTGCGCTCCCCGCGGTTTTCGGCGGGCAGGCCATCTGGCTGGCCGTGCCGCTTACCGAGCTTGCGACCCTCGTGGCCGGGCTGGTACTGCTGCGGCGCGTCCGCCTGGCCTGATAGGAAGTTCTTGACAAACAGGCGGAAAGCACGTATACTGACGGTGAGCTTTTGCGCGGATTTGCGCGAATCATAGGGGGGTGCCGCGTTTTGCGGCAGACGTCATCGTTGTAGGGGGATAAAAGTATGGAAAATAATCAGGCACCTATGAACCAGGCGCCGGGCGGGGACACGCCGGGCAAGAACGCGTCCATCGCCAGCATGGTGTGCGGCATCATCGGCGTGGTCTTCTGGTTCTTCGGGTATACGGCCATCGTGTCCGTGATCCTCGGCATCGTCGGCCTGGTGCTGGCGTCAAACGCAAAGAAGGAAGGCGCGGAGGGCGGCATCCAGACCGCGGGCTTCGTCCTGTCGCTGCTGTCCCTGATTTTCGGCGCGATTTTCTTTGTCGCCTGCGTGGCCTGCATCGGCGCGATCAGCGCGGCCGGCGCATTCAACTGAAAAGCGGGAAAGGGAGAGGCGCGCCTCTCCCTTCTTTTTTGGAGGTGTAGGAATGTTTCCCTATCTGACGGTGCTGGGCAGGACGGTGCCGGTTTACGCGCTCTGCGGGGTTGCGGGCGTGCTGCTCGGCTGGCTGTACACGGTGCTGCGGGGCGCGCGCCTTGGCCTTGACCGGGACGACTGCTGCTTCCTGTACCTCTATGGGGTGATCGGGATGCTCGCCGGGGCGCAGCTCCTGTATGCGCTCGTCAACCTGCCCGCCATGGCGGCGAATATGGTGCTCCTGCTGCGCGACCCGGTACGGTTCCTGCGCGCCTATGTGTTCGGCGGGCTGGTGTTTTACGGCGGCCTGTGCGGCGCGGTTGCAGGCGCGGCGCTCTATGCGCGGCGGTACCGGCTGCGCCTTGCGGGGTTCCTGCCCGCCGCAGTGCCCGCGGTGCCGCTGGCGCATGCGTTTGGCCGTGTCGGGTGCTTTATGGCCGGGTGCTGCTACGGCGTCCCCGCCCCGCCGCCGTGGGGGCTGTATTTTGACGCGTCGCCGGTTGCGCCGCACGGGACCGCCCTGCTGCCCGTGCAGCTTTACGAGGCTGCGGGAGACCTGGCCATTTTCGCGGTTCTGACGCGGTATGCGGCGCGCACCGGCCGGCCGGTGCGGGTGCTGGCGCTGTATTTGATCCTGTACGCCGTGCTGCGGTTTGCGCTGGAACGCTTGCGGTATGACGCTTACCGGGGGATTATCGGCCCGCTGTCGGTCTCCGGCTGGATCAGCGTGGGGCTTGCCGCCGCAGGGCTGGCGCTGTGGCGGCAAGCCAAGGCGGCCGCCCCGGCACAGTAAAAAAGCATCCCGTGACGGGATGCTTTTTTGTGCCTATAGCTGCGCGAAAATTTCGCCGATGCTGCCGTGCACGACGAGGTCGGCGCGGCTGTCCGCCGGGGTGGCGGTCTTGTTTACCAGCACGAGCTTGTGCCCGCGGTAATAGTTGATCAGCCCCGCGGCCGGATAGACCACGAGCGAGGTGCCGCCGACGATCAGCATATCGGCCTTTGCGATATAGTCCACGCTTTTCTGGATGGTTGCCTCGTCGAGGCACTCCTCATAAAGCACCACGTCGGGCTTGATCACGCCGCCGCACGGGCATTTCGGCACGCCGGGCGCATCCTTCATGTAGCGCGCATCGAAAGGGCGGCGGCAGCGCTGGCAGAAGTTGCGGCGCACCGAGCCGTGCAGTTCGAGCACCTCTTTGGAGCCGGCGTCCTGGTGCAGCCCGTCGATGTTCTGCGTGACGACCGCGCGTAGCTTGCCCATGCGCTCCCATTCGGCCAGCTTGCGGTGCGCGGCATTGGGCTGTGCGTCCAGCGCAAGCATCTTGTCCTTGTAGAAGCGGTAAAACTCCTCCGGGTTGGCGTCGAAGAAGCTGCGGCTGATGATGGTTTCCGGCGGGTACTTGTACTTCTGGTTATACAGCCCGTCGACCGAGCGGAAATCCGGGATGCCGCTCTCCGTCGACACGCCCGCGCCGCCGAAAAAGACGATATTGTCTGACTGGCCGACCCATTCCTTCAGTTTGGCTACCTGCGCGTCCATGGCGCACCCTTCTTTCCCTTTTTTATTCGACGATGGTCACAAGCCCCTCGTGGCGGGGCTTCGCCGGGGTCTCCTTGGCGATGTAGCCGAGCGCGACCGAGCCGATTACATCATGGTCGTCCGGCACGCCGTAGCCGTGCAGCATCGCGCGGATTTCCGGCACGTTGCACACGACGCGCACCTGGTTGATCCAGCAGGAGCCGACGCCCAGGGCATGCGCCATGAGCAGGATATTCTGCATGGCCGCGCCGCCGTCCAGGAAGGCGTGCTCGCTGTCGCGCGGGCAGGACACGATGATATGGGTGGGCGCGCCGTAGAAATTATAGTCCGGGCCGCGGTTATCGGCCTTCGCCACGGCCTTTGCAAGCTCCAGGCATTTTTCGGCGCTGTGGATGACCGTGAAGTGCCAGTTTTGCGTGCTGCGGCCGCTGGGCGCCCAAGTGGCGGCCTCGGTAATCTGCCGGACGGTTTCCAGCGGGACTTGCGCCGGCTTGAAGGCGCGGGTGGAGCGGCGTTCCTTAATGACCTTTAAAATTTCACTCATCTGTTCGACCTCCTGCAGTATTTGCTTGTTTCTGTCTTTAGTATAAGCCAAAACGCGGGTGGATTTCAAGGGAAGGCCGTACAAATTCACAAAATTATGAAAAACGGGGTACAAAACCGCCGTTTTGTGTTATAATGCAAATCAGTTATTAATTTTTGAGAGCGATGGAGGCAATATGATTACCGTATCGAACCTGAGTCTGAACTTCAGCGGGGAACCGCTGTTTTCCGACGTCAACCTGAAATTTACCGAGGGCAACTGCTACGGCGTGATCGGCGCGAACGGCGCGGGCAAGTCGACTTTCCTGCGCATCCTGTCGGGCGAGCTGGACTCCACGACCGGCGAAGTGTCGGTCAAGCCCGGCATCCGCATGTCCGTGCTGCGCCAGGACCACTTTGCGTTTGACGATTTCACCGTGCTGGACACGATCATCCAGGGCAACGCGCGCCTGTACGAGATCATGAAGGAAAAAGAGACGCTGTACGCCAAGGACCCCTTTACCGAGGAGGACGGCAACCGCGCCGCCGACCTGGAGGCCGAGTTTGCCGAGATGGACGGCTGGAACGCCGACACCGAGGCATGCCAGCTCCTGGAAGGCCTCGGCCTGGATTCGGACGAGGTGCTGTACCGCCCGCTGCGCACGCTCGGCGACAGCGAAAAGGTCAAGGTGCTGCTGGCGCAGGCGCTGTTCGGCAAGCCCGACGTCATCATGCTTGACGAGCCGACGAACCACCTGGACGTGCACGCGATCCACTGGCTGGAGGACTTCCTGTTCGACTTCATGGGCACGGTCATTGTCGTATCGCATGACCGCCACTTCCTGAACAATGTCTGCACGCACATCGTCGATATCGATTTCGGCAAGGTGCAGGCCTATGTCGGCAACTACGAGTTCTGGTACGAGGCGAGCCAGATGACGCAGCGCATGATCCGCGACCAGAACAAAAAGAACGAGGATAAGATCAAGGAGCTGCAAAACTTTATCCAGCGCTTCTCCGCGAACAAGTCCAAGGCGCGCCAGGCGACCAGCCGCCGCAAGCTGATTGACAAGTTGACGGTCGAGGAACTGCCCGCATCCAGCCGCCGCTATCCCTGGGTCGGCTTTTCAATGGACCGCGAGGCGGGCAAGGATATCCTGGAGGTCAAGGGCATTTCCAAGACCATCGACGGCGAAAAGGTGCTGAACGACGTATCCTTTATCGTGCGCAAGGGCGACAAGATCGGCTTCCTCGCGCAGAACGAGCTGGCGACCACCACGCTCTTCCAGATCCTGATGGGCGAGCTCGAGCCGGACGAGGGCACCTTTAAGTGGGGCGTTTCGACCTCACAGTCCTATTTCCCCAAGGACAATTCCGCGTATTTTAACGGCCATAAGGAAAACATGCTTAACTGGCTCGCGCCCTATTCCAAGGACACCCTGGAATCCACGCTGCGCGGCTTCCTCGGCCGCATGCTGTTCTCCGGCGACGATGTGTATAAGTCTGTCGACGTGCTGTCGGGCGGTGAAAAGGTGCGCCTGATGCTGTCGCGCATGATGCTGTTCGGCTCCAACGTGCTGGTCGTAGACCAGCCGACGAACCACCTCGACCTGGAGTCCATCACTGCGGTCAACAACGGCATGATCGATTTTAAGGGCAACCTGCTCTTTGCATCCCACGACCATGAGTTCATGCAGACCATTGCAAACCGCATCATCGAGATCCGCGAAGAAGGCGTGCTCGATAAGGACTGCACCTACGACGAGTTCCTCGAATTCAGGGAAGCGCGCGGCAAATAAGACGCCGTCGCCCCAACAATATAAATACCTGCGCCCCCTGCCGTGCATCCCGGCAGGGGGCGCCGTTTTATTTGCACGCGGCTGCGCAAGGAAGCACGCGGCCGGCGAAAATGCGCGCGAACGCGGTCGAAAGGCTAAAAATATACGATGCGGAAAACGGTATAAATATTCCTGCCCACGGGGAAAATGCTTGATACAAACAAGTGCTTTGACTTGTGGGAGGGAATTTCAGGATGCAGATGAAGGTCGAGATTTGCGGCGTTAACACGTCCAAGCTCACGGTGCTTTCGGGCGAGGAAATGAACGATTTGCTCCACCGTGTGAGGGACGGCGACCAGGCGGCGCGTGAGAAACTGATCAGTGGCAACCTGCGGCTGGTGCTGAGCGTCATCCAGCGCTTTGGGGGCCGCGGGGAATCGGTGGATGACCTGTTCCAGGTAGGCTGCATTGGGCTGATTAAATCAATTGACAATTTTAACGTTGACCTCGGGGTGCGATTTTCAACCTATGCGGTCCCGATGATCATCGGGGAAATCCGCCGTTACCTGCGCGATAACAGCGCGATCCGTGTTTCGCGCTCTATGCGCGACATGGCGTACCGGGCGCTCCAGGCCAAGGAGGCCTTTGTCCGGGACAACCAGCGCGAGCCTACCATTATGGAGCTTGCCAACAGCATGGGGGTCAAGAAGGAAGAGGTCGTGTTTGCGCTTGACGCAATCATGGACCCGGTATCGCTGTTCGAGCCGGTTTGGGGGGAGGAGGGCGACACCATTTGCGTGATGGACCAGGTGGGCGACACCAAGAATACGGACGAGCACTGGCTGGAACAGATCGCGCTCAAGCAAGCCATCGGCGGCCTGAGCGACCGGGAAAAGCGCATCGTCCAGCTCCGGTTTTTCGAGGGGCGCACCCAGATGGAGGTGGCCAAGGAAATCCATATTTCGCAGGCGCAGGTCTCGCGCCTGGAAAAAGGGGCGCTCGAGCGCATCCGGAAACAGATATAACAAAAGCGGCGGAGATAACCGGATATCTCCGCCGCTTTTGTCGTGTAACGATATGTGCAAATTGTATACATAATTGCATAATAAATTAGCCAAAACAAACTAAATTTACATCGTAAAAGCGGTAAAGGTGTAAAGCTTTTCAGCATTTTTGGAAGAATTGCACAAAATGATTTGGGTAACTTTACAATTGTATTTTTGAAACCGAGGTATATTATCAGAAAATGTATTGGTGACTTTGTACAAAAAAGATGTTGTGAAGCATGGATTATATATTATAAGATAAGGTTATAGTACCCCGCAAAAAATAGGGATGGGAGAGATGTACAATGACAAAACATAGGCGTATAGGGAAGAGGGCCGTCAGCCTGCTGCTCGCAGTGCTGATGCTGCTCGTCATGCTGCCCGGGGCGGCGCTGGCCGCGGACGGGCCGCAGTTCTTGAACGGCCCCTACCTGCTGGCACCGAAGACGACCAGCATGGTCGTCGTATGGGAAGCAGACCAGGACGCGGCTTCCACGATCCGTTATGGCACGGATAAGGCGGCGCTGGGCGAGGCGCAGGCGGTTGCGCGCGATCCGGACGCGCCGAGCTACGGCGGCAAGCAGATGAATATCTACCGCATCAAGCTGGCCGACCTGAAGCCCGGCGAAAAGTACTATTACGAGGTCGCGCTCGAGGGCGGCGCGACCTGCGCGGGCAGCTTCCGCACGCTTGCGGAAAATCCCGACGAAATCCGTTTTATTTCCATCACGGACACGCACAAGTTTGAGACCAAGGAATACTTTGACGAGGGCGTATTCTCGTACGACCCGGCGTTCATCATCCACGGCGGCGACATGGTGGAAGGCACCGGCACCCAGAAGGAGCAGTACAACTTCTGGTTCGGCAGCGGCGAGTTCATCCACAATTACCCTGTGGTCTACGCCTGCGGCAACCACGACTTCAGCGAGTATTTTGACGCGTACGTCATCAATACGCAGACCGAGGAATACGGCTCCGCCGTCCCCGGCAACATCGCTTTTGATTACGGCGACGTACATTTCGACCTGATGGACAGCAACCCGTGGGCGCTGTTCCAGATGAACGCCGAGACCTCCGGCGGCACCATGGACGCTTCGACCGCGGACAAGATCGACAAGGCGCTCCAGTGGCTGAAGGACGACCTGGCGAAGAACCAGGACAAGGCGTTCCGCATCCTCGTGATGCACCATCCGGAATCCGACCCGTATACCAAGCGCCACATTGTGCCGATCGCGGAGCCGGGCCATGTCGACCTGATGCTGGCGGGCCATACGCACAGCTATGCGCGCGCGGTTTCCGACGACCCGACCGTCGGCGCGGGCACGGTCTATATGACGCACCAGGCGTCCCGCAGCGAGAGCGCGAAGGGCAGCTACATGGAGCACACCATCAAGGGCGGCCTGCTGACCACCAATAATATGGCGGATGGCAAGTCTGTGGGCACCACGTACATCTCCACCAAGAAGCAGCAGCTCTCCTATTCCGGCGTGACGATCACCCCGGACAAGATCCAGTCCAACGGCGAGATCACCGTTTCCGCAACGGTCAAGAACGTGGGCGACGGCCTGGCCGCCGCGGTGATCCCGGTGAACGACAACGGCAAGATGAAGTACATTTACGGCGACCTCAAGTCCGACAGTGGCCTGTCGACGACCGGCGAGCCGGTCAAGGTCGAGTCCAACGGCGTCAAGACGCTTGACCCGGGGCAGTCCGTCGTGCTGAGCGGTACGGTAACCCTCAGCGAGATGGGCAAGCATGCCATCCAGGTCGCAGGTGTCGCGAAAAACGTACAGGTTGATTTCCGCCCGGCGACCTTCGCCTATGACAACGTCCGCACCAAGCTGGGCGACGCGGAAATCAGCGACATCAACAGCGACAAGCTGCACATCAAGGCGGACGTGACCAACATCGGCAACGAGGACGGCACGGCTAACGCCACGCTGTATATCGACGACCAGCCGATCCAGACCAAGGCGTATTCCATCGCCTCCGGCAAGACCAAGACGGCGGAGTTTGATTACACCTTCGAGAAGTTCGGCGATTTCAAGGTACGCATCGGCAATTCCGAGCCAGTCACCGTGTCGATCGAAGGCAGCATCCAGGGCCTGCCGATGGTCAAGGACAAGTCCGGCAAGGGCAATAACGGCTATCTCCACGGCGCGCCGAAGCTCGGCACCGACAATAAGGGCGGCGGCACGGTCATCCTGGACGGCGACAAGGACTATGTCGAAATCCCGGACAACCAGAACTTTACCGTGGACGATGGCATTTCCGGCATGGTCTGGGCAAAGCTCCCTGTCTCCGAGGGCACCGGCATCGACCAGCTCACCCCCACCAAGCGCGACCATAACCCGCTGATGACCAAGGGCGTTTCCATCGGCTGGGGCACCAATTACCTCTACCGCATGGCTGTCCGCGCAACGGGCAAGATCACCGTCGGTATCGGCTTTGACGACGACAACGGCGAATTCTTCTGGAACGATAACGACACCGACCCCAAGGCCGGCATCAAGAAGGGCGAATGGGTGCAGTATGTCGGCACGTTCGACCGCACGAATGGCGGCGATTCCTACCAGAACAAGTACCCGAGCGGCCATATCGACGCGCCGGCGTTTGATTCCCCGATCAAGAACTGGCCGGGCGCTTCCACCTATATCGGCTTCTCCTACACCGGCGCGCTGCTGACCAAGCGCAACCGCGGCATCGACCGCACCATGCTGGCGGGTGAAATTTCCCAGATGCGCCTGTACGACACCAAGCTGACCGCGGCCGAGACCGATACCATCTGCGACAAGCCAACGGAAAAGGGGCCGCAGGCAAATCATTTGGCCATCTGGCTGGACTTTGACGAATCCAACATCGTCCCGACCGGCACGCATACCACCGAATGGGTACAGGTTTCCGGCGACCCGGAATCCCTGGCCTATGACGCGGTGATCAAGGGCGGCTCCGCGATCCGCGCAACCGTCCAGTTCTCCGAAGACGGCAAGACCGTGGCTTCCTCCAAGCCGTACGACCTTGCGGACGGCAAGGGCGCCATCGACCTTAAGGACGCGGGCAAGGGCAAGTATATCCGCATCGTGACCGAGTTCACCTCCAAGCTGGGCAAGGACGCGAGCTACCTGCCGGTGCTGAATACCTATGACCTCAAGGCCGGCAGCGAATATGCCTGGAACACCTATGCCGACTGGAGCAAGGGTACCTTTGCGGACGGCGCGGGCCACCAGTCCTCCGACGTTTACCGCGCGCTGTCCAAGGACTTTGACGATTATTCCGGCAAGGCCGACGAGGGGACCGTCGTGCAGACGGAAAAGCCCGTCATCGGCGGCGACGTCGCGGCTTCCCACTGGGCTTACCAGACCCTGATGGATCTGGTGGAGCGCGGCGTGATCAAGGGCGACGCTGAGAACGGCAACATCCGTCCGGATGCGAGCATCACCCGCGAAGAGGTCGCTTCCGCGCTGCTGGGCGCGCTCGATATCGCGGCGGCCGACGGCGCAAAGCTGGCGGCGGGCGACCGTTCCTCCGCGTGGGCGGCAGGCGTCCTGCAGGCCGCAAAGGATAAGGGCATTATGACCGGCGACGAGAAGGGCCACATGAACGGCCAGGACGGCGCAACGCGCGTCGAAGTGGCGGTCATGATCGCCCGTGCGGCAAATGTTTCGAGCGACAACGACGCGCCGCTGGACGGCGGCAAGGACGGCAAAGATGTGCCGGACTGGGGGGAGAAGGGGCTTGCGGGGTTTNGCGTCGAAGTGGCGGTCATGATCGCCCGTGCGGCAAATGTTTCGAGCGACAACGTCGCGCTGCTGGACGGCGTCAAGGACGGCAAGGATGTGCCGGACTGGGCGCAGAAGGGCATTGCGGGCTTGCTCGAAAAGGGACTGATGAAGGGCTATGAGGACGGCACGCTGCGGGTAAACAACCCGATCACCCGTGCGGAAACCTTTACGCTCATCCACAATATCCTGCAATAAACCAAAAGGAAGGGCGCTGGCCATGTGGTCAGCGCCCTTTTTCTGCGTGTTGCGCGAGGAAGGCGGAGCGGTAGTGCGCGACGAACGCATCGACTGCGAAGGTCGGCAGGCAGCCCTTTTTGAGGACGATCCCGATTTCCCGCGGCGGGATCGGCGGCAGGAAGGGGAGCGCTTTGAGCCGCCCGTCCCGGAGCGCGTCGCGCACCGCGGTTTCGTACACGATGCCGACGCCGATCCCGGAAGCCACCAGCTCGATGATGAAATCCATGTTGCTCGTTGTGATTTCCGGCACGGCCTGCACGCCGATCCCCTGCAGGTACCGCTCGTTATATTCGCGCGCCACGTTGCCCTTCTCCAGGAAGATCAGCGTGGCCTGCCCGAAAAAGGACGGGATATCGGTGTAATGCAGCTTTGCAAGGTAACCCGGCTCGGCGATGAACAGCTCCTGGATGGAAGCGATCGGCAAAAAGGTCAGGTCGCCCGCTTCGGTCGGCCGGCTGACCACGCCCAGGTCGAGCGCCCCCTGCCGCACCGCCTCGATGACCTTGTACGACATGCTGTGGTCGACGATATTGATTTTGAGGTTCGGATGCGCGTCCAGGAAGGCCTTGAGGTGCGGGGACACGTAATATTTGTACAGCATCGGGCTGATGCCGATGGAAAGCTGCGCCTGCGTCGCATGGTTGCGCTTTTTGAGCAGCAGCTCGCCTTCGTTCAGTTCGGACAGCGCGCGGCTGACGTGCCGGAACAGCAGCTCGCCGCTTTCGGTTAGGGCGACGCCGCGGGAGGAACGGGTAAAGAGCGGGGTTTCAAACGCATCCTCCAGCCGGTGGATGGCCTTGCTGACCGAGGGCTGCCCGGTATACAGGATTTCCGCGGCGCGCGACAGGTTCCCAACGCGGGCGACTACATAAAAGACACGGTAAAGTTCCAGGTTGATCAGGTCCATACTATTCCTCCAAGGAATGAAAGCTATAATAAAGATGCATTTTTAATATAACGCGCTTTGCAGTATAATGCAAGTAATCAATTGGAAGAAAGGGGGACATCAAAGGGCGTCAGGCGCCGCGGAGACGGCGCGCGGCCGGGGAAAGCCCTGCGGGAACGCAAAAAAAGGACGCCGCACCCTGCCGGATGCGGCGTATGGGTCAGCGGGTGTCGCCAACCGCGTTGATCGGCGTGTCGCTGAGCTGGATGGTGCTGTGCTGGATCGAGGTCTGCTGCATATAGCGCAGGATATACGTCAGCGTACCGTCTGCCTGCGCGCCATGGCGCAGGCGCACGACGGCGGGATCGGACGATTTTTGGAAAGCCGTCAGCACGGTGCGCGCCGCGCGGAAAGCGGTACGGCTATCGTCCCGGCTGTCGAGGGTGGCGTCCCACAGGCGGTAGCCGCCGTCGGCGAGCGCGTCGCGCTGCGCCTGGGACAGCGTGGCGCTGCCGTTCTCCACCATGACGAGGCGGGTGGTGACACCGCAGAGCAGCAGCAGCCGCCCGTTCTGGGCGTCCAGGGACTGCACCAGGGTTTCCGGGTCGGCGTTGTGGGCGTCGGCCGTGACGGCCAGGCCGAGCGCGTGCCCCTCCGACACGATCCGGCGGACGTCGTCCCCGCGTGACAGCGGGTCTTCCGCGGCGAGGAAAAAGGTGGCGGTACGGCCGAACTCTTGCAGCGTGTCCAGGATCGCGGGGGTCTGTTCGGTCGGCGCGCCGGTAAACGTGAGGTACACGACGGAAGGCTGTGGGATGCGCTCCTCAACCGCGGGCGGCGCGACCGGGATATCGGGCGTCGAGGGAGTGGCGCCGCCTTCGCCGGAGGGTGCTTGGTATGCGGCCACCATTTTACGGATCGTCTCCGCGGAGCCTGCGATCAGCGCGTGGTCGGACAGGGTGGCGTTGTCGTTAATGATGCGCAGCACCGGGTAATCCGAGGAAATGACCGAGTAGCTCAGCCCGAAGCGGCTGCAGATCAGCTTGACCGGCACATAGACGCCCCCGTTGATAAAGTAGGCGGGCTGGGCGTAGCTTGTCATATTCTGGTCGTAGACATAGCCTTCCGATATGTAGAACGTCAGCGTATTCGACTGGCCGGACAGGACGAGCGTTTTCTGCGAGGCGTTGTACGACGCTGAAATGCCGAGCGTCCCGGTGAAAACCGAATAGGGGACGTACATTTCGCCGCTTTTGCGCGCGGGCATCGTGCTGTCGGACAGCGGCAGGAACTGGTCGTTCACCGCAGTGAGGGTGATGCTCTGCGCGGCGGACACCTGCGCGGCGCACAGCAGCAGGGCGGTTACGAGCGCAATGCAAAGCGCGCGTTTGATGTATTTCATGTGAAGGCTCCTTCGGCGGATCTGAAAATGGTGCGGACCATTTGGGCTTAGTATATCATTTTCCGCCCGTTTTGGCAATGCGGTGCAAAAGAATCCAAAAAAACGCGCCGGATACTCTTGAAAAAAGGGAAAAAGTTTTATAGAATAAAACTAGTAAAATTTATTGCAAGAAAGAGAAAAGAGTGATTGAAGATGCTTGATATCAAGTACAACCTTGCAAAAACACATAAGGAAAAGCCCGACCAGGGAAAGCTGGGCTTTGGCGTATACTTCACGGATAATATGTTCATTATCGACCATACCGAGGGCATCGGCTGGCATGACGCGCGCATCGTGCCCTATGCGCCGCTTTCCATCGACCCCGCGGCCATGGTGCTGCACTACGCGATGGAGTCCTTTGAAGGCATGAAGGCGTACCGCACGCCGGACGGCAGCATCCAGCTTTTCCGTCCCGATAAGAACGCCGAGCGCATGATCAACACCAACAAGCGCATGTGCCTGCCGTCCTTGCCCGTGGAGGATTTTGTCCAGGCGGTCCAGGCGCTGGTCAAGGCCGAGGCAGACTGGGTGCCGTCCCAGGAGGGCACCAGCCTGTACATCCGCCCGTTCGTCATTGCGACCGAGCCGCACCTCGGCGTGCGCCCGTCCAAGACGCACCAGTTTATCATCATCTGCTCGCCTGTCGGCGCGTATTACGAGTCCGGCATCAACCCGGTCAAGATCTTCGTGGAGGACGAGTACACGCGCGCCTGCCCCGGCGGCACGGGCTTTACCAAGTGCGGCGGCAACTACGCGGCTTCCCTCATCTCCCAGGTAAAGGCGCACGAGCTTGGATATGAGCAGACCCTGTGGCTAGACGGCGTGGAGCACAAGTACGTCGAAGAGGTCGGCTCCATGAACTGCTTCTTCAAGATTGGCGGTACGGTTTACACCGCGCCCTGCGTCGGCACGGTGCTGCCCGGCGTTACCCGCATGTCCTGCATCGACCTGCTGCGGCACTGGGGCATCCCGGTTTCCGAGGAGCGCCTGCCGATCGCGGACATCATGAAGGCCTCCCGCGAAGGCAAGCTCGAGGAGGTATTCGGCACGGGCACCGCGGCGGTCATCTCCCCGGTCGGCGAGCTGCGTTACGAGGGCGAGGTCGCCCACATCAACGGCGGCAAGATCGGCGAGGTCACCCACAAGCTGTACGATACGCTGACCGGCATCCAGTGGGGCAAGCAGCCCGACGAGCTGGGCTGGACGGTCAAGGTCAATTGACCCAAACTGCATATGCATGGAAAAAGGGCGCCGCTTAGGCGCCCTTTTTTCAGTCGGTGCGTGCGCGCAGCAGGTTCAGCCGGGCCTGCAGTTCCGCCAACGCGGCTTCCTTTGGCAGCGACGGGTCGCAGAATTCGGAAAACAGGCGGCAGGGCAGTTCGGCGCACTGGCCGCAGTGCGTCAGCCCCTTTTGCTCCGTGCAGCAGGCATAAAGGGGGCAGCAGCCCGCGCCCGGCACCTCCGAGATCCAGCCGGGGCGTCCCTGCACCGCGCCGCAGCCCGGGCAAGCGCCGGGGAAGTCCCTGCAGGCGGCGCAGTCGATACCGCAGCAGGCGTATAGGGTGGCGTTTGTGGTCATGGGGGTCACTCCTTTCCGGTTCCATACAGCAGGCCGCCCAGCGAGACCTGGGGGTCGGCCACATTATCAAGTTCCAGGCCGCGGCGCTTTGCATAGCGGACGGTGTACGCCGTGCCGCCGGGCTGGCCGTCAAAATAGCAGATCAGGCGGCTTGACGATTCCACCAGGAAGCGGTTGCGCGTGTGGTAGCAGCCCGGCGCATAGGCGGGCGCAAGCAGGAAGACCTGCGCCGCATGGCGGAGCGCTTCGTCGTAGGCCGCGCGCCAGGCGGGCGGCCAGCCCGCATCCTGCCCGTCGAACGGGATGGCGCAGACAAGGGAGAGCCCGGCGGTGCCGGCGAGCGCCAGGACGGCCTGTGCCGCCCAAAGGTCAAACCCCCGGCTCATTCCGGTCACAAAATGCGTGTACCCCAGCCCCGCCGCGTTGCAGACGGCGCGCAGCAGCGAATCCGCGAGGGCGGCGGGCGGGGCGGCCTGCGCCGGGTCGCAGCCGGGTATCTTTTCCGGGCGGTAGCCGGAAAAGCAGCAGGTATGCGCGCGCAGCGGCAGCGTCATGGGGGCACCTCCTCAGAAACGAATATTTGTTCGATTTCAGTATACCACATCCCGCGGGAAATTCAAGCATTTCTTTTGCCGTACCGTCCGACCGTTTTCATATTGTAATGACAGGGGGAAACTGGTACAATAGATACAAATCCGGGGAAGGGAGGGGAAGGGATGCAAAAATCCAGCCGGCTGGGCTATGTGCTGCGACAGATGTTCCGCCGCTATTTTTCAGATGGGGTCTCCCAATCTGCGGCCGAGCTTGCGTATTTTTTGCTGTTCTCGTTCTTCCCGCTGCTGATGTTCCTGAACTCGGTGCTGGCGCGGATGAACCTGTCTGCGGAAAGCCTGAACACGGTGACGCAGTTCATGCCGCACAGCCTGCAGACCATGATACAGAGCTATGTCGAGTATATTACCACGCAGCCGTCCATCAGCCCGCTGGTCATCGGCATCGGCCTGACGCTGTTTTTCCTGTCGCGCGCCATGCGCTCCCTGATGCGCACGGCAAACCGCATATACCGGGTGGAGCTGCGGGTGGGCGGCCTGTACCAGGGGCTGCTGTCCCTGCTCTTTACCGCGGGCTTCCTGCTCGCCATTATCGGCAGCTTCCTGATCGTGGTCATCGGGCGCACGTCGCTCCGCCTGATCGGGAAATGGCTCCCAATCCCCGGCTGGCTGGACGGGCTGGCGCACAGCGGCGGCTACTGGCTCGCGATCGCCTTTATTTTCGTATTCTTGATGCTGTTCAACCGCATGGTGCCCAACATACGCCTCGCGTGGCGCGAGGTGTTGCCGGGCGCGCTGTTTTCCATGCTCACATGGTTTGCGCTTTCCATCGGTTTTTCCTTTTACGTGGACAATATGGCGCGCTATTCCATCCTGTACGGCTCCCTGGGCGCGATGATCGTGCTCATGCTGTGGCTGTACCTCACCGGCACGGTGATGATCATGGGCACCCAGCTCAACCATATCATCATGGTCATGCGGCGTTACCGGGAGCACGGCGACGCGCATCCGGGCGGCATGGCCTGAGCACTTTGTAATCCTGCGTCCAGATCCGGCGCTGGAAGATATATGACTGATTTGATTCGGGAGGAGAATGAACATGAAAGTTGTGGCGATTAACGGAAGCCCGCACAAGGACGGCAACACCTACCAGTGCCTGGAAGAGGTCGGCAAGGCGGTCCAAGCGGCCGGGATCGATTATGAGATCCTGCAGATCGGTACCCGCGTGCACCCGTGCCTGGCGTGCAGCCACTGTATCGAAAATCACGAGCTGCAATGCGTACAGGACGACGACGGCGTGAACGAGATCATTAAGAAGTGCATCGAGGCGGACGGCATTATCCTGGGTTCCCCGGTCTACCACGGCGGCATTGCGGGCGGCATGAAGTGCGTGCTCGACCGCCTGATGCTGTGCGCAGGCTGTGTGGACAACCAGCTGCATCACAAGGTCGGCGCGGCGATCTGCACGCTGCGCCGTTCCGGCGGCATGGAGACCTACCAGCAGCTGCTCGGCACCATGGACGCAATGGAGATGGTCATCGTAACCTCGGACTACTGGGGCGCGGTACACGGCCACCAGGCTGGCGAGGTACAGCAGGACACCGAGGGCATGGAGGTCATGGCAAAGCTCGGCCGCAATGTGGCCTGGATGGTCAAGGTGATCGACGCCGCAAAGGGCAAGATCGACCCGCCGGAGACCCATGCGCGCACGTTTACGAATTTTATCCGCTAAAGGTACAAAAAAGGCGCCCATTTTCGGGCGCCTTTTGCTGTTCCCGGGCAGTGTTATGCATGCGCGGCCGCTGCACCCGGCCGTGCGGCGATCAGGGCGCACAGCGCGCGCAGGGTGTCGTCATACCGTTCCATCAGATGCCGCAGCCCATCCTGGTGGGGCGGGGGGCAGAATTTTTCCAGCGCACCTGCGGCAGGCAGCCTGCCGGACAGCAGGACATAAAGGCAGCGCTGCATTTCACGCGCGAACAGCACGAGGGATTGCAGGTCGTCTTCCCCGGGGCGGGTGCTGCGCGCCAGGAAGATCAGCTGCTCCGCCTGGGCGGCGAGCCGCCACATCAGGCGCAACAGGTCGCGGTTGAAGGACACCGCCGGGCCTGGGGGCTGCTTGCTGAGGTATTGCGCCACCTGGTCGTAGATCAGGTGGAAGCGCGTCAGTTCCTCGCAGAGCACGCTGTAATCGATATCGTGCTGCGCGCACTGTTCCAGCAGCGAGAGGTACCCGGTTTGCAAATGGAACAGCTCGGTCAGGTTCATACGGAACTGTCCCGGCAGGCTGGTGCGGAAAACGAAGCGGTTGACGGCCAGCACGAGCACGGTCGCCAGTATGAGATACAAAAAGCGCAGCTCGATGGCGGTCGTGCTGCCGATCGAAAGGGAGGCCAGCGTCAGCGCAAAGCCGGTTGAGAAGATCGGCTGCACCCAGGTGCCGGGTGTGCAGCAGTACATCAGGCTGATCAGCACCGTGGCGAAGACGAAGTGGCCGGCCGTGCCCGGCAGGAGCGGCAGGCAGACAAAGACCAGCAGGCAGCCGAGCGCCGTGCCGACCAGGCGCGTTTTCATGCGCTGGGCGCTTTCCTCATACATGGGCTGGAGCAGCAGGAAGGCGTTCAGCGGCAGCCAGTAGGAATGCTCGATGTCCGTAACCTGGCACACGGCAAAGCCGATTGTTGTAATGAGCGACAGCCGTAGCGCGAAGCGCACCTCAAACGCGTCAAGGTGCAGCCGGTACGGCAGGCCGCGCAGCGTGCGCAGGTAAGGGGGCAGCTTCCAGGCGCCCCTGTCCGGTGCTTTTGTATCGGTGAGCTGTTGCAAGATGAGCATCAGCAAGTCGTAAAAATGCCGCAGGAACGTGGACAGCCGTTCCGACGTGGGCGGCAGCCCCGCCTGCAAGGCGGCCGCCTGTGCGACCAGCGCGCCGTTGTCCGTCCGGTTCATGCCGGACTGTACGGCGTCCAGCAGGGCGGCGGCGTCCGTCAGGTAAGCCGACTGCGAGGGGCTTTCCGGCAGGTAGCCGCTGTCCGATATGAAGTACGCCGACCGCTGGAACAGCAGGGCAAACATATAATGGATCCTGCCGTCGCCGCGTACCACCTGGGTCATGCCGCGGCTGCTATAGGCGAGCTTGTGCAGCGCGCTTTCGACGTCGAACAGGCTGCCTTGTGTATCGCCGCCGCGCTGCCCCTGCGCGAGCCGGCGGAACTCCCCCGCCAGCAGGCCGAGGCCGCGGCGCGCCTGGCCGAAATCCTGCGGCTTTTGCCGGAAGCGGGCGTACAGGGCAAGCCCTGCCACCAAAATGGCGCAGGAATACAGCACGACGGCAAATTCTGTTGCAAACCCTTCCCAGCCCACCGGGCGGAGCTGCAGGAAGACGAAGCACATCGCGTACGAGAAATAGCCCTTCTGGTTAAACTGTGTCGACTGCAGGCAGACCAGCAAAAAGGGCACCGCAAAATTGAGCAGCAGGCACAACGGCAGGCTCAGCGTCGCGAAAAAGGCCAGCACCGTCAGGGCGAGCAGCACGAGCACGGTGTTTCCGGCGCTGCGCAGGTGGAAGGGGCGCAGGTGGCGGATTTTAAACAGCGTGGTGATAAAGGATACGGCCATCACATAATGGATGCCGAAGATTGCGATGACCGTATAAAACAGGAAAAGGTAAAACAGGATAACAGGCACCGCCGCGTCCCACTTTTTCCGGAATTGACTGAGCCAGGCCGACGCCATAATGATCCCTCCCCCTTCCAGCGGCTAGCTGTGATATATTTAGTATAGCGCATCTGCGCCGGGAACGCAAAGGCGGCGGGGACATCCCCGCCGCCTTTGCAGCCGCACCGCGATTCTTATTCGCTGAGCAGCATCCTGTCGTTTTCAATATTGAACTTTTCCAGCAGGTCGCGGACGGTGAGGTTCTTCTTTTCCTCGCCCTGGATGTCGACGACCACGCGCCCCGCGTCCATCATGATCAGGCGGTTGCCGTACTGGATCGCGTTTTTCATATTGTGCGTGACCATGAGCGTGGTCAGGTTGTCGCGTGCGACGATCTCATCGGTGATCTGCAGCACCTTGTCCGCCGTCTTGGGGTCGAGCGCCGCCGTGTGCTCGTCGAGCAGCAGCAGGTCGGGCTTTTGCAGCGTCGCCATCAGCAGGGTCAGCGCCTGGCGCTGGCCGCCGGACAGCAGGCCGACCTTGCTCGTCATGCGGTCTTCAAGGCCGAGGCCAAGCGTCTCAAGCTTCTCGCGGAAGACCGTGCGCTCCGGGTTGGTGATGCCGCTGCCAAGGCCGCGCGTCTTGCCGCGGCGGTAAGCCAGCGCGAGGTTTTCCTCGATGCCCATGGTGGCGGCCGTGCCCATCATGGGGTCTTGGAACACGCGTCCCAGGAAGCGGGCGCGCTTGTGTTCCGGCAGGCCGGTGAGGTTGAAACCGTTTAGGCGGATCGCGCCGGAATCGACCGGGAACACGCCGGCGATCAGGTTGAGCATGGTGGACTTGCCCGCGCCGTTGCCGCCGATGACGGTGACGAAGTCGCCGGGCGCGAGGTTGAGGTTGAGGCCGTTGATCGCGGTTTTTTCGTTGACCGTACCTGCGTTGAAGGTCTTATATAGGTTCGTCAGTTCAAGCATTGGTGCGGTCCTCCTTCCGGACGCGTTTGCCGAAGTATTTCCCCTTCCAATAGGGGATGGCAAGGAAGATCGCAACGATGACGGCGGTCAACAGCTTGAGATAATCGGAGCTGATGCCGAACGCGAAGACGATCTGCAAAACGATGTAATAGATCACTGCGCCGAGCACAACGGACAGCAGCTTGAGCGCGAAGTTGCGGAAAATACGGCTGAAAATGACGTCGCCGATGATGACGGCGGCCAGGCCGATCACGATCGAGCCGATGCCCATCTTGACGTCGGCAAAGCCCTGGTACTGCGCGAGCAGCGCGCCCGCCAGGGCGACCAGGCCGTTCGACAGCATCAGGCCGATGACCTTGGTCATGTTGACGTTGATGCCCTGCGCGCGGCTCATGTTGGGGTTCGCGCCGGTCGCGCGGATGGAGCAGCCGAGGGAGGTACCGAAGAACCAATACAGGATGGCGATAATGACGACGACGAAAATGGCCGTCACACAGATAGCGGTGGTGATGTAACGCAGCGAGATCAGCAGGTCATATTTCATGACGTTGATGGACTGGTTCGACGCGCCCAGGATCCGCAGGTTGATGGAATAGAGCGAGAGCTGCGTCAGGATGCCCGACAGCAGCGCCGGGATGCCCATGGCCGTGTGCAGTAGGCCGGTGACCAGCCCCGCGAGCAGGCCTGCCGCCAGCGCACACAGCATCGCCGCCCAGACCGGCATGCCGGCAAGGGTCAGCATGACGCAGGTTGCGCCGCCTGTGGCGATCGAACCGTCGACCGTCAGGTCGGCGATATCGAGCACTTTGTAGGTGATAAATACGCCGATCGCCATAATGCCCCAGATCAGCCCTTGTGCCGCAGCGCCGGGCAACGCGCTTAACAGGTTTGTAATATCCAAGGTTTCATTCCCCCAAAAGGTTATTCTGCCGGATCAGGGCAGATAAATATAGTATAGCGAAAAAGAGCGGAAAAGGGAAGCCCTTTTCCGCTCTTTTTGTTTATTCGGCGCTTTCGATCGCTTCGTAGCCTTCCGGCGGGGTCAGGCCAAGTTCGTCGCAGATTTCCTTGTTGTACTTCTTGGTGAGGTTGGGCGCGTACTGGATTTCCATCGTGCTGATGTCCTTGCCGCCCACCAGGATGTCGTACGCCATCTGTGCAGTGGTCTCGCCCAGCTCCCTGTAGTTGATGGACAGGGTGGCGACGCCGCAGCCGGAGCAGATGCCCTCTTCGCCCGCGATTACCGGGATCTTGTTCGGGATCGCGATGTTGGCGATGATGCCGGTGTTGTCGGCGACCGTGTTATCCGTGGGGACGTAGAGCACGTCGCTCTCGTTGCAGGCCTTGGTCGCAACGGTTGCCAGGTCGTTGGAGTCCGCGAAGGAATATTCGGTGCAGGCGAAGCCGAGCGCTTCCAGTTCCGGCTTGATCGTGTTGATCTGGAACTTGGAGTTTGCCTCGGACGAGCAGTACAGCAGGCCGACGTTCTTCGCGTCCGGGAACCACTCCTTGACCATCGCGGCCTGCTGGTCGAGCGGCGCGAGGTCGGACGTGCCGGATACGTTGATGCCGGTGACGCCGGTAAAGTTGTCCATCTCCAGCGCGGTGCCGTAGTCGGATACCGAGGTGCCCAGGATCGGGATGTCGCCGGTCGAGGCGGCGGCCGTCTGCAGCGGCGCGGTCGCGTTGGCGAGGATCAGGCTGGATTTGCCGGATACAAAGCCGTTGATAATGGTCGCGACCGAGGAGGTCTCGCCGTTTGCGTTCTCTACGTCGATTTCGACTGTCTTGCCGTCCGCTTTCATCAGCTCGGTCAGCTTGTCGCGGAAGCCCTCCGTCGCGGCGTCAAGCGCCGGATGCGGGGCGAGCTGGCAGACACCGACCTTGTAGTCGCTGCCTCCGCAGCCTGCGAGCAGGGAAAGCGACAGTACGCCTGCCATCAGCAGGGCCGGCAGTCTCTTGTTCAGTTTCATTTTTACCCATCCTTTAGAATGTAAGTTGAGCGGCAAGCCATAAGGCTCACCTCGATTTTACATTTTAGCAGATAAAAGCGCGGAGGTCAAGCATATTATTTACAGTGCAGGATAAAACAAGAAGATATAGCACCTTTTTTTGCAAGCTGTAACCATATTGCATGCAATCAGGCCGCTGCAAAACCCGCGGGCAGCACATAAAGCAGGATGGAATAAAAGTGTGTGATCGCCCCCGCGAGCACGAACAGGTGCCAGATGGAATGGAAATACTTGATTTTTTTGATCACATAGAAGGCCACGCCGACCGTGTAAAACAGGCCGCCGACGGCCAGCGTCACGATCCCGCCGAGCGCAAGGGTCGCAAGCAGCGGCTTGAGCGCGAACACGACCGCCCAGCCCATGAGCACATAGCAGGCGACGGAAACCTTGGCAAAGCGCTTGAGGTCGATGGCGTTCAATATGATGCCGAGGATGGCCATTGCCCAGATGACGGCAAAGATCGTCCAGCCCAGCGGGCCGCGCAGGTTGATCAGCGTGTACGGCGTGTAAGTGCCCGCGATCAGCAGGTAGATCGCGCAGTGGTCCAGCACGCGCATGACGCGTTTTGCCGTGGGGTAAGGCAGCGCGTGGTAACAGGCCGAGGAAATGAACATGGCAAACAGGGTGAAGCAGTAGATGGTGACGCTCGCGACGCACCACACGTCGCCGAAATGCACAGACAGCGCGAGCATGTACCCGTAAAAGACCAGCGACAGGCACGCGCCGATGCCGTGGGTGACGGCGTTGAAAATTTCTTCGCCCATAGTGTAGCGGGGGGCTTGTAATTCGGACATAGGGTTCCTCCATACGAAAGATGTTTCGTTATTGTGCACAACAACGCAATGCCATATTGGTGAAAAAGCACTAAAAGCTGGCCGGAAAAATTTGAGAAGCCGCGAAAACGATGAAAATAACCGGAATGGGTAAAAAACACTTTATTTTTTAAATTCCTGTTGTTATAATGGTCTCAAGAGAAAACGAACAATCAAAATTTATGGGAGGTATTTATTATGACAAGAGGCATCAAGGTTAAGAATACGGAAGACATCCAGAAGATCAACCAGATCGTCAGCCATTTCGGCTTCGATATTTGGATTCACGGCAAGAGCGGTATGGTCGACGCGAAGAGCCTGCTCGGCATGTTCCTGCTCAGCCTGAACGAGCCGCTGCAGCTCGTCGTTGAGGACGACGTTGACACCACCGCGCTGTTCAAGGAACTCGGCGACTACCTGGAGATCGAGGACTAATTGCGCATCAAAGGGCGTCCGGCATTGGCCGGGCGCTTTTTTTGCGCCCGGGAAGGGAAAAGGCCCGCGCCTCCGGCGCGGGCCTTGCGTTTGCATTTTTCGCAGCCTTACACGGGGTTACGGCTCCAGACGGGTCATGTCACGCGGGAACATGGAGGCGTCGCGCACGTTGGACAGGTTCAGCATCTGCATCGTCAGGCGCTCCAGGCCGATGCCGAGGCCGCCGTGCGGGGGCATGCCGTACTTGTGCAGCATCGTGAAGGACTCAAAGAGGGAAACGTCCATCTTGCGGTCTTCGAGCTTCTGGATTTGCTCGGCATAGTCATGGATACGCTGGCCGCCGGTGGTGATTTCCAGGCCGCGGAACAGCAGGTCGAAGGAAAGCGCATACTTCGGGTTCTCCGGGTCGTCCATCGCGTAGAACGGGCGCTTGGAGGACGGGAAATGCGTCACGAATACAAACTCGCTGCCGTGCGCTTCCTTCGCCCATTTGCACAGCATGACCTCTTCGTCGGGGTTGAGGTCGTAACGGTTCTTGGACTTGTGGCCGAACTTATCCAGCATGATCTGCTTGGCCTCGTCAAAGGTGACGGTCGGGATCTCGCCGATGACGGGCAGGTCGGCCTTGAGCAGCGCCAGTTCGGGCTTGCAGTGCGCCTGCAGGTAGGAAATGACATACTTGAGCATGCCGGTCTCCATCTGCATCACGTCGTACATCGAGTCGATATAGGCCATCTCGAAGTCCAGGCCGATATATTCGTTCAGGTGGCGGCTGGTGTTGTGGCGCTCGGCGCGGTAGACGTTGCCGATCTCAAACACGCGGCCGAACACGCCCGCGGTATACTGCTTATAAAACTGCGGGGACTGCGCCAGGTACGCCTGCTGGCCGAAATAATCCAGCTTAAAGATGTTCGCGCCGCCCTCTGCGCCGGCGGATACGATCTTGGGGGTGTGGATATGGGTAAAGCCCTGGCTCAGCATGTATTCCGCAAAGCCGTCCGCAATGGCGCCCTGGATGCGGAATACCGCCTGCTTGACCGGGTGGCGCAGCGAAATCGGGCGCAGCGGCAGGTCGACGTCGAGCGACAGGCCCATATATTTCTTGCCCAGCGGGATCGGGAGCTGCTCGTACGGCTTAGCCAGGATGCGGATGGCGCGCAGGACAACCTCGAAACCGTGCTCCGCGCGGGGTTCCTCGTGCACCGTGCCCGTCACCTCGACGACCATGGCGTCCTTCACGTCGGCGCGCTGGATATCGCCGACCGCATCGCCCTGGAAGGTGCACTGGATCAGGCCGCGCTCCACACGGACGATCAGGAAGGAAAAGTCGGACATATCGCGCACGCGGTGCACCGTGCCGCGGAAGGTGACTTCCTTGCCGATGCTCGCGGCGGCGCGTTCCACCGTGTCGGTATACTGCTTGGGATCACTGATAAATTCCATAACTGCGAAACCTCTCTATGATACTTCTTTTATTTTGCGTTAATCTGCAAAGACAATACGGTTTTCATCCATATATTCGATTTTTGCAAGCGAATGCACCTTGATGCCCAGGCCGCGTACCTTGCTGCCGCCGTCGTCATAGGCTTTCTCGATACAGATGCCCGCGCCGACGATCGTCGCGCCCGACTGGCGGATGATGTCGATCAGGCCGAGCAGGGCGCTGCCGCGCGCCAGGAAATCGTCGATGATCAGCACGCGGTCATCGGCGGCCAGGAACTTTTTGGAGACCATCACATCGTAATTGCGCTGGCGCGTAAAGGACGTCACGCGCGAGGTATAAACCGCCCCGTCAAGGTTGCGGCTCTCGCTCTTTTTGGCGAACACGACGGGTACGTTAAAGTACTGTGCCGCGATGCAGGCGATCCCGATGCCGGACGATTCGATCGTCAGGATTTTGGTGATGTGCTGGTTCTTAAAATATTCCTGGAAGGCCTTGCCCATCTCGTTGATCAGCGGAATATCCATCTGATGGTTTAAAAACGCGTCCACCTTGAGCACGTCGCCGTTCTTGACGCTGCCGCGCTCCAGGATCGCGTCCTTTAAAAGCTGCATAAAACCGGTCCCCCAATGGTTTTTCAAATAGGTTCCTATTATATCACCGCAACACGCGGAATTCAAGCGGTTCAGTTCAGCGTTTAAACACTTTTTGGCGGATTGCATCAAATTCCGGCCGCGCTTCCCCGGAAACCACGATGGTCACGGCGTAGACAAGGCCGCCCACCGCGACCGCGCACACCAGGCGCACGAGGTTCCCCACAGGCAGAAGCGTGCAGGCATACGCCGACGCGCCGCACAGCAGGGCGCAGCCGATGATCCGCGTGAGCCGCGCCATGGGCACATGGAACAGGAAACGGCGGCGCACCCGCACGGCGGTGATGATGAAATAGGCCGCAAAGGCCACGACCGAGCCCATCGCGCCGCCGGTAAAGCCGACAGTTTTGAGCAGGATGACGCTGGAAGCCACCTTGATCACGGCGGCGGCCGCGCTGTTTTGCAGGACGTGCACGGTGGACTGCTCAAGCTCGTACGCCTTGTTCGCGTACTCCGCAAGCCCCATAAAGAGCATGGCGAGCGCGGTATACGCAATCACGGGCGCGCCCGCGTCATAGCCCTTGGTTACGTCGAACAGGACGCGGCTCATGGGCAGCGAAACCGCGGCCAGCCCGCACACGGCGGGCACGGCGATCAGCAGGTACAGCCGTACGCCCGCATCCAGCAGGGGCTTGGCCTCCGCGCGGCCGCCGTCGCGCCAGCCGCGCAGCACGGCGGGATAGACGCCGCGCATGATGCCGACCGAGATCATGGTGAAAAGGCCGGAAGCAATCGAGTTGTTGCTCGAATAGATGCCGTATACGTCCATGTCGAAGAAGCCGACGACGAAATACTTGTCGATCTGGTTCAGCAGGGCGACGGAAATGGACATGCCCATGAGCGGCAAGCCGTATTTAAAGAACTTTTTCAGCAGGGGCTTGGAAAAANGGTGAAAAGGCCGGAAGCAATCGAGTTGTTGCTCGAATAGATGCCGTATACGTCCATGTCGAAGAAGCCGACGACGAAATACTTGTCGATCTGGTTCAGCAGGGCGACGGAAATGGACATGCCCATGAGCGGCAAGCCGTATTTAAAGAACTTTTTCAGCAGGGGCTTGGAAAAATACTGCAGCCGCACCACGGTAGGCAGCGAAAGCGCGAGCACCGCGCCGATCCCGGCCACACCGTCCGCCACCGTGTTCGACAGGATGGCGGGGAAGGGCGACGCGGGATTCCGCATGCCGTATACCAGCCCATACGCCACCGCAAGCTTGAGCACCGCGGAGGTCAGGGACAGGAAAATGGACGCCTTCATGCGGCCGAGCTGGATGAGCGCGGAATTCAGGATCTGGAAGATGGTGTAGCTGAAGAACATCACCGCAAACCCCAGGTAAAGCGGGTTGCGCGTGACCGCGGCGGTGACGCAGCATACCCCGGCGACCACCGCGCAGATCAGCAAGTAGACCGTCGCAACGGTGGAAAACAGGCCGCGCCCCTGGTCCGTGCGGTATTCCTCGCCGACGTAGCGGGTGGCGGCGTTGGCCATCCAGCCCGCGAGGACGAGGTAGGCGATCTGGACGTTAAAATTGACGAAATTAAACGTCCCGACCGTGTCCGTATAGAAAATGTGCGTATAAAGGGAAGAGCACGCGATGATCAGCAGGCCCTCTACGATTTTGGCGGGGAGGAAAAGCATCGCGTCGCGCGTCATGGTGTTTTTACTTGACATCGAATCCGGTCCTTTGTGACATATTTAATCCAGTCTACCATATTGCATGTCAAATTGCAATCAATCGGCAAAGGTAAACGCGGGATGATCCTCCAGCAGTTCCGGCCGCCCCGCCAGGCGGAGCCAGCGCTCTTTTTCGTGCAGCAGGGTCTGGATACCCTCGTACTCCTCCCAGCGGCCGTATTTGTCGAGCAGCGCGGCCGCGTCGATCAGGTCGAGGTAGGTGACCTCGACGTAATCCCCGCGCCGCAGCCAGCCGTCGGGGTAGACGCCGTACCACAGGTCGGCGTTGTCGCGGATCCAGCGGTAATAGGTCTTGTCAATCGCGTCCAGCACGCCCCAGCCGCGCGCGGTATAGCCCTCGTTTGCGTAGGCGTCGCCGGCCCGCAGCAGGAGCAGCCCCTCCGCGAGGTAGTGGTTGAGGGAGCTAAGCGCGCCCCTGGAGTCCCCTTCCGCATCCCCGTAATCCGGTACAAAGGGGTGGCCGAGGAAGGTGAACTGGTTGCGGTCGGCAAAACCGCAGTAAAAGTCCAGCATGCGCTGCACGGTTTCACCGATTTCGTGGTCGTCCCAGACGGTCTCCGCGCGCATCAGGCGCTTCATGGTATCGAAATTGAAACGGGTGTCGTAAAAGCCGCCGCCGATGCCGAAATCGCCTTGCAGCCACCCCGAGGTCGGCCCAGTGGGCAGGAAGCCCTTTTCATTTACATTGTCAAGGTAGGTGTACACGATGGACTTCCCGATGGCCGCAAACATGGGGCCGTTGCTGTCGTACGTGCAGGGGCCGAGCAGCCAGGCGGTCGCGGTGCGGTAAATATGGCGGCCGTCGCCGTCGCGGGGGGCGTAGTCCTCCGGCATCGTGATGTATACGCCGTCGGCCATAATGTGGTAGTCGGTATCCGCCGCGTCGAGGTAGCCGACGTTCTGGCGGGCGGTCCCGTCCTCCCAGTTTACGCCGGGCGTTTCGGTGAGCACGCCGCTTGCGTCAAGAAGCTCGCCCTCCTTGCAGGTAAGCGGCAGGGACAGGCGCAGCCCGCCGCCCGTCTGCGAGAGCACCGCGCCGGCGGCCGGCGAACGGTAGGTATACACCGTCTGCCCGAGGCTGCGCAGCGCACACAGGCGCGACAGGCGCAGGTGCACGCCGTCCCCCTCGAGATAGAGGGCGGCGGAGCCGGGGTACGGTTCGTCCCACGTAGGCGCGTCCGCGTCCACGGCGGCGCTGCGCCCAAAGGAAACCGGCCGGACGGTCAGCGCGTCGTCCTGGGCGGCCGAGATATCGAGGTAGAGCGCGTCCTGGGCTGGGGCGTCGGACTGGACGTAGAAGACCGTGCCGTCCACGCTCTGGTCAAGCGTCAGCGTGACGGCGCCTGTGGGAACGCCGTCCCTTGCCACCGGGAAACGGTAGGCCGAGCGGGTGCGCAGCGCGCGCCGGTCGGCTTCCCCCACCCGGGAGGGCAGGCCGCAGGACAGGGAAGCGTCCGCCGTGCGCAGCGTGAAGGTATAGTACTGTTTGCCGACCGATAGGGTCACGCCGCTCCCCGCCATGGGGAGGGGCAGGGGGACGGTATCCTTCTGTGTATCGGTATTTTGTACGGGGGGTTCCTGCGCCGGCGGTTCGGCAATGGCGCTGCGCGACAGGTAAATTCCGGCCGTGGCGCACAGCGCGAGCAGGATCGCCGCAAAACAGGCGAGCGGCAGCCTGCGCCGCAGGATGCGCTTTGCCTTGCGCAGTATTTTGTTCAAGGGCTTTCGCGGCATAGTCCGCCTCCTTTCACAAGCCATAAATAAATCCAATTATAATGGTAACGGGTAAAATTAAAAGTTTTATACACAAACCTAAAATTTTATATCAATCATTTAATAGATTTCCAATTATCTCGTTAGATGTTCTTATATGCCGGTATAGCCCTTAACTTCGGGCTTTTCCGGCATTTTTCCTATCGGAAGAACCTCACAAACATTCTTATTACCCCTCATGTTTTCGTTCTCAAACGTAGTACAAACAGTAGTACATTCTGCGTATCTTATGCGGCCTTGGATTCCTGGGCGCTCTCTGACGCAGGCTGCGCGTTGACTGCGGCGGCGGTCTGTGACTTGGCTTGCAGCCGTTCCATTTCCTCCTGTGCGGAATGGAACGTGGCGTGGGCGTAATAGTTCAGCGTCATAACGATATTGGAATGCCCCATAATGTACTGCAATGCCTTGGGGTTCATGCCCGCATTTGCCATTCTGGTACAGAATGTATGCCGCATGGTGTGTGGCGTCATGACCTCCGGCAGCGGTTCCGCATGGAACTTGTTGAACTTCTTGGCAAGGCCCTGAAACATGGAATCATAGTTGACAGCCGCTTTCGGCAGTCCGTCCCGATTTAAGAACAGGAATCCCTTATACCCGTCCACCACAACGCCTTTGCCGTCCTTTCGCCTGTGCAACACACGCTGAAATGCTTTGTAGGCCGCTGCGCTCATAGGCACCTGGCGATAACCGCTGTCTGTCTTTGGCGCTTCGATGTAGTAGCCGTCCTCGGTGCTTCTCAAAAGCTGGTGGTCTACATTCACAAACCGCTTGTCAAAATTCAGGTCGGCAGGCGTCAGGCCGCAGAGTTCGGAAACGCGAAGTCCGGTTTCCAGCAGAATCAATACCTCGTCATAATACTTGGCATAAACGGGGTCACTCTGCATGAAGCCCAAAAGCTCCTTTTCCTGTGCAGGGGTAAGCGGCACCTTTGGTACGGTATCGTCGTTGATAACCTCATTGATCTGGAAGTCAAAGGGATTCTTGCGGAGGCAATCGTCCTGTACGGCCATGTGAAAAATGGCTTTCAGGGAACGCTTGCCGTTGCAGATGGTATGATAGGCCACGCCCTTTTCCTGCATACGCAAGGCCCATTCTTTGGCGTCAGACAGCTTCACGCTGTCGATGCTGGCCCCTCCGATTTTATCCTCGGACAGAAGTTTCATTAACTGCTGGCGGCTCTTATGGGTTCCCCGTTTCACATTGCCCCGCTGCCGGATATACTTTTCATATAGCTGGCACACGGTCATTTTCTTACCGATGGTGTCAATCCCATCGTCAAGGTCTTTTTGTATCTGCTTGATTTTCTCACGCAGAGAAATATCCGGGCGTTTTCCGGCAGGGATTTTGTCCGTAGGGACTAACTTCCATGAGTACACAAACTTCGGTTCTCCAAAGGTATCCGTATATTTGTAGGCGTATCTTCCGTCTGTTCGCTGGCTCTCTCCAGATTTCAAAAGGCGGCCTTTGCTGTCCCGCCTTTTTTCATCTCGTTCTTTTTTTGACATTTCGTCATGCTCCTTTCCATGACGGAAAGAGCCTTGACACGCTTTAAGAGTATTATAGCATAGTCAAGGCTCTTTTTCACTAGATTGTGTCAAGAGAATCAATGATTTTTTCAAATTTTTGCCGTTTGATCTGGATGCGGTTGCCGTTCAAAATCACCCAGCCAGCGGATGGGTTTTCCTCGGCAAGCCGACGCAGTTTGTTTTCTCCAATGCGAAAATATTTCGACGCTTCCTCAATGGTAAGCGTATACTTTTCCCAAATAGGCACATCGTTATTACTCATAATATGGCCTCCTTCTGTTCAAAGCAAAGGTTCCTTGTAAATGTGGGCAAAACACGGACGGCTGGCGGCCCAGCTCCACGGGCTTTTCACCCCCGTGTGGTTCTCACACGGCCCTACCCATTGCCTGTGACGCTTTTAACGCTCGGACTGTGGCTGTAAGGGAGTATCATTGTCCTGCCTGCACGTCATCGCCCATAAGCAGCTACGCTTATTTTGCGGCTGGGTGGTTGTCGCTCCGCTGTTTTCGTAGAAACCAGCATCATGGCGCACCCGCCGTCCGGCTCGGTGTAGACAGAATGTGTCCGTATGCCCTATGACGCGCCGCCATTGTCCTGCGGGCGTATTTGTCAAGGTACATACATCAGCCACCGAGCCGGCGGAAATGCGGAAAGAGAGTAATAAGACATTTCCGTTACCGTGGCCGGGTCGTTACTTCAAGGCAACGATGATGGAATGAATGAGCTTGATTTCCAAACGGTGCTTCATATACTCGTCCACGCACACATAGGGGATGCCGTTGCTGTCATACAAGGTGCGGATGCAGAGCTTGTTTATGTAGTCCTCATAGTACCGCAGCACTTGCTCCATAGCCATTGCATCCCCAGCGTGGGCAGCTTCCATCACCGAAAGGGGAAGAAGCTCTCTGCCGTTGAATGTAGGTTCCTTCATCCGCGTTTACCTCCCTCTGGCATGAACGCCATCAATTTCATACGCAACTGTTTCAGGGTCCTTGTCCTGTGACGCTGTACGGCGCTGCGGGACATTCCCATGAGGCTGCCGATTTCTCCGTCTGCCAAATCCAGAACACAGTGCAAAATCAAAATGCTTTGTTCCTGTTCCGGCAGGCTGGCGAACGCCTCGGCTACAAGCTCGTTGTCGATCAGCAGGTCATACCCATACGACGAAAAAACGTAGCTGTCGCTGGGGTAATCATCCACGACTGAGAGCTTGTCCATTTCCTCTTGTGTCAGAGCATCCAGCGACTTTTCACGTTCGCGGCGATGCGCCATCTCCGACCAGTAGCTTTTAGCCTCATTGCGGAGTACCGCTTTGCAGAAAGCATCATAGCGGTGCCGCAGGATAAAATCATTGCGGGGGATCGTTTCCATCTTTTCACCCCCTTTCTGTGGGGGATTTCGGTGGTTTTCTCCCTTTCCGCCAAAGTTACTGTTGAAAGGCCTCCAGCTACCCGCCAAACACCACTTTTTTAAAAAAATTTTGAAAAAGTGTTTGACCGATAGAGCGGGCCGAAGGAAATAACAAAATTCGCCCGGAAGGGCATAAACCCTCCGGGCGAACAAAAAAATAGTATGATATTTTATTGCATACGCAAATTCATGGTTCCGGCCACATTTCCCACGGGCCGGGGGATGTTTTTTTTAACGGTGTTACTCCCATTTCCGTTGGTCGATATCCCGTTCTACACATGACGGCTCCCTCCTGAAACCGCCAATGGGATCAGCGTTAGGGGGAATTGCTCCCATCCAATACCTTACGAACCGCGGTGTGGTTGCTCGGGGCGATCCGGCTGATGTAATGACGGCCTGATTGCGCAACGTTCCTTTGGTTTGATGTTCCATCTTTCACTTTCTCCATTTTTTTAGAAAATAACTTCGATACAAAATCCAAGGACAACAAACAGTAAAATGCTGATAATCGTTCCAACTCTCGTCATGATCTGATACTTTGTAAACTTCTTATTTCGCACAAATGTAATCCCTCGCATTCTCAATAAATGTATCTAATATCAATTCGCAATCTGTAAACTTGTATTGTCTTGCACTTTCTATATCATGATTTAAGAAAATAAAACCGATGCATTTATCGTAGGTTCCAAGATAATCAAAAACAGATTGTATGTATTCATTGCGAACTTCATCACTGGTGCTATGCTCCGCGATCTCTCCAAAAATAATTGGCTTATTATATGCTTCCAAATAGTCTCTTTGACCCTCATTTTCATAGAATTGCTGAAAACTCTCACGGGAATCCAATGTGTTATTCAATGTCAATCCGACATAATCAACATACTCATCACCTGGATAATATTTCGTTGTGTATTCGTCTGCCCTGTTGGGAGACCATACCCACTTAACATTGGGAGCATATTCCCTACCCAAGTTCACAATGTGAACCCAAGCGTTTACATATGCGTGAGCATCATCTGTTTGCCAACTGTACCAACCAGATTTGTAAGAGGGCCTCATTTCCATTTCATGCGCTAATCGAACAAAAAGTTCTGTATTGGCTCTGTTATCCGAAGAGAGTTTCTTAAAATATTCAATAATTAAATCATCATAATACCCGTCAGAAACCAATTTTAAGTCCCAGTCGGTAGGCTGCAAAGTGATAAACGCTATATATTTATTGTCGTCTAAACATAAAGAAATCTTGTAATCACTTGTCTGATCAAAACGATCAAACCAAGCTAAAGTATTGATGCTGTCAGCTAAAACATCAGTCTCTTCGGGGCCTTGAACATAAACGCCCAAATATCTTTGTCCCTCTGTAATAGGATAATATTCAGACTCGACAACTGAGGATTCTGTTACAATAGATTCCGTAGTTGGTTCTTCCAGTGTAGCTTGACTATTACTCGGAGCCTCAATAGACGCAATGCTGTCAGAGCCATCGGCCTTCTCGGTATCGACAGGCTGTTCGTTGCAACCAACCCATAATATAAATATAGCAGCCGCGAATATACAAATGCAATTAAGGAACTTCCACTTTATCACTGTCCTCCTCCAATTTCCGGGTGCCCCATTCCATATCGTCAGAGCAGAGCATAAGGCCTAGCAATCGGATAGGAACCATGACAACAGTTAAAACAAGGATGAATACTGGAAGCAGTAATGTATAATACCACTTCACACTTCTCATAACCTTAATATTTCGTGAACCAAAACTAATGATACAACCAAGAAGAATAAAGAGAATGATCTGCCACCATGGAGCGGTATATGCCAATGTTGGAATCGCGCAGCCAAGTATATTTAACACCTTGCAAATTATAGTATTGGCATAAACGCTAACCAGCATCATCGGACTAATCATATCTGACCAGTAAATAAAGCACATCAGCTTGGCGTTTTTTAACATCCAAGGAGTCATTCTCAGATTGTTATACTGTGAACCTTCCGACCATCTTAACTGCTGCCTGATAAATTTTTTCCATTCGGTGGGCGCATCTGTATAAATTACTGAGGTGTCTTGCATAACTGTTTTGTACCCCTTTCGGAGCGTCAGGTTTGTGAGGCTTCTGTCATCGGATACTTCTTTGTGAAATCCCATGAATGTCTCATTCATAAAGTCATACATCACATCTTTCAAAATCTGAGTACGGAAAGCAATTGTCCTGCCGGGAAGGCAGCCCACTTTGCCTGTAACGCTCATTGCTTTCATCGTTCCTTCAGCTCTGATCTCTTCAAGCAAATTTGCAAACATGGTTACGAGTTTGCGGTCAGGATCAAGTATTTTCTGTCTGGTTGTAACACCGCCAATTTTTTGATCACAAGCAAAAGGCTTCAGCAACTCGGACAAAGTATCCTCTGTCCATACCGTATCACTATCCACAAGCACTGTTATATCGGAATTCGGATTAATGTGCTCCATTGCCACACGGATCCCATTTCTCTTACCGGCAACAGGTGTATAATAATGCTGAATAGGAGTAAAGCAAATTGGTAAATTCCTGTTGAAATCTACACACAGGTTTTCAAGCCCCTCGTTTTTTGGCCCATTAATGACAACTATAATCTCAGACGGATTCTGGCGTGCTATTTTCATCAGAACACTATAAAATAGATCTAATGGTTCGTCAACGACTGGGAGCAGCACCGATGTAAAATAATTTATTTCTTTATCTTCATAATCATATGGCTTATATCGAATAGCATGGAAAAATACTATTCCCCATCGAATGAAAATGAATGCGAAGAAAAACATAAAGAGGTGAAGGTTATGAGTTTTGATATAATCCTCGACCATCAAGAAAAATGTGTACATTACAATCACCGCCTCGCCGGGTCAATCTCTTCCAAAGATGTCTCTTGTATAAACCTTATACATAACTTCCGAGAGTTCACTGGAAACTCTATTAGCAACAATAACATCACATGAACGCTTAAACTCCGCAAAAGAATGTACAACCTTATAACCCATAAACTCTGCGGCATCGCCTAATAAGGGTTCATATATTACAATTTCTTGTTTTTCTTTGGAAAGCCCCTCCATAACACCCCAAACAGCACTTGAACGGAAATTGTCAGAATTAGACTTTGCCGTTAAGCGGTAAATACCAACTGTGCCAGGATGTTTATTCAGAATTCCCTTTATGACATGGCCTTTTTTGGTGTGGTTTGCCTGACACACAGCGGTAATCAAATTTTCAGGAATATCATGAAAACTTGATTTCAACTGCTTTGTATCTTTCGGGAGGCAATATCCGCCATAGCCAAAAGATGGATTGTTATAATGCTTACCAATTCGAGGATCATGACAAATTGCATCTATGATGTTCTTTGTACTTAACCCATTCATTTCTGCAAAGGTATCCAATTCGTTAAAGAACGCAACACGCATGGCTAAATAAGTATTAGCGAAAAGTTTAGCGGCTTCTGCTTCATCAAGCCCTATAATCAAGACGGGAATATCTTCTTTATTTGCGCACTCTTGCAAGATGGTTGAAAAAACCTGTGCATGGATAACCATAGCAGGGTCTGCAATATCTGTACCAACAACAATTCTGGAAGGGTACAAATTGTCGTATAGGGCTTTCGTTTCTCTTAAAAATTCAGGGGAAAATAGAATGTGGCTGGTGTTATATTTTTTTCGCACACTCCTTGTATACCCAACAGGAACCGTACTTTTGATGATCATAATGCAATGATCATTATTTGCCATACAAATTTCTATGGTGGAATCAACCGCATGAGTATCAAAGCTATTGGTTTCATCCTCATAATTAGTAGGTGTTGTAATAATTACATACTCGGCGTCTTTATATGCTATTGCCGTATCTACAGTGGCTGTCAAATTTAGTTTTCTTTCGGCAAAAAACTTTTCGAGATATACGTCCTGAACGGGAGAAATACGGGAATTAACTTTCGCAACCTTTTCTTCATCAATATCAAGCACTATTACTTCATGCTTTTGGCCTAACAGAGTGGCAAGAGATAACCCCACATAACCTGCGCCTACAACAGTAATTTGCATAGCATTCTAACCACCTTTCTATTCAAATTCATTCTCGGCTCGGATGACGTTGCAAACCGCTACAGTGTTCCGATAGATGCTTCATCAACGTTTCTTTCGCGGCGGATGCATCCGCTTGCTGGGAAAGACCCGTCAGATAAGCCAAGGCGTCATTCCACGTTTTTAGCGAAAAGGCTTCCGAAGGAACATGTAAAAGCTCCCTGGACAGATGGAATTGCTCCCATGGGCTGAGATACCGCAAATCCGACAGATACCCACATCCGGCCTTCTGGGCCAAGCACTCCAACAATTCTACCGACCATCTTTCTTCCACTTTATTCACCTCCTGCCATTTCAAAGGGAATATCCTAACCACAAACTTTCCTTTTCTGAACGATTCAATTACCGCAGAATAATGATTCTGGGGTAATCGTTACTGCTTCTAGGAAGAAAATTATTATTTTAATCAACTAAGGGCGTTCTGACAGGCATAAAAAGCAGACCTGCGCACATATTTCGCGGTGCAGGTCTATTTTTCGTATTTATTTTGCTGTTCTATATGTAATAAATGGTTGAAAATCTGCTCTGATACACTTATAATAGAGCTAATCAGTTCTACTTGTAACTGAGCAAGGGGGCCATGGAACCACAGAATCATTATTCCGTGGTGCTATGAGATCAGATGCATCCGCTGTAAGGTTCGCTCATGTTCCCGTGTGCCCATAGCTACATAGATACGCGTGGTGTCCACGGAGGCGTGTCCTAAAATATCCGCAAGATATGCCAGATTCTTTTTGATGGCATAATAGCATTTTGCAAACAAGTGCCGCAAATTGTGGGGAAAGACCTTTTCAGGATTTACCCGCGCCGCCCGGCACAGCTTTTTCATATCATGACAGATATTGCTTCGATCTAAGGGCTTTCCGGTACGGGTGCAGAACAGATACCCCGTTCGGATGCCTTTTTCTTTGGCATAGGCGTTCAATTTCCGGCACAGCTCTTTTGTCAAGAGAATGGTGCGGATTTTGCCTTTCATGCGGATTTCCGCTTTTCCTTTGTGCAATGCCTCCACAGTCAGAAAGGAAAGCTCACTGACCCGGATTCCGGTGGTGCAAATGGCAAGCATCACATGATACAGGCGGCTGTCCTTTTTCCTTTTGGCAGCGTCTAACAAGCGGTGGTATTCCGCTTCGGTCAAATCTCGGCTGTCATCCACAAATACCGTATGCTGGATTTTCAAAAACCTCACCTTGCAGGCCGCCAGCCCCAGGTAGTCCAGATAGGAATGAATGGCGGACAGCTTGGCATTTACGGTGCGGGCATGGTGGCTCTGTTGCAGTTGCTCTCGATATTCCAGCACCTTTGCTTTTGTAGGTTCTTCCCCCTGTAAAAATGAAAGAAACCAAACCAACTCACGAACATACTTTTGTATGGTTGCGTGAGATTTTTCATGTTCGGTCAAGTAGATGCGGTACTCCCGCAAGATTTCATTGTAATTTTGTTTCATCGTGTTTTACCTCTTCTAAATTGATAGTATGAAAGTAGTATGACAGAATCTTTTATACCGTATTCTCTGCAAAGGTAAAACAAAAGAACGGGTAAGTTTAACGATGTGCTGTAGACACGGACCGTCAAGCGAACGCGTCAAACGGATTCGGCATTTGTTTATCATTTGTTGTATGGAGGCCAAGGGCCTCTTATTTTTTTGCAAATTTTTCTTTCCAAAGCGCTATTTTGCGGGTAGTTTGATGGCTTCTCAGAGTATTAGGAGTGGAGGAAAAGAAAAACAGCAAGCATAGGGAGTGTAGCCACACTCCCGGCAAACGGCTTCCCGTTTGTATCTTGGGGAAGTCCCCAAACCCCTGAATGAACGGAGGTGAACCAATGGCAAACCGAAAACGGAAATTTGTGCTGCGCGTCCCAGTGACGCCGGAGGAACGGGCGCTGATCCAACAGAAGATGGCCCAGCTTGGCACAAAGAACTTTTCTGCCTACGCCCGGAAAATGTTGATCGACGGCTATATCGTCCATATCGACACCGGCCCCGTCCGGGCGCAGACCGCAGAGCTGCAAAAAATCGGCGTCAACATCAACCAGATTGCAAGGCGTATCAACAGTACCGGGACTGTGTACGCGCAGGACTTGGAGGACATCAAGGGGGCGCTGGCACAGATATGGCAGTTACAAAGATCCATCCTATCAAGTCAACGCTGAAAAAGGCGCTGGACTACATCGAGAACCCGGACAAGACCGATGAAAAGCTGTTCGTTTCTTCCTATGGCTGTTCCTATGAAACGGCGGATATAGAATTTCAAATGCTGCTGGATCAGGCGTACCAAAAGGGAAACAATCTGGCACATCACCTGATACAAGCCTTTGAACCGGGGGAAACCACGGCGGAGCAGGCCCACGAGATCGGGCGGCAGCTTGCCGATGAAGTGCTGCAAGGCAAATACCCCTATGTGATTACCACCCACATTGACAAGGGCCACCTGCATAACCACATCATTATCTGCGCCGTGGATATGGCGAACCAGCGCAAGTACATTTCCAACCGTCAGAGCTACGCCTTTATCCGGCGCACCAGCGACCGGCTGTGCAAGGAACACGGCCTGTCTGTGGTAAAGCCCGGCAAGGACAAGGGCAAGACCTATGCCGAGTGGGACGCACAGAAAAAGGGCAAGAGCTGGAAAGCAAAACTAAAAATTGCTATCGACGCGGCCATCCCGCAGTCCAAAGATTTTGACAGCTTTTTGCAGCTCATGGAGGCGCAGGGCTATGAAGTCAAACAGGGCAAGTTTATTTCATTCCGCGCCCCCGGACAGGAACGCTTCACCCGCTGCAAGACCTTGGGGGAGGATTACACCGAGGAACGGATCACCCAGCGAATCAAGGGCATTGCCATCGACCGAGGGCCGCGCAGAAGAAGCGCCGGGGAAATCTCCCTGCGGATCGCCTTGGAGGACAGTATCAAGGCCCAGCAGTCGGCGGGCTATGCGCGGTGGGCGAAGCTGCACAACTTGAAACAGGCCGCCAACTCCTTAAACTTCATCACGGAACACCAGATTGACAGCTACGAGGGCTTGGAAAGCAGGCTGGCCGAGATCAGCGCGGTGGGCGACGCGGCGGCCTCCGCCCTGAAAGACGCAGAACGCCGCCTTGGGGATATGGCGCTGCTGATAAAAAACCTCTCCGCCTACAAGCAGCTCCGGCCTGTGGTGCTGGAACTGCGAAATGTCAAAGACAAGGCCGCGTTCCAGCGGCAGCATGAAAGCCAACTGATATTGTATGAGGCGGCGGCAAAGGCGCTCAAAGAGGCTGGGATCACAAAGCTCCCCAACCTGTACGCCCTCAAAACCGAGTATAAAAAGCTGGACGCAGAACGGGAACGGCTGTCCGCACAATACAGCGAAGCGAAACAAAAATTGAAAGAATACGGCATTGTCAAACAGAATGTGGACAGCATTTTGCGGACAGCGCCGGGAAAGGAGCTTACGCAGGAACGATGAATATACCGAGAATGAGTTACCCCCAATACCGCAAGGCCCGCAGGCTCACCCATGAGTGCTGCAACTACTGTAACGGAAACTGCCTCCTGCTGGACGATGGGGAGGAATGTGTCTGTGTGCAGAGTATTTCCTATTCGCTGCTGTGCCGGTGGTTCAAGGTGGCCGTCCTGCCGCTGGACGCGGCCCTGTGCGCCGAAATCACCAAAGGCCGGGATGATATCAAACGCTGCACCGTCTGCGGGGCGGCCTTTACGCCCAACTCCAACCGGGCCAAATACTGCCCGGATTGTGCGGTGCAGGTACGCCGAAAGAAAGAGGCGGAACGCCAACGGAAAAGATACCTCCTGTCTACGCATTTAGGACGGTAAAAATACACGGAAATCAAGGGCTTTTCCGCATGGACAGCAGGCAGATGGATAAAGTTATCCTGTTCCCCGCAAAACGGGGTTCTAAATGCGGGAAAATGGACAAACAAGAAATGCCGGACGCAGAGGCAATACAGCCCCGCGCCCGGCGTTTTGGATAATTGCCGATTATGTAATTGCATGATATAATACAGTAAAACAAAGCGGGAAACGGTGGAACTTGTATGAATATTGAAAACTATATTGAATCACAGTACAGAGAATTATTATCATGTAGTCAAATAAATGTGGAATACTCCGATTTATATAAATCATTTAGAAATCAAAAACTTCGGGAAATACTTATGACCTTACATCATGATCTGGTTGGACTTTTTAGAACAATGAACGAAAGGCTACCAACTGGGGAACATGAAGCACACTTTTGGGCAGAACCGAGCAGAGATTTAATTAAGAGAATCGAAATTATATTCAGCTTAGTAAGTTCACTAAAAGCAACGCCTTTAGCCTTTCAAATAGACCCATACTATTTAGAGTTACTTACACGCTGTCGAGATTTCCTTAGTTCAAGTGGAGGCAGTTCATTACCGCCCAATATGGCAAAGGTCGAATTATATTATACACTTCCTATTTTTTTACCTCTTAGTAGCATAACCATTTCACATAAGCAACAAGATTTTACATTTGATTTGAAGCTGATCGGAAGCGGTTCTTATGCTAATGTTTATAAATATAAGGACACTTTTTATAATCGGCCTTTTATTTTAAAGCGTGCAAAAAAGGAACTTACAGATAAAGAAATGGCCCGTTTCAAAAGAGAATTTGATGTAATGAATGATCTATCTTCTCCATACATACTTGAAGTTTACTGCTACAATCCAGATAAAAATGAGTATATTATGGAATATATGGATTATACACTGGACGGATATATCGCTGCTCATAACTCCACCTTAACAATTATACAGCGAAAAGGAATTGCCCAACAAATATTACGCGCTTTTGATTATCTTCATTCAAAAGGACATCTGCATCGTGATATAAGCCCTAAAAATATTTTGATAAAAGAGTACGACGATACCCTTGTAGTTAAACTTTCAGATTTTGGACTTGTAAAAATTCCTGATAGTACGCTAACAACGGTTAATACGGAGTTCAAGGGTTATTTTAATGATCCTGCACTGGTTGTCGAGGGGTTTAACACTTATGGCATAGTTCACGAAACTTATGCTCTCACCAGAGTTATTTATTTTGTAATGACAGGTAAAACTAATACTGAAAAAATTACGAATCAGAATTTACGAAATTTTGTTGAGAGAGGATTGAACCCGGATAAAACCAAAAGATTTCAAAATATTCGCGATATGATTTCAGCGTTTAAGACCATATAAAAATGCCGGACGCAAGGGCCATATAGCCCTCGCGCCCGGCGTTTTGCTTACTCGTCTGTGAAGTGGAACCGCTGCGCCGCAAAGTCGGCGTCACTCATGGCGTCCAGCTTATCGGCGGTCTGGCAGGCCAGCGCCGCCATTTCCTTGTCCATGTCCGGCAAAGCTGCCCGGAGATTTGCCGCCGTCCTGCGGCGGTCGGCGTTGTGGTACAGACAGATCAGGTTTTCTTCTTCCACGGTGAAATACATTCCTCATACCTCCATTTCTTTTGATTTTTCCCGCGCCGGGGGCTTCTTTTTCTGTTCCTCCTTGGCGGCGGCAAGCTGCGCCCGGATGGACGGTTTCTTTTGTTTCTGCGTCGTCTTTCGGGTCTGCTTGGGCTTTTTGGCCTCCGCCTTGGCTGCCTCGGCCACATCCAAAAGGGAAATCTGTTCCCCGGCTTTCGCCCTTGCTTCCAGTTCCTCCATGGACGGGGCGTTGTTCATCATGCCGTCAATCATGTTGTAGTTCTGCTCGGTGGACATTTCCGCCGTCTTGATATGGCTTTCTGGCTGGGTGGGGATGGCAAAGGCCTTTGTGCCGTTTGCCATAATAAGATACCTGCCGTCCTCCGACTGGTGGTGGAATCCATACCCGGCGGCCTCCATCTGTTCCCGGCTCCTGTCGGTCAGATAGAAACGGCCCCTCGGCGTCTGGATTTGTTCGCCGGTCATGCACTCGTCCGGCGTGAGCTGCTTTTCCGGCTGGGCGAAGAACTCCGGCACCTGCCGGTAATCGGCCCCCTCGTCCACATAGTAGGCGGTCTGTTTCCCATCCTGCCGGAACACCACAATATCTCCCGTAGAGAGGGAATGTCCCTTGTAATCGGAGGGATGTTCTATGTTGAAGCGGCGGTAAATCTCGTCCAGTGTGGTGTCTTTGTCCAGCGGCGCGGTGTAGACAAGCTGGTAATTCTTCCTGTCCACCGAAAGCCCATCCGCCTGCAAGTCCTCATAGGAACGGTAGCGGAAGTCGCGCCCCTCTGGGCCGGGCGGCACTTGGTAGATGGAAAAGTTGGGCTGCGCCGGGGCCTCATAGTCGGAGGCAATATATTCCTCCATCGTCAGCCCGGCAGCGGCGGCCTCCTGTTCCAGCTCTGCCTCGATCTGTTTTTTGTAGTCCTGCAAGCTCTGGTCGAAGTCGGCAAGCTGCGGCGGCTCCGGCAAATGGTACTGGCCCTGATTGAGAAGCGGGCGGCACTCTTTTACATAGTCCAAAACCGCGTTGAAATAAGCGGTCTGTTCCGGCGTCAGGGTTTCCACGGATCGCAGCGGACGCCGGGCCTCCTGCTCCATAGCGGCCAGATTGCAATGCAGCTCCATATACGGGACGAACTCATGCAGAAGCATATCCCGCTGGGCCTTGTCCGCCTCCCATGCCTCCGGCCCCTCATGGTGCAGCACATGGTTTTTCCAGCTTTCATCCTGCGCGTAGTATTCATGGTAGCCCCGGATATGCTGGATCAGGGAACCGTCCCCGTCGCCAAAGTCCTGCCGCCCCTCGTAGTTGTCCGGCTGGCCCTGCATGGTAAAGTCAATGCGGAACTTGGTCTTGTCGTACCAATGGCCCGTATAGCCCGGTTGCTCCCGTTCATGGCGTCTGGCGCTGTCCAGCTCCTTGAAAACGGCCTCGGCTTCATGCAGCGGCATTTGCTGGCCGTCTTTCAGATGGGGGCTTTCACTCCAAAGGATCGTGACAACCGGCTCCGCTGCCGGATTCTGCGCGATCTGCCGCTGGGCGTTAGCAACGGCAATCTCACTTTCGATCTCGCTTTTCACAAAGGAATCCATCTGGCCCTTTTGTAGTTCATAGCCCTGTTCACACAGGCGGTTGATAAGCCCGATCACCTTGTCGTTATCGCCCACGGCCTCGGCATAGGCCACGATCAACTGCCGTTCCTCGCTGCCCAGACGCGGGGCGTTTTTCTCCGCCAGCTCAATCAGGGCGGCTGCCCGGTCAGCCGGGGACGCCTCCGGCATGAACGGCTTTCCATTCAAAAGGCCGTCGATCCCGTTCCACGCCTGCGGCTGGGGAATGGCGTTGGTCTGTTCAGCAGCTTCCAGAAAATCATCCAGCCTGTCGCCGGTCAGGGGTTCCATTGTCCCAGCCGGTAACTCATGGATGGCAAGGATTTCTTTTCCGGCTTCCGCAAGGGATAGGTCGAGATTGTCAAGCTGGCCTCCGTCCAGTTCTTTGTAGTCGGGGCCGTACAGTGTGTAATCGTATCCGGTTTCCGATGTCTGGATATACAGATATTCGCCGCTTTCCAGACGGTAGGCGGCCTCCTGCGGGGCTTCTGCCTGTTCCAGCGTTCCATCCCCGGCAATGGTAAAGCCCTGCGCCTGCGCCGCCTCCTTGGTTCCCTGCGACACTTCGCCGGTGGATTTCAAATCCGCGTCAATGAGGGTTTGCAGCATGGCCTTTACGCTGGCGGTCATTTCCTGCTGTTGCTTGGGGGACAGCTTGGAAAATACACTGTCCGGGTCTGGTTGCTCGGCGGCCTGTTCCAGCGGTGCGGCCTGCGGCTGTTCCTGCTGGGCCTGCCGCTGTTGCTGAAGCTGGGCAAGGTGGCCGTCAATGGTGGTAATCAACTCATGGGCGGTGGCCCGGATGGTTTCAAGGGAGGCTTTCAGCTCTTTCAAGTCCTTGCCTGAACTCCAACCGGCCACATAGCCAAAGGAATAGTCGGAGGTGTCCAGCCCGTAGTGCTGGCAGACGGCATAGGCCACGCTTTCGGCCTGCACCTCGCGGGTGCGGCTGTCGGGGCGGTCGGCCTGCTCTATGGCCGTGGCTTCCGGGTCGATGGCGTGGAGCTTGGAATGGGCGATCTCATGGATGGCCGTCTTTAGGGTCTGTAATTCGCTCATGCCCTCCTGAATGGCGATCCGCTTTTCCGTCAGGTGGTAGTAGCCGTGGGAACCGCCCGGAATGTCCTCAAAACCAATGGGAACCGGGGAGGTCTGTTCCAGCGCCTTGAAAAATTCCCCGTAGCGTTCCACGCTGCCGGTCAGTTCTTCCACGCCGATAGAGGGCAGCGGTTCCCCCTCGGTCTGGCTCACATCAAAGACGGAAACGATTTTAAAGGCCGGAACCTGTATTTCCTGTACTTCGGTAACAGGCTTTCCGTCCTTACCCATCACCGGCCTGCCCTGTGCGTCCAGCTTTTGCACTTCCTTTTTCGCCTTGAACGGGGCCGGGGCCAGTATCTTGATGGCCTTTTCGCCTTTCTTTACATTGCGGTGAAAATCGTCCCTCCACTTGTTGTAGCCCGCCACAAGCTGTCCGCCCTGCATGGCGATCAGGAGGGTGTTGTTGAAGCTGTAACTGTGGAACTTGGACATGGTGGTGAGATAGGCTTTGTAGCGTTCACTCTCGAAAAGCTCCTGTATGCCGGTTTCCAGCCGGTCGGTGATCTCTTTCATGCGCTCGGCGCTGTTCTGGCCGTTTAAGAGAATGGGGGTGACAGGCTGCGGGGCCTTTGTAGGCGCTGCCGCCTCCGGCTGCACCTTGCTTTCCTCCCGCAGAATTTCCGGCGCGGGATAGGCCATCACCCGGTATTCCTCCGGCACTGGCTGGCCCTCATGGACGCGCTGCCATTCGTCGCTGGTTCGCAGGATATAGCCGTAATCGGTAAAGGTTCCCTGTTCCTCGCTGGCGATAAAACTTCCCAGCCGGTCGGTGTCAATGGCCGGTTTCCACGGGTCGGGAACGACAAACAGCCCGGAATCATTCAGGTAATATTCCCCCAGACTGCGGTTGTCCTTGGCGTTGATTAAGACAAAACAATCGGTGTTTTCGGCGTAGTCCAAAAGCTGCCCGATGGTCTGCATTTTTGCCGGGGACTGCATGGCGGCGTTCAGCTCCGTAAGCTCCACGGCGTCCAGCCTTTGAAGCTGGGTAGCAAGGAAGTTCAGTTCGTCCACGCTGGCGGCCTTGATTAAATCCTCCGGCAGTTCCAGCGGTTTTCCCTCCGGGGCAGAAAAGCCGCCAATGAACAAGTCCTGCTGGTTGTCGGCGGTAATGTGGATTTCCTTTAGGGCTTCCTGTACCTGTTCGGCGGTAGTCGGCAGGGAAAGCCAGTACCCATGCGGCCCGCCGGTCTGCGCTTCGGCGCGGTTATCAAGAAAAATGGAAAATACTTCGTTCACGGGTTCCCTCCTTTCCGGGGTGGCTGCGGTCTGCTGCGGCTGCGCGGTTTCTTCCTGCGCGGGAAGCTTTGCGGCTTTTGCCGGTTCCTCTCCCTCGATGGTGTAGCCGGGGAGCAGGCAGCCGTTGACCTTGAAATAGTCGGCGTATTCCTTGGGGATGACCGGGGAAATTTCGGTAAAGTAATGTTCATGGGCTTTGATCCGGCCATTCAGGTACTTGTCCAGTTCTTCCCGGCTGGCAAAGACTTTCCGATCCTGTCCGGCGATCTTGGCCTGCCGGTAGCTGCCCGGCGCGTTAGTGCGGAGGCTCCAGCGGAGTGTCCACGAGTAGGGGACGGATTTTTGGGCGGCGCTGTCATACCGGGTGTTCTCGGAAATGGAGTAATCCATCTGGTAGACCATGTTGCTGCGGATATGGCGGTATTCGTCCGGGGCCTCCCACTGGTTTGCGGTATGGGTAACGGGAAGCGTCCGGGCATATTCAAGGGCTTTGTCCAGAAACAGGGTTCTTCCGGCCTGTTCCTCCCATGCGGCGGCCTGTTCTTTCAGGCGGTCAAACACTTCCTGTTCTGCGGCGGCGCTTTCCGCCCGCAGGGAAAGAAGCTCCGCAAGGGGCAGCTTTACCATTTCGGAAAGATCGGCCTTGCCGCTTTCAAAGTAAATCCGGCGCTCGATCCGCATAGTGCTGGCCGGTTCTAAATCGTCATGGTCGTAGGAGCTGTAAGACATTTGGGGTTCACATCCTTTCTATGGTGGTGATCTGATACAAGGGGTTTGGGGCTTCCCCAAAGAGAAAATCCCCGGCCCGGCAAGTGCGCCGGGTCAGGTATTTTGCCGGGAGTGTGGCTACACTCCCTATGCTTGCTGTTTTTAGTTTTTGCCCCTCTGTTCCACACGGTAGTTTACATACTTGCCGCCGGTATCTGCCAAAAGCACCGTCCCGTCATAGGTCTTGCCGGTTTTCATGGAGCGCAGACCCTTTACCTTTGCTTTTCCGTCTTTAAGGAGTGCGGCGGCGATCTTCGGGGTGAACGCCTTGCCCCGTTCCTCAAAAAATCGGTCATTCTTCCACATGACAAACTGGCAGCTTCGGTTTCCGCAGTAGTAGTTCTTTTTGCCCTCGTAGACGCTTTCCCCGCAGCGCGGACATTTGCCGATAACCACACGCTCGGTTTGAAACAACTTCTGTGCGTCCTCGCTGATCTGGGAGTAGTTTGCGATCAGGCCCCTTGTCATTTCTGCAATGCCAGCCATGAAGCCCTCCGGGTCGGCCTGCCCCTTGGCAATGGCCGTCAGCTCCGTTTCCCACTGTGCTGTAAGCTGGGGAGAGGTCAGCACCTCTGGCAGCACACAGGCAAGATTATGGCCGTCTTTGGTGGGAAGTAGCTGTTTGCCCCTGCGCTCCACAAAGCCCATCTGCACCAGCTTTTCTAAGATGGAGGCGCGGGTGGCCGGGGTTCCCAATCCCTGCCGTTCGGCGTCCTCCGGCAGATCGTCCGCACCGGCGCGCTCCATAGCGGAAAGCAGGGTATCTTCCGTGTAGGATTTTGGCGGTGCTGTGAAATGTTCGGTGACGGCAGCAGTTACCTTGTCAAAGGTCTGTCCCTCGGTGATCTCCGGCAGTTCACGCGCAAGCTCCGGGGCGGTGTCGTCGGCGTCTGTTTTGAACGACGCCTTAAAGCGGCGGTCAAGCTCTTTCCAGCCGGGAGTCAGGATGGTCTTTCCCTTGGCGGTAAAGGTGTTTCCGGCACAGGTAAATGTGGCGGTGACAGCCTCGTACACATGGGGCGCGGCCACGGCGCACAGCAGCTTGCAGCACACAAGGGACAGCAGTTTCTTTTCCCCCTCGGTCAGCCCGTCAAAGCCTTTCTGCACAAATTCCATTGTCGGGACAATGGCGTGGTGGTCGCTCACCTTTTTGCTGTTCAGCACCCGGCCAAACTGCGGGGACAGGTCAAGCCCCGCCGCAAAGGAAAGCAGCGGCCACAGGCCGGACACAAGGCTTTCCGCCGTTGGCAGCATATCATCGGTCAAATACTGGCTGTCGGTGCGGGGATAGGTCAGCAGCTTCTTTTCATAAAGCTGCTGGGCATAGTCAAGGGTCTGCTTGGCGGTAAATCCAAACAGCCGGTTTGCCTCCCGCTGCAAGGTGGTGAGGTCATAGAGGCGGGGCGGCTGCTCCGTCTTTTTCTCCCGTGTTACCGACACACAAACGGCCTGCGCCGTTTCACAGGCAGCTTTCAGGGCCTTGGCGTCGTCGGCGTTTCCCATGCGTTCACTGGCCGCCTCCATGCCGCCCGCCGCGATCTGGACGATGTGGTATTTCTCTTTCTGGAAGCTGCTGATCTTGGCCTCCCGGTCAACCAGCATTTTGAGGGTCGGCGTCTGGACACGGCCCACGGTCAGGGTCTTGTGGTAGAGGATGGAGAACAGCCGGGTCGCGTTGATCCCCACCAGCCAATCCGCCTGCGCCCGGCAAAGGGCCGACTGATACAGGTTATCATAATCGGTTCCCGGTTTCAGATGGGCAAAGCTCTCCTTGATGGCCGCGTCCTCCATGCTGGAAATCCAAAGGCGCTGAAACGGTTTCTTGCAGCCCGCCATCTGGTAGACAAAGCGGAAAATCAATTCCCCCTCGCGCCCGGCGTCGGTGGCGCACACAAGGCCGGTGACATCGGGGCGCTCCATCAAAGAACGCAGGGTGTCAAACTGCTTTTTCTTATCGTCGGGAATGATGTACTGCCATTCCTGCGGCAGAATCGGCAGGTCGTCATAGCGCCATTTTTTGAAACGCTCGTCATAAGTCCCGGCGTCGGCAAGGGAAACAAGGTGGCCGATACACCAGCTCACCAGATAGCCGTTCCCCTCCATGTAGCCGTCCTGTTTCTTGTCTGCGCCGATCACGCCCGCAATGCTGCGGGCTACGCTTGGTTTCTCTGCAATTACTAACTGATAGCTCATACTTCGTCCTCCTTATTTCCATCTTCGCTTGTCATATCCTCGTCCGGCTCCGGGGCTTCGTCCTCGTCGTCCTCGTCCTCGCCAAAGTCATACTCGGCCAAATCGTCATTGCCTGTGGTGTCAACTTTTTCCTTTTTGAATTTCAGGAAGTAGAGGGCCGCGCCGCCGCCCAGCAGCACCACCACAAAGAACACCACAAGGCCGCCCATGCCGCTTGGCTTTTCCTCCTGCGGCTTTTCTTCCTCCGGCTGGGGCTTCGGCTCCGGCCCATTGCAGGCGGTCAGGTTGTTTTTACAGACCGGGCAGGCCGTATTGACGGCCCCGGCTTGACATTTGGCCGTACAGTTGCAGACCTCCGGCTCTTTTTTCCCGTCCTCCAACAAGGCTTGCAGGTCGGCGTCGTCCACTTGGTTGAGGAAATGCACCGCCGTTTCCTTGTCCTCGTTGGCCCGGTCGATCAGGATATAAAAATAATTCCCGGCCTTGGTGGTGACGGTGATAAGCTGCTTATCCCCGAAAAAATCATCCACCAGCGCGGCGTTGCCCTGCGGGGTGACGGGTACGCCCTCCGGCTCCATGCCGCCGGTGGTAGGTTCTTCGGTTTCCTCCGGCACTTCTGCGGGGGCCTCGGTGGTTTCCGGCAGCGGCACCGGGTCAGGGTCAGCGCCCCCGGCGTAGGCGGTAACGGTCGTGGTCGCCATGCAGAGCGCAGCGGCCACAGCCAGCGTCAAAGTACGGAACAGTTTAGATTTCTTCATGGGCGCTGTCCTCCTGTTCAAAGTCTGGGATTGGGGCCGGGGCCGCCTGCAACGCGCCGCCGCGCACAAAGGCGGCGAACTCCTGCGGGGTCATGTTGAGGCCGCGCACAAGCTGGACGATCTGCAAGTTTTCCTGTTCGGTCTTGGCCGCTTCCAGCTCCCGAAGCTGCTTTTGCAGCTCCGCGATCTTGCCCTTGGTTTTCTCAATATCCTTTTCAATGCGCTCCAATTTGTTCATTGCCATAGTGATTTACTCCTTTCTGGCGTTTAAGGCAAACGCCCGTAACAATAAAAATGCTGCTGCCAGTAGCTTGAATTAAGGTTTGTGTAGGAAATGGGGTCGCCGCAGTGCAGCATGACCGAATTTCCCACATACAGCCCCACATGGGACATCCCGGCAGTGTCATAAGTGCCGACGAAAAATACAAGGTCGCCGGGCTTGGCCTGCTCCGGGGAAACGGGGGTGCAGATGTTGTAAAGCCCCTGCGCCGTCTGGCGTCCCACATTCCAGCCGGAATGATTGATAACCCAGCTAATGAAGCCGGAACAATCAAAGCTGGTGCTTGGGGAGCTGCCGCCCCATACATAGGGATAGCCCACATACTTTTCCGCCTCCGCGATCATGGCGGCAAAGGTTTCGTCCTTTAGCGCCTCCGGGGGGATTTCATAGTAGGTCGGCTCTTTCGGGGTGGAGGCGTGGGGATAGCTGCCGTTGGGAAACAGGTCTGGCCGGTTGCCCAAAGTCTGCATATAGGCAGCATAAAAGCCCATCTGTTCCTCGGTGAGAATGTAGATGGGCAGGTGGGATAAATCAAAGTTTTCCAGCTTCACATTGCATATGTAATAGGTGTAGGGTACTTCCACGGTGTAGGTGTTTCCCTCGCTGTCCGTCCTCGTTTCGGTGCGGTAGCGGGTTTCCGTTTCGATGGTCTGGGTCAGGATGTACTGCTTTTCAAAGAGCATGGCAAGGTCGCCCTGTACCTGTTCCAAAGTGAACACGCCGTTATGCAGTGCGGAGAGGATGGAGGTCAGCACATAGGGGTCATGCTTGATCTCGTCCAGATCGAAACGGTATTCGTCATAGCCGGGGTGCAGGCTTTCGTAGTTGTCAAGTTCGTGCTGCAAATCTGCTTCCAGTGCGGCATAGGCGGCTTCGGCTCCCAGCATATCGCTGTCCTCGGAGAGATAGGAGGTGGCGGCAAGGCCCGTCCCGGTGCTGCCAAACATGGCGGTGCAGGATTGCAGTCCGCCCATCACCAGCAGGAGCATAAGGCCCACGCCGCCGACAATCAGCGCCCCTTTCCAGTGCCGGGCGGCAAAGGACGCGGCCTGTCTGCTTTTCTCTGCGGCTTTCTTGGCTGCGGCAGCCGTGGTCTTGGCGGTGCTTGCGGCCCCCTGTGCGGTCTGGCCCGCCGCCCTTGCTGCCTTGGCATATTCCCGCTTGATGTGCTGTTTCTGCCAGAAGCGGAAAACAGGGTTCTTGGCCGCCTGTGCCAGCTCCGGGTTGTCCCGCATGGATTTTTGATACACAAACTCGGCGTTGGCGGCGATAGACTTTCGCTCGGCGTTGGCGGCGGCCCGGTAGGGTTTGAGCTTATGGCGGTGGACGCCGCTGCGGATCATGCGGCCCGCCTGCCGTTCCGCCAGTTCCTCCCCCTTATGGCCGCCCTCCACGCCCACATTTTCGTGTTCTACCTCATGGATTTTTCCGTGGAGGTAAAGCCCGGCTTCCTGTATAGGGCGGCTGGCCGGGTTTGGTTTGAGCTGGGGAGGGGCTTTCTCCACCTTGTCAAAATACAGCCTGCTTTTTGCTTTGCCCTTGGCCTCGTCATAAACGGTTTCCTTGGTGACGATGCGCTTTTTCGGCAAGGCTTCTTTAGCCGCTTCCAGCTTATCCGCCCGTTTTTCCGCCTTTTTGATATACGGGGCCAGCTCCGGGGAGGCCCGTTCCTCGGCGGTAAACTGCAACCGGGAAACGGGGCCGGTGGCCTGCGCCACGGTTTCCCCGGCGTCCTTGGCCGCTTTCTTTGCCTTATGGCGGTCGTGCAGTTCGTCCGCCCGTTCCAGTATTTTTTCCGCCGCGCCCTCCGGCTGGGCGGTGTATTCCTGCTCGGCCTCCCGGCTGGACACATTGACGCTTTCGCCGGTGGTCTGATTATCCAGCGTCAGGCCGTCGCGGGTCATGTGCTGCGTCACCTTGTCGCGGGGTTTTAAGGGATTCATGTAACATCACCTCCTTGCGGTCTGTTCCGGCAGCGCCCGGTTTCGATCTCTGCAATATAGCGCAGGATGGGGTACACCTGTGGGGGAACAACTGCGTTTCCCAAAGTCTTTAACCGCTTTGCCACATTCGCCGGCGGGTCGCTGATTAAGTACGGGATTTGCGCCGGTTCTTTGGCCCACATGGAATGTCCGTCCATCTCCGGGGGAATCCCATCAGCCATTCCACCCAGTCGGGATTCAGTTTCACATCCCCCGGCGGGCTGCCCAGCAGTTTGTAAACCGCCCATGACAGCCGCGCCGTCCATACGGTTCCGCTGGGGTTGTATTTTCGGAAGCTCCCGGTCGGGGTCATCCGCACATCGACAGTTTTCCCCACATCCCCCGTGTCGCTGGCAAGGGGCGTGGGAAGCAGCATGGCCGATGATGAAAGTTCTTTTGCGCTCATGCCATGCGCCGACGGCGACAGCAGGAAGTACGAAAACCCTAACGGCGTAGCCTGCCTGCTCCAAGTCAAAAACCGTCTTGTCGAGCCCCAGATGGATGAAGCCAGCAACATTTTCTCCAAGCACCCAAGAGGGGTGCAGTTCCCGGATAACGCGGAGCATTTCGGGCCATAAATACCGTTCGTCCTCAAATCCTCTTTGTTTCCCGGCGCTGGAAAAGGGCTGGCAGGGGAATCCCCCGGAAATAAGCGTGGTGGTTTCTCGTCCTGTTTTTTCAAAAAATGCCTCCTTTGTCACTGTGGTAATGTCCTTAAATTTTGGTACCTGCGGCCAGTGCTTTTTCAAAACTTCCATCGGGAAATCCGCCCATTCGCACTGGCATACGGTGGTAAACCCTGCGGCTTCCGCCGCAAGGTCAATCCCGCCGATCCCGGAAAACAGGCTGAAATGTGTTAAGGTGCTCATACCGTCGCCCCCTCGCCTAACCGGGTCGTCATGATCTGGTAGAGCTGGGTGTTTTTCGGGATGGGGTTCTTAAAGGGCAGGATCACATTTTCGTAAATGAGAAGTCCCTCGCCGGGTTCGGAATTGTCCACATACCGTAATTGCTGGGGCGAAATGTTCAGCCGTTCCGCAAGGATTTTGCGGTCGCCGCTGGCCTGATTGAGCAGGCAGATAAAGTCGCTGTTTTCCAAAATGTTCTCAATTTCCGGGGAGGAAAGCAGGTCTTTCACATTCTGCGTCGCACCTGTGGGAATCCCGCCCCACTTACGAAATCGCTTCCAAATCTCACAGGAAAAGGCCGCCGTCTGTTCCTCACGCAAAAGCAGGTGGAACTCATCACAGAAATACCATGTCGCCTTGCCCTTGCTGCGGTTTTGGGTGACGCGACCCCAAATCTGGTCTTGGACAATGAGCATACCGATTTTCTTTAGCTGCTTGCCCAGCTCCTTGGTGTCAAAGGCCACAATGCGGTTTTGAATGTCGATGTTGGTTCTGTGGTTGAACACATTTAAGCTGCCGGACACATACAGGTCAAGGGCCTGCGCCACCCGGTCGGCCTCCGGGATATGCTGGTCTAACAGGGCTTTGTGCAGGTCTGCAAGGATGGGCATATTTCCCGGCTTGGGGTCTGCCAGATAAGGCCGGTAGATCACCTGTACCGCCCGGTCGATCACCGTCTTTTCAATGGCTTCCAGCCCGTTCTTGCCGCCCATGACAAGCTCACAGAACGACAGAACAAAGTCGGATTTCAAGGCCAGCGGGTTTTCATCCTCGGAGTAGTTCAGGTTGATGTCCAGCGGGTTTACATAGTTTTTGCTGGTAGGCGACAGTTTCACCACCTGCCCATGCAGCCGATTCACAAGGGGGTAATACTCGGCCTCTGGATCACAGATATACACATCGTCCGGGGTGCAGAGGAATACGCTCACAATCTCGGATTTACAGCTCATACTTTTGCCGCTTCCCGGTGTCCCCAGCTTTAGCCCGTTGGGACACCTCGCCCGTTTGCGGTCGAGCATAATCATGTTGCCGGTCTTGGCGTTGATCCCGTAATACATGGCGTCGCCGCCCTGAAAAAGCTCCTGCGTCACAAAGGGGACGAACACGGCCACGCTGGAAGTCGTCAGGGAGCGTTCAATCTGGATGTGGCTGGCCCCCAGCGGCAGGCTGCTCATAAGCCCCTGTTCCTGCTGGTAGTCCAGCCGCACAAGGGAGCAGTTGTACTTCTGGGCAATCCCGGCAGCCCAGAACACATCGTTTTCCAGCTTTTGCCGGGTGTCTGCGGTATTCAGCACCAAAAAGGTAAGCTGGAACATCCGTTCATTCCGGCTCTGCAAGGTCTTTAGCAGCTCCTTGGCGTCCTGCCCGTAGGTGGCAAGGTCGCTGGGAAGAATGTCCATATCGTAGCCACTTCTTACCGCCCGTTTCTGTTCCTGAATCTTCATAGCGTCAAGGTCGGTGATCTTGCGCTTGACCGTCTTAATGGCATCGCTCTGGTCGATGGCCTGCACATGGAGGTTCACCACAATGCCGTTTTCCGTGTTGAGGAAGTCGGCCAGCATTTCATCCGACAGCTCCGGGGAGAGGATTTGCAGAAAGCTCACCGCCCCGTATTTGCCGCCCAGCCCGAACATCCGGGCATTGCCGAAGCGGAACGAGGACGGGGCGATAAAGTCCTTGGTGGAAAGCCCCGACGGGGCAAGCCACTTCCAGTCAAAGGAGAACGGTTCCCCGTCCGGGTGGAAAATGCTGTGCATGACTTCCAGCCGTTCCTTGGCGTCCAGTCCCCACGCGGAGGCCCCCATGCTCTTGAAATAGCCCAAAAGGTCGGTTTCGATCCGGCGCAGTCTGGCGCGGGCCATTTTCAGGCTGTCTGCCTCGATGGTATAGGTCATAAATTTCCGCTTCATCAGGCCGTTGTTCCCGTTCACAAGCTGGTCTTGCAAAACGCCGGAATACTCGCTGCGGATGTCGTCAAAGTCGTCCCCCTGCGCCCGGATTTCAAAGCTCTTGGCGTACTGCTTGGGGTCGATCTTGCGGTTGATAAAGGAAAACTGCACATGAATGGAGGCGTCCAGATAGTTGTAGAGGTCGCACAGGTTTTCAAAGATGGCGGTCTTGGTGTCCGCCTGCGCCAGTTGGTAGCTGATGTCCGTAAACTCAATGCACTTGGAAAAGGTGCGGGGCGTTACCCGGCACACGCCGTCCTGATACATGGCCTCATAGGGAATACTGGCCTGCGCCGAATGGGGCTTGCCGTCGCCCTTATACTTTCGGATGACGGCCTGAATCTCTTTCTTTTCGGCGCGGGTGAGCTTGACCGGCGCTTTTGCGCTCGTTTCGTTCTTTTGCTTTTTGGACAATGGCGTTGACCTCCTTTTCCATTTGGGATTGCCGCACAAGGGCGGTATAAGCGTTGTTGGTCTGGTAGGGCCGTTCCTTGGGCTGGATGAAGCAGCACTCGACGATCTGGCGCACCACCACTTCAAGGGGCTGGCCGTGTTTTTCGTAAAGCGCCAGCAGAAAGCCCGGCAGCATGGCGAACACCATAATGAGCGCCGCCGCGCTGGTCGGGACGCGGCCCCGGATCAAAAAGAAAAGCGGGACGCCTACAAGCAGCGCACCGCCAAAACAAATGAGCTGGCGTTTCGTCAGCCCGAATACTACCTTGGATTTGACCTTGGTTAAATCTTTGGGGACAGTTACATAAGCCATAAAAAGTCACCTCGTTTCTGGTACGGACAGGGAAAAATCGCTGTCCACTTCGTTGCCCCACGCATCCCAGCCGGGGATTTTCTGTCTGGCAAACAGTTCTGCGCGGGGCAGGTCGCCCGCAAGCTCTATGATTTTCTCGCGGGTAATGTCTGGTTTCTTGCTGTGTTCCTCCACCGGGGAAATGATAAACTGATGGACGCTTTTGGAGTAACGCTTGGGATGGCCCCGCTTGGCAAGCAGACAGATTTCCGCGTTTCCTCTCGTCCAATAGCCCAGCCCGTAAAACCATGTGGGGCTTTTGCGGTTCAATTTCAGCCAGACAAAGGCCACGGTCTTAAAGGTGAAGCCCCACGCCTTAATCAGACGCAGCGCCTCCGGGAGCTGGGGGAAAGTTGCCCACAAAAACAAGAGGCAGTCTTTTTCCGCCAGCGTTTCCACCGGCAGGGCGCACAGCTCGTCAATGCTCATGGTGGGATAGTGCTTTTCTGCTGCACCCTGTACTGCTTTCTGTTCATATCGCCACGGCGGGTCGGCGTAAAGGATGTTGTAGGTTTTCTTTTGTGTTTCTTTGATGGTTGGTATTCCTCCTGTCTGTCAATGTGCGGTAAAAACGGCTTTCGATATGCTGCCGGTCTTGAACAGACAGAAGCAAAGCAAAACGGTATAGCCCATACAGCCCCAGATTGCGCCGGATATGTCGTCGGCGGTTCCGATCTGCTGGATCAGCACCGCATAAATCCCGACAACCACCATGATTAAAAAGGCTTGGAA